>CAWDSK010000001.1:0-693783 GCA_963804995.1 uncultured Acidobacteriota bacterium
CCGCGGTCCCGTACGTGTCCTAAGTAATAACCTTTTTCACGACGAGGTCCCGAAGCATGAGGAGGTGTTCTCTAACGCCCGCGCCGAGTCTTCCGTGACGCGATAAAGTTCCCGTGTAGTCACTGACGATCGTATGGATTTCACGTCTGCCAAACCGTGGAATGTCAATCAAAATTCCAGGTTTTTCCTTGTGATCCTCCTAGCCTTGAGTCTCAAGCCTATTGCATCTCTATTCTAGGCGGGAAACTTGGGCCCGGTCATGCCAAAATGGTTACTTTTCCGCACGGGCAGACCCGCCATCTACCTTCCCGCCCGGCCTGCCTGTACCTTCTCCGGCTCGCCCGCTGGGGCCTCTTGGAGCGCCTCGTAAACCCTGTCCGCTACCGATGTGAACGATGCAGAGCGGCTCTTTCTTCGGGTCAGCGTGCCGGGATGTTCGCGTGGGTGGGCGGGACGCCGCGTGGCCATTTTGATGCGTTAATCCCGGCGACGAAGTATCATACGGGTCCAGAGAGGTCTGAATTGTCTGGCAGAAAACGCGACCTGTATACGGCGTTGCTGATCGTCGGGATTGCGGGAGCGGGCGCCTGGACGATCCTTTACGCAACCCATCCCGGCATCGGGCTTTAATCCGATTCGACCATTTACCTCAGTCTCGCGCGCCGGCTGCTCGCGGGACACGGATACACGATCCTCGATATTCACGGGAATGTCGATCCGGTGCCCCGGTTTCCCTTCGTTTACCCGACTTTGCTGGCGCTGCCATGCCTGTTCCGAGGCGACTTGTTGGCGGGAGCTCGGTGGATGGGAGCGATCCTTTTCTTTGCCAACGTGCTGCTGATGGGAGCAATTTCCTATCGCCGGTGCTGCAATTCCATCGGCGCGGCGGCACTGGCGGCCTTTTTGGGTTGCGCATCCTACGATATGCTTAAATTTCACACGTTTGTCCTCTCGGACGCCGCCTCCCTGCTCTTTATGCTTCTGGCCTTCATGTTCGTGGGGAATTACCTCGAAAAGCCCTCGCCGGGATCCTTCGTTCGTGCTGCCGCGGCCACCGGGCTGGCGTTCGCCACCCGGTATGCGGCAGCCGCATTCGTTGTCGCGGGCTTCACAGCGATCCTCCTGTGGGAGAAGAGAGCCTTGGCGAAGCGCCTGCTCGATGCGGTCCTCTTCGGCTTGGGCAGCTCTTCCCTGATGATTTTGTGGATTCTGCGCAACATGCGCTATGACCAGGGGGCCACCGGGCGCCACCTGAGTTTCCACCCGGTCATGGACATGGCCCTGTTCAAGGAACTTCTTCTCGGAATCTCCGCCTGGGCGTCGAATGGGGATCTTGGGGCAGCGGATGTATATGTTCGAGCGACCATTGTGGCGGCAGTAATCCTGGCGGTGCTGGCGGCGGCTGCCCGCACGTCATTCCGCAAGCTGGGGACGGATCTCCGGCCGGCACTCCCGTTGCTCTACATACTCTCTTACGCCGTTGTATTGCTGCTGACTTCGACGTTTCTCCAGGCGGACCTATTTGTCGTCAGCGATCGCATTCTCCTCCCTATCCACGTTTTTATGATCATTCTGGTGGTGTACCTAGGGAACAGGTTGCACCAGAGACTGGAGGCTGGAGTGCCGAAGGCGGCGGCCAGCGTATTCTGCGTAGTCATTTCGGTGTGTTTCCTGGTCTGGATGACGCAATGGGCCCGCAGCACCCGCGAGGACGGACAGGGGTACGCAAGCTCCACCTACACGCATTCCAAAATGCTCTCAGACCATCCGCAGCCTGCCGAAGGACGCGCGATTCTATAGTAACCTCCCATGGCCCATAGGCATCTACACCGACAGACTCTGCTCGCTACTCCCAATCAGGATCGACAACGCAACCTTTGGAGAAAACAGGGAATACTGTGTCCAGATGGAGGAATTTGCGAGTACGATGCGCGAAGATGATGTCTACTTGGCCTACTTCAAGGAGGGGGACGCCTGGTTTGCATTTCCCTCAATGAAAGACATGCAGTCGTTCGTTCCGCTGCGTGCCGTCGCGGAGACAGAAGATGGGACAATATACGCGGCGACGGGTCAGTGACCTGGGAGCCTCGCTCGCCTGAAGTCCCCATCGAGGAAATTTGAGGTGGCAAAGCACTCGCTGGGATTGATCGCGAGAAACGCCGCAGGGGTTAGATTCGGCTACATTCTCAACGGCGACGGCAAAAAAGGCCGTCGCCGATGTCAAAATCTTGAAAGAAGAGAGAATCGCCGAAGCGGATTCTGCCGCTGCCTGATCTTGAGCAGTCGAAATCGGCTGTCCCCAACACCCTCACATCCAAGAGTGGCCAACGCACGTACCCATCAACTGGCCCACCGCCTGCCCCGGCCGGATTCCGGTGTGAATACGGGGATACACAGAAAATGACCCAACTCGACCAAGATACCAACCTAGGAAGAATCGCCAAGTGGTATGCAGACGCCAAGAGAAATCCTGGTCTCTGCCGTGAAGAGGCTATCGTACGATGAGAAGCGCTTCCGGTTCTTTGCCGGGGCGGCCCCTGGAGGACCGCGCCCGGCCTCATCGTCGCGTTGAGTTTCCATCTGGCTATTCCTTGGCAGGTTGCGCTCCCGCCGCCGCTTCACCAGCCGGCGCCCATCTTGCAAGAAAACGCTTTCGCGGTACAATGCAATTCCAGCGAACGGCAAGGAGTGCCTTAACTGTTTGTCTCACCCAAGGGGACAACCCCACTGGGTTCCGTGCTCACGTTTTCGAGTGCCTCTATCAGGCCTTTAACCAAGACTCGATACCGAGAATCCTGAATCAGGGAGAAGGTGTACTCTCCTCCCTGAAACAAGGAGGATTCGACTGGTCTAAGCTCACCCAAGAGTCCCTCACTGTCTTGCTCGCCGACCTCCGCAACGCGGAACTCGAAGCATCGTTCCAGCTTCCACGGCCTTCTGAACCGTGACCTCAAGCGTGGGGCACGCTCCATCAGGTAGGCCGTTTCGCGTTCGAGTGATGCGGATGGGCTGTCCAGCCGACTTCCCAGAACGTTTCGGGACAACGATGCGTGTCCTCCGTACTAATTCCGATCCGCAAAGATCGTCCGTTACACTGAGTGGCTCTTAACAATGTTGAGAGCTCACTCCTAAGTTTTTGAAACCGCGTGCGATGGGTTATTGTTGAGGGACGGTAGAACAGGTGGACTCCACGCTCGGTGAGCCGCTGGACAGCCAAAACCCGACCGGCGCGATTGCATTCAGAGGTGCTCGGCTGTATGTTATCGGTCTGTTGAAGATTGAAAACGGAAATTCCGGTTTACTTGACTTCCGCCCGTCAAGACATCGGGTTTCTCAAGGGCTGGTAATCCCTCAATCGAGCCACCTGGCGTAGCTTGTTTGATTGAATCAGGGATTCGACATGTATCACCGCTACCACCTTCAGACGAGCCCCGCGCCCGAAATCGCGCCTTTCCCGAATCGCACACGGGTCAAAGTCAGCAAGCGTGGCTTGGCCATGCACCTGCTCAAAGAGCTGGTCCGCTATCGCCAAAACCCGGAAGTTGCACTGAGTCGGCCCTGCGTGTACGGCGTCTTCTCTGGGCCGGTGGGGGGATTCGCTCCTCGGAGCAACTCGTGTGTGGGATGCCTGCGTTGCACGATTGAGCACCCCGAGATGGTCCAGGTACACCTTAATCCGGAACACCAGTATCTGGGTGACTCGTACTTCACACCCGAGCACGTGGACACGACTTGCTATGAAGCACGCACTGGGAGGATACCCGTAAAGGGCGCCGGCTACCGAGGCCGCTTCGGAGGCGAAGGCTGGGACGGCATGTGGACCGACATGTCGGAGATCGTACGTCCCACACGCGACGGGATTCACGGTCGGGAGTTCATTTCGACAAGCGTGGATATTGGTCAGAAGCCACCCTTCCTTACTCTTGATGAACAAGGGGTCATGACTGGGGAAAGCGTGCGGACTTTTTCCATTCCAATTCCGGTTTTCATCGATGTGCCGCCGGCATCTGTCCTATCCCGCAAATTCCTCGAGATCCTTGTGGAAGCAGCGCAAGAGGCAGGGACGCTGCTCGTCTTGCCGGCCAAGGTGCTCAGCAAATTCGCGTTTCAGGGACAGCAGATTGTTCCGCTGGTGGGCCGCGGGGACGCATACACACTCCCGAAGCTCCGCTTCAGGCCACGAATGATAGAGCTCGACGGGGGGAACGAAGCGTTGCTAAAAGAAACTCGGGCTCGCTTCCCCGAGGTCACGATCTGCTTGCGCTACGAACTTGCCTCGAAGGAAGAGCTATTAAGGCACTATCGCTCGGGGTTCCGAGTGTTCCACCTGGTGGCCAATTATCATGGCAGGGGACGGAACGGGCGGTTCGTGCTGGACCTCATCCGGGAGGCGCACAAGACCTTTGTCGAGGCGTCGTGCCGGGATGAGGTGACGCTCCTGGGGAGCGGTGGGATCATCGCCGCCGAGCATGTTCCCAAAGCCATTATCTGCGGTCTGGATGCCGTCGCCCTTGACACACCCCTTTTAGCAGCCCTACAGGCGCAGTTTGTGGACGAGTGCGCCGACCGGGAGAAAAGCCGCTTCAAGCTACCCAGAAGGCTGGCCGTCGATTGGGGCGTCCAGCGCCTCAAGAACTTCCTGACTTCTTGGCGCGACCAATTGCTCGAAGTGCTGGGGGCGATGGGCTTGCGGGAAGTCCGCCGGCTCCGCGGGGAGATGGGGCGTGCAATGTTCCAGAAGGAGCTGGAGCGCGAAGCGTTTTCCGGGATCGAAGGCTATGGCCAATAGCATGAAGACCACCGAGCAGCTCATCATCGAGAAACATACCGCCTCTCTGCATCAAGGCTTTCACCTCTGGCCTGAGTTGAAGAACCGCAAGCTACCTGCACTGGGTGACCACCGCTGGACGGCGGACTTGATTCTCTCCACCTGGGTGCAAGCCGAAACCGGGAAGCCGCCCACCAACGGCCTGGAACACCGCGTGGGCAATTCCGGTGGTGGCTTCGATGTGCTGGATTTCAAATTCCTGCCTGAAGATCGGCGTCTGTCCAACGACGTGGCAGTTGATCTCTCTATCCCGCTCAATCGCCGACCCTACGATCGCCAGATCGAGATCCCTATCCCCTTCTATGGGGCGGGCATGTCCTTTGGCTCAATCAGCGAGCAAGTGATGTGCGCCAGAGCCAAAGCGGCCCAGGCATGGAATACCTTCACGTGCACCGGTGAAGGAGGATACCCGGACTCGCTGGTCGCCTATAAAGACCACGTAATCACCCAAGTTGCCACCGGCATGTTCGGAGTGAGAGAAGAGACAATCCAGCAGGCGCCGATTATCGAGTTCAAGTATGCCCAAGGGGCCAAGCCAGGCCTGGGCGGACACCTGTTGGGCGATAAGGTGACGTCCAGCGTTGCAAGCATGCGCGAGTCGCTTCCGTGGGTCAGCCTCTTTTCGCCTTTCCCATTTCACAGCGTCTATTCAGTGGAGGATCACAAGAAGCACGTGGATTGGATCAAGACCATCAACCCGGAAGCACTCGTTTCCGTGAAGGTCTCGACGCCCACGGATATCGACATGGTAGCCGTGGGGAGTTATTACGCCGGGGCGCACATCGTGCACATTGACGGCAGCTATGGCGGGACTGGCGCGGCGCCGGAAATCGCTAAGAAGACCATCGCCATGCCCATTGAGTTTGCGATCCCCAAGGTCCATCGCTACCTGCTGCAAGAAGGCATTCGACAAGAGGTCGTGGTGATGGCCAGCGGCGGGATACGCACTGCTTATGATGTTGCCAAGGCGCTTGCTTTGGGTGCGGATGGAGCCGTCCTGGGCACGGCCGAATTGGTGGCCCTGGGCTGCACCCGCTGTAGCAACTGCGAGCGCGGCCGGGGCTGTCCCTTTGGGCTGACGACCACCGATCCGGAGCTATCGCAATTGGTCGAAATAGACTGGGGCGCGGAGCGGCTCGGCAACCTGTATCGGTCCTTCCAATTGCAACTCAGCGATCTGCTGCGCAGGCTGGGGCTCACGAGCATTCGCGATCTCGTGGGCAGGACTGATTTGCTCATCTATCGTGGTCGTGCGGGAGCGCGGTGATGATCTCACCAGAAACGATCGACAAGATCCTCGCGTCCAGGAAGTCTCTCACCCCAGAAAGGGATGGACATTTAACCACGCGCAAAGCCGAGGCCGAGGGTGGCTGCGGCGTCATCGGAATTGCTTCGAGCGAGAGGATGCCGGGACGCCATCTGTTCCAGGCATTGGAGCAAATGCGCAACCGAGGCAACGGCAAAGGAGGCGGCATCGCAGCCATAGGGCTGGTACCCGAGGACCTGGGTGTCACTCGGGAGATTCTGGAAAACGACTACCTGCTCACCATCGCCTATCTCGACGCGAGCGCCAGGCCGGAAGTCGAACGAAGCTGCATCGAGCCAACCTTCGAAATCCATCATGCCCACGCCCTCCCCAGCACCAATGACTCGCGCATCCTTAAGAGGCTCGACGTCAAACCTCCGGAAGTTTTCCTGTATTTTGGACGAGTGAGACCGGAAGCCATCGAAGGGTTCAAACTGAGGAATGGCCTGGCGGCGGCGGTGGTGCCGCCCACATCCCCGGAAAGCATTGAGGACGAAATCGTCTACCAGAACAGCTATCGCTTGAACCGTGCGTTTTACGCGTCCACTGGCGAGAAGCGCGCTTTCGTCCTATCGCATGGTAAGAACATGTTAGTACTCAAGATGGTCGGTTACGGTGATGACGTGATCCGCTATTACCAATTGGAGAATACGCGCGCCCACATCTGGATCGGCCACCATCGCTACCCCACCAAAGGCAAGGTTTGGCATCCGGGCGGTGCGCATCCCTTCGTCGGACTTCACGAAGCTCTGGTGCATAACGGCGACTTCGCCAACTATGCCTCGATCTGCGAGTACCTCGCGCAGCGGAACATCTACCCTCTCTTCCTGACGGATACGGAAGTTTCGGTCCTCGTCTTCGACCTTTTCCACAGGACGTACGCTTACCCACTGGAGTACGTCATCGAGTCTCTGGCGCCTACGACGGAGCGGGACTTCGCACTGCTGCCTGAAAAAAGGCAGTCAATCTACCAGCGGTTACAAACCGTGCATATTCACGGCTCGCCGGATGGGCCCTGGTTCTTTCTTATCGCCCAATCTTCCCAAGCACAAGGCGAGTACCGCTTGATCGGGATCACGGACACTAGCATGCTGCGTCCGCAGGTTTTTGCCTTGCAGGAAGGTCCGGTCTCAGTCGGATTCGCAGCCTCGGAAAAGCAAGCCATCGACGCTGCTTTGGAGAGCCTTGCCCGGGAAGATCCGCGATTCTGGTCGCACGCCGACCGCTACTGGAACGCTCGTGGAGGTAGCCACACGGACGGCGGTGCGTTCATTTTCACCGTCCATGCCAACGGGAATGGCCATGCCAAGCTGCAATGCACGGACAAGTTCGGCAGGGCCATCAGGCCTGGTGCGCTGCAGAAGCCGTACGATGGGCGTGCAACCGCTGTGCGAACCGACATGGCGCTCCCCGACGTTCCCGTTGATGAGCTGTTCGCCTGGGTCAAGGGGCAGTTGTCGGGGTGGGACTATGGAAACCTGCTCGCGTTTCTCAAGGCTCTGGAGCGCACTGCCGACAACGGCGATGACCGCAGGCGTGCCTTGGAAGTCGTCACGCTGCTGATGGACCGTCGCTATCCCACGGGCGCGATGCGGCGCAGCAGCTTGCTCTCGCTCTTCGATCAGGGCTTGGGAGCGATCGTCGAGTCTGTCCGCCGATCTCCTTCCGAAGCCTATGTCTTCGTGGACGATTGCAGTTCTATGCCAAGCCCATCGGGGCAGGCGCAAACGGTCGTTCTAGACGCTCGCGGCTTTGCGGCAGAGGGTGAACGCTCGCTGGCCCGCACAATCGTTTGGCTTTACCAGCGCGGCTTTCGAAATTTCATACTGGCTCACGTCAAGGGACATCGGTTTATCGCCAATGGCCTGGGCGCCGGCACCAAAGGCGTCCATATCGACGTCTACGGCTCCTCTGGAGACTATCTCGCCTCAGGCATCGACGGAGCGGAGGTGGTCGTTCACGGCGACGCACAGGATCAACTGGCCCAAATCATGAAAGACGGGAGGCTCGTCGTATATGGCAGTGTCGGCCAGACGTTTCTCTATGCAGGCAAAGGTGGGCACGCATTCGTGCTGGGGAACGCAGCCGGGCGTCCCCTCATTAACGCCGTCGGTAAGCCCCGCGTGGTCATCAATGGGACCTGCCTTGATTATTTGGCCGAGTCGTTCATGGCGGGTGACCCACTCAACGGCGGTGGCTTTGTTGTCCTCAACGGAATCGCCTTGAGTGACCAGGGGGAGGTCGTCGAACTGGATACTCCCTACCCCGGCGGCAACTTGTTTTCCCTCGCTTCCGGTGGAGCGATTTACATTCGCGACCCGCATGGGAAGGTTTCCGAGGAGCAACTCAACGGCGGCGAGTTTAGCCCGCTCGAAGAACATGACTGGGCGGTGATCCATCCCTTCTTGGAAGAAAATGAGCGGCTGTTTGGAATTCCGGTGGCGTGGCTGCTTGAGGTCGATGCAAAGCCTTCGCTTCCCGCCGAGGTGTACCGGAAAATTCATCCTCGGGCGATCGGCCCGCTTCAACCCGAGGAGGCCTGGGTGAAGATGCATGTGTGAGCCTGTCCCTGCGCGAGTAGCTGTCGATCCACTCGGTTAAGCCATCCCTAGTAGGATCGAGGGCCGGCGCGGTGGTCTTACGACTCCGCTCTTGCCCGCTTGGCGACAAAGTTTATGCAACCTATCTAGTCGGGAATGCTTTCGTCTTGGACTATGGAGCCAACACTTACTCCACATTCTCAAACCCCTTCAGTCTTCCTCTTGCCGTATATCTTCTGACTCCGGTCTTGCAGATTACCGGGCGTTTTTATTATTTCGCCCCTGTTTTCCTTTTCGTCAGAAGAGCTGCGGAGCACAGGTGACGGGCGTTTTCCCATAAGGGCGTTTCCCAATCCTCCTTGGCAGTTGATCTCGCCTCCGACCGCATTCGCGGATCGGGTACACTTCTCCGTGTAGCGCGTACGCGTCCAAGTGAGCGGCGCTGATCATGACATGAAGCGAGCTTCACAGGAGTTGTCGCTGAGAGCCACTTTTCAGGAAGTGGCACGGGCGCGTCTCGGTATCTGAGCCCGCCACCTGAAGAGAAGAATACCGAGACAAACGGAGCCGCGAAGGACCGAGGCGTTCAGTCTTCTGCGAAGAACCTTTTCTTAACCTCCTCGTTCACAGGCAGGGCGGGCCCGGAGAAGAGCGTGTCCGGTTGGCGGCTGGGGTCCTGTGCGATCAAAGGCAATGCTCGTGCGCGACGGGCGTCCGCCTGCGAGCCCGTTTCCAGATAGAATTCCGTGAACCATAGGTTCGCGGTATGAATCACTTCGGTGTGGCGGTCGTGCTCCGCGGCGTAGGCGTGACCAGCGGTTTCCCAGTCATCTGTGGCCAGCAAGTGATCGCGCAGCACGCGGGCGTCGCGCAGGGTCAGCGACAAGCCCTGGCCCCAGGACGGGTCGCTCGCGGCCGCTGCGTCTCCAACGAGAGCCACGCCATCCCGGTAGGGATGCTCGATCCAGACTTCCGCTGCGTCGAACGTGGCGAGCGGCCCGGCCGCCTTCGCGCCATCGTAAAACGCAGGATTCACCCCCGTTCTCGTGCATCCCTCGATGTATCTCGGGAGGTCTGCTGTGCCCTGGTACCGAGGCTGGGTGCCCGTGTGAAAGCAGAGGTAGGTGCGGGCGCGTCCTCCGCCTTGAGGGAATACGATCGCGACCTGACCCAGACTGGAATTGATGACGATTTGGCCGATGTCTTCCGGCGCGCGTATGTTGTCCATCAAAGCGCCGGCCACCAGCATGTCTTCGGGGTCGCGGCGAAGCTGGAAACCCACCGACGCACGTACAGTGGAAGATCGCCCATCGGCGCCGACTACCAACCTTGCGCGTATCTCCTCGCGGTGACCGTTGTCTCCCGCAACGACGGTTACGGGGGTTCCCGGCAGGACTTCCTTGACACAGACTCCGCGCCGCACGCACGCCCCCGCGCTCGCTGCTGCGCCGATCAGCAACTCCTGCATGGCGGGATGGTAGAACGAGAGGCAGGGAAGTTGGTGCGGTGTGGTGGCCACCACCGGGCGATGCGCCGTCAGGACATTCCCCGAATAGAAATCCACGCAGGGGACTTCGTGCGCGCACCGATCGCGCAGCAATTCGAAAACTCCCAGCCGGTTTGCCTCGGCGACGCCCCAGGGCGTCAGGAACTCCCCGCGCACGCGATCTTTAAACTGCCGGTCGCGCTCAAGAACCAGGACTCGCGCTCCGCGCTCCGCCATCGAACCGGCGAGCGTGGAGCCCCCGAGACCTCCGCCCACCACAATGAGATCGTATTGCTCAGACATGATCGCCTCCTCCGACATTCCTTTCTTCTCCACCCAGGTCAGAGTACTCGATCGACAAAGGATTTGTTCCTAAATGATTCCTAGAGGGTTCCTAAATCTTTCCTAAGAGAGCGCAACCCGCAGCGATGCCCGCTTGGTATAATCTGATGACAAAATGAGATCTGCAAAGAAACGGTTTTCGGTCCCCAGAGAGCTATGGGCTTTCCTCGAAAGCGGCGTTGCTGTGATTGTGGGCACGCGCGACGTGG
The DNA here is from genome assembly GCA_963804995.1 of uncultured Acidobacteriota bacterium. Lineage (GTDB taxonomy): Bacteria > Acidobacteriota > Terriglobia > UBA7540 > UBA7540 > Bog-366. Next base: position 10,712 of record CAWDSK010000001.1, read on the forward strand.
GAATGGTCCCCGAGATCACTCGAGGCTGGGGCCCGCGTGTCCTGAAAGATGGGCGAAGGATTGACCTTTGCATCGCATTCGGCGCGGGGCGTAAGACCCTGGAAAACCTTCGAGACAACGGCCAGATCGCACTCACGTTTTCCCTTCCCAGCAACTACAAAACGGTCCAAATCAAGGGGAGCTGTCTTGAAATCGTAGATTCCCGTTGAGAGGACCTGGCCGCGGTCGAGCGGCATCGGGAGGCGTTTGCCCGCCAGTCCGAGATGACCGGATTTCCACGGCATCTTAGTGAGGCCTTCTGGGGGAGAGAGCTCACTGCCTCACCAGCTCTCGTCAAGATCCGCTTCTTGGCTGAGCAGATTTTCGACCAGACGCCCGGGCCTGACGCAGGTTCACCGCTATGAGGGCAACTTCCCCGCAGTTCTTTCCTCTGGACAACATAACATCGTGTTTCGAAGGAATCATTCCTTCGCCCATCTGTTCGTGCTCAGGTGCAGGAACCCCAAACCTGACATATCTCTCGATCGTGCATCTCATCGATGAAAATCACGTAGGACTTTCCTACCAGTTCTTCAACAAGACGAAAGAGAACATCCAGGAGAACCCACGAGCGCAAGTGATTGTTGTCTCGCCGGAGACTGCGGATCAATACCGCTTGGACCTGCTGTATGAGCGAACGGAGATGGAAGGCGCGTCCTTCGATTACATGAAAACGCGGCTGGAAGCTGTTGCGTCGCAAACCGGGATGAGTCATGTTTTCAGGCTGCGTGGCGTGGATATCTACCAGGTCCGCGATTGCCGGCCACTGAATGTGGAGGTCCGTCCGGGGGGCGCTGCTGCCCCTTTGCACGCACGGGCGGCTTCGTTCAAGTCGCCTTCACGCCTATTGGCAGCCAGTTGGCCGCATAACGCACTTCCATGACAACGAGCATTTCATGTCTGCACCCCAGGCCCGGCAGCACGCACAAGGGCGGTCCGAATGTCGGATCCAAAGGCAAGGATTCACCGCCAATGGTAAGCAATGTCCTGACTGGTCGTTTCACCTCAAGGGCCCAGACTGGCCACGTTCCGCAAGCGGCAGCACAGTTCTGCGACGAAGGCGTTGCGATTAGCCTCTGTCAAAGTGAGCAATTCCACGTCGGGGCGCTTCCGCACAGATTGCAGGAACGGCAGGTGAGCGATTCCCAGCGTAGCCAAAACACCAACCTGAGCGTTCAGCGCTTCCTCCACTGCGCGACAGAAGCCACCTGAAACGCATTCCATCCTGCCGATCTCGTCAATCACGATCAGATCAATGTCGCGACGGGCCAATTCTGGAAGAGCAAGACGCTCGAATGCTTCCAAATTCACGCCATACCGGCCCACGCGTACTGAACTTCGAAATCCTACACGTGCCAGTTCGGCCTCCTTCCCTTCAACCGTGAGTATGCGGAAGCCCGTCCGTTGTCCAGAGGGATCGCGCACCTCGGTAGTGGTGAACCCGGCGAGACGCAACGAGCCGCGGAGTTGCTCTGAAACGCTCCCCAGCAGCGTGGTCTTGCCTACACCAGGCCTTCCCGTTACCAGCAGGTTCAGCCCCGTCATGAAACTCCCTCGGAAGAGACCCTCACCGGGTGTCTTCTCGAACCATTTGCTTTGTTGCAGAATCAGAACCCTGACTGCGGACTGGGTAACACCGTCGCCGCCCAATTGCTCTCATGGCTCGGTAGATTCTGTGCCGCCCTTCCGTGCTCAACTGCCTCGAAAGTTATCCGGAGTGTTTTCACCCCTTCAGGTAATTTGGCCTGTTATTTGTTACCCCAGACACCGGCGATTCGTCGCTTGCATTCAATACACGTCCCGTTGCGTAATTTGTACTCCACGAGGTCGAAGCCCGACCGGCGAATAAACACCGTGCCGCATGCCGGGCAATACGTGTTGTCATAGGGATGGCCGGCGACATTACCAATGTAAACGAATTTCAGTCCCGCCTCCTTGGCGATTTGCCAGGCAAGCTCCAAGGTTCGAATCGGGGTGGGGGCTTGCGTGAACTTGTAAGCCGGATAGTAGCCGCTGACATGCCATGGTACTTCTCGGCCCAGTTCTGTCGCGATCCGCTCTGCAATTGCGCGCAGGGTCACCTCGGAATCGTTCACGGTAGGAATCACCAGTGTTGTGATTTCGAGATGCACGCCGCGCGAGCGTGCAAGCTTCGAGGCAGCCCAGACCTTATCGACGTCGACCATTTTGCAGAACTTCTTCACGGACGTGGCATCACCTTTGAGATCGACGTTCATAGCCTCTAGGCCCGAGTCAATCAACAGTGACAACGCCTCAGGCGTCATATAGCCGTTGGTGACAAAGGTGTTGTAGAAACCGCGCTGCTTGGCCAGGCGAAATACATCCACCGACCACTCCAGGGAGAGCGTAGGTTCATTAAACGAAATGGATGTTCCCTGGCAACCGGTCTTCTCCACCAGGTCAACGAAGCGCTGCGGAGAGACATAGTCACTTTTCACCGGCGGGGGCGACTTGCTGATATCCCAATTCTGGCACCAGGGGCAGCCGAAGTTGCATGACCAACTCCCTGCGGTGAGGGCCTTAGTGCCCGGATAAAAGTGGTAGAAAGGCTTTTTCTCAATGGGATTACTGGCCACGGAGGAAATCGAGCCATAAATTAGCGTGACCAACCTTCCACCGCAGTTCTGACGCGTACGACACCAACCGAAACCACCCGGAACGAGCGTGCACCGGCGCTCGCAGGCATGGCAGCGGACTTTGGCGCCCATTGCTTCTTGCAGGAGCGCCTCACGCACGAAAATGCTCTCGACTTCTCCTGACCAAGAGCGTGCTGCAGGCGGCTCCGACAAGGCCATAGCCCTCTCAATCTGTTTTCCTTGCACCAGTATACCTTCGAAGCAGGCGCACGGGGCGCGTGGCAGCCCTTGGCGAGTTCGCGGTATAGCGAGAAGCTCTGCTTGAAGCACTGCGTCACCAAGTCATCGTGCCAGGGGTTTACAGGTGCGTCGTCTGCCAATGGACGTTCGCGCTGGCACAGTGGTCGGTGCTAAAGCTCCCCCGTTCGTAGTCCGATTCACCGGGCATCTCTTCACTAAGGAGGCCGACTGCCTCAATAGTCATGCGACAACAGGTGGCGGTTGCCGATGCGGACGTTAGCGAGGCCAGCCGCGCGGGCCGCTTCCTCCGCCGCTTGTGCATGGCGAACGGAGGTCCTGGGCAGGTCCTGCATGCAAAAGTGCGGCGCGAAGCCCAGCAGCGCGTAAGGGATGTCCGGATTGATGCTGGCGATGAAGCGGGCGATCCGGTCCACTTCAGATGAATCTACATATCCCGGCACCAGCAACGTACTGGCGACGAACAGCGGCGGGTTCGGGCGTTCATTAAACCGCCGTGCGGCCTGCACGAAGTTCTCCAGCGTGCGCTGATTGGTCGCACCGGTCAAGGCAATGTGCAGAGCCTCGTCATGAGCTTTGAGGTCGAATTTGATGCAGCCGCCCGTCTTGAGCGTGAGATCCACCGCGCGGTCAAGCAACTTGGGATTGGACGTTCCGGCTGTCTCCCAACAGATGACTACTCCTTTTTTGCCCAACTTATCAGCCGCGGCGAGAGCATGCAGCATTTGAGAAGCGGGATCACCGCCGAAAAAACAAACGCAGAAAGTCCGCGAATTAGCGGCGTCGGCAAGGTGACCTGCGCTTGTGCCATCCGCGGCTGTTGGAGAAACTTCCCGGAAGTGCCAGTTCTGGCAGAACAAGCAATCGAGTGTGCAGCTCGAATAGAAGACAGCAAGATTATGATAGCCGACCTGCTGGCTGCCCGCGCAGACCCAGTCAGCCACGCAGTTGGTCGGCAGAGGATCACGATACCATTGCAGAATACCACGCAGGGGAGTGCCTGCAAGATGTACTTGCCGACCTTGGCGTACTGTCCGCAGACCGCAGTATCCGTGCTCACCTTCTCCAATCACACACTCTCGGGCACACAACAAGCAACGCACCCCGCCAACGGTTTGTGGAGGGGATACTGGCAGACGGAAAGCCTTCCGACTCTGAGTATGCAGGGCGGAAGCAAGAGACAACGCCTCGTCGGGACGAGTGCGGATGCAGCCGCCACACAAGCCTAAAGTGGCAGTGATCAGTTGCGATCTTCGATGGCAGAGTGTGCACACTTGCTCGGGAGCGCCAAGGGGGAGGTCATACCCATTGTTCCGGGGTCTAATCGGTCTCCAAATCATTTCTTCTAGGCCAACAATAACCCTGCTCGATCAAGGGAACAAGCTATCCTGCTGCAAGAGACCCGCTGTGCTGCGATCATTGATACTGTTGGCTTCCGCGGCCAACCTGTCCCACGTTTGCGTACTCTGACCTCCATAGTGCCCTTAATCTTCTGTCGCGGCTTCCGAACTCACGCGGGGCTGCAGACCGAGCGGAGTTCCCCTGGGGAAAGGGCCGGGGCGTTCTCGGAGAAGCTATTCTTCATGTGTATGCACCGAGTCGCCACTGCTCGGGGCTCAAAGGCAACGCAAGTCCCGCGCGAGGTTATTCGCCTTGACTTGGAACTTTTTGGGAGTAAGCTGTTGTATATACGGAGGTCTTCAATGGGCCACGCGAGCCTCTCTGTTCCATTGCTGATCTTCGTCGCTTCAGGGAAGGGCCCCCTTCCAAGAGTCAGCGCCGCTGACTTCCATCGACAGACGACATCCTCACGCCAAGCCTCATCATTCCCATGTAAGCCTGCGCGTTGCCGAGTTGTTGATAGAACGGCGCCCGCCCCTGCGGTTGGCGAAGTTTCCTGCGTGCAGACAATTTTATGAGGGAATAAACAACTCTCGGTGCAATTGCGCATTGATCGCCTTGTGTGAGCAAAGGCGGTGTCATTGGCAGCTCGGGCGAGAGCCCCAGGGAAGGGGCCGCCGGGTGGGTTCTTTCCGCCGAAGGCGGAACACGGATCGCCGACGCATTGGAGGTGTCTTATGAGGCCAAGAGGCACGAACCAAGAAGAGAGCGCGCAACCTCTCCGTGTTCCTAAAGCGAAAGCGCTCCTGGTGGACGAAGATTTCGGAGATCTTCAATATTATTTCAACATACTCCAAGGGTATGGGTATCGTGTCCGGGCGTGCAACTCTTATCAGGAAGGTGTCCGCTGCCTGGCGGACGAAGTCTTCGATTTCGTTATGGTAAGTCAGGGAACTCTCAGCTTCGAAGGGAGCTGCGTGCTGAAGCGCGCGACAGAGATCAATCGCAGCTTGCCCGTCTTGGTCGTGGCGCGTTGCCTTGACATGGGCTGCTACCTGGACGCAATGCAGTTGGGTGCTGTGGACTATTTGGTTGAGCCGTTGACAGTTTTGGAAATAGGCCGAGTGTTAGAAAAACATCCGCCGGTTCAAAGCATTGCGGATTGAATGAGCGGAGTTGCGCGATAGCGGGTGGTTTAGTTTTCAGTGCGGATGATAGTAACTGCTCGGTGTTCGTGATTGAGCGGTGGGACTCATTTCTTGATGTTCCTTGGTGTGAAGGACCGAGGTCCCAAGAGTGGTTAGTTGGGGAGGTGGAAACATGATCGGAATGAATTTCCGGGCATTCTTGGTTTTGTTGGTGGCAGGCGTGATTGCAGCCTACGTGATCCATTACCTGGTTCGCTATCGGCTCCTGGAGAGTTTCGATGGCTTTCTTGTTAAGGCGATCGCCGGCTGGGTGGGTGCCTGGCTGGGTTCACCCATCATCGGTCACTGGTTTGAGCGAGTCAAAATCGCCAACATATACTTGATTCCGGCCTTGCTGGGTGCCTTTGTGGGAGCGTTCGCTGTGGTCGCGACCGGGAAGGCAATGGCAAAGGCACTAGCTCCCACAATAATTTCAGGCGCAGAAAGCCACGAGACCAGGAAAGCTGCGTAGAAGTCGGGATCGCCAGGAAGGGGTCGGGCATAATCTCTTGTCCGCGAACCTCGCAACCTCCGAGGTGGAAGATGGTTGGAGAAGCGGTGTGTCTTAGTGGGTGCCTGCTTTCGTGGGGAACAAGGGCTTACCTTGCCGCTAAATACCGGATCAAGTACCAGATCGCGAGGGAGGATCATTGGGCATGGAAGCACAGAACGCCTGGCTGGGTCCCCCGCATTATGCCATGGCTGGGATTCCTGGGCTGGGTGGCATTGCTTAGCTTTCTTGCTTGGTGGGCGTTTCATGCTACTCCCGTCCTGGCCATTTTCCGACTCGGGACGGCTCGGTGCTGAGAACTGATTTGATGGGCACGGGGGTTGGCGGGAGGAATGAAGGTCAAACGCCTCCGTGAAGGCTGACTCGCCAAAGAGCGCAAAGGAGGGATCATGAGAGCCTATGTACTCATCAAGGTAAAGCCCGGCAGGTCTCGCGAGGTGGCGGGGAAAATCGCCCAGATTGCCGGGGTCAAGGCAGCGCACGCTTGTTGGGGAGTTCCGGATGTGATCGCCCAGGTAGAAGTGGAAAGTGATGCGGCCTTGGAAAACCTTGTTCTGGGGGCGATCCAAGCCATTGAGGGTGTAACGGAAACTGACACTCACGTGGCGTTGGAAAAATGAAGGGCGATCGCCACATCCCGCTAGCCCCTCGTCGGGAGGCACGGAGGTAGAGATCATGGAAGCCTACGTCTTCATATCGACAAAAGTGGGTCAGGGCCCGAGAGTGGCCCAACAGGTCACAAAGCTGCCCGGCGTGAAACTGGTCGACTGTTGCTGGGGGAGGCCTGACGTCGTGATGTTCGCTGAGGTGGCTGAAGTGAGTGCCTTGAAAAAGCTGGTCCTCGGCGGCATCGCCAAGATGCGCGGTGTCGAGGCAACAGAAACGCACTTGGTGCTGACTCCTTAGGCCCGAGGTACCTAACGAAGGTTGGCCGGTCGGAAAAAACCTTGAAGCAAGACCCAAGCGGAAAGTATGAGGAAGGGACGGAGAATCTTCGCATCCAAGGGGGACCTATTCTGTTCAGATGGCAGTACTACTCTTCCGGATGAAGAAATCGAGGAGGAAGACGAGGAAGAGGAGCACCTTACAGGACATGCCTCATATCGCCACGGTCACCGGTAACGGACAACCTTATCGGCGGCACATTCTTGATCTGAGTCATGATCAATGCAAGAAAACAGGGGGTGAGATGGCTGTCTATGTAATCCTAAGTCGCTTTTCTCCAGAAGCATTCCGAGACCCGAAAGAGTTCACACAAATCGCCGCTACGGTGACAGAGAGAATCAAGAACGAATGTCCAGGTGTCATTTGGAAAGAAAGCTTCGCCACTTTGGGGCGGTTCAACGTCGTGGATATTGTCGGGGCTGAGGACCCGAAGGAAATTGAAAAGGCTGCCATGATTATCCGCGCGTACGGACACTCAACTACAGAGACACTACTCGCAACACCGTGGAAAGAATTCCTCGCGGCACTCTAGTAGGATTGAGCGCGAATATCGGGTCGGGGATCCTCAGGTTCTTAGAGTGCGGGGGATGGTTTGTCGGCTCCTGACGCTGCTTGCGGTGGATCTTGATTGTAGGGGGTATGCCTGACGAGGCCAAAAGTACCGAGCAACGCAGACGCCGACGTACATTGCTACGCACACGCGAGAGTTGCTCCCTCTTTGCGACGCGCGCCATACTCCGATGCGCTACCGTGGAGGTTGCGCCGCTTCAGGCAGAACCGCAGGTAACGCCTTTAGGGAATCAGATCATCTTCCCATCTCTCCGCTTCTGACGAGACCCTGCCTTCCAGCAGGGCAACAAACGCATTCAGCGCCTTCCCAGCATCTCCTATTGGATAATAAAAAGCCTCCCAGTTATCGCTTTCTTCCCCGTCGTGGTTCGGGATTACATAATCGAAATGCCAAGCCTCCTTAAGTTCGACGTATGCACTGGTTGCTCGTGTCTCGATGTTCTCCAAATCCTTCGCAGAAAGCTCGAGTTTCTGGCGTCGCGTACGGCGGAGGAGTTTGCGCCTCATGATGTCCGCAACAAGACTCGGAAGCGAGACATTCCTCTCCGGCGCCTTGAGGAAAACAATCTCTTCCCTTGAAAGAGGAGAAAGGAAGATGCTGAACCGATCGATGCCGGCCAGGCGCGGATGCGTCTGGAGTGCCCGGCCCACAAAAGGATTTCCCTCAAAGAAAGCGTTACTGCCTTGCAGCAAGATCCGTAACTCCTCAATGTCAAGTGCTTGCAGGTCCCCGCGCACGTCTAAGACCGCGAAGCGATCTTCCGTCCGCAATGCTTCGATCTGCTTCCGCATCCGAAAATGATAATCCACTCCATCCACCTCACCCAGGCGAGGCGCGCGGCTGTTGTATAGAACAAGCTTCCGCAACCCACCCCGCAGCTCGGGATAAAACCTCCCTAAAGCTTTGTCGAGCGGACTCTTTCCGACACAGGACGGCCCGGATAGAATTACAAGTCTTTTTGAAGGATTGACACTCACTACCCACCTGCCGGTGCCCAAGTTCCTATGGGCCATTCGATCGTATGCTAGCCAGAGTATACAAGAATGATTCAACCTGTTCACGCCGGGCGTGGGGAAACCCCAGGGGGAGCCACTCCTGTTTCATTCGTGCGGGGGTGCCGTGGCCGGCGGTGCAGAATTTCAAGCTGGGAGAATGATCGCGACCGGCAAGGCCGCTAGCCCTTACCGAGTGGTCAGAGCGGCGGGCCGAGGGCGCGCAGCCCCTCGGCGATAGCCCGCCCTATATTCGCGAGGAGGTCTGGCTTAGCGTTCACCGCATACACATGAGGAGTCAGCGACCAGAGTTCCCGCACGATCCGACGCGGTGTAATGGCCTGGGTCTCATTCCTGCGATGCTCTAACTCTGCCACGAGCATGGGCAGAAGCTTGTCGCTGAGGCGCAACGCGGTGTCCACGACAAAGAGAGTCACGTCGGGCCGGAGCATGTGCACACGGTCGAATAAGGCGGCGACCTCCCGGACCGCGATGTTTTTGGGCGGGGACAACTTCAACTCGAGATAAGCCAACTTTCCTTCCGCGGCTGCAACCACATCCAGGTCTCCCCCTACGCCGCGGGTATGAAACCTGACCCCTGCCACCGCGTCGAAGCCGAACCTTCGATTGAGCTCTCGCGCGACGTACCACTCCAGGGTTCCACCAAAGCTCTTCGCAGTCCGGATCAATCGGGAACGGCCTCGAAACGTCTGTTCGGCGAGACCCAATTTGACCAACCCCTCCGCGTACGCCCTCAACTGAGTCCGCTTCAAGTATCGCGTGGCACCGTGTGGAACAAACCCTTGGGGCAGCAGGATAGACCCGCGCAGGAAAAGGCGGAACGCATAGTGGCCAAGCAGTTCCGAAAGCCGCTCGCTCGACCCCTCGGGCAGATCCTCCGCGAACGGCAAGTCAAGCCGAGCCGTGCTCGGACGTAAACCGCGTCGAGCCAGCATGGCCATTGCTTCTCCCCGAGGCAAAAGTGCTTTCTGCGCCTTCGGTGGCCAGGCTGCTGCCTCGATCTCTAACTCGCGAGCGGTGCGGGCTCTCTTCATATCGTGGTCCTGGGCCGGATCCCCTTCAGCCTAGCGCCAGCGACACGCACGATTCTCCCTCCACCATTGAGTGAAAATCCTCCAGAGCGTGTCCGGGTCAGACTTCATGTTTATTTCCGCTCCCGCGGAGCAAGAAATGCCTGCACGGCTTGGGGCGTGTCACGATCTGCGATGAATCGCATCAGTTTCTTTCTGCGGGCCTGCCAGATGGATACCCGATAGGACGCACCTCTCGCAGAAAAATCTCGACGGTTTTGGGACCAATATACTTGAACTCCTGCAACCTCGCAGAAAGTTCTCGGGGAGTTTTGGACTGGGCGAGAAGGTTGGTGAGCGTGCCGTAACGCTCCTTGAGGTCCTTGCAGATGTGAAGGAGTTTCGTCGCCGTGGAGAAATCATAGCAAACATAATGCGCTTCATCCAACAGCCGTACCAACTCATCCCAACCGGTGCGAAGGATTGCATCAGGATTCAACAATCGAGCTGTGGCGAACGTCAGAAAAGCTCGCTCCGCAACCTGCTGCCGAATCGGCTTGCCGACGAGCAGACAAACCAAGAACCATTTAAATAACTCTTCCTCTGCTTTCGATGATAGGTGGATGCCTAGATCTTCAGCGATGTGTGTTCCTTCTGTGCCCATCTCTTGCCTCGGACGCGAAGAAGAAGATTCTCTTAGCAGTTGGGCCAACGTCACAGTGATCGCATGGGGCATGCCCACCGGCGGCCTTAGCCATGCTGCACGTCAAGCACTGCTTGGCCGCGGGGTTTGTTCGTAGAGTTGGTGATAAGCCTTTCTCACTCCCAACTGAGTGAAGAACGAGTCCTTCGCGACATCGAGGGAGGGACGATTTCGGACCGCTTGAATCGTCCGCTTGAGAATCCGGCCCATGCTGTAACCTTTCCTCATGACTTCGGCGCTGAGCTCAAACATCTCATCTGCCGACATGGTGGGGTGCCGGTAGATAATGTGACCGGTGCCGTAGTGATCCCAAGGTCGGTCTGAAAAGATTCGTCCTTGCTCGATGTACTCTTGATAGATTTGACTACCGGGCATGGGTGTTAGGGTGAAGATGAACGGCGTGATGCCGCATTCGTCGCAGAAACCCAGGGTCCTGCGGTAGGTCTCGGGTGTATCCCCGTCCCAACCCACAACGAAGAATCCTCGCACTTCGATTCCCAGGCTCTGGATTGTGCGAACATTCTCCTTCAGCTTCTGGATGTCGAAGCAATCCGGCGAGGTGTAGTGCAACTTCCTCCAGGCCCCGGATTGCTTCTGGCCCTGCGCGGATATGGATTCCAGGCCGGCAGCGATGCTGCAGAGGCCGCTTTCGGCAGCGAGCTCCAGAATTCTCCGCCCATCTTTGTAGTTCACCGCAGACAGCCCTCCGCCCCCGCTCCAGAGACGCTTGGGGCGCAGACGGGCTAGTTCGCGGTAAAGGTCAAGGTAGTATTGGTTCTCCTCGGGCCGATCGACGATCTGGGGATGCCCAAATACGCTGTCATCGACGTTGTAGTAACGTGGCCCGAGGCTGGAGACCTCGGCAAGCACATCGTCAATTGGACGGTGCCGAATCTTGGCGCCGAAGATGTCGGTGACGGGGCAGAACCGGCAATGATTGGGACAGCCGCGCGTGGTAAAAATGGAGTCCATCATGTAGCGTCCGCGAGGCAGTAAATCCCGTCGCATCGTGGGGAGCTTCTTCAGTGTGGGTCGTTGCTTGATGTGGTGAACTGTGCCGTGCAGGTTCTGGACCGGGTATGGCCCGCACACGTAAAACTGCTTTAGCTCGTTCCGTTGGAAGTCCTCGAGGATTTGTTGGCCAAAGATCCTCACCTTCACCGATGGCGACCACAGTCGCGTGCCCCTTGGCCTCTTCGGGAAACGCGAAGATGTGCGGCCCTCCCAGTACAACCTTCTTGGCGCGTTGGAGGAATTTGTCAGCGATTTCGTACGCGACTGTCGCCAGCGGAGATCGCACGGTGATGGCGACGACATCGACGTGCGATTCGTAATCCACCTGGTCGCCGAGGAGCATGTCTACCAATGACACGTCGTGTTCCTTGGGCGACAGGGCCGCCAACAGGCACGGAGCTAACGGCATGACGGAGGCCGTTGGCCCATAAGCGCTAAGATAAGGATTGTCATTTTTGGGGTTACAAGCTATGTTTAGGGCATGTCGACGTTGCGTGAGGATTGGCAGGTGTTGGTAGGATTGCTTCCTGCCGAATGGGAGCAGTTGGGGAGAAGTACCGGGGCGGTGAAGCGCTTGCGGGGCTTCGACTCGGTGAACAACCTACTGCGCACGCTCCTGCTGCATGTGGGTTGTGGGTGGTCCCTGCGGGAGACGGCGGTGCAGGCGAAATTGGCCGGCATTGCCGCAGTCTCCGATGTCACCCTGCTGAATCGTTTACGGCAAGCCGAAGGTTGGTTCCAGGCGCTTTGCCGGCAATTGTGGAAAGACAATGGGGTGAATCTGCAGCCTGCCTTGCAAGGCCGAGCGGTGCGTTTGGTGGACGGAACGCTGGTGAAAGAGCCGGGCAGAACGGGAGGACAGTGGCGGATTCATTACAGTCTGCGCTTGCCGACGCTGGAGTGCGATCAGTTCGATCTGACGCCGTCGCAGGGGAAGAATACGGGTGAAAAGTTGGGGCGGTTTCGCTTGCAGGCCGGGGAACTGGTGATGGCCGATGCGGGTTACTGTAACCCGCCGGGAATTGCGGCAGTGAAACAGCAAGGAGCGGAAGTCCTGGTACGGTTAAATCCCCTGTCGTTGCCGTTACAGGATCGGTCGGGGCGTGCTTGGTCGGTACTGGAAGCGGTGAAGCAGTTAGGGCGGGCAGGAGAAATGGGCGACTGGCCGGTGGTGGTACCCGCGCCCGGAGGAGGAATCAGGGGACGGGTATGCGGGGTCCGCAAAAGTGAACAAGCGATCGAGAAGGCGCAGCGCAAGCTGACGCGCCGGCAGCAGCAAGGCAAAGCCCAGGTAACCGCGGAGACTCGCCAGTACGCCTGTTACGTTCTGGTCTTCACGACCTTGCTCGTGCGCCAAGCGAGCCGGCGGCAAGTGCTGGAGAGTTACCGTCTGCGTTGGCAGATCGAGTTGATCTTCAAGCGCCTAAAATCGATCGTGCAAATGGGTCACGTGCCCAAGCAAGACGATCACAGTAGCCGGGCCTGGTTGTATGGAAAGCTGTTGGTGGCATTATTGACCCAACGGTTGGCCCGCGAGGGAAGCGCCATTTCCCCCTGGGGCTATCCCCTGCGGGAAGAAACCACCCCTTCGCAGTCGCTGGCGTGAATTCCAGTTTGCCTTTCATCGGGTTACGACGGCTATCTGCCCGGCGGTGCCGCTGCAGTCAGTGTTGATGCGCTGGAATCAGATCGCCGACGCGCTAGGAGAACGAAATCGAAGACGAAAACCCCGGCTGTAGGCACTTTCTTATCTTAGCGCTTATGGGCCGTTGGCCTGGCCGTCTCAAGGCTTCGCCCGGGGAAGATGATGGCGATTTTCACCGTCCACCTCCTAAACGTGGGTTTCCTTTCAGACTCCGGGCCGGCTACAAGTGTACACCCGACAGCTTTGCTTTGGACGGCTCAGAGCCTGGTTTTCGGTCCAGGGCGTTCCCATGGCTTGCGAGGCGAAATCCCCTCGCGATGAGTCGGAGAATGTCGCCTACCGAACAGAAGCTGACGCCAGACTGCTGGAACACTGCCCGGTGGATTGGCGCTAACGTCAATGGAGTATCGGGCTTGAAGCGGTTGAGCGCTGGCGACATTTGCGGAACTTCCAGTGGCGGGTCAGGTGTCCTCTCCAAAACTCTGATGATCCCCCAAACTTAGGGATACAATGGCCTCAACCAAAGAGGGCCGAATATGCAATTAAAGAAAAACGGCCTTACTGCATTTCTCGTTGTACCAAGACGATGTCCACTGACTGAACATGCGCGGCAAGCCGCGAAAGGAGGTGTCTGGAGTCATGAACAGAGGATTTAGCGCTTGCCTGCTTGCATTCTTGGTTGGTGTCGCGATGTCTTCAGCCACAGGTTTTGCCATGGTCCAAACCAGATCCGATTCAGTAAACATCATGCAACTTCCGGCCCCGGAACAGAAAGGGAAGATGTCATTGGAGGAAGCGCTGGCGCGCCGACGCTCAGTGCGAGAATTCACCACCAAAGCTCTGACCGAACGGGAACTCTCACAACTGCTCTGGGCCGCCCAGGGCATAACACATCCGGAAGGTCTGCGGACGGCTCCTTCCGCGGGAGCGCTTTATCCCCTCGAAATATATGTGGCCACCGCCAGCGGGTTCTACCATTACGAACCGCGCCCCCATCGGCTCATCCAACTTTCCGAGCGCGACCTGCGAGCAGCCGTGCGCCGCGCCGCACTGGACCAGGAGGCAATCACCCAGGCTCCGGCGGTGTTCGTGATTGCAGCGGTATACGAGCGGACATCGCGCAAGTACGGTGCAGCTCGCACTTCCCGTTATGTCCACATGGAAGCGGGACACGCCGCACAGAACCTGCTTCTGGAGACCGTGGCACTCGGCTTGGGCGGGGTGACGATCGGGGCCTTCAAGGATGACGTCGTACAGAACGCCCTGGCGTTGCCGGCGGATCACCGTCCCCTCTACCTGATTCCCGTAGGGCACCCGCGTTAGCACGGCGCCCTCCGGTTCAGAGGAGGCCGGGACATGCTTATGGCTGCGGCAACAGACCAAGTCTCGTTTTTCGTCCGCGAATCCTTGCCCGGGGTGTCTCTTAGGCCAGAATCGGATGTGCGTCATCGCGACTTGAAGTCGGTGACGTAGATCTCCGCAGTGCCGCTGAGCATCTTCAGGATGTGGGACCCAGCGTTCCCGGTGAGCCGCATGGGTGCTGGGCACGCCCAATGAATTGGGAACGATGGGTCGGCATGTCAGAGACTGTCGCCCGGGATTTGGACTATCGGTAGCCCCTGGTAGGGTCGGGAACTGGCGCGGCGGCTCCGAGAAAGCTCCGAGCCCCGTTTCCAGCTCCCGCCACATCACACGTAGCGTGCGGATTTCCCGCACTACGCGTTCCTGCACACTTCACGGCAAGGGTTATGGGGCCTATCGGGTCGGGGCGGCTGCCCAGGAGGATGACTGATGGACCACGCGGTACTCGTGGAAGAGCCCGAGCGTGCCATACAGCCACTCCTTACGCCACCGCTTCCATCCGAAGCCTGGGCGTTGTCTGGCCCTCGCCAAGTGGCACCGAATCTTCTTCTCTACCCAGTCGCGGATATACGAGAAGCACCGGCTGGAGTGCCCGACCGCAAAGTAGTTCACCCAGCCGCGCAGAATGGGATTGATCTGCTCGATCAACCCCCTCACAGGCTGAGAGCGATAGCTCCGGAAAACTAGCTTGAGCTTGCGTAGCAATGCCGTCCGCTTCTTGCCCCGCGGCGTACGCAGCGGCATCCATCGGCCCCGCCGACTGCGGATGCGACGGAACTCAAACCCCAGAAATCCGAAACTCTCTCCTTGCTGAAGATCCACCCTCCGGCTTTTCTCCTCGTTCACCTCAACCTGCAGCTTGGCCAACTCCTCCCGTAGCCGCTTTTCCACTGCCTTGCGAAGCCAGGCCTGCCGGGGATGAGCGTTCACCAGAACCACCAGATCATCGGCGAATCTGGCATATTCGACGTTCATCCACCGCCCCTCGCGGGTGACTTCCTTCGCCTTTTCCAGCATCTTGTCCACCTCATTGAGGTACACGTTACTGAGCAAGGGCGAAATCACCCCGCCTTGCGGAACACCCTGCTTCCCCGACGCCTTCAGCAGCAGTTTGAGCAGCCCTAGGACCTCGGTGTCGTTCACTCGCCGTGCCACCTTCTCCAGTACGAGGGAATGTCGAACCGTATCGAAGTAGGAACGCAAGTCGAGATCAACGACAAAGGTCATGTGCCGCACGATTGCCTCCGAGACGCGTTGAATCGCAGCGTGGGCTGACTTCTTCGGCCGGTAGCCAAACGATCCCGGTTGGAAATCGGCCTCAAAGATCGGTTCCAGGATCAGCTTCAACGCTCCCTGGACCACTCGGTCGCGAATGCAAGGAATCGAAAGTTGGCGAACCTTTCCGCCCTCCTTCGGAATCCCTACCTTCCGCAGCCGTCGAGGTCGATATCTCCGCTGCACCAGCTCCTCGCGAAGCTGTTCGAGAAATCCCTGCAAGCCTTCAGCCTCGATTGCCTGGAACGTGACCCCATCTACTCCTGGGGCTCCCTTGTTCTCCTTAGCTAGCTGATACGCTTCCCAGAGAGTTTCTCGTTTGCAGACGTGGACATACAACCCCCAGAATCGCCAAGTCGGTTCAGCCTTCGCCTTGACGTAAAGTCTTCGCCGCAGGTCTTGCAGCTTAAAGGGCGCTTTTATCATTTCACCCCTGCCTCCCATGTTGGCCAAGACTTGCTGTGCAGCAAGGCCCCTTCGCTCCATGGGCGTTACCCCACTTCGTCGCTACTTCGAGCCTAACCGCCACCGTCTCGCCGTCAGCCGATTTCCCGTTGTCTCCGGTTATACGGCCTACCCTGCTCCACCGATCTCTCGATGGGACGAGGACGGTTTCTCCAGTTGCTTGACATGCCCTTGCCACCGTGCTGCCCCTACCACCCCGCCGGAGTGACATGTCGTCTCGGTCAGCCCACGTCATGCCATGCTGCCTTCGCCCCGAAGGAGAGGGCTCGGCCTCCGGATTTATTTTTTTGTCGAGGCCACCTATGGGTTCACTTGCGTTACGGCCCGGTGACTCGCTCACCATCCCTTGGATGGCTTTGTCGGTCAGCTTCATCCGCTTCGTTTCCTCCACGGATGCGACCCAAGCTACAAGGCTCCTGACTCTTGCCTTGGTGGGACTAACTCCCACTGAACATACCAGCCTTTGCTGGACACACTCCTTCGCCAAAACTACATTTGTGAATCGCTGTGCCCTCAAGGAATCCTCTTCTTGCCATTTACAGCGCAACGGATGGCCGTAGCAGGTTCCGGCATCTCATGTCTCGGGTGTATCAAAGGGTCGCGCAGGGCGCGCCTGCATCCATTTGATTCTACATGGCGGCTGAATGCCTGTTTTGACTGTGCCAAAGGATGTGGTTTTGGCACCGCTGAAAGGTGAGAAGTCAGATTCGAGGGATCAGCAACTCGCGAGTGGCGTCTTGGGCACGTTTTCGGCACATTCCGTACACTGATACCACCGAGCGTCTTGTGATGTCCACGCGCTGCAGGAAAATTGCGTTCCTTGCCATCACATGAGCAAAAGGGCTTGGCCTGGTTTTAAACGTTGGGTCTTGCCGTCCACCAGCACTTCGATCGGGTTTTTTCGAGAAGAAAGGAGAACCTGTTTGACAATAAAGATATTTCCAGCCAAGCAGAACTCATCTACACCGCCAACTCCCAGAAAGATGTCCGACCGACCTGCACCCTTTTCCGAAGGCACCAAGGCTACACTCCTTCCGACTACATTGTCTAGTCCCATCCGGTGATCAGCAGGTGTAGCAACAATCAATTCATGGAATCGGGGGAACAACTTTACAGGCTGACCGTTTTGGTACACACGAACTTCCAGCCGGTCGCGATCAATCCGCGTTGTAATTGTGGCAATCAGCTGAGGTGCAGGTCCAACTGGCGCTCTGTTTGGCGAGACTTCTTCCGGTTGAGTCACCGCGCGCAACCGCATCTCGTTTCTAAGTGCCTGCGGGCTTGGGGGCCGCTGTGCGGTAAGTTCGGCCTGCGAGACATTGAAGAAAAACACAAATGCTACAACATGGAGCGAGGCTGACATCTTCTGAAACATCGAAGCCTCCACCTTGATTCGGTCTATTTTTGCTAGCGCAATTGTGTGCCTGGAGATCTAGTAAGTCAAGTGATGCAGGTAACAGCGGATCTGGGGATGATGTCTAAGGAGGGATTGGCCGACGTGCCAAAAGGGTTTCCAAACGAAAGCCTGTGACTGCCTGATTCTCCGCGTCGCGCGGTAACGCTAGGAGCAACGCCAGAACCGCACGGTTATGGTATGCGAGGGCCCACGGAGAATCACCTATTCCCTCGGGTACCCTGCGCAATTGCGAGTCCTTCTGGGGTGGGCCAACACGTGCACCCTTCGCTTTGGCGCACCGTAGGGGGAAGCTCAGACCGCCTTCCGGAACGGCTCCTTCAGTACCACCTCCCTCCCGGCGATCGTGCCCGTCACGGCGTCGAGCGCCTCGCCGCCGACCTCCTTGGTGCCGCGCAGCACGCCGATCACTGCCCCTTTGGCCGCCTGTTGATGGAATTCCTGTGTGGGAGAGGCGGTTTACGGAGGGGTGCGGCGAAGCGCGTCAACGTTCCGATCATTCAAGTGATTGTGGCGGCAGGTAAGGTTGGTGATGAGGCTGAGGAGCACCGTCTTGGGGCTTCGCGTGTAGAGGAGCATTCGCAACCCGCGAACCAGCATCTTGGGGTAGGAGTCGAACCGGTCGTGGAACTGATTCATCTCCTGCACCAGCTCGCTCCGGGTAAAGTGGAGGTACTGGGAGACAGGGTGAGCGAAGGTGTAGTACCGCCAATCGGCAGGATAGTCGTTGGCGATGATCCGCCCTTGCTGCTCCATTTCCTTGAAGAGCGCCGTCCCCGGCAGCGGCGTGAGGATCTGGGCATTGGCCATGTCGAGCCCGTAATCCTCGGCGGCGCGCGCGGTGGTGGCGCCGATGCCTGGCCGGTCCGTATCGATCCCCAGGATGAACGAGCCCATCACGGTGATCCCGTGCCGCTGGGTCCGGTGAACAGCAGCGCGCAAATCGCTGCCTTTCCGGATGTTGAACCTCTTGTGCAGGGCAATCAAGCCTTCGACCGTCGGCGACTCGAAGCCGATGAAGACCCCTAAGCAACCGGACCGCGCGGCCAAATCAAGCATCTCTTCGTCGTCGCCAAAGTTGATGGTGGCCTGGCAGATCCAGGGCCGGGTTAAACCCTCGCGGATCATCGCCCGGAACAGATCCTTGGCGTAGGCGGTATGGTCCCGGCGGGTGCCGATCAGGTTGTCGTCCACGAACAGGATTCTCTTTTCGCGGATCTGGCGCAGCTCGGCGATCACGTTCTCGACCGGCCGGTGCCGGAACTGGCCACTGTTGAAGGCGGTCACGCTACAGAACGAGCAGTTCAAGGGGCAACCCCGGGTGGCCTGGATCGAACCGAAGAGGTACCGCCCCGCCAGCAGGTCGTGGCGCGCCGGAGGGATCCCCGCCATCGGAACTGGCCCGCCGGCGTACACCCTCTGGAGCGTTCCCGCATGCACATCAGCCAGGACTTGCGGCCACACCGACTCCGCCTCACGGGTGACCACGGCATCTACGTGGCCCAAGGCCTCATCGAGGCACATCGTGGCGTGAATGCCCCCCATCACTACCGGGACTCCCATCGCGCGAAAAAACGCGGCCAGTTCGAAGGCGCGGGTGGCCTGGCAAGAGAAGGCGGTGATGCCGACCAAGTCGGGGCGGGGCAGGGCCTCGGCATCGATCGGGTCGAGGTTCTCGTCGATCACCTCGACCTCCCAGTCTGGCGGGGTGAGACGAGCCAGGATCAGCAGGCCCAGCGGCTTCCAGACCCGGTACTTGTTTAGGCGGTTCCACCGCTGAATCTTGGTCGCGCTGACCACCGGATTGCATGGGTTGATTAGAAGAAGCTTCACAATCACCCCGCTCCACCCCTGACTTGCCAATGGAGTGCATTATCGCAAATTTCTGCTCAAAACCTTTACCTTTAGTGCGGCCGTACAAGCTGAGATTATGAAGAATGGACTACTGGTCTGGGGAGATTGGAACTCCCGACCCACGGTTTAGGAAACCGTTTACCCTCGTTCTTTCGCATCCAATAACTCACTGAGAATCAGCTTGTTACAAGCCATTACAGCGTTCGCAGAAAACCCACTGTAGTTGATTCTGTAGCTGCTAATTTCCACAAGTTTCAACAGCCGCGAGAACCCATCGGATTAGCTGGATGGGACGTGCAGACTCCTGCTCTAACTCTCGAAGCCAATCCGACTCAGGACGCCGGAAGAAACTATTGCGGACCACAGCTGGCAGTTATCTTCATCAGGGTCAACGAAGCCCCACTTTATGGGCAATTCACGCCGGCCTACGACATCTCAGGTATGTGGACCGGCAGAGACCCGGGCCCCCATGTGTGGTATCAAAATGGAACCGAGATAAGGGATGTCAATGTAAACAGAATGTGCGGACACTTCATAACCGGGAAATATGTGAATCCCACCACCATCGTGCCGATAGTTTACAGGCGAAACCGGTCCAATGGTTGTCTGACCCTATCCAGTCACATCGGTGAGTGCTGCAGACATACGTGATTGATTGTAACCCATCAGCAATCTGGGCAGGGACACGGATGAGTGACAAATGGAGGGCGGCTCTACTGGTGCCACGATCGTGCTGGGAGAAGGACATCTGCGAAAGATTTTGAAAAGCTATCTAAAGTATTATCACGGCAGCCGGATTCACTTAGGTTTAGGCAAAGATACCCCTGAGCCGAGGGCCATTCAGCCGCCAGAGGTGGGAGGGATTGTTGAACTCCCGCTGGTGGGAGGTCTCCACCATCGCTACGCCCGACGGGCGGCTTAAGCACTGCAACCCGTCGAGCCAGACTTCTGCAACGATCCAACGGTCGCCCTCTGGGGGAAGATTCTTGTTCCACCGGCAACCGAGCCTCGCCGCCTTTCAGACGGCTTCCAGACAAATTCCCCAAACTGATTTCATTCTGAGGCGAAATGGAACAGAGGCTGTCGGCCAAGATGTTTTTTACGATTGATCCGGTATTGGCGAAGCACAGGTATGTGAAGCGCGTGTTTCCTCGATGTAAATGAGGCTTTTCACAAACGTAGTTTGCCGAATTCATTTCAACAAAGGTCACTGCGGCCTCAGCCTGGGGACGCAGATCAGAGCCGCGAATAACCAAG
This sequence comes from uncultured Acidobacteriota bacterium, assembly GCA_963804995.1. Classification (GTDB taxonomy): domain Bacteria; phylum Acidobacteriota; class Terriglobia; order UBA7540; family UBA7540; genus Bog-366. The sequence goes on from CAWDSK010000001.1 coordinate 31,173, forward strand.
CCTCCGTCGGCACACCCTCCCTCACCACGTTCAGGGCGCGTAATGGTCACGGTAGCCTTTATCCTAGCCCTTCTGAGCACTTGGCACCGGACCTGTCCTCCTGTGCTGGTGAAAAGCTTGTGAAATCGGTCAAGCGATCCAACACCTCTGCGTCAAGCTGGACCAACTCAGATGGAAGGACCGGTGCCTCCACTTCGCGGTCCGACTCTTCGAGTTGGAGTTCCGATGCCTCCAGGACGTTGACCAGGTTACTGACTCTTTTCGCGAAACGCGACAATGCTTTCTTATCGCCTTCGAAGGCGAGGGTGACCTTCAGTGGCCCCGGTTCAGCCGTGGGGGTCGCGGAAAGGCTTCGTATGGCGCAGCACTGAGCAGTGATTATAGTTAGGATTCTTTGCAGTGCTCCGGCAGCGTTTTCAAGTAGCACGGCAAGCAATTTTTGTGTGAGGGGCGCCGCGCGCAGTCTCGAGGAAGGCCTGGAGGAGACCCTCACGGTTCACCGTTTGCGGGTGCCCCTCAAACTCCGCCGCACCCTCGCCAGCACCAACGTGATCGAGTCTGCCTTCTCCATCGTGGAGACGGTATGCCGCAACGTGAAGCGCTGGCACGGCGGAGACCAGATGGAGCGCTGGGTGGGCTCAGGCCTGCTGGTGGCCGAGCGCAAGTTCCGGAAGGTGCGTGGCTATCGAGAGATTCCGTTGCTCATGGCTTTCTTGACCAACGCTGTCTCCAAGAAGCCGCTTGCCAAGGGAGTCGCTGCTGCGTAACCTGTGACGGTTGAGGGTCGCTGACTTTCAACGGAGTTTCGGGCAATCTCCCTTCCCGGCATCCGTCGCGTTAAGAAATAGTAAGAAAAATTCAGGTATGCGCCTTGTCTCATCGCTCCGTCTGGCTGTAGAAATACTATCGAGTTTACTGAAGCGTAAGGATGTAAGGCAGGAATGGCTACTTCGTGTTTGGGGAATTTGAACCCGCACCTTCGTCTCTCCATTTCCTTTCGTCGGATGATGGCTTGGGGGTTTAGATGGAAGTCTACGCAATCAGGAGACTATTACTGTTGTTCGGAGCCCCTCTGCTAGCCAGCACTGCCCTTTGGGCGCAGCACAAAGCTGACATTTTGGGGACTGTAACGGATTCATCGGGGGCCGTCATCCGGAATGCAAAAGTTGTGGTCTCCAATCCTGACAAAGGTTTCTATTGCGATATGAAGAGTAACATGCTCGCATTGCGGGAGAATAGTGCCACCCCTACCTTACCGGACGGAGGCTCGGCGGATCTCTATAAAGCATTCCTCCCGTATTTTGAGACCACCGAATCCATCGGACTTCACACTGCCGTTTCCAATTACAACTCGTTACAGTTGAATTTCCGGCACACGTTCGGCCGCGGGCTCAACTTCCAGGTAGCCTATAGGTGGTCCCATGACATTGATGACTCCATCTCAACATATTCTAGTTCCGCCAATGGGGTCGACCCCTTCAATCTCACACGCTGGTATGGAACCTCGGATCTGAACCGCACGCAGGTGCTGGGCATGAGCTACGTCTATGAATTGCCCATCTTCAAGAACTCCACGAACGGTGCCCTAAATAGCGTCGCAGGCGGGCGGAAAATCAGAGGCATTATCAGTCTCTGGACAGGGCAACCTATTACTTTCAACTGCGGGGTCAGCGGTACGAGTAGCGCCATCGGGAGCGGGGTGATGTGTAGCACACCGGGACGGGTTCGAATCAAGAAACGAACGGTCAACGATCTCCAATACAGGCCGACCCCCACCTGGTTTGATCCTGCAATGCTCGCTCGGGCGCTCTTCAGCCAGCTCTTCGCGAACGGCCAGTCCGGGATGTTCGACTATATGGGCCGGAATGTTCTTACTGCCCCAGGGCGCAACACGTGGGACCTTGCCTTGCTTAAAGACTTCCAGTTGTCCTGGGTCCACGCTGAACACTCTACGCTGCAATTTCGCTGGGAGACGTTCAACACGTTCAATCATCCCCAGTTGAAATCCATCAACGCCAGTTGCAGCAGTAGTACCGGATTTGGCGAACCCTGCACACAGCAGGGGAATGCAGAGGTGACGGGGGACTGGGGTCCCCGCGTTATGCAATTTGCTCTGAAATTCAGCTTCTAGCTTAGTTGTCGTTCATTCCCCTCCAGAGGGAGATGCGACGTGAAACGTTCTGTGCCAGCATTTGTTGGGTGGGTCCCTGCCGTCACCGCTTCAGCAAACCGGGCGCAGATGAGATCTTGAAACCACAATAATGGATGAGCACAACACAGGGAGGAGAAAATATGTCTGAGGAATCCGCTTTAAGCCGACGCGAATTTTTTAAAACGAGCGCAGTAGCCGGAGCTGGTCTTGCCGCCGGTGCCACTAACCCTAGCGGTCTTTTGGAACCGCCCTCAACGTCTACAGCACAAGCGAAGTCGGTAAAGGTTTACATGGTCACCGATATGGAAGGTGTACACGGCATTTTCAACTGGGAAGACCAGTGTCAACCGTTCAAGAGCGCTCGGTGGGCAGAGTCCCAGAAGTTGCTGACGGGTGAGGTCAACGCCGCTGTTGAGGGGCTGTGTGCTGGTGGCGCGACGGAAGTCATTGTGGCCGATCTCCATGACAGTAGTCGCTCACTTTCAACGGAAACAATTGACCCGCGAGCACGATTACTTCAGGGTGTAGGTATCCCGGCCACTCTTGGGTTAGACTCTTCTTACAGCGCCATGATCTTCATCGGCCAACATCCGATGGCCGGCGCCAAAAACGGAGTCATAAGCCACAGCTACGCTTTTGAGATTCAAAATATGTGGTTGAATAACCAGATCATCGGTGAAATCGGGTCCACAGCGGCGTTTGCGGGCTACTTCGGAGTACCGGTAATCATGCTTGCCGGGGACGCGGCAGCTTGCCAGGAACTGCAACAACTGGTCCCCAATGCCGAGTGTGCAACGGTGAAGACAGGTTTAAGCCGGACGGGAGGGATTTCGCTCTCGGATCAGGCCGCGTATTCATTGATTCGCGAAAAGGCGCGCCGCGCTGTAGAACGACTCCCAGAGTTCAAACCTTACAAGGTCTCCGGGCCAGTGGAATTCAAGGTCGAGTTCACAGTACAAGGCATGCCGGTTTACCGGGAGCGCGAAGGCGTTGAGCGGTTGGACGACCGGACCTATGTATACCGGGGAAAGGATCTCGTCGATGCTTGGCTGAAGTGCAGTGTCTTCTAAGGGCTGACAAAGCCTATGTGTGTCGTCACAAAGGCGGCGCCTGAGAAAACGGCCAGCTTTCAGCAGCATCACCGCTCTTTCACGAGCCTTCTTGTTGTGGCGCGATGTCGTGCCCCTCGCGATTTTTCCGAATGTTTTGACAGCCTGATGCGCCCGACTTCCGGAGCATAGGTGCTTGGCGCGGCCATTTCGCCGTCCATGGATTCCTGGTCCCACTCATCAAAAGCGATGTAGGTCAACATTTCCGTTTTCAAATCTCGACCGACGCATAACATACACCTGACTGCCCCTGCATGCAATCGTCGTCGTCGCGGGCGGGTTTTCGGTGTCGAGCGCCTCAGTGATCCCACAAGGCTCTCGTCCTACCTCTTCGGAGGGTTTCAAGGCCCTTAACTGCCGCTTTTCCAACCCATAACTCGGACACCCCTCTGACCACGCCTACCTTGCCGCCGAGTTCCGCCTCCGGCCAGCGCTTTCGCCTCCCCGATGGTGATGGTACCGCCGCAATCCTGAACAGCATGGCTCCAAAGACCTGCCGCGTCAGATAACTCTCCGCCAAAAGCAGCCAATAATACCCGCACGCTTCGCCAGCCGTCCGCCAGTTTTCACCAGCCGCTGCTTCAAGTTGGTCAACGACGGATGTGTTGCCAGAAGTCGCGGATGGTCTGTCACTCTTGAGAGACCATTGCTGGACCCTAATGACTGGCGAGCTTCAAATGGCGGCACTTCACCCCCGAAATCATTCTGTGAGCCGTCCGTTGGTACCTTCGCTATTCCCTTTCCTATCGTGATACCCAAGAGTTGTTGGTCGACAGAGGTTTGGACATCGATCATACGACCGTCTGGCGGTGGGCCCAGCGTTACGTGCCGAAACTCGAGGTGCGGACCCGGCCCCACCTGAAACCGACGAATAAATCCTGGCTGGTGGACGAGACGTACGTGTGGGTCAAAGGCCGCTGGTTTTACATCTATCGAGCGATCGACTTGGCAGGGGCGACGGTCGATTTCTTCCTATCGGCGTTTCGTTCTGCCGATGCGACCAAGGCGTTGTTGGCCAAGGCGCTGACAGACCCTTCTCACCCGCAGCCGCGGGTGATCAACACCGACAAAGCCAAGTGTTATCCGCCATCGATTCTTGAACCCAGGGAAGAAGGAGCCTTACGGAAGCGCTGCCGTCATCGGCCGGTTCAATATCTGAACAACATTTTGGAGCAAGACCACCGCGCCATCAAGAAACAGATCAGTGCCCAGCAACATTTTCGGCTGGTCGGTTCTGCGCGGAGAACGATTCCAGGTTACGAGGTGATGCACAAGATACGGAAGGGCCAAGTCCAGCCGGTGAAGAAGGGTGACATTCGAGGCCAGACCCGATTTATTAATCGAGTCTTCTGCCTCGCTGCCCAACTTACTACCTCGGTCGCCGTCCGAGCCGATCCCTGTCCTCCCTTCAATCTTTTCAACACATCCAATTCACTTGGTGGTTGCCAACCCCAAGGCGGGGCGTCGTTTCGCCGAGCCGATGAGTAGCAAGAACAACCGTATCGACGCCGAGGTCTTATTGGAATACGCGGCTCGCATGCCCTTCCGGCCCTGGCAGGCTCCTGCCCCCTTGGCTTTGCAGTTGCACGCCGTCGCCCGCCGCCGCGAGGAGCGCCGGCGCGATCCGATCTTGGTGGGTCGACGTGAAAAAATCAAAGCAGAAAGCCCACTGTCTTTCTGCAAGGACAACGGAGTTCTGCATTGCAGGCTGTTTCCTGCTCAAAGGTTTTCGCTCTCGATGAAACGCCCGTTCGATCCTTACTCCGGCAGGTACTTTAACCAGGCATCGAGAAAGTTCTTCCCATGGAAAATCCAGGTACGCTCATCCAACCGTTCGACTCCATTACCTGTCCGCCAGCGGCTGGTTCCACGTGTGGTAATTTCCACCTTCACGTCCACGGGCCCCGACATCCTATAAGGCTTCATTTCTCCTAGCCGTTCCATCGCACGCTGTGCCTTCTCGCGAATCAGCTTGCAAGCAGTAGGGTGCGGGAGCATATACCCTGCTGTGCGACCGACGCCGGATTTTACTTCTGCGCACTCGGCTTGCGGCGCAGTATCGTGCAGTTCGCGGCAGGCAGCAGCGTCACCGGAAAGCATTGCGACCGGAATTCCAAATTCTCCCGCCAGCATGATGGTGGTGGCGATTTCACCCTCCGGCGTGCCATTCACCCACATGTTCTGGATTCCCAGCGAGCTATAGCTGTGGCTCAGAATTCCATCCCTAGCCCCGGCCATCGCGTGCTGGCCAATGAAAACGATAGCGCTATAAGAGGAATCAAGCCCCATGGTAGGTGGAATGGGGCTGCCCGTAAGCAATCGACATCTGGGATTGATGTTGAGCACCGAGAGCGTTTCCGAGCCGTCGTGCCCGTCATACACAATGACCTCCGTCGCGCCACCGGCGAATAAGCCATCCACCGCCGCGTTGATCTCGCCGGTCAACAGGTTGCGCGATTCTTCAAATCGCCTGCTACGACCCGGCATGCACTGCAAATCGCTGTCGAAAATTCCACTCACGCCTTCCATATCCGTAACCATGAAGACCTTCTTCGGTGGCGTGGCCTGTCCAAAAACCGAGCCTACGGATACCAAACTTATCAACAGGCAATACCCGGCGAAGATTCTTCTCTTCTTCAACATGATTTTGACACCTCGTTTCAATGGGATGTTGATGCAACTACGAGTACCCTGAAAACCGCTTGCCCGTCCCCAGAAGGGGAAATGTCATCGTCTCTGCTGCCGATGGACCGGCCAAATCTTTACTTGCGGCGCTCACGGTGCGCACTTCCGAGACGCAAACGGCAGCACATTGTACATCTGATTTATCTTCCAGAGAGGCGTTGTTGACCGATCGCAGTCACTTCAGACACAATAAGTGAGCCATTGTCACATGCCGCGGACGGTGATCGAGATCGGCTCGGGCCACCTTCATCTGAACCGGCAGACAAGGCGGAGGCAGGAGCTGTGAAAAGTGCATAAGACATCCATGGGTGTCGTCCTCTTATTCTTATTGGTTGGGCGGCTTCCGTTGGTCGGTGTGCCCCAGAAACCCGGACCTGATCCACGCGCGTTGTTCGGGGAGGCACAGCGGGCCCTCCTCGCTCACGACTACGCCAAGGCGGAGCGGGATTTCCAAGAAGTCCTTAAGATCGATCCGCACTCGGCAGGGGCTTATTCGAATCTGGGCGTGGTCGAGATGCGTCTGGGCAGGTACGACTCCGCCATCCAGGCTTTCCAGGAAGCCAAAAAACTCGAGCCGCAATTGATAGGGTTCGACCTGAACCTGGGCCTGGCTTATTACCGCAAACAGGACTATGCCAATGCTATTCCCGCATTCGCGCGGGTGCTGCAATCCAACCCTGAGCACGCACAGGCGCGCTATCTGCTGGGCATGAGTTACTTTATGCAGGACGACTTCAAGCGTGCGGTCGCTACACTCGAGCCGCTTTCGGGCGAAGAGAAGAACAATCTTGATTACCTCTTCGTGCTGGGTGTTGCCTATGACAAGGTCAAGCGGCCTGCGGACTCCCAGCAGACCTTTGAGCAGATGATTCGCGCAGGAGGCGACACCGCTCATCTGCACTTGCTTCTGGGGAAGGCCTACCTGGACAATTCACAGACTTCCAGGGCCGAGACTGAACTGGAGAAAGCAGTGGCACTTGATCCCAAGCTGCCCTCCGCTCACTACAATCTGGGTGTGGCCTATCAGCGCGAGGGGAAGTTAGATCAAGCGGCAGCACAATTCAAACAAGAAATGCCGCTCACTCCGGATCATCCCTGGAGCTTTGAGAATCTAGGCGTTGTCTATCTCGATCAGGAAAAGCCCGACGAAGCCATCGAGGTGTTTCGCAAAGCGCTCGACATTGATCCCAAGCTCCCCTATTCGATCGACGGAATTGGCAAGGCCTATTTGCTGAAGGGCCAGCCGGAGAAAGCCCTACCTTACCTCCAGCGCGCGGTGGGACTGATGCCAGACAGTGCCATGATGCACTTCCAATTAGGTCAGGCCTATCTGAAAACCGGTCAGCGCGAAAAGGGTCAGAAGGAAATCGTCGTGGCAGGGCAGCTCCAGGCGCAGGCCCGGAAGAAATTCGAGGAGACACTCTCAGGGAAGTTACCCGCTCCGAAGGCTCCCGGGGATGACCGATAGGCAAGCGCGAAGCCTGTTGCAGCATGCAACGGACTTGGTCAAGTCGAAGTTGGTCCCTTGACGCTCAATTGACAACCCGACAGCAGTTTTTCAATAGGGTCACAGGTTACGACTTCGCAATGGGGGGCTTCGCCGCCGCAGTCGGGGCTTTTTCTGCCTTGATGATTCCAGCCCCTTCTTTGATGGTAAGGAACTGGTTGGCTTCGATGTTCGTGAATTTCTCGGCCCGCTGGGTAGTAGGCCACTTCACCTCAATCAGGTCCGCCTGTGGGGCTCGCCCAAGGCCAAAGTGCAGGCGCAAATCACTTTGCGACATCACGCTGGTTCCGGAGTGCACCTCATCGGTTTGGATGTGTTTTCCGGTTACCACTCGCACGCGCGCTCCGATGGCTGTGCGGTTACAGGTTGCGCCGACAAGCTTGAGCTTGATCCAGTTGTTTTTATTGCCGCCGTCGTTGCGGAGCAGTGACGGGTAATCGTTCATATTCAAGACCAGCACGTCGATGTCGCCGTCGTTGTCATAGTCGCCAAAGGCGCACCCTCAACTCGCAAAGCGCGAGGCTATTCCCGGCCCCAAGTCCTTGGAGACGTCCTTGAACTTGCCATTCCCGAGGTTCCTGTACACGATCCGCGGTGAAGTAAATTGGGCGTCCAATTCCAGCTCCGCGAGCTCCGGGTAAATGTGGCCGGTGACATGGAAGATATCCTCCCAACCGTCGTTGTCGTAATCCATGAAACCCGCGCCCCAACACACGTACTGCTTGTTCAGGGCCAAGCCGGCCGAGCGGGCCACCTCTGTGAACATCCCGTCCCCGTTGTTATGATAGAGGTCCACCGTATCGTCTGAAAAGTTCGTTTTGAAGATGTCGAGCCAGCCGTCGCAATCATAGTCCCCCACCCCCAGTCCCATTCCAGCCTGTTCCTCCCCGTCCTCGCTGTAAGCGCATCCGGCACTTATGGCGATGTCCTCAAACGTCCCGTCGTGCTGGTTATGAAACAAAATGCTGGGCTCGGAATCCACTGCCACGTAAATATCGGGCCAGCCGTCGTTGTCAAAATCGTAGGAGACGGCGCTGAGGGAGTACCGAGGGCCGGGTTTCAGGATACCTGCCTTTTCCGAAACATCCGTGAACGTCCCGTCCCCATTGTTGTGGTAAAGGATATTCATCGCGCCGGGCAGGCCTCGCGGCCCGCAAATCACCGGATGCTGACGATACTGGCAATAGCCCGTCTCTCCTGGCAAGGGCACTTTGTTCAGGTCCAGCTCGATGTAGTTGCACACGAACAAGTCCAGGAATCCGTCACGGTCGTAGTCGAGCCACGTGCAGCCGGTGCCCCAGCGGACGCGCTCTTGCCATAGCCCCGACTGCTTCGTTACGTCGGTGAAGGTGCCGTCGCCATTGTTGTGCCAAAGCACGTTATGACCCCAATAGGTACAGAACAAATCATCCCAGCCGTCGTTGTCATAATCGCTTACGCAGACGCCGGTGCCCCATCCCGTACGAATGAGGCCGGCCTTCTCGGTTACGTCGGAGAACGTACCATCGCGGTTATTCTTGAAGAGGCGCTGGGTGGGAGTCCTGCCGCCCGGATACGGCTCTTCGCCCGGCAAGCGGTCACCGTTGGGCAAATAGATGTCAAGCCAGCCGTCCTGGTCATAATCGAAAAAAGCCAAGCCGCTACCTTTGGATTCCACGAGGTACTTCTTGCGTTTGACACCGCCCCAGACATTCGGCACGTTTAAGCCGGCCTCTTTGGCGACATCCACAAAGGTGACCGGGCACGGGTCGTCGGGATGGGAGACCGTTGCCGCCAGCGCGGGAATTCCGGTCCATCGCCACAGCGGGGTAGTAAGAACTTCCAGTAGTCTTGACCCCAAGAGGATAGCGGAAGAACCCAGAAAATGGCGACGAGGCAGTCTCATTGATGTCAATTGTAGGCCCCCGTACTATTCCATAGACAACAACTCTATTTACCTCTCCAAGGGTACGCAAGAGAATAAATCCGGTGAGCAACGACCTGGACCAGCCATTTCTGGGGACTCTGATCCGGATAGGACCCTTCCCGCCAACTAATCCCTTGTGCGATCTTATGGCTTGATGGCTGCGGTCCTGCGGGTTTCACTAGGGCGGAATGCATTTATCGAATAGAGCTTGCGGTGCGAAATCGAAAACGGTCGGCAAGAATCGAGGACCCTGAGGTCTCGCCGTCGCGGCTGGCTCACTGCCGCCGCGGCTCTCCACACTAGACGATGGGGGTACAGGAAGATTCTCGCTGCCTCGCTGTACCCCCGCCCCCAGAACATTCACGTCAGAAGGTAAACTTCATAGCGAACTGTAAAACGCGCGGCGTCCATGCCCCTGACACCTCACCCATGCCATAATTGTTGGCGATGCCGCTGCACGGAGATCCAAAAGGCGTACTGCCGCCACAGCCAGCGTTAATGTTATTCCACTGTGTGTGATTGAAGGTGTTAAACGTTTCGAAGCGGAATTGTAGCGATGAGTGTTCGCCTCGCGCCCAAGGCAATTGAAAGTCTTTGAGCAGGGCTAAGTCCCAGTTATTTCGGCCCGGTCCAGTGAGGGCGTTCCGTCCCATATAGCCGAACATCCCCGGTTCACCGCTGGCGCTGAACTGGGAGAGATTCGGCTGGCCGACACTATTTGGATCATACCACATCTGAGTAGGTCCGAATTGAGGGTCGTTGTAAGTAGATTTCCTGATCTTGACCGGGGCGAGCGAGTTGCAACGCATTCCTTCACTGATACCGTTGCTCATTCCGTCTACACCGCAGCCGAAGTTCACCGGCTCCCCGCTGTAGAAAGTCGTAATCCCACTCACCGCCCAGCCACCCAGCGCCGTCTTTACTGTGGCCTTAGAGGCATTCTTGAAGAACGGCAGGTCGTACATGTAATTCATCACCAGAGCGTGGGTACGGTTAAAGTCCGACGTGGCAAACCAGCGGTTTAGGTTGGACTCGTCCACATACAAATAGCCGTTTCCGCTCTCGTTGTCAATCCCGTGAGCATATGTGTAGGCCGCCTCGAAGCTCACGCCATGTCCAAACCTATGGCGCAAGTCCGCTTGCAAAGAGTTGTAATGAGAGGAGGCTGCATATTCGTAATAGTCGATCTGGCTGTAAGCGCGATACGGAAAAAAGAAGATGTTCGGCTGGATCTGGTTCATCAGGATGGACTGGACATCACAGTTGCCCGAGACATCGCATCCCGTTGTCCCGGCTAGGGCTGGAACGTTCATAGTTCCTACACCATCAGGTATGCGGGTGAGGTTCGAGGTGCGGCTCAGGTGCCGCCCCAAAGTCCCAACCCATCCTATGCTCAGAACAGTATCCGATGGAAACTCGTGCTGCACCGTGAGATTGTACTGCTGCGACGACTGCCAAGGTCCGGAGGATGGATAGGCGGATACATACACCGGAGCTAGAGGGCCCTGCGCTAAGCTCTCGTAACCGTTAATGTTGTACCCGACAGGTTTAAATGACGATCGGCGGATTTCCAATTCCCACTTCCGAATTCCCGTAGGAAGACAAGTTGTCATAGAAAATGCCATATCCCCCACGGATAGAGGTCTTGCCACTGCCGGTAGGATCAAGGGCAAACCCGAGGCGCGGCGTAAACATATTCCGCGGCACGTTCCGGCAACCTACGGGAATCCCTGTCGACCCGCATTGTACCAAGCCGTTCCCGAACATCGTGTAGTTATATCCGGTACCTTGGACTATGTTTCCGTCGATATCGAGCTGAGCTTGTTTCGCCGGATCGTACAGTGCAGGGAAGAAATCCGCGTCGTTGGTGGGAATGGAGAAATCGTGTTCGGGTGTCGAAGCGTAGTAACGCAACCCCAGGTTGAGGGTCAACCTGCGGTTAACCTTCCAGTCATCCTGGATATAAGGCTCGTATTGCTGCTTGCGCTCGCGCGTCCAGCCCCATCCCCCCACCGGGACGCCACCAGAAACGGCGGTGCGCTCCGTGTACGAATAGATCCGGCCCAAAAACATATCGGCTAAACCATTCTTCGTCGTGAGAGGTCCTCCGCCCGTAAAGACGTAGTTCCCCATCGGGTCGGCATCCGACCCCGGGCCCGAAGTGTGATAGATCAAAGCCTGCAACCCAAACTTAAGGGTGTGTCTACCCACCGTCCAGGCCACGTTGTCTCTCAACGTATTCACGGGGAACCACTGGCGATAGTTGGTCAAATGCACGGCCATGGTAAAATGGAAGGGCGTGCCCCCAGAAACCTTGATTCCAGGCAGATAGGGGATCGCAGCGTTGGGAGCGAAGAAGTTTCCCGCGGTCCAGTTGGAGGGCTTGGTGATCGATCCTGAGGGAGACGTAGGGCTGACCAAAGGAGTGTAAATCTGATCCGTGCGAGAGTACCCATAGATGAACTCGTTCATCAGGTTGGGCTTGAAGGTGTGGACCAGGTGCAGCCAAGCCATCGGAGTCGGAATCGACCTGTGCGTCTCTACGGTGTCGTAAGTGTTGGAAGAATATAGGGCCGGGGCGACGATCTTGGTCCACGACTTGTGTGAGTACTTGACGAAAAGTCTAGTATTGTCACCGATATTCTGATCCACACGCGCGCTGATTTCCAGCAAATCCGCCGGCACCTTGATAGAACTCACGTAACTGTCAACGCCGTTATTGGGAAGAGGAACGAACGCATCGAGCATCGGCTTTGCGTTGGGATCGATAGGCACAGTGTCCCCTGGGAACGGCTGGCCGGTGGCAGGATTTATGGGTAACCTGCAGCCGGAAGCAACCACGGCGTTGTAATTGGCAGACATTGGGTCGCATTCACTGAAATCCCCCTGCCGCATCCGCAGACTCGGCACACCGCTGGGGCCAATTTCCTTCCCGTCACGATACTTCGCCCAGTACTGGGAATAGTAGAAAAAAGTCTTCGACTTATCCGTGTTGTAATGGCCGGGAATATAGACCGGCCCGCCGAGGGTGAAGCCGAAAGTGTTAGCTTGCAAGGGGGCCTTTGGAGCGTTACAAGGTCCGGCAGGGTTTCCGCCACAGTCTGCTTGCACATTTAAGCTGCTCCAAGGTTCTCGGTTAATAAAAAAATCATTGGCGTTGAGGGCTTGGTTCTTGACGAATTCGAACGCCGTGCCGTGAAAGTCCTTCGTCCCAGACTTCGTGACAACGTCAATCTGGGCTGCGCCCCGTGAGCCCAGATCTGCGCCATAGTTGGCGGTGGAGACCCGGAACTCGGCAATGGATTCGATGCTCGGAAACTCCACCAGGGTAACGCCGCCGCTGCTATTATCCTCGGCGCTCTGGCCGTCGAGATTCCAATTGGTGGAATCCTCCCGCAACCCGTTGAAGGACATGTAAGCTCTGTAGCCGTGGCCGATATGCGAAAGGTCTGCACTATTATCGGGGCTTGCCCCGGGAACCAGGAAGCTAAGCTGCTGAAATTGGCGCCCGGCTAGGGCCAGGGTGACGATTTGACTTCCTGTCACCACGTCGGAAACGGATCCGCTCTCCGTTTCCACTTTCGTGACGTTCCCAGCGACGGTGATTTGCTGCGTCACCTGACCGAGCGTGAGCTGCATGTCTAACCGGAGCGTCTGGTCGACTTCAAGCCTGATCCCTGTGCGCACCAACTTCTGGAAACCCGAAACCTCGGCGCTGACAACGTAGTTGCCGATGGGAACCTTATCGGCCCTATATTCTCCCGCTGAATTCGTCACCGTATTGCGAACAAAGCCTCGGTCGGGATTTGAAACCACAATCTTGGCTCCTGGCACGATGGCACCTGTGGAGTCCGTCACTATGCCCACAATCGTGGCTTGATCCTGCGCCCAAGCCGCGACCGGCGAGAGCAAAACAAGGGCCAATATGAGCAAGCCCAGCTTCCCGATGGCGTCTGTCGCCGATAAATACTCGCATCTCTTGTCAAACCGCTGAGATTTATGCTCCATAAATCACTCTCCTTAACGCTTATAGATTCTTCTCAAGAGCGACGCTTTATAGGTTAACTATCATGAGAGCCGCAAACCTAGCGGAGAAGTCCTTCCCTTTGCGTTTCGCCCGACGGAATGGTAACCTTTTAGCTCAATGGGAGCGCCGAGGCAACGAGAGAAGCTTATTTTTTCTTAGCATTTCTTACTAGAATGCGTTCAAGAAAGAGTGTTGTCTACGAATTCGATCGTTTTCGGTTCGATCCTCGCAGGCGATTGCTATGGGAGGAAGGTAAGCGTGTCTCCGTCCACCCGAAGGCACTTGACCTGCTGTTGGTCCTTCTTGAAAATCGCGATCGAGTGATGTCTAAAGAACAGCTTGTCCAGGCACTGTGGCCCAGTACCGTCGTGGAAGAATCCAACCTGACACAGAACATATTCCAACTGCGCAGGGCACTTGGTGAAGATGCCCACAACCACCAGCACATTGTCACGCTTCATGGTTCCGGGTATCGCTTTGTCTCAAATGTGCGGCCAGTGGCAGCAGGCGGCACCAGCTTCAGCCAGGAGGGGCGGAGCAAAGCAAGCGAGAAGGAAGGTGATCCGGCGGCTCGATCGATTGCGATATTGCCACTCCGGCCTTTGAGTACAGATGCGGCTGATGAATATCTAGGACAGGGAATGGCGGAGGCACTCACCGCCAAGCTCTCCAGCCTCCCACAATTGGTGGTTCGACCGACGGCGGGCATCGTGCTAAAGGAACATGGGGCACAACAAGAACCTGTGCGAATCGGACGCCGGTTGGGTGTTGCGTCGGTTGTCTATGGGACCGTGCTGCGAGTGGGTAAAAGAATTCGGATCACGGTTCACGTTGTGAGCGTGCAGGATGGCGCGTTGAAGTGGGCAGCCCAGTTCGAGGGAAGGCTCACGGAGATTCTGACGCTTCAAGACCAAATCGCTGCACAGGTGGCTGGTGCGGTCGTGTCAATACTTACCAGCGAAGATAGGGAACGCCTCAAGCAGCGGCACACCGAGAACACCGATGCGTATCTAACATACATTAAGGGCCGGTACTTCTTGAGCAAGCGATCGCCTGAAGGGTTTCGCAAAGCGGCAGAGTATTTTGAGCAGGCAAGCCATCTCGATCCTGCGTACGCTTTGGCCTTTGCCGGCTCGGCGGATTGCAACTGCCTGCTTGCATGTTACAGTGTGGGCCCGCCACTGGAGGCGTGGCCAAAGGCCAAATCCGCCGCTCTCCGTGCTCTGGAAATTGATAGTGGGCTTGCCGAAGCTCATGCCACCTTGGGGTTGGGTCGGCTCGGGTACGAGTGGGATTGGCCAGGGTCAGAACGCGAATGCCTGCGAGCCTTGGCTCTGAACCCGAACTGTGCGATCGCGCACGACTACTACGCCGACTACTTAACCGCCATGGGCCGGCACGATGAGGCGATCGCCGCGGTCAAACGAGCCCAGGAACTGGACCCTCTTTCGCTTATCGTTAATTGCGATGTTGGCGCCAATCTATACAGGGCGCGGCAATATCAGGAGGCTGTAAGGCAACTCAAGAACACCGTCACGATGGACCCTGACTTTGCCTTGGCGCACTGGTGGTTGGGATGCGCGTACGAGATCCAAGGAATGTACCAACAAGCTCTAGCACAGCTTGAAGAGGCATTCAGGCTATTCAATGACGGTCCACCGATGCTCGCCTCCCTGGGGCACGTGTATGCTGCGTGTGGAGAGAGGGAGCGGGCCTACAAAGTGGTGGAGCAATTGCACGAGGTTTCTCGGCATCGTTATGTTTCCCCCTTCGATATGGCTCTCCCGTACGTCGGACTGGGGGACAAAGATGAAGCCTTTGGCTGGCTAGAGAGGGCCTGCGTGGACAAGCCCTGGCAACTGGCTTTCCTCAAAGTGGAGCCAAGATTGGATCCCCTTCATTCTGACGCACGTTTTAAGAACCTACTGCGCCGACTCGGTCTGGAGTGATGAAGCTTGATTTGCAGTGCTTTCAAGATGCATGCCCCTCACGACTGACCTGCACCGATGAGGGGTCAAATCTACGGCGCGAATAAGTAATGCCATCCCCTACCCTCACACGGAGCTGGTTGCGGTATCAGAAGCCCGTGTGTAGCGCTTTCGGCGAAAGCGACGGGATCCCATTCTTGCGATGTGTGTTGACTGCGCGTTCGCCCGTGCAGATTGATCGCGTGGCTTCGCCTCATCCTGACCTGACGATTTTATCGGCAGTTCCAACCGCTGCAAGATATTGACTAGGACCCTTTTGGCCACTAGCGAGAGTTGTCCCTACCAACAATCTCTTTCAGACTGAAATCCTTGCTCATATTGAGGGGCGTTGCTGACGTCGTCCTGCAACCACCCGGTTTGTTGCGGGGGCAGTACGGGAAACGGAGTGATCACCCTCAGTTAAGGCAAGAAAGTATATGTACACCTTCCCGGCATCCGTCGCGTTAAGAAATAGTAAGAAAAATTCAGGTATGCGCCTTGTCTCATCGCTCCGTCTGGCTGTAGAAATACTATCGAGTTTACTGAAGCGTAAGGATGTAAGGCAGGAATGGCTACTTCGTGTTTGGGGAATTTGAACCCGCACCTTCGTCTCTCCATTTCCTTTCGTCGGATGATGGCTTGGGGGTTTAGATGGAAGTCTACGCAATCAGGAGACTATTACTGTTGTTCGGAGCCCCTCTGCTAGCCAGCACTGCCCTTTGGGCGCAGCACAAAGCTGACATTTTGGGGACTGTAACGGATTCATCGGGGGCCGTCATCCGGAATGCAAAAGTTGTGGTCTCCAATCCTGACAAAGGTTTCTATTGCGATATGAAGAGTAACATGCTCGCATTGCGGGAGAATAGTGCCACCCCTACCTTACCGGACGGAGGCTCGGCGGATCTCTATAAAGCATTCCTCCCGTATTTTGAGACCACCGAATCCATCGGACTTCACACCCCCCATACAGTACCTAACATAAATGACCGGTGTCGACGCGTTGGTTTCGCGTTTCGTGCATTCGGCAAGAACACGATTCTTCGCGCAGGACATGGAATCTATTACAATTACAACATCCAGCCGTCGGGGGCGGGAGAGGCCCAAAATATCCCTTTTCAAGCAGCGCCTGCGCAGAACGCTAACACCGCGCTGCCGGGCAACCCAACGTCAACTTTTCTACCGGACATAACGGTCCAAAATCCGCTCGGTGCGGCTTCGGTCCCCATTCCTCTCCATCCGACTGTCATATTGCAACAACGTGATTTTGTGAATGCAGCCGTCCAGCAGTGGAACATTACTCTTCAACACCAAATTAAACAGAATTGGATTGTAAGGAGATCCTACGTCGGCTCTCAGCTGCATCACCTGCTATGGTACCGTGGCGAGATCAATCAACCTTTGGTCCAACTTCCGAACAAAACTAATCAGCAACAGAGACCCTTCCAGCCTTGGGGGAGGGGCCAGGCGATTCGGAGTGGGGCCAAGCAGAATTTCGACCAGTTCCAGTTGGAGTCCATTAAGCGCCTTTCGAATGGATCCTCCTTCCAGGTCGAGAATAATTGGACGCGTAGCCTGGACAATGCGGACGTCTTCTTTGGTCCGCAACAATGGCACTTCCCGAACCTAGCGCCGGCATCCAGATCGATTGACAGAGCCGTAGCTCCGGCGCGGAGTGCATTGCAGCACGCGGGAACTGGAAGCGCCATTTTTGCACTGCCTCGACCAGTACGACTGGAACCCCAAACCCTTCGTCTGGACAAGGACGGCAGATCAGATCTCTTCCGGTATCGCGAGACTTTGTCCGTGACCTTGTGACTCAGGTCACTGGCGACGAAATTTCAGCTTAAAAGCAGGGAGGACCCACAACGCATGCATAGATTCCTATTTCATAATGACCGGATCTTGGCTCTTCAGGACGTTCGTCTCTCGCCCGGCCAAGCAGGCCTCTTTAATGGTTGGGGCGTGTTCACCACTCTCCGTATTTTCAACGGGTGTCCATTTGCTTCTGAGCATCACTGGAAGCGACTTTCGATTGATGCCAAGCGTCTCCAGATCCCATTCGATTTCAAATATGAGACCCTGCTCGCCCGCCTCCGCGAACTGATACAAGTCAACGAGGTGAAAAATGGATGTGCGCGCGTCTACTTTGTGTACAACAAAGTCGGCTGTTGGTGCAGCGACGAATCCTTTCCCGTAACCGACGTAGTGATGTACACCAACGAACCAATCGCCCGCGAAGGCATGGCGAAGTTGTGCCTCATTCCCTATGGGCGTCTGGCGGCTGGGCAATTGGCAGGTACAAAAGTGACATCATGGCTTGACAACGTCTGGAGCCTGGAACAAGCGAGACATCGCGGGTTTGACGAGGCAATCCTTCTGAATGAGCGCGGCGAAGTAGCAGAGTGTACGGCAGCGAACCTGTTTTGTGTCCGAAATGGCAAGGTGGAGACCCCGCCCTTGTCTTCCGGTTGTCTCGCCGGCGTCACCCGTGAAATTCTGCTGGAAATCGGACCCACGGCTGGAATTCCTATAATCGAAAGAACTCTTTGCTTACAGGATTTGTATCGCGCAGAGGAGGTTTTCATTACGTCGACAACGCGTAACGCTCAGGCGGTCAGCCAGATTGAGCATCATACTCTTCTACAAGCCCCGGGCGTAATCACAGCGCGCTTAAGTCAACTCTTCTCAGAATATGTAGATCGATATCTCTTGGAGCATTCGTAACAAATACCACAAAGCGAATGGGGGGAAGGAATGAGCGAAACAATTCGTGTAATTCAGTACGGGGTTGGCCCGATCGGCGCGGGCCTTGTTCGTCTAATGCTGCAGAAACCCAACCTCGAAATCGTCGGCGCCATTGACACGGATCCGGAAAAAGTAGGGAAATATCTGGGGTGTCTTGCGGGAGCTGATCGGCACGCGGGTGTTATGGTCAGTGATGACGCCAAATCGGTACTGCATTCCGGCGCTGATGTCGTACTTCATGCCACGTCGTCTTACCTGAAACACGTCAATGACCAGCTCATGGCCTGCATGGAGGCTGGGCTCCATGTAATTTCCACCTGCGAAGAACTTTCTTATCCGTTCCGGAAATACCCGGAGTTGAGCGCGCATCTCGATCAATGTGCCTGCGAAAACAAGGTGGCGGTGCTCGGCACTGGGGTGAATCCAGGCTTCGCAATGGATAAGCTAGTATTGACACTAGCCACGGCTTGCCACCGAGTTGATAAAGTCCAGGTCTGCCGCGTTGTTGATGCTTCGAAAAGACGCCAACCCCTGCAGAAGAAGATAGGATCGGGGCTCACCGTAGAACAGTTCCACGTGCAGCGCGACGCGGGAACCATTAAGCATCATGGCCTTCCCGAATCTGCCGCAATGATTGCCGATTCGCTCGGTTTGCGGGTTGACCGCATCGAAGAAAGCATAGATCCGGTGATCGCCAAAGAAACCGTGAAAACTGACTTCTTTGAAGTTCCCCCCGGTCGGGTAGTGGGTGTGCGTCAGGTAGCGCGCGGATTAAAGGACGAGGAGGAGAATGTTCGGTTGGAACTCCAGATGTACCTGGGCGCAGCAGATCCGATCGATGCCATCAAGATCACAGGGGTGCCGGGACTGAACCTTCAGATCCCTGGGGGGATTCACGGAGACCTCGCCACTGCTGCGGTAGCAGTCAACTGTATCCCCGCGATGCTGGAAGCAAAGCCGGGTCTTCGTACCTCGAAAGATATTCCGATGTGCTATCTGCCGGTCAAGCCGAACTGAGCTTGACACGAGAGAGCAGCGGGGGTACGAGTTCGCGCCCGCTCGAAGTCAAAAACTCGGAGTGAGCACAGAAGCCATGCACAAACCCATGCCGTTCATATTCTTGCTCGCCAGCCTGGCAGTTGCCCAACGACCCTTGTTCCGCGTCGTGGATATTGACGTGGGCGCGACGGATCGAGTCCAGTTCGCAGATGGCAAGAGCGCGACCGTGAAGCTGCTCGCGATCAATGAAACTCGCTACCAAGCTCGTTCGGCGATCCGGGACGCGCGCGCGGAGGTGGAGATCAATGGGTCCCGAGCCACTCTTTCCTGCGGGAACTACCGTCTGCCGGTCACAGTGGGTGGCGTGCAGGCTGACTGCGCTGTGACCAAGGCCTACTATCAGGACACCAATCAGGATCACTGGGCGCTTGAAAAGGATGCCCGTCTGCGCCTCTGGCCCGCGGGGCCGCCCTTCGTGCCACCCGGATCATTGGTTTATCCGGTTCGGCAGCGCTGGTTCGCCTCGCTGACGCAAATGGCGAACGAACCGTGCTACGTCGCCGCGGAAGAGAGTATCAGTTCGGCGAAAATCTACTATCACAACGGCCTCGATATTGGCGGGGCCGAGGGCTTGGTGGATGTCATCGCCGCGACCAGTGGTCTCGTGGTGGGCCTCGGAACAGCGGTGATCGACCAAGAAGAAGACAATAAAACCATCCACACAAGTTTCAACGATACCATCTGGGTGCAGGATGAGCGGGGCTGGTACCATCGCTACACGCACCTCTACTCCTATGACCCGTCGGTGAAGCTGGGCGGACGGGTCGTCATGGGGCAGAAGATCGGCACGCTCGGGAAAGAAGGTTCGAGCGGCGGCTGGTCACATCTCCATTACGAGATCGTCGCCCCGCAGCCGTCCGGCAAATTGGGGACTCTTGAAGGCTATGTGTTCCTGTGGGAAGCCTACCGGCGGCAGTACAAGCCCTCGCTGATCGCCGTTGCGCGGCCTCACCAAGTCGTCCTGGTGGGAGAAAAGGCGACGCTGGATGGATCGCGATCGTGGAGCGAGTCGCACCTTGCCCGCTACGATTGGACTTTCACGGATGGCGAGAAAGCCTCGGGATCGAAAGTCGAGAGGTCTTATTCGAAAGCCGGCACCTACAGCGAAATTCTGATGATCACCGACGACCACGGCCGCATCGCTTATGACTTCGAGACGGTCAACGTGCTCGATCCGAAACATCCTGAGCAGGTGCCGCCGTCGATTCAAGCCGCGTACTTTCCTACCATGGGCATTGCGCCGGGGAAGCCGGTCACTTTCAAAGTCCGGACGTTTGGCACAACGGATGGACAGGAGACTTGGTCATTCGGGGACGGCTCGACCGCCACCACCAAGTCCGATGGCAACGTCGAAAAATATGCGAAGGATGGGTTCGCCATCACCACGCACGCCTTCCAAAAGCCGGGAGACTATATCGTGCGTGTAGAGCGCTCATGCCATCTAGGCCAGAAGGCGATCGCCCATCTGTGGTTGCGCGTGGGCGGCTCCGAGTAGTCATGCCCGGCTCCCCGGCGCGTCCCCAGTTGGAGCTTTGGGCCGGCGCTACTGTTGGCCCGAGGGTTCTCCTGGTAGTGGGTCAGTTTGGTTGGTTGCGGCGGTGGTCTCTGACCGCCGGTTTTGAGATTCAACGACTTCGGCGCTCATAGAGCGCCGCTACAGGTCAGCGAGCGGTCATAGCTTACGACCAGTCGTCGGTAGTTTCCCAGCCAGCCGATGTTGCGCTGGACGATCCAGCGCCGTTTATACCGGCGCAGGGGACGACCGTCGTGAGTGGGCGGTCGGCTTCGGTTCTTGTGGTGTGGAGTGATCAATTCGATTCCGCGTCGGGCCGGCCGGTCGCCCAGCGGATCGCTGTCGTAGCCGCCGTCGGTAATCACCCGACGCGCCTTCTGCCAGGAATAACCCGGCTGGTGCCGTCGGCCTACCCGGATCGTCTGCAGCATCGCCTCCGCCAGCCGGACTTCCGCCAGGGATGCAGAGTGAAGGTCGTTTCCCAAAGGAAGACCCCGGGCGTCGACCAAGCGCGGCAGGGACGCCCGTTGACGGGCTGCCCCATCGCTATCGCTTAAAGTCAGGTCGGAAGATTCGCACGCTGAAGACCAAGGAAGTTCGAGTGCCGGTACGCCCCGGCGACGTGTTCCTGATTGAGTCCGGCGGAGGAGGCGGCTGGGGCAATCCCGCGCGGCGCAACCACAAGGCGAGGCAGGCAGACGGCGACGATGGCTTTGTGACGCGCCAGAAGCCGAAGTAATGGAGACCGATGGCCTGAAACACGGTATTTCTGAGATGGGAATCAGCCACAGCCCCAAAGGGGCTAAACAAATTTCTTCGACTCAAGCTAACCTGAAACGTTGTCACGTAACGAATCAATCCCGATTTCGCCATTACCGAAACAGGGGAGACGCTCGGTGAAGTATCGAATTGGAATCGACGTGGGTGGAACCTTCACCGACGTGGTCGGAGTGGACGCGGCGGGGAAGGTCACCTTCACCAAAGCGGCCACAACTCCGGCCGATCCTTCAATGGGGGTGATGGAGGGACTGACCCTTCTGGCTGCGGCGCTCGACTTCGTAAACGACGGCGGCCTTGAACTTGACCTCGAAGACGCCCCCGAGCCCGGAAGAATCGTCTTCACCTACAAGAAGTCATCCAAAGCGCCCCATTGATCTCTTCGTATTGGGTCGGCCCAAGTCATCTTCGGCAGTAGAAAGAACGCGCTGATTAGAGAACAATGGGCCCACAGGCAGCGTATCACGCCGGGAACACCTATCCACCCGCCCCACGGTTTGGGAAACCGTTGGCCTATGGGCTGGGTTGCAGCAGAACACTTGTAGGATCAAGCGATTCCTGGCTGTTCTTTGGCTCGGGGAGGACCTACCGTAGTCGATTTTGTAGCTGCCAATTTCTAGAGATCTCAACAGAATCCAATCTGATACACTCCTCGTCGCCCCAAATGGTGTCAAGGAGGAAATAACGGTTTCGATTCAGTTGTCAGGCCCGCAGTCCCGTGTGTAACTTTGGCAATCTCCGCGTCAATACACTATTTCGCCCGAAGGACCCGGCAAACGGCCCCACTTGCACGCACCGTCGACATCTCGAAGGCCGGAGAGCTTGAACCACCAGAGGTTTTACGGAGCCCCCTATCTCACCGCCGATTTCAGCTGGATAGCCCCACGAGCGGATTGGGCCTGTTCAAGTCGCCTTCATGGAGATTATCTTACCTAATGTGCGACCGTGCGAGAGCAGGCGTGTACAGTCTAATGCAGCCAAAGCCACTCACTTTCCCCAGACGCTCTGCAAAAGAAATTGAGCAATGTTCATCGCATATGCCCCACTCAGGACGGCGACTAAAGCTGCATGACAGAGGCATGAGCATTGCTATAAGGTTCATCAAAACCCCCTCTTTCGGGGGGTTTTGCAACGGAGAATGACACGGCTTTCACAACCCGGTCTCTATCGCCCCAGGAGAGCAGGATCGTGCTTGCGCTCAGCGAGCACGGCGGCGGGAGACGACGCGAGCGGAAATCGTCGAACTGCTCGGCGTAACCTGTACCTGCCAAAAACTCCGTCCGGATTGAAATCATTGATGTTGGTTGGCTCCCACTGCTAAGCTTCCCGCTCCCATGTTTACCCTATTCTTTTCCTTCCTGGGCACTCTCCGCTCCTGCTTCCAAACCCGGGCGGCCTTGCAGTTGGAGATTCTTGCCCTCCGCCACCAGATAAACGTGCTCCGAAGGTCGCAGCGTGGGCGCGTTCGACTCACGGAGGTGGACCGCCTCTTGTGGACATGGCTGCTGTACCTCTGGCCCGGCTGGCGTTCTGCGCTCATCATCGTCAAGCCGGAAACGGTTATTGCCTGGCATCGCCGGGGATTCCGCCTGTATTGGACATCGAAGAGTAGACCGGGTAGGCCGGGAAGGCCTGAAGTGTCTCGTGAGGTTCGGGACCTCATCCGGAAGATGAGCCTGGCGAATCCGCGCTGGGGAGCACCAAGCATCCATGGCGAGCTCCTGAAGCTCGGAATTGAATTATCTCAAGCCACCGCTGCCAAGTACATGGAGCGTCACCGAAGACCACCCTCCCAGATGTGGCGTACGTTCCTCGATATTCACCTGAAGCAATTGGTCTCCACGGATTTCTTCGTCGTGCCGACGGTGAACTTTCGAATCCTCTTTGTCTTTGTGGTCTTGGCCCATCAGCGGCGCCGCGTGATTCATTTCAACGTTACTGCCCATCCCACCTCGGAATGGACGGCGCAACAGGTTGTCGAGGCCTTCCCTTGGGATACGGCCCCACGCTATCTGCTCCGTGATCGCGATAGCATCCATGGCGACGTTTTCCGGCAAAGAGTCCGAGGGATGGCGATTCGCGAAGTCATGACGGCCCCGAGGGCGCCATGGCAGAGTCCCTATGTGGAGCGCCTGATCGGATCCGTTCGACGGGAGTGCCTGGATCACCTCATCGTACTCAACGAGGAGTCTCTGCGCCAGAGGCTCAAGTTGTATTTCGCTTACTACCACCGGGCCCGCACTCACTTGTCGTTGGATAAAGATGCACCGGAGAGCAGACCGGTTCAACCGCCAGAGCTGGGGTCCGTCGTTGAATTGCGGGAGGTGGGTGGACTGCATCACCGCTACGAACGGCGGGCGGCTTGAAGAATTGTTCACAGACTCAAGAGGGGTGTGTTCCCACTGGAGTCGGCCGAGATCGGTGAAGCCTCCCTCCCGCTGGGAACAGAACCTTCCCCGCACTCGCACCGCCATAAAATCTGGAGGCCGCGTCCGCCCAGCAACTCCCTCGACCCTTTGACACGGTGCGAATTAGCCGCACTTTGCGGTCGATCGAGTTTTTGGCAGGGACAGGTCTACCCCGCGGTGGGAATGGGTCGAACTGCTTCCCGATTCGTCAGGCAGCGCTTACGCCACTATCGCAATCCTTTCTTGCGGTGGATTGGGGTTTCTTGCTCTCCCCTCGAAGTTGCAGGTCCAACGCCTCCACCTGGCTGGGCAAAACTTCTAGCGGCGGTTCCAACAATTCCAGGACGTTAACCAGTTGACTTACTCTTTTGGCCACTCGCGACAATGCTATCTCATCACCTTGGAGCGCGATGGTAACCTTTAAATGGTCCGATACCCCCGTCGGAACGGCGAAGAGGCTCCGGACAGCGCAGCCCTGGGTCGTGATGATGGTAAGGATTCTTTGCAGGGCTCCGGGGAGGTTTTCCACCAGCAGGGCAAAGGACTTTTGCGTGGGCAGAGCAGCCTCATCACGCTGCCCCTGGGGTAAGGCCGCGGCTGCTGGCGAGGTAAGCTCACCGCTCCGTTCTTCTGGTCCCAAGACCATCTCGTGGATTCCCGCGCCCGAGGGCACCATGGGGTAGACGTTTTCGAAAGGCGCTACTTTTACATTGAGAAGGCACGGGCCGGGCGCGCTGGCGGCGTCCCGCAGGACTTGGGTCAGCATCGAGGGGCTGTCGATATTGAATCCCCGCAGGCCATAGGCCTCGGCGAGTTTCGGTGCATCCGGGAAGGTGTCGAGCTTAACGGCGCTCAGCCGGTTGTGATGGAACAGTTCTTGCCACTGGCGCACCATTCCCAGGTGGCCGTTATTCATGACCACGATCTTGATGGGCAAGGCGTAATTAGCCACAGTGGCTAGTTCCGGGATGGACATCTGGAAGCCGCCATCACCAACCAGGGCAAATACCGGCTTATCCGGACAGGCAATCTGCGCTCCGATGGCGGCGGGCAAACCAAAACCCATGGATCCCAGGCCCCCGGAGTTGAGCCACAGGCGCGGCTCATTGAAGCGGATCAGTTGTGCGGCCCACATTTGGTGCTGCCCCACATCAGAACAGACCAGCGCGGCGCCCGCAGACACCCTGTCGATTTCCGCCATCAGGTGTTGCGGCTTGATCACCTCGTCGGACGCCGGGGTGGTCAGCGGATACTGGGCTTTCCAACCTCGCACTTGAATACGCCAGGCCTTACGCTCACGGGCACATTCCTCAGCATACTGGGACTTTGTTTCCCTGAGATAATGGTTCAACTGTCGTAGCACGCATTTTACGTCCCCTGTGATCGAAATATCCGCGCTGCGGTTTTTACCGAGTTCGGAGGCGTCGATATCCACATGAATGACCTTGGCATGTGGAGCAAAAGTGGAAAGCTTTCCGGTCACGCGATCGTCAAAGCGCACCCCGAGGGCAATCAGCAGGTCGGCATGAGTCAGGCCCATGTTGGCAGCGTAACTCCCGTGCATGCCAGGCATACTCACGAAATTCGGATCGTCGGCGGGTAATCCCCCCAGGCCCATGAGGGTGCAAACCGTGGGGGCATCAAGGAACCCGACGAACTCTTGTAACTCCGCAGCCGCTCCGGCCGAAACAATTCCGCCTCCGGCGTAGATGATCGGGCGCTCGGACGCCCAGATCAACTGACCAGCCTGTTGGATGTACGCGGGATCGCCGTCCGCTGGGACTTTGTACCCCGGAAGGTCGAGCTCATCGCAGGGGACGAACTGAGCTTTCGACTGTTGAACGTCCTTGGGGATGTCAATGAGGACAGGACCTGGACGTCCCGTTGAGGCAATGTGGAACGCTTCATGTATTACGCGGGGTAAGTCCTCAATCTTCCGAACCTGGTAATTGTGCTTGGTGCAGGGGAGTGAGATGCCGAAGGTATCCGCTTCCTGGAAGGCCGTGGTCCCCAGGACTTTTGTTGAGACCTGGCCGGTGATGGCGACGATGGGGATGGAATCCAAATAAGCGTCCGCCAGGCCGGTCACCAGGTTAGTGGCGCCCGGGCCGGATGTGGCGCAGCACACGCCAACTTTACCGGAAGCGCGCGCATACCCTTCAGCGGCAAAGCAGGCGTTCTCCTCGTGCCGCATCAACACATGGCGGATGCCGTGGTCGTAAAGAGCATCGTAGAGCGGCAAGGTGGCGCCCCCCGGAAAGCCGAAGATGTCCTTCACCCCTTCTCGGGCCAAACACTCCAAGAGGATTTCTGCACCTGTCATCATATTCGGCATCGGCTTCTCCTCCTCAAAACATGAACCAAAACGAAAAAAGCCATCAGGCGGTTTGTCTTTCCCCGCTGATGGCCTCTAAACTTAACTTCGAAAGCTATCAGACGGGGCGAGACACCACGACCCCAATAATGAGGATGGTAATCGAAAGAGCGAGAGACGGCGGAATGGAACGAGAAGTGCGAGTTTGGGTGTGCTCTAACATACGTCGAGACCATAGTACCATTAGTAATCCAAGGGAAGCCAACAAAAGAAATCTATGGAAAGCATAAAGCTGACTGTGGGGAGGCCAGCAGGGGGTGTCTACCCGAAATACTTCATATCCCTTTAGGTCCAAGGAATTAGAAAGGTTGCAAAGCCTGCCTAACGATTACCATCTTTGAGCATGAAAACAATCCAGAATCTCTGTCGGCAGCCCCTCTCGTTTCTGCGATTCGGGCAAGAGGTCATCCATTATGCACTGATCTTTGTCTCGGCCTTCTTCCGCAGCCGCGCCTCACTGGGATGTGAGTTGGTGGCCATTCGAAGTCAGCTCAGCTTTTACAAAGAAAGTATCCGGCAAAAAAACAGACCCGACCCCGGTTCACCCCGGCTTTCCGTCTCCTGTGGGTGCTGTTGTCCGTGGTTTGGAGGGGGTGGAAACCTGTCGCAGACTTGATGCAGCCAAAGACTGTTCTCAAATGGCATAAGAGAGGTCTTCGCCTGTGGTGGCGCTGGAAATCGCGGGGCGTGGGAGGGCGCCCCCTAATCAGCCAGGAAATGCGCGTTCTGATCCGACAACTCAGTGGCGAAAACGCGCTGTGGAGTGCCGAAAGGATTCATGGGCATTTGCTGCTTCTCGGTTTCGATCCTCCCTGCCCGGACACGATTCGCAAGTACATGGTCAAGCCTAAAGGAGGAACGGAGAAGTCCCAGAACTGGCTGACCTTCCTGCGCAATCATACGGACGTTCAGCTGGGGAATGGACTTTTTCACTGTGCCCACCATTCGATTCCAAATCCTTTATGTCTTCGTGATCCTCAATCAAGCCCGTCGTCAGGTGGTACACGTAGCCGTGACGGCTCGTCCCACGATGGCTTGGGTGATCCAGCAGCTGCGCGAGGCGATGCCCTTTGGCATCCAGCCCACTTACCTATTCCGGGATAATGACGCAGTTTATGGAGATGAGGTGGGTCGATTCCTAAAGGGAACGGGCATCGAAGAAGTTAGAACTGCCTTTCGCTGTCCCTGGCAAAATCCATTCGTCGAAAGGTATGGCGGCACCCTGCGGCGGGAGCTGTTGGATCACGTCATGATTCTCAGTGAAGAACACCTAAAACGACTGCTGAGGGAATACATCAAAGAGTATTATCACATCGCCAGGCCGCATTATGGTTTGGACGGCGAGACGCCCTTTCGCACCAATAAGCCTGAGCCCGTCACAGAGCCGAGCAGGCTTGTTTCCGTTCCAGTTGTAGGCGGCCTGCATCACCGTTACATCCGGGTGGCAGCATAATCTTCTTAGGGATCGCACAATCACAATAACGCTGCGAAGACGAGAGTCACTACCGAAGGACAGTGCATGTGAGAGATTCTTGTTCATCCACCGTTGCAGTACCGCAACGCTCATCAAGGAATCTGTGGCTTTAAGGTTTTTCGAGTGGACAGGACACAGACAGCCGCTGGACGACACGGTCGTCTTGGTCATGCGTAACGCCAATGATCATGGGGATTCCGCCTTTTGTGCCTGACTCGGGCGGCTAAATGTCAGAAAAAGGTGATAAATACCAGGAGCCCGTTATGATGTCCAATCTCTTGAGAAGAAAGCTCTTGCTGCTTTGAGGCCCAGGCTTTATAAATGCAAGGGAGATTATAAAGGCCCAGCCGGACCACAGTTGTAGCCATGAAAGAACATCCCGGTGTCAAAGTATTGAGAGAGATGACCGAGCAAATCAAGCAACTCCCACAAATGGAGAAGAATGCTGTTGTCTTAAAGATTCTGAAAGAATTGGGTATTGAAGCAGAGGAGCAGCCCGTTAGGAAGGATCCTGCTGGTCGGTAGGGGACGCAACTCCCCCAGCAAAATGACGGGGGGACCTATGATGAGACGTAGATTTTCCTTGTTGGCAAGTCTAGCTCTGGCAGTTCTTCTCACCGTACCGCTCCGCGCGCAAGAAGCTGAGCCGGTCCGCGCTCAGACGGGAGCGTCGGCGAGCGCGACCACGCGCTTATCTTTCTCCGGAACGATTGATGGGAGGCTCGCGATCCGGATGCGGCTGGAAATTGTCGGCAGCCAGGTAACCGGCTCCTACTACTATGAAAGACACAAGGTACCGATAGCGCTCGGCGGGACTCTGGACGAGCACCGTCAGCTTAAACTTGAAGAGCAAAGCGCAGACGGTAGGGTGACGGGAACCTTCAGTGGACATTTCGTCAGCGACAACCGTGTGGAAGGCACGTGGGTCACGGGGAACGGCACGAAAGCATTCTCGTTTGTGCTCGATCGCGCTGGCGATAACGATAGCCAGCCTGCCTTGAAGCCCTCCGCGGCAGTGAGCGCG
Source organism: uncultured Acidobacteriota bacterium (assembly GCA_963804995.1). Classification (GTDB taxonomy): domain Bacteria; phylum Acidobacteriota; class Terriglobia; order UBA7540; family UBA7540; genus Bog-366. Next base: position 59,900 of record CAWDSK010000001.1, read on the forward strand.
GGCGGCTGGTCGGGAACTTGGACCCGGGAAGACAAGAGGGGTTTCGATGGGGCAAACGTCACGATCAAGGAGGTTACCGGCCAGAGTTTTGACTTCGATATCTTGGCCAGCAGCGGCGGTCATACGGGCGAAATCGAAGGCCAAGCTTCGATTAACGGGGAGAAAGCGCGCTTCGCGGAGAAAACCGCGTCCGGTGGTGGCGCGACACACGAATGCATAGTTGACTTTGTGTTGCGGTCAAAGGCCATCGAGATCAGCACGAATGGCGGCTGCGAGGGCTACGGCGGGATGGGCGTGGTGTACGACGGCAGTTACCTTCGCGGGAAACCCCAAGCGGCGGAATTGACACTCACGGGTCTGGACGACATGTGGACGGCTGAGAACGACCGGGTCTTCGTCCAGCTCACCGGGAAGGATTACAAAAAGTTCGCCGATACCTGCCAGTCCATTACCGCGATTGAGGATCTAGACGACTTCGGGGCGAAAGCGCGCGCGTGCGGCGTGCGGCGTGCGGGGATTATACACGATCATGGAATCGATCATCATGACGACGGCCAGCGGGAAGATTTACGCAGCCGTGATCGATGTGGAGGGTGACTCGAAGAACCCGAAGGTTCTCTACTTCACAAACGACCCGCGCTATGCGGGGACCTTGCCGAAAACAATCGACCACTGGCGCGAGCGTTTCCGCGAGAAGGCCATCGTCTATATGAACCGGAAGGCACACTAACCCAGAAAGTGCGAGTCGGCTACCGACCGCGGCTTCGCGGACGATTCTGGGGCCGTTAAGCCCCTTTTCTCTGGGGGGTCAGACAACGCAATACAAGATCGCAGGGGCTTCAGATGCATGAGTGCAAAAGCAACTATGCCCTTGATGCATGCAGCGACGAGAGACCAATCACGGCGTTGGGCGCTCACCGGGCCGTACCCTACTTTAGTCCAAACGTGGCGCGGCCGACTGTGGCACCCGACCCAGGCCCCGGGCAACAATTATGGTGGTCAGATGGGCGCAGATCCGCGTCATGAGACGCTTGTCCGGACTTGGAACTGGTACCTCGTTCGGTTTGTTTTGTCGGCAATGCTGCTTTGCCAGGCACAAGGCTATGCACAATTAGGACCGCAGCCGCCATGCGGAAAGGAATCTGTTCCGCCCTATCCTGGTCTGGATAACTCGGCCATCGTGAAGTTGTGGAGCACGTCTGATTTCGGCCGCGACTGGAGACCGCCTGCGTGCACCGGTTGGGCTCAGGTGGGCTTTACAACGTTGGTAACCATAGTCGCGCGATTTCGGCATACTTCGGAAGCTGATGGCTTGCTTCGCCACATCGGGGCAATTTCAGAACTCGCGGGCATGCGCTACTGGTCGACCACTCACCAGCAATGGGAAACACTAATTGTGGATGCCTACGCTCTGACCGGCTCGCAGACCGGTCAACGTCGCGGAGACTTTTTACCCGATGAGATGAAGGAAGGCACGGTACTCTACTATGAACAGGTCGATAACCGTTCTGGCAAAGAGGTCTACCGAATGCACATTACTGAGGCTTCGGCGGACCGGCTCGTCATCGATGTCGAGAATGTCAGCACGATTCGCTATCTCTTCGTGCCCCTCTTCCACCCGGGTGAGATGCAGTCGATCTACTTTCTGGATCGCGAATCGGAAAACGTCTGGCGATATTACGGCATCGCGCGCACAGGAAAGAACGTGAACCGGCTGATCACGGGAAATGAGTCTTCCGCGATCAACCGGGCCGTTGCCTTCTATCGTTACCTAGTCGGAATTCCCACCGACCAGGAGCCGCCGGCGGCGCGATAAAGGCAAGAGATTGTAGCTCTCGCAGATTCGCTCACAGATACCCCCTTAGTTCGAGCTACGCGCTGATTCGGAATGCATTCAAGCGGTTACCGACCCCGGGGCTTCTCGAACGATTCTGGGACCGTAACGCCCCTTTTCTCTGGGGGTCAGACAACGTAATACGAGATCCCGGGCGTAAGGAGGATCAGGTTTTCACTCAGCTTACCTCCGCCATCCTGCTGAACTCTTGAGCCGAAACTTCATCTCCCGGCTCTTGTCCGGGTCTGTGGACCCAGCCAAGCTTTCGCTGTACAGCAGCAGCCCCTGCTCGGACTTACTCGGGTGAAACCGCACGAACACTCCCGCCCGGATTGTTCCGCTTTCATTGACCGTCAATGCTCTCACTTCGGCGATCTGACCCGTCAACAAGTCACGGTGCTCCCAAATCCACTGCCGCTGTTCATTGGTTAGCTGGAAGGAACCAATCTCGCTCTCTATGCCGGTCGGTCCTTCCACAACCATGGCGCCCAGGCTGCCGGCGAACTTCCCAGTGCCTTCAATGCAGCGCACAACTTTTACATCGAGCGTGTCGTTCGCCTTCACTTTGAACCATTCGTCCACGGCGTCTTTGTGCTTCACGACCACGCCTTCACTCCAGGGCAGACCGCGGGGATCGTTGACGATGGCGCGATAAAACTTCACAGGGTCACCGTTTTCTGGCATTGCGGGAACAATATGGAGATGCCTGTTGAACAGTCGGATCTCCGCGATCACGGCTTCATAGAGTTCACGCCGCTGTCCATAGGGCGTCTGGCTGACGTCCCTGCCCTTGAGCTTCGCAATGTCCCAGGCGTAGAACTCAACCGGACCTCTCTCCTGCTGAATCCGGATGGACTTCTCAGGCAGGGCATTCAGGATTCCGCCCACCCGGGCGGCTCCATCGGGATGGTGAAGCTCGCCGCGCAATAAGGTTCCTTCCTGCTCGGGGCCTGGGAAGAGCCTGCGGGCCAGCCACACGGGAGAGCGATTGCGGAGGTCTTCGATGGCCGGGAGCTTGTCGTAATAAGACTCTCCTTCCGGCCGATGGCTGCGATACACAGCTCGCAGGTTGTGGATTGCCACATTCGCGAGACTGCCATCGTCTTTCCACTCCACGCTGACTGGTCGGTTGGACTGGCGGATGGTCTTGAGGAACTCCGGCGGCTTCAGGTGAATATCCGGTTTCTCGACCAGGACAGATTCGTCCTTTATGCGGACAACCAGATACCGGTTCTTCTCGAAGGCTTGGCGGAAGGCATAGCGTCCCTTGAGGGCACCGTTTGCAATGTTGACCTCAAAGGACTCCGTGTGTGGGTCGATGCCCTCGGCAACGAAGTCGTAGTGAAAGCCGGCCTTGTCAGCCTCGTGTTCGTGAACATTGATTTTCCCCAACTTGCGGCTTCCATCAACCTTGATGACGCCCGCGCCGGAGTAGATAAGCCTCTTTTCGCCCTTTCCGTAACCTTCCTTGATGACTCCGTCGAAGTTATCTACGGAATGAGGCGCATTTTCAATCGCCATAGCTCTGGGCCGCTGCTCGGTGGGCAAGCCTTTCTTCAGTGTGAACTTGGCGTATTCCTTCCCAGTCCGTGGACCTGCCAGTAGAGCGCCATCCACCGCCTTCTTCTGCAGGGCACGGTTCAAGGCCAGTTGCCGGGTTCCCAGCGGCTCGGGTGTACCGAGAAGTACCTTCGCCCTACCGAGAGCAACTCCGAACAACAGCCTGCCACCTTCATGAACGAGGGTTTCTCCTACGCTGAGAGTGAGGTTCGCCAGAGGATTCATGTTCAACCTCGATGGGGACTGGGGAGCGGAAATCTGCGCAGCGTGAGTAGCAGACTTGCATGCCAAGATTGACAATCCGCACCTTTTCGCTTGCCCTCGGTTGTGCTCCCTCCTCCCCCAAGGAGGCAACATCGGCCACAAGTGCCCGATGGCATCCGAGTTGCTCTAGACCGTACCGTGAGCGCAAAGCGCCAGCATCAGCATCTTGCCGCGCAAACACTTTTTCACCATATGAGTGATATTGAGCAGAAAGGCTGTGTCCGGGGGCGCAGTAGGCAGACTGGCATCCCAAGATGCTGAGGGGGCGAACCAACACGGAACAGGTAAGTGGTCGGGTCTTATTAGTAGACGACGAGCCTCTTATCCGAAAGCTCATCTCGGGATATTTGGTGGCTGCGGGGTATGTCGTAAAGGTGGCAGTTGACGGGCTGGATGCGCTCGTAAAACTCCGCGGGGGACTCCCGGACCTGATTATTTCCGACCTCAACATGCCTCGCATGTCAGGGCTTGAGTTTCTTGACGTAGTGCGCAAACGCTTTCCTCAAATACCCGTCATTGTAATTACCTCCGTCGCCATCGACGAAATGCCAGAAGGAGTGGCCGCCGACGCTTACTATCACAAGACTGGATCCGGATTTAAGCAGCTCCATGAAACCATTTTGGATTTGACCAGAAAACCTCCTCTACGAACTGCTCCCCAGCACGTTGATAACAAACCAGTCCAGGCAAGATGGGATGGGAAGGGACACATCATCGATTGCGAAGACTGCTTGCGTGAATTCATTGTCCCCCGTGTCTTTCGCAGGGGGCGAGATGAAGCGTGGACCCTCTGTGTGAACTGCGGGAAATTCGTTCGGTTCCTCGTTGCTGAGCACTCCGTGGGTAAGTAATCCGACGCGGTCTATCGGTCCACAGAGACGCTATCCCTCCGCCGCAAAAACCAAGACGGCTAAGTCAAATGACGCCACGGCCGACGGATGGTGGGGTGGGCGACATAGGGATTGAGATTTGAAGAGTTTCTTTTTTTGTGCTATTAATCCTAACGTATATATACGTTAGGATTAGGAGGCTTATGACCGAGACGCTTTCTCAATTGGAAAAGGAAAGAGTTCAGGTAGTGCGGGATATCGCGGGGTTGGGAGATTTTCGCCGGGGCTCGATTAGCGGCATTATGGGGCGCTGCGGGAAAGCCAACTGCGGCTGCCATCAGCCCGGGCATCCAGGCCACGGACCGAATTTTCGCCTGACCCGTAAGGTTCAAGGTAAAACCGTCTCGGAGACGTTTCCCAGTCGCGCCGCCTTGCACAAAGCGCAGCGGGAGGTGGATGAGTTTCACAAGTTTCGGGCGCTGAGCGAGACCCTGGTGGAGGTCAACGAAAAGATTTGCCAGTTGCGCCCCGTGGCAGGGGAAGAAACTGAGATGAGCGAAGCGGAAAAAAAACGGCGGAAGCGATCCGTCAAGAGATCGCGCGGGAAGTAGATCAGCTCTTACGGGTGGTTTTCCAGGATCGGCGCAACAGCGGACGCCTCGACCTGGAAGCGACGGAGATGGCGGTGCGCTCGGCCCTGCACCGGGCGGGCGCCGCGGCCTTGACGCAACTGCTCCAGTTCCCCGCGCCCCGCGACGAGCCGCGCACCGTGCCTTGCCCTTGTGGCCAACCCGCCCCCTACCACCAACTGCGCACCAAGCCTGTGCTGACCGCCGTGGGGCCGGTGGAAGTCTCTCGCCCCTACTATTGGTGCCCGAGTTGTCACGCCGGCCAGTTCCCCGCCGATGTCGAACTGGACATCGAGAATACGGAATTCTCTCCCGGGGTGCGACGCATGCAGGCGATGGTGGGCCAGGCGGCCCCCTTCGATCAGGGTCGTGAACAGATGAAAGTTCTCGCCGGCTTGGAGGTGACCGCCAAATCGGTGGAGCGTACGGCGGAAGCCCTCGGGGCCGATATCGCTCAAGGCGAGCACGCGGTGATCCCGCAAGCCCTACCGGTGGACCTGCCCGCCCTGGCCGGTGCACCGATTCCCATCCTCTATGTGCAAATGGACGGCACGGGCGTGCCGGTAGTGAAGAAAGAAACGGTGGGTCGTCAGGGCAAAACCGCGGGCCAACCGGCGCATACGCGGGAAGTCAAACTGGGATGTGTATTCACGCAGACGACGTGGGATAAGCAGGGCTACCCGATTCGCGCTCCGGATTCCACCCCCTATACCGGCGCCGTCGAGACCGCCGAGGAGTTCGGGCGACGCCTTTATCGGGAAGCCTGGAAACGTGGCTGGAGTCGTGCCCAAAAGCAGGTGGTGATGGGCGACGGGGCCGAATGGATATGGAATCTGGTCGCCGAGCACTTTCCTGAGGCGATGCCAATTGTTGACCTTTACCACGCTCGTCAGCATCTGTGGGAGTTGGCTCGCCGGTTGTACCCCAACGAGGAAGGGAAACAGCGGGGCTGGATGAAGCTCCACCCGAAGCGCCTGCTGGATCGGGGGAAGATCGAAAGGCTGGTGGGCGTGCTCCGGGCCATCCCATCCCGCAATCCCGAAGTGGCGGAAAAGCTCCGCACCGAGGCAGACTATTTTGAGCGGAATGCGGAGCGCATGCGCTACCCCAAGTTCCGCCGCCAGCACCTCTTTGTGGGTTCGGGCGTCATCGAAGCCGGATGCAAAACCGTGGTCGCCTCCCGTCTCAAGCGCTCGGGAATGTTCTGGACCGTCCGCGGAGCCAACGCCATCCTCGCTCTGCGTTGCGCTTATCTCAATGGCCGCTTTGAAGATTACTGGGAAAGCCGCCGAGCAGCTATGGCCGCTTAGCTCCAACTTCTATGTCGCGCACCCCGGATGGTGTGGTTGATTGCTCTCCACTTGGAATAGAGGTACTATCGGGGCTCAACCCTCTGCGAACAAGATGATTTCCGCCACTCAAAGCGGAAGAAGACAGGCCGATGATGGCCTCGCGTCATGATATAGAATCCGCAAGGCTCAGTATGCTGGAAGCTCGAAAGGCTCTTGAGGACTACGAAAAGCTTAAGGGCTTTGTTTCGTCTTGCGAACACATAAGGCTAACTCAGGCATTCACCAAAGCCACTCAGGCCTACCTAAAGCTTTCAGCGAGCCAACGATGAATAAGGCTATGGCGCGCCAGCAACCACAGCTGGCATATCTTCGTCGGCATGATTGACTGGTGGACTGGGCTCGAACAGATTGCTGAATTCATCGGTTCCTCACGCGGCCTTCCCCAGCTAGTTTCTCTCCCGCTTGTCCATCCGGGCCAACACCTGGCCGGTCAGCAGATCCACGGCGAACACACCGAGCACGGCGACAGCTTCGAAGACCACTCCGGCTAGATGGGTGACAGCGAGGATGGACGCGAAGGCCGTGGTAAGCTGGATGATTTTGTTCTTGAAGGGGCTGGTCAGCCAGATCACCACGTACATAAGCAGTAAGGCCGGAGCATACATGACCATGACCACCACCAGCCCGGCATCGATGACGGCCTTACTGAGTCTCCAGAGTGAGGACTTGTGGGGATAGCTCCGGGAGTTCTTCCAAAAGGCCAAGCCCAAGAGGGCTGCCATCAAGGCAGTCCAGAAGAGCCGGTAACGGGTTACGAGTGACATGCAGCCTCTCCTTTGACATCTATGAGAGTTGCAGCCCAGCGTCAGTGGGACGCCGCTTATTCGGTTGCTGTCTTGGGAGTCGTGCCAGCTTCGTGGGCAGCAGTGAGTTCGGTGTGAAGCAAGTTCTCCGCGAGGTTCCTGACGTTGTTGTTCGCCAAAATCTCATCCACGACGAAACTTGGCGCGATTCGTCCTCGGCTCAGCTTGAAAGAGAGCCTGAATTCGGCCAGGGTTTGCTTGGAGGTGCGCGAAGTTCTCTCGGGGTGGGAACTAGTGTGCGCGCGCATGCGGCGTGTGTATACTATTTGGGACAGGTGAAAAATTGGTCCGGGTCAGGCAGCCCGATCGTAACGATGATGCAACCCGCCGAGTCGCTCCTGAGACAGGACGCGACCTGAGGCTCTGGAACAAGTTCTACAGTTCGGAGTTCCCTTCCCGAGTCCAAGATGCGTGCGATCCTCGTGGTAGTAGCGGACGTATTCAGAGAGCAGCCGTTTCAGATGGCGTTCATTCACCGCGATAACATGATCCAGTAAGTCTCGTCGGCAACTTTCGACCCAACGCTCCGCCACACCGTTCAGATCCGGTGAGCGCGGTGGCAGTTTCACCGATTGCACCCCACTGGTTCCGAGAGTTTCCAAGAACTCTGCCGTGAACAGCGGATCCCGGTCATGGATCAAGTATCGTTTGCCGACCAGGGAGCCTTCCAGAGCGTCAGCGAGATTGCGTGCCACCTGGCTCATCCAGAGTCCATTGGCCTGTCTGGCCAGTCCGGCGATCTCCACCCTTCGGCTCGCCAAGTCGATTAGGAAGAGCACCAGGAACCTCGTCAAGCCCCTCCGAGTCCAAGCCCCGACGGTGAAGAAGTCCGCCGCCACCATTACCTCTCGATGTCGCGACAGAAACTCCTTCCAGGTGGTCTTCCGGTTGCGCTCGGACGCCGGTTCCAGACCATGCCCCTTCAGAATGTTGGCGATGGTGCTGCGCGCCACCTCATGGCCCAGATTGGCCAGCGCGCCCTGTATCCTCCGGTAGCCCCAGTCCCGGTTCTCCGTGGCCATGCGGATGATCAACTGTTGGATCTCATCTTGCACCCGGGGACGTCCGGGGCCACGCTGTCTGCTGCCATCATATTTCCTGGCGATCAGCTTGCGGTGCCAAGCCAGGAGCGTCTCCGGCGTGACGATGGTGGTCAATTCATGAAGCACGCGCCGGCCCAGTTTCTTGGCCTTGACGGCTAGGCGCCGACGCTGATCGTCGTTCAAGCGCAGCCGCTTGCTTCCGAGTTGCTCGCGCAGCACCTGGTTCTCTTCCTGCAGGTAGTCCATCACGTCGCGCTGGTGTTGGTTCAAGCAGCCGCCGAGCGAAATCAGCAGCAGATGAAATGGATCAAGGGTCAGACGCATCTTGTCAGCCTATCACCCAGAGAGGTACCCGTGACAGCCTCTGACCCGCGGAGGCCTGGGCCTCTAAGCCGTTGCATTCCAGTGGCATCCAATATTTGGACAGTATGGGGTGGCTACACAAAGTCATTTGTGAGATGGGTAAACATTACTATGATGTTCTTCAAAACCCCCTCTTTCAGGGGGTCTTGCAACGGAGAATGACATGGCTTTCACAACTCGGTCTCTATCGCCCCAGGAAAGTAGGGTCGTGCTTGCGCTCAGCGAGCACGGCCGGCGGGAGACGACGCGAGCGGAAATCGTCGAACTGCTCGGCGTAACCCCCAAAGCGGCCGATCATGTCATTGAATCGCTGCGCCGCAAGGGCTGGCTCGAACGAGCGACCTGGGGAAAGTATCTCCTTATCCCGCCCGAGCAGGGGCCGGACGCCCTGGGCGACAGCAATCCCTTGGCCCTCGCGAGCCGCATCACGAGCCGGTACTACTTTGGCTTCGGCACCGCCGCAGCGCACTATGGGCTGACGACTCAGCACCGCAACGTGATCGTTGTTGTAACGCCGCAGCGTCCGCGCGCGCGCGCCGTCGGCGAATCGCAGGTCCGGGTCGTCAATCAGGCGGAGAGCAAGTTCTTCGGATTCGAGCCGGTCGACGTGCTCGGCTACAAGGTGATGATCTCCGACCGCGAAAAGACTGCCATCGACTGTATCGATCACCCACCGCTTGCCGGAGGCGTGGGGGAGGCCGCCACCATTCTTGCCACCGCGAGTCGCCGCTTCGACTGGAACAAGGCGCTGCTGATTACCTCGAACGGATCGGCACCGGCGCGCTGGTGCGCCGATTCGGATGGCTGGCCGACCACATCAAGGCAGATATTCCGCCCTCGGTGCGCGAGCGCTTGCTTTGGTTGGCGGCGCGAAGCCGCAAAACCTGGCTCGGCGCCGCTCCCGAACACGCTGTGCCGGGCGCGATCGGTTATGACGAGTCATGGCGTCTGTTCGTGAATGTTACGCGCGAAGAGTCGCACGGCAGTGCCGGGCTAGGCCGTCGCAAAGTCGTGCGTAAGCAAAGTTAGGAATGTTCACACAGCCGCAAGCGCAGCGTTACTCCAATGAATCCGGCCTTCGCGACATCATCATCGCGGAGAACGAAGTGGTGCTGACCTTCCTGCTTCAGCTTCTATCCGAGCATGACCTACCCTTTGTCGGCCATAGCCAGAAGGGTGCCGCAGTGCACTGCCTGTCAATGATGGCAGCCTTTGGCCGTCACTACGAGGGCGACGGCCCGTCGTCATTCACCAGGACTTGAAGCCATGCCTGGATTCCCTGCCCTCGCTTGGCGGAGACGGTAATGATGGGGAGATCGGGGCGCACGGCCTGAATGTTGCGGGCGGCAGTGGCTGAATCAAATTCCACGGCTCCTGCCAGGTCCCCTTTGGTGATCACCGCCAGGTCGGCAACGTGAAAAATGGGCGGATATTTCAGGGGTTTGTCCTCACCCTCGGAACGGGCGTGAAGGCGAAGCAGGATTAGCCGGATTATTGAGGAACAAAGGGCACCAGAAATCCTTGCCCATTTCCTTGTCCAAAACCTTGCCGACTACGCCCGAATGAGGCCTTTTTACCCTACCAATACCGCCGTAATCCGCTGAAAACACTCGGAGCCGACACCTGACAAGATAATTATGAGTCCGCTGCTCTAACCAACTGAGCTATGGGCCCGTACAGTATTTTCAATAACTTATAAGCGAGATTTGGACAGCCCTTGTCATTTTGTTGCCCAAAACTCGCGATCGCGCCTCCATGTCCTTTACGAGTCACTTCCAGTATCCTATTGATTTCACTCATTGGCAAGAGGTGGAAATCCGGGATTTGTTATTGACATGCGGACCCAAAACCGCTGCTCATTGGTCACCTTCGACCCTCCTTGCCCCGCTGGGCATGAGACCGGCGCTACCACTTGTCCATGGCGAATTGCTAATTTGCCCGGAATTCCGCGAGGTATCGGTTTCTTGCTACGATACGGAAATGCGCGATCTCGTGATCCTTTTCGTCCATCTCCTCACGACCGTCGCCCGACTTGCGAGTCCGGGCGGCGTCCGTTCCGTAGTTGCCGAGTCCGTCCTCGTCAAACATCAACTGCTGATCCTCAATCGCTCGCGCCAGCGCGCTCCCCATCTCCGCCTATCGGATCACACCGTCGCCGGTTGGTGCGCTCTGTTTATGCGGCCGTCCCGGCTGATCCGTTCGGCCATCGTTCTGAAACCTTCGACTCTCTTGAGCCTCCAGCAGGCCCTGAGGAACCGAAAGTATCGCCGGCTCTTCTCATCCGAGCGCAAGGGAAGGCCCGGCCCAAAAGGACCCAACAAAGAACTCATTGAAGCCGTTGTCCAAATGAAGCAGCGCAATCCCACCTGGGGCTGTCCGCGAATTGCTCAACAGATTGCCTGGGCCTTCGACATCCCCATCGACAAAGACGTGGTTCGAAGGATTCTCGCCCGTCACTATCGACCGGGACAGGACTCTGGTGGTCCATCTTGGCTGACTTTCATTGGACACCTGAAGGACAGTCTCTGGAGCGCGGACCTCTTTCGCTGCGAATCGGTAGTGTTGCGGACTCACTGGATATTGGTCGTCATGGATCAGTACACTCGTCGGATCATTGGTTTTGGCCTGCATGCCGGCGCGGTCGACGGTATCGCCCTTTGCCGAATGTTCAACCACGCCCTTCGAGGCCACCGCTCAATCCCCAAATACCTCAGTTCCGACAACGATCCGCTTTATCGGTTTCATCAACGGCAAGCCAACCTGCGAGTCCTGGATGTGGCCGAAATCAAGACCGTGCCCTACGTTCCCTTGTCCCATCCATTTGTGGAGCGGTTGGACCGCACCCTCCGCCGCGAGTGCTTGGATCGTACGCTGTTCTGGACAACCGCCGATCTCGAGAGCAAGCTGCTCGATTTCAAAACCTATTTTAACCATCATCGCACCCATAGCGCACGGGTGGGGCGACCACCAGAGGACGCACCGCCTCGGCCCGTCGCCAACCTCCAATCCTATGATGGGAATCTCACTGCCGAGGTCTGTATCAAACACCGATAGCCGCCTGATTCCCAAGCAACCTAAAATATCGGCCTCGTGGCATTGATGGCGTCACGTTCGACGCATTGCGATGCCGAAGTGTAGAAGCAACTGTCTAGGGTCTCGGTGAAGATGGATGAAACGGCGGTCAGATCCGCGTGCCCGCGGCATAACAGGATTGCGAAATGCAGAAAACCTCAGGACTAGGAATTCGCCAGGGACAGGCTCTCGAGGCCCTCTCCGCAAGTGCTCAGCGGGTCGCTCGGGGGACCGATCCCTTCAAGGTGCTGTGCAAATGCTTTCCGAGTGCACAGGCTGGGGAGATTTGAGCCAGCGGTTAGGAACTCAAACTGATTCTCGAAATCCTGGGGACAGGAAACCAGTCCGCGTTGTCAATGCACAGGTTTAAGTTTGCCTAAGCGGCAACAAGAAACAGAATCTGCTCCCGCCGCCTAGTTCGCTTTCCACCCAGATTTTCCCCTCGTGCAGTTGAACAAGGCGTCGGGCAATAGCCAATCCCAATCCCGCCCCTTGCGTCTGAATCTCATCTCCAGGAACTCTGAAGAAATCTTCAAATATCTCTTGGTGAAATTCGGGAGCGATTCCCTTCCCGCTGTCGACCACCGTCACCTGCACGGCATTAGCTCCCGCCGAACCTTCCCCGCGCCGTTCCACCTCGGGGGGGGTGTTCTTATGGCCGCGCCGCTCCCAGGCGTGCGGCTCTGCCGTCAGCCAGACCGTGCGCCCCGAGGGAGTGAACTTGAGTGAGTTCTCAAGAAGGTTCGATACAACCTGTTGGACTTTGAGGCGATCGAATTTGAAAGGCGGTATCTCCGAGTTGGGGTGGAAATACAACGTCACACCCTTCGCAGAAAACTTGTCCATCCAGTATCCGCATACCTCGGAAACGCAAGCCCACAAATCCCCGGACTCGAGCCTGAGCATGGCTGGCCCGTTTCCCATGGCGAGAGATCTGTAAGCCAGGAATTCCTCAGCGAGTTTCTGCAGTCGCGCGCAATTCGACTGAGTTTCTTCGAGGATCTTCCGCTGACGCTCCGTTAGTGGCCCCACTTGTCGGCTGAGCAACATCTCAACGTAGCCTGAGACAATGGCCAGCGGGTTCTTTATCTCGTGCGCCAACGTTGCCAGCGCTACCGCGCGACTATGGAGTTCCTCCTCCAGGTGTCCGCGAGCCTCCAATAAGTCCTGGTTAAGCGCAGGGAGAGAAGTGGATGCCTCACCAGTTCTCGGCGTCGTTGACGGACCCGGCGGCTGATCTCCTCTTATCGTCACGGAGCCTTTGGCCTTCTTGAAGGACTTCACGGACAAACCACGGGACATAGTCTGGACTTTCCTCGCCTGAAACAATTCCGCCATCGTGACACCCGCCGTGCTCCAGACAGGAAACAGGGAACAGGGAACACGGATCACCGGTCATTCGGCAGGTTTGACATTTTCAAGAACCCTACCACCTTTGGCCTGCCCTCGTCAAGCGAGCGGAATGCAAAATTCATGCACTCTTGAGAAAATCATTGCAACATGGGTCACTATGTCATCTTTCCCCGCGAAGAAGGTTTCCCAGAGGGCCACACAAACTAAATCTTCTCCGTGTGCTTCTCTCGTCTCTCACAGCAGGGAGTACACGACAGAACGCCTAATTTATTACACTTATTATTTAATAGGCAGTCAGTGCTGTCCCAAGAAAGTTGGGGCGCATCGCCGTAACTGCTTGATCGAAAAGAAGTAAGAGGTCGGGATGTTACTTTTCGATTTCAATTTTCTGCGGCTCTTTTGGCATCATTCTGTTGTGTCCCAGCCCAAGCCGGAGGCAGCAGATGAATGTTGGTCGCAGTGTTTTCTCGCAACTTTTGGATTTTCTCCCGACCTACCAGTTCGAGATTTGCGTCGATCGCTACCAGGGCAATCGTTACGTGAAGGACTTCTCTTGTTGGGACCAGTTCCTTTGCTTGCTGTTCGCTCAACTCACTTATCGCCGCAGCTTGCGCGATATCGAAGCTTGTCTGCGCGCCCAGCCCTCCAAACTTTATCATATGGGTTTTCGCGGACAAGTTTCGCGCAACACGCTGGCGCACGCCAACGAGGTTCGCGACTGGCGCATCTACCGCGACTTCGCGCAAGCGTTGATTCACCTCGCGCGCGATCTTTACCGCGAGGAATCTTTCGGCGTGGACTTGTCCGAGACCGTGTATGCCTTCGACTCGACCACCATCGATTTGTGCTTGTCGCTCTTCCCTTGGGGAAAGTTCCGCCGGCACAAAAGTGCGGTCAAACTACATACCCTGTTGGACGTGCGCGGCAGCATTCCGACCAGTGTTTATGTGACCGGCGGGCAGGTGCACGATGTCAACCTTCTCGACGAACTGTTCCTGGAACCGGGAGCGCTTTACTTGCTCGACCGCGGTTATGTGGACTTCGCGCGTCTCTATCTGTTCACGCAAGCCTGCGCCTTTTTCGTTACGCGCGCCAAAAAGAACTTGCAGTTCTACCTGCGCACCTCGCGCCCGGTCGATCGCTCCAGCGGCCTGCGCTGCGACCAAATCATTCGCCTCACCGGCATCCGCACGGCGCAACGCTATCCCGATCAACTTCGTCGCATCGTCTTCTACGATGCCGAAAAAGACTCGCGGCTGACCTTCCTGACCAACAACTTTTCCCTGCTTCCCTTGCTCATCGCCCAACTCTATCGGGTACGCTGGCAGGTGGAACTGTTCTTTCGCTGGATCAAACAGCACCTCCGCATCAAGGCTTTTTACGGTACCTCCGAGAACGCCGTGAAGACGCAAGTGTGGGTCGCCCTGGCGGCTTACGTTCTGGTAGCCATCGCCAAAAAGCAACTCGGGCTGGACATGAGTCTCTATCAAATTCTCGAAATTCTCAGTGTCACGATCTTCGAAAAAACCCCGATTTTAGAGGGTTTTTCCAACTTCAACGAGCAATCTACCGATGTCGATCCAGGTATCCAATTGAGCCTGTTCGACTTGTAATGGGACAGCACTGATAGGCAGTATTAACTGGGGTGACCTGTTTTGAACACTTAGCTGTCCGGTTTTGAACAGACAGCCTGTGTCCGAGGCCTGAGTATGCACATTTGCCTGTTAATGCGGTGAGGGGCAGTCCTCTGTTCTCTTGTCCGCCAGGAGGATCCTGTGGCGAGCGTCCCGAACATCCTTGTCGTTGATGACGAACCTCACATGGTCAACTTTCTGCGCACGCTGCTGGAAGCTGAGTCCTACAAGGTGGAGACGGCCGCCAATGGTCTCGAGGCTGTGCGGCGCGTTCAAGAGGAGCCTATCCCCGATCTTGTCTTGCTGGACGTGGCCATGCCGGGGTTTGATGGCCTTGAGACGCTGGGACGCATCAGTGGAATCCGGCCCGGAATCAAAGTGGTCATGCTTTCTTGTGTCAACGATCCTCGGACAGTCGTGAAGGCGATCCGTCTGGGGGCACAAGACTACTTGCCCAAGCCGTTCCAACAAGCGGATCTTGAGGCCGTGATGAAGAGGGCCCTGGGGCGCTCAGACCCAGGGCCTGAAGAGGAGACCTCGCTCAAGACCGTGGAAGAGGTGGGGGATGACCTGTACTTTCTTGCCGCCTGCGAGGCCATGCGCAAGATTCGCAGTCAAGTCGGCATGATCGCGGGCGTTGACGTCCCGGTGCTGATTCTGGGTGAGAGCGGCACGGGCAAGGAAGTTCTCGCACGCTTAATCCACACTCTGTCCCCGCGAGCCAACCAAACATTCTTAAAGGTCAATTGCGCGGCCCTTCCCAACGATCTACTGGAAAGCGAACTCTTTGGTTTCGAGGCCGGCGCATTTACAGGTGCGATAAAATCCAAGCCGGGCAGGTTCGAGCTCTGCGATAAGGGGACAATTCTCTTGGATGAAATTGGCGAGATGTCGCCAGCTTTACAGGCCAAGCTGCTTCAGGTATTGCAGGATCATCAGTTTTCCAGACTCGGCGGTCGTTCTATGGTCAAGGTAGACGTGCGCATTCTGGCTACAACCAATGTGGATATTCCCAAGGCCCTGGCGTCCGGGAGACTGCGCGAAGACCTCTATTATCGGCTGAACGCGTTCACTCTGACCATACCGCCGCTGCGCGAGCGCCGCCAGGAGATTCCTCTGCTTCTCCGGCACTTCATGGCCCGTTTCGCCGCGCAGTATATGCGTGAGCCACTCCCCCTCACGCCGGCGCTTGTGGATGCCGCGATGGCGCACGCCTGGCCGGGTAACCTGCGCGAGTTGGAAAATTTTGTGAAGCGCTATTTGATCCTTGGAGATGAGTACCAGGTTATCCAAGAACTCCGCACTCGCCGGGGTGGAGCCGCCGACACTTCCGAGCCTTCCCCGGCCCCGAAGAAACCTACTAATGGGGATCTGAAATCACTCGTTCGTAACCTCAAGGATGAGGCGGAGATTAAGGCAATCGGTGAGGCTCTTCAGCATACGAAGTGGAATCGCAAGGCTGCCTCGCGCCTACTGAAAATCAGTTACAAGGCATTGCTCTACAAGGTTCGCGAGTATGGCCTTGAGGAAGATCACGGTAGAACTAGCGCGCGTGCAGCTTAAGGTGGCCCAGTCGCTTGGATGAAATCCTCTCCATGTCATCAGATAGGATCAGGGAGGGAAAATTACTTCGCTTGGTGTGCAAACTTTTTCTCTCTTTTTACCTCTCTGCCATTGCGGGGAGTACCTTTATCTGCCCCACCATTCTTTCCCCAAGGCGCGTAGCCTTATGAAACCGCAAGGCGCTAAGTCTTTGATCCCGCCCTATGACTAGGATTTGGTGCAATATACTAAGTTAAAGCTCCTTTGGTCTTCCGTGTGCATTTATGCGCTTTGACATGGGTAAAGCGCATCCGTCTTGGCCCGGGCGAATGTGGCAAAGCCTGCCTCGGGCGAAGGCCCCCTTAGTGACACTATCGCGGATCTTCAGGTCTCCCGGTGAAGATGGGAAGGCGACACGCCGGCGGCTGTTGCGGCCATGGGTTGCTCAACTCGCCAGTCATTCGGTCGTATTTGAAACGCGATACCTGTGATGATGGGAAGGGTGGATCGTGGAACGTGCCGACCAACAAATGGCGAACGACACCTCGATTTCAAGCTTAGGGTTGTCCGGGGTAGGCGAACCCACCTTCCCGCCGGATTCCGTAGTTTTTGGGCGCTCTCCCGCCATGGAGGTTGTCCGTCTCAAAATTCGGAAGGTGGCGGGGACGAACGTGCCGGTCCTCATCCAGGGGGAGAGCGGGACAGGCAAAGAGGTTCTAGCCAGGCTGTTGCATTTCCAGGCTCCCTGGAGCGACGGCCCCTGGGTGAAGGTGTGTTGTCCTGCCATTCCCAGCACGTTACTCGAAAGCGAGCTTTTTGGCTACGAAAGAGGCGCGTTCACCGGCGCTTATGGTATGAAACCCGGCCGCGTCGAGCTGGCAAATCGCGGCACACTGTTTCTCGACGAGATTAGCGAGCTTGACATGGGGCTTCAGGCGAAGCTCTTGCAGCTCTTACAGGATGGCCAGTTCTCGCGAATTGGGGCCCAGGAGGACAAACGAGTCGAGGTGCGGATCGTTTGCGCGACCAACCGCAATCTCGACAAGGAAATCGCGGCGGGAGCCTTTCGCTTGGATCTTTTCTATAGGGTCAACGTCCTTGACATGCAACTGCCGCCTCTGCGCGAGCGACGTGAGGATATTCCGGATTTGGTGAACTACTTCCTCGAAACTCATGGCGCTATGTTCAAGTGCACCCCTCGTCCTATCTCTTCCAGCCTGATGCACGCGTTGAAGGCATACGATTGGCCAGGAAACATTCGCCAACTCGAGAACTTGGTCAAGCGTTACGTGATCATGGGAACCGAGGAAGAAGTCGTCAGGGATCTTGTCGCAAGTCGTCCCTCTTCAACTTCAACCTTTGAGCCGCAGATCCCAGCCGATGGTCCCATCTCATTAAAAGAGATTACGCAGCAGGCCGTGACCGAGATTGAACGAAAAGTCATCTTGAGAACCCTAATAGCCCACAATTGGAACCGAAAACGAGCCGCCCGAGCACTGAGCATCAGCTACCGGTCGTTGCTGTACAAGATTCGGGATGCGGGGCTTTCTACCCCAGACTCGCGCTCCCCAGCGCAAATGGCTACCCACCCCGTTGCAGACGCTTGATTCGAATGCTGAGCCAGGTTCTGGAATCTTTTGGGGACATTCCAAGTTAATTCCGTATCAGCGCAACGGTTTGCACATCCGATCGGAACCTCCCACTTGAGCGCCCTCTAACACATTGAAATAAAAGGCTAAGGTTCATGCCCAGATTGGTGCGTCGCGTGCTCGGTATAGAGCTGAAGAGACAAGAGTCCTATTGGGGGTCTATATGAAGAGAGTATCCCTTATCGCTGCACTTTGCCTTTTGCTGTTGCCCATCGCGGGCTTAGCCAACGTCATCAACTTTACCGGGAGTGCCGGGGGGACGATCAGCCTAGTACCTGGTGCCGGTGGGTTTACAACCTCGGGGATTACGATGGGTTATGTTCAAGGAGTCACGGTTCCACTTCACCAAACAGGAGCTCCTGGCTTAGCGGTGACTGGTGGCACCCTGAGCTTTACGGGTACTGAGACGGGTGTTAGCAATATTGCTGGTGTTGAGACGTATTCTATTAGTCTCACGTCCCTTAGTATCGCGGGCGCTGTTCCGGGTGCTGGTATTGCCAGCACGACTCTCCTGAACTTTGCCCCCGGTGCCGCAACCGCACTGATCTTGACCACCAGCTCGAGTGGTTGGAGCGTTGATATGTCCGGGCTTCCCATCACGCTTAGCTCTGCTTTGATGACATGGTTCGGTGTTACCGATCCCCCGGCATGGTCGTTCGACAGTTCCATAAACACACCTCAGGGACCTACCTGTGCATATACCAATATTTGCGGCTCAAGCGGCTTCACACTTCCAGCACCAACCCAAAGCCAGTTTACAGCACTAAATTCGGCGACGGTGCCTGAACCGGCAACCCTCTCGTTGCTAGGTTTGGGCCTGTTTGGAGTTCTTGGCCTTGGGCGTCGGCGCCGCCACGAAGCGCTTTGAATGGCGGGGGCCCTCAGAGGGTAAGAGAGCCACGCGCTGGGACGCAAGCGAAATTAAGGGATGCTAATCTCCCCGGCCACTGTGCAGCGGTGGCCGGGGTTTAGTGTCTGCAAAGTCTGAACCCCGATCCCCACGCTCACGCTGGATTTGGCGCTGAGCAGGGCTGAAAAAGGCTTGCCTGGGCCAAAGTAATTCCTGCAGTTTCTTCCGTCCTTCCCGACGAGCAGCTCCCAAAACTCATATCGCGGCGGCCCATCGTTCTCGCACGGGAACTCGATACTGGAAATTCCGGTTGAGGGTAGCTGCCTTCCCTTTTTGCGCAGGGTGTTGCGCTTGCTTGTCCGTTCCAAGCTACGCTGTCCATGTAACCGTCTGAATCTTCGAATCTTGGCGCAGTGGAGACTCATGCCCTGTTTGGCTGCTAACGTGCCAGTAGGGTAAGCTAGTGTAGTCTAAGAAACTCTCGGGAGGGAAAGATGCTGAAGAGACGGGTCACTTCCATATTGGTTTTTTGCTTGGTCCTTATCCCGCTCGCGCAACTTAATGCTTCTGCGGATACGTTAGGGACTGCGGATAGTTTTGCGGTCCTGGCGGGTACGGAGGTGACCAACATCACTAACCCAGCTCATGGCTTGACTGTAATCACCGGAGATCTGGGTGTCTCCCCATCAGCCCCCAACTTGGTTACTGGCTTTCCCCCCGGGACTGTGACTGGAACGATATATACGTACCCCAATGCGGTGGTGGGAGGGGCTAAGACTGACCTCACGACTGCCTTCACTGCGTTATCCCCATTAAGCGACCCGCCCACTGCCACAATTCCGGGTGGTCTCCTGGATGGACTGCACCTCGGGCCGGGCGTCTATTCAGTTTCCGCGCCGCCAAGTAATTTGACGGGAACACTCTATCTCAACGACGGTGGCGTCAACGGTTCGATATTCGTTTTCCAGATGTCGAGCTCGCTGATTACCTCACCCGGCGCGGTAGTTGATGTGAGCGGCCTCTTACCAAGTGACAGCCTTTTTTGGGTGGTCGACAGCTCCGCGACTCTCGATGTCGACACTACGTTCTACGGGAATATTCTCGCGTACGCGTCCATCACTTTCGATCCCGGCGCCACGGATCTCTGCGGTAGAGCCCTGGCGGAAACCGGTGAAGTGACGTTTGCTGGACAGGCGGAGCCTTCAAAGACTCAGAACGCGGTCTCCATTGGCTGCACGAACACTTATGGCTACGGTGGTGGCGGCTTTAACGGTAACCCACCCGTCCCACCCGTCACCACTCCAGAACCCGGCACATTGCCACTCTTGGGCTCCGGTTTCGCCGGGTTGGTCGGCATGGCACGGATGACGCGGGCGAAGGCGTGGACGCGTTCGGCGAAGAGCCGCTGCTAGTGTAGTGTCCGGTAATTAACTGGACATCGTAGCGCCACCATCTTGGCGGCATTTGCCGGCAGGATGCTGGCGCTACGTTCACATTAGGGCCCTTACTAACTAGACAAATTGTCATCCTGTTCTACCATTTATCATAATGCTGCTAACCGTATTTGTTTTCAATAACCTCTCAGCTTTGGCGCTCAGAAATCTCCAGCCGACACGCTTTGTTTTCAACATGTTCTCAGCTTTGGGCATTTTGGGCATCCAGCGACACATTGTCGGCTAAGAATGAACAGCTCAGACGGTGCGTTTTCGGTCTCATATTTACGCTTCGGGGCCTCCCTACGGTGCGCTCCACGCCCAGTCCTTCCGACAGTCAGCGCAGCCGGATTATACCAATCAGTAACACTTAGTGTCAAGCTTTATTGTTGCGGGGGATGAACTGGAGAAAGTAGGGCCTCCATCTTCGCCGCGAACCCTGCCCACTCTGAAATTAGTCGCTCCGGCGGCAAAGTGCACCACTACCGGGCTCTGGCCTCAATGCTAAGTTTGGGCCGTATGCGGAGAAGCTTCTCCCTCAATGCTTCGGCCTTCGGAACGTCCTATCCAGGATTTCTCACGAGTGAGGGGAAAGGCGGGGCTGAAGCCCCGCCCTTCCGAGTTCTCGAAGAAAACGCCTCGGCGTAGTGAGAAATCCTGGCTATATCCACATCTCTTCGTACGGCTGCAAGCACGCCAGGAGCGACGCGCGAACGGTCGTAGATGATTAGCCTATCCGTAACCCCTACCGATCAGGACGTGCCAATCGTGAGACATCAGAGGTTGACCGTAAAGAAAGACGCCCAACCGGTGCCAGCACAGGCCCCCCCCAGAGGGGCTTAAAAGGCGTTTGCGCGGGCGTACCGGCTTTCCCGTCGCACAGCCTACCCTTTGCCGAGGTCCGCCAGTTGCTTGTGAATCTCTTGGCCCTTTACGTATCCGGGGTCTAGTTTTAGAACTTGTCGGAACTGAGTGGCGGCAGCCGCGGCGTTCCCCGATCGCTGATAAGCCACTCCGAGGTGGTAGTGGTAGGTGGGATTGTCCGGTGTCTGCGTGAGGGCTTTCAGCAGGAGATCGATTGCAGACCCGTAGATACCTTTCATAATATAGGCCCAGGCCAACGTATCGGCTGTGCTAGGGGAATCCGGCAGGCTGTTGCGCGCGGTCTGTGCCAGCGAGAGGGCTACGTCCACATTCCCCCCATGCTCGAGAAGCAGGAACGCGAGGTTGTTTGCCCCTAACCCGTACCCGGGATCGATCTGCATGGCCTTCTGATAAGCTTCCTCGGCTTTCTGCCAGTTCCCGGATTTCTCCTCAAGAACACCTACGACCGCATAGGCTCGCACACCGCGGGGATTTTGCTGCACCGCGCGCTCGGCGCTGGCCAGGGCCTGGGGAAGCGAACCGCGGGCGGCTTGCGCATCGGCAAGCATGAGGAAGGCATTAACGTTGTTGTGATCGAGTTCGACGGCCTTCTCAAAAGCGGCTTGCGCCTTCTCGAAATCCCGGAGGCCGTAGAAAGCCTGCCCGAGCATCAGGTAGTAGGCACTATTATTCGGCGCCCGCGTGATCTGGTCCTGGAGCCGGCTGATGAGGACGTTGGCTGGCTTTTTCTTCGAGGGCATAGGTCTGCAATAAGCCGCCCAGAGCCTCTGTGAACGCGGGGTTAATGCCGAGGGCCTGATCATAAAGTGCCTCAGCCTCTTTGTATTTTTTCTGACCTGTCCGGACCTCGCCCAGACGCGTATAAGCAAGCGGGTCGTGGGGCGCCAGTTCGATAGCCTTCTTGAGGTCCGCTTCGGCTCCGACCAGGTCTCGCCGGCGTGCTTCCACTATAGCGCGAACGTTGTAGCCCCTGGGGGAAGTGGGCTGAGCGGTAATCAGCGCCTCAGCGCTTTTCTCGGCTTGTTCAAGGTCGTTTTGCTCTAGCCCAAGTTGTGCCAGAGCCTCCTGCGCCGGGGCTAGGTTGGGCTGCAGCTTTACGGCTTGCTGCCACTCTGTGTGTGCCTGCTCAAGATAGCCCGCCTTCGAATAGGCGACGCCCAAGTTGTAATGGCAAAACGCATTGTCCGGTTCGGTCTTGAGCACCGACTGGAACAAGGGTATGGCATCGTTCGCCCGACCCTGGTTAACCCAGACCTGCCCTCTGACGACGAGGGCCTCGGGGGCGGCTGGATTCTCCTTCAATACCTGGTCGTTGATCTTCGTCGCTTCGTCCAGACGATTGCCCGCAATGAGAAGCTTGACGTAGTTCATTTTGACTTGGAGATCCTTGGGGTGCTCTTGGCAAAGGCCGCCAAACTCCTCAAGGGCCTTGTCCATCTTGCCAGTCTGAACGTAAAACTCGCCGAGCATCCGGTAGCCGTCGGGGTTGTCGCTGAAGGCCTGCTTCGCCTGCTTCAACACTTCGACCGCTTCAGTCTCTTTCCCATCCGCCAAGTAAACACGCACGAGGGCTCCGCGGGGGGAAAGGTTCTTGGGATCCAGCTCGATGGCGTGCTGGAACTGCTGCTCCGCTTCTTGGAACCGGCGCTGTCCGGCATAGAAGGCTCCTAATGCGATTGCCGGGGTCGACGATCTGGGATCCAGGGTTATCGCCTTTCTATAGCTGTCCTCTGCCGCCGAGGGCTGCTTCGCGTGCATCTGCAGCATGGCCAACTTTATGTAAGAACTGGACTGGTTCGGAGCAAGCCGAATGGCCGTCTGCATTTCGTCCAGTGCGCCCTGAGAATTGCCCATCGCGGCAATGGCGTATGCCAAGAGCGTGTGCGCATCTACGTTCTGCGGCTCCGCCGCCAGGACGAGTTTTGCCTTGTCTTCTGCTTGCTGGGATTGACGAGCGGCGAGCAGTACATTGCCCAAATCGATTTGGGCTTTCCAATTCCGTGGAGCCAGATTAACCGTCTGGTTCAGTTCCGTGAAAACTCCTGCCCAAATCCCCAGCTTCATGTAGCACTGCGCCAACTGGTAGTGAGCGTCCGCATACTGCGGGTCTATCTTGATGGCATTCTGGAGCTGGATTGCGGCCTCGTGATATTTCCCCTTTTGGAAGTACGTCATCGCGCTTGTGTAATACTTCTGCTTCCTGGCGCTGGGATCCCGCCAGGAGCGGCTCGCAAGGAAGATTACGATCAGGGAAAGTCCTAGAAGCAAAAAGAGTAAATATCCAAGTCTCCTCTTTGTCAATGCAAGTTTCCACATGAAGAACCGACGCTCCCCTAAGATATATAGCGATGGCAACCCCTCGTGATAGCACGTGCATAGCCAAGGTAGCGGCTTTCACTCGCTTCGCGGATGGAGTCCTCCCATGGCTCCCAGGCAAGGGGCAATCGCGCGTTTCGAAGCAGAGCCCAACTCAGAGCCACCTAGTGCATAGCTCCAGCCAGGAGTTTCCGCCGCGACCTTCCTGGCAAGAAGAGTCCATACATCCCCACGGGAGGTGCCCTGCCACAGCGGGTATCTGCCCTTTCTCAGATAGTTGCACGTAACACCCTACTTCCTCCCTAAAAGGTGAACATGGTTGCATCAGTTTGCAGTATGAAGGAAAACTTCTTCCACTAAGTGAACGAGCCCTGGGACTGTGCGTTCGGGAACAGGACAGCAGCTGTGGATTCTGCATCTGGCCGACAACAAGGGCGTTGTGGAAGAGGAAGGCGTTTTTCGGTACGCTTCCCGGACATTGGCCCGCCCCTTGCTATTCCGAAGACATTTAAGCTCCAGATTCCTGAAAGGAACGCCTATCACGTGGCAAGGGAAATAATAGACCTCGACGCAGCAGGGATGACCGGCAAGTCCATGGCGCGGGATCCCGACGATCAGGTCTTCGTCAATTTTGTCAGTACGTCTGCACGACCCCTTGAGCGCATCATCGTCGAGATTGCGCCGACCAACATACCCGTGCTCATCATAGGAGAGAGCGGTTCCGGCAAGGACGTGATCGCCCAGCGAGTGCATCGGCTTTCACGTCGCGGAGGTGAGCCATTCGTGAAATTGAAGTGTGCCTGTCTTTCTCTGAAGGATTTGGACCAGCTCCTGGATGGAAAAAAGGCAGCCAGCATAGTCAAGCGCCTGTCTGACGCCGGGACAGTTTTCCTGGACGAGGTCAGCGACTTGGAGCTGGCTTGCCAGCCAAAGCTGCTCCACGTTCTTCCAGACGGCGATGCAGGGTCCCAGTATCCCTGCTTGCGGGCGCGGATTATCTCCTCCAGCAGTCGAAACATCGAGGAAGAAATCCGCAACGGACGTTTCCGGGAGGAACTTTATTACCGACTCAATGGCGTCTGCCTTCGGCTGCCACCTCTGAGACATGGAAAGGAAGATATCCCAGCTCTTGTCGATTTTTTCCTGAGGAAGTACGCGGGACAATTTGGGCGGCCAAAGCCGGTTTTCAGCACGAAAGCGATGGGCCGGTTCCTTGACTACCCTTGGCCGGGAAACATCCGGCAATTGGAAAATGCGGTGAGAAACATCGTCGCCTTGGGCGACGAGCGATTGGCACTTGGAGACCTCGAGTCGATTGGCGCCGATCCTGGCTCTCGCGGGGAGGTGATCCAGAAGTTTTCCCTGAAGGAGGCTGCCCGGGCAGCCTCGCACCAAGCAGAACGTGAGTTGATCTTGAAGGCTTTGCAGCGGACACATTGGAACCGCAAACGTGCGGCACGCGAGCTTCAAATCAGTTACAAGGCATTGCTTTACAAAGTAAAGCAGATCGGGATGGAAGATTCGGCCGAGTCTTCGGGTCCCAAAGGACAAGACCTATGAGCAAACCTCACGCCCTCGTCATGATTCTCCTGTTATGCCTGGGTTCAACTGGACTGTTCGCACAGCAAAAGAAGGCCCCTGCCGACCGACAGATTAGCGCAGGGGTTGGAGGAGAGAACCCGGAACCTAGGGGTGAAGGAGACGTTGAGCCTGGTACCTATATAATCGGGGCCGAAGACATTCTTGACATTAGTGTCTGGCAGGAACCGAATGTTTCGCGAAGCGTCCCCGTGCGTCCGGACGGAAGGATTTCGATACCACTTGTGAATGATATTCAAGCGGCGGGACTGACGCCCATGCAACTCGCCGCCTCCATAACCGAGAAGCTGAAAAAGTTCCTGACCAAACCTCAGGTGACCGTTACGGTTGTGGCGATTAACAGTCAGAAGATTTTTGTAGTTGGTGAAGTGAATCGGCCGGGGCCCATGGCTTTGCTTCCCAAGATGACGGCTCTACAGGCGATTTCAACGGCGGGAGGCGTAACGCAGTTCGCCGATCAAAAGCACGCGTATGTGATGCGGCACGAGGGGGAAAAGGATTCTACTTACCCCGTGAACTATCGTGACCTGCTCCGCGGAGACATGCACGGAAACGTGGTCCTGAAAGCTGGGGACACTATTGTGGTTCCTTAGGGGTTCATGGTGATGAGGAAGGGTTGCTTATCTCTGACAACGATTGCTCTGGTGGCGCTCTGGACTATCACCTCGCGGGCACAACAGGTAGGTGCGCAAGCTGGCGAGACACTGCTAACAGCCACTTTCCCCGATTCCCAGATCGGGCCGAGCCAGACTCCTGTGACTGCTCCGAATCCGAGCGATGAACAACCCCCCGCACCCGCGCGCATGCCCCCTCTGAGCGGGGTGCAAGTGCTGGCCCCCACCTTTGGTGGAACGTCTGAGAACTACTGGTTGCCAGCACTTGCATGCACAGAGTACGCGAGCACCAATCCGACCGGACTCAATCGAAAGTCGGGTTTTTTCAGCGAAACCTCGTGTGCCGGCAACCTGACCTTACAAAGGGTCGATAGGCACACCCAGCTGAACTTGGACTTCACCGGCGGAGGTTTCTACTATAACCGCCCGTTCGAGACGGGGACTCAGCAAGACATTAAGCAGTACGGGACCTTCGAAGAACTCGCAGTGTTCGCGCAGGTGAAAGGGCGCCGGTGGAATTGGATGATTGGGGATGAGGGCACCTACCTGCCCGAGGGCTCCACGGGTTACGGAGGATTTGGCGGTATATCGAGTTTTGCAGGAGGTATGGGAGGGGGGGCGATGGCCAGCGCGCCCGCGCTGAATAGCGGGTTCTCGCCGAACCAATCCATTTACGGCGGCCTGGCCCGGCGGTTCAGCAACCTAGCCTTGAGCGAGTTTAGCTACGTCGTTGGTCCACGAACCACCCTCACGGCCACGGGAATGTTCGGAACCCAACAGTTCCTCACGCCCGGTAATATTGATGAGAGGTACTGGACCGTCATGATGGGTTACAACCGCACTTTCGGCCGGAGCAATGAGGTTGCTGTGACCTATGAAGAAATGCATTTCAACTTCGGCGCCTCCCAGCAGGAATTTCTTAGTCGCGGGGCGTCGATTCTCTACGGCCGCCAAATCAGCCCCAAGCTCGCTGTGGAGCTTTCCGTGGCGCCGATGGCCCGTGAGATCTCCGTACCCCAGACCGGCTCGACAACCAATTTCTTCATAGGGACTTACGATTCCTTGGGCTACCGTGCCCTGCGGTGGGGTGGAACGCTCAGTTTTGACCGGACCCTAGCCGGAGGCGCGGGGGTCTTGGCGGGAGCGGAAATGACCATGGTGATGGCGTCGCTTGGCCGGCAGTTGTCGCGCCGGGTGTATGGGAGCCTGAGTATGGCGTACGCGGACAATCGGTCTTTGGCGCAGAGCTCATCCGGTGTCCCTCAACCCGCATATGATTACGTGCAAGCCGGGGTGAATCTAACTCATGAATTGGGGCAGCACACCAGCATATATGTGAACTATTACGTGCAGCGGCAAATCTCCAACACGCCCCTTTGTGAAGGCGCCTCTTGCTCAACGTTATACTTCCAACACGTCGGGGGCATTGGCATTAATTGGCACGCGCGACCTCTGAAGATCGATTGAGCGCGGGTGAAGCCTCAGATTCAGGAAGGACGAGAAATCCTCATGATAGGACACAGGCAGTTCGGGTGGGACGATTACCTGGCCATCTGGCGCCGGAGACGATTCTTGATCATCGGACCAGCCCTCCTTGGTCCCGTGATCCTCTTTGGCATCTCCCTGGTGTTGCCCAATCGCTATGAGTCCGACACTCTGATCCTGATCCAAAGCCAGCGGATTCCGAATAATATGGTCCAGTCCGTTATCACCGAGGATTTGAATGGGCGGGTTGCCAGCTTGGAGGAGCAGGTCTTGAGCCGAACCCGGTTGGAGTCGATCATTAAACGTTACGACCTTTTCAAGGAGAACACCGGCGGGCGGCCTATGGAGTTGCTGGTTGACGATCTGCGCAAAGGCATCGAGCTGACCCCCGTGAAACCCATGGTTAGATCACGCGATCAAACCCTCCCTGGCTTCTCCATCGGTGTGAGGCTCTCCAGTGCTCAATTGGCCCAGCAAGTTTGCGGTGAGATCACCTCAATGTTCATCGAAGAGAATCTCCGCCAAAGGGAACAGTCGGCCAAGGGCACGACCAGTTTCTTTCAAGCCCAGCTCGAAGATGCCAAGCGCCAACTCGATGAGCAGGAGGCAAAACTGGCCGAGTTCAAGCTCAAGTACATGCGCGAGCTTCCCGAGGACACCCAAACGAACCTCAACTTGCTCGCGTCTCTGGATGGCCAACTCGAAATGGCGACTCAAGCCCTCAGTCGTGCGCAACAAGAGAAGACCTACATGGAGTCTTTACTTACGCAACAGGTGGCCGCTTGGAAGGCTGCGCAGGGAGAAGGAGATAAGCCGCAACCCCAAACGCTCCAGCAGCAGCTTGCCACAATGCAGAGTCAGCTTGTGACGCTGGAGGTCAAAGACACACAAGAACACCCCGATGTCATCAAGCTCCAAGCTGAAATCGAGCGGCTCAAGAAGAAACTGCGCGAGCAGGGAACTACACCCGACACAAAAACCGAGGGAGAGGTCCAACATCCAGCGCCTATAGAACCCCCTCAGATCCAACAATTGCGCAGTCAACTTCATGCCTATGAAGAAGCCATGGGCACTCAAAGCAAGGTACAGCAACGATTGCAGGGGCAAATCGAACTCCTCCAGTCGCGTATCCAAATGAGTCCGGTGGTGGAGCAACAATACAAGCAAGTCACGCGCGATCATGAGATGGCGCTGGGTTTCTATAACGACCTGCTCAAGAAAAGGAACGAATCGGAGATGGCGACCGATCTGGAGCAACGCCAGCAGGGAGAGCAATTCCTTATCATGGATCCGGCGAACTTGCCGAAGGAACCGATATTCCCGAACAGGCCCTTGTTTGCCTTGGGGGGGTTGGGTGGGGGCTTGGGCTTGGGTCTCTGTCTGGTGGGGCTCATGGAGGCGCGGGACAAGGCACTTCGGAACGAGAAAGACATAGAAGCCTGTTTGGGATTGCCGACGCTTGCCATGGTGCCTTTACTCACGACGGCGCCGAGGGTGAAGCGGTTCCGGGTTGGCGAGGCAGGGAAACTCGGGATGGCGGAAGAGCGTACCGGGGGGACTTAAGGACTTCGTGTATGTACAAGAGATTCTTCGGGCTGAAGGAAAACCCGTTTAACGTCAATCCGGACCCACGGTTCCTGTTTCAGACGCGGGA
Source organism: uncultured Acidobacteriota bacterium (assembly GCA_963804995.1). Lineage (GTDB taxonomy): Bacteria > Acidobacteriota > Terriglobia > UBA7540 > UBA7540 > Bog-366. The sequence goes on from CAWDSK010000001.1 coordinate 88,664, forward strand.
GATACAGGAAGCGTTGGCTTGCCTGGCCTACGGCGTCCGGCGCCGGAAAGGGTTCATTCTGCTTAGCGGAGAGGTGGGGACAGGAAAAACAACCCTCCTCAACAAGCTGCTGGAGAATCTACGCGGGGAGCGTGTGACGACAGCCTTTATCTTCAATCCGCGCCTCAGCGTGAATCAATTCCTGCACTTCATGCTGGCGGATTTTGGGATCTCTTGCGAATCTCACAGGAAGAGTCAGGTTTTACTTCAACTTAATCAATGGCTTTTGGAGCGGTACCGCGCCGGGGAAACCGCTGTCCTGGTTGTGGATGAAGCGCAGAATCTTTCGCTGGAAGTTCTTGAGGAGATCCGGTTGCTGACCAACCTGGAGACGTCAACGGAAAAACTCCTCCAGATCGTGCTTTCAGGTCAGCCAGAACTTGAGAATCTTCTCAACCAGGCGGTCCTTCGCCAGCTTCGACAACGGATCACCCTGAGATGCAAGATGGCGCCGTTAACTCTTGAAGACACACGGTGCTACATTTCCGAACGTCTCCGCATCGCGGGGGCCAGTGGTGACTCGATTTTCAATCCGGACGCACTCGAAGTGATATTTCGATATTCAGGCGGAATTCCTCGTGTGATCAATCTGCTATGCGAGCATGCGCTGATCACTGCCTTCGCTGAGGAGCAGAGGCCGGTGCTTGCCGACACGATCCAAGCCGTGGCGCACGAATTTGAATTGGATAGACCGCCAGAACCGGTCGTTCAGCTTCTCGAAGGGGAGAAACGTCCCTCACAGGTTGTTGACTCACTGCAGAACCTGGGCCAACTCATGGACCGGATGAGGAAGGGTAGCTAGAGGGCCCAGTTCAGCGTATAGCGACAGGACAGTTATGAGCCGAGTTCACGATGCCCTGAGAAAAGCCGAAGAAGAGAAGGCGATACTGGGCGATCCCGATAGCTCTGTGGAGACGAAGGTACCAAACGCGCCCGGTCTCCACCACCTGGAAAGCACGGGTGTTGCCGCGAACCAGCAGCCGGTCGCGAATGCGGAGAGCAGGGCCGGGCAGGATGAGTTAGTCCCTGGGGCGTTCTTGGAAAGCTGCTCGCGCCGGGTTTGGAACATGGACCCCACCTTGACTCGACATGCGGATGCGCGGCGCCACACGCTCGTTTCAGAGCAATTTCGCACCCTACGGTCGCAACTCTATCTCATGCGCAAAGTGCGGCCGGTGCAAAAGCTCGTCGTTACGAGCCCATTGCCGGGCGAGGGGAAAACCTTCGTAGCCGCGAACTTGGCGCGGGTCACCGCGAAACAGACCGACAGTCGGGTCCTGTTGATCGATGGCGACTTGCGTAGATCCGCGCTGCATGCCGTACTGGGAGCTCCTTCTGTGCCGGGCCTATCGGAGTACTTGGCGGGCGGATTCGACCTTACCTCCGTCATTCAGCGAGGTCCCGTGGAAAACCTCTTCTTCATTCCCGGGGGAGAAAACGCACCGAATCCCACGGAACTTCTCAGCAATGGCCGTTTCGAGCTTCTGATGAACCGAGTGGTTCCGATTTTTGATTGGATCATTATTGACTCCGCTCCGGTCATTCCCGTGTCAGACACCAGATTGCTTGCTGGGTTCTGTGATGGGGTGTTGATGTTGGTCAATGCGGGCACGACGCCCTTCGACCTGGCGCAGAAAGCCTGCGGGGAGTTTCTGAAGAATCAACTTCTGGGTGTCATCCTCAACCGCGTTGAGCCGGAGCACACCTACGGTTACTATTATTATTACGGCAAAGGGAATCACCATAAAGGGAATGGCAAGGGCGTAGAGGTATGAGTTCTGCCGTAATAGCCCGCAACCCTGCTCATCAGCCAGTGGGTGCCCTGGCCGCCAAGAGCCCACGGGTATGCCCTTTCTATAGCTTACGGGCGGGGGGATTTGTTGTCCGAAGCACGTCTCGCGCAGAGGGAGTGGCAGGTCCGGTGGCGGGCTCGTCGCACGATTGTCCAGACGGCGCTTATGATGGCCGTTCGAGGGACGGAATCAAAGACCCATCTAGATGCAAATCTTTGCAAGTTTGGGTGGCTCTCAGGGCGACAACCTTTTTAGACATCCTAACGACCGCTGTCACGGACGTAACCACCTTATTTGTCAAGGTCCTACGCGTCAACGAAAAAATGACTGGCGGCCCGGGTTTGGCCCATCGCTTGCGGGATCTGTCTCCATATGGTCATGGGCATTACTCCAACGGATCCGCACAATTCGGAGTCGGCAGTGGTCCGTCCACCCAGCCGAAGCGACAGCAAGAGCCTCGCGGCCGAGGCGGTGCCCCCCCCCTGCGAGTCGAAAAGGCAGGTGTGCGGCGCGAGGTTGCCTTTCCGAGGTCCCGGGGTTGGCGGTACGCAACCCGGACAGGAACTGCTGGAGCCAAAGTGGCCTCAACGTGGTCGCGCGAGAATTGTGTTGGGGGCTCAAGCGGGAAGATCTGCTGACCACGGCAGTCTGGAAGTTTCACTACCACGTAAGAAGGAGCGAAGCGGCTTACGGAGACGGCTCCTGTAAGTCACAGGGCGGAGCTATATGTTGTCGATGCCTTTTGCGGCCGGCACAGGGGAAGTGGATTCGGACGCCAGTTGGTATGCACTCTACACCCGGCATCAACACGAGAAGACTGTCGCTAGCCTTTTGTCGGGAAAGGGATTCCAGGTGTTCCTCCCTCTGTATTCAACTGTCCACAGGTGGAAAGACAGGGACAAGCAGTTGTTTCTACCACTGTACCCCGGCTATGTTTTCTTACTGGATCGGCTCGACCGCACGCTCCAGATTCTGATGACTCCGGGCGTTCATTCGATCGTAGGAACGGCGGGTGGTCCCGAGCCTATTCCGCAATTCGAGATCGACGCAGTCAAGCGCGTCATCGAAAGCTCATTGGCAGTTGAACCTCATCCGTTCCTGCGGTGTGGAGACCGAGTGAGGGTCACTTACGGCCCACTTGAGGGAATTGAAGGAATTCTCCTACGCAAGAAGAACGCGTTCAGGCTCGTCCTGTCTATGGAAATGCTGATGAAGTCGGTTGCGATTGAGATTGATGCGTCCATTGTTGAGCGCATTAGCGCCCCGAATTGGAGCCCGATCAACCGCGGGTTTGAAGAACCGCTCTACTCTGCTTTCTGAGATTGCGAGAGACCACATGAGTCTGGGGAGCAGCCCGTTGATCACCCTGGCGTTGAATGACAAGCCACAACCTCGCCGACGCGCCACTAATCATCCTCAGCTCCCAGTCCCCTCGAGCACACGGCATTACGGTACTGTTCCTGAAGAGTCATTCAGAAGGACCCTTTCCTTGGAGCAGAAGAGGACGGAGCGTTCAAGGAAGCCTTTCCTGCTCATGCTCTTAGAGGGGGAGAAACTCTTCCAGACCGACCGGCGGCAAAGGGCACTTCAAAACATACTCTCATCCCTGTCCAGCTCGGTCAGGGAGACGGACATCACCGGTTGGTTCATAGAGAATTCCATCGTCGGTGTCATCTTTACCGAGGTCGGCTCAGCCGACGCCGCGACCTTTCCGGAAGCCATTTTGGAACGGGTTGTGACGGCACTGCACCATAACTTGAGTTCGGAAGAAGTCGATTTCATAGACATCACCCTCCATGTTTTCCCGGATGAGTGGGATGAAAAGAAGCCCGGGCCGCCAGCCAGATTGGATTTTTATCCGGACTTGCGGGAGCAGAAGGATTTCCGCCGGGTTGATCTGGTTCTAAAAAGGATCGTCGACGTAGGGGGAAGTCTGATCGCGCTTATTCTTCTATCCCCCTTGTTTGCGCTGATCGCTGCTCTCATCAAACTCACTTCTAGAGGTCCGGTATTGTTCCGGCAGACCAGGGTGGGCCAGTATGGGGAGAAATTCACGTTTCTCAAGTTTCGGACGATGGATGCCCGTAGCAATTCTAGCATCCACAAAGACTATGTCAGACGGCTTATTTCTGGAAAAGCATATTTGAACGAAGGTGAACACGGGCAATCTCCCGTCTATAAGCTAGTTGACGATCCGAGAGTGGCGCGTGTAGGGAGATTCTTACGGAGGAGCAGCCTGGACGAACTTCCGCAGTTGCTCAACGTCTTAAAGGGAGAAATGTCCCTGGTTGGGCCGCGCCCTCCTATCCCCTACGAGTGTGATGTCTATGAATTGTGGCACAGGCGCCGGGTGCTGGAGGCCAAGCCAGGTATTACGGGGCTTTGGCAGGTGAACGGGCGCAGCAAGACAACCTTCGATGATATGGTTCGCCTGGACCTGCGGTATGCGAGGTCCTGGTCCCTCTGGTTGGACTTTAAGATCTTGCTCAAAACGCCTCAAGCTGTTCTCTCGGGCGAAGGCGCTTACTGAGAATGTTCGCATTCTCCTGTGTCCCCTTTCTCTCTACCCTGCCGGGATGAGCCTTCCGAACACAGCATCGAATCTTTGAGTTGCCGTTGCCTACGGACAAGAACGCTCCCAGGTGTTTTGCGGTCGTTGTCGGCGGCCCTAAGGGTGTCCAGTGGGGAGCCTGCTGTACGATCGCGAGGTGAACCATGATCAGGGTTGGTGTCATAGGGTTTGGCTATTGGGGGCCGAATGTCGTCCGGAACTTCCAGGGAATGGATGATTGCAAGGTTGTGGCAATCTGCGATTCGGATCCTAATGCCTCCCGGCGTGCCAGTTCAGCCTATCCTGGTCTGGAGGTCACGAACGATTCCTCCCAATTGCTCGAGTCCACCCGGGTCGATGCCGTGACGGTGATCACACCGGTCTGGACGCATTTTGAGCTGGCCAAGAGGGCGCTCGAAAATGGCAAGCACGTTTTTGTGGAAAAGCCATTCACTTCAACCTCGGCGCAAGCCGAAGAGCTGATCGAGTTGGCGGAGAAGAAGCACCTCAAGATCATGGTTGACCATACGTTCATCTATACGGGCGCCGTCAGGAAAATTCGGCAACTGATCGATGAGGATGTCTTGGGTCGGCTGTACTACTACGACTCCACCCGGGTAAACCTGGGACTGTTCCAGCATGACGTCAACGTCATCTGGGATCTTGCTCCCCACGATTTGGCGATCATGGACTACCTCATCGAGGGCAAGCCCCAAGCTTTGGTCGCAACCGGGGCCGTGCACTTGAATGCCCATGAGGACATGGCTTTTATCACGGTCTATTTCCCCAATAACGTCATTGCCCATGTCAACGTGAATTGGCTTTCCCCGGTGAAAGTCCGAACCACCTTGCTGGGTGGCGAAAAAAAGATGGTGGTCTGGAACGACCTCGAGGCTGACGAGAAAATCAAAGTGTACGACCGAGGCGTGCAGGTGGGCAATCGTCATGGAGTTTACGAACTCCTCGTGAGCTATCGCTCGGGTGATATGTGGGCGCCCAAGGTGGATCAGACCGAAGCGTTGAAGCTGGAATCAGCGCACTTTATTGAGTGCATCATGAACAACCTGCTCCCCGTTAACAATGGAGCAGCCGGTTATCGAGTTGTTAAGATGCTCGAAGCGGCGGATCTCTCGGTCAAGCAGCGCGGGAAGCTGGTCGAACTATGAACGAGTACCAGTGCATTGCCCCGGACGTCAGGCTGGGAAAGGGCGTCAAGCTCTCTAAGTTTATCAACCTATATGGCTGCGAGATTGGCGAAGGCAGCAAGATTGGCGCCTTCGTCGAAATCCAGAAAAACGCCCGGATTGGCCGCAACTGCAAGATTTCGAGCCACACATTTGTCTGTGAAGGCGTGACGATTGAGGACAATGTATTTGTCGGTCATGGGGTTGTGTTCATCAACGATACTTACCCACGCGCCACAATCCCGGAGGGCAATCTGCAAACCGAAGCGGACTGGAAAGTCGAGACGACCGTCGTCAAGAAAGGGGCTTCCATCGGTTCGGGATCCACAATTCTCTCCCAGGTGGTCATCGGGGAGAACTCCCTTGTCGGAGCGGGCAGTGTCGTGACGAAAGATGTCCCTCCTGGTGCGATCGTCGTCGGGAGTCCTGCTCGCGTGTTGAGACTTATCTTTCCGGAAGTGAGTGCACCAAGATGAGCCGAGCAGACGGTATTCCATTTGTAGATCTTGTCCCGCCGCACGTCGAGCTTGAAGAGGAGCTCGTGGCGGTCGTGAAAAAGGCTTTGCGGACCGCAGGCTTCATCGGCGGTCCCATGGTGGAGGAGTTTGAACGGGAATTCGCGAAGTTCTGCGATGTGCCTTATTGTGTTGGAGTGAGTAGTGGGACGGACGCGCTGAGGTTCGCGCTCATGGCCGCAGGCGTGAGCCCCGGTGACAGCGTCGTCACCGTCCCCAACACCTTTATCGCCACGACCGAAGCCATCTCGCAGGCCGGGGCGCGCCCTGAATTCGTTGATATTGACCCGCGGACTTATAACCTGGATCCCTTCAAGCTGCGCGCGTACCTGGAGACTGGCTGCGACCTGGACGGGCTGACGGGCAAGCTCATCAGCCGAAAGATAGGGAGGCCCATCACGGCTGTCGTGCCGGTGCATTTGTACGGTCAGATGGCGGCGATGGATTCCATTCGGGAGTTGGCCGAACGCTACGGATTGATCGTCATCGAGGACGCCTGCCAGGCTCACGGCTCTGAATACTTTTCGGCGAAGGAGAATCGCTGGCGAAAAGCTGGGTCCGTGGGCGATGCGGCGGCGTTCAGTTTCTACCCTGGGAAGAACCTGGGGGCTTGTGGAGAAGGAGGGGCTGTTACCACCCACGACGAACAAATTGCGTGTAAGGTGCGCATGTTACGCGACCACGGCCAGGCTCAAAAGTACTACCACAACATGGAAGGGTACAATGGCCGGTTGGACGCGATTCAAGCCGGCATGTTGACGGTGAAGCTGCGGCGGCTTTCAGCATGGAATGCGCAGCGGCGTGAGATTGCCGCCCGATATAACGAATTGTTTGGATCTTTGCGCGACGCCCTGACGATTCCTTATGAGCCCAATTGGGCCAAGTCGAACTACCACCTCTACGTTATACAAGTTCGGACCCGAGATGAACTTAGGTCCTATCTCTCCGAAGCCCATGTTGGCACTGGAATCCACTACCCGATCCCCCTGCACTTGCAGAAGGCCTACGAGTATCTCGGTTACACCCAGGGAAGTTTCCCGGTAACGGAAAAGGCCGCCTCCGGAATCCTCTCGCTCCCCCTGTATCCTCAGCTTGGCCAGGAAGATCAGAGGCATGTTGCAGCCCAGGCATGCGAGTTTGTCGAGGCCACCACGGCGCCCGCGGCCGCCCGAGCGTGAGTTAGCAACACATCTGAACGTGGTCCTAAATCTCAACGTCCCCCCTCATCTGCTGGAGAATAGGCTCTTCAAGAATGGAACAAAGCATGCCAGATGCCGGTCCTGCGGATGCCGCTGTCCGTGAAACCGACGAAGATACGAGCCCTAGCCGCATGAGTCACGGGGGAGCAGCGCGGCCAGAGCCCGCAACGAAAGGTGACGGGAAAGCCTGCCAAGGGTTCTCGCGCCGGATAGCGACTTTGAAAGACGTTGTGGACTGGGGTCTATGTACCGGCTGCGGGGCCTGCTATTACGCCTGCCCCAAGCAAGGAATCTCCCTGGTGAATATCGAATCGGTCGGAATTCGGCCGCGGTTTGACTCCGCCGCATGCGCGGGATGCACTGATTGCCTCTCCATCTGTCCTGGCTATTCGGTGGATGGCGAGTTGGCCACAGGCCATTTTCTTAACGAGGCCGAAGCTCACCCTTCGGTCGGTCCTGTATTGGAGGTTTGGGAGGGGTATGCCAGCGATCCTGAGATTCGCTATCAGGGGTCGTCTGGGGGAGTGCTGTCAGCGCTGGCGCTCTACTGCCTGGAATGCGAAGACATGGAGTTTGTGTTGCACACGGGAGTGGATGAGGCAAAGCCTTGGGCCAACAGAACCGTCCAAAGCAGGAATCGAAGCGAAATTCTGGCGCGAACGGGATCTCGCTACGCGCCCGCTTCTCCCTGTGACGGGCTGGGCCTGATTGAAAAGAGCCCCCGGCCCTGCGTGTTTGTGGGAAAGCCTTGCGATACGGCCGCGGTGACCATGCTCCGCAACCAGCGCCCGGATCTGGATCGAAAGCTCGGGCTGGTCCTCACGTTCTTTTGTGCCGGGACCCCGAGCACTCAAGGGACACTCGATTTGCTGAAGAGGCTGGATGTTCCTCTCCAGGAAGTGACTTCTGTGCGTTACCGGGGCGAGGGCTGGCCCGGAGAGTTCAAGGTGCGTTCCCAGAACGAGGCGCCTGGAAAGTCGTTGTCCTATGCGGAGTCATGGGGACGTCTCACCGGATACCGACCCTTGCGATGCCATCTTTGCCCCGATGGCTTGGGGAGGGTGGCGGACATTTCCTGTGGGGACGCTTGGGAAAGACTGGATAATGGCTGGGACGCGGGGCGCTCGATTGTCGTCGTACGGACCGAGATAGGCCAGGAAATTCTGCACAGAGCCATGGCTGCGAAGTATGTAGAACTGGAGCCGGTAGGACCAGCCGCTGTTTTGGCGGCCCAGCCAAATCAAATCGCGAGGCACCGGGAGCTATTGAGCAGGTTGCTGGGGATGCGGCTACTGTTTGTTCCTGTTCCGAGGTTTGTGGGGTTCTCGCTCTTTAACACTTGGAGTGAGTTGCCCTTCTTGAGAAAGGTGCGGACCATCCTCGGAACCATAAGACGGGTGGCCTTACGAGGCTTGTGGCGGAGACGCCCGATCCTCCAAGGGTGAATCTGCGCTTTGGACCCTAGCGCGCATTTCTCAGTGCGCCCCAGGGGCGCAGATCACTTGTGGGTGGAAGTCCCACGCAGATAGTAGTCGGTAAGTCTGGTAGCTGACAAGCGGCTTGGGCCGGTAACGGGCCGGGCCGGAGCCTTGTGACAAAGGCCACCGAGGGTGGCTGAGCAACTCTGCAGGCCGTAACGTGAGTGAAGCCTGAGCAGGCCTCGAAAGTGAAGTCGTGGACGCCGACCCGCCTGAGAAACGGGGAAGGCTGCACCGGCCGGGAAGCCACCGACACGCGCACCGGTTCGGGTCCGCCGGGGTAGTGGGCACGGCATGTAGGGAGAGCGATCTGGGCAAATGGGGGAACCCCCAGGCGGGTGGAGAATCGCTCCAACGACCTCGCTAAGGAGGGCGGCCCGCTGGGGACTCGGAGAGGGTCACAGTACCGTGGAAGCCGGGTAACGCCGGGGGAGGGAAGGACCCTCACTTCAGGAAGGCTTGCGAAGAGGTCAAGGTGAGGTGATTGGCGATGAGCCTGCAAACACCGGAAGTGATCCGAAGGCTTCAGAGGAAGCTGTATCGCAAGGCGAAGGACGAACCGGAATACCGCTTCTACCTGCTCTACGACAAAATCTACCGCGCAGATATGCTGGCCCATGCCTACGAACTGGCGAAGAGCCATCGCGGCGCGCCAGGCGTGGATGGACAGACCTTCGCGGAGATCGAGACGCAAGGGCGGGAGAGGTGGTTGAAGGAACTTGGGAACGAGCTCCGCAGCAAGCGGTATAAACCTCAACCCGTGCGCCGGGTGATGATCCCGAAGCCGGGGGGCGGGGAACGACCGCTGGGGATTCCGACGATTCGGGACCGGGTGGTGCAGACCGCCGCCAAGCTGGTGTTGGAGCCGATCTTCGAGGCGGATATGGAACCCTGTGCTTATGGTTACCGACCGCAGCGCAGTGCGCAGGACGGCATTCAGAAAGTGCATGAGCTTCTCTGTGCAGGCTATACGGAGATCGTCGACGCGGATTTGTCCAAGTATTTCGATAACATTCCACACCGGGAACTGATGATGTGTGTGGCCCGGCGCATCGTCGATCGGGAGGTGCTGCATCTGGTGAAGATGTGGCTGAAAGCTCCGGTCGAGGAGCGGGATGAGCAAGGGAAGCGGCGAATGACGGGAGGTCGGGGGAGCAGTCGTGGCACGCCGCAAGGTGGCGTGGCCAGCCCACTGCTCGCCAACCTCTACATGAATCGATTCCTGAAGTACTGGCGAATCACCGAGCGGGGGAAAGTCTTTAAGGCACAGATTGTCAACTACGCGGATGATTTCGTGATCCTGACGCGGCAACGGGCGGCGGAGGCGCGAGACTGGACGCGGCAGGTGATGACGCGCTTGGGACTGACCCTGAACGAAACGAAGACGAAACTGCGGAAAGCCCGGCAGGAGAGCTTCGACTTTCTGGGATACACGTTTGGCCCGCAGCGTTACCGGAAGGACGGCCATTGGTACTTGGGAGCAAGTCCGTCGAAGCAAAGCGTGGCACGACTGCGACAGAAGGTACACGAGGTGTTGGTGCCCGGCAATACCGAACCCTGGCCGAAGGTACGCGACCGGCTGAACCGCATCCTGCGGGGCTGGTCGAATTACTTTGGCTACGGCACCCGGTTGCCGGCGTACCGCGCTGTCGACAACCATGTGGCAGCCCGTGTTCGACACTTCCTGAGACGGCGGCATAAGGTGTCCTCGCGTGGCACGCAACGCTGGGCGGACGACGTGATTTTCGGACCGCTGGGGGTGTTGCGGCTGCGGCGGGTGCATCTGGGCGCCCGTCCGTGAGCCTGACGGTGAACCCTGTCGGGGAGCCGGATGCGGGAAATCCGCACGTCCGGTTCGATGAGCGGGGAGGAGAAACGGAGCAGCGACCTCGCTGCCACCGCGCCCCTCCTCGACTCTACCCACGCTTGGATACTCTAAAGGAATTGCCGGAAGGGCGGCGCTGAAGCCCCGCCCTTCCAAACCCGTCGTGAGATATCCGGGCTAGCTGGGATGGCTTCAATCCTTTTATCGCGCGATACCTGAAGTGGAGGATAGAGCTTTTATCGATTAGGTGAGAAAGCAGCAGATGCGGCGACTCTTGCTGCAAGACAGCATCTGAAAATGAATCGGTATGGTGACGGAACCTGTAACCCCCACTGACGAACTTACATACTGGGAAAGGGTAAATCTAACCACGAAGTGGGGCCGCTATTTGACCGAAATTGAGACCCGTACGGTTGTCTCGGCAACCAAAACGGCTGGCGGCCCCGGAACTGTACTCGAAATTGGCACTGACGGCGGACGATGGTCCGGGGCTCTAATGAATCAGGGGTGGAAAGTCATCTGCACCGATGTTCGGCCCGAGGCCCTGGAGATATGCCAACGCAGACTGCCGGGGGCGAAATGCATTCTTGTAAGACCAACAGATACGAGCTTGCCCTGCGCCACAGACACCCTAAATTTGGTTCTTTGTATGGAGGTTGATGCGGTAACCAGTTCTGAATGGTTCATCGAGGAAGCTTCGCGAGTTCTGACGGCTGGCGGGATCCTGGTGGCTACGATAAACAATAGGTCCTCCCTTAGAGCTGCCTTTCACGAGGCGTTCAGGCCCGGTGACGCGATCACAAGAAAAGAGCTGGGATTCTACCAGATTAGCTATCGTGACCGTAGAACGAGGCTCTTGCGATGTGGATTCGAGGTCATTCATGAGGAAGGCTGCTGCTGGTCCCCATTCCCACGCGATAGCAACTCTTTCCTCGTACCCCACTTTGTGCGATTTGAGAAATATTTAGGCCTCAGGAGACTGACGAGCCTTAGTCCTTGGGTTGTCTTTGCGGCCCAGAAGGGACAGGCCTAGATCCATTCATGGTGCACATCGTTGCAATTTTTCCATGGCCGCTCAGCGAGTCTATCGGGCACGCCCTCCGGGATGGGGAGCACGGCATATCCCCTATGTCCGTTCTGCGAAGCAAAGAGATTTCTGATTCCTGCCTTGGGATTCCCGCCGCAGGGAAGGAGATCTAAAGATGCGGGTCTGCATGCTGTCCTATTCGTTTTACGGAGACGACACACGCGTGCAGCAATATGCCAGCGCTCTTGTGGAACGCGGGGACGAAGTGGATGTTCTCGCTTTGAGTCGAGAAGGGTACCCGGCGGAAGAGGTTGTAGATGGCATGAAAGTCTTTAGGATCCAATCCAGGAGGCGTGACGAGCGCGGGCCACTTGCTTACCTTTACAGGGTCGTTCGCTTCCTAATTCGCTCCTCGATCATTATGACCAGGCAGCACAGGGCCCGCCCCTATGATCTCATTCACGTTCACTCGGTTCCGGATTTCCTGGTTTTTGCGGCCTTGATTCCGAAATTGTCGGGAGCCCGAGTCATTCTGGATATCCACGACATTCTTCCGGAACTCTATGCGAGTAAGTTCAAGGTGAGCCAATCTTCCTTTGTATTCCGGCTCCTGAAACTCATTGAGAGATGCTCGATTGGCTTTGCGCATCACGTGATCATTGCCAATCACCTGTGGTACGAATGCCTCATCTCGCGATCGCTACGGCGCGAAAAGTGCACGCCCATTTGCCACTACCCTGACTTGCGTTGTTTCTTCCCACACGCCAGAACCAGAACTGACGGGAAGTTCATCATGATGTATCCCGGAACGTTGAACTGGCATCAGGGATTGGATGTGGCGGTCAAGGCATTTGCAAAGATCGTCAATCAGGCCCCCAACGCGGAATTTCATATCTATGGTGAAGGTCCGACCAAGTCCATGCTGGCAGACCTCGCTCAAAACTTGGGATTAGACGGCAGAATTTATTTCTACGATTTTAAGCCAACACATGACATTGCCCAGATCATGAGTCAGGCCGATTTGGCCGTGGTTCCAAAACGCGCCGATTCCTTCGGGAATGAAGCGGTGAGCACGAAAGTCTCGGAATTCATGGCGCTTGGGATCCCCGTGCTTCAGTCGCGGACCAAAGTGGGAACCTACTACGATACGGAGTCCAGAGTGAGGTTTTTCGAGTCCGAGAACGTGGATGACCTGGCGAAGTGCATGCTCTTGCTCATCCGCGATCGACCACTCAGGGAGCGTCTGGCTGCTGCTGCCTTGGAATATGTGAAGGAAAACAACTGGGCGGTCAAGAAGTATGAGTACCTCGAACTAGTGGATTCGCTGACGGGTCGGGGCACCGGTCGTGAAGAGACGCGCGTCCCGGCGGTTGTCTGAGAAGGGCCGGCCGGTGCTCTTCGGATCTTCCACCAGGGATCCTTGACGAATTCGCTGGCTTGCCCTTGCGCGCCGCTGGTTCGCCTCCCTTTGTCCAAGCCGAAACCCGATGCTAAATTTCCATTTCGACCGCACCCTCAGCGTCTACTTGTGTCACCCATTCGCGCGGGGACGCGACGGAGGCCGCCGGCTGCGCATCCCGATTCTGATGTACCACGGCATCAGGGAAGGGAGCGAGGGTCATCATCCTTACTATGAAACGAACACGTCTCCCCGGGTTTTTGCCCAGCACATGAAGTTTCTCCACGAAAACGGTTATAGGGCACTGGGGTGGGACGAGGTACTGCTGGATTCGGCTGGATGTCCTCCCCCCAAATCTGTGGTCATTACTTTTGACGATGGATATGCGGATTTCTATCGCCACGCATTTCCCATCTTGAGCCAGTGCAGTTTTACCGCTACCGTGTTCGTGATAACGGCGCTTCTGAAGCCCCAGAGGATGTATTTCAAGGGGACCGAATGTCTGACTTTATCGGAAGTCCGCGAGTTACATTCCCAAGGTATTAGCATCGGCTCCCATACCGTCACCCACCCCCAACTCAAGTTCTTGAAGCAGGACGAAGTGGAGAACGAGCTATCCGGGTCGAAGAAGTCCCTGGAGGACGCGCTGGGGGCTCCCGTCAAATCCTTCGCCTACCCGTTCGCGTTTCCGGAGGCCGACCGCGGGTTTGTGAGCAGGCTGGCGGACCTCCTGAACAAGTGCGGTTACGAGAATGGTGTAACCACCATCGTGGGGACCGCCAAACCCGGCGCCAACCGATGGTTTTTGCCGCGATTGCCCGTCAACTCCTGGGATGATCTCCGCTTCTTCCGCGCCAAACTCGAGGGCGCCTATGACTGGCTGCATGGCCCCCAATATCTTGTCAAAACCCTCGAAGGCTTCCTGTCGTAAGCAGGGTGCGGAGTGGATTTGAATTTACCGCCCTCTCCCCCAAGGGGGCGAGGGAAGAAGGGTTCTTGGAGTTGGTGCTGCAATCGAGAGCCTCTCACCCAGGGGGAGAGGTCACTGACGGTCGAATACTGAGAACTGACAGATGAACTCCGTGAATTCTGGCAAACAGACCCGATACGTCATCATCACGCCTGTGCGCGATGAGGCGCAGCATATCGAAGAGACCATCAAGAGTGTCACTCAGCAGACCATCAAGCCAACCGAATGGGTGATCGTGGACGACGGTTCCACCGACGGCACCTGGGAAATTATCGATCGTCTATCTGTCGAATGGCCTTGGATAAGACCCTTCCATCAGCCTAACAGAGGTTTTCGCGATGCCGATACGGGTGCAGTCGGCGCCTCTCTTGCGGGGTATCGGTTCCTCAAATCGGCGGACTGGGAATTCCTCGTCAATCTGGACGGAGATCTCAGTCTGGAATCTCAGTATTTTGAGAAGTGTTTCAGGGAGTTTGAAAAAGACCCAAGGTTGGGAATTGGCGGGGGATCGCTATACCATTTCAACGGTTCGGGTGCTAGGGAAGATGAGGCCTGCCCGCGATTTCACGTGCATGGTGCAACCAAGATCTACCGGCGAGCGTGCTGGGATGCCTTCGGGGGCTTGGCGGCGGTTCCCGCCTGGGATACGTTCGATGAAGTCAAGGCACACATGGCCGGCTGGCGCGTTCGGAGCTTTCCAAATTTGAGGGCTCTCCACCGGCGGCCTACGGGCGCCTCAAGCGGCGCGTGGCGCGACTCCGTCAAGAACGGTCGCTGCGACTATTTCCTCGGTTACCACCCGGTGTTTATGCTTCTGAAGTGCCTCCGCCGAATCTTCCAGAAACCGTTTCTGGTCATCGGAGCCGGCCATCTTTACGGTTTCATCAGAGGCTACCTTGATCGACGGCCGCAAGTTGAGGATGCAGCATTGATTCGGTACGTTCGGCGGCAGCAAATGCGGCGTCTACTCCTTATGGGGTCGATGTGGAAGTAGTGCCGTTGGTTCTCTGTTGCGGCGCTCTATGAGCGCCGAAAATCCGGCGGTCGTAGACCGCCGCTACAGCAGGGGTTGTCCATGCGGAAGTGGATAGAGACCATGGATCTCTCCATTATCATCGTCAATTGGAATTCAGCAGGATTTGCGACCCAATGCCTTTCCAGCATTTATTCTCAGACGCACGACTTGGGGTTCGAAGTCCTGGTTGTCGATAACGCTTCTACGGACGATTCATGTTGGGTCATTCAAGACCGCTGCCCCTCGGTCACGCTGATCCGTAGCCCCCAAAACCTCGGTTTTGCCAGGGCGAACAATCTGGGGTTCCAGAACTCCTCGGGACGTATTCTGCTGTTCCTTAACCCGGACACTGAATTGCGTGGCCCGGCCATTAATCTGATGCAGGCTTGCCTCGACTCTTCGGCAGACATCGGGGTTTTAGGCTGCCGGCTCCTGAATTCGGACCTAAGTGTGCAGACCAGTGCCATCCAGCCCTTCCCGACGATCCTGAACCAGCTTGCCGACCTTGAGCAGTTGCGGCGGCTCACTCCCCGGCTGAACTTGTGGGGCATGCGGCCCCTGTTCGAATCTGACCACGGAAGACCCGTCGAAGTGGAGGCGGTGTCCGGGGCCTGCATTATGGTTAAAAGGCAAATCTTCGAACAAGTGGGCAAGTTCAGCACCGACTACTTTATGTACGCGGAAGACCTCGACCTCTGCTACAAAGTCAAGAAGGTTGGGAAAAAAGTCTGTTACCTGGGCGCGGCGACCATCGTGCATCATGGCGGGCAGAGTTCCAAGCAACGGGGCGGGGAGGCCTTTGCCGGCCCCTTAATGAAGGAGGCGTCGCTGAGGTTTTTGCAAAAGACGCGCGGGCCTTTCTATGCGGCTCTCTATCGTCTCGCCATGTTCCTGATTTCCATCCTCCGCATCGCCGTCCTGGGAGTGCTTATACCCATTCCCTCCGCAAGACTCGACAAAGAGTCCCTCCGCCACTCGCTGGCAAAATGGTGCAGGATTCTGCGCTGGAGCGTGGGGCTCTGAAGCGTGGACGCGGCAAATGGGGAAACCCGCCGCGAGCCAGCCAACAGGATCGTGAGTTTGAAGGCGACCAACGGATAGCGTGGATCACTAAACCCAATCATGGCACTCATAATTGCGATTATGCTCATCTCGGTCGGCGCTCTTGTCGCCATCACCCTGACCAAGGGTTTTGAACGAGCGCTGCCGTTCTTCGCCTTTCTGGTGATTGTGCTGCCGGGGGAATCCATGATTCCATTGCCGGGGCTGTTTGACTTGACCGCGACACGAGTTGCAACTGCCACGCTTGCTGTCCTCTACGTCGTTTTTGGAAACCAGCGTCCAGAGAGTCACCGCAACAATAAACTACCACTGAAGTATATTCTGCTGCTTTACGTGGGGTGGTGTGTGGTCTCGACCCTCAATTCTATTGTCTTTGCCATCAGCCTGAAAGCAGTGCTTTCTACTGTCTTGGACTTCTACGTCATCTACTACGTCTACTCGAAATCCGTCACCAGTGTTGAGACCATCCACAAGATCCTTGCTGCCTCTGTCGCCGCTCTGGTGGTCTGCTGTGTTTTCGGGGTGATAGAACGTTTCACTGGCTGGAGAGCGGCCGACTTGTTTCCGGCACTCACGCATCGATTTGGGCCAGGAGCAGGAGAAGGAGGGGGAGAATCCGGCAGGATCTCATCAACCTTCCCGGTTATGATACTGTTCGGGAATGCTCTGGCCTTGGGCATACCCTGGGCACTCTACCTTCTAGGAATGGCCAAAACCGGAGCTCAGAAAGTCTACCTGTGGGTGGCTATTATCATGATGTTTTATAATATTTACAAGACCGATAGCCGTGGGCCATGGCTGGCACTAATCTTGTCAATTGTGCTGCTGCTTCTCTTCTCCTCAGGCCGCATCCGCAAGTACTTGGTTGTTATTTCTCTTCTTACGGTCGCGACGCTGATCATACGACCCGGTGTCTGGGAAACGCTGGAAAACATCTATCTTGAGACCCTCAACCCTGATTCAGAGCGTGGACTATCCTATCAATACCGATACGACTTGATGCGCGTGGCTAGGGAGGCGCTGGCTAAAGATCCTAGCCGCGCGGTTGGGGGGTTTGGACCCGAATCGTTCTACTACGGGGGTTTAGAGGGGATAAATCCCGGCACCGGTAACGTTGTACCCTTTGATAGCTGCGACAGTGCATTCGTAGCGATCATGTTCGAGACCGGGTACGTGGGACTCCTTCTGGTGGCAGCGTTGTTGATAAAGGCAGCTTTGTTCTCGTTGCACGGGTTTGCCCGCGTGCCCAAGCCAGCGAATCTCCTTTGCTTGATATTTCTGACCAATATAGTCTCCTACGCCTTCATGATGGCAAGCGTCGAGAATTTTGGGTGGGGGCAGCAGACGCAAATGCTGTGGATCATCCTTGCCTTATCCATGGTCTATCCTGGCTTGGTCCAACCCAAAAGCTTGGCGAAGGAGCTCGCAGTCTTTCCTTGGCAAGAAACGCGCCCGCAGTTGGCAGCAGTGAGGCAGCCCCGAGCATAGGGCAGGATATTCCTGCAATGGAAGGGCAAATCGTCACCAAAGTGGTGCGCCGTCTCGAAGAAGTCGAAGGAATCGCCGAAGTTTGGCGTTCATGGCAGTGCCACCCCAATTCCGACCTTGACTATTATCTGACTATTCTTTGCTCGCGACCTGAGATCCTTCGCCCTCATATCCTTGTTCTTTGTCGCGACGGGCATCCCGAGGCCATGCTCATCGGCAGGCTTGATAAGAGGCGGGTGGAACTGAGAGTCGGGTACAAGACCTTGCTCACCGTGGGCGCCCGCTCGCTGACCTTCATTTATGGGGGGGGGCTCGGTGACCACAGCCCTGAAAATTCGATCATTTTCGTGCGCGAGGTTGTCAAGTCGCTGCGGTTGGGCGAAGCCGACATGGCATACTTCAGCCATCTGAAGGTTGGCTCGCCAACCTATGAATCGATCCAGAGTATGGCGGGATTCCTCACGCGCGAGCACTTTCTGGCCTCCGGCGTCCATCGCAGCATGGCGCTTCCAGCTTCGGCTGAGGAGTTTCAACGTCGGCTCCCCTCGAAGGCGAGGCAAAAGCAGAGGAAGCTGCTAGGTGCGCTCGGCGACTCGCTTCGAGTGGTCTGCTACCGCACGGCTGAAGAACTGGAAACTGTGTGTCGAGATGTTGAGACAATTGCAAGAAAGACGTATCAGCGAGGACTTGGGGTGGGGTTTGTCGACAATGACGAGATTAGACAACGGATGCACCTGGCGGCCGCGCGCGGGTGGCTCCGCGCCTATCTGCTTTACTTCGGCACGCGGCCGGCAGCCTTCTGGATTGGAACCGTGTACGGCGAAAAATTCCATAGCGACTACATGGGCTATGACCCCGAGTTGGCAGAGCGCTCGCCTGGCATCTTCCTGGTGACGAAGGCGATCGAGGAGATTTGCGACCGGCAACGCGAGTGGGGTACCCTGGAAATAGACTGGGGGTTCGGGGACGCGCAGTACAAGGAGATGCTCGGCACCTGCGAATGGAAGGAAGCGTCCGTGCACATCTTTGCCCCCAGCATCAGAGGGGTGGCTTTGAACGCCGTACGGACGCCGGGCGCGCTTGTCGAGCACGTTTCCAAGGATCTTCTCGGAAAGTGGAGTGTGGTCTCCTGGGTGAAAAAGAGATGGCGCCAGCGTTTGGCTCGGGCCTAGGCCAGCGTTAACATGTACAGCCTCGGACGCCCAATTGGAAAGGCGATAAATCTCCTGCGGCCCCTGTGGACGATGCTTAACGAGGTCGTTCTCAACATCCGCACGATCTCGCCCAGCACCGCCGCCGATACCCCACCGGACCCGGTAAAGCCAAAATGGCGCGGTCCATTTTCACGGACGGTAAAACATGACGACAACTTTGAATACGCCTCCCCCGACTACTGGTATATTCGTGCGATTGCCAATCGCTTGAAACTCGCCCGCGAAGATGTGTTCTATGATATTGGATGCGGCATGGGTCGCATCCTCTGCGTTGTGGCTCGCCGGCGGATACGAAAGTGCGTCGGGATTGAACTCCTCGAACCTCTGTGTGAGAAAGCGCGGCGCAACGCGCTTCGCCTCCGGGGACGGAAGGCTCCCATCGAGATTATTTGCGCTGATGCCGCGACGGCAGATTTGTCAGAGGGAACAATTTATTTCCTTTTTAATCCGTTTGGAAAAGATACATTGCGGGTCCTCCTTGCCAATCTCCAAACTTCCATTTCACGGGACCCGCGAAAAGTGACGCTTGTCTACTACAACTCGGTTCATGAATCAGTCCTGGAAGCGTCGGGATGGCTTGACAAGTCTGATGAGTTTAACACCCTCTCGGGTCTCCACGTGACCTTTTGGAAGAGTTGTGGCGGCCGCTCTGCCCCAGACTATTCCGCGTAGACGATCTGCTCTGACTTTCCCCCGAGCAACCTGGACGGACGGGGAGGACTTGCTTTCATGGGTTTAGGAGCCCAGCCATTAGGCCTGCGGCCGGTTTGCGAAGTGTTTTCGATATAGCTTCCCACAGACACGAGGATTCTTGTCGCGTACGGCTCCCGGGATGCGTAAACCATGGCAAGGGAAATGTCAGGGCACTTAACGGGTGCAAGAATTCGAGCTAGTGGCCGGTGGCACGCACGTCCGTAGGTGGATTTGGCCGGGCGAACTCGAAAGCCCCCCGCTCCCACGTTCCATCCGCGCCGCGTGTCACGCCGAGCAAGTCCAGGTTATAAGGCGAGGAAAGGATTACCCCGTCGTTCAAGTGGGGGTCCACGGTTTCGCTGGAAAGACGAAAGTTTTTGCTCGAAGTGCTGACGAAGGGGTTTGCCTTTCGAGTCAGGTTGAAGTCATGCCTTCCGGCAAGCACCCCGATAGTGCCAGCGTTGTTAATGACCGTATTATAGTCCTCTACAATGCCCGGTCCAGCAAAAGTAGATTGGCAAGTTGACCCATATACCAGGTTGTTCTCCGCCACGGCCCCCGTGGAAGATGCGCTTATGAGGGAAAGCCCAGTGGTTACACAATTGTGCTGGTTGTAGAAGGTATTCCCATAAACTTTGATATTCGTGATGGGATTGTAGCCGTTGTTGTCTGTAATCGTTTGGGATACACCGCACTGCGGACTCGCGGCGGTATCCACTGCCCCCGAACCGTCCGAGCAGAAGAAAACGTTGTTGTAGACACGCAGGTCGTTCACCGTGGCATTACCAGGCAGGCTCTCGATGTCCCCGGAGCCTTCGATGTCCTCGAAAATGTTGTTGGCGATGATGGACGGGCTGCCACAAGCTGTGCTATAGCATGTGGCTTGAATGCCGTTTGTATGCTGTGTCGGTGTGCTGTGGTTGCGGGCCATCCAATTTCTTTCACTGTCTGAGTTGCTTGCGTTATTAATTACAAAGGCTCCACCGGCAACGTCGTGGATATAGTTATCTGTAATAGTGAGGTCTTGAATGGCTTTGTTTCCTCCCGCCTCAATTGCGACGCCTGGAGAATAGTCAAGCGTTGCAAATCCGGGCGTCGAGCAAGTCTCGTTAGGCGTTCCTGTCTGAGCTATAACGATATTCAAGCCTGAAATAGAATTGATTGTGCAGCCCGGTGCGCCGCAATTAAAACCTGAAGGGGTTGTGTTCCAAACATCCAATGGGTCTCCCGATAGCCAATAGTCATTTGCTCGGTCATGCTGCATCACCAGAGTGACGGTTGAACCCGCACCGTTCCTCGTGCAAGAAACGATGTTGTTACCGTAATTCGGATTGACCCCATTGAACTCGATGTGTTTAATGGTCACGCCAACTACCGTACTTGTTGGTACCTGGCTGCATCCCGTGGCGACACCAATGATCGTGACTCGATTCGGACTCTGAAGTTGAATGCCGAAACCTGAAGTTGCGGGCGTCCCTGTGAGCGGCGTCACCCCATCCACAAGATAATTTCCGCCGCAGATTCTCAGCATGGAGCCATCGATATTCTTTAAGTCACTCGCGGTCTGGCTAAAGACGGCTTGTGAAGTTCCATAACGGGCTTGCCATCCTGCAATGGTCGCTGGATTGGTTGCTCCGCAGTAAGGAGCATTCGTCACTGAGCAGTCTACTGCCTTATAAACGCTTACGGTCGAGTTTCCATTGCAGTCTGTATCCCATTCGGGAGCCTGACCAGAGACATCGTAACTGCCACCCGCGATGAAGTAGGAGTTGCCACAAGAAACGCTCGTTGGCAGACCGGACAGGGCGTTGTTCCAATCGGCCCCCGTCTTGGCACCAGCGCCGCTAGGAGTGATGTAGAAATTCGCTGCGAGGACAGCTTCAGAAACGGCCAGCGATAAAAGAATTACAAAGAGTCTCGTCAGGTTTTTCATAGTTTATTCCTTCATGTGCAAAACAACCAGCGCCAGGATCGCCGAGAGCGAAGCGATCCCCTGACTCGCCCCTCCGGGCCACGAGCGGTGCGTGCTTGGTTGGGCCGCAAGTACGGGCATAGCTTAATACAATACAGCGGTCCGTTCAATGGCCGCGACGGCAGCATCCACGAAGTCGAACCACCCGTGGTGCCTAGCCTGAACGGGCAGGTTCAACCTGGAGCTACGAATGGAAGGTAAAGTCTCGGTCGTAATCCCAACTTACAATCGCGCAAATCTGGTAATTAACGCCATCGAGAGCGCGCTGGGGCAAACCTTTCGCGACCTCGAAGTGGTCGTCGTCGATGATGGCTCGACGGACGGGACCGGAGAAATTCTTCGTCATGAATACGGCGAGCGAATTCGATACTTCTACCAGCCGAATCAGGGACAGAGCGCCGCACGGAACAGAGGGCTCGGGGAGGCGCGGGGCGAATGGGTTGCCTTTCTCGACTCAGATGACGTTTGGCTCCCCGAGAAGCTCCAGTACCAGCTTCAGGCTCTCGAACTCTTCCGGGGAAGATGTGAGGCCTGCTTTACCGACGTAGATTTTGCGGGCAGCTCGGAGCTCACCTCGACGGTGTTTCATCTGCGCGGCGAAGAGGGCAGGGATCTCATGGGAATGGTTGCCGACCCCGTCCGGCTGATGCTGGACCGCCAGCGGATGCCGCCCGTGTGGCTGCCCTCGGTCGTGGTTCGGCGGGACCTGGCCAGAAGAGTGGGCGGCTTCGATCCGAAGATTCGCGGTGTTGGGGAGGATGAGGAATTTCTATTCCGTCTGGCTCGCGAAACCGGCTTTTGCTTTGTCAATAAGCCGCTCCTTGTCGCGGATCGATCACCCGTTGCCCAAAGGCACGCCGGTCCCAGCGCCTTGTGGGACCAGGCAGACTTTCAGCTCGCACAAACCCAATACCGTTTTGAAAAGCAGCTTCGATTGAGCGAGGGAATGCCGCCGTACGTCCAACGACTGATCCGCAAAGAGCTCGCCTTGCTCCACAGCGCCTGGGCAAACTGGCATCTCCGCAAGGGCAATACGCCGAGGGCTCGAGAGGCGATGTCCATTTCGCTTGGATACGGGTTTTCGCCCATCCTGGCGGTTAAGCGCATTTTAGTCTCGGCTGACCCGAAGCTCGCCTTGCGGCTTGTGGCTCTGAACGCGGTGCGAAAGTCGAAGGAAAACCATATCGTGCCGACGAGTTCACCATCTGCGACCCGAGGGGGCCTGCTGGCTTGGCACGTCCCGGCGTTTGTGAGAAACCTGCTGCCTGCCGCAGCGCTGGACAGGATTCGTCGGGTCAGGGTCGGCCTGTTAAGCCGGCATTTGCCGCGCCACGCAGAATTCGCCCAGTCTCGGGAGGAGGTGGAAGCGAGCGCCGGCATGTCGGTGATTGTTCCGATCCGCGATGCGCCAGAAGTTACGCGCCGCTGCTTGGGAAGCCTGGAAAAGTATGCGACCCAAGCCCAGATCGTCCTTGTTGACGATGGATCAGTCCTTCCGGCGACCTTGGCGATGGTCGCGGAATTTAGTGTCCGCAACGGGTGGGAAGTCGTTCGGCATGAGCAGTCTCACGGGCATAGCCAAGCTTGTGCGGCCGGTGCGCGGCTTGCAGCGCGGCCGTACCTATGTCTCCTCAACTCCGACACTGTGGTTACGCCCTGGTGCTGGCGAGGTCCCAAGGAGCTGTTCGAAATAGAACCCAATATCGGCGTAGCGGGGCCATCCACCAGCCTTTCGCCAACTGCCCAGGCACTACCTCTGGCGAACTATTGTCGCCATTACTGGACCGATAGCGAGATTTGGGGGTTCGCAAGCGTTACGACGGGCAACTGTCCGGAACCTGTCTGGGTGGAGTTGCCTTGGGTTTCAGGCTGTGCCCTTTTCATCCGACGCGGCCTGTGGGAGGAACTGGGGGGATTTGATCCGCATCTGCCCGACTACGGAAATGAAGTGGAGCTTTGCAAGCGCGTATCCAAGATGGGCTACCGAAGCGTCTGGGTTCGAAACAGTTACATCCATCATTTCGGGCAGCAGAGCTACGGGACGTTGCGCGAGCGGAGCATCTTCTCACGAATCCTTGCTGCTAAACGCTATATCGCCCGGAAGCATGGGGCGGAAGGGAAGTAGGCAGAAGGCAGTAAGCAGAAGGCAGTGGGCAGTAGGCAGTAGGCGGAAGGCAGGAAGGGGCGCCCTGGAAATACAGCGCATACGAGTTTTTCCGCAGCCTCCCAAGCCGGTTGCTACGAACGGTGCCCGCTTTCTGCCCACTGGCACCTGCCCACTGCCCACTGCTCTTCTGCGGGCCGCCTTCAGACTGCCAACTGTGAAAATTATCGAAAACATCGGCTATCGCACCGCGGCTCGATTGTTGACTCTACCCCTTCAGGCAGCCACCAGTGTAGTCCTCGCTCGGTATCTTTCCGCACGCGATTACGGGATCGTGGGGTATGCGGTTATTTTTGTGTCTTTTCTCGCGGGATTTAAGGATTTGGGCTTGGGGAGTGCGCTGGTACAAAGGAAAGAGCTTGACGCCCGAACCGCGAATATCGCGTGGTCGTTGCGGGTAGTACTTGGAGCCGCGGCATTCGGCCTGGCGTTCCTGGCGTCACGACTTGCGGCAGTTGGTTTCGGAGATCCTGTCGTATCGGTCGTAGTCGTGGTGCTCTCATTGGATTTCCTCATCAGCAGCATCGGTTTTGTTCCAAGTTCTCTCATGGTGCGGGGATTGGATTACCGGCGATGGATTCAACCGATGATCGCCGGGGCCTTCGTGCGCGCGGCCGCAGCGTGTTGGCTGGCAGTCATTGGGTTTCGTTTCTGGAGCATCGTTATAGCCCAACTCGCGTCGTCCATTGCTGAGGCGGTTTACTTTGTATGCCTCGACCACCGGAAACTCCAGTTCCAATGGGATAAGGCGATCGCTCGGGAGCTCTTAATCTTTGGGGTTCCTCTGTTTTCGTCCGGACTACTGACCTTCGCCCTGTTCAACGCCGATAACTTCATCGTGGGTGTGGTTTCGGGAGCTGTGGTGCTGGGATACTACGCCCTGGCATTTAATTGGGGTGCGATGGTTTCCACAACTGTGTCGGAGCTTGTTCATTCTGTGCTGTTTCCCGCGTTCGCGCGCATGCAACATGACCGGGAGCGCTTGCGGCAAGGCTATCTTCGCGTGTTGGAACAGTTAAGCGCACTGGGGGTGCTCGTCTACGTGGGACTATTCTGCTGTGCGCGAGAGTTCTTGGTCATCGTGCTGGGACGTGGCGGTGAAAAGTGGTTGCCGGCTTGTCACGCCCTACAGATTTTTTGCGTTTACGGCGTGGTGCGACTGATGCTCGAGCCTTTGGGCAATGTGCTGGTGGCGCTGGGACGAACACGGCTGTTATTTCGCGCCACGCTCATCGCCGCATGTAGTGAAATGGTTCTCTTGTATCCCGCTCTGGTTTGGGGTGGCATTGACGCCGTTGCCGTGGTGGTTACGATTTCCTATGCCGTCCAATGGTTCGTGTATTGGCCGGCGATTCGCCAAGACTTGAATGTGGGCATCACGGATCTGAGAAGAGTCCTTTTCCCTCCCTGTGCCGCTGGAGTTTGTGCTTGGGCAGCCGGCGCGGCCGTTCAGTCTGCTCTGCCTTTTGGCATCCCGACCTTTGGGTTAATGGTGGTTACCATCACCGTGGTATTTGTGGTCATCCAAGGCTGGCTCAGTTCCTGGCGTTGGTTTGGAGAGTGGAGGCAACTTTACTTGGCTCGGACCCGATGTGCGTGACCAGACTCCGGCCTCGAAAATGATATGGTCTGGCGATAACCACTCTTGAGTGGAGTGTCCTTTGCCCAGTTTGGAGTTTTTCGAATGAACATCGGAAGGGCTAGGCCCGCTGACCTTACGGGGAAGTATCCCGAGTATTATCAATGGTCTCGTGCAGAAGTATTGCCCTTTGTTCCGCGCGAGGTCAGCAAAGTCCTGGAAGTCGGGTGTGGCGAGGGGCGGTTCGGTCTCGCCATCAAGCAGACCAGGAACGCGGAAGTGTGGGGGATTGAAACCGTCCCCGAAGTCGCTCAGCAAGCCGCGCAGCGGTTGGACAAAGTTCTTTTGGGTGACGTGGAACATGATCACCTGGAATTGCCGAGCGAATATTTCGACTGCATCATCTTCAACGATGTCCTCGAACACCTGACGTATCCATGGGCGGTACTCAAAATACTGCGTGACGCGCTTCAAACCTCGGGTTATGTTGTCGCCTCCATTCCCAATATCAGGTATTACCCGATATTGAAAGCGTTGGTTTTGCACAAGGAATGGGATTACACCCGAGACGGCACTCTCGACCGTACCCATTTCCGGTTTTTTACTCAGAGGAGCATACCCAAGTTCTTCCAGGACTCCGGTTACGAGCTGGTCAGAATGGAAGGGATCAACCCTCTGGAGCTTTCGTGGAAATTAAACCTCGCCTTTAAATTCCTGGGCGGTGCCATAGATGATACGCGCTACCTGCAGTTCGCGTGCGTGGCGCGGAAACTCAGGAATACATCAGTGGTACGAGGAGGAAATGCCAACCCCCTCCTTTAGTGAGATAGCCCGGTACCGAGGCGAGGCGCCTGAACTCATGACGGTCGTCGTCACTCACGACATGATCGGGCGACACGGCAAAATCGCCCCAGTGCTTCTCGGCCAACTCGAGCGGGCTGGTGCGCGGGGTGCTTTAAGGGTACTGGACGTGGGCGCCTATGACCGGGCTTTCGGGCGGGCCATCGACCGGTGCGGATTGCCCTGCACTTATCACAGCGTGGATGTGGACGGATCAAGGGCCCATGATTTTCGGGACCTCTCCCAGGTGACGGGTTCCTACGATGTAATCGCCATGTTCGAACTGATCGAGCATTTGCCTTACGAAGACGTGGACAAACTTCTTCATCAAGCCTGGGCTCTGCTCTCGCCGGAGGGGCGGCTGTTCATTTCCACCCCGCATCCGTTCCACCCCACCCGGTACTTCTCCGACGTCAGCCACAAGCAGCACTGGCCGCCAGACGACCTGTACGCTCTCTTACGCCACGTGGGCTTCGCCGGAGAGAATATTCAGGCATTCGGCGTGATCTACTTGCCATCTAATCCCTTGCGAAGTTGCATCACGCGAATCAGGAATCTGATCTGGCGAATAATTGGTTTGGAAATCTGCGGCGGAATTCTGGCTATTGCGAAGAAGGGACGGTCCGAAAGGGAAAAGGGATGAATTTCTCGACACCCTCAAGTCCGCCTCAGTCGCCGGCCCACTCATTCTCCGAGTGGACTCTAATCGTCGCTGTAAATCATGAGGAGGTTCTCCAGGGAACGCTGTTGAAATCGCCCGACATAGACGACCGCTGCCAGCTCGTCCTGAAGCGCGGCTATGCAAGTGCCGGGCAGGCATACGAAGCAGGGATTGCGGAAGCGAAGAATGAAATTCTGGTATTCGCGCATCAGGACGTTTACCTTCCGCAGGGCTGGCTCAACGGTGTGCGGGGGTGTATGGCGCAATTGCATCATCGAGATCCGAACTGGGGAGTTCTCGGACCCTCGGGAGTTGCGAACTCAACTGATTTCGTGGGGTATGTGCATTCGACGGGATTACGTCGGACCTTGGGCGCCCCGTTCGATCGGCCGATTGAATGTCTTACTCTCGATGAAATGCTTCTTATCATGCGTCGGTCATCAGGCCTGATGTTTGATGACCGATTGCCGGGCTTCCATTTGTATGGAACCGACATCTGCTTGCAGGCTCGCAGGCGAAATGTGAAGAGCTACGTCATTCCGGCTTTTTGCATTCATAACAGCAACGGCATCGTCCGTTTGCCGAAGTCATTTTGGCAGGCGTATCTCTACCTGCGCCGCAAGTGGTGGAAGCAACTCCCCATCTCCACCACTTGTACCACGATTACGAGGTGGTGCGGGCCGTTGGGGTGGTCGGTCCTGCGTGGGACGATCAATGCAATGTTTTTCAGTAACGCTGTCGGAAAGCGGACCGCGGATCCGGAACGTCTTTCGAAGGACCTGCTCAATGCAACCGGCACATGAAAATTCAAGCCATCAAGGCCGCATGAAGATCTGCCTCTTAGGCGCGGCATTCGACACTGAAAACTTGGGCGTCAGAGCGCTGGCGGTGGGGACGGTTCGCGCCATCCTGCACTGCTACCCCCAGGCGGAAGTTTTCTTTCTCAACTACGAGAAGTTCAGGACGGTTTACACCATCAAGTGCCCCGACCGGCAGGTTGCAATTCCGCTGGTCAACATGCGCTTTTCCTGGAGGTTTTGGCTTCGCCACAATATTGCTTTCCTGGTGTTCCTGACCGTTCTGATGAAGCTGCTTCCCATCCCCGCACTCCGGCGGCGATGGATTGCCGGGAACGACTGCCTGCGCCATCTCGATGGGTCGGACCTGGTGGTGGCTATTTCCGGCGGGGACAGTTTCAGTGACATCTACGGCCTCGGGCGGCTACTTTATGTATCTCTGCCGCAGATTCTGGCGTTGTGGGCGGGCAAGCGGCTGATCCTGCTGCCGCAGACGCTCGGGCCCTTCAAGAGCCGCTTTGCGCGGGCGATTGCGAAATACATCATGAAGCGCGCCGAGGTGATCTATTCGAGGGACTATGCCGGAATCAAGCATGTGGAAAACTGGCTGGGGCTGGACGCTCGCGCGGGCAGGCTGAAATTCTGCTACGACGTGGGCTTCGTAGTGGATTCCATTCCACCGGCCCGAATCGACCTCGTCGGGCTCCCCTTGGAGCAGATGGAAGCCAAACAGCTTGTGGGGCTGAACGTCAGCGGCCTCCTCGACATGGGAGGCTATGCCGGGAAAAATATGTTCGGGCTAAAGACGGATTACCGAGCCTTCATTTACACCCTCATCGATTTCCTGATCGAAAAGAAGCAGGCGAATGTCGTTCTGATCCCCCATGTGTTGGGAATAGGCGGCGAATGCGATTCGCCGGTCTGTGACCGAGTCTTCGAAGAGCTAAGGGACAAATATCCCGACCGGATTGGAGTGGTGCGAGGACGCTATAACCAGAGCGAAATCAAGTATATCATCGGGTCGTGCGACTTTTTCATCGGGGCCAGGATGCACGCGTGCATCGCTGCACTCTCGCAGGGCATTCCGGCGGTTGCTATTGCGTATAGCGACAAATTTACCGGGGTCATGCAGACGGTGGAAGTTGAGGGGCTGGTCGTCGATCCCCGCACCATGGGAGAGGAGCAGATCCTGAACGCGATCGGGGATGCCTTCGACCGCAGGGCCGCATTGCGCCGACAGCTTGAGGAAACCCTTCCAGGCGTCAAACAAGCTGTATTAGATCTCTTTAAGGACTTAGTAACTCCTGTAAGCAATTGTCAAGGCTTGCCGGTCACGGCTGGGCAAGAGTGTCAGGGCATCGAGAAGGGAGAGGGACTGAAAGCATAAGGGAGACGTTCGTGCCCGTTGATGAATTGAACCCGCTGGCAGACCCTCGATGGGGGGAGTTTCTAGAAAGACATCCGCAGACCTCGGTATTCCACACGTCGGGGTGGCTGGAGGCGCTGCGGCGGACCTACGATTATGAGCCTTTCGTTGTGACTACCGCGGCTCCCGGCGAAGAGCTGAAGAACGGAATCGTGTTTTGCCGTGTCAAGAGCTGGCTGACGGGCAATCGTGTCGTGTCCCTCCCCTTCGCCGATCATTGCCAGCCGCTCGTGGAGAGTCCGGAGAGCCTTGCAACGTTGATAGCTGCGCTAAGGGAAGAGCAGGCGCGCGCGAAATGGAAATACATCGAGCTAAGACCGCTCACCTCAAATGGCCACTTGGAAGACGGGATGTCCTTCGGGAAGAGCGCGAAGTTTCATTTTCACATGCTCGATCTGCGGCCCGATCTGGACTCTCTCTATCGCGGCCTTCACAAAAGCTGTGTGCGGAGGAAGATCCAACGCGCCGAGCAGGAAAATCTTGCATATGAGGAAGGGCGCTCAGACTCCATTCTTGCGAGCTTCTACCACCTCCTTCTCCTGACGCGCCGCCGCCATCAGCTTCCGCCGCAGCCGCTGGGATGGTTTCGGAATCTTCTCGACTGCCTGGGTGATCGAGCCAGAATCCACATGGTATCGAAAGATCGCCAACCTATCGCCAGCATCCTCACATTGTTCCATAAGCAAACTCTTGTCTATAAGTATGGCTGCTCGGATAGCAGGTTCCATAGCTTGGGAGGGATGCCGCTCCTCTTCTGGAAGGCCATTCAGGAGGGCAAGCGGCTGGGGGCCAGAGAATTCGATCTCGGCCGCTCG
The DNA here is from genome assembly GCA_963804995.1 of uncultured Acidobacteriota bacterium. GTDB lineage: Bacteria > Acidobacteriota > Terriglobia > UBA7540 > UBA7540 > Bog-366. The sequence continues at coordinate 118,370 of CAWDSK010000001.1, forward strand.
GATACTGATAATCCCGGCGTGGCGGCCTTCAAGGGACATTTGGGCGCCACCTGTTCCACGCTCACTTATTTCAGCTATCCGCCCCGGGTGCCGTCAAGCCCTGCTTCAGGTTGGAAAATGAAGATCGTTACTAGTGCGTTTGGCTGGCTGCCCGATACGCTTCTGATTACGGCAGGCAGTCTATTGTATCGACATGTGGGGTAACAATGCTTCAGGAGGGGAAGAACATGAGCCTGAATAAAGCGCTGATGGATTACTTTCGATGTCCTGAAGCCTTTGCGGATTTCGCTCTCCGAGGAGATCTGTGCCCGGGTAAGGGATATTTTCGCTTCGGGCCGGATGTTATCTGTTATGGGCAATCGTCCCCGGGCTATTATGCCGAAACGCCCGAGGAGGCAACTTGTGATCTCGCATACCATACCCGGACGGAAGGGACAACTTGCTACATTCCCTTCGACCCTTCGGCGGTGGTCGACAATTTGCGGTGCGAACGCTACCTTGGCCTCAACCCGGACAATGGGAGGGAGAAGGAACAGATAAGCTGGGTACGCAAAGCGTATTATCGTCTTCGCCCGCACCTGGGAGTCCCCATTCGCAAGCAACTGCAGCGATTGTGGTTGAGGGGCCGCGAAAAGAGGCGCTTTCCGAGCTGGCCCGTTGATCGAACCGTCGACCTATTGCTGGAGAAGCTTCTGGTCCTCTCCATGAAGGCACACCGGGTCGAGAGAATTCCCTTCATCTGGTTTTGGCCCAACGGTCAGAAAAGCTGTGCGATCCTGACGCACGATGTGGAAGAATCGTCTGGGGTTGATTTTTGTCCTTCGCTCATGGATATCGATGATTCCTTCGGAATCAAATCGTCATTCCAGTTCATTCCGGAGGAACGATATGCCATTTCCCGAACCCTTTTGGAGCGCATCCGGGAGAGAGGGTTTGAGGTTAACATTCACGACCTCAAGCATGATGGCCATCTATACGACAGTAGGGAAGCATTCCTTCGCTGCGCTCTCAGGATCAACAAATACGCGAAGGAGTACGGCGCCCTGGGGTTCCGGGCCGGAGCACTTTATCGCAGACTCGATTGGTACGATGCCTATGACTTTTCCTACGACATGTCGGTTCCCAATGTGGGGCACCTGGACCCTCAATTCGGCGGGTGCTGTACCGTGATGCCTTATTTCATCGGGAATGTGCTGGAGCTTCCTCTGACAACGACGCAGGACTACACCCTCTTCAATATCATTTCTGACTATTCGCTCGACCTTTGGCAACGACAGATCAGACTTATCACTGAGAACCATGGCCTCCTCAGTTTCATCGTACATCCTGACTATGTCCTCAGAGAAGGGCACGCGATACTTATGCTAGACTGCTGGCGCATCTCTCGCGATTGCGCAGTCAGGGAGAAGTCTGGATAGCTCTGCCCAAAGAGGTCGACCGCTGGTGGAGAGAGCGAGCCAGGATGACGATTGTGTGCGAAGCCGGACGATGGCGGATCAAAGGCCTGGGCCAGGAACGGGCAAGGCTGGCTTACGCGTGCCTCGACGGCGATCAGATCTCGTACACCTTCGAACCCCTCATCGGCGGAAAAACCACAGCCGCCCACGGCCGTCACATCGTGATCGCATCATCGGGCATCGCTCTGCCATAAGACCTTCTATCAAGTCACCCTTCGCCTCCCAAGGTTTCGTGCAAATGTCGATTCCATCGTTTGGTGCTTCGGTCCCGCCTGCGGGGCAAGACCCGCCCCCCCGGCTTGGAGCCACGTCGATCGCCCAGTATGCGGCGGGAGTAGGTTCCCCAAGAAATGTACTTTTCTTGTTCCTTGTAATCGTGTCCCTTTTCGTGTTTTGGACGCCGCTGAGGACACTGCTGGATTACTCCTTGCGGGGACAGCATGAGTACGACAAGTACTCTCACACCGTGTTGATCCCCTTCATCAGTATGGTACTGGTGTTTTTGGGAAGGAAAAGAACCTTTGCGAGTGTCCAATACGATTTTCGAATTGGCGCCATTCTGCTCTTCGCGGGACTCATTGTGAATTGGTCAGCGGGGTGGGGTCTAAATCAGCTCGGAGCGGAGAACTCTCTCTCCGTACGGGTACTAGGACTGGTTGTATTCTGGATTGCTGGATTCATCCTTTGCTACGGAACACGAGCTTATCGGGCCGGCGCATTCCCACTCTTGTCCCTCCTTCTGGCAGTACCTATCCCTAACCTATTGCTCGACGCCCCGCTATCGGCTGTGCGGTACGGATCAACGGAGGTGTGCTCGCTGGTATTCAACCTGGCCGGCGTGCCGTTTCTGCGGAATGGGCTTGAATTCGCCCTGCCCAGCATCAGTATTGAAGTGGCGAAGGAGTGCAGTGGGATTCATTCAACCTTAGCCCTCTTTATCGTCAGCCTCATCGCAGGACACCTTTTCCTTACATACCTCTGGAAGAAAGTCCTTCTGGTTCTGTTCGTCCTTCCCGTTGTGTGCATCACCAATGGCTTGCGGATTGCCGGATTGACGTTGCTCGCGGTGTATGTCGATCCAAGATTCATGCACAGTAGTCTTCATCGCGAGGGAGGCATCGGTTTCTTTGTGCTGGCCCTACTATTATTGTTTGCGGTTCTTCACCTCCTGCAATGGGGACAAAGGGTATAGGAGTCTCGAGGTGAAATCTCCTGCTATTCCCGTGATCGCCTGATTTGGTGCTTTACGGAAGCGTTCGAAACCAATACAAGCGCCGCGTGGGCAGAATACGCTCGGGACCTCTTTAGGCGGTCACGGGACAAGCGAAGATCCGCCAACAGTTCGCGCAAGGCAGACAAGGCCGGAGCTCATGGAAGACCTGAAGTTGGATTCAACGGGTTAAATATTCATGAATTAAATAGTATTCTCAAGATAGATTAAATAAAAGTCAATATACCATTGGTGCCGGCTTATAGTCCTTTAGTGCCATCCAACGAAAATGTCGCAGCACTTTCAGCGTTTCCTTGCTATCACTAGCACTCAGAACAAGAAAATGTTACCTGTTTTCCTCGGACAATTCGCTCATTATTAGATTGCCCCCACACCCCTGAAGCCGAGAGGATTCCAATATTCCCAACGCGGGCATGGGATGGGGTCAATTCGTGTGCGGCGCCACTTGCCCTTTTCCAGCAGTTCCCACGATGTGCGCCCAAATTCTCGCGAATAGGACTCGCCTAAGGTTGAATTGATATAACCAAACCCCAAAACAAGTGCCCAAGGTATTGGTGATGAGATCCGTTGTGCCGGAATCCCGCGTCGGCAGGAATGCCTGAAGAGATTCGATCGTAAGGCTGACCGCGAACCCTAGAAGGATTGTGACCAGCGCCGGCCTTTTGATCCGTCCGGCCAGCGAAAAGTAGGCGCAGAAAAGGAACCCGAAGGGAGCAAAACCTGCAATGTTGACCAGCACGTCCTCCCAATAGCCCCAACTTGGACGGAATTCCTCCCAGAATGGCTCTAGGAAAACCTCCTTCACAACCAAATAGCGGTCCGGAATATACAAGTCGGTTGCCGAGGACACTTGGTTATGAATGACACGACCCGCCCGCTCATCAAATAGATAAAGCCCCACGGCACGCTCATTTTCGGAAACATCTGGTCGTCCCTTTTCTATCCAGGTCGCGTAGTGGTGAAAGACCTGCGCCGGAGAGAGCTCTTGGTCATAAATGGCAAGCCCCCGCAAAAGACCAGACCAGCTATTATCTTTTATGGGCGAGTTGGCGATTACGAGTTCGCCGTCAAAATCCCTGCCGGAAAGCGGAAATTTGAGGGATGTTCGGCCCAGCGCACCATCAATATAGACTGACGTTCGCCCTCCGTTCGACGTGACCGTTATGAACAAGCGCTTTCCCCGATGGAAAACGTCATCAACATAGAGTCTGGTGGCACGAGTTCGATTGCGCTCGTCTCGAATGTCACTTTGCAAGGCAAGGTCAGCAATGGATTGGCGCAGCGAAAACTGCCGAGGGCGCCTAGGAGCGTAGAAAGCAATGAGAGTGCTGGAGGCCGCAGTGAATTCCGGTTCTAACCAGACCTCTAAGCTGCACGGGGTGTCCTCTTGCGCATTCGGCGCCCGGAATTTGCTGGAACTCAGTATCGTCCCATGACGACCAAAGTGCAAACCGTTGCTACCATCGAGCCATGTCACCTGATTCCTGGGAGAGTGAAAGGGCCAGAGTCCTGCCACGAACAGCCCCCCTAAGACCAATCCACAAACCACGCCGAGAACCTTCGTGCTCATCACCTCCCGGTTAACCTCGCCGATCTTTTGTTGAATTCCGGAGGTAATGCCTTGCCAGCCGGCTGCGGCGTTGCCTTGTTTCTTTTGAATCATTCGGCTCACCTGCTAGCCCTCTTTCGCCAGACGATAACAGGCAATCTTCAATTCACTATAACGCAATTGTTTCCTAAACTGTGGCTCCGCCGACGTGAAAGCATTTTCTCCCTTATCGCGCCGCTGTCCAAGCAATCTCAATTCAAATTTGCTGGGCGAAAAGCTGAAGCAGACTCCTTGCCATCCGTCGGGCAGCAGATTCCAAAGTCTCTGTTACCACGATCAAATCCCTTCTGCGGCGGCTCGTTCGAGAGTACCTCCACTACTACAACTACGCTTCATACTGCCCCACCTCGCTATGTAGTTGAAAAACCTAACTTCCTTTGTTCAGACGTTGATATTGCGGGTCCCCGATTGCTGCCACGGACACGCGCGACGAACTTTGCTGCGGCTTCTGTCTCCAGTGCACGCTGGCTAAAAACCCAGGGCCCATCGGCAAGGGGATGATCGGCTTCAATCTCGCCTCGTTCCACCGCCAGGCGGAGCGTCCGGGAACTCACGCCTAAGATGCAGGCCGCTTCCGTCAGGTTCATCCATTCTTCCGACTCGCCCCTGTCGATCGAGTGACCAGGAATCGCGTGATGACTGCGTAGTGAGGTCACCCGTTCCCGCGTCCAGCGATTACCTCGCCCAGTCAGTAGACCGCTCCGATTTAGCGCGCCGGCCAGCTGATCATCCGAACAGATCCGCGCCAATACTCTTACCGCCTCGACGGTCTCTTTCGAGGTGTGACTGCTATTCTGTCCACGCCGCCGCCGGGGTAAACGCAGGTCGGTGTGCACGCCCCCCTTCCAGTGAATCATCAGAATGATTTCACCTGCCTGCGCATCCACATCGACGACGATCTCATGGATCAGCGTTCGTACAATGCGTTTTTTCAGGCGAATATCGGCTCCCGGGTCATTCCACACGGCTTCAAGGTCGGCCGCCAAGTTCTCGAATTCTTCCCGCGTGGGTGCAGCTGCCTGACCCTGGTCCTGGACGTGCTGTTCGATTCGTAGTTCGATTTCGTGCACTCGCTGCAGGGCTTGGTCCCAGCGACGCTCCAATTCTTCTGTCACCAAGCGGTTTTCCGGGTCCGCGGCATCGTACTGTTTCTGGGCACGCTGCGCGGCATAGCGTGCTGCCTCCAGATCTCGTCCCAGGGCCTCCAAGACCTCGTCGCGCTGACGCGCTTGTTCTTCGCTGGCCAGCACTGCCGCTTCTATCGCTGCCGGTTGCACGACCCGCACCACTTCCTTTGCCATGATTTCGTCAACCAGCCTTCCGCCAAAGGCGATGCAACGCGCTTCGCCATTGTCCAGCCAGCCTCGACGGCACCCGTAGCGGAGCACGTCATGCTCGTTCCCCGTATACCAGACGGTCAGCTTACGACCACAGCGCCGGCAACGCAACAGACCGGCCAACAAAGCCGGACCACTTCGGACGGCGCCCGCTTGACCCCATCCGCGAACATTCTCCGCCATCGCCTGTTGAATCCGCTCAAACTCTTGCCAACTCACGTAACCTTCATGAGCGTTCGGAATCAACGCCAGCCACTGCTCCCGCGGTTTGCGCCGAGAACCTCGGCGGGGCTCGCCGTTTTCATAATGCAATGACAGTTCGGTCTTTCCGTACGCATAGGCACCGCCGTAGATCGGGTTGGCGAGCAAGCGGTGGATCGTGCCATAAGAAGGACGCTTCCAGCCTGTTTCACCTTGGGGGGTGTGCACCGGAAGCTGCAAGCCGTGTTCCAGGAACTACAACAAGGTCTGACGAACGCTCCCCAGCTCGAGAAATTTGTGAAACACCAGCAGGAGGGCTTGCTGTACCCGACGGTCGGGATCTTTTTCCAAACCTGACTCTTCGGTCTTGAGATAACCGACCGGTGCGGCCACCAGCAACTCGCCCCGGCGCGCCTTTTCGCGTCGTGCTTCCACCGAGCGCTGGCGCAGCAGGTCCAGTTCATATTCGTTCAGGCTCCCCTTCAGCCCCAACAGTAATCGATCGTTACTGTGCCGGGGCGAATAAACCGTCTCCTGGTCGATCAACACCGTATCGACGACACGGCACACTTCCACCAACTGCTGCCAGTCTCGGCTGTTGCGAGCGAAGCGGGAGACCTCTCGAGCGGCCACCGCTCCGACCTTGCCCAAACACACCTCCGCCACCATGCGTTCGAAACCGGCGCGCGTTACCGTCCCGGCCGCGGACCGGCCCAGGTCTTCATCCACGACCTCGATCTCGCGCCAGCCTAGCTGTGCGAGGCGTTCCTGCATGGCATACTGCAACTTCTGGCTTTCCAGGTTATGGCTGACCTGATAAGCCGACGACTGACGAACATACAGGATCGCCTTGCGTTCCAGATGCTGCGTTTTGATCTTGTCACTCATTCCGCGCCTCCTTCTGATGGCCGGAGGCGAGGACCGGGCTTAAGTGCTCGCGCAGCAGTTGCGCCAGCAGCTTCAGGGTCTTCTGCTGGATTTCCTGAGGCAGTCTCTGCCAGGACGGACTCAGGTGGGGCGGATGAAACAATTTGAATTGATTGGCTGTCGGTCGGCTCTCTGACGTTCGCATCAGCACCTCCTGGGACTAGCAAGGAATGATGCTGAGCTTGTAGCACAACCTCTGGGCTGACCTGGGGGGCACCTCGAAGCAGGTCCTTCAAATCCAGCAATGCTTCGCAGGACACCGTGGGAACTGCCATCTTACGCATCCGACAGCAGGTTGCAGAATCAAACATCCATTGCGGCACGTCCAAGCACCGAGCATCCGGGCTCTCCTCGATGCCGCACCGATATACCGCTTGCCTATTCTTGACGAGAGTTTCATAAGTCCAGACCGAACGACCGTACCACGGATGCCACGGGTAAAAGACTTCTCGAGATTCAGTACTATGGGTGTTGAGTTGTCGAGTTGTACCACGAAGATCGCGTCCATGACGCCCTGAACAAAGATACGCCTACCGGCCGTTTTCTCGAACGGAGGCGACCGATGCAGCAAGAGTTCTGGCTTACCTCGCGTCGGTGGCCTCCATCACCGCTATCAATGGCGGACAGCCGCCTGGAGTGCATACGCGATCAAGCCGTTGCCCATCTGTCGCCGTCTTCTTCCTGTGGAGTCAAAGCCAAGCCTGTCAGAACTCCATCAAAAACTGCCGAAACTCCGTCTGCGCGTGCGCCCTCGTCATGTGGACAAAGGAGGGCGCGAGGTGGCGGAGAGATCACCCCTTTTCTCAGGCGGCTTATTTTTGAGGACACACAAGTTGCCTGCTCTTACGGCGCGGAGAAAATGACCTTCTCATTGGGGTCCAGGAAGGCCAAGACGGGGCCGGACGGATTCGCCGCCAGCCCGGCTCGAATCTTCCCTTCGGCATCGTAGAAACCCAGGGCTGGCCCGTCAGCTGTCACGGCAAGCCCTGCTCGTCTCTTCTCGTTCGCATCGTAAAGAGCAAAGACAGGTCCCAGCTCCTCGAGTCCCAAGGCCAGCCGTGCTTTACCGTTTGCGTCACGGATGCGGAGGGTAGGTTCTTCCCCTTGCAGGCTGAGTCGGACTCGCCCCTCACCTTTCTCGTCGAACAAGGTGAGGTTCATGCCCGCTGCCGAAGCGCAGAGTTCCACGCGTTGTTGGGCCCGAACTCCTTGCACGATAAGTCCGCTCAAATCCTTCGTCGCGTACAGCCAGGATTGTGACCTTCCGTTCGCATCGAAGAGGATGACGGCAGGTCCATTCGAGCCCAGTCCGATAGCTAATCTTCTTTTTCCCTCCGTGTCAAAGAAACTCAAACTCGGCCCACTTGGGGTCATGCCGAGAACGGCGCCGGTTCTTCCCCTTTCGTCCTTGAGGACGAGTTTCTCCGCCTCCACAACCCGGGGCGATTTCCCAACCGCCATCATCAGAAAACCCCCAGCGAGCACCGAAAAGACGAGAATCACCTCCCTGGCGAGAATCCCTTTCGTCACCCAGGGCACGTTGGCCATCAGCAGGACAGCCAGGCAGATCGCCGTCACAAGGCAGATTCTTTTCCCTGCCACATTCGCGAGCAGTGCTTTAATCGTCTCTTGACCGGCTTTCAGTTGTGTCATATGGGCTCCTACGCCTGGGGCTAGAAAGATGAGCTGACCGGGATTTTGTACCACCGCAAGTGAGAGAGTCTACATCATTTGAGTGGTCTGGGTTTTTTGTACCACTTTCAGAGTGAGTTTTCGGCTCCTTCGGGGCCTGTCAGGTTGCGGCTAGCCGCGACCTGACAGGCGAATTCGGTCGGCGTCCGCTCTCCGAGAGCCCGGTGAGGACGGCTCTCATTGTACTCCCTCCTCCAAGCCTCGATGATCGCTTTGGCCTCACTCAGCGTCATGAACCAATGGGCGTTCAGGCATTCCCGTCGAAAGGTGCCGTTGAAGGATTCCACGTGGGCATTGTCGGTGAGCTTGCCCGGCCTGGAAAAGTCGATCCGCACGCCGCTCTGATATGCCCACAAGTCCATCGCCTGACTGGAAAATTCGCAGCCGTTGTCGCAGAACAGCAGCTTCGGCGCTCCCCGTTGCGCCTGGATCCGGTTCAACACCCTTACGACGGCCTGTCCGTGGCGGATTGCTAATTTGCCTGGAATTCCGCGAATTTTCAGTTTCTTGCTACGATACGGATATGCGCGATCTCGTGATCCTTTTCATCCATCTCATCACGACCGTCGCCCGACTTGCAAGTCCCGGCGGCGTCCGTTCCGTAGTTGCCGAGTCCGTCCTCGTCAAACATCAACTGCTGATCCTCAATCGCTCGCGCCAGCGCGCTCCCCATCTCCGCCTATCGGATCGCACCGTCGCCGGTTGGTGCGCTCTGTTTATGCGGCCGTCCCGGCTGATCCGTTCGGCCATCGTTCTGAAACCTTCGACTCTCTTGAGCCTCCAGCAGGCCCTGAGGAACCGAAAGTATCGCCGGCTCTTCTCATCCGAGCGCAAGGGAAGGCCCGGCCCAAAAGGACCCAACAAAGAACTCATTGAAGCCGTTGTCCAAATGAAGCAGCGCAATCCCACCTGGGGCTGTCCGCGAATTGCTCAACAGATTGCCTGGGCCTTCGACATCCCCATCGACAAAGAGGTTGTGTCAAGAATTTTTGTCCCCTAAGGCGATAACCCATTGAATTGCTGGGAGAAACTGGATTTTCTGCTTTCTCCCCCCTCCGGGTGCGCTTGACTAGGACGTTGGCGTGAGGTGCGGTCGGGTTGCCGCGCTTAAGTTCCTGGACGTAACTGCGTCGTGGGGCTTGACGGCAAACAAAAAGGGCGGTGAAGTCTCTCTTTCCCAATCCACCTTGTAGGGAACCCGCCAGGTTCCCGAGAGACTCACCGCCATGGGCAAGATACCACGATTGGTGCTTTGGCTCTGTAGGAAATTTACCCGCCAGGATTTGCAGGAACTGGTCGAGCAACTGCAAGAGATTCTCGCCGGGCGCCAGCCCGAGCCTCAACCCCGCGACGACTTTCGCCAGCAGCATCCACACTATCGCGACTTCTACGTTGACCCTCTGGCTCCCTTGACCCAGCCGCCTCCGGCACCTCGCACCTGGAACTGGCGGCAGTTGCTGGCTCAGTACCAGCGCCAGCACCGCCGACCGTTGGCTCCGATTCAGCGTTCTGGCGCCCACCCCCTGCCTCCCACTTGTCGTTGTGCCCACTGCGGCGCACCGCGCGACTTCCTCTACCTCAACGATGGCCGTCACGCCCGCCAACTGCGCTGCAAAGTCTGTGGCCGGCTGTCGCAAATCGCTCGTCGTCATCGCCCGACGAAAACTCCTTACTGGTGCCCCTACTGCGGCAGCTCCCTCTTCCGCTGGAAGCAGCGTGCCGATTGCACCATCTACAAATGTCCTGGCGAGCGTTGTCCTCACTATCTCCAGAAGCAGCAAGCCCTGCACTGGAACGAGAAGTTGCTCCAGAAGCTGCGCCGCACGCAGTTCAAGCTGCGTTACCAGTATCGCGAATACCACTTTCAACCCGCCCAACTGGCCCCCACCGCTCCCGATCCGCCCACCGTCGACCTCACCCGTCTGCATCGTTCTTCCGATGTCTTGGGCCTGGTGTTGGCCTTCCACATCTCTTTCGCCCTCTCCGCCCGCAAGACCGCCCAGGTCCTGCGGCAAGTCTTCGGCGTGCCTCTCAGCTACCAGTCCGTTCTCAACTATGCCCAGGCCGCCGCTTACTACTGCCACGCCTTCAACCTCCGCTACAAAGCCCCGCTCAGCGCCACCGCCACCGGCGACGAGACTTATATTCGCGTCGCGGGGAAGCACCCATACACGTTCTTCTTTCTCGATCCCCAAGGGCATCGCATCACGTCCTATCACGTGGCGCCGGAGCGCGATGCCTTGGCCGCCACCGTGGCCCTGGGCGAGGCCGCGCGCACCTTGCCCGAAGATCAGGCCCTGCGTTTCATCACCGACGGCAACCCCGCTTATCAGGCCGGCGTACACTTCCTCAACGCTCACCGCACCGCTTCCCAACCTCCCCATACCTTGCGGCAGGTCATCGGCCTGGAAAACCTCGACGCGGTCTCCAAGGAATTCCGCCCCTTCAAGCAACTCATCGAACGTCTCAATCGCACCTACAAATACCACGTCCGCCCGGCTTGCGGCTTTGCCACGCGCAACGGCGCCGTGGCCCTCACCACCCTGTTCGTCACCCACTACAACTTCCTTCGCCCCCATCTGGCCCTGGGCTACCGCGTACCCATCCCCTTGCCGGAGTTGAGTTCCCTCACCACCTTGCAAGGCCAGTGGAACAAGATCCTCGCTCTCGCCCTGGCGGCCTGAGCCCGGTGGGAGTAAACTTCGCGGTGGCCGGGGCGGAGGATAGGGCTCCGCAGGGATGCGACCTGAGCGCCGACCCCGGGGCCGAGATCGGTCGGGAGCGAGCCCCACTCGCTCCCCCAGTCCAGACCCATCTTGGCACCAAAGCGATAAATCCTGGGGGTCTGGGGGCAAATCCCCCAGCTCTACCCACCTCCCGACCCTTCATTACCTTTCATAAAACTTTTGACAGAACCGACAAAGACGTGGTTCGAAGGATTCTCGCCCGTCACTATCGACCGGGACAGGACTCTGGTGGTCCATCTCCGACAACGATCCGCTTTATCGTTTTCATCAATGGCAAGCCAACCTGCGAATCCTGGATGTGGCCGAAATCAAGACCGTGCCCTACGTTCCTTTGTCCCATCCCTTTGTGGAGCGGTTGGTCGGCACCCTCCGCCGAGAGTGTTTGGATCGTACGCTGTTCTGGACAACCGCCGATCTCAAGAGCAAGCTGCTCGATTTCAAAAGCTATTTTAACCACCATCGCACGCATAGCGCACGGGCGGGGCGACCGCCAGAGGACGCACCGCCTCGGCCGGTCGCCAACCTCCAATCTTATCGATGGGAATCTCACTGCCGGGGACTGTATCAAACCCCGATAGCTGCCTGATTCCCAAGAAACCTAAAACACCGGCCTCGTGGCATTGATGGCGTCACGTTCGACGCATTGCGATGCCGAAGTGTAGAAGCAACTGTCTAGGGTCTCGGTGAAGATGGATGAAACGGCGGTCAGATCCGCGTGCCCGCGGCATAACAAGATTGCGAAATGCAGAAAACCTCAGGAAACTAGAAATTCGCCAGGTCCAAGTGACCACCAGAGCAAGATGAGGAGTTGCACCGCACTGGGGTTGTTTTCGAGTAGGTTTGAGGCGAGTAACATGCATCGTTCGAACGACACGGATATGAATCTGAAAGGAGTTGATGAGTGGCGGAAAGTCGCCTACCAAATTCGTCTTTCTGACTCGAAGCAGCTATAGATTGGCAACTGCCCTTGTGGGATTCGGAACGCTCTAGAACTGCACAATCTTATTGCGCAGGGCGTAGCGAATCACGCCGGTCAAGGAATGGGTGCCGAGCTTGTGCATGATGTTGCTTCGGTGGGTTTCTACCGTGTGAACACTGAGCCCCAAGGTTGCCGCGATCTCCTTGTTACTCTTCTCCTCGGCCAGAAGCTGGACAACTTCTCGCTCGCGAGGGGTCAATAGGTCACGAGTGAGGTTCGTTCTGCCGGTTGTCTTGCCCCCTTTCAGGAAGCTCTCCACTACAACCGTTGCTACCTCGGATGAGAAAAAACCTTTGTGCCGGCCAAGCGCCGCCACGCCCTCCGCCAAGTTTCGTCCTGCGTCGGACTTCAGGATGTAGGCACGAGCGCCTGATTCGACCACCCTGCGTATTAACTGTTCGGACTCATGAAGCGTGAGGATAAGCACCTCGGTTCTAGGGAGGGCTTTCAGGATTTGTCGCGTCGCTTCCAAGCCGTTCAATTCCGGCATGCTGATATCCATCACCACCACGTCAGGCTTCGTCTGTTTAGCCCGTTCAACCGCCTCCCGGCCATTGGCCGCCTCCGCGCAGATTTCCCATTCGGGACAGACTTCCAAAAGGGCTCGCATTCCCTTCCGCACGACCTCGTGATCATCTGCCACCAGAATACGAAGCGTTTTCACGGAACAACCTCGGGATTCGGGATCACCACTCGGACGGTTGTGCCTCGGCCGCTTGAATCGATTTCCAGCCGACCCCCGAGTTGTCGGGCGCGCTCGCTCATGCCCATAATGCCCACTCCAAGCTTTCCGCTTTTCTGATTGCCCGAGTGGAGGGCCTTTGCGGGCATCCCCCGGCCTTTGTCCGCTATTTCTAACTTCACCTCCGTCGCGCGCCGGGAAAGCCGTATCCTGGCTGTAGGACTTTTGGAGTGGCGGTGGACGTTTGTAAGGCCTTCCTGCACTACGCGAAAAAGGGTTGTCTCTGCCTCCTGGGGCAGTCGGCCAAATTGGGGAGACACTTTGAGGTCGACCTTGATTCCGCTTCGCTCGGCAAACCCCTTAACGTACCAAGCCAAGGCTGAAGCCAAGCCATCTTCATCAAGCAGTGGCGGGTGTAACAAATAGGAGAGGGTGCGCATCTCCTTTAGGGACCGCTCTGCCACCTCAAGACTTCCAGACAGAGCTTGGCGTACTTTCGGATCAAGCTTACGAGCCGACTTGCGCGCCAAGGTGAGGTTCGCCACCAAACCGACGAGGTTCTGGCCTATGGCGTCGTGGAGTTCCCGGGCAATGCGCCGCCGCTCCTCATCCTGCAACTGCAGCAAACGTGTAGAAAGCCCGCGGAGGGCCTTTTCAGCTTGCTTGCGTTCGGTGAGGTCCCGCATGACGGCCAACACACAAGGTGATCCCGTCCCATCACCAATAGGGACCGCATAAGTCTCCGCCCACCTTCGCGCCCCTTTGAGCCCGACAATCTCGAATTCCAAATTGGCATTATTGCCGCTGCAAACTCCCTGCAAGAGAGCTTTGAACGCCGCCCTGTGCTCGGGCACAATCAAGGGAAGCACTGACTTTCCACTAACTTCGGCAAAGCTCTCAGCCTCGATCAGGGCCAGGCCCGCCGGGTTTATTTGAAGAAAGTCGCCGTTGCACGCGACCTTCGCGACACATTCCGGCTCGGTTTCAACGATGGCACGCAGGTGACTTTCACTTTGCCGGAGCGCCTCCTCCGCCTCCTTACGCCGGGTAATATCGATGATGGTCCCTAAGATGAACGGTTGGCTGCCCGCCTCCCCTTCAATCAGATTCTCGTTAGCTAGAACCCAAACCGGGCTCCCATCTTTTCGCTTAAGGCGCAATTCTAGATTCGAGAGGGTCTTTTCCGCTCTTATGCGGGTGGTGATTGCCTCCGGCTCGCGGGGATCAAAGTAGAATTCCTGCACTGGATGAGCTAAGACCTCTTCACGAGAGGCAAACCCGAAGACCTTGACGAAAGCTTCATTACAGTCCGTGATGCGGCGGTCTAGGGCAGTGCGGTATACGCCCGCAAGGTTTCTTTCAAAAAGCAGGCGATACTGCTGCTCGCTTCTCTCGAGAGTTGCCTTCGCGTGCATCCGCTCAACTGCAAAGAGGACGGCGCGGCAAATCCACTCGCCACTCACCTTTCCTATGACCAGGTAATCCTGCGCCCCTTCCCGGACTGCTTGGAGGCCAAGCTTTTCATCGGTAAGATCCGTTAGCACTACGATGGGAGTGCCGGGGAATTGATTGTGTAACTCCACAAAAGTGCTAATGCCCTGGCTGTCTGGAAGCCCGAGATCCAATAACACCGCGTCGATTCCCCCCTTCGCCAGCCGCTCGATCGCCGTCAGTAAGCTTGGGGCATCCTCCAGGTCAGCCAAGGCGGGCTTCGCTTCCTTCAGCATTTCCCGGATTAGGCTGATATTTTCCGGATTATCCTCCACCAGCAAGACCTTAATCGGCTCGGATGTCATGGCGTTTTTCCTCACGGGAGTTTCACGATCGTCAACCAAAAATCTTCAACCGACTTCACAACCTGGACAAGATGATGATTAACCCTCGCCACTCGTCCAAGAGAGGACACTCAGACTCTGTTAGATGCCGAGTGTGAAGGATTCTCAAACGCCGGGCAGCGGAGTTGATGTTGACGCACTTCTTAACGATAATCAAGCTTCATACGTACCAATCCACTGCCATATATGTCTCTACTGTAGATTATGTAGAGACACCTAGAGGTTCGGGCGCTCAACGTACTGTCGAATACTCAATGTGCAGAATTGTGCCTGTCCCTGCTATCAAGATAAGCTGCTAGGCGGCGCCAGGAGGGTGCTAAGTCGGGGAAGGTCGTTACCGAGAACGAAGCATTCGGGGGATGACGAGTGAGCAGCCCAATCGCACCCTGAAACTCCCTTGGAGTTAATCCGACCCGCGAGGTGATCCAGCGTGGTCGCCAAAATCCCATTCCTTCTGACACCACGGGCGCGCCCTTAGCAGGCAGAGGAGGGTTGTTATGGCTAAGAGAAGCCAGCCTGCCGATTGGGCCCTCGCGGGAATCACCGGCGAGAATGCGGTTCTGGAATACGCCGCGAACCGCGATATCTTCAGCAAGCAGACGGAGGGTGTTATGACGCCACAGAAGAGCCCGCCTGAGGTTGACATGGCCAATGGCAAAGGCAAGCCTCCACTTGCTACAGCAAGCGAGAAAATTCAGACCGTCGATTGGGCAGCATTTCTCGCAGGAATCTCGCGCGGAAAAACCGTTCTAGAATACGGCGCGGGCCGCACGATCTTCGTGCAGGGAGACCCTGCGGATTCCGTGTTCTATCTCCACCATGGCGAGGTGAAACTCGCGGTGACATCCCAACAAGGCAAGGAAGCGATCGTCACCGTTCTGGGCGACAACGAGTTCTTCGGCGAGGGATGCCTGGCAGGCCAGCTGCTGCGTATCTCAACGGCTATCGCGGTGAGCGATTGCACTCTTTACAGAATCGAGAAGGCGTTGATGGTGCGTTTGCTCCACGAGCAGCACGGAATCTCGGAATTGTTCATCACGCACCTCCTTTCACGCAACATTCGATTTGAAGGGGATCTGGTCGACCAGCTTTTCAACTCCAGCGAAAAGCGCCTGGCCCGGATTCTCTTATTGCTGGCGCATTTTGGCAAGGAAAGCAGAACCGAAACGGTCCATCCCGGAATCAATCAGGAACACCTGGCCCAAATGGTCGGCACCACCCGGTCACGGGTCAGTTATTTCATGAACAAGTTCCGCACACTGGGCTTTGTCAATTACGCGGGCAGCGGCGAGTTGACGGTTAACAGTGGCCTCTTGAGCGTGGTCCTGAGTGACTAGCCCCGTATAGCCGAAATAGGTATAACCGGGAGGCTTGGCCTGCCATGCTGAGCGGGGTAGCGCTGAGGAAAGCATTCGGTTTGATGGGGTGCTCTCCAAGGGATAGCCCTCGCTCAGGCTCAGGAAAAAAGCCACCGCATTGTGCCACTTTCCTACGTAACGAAGCACCCGTATCCATGTCAAACCCTCGGTAATTCCCACCGGCCGCCCAAAACGCAGTTCCCCCTCACTAACTGGCATGAGTAATTCTGACCAGACGTCTGTGCAATATTGAACTGACCCCGCGAGTTGCCCGCGAGTAGTGTGTTGTGATGGCTGGGTAGGCGCAGAAAGATGGCTGTCAAGGATGAACCCTAATGCGCAAATCGAAAGAGCCTAAAACACACTTCGAGCAGATTCCGGTGGAGATAGTCAAAAAGATTGCGGAAGAAGACATTCCGGACGACGAAGAGAACGGACCCAACGTGACCGTCAAACCTCAGGTTGTCAGGGCCAACGGCAAAGGCAAGCCCAGGCTTGCTGCAGCAAACGAGAAGACTCAGCCCGTCGATTGGACAGCATTCCTTGCCAGAATCTCGCGCGGGAAAACCGTTCTAAAATACGGCGCGAACCGCACGATCTTCGCGCAGGGAGACCCTGCGGATTCCGTGTTCTATCTCCACCAAGGCAAGGTGAAACTCTCGGTGACATCCCAACAAGGCAAGGAAGCGATCGTCACTATTCTGGGCCCCGACGAGTTCTTCGGTGAGGGATGCCTTGCCGGCCAGCTTTTGCGCATCTCAACGGCTATGGCGGTGACGGATTGCAGTCTTTACAGGATCGAGAAGTCACTGATGGTGCGTATGCTCCACGAGCAGCACGGAATCTCGGAATTGTTCATCACGCACCTGCTTACCCGCAACATTCGATTTGAAGAGGATCTGGTCGACCAGCTTTTCAGCTCCAGCGAAAAGCGCCTGGCCCGGATTCTCTTATTGCTTGCGCATTTTGGCAAGGAAAGCAGAACCGAAACTCTCCATCCCGGAATCAATCAGGAACACCTGGCCCAAATGGTCGGTACCACCCGGTCACGGGTCAGTCATTACATGAACAAGTTCCGGACGCTGGGCTTTCTCGATTACACGGGCAACGGCGCGTTGACGGTTAACAATGGCCTCTTGAGCGTACTCCTGAGCGACTAACATACGATAACCGGCATAGGTATTACCGGCCCGCTTAGCCTCCCATCCTGAGGGGGGCATGGCGGAGCGAAGTATCTCGCTTGGAGGGCTGGTCGCGGTAGGGATACCGGTTGCCCGGTACCCTGTCCTTCGCCAATACACGATAATGCTGCATTCGCTGCAAAAGTGGCCGCCCAAAGACCGCAGTCTCCGCTTGTCGCTCTGTGCCTTGGTCTCTGGTCCGAGAGGTCATCGGGCTGGTCGCGCCTTTGCGCCGACAAGCACCCGCCTGGCGCGAGACAGGTTGCAGTTTTCGAGGTAAGGGAACGGCAGGCCGATGCTGCCCTCGGTCAGGCAGCGCGCCGTTCGTAGCGATGGTGCAGGCCACCGACCTGCGGGATCTCCACCATCTCTCCGGCCTCCGGTCCCTGCACGACCCGAGGGGTCGGAGCGTCCTTGGCTAAGGAGAGGTGAGTTCTTGAACCCAGATAGTAATCGAAATAACTTTTCAGGATTCGTCGCAGATGCTTCTCTCCCAGCACGATCACGTGATCCACGTACTCACGTCGGATGGAGCCCACCAGCCTTTCCGCAAACGGATTGGATCAGGTCGTCAACTACACACCATAGAGACTATTCAAAACGACGTTTCCGAGTAACTCACCCTTACCATCCACTGTTCCAACGTGAATTCGAATGGGTGGACTACCGCCAGAACTGGGGGGAGGACCGAGTGTATTTCTACGACGAAGGAGGCCAGTTGACCTCGCTACCGGCGCGGTGGACGAGTGTCGTGGGGGAGGACCCATTCGTGGTCATAGGGGGAGGCCGCTCGTATTTTCGCGTTGAGGACCTGATTGAATTGGTGCGTTTGGTGGAGGGTTTACGGTCCTGAAGCCCCGGAAGGTCTGTAAAGGGAATTACGCCGTTTGTGTTAAAGGGATTATGTCGGAGCTTGAGCCGAAGTCCAGAGTTTTCGGTGGGTGTGTGAGTGCAATATCCGCTTATTGTGCAACACAAATTCGGGTCGGAGGATAGAAAAGGCTTGACAGGGAGCAAGAGAATGTATATAATTAACATTACACTCGTTTGCCGGATTTGCTCCGGAGGAGCCCATGTCCCCTTCCTCACGCCACGATGCCAAGCGCCATATCCTGCGCTCCCAAGGTACCTTGAATCCCCGCCCGCAGGAGGTGGCCCACGCCCTGTTCCAGGACAGCGACTTCTTCAATCCCCGGGACTTGCTGCAGGTCAAGTACGAGATGCTGCGCCAAGTGAGGGTCGAAAACCAAGCGGTGAGCCAAGCGGCGGAGGCTTTTGGTTTCTCCAGACCCTCCTTCTACCTCGCCCAGGCGGGCTTCGTAGCCAGGGGACTCGCAGGATTGATTCCCCAGAAACGGGGACCTCGGCACGCCCACAAGCTCACGGCCGAGGTAATGGAGTTCGTCCGGCAGGCCCGAGCTGCCGAACCCTCCTTGCGGAGCGAGGAACTGGCGGCCCGGGTGAAGAAAGCCTTCCGTCTACGGGTCCATCCTCGCAGCTTGGAGCGCCGGCTTCGGCAGCAGCAAAAAAAACGACGTTGAGCGACCCTCCCGTTGCTCCCCTGATGGCCCAGGAGGGGATCGTAAACCAATATGAGGAACTCCGGCGACAAGTGCGGGGTGAGTTAGGCGGCAGGCGCGGAGCCTTGGGCCTGGCGCTGTTTATTCGCCAGGGGATGAAAGGCTGGATGGAAGCCTGGTCCCACTGCCTGCCGGGTGGGATTCCGATGAAACCCCAGAATCCGTCCGGCCCTGAGGAGAGGGTTCCTCTCGATCTGCACACGGAAGTGGTTACGATTCTGGCGAGCATGGTACTTCACAGTCGGCCGGAGGTGAGAGGATGAGAACCGAAATGCCGCAGAAGGTTCAAGCCCACCATTTGAAACGCGACGCCTACCTGTATATCCGGCAGTCCACGCTTCGGCAGGTCTTTGAGAATACCGAGAGCACCCAGCGCCAGTACGCGTTACGCCAACAGGCCGTGGCCCTGGGCTGGCCTTTGGAACGGATCATCGTGATCGACAACGATCAAGGCCAGTCGGGAGCTTCGGCGGTAGACCGAGAGGGATTTCAAAGGTTGGTGAGTGAAGTGGGGATGGGGCGAGCAGGGATCGTTCTGGGTCTCGAGGTGTCGCGCCTGGCGCGCAACTCCACGGACTGGCATCGACTGCTGGAGATCTGCGCGCTCACCGACACGCTCATTTTGGATGAAGATGGCATCTACGACCCGGCGCACTTTAATGACCGCCTGCTGTTGGGGCTGAAAGGCACGATGAGCGAGGCGGAACTGCACGTGCTGCGAGCCCGGTTGCGAGGCGGAATCCTCAGCAAAGCTCGGCGCGGTGAGTTGGAGATCCCACCTCCGGTCGGCTTGGTCTATAACGGCTCGGGGCAACTCGTTCTCGATCCGGACCAGCAGGTGCAACAGGGCCTTCGACTCTTGTTTGAAACCTTCCGTCGTACGGGATCCGCCCTGGCCACGGTGAAGGCCTTTCGCCAGCAGGGGCTGCTGTTTCCCCGCCGCCTGCGGGCGGGGCCCCACCAAGGAGAGTTGGTATGGGTGGAACTTGTTCACAGCCATGTCCTGCGCGTTTTGCACAATCCTCGGTATGCCGGGGCCTACGTCTTTGGCCGGAGTCAGACGCGCAAGAAGCTGGAGGGTGGCGTGACGGTGAAGTGGTTGCCTCGCGAGGAGTGGGACACTTGCCTTCCTGGGGCCCATGCGGGTTACCTCTCCTGGGAAGAATATGAGAGCAATCAGCGGCGGTTACGGGAATCCGCGCAAGCTTGGGGTCCCGACCGTCGTCAAAGCCCTCCGCGGGAAGGTCCAGCGCTTCTGCAGGGATTAGTGATCTGTGGCCGCTGTGGGAATCGGATGACCGTGCGTTATCATGTTCACCGGTCACGCCTGGCCCCCCATTATGTGTGTCAGCGGTACGGTATCGAACACGCTCAAACCATCTGCCAGACGGTTCCTGGAGCGGGTATCGACCAGGCCATCGGGGAACTGCTGATCGAAGTGGTCACTCCGTTAGCCCTGGAGGTGGCGCTGAGCGTGCAGCAAGAACTTCAGTCTCGTTGGGAAGAAGCGGATCGGTTGCGCCAAACCCAAGTCGAGCGCGCCCGGTATGAGGCGGAGCTGGCCGAGCGGCGCTACTTGCGTTGCGATCCCGACAACCGGCTCGTGGCGGATTCGCTCGAGGCCGACTGGAACCACAAGCTGCGTGCTCTGGGAGAGGCTCAGCAAGAGTATCAACGTCAACGTCAGGTCGACCGTGGGTTGTGTCGGGAAGAGGAACGCGCTCAGATTTTTGCCCTGGCCACAGACTTCCCTCGGCTGTGGCGCGATGCGAAAACGCCACATCGAGAACGGAAGCGTATGGTCCGCCTTCTATTGGAAGACGTCACGTTGACCCGCAACCATGAGATCACGCTTCAGATCCGCTTCAAGGGGGGAGCTACAAAGACCCTGCATTTGCCCATCCCCCTCAATGCCTGGAAACAGCGCACCACCAAGCCGGAGGTGGTGGCGGAGATCGACCGGCTCCTGGATCAACGTACCGATCGGCAGATCGCTAGCCTGCTGAATGAACGCGGCTGGCTCTCGGGCGAAGGCAGGCCCTTCAGCCCTCACATCGTCGCGCGCATACGGCGTAACTATGCCTTGAAGAGCGGTTACACTCGCCTACGCGGAGCCGGCCTGTTGACCCTGCAAGAGATGGCTAAGCTGCTCGGCATCTCCACCGGGTGGGTGAAAGTCTGGCGGGACCATGGTCTGTTAAGAGCTCAAGCCTACAACGAGAAAAACGAGTGTTTATATGAACACCCCGGCGATGATCCGCCGCGCAAGATGCAAGGGACGAAGCTCGCTGCCAGGCAGCGATTCTTCGAGGACCCCTCGAATCATACCAATGAGGTGCAGTATGAAGCATAAGCCTTTTGCCAAGGGCTCTGCGGCGCGGTCAGGACTTCGGTGATGTCCATGTCGCTGAGAAGATTGCGGAAACCTTCCCCGTAGATCTGGTCCCGGTCTCGGATCAAATAGCGTGGCGCCGTGTCTTCGGGGAACGCTTCCAGGATTTGCTGAGTGGCCCAAGCCGCCGTCGGATGCTCGGTCACGTTGAAATGCACGACACGCCGGCGATGATGAGCCAGCACGACAAAAACGAATAACACTCGAAAACTGACCGTGGGCACCGTGAAGAAGTCAACCGAGACCAAACCCTGAACATGGTTATTCAAGAAGGCCTTCCAAGTCTGGGAAGGTGGCTTCCGGCACTTGGGCATCAATCGGGAAACCGTGCGCTCGGAAACCTCCATTCCCAGCTTGAGCAGTTCCCCGTGAATGCGAGGGGCGCCCCAATACGGGTTCGCGGTCGCCATCTGCTTGACCAGGGCTCGGACTTCTGAACTGAGTTGTGGTCGACCTGAACTTCCCCGCTGCGAGATCCTCGCCCAATAGATTCGGAAGGCCTTTTGCTGCCAGCCGACAACAGTATCACCGTTCACCACATGCAAGGCCTGTCGCCAAGGGGCCCAGACTCGGGAAAGCACCACCCAAAACAATCGATCTTTCCTCTTCAGTCTCGGCACGCCCTTCCTTCTCTTTAGCACTCCCAGCTGTTGTCGCAAAGCCAGATTTTCCAAGGCCAAGTCACGGCGTTCTCTAAGAGCTGCAATTATGAAAATGACCAGCCATCGTAATGTCTCGATCATGGGTTGGAGTGTGGAGGTAACGACCTGAATAATCAACGGATTTCGAGCCGATGGAGTTTTGGCGATGGACAGCTGGCTCGAACGAGCGACCTGGGGAAAGTATCTCCTGATCCCGCCTGACCAGGGGCCGGACGCCCTGGGCGACAGCAATCTCTTGGCCCTCGCGAGCCGTATCACTAGCCGGTACTACTTCGGCCTCGGCACCGCCGCAGCGCACTATGGGCTGACAACTCAGCACCGCAACGTGATCTTTGTTGTAACGCCGCAGCGCCCGCGCGCGCGCACCGTCGGAGAATCGCGGGTCCGGATCGTCAATCAGGCGGAGAGCAAGTTCTTCGGATTTGAGCCGGTCGACGTGCTCGGCTACAAGGTGATGATCTCGGACCGCGAAAAGACTGCCATCGACTGTATTGATCACCCACCACTCGCCGGAGGCGTGGGGGAGGCCGCCACCATTCTTGCCACCGCGACTCGCCGCTTCGACTGGAACAAAGCTGCTGATTACCTCGAACGGATAGGCACCGGCGCGCTGGTGCGCCGATTCGGCTGGCTGGCCGACCACGTCAAGGCGGATATTCCGCCCTCCACACGCGAGCGCCTGCTCAGGTTGGCGGCGCGAAGCCGCAAAACGTGGCTCGGCGCCGCTCCCGAACACGCTATGCCGGGCGCAATCGGTTATGACGAGACATGGCGCCTGTTCGTGAATGTTTCGCGCGAAGAGCTGCAAGGCAGCGTCGGCCTCGGACAGCGGAAAACGGTCAGGGGAGGTGCGTAGCCATGCTTACGCAGCCCCAGGTTCAGCGCTATGCCATCGAATCCGGCCTTCGCAACATCATGATCGCGGAAAAGGAAGTGGTGCTGACGTCTCTGCTGCAGGTTCTCGCCGAGCGTGGCCTTCCCTTAGTCGGCCATAGCCAGTAGCGCGCCGCAGTGCACTGCCTCTCTATGATGGGCGGCCCTTGGCCGAAAGCGCTGCAGCCCATCGCCATGCACAAGGACTTGAAGCCATTCCTTGATTACCTGCCCGCTCTTGGCTGAGACCGTAACGAAAGGGAGATCGGGGCGCACGGCCTGAATGTTGCGGGCGGCACTGGCTGAATCAAATTCCACAGCCTCTGCCAAGTCCACTTTGGTGATCACCGCCGGGGCGGTGGCGTGAAAAATGGGCGGGCATTTCAAGGGTTTGTCCTCACCATCGGAACGGGCGCGATGGCGAAGCAGGATGAATCGGATTTTGCGGGAAAAAACGGCACCAGAAATCCTTGCCCATTTCCTTGCCCAAAACGTTGCCGACTACGCCCGAATGAGGCCATTCTACCCTACGAATACCGGCGTAAATCGCTGAAAACACATGAACCCGACCCATGACAAGACAATTATGAGTCCGCTGCTCTAACCAACTGAGCTATGGGCCCGCGCCTCAGCCACAGGCAATGCCCTCTAACTTGGAATTAGCGCACTTACCCCGAAGCTCGATGGCCGCCGCGGAGTAATCGAGCCAATCTCCAACCTGCACTGCCAATCCTCACAAGTTACCATCCGCAGCCGGAACTGACAAGCCGGAGCTGAGGTGAGTGACACCCCATGTTATGGAGAATTTCGTTTTGCTCGTGGCCAATAGTGGAGCCCCACAGCCGTAGATTCTCCCGGGAATCGTGGCCCCACTAGGTTGGCGGCCCTTGGGATATTCCGGCCTTCACCCGTGGGCACAGCAGGTCTTTGGCGCGGTTGCCCACCTCACGGCGTAGAGGGTTGCATCCCACCACTCAAGGATTTTCGATCCGGCATCTTGGGCGAGGGTTGCCCTCGGGAACTGGTCTCGTACATCGTCGCCCCAGCGCCACCCGCACCATTCCAACCGAGGCTGCATCAGCTTGGCTAATCCGACCAAGCCAGATAGCCGGGTACGATTAATCCGACCAGGGGCACGATGAGCAGGATTCCCCACCAATTGGGTTTGCCGCGCGCCTCCGCAATGGCCATCCAGACCATGATCCCGATCACGATGTTCACGAACGGGACGAGTAGAAGGATGAACCACCAGACCGGCTTCTTGGCGACATTCAACATGAGGATCGCATTGAGGATGGGGACCCAGGCCCACCAGGCGTTCTCCGTGTTGGTCTTTTTGGCGATGGTCTGGAGTGCCAGGGCAAAGTACACATAGGCCGCAATGGCGAACACAACAAATACGAGCATCATCACACCCAGCACGGCGGCTCCGGCCCCTCGCTGATCAAACTGCGCATACGCCGGGACTGCCGTCAGCAGGCCTATGCTGGCGAGAACCGATAAGCAAATCAGGGTCGGGGCCGATCGATGCCTGGAAAGTTTTCTCATAGATTGTTTCCCTTTCAGGTCAGACCACGGCCGAGGTCGCGTGGTTAGACGGAGTTGATTTCGATTTTCAGCTAGCCGAACGCTATCTCCCATTTTTCTGCCCGGTCGGAAGGTTCATCCCTCTGAGCGCTTGAATCGTTGAAGATCACCCAGGCCCCTAGCGTCACACCGGTCAGGGATCACACTTCGAATTTCGGGCATCCTACCTGAACTCTGGCTAGTCGGCTGTATACACCGGTTTGGCGGGCAAAGCAAGTGGTACGAGTTCGATGTGTCGTTAAGGATGTGGCGCTGGGCAGCGGCGCGTGGTATAAAAAGGCACCTGTGTGTGCTAGCATCCAGACAACCGGGCAGAAACCCAATATCAAGGAGGATTTCATGGGAGACGTGAAGGCAATCCGCATCACCCGGCTCATTGCAGTTCCCGTCGTGATCACGCTGGCCGTGACCATCCTGCGGCTGATCGGCGAGCTTGCTCACTGGCCCGCGCCGTTGTTCAACGCGGCGCCCGGCGGTGGAATGGCAATCGTCGGCATTTCCTGGCTGCCGATCATCTTCGGCCCGTACTTTGCGCTGAAGCTCGCGGGGGCGGGCAGTGGCCCTCCGAGCAATGGGAAAGCCATCATGATGGCGATGATTGGCTTGGTGGTCTTTGTTCTCGGTGGGGTTATTTTCGCCACGACCATTGCGCATCCGTCCTACCTGACCGCCGCCGCACTCCTCTTGATGTTGGCTGCGGCATTTGTTCCGGCCCTCGGTTGGCGGTCCCTGGGGATAACCCTGTTGGCGTATGCGTTCGCGGCGCGAATTCCGGTTCTGGTCGTCATGTACTTCGCGATGAGCGGGAACGGCGGCGCGGGATGGGGAACGCATTATGACGGCATGCCTCCGGCGCTGGCTCATGTCCCGTTCGGGACGGCGTTTCTTTACGGGGCGGTTATGCCCCAGATGACCTTGTGGATTGGTTTTACGGTGGTGGTGGGCGCCATCATTGGCACCCTCGTCGTTGCCATCATGGGTCGGGGGAAGCAGCCGACGCAGGCCAGCGCGTGAGTTTGCTTCCGCGCTGACCTGCAACTCGTGTGGCTTCCGGTGTGGCGGTCAAGGGGAGTCTACTTGGCGGCTGCCTTAAACCACTCCGCTTTCACGTCCGCGATGACTTCCTGGGCGGCCTGCTCAACCTGCTGCGCCCCCCACGCGCTGTCAGAGTGGGTGCGTGGATCTTGTGCTTCGCGCAAGGTGTGATCGGGCGTGGGGACACAGTCGAAGGTGTCGCCATCCACGATGGCATAGTCCACGTTGCGGAGCTTGCCGGTCGCGGGGAGTCTCGAAACATCGGTGCTGCCCGGCCACATGGCTTCGAGCATCGAAGTCTCCTCAGAAGCCGCATGGCCAATCGCTCCAGCCACCAGGGAGCGGGGAAATCCGGGATAAACCCACATAACCCGCTTGGGCTTGAGGCCGGTGTTGAATTCGCGGCATAACCGGTCGAGAGTGCCCCGCTGGTTGTCGGCGCCGTGCCCGTTTACAATCAGGACATGGCGGAAGTGCATCCGGTCGAAAAGGATGTTCAGGATGTCACGCAGGACCGCCGCAAAAACCTCCTCACGAAAATAGGCGCTGGCTACCGAATTCTTGGGAAAGTCCATTCCTTCAATGAAGGCATCGCGGCTGAACCCCAGCGACTCCAGCATGTTCGGATGACGCTCCCTTTCGGTGCCAACAAAAAGTGGTGGATAATAGGGGCATTCGAGCTCGCGGGCCAGGCGGCGGGCAAAGGCATGGGCCAGCAGGTTATCGCATCCCATGGCCAGGTGCGGTCCGTGCCACTCCAAGGGAGCCACGGGTAGCAGCACCAAGCCATTGCGTTCCCGGGCAGCCGCCACTTCATCGGGGAACATGAAAGCCATGTTCCAGTCCCCTTGCTCAATAGGACGTTTAATATTCGGTTTATTTACATCTGCCATAATGATTCCTCCTATGAAAATATGCTCAGCGATCAAACCCTAAGAAACCAAGAAGCAATTCCCAGGGGGACTTCTTCTGCTAACCACCGTACAGCGTTTCAGTACTGACCGGCAATCCCAGCAGCTTCAGATAGGTAAAGAGTTGCATCTTGTGATTGTTAAAGTGCCCGAGGAAGTTGACACTCATAATCTCCATCTTGGCCTTCCACCCCCAGGGCACGGAAACCACGCGATTAGTAAAGTCATCTTCGCTTAAGCCATCCATCACCGCCCGCAGAGTCGCCTGGTCCTTCGCGAGCTTCGCCAGCGCCTCGGGAACTCCACAGGAGGGCATGTTTTCCAGTTTCATACCGACTTCCATTTCTTCCATGGGCGGCCACTTGCCACTCACCAACATTTCCAGTCCGCCGCCGATTCCGTCGCTCAGGTGGCTAATGACTTGGCCGATGCTCATGAACTTCGGCCCCGGTTTCCAATCCAGTTTGTCGGCCGGAACCATGCCGATCAGCTTTTCGGCAGGCTGAGTTGATTGCAAAACGATTTCACAGAATTCATTCTTGGTCATGGATTCTCCTCCATTACTGTGTCTTGTGCATCGCGCGCGGTGGAACAGCCACCCTCCGCTCATTACAACTGTTTTGCCGCGAGGAGACTTTAGCGCAAATTCTCCGGCCAAGCCAGCATGGCTCACAACATTCGGTTGCCGTACTGGCCGCAGGACTCGAAAACGGAAAGCAGGTTGGTCATGCCAAGGAGTTCCTGGACTTTCTTGGACAGGTTGATGAGTTGAAGCTCGCAGTTGGTTTTCTTTGTGGTAACGTAAACGCCGATGATGGCGCCGAGCCCGGAGCTATCCAGAAACGCCACTTCGTTCAAGTCCAAAACGATCCGCTTCGTCTGCGGAATCAAAGCCCGGACCTCTTGCTTAAATTCTGCGGCGATATCGGCCGTTAGTCGACCGCTACACCTTACCAAGGTCGACTCCGGGCCGGGTTGAATACGCAGCTTGAAGCGTGAAGAGGGAACAACCGGCGGATTCGTGGACATGGTAAACCTCTCCTTCCAGGCTCGGCTGCTGGGATTTGTCTGCGGTTAGGCGCTTACACAAACAAGCGAGACAGCACCTCGTCTCCGCGAAAGTTTATGCCAATACTGCGATGCCCTGGGGATCCATTGTACCTGAAATCCACTCTCCTGCGGGACATCCACCGGCGACGGGCAGTGACTCATTTTGAGGTGCCACGGGCGTCCGATGGTGTGAAAAAATACCATTTTCACCGCTGAGACGCTGAGACGCAGAGAAATGACCCTTTGTTTTCAAACCTCTGCGCCTCCGCGTCTCCGCGGTGAAAGGTTTGATGGGATTTTTTCACAGCTTCTCCCGCCCGTGTCCAGACACGGCCAAGACCCCGATGGATCGGGGCAGGTAGGCCGTGGCACGGAAAGCGAACTTAAGCGCGCGCCGCTTCCATCAGCACCTCGCGCAGCCTTCGGGCAACCACCAAATCCTCGCCGGGCTGGAGCATCCACACCCCGACGACGATCGTGTTAGGCCCGCCTTCCAGGCCTTTGCTGGCGGGGCCACCTCCCGTCGCCGGGTTCAGTTGGATGCGCGGGGTTCCCTCCCGCAATTTTTCCGCGACCTCTTTCCCTGTGAGCTTGATCCGGCTGGGGTCGTAAGTAATCAACAGGTGCGACACATGATTGGCTACGGGCGGAACGAAAATCTTAGTTTGGACGCTCGGAAGACTCTTCAGGCGCTGCGCAATGCGTTCGGCACGCTGGTGGAACTCCTTCTGCAGAGTGGCTTCGTCCTGGGCCAGTAGCCAATCCACGGCTGCCACGAGTCCAATGATTTCCTCCTTGGCAACTTTCATGCCTCGGCCAACCGTGTTGGAGTTGGGGGAATTGTTCTTCACGGCGGCGTCGATCAGGTCCTTCTTTCCCAGGAGCAGCCCCGTACACTGCGGGCCACGGATGCCTTTCCCTCCCGAAAACGTCACCAGGTCGAAGCCCATTTTGGTGTAATTCCACAAATTCGCAATGGGAGGAACATCCGCTGAGGCGTCGTTGAAACAGGGCACATCATGTTGATGCGCCACGCGTATCCAGTCCTCGCGGCTGATTTCGCCTCCTTCTGCAGCATTGAAGAAGTGTGCCATTAC
Source organism: uncultured Acidobacteriota bacterium (assembly GCA_963804995.1). Lineage (GTDB taxonomy): Bacteria > Acidobacteriota > Terriglobia > UBA7540 > UBA7540 > Bog-366. Next base: position 146,793 of record CAWDSK010000001.1, read on the forward strand.
GGTCCGCTCGTTAAACGCCGCGTCGTACTCTGCAAGCGTTTCTACTTCTACAAAGCGAATCCCGCAATTCCGGAGGGCGTGATCGTACTCGTAGCGATGCGCCTTCTGGACGATAACCTCGTTCTTCAGCCCCTTCAGGTCGAGGGGTATGTTCACAATCGCGTCGGCATTTCCACGCGTAACGCAGGCGGCCGTGCCCAGCGTGAGCGCGGAGGCGGCCCCCGCCGTTACCAAGGCAGCCTCGCACTGCAAGCGCTTCGCTAAATACTCACCGGAGGCGCGCAACAACTCCTCGAGTTGGACGGGATACTTTGACGCGATGCTGATGGCGGCCTGAACTTCCTCCGGCATCGTCGAGGCTGAGAGGACAGTGTAAGTGCCCGCGGCGTTAATGAAGGGCTTGACGCCCAGTTTCTCGTAATAGTTAACGCCTTTCGCCGGACTATGCGTCGCACCACGGGCGGCGAAGACCGAGCCGCTGTATACCGCCGTGCCGCCCACCGCAAGCGCCTGACCAGTCTTGCCCATAAACTTTCGTCGTGTCATGACTTTGGACATGGGAATTTCCTCTCTTGTCAACGCGAGAGGTGGAACCTGGGGAACATAGCCCCTGATCGTCCTTTACGCGTTTTAAGATACTGTCGTCTGATTAACACGTGGGGCGACAAGTGTCAACCCGTGCGTCAGGAGTTGGAGGCTCGTCCGGGCGGCCAGTAATACTCGGGTGGTTATTTTGGTTTGATCTGATATCATTTCTCTTTCCGTTTGGACTGATAGTCGCGAAAGCCAGTGAAGCCGTGGGCGGTTCCTGTTCAAATCATAAAAGGGACCCTGGTTTAGAGGAGAGTCATTATGGAAAAGCAGCAGTTGGCCACCAACAGTCCGGCCTTAAACAAGAACGACTTGATTGTCATCGCAGGAGCGGGCGGGTTTATTGCCGGCTCCCTCACGCGGTATTTCCACGAGCGTGGATTCACCCGGATTCGCGCCGTTGATAAGAAGCCCTTACGCGAGTGGTATCAACATGTGCCGGGTGTGGAGAGCCTGTGCCTGGATCTGAGCGTGGAGAAGAACTGTGTTCGCGCCTGCGAAGGCGCTGTGGAAGTTTACAACCTCGCCGCTGATATGGGTGGCATGGGCTTTATCGAGCGGTTCCGCATCGAGTGCTTGCGGAGCGTGTTGATTAATACCCACCTGATTGAGGCGGCTTGTCGCGCCGGGGCTGAGCGTTATTTCTATTCCTCCTCGGCTTGCGCTTACAACACGGAGCTGCAAAAGGATCCGAACGTTCGGGCGCTGAAGGAGTCGGATGCCTACCCGGCCATGGCTGAACGCGGCTACGGGTGGGAAAAGCTCTTCTCCGAAATGGTCTGCCAGGAATATTGGGCAGAGCGTGGAATGAAGACCTTCATGGCGCGCTTCCACAACGTCTACGGTCCGCACGGCACCTGGGACGGGGGCCGGGAGAAAGCGCCGGCGGCGCTTTGCCGCAAGGTGATCGAGGCCAAGGACAAAGGGCAAAAGGAAATCATGATCTGGGGTGATGGCACCGCCACCCGCAGTTTCATGTATATCGACAACTGCCTGAAGGGCATCGACATGATCACCCACTTCGAGGGCCTGATTGCCACGCCCATCAACTTGGGCTCCAGCGAGTTGGTCAGTGTTAACGAATTGGTGGACATTGTAGAGGATATCAGCGGGACCAAGCTTCACCGCAACTACGATCTCACCGCGCCGCGTGGCGTGGCCGGCCGCAACAGCGACAACACCATGATTCAGAGCATCCTCCATTGGGAACCGCGCACCCCGCTGCGGGAGGGAATGGCCAAAACCTACGCCTGGATCGAGCAGCAGTACGCGGACCGCAAAGCCGGCAAGCGGACGGTCAACTAGCACTGGGCATGACCTCCGGCGGGGGAAACCCTATGGCGAAGAATTTCAAAGACCTTTCGGAGCGGGAAATCCTGGCCTTGGCCATCACGCTGGAGGAAGAAGACTCCCGGGTCTACAGTGACTTTGCCGATGGGCTGCGCGAATCCTATCCCGCCACGGCTAAGATGTTTGAGGAGATGCAGGCAGAGGAATCCGGACACCGGCGCAGCTTGATTGAAACTTTCCGCGAGCGTTTCGGCGAACACATTCCGCTCATCCGCCGGCAGGACGTTAAAGGGTTCGTCAACCACAAGCCGGTTTGGCTGGTGCGGCCGTTGGGAATTGACACGGTGCGCAAGCAGGCGGAAATCATGGAACTCGAGACGCGGCGCTTTTACGAACACGCCATTGAGAAGGTGACCGACGCGTCGGTGCGCAAGTTGCTGGGCGACCTCGCCGAAGTGGAGCGCAAGCATTCGGCGATGGCCGAGTCTCTGGAAGAAAAGCTCCTGACGCCGGAGACACGCAGCCAGGAAGAGGCCGCGAGTCGGCGCTTGTTTGTTTTGCAGATTATCCAGCCGGGTCTGGCCGGGCTGATGGATGGCTCGGTGTCCACGCTGGCCCCGGTCTTCGCAGCGGCTTTCGCAACGCGCAGCAGCCCCGACGCCTTTCTGGTCGGCCTGGCGGCTTCAGTGGGAGCAGGCATCTCGATGGGTTTCGCCGAAGCCTTGTCCGACGATGGCTCGCTCACCGGACGCGGGCATCCCTGGGTACGCGGAGCGGTTTGCGGGTTAATGACCGCGGCCGGAGGCATTGGCCACACCCTGCCGTTTCTGATCCGGGATTTCCGCCTCGCCATGACCGCTGCAGTCGTCGTCGTGGCGGTGGAACTTGGGGCCATCAGTTACATCCGGCACCGTTACATGGACACGCCCTTTCTTTCCGCGGCGTTTCAGGTGATGGTGGGCGGTGTGCTGGTTTTTCTAACGGGAATTCTGATTGGGAGTTCGTGAGGCTGCCGGTGCCTCCGCGAGCAACCCCGAAAGGACAAGCAACTCATGCGACTCGTATTGGGTGCGGATCACGCCGGGTACGAGATGAAACAGGAATTGGCAGAATACCTACGTGGCTTGGGCCATGAGGTCGTAGACGTTGGCACCAACAGCACCGTGGCGGTGGATTACCCGGATTACGCACAGGCAGTCGGAGATGCGGTGCTGGACGGTCGCGCCGAGCGCGGCGTGCTGATTTGTGGGAGCGGCGTGGGCGCGTGCGTAGCAGTAAATAAGATCCCGGGTATCCGCGCCGGCCTCTGCCACGACACCTACTCTGCGCACCAGGGAGTCGAACACGACGACATGAATGTACTGGTGCTGGGTTCCCGTGTCATCGGGCCGGAATTGGCCAAGGAACTTGTTCGAGATTACCTGCGCGCTACCTTTTCCGGTGAGGAACGCCACGTCCGGCGGCTGGGAAAAGTTAAAGCGATCGAGGCCCGCTACTTACACAGCGTCCGTTGAAGACGACGCGTGACTTCCGCGGGCCTTGGAGAAATTATGAGTACGCCCCTCGAAACTCCGGATCAACAAGAAATTTGGCGGATCCTCCACCTCCTCAACCAGGCGTGGGTGAGCGGCAGCCCAGCGCAGATGACCAACCTTCTCCACCCTGACGTGGTGTTTGTGACCCCGGACTTCCAGAAGAGAATTCAAGGGCGAGAAGCCTGCATTGCGAGCTACCAGGATTTTTGCAACCGGGCGAAGATCCAAAGTTTCAGCAAATCCCAGCCCGCCATCGATGTGTGCGGCAACACTGCTGTGGTGATCTATCATTTCGAAATACGCTATGAAATCAAACAACAGGCTTTTCACGAGACAGGACGAGACCTGTTTGTCTTTGCCCGCGAGGGCGGCGAGTGGAAAGCCGTCTGGCGGACAATTCTGGGCATAGACAAGTGAGTTGAATTTCCGGAATAGCCCTTGGGGAGTTTTCTCTCTTCTCCTGAGGGCATACCCGGATATGTGCGGAGGCGGTGATGTCGAAGAAACCCGAATACACTCCCGAACATGCTCGGGGAGGCGTCGGTGTCGAACTGCCTGAGATCGAGACCTGGCCGAACCAATACGTCGGGTACGAGATCACCATCACCATTCCTGAATACACCTCCATCTGCCCGCGCACCGGTCTGCCGGATTTCGGAACGATCACCATCCATTACCTTCCCAACAAGCTGTGCCTGGAACTGAAATCGCTGAAATACTACATCCTTGCCTATCGCAATCTCGGGATCTTTTACGAAAACGCCGTCAACCGGATTCTGGATGACGTGGGGCACGCGTGCCATCCAAAGTGGGCAGTCGTGAAAGGCGAGTTCACCACGCGCGGCGGCATGCACACCATGGTAGAGGCCCGTTACCCGCGCAGGAAATAACGGCGATCCTAAATCCAGCTTATTCATATCGCGGTCGATGCGATTGGGAGTGATCTGAACCGCTGGCGGCCTGCGACCTCCCCCAACTTGTGTTACTCTACACGGCCCGACCTCGCTTATGTAACCGATGAAGACTTGCCCCACGTGTCACTCAATCTATCCCACCCATTTTGCGGTCTGCCCGCGTGACGCCGCACCGCTCATCGAAGCCGAGGGCTGGGCAGAGGGCACGGTCGTGCGGGGAAAGTATCGCATCCTCGGCAAGATCGGCCAGGGTGGCATGGGCGCCGTATACAAAGCCCTCCACGTGAAGTTCGACCAGTTACGCGCCCTCAAGGTCATGAGCCGGGATTTGGCCGCCGACCCGGATTTCGTAAAGCGCTTCGAGCGCAAAGCCGTCCTCATGAGCAAGCTGCAGCATCCCAACGTGGTGCGCGTGGACGACATTGACGAATCAGAAGATGGCTGCCCGTTCATCGTCATGGAATTCGTTGAGGGCCGAAGCCTGCGGCAAGTTGTCCAGCAGGAGGGCCCGCTCGTGCCGCTGCGTGTTTGCGCGATCGCCAGGCAGGCAGCATCGGGGCTTGAGGCAGCTCACCTTCTCGGGATGGTGCATCGCGACGTTAAACCCGAAAACATTGTGCTGCTTGACTCCTCCGAGGGCGAGAGGGCCAAGGTCCTGGACTTTGGCATCGCCAAACTCAAGGAGGCTCGCGCCGGCGAAGGGCTGCGCACGTCGACGGGGGTCATCATCGGCACGCCGCAGTATCTGTCGCCCGAACAGGCCATGGGGAAACGCAGCGAAGAATTGGACGGCCGCTCGGACCTCTATTCCCTCGGCCTGGTCATGTATCAGATGCTCACGCGCGAGTTGCCTTTTCAAGCTGACTCCGCCGTGGGCTGGATGTTGGCACGGCTCAATGAACCACCTCGACCGATTCAGTTGGCACGCCCGGATTTGGCTATCCCCGAAGGGCTTGCCGCCTTGGTAATGCGCTGCCTGGAAAAAGACCGGGACTTGCGGCCAGCCAGTGCTCGGGAGTTAATTGGCGAGATCGAGCGCGTGGAACTGGAAATCCACAAACCCGCCAAACCGGTGCCGCATCCTCGGCCCACCGTACCAGCTCCAATCCCGCCGCGCCCCGAGTCTGCTAAGGTTGTGAAGCCTTCGCCTGAAACGGCTCCAAGGGCAATCTCAACATCACGATGGGCACGAGGCTGGAGATTCTGGGTCGGGCTCACGGCTATCGTGCTCGCGCCCGTAGTCCTGTGGCCGGTTCTTGATCTCACACCCTACACAAGCCCGCGGGAGTCATTCCCCGCCTACGTGGTGGCTTTAATCGCCCTCATCGGTGGCGGCGGCTGGTGTCTCCTGACGCGCCTGCACTGGGCATTCCGCTTGACCGCCTTACTTCCGCTCGGATTATTCGCGTTGGTCCTTTCGGCACGGGTCTCCAATATCTACACTTTGAATAATTCTCCCGGGAGTTTCCGGCCGACGGATCCCGCCAGGATTTACCCCATCGCAGAGTTGAAGCAGACCAACCGCAGCCCCATCGAGACTCTGCCAGCTACTCGTGGAGTTGACCAGACCGGACAGGCCAGTTTCAAACTCGTCTTACAGAACATTTCCACTGACGCCCTGGTGACGGACTGGAAAGCCGACGTGCTTTACTTCGACGACCAAGGGAAATTCCTGAGCGAATCCTCACCCGTAAATCAAACGCCGATACCAATGGAACCCGGAAAGTCGTACCCTCTGCAGCTCACGGGTGGTGATCTGGGCAAAGCAAAGACGGTCAAGATGGTCTTCAAAGAGGTGGACTACGATGTAAGGGGGACCGAAGAAAAGGGCCCCTGGATCAATCCTCACTTTCAGGAGGATATCGAGAAAGCCAAGCAACCCTGAGTCGGGGGAGCCGTAGCCGAGTTCTCACATCACCACCCGAAGGCCGGTCGGGAAGAGCGGTCGCCAGAACCGATCACGAATTCTGGATGTCCTCCAAGCCATCCTGCCACAGGTCAGCGGTCATTTGCGGCGTTTCAATGGGGATCGCCCGGCCCTTGATTGACTCCTGAAGCGCCACGCTGTATTTCACACGGGTCTTCGGCGCGAACGGATCGCACAGCTCGGTGGCGATTTGGCGGAAGGCCGCGGAGAGATCGTATTCGTCCCCCGGTTCCGGATTAATGGGCGTCCCGGCGGCGACTCCTGCATCGGCGCGCGCCGCGTGGCCATCGTCTCGCACGGCGTTGACTTCTACGCGATCGAGCTTTGACATGGCGGGTCCCTTGCACATCACGCGCAGCTTGGGGAAGTCGGTTTTGGCTCCGGGATGCCGCGCCAGCTTCACCACCGTCTGAATCCGCGTGGTAACGGTGCGGGTCTTTGCGGGAGGTTGCTCGTCCGAATTGTCTCGCATCCCTCTCCGCTTCATAACCAGTATGGTGAGGACCGCTATAACACCGAGCATGATGATCAACTGCATGTTGTGGTCGTGTGGGTTCATGCGCGCAGTCTAGCAACCGCAGGCAAGCGATGCAAGGCAGTCGCGGTAGCTCTCCGCCCGCTTGTGGCGTGCTTTCGTGCCTCCCTCCAAGATGACAGCACAATAAATCTTATTACGAGCTTATGACAGTTGTAATATCCCGGAAGCATTTCGCCTGCTAGACTTCCAATGATGGGCCGCAATTCTCTTAAATAAATGCCCAAGGGAGGCTGCCATGGGTACTTCGTCAAATCGTCCTGCGTCTTCTGAAATCCCCGCCAACATCCTTTCTCAGGAGGAGGCCCGCAAGATGCACGCTTACTGGCGGGCGGCGAATTATCTTTCGGTCGGGCAGATTTACCTGATGGACAACCCTCTGCTGAAGACCCCGCTCAGAATCGAACACGTCAAGCCGCGCCTTTTGGGCCATTGGGGAACGACGCCGGGCCTGAACTTCATCTATGTGCATCTGAACCGGGTCATCCGGAAGTATGACCTGAATATGATTTACATTGCCGGTCCCGGGCACGGCGGGCCGGGCCTGGTGGCGAACACATATCTGGAGGGCACCTACAGCGAGGTCTACCCGAACATCCCGCAAAGCGCCGCGGGCATCCAGCGGCTGTTCAAACAGTTCTCGTTTCCGGGCGGCATCCCCAGCCACGTGGCGCCGGAGACTCCCGGCTCGATTCACGAGGGCGGGGAGCTGGGCTATTCGGTTGCGCACGCTTACGGCGCGGTATTTGACAACCCGGACCTGATTGCCGCCTGCGTGGTGGGTGACGGCGAAGCGGAAACGGGTCCGCTCGCAGCCAGTTGGCATTCCAACAAGTTCCTGAACCCCGCGCGCGACGGCGCCGTCCTGCCCATTCTGCATCTGAACGGATACAAGATCGCAAACCCCACGGTGCTGGCTCGCATCGGGAACCAGGAGCTGGCGGAACTTTTCCGCGGCTACGGCTACCACCCGTTTTTCGTGGAAGGCGACGAGCCCGGGAAGATGCACCAACTCATGGCCGGAACGCTGGAGGCGGTGCTGGCGGAGATTCGATCCCTTCAGCAGGACGCGCGCTCGAAGGGTTTCCGCACCCGGCCACGCTGGCCGATGATCATCCTGCGAACGCCCAAAGGCTGGACGGGGCCGAAGACCGTGGACGGCAAACCGGTGGAAGGCTCCTTCCGTTCGCACCAAGTGCCGCTGGCGGATCTGCCCACTCACCCCGACCGGTTGAAGATGCTGGAAGAGTGGATGAAGAGCTACAAATCCGAAGAGCTCTTCGACCCGGACGGCAAGCTGCTGCCGGAACTTGCTGAACTTGCGCCGCAGGGCTCCCGCCGCATGGGCGCCAATCCCCACGCGAACGGCGGCTTGCTGCTGCGTGACCTCATCATGCCGGACTTCTGCGACTATGCCGTGGAGGTCTCGAAACCTGGCCGCGTGGAAGCCGAGGCGACGCGCGTCATGGGAGTTTTTCTGCGGGATGTGATGAAGCTGAACGCCGAGAGCCGCAATTTCCGGGTCGTGGGCCCGGATGAAACCGCCTCCAATCGCCTGGGCGCGCTGCTGGAAGTCACTAACCGCGTTTGGACGGCGGAAATCCTGCCTACGGACGACCACCTGTCCCCCGACGGCCGCGTCATGGAAGTGCTGAGCGAGCATCTGTGCCAGGGCTGGCTGGAAGGTTACCTGCTCACCGGGCGGCACGGCCTTTTCTCCTGTTACGAGGCATTCATACACATCATCGATTCCATGTTCAACCAGCACGCCAAGTGGCTGAAGGTGACACGGCACATCCCCTGGCGGCGGCCCATCGCCTCGCTGAACTATCTGCTCACCTCGCACGTCTGGCGGCAGGACCACAACGGCTTCAGCCATCAGGACCCGGGGTTCATTGACCACGTCGTGAACAAGAAGGCGGATATCGTGCGTGTCTATCTGCCCCCCGATGCCAATACGCTGCTCTCGGTCACGGACCACTGCCTGCGCAGCCGCCATTACGTTAACGTGATCGTGGCGGGCAAGCAGCCGGCCTTGCAGTGGCTCTCCATGGACGCCGCCATCGCCCACTGCACGGCGGGCATCGGCATCTGGGATTGGGCCTCGAACGACGAAGGCTCGGAACCAGACGTGGTAATGGCCTGCGCGGGCGACGTTCCTACGCTCGAAACGCTGGCCGCAGTGGCCCAACTGCGCCACGACATTCCGGACCTGAAAATTCGCGTCATCAACGCGGTCGACCTGATGACCTTGCAGCCCGCGAGCGAGCATCCGCACGGGCTTTCCGACCGCGACTTCGATTCGCTGTTCACTTCCGACAAGCCCATCGTCTTCGCGTTTCACGGCTACCCGTGGCTGATCCATCGGCTTACCTATCGACGCGCCAATCACGCGAACCTGCACGTGCGCGGCTACAAGGAAGAAGGTACCACCACCACACCCTTCGATATGGCCGTGCTCAATGAGATCGACCGCTTCCACCTGGCCAGCAACGTCATCGACCGCGTGCCGCGCTTGCAGAACGTGGCCGCGCTCGCCAAACAGCGCCTGCGCCTTAAGCTGATCGAGCATAAACGGTACATCGAGCGCGTGGGCGAAGACATGCCGGAAATCCGCGATTGGAAATGGCCGCTTTAAGGAATCGGGGCAACGCTTCATCGGATGATCGGGTGATCCGGCGATCGGGTGATTCGGCGATTGAGTCAGCGGGCCATGGATTGATTGGTAATATGAAATCTGCGATTTGTGATTTGCGATTCGAAACGTCAGCATTTGATTCATCTTCTCACCTGAGCCGGCCGATAACCGAAGCGGGGGAGTGTGGGCCGGCGGGGGCTAGCGATCGGTTGATCCGGAGATCGGGCGATCGTTTCATCAGCCCAAGGCGAAAATTCATAGCCCTCTCCGAGGGGAGAGGGTGGACCGCCGCCGGCGTTTTCACCAGCCGGGGCGGGACGGGTGAGGGGTCAAGCCGCTTGTCACGGGCCACTGAATTTGCCTCATCCCTGGCGTCGAACCCGCCGATAACCGATATGGGGGAGTGTGTGCCGGCGGGGGCGAGCGATCGGGAGATCGGGTGATCGGGCCATCGGGTGATCGAATCTTTGGACAGGCGAATTGCTGCAAATCTCCGGTCGGCCGAATTGGGCTCATGTTCCTGTGCCATCCATCCGATTACCGATGTGGGTGAGTGTGTCACGGGCGCATGGCATTCGGTCGGCGGCGTTGGTCGCTCGCGGCGGGTCCCCCGCGCGGGCCGTCGCGCTGCCCGGTCCTTGCAGTGACAACCGGTGGCCGAGGCAGGGGGCTGTGGCGGGTCGGTTGGGGCAGCGGACATCACCGCTTTTGACGCCCCGTACAACGCCTATTGCACCTTCCGGCCTCACCCCGTTCATCGCGTCACCTGCTCTTGCCAGCCCCGTCTCCGATGGAGGGTCCCTCTTTTCTCTTTCCTCCGCACTTTCAATAACCCCCTTTATTTTCATAAACATCGTGGGTTAGCGACTATAACTAGCTTATTTTTCATAAACATCGTGGCATTAGTCAAAATGTCACTTCCTTCTTTCTTTGTTTTCAACAACATCGTGGGTTTAACCTTCATTTTTAATTCCCCCTTTTTCCTCACCCCATTTGCAACAGAATCGATTAACTCTCCTTATTTCAATGAGATAGAATTTTGCCAACTTTCTTCTCCTCTTCGCTAACCCCTTTTGCTTTCTATAACATCGTGGCTTAGGGGCCTGAGTAAATTTCCGCAGATTGAATTAGTCTTGTTGTTTCAATGAGTTACATTTTGAGAGTTTTTGCTCCTCTTCGCTAACTCCTTTTGTTATCTGAAACATCGTGGGATAGGGTGGTGAGCCAACCGGCTGCCGACGGGACGGAATCGATCTCGATCCTATCGGGACGCTGCCCTTTGGCGAGGTAAACTCGCCGCTACGCCCTCCGTTTGACCCACCACCTTCCGCCCGTCTGCGATGCCCCATCGAGGGTGCGGGATTGCCCAGCTCCAGGCCGATTGGTGAGCTCAGGTTCGTGTCCCAACCCGCCGATAACCGGAAGTGTTCGGGGAGGGCTCTAAAGGTCGGCGCTGGTTCGCCCCGAATTTCCGCATAACCTGTGCATTTTCGGCCAACAATCCCGTTCGATTGTCGTCGATTGTCACAAAACTCCGGAATTTTCTGCAAAAAGGTCGAACAATAGCCTGACAAATTGTCACCCTCTCCTGTGTTTTCATACACATCCCCGGAGGTTCCTTCATTTTTAACATCTCTACGGATCAGCGCTCCCTTCCCGGACGTTTGTCGGCGTGTTGGAGAGGCATGGCAGACCCCCGGTTTTGGCGCCCGTGGCTCTTGGGTAGAGACTTCCGCGTGGACACATCATGGCGCTAAGCCTCCTCACCTCCATTGTGCGCTTCATTGACTGGGCTATGTCAATAGGCAATGTACACATTTGGGCTACCGGTAGCCCAAAAATGAAATAAATCAATCAAATTGCCCGAACGGAGGGCAGGGGGAGGAGCGAAGGATGCAGAAGATGGAGTCAGGAATTAGAAGGCAGAAGGCGGAAAGCCGGAAGCAGCGAGCGCCGTTTGCACGGCAAATCCAGCGTAAGCAATCTGCGGCATAATTTCCTTGCTCTCTTCGTGCCTTGGTGTCTTGGTGGTTCAATTTGCTATTACCACCAAGTCACCAAGACACCAAGAAAGCAGGGGACGAAGGCACCGGCAGGAAAAACGAAGTGCTTTAGGGTTTTGGGTTCGGGGTTTCACCGAACTTTTCGTGATAGACAAGAGCTCGCAGGGGGAGCTTGGGGACGGGCGCCGACAGCGTTTCCTCGCGGAAGCCGATGGGAAGTAGCGCTGCCACCAGGAAGTTATCCGGGACATGGAAATGGGTCTTGATTTTGTGTTCGTCGAATTCGGTTACCCAGTAGGCCGAAAGGTTGCACTCAGACGCTGCCAGCAGCATTTGATGAATGGCCACGAAGGTATTGGCAAGGGCCGTCCGATTCGCGACCTCGGGAGACGCCGAGTAGTATTCGCGCAGCTTGCGCAGGGTTTCGTGGGCCTCACCCTCCGTGATTTTCCGGCTCGCGATCATTTCCTGGAGGTGTTGGGACGCCGACTTCCAGGCCAAGGTATCGGCCAGGCAGATCAAGATGACGGGGGCGGAGCTGATGGGCGCTTTGATATAGGTGACATCCTCGAGCAGCTTCTTGGCGGATTCGCTGCGCACCACAATCCAACGCCAGGGCTGGAAGTTCCACTCCGAGGGCGACAGGCGAGCGATCTCGATGACGTGCTCCAGACACGACTCAGGGATATCCAGCGCGCTAAAGCGTGTGAAGATTGGTCCCACACGCAGCGCGGGTTTGGCTGCGGCACCCTTGTCGCCCGGGCTGTCATGGTCTTGCATAGGGTGACTCCACTTACCCAAGTTGGATGTGGTAGCCCGCAATGAATAACCCACCGAAGACGATCGCATAAGCCAGCTCACTCATCCCCAACCGATGTACCTGCAGCGGCCGGGGGGATTCAAGGAACCATGCGAGACCTCGGATGAGAACCGGCGCAAACGCCAGCAGCGCCAAGCCGGGGAGCCAACCGGCTCGCCAGGCCATTCCCAGGAGAAACAGGGCGACAACCTGGTGAACCAAAAAGCTTCGCCCGCATACGAGTTTCTCCGCCAGGGTTATCACCCGCGCGGAGTGGATCCGGAGCTGGACGAAATGAATTTGATTGGCAGCGAAAAGCCAGTTCGCCGCCCAGATCAGCAAAGCCGTCCGGTTCAACTCGCCGGCAGCCAGGTAATAGGCTCCCGCTGCCGTGGAGGTAAGCGCGATGGCCCCGGTCAATTGGGCATTCAGGCGCGTCTCCCGGCCCAGTCGTTTCAGAACAGCTTGCAGCAAAAAAGATGTCGCAGCGGCCGCGCCCAGTAGGAGAAGTCCGTAGGCACGCACCCCGAATATTAGGACGGCCAGAGCCAGGCCGGCAAAGGAGGCGTAAGTATAAATCGAATAATAAACTAGCCTCCGTTCCACATCGTTCTGCGGACGCAACGGTGAGATTTCTAACCAAGCCTCAACCGGCGTCCTGAGGCAGAAGAGCCCTAACGCGACCGCGGCGAATAGCAAAATCCAGATAATCCGCTGCCCACTGGGATGGCCCATCACCGCGCCGGTCGCGAGGGGAACCAAAAGCATTCCCCAGGCGCCGTGTTCACGGGGCCAGACGAATGAGCGAAAGCGGGAGCGATGAAGCGAATGGAGCGCGGGGGTAACACTGGCCATGATAATCGGGCCTCAAAATGCTCGGGCGGTTACCCCCCGGTTTTTGTAAATGGCAGTATTCACTTCTACCAGCAAATCCTCGCAAGTGGCGCCGACCTTACGCGCTGCCATCTCAATCGAGCAGTCATCGCAGGAAGGCCGCAGGCCAAACCGATCGAAGATAGGCACGGTCTCGGGAAACTTCAGCTTCACTTCGCGCATGGTCTCTCCGCCCCGCACCAGATCAGTGAATTGCAACATGGCTTGCCTCCCTCTCCTTGCGGTCCGGCTCCGCCTGCCGGGGTTGGTAGACGCAGAAAGGTTCCTCGTCCAGGTAGTCTCCCGTGGCGGCATAGGCCCGCGCGCGGCAGCCCATGCAAATGTTGCGGAACTCGCAATAGCCGCATTTGCCTTTCAGGTTATCGGTGTCGCGCAGCTCACGGAAGACTGGAGCGTTTTCCCAGATCTCTTCCAAAGTCTGCTCGTGGAGATTACCCGCCAAGGCTGGCAGATATCCGCAAGGAAAAACTTCTCCTTGATAAGATATGAAGCACACGCCGGTGCCCGCCAAACAGCCTTTAGTCATAGCCTGCATGCTGTCAGGATGGCCCGCGACAGGATGCCCCGCGTGGGGATGGAGTCCGATTCCTGTCGAGCCGGGCATGGTCATTTCCGTGGGGCCGATATCGTGACCGATACCTTCTGCGGCAGGCGGGGCGATGGAAGCGGCACGGCGTTCCGCAGCGCGACGCTGCCGCGCCACGCGGAAGTAGTGCGGCGCGCAGGTGGCTTTCAATTCGATGCCGCCTTCCTGGGCGCGGTCGTAGAACCAGTTCAGAATTCTTTCGTATTCGTCGGCCGGGACCATCTGGTCTTCAGCAATGTCCACTCCACAGCCGACCGGAACCAGCAGAAAAGTGTGGAGCGCGTCCGCACCCAGCCGGCGCGCCAGATCCAGAACGGCGGGAAGCTGGTGCGCGTTGTGCCGCGCGATGGTCATGTTGATCTGCACCGACATGCCGAGTTCCTTCAAATTTCGCAGGCCGTGCAGGGCCTTATCAAATGCTCCCGGGATGCCTCGAAAGGCATCGTGGGTAGCGGCGTCCGCTCCGTCCAAACTGATGGAGACGCGGCGCACGCCGGCATCCACGATCTTGTGTGCTACTTCTTTGCTGACCAGAGTTCCATTGGTCGCCAGCGCCACGCGCAATCCACACTCGCGCGCGTAGCGGGCCAATTCAAAAATGTCGTCACGAAAGAGAGGTTCGCCACCGCTTAGAACTAGGATAGGTAGGGATAACTGTGAGATTTGCTTTATTATGTTCAGGGCTTTGGTTGTTGGTAGGTCATTTGTGGATGAGAGTTCCGTAGCGGTGGCACGACAGTGGATGCAACGCAGGTTGCAACCCTTGGTCACCTCCCAAAAGATGAGTCGCGGTTTGTAAGTTGCAATTTTCATCAGCAGTTCACGACTCGAAAATCAAACAAGCTGTTTTACGCAGCTTGCTCTTCCAAGAGCACGTCGTTCTCCATTGTCCCGACCTGCTCTGGTAATTCCTTAATAATTTCCTCTGCCGTCAAGTAGCAAGCAGGGTCATACATCCATTCAAATTGCAGGCCTGAGTCACCTGCCAGACAACCCGGGGGGGCGGAACCATTCCCCTCGTGCGACGCGAGGAACGGATCTGCCGCTCCGGCTTCCGCCTGGCGCCCCGGCTCCCACGATTGAGGGGCGGCGTTTGCCGCATAGGAATAGCAAAGGTCTGTGATGTCCAGCATCACGTGCCTCTTAACGACTCATATTCTCTGCTGAGGGTTTGCCCGTAACGCGATTGAATTTATTTATGGGGGCTGAAGATCCCGGTTCGTCCGATTTCCGTTATCCCCAACCCCCAACCTGGTTTTTTCCAGGTTCCTAGGACCCGAAGTCCCTCGCACCCAGATATAGGGCAACAATTGTGCCAAACAGTCCCACAAACCAAGTTCATGGTGGCTAATCGAGGATATATTGTAATTAAAGGGCTTAGCTATACACGGCCAATCCTTGCAGTCAATCCAGTGCCAAGATATCCCCCGGCGTCAATGCGCAAAATGACGGACATCATGTCACTGATGGTGTGAAAAAGCGCAAAGCTTCTGTGGGACAGCATCGTGTTGGGGAATCGGAGCCATTCGACCCTATGGGGCCGTAGTCCCACCCTGCCCATTGTGAGTCGGACCAAACGCCCCCCGGTGCGAATAAAGCATCAAAGGTGGAAAGCAATATTGCAAGCCCACGCAATCATCTTCGCCCCAAGCTGCGTCCGCACCTGATTAGTTTGCACGGATTGGAAGCTCCGGGTCTTTCGACTATAATGGCTGCCGGTCACAGTGACTCCCCCTGCGACGTGCTGCGAGCCTCCGAACCTTGGACCCAGCGATCCAGCCGCGCAATGTGTGACTCGGATGGTAATGCATGGCGGACGCAACAACACCCCCCGGCACGGAGAACCGTGTCATTTACAGCGTAACGGAGATCATGAAGTTTCTCCCGCACCGCTATCCGTTTCTGCTGGTGGACCGGATCGTGGAGATGGACCCGCCCCAGCGCATCGTGGGGCTGAAGAACGTCACCATCAACGAGCAGTTCTTTCAAGGACATTTCCCCGGCGCGCCGGTCATGCCGGGGGTTCTCATCCTGGAAGCCATGGCGCAGGTGGCCGGCGTGATGCTTTACCGTGACGTGCCCGACGAGGAGAAGGCCCGGAAGCTCATCTACTTTACGGGCGTCGACAACGCCAAGTTTCGCCGTCCCGTAGTGCCCGGTGACCAATTGCGCATCGAAATGGAGCTGCTGCATCGCCGCAATACATACGGCAAGGCGTCGGGACGCGCGCTGGTGGAAGGAAAGCTCGCGGCAGAAGCCATCGTGATGTTCGCGATCGCTGATCGCCCAGGTCAATCAAGCTCATGAAAGCACATCCCACCGCAATTATTCATCCTGGCGCGCAGGTAGCCTGCAATGTAACTGTGGGCCCCTACACGGTCATCGGCGAGAACGTGGAAATCTGTGAAGATACGGAAATCATGTCGCATGTGGTGATCGATGGCCACACGCGCCTGGGCAAGGGCAACAAGGTTTACCCCTGGGCGTCGGTGGGACTGGCTCCCCAGGACTTGAAATATCGCGGCGAGCCGACGCGCGTTGACATCGGTGACGGCAACACCCTCCGCGAGTTCCTCACCATCCACCGCGGCACGGGCGAGACCGGAGTAACCCGCATCGGCGACCACAACCTGCTGATGGCTTACGTCCATATCGCCCACGACTGCGTGATCGGCAATCATGTCATCATGGGTAATGCCGCATCACTGGCTGGACACGTGGAGATACAGGATTTCGCCATCGTGGAACCCTTCTGCGGCATCCACCAGTTCTGCCGGGTGGGCCAATACGCTTTCCTGGGAGCCTACTCGGTGATCAACAAGGATATCGTGCCGTACTCGAAGATGTCCGCGCCGCGGCCGGTGGACATGTACGGCGCCAACACCGTCGGCCTGGAGCGCCACGGCATCCGCAAGGAGGAGATCGACGAATTGCAGGCCGCCCTCAAGCTGCTCTCACGTTCCAAGCTGAACACCACCCAGGCACTCGAGGCCATCGAAGCCCGCCAGTTCCAGTCTTCTCACGTCCGCACACTCGTGGAGTTCATCAAGACGAGTACGCGGGGAGTGGCGAAGTGAAGCTATTGATCCATCGGGGCAGCAGGTCATCTAAGGGCTGTCCGTGGTCCGTTGTCCGTAGTCAGTGGCTTCAATCATGCGAACTCCGTCGTTCCTATGCAACGGACAACGAACTACGGACAACTGGCAGCTAGTAAATGGCCAGATGACCCGATTACTCAATGACCCGATAACCCTATGACTCAGTCTTCCAACTCCCACGGCCGCTACGCCATCATTGCCGGTAACGGACATTTTCCTTTCCTGGTCTTGGATGCGGCCCGGGACCAGGGTCTGGAGCCGCTGGTCGTAGCCATCAAGGAAGAAGCTGCGCCGGAGCTCGCCGAGAAGGCCCAGGATATCCGGTGGCTGAGCCTGGGTGAAGTTGGCAAATGTCTCGACCTGCTGTGTGCCGAAAAGGTCAGCAAGGTGGTGTTGGCCGGGCAAGTGAAGCATGCGCAATTGTTCAGCGCCATCAAGCCGGACGGCCTGGTAAACCGCATGTTGCAAGGGCTCTCCCGCAAGAATACGGATGCCCTGATCGGGGCCTTCGTGCGCATGATTGAGAACCGCGGCATGCAGGTGTTGGATTCAACCCTGTTTCTGAAACCCTTGCTGCCGGAGCCTGGCCCGCTTACCGTACGCGCGCCGGATGATGACGAGCTGGCTGACATCGCTTACGGGCGTGAGATTGCCAAGCAGATTGCCGGTCTCGACCTCGGCCAGACCCTCGTGGTGGCAGATCGCGCCTGCATCGCCGTCGAAGCCATGGAAGGCACCGACGCCACCATCGAACGCGCCGCGGGCCTCAGTAACGGACGCCGCCTGGTGGTCGTCAAAGTAAGTAAGCCCCAGCAGGATATGCGTTTCGACGTTCCTGTGGTGGGGAGGAAAACCATCCAGGTCATGCAGAAGTCGAAGGCTACTGTTCTCGCCGTGGATGCGGGCAAAACGCTGCTGTTCGACAGGGTAAAGTTGCTCGAGGATGCGAATCAGGCGGGAATCGCGATCCTGGGAATGTGAGTAACGAAACTCGAAAATCGAAATCCGAAACTCGTGGGTGCTGCATCGAATTTCGACTTTCAAATTAGATGAGCGAAAAGATTCCGGTCGCGGTGCTGGGCGTCGGTGAACACGGCAAGAAGCACGCCCGTGCGTTCAAAGAGATTGCCGGGGCGGAGCTAGTGGGCGTTTACGACCTGCGTCCGGAGCGTGCGAGTGAAATGGCCGCGGAACTTGGCGTGCGCGCCTTCGCGAGTCTGGATGAGGCACTTACCGCAGCGCGCGCCGTCAGCGTGGTGATTCCAACCAGCGAGCACGCCGCCGTGGCCCGCCAAGCCTTCACCCGCGGCGTGGACGTACTGCTTGAAAAGCCTCTGACCCGCACCGTGGAGGAAGCAGACGAGCTAATTGAGCAGGCGGAGCGCGGAGGGCACATCCTCCAGGCGGGGCACCTGGAGCGTTTCAATCCCGGCGTGGTGGCGGCCAAGGCGGCGACCACGCACCCCATGTTCTTTGAAATTCATCGCATGGGAGTCTTCAGCCCGCGCAGTCTCGATGTCGACGTGGTTTTTGACTTGATGATTCACGATCTGGATCTTGTTTTGTGGATGGTCGATTCACCCTGGCGCGATGTCCGCGCCGTGGGGTTGCCGGTGCTCTCTGACAAGGTGGATATCGCCAACGCGCGTGTGGAATTTGCTAACGGGGCCGTGGCCAACCTTACCGCCAGCCGCGTGAGTACGGAGAAGGTTCGTAAATTCCGCTACTTCCAGCCCAACGAATATTTCTCAATCGATTTCACGCGGCGCGATGCCGGCCTGATCCGTGTGGAACGCACTGGGCCGACCCCTCGCATCGCCTTCCAGAAGCTGACGACCACTCCGCAGGAACCCCTCAAGGCGGAGCTGGAGGCTTTTGTGGAGTCGGTTCGGACACGACGCCCGCCCCTGGTCGGCGGTCACGAAGGAAAACAGGCTTTGGCATTAGCCGAACAGGTCATGATTTGCATCGAACAACATGCGGCCCTCGTCAACGTCCCCATGGGTCGTTCCGTCGGCCAGAGTGGTGAGTCATAGGACCTGAGAGACATCCACCGGCAAAAGAAATGTCTGGCGTGAAAAACATTTGATGAGTACGCAAACCCCAATCGATCTCTGGCGTGCAGAACATTCGACCAGTGTGGAAATCCCGATACACTTACTGGTGGAAATCGACCCGGAGGTCGCCCGTTGGCGCCGACGCACGTTGTTCCTGACCTCGGTAATGCTGCACATTTTTCTTGTATTGTTCATTGTCTACGCGCCCGACATTTTCCGCCGTGGCAGGCTCCTGATGGGGATTCCCGTCACGGCCCGGCCACAGCAGCAGATAACAACCTTGTTTCTGCCGCCGGACTTGTTGAAGTCGCTGCGCGAACCGCCTCCCGAGGCGCGCAATCCCTCTGACAAGAACCGCCGTGCCCAGGGACCTTCACCCACGATCGATCCCAATGGCGTGCACATGCCCTATTCGCGCGGGAACACAGAATTGCCGGAGATGGCACGTGGAGGCGGAGCCCCTCCACCGCCAGCCGCCGCGCCGACGCCGCCTCCGGGTGGACCTCCTTCGCCGCAGCCGAATCCGGCTCCTCCCCCGCCGCCCAAAACCGACAACAGCTTGCGCTTCGAAGATGTCAAGCCGGAGACCGGGGGCGGAGGCAAATTCCGCTTGCCTTCGATGACACCCGGCCAGGCCATTCAGGAATCGATGCAAACCGCCGCGCGGGGAGGTTATCACCCTGGCCAAGTCGGACCGGGCGGTGGGGGCGATTCCGATATGCAGTTTAACAATCTGCACCCCAACTTCTCAACGGAAGCGCCGATCATTCTTTCAGACACCCGCGGCGTGGATTTTGGACCTTACCTCGCACGCATTGTCTATATCGTGCGGCGCAATTGGTATTCCGTGATTCCGGAATCAGCGCGCCTTGGCGAAAAAGGGCGGTCGGCCGTAGTTTTCGAAATCCTTAAAGATGGCTCTGTGCCGCAATTGCGCTTGGTCGGCTCCTCAGGCTCCGATCCGCTCAACCGCGCTGCGGTGGCGGGCATTCACGCCTCCATTCCCTTCCCACCTCTCCCCGATGAGTTCACGGGTAACCACCTCGTCTTGCAGTTCATCTTCCTCTACAACCTTGCTCCCCAGTAATGTTGCCTTCCCGGTTTCTGAGTTTGGATTCACGCGCCGCATGGCCGAGCCGATGATGAAAAGTCATGCGCAAAACGTATGAGATCGGGGAATTTGGTGGGACAAGGGTCGCTTAGCCCCTCGTAGAGCAACATGTGGGACAGTCCCACTTGTTTACAAAAAGTGGCGGGTCGGCATAAACCGAGTGGGCGCTACGGTCACCCTGCCACAGGAAGCAGCAAGGTGAAAGTAGAGCCTTTGCCCAACTGGCTTTCGACGGTCACCGTGCCGTTCAGGCGTTCGATGATGTGCTTGACGATGGAGAGGCCGAGCCCCGTCCCGCCCACTTCGCGCGAGCGCGCCTTATCGACACGATAGAAACGCTCGAAGATGCGGGGCAGGTCGTCGTGGGGAATGCCGATACCCGTGTCGGCAATGGAGATACTGATTTTACCCTCGCTGGGGCGCGTGACCTCGACCAGAACCTCCCCGGAGGGCCGGTTGAATTTCACGGCGTTATCCAGGAGATTCACGAAGGCCTGCTCAATCTGCACGCGGTCACCCAGAATCTGCGCGTCGTCCATACGCCCCCACACCAAGCGGACCTCGCGCAGGTTGGCTTCGCCCTCCACGGTTCGCAGTGCCGACTCCAGCGCCCCGCGCACCGAAATGGGTTCAGGAGCGGGCCGTCCCTTGCCGGATTCGAGTTCCGATAGCGTCAGCAGGTCGGAGGCGATGTTATTCAGCCGGATCGAGTGCGCCTTGATGATCTCCAGAAACCGGCGATTGTTTTCCTGATCCTCCAGCGCCCCTTCCAGAAGGGTTTCAGCATAGCCGCGGATGGCGGTAAGCGGCGTGCGCAGCTCATGCGAGACGTTGGCAACAAAGTCCTTGCGAATACGTTCCAGGCGTTCAAGGTCGGTGATGTCGTGCAGAATGGCGAGCGCGCCCCGCACCGAACCCGAGGTCAGGGGTGCGGCCTGGACTTCGAAAACACGGTCGGCCGCGGCGGGGAGTTGTACGCGGCGCCTGATGAACTCGCCACCCTCCAGCACGCGGGCCAGGATTTCGCGCATCTCAGGATCTCGCACCAGATCGACGAGGGGCAGCTTGGCGGGAATGGGATTAGGCGCCCCCACGGCGCGCGCAAACGATTCATTGGCGAAGGTGATGCGCAGGTTACTGTCCACCGCCAGCACGCCCTCCACCATGCTCGAACAGAATGGCCTCACGCTGCGCGGACTCCACACTCAGCCGCTCTAGCAAAAGCTTCAGCTCGGCGGCAGTGGAGTTCAGCGAGCGCCCCAGCGCGCCCAACTCATCGTCGTCATCTGGCAACCAGGCTGGCGCGGAGGGCACCCGCACCAGGCCCTCGGCGAGCGCCCGTAAACGCCCAATACGCAGGGTGAAGGAACGCGAGAAGAAATAGGCGATGATAAGGGCCACCAGCGCCGCCGCGAGCGACGCACGCAGGATGCGCCAGCGCACCGCCGCGATGGAGGAGTCCAAGTCCTCAAGCGGCAAGGCCAGGCGCAACACGTACCCGGCTTCCCCAGCGTAGCTGGTACGCAGGGCCACGTAACAGAGGTCGCGATTGATCGTATCGCTGTGACGGATCGAACTACCCACACCGTTTTGGGAGGCCTGCTGAATCTCCGGGCGGGTCGAGTGGTTCTCCATGGTTTCGGGATCGTGATGAGAATCCGCCAGCACCACACCCTGCGGATTGATGAGGGTGACGCGCGCCCCCGCCCGCAGCGAAGCCTGGTGCGCCCAGTCCTCGAGTTGAGGCTGCGCTGTCCCCATGACTTCCGACTGGAGAATCCGCGCTTCCACTTCCAGCCGCTGCTCAACGCTCTGCACTTCACGCCCAGACGTGTAGCGTGTGAGGTAGAAATCCGACACTCCCAAGGTGACAGCAATCAGAAGGAAGGCGCTGGCGATGAGTTTGCGAAAGATGGGGCTGCGAAAGGTCATGATATTTTGGATTTTGGATTTGCGATTTTGGATTGGTGCGCGACAGCGTGCAGGCACGTCCGGCAATCCAGAACCTGAAATCCAATTGTGGTAGAGGCAGTGGCTACCGCAAGCGGCCTCTGTCCGCCGGGATTACACCACATCGGCACCGTGGGAGCAATGACTTTTGCATGTTACAGCCGGCTGGCGCAGGGCGCGCCCAGTTCTGCGATTTAATGCGAATCATGCTTGTGCTATGTAACAGCCGGTAGCGCGGAGGTGCGCGTAGTTTGCGTTCCTCCGCGGTCCTTCCCAAATACGTGCGGTGTTCAGGTCTTTATTAACGCCAACGCGAGATGAAAAGCCGCACAGGAACGCAGAGTACGCGTACCTGTGCGCTACCCGCTGCAGCGGATCTGGGCGCTACCGGTGCCGAACGGGTAGCACACCGATTGCGGTTGCAAAGTCTGGGGCCCACGGAGGAGGGTCGGTGAGGTGTCTGGGAAATCGATGACGCGGCGGCAAGCCGGGCTCGTCAGACGCGCAAGACTAGCCGTCGGAACCCGCGACCTTGGCTCGGGCCTGCTTTAATGACAAATCTCGTTGTGTCGATGGCAGGAGAGGCGTACGATGCAGACGAGCAACGGGTCCAAATCGGAAATCCCGGTTATATCGTGTTCCGTGGAATTCCGTGAGATCAACTGCTTGCAGAGTAATCAAGGGAAAGAGGAGTATTCGGAATGAATGGATGTGCTTCATACACTGCGCGGGTGACCGCAAACAGGTGAGATGGGTGTATGATATGCACCGATTTTGAAGCCCAAAGGGAGTTTCCGGTTGAGTGGCTTTGGTGAACGCAATACCAACTCAGACGTAATTCATGAGCGAGCAACTCTTGCCCCCCCGCGCCTAGGTTAGGGCATTGGGGAAGGAGGCCACACTTTGAAGGCAATCGAAGCTGTAATCCTGACCATAATGCTGGTAGTTCTTCTACTCCTTCTGATGCCGAGCGGCGACACGCGGACGGCCACGGTCATTCTGGTAGTTGCCACTATATTACTATTCCTCTTCGGCCTGCGGCGGCGACCTAGGCAGTCTGAGTTGGCCCGTGCTATTGCCCTGTACCATGTTCGACAAATTAAATCTGCACTTGGACTTTCCGATCTTCAGATCGGCGCATCGTACCCCCTATATCAACTGGATGGAAATAGCCCTCGCACCCACGATGTTAAGCTCATCTCAAGCACTGGGGAGGATAAGGGCTACATCGTAGCCAATCTGGATAGAGCGGAGTTTCCGATACCCGAATTCACCACGAAAGGGCCGTGTTTAACCGAGCAGTTCCGAAAGAAACTAGGACGCAGAGATTTTCGAATCGTCTGGATAAATCCAACGTACTCTCTTGCCTTAGACAAAGACGGTAAGATACTCACAACGATTGGAAGCGATCTTTTCCCGGATCGGCCAGATAGTGAACAAAGTGCCAAGCCTACTGAAAGGGAATTCCTGCAATTCATCCGCGAAGCTCAAGAAAAATGGCGTGCTCGTCACAAAAAGGCTGTTGCCGAGGCGTGGCGCATGCTGCCCGGTGGTGGAACGAACACTACCGACTTGGTGGAGGACCAGCCAACCGGCAATTATTCAATCGACTATGCTGAAGGGTATGAACGAGAGCCTGACTTTCGCCAAATTCCTCCAGGAGTTGGTGCAAATACCAAAGACTATTACTCCGGATGCGGCCCTACAGCATGGGCCACTTTGATCGCTTGGCATGACCTGAATTGGACTCCAGAACTACTACGGGGATCCGAGAACTACAATGGGGGTGACTACGGATCCCCAGTCGAACCCGCATGGAACACTTATATAGACCGGGTGATCATGGAGCTGG
The DNA here is from genome assembly GCA_963804995.1 of uncultured Acidobacteriota bacterium. Classification (GTDB taxonomy): domain Bacteria; phylum Acidobacteriota; class Terriglobia; order UBA7540; family UBA7540; genus Bog-366. The sequence goes on from CAWDSK010000001.1 coordinate 170,573, forward strand.
GGCGCAAGGAGTACTTGGATACCCATAAGTCCTCTAAAGATGGTGGATATACGTCCGATGCCAAGATGGAGCACGGCTTTGATTACATCCGGCAGGAACTCGGGCGTGACTTCACGGGTAGGGCAACAGGGGATGACAATCTCCAAAAAGTCTACGACTCCATCATCATTGACAGGCGACCGGTTCTGATAAAGACCCCCAGTCATTTCTGTGTTGCCGCTGGCTTTTGGTTCGACAATGACGGGCAGAATCACTACTTACTGTTGAATACAGGATGGGGCGCTTCCGACAAATGGATCAAAAGCAAGTACTCTCAGAAGTACTGGTACCTGAAAGATGTGCTCCCAGGTACGGAATTGACTGTACCGAACATCTCCCCAGTGCGAGCGCATGGTCCGGTTCTGTGTACATCCCCCTCGCCAAGTGGAGTTCATGACAGCCTTTGGGCGTTTTGGATGAACGGAGACCAGGGGCGTATCGAGTGTGCGAGGTCTACTGGCTGGCAAAGCCTCACGTACATGCCCGATCCACATGACGCCCTCGATGGCCCAGCGATCTACCCTCCAGCAGTAGCTGCTGAGGTGGATTCACAGAGAATCTACCTCCTGTGGGTTGACGATGCGCATAGGATGCACCTCATCCGCTGGGAGGGCCCGGAGAAGGATTGGACTCGGCTCGAGTTCCCGTCTGACCTCAAGACTCTTGTTAGGCCAGCGATTGTCGGCCGACAAGGGGACTGGCTAACAGTTGCATTTTCGGACGATCGATACGGTCTTCAGGTAATATCCACTTGCCGGGATGTTCAGCGTCCCAATCCCCATCCTTGGCCTGATCAAATCGGCTGTCATCAGGCCGATTGTTACTGGGACCAGGTAGACCCCTTTGGGACGCCCACGAGCCTCAGCATGGTCACTTTTCAAGGCCCGACCCCTATTCAAGACCAGACAGTTCTGGCGTGGCTACGTGCAGCAAACTACCTCGAACGCGCTGGGCACATAGCATTCCGTCTTGCAAAACCGGACGGCAGTTTTTGTGGCTACGTCGATTCCACGCTAGATCTAGGTAACGGGTCATTGAATCTTGCTGTATCCAACAAGACTTTGTTCGCAACATATCGAGATTGGGAGGGTCGTGTTGCGATTTGCTACCTCCAGCCCACGCTTCCTAATTGGGGCCAAAATCCGTATAATCCGTCTACTCCGGTTTGGATACCTGCTCAACTATCGTGGGCGGAAGTGGCTCGGCTCACTGAGACCTGCGAAGAGGATCCATACCTCGGTTTCATTGACCTTGAGCAAGGGAAGCACCCCCAATTGGTACTCGGCCGGACGTCGACGATCGGTCCGATGTACTTGCGGCTCTTGAGCATGGATGTTCCCAGTGCGAGGTTGGACTACAGAGGAATACCGTACTGAACTAGCTGTCGCGGACCAGCAGGGCGAGTCGGGAACACTTCGTTAGTTAGGACATGTGATCTTGCATCGCTCCGTCGCCATCGACCGCCGGGACGCCATTCAGCCGGCGTTCGACGCTCTGCTCGGGATTGTCGATCAGGTGCTGGACGTTACGCGGAGCGCCGCCGAGGAGATTGTCCTGGGACATCGACGGAATCGGGATAGGGGGGATACCTCGCGGCTCCGCCCCTCCCACACCACCGGACATGCGGGTCCGCATCGGGCGGTTCGGCGGGTTGAGCTAAGAACCGGCGGCGAGGCAAGGCAAACCGCAGGTGGCGGATACGTCCAGGCGCTGTTTGCCGGGATGTATGCTGCCTTCTAAGGCAGTTATATGACCGGGTGCCCCGGCAGAAACATAAGTACAGGGAACAGGGAATAGGGAACAGGGAACGGAAGTACAGGGAATAGGGAACGGAAGGACAGGGAACAGGGAATAGGTGACAGGGAACAGAATAACAGGGAACAGAAAAGAGGGAACAGGGAACAGAAGTACAGGGAGTAGGGAATAGGGAATTGGGATTTGGGACTAGCCACTAACCGCTAACGTGGGGAAGCGCAGGGTCGTCCTTAATCCAAAATCCAAAATCGAAAATCCAAAATCAATCAGGCCTCAACGCCTTCCATCACTTCCGGTGAAAAACGATAACCGCTGCCCCGGACTGTCTGGAGGAAATGCGGGCGGTTGGGCAGTTCTTCGATCTTCTCGCGCAGGCGGCGAATGTGCACATCCACCGTACGTGGCGTCACAAAGCGGTCGCGGCCCCAAACCTCGTCCAGCAGGCGGTCGCGGTCGAACACGTGACGGGGGTGTGAGGCGAGGAAATAGAGCAGCTTGAACTCCAGGGCGCTCAGCTCCACCAGGCGCCCGCGCACCGTGACTTCCTGGGTGCGCGTGTCCAGCTTCAGGGCGCCCGATTCCACCACTTCGCGCTTTTCCGCTGTGCGTTCCTGGCGACGCAATACGGCCTTGACCCGGGCCACCAGTTCACGCGGGCTGAAGGGTTTTACGACGTAATCGTCCGCACCGATTTCCAGGCCCAGAACGCGGTCCATCTCCTCACCCTTGGCGGTAAGAAAGATGACGGGCAGACCCTTCATGCGCTCGTCGGCGCGCAGGCGCTTGCAGATGTCGAACCCGTCTTCATCGGGCAAGAGGATGTCCAGCAGAACAAGGTCGGCGGGATTGCGCCGCAAATATTCTAAACCATCGCGGCCGCGCGTAAAGCTCTCAACTTCGAAGCCTTCTTTGCGGAAGTTGTACCGAACCAGTTCAACGATGTCACGTTCGTCTTCAATGATGACCACGCGTTGTCGCACGGGAGAATTATAGCATTCTCAATGTTACGGGAGTGTGAATAGATGAAAAGCCCGATGTGACGGCGATTGGCGTTTTTGGGTGACACGTGAAAGGCGGGGGTGGCAGCTCAGCGATAGTGCCGAGGGTCGCCACTTTCTCCCAACTCATGCTTTTTCAGTGAGATAGCGCACGTGCGAGATTGGCAAGGGAAACGCTCGTGAGTAGGTGGCGGCTGCGGCTGCGCCAATCGCAGGTGGAATCAGGAACCGGCCTGAATTTCTCACCACAGGTTTGGAAGGGCTGGGGTTATGGTTTTTGAATCCTTAAATTGTCAATTTTTCCGACGCCTTGAGCATGCAAGTAACCCCTCATCCGACCTCCTCCGTCGACCACCTTCTTCCGCCACGGCGGATCTGCGACCCCTGGGGAGAAGGCTATTATCTAGCGTGGTTACGGCGCGGCACCTCACCTTGAGTAACCGCCCTCTCCAAGGGGAGAGGGTGGACCGCAGCCGGCGTTTTCATCAGCCGGGGCGGGACGGGTGAGGGGTCACTCGCGGGTTGGGGGCGTTTGAGAATTTCAGGAATTAAAAAACCATCGGCCCCGCCGTTAAGAAGTTTATCCCCATGCCCCGCACCCTAATTCGCCGCTTTTCGTGTACGGGAGCAAACACCGTGAGTTCTACCCTCCCCATTTCGCTGGCTCGATCCCGAAGCATTCCTTCGCTGCGCCTGCGATTCAGTTTTACATTGGCTGAGAAGATCACCCTCACATACTTCGCATACATCATCCTCGCAGCATGCGCGTTCGGCTTGGCCACGCGCGACCTGTGCGTCATTATCGCGCTCAATACGCTGGTTGCCGCCACCATGATCGGGCTCAACCGAATCTCCAACCGCGCCCCGTGGCTGGCCGTCGCGAGCGACCTTTTCCCTGCCCTGCTGCTTCTGGTTGCGTATCGAGAATCAGGCCTCTTGCTCAAACCTGATTCGACGCATCGCCTGGACTTTATCTTCATTCAATTCGACCGCGTGCTGCTAGGGAACGCGTTCGTTCGCGCCGCGCTCGATGCCGGAGCGCCCTGGCTACAGCATTATCTGGAATTCGCCTATCTGCTCTGCTATCCGCTGGTGCCGCTGGGCGTGGCCGCAATCTATATCGCGCCACGCGACGGCAGACCAGGCGAACCAAGCCAGTGTGCCTTGGACGATTTCTGGGCAACGGTTGTTCTGGCCACACTGTTCTGCTACGCCGTGTATCCCTTCTTCCCTTTGACGCCACCGCGCGTGCTGTTCCACGACGTGCCGGGGCCGCACATCGAGCCGCTGCTACGCCAATGGAATTTCTGGTTACTCGATCATTACAGCGTGCAAGCCTGCATCTTTCCGAGCGGCCACGTGGCGGTGGTGACCGCCGTGGCGCTGGCCGTCCGCAAACACGCCCCACGCTTCGGCGCACTGTTCCTGTTTCTCGCCGTGAGTGTGGCGTTCGCCACCGTATACGGCCGCTACCACTATGCCGCGGACGCCTTCGCCGGCGCGCTGGTGGGTGTCGCAGCATTTCTGATTTCACAAGGTCTGCGGAGTAGATGAGCAAGCGTAGCGCCTGTTTGGTAGGTCCGCGGCACTTCGGCATGGTCAGTGCTGCTGGGTATCGCGCGGTCGTAGGTCGTCCGGATGGATAGGTGTGATTCCGGTAAAGCGCTCAAAGTCCTTCGAGTTTAGAGTCAGCAGATGAGAGACGTTATTCACATTCATGACAGCGGCCAGGCGCGCATCATGAACTTGAACGCCGGAGACGCCACACTCCATAACTATCCGACGCCATCGGGCGTAGGTCGCCTCCGTCTCGGGCAAGAATAGAAATTGCTGTTCGATGAGTTGGAGACGTCGGTCTGTCTCGCGAAGGGGCAAACCTAAACCATCATCAATCATGGTCCTGGTAGATCGCCGCGCGCCGGAAGGTCTCGTTCGCGAGGCCGGGAACCGGTTCGATGCCTTGGCGCAATTCCTGGAGCCAGGCATGAAAATTCTTGGATGTCCGAGTTTTCGCCGAGCGGGGTGCCTGGCGTTGGGCCAACTCGGTCAGCGCCTCCTCAACAATCTGCGCCGGCTCGCGGCCCGGTGAACGAGCCAGTTGCTGGCGGAGCGCCTGTTCGGCCTGAGGTGTAAGGGTTACCTGCATGTAGATCAGTATAACTTAGGGCGCCTGCGCCATCAAAGAGCAATCCAGAATCGCGGACCATGAGTCTGCCGCTGCCCGACCAGCGGTCTCGTTTTTGACCCGGAAAGAAAAGCGTATGGGGATTGCGCCATCCTACGAAACTTATCAAGAGCGGGGCGGAATGTGATACTCCTAACCTCCCAACTGGTGAGACAGGAAGGTCGTGGAAAATGAAGCTCTGCTCTTTAGTTCTCGTGTTCGTCTCGATCCAGCTTTTCGCACAGGGCCCAGGAAATACAGTCCGGCAGAACCCCCAACCTCGGACCCAATTGGAGGATAACGAGCTACAGTCCCGCGCCTGGTTTGCGGAAAGGCGCAAGGAGCATCCTGACCTTAAGCAGGTCGCGGAGGGAAAGTATTTGTATACCGATCCCGACACGACGCCTGCGCCGAGTTCATCCTACGACGCCTGGACGCTCTGGAAATCCCCAGACGGCGAATTTGAGGTGAGCGGCGCGTTGGAATTCCCAGACGAGTCCGTTCCCTATTGGATCAAACTCACCCCCCGGATGCGGCCCACGGCTTTCAAGTTCTTCCGGATGGACCAGACCTCCATCGCCTGCCGGCGAACTCCCTCAGAACTGCGCTGCGAACAGACCAACGACGCAGGCAAGGTCCTGCGCACTGCAAATGATGCGATCAACGACACGACTGAGATCTTCATGCCCATTACTTTTTTCTGGGCTGGACAGACCCGCGGTGCAGAATTCCATGGCGATGCAGCTATCCGCTTGACCTTCCTCGCGCAAGGTGGAGAGACGGAGACATTTCCTGTTTCCTTTTCCCCGATCGGTGCGTCACTTCGGGTGCTGCGGCGCGGGAAATACCCCATCTTGCACAGTGAAATCGACGCTGCAGAATTCCAGTTGGACATGCAAGACCCGTCGGAAAGACCGGCCAACCCTCCCCACGCTCCAGGCGCCCCTCCCGGCTCAGCGCCTCAGCAACCGTTGTCCCCCGTTTTGAAGTTATGGGTTTCCGCCAAGGGGATTCTACTTTCTGCCTCTCCGACCGACCCCGAGGAGGGAAACGTTCGTCTGGTGGAATTCAAGAAGCTTGCGGAGTTTTGAGACCATCTGTAAGCGCCTTGGAAGGCTGGCGGTTGCGGTAGGGATACCGGTTACCCGGTACCCCCCGCACGGATCCGTACGTGCGCTGGTTAGCGCATACGGCTCTTATCTCGGATGTGTGGCGGCGAACCGTTGGGATGGCCAAGGATGCACAACGTGCGGAGCAGGCAACCAGCAGGCCGCAAGCTTCCCCAGTCGGTCCCAGTTGAGGCGGTGGCGTTGACTGCGTTGACGCAGTTGCGTTCGCCACAGTCGGGTCAACCGTTCCCGAAAGATTCGCAGGCGGTTGAGGTTTCCCGGTACCGCGTGATAGTTGAAGTAGCCTTGCACGACCGACCGGAGCCATTTACCCGTATCCGCGATGGGATCGTGCCGACGCTGCCGGAGTTGTTGCTTGAGTTCCTGCAACTTCCCCCGCAGGCGCTTGCTGATCGTCTTCCGCTTCACGGTAAATTGCCCCCTCCGGTTCTTCCCGCTGATATGCGTGAAGCCCAGAAAGTCGAACGTCTCCGGCTTACCTTCTCCTCTCCGTTTCCGGTAAAGTTCGGCAAACGGCCCGAACTCGATCCGGCGCGTTTTGTCAGGATGCAGTTCCAATCCAAACTTCCCCACCCGCTCCCGGAAATCCTCCAGAAAGCGGTCGGCTTCCGTCTGCGATTGGAATCCAAGGACCGTATCGTCGGCATACCGCACCACGACCACGTCTCCCCGGGCGTGCTTCTTGCGCCACGCCTGCACCCACAGGTCAAAGACGTAGTGCAGATAGATATTCGCCAGCAGGGGCGAGACCACCGCCCCTTGTGGCGTACCCATCTCCGTCTCCGACCATTCGCCTTCCTCCCTCACCCCGGCTTTCAGCCATTTCTGGATGAGCCGGAGAATCCGGGGGTCGGCGACGCGATGCTGCACGAACTTGAGCATCCATTCGTGGGATATCGAATCGAAAAATCCACGAATGTCCGCGTCAAGAACGTAGTTCACGTGCTTCACCGTGAGCGCGTACGAGAGCGCGTCCAGCGCTTGATGCTGGCTGCATCCCGGTCGAAAGCCATACGAGAAGCCCAGAAAGTCTTCCTCGTAAATCGCCTTGAGGATGGTGACCACGGCCTGTTGGACGATCTTGTCCTCCAGTGCCGCAACCCCCAACGGACGTTGCCGCCCGTCGCCTTTCGGGATATACGCCCTTCGCGAGGGCTTCGCTCGGAATGCTCCGCGGTGGACCCGGCTGTGCAGATCGACGAGTCGACCTTCCAGCCCGCTTTCATACTCCTGCCACGTCATGCCGTCTACTCCCGGTGCAGCTTTTCGCTTCAAGGCGTAAAAGCTTTCCCGCAGCAGATCGACCGTTAAGTGGTGGAGCAAGGCCGTGAACTTCATCTCCCTGTGTTCCTTCGCGGCTTTCCGCACACCCGCGAGTCCCTGGGACACGCGTGCCCCGCTCTGTGTCGGGTGCGTGTTAGGCCAACGGGTGTTCTCCTTGATCAGCGGCCTTCCCTCCTCATTCTCCGCCAACGGCTTCCCGTCTTTGTTCAAATGATTCATCGGTACTGTTCCGCTGTCCGACTCCTCGAAAGCGTGCAGGCGGGCTGTACGGCCATCGCCTTTTCCCGCCGTCCGGCCACGATCTACGGCGGCCGGCGCCTCCGAGGTCTCCCGGTTCTCGTGCAGAAAGTGTCTAGGCGTGTCTGGGGTCTACGACTACGCAGGACTGTGCCGGAACTCGCGTTGGCGTCCCGGCCTCATGTTGCCTTCCGTTTAGTCTGAAAACGTCGGCGTCCTGATTGGACATTTTCGAAGCTCAATACCCAGCCCACCTATTCCCCTGTTTACGCTTCACCGTGCGCCTCACGACGCCCAGCGCAAAACTCGGGGCCGAGTGGATCGCTGCTCCTTCCTCGTGAGAAATTTTCATTCTCTGCTTTCTGCCGGTTTATCCCGGCGCACCAGACCCCTGACCTTTGGGTCTGCGATGACCTGAAGGGGCAGGGGTCGGTTGCGGCTTATTAGCGTCCCTGGGAGATCGCAGACCCCCGAGAGAAGGGTCTCTGCGCCAGCCTGCCGTCCCGCCATATGGCGAGGTAAACTCGCCGCTACAAAATCAAATGGATACGCTATCCGGCTCCCATCCCGCTTGACGCGCCTGCCGTGCGGGATTTAGCATGGGAGGTTGGGGTTTTCTCGAAATTCCTCACTGTAGGGCTCAGGGCAAATGATCGACCGAATTACAGTTCGCGGCGCACGCCAGCACAACCTGAAGAATCTCAGCGTGGAGATTCCCCGCAACACCCTGACGGTGGTGACGGGACTGAGCGGGTCAGGGAAATCCAGCCTGGCGTTCGATGTGATTTATGCCGAGGGCCAGCGCCGCTACGTGCAGACGCTCTCCGCTTACGCCCGCCAATTTCTCGACCAGCTCGAGCGGCCGGACGTGGACACCGTCGAAGGCCTGAGCCCGGCGATATCCATCGAGCAGAAAACCACTAGCCGCAGCCCCCGCTCAACCGTCGGCACCATCACCGAAATCTACGATTACCTCCGGTTGCTGTACTCTTCGATTGGTACGGCGCACTGCCACCGGTGCGGGAGGAAAATAGCGCGGCAGACGACGGAGCAGATCGTTGCTTCCATCATGGCGCTGGTTAACGGCGGGGCGAGCGCCAATGGTGAAGGCGAGCGCGTGATGATCCTGGCGCCCATCGTGCGCGGCCGCAAGGGCGAGTTCCGAAAACTCTTTGAGCAACTCTCGGGCGAAGGGTACGTGCGCGTGCGGGTGGACAAGCAACTCCGCCAGTTGGACGAGGAAATCGCGCTCGACCGGCGCAAGAACCATACGATTGAAGTAGTGGTCGACCGCCTGCTGCTCAAGCCCGGCATTGAGGCTCGCCTGGCGTCGTCGCTCGAGACCGCCATGAAGCTTGCCAAGGGCATCGTGCAGGTGGCCGTCGTGAACGGCGAGGAACAACTCTACTCGCAGGAATGGGCGTGCGTTGACTGCGGCATCAGCATTCCGGCGCTCGAGCCGCGCTCGTTTTCCTTCAACAGCGTTTACGGCGCCTGCCCGGCGTGCCGCGGATTGGGCAGCCAGTACACCTTCGATCCCGCCAAGGTTATCGTGGATTGGTCGCGGCCGCTGCTGGAAGGCGGGCTCGGCCCGGGGGCGGGTTCGGGGTTCCTGCAACGCAGCCTGCTGCGCGCCGCGGAACAGTTTGGCTTCGACCTCAAGACCCCTTTCGAGCGCTTTCCGCGCAAGGTTCAGAATCTGCTGCTCTATGGAAAGATCACGGAGAGTGCGCCGAAGTCGACGGAGTTCGCCGGCATCCTGCCGCTGCTCGAGCGCTGGTACGGCGAAGCGCGTTCCGAAAATTTCCGCGAGTGGTACGGCCAGTACATGTCGGCGGTGCCCTGCCCCAAATGCCAGGGCAAACGCCTGAAGCCGGAAAGCCTGGCGGTCAAGGTGATGGACTCCTCGATTGCCGACCTCACGGCGCTGCCCGTCAGCAAGGCCCAGCTTGTGATGACCGAGCTCAAGCTCACCCCGCGTGAAGAGCTGGTGGCGCGGCGCATCGTAAACGAAATCAGCGAGCGGCTGGAATTTCTGAACGCCGTTGGGCTCGGCTACTTGAGCCTGGACCGGTCCGCCTCGTCCCTTTCGAGCGGTGAAAGCCAGCGCATTCGGTTGGCCACGCAGATAGGCTCGAAGTTGCGCGGAGTGCTCTACGTGCTCGATGAGCCCAGCATTGGCCTGCATCCGCGCGACAATCAGCGCCTGCTGCAAACCCTCGAGCAACTGCGCGACATGTCTAACACCGTGCTGGTGGTTGAACACGACGAGGAAACCATTCGCCGCGCTGATTACGTGATCGACCTCGGTCCCGGCGCGGGCAAGCAGGGAGGATATCTGGTGGCCGCGGGGCCGCCCGCGAAAATTGCGGCAACTGAGAGTTCCCTGACCGGCCAATACCTTTCGGGCCAGCTTCAAATCCCGGTGCCGCAGAAGCGCCGCGTGACGAACGGAAAGATCTTGACCGTGCTCGGAGCGCGGGCCAACAATTTGAAGAATATCGACGTGGGATTTCCGCTGGGGCTGCTGACCGTCGTGACGGGCGTTTCAGGTTCGGGAAAATCGACGCTCGTCAACGACATCTTGCATCGCGCCATCGCGAAGAAGCTTTACCGCGCCATTGAAGACCCGGGCACCCACCGCTCGATCCAGGGCCTCGAGCACCTCGATAAGGTGATCGTCATCGACCAGTCGCCCATTGGGCGGACGCCGCGGTCAAATCCCGCCACCTACACTGGTGTCTTCACGCCCATCCGCGAGCTCTTCGCCATGCTGCCGGAGTCGCGCGCGCGTGGCTATCGGGCCGGACGTTTCAGCTTCAACGTGAAAGGCGGGCGCTGCGAGGCCTGCCAGGGGGAAGGGCTGCGGCGCATCGAGATGAATTTCCTGCCCGACGTTTTCGTGACCTGTGAGGTGTGCCGCGGGCGGCGTTACAACTCTGAGACGCTGGCGGTGAAGTACAAGGGCGTTTCCATCGCCGACTTGCTTGACATGACGGCCGCAGACGCGCTGCCGGTGCTTGAAAACATTCCACAGATCCGCCAGAAGCTCGAAACGCTGGTGGACGTGGGCCTGGGTTACATCCACCTCGGCCAGCCCGCCACCACGCTATCGGGCGGGGAAGCGCAACGCATCAAGCTGGGCCGCGAGCTCAGCCGCCGCCAGACGGGCCGCACGCTCTATATCCTCGACGAGCCCACCACGGGTTTGCACTTCGCCGACGTGAAGCAACTGCTGGAGGTCCTGAATCGCCTGACCGACCTCGGCAACACGGTGATCATCATCGAGCATCATCTTAACGTCGTGAAACAGGCGGATTGGGTCATCGACCTCGGCCCGGAAGGTGGCGAGGCGGGCGGGCGCATCGTGGCCCAAGGCACCCCGGAGGCAGTGGCGCGCGCCAAAAAATCCTACACCGGCCAGGCGCTGGCCGCCATGCTGAATGGTTCGCACTAAGAAATCCCCGCAAATGGTAAAGTGTTAGCTGTGGCTTCCCGTACCCCAATTTGACCGGTGCCCCGTGACAGGGTATGTTTCCATTACCGTATGGATACCTGAGGATCCACCAGGGCAAGTTAGGACATGTCAGAAAAGCTCTCAAGGCAGCTCAAGGAGATTTGTGGCAGGCCACGAAGGTGAACATGCAGGATGACACGGCAAACATCTTCCCGGAGGCAAGTGTGGCGCCGGCACAGGCTCCTCGGCCGCAGCCTGCCCCACCTCTTGCCCCACGCGAGATCTGGACCTTGCGCGACCTGCTGCTCTTCGTGGCCTTTCTTCCCTTCGCTTTCCTGGCGGCAAACCTGCTGGGGTTCGCGGCCTACGCGGCGCTGCGGCCCTTCGCCGGATGGCACACGCGGGTGGATGCGCTGCCGACCAATACTCTTTTCATGCTGATGTTGCAATTCGTGTTTTACATCTTTGTCCTGGGTTACCTGTTCCTGTTGGCCAAGCTCCAACATCATCAGCCCCTCTGGAAATCTCTGGGCTGGAATAAGCCGACGGGGCGCCAAGTCCTGACCTACCTTTCAGCGGGTGGGGGATTGGCCATCGTCATCAGCGTGCTGTTATCGCTTCTGCCGGATGCGCAGGAATTCCCCCTGGAGCGGCTCTTCACGTCGGCGGCCGCGTCTTACGCCATCGGCGCGTTCGCTATCGGCATCGCACCCGTGGTGGAGGAACTGGTCTTCCGGGGCTTGCTGTTCGCCATTTTCGAGCGCGCCGTGGGATTGCCCTTTGCCGTAGTGACCACGGCCGTGCTCTTTGCGGTGCTGCACATTCCGGAGTACTGGCACGCCTGGAACCACCTGTGGATGATCCTGGTGGTGGGGGTGGTTTTCTCGCTGGCGCGTGGCAGGTCAGGCAGCCTTACTCCCAGCATCCTTCTTCACGTCGGCTACAACGCCCTCATCATGACGGGGCTCTTCGTCTCCACCCAGCATTTCCGCGCCCTGCATGCCTTTATCCCGTTCCGGTGACGGCACACTTTCTTTCGGTTGCCGCCCAGTATTGCAATTCGTCATCAGATAAATTTGCGGGTTGACGACCCCGACAGCGTGTTAGAATCCGCGGCATGTCAACCACCCCCCTACCTCAAACTGTCGCAACTCCGGCGGAAACGCCCACTAAGTCTACGGCCACCGAGCGTTACGTGGCGCTCGATGCGTTTCGGGGATTCATCATGATCATGCTGGCGTCCGATGCCTTCGGCTTCGGAGCGCTTCAGCATAACCCGCAGTGGTCGCGCGTCGCCTCCTGGTTCGACCATGTTGACTGGACCGGCGCCGTCTTCTGGGATTTGATCCAGCCCTCTTTCATGTTCATGGTGGGAGTAGCCATGCCCTTTGCGCTGGCCCGCCGCCGGGAGTTGGGCGCGACCTCGAAGCAAAATCTCCAGCACGTGGCGGTTCGCACCCTCAAGCTGATCCTGCTCAGCCAGATTTTGATTATCGCGGCGGACGGCGGGCCGCGTTTCCAGCTTATCAATGTACTCTCGCAGATTGCCTTCACTTATTTCCTGACTTATCTGATTCTCAAGTTGGAATTCCGCTGGCAAGTGGCCGTGGCCGCGGGGTTGCTGCTGCTTCACTCCGGCCTCTTCTTCCTCTTCCCGGGACCGGATGGCGCGTTTTCGCCACTCGGCAACATCGGCCAGAGAATCGACAAGGCGCTGCTGGGGTACAACTATGAAGACCACTACGTGACGATCAATTTCATCTCAAGCACGGTCACTACGCTATTCGGCGCGTGGACGGGCAACCTGCTGCGCTCGGCACGGCCGCGAGCGGGAAAACTGAAGATCCTGGCCATCTCCGCTCTGGCGGCATTCGTGACGGGCCTCGCGCTCTCGCCGCTGATTCCCATCGTCAAGAAACTCTGGACGGCCTCGTGGACGTTCTATAGCACGGGCTGGGTCCTGCTCATGATGCTCGCTTTCATCCTGATCGTGGACGTGTGGGGCTTGAAGAAGGCCGCCTTCCCGCTGGTGGTGGTGGGGATGAATTCCATTTTCATCTACTCGCTGGGCTTCTTGATCCGAGGGTCTGTGGACAAAGACATTCGCTCTTTCAGCGGCGGCTTTCAGTTCATTGGAGCCCTGGCGCCCGTCGCCCAGCACTGCGCCATCCTGGTGGTGTTCTGGTACCTGTGCTACTTCCTCTACAAGCACAAGATTTTTCTGAAGGTGTAAGCTGAGATTTTCACCTGTGAGGAAATGGGTTCTTAACCCCGATACTCTTCACTTAGCGAGCGTTTTCATCAGGACTTGCGCGAAGCGCCTTGGACTGCGGTAGCAGCAGCTACCGCCTTTCTTGCCCCACCTCTTGCGTCTTAGCCGTATGAACCGAAGGCGGAAGGCGGTAGCTGCTGCTACCGCAGTCCAAGGTGGGCTTCGCCCGCAATCAGATTCCCTAATCCATGACAACAACGAGGCGTGTCACGCCTCGCGGCGGCGTTTAACGTCGATTTGGAGGCGTTTGATTTTCTGATTGAGGGTGGAGAGGGGAATCTTGAAGCGCTCCGCGGCTTCGGTCTGGCTCCAGTTGGCGCGGTTAAGCATGTCGAGGATGACGCGGCGCTCGCAGGCTTCCATAATCTCGAACAGCGAGCGGCCGTCGAAGCTTTCCAGGGGGAACTGGCCACTGGCAGGCGCGGTGTTCTCGAAGAACTGCTCGGGCAGAAGTTCCGGGCCGAGAGTAGGTCCGGTCGCCAGGACCACGGCGCGCTCCACGGCGTTCTCCAGCTCGCGGACGTTGCCGGGCCATTCGTAATCCATCATCACCATCAGGGCTTCCGGGGAGAACTGCAAGCCCGGGCGGGAATTCTCAGCGGAAAACTTTTTCAAGAAATGGTCGACCAGTTGGGGAACGTCTTCCTTGCGGTCCCGCAGCGTCGGCAAGCCCATGGAGATGACGTTCAGGCGATAGAAAAGGTCTTCGCGGAAACGACCCTCCAGCACCATCTTGCGCAGGTCGGAGTTGGTGGCCGCCAGGATGCGCACGTCCACCTTGATAGTTTCCGTCCCTCCCAGCCGCATGAACTCGCGTTCCTGGATGACCCGCAGGAGCTTGGTTTGCGTCTCCACGCCCACCGTACCGATTTCGTCAAAGAAGATGGTGCCCTGGTCAGCGACTTCGAAAAGGCCGCGCTTAGTGGCGATGGCGGAGGTGAAAGCTCCCTTGACGTGCCCGAAGAGCGTGCTTTCCAGGAGATCGACGGGCATGGATCCGGTATTGACAGGCACAAAGGGGCGGTCGGAGCGGGGACTGGTGGCATGAATGGTTTTGGCCACCAACTCCTTGCCCGTCCCGCTCTCCCCGGTGATCAGCACCGTGGCCCGGCTGGCGGCGACCTGCGTGATGAGGTCCATCACTTTCTGCATCTTATCGCTCTTGCCGACGATATTGGGCAGGTCGTAGCGCTTGAGGGCGCGGCGGAGCTGGTAGTTTTCAAGTTGCAGGCGGGACTTGGCCAGCGTGTTGCGGATTTCCAGCAGCAGCTTATCGTTGTCCCAGGGCTTGGTGATATAACTCTCGGCGCCTTGCTTGGAAGCCTGGAAGGCCATCTGGCTGGAGTCGTAGGCGGTGATCATGATCACCCCCAACTCCGGGCTTTCGCGCTTGATGTGCTGGAGCACGTCCAGTCCGTTGCGGTCGGGCAGGTTGATATCGAGCAGGACCAGATCGAAGATTCCGTTTTCGATGCGCTTCAGCCCTTCCGTGCCGGTGGAGGCGCAGTCCGCCTTGTACCCTTCGAGCTTGAGAAGCTGCTCGAGGCTCTCGCGAATTTCCTGTTCGTCATCGATGACGAGGATGGAGCCTTTAGCTGACATTCACCGTTTTCCTTACTACAGGGAATTCCAGGCGGAAAGTGGTCCCCCGCCCCACCACGCTATCCACCTGGATGGAACCGGAATGCTCCCGGATAATGCCGTAGGTGACCGCTAAACCCAAACCCGTGCCCCGGCTGGTGGCCTTGGTGGTGAAGAAGGGATCGAAAATCTTGTGCAGGTGGTCGGAGGGAATGCCGACGCCGTTGTCGGAGACTTCGACGCGCACGGCAGAGTTCTCCGCCTCGGTGGCAATGGTCAATTCACCGCCGCGCGGCATGGCATCGCGGGCGTTCATGATCAGGTTCATGAAGACTTGCTGAAGTTTCCCGGCGTTGCCGTAAACGGCCGGCAGAGCCTCACCCAATTGCGCATTCACGGTGATCTTGGCAGCTTTCAGCATGGGGTCCACCAGCGACAGGGTCTCGCTGATCACCCGGTTCAACTCCAAGTCGGTGTACTCACTGCCGCTCACGCGTGAGAACTTGAGAAGATTGTTGGCGATATCCGACGCACGGAAGGCTTGCTTGATGATCTTATCCAGGGTACGGCTGCGCGGGTCCTCCGGCTCCATCTGCCGCATGAGCAATTGGGCGTTGGAGGTGATGACCGCCAGGGGTGTATTCACTTCGTGCGCAACGCCCGCTGCCAGCAGGCCGATCGACAACAGTTTTTCGGCTTGCATCAACTGGTCTTCCAGGTTTACGCGCTCCGTCAAATCGGTGAAGATCAACAAGCGTCCAATGACCTCGTTTGCCTTCCCGATCAGAGGAACCACCGAAAGGTTCACGATCAGCGAACGCTCTTCCACATTGCGCAAGCGGAACTTGTATAAGTTGAGGGTATGGTGCGGATCGGAGGCGTGCGAAAGCTCTGCCAGGAGCTCCCGGGGGAAGATCGTGTCCAGGGTCTTGCCCAGCGCCTCGGAGCGGGACATGCCGTAGAGCCGCTCCAGGGCGGAATTCCAAGCCTCAATCTTGCCTTCCAGGTTCGAGGCCAGCACCCCCGCGTTGATGGACTCGATGATGTTCTGGCTGAAGTCACGCAGGGCCTGGTAATCGTGCGCCTTCATTTCGAGCGACCCGTAGAGGCGGGCGTTCTCCAGCGCGATGGAAACATAACCCGTAATGGTTTTGAGAAGATCCAGATCCTCGCTGGAAAGGTAATCGCCGTCACTGGTTTTGCCGAGCCCCAGAAAGCCCAGGGTTCGCTCTTTGACCTTGAACGGCAGGTAATAATGCAAAGCGAGTTGCTCGATGGTTTTTTGCGCCGCCGGAGGAAACCCGAAAAGCCGCTTCAGGTTGTCGAAAAACAGATAGCCTTTGGCGAGGTCGGGATGATCCTCCTGGAGGAAACTCAGATCGGCCTTGCCGGGGAAGCTCATGCCCCGCGACCGCACCAGGCGGTAGTCACCGGACTCCGAGGTGAGAAAGACGGCGAGCCGGTCCACCCCGAGAGTCTCTGACAAGCGATCGCAGATCTGCTCCAGCAAGCGGTCGGCATGGAGCTCAGAGGTGAGTTCACGGGCAAACTCCAGCAGGGTGCGGCGGTAATCGTAGCGCTCGCGATTAAAGAAACGGTCCAGCCCCTGTTGGATGTAATTCACAATGGGTTGAAACAAGATGGCGGTGAGAACGATCGCCATCACCCAGGTGCCACGGCTGGTGATGGGAAATGTGGCGCGGAAGAAATCCGCAAAGAGGGCAATAAGACCAAAATATAACCCCACGATGCTGGCCGTGGCCAACGTGTAAGCGATGCCCCGGCGGAAGATGATGTCCACGTCCATCAGCCGATAACGTACGATGGCGTACCCGAAGGTGACGGGCAGGAATACGAGGGAGAGGGCCGAGGCATTCATCCACGTGTTGGGAACGAAGCCTAGGAAATAGGGCAGGGCGTAAAGCGCTGCAAAAGGTACAATCGCCAGCCACGTGCCCCGCGTGACCCATTTCAACTGGTGGCGCAAAAGTGGATCGCTGGCGCGAGCGTAAGCGTATTGCAGGGCTACGGCGCCCGCCACAAAATACGCCGCCAGATAAAAGAGCTCCATGCGGTCCAGCAGCCAGCGAACCTGCAAGAGGGGCAAGGGAAGTACGAGCACATCGGCCGCCACCAGGGCATGCAAGGTGCCCAGCAGGACTCCCGGCAAATATAGCAGTGGTATCAGGTAACGCCGCTTGCTGATGAACCCTGCCTGCTCCGGAAAGCGCAAGCAGAAGTGCAGGAATAGAGCAGGTTGCAAGACCAGCGCGGCGACATTCAACCAGTAAATGGTCCAGTCAAATAGGTTCAGCTTACCCGTGTAGGAAAATGTGTAGAGGACAAAGGAAGCCAAGCAGAAGACATAAAAGTGGAGTGATTTGCGAGCTGTCCAGCGGCGAAAGAGAATGAACGTACCGATGAGGAGATAAAGCAAACCCACCAGAGCCAGGTAATGCCGAACCGAACTTGCCGTGCTCTGCGGGACCAGCACCAGACTGGTATCAAAAGGTTCACCGTTGCGGGCCAAGCTGTAGTTCGCCAGCGACCAGATACCCAGACGGAAGACCTGTTGGACGGCTTCCCCGGATGTCGGGATCAGTTGGCCGTTGATGGCCCGGAGCTGGTCCCCCTCGCGGATCCCCGCACGCTCGCCAGGACCTCCCCGGACCACGATCCAGGCCGTCACGCCCTGGGGAGAATCGATCCAGGAAACACCATCGTCAGGCGCTTGGTAGAGGTCCCGCTGCTGAAAATTGAGAATGCCGAACGCCACCAGAACCAGACTCAGCAGGGCAAGCGAGAGCGTGGTCAGTCGGAAGGGTGGAGTTCTGGTCATTTTAAAACTCGGTATGACTAAGCAATTGACACTAACTCATACAACATGAGAGCACGTTTATTTCCAGTAATCTGGATCGTGCCAATATTTAAGTGTTCTGTTTACTGTAGGATATAATTATAGCTGAGTGAACGCTGCCGGTTCTACAAAATTCTGAATACAGCCTCCATTTATTTGTATATATCGTACTTCGTAACGCCCGGTGTCAGCCGGGCACCCTAACGAAAACCGGTCGCCCTCGTTGTAGGCGCACAAGTAGGATCCATAGCCCTCTCCGAGGGGCCGCAGATCCGCCGCGGCGGAAGAGGGTGGACCGCTGCCGGCGCTTTTACCAGCCGGAGCGGGACGGGTGAGGGGTCTCTCCGGCGCTGTTCCATTCAGTGCCTCCCTCACGAACCGCTCTCGACCTTCCGTTCCTTGCGCAGTGTCTCTGTGACCTCCATGCTCGGAACGGCTTAACACGGAGGTCACTGAGTTACTCGGTGTGCTCTGCGTCGAAGCTTGAGAAGCACACAGAGCGCGGAGAGCCTCCGTTGCAGCCGCGCTAGGAACTGGTACCTGCACGGAGAAGTAACCCCTCACCCGGGGCCCGCCCCGGCTGATGAGTACGCCGGCTGCGGTCCACCCTCTCCCCTCGGAGAGGGCTATGATCTATCCCGCGATGTTGAGCAAGCGCCGCGCGGCGGGGCCGCAAACAACGCGTCTCGTAGGGACACCCCTTGTGGGTTGCCCTAGCGTCGGCCATGCCGACAGGGAGGGCGGCACGAGGCCTGCCCCTACGAGATTAGTTTCTTTAGAACTGAACTGAGAACCCGCCACGGAAGCAACGGTACCCCGAGCTCAGGACCACGGGTTTACCACCCCCTTGGCTTACTGGGACGTAGCCTTGCGCCGTGAGGTTGCGGAAATCCGCCAAAGCTTCGATATGGGCGGGGAAGAAAGAAAAGGTGGGAAGAGGCTGGCGAATCTGCACACCCAAATAGGGCTGCACCTGAAGCATCGCCTGCCCGTAAGGGTCAACCAAGGTAACCGGATCATTCGAAACCCGCTCATAGGAGGTAATGATCCGGGTGTGGGTGACGGGAAGTTCAGCGGAAATCTTGCCGGCCAGCGCTGTGGACTGCTGCGGTCGCAACAGGGCTTGCGGATTTTGCGGGGCGCCTGGCGGCATCCAACCCCGCGCCACCAGGGCATTCCCCGTAGCATAGGAAACCAAGGTCTCCACGTGTTCGCCGAAAGTCTGGGAATAGACTGCCCGGAAACCTCCCGACTGGTAATCCCCGGCATCCATCATGATGCCGTGGCTGGCGGGATTGGGAATAAAATTGCCGGCGAGCCACGTCGCGCCCGTCGCCTGGTTCCCCCAAACCGCGGCATTGTGGAAACTATCGGCGTAGCTCGCGAGCTGCACGCGGGCCGTCTTCCCGATCCGCCGACTGAGCGAAGCTTCCGTGTGATTCAATTGCTCCATCTTGAGCCGATAATCGCTTTCCGTCAGGCGTGGGAAGGCATTCAGCATGCCCACGCGCTCCAGCAAGGAATCGGAGCCGTCGGCGCGTGCTGACCCGTACCCCGCGGCAACGACCGTCGAAGGAGCAACCTGGTATTCCAGCTTCAAGTGCGGCTGCGCCGTCATAACCTCACCGAGAGCGTCTAAATAATCCACGTCCATCCCGGCGGTCACCGTAACCTTGGGGGAGAGCAGGCGTGTTTCCGAGTAAGTTAACACCATACCCTGGCTATGGGAATAAAGGTTCGGCGCGGATCCCGCGGAGGACGGAAGCCCCCCCAGGAGGTTCAATTGATGGATGCTCAAGCCGAATTCCTGAGGATTCCCCTTCAGAAGATTGCGGCGGTACACCGTGCTCACGGTATTTGCCTGGGTGCTGGCGGTGGCGATGGAACCGGCCACCAGCAGGTCGGAATCCACGGAGAGTGACCGGACATAAGCCACCACGCTCTCCGCGCCCGGGTCATCGCTCAACGGATCCCGCCGCAGCGAGCCCGGCAGCATTCCGATTAAATATTGGTCCTCGGACGCAGGTGTTTTCGAACTGGGGAGCGAAACCTTGGCCACATCCTGGGCTTGGCGGTAGCGCAGGATGGGCCGGGTGGTGGAGGAAGTCCGCAGTACCCATTTCCAGTCATCCCCCCAAGTGGTGACCGTGTTATTCGGAACCTGAAAACGGATGGGAGCGAAGATGTCAGTCAGGATAAACCGGGCGACGGCCGTTTCATCGGCGTCCACGCGAATGCCATTGCGCATGGCCGGCAAGCGCGTAGGCGAGATCACTTTGAGGGAGTACCAGCCCGGGACAAGATGCTCAATCGTGAACTGGCCGTGAGCGTTGGTGATGACACGCTCTACGGTCTGGCTGGCCATCTCCGTGGCGATGGCGGTGGGCCCCAGGATCATCACCGTGGCGCCCATCAAAGGGTTGCCCTGGGTGTCGGAAACGATCCCCGCCAGTTTCCCGTAACCCGCCGCAACCCCCAGGCGGGGTTGTAGGCAGGTAATGAGCAAACCGCTAAGCAGCAGTAAATTCGACAGCCGGCTTCCGGACTTAAGCATCTTCATAGCTTACGTCGCGCTCTCTTGAAAACCTCCCTTCCGTGGGGAGGAAGATATCCGGGTGTGCCTAGCGTACCTCAAAACTCGCCGTAGGGCTAAGACTTTGTTTGCGGACGTTGTCCGTGATCTTAATCTGCACCGTGTACTTGCCTGGCTGAAGGGCAGTCAGGGGCATGGTCTTTTCGACTGTGAACTGCTGCGATACCTTCACCAGATTCTTGGGGTCCTCGGGTTGATCCAAAATAGGCTTCCCGTCTTTCAGGATGACGTACTGGACGTCCAAGGAGGACTTGTGCGTTTTCTCGTCGACCGCCAGATTATACACCTGCATGTAAATCCCCAGCTTCTGGTCGTGAGTGAAGGCGCTGCCGACGCTGGGACGGACCTTGGTCCCCCCAATCACAAACATGCCGGATCCCACCTGGCTGGTCGGGAGGGGCTGGATCAGGTCGGCCAGGATCAAGGAGCTGTTGGTGAGCTTATCGTCTTCGTAGCGGGGCACAATGATACCGATCTCCATGGACCCCATGTGACCATTCAAGTCGTCCTTCAAAACCAAGGTCAGCTTGTAACGGCCGGGCTTGAGGGGTATGTCTTCCTGATACACCGACTTGTGGTCCTGATAGCGCTGGAACTCATGTTCCGGGACATCCAGCACCAGGCTCTTTTCAAAGGTATTAACGATGCGCCCGCCCAGGCTGGAAATCTCGCCGAAGATATCCACCACCCCGTGCATGACCCCGTCCTTGTTCTGGAACTGCAGATCGCCGTTATTTATCTGGATGGTAATGGGGGTGAGGACGGTTTCCTCCGTCACGCGGATAAAATCCTCACGCACGTCAAAGGGCAGCAGTTGAGCCGAGAGTTTGGAGGTGACCACCGCTTTCAGGTCCTTGAATTTTACCGGAGGAGGTCTGAAGATCTTGGCAAAGAGATCGAGGCGGGTGAACTCTTCCATGCTCTCCGGTGTGGCGCCCTGCATGGACCCGAGCGTCATACCGTCGGTGCGGGTAAAGCGGTCCTGCTTGGATCTCCCACCCGATAGACCCATCTGCTCCGCCATGGTCAGGCCGGCGCCGGGGACGTAGAGCAAGGCGTCCTTTTCACCGGGGTCCATGGTGAGATGGAACTCACCGGTCATGGTGGTATCGACAAATTCCAGAATGATGTTCGTGCCGATACCATCGATGTAGCGGTAGCGCCACTGCTCGAAGGGATAGGTCTCCGTCGAAACCGCCGCCTTCTTCGAAGGGCCTTTGGTAGCTGCCGCCACTGGGGTGGGATTCGATTTCGTCGGGCGGGCCCCACATGATGTAAATGCGGCCGCGATCCGCCTTCCAGCCGGGGATACCGGAAGCATAATGCTCATTGGCGTATGCAATGCGCCGGTAATATTCCTCTTTGAATTCGTTTTCGGGGCTGCTGGGGTTGGGATTGCGACGCTCCCAGAAACCCTCAATGAATTGTTCGCGTTCATCGTCGGTACTGAGCTTCTTGAAAGATGCCCGTTCTTCGTCCGTGATAATGTAGGGCACTTCCTCGGAGAGCCACTTCTTGTAAGGACTCTCCATTTCTTTCTGAATCGCCTTCTGACGCCGCTTCTCCTCTTTGCTCACCTTCTCGGGGCTGGGGGTCTTTTCCTGCTCCTTGTCCTTGGGAGACGCGGCCGTTAAGGCCACCCAGCATGTGCCCAGAACGACCGCGGTAAGAATCCACAGGGCTCCGCGGCTCATCCAAGAAAGACAGGCTGAACGAACTGCATGTTTCGACACTTTACCCACCCTCTACACCATGGCGTACCTAGGGATTCTATTTTTGTGATATCGGAAAGTCAAGCCTGCACCTCGTGGCTTCAGCTTTCTCTACCCCCTGACCTGGACCTTCCTTAGATGCATCCCGGACAGGAAGGGTAGCCTTTCCCTCCCTTGCAACCTGATGCGCTCATACAACCTTCCAGTCGAGACGAAACTCTCACAGGTATCGAGCGTCTCATAGGAAGAGCGCTGCGGGAAGAGGGTTGCCTGGGGTCCATCCTGCGGCTTTGTCGTCGGATATCAAAGTGTTGCTAACCCCCTCATCCCTGGGACGTTCCCCCCTTTTACGTGGGGGAGACTCGTTTGATTTTAGGCCTCAGTCGATGCGGTGGCGAAGGGAGGTGGATGGGATCGGACTGGGTGCGGCAATGTGACCGTCCAGCGTAACTTATGGGACGCTCCCCCCAATCCGCACGGATGAACATCGGAACTCAAGGCGGCTACCGAAGGCCAGAAACAGTTGGGAATACGGGCGAATTGTCTGCCCCGAGATTCTTGTTCTTCAGGCTCTAATAAAGGGCTAAAATGCTCTTTGATTAGCTACTGGTAGCTTTTCAAGCATGGATCTTGCGGCCTGTGCTGGGGATTAGCCTTTTATCCATTTTACTTGCTTCACACGGCAGGGAAAGGCAAGTTAAACCCACGAGCTCCGTTAGGCATCCTCGCTGTTGGCCACCTGAGCGCCAGAGTTTTTGACGAAACTTTCGAAACTCAAACAGCGTATTAGTCTTGGGAGCAGAAAACGGGGTGTCCCGAAGAGCCGGCAAGTTGGTTGCTCGGGAAGGGCGCGCGCATTACCTCCACGCCTGCAAAGATAACCTGATACCCTTTGGCACCTGCGAAGAGCGAGAGGAGTGCTCCATGGCACAAATCAAGGAGCTGGAAATGGGGAAAATCAGTAGCCCCACCTGGGAAGAGAAGCCTGGGCCGGTTCCACCCCGGCACCGCAACGGGACAGGCATGAAACGCTGGAAGAAAGTTGCCCTGCTGAGTGTAGGCGCCGCCGCGGTCATTGGATTGGCTGTTGGGGGAGTCGTGTGGAGCAGGCGGGGCGTGGTGACCGTGCAGACAGGAAAGGTCCAACGCCAGGATTTGACCCAGGTCGTCACGGCCAATGGCGAGGTCAAGCCCCTGCAGCAAAACCAGGCCAACGTGAACGCCAATTCCACGGGAAGGGTTACCGAAATCCTGGTGAAGGAAGGCGACCACGTCACCAAGGGCCAGCTTCTGATGCGGACCGAGGACGTCCAGCAGGCGGCCGGCGTGGAAGCTCAGCAGGCAGCGGTCAAAACTTCGGAAGCGGATATTTCGGCGCAAGACGCCAATGTGCAGTCAGCCAAGGCGGCTCTCGAAACCGCCCAGGCGGACTTGGCACAGGCGATAGCCAAGCAGAATCAAGCCACTGAAAATTTCAAACGTGGCCAGGAACTCTTCAAGGCCAAATTGCTTTCCCAGCAAGACTTCGATACCCGGCTGAGCGACTACCGGGTAGCCCAGACGGGCAAGGATTCTGCCGAAGCAAGGGTGGCCCAGGCCAAGGCCCAGTACCAGCAGGCAGTGTACAACCGTGACATGGCCCGGGCCAGGGTGGGGCAGGCCAAGGCCCAACTTCTTGGCATTCAGAACCAACTGGCTCAAACCATCTACAAATCCCCACTCAACGGGATCGTAACTTCACTCCCGGTGCACTTGGGTGAAAACGTAGTTCCGGGCATCCAAAACGCCGTAGGCAGCTTGTTGTATCAGGTCTCAAACCTTTCGATTATGACGGTCGAAGTCAAAGTGGATGAAACTGACATCCCCAACGTGAAGCTGGGGCAATCAGCAGATGTGTTGATTGATGCTTTTCCCAAT
Source organism: uncultured Acidobacteriota bacterium (assembly GCA_963804995.1). GTDB lineage: Bacteria > Acidobacteriota > Terriglobia > UBA7540 > UBA7540 > Bog-366. Next base: position 194,569 of record CAWDSK010000001.1, read on the forward strand.
AAAACCTTCAAGGGTCACGTGACCCAAATTGGCGAAAGCGCCGTGGGACGTAATACCGGGACAACCAGCGGTGCGAGTGCGGCAGCGACCACCTCTGACGAAGCGAAGGACTTTAAAGTGGTCGTTACCATCGATAACCCGCCACCCAGTCTCCGGCCGGGCCTATCCGGTACCGCAAAGATCACGACTGCGACCCGGCAGAATGCCGTGACCGTGCCGATTCAAGCCGTGACGGTGCGCATGCGGCGTGAACTAGAAGAACCCAAAAACAAATCGGGCAAAGTCGAAGCGGCAAACGACAAGCCGCTTACAGCGAAGGAGAAAGAGGCTGCCAAAGAAGAGTTGCAGGGAGTTTTCGCGGTGCGAAATGGCAAAGCAGTCTTCGTCCCCATTGAGAGCGGCATCATGGGCTCTACGGACATGGAGATCCTGAAGGGCGTCCAACCCGGGGACGAAATCGTAACCGGCAGTTTCAGCGTCCTGCGCACCCTAAAAAACAACACGAAGGTGAAAATCGATAACAGCGTCAAGACCCCGAATGGGCCAGCAGCCTGATCACACACCTGCTCCGGCGAGCCATTGACAGGTCGCCGGGAGGAACTTGGCTGGCGCCCAGTGGTCGATGCCAGCCAGACAAATCAGGAGTTTGGATGTCTGAGGAAAGGGACAGGCGAACCCCTATGGCGACTCAATTGGCCGCATCCCCCTTACAGGAAACTCTGGCGCCACCGGATGGCGTGATCATCAAGACGGAAAACCTCTGGAAGACCTACGACATGGGTGAGGCCATCCAGGTACACGCCCTCAGTGGCGTTTCGTTCGAGATCGATCGGGGAGAGTACGTTGCCATCATGGGACCTTCCGGCTCCGGCAAATCCACCCTGATGAACCTGATCGGCTGCCTGGATACCCCCACGAGCGGGACCTACTGGCTGAACAAGCGCCTGGTGAGCGAGCTTTCTGACGACGAGCTGGCCTACATCCGCAATAGGGAAATCGGGTTCGTCTTTCAGACCTTCAACCTATTGTCACGCGCCAGCGCTCTGCACAATGTAGAACTGCCTCTCATCTACAGCGGGATGCCGGCGAAGGACCGTTTGGAAAGGGCTGAGGACGCGCTCCGCAAGGTGGATTTAGCCGACCGCATGCACCATAAGCCCAATGAACTCTCCGGAGGCCAGCGTCAACGCGTGGCCGTGGCTCGCGCGCTGGTGAACAACCCTTCCATCATCCTGGCCGACGAGCCCACCGGCAATCTCGATTCCGCCACGGGTGAAGAAATCATGGGCCTTTTTGAGCGCCTGCACCAAGCCGGCAACACCCTGGTGCTAGTGACCCACGAACACGATATTGCCGCTCATGCCCATCGCATCATTCACGTTCGCGACGGCCGCATCGAGCGGGATGAAAAGGTTGGCTAGTCCGCCGGCATGGCCGCCGGAAAAAAGGAAGACGCTTGGCATCCATCAGCCAAACCGCTTCACTCCCCCGCGGGCTCGCGACGCGGCGGACCGCCGGGGCGTGGGTAACCATCCGCGAAGCCTTCTGGATCGCCCTCGAAGCCTTAAGGGCCCACAAGCTGCGTTCCTTCCTGACTCTGCTGGGCGTCGTCATCGCCACCACTACGCTAATCGTCGTCATGTCGGTCATCAACGGCATGAATTCCTACATCGCCGATCGAATTGCCAACCTGGGCGCCAACACGTTTGTTCTCCACCAATATCAATGGGCGCAGGATTACGAGGCCTGGTTGAAAGCGCGGCGCCGCAACCAACCCATCCGCATTGAGGATTTTGATTTCCTCCAGGAGAACCTCCAAGGCTATAAAGCGATGGGCGCGGAAGCCTGGATGTCGGGAGAAAGCGATGCCCATTACAAGGGCCATATCCTTTACGAAGTCAACCTGACGGGCGACACGCCCAACATGATTGATATCGGCCAGGCCAAGGTGAGCATGGGCCGCTATTTCAACGAGACCGACTACCAGCACGAATCCCTGGTCTGCTTCATCGGCTCGGACCTGGTGGATGAGTTCTTCCCCACCGTCGACCCTATTGGCAAGGAAATCAGCGTGCGGGGCGCTAATTTCACCATCATCGGCATCGCGGCCAAGATGGGCTCGACTTTCGGTGAGAGCCAGGACAAGTTCGTGCAGATTCCCCTCACCGCGTTGCGTAAACTCTTCCAGGCCCGCCCGCAACTTGCCGTCAGCGTGCAGGCCTGGGATGCCCAGCAGATGATGATATTGGAAGACCAGGTCCGCGCCCTGATGCGTGCGCGGCGTCACGTGGCTTACAAAGATGATGACCCGTTCGGCATCAATGCCTCGGAAACCATCATGGCGACCTGGAAAATGCTGACCGGGTCTATTTTTGCCGTCACCATCGGCATCGTAGCGGTCTTCATGGTGGTGGGCGGCATCGTGATCATGAACATTATGCTGGCCAGCGTTACCGAGCGGACGCATGAGATCGGAATCCGCAAATCGCTGGGAGCCCGCCGCCGCGACATCCTGATGCAATTTGTCATCGAGTCCAGTGTGATGGCTTGCACAGGCGGGGGCGTGGGAGTTTTGCTCGCCCTCATCATCAGCAAGATTGTGGATTATTTCTTCACGTCCTCGGTGCCGTTGAGCGCCGTGATCGTGGGGCTGTTCCTCTCTACGGCCGTAGGGCTCTTCTTTGGGATTTACCCGGCCAGTCAGGCCGCCAAACTCGATCCCATCGAAGCCCTGCGCACGGAGAACTGAGCATGGTAACTGCGCGTGGCCACAATATCCGCGAAAATCTCCTGCTGGCGCTGGACACGCTGCGGACCCACAAGTTTCGCGCCTTCCTGACGGTCCTGGGAGTCTTGATTGGCACCATGACGGTGATCGGAGTGGCCTCCATCTTCAACGGGCTGGACCGGCAAGTGGTCGATGTCGCCCAGGGCTTCGGCACCAACACGCTTTTCATCTTCAAGTGGGATCCCGGCATCAAGTTCAACGTGACGCGTGAGGAGTGGCGCCGCAAGGAATTGACCTACGACGACGCCGTCGCCATCCGGGAGAACTGCCCTTCCGTGAAAACAGTGTCGGCGCGGCTGCTGCGATTCTCCAACGCCGTGGTGTCCAAGTATAAAGGCCAGGAAATGGTGGACACCAACTTCAACGGGGTGACGTCGGAGTATTTCGACAACGGAAACTTCGAACTGGCCGACGGCCATCTTTTCACCAACATTGATAGCCTGCACCGGCGAGACGTGGGTGTGATCGGCGCTGACATCGTCCTACGCTTTTTCCAGGGCGAAGACCCCATCGGAAAAGTCATCACCGTGGATGGAAAATCCGTGGAGGTCATCGGAACCCTCAAGAAGGGAAAGAACATTGCCGGTGGTGACAACGGCTTTGACCGTTTCGTCTGGGTTCCTTACTTCACTTATAAAAAGTATTACCCCCAGGCGAAAGAGAACTTCATCACCGCGGAAGCCGAGCCGGGAAGACTGGACGAGGCCCGGGATGAAGTCCGCAGTCTGCTGCGCCGGCGGCGCAGGGTGAAATTCTCCGACCCCGATAATTTCGGTGTTTCCAGCGCCGAGGCTTTGATCACACAGTTCCGTGACATCATGGGAACCGTTGTCCTCGTGACCATGGTGATCTCCTCCATCGGCCTCATGGTGGGAGGAATTGGCGTTATGAACATCATGCTGGTGTCGGTCACCGAGCGGACGCGCGAAATCGGTGTACGCAAAGCCATTGGTGCGCGCCGCAGCGACATAACCTGGCAGTTCCTGCTCGAAGCCATGACCTTGACGGGCGCCGGGGGCATATTGGGGATCCTGTCGGGCTGTACCCTCAGCTTGCTCATCCGCGCCCTGGTTCCCAGCTTGCCCTCGACGGTGCCCCTGTGGGCCATCGTCACCGGCTTTGCCGTTTCCGTCAGCATCGGACTGTTCTTCGGCATGTGGCCTGCCCTCAAGGCCTCCCGCCTCGATCCCATCGTGGCCTTGCGGCACGAATAGACAACAATGGTTCAACCCGTGAGGTCGTAGGAAACCAAGGCGCCGAGGGGTGTCGGGTGAGCTGAAGGGAGCTCATGGGGGGAGGACCCTCGGCGCCAGGGAAACTAGGCAAAGATGAGAAAACCTACATAGCCGAGGCCGGCACCCAGAAGCGCGCCGGCCACAACATCACTCAAGAAGTGCATTCCCAGGACAATCCGCGAAGTGGCCACGCTGAACGCGCAGAAAAGCAGCGCGCCCAGGAACAACGGATAGAAACTCCCCACCGCAAACGTAAAGGCGAAGGCTGTGATGGTATGGCCAGAGGGGAATGAAAACTGGTCGGGCGGCAGCAACGTCGCCCAGCAATGAGGCTCAAGCGCGTTTGGGCGCTTGCGCCCGGTTACTTTCTTCAGAATGAGGAAGAGAATTGCCCCAACTACGCAGGCCGTCCATGCGGCCGCCACTGCGGCCAGGCGCGAAGGGCCGCGGTAAACCAGGATGAGTGCGGTCAAACCGTACCAGAGCCAGCCATCGCCGCCGCGTGTCGCGTAAATCATCCACAGCCGGAACCAACGAGGTGGGCGCCAACGGTGCACGCGCCGCATCAGGCGATGGTCACGCGTCGCGATGTAATCGAGCATGTGGCCGGGGAGCGTCATGCCGTCGCCTCCCCGGACGCTGCCCGCATGCCACCAGCGGAGGCGCCGGTCTCGAGGCCCCGCAACTGCTCCCAGCGCGGACCCCAACGCCGGGCGAACAGGTCTTCCATGCAATAATTGAGCATGGTCACGACAGGGACTGCCAACACCAAGGGAGCCAGAACTCGCGCCAACGGCTTCTCGTTGAGCAACGCACCGCAAATCTGCCAAACGTCGCGCGTCAGTTTCCAGAACCTACCTGATCCGCCTTCTACCCGGCCGCGTCCACGTCGCAGATCCTCGAGAAACTCCGCCTTATTGCGAGCGCCCTCAACGTACGTACAGGCAGTCCCCAGGGATTCGAGCGTGTGGGCGTCACTCCCGCCCAGCATGACCTTGCCGGAATACTCCGCCATTCGCCGGGCCAGGCGATTGCAGCGCTCAAGCACGTGCCCGTTGACGACTTCCACGGCCGGAAAAGCACTGTCCATCCAATCGAAGTCTTCGAGCGACCGGCGCCCGGTCAGTCCCGAGAAGGCGTGGTTCACACTGTAGAAAAGCTGCTGCGCATCGAGATATGCTACCAGGCGCGGCAGGTCGTTGCGCCGCCGCTGGATCTCCACATGCTGCCGCTCTGTAAGATCGTACACGCCGATGTGCAGCTCGTTGCCGTTCGGCATGCGGCAGGTTACTTCCTCGCTCAGGAAGAAATCCTCGTGCCGGCGCAGGACTTCAGCGGCGTCAATGGAGTCGTGATCGGAAACCGTGACCAAGTTCATCCCCTTGCGTTTCAATTCCTGGTATACCGCCTCCGGGGGGCTGTAGCATTCGCGACAAAAGGCTTTCAGCACCGGCAGAGTACACATGCCGGAGTGGATCGTGTGAACATGAAGGTCACATCGCACGTTCCAGAGTAGAAAACAATTGTTACAGGTGTTTATATTCGGAGTTAAATATTGATGAACAGTGTCTATTGCCTATTTACAAGATAGAAGAATTATGAAAACTTAAGAGCATGATTAACGTCGACTTAATCTTCTTCGATGCGGGCGGTGGTCATCGCGCGGCCGCTGAGGCTCTCCGCCTGGTGATGAACGAGCAAGGGGAATGGAATGTCCGCCTGGTCAATCTCCAGGAGTTGATGGATCCGATCGACCTGACACGCAAATTGACCGGCCTGCGCACGCAGGATTTTTACAATCTGATGCTGAAAAAAGGCTGGACGCTGGGCACGACGCAATCCGTGCGTGTGCTGCAAGCCCTGATCCGCCTGCTGCACGGAAAGCAAGTTAGAATCCTGCAAGAGTTCTGGCACGGCAACCGGACGGACCTTGTGGTCTCCCTCGTTCCGCATTTCAACCGCGCGCTCCTGGACAGCCTGCGCCGCGTGTGGCCGGGGACGCCGTTCGTCACCCTCCTCACCGATTTCGCCGATATTCCCCCGCATTTCTGGATCGAGCCGCAGGAGCAGTATCTCATTTGCGGGACGGACCGCGCGGTCGAGCAGGCCCGCAGCCTGGGCCATGGCGACAACCGGATTTTTCAGACCTCCGGCATGATTCTGCACCCGCGGTTCTATCAGCCCATCGCCTGCGACCGGCGCGCGGAACGGGAGCGCCGGGGGCTTGACCCCAACCTGCCAACCGGGCTTGTACTTTTCGGTGGGCAGGGTTCCGACACCATGCTCGAAATCGCCGAGCGCCTGGATGCTGCGCCACTGGATCTTCAACTCATCTTCATCTGCGGCCGAAACGAAAAGCTGGCGGCCGCTCTGCGGGGTCGCCCCAGCCGCCTGCGCCGCTTTGTGGAAAGCTTCACCAAGGAAGTCCCTGCTTACATGGTGCTTTCCGACTTCTTTATCGGCAAGCCCGGTCCCGGAAGCGTTAGCGAGGCACTGGCCATGCGGCTGCCCGTCATCGTCGAGCGTAACGGCTGGACGCTCCCACAGGAACGCTACAACGCCGAGTGGATTCTTGAAAAGCAAGTGGGGCTGGTGGTCCGTGGGCCGCGCGATATCCCCGCGGCGGTTAAGTTGCTGCTCGAACCTGCCAACCTGGCGCGTTTCCGAGCCAATACGGCGGCCATCAAAAATCGGGCGGTCTACGAGATTCCTGGAATCCTGCGCCGGATTGTGGAAGGAACATCCGATAGCGCCGCCGTCGAGCCCGAAAGATCATGGAGCGAACAGCGCGCGTAGGCTGTCGATAAAGGGCGCGCGCGCCACACCCTTCTCAGTAATGATAGCCGTGATATAGCGCTGCGGGGTAACATCAAAGGCGGGATGCCGCGCTTCGACACCGGCGGGGGCGATGTCCACTCCCGCCCAGCGAGTGACTTCCGCAGCAGACCGCTCTTCGATGGGGATCAGTTCTCCCGAAGCCAGGCTCATATCGATGGTCGAAAGCGGGGCGGCCACGTAAAAGGGGATGCTGTTCTCGCGGGCCAGCACGGCCACGCTATAGGTTCCGATTTTGTTGGCGGTGTCGCCATTCGCAGCGATGCGGTCCGCCCCCACGATGACGGCGCGAATCTCCCCCTGCTTCATGAAATGCCCCGCCATGTTATCCGTGATGATCGTAACCGGGATGTGATCTTTGTCGAGTTCCCAGGCTGTCAGCCGCGCGCCTTGCAGGAACGGACGAGTCTCATCGGCAAAAACCTTGAGCTTCTTCCCCGCTCCCACCGCGGCACGAATCACTCCCAGCGCCGTGCCGTAGCCCCCGGTCGCCAGCGCCCCCGCGTTGCAATGCGTAAGCACGGTTCCCGCATCCGGCATCAGGTCCGCACCGTGACGGCCCATGGCTTCGTTGATGGCAATGTCCTCCGCCAGGATTCGCTGCGCCTCGGCTTCGAGCGTTTTCCGCACGGCGTCGAAACCTGTTGCATCGGCAGCGTGGCTTGACAGGGAATTCTCAAAAACCGCGCGCATGCGCTTGCCCGCCCAGAACAGGTTGACGGCCGTGGGGCGCGTCTTTGAAATCGTCTCAGCGATGCGATCGAAGTCCGCACGTAACTCGGCCACATCCCTTGCTGCGGAATGCTTGATGCCCAGCGCCACGCCCATCGCGGCGGCCACACCAATTGCCGGCGCGCCGCGAATCACCAGGGAGCGAATCGCCTCCGCAACGTCGCGATAGTCGCTATAGGTCCGGTAAATCTCTTCCCCTGGCAGGCGCGTTTGGTCGATCATCCGCACGCCTTCCTCAGTCCACTCGATGGTTTTGAACGCACCGCCCACTGCAATTGATTTCGTCATAGGATCAAAAGATATCACACTCTTGCTCCCCTGCCTCGGGGGCAATCCCCTGCAGCTCCCTGGTAGAAGGTGGAAGGGAGTTTCCAATACAACAACCATGGCGACCTACAGTTACAGGCTGCCTGCACCCTTCGCGCTGGACCGCCTTTTCGAATTTCGAGCGCCAGCAAAACTCCTTTTGGAGCACCAATGGCACCGGGCGTGCTGCCAACAGAGTGAGGCCGCATAGAGAAGGGTGAAAAGAGACATTTTGTCGTGTTTTCACCCTAGAGCCTCGTTGCTAGCACGAGTTTTACCGCTAATTTTTCCGGAGGGCTCCATGGATATCCTCGAGAAGCTTCGTACCCGCGCCCGTCTTTCTCCCAAGCATATTGTTCTTTTTGAGGGCGAAGAAGACCGGACGCTCCTAGCCGCCCAGTTGATTGAAAAGGAAAAGTTGGCCAACCTGACCCTCCTCGGGGACACCTCCAAGATTAATGCCCGCCTTCAGGCATTGGGCTTGCACCTCAAAAGTACCCAGCTCCTCGATCCTGTCTCCAGCCCCAAGCTGGAGGAATACGCCGATCTCCTCTACGAGCGCCGTCGTGCCAAAGGCATGAACCAGGAACAGGCGCTCAAAGCCACTCGGCAGCCGCGCAACTATGCCGCCCTGATGGTGTCGGCGGATGAGGCAGACGGTTCCGTGGGAGGTGCGCTGAACACTACGGCCGACACGGTGCGTTCCGCGCTATGGGGGATTGGCGTGGCGCCAGGCGTCTCGCTCGTATCAAGTTTCTTTCTGATGATCTCTCCTCTCAAGAACCTGGGCGCGGACGGCGCGACGCTGTTCGCTGACAGTGGCGTGGTTCCGCAGCCCACGCCCTCGCAACTGGCGGATATAGCCATCGCCACGGCCGCAAACGCTCGGGCCCTCCTGGAGGTCGAGCCGCTCGTCGCATTGCTTTCCTTCTCAACCAAGGGAAGCGCTGAACACCCCATGATCGACGCGGTTCGAGAGGCGCTCGCGCTCGTCAAGCAGCGGGCGCCACAACTTGCCGTGGACGGTGAGCTCCAGGGCGACGCGGCCCTGATCCCCGAAATCGGCTTGCGCAAGGCGCCTGGTTCGCCGGTGGCCGGGCGCGCCAACGTGCTGATCTTCCCCGATTTGAACGCCGGCAACATCGGATACAAGTTGGCGGAGCGCTTCGGCGGGTGCGTGGCCATCGGGCCCATCCTGCAAGGGCTCGCCAAGCCCGCCAACGACCTTTCGCGCGGCTGCAAAACGGAAGACATTGTGGTGGCTGCGGTCATCACCGCCATCCAAGCCCAGAACGTGAAGCAGCAACCCCAGGCCGCGTAGGGGCTGGCGGCGACCCGTGAATTTCGGACCGGCATAATCTCCAAACCTTCAGCCAAGGGGGAGTGCTAAACTCTCCTCGGGTATGAACCGCCCTCACTCCACCACTCTTGCCTTCTTCGTCCTGGCTCTCGTTGCCACCCAGACCTCTGTCGGCACGGCCTCTGCGCCACAGCAAGCCAAAGTTCCGGACGAAGTCGTGACCCTCCAGAAGCAAAACCGCTCGCACCTCCAACTGCAAATCCACGATCATCCGGTAGACGTTTACCTCTTCGCTGAAGACGAGAAGATGGACGTCCTGAGTTCCGCCTCCTGCGGAGGCGACGAAGATGCGAAGCAGTTTACCGGCCATTATCAGCTTGTGAGCGTAGCCGGGAATGCCGTGGTCTCCAAGCTTGACCTTGACCCCGAAGATACCTTTATTGAGAACAAGCTTCACGACGGCGCCAGGCTCCTTCATGATGCGAAGACCGGCCAGTACTTCATCGTGGTTTTTCAATACGGGACTTGCAACAATGAAAGCGTCCAGTTCTTTTCGGTCGACCTCTCCGGCAATCTCTTTTTGATTCCCTTCCTGGATAAAGATAACCGCATTTGGAAACAGATGGTGACGGGGCCAACCGGCGCCATTGCCCACCTTGCTGACGGCTCGTCGGTGTTTTGCACTTACGCCAACGACAATGGATATAATTTCTGCGAGGCCTACACGTTCGACGGTGCGAATTTTCGAGAAACCGCGAAGTGGATGACCCAGGACCTGGCCGATCCGCTGAAAGGATTTGACGCCGTAGGGCAAGCCAGACGCGCGCTCTTTGAGTTTCTCTCCGAACTCCTGGTTAAAAACTATCCCGCCGCGGGCTACTACTTCGCCGGGAAGCTGGATTTCCCTGGAGCGCCGCCCGACGCCGCCAACCCCGCACAGAAAGCGAAAATCCTGGAAGCGTACTGCACCACCGCGGGCGGGCAATGCCTGATGCCGGCTCAAATCGAAAGCAAGACAGGCGCGGACGCCCAAGGCGCCCTGCCCTTTCAAGTTTCGTTCCAGACCTCGGACTTCAAACCTTTCCAGATCGGGGGTCGTTCGAGCTTTGAATTCCGCGTGGCCAAGACTGCCGAGGGCTTCAAGGTGCTCAACCTGCCACCCATGATCCCTACGCCACCACCGCCGGCAATAGGAAGGGAGTAGGCAGTGGGCAGTAGGCAGTAGGCGGAAGGCAGTAGGCAGTAGGCAGTCCTTTTAACCCATCGTGTCTGCTTGCCGGGTGATTGAAGAAAAAGTGCAGTCTGGTTGAAGTAGCTTTGTTCGCCCGATCACCGGATCTCCCGATCTCCTGATCCCCCGATCTCCCGATCGCCGGATCTCCCGATTTTATTCACGACGATAAACGATGCGGCCCCCCACGATCGTGGCGGTCACTGCTCCCCGGAAGGTGCGGCCATCGAAGGGTGAGTTGCGGCTCTTTGAGCGGCCTTCCGCGGCCCGATAGACCCACTCGAGGTCGGGATTGAAGATGGTGATGTCCGCCACACCGCCGGCCTTTAAACGGCCGAGCGGCTGGTTGATGAGGCGCGCGGGGTTCGAGCTTAACAACGAAACCAAATGCCACAGCGAGATTAGGCCTGCGTGCACAAGCTCCGTGAGCGCCAGGCCCAACGCGGTTTCAAGACCGATGATGCCGAAGGGCGCGTCGGCCGCGAGGAGCTTTGCCTTCAGCTCCGGCGCGTGCGGAGCGTGGTCCGTGGCGATGGCGTCCACCGTACCGTCGGCAATGCCCGCCCGGATCGCGTCCACATCCGCCGCGCTACGCAGAGGAGGATTCATCTTGGCGTTGGTCCCGTGCGCGACGACCGCCTGATCCGTCAGCGTGAAGTGATGTGGAGTCACTTCACAGGTGACGCGCACGCCCCGGCGCTTGGCCTGGCGCACCAGGTCAAGCGCGCCGGCGGTGGAAAGATGCGCGACGTGCAGGCGGCCGCCCGTGGCTTCAGCCATCATCAGGTCGCGCGCTACGCACACATCTTCAGAGGCATTGGGAATTCCCCGCACGCCGAGCTGGGCCGCCACGGGGCCCTCGTTCATAACGCCCCCGGCACTGAGGCTGGGGTCCTCGCAATGATCGTTGATGGCCACGCCCAGGTCGCGGGTTTGCTCCAGCGCGCGCCGCAGCAGGCCCGCCGTTTTCACCGGACGCCCGTCGTCAGAGAAAGCCACCGCGCCCGCCTCCACCAGCGCCGCGAAGTCCGTGAGCGATTCACCCTGACTCGCCATGGAAACGGCAGCCGTGGGAAAGAGCCGCGCCAGGCCCAGGCTGCGAGCCTTCTGGATTTGCGCGCGCACCAGTTCCGGCCGGTCGATCACGGGCTTAGTGTTGGGCATGGTCGAGACGGCCGTGAAGCCCCCTGCAACCGCCGCGGCCATGCCGGTTTCGATGGTTTCAGAGATCTCGCCGCCGGGCTCGCGAAAGTGTACGTGAATATCCACGAAGCCGGGGGCAACCACGTTCCCGCGCGCCTCGAAGGTCTCATCCGCTGTGCCCCCGAGGTTCGGCGCAATCTCGCGAATCACGCCATCTTCAATGCGTACGTCCAATTCGCCGTCTAAGCCGTCTTCAGGCGACAGCACGCGGCCGCCTTTAATCAATAGGGAAGCCATGAGGTCCTCAACAGATTCGATTTGATGGGCAATGAGTATAGCACTGCACCCTGCGCCCCTCCGGGGTCTTCAATGGATTTTTCATCCTCAGCTTCCTGCCGGTTGATCCCGGCGCACTAACCCCATTTCTTTTCATCAACATAATGGGTTAGCTACGCTAACTAGCTTATTTTTCATAAACATAATGGGTTAGCTCAAAACTGACATTTTTTCTACATGTGTTTTCAATAACATAATGGGTTCATCCTTCATTTTTAATTCCCCCTTTTTTTGCTGCACCCACTTCCATTTTCTAACTAACTTATTTAATTTCAAATACATATAAGTTATGACATTTTTGCCATTTTACCGCTAAGTACTTTTGTTTTCTAATACATCATGGGTTAGAAGGTCCTTTTCGCTTGCTTCCCAGGGTTCCTTTCTGAGCTCTCGGCGAAAAAGAGATTCACCACAGAGGTCACAGAGATCACAGAGTAGTGCGTCATCGGTCATTCTGTCCTCAGTGACCTCTGTGCTCCCTGTGGTTAACCCGTTTTGGGGCTGCGGGCAAAGGCCGCGCCAAGTTAAGGCTTGCGGTGCACGGAGGTCACAGAGAAACAGCCTCCCGTCCCGTCCCATTTCACCAGGGCGCGCTTCCGTCCACTACAATGGTAACATTTCTAGAATGGGTAATGTCAATACCAGGACGTACGATTTGGGCTACCGGTAGCCCAAAAATGCACCGAAGGTGGCGAATTGTCCGGAATGCACTTTAGACCCACTGCGGTTCACTCAAACTTCGTCAAGGCGACTGTCCCCTGCTTGCCCCTCGAACCCCCTCACCCCCGGCCCCTCTGTCGCCGCCAGCGTCTTCATCAGCCGGGGCGGGCCGGGCCTACGCCCACCGAAGGGACTCTTGGGAACCGCAAACGACTTCGGCTTCGGCCCGCAGGCGGGTGAGGGGGTCTCCCAACATTAGGCCGGCGATACATTCGGGAACAGTGGCAGCAAGCAGTCCTTTACTGGCTGGTAGGTCTTGCGATGCTCCGGGCAGGGGCCGAAGCGCGTGAGCGCGGCAAGGTGCTCGCGCGTGCCGTAGCCTTTGTTCCTGGCGAGGCCGTATTGGGGATAGACGCGGTCGAGTTGCGCCAGGTGCTCGTCACGAGCCACTTTGGCGAGTATCGACGCGGCGGCGATTGAAACCGAGCGCGCGTCACCATGAATCAGGGCGCGGTGGGGAATGAAGAACTCGACGCCCGCTTCGCGGAGCGGCATGGCATCGGTAAGGATGAAATCGGGCGCCGGGTTGAGTGCTTTGAGCGCTCGCAGCATCCCTTGACGCGAGGCTTCGTAAACATTTAGCGCGTCCACTTCCTCGGCGGAAACGGCCACGACTCGCCACGCCAGGGCTTCGACGCGAATCTCCTCCGCCAGGCGCTCGCGCTCGCGTGCCGTAAGCTTTTTGGAATCGTCAATGCCGGAGATGGTTTTCGCAGGATCAAGGATGACGGCGGCGGCGTAAAGCGGGCCAAGGAGCGCGCCGCGGCCGGCCTCGTCACATCCGGCAATGAACCGGCGGCCCTGGCGCAGGGCCAGCGCCTCAAGCTGCCGCGTGCATCGAAGTTCCGCAGGGTCGCGTAGACGGGGCATATTCAATTTTGGATTTTAGATTTTGGATTCTAGATTTGCAAGGCGCGCAGTGGGAGGGTGGTATCCTAGTTTGGAAAGAAGCCCCAAATGACCCCTCACCCGTCCCGCCCCGGCTGATGAAGGCGCCGGCTGCGGTCCACCCTCTCCCCTCGGAGAGGGCGGTTACTCAAGGTGAGGCGCTGCGCCGTAGCCACCCTGAGATCATAGCCTTCTCCCCAGGGGTCGCAGATCCGCCGTGGCGGAAGAAGGTGGCTGACGGAGGAGGCCGGATGAGGGGTTACTTACACCGGCAGGGCGTCGAAACAATTTGCAACTTATGAAATCAAAAACCAGTAACCCGGCGCTACGTCAAACTAGGACACTACCAGTGGGAGGGTGGACGATCGTGCCGGCCCTCCCACTGTAACCTGCACGCTCAGTGCTGTGCCTGCGGTTTTCGCAAGAAGGGCGCCGCTCCGATAAACAGTGCGATGGCTGGCAGCAGGACCCAATTGGCCAAGAGAATGAGGAAACCGGTTATGAACTCGACGAACGAGTGACCTGTCAGCGAAAAACTGATGGGCCTGTGGTAGTGCACCGCCATGACCATTCCAATGGGCCAAGCGATAAACGGAATAAAAATTAGAAAAAACCCGAGCATGCCGAGAGACGGAGCCAGCGCCGCCAGCATCCGATGAAGAGCCTTGCCCCCCGCGAGTTGCGACCAGAAGGCCGCCACAGCGCCGACGACGGGGAGGGCGATGAGCCAGGGGACATAAAAGGCGAAAAAGGCGTGATATGTACCCGGCTCTCCACTCAGCCAGTAGAAACGCGGCTCAAGGCCGGCATGTTGGAAAACAGCCAGCAGGCCGCTGCTGATCGCGAGCGCACACATTGCCGGCAGCCAGAAAACCTTGGTGCGGTAATTCATGATTGCCTCCTCAGCTTCCGCTGCAAGGATTTCCTCGCGAAGTTTGAGCCAGTTGGACACGGAATCAAGAACCTCTCGGGCGGCTGTATCTTTCGCCACCCCGCGTGCTTCGAGGGCCGCGGCCTGGTCCTCTAGATGCTCGCCGAGTTCGCGCAGAATCTCATCCTCCCGGCGGGGCGCCAGCCCCAATTCACCCAAACGCATTTTGAGAAGCTCGCGGTTATCCGGCATTTGCGACTCCAGCGATGCGATGCAGCGCCTGGAAAAACAAACCCCATTCCGCGCGTAACGGCGACAGTTGCTTCTTGCCGCCTCGGGTCAGGTGGTAGTAGCGGCGCTTGCGGCCACTCTTCGCCTCCTCCCACTTTCCCTTCACCCAACCGCGCCTCTCCATCCGATAAAGCAGCGGGTAGAGCGAGGCCAGGTTGAACTGGAGGACGCCGCCGGTTACCTCAGCAATGCGCTTCGAGATTTCGTAGCCGTGCAAAGGCTCCTGGTTCAAAAGCGCGAGGATGGCCAATTCCCCGCTGCCGCGTTTGATTTTCGTGTCGATTCCGGTCACGGTTGCTCCTATAGATGTGAATCCTATATATAGGGCGCAGCGATGTCAAGAGGAAATTTCGATTTAGAATTTTGGATTAGAGGGGCGGGCTGCTACGGAATAAACTCCGAAATCCCTGCTTACCGCAGAGGCACGGAGACGCAGAGAAGGCACGGTGTCAGGTATGCGGCGCCAGGTGTCAGGGAAACCGGGATTCGGATCCCCGACACCTGGAACGTGAAAGCTTTTCTCCGCGTCTCAGGGTCTCCGCGGTGAGGTAAGCGGTTGCCGGACGCGCTATGCTTCCTGTTCGGTTTGCACTTCGCGCAGGCGAGCGGCCTTGCCCCGCAGCTTGCGGAGGTAATAAAGCTTGGCGCGGCGCACCCGGCCGGAGCGCACCACTTCGACCTTGTCCACGATGGGAGAGTGCAAGGGGAAGATGCGTTCCACGCCGTGGCCGAAGGAAATCTTGCGGACCGTAAAGGTGGAGTGATTGCGCGCGCGGCGCTGGCCAATCACGGTGCCTTCAAAGACCTGGATTCTTTCCTTATCGCCTTCCTTGATTTTGACGTGCACCTTCACCGTATCGCCGGGGCGAAACGAGGGGACGTCCTTCTTCATCTGCGATTGTTCAACTTTTTCAAGCGCGTTCATGTTTCGATTCTCCCAAACTTTCGAGCGCAACTGAGGGGCAGGATTTTACCCTTGCCGTCCCGGCCTCGAAACAAAAATTTAAAGGCTTCAAGCTTTTCCATCTGGCGGGGCTCAATTCCTGCCCTGCCGTCAACCCTCACTACTTCTGGGTGGTGTCTCAGTTTGATGATGTAGCGGCGAGTTTACCTCGCCATATGGCGGCGTCCCGATCAGATCGGGATGAATGCCGCCGCCTCTACATCAAACTGAGACACTACCTACTTCTTTCGCCCCTGCCGGGGCTCTCACAGGCCAACTCTTGGCTCACCCGGCGCGATTGACCGGTTCTTTCTCAGAGCACTTGAGTGAGTCCAACCACTCGCGATCTTCGTCACTCAGCGCGATCTGCACCAGCAAATCCGGCCGGCGCCGCCAGGTCTTTTCCAGCGCTCGCCGGCGCCGCCACTGGCGCACCTGCTGGTGGTTGCCGGAGAGTAAAACCTCCGGCACTTTCCAGTCGCGGAACTCCGCGGGGCGCGTGTAATGCGGGCAATCCAGCAGCCCGTAGCGCATTTCCACCGGCGCATCTGCCGGAACCGCAAAGGAATCCTGCTCGCTTGATTCCTCGTTGCCCAGCACACCCGGCAGCAGGCGCGTCACCGCTTCCATAACCACGGCCGCGGCCAGCTCCCCACCACTCAAGACGAAGTCGCCGATGGAGATTTCATCGGTCGCCAGATTCTCCGCCACACGCTCGTCCACACCTTCGTAACGGCCGCAAATCAAGACCAGCCGAGCTGAGTGCGAAAGCTCTTCCGCCACCGTCTGGGTCAACAAGCGTCCCTGGGGCGAAAGCAGAATCACCGGGAATTCTTTCTCCGGCGCTTCGGCCCTCAAGGCTTCCACGGCCCGGAAAATCGGCTCGGGCTTGAAAACCATGCCCGGGCCCCCGCCGAAGGGGCGATCATCCACCGTGCGATGACGGTCGTCGGTGAATTCCCGCAGATCATGCAGCCGAATCGTCGCCTGGCCACCCGCCATCGCCCGCTTGAGCAACCCGTGCTCCAGGATGCTGCGGAAGAAGTCCGGAAAAATGGTGATGACGTCAAAGGTCATAAGTACAGGGGCTGGGGAAACAGCAAATGGTGAAGTATAAAGTGTAAAGTTTTATGGAACTTAACCTTTAACCCATACCCTTTACACCTCACTATTCCCCAGCACCCGTCTTACTCGTTTAATTCCAGCAAATCCTCCGGCGGGTCGATGACGATCAGCTTGGCCGCGGGATCGATCCGGGTGCAGATTTCCTGCGCCAGGGGGATGAGCGCCTCACTTTTCCCGTCGCCGCGCGCGACATGCAGGACAGGCGTGCCGCCGGTAGATTCAACTTCGGTCACCGTCCCGATTTCCGTACCCTGCCGCTCCAGGACAACCTTGCATCCCTCAAGTTCCCACAGGTAGTAATGATGCTGGGGAAGCGGTATGCGCTCTTCCTGCGGGATGAGGACTTGAAACCCCCGCAGGCGGGAGGCGCTCTCGATGGAGTCTACTCCCGCAAGCTTCAAGATCATGCGGCCCTTGTGCGGCCAAGCGTGCTCAACCGTGACGGGCCGGGGGCTCTGGCCAGGCTCTTCCAGCAACGCCGACTGGAGCTTATCGAAGCGCGCGGGGAAATCCGTAAAGATCTCCGCCGCTACTTCTCCCTTGCGCCCCTGAGGCCGGAGAATGCGTGCGATGGTCAGAAATTTCCCGGCCGCGATATGCGCAACCTTTCTGCCGTCCCGCACGCCGCTTCTTGCCCCAGGTGGCACGCCGGAACCCCTATTCCAGGATTTCCAGCGTGAAGCGCTTCTTGAGCTTCATCCCCGCGGCATTGAGAATGGTGCGGACCGAGCGGGCCGTCCTCCCCTGCTTTCCGATCACCTTCCCCAAGTCGGAGGGGTGCACCCGCAATTCCAGCACGGTTATTTGTTCACCTTCCACGGCCCGCACTGAAACTTGGTCAGGGTTATCCACTAGCGCTTTGGCGATGGCTTCGATCAGCTCCTTCATGTGGCCCTCCCGCGCACTCGAGTTGTGTTGCAAGAACCCCTTGGGAATCAGTGTGTGTGAGAACGCTGACCGCTCGTTAGGCGGGCGCCGCGACAAACGCCATGATCGCCTGCGGAATTCAGGCCGGCACGACAGGAGGCGGCTGCTTCAGGAAACTTTCGACGGTCTCCGAAGGCTGCGCCCCGCGTCCGATCCAATAATCCACGCGCTCGCGATTCAATACGATCTCCGGTGGCGTTCGCCGAGGGTTGTAATGCCCCAGGATCTCCACGAAGCGTCCATTCCGCGCTCGTTCGCGATCAATCACCACGACTCTGAAACTACCCTTCTTTTTGGCTCCGGTTCGAGCCAGGCGTATCCTTAACAATCTTCCCCCTTCTCCGACAGTATTACTAAATTGCGGCGGCCCGCCCGAGCGAACCTCCCGCTGTCACCATAAGAGTTCGAAATAAAAAACTGTGCCGCGAGCCCGGTTTCGCGCGCCCTGGGGATTATCCCACCCCCGGCCGCGCCGGCATTTGCAACCGGCTCAGTCCACGTCCCAGCAGGCTCTGACTCATGGACTTCATCATTTTGCGCATTTGGAAATATTGTTTCAAGACCTGATTCACCTGTTGGACCGAGGTGCCGCTGCCCTTGGCGATGCGCTTGCGGCGCTTGCCGTTGATGATTTCGTGATTGCGGCGCTCCTGCGCGGTCATGGAATTGATGATCGCTTCGATGTGAACCAGTTCCTTGTCGTCCACGTGGACCTTTCCCGCATCCTTGAAAATGCCCACCTTGGGGAGCATGCCGAGCATCTGGTCCATGGGCCCCATCTTGCGCACCTGGTGAAGCTGATCGCGGAAGTCTGCGAGCGTGAAGGTATCGGTCTGGAGCTTGCGGTGGACTTCGAGCGCCTGCTGCTTATCGATCTTCTCTTCGGCTTTTTCAATGAGCGAAAGGATGTCGCCCATGCCGAGAATGCGAGAAACGATGCGCTCTGGATAAAAAACTTCGAGCTGATCGTATTTTTCGCCGAGACCCATGAACTTGATGGGCTGGCCGGTGACGTGTTGAATGGAAAGCGCCGCGCCCCCGCGCGCATCGCCATCGAGCTTGGTGAGGATCACGCCCGTGGTGCCCAGCCGCTCGTGGAATTCCTGCGCGCTGCGCACGGCGTCCTGGCCGATCATGCCGTCGGCCACCAGCAGGACTTCGCTCGGCCGCAACTTGGTGCGCAGCTCGCTGACCTCGTTCATCAAGGCTTCGTCGATGTGCAGGCGGCCGGCGGTGTCAACAATCAACACATCGTGACCGCGGTCGGCAGCGTCTTTGCGCGCCGCCATGGCCAATTGGATGGGTGAGTTCATTCCCTCACCGGCGAAAACCGGAACCCCCACCGCCTTGGCGATCACCGCCAACTGCTCACGCGCGGCAGGGCGGTAAACGTCCGTCGAAACCAGCATGGGGCGCCGCTTGCGTCCGGCGAGCCAGAGCGCCAGCTTGCCGGACGTGGTCGTCTTGCCGGACCCTTGCAAACCCACCATGAGGTAGACGGTAGGGAAATCTTTGGAGAAGCTCAGCAGCGACGCATCGCGGCCGAGAATCTGAATCAACTCGTCGCGCACAATGCGGATGACTTCCTGCACAGGAGAGAAGCTGGAGCGCACTTCTTCTCCCAGCGCTTTAACCCGCACGCGGTCGAGCAATTCCTTAACGACTTTGAGATTGACGTTGGCTTCAAGGAGGGCCAGGCGCACCTCTCGCAGGGTCTGGTCCACCACCTCTTCGGTGAGGATTCCCTGGATGCGCAACGTCTTAAAAACGCGTTGTAGCCGATCTTGAAGTGCGTCAAACATCGTGAGTGTCACGCGCCGATAGAGACAAATCCACGGGATCGTCTCCGGTCGGGAGAAGTTCCATTAGGCAAAATAGACCATTCTATTTTACGCCCCAAGCGCAGTCATGCAAAGCGCCATATGAAAATATATCACTATAACGCTGTCCGGCAAATGCCCAACCGTAGGGTCGGAGAACCCCGAACTGGGCGTGGCGGTTCAGAGCAGCCTGTGCGCGGAATCGCCTTCTTCTTTTGAAATCAACAAGTTTGCTTGTGCCACGAGCCGGAAAGCAACTCTATTTGCAGCAAAAGGACTCGAAGAAACTCATTGAGCTCAGGGCTTTTCTCATGCCCGAGGCTTTCCAATTTGGTCAGAGTATAGCTGCGCGGGTCGAAACCGTGACTTACGCTGCGCGAGTTATTTTCCTGACATAACTTTCTCGATAGCTTCCACCGTGCGCGGCAGGCGGCGGGTTAGAATTTCATTGCCGTCCGCGGTGATAAGAATATCGTCTTCGATGCGGACGCCGAGTTTTTCTTCCGGAATATAAATCCCCGGCTCGACGGTAATGACCATGCCGGGTTCGAGCGCCTGGTTGTAATCCAGGGGATCGTGAACGTTGAGGCCGATCGGGTGGCTCAAGCCATGGATGAAGTACTGGCCGAGTGGCTGCCCGTGCAGATCCTTGCCATGAGTATTGATATACTCGTACGCAATCTCAAAGAGGCTCTGGCTCGCGTGGTGGCCCAGAAACAATCCGGGCTTGGCTGCGGCCAGGGCGGCGTTCTGGGCGCCCAAGACGATTTCGTAAATCTCGCGCTGGCGCGGCGTAAAGTGGCCGTTCACCGGCAGCGTACGGGTGATGTCACTGGTATACCCGCTGTAAGAGCCCGCCACGTCCATCACCACCAGATCGCCATCCTGCATCTGGTGGGAATCCTCATCGTAGTGGAGCACCGTCGAGAAGAATCCTGAGCCCACAATGGGGGGATAGGACGGCCACTCGCAACCCCGGCGCTCGTACTCATATTTCATGAGGGCAGCAATTTGGTACTCCCACACGCCCGGCTTCACGGCTCGCATCGCGGCCAGGTGCGCGTCAACGGAGGCCTCCGCCGCCTTGCGAATCAGGGCGATTTCTCCCGTGGTCTTTACGGAGCGCAGGCGCAGGATTTCCAGGCGGAGGTCCGCAAGCGTGGCCAGCGGCGCCAGCTTGTGAAGCTTTCCCACCATCTCAGCTTCAAAGTAATCCTCACCGCTCTCCGGCTGCGGTGTCACCTCCGTGTAGATCTTGAGGAAACCCTTAAGCGCATCCTGGAGGTCAGTCGGGAAGAGCGCCGTGCTGCGAACCATTGCGAATCCTGTGCGGGCGGGGGCGTCGGGGTCATCCGCACCCAACTTGGGACCCGTCCATCTTTCCTGGCCGGGATTGTGCGGCGGGATGTACAGGATCTCCTTCTCCAGTTCCACGGCGGCGCCGTTCGGGTGTGGCTTCGGGACGAGCAGCAGAATGGCTTCCGGCTCATTCCAACCCGTAAGGTAGTAGAACTCCTCGTTCTGCCGGAAAGAGGTGACGCTGGCCGCCACATCGGCGTCGCGATAAGCGAAGAGCACCACCACTCCATCGCCTCCCAAGTCGCGAACCAGGCGCGCGCGGCGCTCGTGGAAAACGGAGAACGGCTCATGCTCCCATCCGTATGCCGCAGATGCGGTCCCCAGAATTGCAGTCAAAACCAGCCCCGCCGAGACAAGAATCTTCCCGCGTTCGCAACCACGGTGCATCGCAACCCCCTCGGAAAATAGTCCTACAGCATAACGCGTTGGTCAAATTTTGGGGAGTCTTTACGGTGAGTGGCAGTGACTCGTTTTGACGTGGCATGGCCATCCTGGCCATGAAGGGACACGGGCAGAGACGCCCGTGGCACTTCAAAATGCGTCACTACCCGGTGAAGGGTGTACAGCGGGAGGCAACGGGACAGCTAGCTTTGCGGGGTCACACCTTTTCGGGCGGGAGAGTCGTGAATGCCTCACATATGTAGCCTATCTATCTTTACAGGGGACTGCCAGGCGCGCCGGGGTCCGCGATCAAGAAATTGTGTCGTGGGCCGCCGGCTGGCCCTCCAAGCATTCCAGTTGCCAGCCAGCGTCTTTAAATTCTCACTTGCCAGGGTGCGCTTTTTCTGGGCCTTTCGACCACTGTCCGCTGGACACATTGTCATCCTGTTTTACCATTTTTCATATCGTTGCTAACCATATTTGTTTTCAATAACTTCTCAGCTTTGGCAAACAGAAAATCTCGAGTTGACGCGCTTTGTTTTCAATATGTTCTCAGCTTTGGCAGTTTTTGGCGTTCAGCGACACATTGTCGGCAGAGATTTGGAGAGGGTAAATGGTTCGTGTTCGGTCTCATATATACCACCGGCGATTCCCACTCTTCCTGCCTCAGACGGGAAATTCTCCTTGCGGAGCAATTCACGCCGTGTTGAGCCATTCGGGCCCTTAGCGCTGATTGATGATATGCCTATGTAACGCTTATTGTCAAGCCTAATATCCTACGTGGCGTGCTCCACGGTGCGGGGGCGGACGAGCCCGGGGAGAGCGGTGGCAAGGCGCCGCAAGGGGGTTTGGAAGAGCGACATCATCCCCATGTAGGAGTAGCCCATGAAGAAGAGCAGCAGGAAGGGCGTGGTCAGATAGTTTTCCACGGTGAAAGAGTAAATCGTGGTGAGCAGGAAGTAGGCCGCGAGCGAGAGTTCAACGATGGGAATCCAGCCGGCGCGGCGGCGAACGTACTTCTTCTGCTCCCATCCTTCTTCGCTGGCTTCCAGGCGGTACTTGGGCGTACGCACAAATTCCGTCTGTTTGCCGACGAGCGCTTCGATCACAGCCTTGGCGTTGGTGACGGCCAACCCGATGCCGGTGGCCATGATGAAGGGCATGAACTTGATGCGGCTGCGCCACTCGTGCGGGTAGAGCTCGCGTTGCGCCACCATGTAGAAACTCGAAATCGAGCAAGTGGAAGCAAGGAACAGCGGCAGGTCGAGGTAGAGCATTTGAAACCAGCCCTGATAGAACCGCACAATCATGGCCGGCAGCAGAATCACCGAAAAAACGACCATCAGCGGGTAGGCGATGTTCGCCGTCAAGTGGAAGGTGGCTTCGAGCTTAATCTTGAGCGGTTCGTCGCTGCGCCAGACCACGGGGAGAATTTTCTTGGCTACCTGAATGAGCCCCTTGGCCCAACGCGCCTGCTGAGTCTTGAAGGAATTCATTTCGACGGGCAGCTCTGACGGGCACACAATGCTGGGGTCGTAAACGAACTTCCAGCCCTTAAGCTGCGCGCGGTAACTCAGATCTGTGTCTTCGGTCAGCGTATCGTGCTGCCAGCCGCCCGCGTCGTCGATGGCGGCGCAACGCCACATGCCCGCGGTGCCGTTGAAGTTAAAGAAGCGGCCTGAAAAGTTGCGCCCGCCGTGCTCGATCACGAAGTGGCCATCGAGCAGAATGGCCTCGACCTCCGACAAATTCGAATAACTCCTATTGATCCACGTCCACCGGCCTTGCACCACCGCCACCTTGGGATCGGTGAAGTAATGAACCATCTCCCGCAGAATCGTGGGCAGGGGAGCAAAATCCGCGTCGAAGATGGCGATGAATTCGCCCGTGGCGCTCTTCATGCCCTCGGCCAGCGCGCCTGCTTTGTAACCCTCGCGATTGTCGCGGGGATGGTAAGTGATGGGATGGCCCGCGCGCGCATACTCGCTGACCAGGCGCGAGCTGACAATGCGGGTTTCATCGGTCGAGTCGTCGAGAAGCTGAATTTCCAGTAGCTCGCGGGGATAGTCGATGCGTGTGACAGCGTCGAGCAGGCGCTCTACCACGTAACGTTCATTGTAAATGGGGAGCTGGATCGTTACGCGCGGCAACTGCTCAAATTGCTTTTCAGGTTTCGGCGCCTTCTTGCGGTTCTTCAGGTAAAGATAAACCAGACAATAGCGATGAATGCCGTAAATGGAAAGAATGATAAGAATAGTAAAGTAGGGAATCAGAATCGAGAGGTCAAAGCCGTTAGGCTGATAGATGCCTCGAAACGGATCCTTATGAAAGACCTTGTAGAAATACTTTACCACCGGGTTCGCCGGGGCGACCAGGATGGCAAAGAGTAGTGAGTGCATAGAATCACTTCAGCGGACGAAAGAATCTAACCGGGCAACCAGAGGAGCTGGGTAAGCGAACTGCCGGGCGGAGGATCCTCTTAGAAGATAAGTGCAAAATCATTCCGCGGCGTCATTGCTCCTGCCCACGCTCGGCCTTGCCGCGCTGGCCTGCGGCCTGGCAGCCGTCTTCAAATTGCTCGGCCGCTCGCAGAATCCACAAGCACAGATACAAGAGTTTATCACTTTGGCGCTCGCGGGGGGAATCCTTTATTTTATAAGAGAAGGGGGTGGATGGCGGTGGGAGGAAATAGGCTCATTTGAATGGAAGCGGCCACAAATCAAAGACATGCGGCGGGCGCGCGCGATTTGGGGATTAGTGGCTGGATGGCAGTGAAAGCCGGACGCGGAAGGAACAATCAATAGCTTGCGGCGAAGCCGGACGCTGGAAGTCGGACCCAGGTCGGACGTAAGGGTGAATGCCGGACATGACAAATTGGCGCGGGGCAAAATCATCGGCAGGCTGCCTGACTAAGATCGGCCAAGAGACCAGCTTCCGCCTGGTCGGGGCTTATGCCCTGCGGCTTGTAGTAACCGGGCATGTTGCGGATCGGCACGCGCGTGGACCGGCTGCCTCGCCACAGAGCATTTCCTTGCCGGTTGCGGAGAACACAGAGGTATCTAACGTCGCAATCAGCCAGGGAAACATTTTCCTGGCCTGGCGGTGGGAGCATCTCGGTTTGGATTTCCAGCCTACCGTCCGCCTGGTCAGGGTTTGTGACCACGTCGAAGCATGTTGAGCCAGTGATGACCTGGGGCTCGATTCGATTCGGAACTCCATCGACACTGACGAAGAGGGCGGCCATCGGTTTCTTAACGCCCAGGAATCTCGCACCCACAGGTCCTTGCAGCGTGCGTTCCTGTCTGCGCTTTTGTTCCCCTTGCTGGCGCGCCTGCTCCTGGGCTCTCGCGTGCGCCGCCTGAATCTCCAATTCCTCACGACTCGGAGAATCCTGGCATCCTAGAAAACACATCATTATTGATAGCGCCAAACCCAGGGCGGCGACCACAACTGAAACCATACACCCGCCCATCATTCTTCCAATTTTCCTTTGGCGCCCGGAGCGCGTCAGGGGGATTCCGGTAGCTCGCGCGACTTTTCCCTTTAAGCCGGATAGTCCGCTGGCGCGCCTCCAGGACCACGAGAAGCCAAATTTCTTCCCCATAGATCACCTCTTTTTGCAAGTTCCACAGGTGCCGTGATCCTTCGCGCAGTGCTTGCAATACTTACAATTCTTACAGGCGCTACACGGGTCCGCGCCGACGCACCGACCGGAAGGATCAGCACTGTACATTTGTATAGTGCCACTTTCGGCGAGCGCCAGCGAGAGTAGGATTCCTACCAGAAGGGCCATTAGCCATCGCATACTTCACCTCACTTTTTCAGGTATTTCATATCGTGCCAGTCGGCGCCGCGCCTGACCAGGCGTTCCGACTCAATCCGCAGGGCTTCCCCGGCTCCAAGATGGCCGGCCACAGCAGCCTGATAAATAAGATTGAGCCCAGTGACCGCATCATCGAAGTATTCCAGGAGAGCGGGATCATCGCGCCTTGCGCGTTGACCGTCTTGGGTCGATTTTTTCACCAGGTACCACCCTATGTGGGGGACTCTCATCCAGTAAGTCAGATTGCTGCCGAGCGGCTTGATGGGACGGATATTGCTCCCCTAGCCGCGTGATGTCAAGACCGAATTCCAACATATTTGGCTGCCGTCTTTCTGGTCGAACGCTATCGCCTGGGTTCCAGGGGGCTGCTGATTATCCTGCGCGGGGCGTCGAAGCGCGAGAATAGGAAGCAAAGGTTGTTGCGCCTGATTAGTGGCGACGCGTTTCGATTTTCGTCCTTATACCTGCACAGTTACGGCCGTATCCGTGCGGATGAAGGGGCGGTAAAGCGTGTCGCGTTCGAAGGGTTCGTAGTCTGTCTGGCAAATGCGGCCTAGAGTGATATATACTATACACATGAAACGTACAAATCTTGTGTTGGACGGAAATCTCCTCGAGGAGGCCACGCGTGCCCTGGGGATGAAAACCTACTCTGCTACCGTCAATCGAGCTCTGGCGGAGGCAATCCGCGTCCGAAAGGTTCAGAGCCTCCCAAGTTTTTTTGGTAGCGGGCTATGGGAAGGCAACTTGGCAGAGATGCGGGAAGACAGTGGCCGCCCTCAACGGCTACGAGCGCCAAGCGGTAAGCGGGGGCGGCAGTGATCCTTGTCGACACTTCCGCCTGGATCGAACTGCTGAACTACCGGCGCCGCCCTCATCTGACAGATGAGGAGCTCCTTAACTTCGCTACCTGCGGGCCGGTAGTACAGGAAGTCTTCTCAGGACTGCGTGACCATCCCTGGGCTGAAGCTTTCCGCGAGGCTTTTCTCGGGCTCCCGGTTCTCGGCGATCCGCTGCCACTCGAAACTTTCCTGGCCGCGGCGGAAATCTACCGCCAGGGCCGCCGCAAAGGTTACACCATCCGCTCGTCCACAGATTGTTTGATCGCTGCCATTGCCATTGACCACAAGATTCCGGTTTGGCACAAAGACCGCGACTTTGAAACTATCGCGCGATTTTCAAGCCTTCAGACCCGGCGCTACCCGTAAGACCGCGGGGGGCACATCGACAACCCAGCCCGAACTTGAAAGACTTCCCCCATTTCAACTTTGGAGATTAAACCTGCACGGTAACAGACGTATCGGTGCGGATGACAGGGCGGTAGAGCGTATCGCGCTCGAAGGGCTCGCAGCCCGCTTCGCGAATCAGGCGGATAAGCTCGGCGCGGGTCATGGCTTGCGGAGTCTTCGCGCCGGCGTCGTGATAGATCTTTTCTTCCACCACGGTGCCGTCCAGGTCGTCGGCCCCGAAGCGCAGCGCCACCTGCGCCACGCGCGGAGTCATCATGATCCAGTAGGCTTTGATATGCGGAAAATTGTCGAGCAGCAGGCGCGCCACGGCGACGTTTTTCAAATCCATAAAGCCGCTCGTCTCCGTATGCTCCACCAGCTTGCCGAGCTCAGTGTTGGCGGGATGAAACGCCAAGGGGATGAAGGTCTGGAACCCATGCGTCTCATCCTGCAGCTTGCGCAATTGCAGCAGGTGGTCCGTGCGGTCTTCCGCCGACTCGATGTGCCCGTAAAGCATGGTGGCGTTTGAGTGCATGCCCAGCTCGTGCGCGAAGCGATGCACCTTCAACCACGTGTAGGCGCCAATCTTGTGGTCGCAGATGACGCGGCGGACCGCCGGCGCGAAAATCTCCGCCCCACCACCCGGCAGCGAGTCGAGGCCGGCGTCTTTCATTCGCACCAGGACTTCGCGCAGGGACAAGCGGGTAACGTGCGAGAAGTAACCGATCTCAACCGCGGTAAAGCCCTTCAAATGCACATTCGGAAAACGCTGCTTCAACCCGCGCAGCAAATCGAGGTAATAGTCGAACGACAAATCCGGATGCAGCCCACCCACGATATGGAATTCCGTGACCGCTTCCGACCAGTTCTCACCCGCGATGCGATAGGCCTCCTCGAGCGCCATGGTGTAGGCGCCCGGCGCATCAGGCTTGCGGCCAAAGGCGCACAGCTTACAACTGGCCACGCAAACGTTGGTGGGATTGATGTGCCGGTTGACGTTGAAGTAGGTGCGCATCCCGTGCAGCCTGGTTCGTACAAGGTGAGCCAGGTAGCCGACGGCCAATAGGTCGGGGGAGTTGTACAGCGCCACTCCCTCGTCAAAATTCAGCCGTTCGCCTGCCAGGACTTTCCGGGCGATGGGCTCCAGGGCGCGGTCTTCAATGTGCAGATTCTGTGGGAGCATACCCAAACTCAGTATTCTACCCGGCGGCGAGCGCCATTTGCAAACCCCACTCAGGCTTCCAGCTTGAACTTGGTTGAAGCCAGGGTGTAGAGACGGCGCCAGACCAGCCGGTTGATAGTTACCACCATCGCCGCCATGACGGCGGTGGCCGCGAGCAGCACGCGGAAGTTTCCGGTGTCCGTGGCGTGGCTGATAACCGCGCCAAGGCCTATCGTGGAAAGAGTCTTCCCCTGAAAACGGAAATACTCGGCTACGATGCTGGCATTCCAAGCGCCTCCGGACGCGGTGATGAGTCCCGTAATCAAGTAAGGAAAGATTCCCGGCAAAAACAAGTTCCGCCAGCGCTCGAAATCGCCCAGCCTGAAGACGCCACAGACTTCTTTCAGATCCGTGGGGATGGCGCTCGCCCCAGCAATGACATTGAACAGGATGTACCACTGCGTGCCTAGCAACAAAAGCACCATGGAGCCGATCCCCATCCCGCCGCCGACCCGAACCAGCGCCAGCAGGACGACTGGGAATAAGGCCGTGGCAGGAACCGACGCTGCTATTTGAGCGAGTGGTTGGAGGGCGGCGGAAAGTTTCGGTCGCAGTCCAACCAGAATCCCCACGGGTACTGTCCACAATGCCGCCAGCACCAGAGTTGCTTCCACGCGCAGGAATGTCGCTCCGGCCCCTCGAAGGATTTCCCAAAATTCCGATCGGGAGATCGTCACCAGCATGGCGCTCATCTGTACCGTCGCGTAAACAACAGCTATCAGGACCGCAACCCCGAGCACGCGCCACGTCAATTTCCGGAGCGGATGACCTTCGGCAGCCTGATCAGACAACACGCTGGCCCGGGCAAAGTAGAGGTTCAGGGCTTCGCGGGCCGGCCGGATGGACACGCGGGCAGCGAGGGGCAGGATCGTCGAGCGGCGTAACAGATCGAGGACCGGTGAGCGGGGGGGGTCGGCGGACTCGACCTGCTCGAATTTGAACTTTTCAGCCCAGGCAATCATGGGACGCCAAACAACCTGATCGATCAGGACGATGATCGCTACCATAACCGCCAGCCCCCAGGTGATGGCGCGAGTATCGCCCACATTGGCGGCCGTCTGGAGATAAGAACCCAGGCCGGGAAGGCGCAGGTCGCGATTTCCCAGCACGAACATTTCGCACGCCATCAGAAAGAACCAGGCGCCGGCGACCGACATGATGGAATTCCAAATGAGTCCAATGGCCGCGTAGGGCAATTCGATTTGCACCAGGCGCTGCCACCAGCTTAGACGGTAGACTTCAGCCGCTTCCTGCATATCCCGCGGAAGGCTTTTGAGCGAAGAGTAAAAGCTGAAGGTCATGTTCCAAACCTGCCCCGTCAGGATCAACACGATGCACCCCAGTTCCACGCCCAATTGGCTGTTGGGGAACAATGCGATCATCGCCACCATGACGGCGGGAAGGAAGCTGAGAACCGGGATGGATTGCAGGATATCCAGGAGTGGAACCATCAATCGTTCCGCTTTGGCATTGTAGGCGGCGACATATCCATAAACGAGGGCGAAGGCCAAGCTGAGGAAATAGGCAAGGGTAATGCGAACTACGGAATAGAAGGCATATTTCGGCAAGACCCCGGGAGAGAGCTGAATCTCCGCCAGGGTATTGGCAGGGCCGATTCCGTACCGGGCAAAGGTGAGCAGGCCATAGAAGAGCGCCAGCCCCGCCACCATAATGGGCAGGTCCCTGAGGAGAGACGGAACTGCCGAGGGAAACACTCCCCAAGGCGGAACGCCGGTTTTCTGGTTTGGCGATATCATCCGTGATGCAGGATATCCTCGGGGTGATCTGCCGATTGTCCGTGTTTGTGCATCAGCAGCCGGTCACTGGCGGAGTCGTAGGTGAAGATCTCGCCATATCGACCCCAGTACAAAGCCGTCTCGATTTGCCGTTGAGCCTCTTCCTCGGAAAAGTGTTCCTCCAGAATGTCCCGGAAAAACTCCAAAGGCATCGCGCCATCCGATTTGCTGGCCAGGCAACCGCTGATTCGCTGAAGGAGCGTGGCATGGGCCAGGACGGCTTCCCGGAAGAGGGTCTTTCGCGCCGAAATATCCGCGCCGGCGAACTCCCTTCCCTTGTCCGTGATTTCAACGTCCCCTTTTTCCGTCCGGGTAAAGGCCAGCAAGGTTGCACCCTCAACGATGGGCAGCAGGTCATCAACCTCCATCAAGAGTTCTTCCGCGACGTGGTACAAGTCTTCCTTTCCTCCGTGATCGTTCAGCAGCTCAAGCAATCCCCCGATGCCGCCCGGCCGCGCGTGGGGCAGCATCTGGTAGGGCGCTTTGGCCGCGCGCGCCGGGGTCGAGGGCGGTGTGGACTTCGAGTTCCGGCTGGGTCATCAATTTGTAAATGTAGTCGACATAGACGAGGAATTCGGCGGAATGACGATCCCGGGGCTGGGGCAGGGGAATGCGGAAATCCGCCCGGATGCTGGCGGGATTGCGTTTGAGGAGGATGATCCGGTCGGCCAGCAGGGCGGCCTCTTCGATGTTGTGCGTGACCAGAAAAATGGCGCGCGTGGGGATCTTTTTGGCCAGCCACAGTTCCATCACTTCCCCGCGCAGGTTCTCCGCCGTCAGGACATCGAGAGCCGAAAACGGTTCGTCCATGAACAAAATCTCCGGCTCCACGGCCAGCGCCCGCGCAATGCCCACGCGCTGCTTCATGCCTCCCGAGAGCTCCTTGGGGTAGGCAGATTCAAAACCATGCAGCCCGACCGCGTTCAGGGCCCGGAGCGCTCGCCGATGTCGTTCGAAGTGCTCCATGCCTCGCGCCAGCAAGGGGGTCTCCACATTGTCCAAAACCGTAAGCCACGGAAACAATGCGAAGCTTTGAAACACAATGGCCAGGTTCGGCTTGCAATCTTGAAGGGGCGTCCCGTGCCAGAAGACCGTTCCCCGTGAGGGCTGCACAAGGCCGGTAAGCATTCGTAAGAGCGTTGACTTGCCGGAACCGGAAGGGCCGAGCAGAGCGGTGATGGTGTCGGGCTCGATCGACAGGTCAGTGGGGGCGATGACTTGGATTTGTCTGCCATCGGGCTGGAGGAAAGATTTCTCAATCTGCAAAGCCTCAGCAATCGGCTCCAGGGCCTCCAGGGGCTTGGAAATGATCTTTCCCGGCTAGGCGGCCGCGCCTTCCTCGGGCTGGGCCGCGGGGGTGTACTCCCCCGAGAGTTCGTCCATCAAACGCTGCCAAGCTTCCCCCGGCAAATCGTCGAGAAACTGAATGCGATCGCCGGGATTCATCTTGTTGACGATGGCGCGTAGACCCTCCGTCGAGCGCGTATGCAGCAAGACGTAGGCATGATAATAGGGAAAGTGACCGATCAGAGTGGCGGCGAAATCAACCGGCAAAACGCGAAACAGGACGCGCTGTTCTTCGAATGGGACACCCAGGAATAGATTCGCAGCGGCCGCCGGATCTAGCCTTTGCAGCAACCCGACCGCCTGGTCCCAGTGCCCCTGGGCCAGTACCTCTCGAAGC
This sequence comes from uncultured Acidobacteriota bacterium, assembly GCA_963804995.1. Classification (GTDB taxonomy): domain Bacteria; phylum Acidobacteriota; class Terriglobia; order UBA7540; family UBA7540; genus Bog-366. The sequence continues at coordinate 225,554 of CAWDSK010000001.1, forward strand.
TTTTCCGCTGGCGGCTGGTCCATGAACGTATCCAATTGGAAAGTGGCTGTCCCTCAATTTCGAAGAACCGTCAGTGTACACCCGCCCACACGGTTCGTGGAAAATTGATGACAGGCGCCCATGTTCCTGCAACGCACCACTGACGATCAAATTGCGCTTCTAGCGGCCGCTTGCAATTCATAATTTGGCAATGACCTTGCTTGCACCATCCCCGCTAGACCCGCATGAACACTGGGCTTGACAAGGGGTTTATCATTATGCTTCCGCGTGGGGGCTCGCGGAAAGAATTTCGCTGGCGCATCACCCTTTTTTCTGCTTAGAATTTCATATCGGTTTGCTGAGTGTATGGAGACTGCGAATCCCAATTTCGCCGAGCCGCAGCACGAGGCTGCTTTTTTCTACGGCCTCTTCTTGCGCGGTCACCCGCTGCAAAAACTGCGCGAAGATATCAACGTCCCTCCGCACGTGCTGGCACGCTGGCAGCGCCTGGCCGAGCGCGATCCCATGTACCACGGCATGCTGGAACGCATGCTCACCTACCGCAAACACGTCCTGGCAATTTTCGATACCCTGGTCTTCAGAGAAATGCTTGTTCCCAACCGAATGCAGTGAATCAATCAATGCATCAATAGATCCGCTCCCCAGGTGAAGAAGAAGAGCAGGCTGATGTAGCCGTTGACGGTGAAGAACGCGGCGTTGAGGCGGGAAAGGTCGGAGGGCCTGACGATCCAATGCTCGTAAGTAAGAAGCGATGCCATCAGGGCAACCCCCGTCACCGCACTCCACCCCAGGTTTTCGAGTTTCACCACGCCGATGAGCAGGGCCACCATGGCGACGTGGCAGGCGACCGATCCGTAAAGCGCCGCAGCAACTCCGAAGCGTTGCGGAATGGAATGGATTCCGACTTGACGGTCGAACTCCACGTCCTGGCAAGCGTAGATAAGGTCAAAGCCTCCCACCCAGAAGGCTACCGCGGCGCCCAGCAACAACACGCTTACACTGACGCTGTTGCGCAAGGCGATCCAGGCAGCGATGGGTGCGAGACCATCCGCGATGCCCAATACCAGATGCGAGAGCAACGTGAAGCGCTTGGTGTAGGAATAGAGAAGCAGGACGGCAATCGCCAGGGGCGAAAGCTTGAAGGCGAGCGGGCTGAGTTCCCAGGCAGCAAGCGCCAGCAGCGCGCAGGAGAGGACTGTGAACCCCGCGGCGAACCGCAAGGTGAGGCGGCCCGAGGGTAGAGCGCGCTGCCGAGTGCGAGGGTTGAGGGCGTCGAATCGGCGGTCCGCAATCCGGTTGAACGTCATCGCCGCGCTGCGCGCCCCCACCATGGCCACAATCAGCCAGAAGACTTCGCGCCAGGTGGGCCAGCCTCGCACCGCCAGCATGGCTCCCACCAGGGCAAACGGCAGGGCAAAGATCGAGTGCTCGAACTTGATCATTTCGAGCGTCGTGCGGAGCTTCGCCGCAAGACCCGTAGCAACGCCCTGCGGGGCCGGTGGCAGCGATTCACTTTGGAGAGTTCCACCCATGAGAGACATTCCATGATGCCTGATCCCAGTTAACAAGTACAAGGGCGATTGCCAGATGCCAGCAGTGGCTTCAAAAAAAATGGCACCGGAATGCTCCGATGCCAATAGAATTCGTGTCAAACCTTGAAGATCTTCCTATTCCTTTACCTTGTTCCGGGGTTCTTGATAACCGCTACTGGGGGCAGGCTGTTCTGTTTTAGAAAGCAACGTTTGTGAGGCAGACCCTTCGATTTCTCAACTCCTCATCCATGCAGGCCAGTCCCTTACCTCACGCATTGCTTCTTCAAAAACCTGCTTTAGTGGTCCGTTCACTGACATAGTTCACCTCCGGAGTTATTCATTATTCTCTGTCATCTTTTCGCCGAAAATCAAGCTGGCTTCTTTTTCATTATGTATGTACGTTGGGGGAGACCCCTCAAGTCGGAGCCTCTTTTCCCACGCAACTGTGTTACCGTCGGGCCCCTTCCTTGTGACCATTGAAAAGAGCTTCATGTACAGACGGGGGGCAACTCCTACGTATGGCGTAAACCGTACTTTATCATGTAGAGCTGCCTCATCAAAGGCAATTGCGTCCTGGTGGAATTCTTGAGCCAGACTTTTGGGATAAGGCTCAATGTAAACAACCCGATCAATTCCCGCAGCGATGATATGCCGCGCGCAATCATGGCACGGGTAGGTGGTCGTGTATAAGGTACATCCCTTCGTTGGTACCCCTCGGCGCGCTGCGTCAAGTATGGCGGTCATTTCAGCGTGAACTGAGCGCCCGTATTCTATTGCCCGCATAATCTGTGCACCTGCCATCAGCAAGGCCGCTTCACTTCTTCGCTTATCCCGATCCATTTCGGTTTTGTCCTTCGTAAACCAAGTACTGCCGTCATTACAAAATCTTTCAAGAATTTCGGAAAGGGTCATGCTTTTCAGCTTGTCGCTAGTGTCATAACCGAGTTTGAAGTCCCGCATGTCCGGTTTATCATCGGGCCAATAAAGTCCTCCACCCGATTTAGGAACCTCATTACAACCCATCGCAACAATTTCACCCTCAGGTGTCGAGATGGCTGCTCCAACTTGTCGGGCCAAAGAAGAAGAACGAAGGGCAGCACCTTGGGCGTGGAACATCCCATACTCATCCTGCGTAGGGGTGTGGTAGGCATAACCGAAGAGGAGTTCCACAAACCTTCCAACTGACACCTGTAGTCCATCAGCATCACTCGCATTAACAAATACATCGGCGGCGGGGAAGGTATCTTTAACCTTTTGGCCAAATGGCAGCCCGCTCTCTTCCTCGTCACGATTTATCAACTTTTCAGCCTTATCCCGAAATCGACTAGAGTATGCTGAGTCTTCGGACTGAGCAATGTCAGCAGCAAGCTTCTTTACTCGGCTCTCACGGGGCGAATATGCTGAGACGAGAACGAAAGCCTCGCCGTACAACTTCCGGAATCGCTGGACTTCTTCGGGATGCTTTAGAGATCTAAATACGTACGCACAGTTCGGAATCAACTTATCGGCATTCTGTTCGGGATCCTGTTCCTTGCGAAACTGCCGAACCTGACCGACTGCAAAAAGGGCAAGCCCATCGCCTCCGACCTTTTCCCGGAACGAATCGCCTGCGTCCATATGGGTCGCGTATCTCTCGAAAAGTGGCTGTTTAACCAATTTATTGCCCCATTTTGTGTTGCGCAGGAGTTCAATCAGGCGGATGGTACGGCATGAGTAATCGACTCCCAAAAGGGAATTTGCCAGGGTTTGCTCAACCCGGGTTAGGTCAGTGCCGACTGCACCCACGAGGCCGATAAATAGTTCTGCTCCATCAGCGGATATTTGACTGCCTGTTGACATTGGACAACCTCTAGTCGCCGGGTACGTTATTCAAACGCGGCCTTACTCTAAATGTCACTTACTCGGTAGGTCAAGTAGTATATTTTGAGTAACAATTCTGGCCATCATCAAGATGCTTCTAATGAACAGTTGACTTCTCGCCTCTCGGATATCCCACCGTTTGTGATAGCAGGATTTTCTGCTCGGGACCGAGGTTCATCGCTTTGGCAAGCGCCGGACGATCAATGCTGCCGCGCACCACCACAGCGAGCCCTTCCGACGCGCAGAAGAGATAAACGTTCTGAGCAATGAAACCCACATCCGCGCCGGTGTAGAAGCTTTTCTCCTCGGCGGAACTTTTCCCCGTCTTCGCGAGGTCCGCGACGTAAACAAGATCGACAGGCGCGTCCTTCACGAAGGGCTGCAACCCCGTCGCACCGCGCACGTCCTCCGCCACGACGGGGTCAAGCTGATTGGCTTTGGCGTTGTAAACGTAGAGCCCGTCAGCGGTGGCAACGTAAATGTCTATTTCCTGCCAGTTCATCGCTGAAGGCGCCGTGCGCTTGCCGGTGTCCGGCCGGTTGATGCCGAACGCCGCCCAAAGCAGATTTGAGAGAACCTGCGGCGCGAGTTTCTGGGAGCTGAATTCGCGCGTGGTGTGCCGATCCCTCAAAGCCTGCATGAGGGGCTTGCCACCTTCAGTCTGCGGTGCAGGAAGGTGAATCGGCTTTAACTCCTGTGCCAGGGAAAGTGTCGAGGTCAGGAGCAGCACGAAAAACAGCGTACAAATTGGTTTGGAGAATGAAGTCTTCATGAAAGCCCCCGGGAATGGGAATTTTGTGCGAGGACAGCGGGTCTCGGGCGATTGAAGTCGGGAGGGGTTCCTTCCAAGGGCCCAATCACCCAAACACAAATCACCAATCACTCAATGCAATCTCTTCCCTTCCCCCTCCCAGCGATACTGCTCGGGCTGCGTGAGATCGAGCCGGGCCAGCACACGGCAGCAGTACTGGGTAACGAGGTCATCGAGAGTCCTGGGGCGGTGGTAGAACGCCGGGATAATGGGGAAAATCACCGCACCTGCGGCCTGGGCGCGCAGCATGTTCTCAAGATGGATGCGGTTGAAGGGCGCATCCCGCACCGCGAGGATGACCTTGCGTCCCTCCTTCAGGCAAACATCGGCAGCGCGCTCAATCAGTGTGTCGGATATTCCCGCCGCAATCTGAGCAAGGCAGCCGGTCGTACAAGGAATGATCACCATGCCGGCCACATCGTATGACCCACTCGCAATCGAGGCGCCGATGTCGGAATCGAACAGGTACTGAGTTTTGCGGGTCGGGTGGGCGGCGAGCGCGGCGGGAATTGCCGTGGAGGTTCGAACCTCCAGATCGAGTTCGTCGCGCAGCAGCTTGAGGCCGCTGCCGGAAATCACCAGGTGAATCTTTTCGACCCGCCTGTCGGCTTCGAGCATCTGCAAAGTGCGACGCGCGAAGATTGCGCCACTCGCGCCCGTAACGCCCAGAATGATCCGTCTCTTGTCCGCAGTTTTCAAGGCAGCCATCGGCCCGGATGTTAGTCGGCGAGGGGAGCGAAGTCAAGGAAGTGTGAATCGTGGCGGGGGCTGGTATACTCGAATTGTCAGTTGTCCGTTGTCCGTGGCAGGTCTTCAGTCATCAGTCCCAAGTTGCCAGCAATGCCCGCGTAGGTTGCTCTGACAGTTCATACTAAAGGCTGAGAACTGACAACTGATCACTGGCGACGGACCACGGACAACATCCGGACTGTGAGGTTGACTTGACCCCTGAAGAAATTACCGCCATGTTGAAGAAGGTGCGGGCCGGCAAGCTTTCCGTAGAAGACGCCGTCGACCACCTGCGCAATCTGCCCTACGAAGATCTGGGCTACGCCAAGATCGATCATCACCGCTCGCTGCGGCAGGGTTTTCCCGAAGTGGTCTTTGCGCGTGGCAAGGACCCGGCGCAGGTGGAAGGCATTGTCAGCCGCATGCTGCGCAACCGTCACAACATCCTGGTGACGCGCGGCGACCGCGGACTTTACGAGTTGCTGCGGCCGCTCCACCCCAAGGTGGAATTCTATGCGCTTTCGGGCGCCATCAGCATTCGCCGCGAGCGCAAAATTCGCGGCCGGGGGAAGGTCCTGGTGGTGTGCGCGGGGACATCGGATATTCCTGTAGCGGAAGAAGCTCTGGTAACGGCGGATATTATGGGGAACCGCGCGGAGGCGCTTTACGACGTGGGCGTGGCGGGCATCCATCGACTGCTCGGCGAGAGCCACCACCTGCGTGAAGCGCGCGTGATCATCTGTGTGGCGGGCATGGAAGGCGCGCTGCCTAGCGTGGTGGCAGGCATGGTGGCGTGTCCCGTCATCGCCGTGCCTTCAAGCGTCGGCTACGGCGCCAGTTTCCGCGGTCTCGCCGCGCTCCTCGGCATGTTGAACAGTTGCTCGCCGAACGTCTGCGTGGTCAATATCGACAACGGCTTCGGCGCCGGGTATCTGGCCAGTGTGATGAATCGTTTGTAAAAACTCGTTTGATTTCGTCTTGTTTCCAGGCGTAGGATTAGCTTGGACGCGGGCGAGCCCGCCCTAAAGTAGCTGGGTATGGGATGAGAGCCCGGCCGCGCGGTAAGTGTCCTCCGGGGCACAATAAATGTCGCTTCCCAATTGAGCCCCCGCGTCCATTTTCCTTGCCCCGACCGATGGACCGCCGTTCAACACGGCGGGAGTGCGGTTCGCAAATCACCCTACTTCCCAAACACCCGCTCGAAAATCTCATCGACGTGCGTCAAGTAACGCTCCACCTTGAACACTTCGGCAATTTCGGAAGGCTTCAGATACTGGCGGATGTCGGGGTCGCGCTGCACCAGGGTGCGATAATCCTCGCGAGTCTCCCAAACTTGCATGGCGTTGCGCTGCACCCAGCGATAGGCATCTTCCCGCAGCGCGCCCTTCTCAACCAAATCCAATAATAACTGTCCAGAAAAAATCAGCCCCTTTAACAGGTCGAGGTTTTCGCGCATGCGCTCCGGATAGACGAACATGGTCTCGACGAGCTGCGCCGTCTTGGCCAGCAGGTAGTCAAGCAGAATGGTGGAGTCGGCCAGGATCACGCGCTCGAACGGAAGAGTGGGAGATGTCGCGTTCGTGCCAGAGCGCCACGTTTTCAAGTGCCGCCTGGGCGTTCGACCGCACCACGCGCGCCAGCCCGCAAATCTGCTCCGCCGTAATGGGGTTGCGCTTGTGGGGCATGGCGGAGGAGCCTTTTTGCTGGGGCGAGAAATACTCTTCCACCTCGCGGACTTCGGTGCGCTGCAAGCCGCGAACCTCTAGCGCAATTTTCTCAAGCGAAGCAGCCGCGACGGCGAGCGTCGAAAGGTAAAACGCGTGCCGGTCGCGCTGGATGACCTGCGATGAAACGGGCGCCGCCTCCAGCCCCAACCTTGCGCAGATTTTCTTTTCGATGGAGGGCGGCAGGTGCGTGTAACTGCCCACGGCGCCCGAAATCTTGCCGACGCGCATCTGCTCCGCGGCGTAAGCGAGGCGTTCGGTATTGCGCTGATTTTCCGCGTACCAGATGGCGAGCTTGCAGCCGAAGGTGATGGGCTCCGCATGGATGCCGTGGGTGCGGCCGATCATGGGAGTGTGCTGAAACTCGAAGGCGCGCTTTTTCAGAACTTGGCCCAAGCGGTTCAGGCCAGCGATCAGCAGGCTGGAGGCTTCGCGCACCAGCAGCGCCTGCGCCGTGTCCACCACGTCGTTGGAAGTGAGCCCGTAGTGCAGATAGCGGCCCTCGCGGCCCACGTGCTCCGCCACGTTGGTGGTGAAGGCAATGACGTCGTGCTTCACCTGGCGCTCGATCTCCAGAATGCGCTCCACCTCAAACCGCGCTTTCTTGCGGATAGCGCGCGCCGCGGCCTTGGGAATCAACCCGGCTTCGGCTTCGACCTCCGCCGTGGCGATCTCAATGTCCAGCCATTTCTGAAACTTGTTTTCGTCCGTCCAGATGCGGCCCATTTCCGGGCGCGTGTAGCGGGGAATCATAGGTTTTTCGATTTGCGATTTTGAATTTGCGATTTCGCCGGAACCAAGCGGCGAACCGCAGACGAAATCCTACCACAAGAGGAGCGAGTTGGGACAAGTCAGGTGTGAGTAGTGAAAAGCTGGCGTAGCGGTTGCGGTAGGGATACCGGTTACCCGGTACCCCCCGCACGGATCCGTACGTGCGCTGGTTAGCGCATACGGCTCTTATCTCGGATGTGTGGCGGCGAACCGTTGGGATGGCCAAGGATGCACAACGTGCGGAGCAGGCAACCAGCAGGCCGCAAGCTTCCCCAGTCGGTCCCAGTTGAGGCGGTGGCGTTGACTGCGTTGACGCAGTTGTGTTCGCCACAGTCGGGTCAACCGTTCCCGAAAGATTCGCAGGCGGTCGAGGTTTCCCGGTACCGCGTGATAGTTGAAGTAGCCTTGCACGACCGACCGGAGCCATTTACCCGTATCCGCGATGGGATCGTGCCGACGCTGCCGGAGTTGTTGCTTGAGTTCCTGCAACTTCCCCCGCAGGCGCTTGCTGATCGTCTTCCGCTTCACGGTAAATTGCCCCCTCCGGTTCTTCCCGCTGATATGCGTGAAGCCCAGAAAGTCGAACGTCTCCGGCTTACCTTCTCCTCTCCGTTTCCGGTAAAGTTCGGCAAACGGCCCGAACTCGATCCGGCGCGTTTTGTCAGGATGCAGTTCCAATCCAAACTTCCCCACCCGCTCCCGGAAATCCTCCAGAAAGCGGTCGGCTTCCGTCTGCGATTGGAATCCAAGGACCGTATCGTCGGCATACCGCACCACGACCACGTCTCCCCGGGCGTGCTTCTTGCGCCACGCCTGCACCCACAGGTCAAAGACGTAGTGCAGATAGATATTCGCCAGCAGGGGCGAGACCACCGCCCCTTGTGGCGTACCCATCTCCGTCTCCGACCATTCGCCTTCCTCCCTCACCCCGGCTTTCAGCCATTTCTGGATGAGCCGGAGAATCCGGGGGTCGGCGACGCGATGCTGCACGAACTTGAGCATCCATTCGTGGGATATCGAATCGAAAAATCCACGAATGTCCGCGTCAAGAACGTAGTTCACGTGCTTCACCGTGAGCGCGTACGAGAGCGCGTCCAGCGCTTGATGCTGGCTGCATCCCGGTCGAAAGCCATACGAGAAGCCCAGAAAGTCTTCCTCGTAAATCGCCTTGAGGATGGTGACCACGGCCTGTTGGACGATCTTGTCCTCCAGTGCCGCAACCCCCAACGGACGTTGCCGCCCGTCGCCTTTCGGGATATACGCCCTTCGCGAGGGCTTCGCTCGGAATGCTCCGCGGTGGACCCGGCTGTGCAGATCGACGAGTCGACCTTCCAGCCCGCTTTCATACTCCTGCCACGTCATGCCGTCTACTCCCGGTGCAGCTTTTCGCTTCAAGGCGTAAAAGCTTTCCCGCAGCAGATCGACCGTTAAGTGGTGGAGCAAGGCCGTGAACTTCATCTCCCTGTGTTCCTTCGCGGCTTTCCGCACACCCGCGAGTCCCTGGGACACGCGTGCCCCGCTCTGTGTCGGGTGCGTGTTAGGCCAACGGGTGTTCTCCTTGATCAGCGGCCTTCCCTCTTCATTCTCCGCCAACGGCTTCCCGTCTTTGTTCAAATGATTCATCGGTACTGTTCCACTGTCCGACTCCTCGAGAGCGTGCAGGCGGGCTGTACGGCCATCGCCTTTTCCCGCCGTCCGGCCACGATCTACGGCGGCCGGCGCCTCCGAGGTCTCCCGGTTCTCGTGCAGAAAGTGTCTAGGCGTGTCTGGGGTCTACGACTACGCAGGACTGTGCCGGAACTCGCGTTGGCGTCCCGGCCTCATGTTGCCTTCCGTTTAGTCTGAAAACGTCGGCGTCCTGATTGGACATTTTCGAAGCTCAATACCCAGCCCACCTATTCCCCTGTTTACGCTTCACCGTGCGCCTCACGACGCCCAGCGCAAAACTCGGGGCCGAGTGGATCGCTGCTCCTTCCTCGTGAGAAATTTTCATTCTCTGCTTTCTGCCGGTTTATCCCGGCGCACCAGACCTCCGTCGTTGAGGTCTGCGGTTCTTCCTCAGATTCTAGAACCGAACCCTTTCCGCGGGATCACCCGTAAAGACGCAGACCTCAAGGGCGGAGGTCTGATGCGCTACGCTTCCTAACCGAAATGGAAAACCTGGGTAGGGATGGATTGGCTGGCAAGATGCAGCGCGGTGCGCTCACCGCCGGTACGTTGGGCCAGCGCCTGCTCCACGGTAAGGCGGGCGATTTCAGGATGGTTATTGGTTTCGCTCAGGTGTGCGAGGACCAGCACCTGGGCCGCGCCGTCAAAATCCTCTGTGAGAAAGCTTGCGGTCGCGAGGTTTGAGAGGTGGCCGGTGCGGCTCATCACCCGCTGCTTGATGTGCCAGGGGTACGGCCCGACCTTCAGCATGTCGAGATCGTGATTCGATTCGAAGACAAGGCAGTTGCAGCCCTTCACTCTCTCTTTAACAACCGCGTGGACGTAACCGAGGTCAGTGACTACAGCAACCTTGATGCCCTGTGATTCCAGTGTGAAGCCCACGGGATCGATGGCATCGTGCGGGATGGAAAAAGACGTAACTTCAATATCGCCCACGGAGAATTTCTGCCCGGGAGTGATGTGCTCAAAGATTTCGAGCTTGGGGGCCCACGCAATCACCTCACGCGTGCGCGGGGTGGCAAACACCGGAACTTTAAGTTCGGAGGAGAGAAAACGCAGACCGTTGATATGGTCAGTGTGCTCGTGGCTGATCAGGATTCCGTCGAAGCCGTCGGTGCGTTCGCCCACCGTGGTGAGGCGCGCGTACGTCTCACGTCGGCTCAGACCTGCGTCAACCAGCAAGCGGGTCTTTTCCGTGGCCACCAGCGTTGAGTTGCCTTTGCTGCCACTGGCCAGGACGCAGACGCGCAGGCTCACGGCACCTCCCGGCGAATGCGGTTGCAGGTGGCAGGCGACGGGAAACAATGAAAAGTCGAGGACAAAATCCTCGCTTTTAAATTCCCTTCCCTTGCCGCCTTGCTCGTTTGTTTCAAGTCTTAGACCTCACCCGCAAAAGCTAAGGACGATTATAGGATGGTTTGGGAGAAATCTGATAAGCAAATGGGGCCAAAGGAAGTCGTGCAGTTTGTCGCCGTAGCGGCGAGTTTACTTCGCCATAGGGCCGCGCGGCGGAGCCGCAAGGGCAAGGCAAAAGGCAAATTGCAAAAGGCAAAAGGCAAAAGTGAAAAGCCCTGCTGACGGCAGACTGGCACAGAGCGAGCGTAGCGCGGACCTCCGTTTTTGAGGTCCGCGGCTCTTCATGCAAAAAAACTCAGATCTCGATGATGGGGGCTGCCCTCGGATTCGGTGGCGTGAATCTAAGGAAGAACCGCAGACCTCAAAATCGGAGGTCTGCGCTACCCGGGCTGGCGTGAGCAAGGACTTTTTCATTTTGCATTTTGCCTTTTGCCTTGCTTTTGCGGCTCCGCCCCGCTGCGCAACCCCCTCAAGGCTCAGGACTCGTGAACCAACTAGTGCCAAACCCGCAAATCCCTAACCCCGAACCCCTAATCCCTGCCCCCTGGCACTTATCTTATGATCGCCTGCCCCTGCGCTCCATCATGGTCCCGCCCGCAAGCCGTCACAGCCAATATGACCGTGCCCCACAAAATGAGTCACTCTCCACCATGTCCTGCATTGTCGCTGCCTGAAAACCTATGCTAGGATGGCAGATTGCTTCGAGCGCAGCCGTGCCATTCTACTCTTAGCCTCATGGTTTGAAGGAGCTCTGGTGAAAATCTACGAAGGCGAAAACATTCGTAATGTGGCACTGGTTGGCCACGGGGATACAGGAAAAACGCAGCTCGTTTCGGCCCTGCTCTTCACCGCGGGCATGGTGAACCGTCTGGGCAAGGTGGACGAAGGCACGTCCGTCACGGACTACGACGAGGAAGAAATCCAGCGCAAGTTTTCCATCAGCGCCTCGCTGGCTTACGCCGAGTGGGGGAAGACGAAAATCAATTTCATCGATACGCCCGGCTACAACATCTTCATGCACGAGACGGAAGCTGCGCTGGTGGCCGCTGATTCCGCCCTGCTGCTGGTGCACGGCGTGGCCGGCATCGAAGTGCAGACGGAAAAGGTTTGGGGATTCTGCGAAAAGTACGGTCTGCCGCGCGCCCTGGTGATCAACCAGTTGGATCGCGACCGCGCCAGTTTTGAGCGCGCGCTCGAAGCCCTGCGCGGCGCTTACGGACGGGCCGTGATTCCCGTGCAACTGCCCATTGGCGAGGAGAAGAATTTCCGCGGCGTCGGTGGACCTGGTCGCGGATGAAGGCTTATCTTTACGAACCCAACGGCTCCGGCAAGGCCAAGGAAGCGGAAATCCCCGCCGACCTCCAGGACGCCGCCACCAAGGCCCACGAAGCGCTGGTGGAAATGGTGGCGGAAGGCAACGACAAGCTGATGGAGGAGTTCTTCGAAAAGGGCACGATCCCCGTGGAGGACCTGGTGCCGGGCCTGAAGCAGGCCATCGGTGAAAGGCGGATCTATCCCCGTGGTGGTTGCCGCCGGACTGCTCAACATCGGCAGCGAGACCTTGCTGAATTTCCTGGTGGATTACCTGCCGTCGCCGCTGGAGCGAGGCGAAGTTGAGGGCCTGGACCACGAGGGCGGCCAGCCCGTCAAGCGCAAGATCGCGGACGACCAGCCCGTCTCCGCCTACGTCTTCAAGACGGTCGCCGATCCCTTCGCCGGCCGCGTCAGCTACTTCAAAGTGATGTCCGGCGTCCTCAAGAACGAAGCCAACCTGACCAATTTCAATCGCGGCTCCTCGGAGCGCCTCTCCCACATCAGCGTGGTGCAGGGGAAGACCCAGAGCGCCGTGGCCGAACTCCACGCGGGGGACATCGGCGCGGTGGCCAAACTGAAAGATACGCTGACCGGCGACACGCTGGGCGACAAGTCCGCGCCCATCGTTTACCCCAAGGTCAAAGCTCGCCGAGCCCGCCATTTCCTTCGCCATCGAGCCCAAGTCGCGCGGCGACGAGGACAAGCTTTCCACCGCCATCCACCGGATGCTGGAAGAAGACCTGCTGCTGCGCTTCTCCCGCGACCCGCAGACCAAGGAATTCCTGCTCTCCGGCGCGGGCCAGCAGCACGTGGAAGTGGCGGTCTCGAAACTCAAGCGGCGCTTCAACATTGAGGTCTCGCTCAAAGCGCCCAAGATTCCCTACCGGGAGACGATTCGCGCCAAGGCCGATGCGCAGGGCAAACACAAGAAGCAGACCGGCGGCCATGGCCAGTACGGCGACTGCTGGATCAAGTTGGAACCCCTGGCGCACGGGGGCGGTTTCGAGTTTGTGAACGACATCTTCGGCGGCGCCATTCCGCGCAACTTCATTCCCGCCGTCGAAAAGGGCATCATCGAGGCGGCGGCGAGAGGCTATCTGGCCGGTTACCCGGTGGTGGATTTCCGGGTCATCCTCTACGACGGCTCCTACCACGACGTCGATTCCTCGGAAATGGCCTTCAAGCTGGCGGGCTCCAAGGGCTTCAAGAAGTGCATGGAGCAGGCCAAGCCCTGCCTGCTCGAGCCCATCATGAACGTGGAGATTACCGTTCCGGAAAATTATTCCGGAGACATCATGGGCAACCTGAATGGCCGCCGGGGCCGCATCCAGGGCATGGAGCCGAAGGGCGGCTCAACCGTCGTCAAGGCCCAGGTGCCGCTGGCGGAAATGCTCACTTACGCCTCCGACCTCACCTCCATGACCCAGGGCCGCGGGACGTACTCCATGGAAATGTCGCACTACGACATTGTTCCGCAGATGATCGCTGACAAGATCGTCGCCGCGCACAAGCCCTCTGCCACCGAAGAAGAGGAAGAGTAGGGGCGGGAGGGGTTCGAGACCAGCCTCAATACTGTTCACTTAGGGGGGTTGTTACTTCAGGATTTATTCCTGGCCGACCCCCTCACCCCCCGGCCCCTCTCCCCCAAGGGGGCGAGGGGAGAGTTAATTTGAATCTCTAGCCCTCGGTCGCCGCGGCGACAGAGGGTGGACCGCTGCCGGCGTTTTCATCAGCCGGAGCGGGACGGGTGAGGGGGTCATAGCATCGAACCGGATACAATCCACCTAAAAGAGCGTAAGTAAACAGCATTGCGTCTAGTCATCCCCCGCAGGGGACACCCTTCCGCGCGCCGAGAGCCAGGGTGGCAACTCGCTTTCCCGCCCGGGCGTCGACGAGGAGCGCCACATGTTCATTCCGCAGGTTTACTCCGTTGCATTCGCCATGATGATTCTCAGCATGATTTGCTGGGGAAGTTGGGCCAATACGCAAAAGGCCACAGGAAGCTGGCGGTTCGAGCTCTTTTACTGGGACTACGTTTGGGGCATTTTGCTGTGCACGCTGGTGGTTGGCTTCACGCTGGGCCGTACGGATCCCGCCAGCCCCGACAGCTTCCTCACCAACCTTGCCGCCGCCGATGCCCAACATCTGCTGCTGGGCTTTGCCGGAGGGTTGGTCTTCAACGTTGGCAACATCCTGCTGGTGGGAGCGATTGCCATGGCAGGGTTGGCGGTGGCGTTTCCCATCGGCATCGGCCTGGCGCTGGTCATTGGCGCCACGCTCAATTACCTCATCGCGCCCAAAGGCAATCCACTGCTGCTCTTCGGCGGGATCGCACTGGTCGTGGTGGCCATCGTGCTGGATGCGCTGGCCTACCGGCAACTTTCTTCTGACCGCAAGGTGACCACCAAGGGAATTGTGGCAAGCCTGATTGCAGGTGCGCTCATTGGCGCCTTCTATCCGCTGATTGCCAAGGCGCTACAAGGCGAGCATCACCTGGTGCCTTATTCCGTGATGTTGATGTTCGCGCTGGGAATCGTGGCCTGCACGATCCCGGTGAATTATATCTTCATGCGACGCCCCGTTTCCGGCCCGCCCGTGAGCATGGCGGATTACTGGGCGGGCGCCGGCCGCCTGCATTTATGGGGAATCCTGGGCGGCGCGTTCTGGTGTGTGGGCACGATAGCGAATTTCGTCGCCTCTTACGCGCAGATGGTGGGGCCCGCCACTTCTTACGCGCTGGGCCAGGGCGCTACAATGGTCTCCGCCATCTGGGGAGTGTTCGTGTGGAAAGAGTTTCGCGGCGCAGGTCCGACGGCGAAACGCCTGCTGGTCCTGATGTTTGTCTTTTTCATTTTCGGATTGGCTTGCGTGGCGCTGGCGCCGGTGGTGAAGTGAGGGAACAGGTTGAAGGTTGAAAGTTGAAGGTCTAAAGTTGAAACTTTATTGCCTGAGGGTGTCAGCATGGGAAGAGTATCAGCAGCGTTCAGCCCAGATTTTAGACTCCCCCGGCCTGCCACGGCCAAGGTGTAACCCGGCACGAGTTTTGACACAAAGTGCATACCATTCGGAGCGGTGATGTTTCACGCGAATTGTGGCGGCTTACCGGCTGGGCGCAAGGGAGGCGGATTCCCGGCGTTTTGCAGTGAAATCCAACGCGAAAGCCGGGTTGGAAGATGTGCCGGTAATGGAGAAGGGAACCACGGTAACGGACTTCTGTTTCAGGAGCGGACCGACTGCCTTCAATACCAGTGCTTTGAATCCCGACGTGGTATCGGATAACTTTCCCTCCGTGTGCAGAATTCCATGGAGATCAACTTTCTGGTCCAGCAAGTTGTAAGTGCCTTGAAGCTGTGCGCGCGTGCCTGGAGCGCTGAAGGAGACGTTGGACAGGGTTGCGACTCCATTTTTCACTGAGACCTGCCCGCTAAGCTGAGAGAGCATCGTTTCCGGGTCTTCGGCTTGATGCTCCTTGTTCTCACCGCGCGCACTCTCGGCTAACGCATTTACCGGCTGCTGGAGGGCTGGGTTTTCGAAATGTCCGCTGCCAATGCCGCAGGTTCCGGCAAGATCGAGCTTCCTCAAGAATCCCGGCGGCCCCGGCGGCACTTGTACTTTCGCACGCAGGCTGATGCTGCCGGTCATCGATGGGCGCTTCTCATCCGTAACGAGGGACAATAGATCCTCAATGCGGCCTCCCTTCACGGCCATTTCCAGGTTAACTGTTTTTCCGTGCTGGCCGGGGTGTCCGGCGACGCTGCCATTCACCGTCACCGTGGTTCGCTGAAAGTGCGTGTCCACTCTCTGAAGATCGGTGTCTCCATTCGTTCCGTCTACAAACGCCTGGAATTGCGAAATCAGGTGGACGGTGTGGCTGCTTCCGGATACGCGAAAGTCGGGCACGTCGGCTTCGCCATTCGCCTCGATATGGCCGATGGTACCGCTGAACTTGCCTTGGGACGATAGGGTACCTGAGATACCCTCGAACCTTGCCAGGTTCGCGTGTTCATAAGTAAAGGAACCCGTCACCGGAGTACTGCCCGGGTCGTCCTCATTCCAGGGGCCGACCTTCCCTTCCGACCTGATTTCCCCGGGCGGCTCGGGATTGTACAACGCTGCATGGTAGGGGATGATCCCTTTCTCACCGACCTCGTACAAGGTCAACCGATGAACCTGCAGCTTGAAGGGTTCCTGGCCCCGCTGCCGGGGCATGAACTCCAACAGAGCGCCATCCGTGGTGATCTCGCCAATCATGACCGTAGCGCCCGTGGTGCTGGACGTCAACGGCATCACACTCGACGGCTGTGCCCTCGGGCCCGGCGGCGGTATCAAAACGTGCAAACCCTTCACCTGAACCGCATCCACACGCTTGTGAATCCGCAAAAGGCCATTGTAGCTTCCTTGAATTATCAGCGTCTGGACCGTGATCAATGGTGGCAGGTCAGTGCGTTTCCGGTGCAGGAAACTGACCCCTTCAGCCACGCACCCCGGTGGAAAGTAAGTTTTGCGGAAGCTGCGGATTTGGACGGTTCGGGTGAATCGGTCCTGCAGCGCCTTGGTGACAGCCTGTTGCGTGAATGGCCAGTTCCAGGCCAACACGATCAGCATGATGCCCATGATG
This sequence comes from uncultured Acidobacteriota bacterium, assembly GCA_963804995.1. GTDB lineage: Bacteria > Acidobacteriota > Terriglobia > UBA7540 > UBA7540 > Bog-366. Next base: position 241,937 of record CAWDSK010000001.1, read on the forward strand.
ACTATGAGCGACGCTCCTATGATCAGCCACCAGCGTCCAGGCACCCACCGCTGCCCCGGTGCGTGGGCCTCCCTCGTGCCGTCGCGTATGGAAATCGCGGAAGACTCTCTGATCATTTATGTACTGCTCCAACGTGTTCAGACTTGTATGGACACCCCCTCATAATACGTGGCACAGCCGCACCATCATTACGACGAATGGGTCTCTTCGTTTCCTCCGCCAGTGGCCGGGCTAACCTCCCCAGGAGAGAGAAACTCTAAGCCCTCCTGTCCTTATATCCTATGGGGAGTAAACGTGTCAGCCCAGTATTGCTCATATGTTTGGTCAAAATTGCTCGTTCTATTTGTACGAGGGGGAAAATGCAGTGAAGGCCTAACCAGAATTTCCGATTTAGGTCTCCCTGCTTGTTCCTGCCAACAATTCAACCAAGTTGTATTGTCCGTTGGGTCACAACGCACCCTGTAGGGCGTCGAACCAATCGCTGCAGTAAAAGGATTACGTGCGAGATTGCTTCCGTCGTTGCCTCTAAGCAGCCTTGAGCTCAGCGTGGCAAAACAGAATCTGAAAGGTGAATGGGCCAAACCCAGCGATCGGGTGCCTGCGCGTCACGGACCTGCCGCAGGTGGCGGGCTTACTCTCTCCAGCCGAGCTGGTGTTCATGGGCGAGTACCCCTCGGCGTATGATTGGGCCCAAGACCTCTATCGAAGGCTGGGAGCCGCGGAGCGGTTCCGGCGCGTCAGTAAGCTGGAGGATTGGCGGCCAAGCTGAGGAAGGGCAGGGCCTTCCAACGAATTATCCAGGTTGAAAAACTCCTGTAGGCCGGCGTGTTGGTTCAGCCTGAAATGGAGAGAAGGCGCTCTCCGTTAGTGAATATTCAGCCCACCCCTCGAAACTCAGCCTTACCGGCTTTTGGAGTGCGGCCGCGAAGCTGCCGCTTTGCCTTTCGCCAGCTTGCAGGCGCCTAAAAACTGTGTTTTCCTTCTCCCGAAGGTGGACCGCGAACGGCGTTCTCACCAGCCGTCGCGGGCCGGACCTACGTCCGCCGAAGGGTTTCCACGCCGGTAGTCACTATGGACTTCGGCCCGCAGGCGGACCTACGTCCGCCGCAGGGTCATCACGCGTCTAGACCCTTTAGACTTCAGCCCGCAGGAGGGGGCCCCTCGTTCTGCTTGATGTGGGGATGAGGGGTTGCTTACTGCCCCCGAGCGCCCGATGAAGATGCTTTTCCTTCTCCCAGGGGAGAAGGTGGCGGAGGGACGATGCCGGATGAGGGGTCTCTTCCGCACGCCACCCCTAAAATCCTCATCTCCTCCCCAAAAACCGCCGATAAACGAAGCGGGGGAGTGTCGGGGGCACTGCGAGGGGGCCAAGGACGGAAAACGGAACTCGGGACTCAGCCTGTCGACTCGTCACTCGTCACTCCACTTCCCGAGCCCTGGATTTGCTCCCGTATCCCGAATCCCATGCCCCGTACCCCGGTTCTCCCGTCACTGTACTTCCCGTGCCTTGGATTTGCTCCCGTATCCCGTATCCCGAGTCCCGTACCCCGGTTCTCCAGCCACTTGTCACTGTCTCTTCGCGTCCGGCTGCTGGTTCGCGCGAGCGCGCGGGGAAGAGCCGCATAGGAATCCGTCGGCCGCGAGAACCGGCCACTGACGGGCTGACGGATAATTGTGAGCTATCTTGTCTGGCGTTGTTCGCGGAGCACAGGGGCGAGCGCACGAAGCGCCTGGTTTACACGCCGGCCATCGGGGAAAACGTCCAGCACCGATGGGTCGATGACCACAATGTTGGCACCCTCCCGGTATCTTGCCGCGGTGGCGCCTCGCACCGCTCGGCTGAAATCATATTCCGGCCGCATCGTGTCGCGATCGCGATCCCGACTTCGCCGGCTAGGTTTCTTCTTCATATCGCTTCCTTTCGGCCCGCGTTGCCCGCCGTGCAGAAATCAGCCGGGTGTTCGGCGGCCGCTCTGCGAAGGCTACCACCAGGAGCTTTGATCGTACAACAGAGAGCCTTGGCGACGAGCCATTTCGTTGTGTGGTGACCTTAGGCCGTACTACGCGTTGGCGCGTGGCGGATGTGTCAAACGTCAATAGTATCTGTCGGAATGGGAAAAGCTGACCCAGGCCAACGGCCGGGTTTAGATTATCCGCCGATTTTTCCCCCAGCCCTGAAAGGGCGGGATACTGCTGGACGCGCACGGAATTGCCTACGAAGAGCGGTACGTGTGGGATTGAAGAGGATTGTTCCGCCCCCTTCGCTCAGCTCAGAGCTTGCCCTGAGCGCAGCGAATGGGGCAGGCTCTTCAGGGCTCGGGTATCGGTTTGGGTCCCGTTGACCCAGGCCGTTGGCCGGGCTTCGTTATTTCGCCCCTTTGGGGCTCACCCGACCACCCCTCGAAACTCAGCCTTACCGGCTTTTGGAGTGCGGCCGCGAAGCTGCCGCTTTGCCTTTCGCCAGCTTGCTGGCACGGCTGACGCCAATCGCTCGGAAAAGACCCATGACAGTTTGTTTACGCCTCGCACAGCAGATATACTGGCGCCATGGGATCACGGGTCGTAGAGGCTGAATACGAGAAGGGCATGCTCAAGCCGAGCACGCCGTTGACGCTTCGTCCTGGAGAGCGTGTCCGTCTGATCGTGATGCGGCAGCCGGATCCGAAGCGATGGGACCTGTCCCGTCTGGCGCAGAGCCCCGCGGCCGATGAAGCGGTACTCGCCGAGCAGGACTTGGAGGGCTGGGCGGCGAACCTCGATGCAGAGGATCGCCGGTGAAGCGAGGCGAAATCTGGTGGGCCGAGCTTGGCCCCTACCGCCCGCGCGAGCAGACGGGGCGCCGACCTGTTGTGGTCTGGTAAAGCAATGCTCTGACGGGAGTGCTCCAATCCGTTCTGGTGGTACCTCTAACCACCAACATCGAACGGGCAAATCTCGCTGGCACTGCCCTGATTAACGCCTCGCCAGACGGGCCTCGCGACAGCTCCGTGGCCCTGGCATTTCAGTTACGTGCAATTCCCCAGTCGGCTCTCCAGAAAAAAATCCGGGACTTAACCGAAGAGGAAACGACTGAACTCGAACTGGCTACCGACGAGGCTCTCGGTAGGGTCGAGCCACAGCCCAAGTAGCAGCACCTAAACCCCGGGGGGAAGAGAAAGGGTACCTGACCGTTCTGACCTGACACCGTTTCCCCCCTCTTTTTGCGACGAACTTCTTAAAGACATTTGGGAAACACTGAACCCACTTGGTTCCGATGGAGTCTTCGTGATTTTGCGCGGATTCATAGACGAGAGCTACGATCAGAAAATCTTTGTACTATCGGCTTTGGTAGCGGTCGGAACTGAGTGGCGCTGGCTCTCGCGGGACTGGTTAGCCTGCATAGACAAACGCAACAAACTCCTTCTCGCACAGGGCAGAAATCCGATTACACGCTTTCATGCGGCAGAATGTAACAGCCAAGACAACGAATATGAGGGATGGTCAAGAGAAGAGCAAAAAGAGTTCATGTCGGAACTGATTAAGGTTCTCGGAAAGTCAGAACTTCACAGCATTGCGTGGGCTCTTGATATCGAAGATTTTGACAAGGTTTTCCCTGATGTTCGCCGCGCCCAAAAACCCGACTTCTATAGTCAACTCTATGGGATTATGACTAAGTTTATGGTCTATAGGCTTGCTCCGCCCTTTGTTGCAGCAGACCCGAGCATCAGGATAACCCTGGTACATGATCGTTGCACATATGACGGGGCGATAGCGGACGCATTCAGGAAGGCCGTAGAAGACCCTGGATTTAAGGAACGAGGTTGCTATACATCCATTACTCCCGCATCTTCGGTAGATGTCATCCCCCTACAGATGGCTGATCTACTGTCGCACGAAAACTTTAAGGAAACTAAAAGGCGATACAAGTCTGGCAAGAAGGAATTGTCCAAGCGAAGGACTTCCCTCAAGGTTCTTATCAAGCAGGGGAATATCGGTGGAGGCGTCGAATATATTCAAATAAATGCGCTTCGCTCTCTGGCGCATTACATAGCTAAACACAAGTCGAATTCAATTACCCCGCTTTCCTGATTGCTTTTTCGGCTCCGGCTTCGCCTTCGCAATCGCCTTCACCGCATCCTCAAACTTCATCGGGTATAGGCTGAGTTTCGGTTCATAGCAGGTAGCGGAGAGTCTCGCCTGCCAGAGACTCTGCGGCTTTTCCACGATTCAACATCAAGCGGGGTAGCGCAGAGGTAAGCGTAGTTTGCTTTCCTCTGCGGCTCGTGATATCGGAATCTCAACTTATTCGTTGCCAAGCAATGAGAAAGCACCGCGGAGGAATTCGGCTCGGAGCCAAATACCTCCGCGCTACCAGCTCTAGGTCAAACTGAATGCGAGGCTTAAACTGAGTGGTGTAGAGAAACCACCATCCGCTAGCCGCTATCGCCAATGCCTCAAGTACGTGGACTGCGAACTCAGCCGAGGTTTTGAGATCGCAAATTCCCATAGTAAACACATCCTTGCGACCGTACTGGCAGGAGAATACAATGTGCCACAACTCTGCACCGCCCATGAGGGAAGGCGGGTGGCGCTGGAAACCGGGGACAGGGTCACTCGTCGTCAAATGCACCGTTTGCGGTCATCCATGCCTCTGCTTCCTCTTCTGAAACGAACGGACCCTCAAGAGTGAGCGGCTGTGATTTCCAGTGCCACACGCGATCGAGCCATTCCATAGCCTTCTTCGGAGCCATCGAATCGACCTCCTCGTCTGATGTTGTGTTGGCGTCACCAATTTCCAGTAAATAAATTCGGCGACCCTTACTGTCTGTCAAATAGGACAGGTCTGCCCATTTGAGGTCTTGCTCCGACCGCAATCGCTCTTCAGCAGTCCGATAGCCATATTTTTGACGAGCAATCGCCAAGCGGTACGCTTTTTTCTCTTTAACCGTCAGGCAACTACCCTCCGTGATTTTCTTGAGCCTGCTCGACTGCTTGATGACCAGCCGTAGCAAGCGGCGGTTGAGCCTTTTCCAGTTGATCTTGATCGAATCAGGATCGCACTCATGATTCCATGTGAACGCATATTCGTAATTGGCGCTACAATTGGGCTTCATGGCGTGTGCGAATTGATTGACCAATCCAATACAATCAATTAGTCGTCCATACCCTTGGTGGACAATCTCCACCACAGCGTCAAGCACCTGTTGTTGCTGTTTCTTAATCAAAACCTCATTCCTTTTCTGTAGTGAATCGAAATCGAACCAATGTACTCGCATACTCTCGTGTGCTATTGGCGCAATGAACCAGCGCAATGGTTGATTTATGAACGGCGCAGCGGCGTCGGGCGTTACGTTATGCCGAACTTTGACAATTTGATATCGAAGTATGGCCTCAGGATATGTTCCTCAAAAAGTGGCAGTTCGTCATCTGGAACAGGCGTAAACGTCGAATCATGGTTCGGTGCCCACCATTTGTCTGGTCCGCAGTAAGCGTCGCGCGAAATAGTAGACTTGATGGGACGATACGGTCGGTTGAGCCAGCCATCGCCCATCTTGGAGAAGAAGTTTGCCGGCCCGGATAACTGCCCGAGAACGTAAATGCCCTTGTTACCGTGGGTCAGATAAAAATAATCACCAATTGGTGCGAGCACGAAGTCTTCGCCCTGAGCATGCTGCGCATTGCCCTTGGCCGGGGTATCCTTATGGACGTATACGAGCCGCTCACTCAACCCCTCCAGAACTTGTCCGTAGCTGAATATTAAGGCTCCGTGGGACAGCTTCCAGAATTTTGGTCGCATAATTTTTCGGGCGAACGCATAACATCGCCCGCCTCCTATTTGGAATGACCCTTGCGCGAAATCGGCCTCATCTCTAAGACATATGATTGGGCGGCGGCCCGGGGCGGCAACTGGGGTCATTATAATCACTCGCCATTTGCCGGACAAGCGCTCGCCCAGACTGGCTTCACTTCGGGTGCCCCCCGGACAACCAAGGCAAGCCAAACCCTCACACCTTCAAGGAAACCGCGACAGGAACGTGTGAAGAAATTAGCCTGAAAACCAACAAGAATGCCTAGGTGGAAAGTGGTAGGTCGGGTACACTGCGGGCATGACGACCAAGCCTCCGGTTACTCGACCTCGTTTGACTGCGGTGAATCGGTGCCAGATGGTGATGCGGGCGATTGATGTGGAGCGACTGATTGAGGAAGATCACCCCGCGCGCTCGATTTGGGAGTTGGTAGGGCGGCTGGATCTGAGTCGGTATTATGCCGGCATCGCCGCCGTGGAGGGGCGGGCGGGGAGGGAGCACACCGATCCGCAGGTTTTGATCAGTCTCTGGCTGTATGCCTACAGCCGCGGGATCAGTTCGGCGCGCGAGATGGCGCGGCGGTGCGAATATGAACCGGCCTTTCAGTGGCTGTGCGGGCTGGAGCCGATCAGTCACCGCACGCTGTCCGGGTTTCGTTCCAGTCAAAAGGCGGCGCTGGACGATCTCTTCGTGCAGGTGCTGGGGATGCTGAGCGCCGAGGGTCTGATCACTCTGGAGCGCGTGACGCTGGACGGCACGAAGATCAAGGCCAATGCCGGCGGCAATACGTTCCGGCGCCAGCCGACGCTCGAAGCTCACCTGCAATTGGCCCGCGAACAAGTGCGGCTGATGGAGGAACAAGCGGCGGAAGAAGAGCAGATGGCCAGGCGGCAGGTGGCGGCGCGGCAGCGGGCCGCACGGCAACGCCGGAGCCGTTTGGAGGCTGCCGTACGCGAGGTCGAGCGCTTACAGCGCGAGAAAAAGGACGATCGCGACAGTTTTGTGGCCCGCGCCTCCAGCACCGACCCGGAAGCCCACGTCATGAGAAATGGCGAGGGCGGCACGGTTCCGAGCTACAACGTGCAACTGCTGACGGACACCACGCACGGGCTGATCGTGAATGTGGAGGCGACCACCGATGCCATCGATCATCGCCAACTGGAACCGGCCCTCGACCGCTGCGCGCAAACGCTGGGACGCCATCCCCGGCAGATCGTTGCCGATGGCGACTACACCAATCACGCCTCGGTCGCGGCGGCGGCGAACTGCGGAGTGGATTTTTATGGATCGTGGCAGGCGAGTTGGAAGCCCGGCGAACGCGACGCCCAAGGCCGCCGCGCCGCGTTTCTGGCCAGCGCCTTCCACTATCGTGCCGAGCACGACAGCTTCACTTGCCCGGCGGGAGAAATCCTGACTCACCGTGCGATACAGAATCGCGGGCACGGGGTCCGCGTCCACGTCTATCGCGCGCCGCGGGAGGCTTGTCGTACGTGTACGTTACGCAGCCAGTGCGCCCCGCAAAAAGCGCGCTCCCAATGGGTCCGATCGATTACGCGCCTGGAGGAACCCGCGGCGACCCTGGCCTTCAAGGCCAAGATGGCCACGGAAGAAGCGCAGCGGATTTACGGTCAACGGTCGCGTATCGCCGAGTTCCCCCACGCCTGGATTAAAGAACGCTGCGGCCTGCGCCAGTTCCGCTGTCGCGGCCGCCTGAAAGCAACCCTGGAGGCAACGTGGGCGGCGCTGAGTTATAACCTGACCCGATGGTTCGCCCTGCAGCGACGGCCCACCCTGACCGATGCCGCCCTGGCGCCGGCGTAAGTGAAGAGCGCCAAAGCGCCACACGAGGATGAGGAAGAAATCATGCTGCCGCCGGTGCTCACCTGGCAACCTCACCCCCAGCCGCGATTACCCGCACCACGAAAGTGAAATCATCGTGCATCCCGACTTATCCCTATCCCGCGATTCTCAAAACACATTTCTTCACACGTTCCAGGCACCATATTTCCGATTTGCCGACATCATAGCTTCTGCCGCCTCCCACTAGGGATTAGGGATTGGGAATTGGGATCCTGTAACCACCCCCGGCGCGAAGGCGCCGTCCCCCTTCCTTCACTGCGTTCAGAGCTTGCCCTGAACGAAGTGAAGGGACAAGCTCTGAATCAGGAGGGGGAGTCCGTCCGCCCTGGCAGCCTGTGGGGCGGAGCATCCGCCGGTTTTCCTCCGGGGAAAAGTGTCAGTGGGGAAAAGGGTCAGGAACGTGTGAAAAAATCGTCTAGAACCTTCTTACCGCGGAGACGCCGAGGCGCAGAGGGTAGAAAATAAAGGTCTTTTTCTCTGCGCCTCAGTGCCTCTGCGGTAAAATTGCTATTTCTTCACAGCTTCCAGGTCCCTTTTTCCCCTGACACCTTTTTCCACCCCTCTCCCGTCATTTGGGGATTGCTCCCCGTATCCTTTTCGGGTACGATTGACCCCAGAATGGGTACAGCTAGTACGCTTTCGGACACGCTTTTTGGGCGCACGCGTGGTGCGGTGTTGGCGGTTCTGTTTGGTCACGTCGGCGAGTCCTACTATTTAAGGCAACTTGCTCGTATGACAGGGATTGCGCTGGGGCCCGTGCAGCGGGAGTTGCGCCAGTTGGTCGACGCCGACCTGGTGATTAGAAAGACTTTGGGAACGCACACCCTCTATAGCGCCAACCAGGCCAGTCCGGTCTATGCCGAGATGCGGAGCCTGGTGGCGAAGACGGTTGGGATCCACGACGTTCTCCTGGCGGCGCTCCAGCCCCTCGAAAGAAAAATCAACCTCGCTTTTGTGTACGGTTCAGTGGCGCGTTCCCGTGAGAGCCATCAAAGCGACGTCGATTTGATGATTGTGGGCAGGGTGCACTTCGCGGATGTGGTCGAGCGAATCGCAGAGGCGCAGAAAACGCTGAACCGAGAGATCAACCCTACGGTCTATACAGTCAAGGAATTCACAAGCAGGGTACGCGGGAACTTCCTAAAGACTGTACTCGGCGAAAAAAAGCTCTTTCTCATCGGAGATGAGAATGTCCTTAGAGAACTGGGCCATTAATAAATGGCTTGAGAGGCTTGAGTCCGATCGTGAGGAGATCGAGCGCCTGCTTGCGAATGCCGATGGGCATCTCGCCGACTATGTAAAAGCTAATCCCTAAGCTCGATGCTTTACGCCGAAAGCGAAACACGGGCGCCTACGACGACTACGGGCTGGTGGCTCAGGGTGAGGCCGATCTGGCGGGCAAACTAGCGGTGCAAGTTCGCAAAGAGGTTGAGGACTGGATCCGCAAGAACCACGCTGACAAGATTACATGATCGCTTCCAGGGCGCCTCACGCTTGTGGGCTGGCAACCTGTGGCTCGGAGCATCCGCCGGTTTCCCTCTGTATCACTAACCCGCGAATCTTCGCGGTGCGGCAAGATTTTGTGCCACGGGCATCTGAAGGTGTGAAGAAATAGACAATCTCGCGCAGAGCCGCTGAGGCGCAGAGATTTTAAGCAAATAACTGGTTTGTTTTCTTTGCAGCCTCTGCGCCTCTGCGTCTCTGCGCGAGATGCTTTTGCTCGTTTAGGGATTTCTTCACAGCTTCTCTTGCCCGTGCTCGGGCATGGCCAGGACCCCGATGTATCGGGGCGGGTCGGCCATGGCACAGCTTTGGTTGCGGCTCTGCCGCGCTGTGCCTCCGTGGTGAAGGTTGGTTTGGGGGATTGGCCGCCCCTTCAGGGCTCGGGGTTGATGGGGGTTCCGTTGACCCAGGCCTTCGGCCGGGCTTTGTTAGGTCGCCCCCTTCGCTTTGCTCAGAGCTTGCCCCTTCGCTTTGCTCAGAGCTTGCCCTGAGCGCAGCGAATGGGGCAGGCTCTTTGGGGCTCAAAGACCGCTCGGGCAACTGCCACAGAGGTTGAAGTATTCCTTTCGCTTGCATTTTGCCCGCAGCCTTAAGATCATGAAGGAGCAGTACACACCCAGTCGTGAGTTAGGCGATACGAAAGACTTCCCGAAATTTGGACTAGCTGGCACGGCAATTTTGCTCGCGGCAAGAGGGCGCTATCTCGTTCTCACTGACGATTTCCCTTTGGCCCAATACCTTGAAACCCAGGAAATAGATGTCATCAACTTCAACCCTCTGCGCACATTTAGCTGATCGCTACGTGGCCGGCTGCAAAACGCCTGCTGGTCCTGATGTTTGTCCTCTTTATTATGGGCCTGGCTTGCGTGGCGCTTGCGCCCGTGGTGAAGTGAGATGTTGGAAATGAGCGAAACTCGAAAATCGAAATTCGAAAATCGCGGGCGTGGCGTCGAATTCCGAGTTTCGACTTCATCAGCTTCGCGGAATTGGGTGACATGACCCCCTCACCCCCCGGCCCCTCTCCCCCAAAGGGGCGAGGGGAGAGTTAATCTGAATTTGTCGCCCTCGGTCGCCGTGGCGACAGAGGGTGGACCGCCGCCGGCGTTTTTATCAGCCGGGGCGGGACGGGTGAGGGGGTTCTCTGATAATCAGCGAATTTCTGACTCTGGACACTAGCGAGTTTCGAATTTCGATTTTCGCTTAAGGAGGTGTTGGCGTGGGGAAATTTCTGGCATTATTCGCAATGCTCCTTCTTGTCTCCTGTCTTTCGAATGCGGCCGATGTGCCTCCAAAGATCCCCGTCATCCTCGACACGGACATCGGAACCGATATCGACGATGCCTTTGCCCTGGCGCTGATCATGAACAGCCCGGAGCTGCAATTGCTGGGCGTGACCACGGTTTCCGGCGATACCGCGGCGCGAGCGCGCCTGGCGGCCAGGTTCATGTGGGAGGCGGGCGGAAAATGGCGGCAGGTGCCGGTCGCTGCCGGCCGGCCGGGAACCGCGCAGCCCATCGAGCAAACGCGTTGGGCCGATGGCTTCGTTAGCCCGCAAATCCTGAAGGAAAGCGCCGTGGATTTTCTGCGCGGCCAGTTCCACCACCGCCCGGGGGAAATCACCCTGATCGCCATCGGGGAGCTCAGCAACGTGGCCGCGCTGCTCAAGGCTGACCCCGTGGTGGCAAAGAAAATCAAGCGCATCGTGTTGATGGGGGGGGCCATCGCGCGCGGGTACGAGGCAGGGTCCAAGCCTGACCCCGAATGGAACATCAAGTCGAATCCCGCCGCGGCGCAAGCGGTTTTCTCCTCCGGCATCCCGATTGTCATGGCGCCGCTCGACGTAACCGCCATGCTGGGGCTGGACGCGGCAGCACGCAGCCGCATTTTCCAGCACGGCACGCCGATAACAAGCACCTTGGCCGCACTCTATCGTCTCTGGAACAAAGAAACGCCTATTCTCTTTGATCCCATGGCCGTGGCCCTGGTGATTGACCCAACGCTTTGCCAGACGAAAGACCTGGCCATCGAAGTGGATGACCAGGGATTCACGCGCGTCGCGGAAGGCAAGCCTGCCAACGCCGCGGCCGGCATCGAAACCGATCCCGCCAAGTTTTTCGAGTTTTATTTGGGCCGGGTAGCGGGAAGGTAGGTTACAGGTTACAGGGGACAGGGAATAGGGAACAGGTTACAGGGGAGAGGGAACAGGGGACAGGGGACAGGTTATAGAGAGCTATATCCCTCTGATTTGGCAGCTTCCTTCAAGCGGTTCCGAAGCGCCGTCAGCATCTTGCTGTTCTCTGTAATCAGGCCCGAGGCCACTGAAGCCTCACCTTCGGTAACGTAGCTGAGTCGAATAGCTAACATCAAGAAGGTTTCCGTTTCCATCAATGAGCCTTTAGCGATCGCAACGAAGTTTGCAAAATCCTTTCTTGTTGCGCGGGCGTGACCTTCCGCAATATTGGCGGGAACTGAGGCCGCGGCGCGGGTAATCTGGGCCACGAGCCGATAGGTCTCAGAGTGGGGAAGCTTTGCGGCGAGCTTGTAAATTTCTACGGCCAGATCCATTGCCTTTTGCCATACTGTCAAGTCACGATGTGATTGAACTGATTTTTCCATGATTATTCCGTCCCGCTGGATAAGCGGCCCCCAACATTCTGGAACCTGTCCCCTGTAACCTGTTCCCTATCCCCTGTTCCCTATTCCCTGTTCCCTGTAACCTGTCCCCTGTAACCTACTTGCAGCTTCGCATCGATCCGGTCGTGAATCCAATGCGGGTCCCACCATTCGACGGGGTTCACGGGAATACCATCGAGCAGCATGGTGAAGTGCAGGTGGTCGCCCGCGGCGAGTCCGGTCTGACCGCTGCGGCCGATCTCCTGCTCGCGTTTCACCTGATCGCCCTCTTTAACGCCGATGAAACTCAAGTGGCCGTACAGACTCTGAAGGCCGCAGCCGTGATCGATGACCACCGCGTTTCCGAAAATCCCAAAGAATCCCGCAAACACGATGGTGCCGTCATTGGCCGCGCGCACGGGCATATGCTCCAGGCCTGCGAGGTCAAAGCCCAGGTGCGTCTGATGATCCACAGGCTGGCCGTCGTAAACATAAGTGCGGTAGTCAGCAAAGCTGGCTTCGGTTTTGGCGGCCAGGCGGAGGAAAGGCCCCTTCCACAAGAATCTTGGCGCCGTGCGTTGGGAGAAGGCCACAAGCTTGTGCGCGTCCTCCTGCCGAAGCGAGCCGTTGATGAGCAGGAAATTCTTGATCAAGCTTCCCTGGTCGCGAAGTTCGGGCGTCTGGCTCATGATGGGAGGGACAACGTTCTCCAGAAATTTTCCGCCCTGGATCTTTCCCAGGTCGAGCGTGTCAGAGTGGAATTTCTTGGGAAAGACCTTGTAGTTGAAGTTGGCCACGGTTTCGTTGCCGGCATCGTCGCGAGCCACGACGCGCGCGGTGGTCGAAGGGTCAACGTTATAGGCGTAAGCAAAAAGGCACAGGCGTATTTCCGGCTGGGAAGCTTTCACAGGCCAACTGGGAAAAAAGGAGTCACCCACTTGCACGCCGGACTCCGCGGTTCCTGATGAGACTTTAAAAACCACCATATCGCAGCCGCCCTGGTTGATGTAGTGCAGCGTGGTCAGCACCTCAACTGCCGGCGGAGCAAATCGCACGGGCAGGTCCAACACTACTTCGCCACGCCCGCCACGAAAGAAGCGTCCCCAGGAATCATTGAGGGCGGTGATGCGCACCGTGGCACGGCCCTCTTTCAGTTCGGGAGCCACTTCGTGGCCCACTGGGATGGTCAGGGCAGCGGAACTCACCGGGCCGCCCGGCCAGAATCTCCACCAGGGATGCGGGCGGGCGGAAAAGGCCATGTTGGCTTGATGCACCACCTGGCCATTCTGCACCACCTCAACGGTCAGAGCCTTGAGGTTATGCTTCGCGTCCCGCGCTTCGAGGGTGAGGTCGGTGCGTTGCCCCAGGCCCTTGGGAGCTTTTTGGACGACTATCAGCGGCCCCTGGCGGCTTGCGACTTTCAAGATCAGGGCAAGAAGAACAACGCCCAGTACGACCACGAAAAAGACCACGGCCGCTCCGATCCCTCTTTCTGATTTGGCACGAAGGTTAAGCAATGAGTTCCTCCCTAAGAAGCGAAATTCGAAACTTGCCCCGAGTTTCGAGCTGCCATTTTCAAGTTGCGTCGTGCGGAATTGGCTCAGTCTGCGGGTTTCAGGACCTGAATGCGGAGGTTGCGAAAGTCCACGCGATTTGTGTGACTGGCAAGCCCGATGTAACCTTCGTTCGGAACCCTGCTGAGAGGACGTTGCTCGGCGAAGACAAACGCCGGGTCATTAAAGTCGATCTTATGAATCCGATTTCGATTCAGATAGACCGTCAGGCGGCGGCCGACGCAGGTTATCTCGATTTCATTCCATTCGCCGGCTTTTCGGCCTACGCTATAAAGGGGGATGATGGCGCCGTAAACCGCTCCGGTGCTGTGCAGGTCCGTGGGCTGACCTTCGTCATCAAGAACTGGTATTTCGAACCCGGTGAACGCGGGGTTTCCCTGTTCCGCAGCGCGCAGGAAGATCCCGCTGGCTGCGCCTTTGGTGAGCCGATACTCAAGCCGCAAGACAAAGTCGGTGTAACGCCGGTCGGTCCGCAACCAGCCGCCCTTGCCCTCCGTCCACAGGAGATTGTTTTCGGCGTGCCAATCCGCCTCTCCCATGACGTGCCAACCAGCCAGACTCAAGCCGTCGAAGAGCGGGGCGAACCCCGGGTCATCAAGATCTTCGGCCGTTGAGGCGAACGCGAAAGCCAGAAACAGTATCAAGAAACAGCCGAGCTTCCTTAACATCCCGGGTGACACTCCCCACAAGATGGCCCTAACCCCCGAGCCTATGTTACAAGATACAAGATACAAGAAACGGGCGCGAATTCCCAATTCGAAATAAAACAGGTGAAATAATGGAAAAACTCACCGTGCATCTTCTCCACCCCACCCGGCGGCGGGAACTGGATGAATACCTCCGCCTCTACTGCCGCAGCTTCAACCCGGACGAGCGCGTCAGCCCCCGCGTGCTGCGGCGGGTGATGGTGCCCTCGCCGGCTCGCGTTAATCCCGTTCACCTTTTTGCCGCCTCCCTCGATGGCCGACTCGTAGGAGGCGCCTGCACGCTGGTCCTTCCAGCCTTCCGCGTCGTGTTCGGCAGTTACATCTTTGTCGATCCCGCCCTTCGCGGCCGCGGCTTGGGCGCGCGCATTCTCCGTCAGGTTCTTCGCCAGGAGCGCCATGGGCCCCACGGCTGGAATTTTCGTCTATACGCTGAAGTCACCGCGTCTTCCGGCAACCATTGGCACACACTTTTGGCCAAAGTTGGTTTCCGATTCTTCCCCGCCCTCTGGCCGCTCGTCTCCTATCATAACCCACGCAAAATCGTAGCAGGAAGGCTCTGCTACTTCCCCTATCGCAGGAACCCGCCCCCGCGATTCTCCCAACCTGCTCTACTGATGTACATCCACGCGTTATTTTATGGGCCAGAGGCCACGCACCGTCATCTGGTGCCGCGGCTCAAGGATTTCGTTCCCTTGGAAGCATAATAGATTCAAAACGGATGTCTGGCAAAAAGGATAATTGACCAATCCCTCCGTTCACGGCAGAATAGGACAACAAGTCGCACACATCCAGGGAGGTTCCTCATGGCTTCGGCTAGTTTGCAGACCTCCGGAGGAGAGGTCTCACCTCAACAGATGTTGGAGGTCACTTGGGGATTTGCCGCTACTCACATCATGACCACTGCGCTCGAGTTGGATATGTTCACGTGCATCGACAGAGGTCACGCGACGGTCGAGGATCTGGCGGGCGAAACGGGCAGTTCCTTTCGCGGTCTCCGCATCCTGCTTGACGCGCTGGTGGGAATGAAGTAGCTGGAGAAGGCGGACGGCCGTTACCTGCTGGCTCCCGTGGCGCGGGCCTACCTTTCCCAGAAAAGCCCATCCTACCTGGGAGGCATCGTCCTGCACACCCGGCAGCTCCAGGCAAACTGGGCGCGACTGACCGGGGTGGTGCGCACAGGCCGGGCGCCTCAGGCGGTGGAGTCCGAGGAAGGCGACACCTTCACATTGGCGGAGTACTGCGCCTGGCTCCTGGCCGCGGGCTTTGACCGGGTACGAACACTGCAGGCGCCCTCGTCGTCGCCGTTGATCCTGGCCAGCCGGTAGCGCCACGGCGCGTCGGGGCAGTCCATCTTCTATTGACATCAAATGTTTTGATCGCTTGGTTATGGTTCCATCGTGCGGCGCTATGCTGCGTGCTCATCAATTGGTTCCTGGGCGACCCCCTCACCCGTCCCGCCCCGGCTGATGAAAACGCCGGCTGCGGTCCACCCTCTCCCCCAAAGGGGCGAGGGCTATGAGTTCAATTCAACGTCCCTCTCTCGTCCGCGTAAATTCAATTTAACTCCCCCCTCGGTAGCCGCGGCGACAGAGGGCTAGAGATTCAAATTAACTCTCCCCTCGCCCCTTTGGGGGAGAGGTGCCGGGGGGTGAGGGGGTTGTAGGATGCAACGGAAAGCCACGGCTTGCTGAGGCTTTTTTACTTTTGACTTTTGCCCTTTGCCTTTTGGATTTCTTTTGCAGCCCACCGCGCCGCGTTACGCCGGTTCAGCCTCTACCCCGCGCGATGCGGAACTTTACTCCCAGCCGCTTCGCGCGCTTTCCAGGCATTCTCAACCTCACCCATAACGACCAGCACGTCGCCGCCTGCCAGCGCCACGTCGTGGCGGGGATTGAACTTCAATTCACCATCCGGTTTGCGCACCGCCAACGCCAGCAGATCGAAGCGCCGGTGCAGGTCCATCTCCTTAAGATTCTTCCCTATCCAGGGGGAGTCTTCGCCCACCGCAATCTCCTCCACGCGGATTGTCCTGGTCGCGTCTCTGAGCATCAAGTTGAGGAAGGTGACGACGGAGGGTCGAATCAGTTCCGAGGCCAGGCGCATGCCACCAATCTGGTTGGGAGAAATCGCGGCATTGGCCCCGGCACGCAGAAGCTTATCGACCATCTTAACTTCCGCGCAGCGCGCCACGATGCGCAAGGCAGGATTCAGTTGCCGCGCTGTCACCGTGGCCATCAGGTTATCTCTGTCTTCGGGGAGAACAATCGCCAGGCCGCGCGCCTGTTGGATGCGCGCCGTGGTCAGGATTTCCTCATCCGTGCCATCCCCTTTCAGCGTGGGGAAGTCGCCGCGCTGGCTGATTCTCGCCAGGCGCTCCTCGTCGTGGTCAATCACCACGAACAGATTGCCGGTCTTCAGCAGCTCCTGCACCAGATAGTTGCCGGTCTCACCCGCACCGCAGACGATCAGGTGGTCCTGCATGTCCTGTAATTGTTTCAGCATCTTGCGTCTCCGAAAAATGTCCTGGAGTTCACCCTGCACGATAAAAGCAGTTGAGACCGAGAAAACATAAAGCATGATGCCGATGCCGAACAGGATGTAAATAATGTTGAATACGCGCAACCCGGGGTGTGCCGCCGTATTCACGATTTCGGTGTAGCCCACGGTTGAGATCGTAATGACCGCCATGTAAAAGGCATCGAGCAGCGTGACTTCACGCCCCCCGAAGTTCATGTAAACAGAAACTGCGGACAGCACCACGATGACGAGCAGCAACACGGAGATGACGAGTTGTCGGCGCAGATTCACAACGTCCCCTTCGTCTTGGCCTGGACCGCCTCAGCCCGGAATTGAGATTGGTGGCGATATCTTAGCATAGGCAAGCGTCCGCACAGGTCGCCCCGCGAACCGCAGGCTCAATGGCCCAGCCGCCTTTCGTACTGCTCGAGCAGATAGTTGTCGGTCATACCCGCGATGTAGTCGCACACGATGCGGTAGACGGGTTCCTTCTGCGCTTGGGCGAAATAGAAGCTGGGAAGGCCGCGCGGGCGTTTGACGTAATACTCAAAGAGCCTGCGAATCGAGCTCACCAGTTTCTGGCGCTCGGTATTTACATTCCGATGCGAATAGAGGCGCCTATGAAGGAACTGCTTGAGCCGCGCATTCTCGCGCGCCAGGCGCGGTCCGAACGACACCAGGCGCCGGCGCTGGGCGCGCACCTCGGCCAGCGTGCGGATGCCCTGTTTCTGTAGTCGACCCTTGGTCGATTCGATCACGTCGGTCGCGAGCCGGTCGAACAGCCGCTTCAGGGCTTCGTTGAACTTAAGCTTTTCCGGCGCGGCGGGATACTTCCGTTCGATGCCTCGATAGAGCCGGTCAAAGAGCGGCACTCCGGCGCGAATCAAGGGCAAAGTCAGGAGTTTGGCTTCGTAGCCGTCATCAAGGTCGGCGCAGTTGTAGGCAATCTCGTCTGCGACGTCGATGAGCTGGGCTTCAAGCGGGGGGCGCTGGTCCAAACGGTACTCAGCCAGTTCAGGGTAGCGGGCGGGATCGTAATCGCGCGAATGCTTGATGATTCCTTCGCGCACCTCAAAGGTCAGATTGAGGCCGGGGAATTCCACATACTTCTGCTCGAAATGCTCGACGATGCGCAGCGCATGCAGATTGTGATCGAAGACGTCGTGGCGCTGCCGCATCAGACGGTTGAGTTCGGCTTCGCCCGCGTGGCCGAAAGGCGGATGCCCCACGTCGTGGACCAGCGCCAGCGCTTCCGTCAGGTCGGTGTTCAGCCCTAGCGCCTTCGCCACCGTGCGAGCCGTCTGCGCCACCTCCAGCGTGTGGGTCAGCCGGTTGCGGAAGTGGTCGGAATAGCGGCGCGTGAAGACCTGCGTCTTGTTCTCCAGGCGGCGGAAGGCGCGGGAGTGGATGATGCGGTCGCGATCGCGCTCATAGTCGTTGCGGTAGGGGTGCGCGGGCTCAGGGTAGCGCCGGCCCTGCGATTCCTCGACGCGCATGGCGTAGGATGCGAGCTGGCCATCGTCTGGGTGACACATCGTGGCTGGCGACCCTCCCTCCCCAGCGAATATAGCATAGCGATGAGGCGGAACGGGGGGAGAGGGATTTTGGATTCTAGATTTTGAATTTGCGATTGGTGATTTTCGATTGACGATTGGCGGTTTTCGATTCAGGGTTCGGTTTTCGGAATTTTGAATTTGTGATTTGCGATTTAGGGTTCGGAATTCGGGGTTAGGGATTAGGGACTCGGGGGCAGGTGTAGGGCCGAACGGCGTTCGGCCTCGTGCTTACGCTCCCCTCCTTAGTTAAGGAGGGGTGGCACCCCGGGCGACGGGGTGGTCTGGCAATTTTAGATTTGTGAATTTCGATGTTGGGTTGGCTTGACGGTCTCAGGTTCGGCCTTTCCAGCGGATGGGATCGCGCCGTCCGTGCATGCACGCTATAACGATTAGAGATACGCCGCCTCAATATCAGCCGCGGCTGCGGTCCGGACAAGAAGTTGCATCACGGGGTGCGACCCCGAATCCCACGATGCACCTCTTCCCAAGGAATGCCGAGGGGGCCCTCGCGATCCAGTTCATCCAGCCGCCGGTCCAACTCCTCGCGCTGGGCGTTGGTCAGGGGGAGCGCCTCCGGCGTTCGGGTCAGGCTCTCCCAGAGCTCCTCCAAGAGTCGCAGCCGTTCTTCAAGGCTAAGACTTGCAATATCGATCGTGGCCATACCCCCAGTATACCGCACCTTTCCAGGCCCCCGGGGTTCGGGATTCGGGGTTAGGGGTTAGGGACTCGGGATACAGGGGGCTTGCTCGTCACATGTCACTAAGCCTGCCCTGAGCCCGTCGAAGGGTCACTTGTCACTGCCCTTGGCACTTGTCACTCGCCACTCGTCACTGCCCTTAGCACTTGCCACTAGCCACTGCTCTTAAAGAAACCGACGCCGCAAAAGTGCCACGGGCAGCCTGCCCCGATGCATCGGGGCAGGTCGGCCGTGGCACAAGCTGCGCGCGATGGCGTGCGGAGGCAATGTTGAACCGAGGAGGCGAGCGTTTGCGCGCCTGGCACCGCGGACAATGTATGGCAACACATCAAGCGAGGCGGCTCGGCGGGGTGTTGGTGTCAGTCAGTGTCGAGAAGAAACCGGACGGGGGAATTCGAGTGAGGCAGCCTTAGCAATTACCTTTGCCAGGTTTTTGAATTCGTTGGCACAGGTCTGCACAAGCTGCGCGTGGCTGCCTATGGCGCCATCGGCGTAAGTGAGGTCGAACATGGGCTTCCGTGCGTCTTGCGACATCGGCATGAGACTTCGGTAATTCCTCAATGTCGCAAGACAGTGCGGATCATCCCCTTGGTCGATTTGGCCAGAAGGCTTTTCGCCAAGGACGGCTTCCCTGTAAACGGCCGGAATGCGATCTAACCACTTGGCATAAGCTTGAGTCGGCCGGTCTAGGCGGACCGCGTGCTGTAGCACAACATACCCCGCTGGTGCCATAAGACCGGCAGGCAATTCAAAATCTACCCCGACCAGCTTTTGAATCTGCTTCCATTGGCGTCGCCAGTCTCTGATGGTCGGGCCGAGGTTTCTGAGCCCTTGAAGTGAGAACAGATCGGCTGCCAAGGGAATCACGAGATGGTCAGCGGCAAGGAGTGCCGCCCGGTTTATGGCGCCAAGATTCGGCCCGACGTTCGACTAGGGCCACCACCGCTCCGACCTCGTTTCCAGCCGCTTGCATTATTCGATAAAACGCGGATGTGGCACGCAAGGCCGCCGGGTCATTGCTGTATCCACCGGGCCAGCTTGAGGACAGCTTGTCCTCAAAGCGGGACAACCCAAGGTCGCCGGCGATGAGCCACAAGCTTTCCCCGGTTAGAAGCGGAGGAGGCGGCTGAACGCCTACAATTGGTAACGGAACTGGCGGCTGAATGTCACCAACCCCCTGTAGAATCGGGTTTACGCAGGCTAGAACCGTTGATACTTCTATATCCCAGAGTGCTTCCAGCGTGGTCTCGTCAAAGAACGCGGATGTTAGGTTAGCCTGGGGATCCAAGTCGACCGCCAGAGTGGGATAGCCAAGACGCGAGAGCATGTGCGCAACGTGGTACACCAGCGTCGTTTTCCCGACCCCGCCTTTGTTATTGAAGAAAGCGATGGTCTTCAAGCAGGCCTCCGAATCGTGACCAGAACATGAGTGGCTTCAAAGGTGAATTCTGCCGGAGGATTATTATTGGCTTTTAGCGCAGCATTGGCGCGCGTTATACCCGTACCAAACCTTTCGACGTATCCCAAGGCCTTCAATACTTCCGCAATGACGGGATTCCTATAATCGCTGACTCTCTCGTAATTCTCAGGGGTTACCTGACCGTATAAGCCACCCGGATTCTGGATTTCAATTCGGTCCCCAAACCAGCTAATTCGGACGGGAGCATTGGTGGCCTCGAACGCTCGGTGCATGATTGCGTTCAAGGTGAATTCGCGGACAGCTACCAAAGGGTAGTCAGGGACTTCCTCGTGTCGCAGGCCACCAGCGGAGACGCGAGCCGTGCGGATTTGGAGCGGCAAGAGGTTGTCAATCTGGAGTAATTGCGTTAGGAGGTTGCCTGAAATCGACTTTTCATCCTGTACCGAATCAGCGAGTGTCATTCCATCAAACCGGACGAATTGGATAAAGGCACCGGGCATGAAGTTCAGCGGGTCTTTTCCGAACACCAACACCCCGGCGTAAGTGGGGGTATGCTTTCTAAGGTCAAAGAATCGCAGTGAGGCCAACTGTTCCTCGACTGACCGATTATTCTGGGCAATTACATCTGCTTCGACAACCCTAGGAAGATATTCCGAACGGAATGATTCGACGAGGAGGTCATCAAGCGTAGCGTTGAGGCACGGACGGTGGTCGAAGGTGCGAGATCCTGCTATTTGACGTTCTGTCAGTACCCTCTCCTCTTGGCGAGTAGCAATCGCGCGTCGGGGGCCGACGCGAATCCAGACTTGACCTCTCAGCCTGACCGGGGGCATATCGGATGGGTGAACCTCAACGACCGCGACCGGAATTCCGTTGAGGGTTACTTTTTCCACAGTCATGAACGGTAACGGAAGTATGTTCCCATCGGACCGCATATCCGACAGCGTCAGCAACAATTGATCAGTTATGGGTAAAGAAACAGGATTGCCCGCGTTGTTGACGCCCACAAAGATGTATCCTGGAGCTCGATGGTCAGGCAGATCGTTCGCATACGCGCAAATCGCCTGCCGTATCTTTTCGCGGTCATTGATCGATTCCTTACGCTCGACCCGATCCGATTCGACGTCGGACATCAGCCTTTCGAGTTCTTGAGTTTCTAGCATCCGCTGCCTTAGAGGAGAATAGCCATCTTTGAATCCCGAACAGACCAAAGTATACGCCACATAGCTTCGCGGGGGAATGTTCTCTCACAGGTTCGAGCCTCCCACGCAATCTGTCGTAACCGGCTAAAGTACGCACCCCTCAAGGTGCCCCCCTGCGGAATGACGTAAGGAGCGTGAACTTTGGATTTTACATAAAGCATATGTTGAGGAGTAGAACCACGGTGAGCGTAGTTCTGTCGTGGCTTTTCTCATGCCCGGTGCCCCAGCGGTAAACGCAGGTTGTCAATCGGGATGGGGCCGAG
This sequence comes from uncultured Acidobacteriota bacterium, assembly GCA_963804995.1. Lineage (GTDB taxonomy): Bacteria > Acidobacteriota > Terriglobia > UBA7540 > UBA7540 > Bog-366. Next base: position 263,635 of record CAWDSK010000001.1, read on the forward strand.
GGCGATCTCAAATTCAAAATTGCAGATTCAAGATCCGTGAGGGCGCGAGGCTGATATCAAATTCAAGTGGCAGATTCAAAATAGGATAGGGCAGCATGCAAAGGTCTTAAAGCAAATTTCGGAGATCGTGCAAGGCAAATCGTAATCGCAGCGACGAGTAACAAGTGGCAAGTGACCTGTGATTGATTAGAGCCTGTGAGAAGGCATAACGACTAAACATGCACAAGTATGAAATCATCATCTATTGGAGCAACGAGGACCAAGTCTTTGTTGCCGAAGTCCCGGAATTGCCGGGTTGCATGGCCCATGGCAACACTCAGGAAGCGGCGCTCGCACACGCCCACGAAGCCATGCAATTGTGGATCGACACCGCCCGGGAATTCGGGGATCCCATTCCGGAACCAAAGGGTGAACGCCTCATGTTGGCCTAGCGGGCAGCCAGGGCGTCGCCGGGGCTGAAAGTCCACCGATCCTAATGGTGGACGACCCATCCGCACCGGGGCGTTTTCTGCTGCCCGATGCCCCAGAGGCAAACGCAGGAACCAGCTAACAACATGCAGCTCACAGCCGACAGCCGACAGCTTACAGTCAGTTCCGAGTCCCGATTCCCGATTCCAGATTCGGGATCGCCGAACCCCGAGCCCCGTGTCCCGAACCCCTAATCCCCAAACCCTAATCCCTAGCCCCCAGTCCCTAGCCTCCGGCCCCCATCTCCAATTCCTAATCCCCAGTTCCGAACCCCAAAACCCCTCCCACCTCACCACAGAGACACGGAGGCACAGAGGCTCGAAACAAATAGCTTTTCTCTGTGCCTCTGCGCCTCAGCGGTGAACCTGGCAATTCTTCCACTTCGCGGGCGAAGGGCGACGGATGAGCGTATACTGAACCGCGCCCCGGGAGTCCAAAATCAAAACCCTGGGCGAGAGGCGCATCAACATGAAACGCGGATTAGTATTAACCATAGCTATTTTCACGTGTGGACTTCTATTACGCAGTAACGCTCAACAGCCTTCCGCACCCAAGACCGCTGCGGCCGCAAGCCACTGGACGCTCGGCATCTACAGGGGGCCTTCCCCGTTGCACCTTTCACCTCCGGCAAAGGTCAGGAACCCGGTGTTAACGGGCGCGGATGTCACTGACCTGAAGGTCGATACCCTTGCCCACCCCTTCATGGTTGTGGAGGGCTCGCGCTATTACCTGTTCTTTACCGCCAAGGACCTGAAGGCTGACCAGGGCGGAATCGGAATGGCGGAAAGCCGCAACGGCCTGGAGTGGCACTACAAGCACATTGTTGTCCATGAGCCTTTCGTCCTCGCTCATCCCTTTGTGTTCAAGTGGCAGAACGACTACTACATGATTCCGGAAGCCCATACCGAGACTTCCGTCCGGCTGTACAAAGCGACCGCCTTCCCCGACAAGTGGGAATATCAGAAAGACCTGCTCACGGGCGATCATTTCATCAGCCCGACTTTGGTCCGGTACAAGGACATGTGGTGGATGTTCATCTGCGTCGAAGGAAATAAAACCTTGCGCCTGTTCTATGCGGAGGATTTCAAGGGGCCATGGACCGAACACCCTCTCAGCCCCGTGATTAAGGATGACCTGCACACCGCGCGGCCCGCCGGTAGGCCATTCTTACTCAATGGAAAGCTGTATCGGTTAGGTCAGGACTGCCTCCCGGTATATGGATACCAGGTGCATGCCTTCGAGATTACGGACCTCAGCACCACGACCTACGCAGAGAAGATGGTCGACGCTCCCGTGGTGAAAGCCTCCTCGCAAGGCTGGAATGCCGAGGCCATGCACCACGTCGACGCTCACGAGATTAGCGGGAACAAGTGGATTGCGGCCGTCGATGCGCTCGGCAACTAAATCCCTGCGCGAGGAAGAAATCTGAAGAAAAGATAACTCGCGCAGAGACGCTGAGACGCAGAGAAGACATAAGCAATAAAGAAGAGCCTTGGATCCAGCCGAGTACTGGTGCAGAATCCCTTCTCTTTCTTTTGTCCTTCCTTCTCAGCGTCTCTGCGGCTCTGCGCGAGGAAAGGTTCTATGACCGAAAACGAGATCGGCACAATCATTGTCGGCACCGCGATCGAAATTCATCGCGATCTGGGACCAGGGCTCCTCGAATCGGTCTATGAGGTGGTTCTAGCACATGAATTGAGCCGGCGGGGATTGGAGGTCAAGCGCCAGATTCCTATTTCAATTGTCTACAAAGGCTTTGAATTTGAAGAAGCGTTTCGTGCCGACCTGCTGGTCGCCGGCAAGGTCATTGTCGAACTAAAGTCGGTGGAACAGGTCAATAAGTCACACCGCAAACAGATACAAACCTACTTGCGCCTCACGGGCTTGAAACTCGGATACGTCCTCAACTTCGGAGCTGGGCTGATGAAGGAAGGAATTGTCAGGGCCGTAAATGGCCTGGAAGAGGAAAGTGGTGACTCGCGCTGAGACGCTTTCGGCAGAACCAGTTACTCGCGCAGAGACGCTGAGGCGCAGAGAAGAAATGAACAATGAAGAAGGAAGAGCCGGGAAACTAGCCAGGGGGTTCGCCAGGATTTTTTCTCTTTCTTTTGTCTTTTCCTTCTCAGCGCCTCTGCGTCTCTGCGCGAGAAAAGCTCTGAGGAAAAGATAAATCGCGCAGAGACGCTGAGGCGCAGAGAAAAGATGAACAATGAAGAAGGAAGAGCTGGGAAACTAGCCAGGGGGTTCGCCAGGATTTTTTCTCTTTCTTTTGTCTTTTCCTTCTCAGCGCCTCTGCGGCTCTGCGCGAGAAAAGCTCTGAGGAAAAGATGACTCGCGCAGAGACGCTGAGGCGCAGAGAAAAGATGAACAATGAAGAAGGAAGAGCTGGGAAACTAGCCAGGGGGTTCGCCAGGATTTTTTCTCTTTCTTTTGTCTTTCCTTCTCAGCGCCTCTGCGGCTCTGCGCGAGAAAAGGTTTTTATGGTGGAAACCTCTCGATTGCTTAGTCATAATCATCTCGAAATGGCGGTACGCGCGTGGCCTCCGATACTTACCCGCAGGTCTTCAGTTGTCTTTTAGATTCCTTACCGGGAGGCAATTTATGAAAACCTCTTCGATTGAACCCATCCGGTACTTAAGCCGTGAAGAGATGGATGCGATCCATCAGTCCGCGTTGCGGATTCTCGAGGGCACGGGAATGTGGATCGATCACCTCAAGGCGTTGGAATATCTCCGGGAGGCAGGCTGCCGTGTGGACATGGACCGGCGGACCGTGAAGTTCCCGCCTGAAGTCGTGGAAGCCGCCCTCGCCCGAATGCGCCGCAACTTTCAGGACCCCCACCGCTGGCCCAAGCGGATGCCAGTTCGGTATTCGCAGGTGCGATTTGATGCGCAGCCCTTTCGGGTGCATGAAGATTTCACGGTCAATGCGGGTGGATTCTCCTGCTTCATCTGGGACATGGACGGCCAACGACGCTACGCCACGCTCGAGGACGTCCGGCAGTCGCTGAAGCTGGCCGACCAGCTTGACCAGATTGCCTACACCGGTCTGCCCTGTTCCGCCCAGGATGTGCCCGCGCACCTTCGCCCCGTGGTGATGGCGGCGGAATTGGTCAAGGCCACGCGGAAATACGGCGGGATCGAGACTTTCAAGCGGCAGGATGTGGCATATGTTGCGCGCATTGGCGAGGTCGTCGCCGGGAGCCGCGAGGCGCACCGGCGCAATCCGATCCTGGTGGGTTATGCCGAGGCGCGGTCACCCTTGTGCCTGGATGCGGCCATGGCTGACGTGATGCTGGCCCATCTCGAACTCGGCCTGCCCCAGAGTCTGGACACGATGCCGAATGGCGGGGCCACGGCGCCGATGAGCGCCGCAGGGGTTCTCTCGCGTCGGCCTGGCGGAAAGCCTGGGAGGTCTGGTGCTGGGATATGCGGTCGATCCTGACGCCACGATGACGATTGACCTGACGCCCGGCTACTGCGACATGCGCTCGATGCATTTCGGCTATGCGGGCCCGGAGCGCATGCCGCTGCTTGCGGCACGCGTGCAGCTCATCTCGGAGTATTACGGATGTCCCTCCGGCATCCATGGCGGCAAGACAGACGCGTGCGTGCCGGGAATTCAGGTGGGGGTTGAGAAGGCGATCTCGATGTACGTTACGGTGATGGCGGGCGCGATTGGGTTTGGCACCGTCGGCCACCTGGAAAACGCCGTCACGTTCTCGCCACTGCAGCTCGTGATCGATAATGAAATCGCCCGCTATGTGCGCCATGCCGTCCGAGGTTTCGAGGTGAACGAGGAAACACTCGCGCTGAACGTCATCGAGGAGGTGGGTCCGAATGGCCACACCTATGACCACGACCACACCGTTCAGAACTTTCGCAACGTGGAGTTGCTCTCACCCTTCTTCGACTCCTGGACGTGGGGAGTGGGCGACAGCCTGGATCGGGAACGTTTCGAGAAGCGGGCCGCGGCGAAAGTGCGGCAGTTGCTCGCACGCGGAAAGTTCGCCCGTGCTGAGCTCCGAACAGGAGGCCGCGATTGATGAGATTGTGAAGGAAGCCACCATGGACCTGAAGGCCTAAGGGTAGGGTCACGGAGTGGCGCGATGACCCGTAAGCGGGCCCCGATTGCCCCAGCCCGAGGTGGGACATCACGCGAGCGCTGCACGGGTGCTTCCGCGCGCGTTGTCCCACATAACTAGCGCCCTCCTGCCGAATGCCCGCGGGCGATTTCAGACTTCAAAACTGCCTTGACCTCGCCACCCTCGTCAGCGAAAATCAGCCGTAAGAAAGGATTCCACAATGCCTATATGCACCCACTGTGGAGCCAATTGGTCAAAAGGCGAGGTAGGGAAGGACTGTCTCCAATGCGGGGGATATGCTATGGAAGCGCCTTGCCTCATGTGCGGCGGAAAATGCGGAAGCAAGTGGCAACGCTCGATCCATGACTCACAGGACTCGAACCTTGCACACTGGCATGGGCTCTGCCGGTATGTGGCGAAAGAGGCGGGCCGTTAATCGAGAAGCGGAAAGGCGGCGCCTGCCTGCATATTAACGGGGAGCAAGAGATGACACCCCGCAAATGCCGGCCAATTCGCCGGGCTCGAGGCCAATTCTGAGAGTCGGCGCACCGCTTGCTGGCCGACGGGCTCAGCACGCCAGGAGTCACCGTCATCACGGCAGCCTCTCCGCCCGATAGAGAGCGCAGGTGTTGCGGACGGCTGAGACCACAAGCGTCGACGCCAAGCCGGCAATCGCCACCACGCCGCCGACATCGAACAATCTAAACACCCCCAGATAGCTTTAATTGAGTGCTAAACGTCATTTCTGCCTCAAGAAACCACCCAAGTTCGCCGATATAACGGATGTGCCAATCTGCAGTCCTAACGCGAAATCGCCCTTCGTGGTTCTCCTGGCTTGCCTCGCGCTTGCCGCGCCGGTGAAGGCTCAGCAGTACAGTTTTCGCTACTACGGAAACGAGGAAGGTCTCACCAACCTGGCCGTGAAAGTCCTCTTTCAAGATCGCACGGGCTTTCTGTGGGTGGGAACTGAAAACGGTCTGTTCCGGTTTGACGGGCAGTCGTTTCAGCGTTACGGAGACGACGACGGTCTTTCCCGAGATACTGTCTTGAGCCTGGGCGAAGCGCCGGACGGCAGTGTGCTGGCGGGGTACCGCGGAGGTGTCTATCAACAGAAGGGAGAGCGCTTCGAAAAGGTTCTGTTGCCGGACGCCCGCGGCGTTGATGGTTACAGCTCGATTCTTTTTGATGGCACAGTCCGTACCCTCATCGCCACGGAGCGTGGCCTGGTTGAAGCCACCAGCCCGGGAGGAGGTGGACTCGCTCTTCGCATGCTCGCCACTCCCCCTGGAGCTGGCGGACCTCGCACTCACGGGATTTTTCTGGAACGCGGGAAAGTGTGGTTCGGATGCGGCACCAGCCTGTGCCGGATAAGCGGCACAACAGTCGACGTTTTCGGCAAACCCGCAGGTTTGCCGGAGGGAAACTGGACGAGCATCCGCCGGGATGGCAGCGGCGATTTGTGGATGCATGACGGGCGGAAGTTCGCGGTCCTGCGGCATGAGAACACGCACTTTGATGTCTCGAATCCAGGGTTCCCGCAAACGGGCGGCGCAGGCCAGATGGAAGTGGATGGTAGGGGCCGATTGCTGGTTCCCACCATCGAAGGCCTGACCATTAACCAAGGGCGGCACTTCCGAACCGTGGGCGGCCGCGAGGGGCTACGCGGTCCAGTCTATTCCGTGCTGCGCGACCGGGAGGGCTCCCTCTGGCTGGGCATGGCCGGCCATGGATTAGCAAGGTGGAGAGGTTACGATGAGTGGGAAGCTTTCACTTCCGAAAGCGGTCTGGCGAGCGAGCTGGTCTACCAGATCCTGCCTCTGAGCGATGGCACGGTTCTCGTCGGTACGGAGGATGGTTTGTTTGCCGGACGGAAGAGCGGAGAAAGATGGACCTGGCAAAGGGACTCCCGGGTGGGGAGAACCCCGATCCACACGCTGCAACTGGAACAGGACAGAAGCATCTGGCTGGGCACCGAGCGTAATGGCGCGGCCCGCATCGACTCGCGCACCGGGAGAATCGAGTGGTTCCGGCAGGATCAAGGGCTGGCAGGGTTGCTGCCTTTCGCTCTGGCGCTCGACCGGTCACATCGAGTCTGGGCCGCAACGGAAAAGGGTCTGTTCGTAGCACAGCTCTCCGAAAAACACTTCCGGCGCGTGGAGGAGGTTCCAGCGGCTCGTTGCTATGCCGTAATCGAGGGACCCGAGGGGGAGATACTGGTCGGCTCGGCCTTGGGGGTCTTCCGTTTGGCAGGAGGCCGCTGGCGCCAGATTACGACCGCAGACGGGCTGCGCCACGACGTGGTTCTGACTCTAGCCGCATCCCGCCCCAACGAATTCTGGGTGGGCTATTGGTACTCCGGCAGCGTGACCCGGGTTCGGGTGGAGGGTGAACGCCTGTCCATGACGCACTATGGCAGCGAACTGGGTCTGCGGGGGGAAATGACTTACTTCCTCGGCTTCGATGCGCACGGCCAATTGTGGGCAGGAACCGATCAAGGGGTGCGAGTCCTCACTGGAGACCACTGGGATCAATACGATCACAATGAGGGTTTGATCTGGGATGATTGCGATCACAACGGTTTTGGGGCAGAGCCTGATGGCACGGTGTGGATCGGCACTAGCGCCGGCTTGGCCCATTTCACCCCCAGGCCACAGACGCGCCAAGTGTCGCCTCCCTCCGTAGCCTTCACTCAACTGACTTTTGGCAGGACCCGAGTCGACAAAGCGAGCCAGATTTCCGTGGATTACGCTTCGAACTCCCTGGTGGCGCGCTATTCGTCGCTCACGTTCGCCCGCGAAAGTTCCATCCTCTTCCGCTATCGGCTCCAGCCTCTCTTCAGCGACTGGCGGGAGACTTCGCTGCGGGAGCTGCAGTTTCCGGGCCTGCCGGCCCATGACTACCGGCTGGAGGTCGAAGCCCGCGACGGTTGGGGCCCATGGAGCAGACAGCCCGCCGTCCTCAGCTTTAAAATCCGGCCGCCCTTGTGGCGCGACTGGCCGATCCTCGGGCTGCTGTGTTTGATGCTTCCGGCGATTGTGCTCTTTATGCTCGGCCACCGTGAGAAGCGGCAAAAGCAGATCCAGCGGGCACTCAAGGAGGCGGTCGAGGTGCGCACGCAGGAACTCGCCCAGGAAAAAACCCGCGCAGATCAGGAGAAAGCCCGCGCCGAGCAGGAAAAGGTGCGTGCTGAAGCCGCCAATCAGCTCAAAAGCGAATTCGTGGCCAACATGAGCCACGAGATTCGCACTCCCATGAACGGTGTCCTGGGTATGACCGAACTCCTGCTGGATACGGAACTGAATCCCGAGCAGCGCGAGTACGTGGACATGGTGCGGGCCTCCGGTGAAGCACTCCTCGCCATCATCAATGACATCCTGGACTTCTCCAAAATCGAGGCCGGCAAGATCGAGTTGGAATCGATCGATTTCAAGCTGCGCGGCAGCGTCGAGCCCACCCTCAAGACGTTAGCCTTGCGTGCGCATCAGAAAGGCCTGGAGCTGAACTATGTTGTCGAGCCTTTCGTCCCCGAAGGTCTGCTGGGTGATCCTGGCCGCTTGCGCCAAGTCTTGATCAATCTCATCGGCAACGCCTTGAAATTCACCGAAAAGGGTGAGGTCAATCTGATTGTCCAGCGGGAGTCCGTGGACCGGGACTCTGTGTGCCTTCACTTTCTCGTACAGGACACCGGCATCGGCATCCCAGCGGAGAAACAGCAAGCCGTCTTCGAAGCCTTTCAGCAAGCTGACGGTTCTACCGCCCGCCGCTTCGGGGGCACGGGTTTGGGGCTGACGATCTGCCGCCGGCTCGTAGAGATCATGGGGGGGCGCATCTGGGTGGAGAGCACCCCCGGCCACGGCAGCACTTTCCACTTTACCGCCCGCTTCAGGATCTCCACCGCCTCGGATTCCTTCGAGCCGGCGGAGAAGATCCGGCTGCTGGGCACACGGGTGTTGGTGGTGGACAACAACTATACCAACCGCCGTATTCTGGGGAGCATGCTTACGAATTGGGGCATGCGGCCCACCTTAGAAAAAGATGGCAGGGCGGCGCTCGCAGCCTTGGAGCGGGCGCTGGAAGTGCGCGAGCCCTTCTCCCTGATTCTTACCGACTGTCATATGCCAGAAATGGATGGGTTCGAGCTGGCCAAGGCGGTTGGAAATGACCCGGCACTGGCCGGCCCCACCGTCATCATGCTGACCTCAGCGGGGCAGCGGGGTGACGCGGCACGTTGCCGCGAACTTGGATTGGCGGGTTATCTCACCAAGCCCGTTGGCCAAGCGGAACTGCTGGAAGCTATCCTGTGCGCGCTGCGCTCAAGGCACCCTGACGCAAAGCTGGATTTGGTAACTCAGCACTCGTTGCGCGAGGAGAAGAGACACTTGCACATCCTGCTGGCAGAAGACAATCCGGTAAATCAAACGATGACCGTGCGCCTGCTCGAAAAACACGGCCACCAAGTGGTCGTAGCCGCCAATGGGCGTGAAGCGGTCGACCGGCACGAAAAGGAAGACTTCGACTTGATCCTGATGGACGTACAAATGCCGGGCATGGATGGGTTCGAAGCCACGGCCACCATTCGCGAGCAGGAGAAAATCAGCTCCCGCCATATACCCATCATCGCCATGACCGCTCATGCCATGCACGGCGACCGCGAACGCTGTCTGGCTGCGGGCATGGACGGCTATCTCTCCAAACCCGTTAATTTGAAGGATCTTTTCGCAGCGGTTGAGGGAGCGGTGTAAAGCTCCCCGGTGCGCGGTGCGAACACCGGATCCACCCACCGGTAATCGGCAGGAGTTGGCAAGCCTCTTCTCCCTCGTAAAGGGTCGATTCTCCTCCCCGCAAATGTCGGCTGCGGTTTTTTGCATATTTCGGGTTTGTTACAGCGAATCCACAATCGACGCACGTCCTTCACGCCCATATCATTCCCGGTGACCCTCCGCCGCTTCACGATGATTTCCTATTTCTAGGGCGGTTCATTCAAAACGGGTATAATCCGCCGGCAAAGCGGTGTCGCAACTCCGCCGAGCGAAGGAGAAACCCACGATGAATCGACGTAGCGCCCTCGGAGCTCTTGGGGTGAGTACGACTCTACTGGGAGGCATGGGACCCCTCACTCTCGCACGCGCGGCAGCAGCGCGCGGTGTGCCTTCCCCCAAAATCGCGGACGTGAAGGTGATACTCACCCAGCCCGACGGAGATCACTTGGTGATCGTCAAAGTTCTGACCAGCGAGCCGGGGCTGTACGGAATTGGGTGCGCGACACACCGAGAGCGACCCCTGGCCGTTGCCGCCGCCGTCGACCAGTATCTGAAGCCCCTGGTGGTGGGAAGGCACTGCGACGAAATCGAGGACATCTGGCAATCCGCGTATGTCTCCTCCTATTTCCGCAGCGGGGTCACACTCAACAATGCTTTGAGTGGGATCGACGGCGCGCTTTGGGACATCCTGGGGAAACGTGCCGGGCTACCACTCTACGCGTTGCTGGGTGGAAAATCTCGGACGGCGGTTCCACTCTATAGCCACGCAAGCGCCCTGGAGTTGGCCGACCTTGAGGACCAAGTGCGCAAGTGGATGGCCCAGGGGTATCGCCACGTGCGCGTGCAGCTTGCCGTTCCCGGGTACTCGGGGTACGGAGTGGCGGGTGCAGCGACTGCGGAGTCCGTCGAGAAGATGCGGCCTGAGGGTGTCGCGCCCTCGCCGGTCTTTGAACCCACGCCTTATGTGAACAACACCATCCGCATGTTTGAGTACTTGCGCAGCAAGCTGGGGTTTGAGGTGGAATTGCTGCACGATGTGCATGAGCGGGTTCCCCCCGTGCAGGCGCTCCAACTCGCGAAGACGCTTGAACCCTACCGGTTGTTCTGGCTTGAAGACCCGCTGGCTCCCGAGGATGTGGAGTGGTTCCAGATCTTGCGCCAGCAAACCAGCACGCCTCTGGCGATGGGGGAACTCTTCGTGAACCGGCACGAGTGGCTGCCGCTGGTGACCAATCGCTGGATCGATTTCATCCGCATTCACATCTCTGCGGTCGGCGGACTCAACATGGCGCGCAAGGTGGCCGCTTGCTGTGAGTTCTTCAATGTCCGCACCGGCTGGCATGGACCTGGCAATGTCTCTCCCGTTGGTCATGCCATAAACATGCATCTGGATCTGGCCTGCTACAACTTTGGAATCCAGGAGCAGAATGTGTTCTCACCAACGGTCCGCGAAGTTTTCCCGGGCGCGCCTGAAATCCGGGGCGGCTACATGTATGCGAATGACCAGCCAGGATTGGGAATCGATATCGACGAGAAAGTCGCGGCAAGGTTTCCCTACAAGACTCCCGGTGGCAGTCGGGGTAACGATCGTAGACTGGATGGGACAATTGTGCGGCCATAGTCCCAGCACCGCAGGTTTTGGTGGGACCTGGAGCGCTATGGTGCTCTAAGGCGCACTTCTGGGACAAATTGATAGGGACAATTTGACGCTGCCCTGTGGCGAAGTTAACTCGCCGCTACATCGCGTAGAGGCGGCTTTACGCCGCCATGTCCTCAACGTGACCCGCGCCTCTGGCCAGGTGGTGTCGTAGTTTGCCTTTGAGGCGGCGGGATTCACCCCGATTTTAACGAGACGCCGCCACGTGGCGAAGTTAACTCGCCGCTACGTCCTTGAATTACCTCTCTCGCCTGCCCCCTTACCAGAGAGAGTTCTTTGCGCGCCTTGCCTCTGCTATAATTATCTTTTAAGCCCTCTTACAGGATTGGTCTCTCCGCCGCACGTTGTGGCAGCACTTGAATCAACTGACGGGAGGACGCTCAAACCATGGTCCGCGACACCCTCGTTTGTCTTCTAGCCGGTGGTGAAGGTGAGCGCCTATTCCCTCTGACCCGCGACCGCGCCAAGCCCGCCGTTCCTTTCGGCGGCATCTACCGGATCATTGACGTCACGCTATCCAACTGCATTAATTCCGATCTCCGCCGCATATATGTTTTGACGCAGTACAAGGCACTTTCTCTGAATCGCCACTTGCGGGAAGGCTGGAGCATCCTGGGGCACGAGATCGGTGAATTCATAACCGTGTTGCCGCCCATGAAGCGCGTAGGCGAGCACTGGTACCAGGGCACCGCGGACGCCATCTATCAGAACCTCTACTCGATCGGCAGCGAGCCCTGCAAATACGTCCTGATTCTCTCCGGCGACCACGTTTACAAGATGAACTATCAACCGATGCTCAGGCAGCACCTGGACGCGGGTGCGGGCGTGACCGTGGGCACGATTGAATTCGACCGCAAGGAAGCTTCGCGCTTCGGGGTGTGTGATGTGGATGCCTCGGGACGCATCGTCGCCTGGCAGGAGAAGCCCGCCGTCCCGAAGCCCACCGCGCATGATCCCACCAAGTGCCACGTCTCGATGGGCATTTACTGCTTCAATCGCGACCTTTTGATTGAAACCCTGCTGGCGGACGCTGACAACCCCACCTCGCATCACGACTTCGGGAAGGATATTATCCCCAAGCTGATCGAGCAGGGCCGTGTTTATTCCTTCAACTTCATCGACGAGAACAAACAGCAAGCGCTCTACTGGCGGGACATTGGAACGATTGAGGCCTACTACGAGGCCAACATGGACCTGGTCTCGGTTTCGCCGGTCTTCAATCTGTACGACTCCGTGTGGCCCATCCGCGGCTACCAGCGGCAATACCCGCCCGCCAAATTCGTTTTCGCGCAGGAAGGCCGCCGCATGGGAATCGCCGTGGACTCCATTGTCTCCATGGGCTCCATCATCTCCGGCGGACGCGTCACCAATTCCGTGGTTTCGCCCGACGTGCGCGTCAACAGCTACACGGAAATCGAAAGCTCCATCCTTTTCTCCCACGTCAATATCGGCCGCTATTCGCGCATCCGGCGCGCCATCCTCGACCGCCACATGCACATTCCTGAACATACCGAAATCGGTTACGACCTCGAAGAAGACCGCGAGAAATATCACGTCACCGAAACCGGAATTGTCGTTGTCGTCCCTGAACAGAGAATGTTTGAAGAGCCGGAGTAGGACAGTAGGCACCGATTTCTTTCCACCACCAAGACACAAAGACACCAAGAAAACTGGGGATTGAATCGCACACTCCCGGTTAACAGTCCTGGCTTGACAACTTCTCAGCACCACCCCGGCGCTCGGAGCGCCGGGGTGGTTACAGTGGGGCCTGGTTCAAGGCGGCGCGGGACTCTTCTCTTCCAGCTATTCCTTTGTGGCTTGGTGTCTTGGTGGTAAAACCTTGCGGTCTTCCTCGCCGAGTCCGCCAATCAGGATGGCGGACGGTGGGCAACCGTCCGGTGGCGCTGTAAAGGGTCCTGAACCGTTGCCTTTTCCTGTCACTCGCCCCTCGTCACTTGTCACTGCCTTGGATGACCCCGAGTTCCTGCTGCGCCTCTGCGTAGCGGCGAGTTTACCTCGCCATGGCGGGATAAACCCGCCGCTACGAGTTCAAATTGACCCGCTACCCAACGTCGTTACGAATCCTGCCAGGCCGAAGACGGCACGCCGATGCCTCGGGGTGCCCCACAAACCCGGGCAACACTTCTGTCACCGCATCCAATCCGTGGCCGGTTCCGGCTTCGGTAGCACAGGCACTCTTGCCTGTGGCTAGGGCTGATGCATTCCATGCATAGGACACAGGCAGGAGTGCCTGTGCTACCATCTCACGGCTTGTTCATGAGGGCTCTTTCCACCGCTTCCGGGTTTCTCGCGTCAAGTAGGCGCGCCCCGCGCTTTCCGGACGCCTGCGCCACCCACGAAACGACAAGCCTCTCACTCACTTTCAGTGATGATTGTCAGCCCGGGTATGCCGTGAAAATCCTTGGAGTTGTGAGTTACAAGCGGGCAGGCGTATTCGATGGCGGTAGCAGCAATCCAGGCATCCTCGGCGGAGATCGGTTGCCGCCTCCGCCAGAACCGAACTTCGCCCCATCGTGAGCATAGCTTCCTGTCTGACGGAATCACCACGAACAGGCCTTGAATCTCGTCGAGATAGCGGCGCTTCTCAGCACCCCAGTTGCCGCGCGAGGCCCCTTCGTATAGTTCCTGGACTTTGGCCTTTAACTAGATAAAGGCTGTCGGAAAGTATTTACTTGCAGAAAAGCCAGTCTTCTGATATCTAGTTATATGACTAGATATTCCTCAAGGAGGCTTTTCTCATGGGGTTCCCTACCAAAGTACAGCTTATCAAACGCCAGGCGAGCGAGCAGTGGTACATCAACTTTCCTTCCGCCCTCGCCCAAGCCATGGAGTTTGCGCGCGGCGAATCGGTCGAATGGTTCGTCGAAAACAAAGGTCTGCTGGCCCTGCGACGAGCCTCGCCGCCGCCTTCCGTGCTAAAAAAAACTCTACCGGCGTCCTCGCCGAACTCGAACAACTCTGGAGCCAATGTTTCCCGGGCTTCCGCCAGCGCCGCGTTGCCGCGCACGCCCAAGCCCTCGCGCTGAGCACCTTGCTTTGTCTGGGACGCCATACCGTGACCGGTCTGCTCACCACTTGCGGCCTGCAGTTCCGTGACTGGACCTCCAGTTACCGGCTCTTCTCCCAGCACCGTCTGCGGGTTGAGGCGCTCTTCTCCGTGGTGCGCCGCGCGGTGGTGAGCGAACTCGCACCCGGCGCTCCCGTCTGCGCCCTCCTCGATGACTCGCTGTTGCGTCGTTCCGGTCGGCGCACTCCCGGGGTGGCTTGGCGCCGCGACCCGCTGGGCCCGCGCTTTCAAACCAACTTCGTGCGCGCCCAGCGTTTTCTTCAAACCTCCCTCGCGCTCCCCACTCCCGACGGCTCCTGCCGCTTGCTCCCCATTGCTTTCCGCCATGCCCCCACGCCCCGCAAGCCTTCCCGGCAGGCCCCCGCCGCCGAGCAGCAGCAGTACCGCACCCAAGCGCGCGCTGCCCGCCTCGGTCAACGCGCCAGCGAACAAATCCACGATCTGCGTGCGGCCCTTGACTCCGATCCCGCCTCCGCTTCGCGCCTTCTCCTCGTCGCCTTCGATGGCGGATACACCAACCGCACCGTCCTCAAACGCCTTCCTCCCCATACCACCGCCATCGGCCGGCTCCGCAAAGATGCTCAGTTGCTGTTCCGGCCCAATCCCCAAACCCAAAAGGCGCGCGGTCGCCGTCTCTGCTACGGGCCTCCCGCTCCCACTCCCGAGCAGGTCCGCACCGACGATGCTCCCTGGCAGACCTTGACCTTTACCCATCACGGCATTCCCCATCAACTCCGCTTCAAGCGCCGCACCGGCCTCCTGTGGCGTGCCGCCGGCGCCCACCAATTCCTGCAACTTGTCGTCATCGCGCCGCTCGCCTATCGTCTGCGCCAAGGTTCCAAGCTGCTCTATCGCCAACCCGCCTTCCTCCTCTGCACCGACGAAAACCTCGACCCCCAACTCCTCATCACAACTTACTTCCAACGCTGGGACATTGAAGTTAATTTCCGCGATGAAAAAACTCTGCTGGGAGTGGGCCAAGCCCAGGTCCGCTCCCCCCATTCGGTTGAGTCTGCCCCCGCCTTCACCGTGGCCGCCTATGCCCTCTTGCTCCTCGCTACCCATCGCGCCTTCGCCCGTACCCGCCACGGCCTGCTGCCGCGCCCCAAGTGGATCCACGCTGCCCCCACTGCCCGCATCTCCACCCAACACGCCATCCATCAACTGCGCGCCGAGGTCTGGGGCCGGGGACTGGGTCTCGATCATTTCTCCGGCTTCGCGCCTCCCCAACCCTCTACAACGAAGCCCCAGAATTGTACCTTCCCCCTCGCCTCCGCCCTCTGCTACGCCAATGCTTGAACTGCAAAAGGCCAAAGGCCAGTCGGCGGTCGGAGACCGCCGCCACAAAAAGCAGACTGCGCCACTTCCCACCATGGGGGTGACGTAAGTCTTGGTGTGTAGATGGGGGGAGAGAGTAAGCCAAAAGGTGTCGAACGTAGGGGCAGGGATTGCTGTCCTGCCCCCGTCCATTATTCATTAAACGCCGCACGCCGTTGCCGTTTGGACGATCAGGCGCTGACCGACAGCCCACTGGACGTGGACTGTGCCGACGTGGTGTTTGGACTATTGCCCTGCATAAGTTGCTGCAACGAACTGAAGGCTTGCTGAGCACCTGTGAGGTCGCCGGATTGTAATGCTTGTCCCAACTGTTGGAACATTTGGGAAACCTGGCCCTCCTGACCTCCATCAGAGTGGTGATGATGATGGTGCCCTTGTGAAGCCTGGCTTTGGAAGTCCTGCAGAATGGTTGAGAAGTCCTGCTGGGCACCCGAAAGATTGCCAGACTGCAAATCACTCGACAGTTGTTGAAAGGCCTGGGCAATCGGGCTTTGGCTTTGCGAAGTAGACGACGTGGAACTGAGTTGCGGTGCATCCTTCTGTAGCGTCACAAAATCGGACTGCGCTGCAGAAAGATTGCCAGACTTCAGATCCTGTCCGAGCTGCTTAAAATCCTGCTGGATTTGTTGGAATTGATTCTGGATACCGGAACTGTACATGCCACTGGAAATGCCGAATGTTGACATTCTTAGTCTCCTTGTGAACTCTCCACCCTCTCTCTAAAGCCCCATCGACAATTCGCGCTAAAACTTTAATCGTGCTCAACTCTGAGATAAACTCCGCTTATGAACAAGGTTAGCCCCGTGCCAGCCCCTGCGCGATCAAGGTGGCATCAATCTTCCGCATATGATGAGATTTCCTTAACAGGTCCCAAAGTGGAGCGCCATGGAAGCGCCCGTCGATTAGGCGACAAACGCCCATGACAGCCTTCGTAAAACTTGCCTATGGCGCGAATTGGATAGGACGGTTCCAAGGACCTACTGAAAGGTAGGATAACCACTTTTCTACACGCCGGTAGCAGGCATTTGATAGAATGTTCTGTTTCCTCTGACTGAAGACAATGGACTATGACCAACTAGGTAGTTTCTTGGAGGTTGCGAAGCTGCAAAGTTTCTCCCGCGCCGCGGAGAAGCTGTTTCGCACTCAGCCGGCGATCAGTGCGCAGGTGCGCCTTCTTGAGGAGGAGTGTGGTGAAAAGCTTTTTGACCGCAGCGGGAAGAAAGTTCTGATGACCCCCGCCGGCGAGATTCTTCACCGTTATGCGGAAAAGCTGCTGGCGATGCACAAAGAAGCTCTGCAGGCGATCGCTGAGCTGAATCAAACGCCGCGCGGGAAGCTGTACATCGGCGCCAACGAAGCGACCTGCCTGTATGTCTTGCCAAAAACCTTTGCGCGCTTCAAGGGCCTGTACCCGCTGGTGCAGATCAGCATCTACCGGAATTTCAGCCACAAGATTTTGCAGAAGGTCCAGGAGGGCGCGGTCGACTTGGGCATTGTCACGTTGCCCATGACCGCGAACAACATGGAAGTGATTCCGGTCTTCCGCGACGAAGTCCAGGTGGTGATGCCCAAGGGTCATCCGCTCGCCAAAAACAAGAGTGTGACCGTGGAAGAGCTGGCTAATCATCCGCTGATCCTGCCCAAGACGGGGCACACACGCGTGGTGATTGACCGCTTGCTGCGCGCGCATCGTGATCATTTGCAGATTTCCATGGAAATGGCCAGCGTTGAGACCATCAAGAAATTTGTGGGCGCGGGCCTGGGGATTTCCCTGATCAGCCGAACCTATGCCCAACCGGAAGTTGCGGCGGGCTTGCTGAAGCTGATCCCGCTGGACGGTCAGAAGCTTTACCGCGAGTTGGGTCTGGTCTATCGCCGGGACCGCTATTTATCTCTTCCCGCCAAGATTTTTATTGAAGTTGTTCGCGAGTCGACAAAGACGGCGGCGGCTGGCGCTCCCTCCACGACGAAAACCTAGCGGTCAGCGATCAGCTTTCAGCCACCCCCTTGGCTGTTTGCTCAAAGCCGATAGCTGACGGCTGATAGCTGACAACTTAAAAACTATGGTGAAAGAAAATCCCGTTCCGAGTAAGAGCAAGAAACCGCTGATCGTGATGAAATTTGGCGGGACTTCCGTCGGCACCGCCGAGCGCATGAAGGCCGTGGCGGAGATTGTGGCTGAGCACGCGAAAAGCGCGGAAGTGATGGTGGTGGTCTCCGCCATGGGAGGCGTCACCGACATGCTTATCCGCGCCGCCAAGGAAGCCAGCCAGGGCGATCGCGAGCACTGGAAGAGTGTGCGTCGCGAGCTTGCCCACCGGCACCGCGAGGTCGCAGACGAACTCTTGAAAGCTGCCGAGCAGGCTACGGTTCTGCCTCGGCTCGCGGATGCCGTAACCAACTTTGAAAACCTTTGTTCCGGATTTTCCCTGGTGCGCGAAGTAACCCCGCGGGCCATGGACACGCTCTCCAGCCTGGGCGAGTTGATGTCCGCGAACCTGATGGCAGCCATTTTCCGGGCGTGCGGCACCCCGGCGGAAGCCGTGGACGCCATGGAACTGATCGTCACCGACGACAACTTCGGCAACGCCACCCCGCTCTTCGAAGAGACCACCGCCAAGACCCGTCAACGCCTGGCTGGATTGCGGCGGCGCGGTGTGCTGCCGGTCATCACCGGATTCCGTGGCGCGACCCGGGAGGGCGCCTGCACCACGCTCGGCCGGGGCGGATCAGATTACAGCGGCACTATTGTGGGTGCGGCGGTGGATGCCGACGAAGTTTGGATTTGGACTGACGTGGACGGCGTGATGACGGCTGACCCGCGCCTGGTCCCGGAAGCGCGCATTCTGCCGGAAATCTCATATCGCGAAGCCATCGAACTTTCTTTCTTCGGCGCCAAGGTTCTTCACCCCAAGACGATTCAACCCGTCATGAAGAAGAAGATCCCGGTTTGGATCAAGAACAGTTTCAACCCCTCGTGCCCCGGGACGTGCATCGTGCACTCCACCACGAACACGCAGCACGGGATCAAGGCTTTCACCTCGGTCAGTAAGGCCGATATCATTACGGTCACCGGCCGCGACGCGCTCAGCTTCTCCCGCCTGGCCGCCCGCGTCTTTAGTTCCCTCAGCGCCGAAGACATTCCCACGCTGATGGTCACGCAATCGTCGGCAGATAATGTGCTCTGCCTGGCTGTGCACGATGCCGACCTGAAGCATGTGAAAGCGAGTATAGAAAAAACGTTCGAACTCGAAATTCTGCATGATCACATGGCGTCGCTTGAGGTCCTGCCCCACGTGGCGATTGTGGTGGCGATTGGCGAGAACATGAAGGGCACCCCGGGTATCGCCGGTCGCGCCTTTGGCGCCCTGGGACGGCGCGGCATTAACGTGATCGCCATCGCGCAGGGTTCGTCGGAACTGAGTATTTCCTTTGCCGTAAAGTCCTCCGACGTGAAAGAGGCCGTGAAGGCCGTGCACGAGGAGTTTAAGCTCTAAGGGCGGGTGTCAGGTGTCAGGTAAGGACGAAACTCGAAAATCGAAATTCGAAACTCGGGAGCTATCCGGCGAATTTCGAGTTTCGAATTTCGAGTTTCGACTGTCGCACCTGACACCTGACACCTGATACCTGGCACCTGCGAATCCCATGTCCTCCGCCTACCTCCAATGTATCGATGCAGCTTGCGGACGCCGGCAAGATCCGAAGAAGGATTCGCACTCCTGCGCGTTTTGTGGCGGCCTGCTGGACGTGAAGTACGAGTTCGATCCCATGGACCCCGGGCAATTCCGGCACACCTGGCACCAGCGCCGGTTGAGTGGTGAGCCGATTGACCGCAGCGGCGTGTGGCGTTTCCGCGAGCTGATCCCGTTTGTGGGCCCCGACGCGCGCATCATTTCGCTTTCCGAAGGCTCGACCCCGCTGGTGGGGACGAGGCGCACGGGCTGGTGGGCCGGCCCTGTGCATCTGACCATCAAGCATCAGGGCAACAATCCCACGGGCTCCTTCAAGGATCTGGGCATGACGGCCTGCATCACGCGTGCTGAGGCGCGGGGTGTGCGGATGGTCGCCTGCGCCTCAACCGGTAACACTTCGTCTTCGATGGCTGCTTACGCCGCGCGCGCCGGCATGAAGGCTCTGGTGTTTGTCCCCTACCGGCAGATTTCCGCCGCCAAGCTGGCCCAGGCGCTCGATTTCGGCGCGATCGTGGTGGAAGTGGGCGACACGTTCGATGCGGCTTTTCGCCTGCTGCGGGAAATCGCTCCGGAGCTCGGGCTGTATCTGGTGAATTCCATCAATCCCTTCCGCATTGAAGGGCAGAAGACCATTGTTCCCGAGTTGCTCGAGCAGCGCGCCTGGCGTCCGCCGGATTACATCGTGGTTCCTGGCGGCAATTTGGGAAACTCCTCCGCCATTGGTAAGGGATTGCGGGAGCTGAAAGAGTTGGGTTTCATAGAGAAGGTGCCCCGCGTCGTCGTGGTCCAGGCGGCCGGCGCGAACCCGTTCTACCAAACGCTTCAGGCGCGCTCCCCGGAATTGATCGCCGTCGAGCATCCCAACACGGAGGCGACCGCGATTCGCATTGGACGTTCCGGCCAATTGGAAGAAGGCGCAACGTGTGCTCGAATGGACGGGGGGTTTCTGCGAGTCGGTGACGGATGCGGAAATCTTCGAAGCCAAGGCGGTCCTGGCCGAAGACGGGGTGGCTTGTGAGCCCGCCTCCGCCTCCACGATTGCCGGGGTGCGCAAGTTGGTGAGGGCAGGCAAAATCGAAAAACACGCGGACATCGTCTGCATTCTGACCGGCAACCAATTGAAAGACACGGATTACATCATGCGGCATCGCTCGGAAGACCAGGAAAGCCGCCAGCGACTGCAAGTCGAACCGAACCTCGACTCGCTCCGCCGGGCGCTGGAAGGGGTCTTGGCCGCGCCGGTGGAAAACAGTAGGCATTAGGCAGCGAGCGTTTTGCACGAGTCCCGGCAGAGTCGGGATAGGCAGAACGCAGTAGGCAGCGAGCACTCTGTGCAAGTCCCGACAGAGTCGGGATAGGCACTAGGCAGCGGGCACTAGGCAACAAAAGTGGCATTAATTTGAATAAACCGCCCTCACCCCTTTCAGCAAGGGATACTGACGTTCTGAAAACTGGAGACCTATAGCCCTCGCCCCCTTGGGGGAGAGGGTGGACCGCTGCCGGCGTTTTCATCAGCCGGGGCGGGACGGGTGAGGGGGTCACACAGGAACAAATTGACGAGCAGGTGGCAAGCGTACTGTGTCGATGCGTTGGGGCGGTTCATCCGTGATTGACAACAGAAAGCCGCAGACCTCAACAACAGGCGCTACACTGGCTGACTCCTAGCTTCTGGCTTCTGACTCCTGGCTCCTGATTTCTAGTTATGAACGAACAATTACGCCAAGAGGTGCGCTTCCTCACCACGCGGCTGGGCTCGATCGTCCGCGAGCAGTCGGGCCCCGAAGTGTTCTCCGCCATCGAAGTCCTGCGCAAAGTCGCGAAGCAGCTTCGCCAGAGCTCGAATCCCACTTTCCTCGAGGCCAAGGAGCGCGAGGTTAATCAGCTCTCGGTGGAAGCTGCCACGGCGGTGTCCCACGCGTTCAGCCTCTTCTTCCATCTCGTCAATCTTTGCGAGGAACGCGAGCGCATCCGCCGCCTGCGCGCCCACGACCGGCTGGAGGCAGGCGCCCCCATGTCGCTGCGCCACACCTTCAATGAGCTGCACCGTCAGGGTGTGCCCGCTGCGGCCATCGAACGCCTGCTCAAGTCCATGCATATTGAGCCGGTCCTGACCGCTCATCCCACCGAAGCCAAGCGCCGCAGCGTTCTGAACCACATCCTGCGCCTGGCGCGAACGCTTGATTCAGCCTGTGGTGACTTAAGCCCCGCAACCGAGCGCGACATCGACTCCTGGATCGAAGCCTTGTGGCTCACCGATGAGGTTCGTGAGGGTGTGGTCACGCCCGCGATGGAAAGTGAGAACGCCCGCTTTTTTCTCGAACGAACCATCTACGACCTGGCGGGAAGTTTTTGGGATAAGTTTTGCGCGGAAATGGCCCGGCGGTATCCCGGCCTAACGGAGCCTCCTCCCTTCTTGAGCTTTGGGTCCTGGGTGGGCACGGATCGCGACGGCAATCCTTTCGTGACGCCGGAAACGAGTCTCGAGGCCGCGGAGCAGGTTCGCCTGAGCATTCTCGGTTACTACCGCGAAGCTTGCCGCCGCTTGCTGGGCCTGGCTTCCTTTTCCTGCCAGGGCCTGCCGGTGGAAGCAGCGCTGCGCCGTGAAATCAATCGAGACATGCGCCGGTATCCCGCCACACGCGCCTTCCAGTCCGTCGACCAGCCGAGCGAACTGTATCGCCGCAAGGTACGCATCATGATGTGGCGCCTGGAGCGCACGGCGGAGCGGACACGCGGCGCTTACGTTTCGCCTGAAGAATTCACCCGCGAACTGCGCACCTTTGAGTGCCGCTTGGCCGCGCATCCCAGCCCCAGGATCGCCCGCTGGAGCCCCGGCCGGCTGCGCGTAGCGTCAGAAGTCTTCGGATTCCACGGCGCCAGCCTGGATTTCCGCACCCACGCTTACGCCACGCGCGCCGCGGTTGATGAGCTACTCAATAAAGCGCACTTGCCCACCCAGCCACGCGAAGCGCGCCGCCAGTCCATCCAACGCCTGCTCTTTCGCCCCGCCGTACGCCCGCCTTTTTCGGCAGCGACGCGTCGCGTGCTGGAGGAATTCCGCGCCCTCCGGCTGATCCAGGTCCGCAATGGCGAAGCCGCCGCGCATCGCTACGTTCTAAGCATGACATCGAGTGCCGTGGATGTATGGGACGTGTTGCTTCTGGCGCGGCAAGCGGATCTGGTCCGGACGCCCGGCCGGCGCTTGGAATCCTCGCTCGATGTCATTCCGCTCTTTGAGACTCTCGACGATCTCGCCGCCGGCCCCGCAATCATGCAGGAGCTTTTCGCCGATCCTCTTTATCGCCGCATCCTTCGCGCGCGAAAAGATTTTCAGGAAGTGATGCTGGGTTATTCGGATTCCGTCAAAGACGGTGGCTACGTGGCCGCCAACTGGGCGCTCTTTCATGCGCAAAAGCGCCTGGCCCTGGTGGCGAAAAAATATGGCGTGCGCTTTTCGCTCTTCCACGGTAAAGGCGGAACCATTGACCGCGGCGGCGGCCAGTCGCACAGCAGCGTCCAGGCGCAACCTTTTGCGGCCCCGGGCGGCCGAATGCGAATCACCGAGCAGGGTGAAGTCGTGTCGCTCAAGTACTCGAATCCCGCCATCGCTGAGAGGAATCTCGAGCAGTTGGTGACTTCGGTGCTGGACGCCCACCTGCTACACTTCCGTCGCGTGGAAGCTCGAAACATCCCCGAATGGGAGGGGTATGCCACCGAACTCGCCGCGAGCAGCCGCGACTTCTACCGCCAGCTCGTTTACGAGACGCCTGATTTTGTCGAGTATTTCCGGCAAGCCACGCCCATCGACCTGATTGAGCGCATCCGCTTCGGGTCACGTCCCAGCCGCCGCTTGGGGGCGCGCGACCTGCGCGACCTGCGGGCGATCCCCTGGGTATTTGCCTGGACGCAGTCCCGGCACTTGCTTCCCGCCTGGTTTGGCCTGGGCCACTCGCTTGAGAAGTTTCAACTCAACCATGCGCCGCGCGGTGGTAAGTTGTTAAAGCGCATGGTTCAGGGCTGGCCTTTTTTCTACAATCTGATCAACAATGCCGCGCTTTCGCTCGCCAAGACTGACCTCTATATCGCCAGCTCGTACGCCGCACTGGTTCGCCCCCGCCCGCTCGGGCAGAG
This sequence comes from uncultured Acidobacteriota bacterium, assembly GCA_963804995.1. GTDB lineage: Bacteria > Acidobacteriota > Terriglobia > UBA7540 > UBA7540 > Bog-366. Next base: position 286,853 of record CAWDSK010000001.1, read on the forward strand.
GATTTTCCGGCGCATCGAAGAGGAGTATCAACGCAGCGTTCGCGAGGTCCTGGAGCTTTCCGGCTCCGCGACGCTGCTCCATGGCCAACCGGTGCTGGCGGAATCCATCCGCCTCCGCAATCCCTACGTCGATCCCCTCAACTTTCTGCAAACCCGCTTCCTCGAGCGTTGGCGCCGCCTGCATCGATCGAAACGGCAACCGCAGGCCGAAGCCGCGCTATTTCATCTACTGCAAATTACGGTAAGTGGTATTGCCTTCGGCATGAAGAGCACGGGCTAGTGTAGTGTCCGGTAATTAACTGGACATCGTGGTGCCGCCATCTTGGCGGCATTTGCCGGCAGGATGCCGGCGCTACGGCCAACACATTTGTCCAGCCATTTCGTGGACACTACACTAGAACAACGATTCCGGCGAAGGAATGTACCGCACGTCGGGGAGGTTGCGGAATTTCTGGTCGAAATCCAGGCCATAGCCCACTACGAAGACATCGGGGATTGTGAACCCCACATAGTCGGGCTGAACCGGCATCATGCGGCGTGAGGTCTTGTCAAGCAGGGCGACGAGTTTCAGGCTGGCCGGGTCGTGCGCCCCCAGCACTTCCTGGAGGTAAGTAAAGGTGCGCCCGGTGTCGAGGATATCTTCGACCACCAGCACATGGCGGCCCTCGATGCTGACGTCAAGGTCCTTGGTGATCTTCACTTCGCCGGATGAGACAGTACCCCCGCCGTAACTCTGGATGCTCAGAAAATCCACCGTGCAGGGGATGGAAAGGCAGCGGATGAGGTCCGCCATGAACACCCAGGCGCCTTTTAGAACCCCTACGAGGTGGGGCGTGCGCCCGTCGTAGTCGCGGGAGATCTCGGCCGCCAGCTCGCCGACGCGAGCATTAATCTTGGCGGCGTCCAACAGAATGGGGAGGTCGGACCCCAGGGCGGCAGTGCTCATAATGCGTTCACCGTTGACGCTTTGGGCGGCTATCTGCTAGATTGAAGAATTGCATTCTGCACAAAAGGAGTTCCTGTGGCAAGTCACAAATCTGCATTGAAGCGTATTAAGCAAACCGACCAGCGCACCGAACAGAACACCATGCACGTCACGCGGCTGCGTCACCAGATGCGCAAGTTCCGCGCCGCCCTGAAAGCTAAGGACAAGGCCGCCGCTCAGGCGTTGCTGAAACCCACGGCCGCGCTGATCGACCACTCCGTGCACAAAGGCATCCTGCACCCCAACACCGCGGCGCGCTACAAGTCGCGCCTGACCCTCGCCTTTAACGCCTTAGCGTAACAAGAACCGGCCAACCTCAGCTATCAGCCGTCGGCAATCAGGGGTAGCGCAGCCGCTGGCCCCAAGCGAACGCGTCATGATAGGGGCGGGGCTTGCCTGCCCTAGCCCGCAATTCTCACCACGGGCAAGCGAACCGAAGTTTGGAGTGCGGCGACTCGTCGCCGCTTTCCAACGCCGCGACTCGTCGCGGCGAATCACTCAGCGCTGACGAGTCAGCGCTAGAAAAAGCGGGAGCAAGCTCCCGCACTCCGAAATTTGCCTCCGCGCGCCCGGACAAGCGGTTCGATCGTGGCGGGCGCGGAAACCATCAGAAAGGGCCTTTAACGACGGGGGTTAAACCCCGCCCTTCCAAAGCCGTGAGTAGAGTCGAGGAGGGGCGCGGTGGCAGCGAGGTCGCTGCTCCGTTTCTCCTCCCCGCTCATCGAACCGGACGTGCGGATTTCCCGCATCCGGCTCCCCGACAGGGTTCACCGTCAGGCTCACGGACGGGCGCCCAGATGCACCCGCCGCAGCCGCAACACCCCCAGCGGTCCGAAAATCACGTCGTCCGCCCAGCGTTGCGTGCCACGCGAGGACACCTTATGCCGCCGTCTCAGGAAGTGTCGAACACGGGCTGCCACATGGTTGTCGACAGCGCGGTACGCCGGCAACCGGGTGCCGTAGCCAAAGTAATTCGACCAGCCCCGCAGGATGCGGTTCAGCCGGTCGCGTACCTTCGGCCAGGGTTCGGTATTGCCGGGCACCAACACCTCGTGTACCTTCTGTCGCAGTCGTGCCACGCTTTGCTTCGACGGACTTGCTCCCAAGTACCAATGGCCGTCCTTCCGGTAACGCTGCGGGCCAAACGTGTATCCCAGAAAGTCGAAGCTCTCCTGCCGGGCTTTCCGCAGTTTCGTCTTCGTTTCGTTCAGGGTCAGTCCCAAGCGCGTCATCACCTGCCGCGTCCAGTCTCGCGCCTCCGCCGCCCGTTGCCGCGTCAGGATCACGAAATCATCCGCGTAGTTGACAATCTGTGCCTTAAAGACTTTCCCCCGCTCGGTGATTCGCCAGTACTTCAGGAATCGATTCATGTAGAGGTTGGCGAGCAGTGGGCTGGCCACGCCACCTTGCGGCGTGCCACGACTGCTCCCCCGACCTCCCGTCATTCGCCGCTTCCCTTGCTCATCCCGCTCCTCGACCGGAGCTTTCAGCCACATCTTCACCAGATGCAGCACCTCCCGATCGACGATGCGCCGGGCCACACACATCATCAGTTCCCGGTGTGGAATGTTATCGAAATACTTGGACAAATCCGCGTCGACGATCTCCGTATAGCCTGCACAGAGAAGCTCATGCACTTTCTGAATGCCGTCCTGCGCACTGCGCTGCGGTCGGTAACCATAAGCACAGGGTTCCATATCCGCCTCGAAGATCGGCTCCAACACCAGCTTGGCGGCGGTCTGCACCACCCGGTCCCGAATCGTCGGAATCCCCAGCGGTCGTTCCCCGCCCCCCGGCTTCGGGATCATCACCCGGCGCACGGGTTGAGGTTTATACCGCTTGCTGCGGAGCTCGTTCCCAAGTTCCTTCAACCACCTCTCCCGCCCTTGCGTCTCGATCTCCGCGAAGGTCTGTCCATCCACGCCTGGCGCGCCGCGATGGCTCTTCGCCAGTTCGTAGGCATGGGCCAGCATATCTGCGCGGTAGATTTTGTCGTAGAGCAGGTAGAAGCGGTATTCCGGTTCGTCCTTCGCCTTGCGATACAGCTTCCTCTGAAGCCTTCGGATCACTTCCGGTGTTTGCAGGCTCATCGCCAATCACCTCACCTTGACCTCTTCGCAAGCCTTCCTGAAGTGAGGGTCCTTCCCTCCCCCGGCGTTACCCGGCTTCCACGGTACTGTGACCCTCTCCGAGTCCCCAGCGGGCCGCCCTCCTTAGCGAGGTCGTTGGAGCGATTCTCCACCCGCCTGGGGGTTCCCCCATTTGCCCAGATCGCTCTCCCTACATGCCGTGCCCACTACCCCGGCGGACCCGAACCGGTGCGCGTGTCGGTGGCTTCCCGGCCGGTGCAGCCTTCCCCGTTTCTCAGGCGGGTCGGCGTCCACGACTTCACTTTCGAGGCCTGCTCAGGCTTCACTCACGTTACGGCCTGCAGAGTTGCTCAGCCACCCTCGGTGGCCTTTGTCACAAGGCTCCGGCCCGGCCCGTTACCGGCCCAAGCCGCTTGTCAGCTACCAGACTTACCGACTACTATCTGCGTGGGACTTCCACCCACAAGTGATCTGCGCCCCTGGGGCGCACTGAGAATTGCGGGCTAGGGCACCGCTTGCCGTACCCTCTTCATTTTTGCCACGTGACCGAAGCAAGAGGGTACAAGCCATACCGCTACAACCAGGGCAGCAAGGCCGCTGGTCCATTGTCAGAAGCAAGGTGTTACGCGATACCAGGCATCACCCTCCTTCGGCCCCAAAAATGCCCTTATGTCACTTGGATGGGTGAAAATGGGCACTTTGTCCGTGCCCGGCGCGAAGGGAGTGAGAAAATGCGCAGCCATTTGGGTTGTACCGGCTCGGTGGTGTTAGGCGTCCTCTCAGAGGAAACGCAAAAGCGGCTGGAGCAGGCTGAGGCGAGTTGGCTGGAATACTCGCCCAATCCCGCCGCGCTTGAGGTCCGCCATGTCCAGCCGGACAACATTCCTCCCATGCGCGAGATTGCCGGCGAGCTATTGGAATTCCTGTGTTGTCTTACAGATGCAGAGCGCGCCCAACTTCCAGGGGGGTCTTTTTTTTACCGGGATGAGCCCACGGGTCAGTTCATCCGCATGAAGGCTGCGACGGGTGGTCTCTTGACCGTCACCTGGGCGCGACCCGATTACTCGCACTCGGAGTGGCAACAGTTCCGCAACCAGCCGGTGACCCTGGTCTTTGAGCCTTTCCAGAAGCTGAACGGCATGGTGAGTTTCGAAGGCAGCCCAACCTCTGCGGATGACCTGCGGAGAGTTTTGGAAGCAACCGCAGGCCAGTACTCACAGGGGGACTACGAAATCGTTTCATCCATTGATCGCGTGCAGATCACGCTTCGCAACGTCAACGCCGACGTGCTGAGCTTGGTCAATGCGCTTCGGTATTCGGACAAGAAGGGCACGCTGACGGGCGAAATCAACGTCAGTTCCTTCCGCGCCGGCGACCTGGAAGACTATTGCCGGTTTGTGTTTCGTTATGAGGAGACTTGGATCGCACGGCCCGCCCTTTGGTCGGACTCCCCGGATCCGCGCCCCACACCCGAACCGGTGGCGCGAGCGGCGTAAGAAGAGCAGTTTTCAATTTCCGATTCACCCCCAAGGAGCTCCAAATCATGGATTATGGATTTACTGAGTATCAAGCTGCCATTCGCGACCTGTCGCGCGAGATTGCCGAAAAAGAAATCCGCCCTGTCTCGGCGGAATACGATCGCGAGGCCAAATTCCCCTGGCCCATCGTCAAGATCCTGGCGGAGACGGACCTCTTCCGTGTCTACATTGACAACGAGTTCGGCGGGATCAGCGACGGCTCACCCATCATGAATATGGTGATCGTCACCGAGGAGCTCTCCAAGGCCTGTGGCGGCATTGCGCTCAGCTTTGCGGGTACGGCGCTCGGCACCCTGCCCATAATTCTTTCCGGCAACGAAGAGCAGAAGAAGCGCTGGCTGCCCGATATCGCCGCCGGCAAAAAGCTGGCTGCCTTCGCGCTCACGGAGCCGCAAGCGGGTTCTGACGCGGGCGCCGTGCGCACCACCGCCCTCCGCGATGGTGACCACTACGTGTTGAACGGCACCAAGCAGTGGATCACCAACGGCGGCGAGGCGGAGATTTACTCGGTCATCGCTTTGACGAACCCCACCAAGGGGCCGCGCGGAGCCTCCTGCATCGTGGTTGAGAAAGGCACGCCCGGCTTCACGTTCGGGAAGAAGGAAGACAAGCTGGGCATTCGCGCCTCCGCCACGCGCGAACTGGTTTTCCAGGATTGCCGCGTGCCTGTTGAAAATTGTCTGGGCCGCGAGGGTACGGGTTTCATCACCGCTATGAAGACGTTTGACGTTTCGCGTCCCGGCGTGGGCGCGCAGGCGCTGGGCATCGCGCAGGGTGCGTTCGACCTGGCGCTCGAATATGCCTGCACGCGCCGCCAATTCGGTTCCCCCGTCGGGTCATTCCAGGGACTGCGCTTCAAGATCGCCGACATGGCGACCAAGATCGAAGCCGCGCGCGCCCTCGTTTACGCCACGGCGCGGTACATCGACACCAAGCCCAAGGAGCGGCCCACCCTCTACTCCGCCATGTCAAAGTGCTTTGCCAGTGATGTGGCCATGGAAGTCACCATCGACGCCCTCCAGATTTTTGGCGGCTACGGCTACATGCATGACTATCCCATCGAGAAATACATGCGCGACGCCAAGATCACCCAGATTTACGAAGGCACCAATGAGATCCAGCGGGAAGAGATGTCAAAGACGCTGATCAGCAACTTCCACTCCAAGCGTCCTGCCGTGCGCGCGGCATAGGGCCGATTTTTCATCGCAAGTTTTGAAGGGCGGGGCAGAATCCCCGCCCTTTCGCTTGACAACACCCCCATAGCCCTCACAACCCCTTAACACCCCTTCAAGAACATGATAACCCATGTATATTCAATGGGTTGGGTGGGTAGCTCTTTTTCGAATTTGTTTTTATTGTGTAGCGGCGGGTTTACCCCGCCATTTTGTCGGGCCGGATGGCATTGGGCCGGGGACGTAGGGGGTGCCCCGTTGGGGCTGGAAGGTAGCGGCGAGTTGCTGTGGCGCTACACGGGGAACTCCAAGCGACCCCAATCAGCGGGCCTTTGTGTCCTTTTCGGGAGGCATCCTGGCGGAGTACTATTCGGGCGGCACGATCTTCGACCACCCCGACCAGATCGGCTCGATGAGCACTTCCAGCGACTACACCGGGAACACCTTGAACGAGAAACTGTTTTATCCCTTTGGGGAACTGTGGACGGGCGCGGCGATTCCAAACTTCAACACGCACCAGACCTTCGCTCACTTGCCGGACTACGATCCGGAAACCGACCAGTACAACACGCTGAACCGTCACTACAGCCCCAGCGGGCGCTGGCTGAGCCCAGACCCCGGGGGAGTGAAAATCGTCAAACTCGACGACCCCCAAACCTGGAACATGTATGCCTACGTCCGAAATAATCCCACCACCCTCACCGACCCCACGGGGCTTGCTGTTGCCACGGGGGGTAATCCGAACTGTGAACCACAGGAGCATTGGTTCTGTTCATACTGGGAATGGGGGCGATTATGGCTGTCGGCCAACAAAAGCCGCTGCCCAGTGTCACGAGTGCAAGTGTGCCGCTTTACCCTCGGACTCCGCAGATGGCACACATCGAGGGAGTGGTCCGGCTTCGAATCTCAACGGACGGGAATCGAGTTGCATCCGTAGAGGTTCAAAGCGGCCAACCGATGCTGGCACATGCGGCGCAGGATAATGTCAAAACCTGGCAGTTCGAGCCACACACACCAACCACTTTTGAGACTACTTTCCGCTACAAGCTTTTGCCTGCAAAGTGCGACGCGGAATGCAACTGCAACAGCGTGGAAAAACCTTCGGTGTTGCTCCAACTGCCAAGCGACGTTGAAGTGAATGCGAAAGAGTTGATGGTCTGCGATTCGGCTTCCAACAGCAGGTAGCGCAGAGTCTGGCCCTTTCAGACTCTGCGGCTCTTAATGTGATGAACATCCACTGTATTATTAACACACGGCTTAACCACCAAACGTGGTGATCCAGTTCTCTTGGGGGACACAAGTGGTGATCGGGAGTCGCATCCAACAAACGAAGAGCCGCAGAGTCTCAAAGAGCGCGAGACTCTGCGCTACGTGCTGATGCCCTGCTTGTCGACGAGGGCGGCAATACGCTTGCTCGACACCCCGCCGGCCAGCAAAGCCAGAACCTTGTTCTCGCTGAGCGGCTTCTCTTGGGCGGGCGGAGCTTGCGCCAGGCCGAGGCTGGCGGCAACCAGGATCGCGAGCAAACAAGCACGCTTCATAGCTGTTATCTCCGGGCAGAGATTCCTATTTCGGGTTCGCAGGTCGCCGCAAGAGTACGTCCACGCTGCGGTCCAGTCAATCCGATAGTGGGATTCGTAAGCAGGGAGCCAGACTTAGGGTGGACTTTGGTACGCCAGGGAAAGCCTGCGGAGTGCGGACCTGCTCTTAAGGTCTGCGGTTCTTCCCGGATTGACGACAACGAGCCGCGGACCTACCGAACAGGTCTGCTACGCTTCCTAAAATTAGAAGCACACCTCGGATGTCCGGAGTAAAATCCTTGGCAGCAAATGAGGAGACCCTACACTTTATACTTCGAAGTAGCGTAGAGCGGCCTTGATTCTCTCCCCATGTCTGGCGGTAGTGGGAGACTTTTAGTTTGATAGACTCAGCGGAAGCATTTCTTTGAAGCTTGACCCACTTTCGGAAGCGGTTGAGGAGGATGTATGAAGGTCAGAGCGAGTGAGCCCTTAGTCCCAAGGAAGCCTAAAGAGAACCCAAGGCAGAGAGGAAGCGCGGCGACCCCCGCGGGCGACCGCGCTTTGGGCATGAATGCGCGCATCTGCCGGCGAGACTTTTTGAACTCGGCACTACTGGCTTCCGGGAGTGCATTGCTCAGTTCCGTAACTCCGCTTGAACTTCTGGCCCAGCAACCCTCCTGGGGAGGGTATACCGGGGAGGGAGATTACGCGGGCGCCAATGGCAATACGCTGGACACAGTGTTGGCTGCCCACGCGCTGCGGGACGGAGTTTTCGATTCTCCTCCCGCCTCGGTGGTGGACACGGGCGAAGTCTTCGACTTGGTGGTGGTGGGCGGTGGATTCAGCGGCTTGGCTGCGGGGTTGTTCTTCAACGACCAGGCGCCGGCCCAGCAAACTTGTTTAATCCTGGAAAACCATGCCATGTTCGGCGGCCAGGCGCGGCGGAATGAATTCCTGGTCGACGGCCACCGGCTGATCGTGCCGCAAGGTTCGAACAATTTTTCCACTCCCGCCCCGGGGCTGATGCGGGATTTCTATACCCGCATCGGGGTAGATGCCAGTGCGTTCGAAGACGACGCGCACCAGGAGTGGGGTGGCCCTGGCCCCGCCATGCCGTTGAGCTGGTGCGCCTATGATCACGTCGGGGCGTGTCCGTCGGTCCCGAATTTCGGCTTCTGGTTCGGGCCGAAGTTCGGGCAACAGCCGGGCAAGTGGGTGGTGGATCCCTGGAATAACCTGGAGCAGCTTCCGGTATCCCCGCAATTGCGTTCCGATTTCGCCAAGTATAAGAAGATGTGCATCGAGCACCAACAATCACCGCGGCATGAGACGGAAGAGGAGTTACGCCGCCTCGATACGGTCGCGGCCGAGGTGATCGCGGAGCGGTATGGCCTCAGCCGGGAGTTTGTCCGCATGTACTTAGCTCCTCGAACGGCGACCGTCCATGGCCTTGGACCCGATGCGCTCACTGGTTATCGTTATCAGGAGATCTTTGGCGACAAAGACCCTCGCCATCTCAAAAGCTTCCCGGGTGGAAACACGGGTTTTACGCGGCATATCGTCAAGACCCTCATTCCCGATGCGATTTCCGGTCCTCGAACGCTCGAAGCGGTTTGCCGAAACCGCATCAATTTTGCCACGCTCGATCGTCCGAGCAATAAGGTGCGCATCCGCCTGCGGTCAACGGCCGTGCGGGTTGAGCATGAAGGGGACCCGGAAAAATCCTCCTTCGTCCGGGTGATGTACACGCGCGACGGCAAGGTCTATCGCTTGAAGGCCCGCGCGGTGATCATGGCGGGGGGCGGCTGGATCACCAAACATGTGGTGCGGGACCTGCCTTCCCCGCATCGCGCCGCCTACGACCAATTCAACTATACGGCGACCTTGGTGGCCAACGTGGCCGTACGCAACTGGCGCTTTCTTTATAAATTGGGGCTTTGCGGAGGACGCTGGTTCGAGGGGTTCGGCTTTTGGACCGAAGTGCGCACCGTCGCCAAGTTTGGGGCGGATTCGCCGACGATCGGACCGGATTCACCTACGGTCCTGAGCCTCATCGTGCCTTACTATTACCCGGGCCTGCCCATGCCCGAACAATGCAGCAAAGGACGTGCGGAGATGCTCTCCACGTCGTTTCGCGATTTCGAGCGAAAGATCCGTGAGCAGTTTACCGATATGTTTTCAGTGTCCGGATTTGACGCCCGACGGGACATAGCCGGCATTATCCTGAACCGCTGGGGACATCATTTTATTACTCTCCCACTCGGAATGACCTGGGGAGAAAACGGCAAACCCGCGCCGCGTGAAATTCTGCGCCGCGCCCCCTTTGGCCGGATTGCCTTTGCCAACACCGACTTGCAAGGACATTCGGGGCACAATTATGCGACTGAAGAGGCGCATCGTGCGGTGGGCCAGGTCCTCTCACTGCCAGGGTGATGGAAAACCGGGGACGTACCAGCTCACCGCGCACATCGTTCCGCGCCACGCTTGCTCTTCCTTTATCCCGGACGTAACATCTTGGCGTGAGGGCCCCGGCGAGATTTCCAATTCGCACCGCATTCCTCTGCCTGCTTGGCGTGTTGCTATTTCTCGCGCCGGGCGGGGCGCGTGCCGACGAATTCAGCACAACCCTTCGTTACTCTGTCCGGATGTTTTCTTTTGGCACGCTCACGGTTGACACGCGCATGGGCAACTTCCAGGTGGAAGGCTGGGACGAGCCGCGCCTGGAGATCGAAGCCGAGAAAGTTGTGGAGGCGAACAGCCGGTAGCGCAGAGTGTACGCCTTTCACACTCTGCGGTTCTTACTCTGATAAACATACACTGTATTATTAACACACCACCTTGACACCTGATGTGGTCAGCCAGTTTCTCGGGAGATCATAATTGGTGATGGAAAGTCGCGCCGAAGAGACGAAAAGCCGCAGAGTCTCGGAAAGCACAAGACTCTGCGCTACCCTGCTTTCATGGGCACAATGTAACAACAGATCTGTTGCTTATCAAGGGAAATTCGGCCGGACATTGATTGGGCGGGACGTGGACTTGCAGGGCAGGGTTCGCTGTCATGCCCGATACGCCAGCGGCAAGCGAAGGTCGGAAGAACAGTGGTTAGTGGCTAGTGGATAGTGGCGAGAAAGACAGGCAGAACGACAGTGCCTAGTGGTTAGTGGCTAGTGGTTAGAAAGGCAGCCCGAAGGGCTGTGGTTCGTGGCCAGGGGCTGGGGGCGGACAGCAAGGCAGCGTGGGCCTCTGCGGTGCTGGGGCCCATGACAAATCAAGCAGGTCAATCCGTCGGCTGACGGCCCCCCTCCGATTCCTGGGTTCGGCACAGATCGGACCGCAAATAGGACCCGTTGAACCACGAGGCGTAATCACCCCGTCGCTTCCGCGCCGCAACAAGAACTTCCGCCCTTGGTGACGCGCAGGGCGGCTTGACCATACTTTTCTTTCACGACTTTTTGTCATTGGTGGGACATGTCCCAGAAGTTGCTCTCCGCGGGGCATAGCGCGCGAGGTCCCACTACTTTCCCCAACTTCATGCGTTTTTACCCTGACGTTTTATCAACGGCTCCGACGCACTTAGTTGCGCCCTTCCTGCACATAACCGTAAAGCAAGCCGGAGCTGACGCGACCAATCGAGACCTCCACAAGTTGATTGGCGGGAACTTCTGAGCCCGGCAGCACGACCTTCAGGTAATGGGTGGTAAGCGCCACGCGGGCGCCTGCTTCGACTTCGTCCAGCGTGACGGCAGCAACGCTTCTGCCCACTTGCGCGGCAAGAAAGGCCTCACGCTTGGCGGCGATGACGGCGCGGATTTCCTGACTGCGCTCACGCGCCACGCGGCCGTTCACTTGTGCCGTGGCTGCGGCCGCCGGAGTGCCCGGACGCGCCGAGTAAGGGAAGACGTGCAGATAGGTGTAAGGGAGCGATTCGATAAAGCGCAGGCTTTCGGCGTGATCCTGGTCGGTCTCACCGGGGAAGCCCACCATGACGTCCGCTCCAATCGCGGCGTGGGGAATCTGCTCGCGAATGGCCAGAATACGCTCAGCGTATTGGCGGGCCCAGTAGCGCCGGTTCATGCGCCGCAGAATCCGGTCGCACCCGCTTTGTAGCGGCACATGAAAATGCTGCGCCAAACGCGGCTCGCAAGCCACCAGGCGAATCAGCTTGGCACTCACGTCCATGGGCTCGATGGAGCTAATGCGGATACGCGCGATCGAGCTCTCACCGAGAATGCGCTCCAGGATTCCCAGGAAATTGATGCGCCGATCCAGGTCGCGCCCGTAGCTGCCCAGATTGATCCCGGAGAGGACCACTTCCTGGTAGCCCGCTCCTCGAGTTGTCGCACCTCAGCCAAAAGCTTTTCCGGCTCGAGGCTGCGGCTCGGCCCACGCACGGAGGGGATCACGCAGAATGCGCAGCGAGCGTTGCATCCATCCTGAATCTTCAGCGTAGGCCGCGTGCGATCGTCCGGGAAGACGGGCGCGAAGTGAAATTCCTCCGAGATCTCGCCCACCAGAACCTGGGCGGGGGCGAAAATAATCGGGTCATCGGGCCATCGGGTCATCGGGCCATCAGGCGATCGGGTGGGAGGAATCGGGAGATCGGGTGATCGGGTGATCGGGTGATCGGCCGGTTGAGCAACCGGGCGCGCTGGCTCCTCACTCGTCACTTGGCACTCGTCACTGTTTCTTGGCTCCCGGATTTGTACAAGCGTAGAAGGGGCTTGCTTATAGAAGGTGCTGGCCGGCTGATCGTTCTTCTGCTGCTCTCCCGATCTCCCGATCTCCCGATCACCCGATTCTACCGGGCGTTCCGGGGCGAGTATCGTGCTCACCAGATGTTTGTGAGAGTTACCCACGACCCAAGCGACGCCTTCCAGACGAGCAATCTCCTCCGGAGCGCGTTGCGCGTAGCAGCCTGTCACCAGGATGCGGCACTGGGGATTGCGGCGATGGATGCGGCGCACGAACTGGCGGACTTCCGCGTCAGCCGTGGCCGTGACGGTGCAGGTGTTGAGGATGGCGACTTGGCTCTCCTCAATCGTGCTGACTTCTCGGAGCCCGGCCTCGAGCAGTTGCTGCTTCAAAGCGGCGCCATCGGCCTGGCTGGCGCGGCAGCCGAAATTGAGAATGTGAAAAGTAGCCATGCCCAGGGAGAGATTGTAGCTGAGATGCGCACCGGCCACCAACCAATTGGGGCCAATCAAGGGGGTGAGATCCCGCCAGAGTACAGTTGGAGGCCAAGCTTAAGCAGCGCTGAGATGAGGTAAGCAGGCACACCTCCACGCCTGTCTCCAGGTCTGTAGAGACACGTCCCACTTGCAACGGGACCCACAAGGTGTGAGTGGAAAAGACTAAGCCGGGGTGGCAGCAGTCCGTCTCTGTTGGAAGCATTCCCGACAGTAGACCGGCCTGCCCTGAGTCGGTTTAAAGGGAACCGTCGTCTCCTTGCCGCACTGCGAGCATACGGTAGTGGTTTCGACGCGTTGGTAACCCTGACCGCTCAGCATCTGACTACGCTTGGACTTGCAGGGCTTGCACCGTTTGGGCTCGTTCTTAAAGCCCTTGTCGGCGAAGAAAAGTTGTTCACCCGAAGTAAACACAAATTCCGCGCCGCAATCGATACACTTGAGGACCCGATCCCGGTATTCCATAGCTCGCTCCCTTGGTCGAACAGGTCCTCACCCGCCCCAGTCCCCGGCTGTGAGGATGGGCACGGGTTATTGCCATCCCCACTTAGGTTCAGCACACGTTCAGTCCTGTTCGTGTCTGGCCTTTTTTCGAGCCCGTTTACGAGCCAAGGCCGCCTTGACTCTTCGCTTCTCTCCAGGTTTCAGATAGAAGGAATGCTTTTTTATCTCTTTAATAATGTCTTCCTGCTGAACCTTTCGCTTGAAGCGCCGCAGCGCGTTTTCCAAAGACTCTCCGTCCTGAAGTCTAACTTCAGCCAACCTATCTACACCCCCATTTCAATTTAAAGTATGAAGACCAGCACCTGAGAAGCAGGTGGCTGAATTGTTACCTATCAACTTGTCTAAGTCAAGGGCATTTTGGGAGAAATTGTCCCTGGGCGGGAGAAGCCGTGAAAAAATAGCATTCTCACCGCAGAGACGCTGAGGCGCAGAGAAAAGGACCTTTATTTTCATTTCTCTGCGCCTCAGCGTCTGCGCTATGAAAATGCATGTGCCAAAGGCACCTTGGAGTGCGGCGGCTCAACGCCGCCTTGAATTTACGCCGAGGACGATGACGAAGGCGGCGTCGAGCCGCCGCACTCCAAGGTGCTTCGCACATTTTCATGTACAGTGGCGAGCCGAAGTCTCATGGGAATCTGCGGTGAAAATTGCATTTTTTCACACCTTCGGACGCCCGTGCCACTTCAAAATGTGTCACCACCCCCCCGAGCGGGTTCTTGACCCTGTGGAACGCTTGTGTTACGGTCAGCATCCGAATTCATAACGCGCCCTCACCCGGCGGTCAAATGGCCGAAATCCTCAAGCTGGAAAACGATTCTCTCGATTACGTTTTGGAATACACGGTCCAGCTCATCCTGCGCGGAAAGGTGGTGGCTGTTCCCACGGATACCTTCTACGGTTTGAGCGCTGACCCTTTCAACCTGGCAGCCGTGAGTGAAATCTTTCGCATCAAGCGCCGCACCTCGGACCGGCCCCTGCCCCTGCTGGTAGATTCCATCGACCAGGCCGTGGATCTTGCCAATGATCCCCCCAAGTTGTTTTTCACGCTGGCACAGAAATTCTGGCCGGGCCCTCTCACGCTGATTGTTCCTGCCTCACGACAAATTCCGCTCAAAGTAACTGCGAATACGGGCAAGGTCGGATTGCGCTGGCCCCTGGCGCCCTTTGCTGTCGCCCTGGTCGCCGCGGCGGGCTGCCCTCTGACCGGTACCAGCGCCAACGTCTCCGACATGCCCGCCTGCTCAACTGCTGATGAGGTTGACTGCCAAATCGGCAACGTTGTGCCGCTCATCCTGGATGGAGGCTTGACCCGCGGCGGATTGGCTTCGACGGTTGTCGAATTGACGGGTGAAACCGGCCACATCGTTCGGCATGGCGGCATTCTGGAGTCAGAGTTAAAGGAGTTTCTCGGCTGATTTCTCGTCGCATCCGTTACGGATTTCTCGTGGCAGCATTGCTCGGGCTCGCGGCTTGCGCCTGGGCGGAGTGGTCCCTTTACACGGCAATCCGCGCGCAGGCTGGAAGCGATGAGGCACAACCCGCCGACGCGCTGGTGATCTTTGGCGCTGCGGAATATAACGGCGCACCCTCACCCGTCCTCAAGGCTCGTCTCAACCACGCCCTGGAACTCGAAAACCGCAACTTGGCGCCGGTGGTCATCACCACCGGCGGGAGTGGAGGCGATCCGCACTTCACCGAAGGCGGAGTGGCCCGCGACTACCTGATCCAACAAGGCGTGGCCGAAGCGAAAATCCTATCCGAGACGCGCAGTGATACGACCTATGAAAGCGTGAAGGCCGTCGCGCAAATCCTGCGCCAGCGCGGCGCTCACACTTGCATCGCCGTCAGCGACGGCTTTCACCTCTATCGCATCAAGCTGATGTTCGCCGCCCTGGGAATCACGACGTACGGCTCTCCCGCCCCCGAGAGTCCCATCGAGGACGACCCCACGCTGCGCACACTCTACTCCCTCCGCGAGATGGTGGTCAGTTCACTTTGGCATGTGGGGTTGAGGCTGTGAAACGGGGCTAGGAATTGTCGATTGCCGATGGACGATTTTCGATTGGCAAACCAAGACGAAAGAGCAGATTTACTGGGCTCGGGGCACGGGACACGGGGTACGGGATTCGTCAATCGACAATCGAAAATCGTCAATTGTCAATCATCAATCAGCCTCGCGCTTTGCGCTTGCTAGAGCGGTTTTGATTTAAGTGCTTACATGTCCTGTGGGGCTAGCCGCGAGGACGTTGTTGCCGCGCGAAGATTTCGTGCCAGGGGCGTCCGAAGGTGTGAAAAAATGCAATTTTCACCGCAGATTCCCATGAGACTTCGGCTCGCCACTGTACATGAAAATGTGCGAAGCACCTTGGAGTGCGGCGGCTCGACGCCGCCTTCGTCATCGTCCTCGGCGTAAATTCAAGGCGGCGTTGAGCCGCCGCACTCCAAGGTGCCTTTGGCACATTCATTTTCATAGCAGAGACGCTGAGACGCAGAGAAATGCCTCTTTGTTTTCAGACCTCTGCACCTTCGCGCCTCTGCGGTGAAAGTTATGCGGGGATTTTTTCACACCTTCTCCCCCCCCGTGCCCGAGCACGGCCGGGACCCCGATGCATCGGGGCTGGCTGGCCGTGGCACGTCTCTGGTTGCGGCTTCGCCACGTTGTATACACTTAAATCAAAGACGCTCTAAGGTCGTGGATTCTTCCGAAGCAATAAGCGCACAAGTAACCCCTCATCCGGCCTCCTACGTCAGCCACCTTCTTCCGCCACGGCGAATCTGCGACCCCTGGGGAGAAGGCTATTATCCTATGATGATTCCGGCCGGGAGAGGGTTATCCCGTAGCGCCGACCGGCCGAATTGTAGGACCGCTCTCTGCGCATGTCGAAGCGGCAAGATACATTGATTAACAGCCCTCTCCGGGGGGAGAGGGTGGACCGCAGCCGGCGTTTTCATCAGCCGGGGCGGGACGGGTGAGGGGTCACTTGCAGGGTTGGAGCGCAAGAAGAACAAAGAGAAAGCCCAACGCTCAACCCTCCGACCCTGAAGGGGTCGCATTAGCCTCGGCCGCGGGATGCAGGTGTCAGGTGACGCCACCCGGAATCGACCCTTTCAGGGCGGACGTTGCCTGGGACCCGCTTTCCGGTAGGTCGCGCTACGCTTGCTTCCTATGCCTCAAGCGCACAAGTAACCCCTCATCCGTCCTCCTACGTCAGCCACCTTCTCCCCTGGGGAGAAGGCTATTATCTAATGATGATTCCGGCCGGGAGAGGGTTATACCGTTGCGCCGATCGGCCGAATTGCAGAACCGCTCTCTGCGCATGCCGAAGCGCCAAGTTACATTGATTAACAGCCCTCTCCGGGGGGAGAGGGTGGACCGCAGCCGGCGTTTTCATCAGCCGGGGCGGGACGGGTGAGGGGTCACTCGCGGGTTTGGGGCGTATGAAGATTCTACGAGTTAGAAACTTAAAACCCCTAAGCCCTGCCCTTCCGCCACCCCCCTAAGAACATCGAAGCTTAGTGAGAAAGCCAGGTCACGGCCGCGAAATTTTGCCCAGCACCACGGCCCGGCGCGCGCCGGTCACAGAAGGCAGATTTCCGGGCAGGCCGTGCATGGTGCGGTCAGCGAGGACGGCGAAGGCGATGGCTTCCTTCGCATCCACGGGCAGGCCGAAGGCATCGGAAAGCTGCACGCGCAGGCGGGGAAGCAGTTGGCCGAGGCGACTGACCAGCAGGTGATTGTGCGCTCCGCCGCCCGAAATGATGAGGCGGTGGATGGAGATTTTCCCAAGCACGAAGCGGTCCAGCGCGTCGGCGATCGTACGGGCGGTTAACTCCGTGGCGGTGCGGAGTAAATCTTCCGGCCGCGCACCGCGCCGCTTGAGGAAGTATTGCTTGAGGAAGTGCTGGCCGAATTGTTCGCGCCCCGCACTCTTGGGCGGCTGCTGGGCAAAGAAGGGCAGGCGCAGCATCTCCGCCAACAGGGGTTCGAGCACTCGCCCTCGCCCTGCCCATCGTCCCCCGGCATCATAAGTCTTTTCACCCTTTGTGAAATACCGGACGAGTCCATCGATAAGCATATTTCCGGGCCCCGTGTCGAAGCCAAAAACCTGTTCGGGCCTGGCGCCGGCGGGAATCACGGTGAAGTTGGCGATGCCGCCGATGTTGAGCGCCACCATCCCGCGCCGCGCGTCATGCAATAGGATGTAATCGACCAGCGGCACCAGCGGCGCGCCTTGCCCTCCCGCGGCCACGTCGGCGGTGCGAAAATCCGCCACCACCTGCGCGCCGGTGCGCTCCGCGATGACCGCCGCCTCACCAATTTGCAGCGTGTTGCGCATCAGGGAGAGGAACTCCGTAGCCTTGAACCGCTCCTGCACCATGGGCACGGACATCATGCTGAAGCCGACTCCATGCCTTTTGCTTCGCACCAGGTTCCGTGCCAGCCGGGTGGCCACGGCTTTCAGCTCCACCTTGTGCTCTCTGGCAAATGCCATATAGCGCCGAGACATGGTGTATGAGGGCGCGCCACGGTGGAAAATCGTCTGGCCGTGTGAGCCGATGGCGAAAAGTTTCTTGGGTTGTACGTTCGCTTCGAGACAGAGCAGGAGGGCGGCCTCAGCGAAGGTGACGCCCAGAAAGGTATTGAGCTGGCTGATTTCCTCGGCCGTGGTTGAATCTCCGCTGGCTACCGCGAGCAGCCTCTCGCGCGTCCAGTCGGGATAAGGATAGGTTTCAAAAGCCAGTAGGCGCACGCGCGGCTCGGTCGCCGGCCCTGAGATGCGCACCAGCGCCGCGTCGACGCCGTCCATCGACGTGCCGGAAAGCAATCCCACCACCAAGCGAGACCCGCGCGACTGTTGTTCAGGCAATCTTCAGCTCCTCTGTAAGGTTCAGGCTCGATACTCCACTCATAAATTCGGCCCCAGGCGAATGCTAACCTAGCGTGGCGCTGGGCCGCAACCGAAGAAGGATTTCACCCAAGAAGGATTCACCACAGAGGGCACAGAGGTCACAGAGAAAAGACGCAGACAAAAACACAAACTAAGGAACCGTAATCCAAACTCGCCTAAGCGGAAGTGCCTTTCTCTGTGATCTCTGTGCCCTCTGTGGTGAATCTTTTCTTCGAGGTGTTACAAGAACTTCAGATTTCGATCATCGACCGGCGGAACTGAACTCCTCGAACCGCCGGACCAGCCGCTGCCAGTCGGTTTTGGAGAACTGACCACGCGCAGGACGCATTCCCATCTTGACGGCGTGAATCCGCTTGAGTGTTTGGTCCCAGCGCTCGCGCGGGAGCTTGCCGGATTCGAGCGCCGCTTCGATTCCCCGTTCCATCTCTTGCCACGACTCCTCTTTTTCAACCAGAAGCAGGTCGCATCCGGCGTTGACGGCCTGAGCCGCGGCACGGCCCAAATCCAGAACCCCTCTCACGGTCGGAGATTCTAGCTCCGGCGCGATGACCACTCCCCGGTAGCGGAGCTTGGTGCGGAGCAATCCTTCCACAACTTGCTTCGAGAGCGCCGCCGCGAGCGGGTAATCAAAGTCGTAGGCCTTGTACGCGGCGGTGCTCATCATGACCATGGGAAGCCGCTCCAACAGTTCGCGATAGGGAACCAGGTCGTAGGCCCAAAGCCCGGCCATCGACCGCCCGCTGACCGGCAACTCGCTGCGGGGGGCGGGGTGAGAGGAGCTAGTGTGGTGTCCCGTGTAAGAGTTGACAATGGGTAGAACCCCCTCACCCGTCTGGCCTCGGCTGATGAGAACGCCTCGGCCAGCCACCCTCTCCCCCAAAGGGGCGAGGGCAAGAACATTAACTCTCCCCTCGCCCCTTTGGGGGAGAGGGGTTGGGGGGTGAGGGGGTCGGCCAGCCTTGTCAAATACTAACCGGGACACCACGCTGGCCAGCCCCGGGAAATGCTTCGCGCACGCCAGAATCTTGTGCCGTTCAAGACCTTCGACAAAAAACCATCCGCACTGAGCCACTTGCCTGGGATCCTCGCTGAAGGTGTGTGCGCTATGGGTTTCTTCCAATGTCAGGTCGAGCCCGGGCGCGAAGATGGTATTAAATCCGAGCAGCTTAAGTGCCTCACCGATCAGTTCGCCTGCTTGACGAGCAGCACGCTGACCCCTCGCTCCGATTTCGCGCGGCGAGGGCAGCGGAGGCAGCAAAGCGGAGAGCGGATTTGCACCGCCGCCCCCGGGATCAATGGCCAGGAACGGTGCGACCGGTAGGCTGGCAGAGATTCGATTGAGCAAATCGCGGAGTGCATCCGGCGAGTCAGGGAGTGGCCCCGCAATCAAAATGCCACCCGGAGCGAGAGTCTGAAGATGCCGCTCGAGAGGAACTCCAGCGCGGTCCGGCAAGCCGCAACATCAGCAGGTCGCCCGTAGGGTTCTGGGGTGGCGAATTCATGATTGAATCTGTTTTTTCAATTCCGCCAGAAGGTTCAATGCGTCAAGCGGCTTCAGGTTGTCGAGGTCCGCATTCTCGATCGCCTTCACCACCTCGGCGTTGAGCGGCGTGAAGATGGTGAGCTGCACCGGGCCGGTTTCAGGCGCGTCTTTGTGGGCGGCCAATCGTTCGCTCAGACTGTGCTCACTCTGCTCGTGGCGCGTCAGGATTTCGCGCGCCCGCTCGATGACCGTGTTAGGCAGGCCGGCCAGACGCGCCACTTCAATCCCATAACTCTTATCTGCGCTGCCCGGCTCGACTTTGCGCAGGAAAATGATATTCGATCCCGATTCCTTTACCGACACGTGATAGTTCTTGACGCCGGGAAGCAACTCCGCCAGCTCCGTCAACTCGTGGTAGTGCGTCGCGAAAAGCGTTTTGGCGCGCGTGTGCGTCAGCAGGTACTCGACCACCGCCCAGGCAATCGAGAGGCCGTCAAAAGTCGCTGTGCCGCGCCCCACTTCGTCGAGCAGCACCAGGCTGCGTGGCGTGGCGGTATTTAAAATAGTGGCCGCCTCCGTCATCTCCACCATAAAAGTCGAGCGGCCGCGCGCCAGGTTGTCAGAGGCGCCGATGCGCGTGAAGATGCGGTCAAAGATGGGAAGCTTGGCGCGCGCGGCGGGCACAAAGCTGCCCATCTGCGCCATCAGTGCGATCTGCGCGGCCTGGCGCAAGTAGGTTGATTTGCCGCCCATGTTCGGCCCGGTAACGATCAGCAGCAGGTCGGCCTTGCCATTCATGTAAAGGTCGTTGGGAATGAACTTGCCGGCTTGGCCTTCCTCGACGATGCGCTCGATGACCGGGTGGCGCCCGTGCTGGATAACCAATTCGCCGTCGTCAGAAAATTCCGGGCGGCGGTATTCGCGCTCCGCGGCGAGGTGCGCGAAGCAGGCGAGCACGTCAAGCTCCGCCAGCACCGCGGCGGTCTGGCGAATGCGTGTTGCTTCTTGGGCCACCTGGCGGCGAACGTTGGCGAAGAGATCGCGTTCCAGCGCGTGGCTGCGCTCCTCCGCATCCAGGATTTTGGCTTCCAGCTCCTTCAGCTCCGGCGTCGTGAAGCGCTCTGCGTTGACCAGCGTCTGCTTGCGTTCGTAATCGGCGGGCGCCAGGTGCAGATTGGCTTTGGAGATTTCGATGTAATAGCCGAAGACGTTGTTGAAGCGCACCTTCAGCGAAGCAATGCCGGAGCGCTCACGCTCCCGGATTTCGATCTGGGCAAGCAAGCGCTTGGAGTTCTGACTGAGGTCGCGCAGTTCGTCGAGCTCGGCGTGGAAGCCCGGGCGAATCAAGCCGCCTTCGTTCAGGACCACGGGGGGCTCAGGATGAATCGACTTTTCCAGCAGCTCATAGACATCCGTCAACTCATCGAATTGCGAGTGCAGCACACCGATGCGAGGCGCCTGGAAATGCGTAAGGTAAGTTCGCAGGATGGGCAGCGGGCGGAGCGATTGCTTGAGTGCCAGGAGGTCTCGGGCGTTGGCGGTCTCGAGCGTGATCTTGCTGAGCAGTCGCTCCAGGTCTTGAATCGCGCCCAGCACGCGCCGCAACTCTTCGCGCGCAATGGTATTCTTCGCCAGCTCTTCCACCGCATCCAGGCGCGCGTTGAGCTCAGCCCGGTCAAGAGAAGGCCGCAGCATCCAGGCCTTGAGTTTGCGCGCTCCGAGCGACGTGGCGCAATCGTCGAGAACCCCGAGCAGTGTGGAAGCGCGCGATTCACCAAACGCCGGCTCCACCAGTTCCAGGTTGCGCAACGTGGCGGGATCAAGCAGCAGCGAGTCCTGCTGTTGATAGAAGCGGATGCCATCCAGATGCGCCAGCGAGCCACGCTGCGTTTCACGCACGTAATGGAGAATGGCGCCCGCGGCAGCAACAGCCAGCGGATGGCCCTCCAACCCGTAGCCTGCCAGTGTCGCTACGCGGAAATGATCACGCAGCAGACGCGCGCCGTACTCCTCGGCGAACACCCATTCATCGAGCGGTGTTTGCGTGACGATGGAACTTGCTCCCGCGCGGCTCTCGAGCGGACTCGAAGCGCCTGAAGCGAGCAGCAGTTCGCTTGGCCGCATGCGATCAAGCTCATCTTCGAGGCGTGTCGTGGATTCTGCGCCGCTAAACTCTGTGGCGCGAAAGTCTCCGGTTGAGAGGTCCACCAGCGCCAGTCCTGCAGCACCGTCGCGCCGCAGCACGGCAGCCAGATAGTTGTTTTCACGCGGCTCGAGGACTTGCGAATCGATTAACGTCCCGGGCGTCACTACACGCGTCACTTCGCGCTTCACCAGCTTCTTCGCCACGCGCGGGTCTTCCATCTGATCGCAAATGGCCACGCGAAATCCACGCCGAATGAGCTTGGCGATGTAACCCTCGGCGGCGTGATAAGGCACTCCGCACATGGGGATCGCCACGCCCTTTTCCTTGTTGCGGGAAGTGAGCGTGATTTGCAATTCCTTCGCAGCCACCACAGCGTCTTCAAAAAACAGTTCGTAGAAATCGCCCAGGCGGAAGAACAGCAGAGCGCTGGGGTGGCGCTGCTTGATGGCGCTGTATTGCCGCATGAGCGGTGTGGAGAATTCTTCCATGGGTGTGGGGGACTTGCGCGTTCATTATAGCCTGCTGGGTGAAGGAACTCGCAAGGGGGTTTTGGGGTAGTGGGGTTTTTGGTGGGACTACGGTCGCTACGCCCCTCGTGGCGCAATATCTGGGACAAGGAATTTCCATAAACGGTAATTTTGTCTCTGGGTGACTAGAGGGTGAACTGGGACAAAGGGCACCGGTTTGGGGGTAAAATCGGACTTTTTAGCCCTCACAGCAGCGGCGAATTGTCGGTTCAGTCGCCCCGGGGCGGTCGGGCTTTATGGCAGATATATCGGACAAAATGTCCTTGAATGGGTAGTAACCTGCCTTCAGAGACTTCTCCCGCTGGAGCGCCCATGCATTATCTATTATGGCTATGTATGGTTTTACCCATGGTGCACGCCTGGGCTCGGGTGGGGATTGCTGAAATAATCACCGCAGCGCAAGCGGACCTAAACCAACAGTTCCTCGCGACACTTGCTCGCTGCGATTGTAGTCTCACTTCCAGCGAGCACTGTGTTCCTCCAATGCAATCCGGACGAGCTGGCTGCGGGTTCGCACGCCGGTTTTCTGGAAGAGTTGCTGCAGGGCAGCTTTCACCGAGCTCTCCGAGACATTGAGCCGCGCCCCAATTTCCTTATTGCTCAGGCCCTCAAACACACCTTGCAACACTTGGCTCTCCCGTTCGGTGAAGGGCCGCGCCGGACCCGGTTTCCCTGGACGCTTGGCGGCCTCGACCAGCGCCTGGATGGAGCTCTCATCCAGCCAGGTCCCGCCCGCCATGACCTTGCGAATGGCCTGGGTGAGGACCAGCGGCGAACTGTGTTTGAGGAAGATTCCGCTGACGCCCAGACCGAGGGCCTGCACGGATTCCGCCTCACTCATCCCCGCCGTGACCATGAGGAATCGCCCCAAAAAGCCGCACTGCCGGGCCTGGATAATGAACTCAAAGCCGCGCTCCTTGCCGAGATCATAGTCCAGCAAGACGAGATCAATGGGTTTCTGGCGCAGGATATTGGTGGCTTCACCGACCGATGCGCAACAAGCGGCCATCTCAAAATCTGGCTCACCCTCCAACAGCCGGCTGAGCCCCTCGCGGAAGAGAGCGTGATCGTCCAGCAAAAGGATCCTGATTTTATCCATGCGTTTCTGGTGCTTCCTCCTCGTCCCCTAAGTCCGCGAAAGGCAGGAGGTCAATTGCGAAGCAGCAACCCGCGGATTCCGGTTCGTAGCGGAGGTCACCCTTGAATGTCCTCACCAAAGCCCGCGAGAGGTACAACCCCAGTCCTGTGGCTTCCGCCCCTTGCTGAAACGGCTGAAAAAGACGGTCAGGGTTGGGAACGCCGCGGCCCGTATCGCGGACCCGCACCACCACCCATCCATCTTCCACGCACGCACTGACGGTCAACTCCATCCGCTCCTGGTCCCGCATGGCGCGCTGGCTGTTCTTGGTGAGGTTCAGAAGCGCTTGTAAAAGATTATGGCGGTCTGCCCATACCCGGGGCAAGTCTTTGGGAACGTCCCAGTTGACCCGCACGCCCGACTCTCGCAAGGGAAGCTCGGTGACGATGCGCAACTCGTCCAGGACGGAGCCCACGTCCACACTCGCCAGATCCTCCCTCCCCACACTCTGTCCAAGTTCCAGCGTGGCGATTCTTCCCAGCCCTTCCACCAGGTCTCCGAGAGCCCGGAAGTCCTCACCCTGTATCAGCTCGCGCTTACGAGACAGGTTTTCGTAAACCACAGAAATGGCGCCGCAGACGTTGCGGATTTCGTGCGATACGGCCCCTACGGCCAGGCGCGACGCAATCAGAAGGTGATGGAGGCTGGATTCCTCCTGGTCGCGAAGATCCTCGGAGCCATCCACCAGCATCGCCGCCAGCCTGGGCCCGGCGCTGGTGGTGTAAGTGGAAAACCAAACGTCCGCGAGAAACACATCCCCATTCTGGCGCCGGCCACTGCATTGCATCGCGGTGCGGAAGGTGGGCGTGGATTCGTCGGCGGGAGGGACCCTGGCCAAGGGGGGGAGAAATTCCTGGATGAATTCGCCCGGCAGGGTCCCACGCTCAAAGCCCAGCAAGCGATGCGCAGCCTGATTGGCCATCAAAATCTTGCCGGCAGAATCCACCGTCAGAATAGCGGCAGGGCTGCTTTCGATGAGAGCCTGCAATTGCTGCTCAGCGTCGCGCCGCAGCATGGCCTCCTGCTCGACTTCCTGGACGTGCTGCGCGGTCAGTCGCCGGTTTCGGGCGGATTCGTAAGCGAAGAGCCCCGCGCCGAAATAGGCGGCGAACATGAAAAGATCGCGCGGCACTCCGGCGGCGGGCTCCCAGGGAAAGGGATCGAACAATTCCGCCAGAAAAGTACAGAGGCCTCCCACCAACGCCACCTGCCAGCGCGGCAGGCAACTTCCCACAATCAGCATCGGGAAAAGATAGAGAAAGCCGAAAGAGACGTTCAGATCGACGCGCCAATCGATCAGGGCCACGATCAAGATCAAGGTCGTGGCGACCAGAAGAAGCTTGGTGCGGCTTAACCGTAGAAAGAACGAAAGCATTTCGCCTTCACCCGCAGGATGCCTGACTACGCTTTGGTGCGAAACCGACCCACCGCTGTTGGCAATTCTATCAAAACACAAGGCAACCGCAGCAGTGATGGCCAAAAGATAGGCTCGGGCCAGCCGAAAGATAGTGTCCAGGAGATAGGCCGGGATGCCCGGAAGATAACTGGAACACCACCGGGCCGGGCCTTACCCTTGTAGGTTGGCTCCATAGCAACGCCGCCTCGGGCAATCACTCCGGCGGGGGCCGGTAACCATCCCGGCGCCCCCCGGTAACCACCCCGTCGCTCGGCGCGCCACCCCTCCTAAATCAGGAGGGGAGTTCCGCTATAAGACTCCCCTCCTCAGATGAGGAGGGGTGGTGCGCTGAGCGTCGGGGTGGTGCTGATATGAGGATGCTGGCCAAAGGAAGGAAGATGTTCTGCAGGTGCACGACCGGGAAACATCTGTGAACCCAGGAGACTGATCCATGAAACACTACTGCTATTCCATCGCTACGCTGGCCGTGGTGGCTGCGCTCACTCTCCTGTTGTCAGCATGCAGCAGCAGCAAGGCTGATCCCAGAACCGAAGCGCCCCCGCCCGTGCAAGTAGAGCCTGAACAGGATGGCGGGGCGTTCCGCGTCGATCATCCTGAGCAGTTTCCTTTGGCCACGGCGGGCCAGCACGAGGCCGCCCCGGAGTTGAACGTAACCGGCAGCGTCAGCCCCGACGTTTCAAGGAACATCCCGGTGGTTTCGCTTGCCTCCGGGCGCGTCGTGGATATTCACGCCCGCCTGGGCGACACCGTGACCAAGGGGCAGCTCCTGATGCGCGTGCAGAGCCAGGACATTTCACAGGCGTTTTCCGATTACCGGCAGGCGCTTGCGGACGCGACGTTGGCGGGCTCGCAACTCACTCGCGCCAAACTCCTGTACGAACACGGCGCTATCGCGCTGAACGATCTGCAAGTGGCGGAGGACGCTGATGCCAAGGCGAAGGTCACCGTTGAAACCGCGCTGGATCACCTGCATGTCCTTGGGGCAGACCCCCATAACCCTTCGACGATTGTCGACGTCCGCGCTCCAGCCTCCGGCGTGATCACCGACCAGCAAGTAACTGCTGCCGCCGGTACGCAAGGCCTGGCTTCCCCGAATGCGTTCACCATCTCCGACCTCTCCCACGTCTGGATTCTGTGCGACGTGTACGAGAACGACCTCCCCTTTGTTCGTCTCGGCGAGTATGCGGACATTCATTTGAACGCTTACCCGGACCAGGTTCTAAGGGCCGGATCGGCAATATCGGCGCCATACTCGATCCCAATCTCCGCACGGCGAAGGTCCGCCTGGAAGTTCAGAATCCCGGCATGTTGCGACTCGGCATGTTTGCCACCGCGACCTTCTATGGCCCCAGGAAAGAAGCCCACGCCACGGTTCCGGCGACCGCGGTGCTGCACTTGCACGACCGCAACTGGGTTTACGTACCGATGGGAGGCGGCCGCTTCCGGCGCGTGGAAGTGGTGGCCGGCAAGATGCTTCCCGGCAACCCGAGCGACAAGCAGGAGATCATCTCGGGCCTTGCGCCGGGTCAGCAGGTGGTGGCGAAGGCCCTGGACCTTCAGTCCACGGTGGAGCAGTAAATGATACGCCGCCTCGTCGACTACGCCCTGAACAACCGCCTGCTGGTGCTCGCCTTTGCGTTCCTGCTGTTCATCTGGGGCATCGTTTCGTTCCACCGGCTTCCCATCGAGGCCTATCCGGACGTGGCGAACAACTATGTGGAGATCATTACCCAGTGGCCGGGAATCTCCGCCGAACAGATCGAGCAGCAAGTAACGATTCCCCTGGAAACCGCGATGAACGGCATCCCGCACGTGGTGCATTTGCGGTCCTTCTCCCTGTTCGGGCTCTCCGACCTGAAGTTGCTTTTTGATGACGAATCGGAGAATTCCTGGAATCGCGAGAGCGTTCTGGAGCGGCTTTCCCAAGTCACTTTACCGCCGGGCGTGACACCCCAAATGGGCACCGACTGGAGCCCGGTCGGCCAAATCTACTTCTTCACCCTGCACAGCACCAATCCTCAGTATGACGTCATGGACTTGAAGTCGCTCGAAGACTGGGTGGTGGAGAAAAACCTCAAGGCCGTTCCCGACATCGTGGACGTTGCCAGCTTCGGCGGCCCTACGCGCGAGTATCAGGTTCGCATCGATCCCAATAAGCTGATTGATTACGGGCTGAGCCTTGCCCAGGTGGAGCAACAGCTTACCAACAACAATGTCAATGCCGGGCGGAAGCTTCTTCGAGGCGGGTCTGCAACAGATCAATATTCGCGAGGTGGGGCTGGTCAGGAACGTGCCCGACATCGAAAACACGGTCCTCATGACCAAGGCCGGCACTCCGCTGCGGGTGAGGGATATCGCGGTGGTCGAGCAAGGCCCGAAGATCCGCCTCGGCCAGTTCGGCCGGGCGATTCACCGTGAGGACGGAAAGATCATCGACAACGATGATGTCGTTTCAGCATGGGTCCCCATGCGGAAAGGCGCCGACACACAAACCGCGCTCGAGGGCCTGGAAGCAAAAGTGAAAGAGTTGAACGATCGCATTCTGCCTCCGGGCGTGAAGATCGTTCCGTTTATCGACCGGAGCGATCTTATCCACTTCACAACCCACACCGTACTGCACAATCTGGCGGAGGGCATGGTCCTGGTCGTCATCGTGCTGTTTCTCTTCCTG
Organism: uncultured Acidobacteriota bacterium; assembly: GCA_963804995.1. Classification (GTDB taxonomy): domain Bacteria; phylum Acidobacteriota; class Terriglobia; order UBA7540; family UBA7540; genus Bog-366. The sequence continues at coordinate 314,140 of CAWDSK010000001.1, forward strand.
GGGAATGCCCGGGGCGCGCTCATCGTTGCCCTCACCATTCCTTTTTCCCTGTTGTTCGCGTCGATCTGTCTGGACCTCAAGCATATTCCCGCCAATCTGCTGTCGCTGGGCGCGTTGGATTTCGGCATGGTGGTGGACGGCGCCGTGGTGATGATTGAAAACATCGTTCGCCACTTGAACCGGCGCGAGGCAGGGGACATCGAGGAACGAATTCGTGCCGCCGCTCACGAGGTTCAGCGGCCGGTCTTCTACGCGATCGCCATCATCATCACGGCTTACATTCCCATTTTCACCTTGCAGCGCGTGGAGGGCCGCCTGTTCAAACCCATGGCCTGGACCGTGGCGTTCGCGCTGCTGGGGGCGCTGCTCTTCTCCATTATGGTGGCGCCAGTGCTGGCAAGTTTCTTTTTCCGGAAAGGCGCGCGCGAATGGCGCAACCCTCTGGTGAAGCTTCCTGACCGACCGCTACCGCATCGCCGTGCGCTGGGCCATTCGGCGGCGTGCGCTGACGGTCGGACTGGCGGGCCTGAGCCTGGTCGCCGCGATTTATCTGGCAGTCGGTGGGATGATTGGCTCGGAGTTTCTCCCTCACTTGGATGAGGGCGCGCTCTGGGTACGTGGCACTCTGGCGCCCAGCACCGGGCCGAGCGAGGGTATCCGGGTGGCGAATCAGACTCGCGTGTTGCTGGCCTCCTTCCCCGAGGTTACGGAGACTACCAGCCAGGTGGGCCGGCCGGACGACGGAACGGATACGACGGGCTTCTTTAATACGGAATACTTCGTCGGCCTAAAACCCAAAGAACAATGGCGCCCGGTATTTCACCAGAACAAAGATGAGTTGATCGCCGCCATGAATCGCCAACTGGAAAAAATCCCCGGCGTCGTCTGGGGTTTTTCTCAGCCCATTGAAGACAATATGGAAGAGGCGGTCAGCGGCGTGAAGGGAGAGCTCGCCACCAAGGTCTTCGGCGACGATCTGAAGGTTCTGGAGGAAAAGGCCGATCAGATCGTCAGCATCATGCGCACCGTCAGGGGAATCGAGGATCTTGGGGTTTTCCGGGTTCTGGGCCAACCCAACAGAATTGACAGTGGATCGTCCCCAAGCCGCACGCTATCAAATCAATGTTGCGGATGTGCAGGATGCCATCCAGACGGCCGTTGGAGGCAATGCTCTAACCCAGGTTCTCCAAGGCGAGCAGCGCTACGACCTGGTGATGCGGTATCTCCCCCAGTACCGTAATACCCGGGAAGCACTGGAGAATATTCGCTTGTTGTCACCCACCGGCGAACGAGTCTCGCTTAAGCAGCTCTGCAAAATTGAAGAACGCGACGGTGCTTCCGAAATCTATCGCGAAGGGAACGAGCGCTATGTCGCCATCAAGTACAGCGTGCGCGGCCGCGATTTGGGCGGCGCCGTTGAGGAAGCGATTAAGAAGGTCAACGCGCAACTGCAACTGCCGCGGGGATATCACCTCGACTGGGAGGGTGAATACGAGAGCGAACAACGCGCCGAAGCGCGCCTTCTCTTCATCGTGCCCCTTACGGTCCTGCTGATTTTCATCATCCTCTACACCATGTTCAAATCGTTCAAGTGGGCGCTGCTGGTCCTCGTCAATGTCATGATGGCGCGCCTCGGTGGTCTGCTGGCCCTGTTGGTTACCGGCACCAACTTCAGTGTTTCCTCGGGCATTGGATTCCTGGCGCTGTTCGGTGTGTCGGTTCAGACCGGCGTGATCATGCTGGAGTATATCAACCAACGCCGGGCAAGAGGCCACTCCATCGAGGACTCCGCGGTGGAGGGCGCGGTCCTGAGACTCCGCCCCATCATGATGACCATGTTGGTGGCGACGCTCGGATTGCTGCCCGCCGCCATGTCGCACGCCATCGGCTCCGACTCCCAGCGGCCCTTCGCGATCGTCATCGTGGGCGGTCTGATTTCGGACCTGGTCATGAGTATCTTTCTGCTGCCCACTCTGTATGTCTGGATAGCTGGGGACCGCGATGTGCTCCCCGCTCCCGATGGCCAGCACTTTGAACAAGCCCCGAGTGAGGGATAAGGAAGGGTAGGATGCCGAGAAGCTTCCGTGAGAAACGGAGCTGGCCTCGCGATGGGGGCACAGACCGGGCAGTCGCGGCAGCCGTTGTCCTGGCCGTCACCATCGTATTTCTGCTGATTGGGTTTACTGGCCCCTCGGTTGACTTGAGCCTCCCAGGACCCACGGGATGGCTCTACATTGGCGTCGTCATTGTCGCTGCCACCGTCGCCCTCCTCCGGCTCTTCCGCCTCGATGACAAACCAAAGAGGGGAAACCCCTCCGGATTAAGAACTGGGATCTCAAGGTCGAAACGAATCCTGCTTAGGTAAGTCTCCGTGGGCGGGCGCAGACTCCCGGTCTTGGGGCTGCGCCGGCGGTGGGCAATTTTGCATTTTGACTTTTTCTTGTGCCCCTGACGCGCGGCGCTACATGCTCGCCTCTGGCTTTCTCAGAGCTTCCATACTACTTCCCAAGACGGTGAGCTGGGGGTTACGAGCAGCATTTCACCCTGCGGACGGGTTTGTGCGCCGATGATTTTCGCGAAGCGCCAGCCGCTTCCCAGCGTCGCGGGTAATTGCACACTCGCCGGAACTGGTCCGGTTCCACGACTGAACTTCAAACGCCAACCCGCGTGGCCATCGAGCGGTTCGAGATTCAAATCAATCCGGCCGAAGCGTGTGGGGGACTGAACAAGGCTCATAGGTTCGCCGCCCGCCAGCTCGAAATCACCAATTCCTGCGAGCAGGCGCAGATCCTGACCGTCTTCGAGGGCCAGCATGTGGCGCAAGTAGAGCACGCACTCCGCGCTCGCCCAGTTGTGGGGCATGTCGCCGACGTAATCCGCCGTCAGGCTGCCGCGCACGGGCTGCTCCTCACGCCAGCAATAGAGCGGTGAGGCGTGGTTCAGAAATCCCGTAAAGGTTGACCGCGCCCAGTCCGTAAGGCCAGCCCATAAATAGACATGGGCCACGAAACCCGCGTTGTAATTCCAAACGCCTCCGTGGGGCAGCCAACCGGTTTCCGCGGGAATGTCTTCCTGGGTGCAAGCCTGCATCAAGCGGATGTGGCCTTCGACAACCGGATCGTTCTTTTCAAACACCAGGCCCGGATAGATGGCGTGGGATAACGCCCATTGCGCCGTCTGCGGCCGGATGCGGTCCCATTCATTCGGCATTGTCCACAGAGGGTCGCCGTCGAGCAACATGGGCATATACTCGAACCCGTCGGGATGGCGGCGCATCTCCTTGCGAGCCGCGGCAAGGAGAGCCGAGTGCAGTTCGCCATAAAATTGCTTGGCGCCCGCGGGATCAGGGAGACCCAGCCGGTCCGTTGCTTCGGTGACAGCTTTCAATCCCGCCAAGACCCAGATGGTGTTGGTGAATTCGGAATGGATGTCGTCCAGCCCGCCGTCACCCGCACCCGGCGCCAGCAGCCCATAGCGGCCGTTCGCGCTGCCGTCGGTTTTGGCTTCATCGCGCCGCGCTTCGACAAATTTAATGGCGCGCGCCAAGCTGGGCTGCATGGAGCGGAAATACCTCCAGTCCTGGCTGAGCTCCGCCTGCCGCACCATCGTGAACATGGCGATGCCGGTGTCTTTCCACATGCCATGCCCGGCGCTCGCGAACACGCCACCGCTCGCCTCCTGATGCTGCCAGGTCGCTTCCAGTCCCTGCTGCGCGGCTGCGTCGTAACCGAGGTACCGGGCAGCTTCCAGAATGAAATTGCCATCCACAATCCAGAGGCCGCGATAAACCGTGGGCCCCACCTGAAAGGTTAGCTTTCCGGATTTCTCTTCGCGGGCCTGCTGGATGTTCTGCGCGCAGGCCACCAGGAAATCCCCGTGCGGACCGGGAAATTTGAGCGAGACTTTTCCCTCAAAGGCTTTCCAGTTCTGCCAGTACTCGCGCGCCTCTGCCAGTAATTGGGCAGGACGGGCAAGGCCGTCCTTCAGCTTCTCCACCCCCTGACCTTCCTGGGGAAAGCGCAGGAAGCAACGGAACGGGTGGCCCGCGGAAATGGCGGCGGCTTTCATCCGGTAGGTTAATTGCACCCCGCCGAGCAGGGGGCGCGATAAAGACATATCGCTTAGCATAAACGGCGGCGCTTTCTCATTGTCCAGACGCAGGACGGAGAGTTCCTCGGTGCGCTGGAATTTCACCTCACGTTTGGTTTTCAGAATCACCTGCGGAACTGCCGCCACCTTGTGCGCGCTGCGGGCTTCAACCTCCAGAATCACATTATCGACGCGGCCTTCACCTTCGCGCCGCGTAGCGAAGGTGGTGATGTGCAAAAAAGCTTCCGGCCGGTCGAGGCGCGTGTGCACGATGGGAACCCCGGGAGCGTCCAGGCGCTGCCCGCCCACCTGGTTGTCTTCCATCCCCTGAAGGGAGAACTCCACCACTTCCGGAAAGTAGGCCCAGCCGCTGCCGTCTTGGCCCCCGTGGCCACAACGCAGCTCGCCACGCTGGCCAATCAGGCTCTTGAAATGATCGTCGGGAAAGCAGAAAGCCGTTTGCCAGGCGAGGGGCGAGTAGCGAAAGTCGATGGCGGTCGAGGGGGTCTGATCCTCCGGGCTGGCAGCCTCGCGCCCTGTCTCCTTCGCGCCTACGCTTGATGCGCTGCCAAGGATCGGCGAGGCACCCGCCATGGCCGCCGTCCCCAATCCCACCGTTGCGTCGCGGAGAAACTTGCGCCGGGTCGATTCGCTCACGTGTCACTCTCCTCAGAGACCGGAGTTTGGAATAATCAGCTACGGTTCGGCCGATAACATACTCCCTGGCAGTGGAGAACACAATTGGCAGTATGCGCAGTGGGGATGGGGCTTGCCCTACCCTTGTCATTTGGCCGAAATGTGGAACGAGGGGGCGGCAAGCCGTCCCCCTACTAATGATCGGGAGATGCCATCAGCGCCTGGGTGGTCTCCGCCCTTTCTTTCTCCCCTCAGTGGCGGTAGGCTGTAGCCCATGGCACGCAGTGGATCTGAAAAAATCCGTTTAGACCGGCTCGTCTTCGAGCGTGGACTGACGGATTCCCGTGAAAAGGCGCAGGGCCTGATTCTGGCCGGGCAGATCCTGGTGGACGATCAGAAAGAAGAGAAGTGCGGAACCCTGGTTGACCCGCAGGCTTCGCTGCGCCTGCTGGCCGATGCGCCCAAATATGTGAGCCGTGGTGGACTGAAGCTGGAAGGTGCGCTCGAGCACTTTCGCATTGATCCGGACGGGAGAATATGCCTCGACATCGGGTCTTCCACCGGGGGCTTTACCGACTGTCTGCTGCAACATGGTGCAGGCAAAGTTTTCGCTGTGGATGCGGGCACAAATCAGCTTGACTGGAAACTCCGGCGCGACCCCCGGGTAGTTGTTCTCGAAAAAACCAACGCGCGCTTCCTGGCCTTCGACCGGATCAAAGCGCATGTGGAACTCGTTACGATTGACGTGTCCTTCATATCCGCAACCCTGATTCTGCCCGCGGTCCCCGCGCTGCTCGCCGCCCCTGCGGACCTGCTGGTGCTGGTCAAGCCTCAGTTCGAAGTAGGCAAAGGGTTGGTGGGAAAAGGTGGAATCGTGCGTGACCCGGCGCTGCACCAGGAGGCAGTCGCCAAAGTTTCACGCAAAGTCCTGGAGATCGGGTTCAGCAAGCTGTCGTCTGTCGAGAGTCCGCTGCCGGGCGCGGAGGGAAATCTCGAGTTTTTCTTGCATGCCATCTGGCAGAAAGGCCATTAGAATAGTTGCCCCCTCTGCCCGCCGGGGGCACTCCAACTTCCGATGCGCCACCAGTTAACGGGCGCTCGTAAAGGTCAAGAACCGCCATGCCCATCACCCGGGTAGGAATCATTTCGAAACCCAAGAAGACGGAAATCCGCGAGATTGTGCCCCCGCTGCTCGAGTGGCTCGGCGAGCGCAACATCGAAGCCTTTATTGATAAGGAAACCGGCGCCATCATGCAGACTTCGGAGCGCTGCCTGACCCGCAACGAAATGCCGGGGCAGGTGGACCTGCTGATTGTGCTGGGAGGAGACGGCACGCTCCTGGCGACAGCACGCGCTCTGAACCGAAAGCCGGTGCCCATCCTGGCCGTGAATCTGGGAGGACTGGGGTTCCTTACGGAGGTCACACGCGAGGAACTCTTTCCCACCTTGGAAATGTTCCTCGAGTGCACGCACTGCACCGACCGTCGCGTACAGATTGAAGGTGAGCTGGTCCGCGCCGACGAAGTTATTACATCCTTCCTGGCGTTGAACGATGTGGTGCTCAATAAAGGAGCTATCGCGCGGATTCTGGATTTCGAAGTGCGCGTGGATGGACAACTCGTTTCAACTTATAAATCCGACGGCTTGATCGTGTCTACGCCCACCGGGTCAACCGGCTATTCGCTTTCGGCCGGCGGCCCCATCCTCACGCCCAACGTCGAGGCCTTCCTTATCACACCGATCTGCGCTCACACACTCACCCACCGCCCCCTGGTGATTCCCGATACCGTCAAGATTGAAATCGCTGTGAAGAGTCAGCGCGAAGCTGCCTACCTGACCGTCGACGGGCAGGTGGGCATCGCCGCGCACAGTGAAGATTTGGTCAGGCTGAGAAAGGCATCCTCATTCGTGGAGTTGGTGCAGTCACCTTCCAAGCAGTACTTTGAGATTCTGCGGCAGAAATTGAAGTGGGGGGAGCGGTAGAGCAGTAGGCAGTAAGCAGAAGGCAGCGAGCGCTTTGTGCAAGTCCCGACAGAGTCGGGATAGGCAGTCGTAGCGCCGGACGTTAGGCCGGCACGTGCCGACTTTCAGTTGAAGCTGCGAAGGAACCCCTCCCCCGGCCCGCCCCGGCTGATGAAAGCGCCGGTCGCGGTCCACCCTCTCCCCTCGGAGAGGGCTAATACTCGTTGTGTCGTGGCAGCGCTTGGACAAGTCTTCGTGCTTAATCGTGAATCCTAAATCCTAGCTCTACCCCTCCGCCCGCATCAAATCTTCCACGCTTTCGCGGGGGCGAATCAAATCTGCTTCCCCACCATGCACCAGGACTTCAGCGGGACGGGGCCGCGTGTTGTAGTTGGACGAGAGCGCGAATCCATAGGCGCCGGCCGTCAGTACAGCCAGCAGATCACCGGGCTGGACGTTTGCCATGTCGCGGTCCTGGGCGAGGAAGTCACCACTTTCGCAAAGCGGTCCCACCACGTCCGCCTGCAACCTTTCGGCAGGCCGATCGAGTGCCGGAACGATCTCGTGGTAAGAACCGTAAAGAGTCGGCCGTATCAGATCATTCATGCCGGCGTCGATGACCACGAAATTCTTGCGCTGATTCCGCTTCACGTAAAGCACGCGCGTTATCAAGGCGCCGGCATTGCCCACCAGCGCGCGCCCGGGTTCCAGAATCAGTTTCAGCGAAGTCCCGCGCAGTCGCTCCTCCAAACCTTCGGCCAGGCGATTGACGTTGAGCGGCTCTTCTTGCGCGTAACGAATGCCATACCCGCCGCCCAGATCCAGCCACGTGGCAGGGTAGCCAGCCTGCTCCAATCCGCGCGCCACGCTGAGGATTTCTTCCAGCGCTTCCCAGAAGGGTTCGACCTCCAGGATCTGCGAGCCGATGTGACACGCCACACCATGGACCTTCAGATGCGGCGACTCGGCGGCACGGCGGTAAAGCTCCGGCGCTTCCTCTTTCGGCACGCCGAACTTATGGATGATCTGGCCGGTGGAAATTTTCGGGTGCGTATGAGCTTCTACATCCGGATTCACGCGAATCGATATGCGGGCTGTGCGCTGGAGAGAACGCGCGCGGCTCTCAATGACCGCGAGTTCGCCCGCTGATTCCACGTTGAACATCAGGATGCCTGCCTGGAGTGCGGCATCAATCTCATCCTGCGTTTTCCCTACGCCGGAGAAAACGATAGTGTCCGGCGAAGCCCCCGCCCGCAGGGCGCGTGCCAGTTCTCCGCTGGAAACAACGTCGAAGCCCGCACCGGCCTGCCGCAGCAAACCCAGGATGCGAAGATTGGAATTGGCTTTGACCGAGTAGCAGATCAGGTGGGGAAGGCGCGCCAGGCTGCCGCGCAGGCGTTCAAAATTCCTGGTGATTGCGCCCTGACTGTAAACGTACGTGGGTGTGCCGAAGCGCTCCGCAATCGTTCGGAGGGTCATCCCTTCGCAGAAAAGTTCGCGCTCGCGGTACGGGAAGCAATCAGGGCTGGATGGTTCCATGCTCTCTCATTCTTCGGAGATGTTGGTACTTGTTGTGCCGACCTTGAGGTCGGCATGTGTCCCGACAGGTCGGGACGCTACAACATCAACCACAACCTCGACACCGCGTCCACACTATTCCCGCTCAGTGCACTTTCAACAACACCATGGTCTGATCATCACGCGGCGGGCGCCCCGCCTCAAACAGGCGGAGTTCTTCAAACGTCCGGTCGACGATTTCCTTGGGAGACCGGTGAGCATTCAGGCGCAGCACATTTTCCAGTCGCCGCGCGCCGAACTCATCCAGCTTGGGGTTGGTGGCTTCACTGACGCCGTCAGAAAAAAAGGCCAACAGATCTCCCGACTCAAGATTCACCGCCGTGGGCAGGTACTCCGTGTGTTCGAGCAGTCCCAAGGGCACCCCCTCGGCGCGAATCGGCCGGCACTGGCCTTTCCGAACCAGGATGGGAAGGGGCATGCCGGCATTGGCCAGGCTCAAGGCCTTCGTCCGAGGTTCCCAGAGGGCGTAGGTCAGGGTCAGAAAGTGGCCTTCAATCTTGCGCTCCAGAAGCATAAGGTTCAGCTTCTTCATCATGTCCGGGGGCAGAAGTTTTTGCGGAGCAAGACTGCGCAGGGTGCCGCTGGCCATGGCGCCGTAAAGCGCCGCGGGAGCACCCTTGCCGCTGACGTCGCCGACCGCGATCACATGCCGGTCCTTTCCATAGGCAAGGAAATCGTAGAGGTCGCCTCCCAGCTCACGCGCCGGCTCAAACCTTATGGCCACTTCCAGACCGGGAATGGTGGGCGCCGTTCCCGGCATCATGAGCATCTGGATTCCCTGCGCGCGTTGCAGATCACGCTCCAGGCGCTCTTCACTGCGCGCCACTCGCTCATACAACCGGGCATTCTCAATGGCGATGGCGATCTGGGGCGCCAGCGTTGACAGGATGCGCACGTGGTCTTCATTGAAATAATTGGGTTGAGGGCTTTCCAGATCGATAACGCCAATCACCCGATCGCGATAGATTAAGGGCAAGGTCATCTCCGAACGAGTGTCCGGATTCGTCGCGATGTACCGCGGATCTTTGGAAACTTCAGGCACCACCACCGGCTGGCGCAGGTCCCCCGCCGCCCCTACGATGCCATGGCCAAAGGGGACCGTGCACTTCTCGGCCATGCGCTCGTCCTGCTTCAAGGAGATGACGGCATTGTAGGTCTGCGCCTGGTCATCAGCCAGGAATATGCCGAAGCGGTGGTAATCCACCAGCCGCTTGGTGAGAGTGCCAATCTTGCGGAGCAGCTCGTTCAACACCAGAACGGAACTGAGCTCGCGACTGATTTCGTTCAGCAACTGCAGGGTTCGGGCCTGGCGCAGGGTGCGACGGTAGAGCCGGGCATTTTCGATCGCCATGGCCATACGGCTGGCCAGGAGTTCCAGCAGGTTGACGTGCGAATCATTGAAGAAGTCCGGCCGCGGAGCTTCCAGGTCGATGACCCCAATCAGGCGTCCTTTGAAAAGCAGGGGGACCGCCAACTCAGAGTGAATCGAAGGCAGCGAGGCGATATAAGTGGGATCCTTCTGAACATCGTTGACCAGCACCGAGCGCCGGGTTTCGGCGGCCCGGCCTACGATGCCCGCTCCGACTTTGATGCGCAGCCGACGGACCACTTCCTCAGGGTGGCCAATGCTGAAACGCACGCGCAGCTCTTGCGTCTTCTCATTCAGGAGTAAGATGGCAAAGACTTCGTAGTCAATGGCGCGCTTGACGATTTCCGCGATGCGGCTCATCAGCTCGTCGAGATCGAGCGTGGAGCTGATTCGCTCGTTGACTTCCAGCATCAACGTCAGCAACTCCGTCAGCTCGAGAGGCCGTGATGTGAACCGCGTGGTTTCCGCCATGAGTCCTTGCCGTGCTTGCCGGGCCGGTTCGGGGTGCTGCCGTCCTCGCACCGCGCGCCGCCGCTCCGGGATTCAACTGGTTGCTGAAATTCCGACTGCCGAAGCCACAGCCCGCGACCACTTGCCGGCAAGCGTTCCCAGGAGAGGTATTTCAGGTGACCAGTAAAATTCTCATTTTACCATAGGGGTCCTCTTCCGCCTGGTTCCGGACGACGATCTCTGGGAAGCGGGACCTTCGCGTTGACACAGGCTCCCTCTGGGAGGCGATCACCCATCAACGTAGGGCAGTCATTTCAAGACGACTGCGCCGCGCCGCCTCCGATATAATGAACGGCGATGCTTATTCTGGCTCTTGATACAACCAGCGAGAAGGGTGGCGTGGGAATCTTCCAAGACGCGGAGTGCCTGGCGTCGGCTCCGAATGAAGGTCCTGCCAACCGTTACTCGATCTCGCTGTTTGAATTGGCCGAGCAGGCGCTGGCCGGGGCCCACCTCGAACTCCACGAAATCGAATTGTTTGCGGTGGCCAATGGGCCAGGATCGTTCACCGGAATCCGAGTCGGCCTAGCAGCTGCTCGCGCTTGGGGTAAGGCTTTCGCGAGGCCGGTGCGCGGTGTCTCGGTGCTCGAAACCTTAGTGACCAAATCCAATCTGACGTCGACATGGGCCTTTCCCATTCTGGACGCGCGGCGGGGAGAGTTTTACTTGGGCGCCTTCCACAAAACTTCTCAGGAAGTTTCGGGTGCATCTGGGCGGAAGTATGAGCCGGTGGATGCAGGCTGGGTTCTCCGGCCGGAACTCGTGACCCCGCTTGTGGAGAAGCTCCTGGGAAACGGGGAGCGCGCAACGTGCCTGGTGCGCGCGCATGATGAGTCCGCTCTGGCATTACGGGAGAACCTGCCAGCCTCGCTTGACTGGCAAAGAATCGAAGGCACACTCGTGGATTCCGTCGCCTCCCTGGCTCTTCACGGACTGCTCACGAGCAGCCCCTGCTCAGATCCCAAACTCGATGCTTATTACATCCGCCGGCCGGATGCTGAAATCAACTGGAAGGGGTGAGGTGGGAAGCAGGGAGTAGGGAGTGGGGAATCGGGAATAGGGACGCAATTTCCTACTCCCTATTCACCGGGCCGCCGGTTAGAGGTTCCGAATTCTTGATTTCAGATTCCGAACATGAAGATCCGCTTCCGAACATGAAGATTCGCGCCTTCGCTCGCGATGATGTGGCGGCCGTCCAGGCTATTCAAATAAAGTGCCCGCCTGCCGCCCAGTGGCATATGGAGGATTACCTGCGCTTGGCTGACGATCCCTATGGCATGGTGCTCGTGGCCGAACTCGCGACCGTGAACGCGCCCGAGGTCGTGGGCTTCTCAGCGTTTTACCGTGTCATCGAGGAGGCCGAACTTCGCAACCTCGCCGTCGGACCCACCTGCCAGCGGCAGGGGATTGCTCGCGCGTTGCTTGAAGAAGGAACCCACAAGCTGCGGGAGACCGGCGTGCAGCGAATTTTCCTGGAGGTCCGCGCCTCGAACCATCCCGCCCTTGAACTGTATACCTCCTTGCGGTTCAAGTTGCTTTCCACCCGCAAGGACTATTATCAGAATCCGGTCGAGGACGCGCTGGTCATGGCGCTCGATATCACCTCTGGAAAGCGCGATGCTTAGCCCTCTCCGAGGGGAGCGGGTGGACCGCCGCCGGCGTTTTCATCAGCCGGGGCGGGACGGGTGAGGGGTCACTTAAGAGTTGGGGCGTTTAGAAATTCAAAAACTGTTGGCCGCGCCCTTCCCGCAGCCCCCAAGACCCTTTAAGCGTGGTGAGAAATCCAGGTAAGCGGTTCAGGGCAGGCTGCCCGCTCACCCCATCGCATACCGCCAATTTATTTTTGCTCCCCAAACAGAGGGCTTGCGAGGCGGGCGTCACCCTCCTATACTTTCGCCACTATTCTGGAATTTAGTTGAGGAGGAAATATGACTCTTATTTCACGACGCGATGCAGGAAAGATTTTGTTAACCGGATGTGCCGGCGCGCTGGTATCCGCCCAAGGGTTGCTCAGCGCTGCCCGGATCAATTCGGTGGTTCGCGGGGTGCAGATCGGCGCCCAAAGCTATTCGTTTCGCGACCGTCCTCTCAACGCGTGCATCGAAGCTTTCCGCACGGTGGGCCTCGGCGAGTGCGAACTCTATGAAGGGCACGTGGCGCCCCCCCACACGAAAGGCGCGGACCTGGAAAAGTGGCGCCTCGAGACTCCACCCAGCTACTATAAAGAAATCCGCAAGAAGTTTGATGATGCCGGGGTTCTGATTTACGCGTACAACTTTAGTTTTCGCAAGACTTTCACGGATGAGGAGATCGAGCGCGGTTTTCAGGCCGCCCAAGCCATGGGCGTTAAGTACATCACCGCTTCTTCCAACGTCAGCGTAGCTCCGCGGGTTGACAAGTACGCCCAGCAATACAAAATCATGGTGGGGTTCCACGGGCACGACCAGACCTCTGACCCGGATGAGTTCTCGACTCCGGACACCTTTGCGCGCGCCATGCAGGGTGCATCGCGTTACATTGGCATCAACCTTGATATCGGCCATTTCACCGCCGCGGGCGGGGACGCTGTCGCCTTCCTTCGTGAGCACCACGAAAAGATCGTCACGCTGCACATCAAAGACCGGAAGAAGAATCACGGTGCGAACCTCCCGTTGGGCGAGGGCGATACCCCCATTGTGGAAGTGCTCCACCAGTTGCGCGATAATCACTGGAAGATTCCCGCCAACATCGAGTACGAATACGGCAACGAAATCAAAGGCCTCGACACCATCGCGGAAGTCAAGAAGTGCTACGAGTATTGTCGGAAGGCGCTGGAGAGTTAGCTGGAATTTCTCGGGGCGGAGGGAATGGGCGGGCTATTGCCTTTCCCTCCCCGCGGTGCTTGCGTGGGGCAACACCTAAGTTGGGGAATTGCCTTGCGGCTCTGTCTCCCTGGCCGTAGGGGTACGGCTTGCCGTGCCCTCTGCATTTTTTATCGCGTGACCGAAGCAAGAGGGTACGGCAAGCCGTACCCTGGAGTTTTTACATTTATTATGCATCAGCGGCGTGGGTGAGGGCGCGGTCGGTGAGTTGGAAGCCCAGAGATTGGGGACATTCCGGGTGGTCGACCATTTCTTGGCGCAGCAGGGTGACGAGGTCGAGGCAGGAAGGGCGGTGGGCCTTGCGTCGCCACCGGGGCAGAGCCTGATAGGCCGTGCCACGCTCGGTGCCGAAGGCTTGGAGAGAAGCCAGGAGCAGCGCGCTGTAGGCGGCCACGACCAGGGCAGGTTGCTTGGGCACGGCGTTAACGTTCCATAACTGGGCTTGTCCGACACCCAGCGTCTCCTTCTCGTCGCGGTGGTTGACTTCGATCTGCCAGCGGTCGAAGTAGATTTGCAGCAACTGAGGGGCAGAGTGCCGCAGGTCGGTGGTCAGCAGGTAGGCCGGTTGACGGTAGTAGAGTCTGGAGCTCTTCCGTTTGCGATAGGGGGTAGGAGCCACGACGAAGAGCCGCAGGGGGATCTGGCCGGCGCCCCGACGCCAGTAGACTTGCGACACCTCTTTATAACGGAGGCGGCGGCGCTTGCCTCCGTAGAAGAGCTTGGTTTGCTGCCAGAGGTGGGACTCGTCCTGCCGGACCTGTTCGGGGGTAAAGGTGGAGAGGGCGTAAAAGCGGCGAGAAGGCTGGGGAGCGCGAAAGCCGAGGCGCGCATCCTTGCGGGCGCGGGCGATCAACTCGGTGCGATCGCGGGGGGCGCGCAGACAGGTGCGGTTGCAGAAGCTGCCATCCAGAGCCAGCACCAGCAGCTTGGCCCCACCCCCGGCCGCATCCAGCGCCTGGCGCAAGGGGGCCACGCTCTGCACAAAACGCTGCGAGAGGTTGTGGAGCTTGCGCATCCTTTTATATTCCTGCCAGGCTTCCTCTTTCGCCTTGCGGGAGGGCTTTTTCAGCGGCGCCGCCTCTTCAAAGCGCACGGGCAGAGCGCGGCAGCTGGCGGGGGCGTGCCGATGCAGGGGCAGCAGCAGGGAAGCTTGCAGAAAGCGCACGCCGCGCAGGAGGTTGACATGAAAGGGGGGCGAGAGGGGATCGCGGTGATAACGCGCCTGGGGAATGGCGCGGCCGGTCTTGCGCAGGCGGGTGTCGTCGACGGCCACGCCCACCAGGCGGCCGGGACAATAGGGCAAGGCGCGGCGCCAGACGCCGGCAAACAACGTCTGCGGTTCCCAGTGACAACGCGAGTGGAGAAAGTATTCGCTCGACCAACTGCGCTGCTGGCGGCCCTGGGTCCAGAGGATACGCGAAAGACAGCGTCGACCCACGCAGACCAAGGCGCCCAGGGCCTGGCGCACGGCGCGCTGCAGGGTGCGCTGCTGGGGAAAAGTGGGGGCCCAGTCCGCCACGATCTCCGACCAGGCGGCGAACAGAGTCATCGGGCCTCCGGACGTAAGCCGAAAGTGTTCTTCCCGGTACGCAGGAAGCGATCGCCGCGGGCGACTTTTTTGGTCAGCGAAGAGACCAGGCTCTCGCGATCGACGGTGACGTGGAAGGCGGCGCGGAGGCGCGCCAGGAGTTCGGAAATGTGCAAGGGGGTACGGGCCTTCTTGAGTATGTCGTACGCCATGTCCACTTGGGACAGACCTGTGCGGCGCGGCCTCGGGGCGGGGGCTGGGGAACCGCCGCGGAGACGGCGAACCGCCCGCAACTGGGCATCCAGTGAGGCCTCGAATATCGAAAGAATGGAATCCTTGAGATCGTCAGGCAAGTTAACCTCCGGAGCCAGGACTCAGGAGGAAGGTAACGGAAATCAGGGAGGTCTGTCAATAGAAATCTTACTTTGCCAGACCTAAATGTAGAAACTCCAGGGTACGGCAAGCCGTACCCCTACATCCGAGTATTGAGTGTGAGGGGTCGCATCTGAACATTTGCGAGACCTGCTGGCCGTGGGACCACGCCAGCAGAATCCTGGCTAAAATCTCGTGAAGAAGGTGCACGATGAAACGACCAGTATTGGCCATTATATGTGCACTCCTGATGGGGAGTCTAACGTCAGGGCAAAATCCCACCGGTAAACCAGAGCTCAAGGAATTTCTCTACTTAATCCAACTCACCCGGCCTGACATGTTGCGCAGCGGCCCCACCCCGGAGGAGTCGACAGCAGTCCAGAATCACGCCAACTACCTGAAGGACCTCACCGCCAAGGGGACAGTTATCCTGGCGGGTCGGACCCTCAACAATGACGAGACCACCTTCGGGATTATTGTTTTCCGGGCAGCCTCGGAGGAAGCTGCACGCGAGATCATGAACGGTGACCCCGCGGTCCAGAAAAAAGTTTTCCGCGCCGCCCTATACCCCTTCAGCGTCGTCTTTATGGAGGCGGGAAAGGAACCGTAAACGTCTGTTGGGAAGAGAAAAGAATCGGCCCGCTCGCTCCGTGAAATGATCCCACCTTGAACGGTCCTCGACATCCATGGACCTCTGCACTTGACCCGGAAGCTGATTTCCGTTAGCTTTGCTGGTTTAAAAGGTCATGGGAAAACCGCGTGTAGCTCTTTTCATCACCTGCCTAGCAGACCAGTTTCTGCCTAACGTTGGTGAGTGCGTAGTAAAAGTCCTCCGGCGCCTGGACGTCGATGTCACCTTCAACCCTGCGCAGACGTGTTGCGGCCAGCCGGCGTTCAACACCGGCTTTCGGGACGAGGCTCGCAGTGTGGCCATGCGGGTGTTGGACCTTTTTGACGACGCCGACTATATCGTGGCGCCTTCGGGGTCCTGCACGTCGATGGTGCGGGTCTTCTACCCCGAACTCTTTGCGGATGACCCCGCGCGCCTGAGCAAGTGCGCGCAACTGCGGGAACGCTTCTTCGAATTCTCGGAATTCCTGGTGGAGGTCTTGAAGGTCGAAGACGTGGGGGCGAGTTTTAGGCACCGCGTGACATACCACGATTCCTGCCACCTGCTGCGCGAACTTGGAGTCGGTGAAGCGCCGCGCAAGCTGCTCCGGAAAGTGCAGGGCATCGATTTTGTGGAGATGCAGGATCAGAAACTCTGCTGCGGTTTCGGGGGCACATTCTCCGTGAAATTTCCCGAAGTCTCCGTGCCCATGGGCGAGGACAAAGTCCGCGCCGCTTCGGAGACCGGAGCCGAATACCTGGTGGCGGCTGACGGCGGATGCCTGATGCACATTTCAGGCCTGATTCATCGGCAAGGACTGCCGCTCAAGACCCTGCATTTGGCGGAGGTTTTGGCGGAGGAGGAGGGGTAGCGGTGGATAACTGGGAGATCGGGCCATCGAGCCATCGGGTCATCGGGCCATTTAACAAATGCAAATCGCCAATTTGCCCAATGACCGTTTGGCTAAATGGCTTCATGCCCCGGTCGCCCGAAGATCCGATTACTCAATGGCCCGATGGCCCGATGACCCGATGACTCAATTCATTGGCGTTCACAGCAACGAGATTCACCAGGGCGCTAAGCAGACCCTTGGCAATCAGCGCCTGCTCGACGCCTATCAGGCTTCGACCCTACGATTGTTATCGCACCGGGGCCAGGCCATGGCCGAGGTTCCCGGATTCGAACGCCTGCGTGACCGGGCGCGTGAGGTGAAGCGCCAGACCATCGAGCACCTTGATTACTATCTCGCCCAGTTCGCCGACAAAGTTGAACAAAACGGCGCCAAGGTGCATTGGGCCTCCACGGCCGAAGAGGTGTGCAGGATTGTCGTCGATATCGCCCGCCAATCCGGGGTGCAGGAAGTGGTGAAAGCCAAGAGCATGGTCGCGGAGGAAGTTGAGCTGAACCATGCCCTGGAGGCCAGCGGGATTCGCGGGGTTGAAACCGACCTCGGCGAGTTCATCATCCAGTTGGCCGGCGACCGACCCGCGCACATCGTGGCCCCCGCCATCCACAAGACGCGCGAGGACGTTTCCGCGCTGTTCGTGAAACACATTCACTCGGAGCCCACCCTCGTACCCGAGGAACTGACCGCCATTGCCCGCCGGGCCCTGCGCGAAATGTTCCAGAAAGCTGGGATGGGCGTGAGCGGCGCAAATTTCGCGGTGGCTGAAACCGGAACCGTGGTTCTGCTCGAGAACGAAGGCAACATTCGCATGTGCTCGACCGTGCCGCGAGTCTACGTGGCGCTGGTGGGAATTGAAAAGCTCATTCCCTGCCTGGCAGATTTGGGCGTTTTCCTGCGGTTGCTCGGCCGCTCCGCCACCGGCCAAAGGCTCACTACGTACACCTCCTTGCTGACCGGACCACGCCGTCCGGGCGAAGATGGTCCGGAAGAGATGCACGTGGTGTTGGTAGACAATGGCCGCACCAAGGCACTTGCCGATCCCAAGATGCGTGAGATGCTCTATTGCATCCGCTGCGGGGCGTGCCTGAATACCTGCCCCGTTTACCGCAAGATCGGCGGACACGCCTATGGATGGGTTTACAGCGGCCCCATCGGGGCGCTGGTCACGCCGGAATTTACCAGCATCGGCCAGGCGCGCGAATTGCCCTTTGCCTCATCCCTGTGCGGAGCGTGCCGCGAAGTCTGCCCGGTGAGAATCAACATTCCCGACCTGCTACTCCACCTGCGCGGTGAGGCCCAGCGACTCGCTCCCAAGCACACGGAGTCGCTGATGTCGGAGCGGCTCATGTTCCGGTTGTGGGCCTGGGCGATGCGGCATCCGAGCTTGTACGCGCTGGGTTCGCGGCTGGCCCGTTGGGGGCAGGTCCTGGTGGCGCGCCAAGGCTGGATTCGAAAGATTCCGATGTTCCCTGCTTCCCAGTGGACCAAAGGCCGTGACTTCCCCGCGCTTGCACCCATGGCCTTTCGCGACCGTTGGAAAAAACTTCAAGGCGAGTAAAGAAAGCAGGTAGTGCGGTGCGCCGGAGCCGCATATGAAAACGGAAAGGCAAATGGCAAAAGGTAAAAGTTTAAAGCCGTTGATGGCGGTGGCAACTCGCCGGACGCTAAAACCCCCTCACCCCCCGGCCCCTCTCCCCCAAAGGGGCGAGGGGGGAGTTAATTTGACTTACTCAGATGAGAGAGGGAGAGTGATTTGAATTCATAACCCTCGCCCCTTTGGGGGAGAGGGTGGACCGCTACCGGCGTTTTCATCAGCCGGGGCGGGACGGGTGAGGGGGTCGACTAGGAACAAATTGAGAAGTGGGAAGCGCGCGGTGGCCTCCGACCGCAACCAAACTACGCCGTTACGCAGCCCCCGACCTGTCAGTACCCCTCATATGAATACCATCCAAAAATGCGGCTCTGCGCTACCGTCTTCGCGAAGATCTTACCCTTCCATCGAGGTGCATCATGTCCCGCTTTGATTTGATCCGAAAATGTGTTTTGGCTGCAGTTCTCATGGCAATGTCTGCTACGTGGCTCATCCAACCGGCTCGCGCCACGGACGGCCCGCAACCTCCCGCCAACTTGCGGTGCGAATATCTGAAAAACCCATTGGGAATCGACGTGCGTCGGCCACGCTTCGCCTGGGTGCTCGCCCACACCCAGCGCGCGCAAAAGCAGGCCGATTACCAGATTCTGATTGCTTCGAGCCTGGAGCTCCTCAACCAGGACAAAGCTGACCAGTGGGACAGCGGCAAGACCGCCTCCGATGACTCCACGCAAGTCGTCTACAAAGGGAAGGCCCTGGAGAGCAACCGTTCCTATTACTGGAAAGTCCGCTACTGGGATCTTGAGGGCAATGCCAGCGAGTACAGCCACCCGGCAAGTTTCGATGTGGGGCTGCTTTCCGCGGAGGATTGGAAGGGGCAATGGATTGGCGGAGCGAATCAACTGCGCACGGAAATCCGGCTGCCGGAGGCCGTCAAGCGGGCGCGGGCGTACATTTCGGGCCTGGGCTACTACGAACTCAGAATCAACGGCAGGAAAGTGGGAAACAATGTTCTCGATCCCGGCTGGACAACTTTTGACAAGCGCGCGCTGTACGTCACCTACAACGTCACTTCCCAGCTACATGCCGGCGCGAACGCCATGGGCGTGATGTTGGGAGAAGGCTGGTATAAGTCCCGGGGCTTGCTGTTGCAGTTGAACATTGAGCTCGCGAGCGGCAAGCAGGTGAGCGTCACCAGCGGCCCTGCTTGGAAAGTCCAGAATGGCCCCATTACGAGCGACGGCGTTTGGGATGGGGAAGTCTACGACGCGCGGCTGGAAACCACGGGCTGGGATATGCCGGGGTTCGACGATTCCCGTTGGGCAGCGGCTCAGGCGGTAAAGGCGCCCGGCGGCGTGCTCTCCGCCCAGATGATGCCGCCCATCCGCGTCGTCGATTCTATCGTGCCCGTGGCCATGACCAATCCGCGGCCCGGTACGTATATCTACGACCTGGGCCAGAACTTCAGCGGTTGGGCGGAACTTCACGTGCACGGTCCGCGCGGCACGGAAGTCCACTTGCGTTTTGCCGAGCTGCTTTACGACGATGGCACCATCAATCGCGAGAACCTGGGGCTCGCCAAATCGCGCGACATTTATATTCTGCGCGGGGAAGGCGAAGAAACCTTCCATCCGCGTTTCACCTACCACGGCTTCCGCTACGTGGAGGTCACCGGCTTTCCCGGAACGCCGAGCCTCGATTCTCTGCGCGGCCGCGTCGTGCATACGGCGGTGGAGTCTACCGGAAGCTTCATGGCTTCCAAACCTATATTGAACCAGATTCATAAGATCATCCGCTGGTCGGACTTGACCAATCTGCACAGTGTTCCTACCGACTGCGACCAACGCGACGAACGCCAGGGCTGGATGGGCGACGCCCAGACCAGCGCCGAAGGCATGACCCTAAACTTCGACATGGCGGCGTTTTACACCAACTTCCTGCGCGACATCCACGACGTGCAGGGAGCGGACGGCACCGTCACCGACACCGTTCCCTTTCGCTACGGACAGCGGCCCGCCGATCCTGCCTGGGGCACGGCTTACCCGGTTATCGCCTGGACTTTGTATGAGAAGTATGGCGACCGCCGAATTCTGGAAGAAAACTATGACGGGCTGAAGAAGTACGTGGAGTTTCTCCGCACCCGCGCACCCGACAACGTTTTGCGCTACAGCTATTATGGCGATTGGGTGGCCATCGAGAAAACCCCCGGCGAGCTGGTCTCTGACTTTTACTATTATTACGACACGCTGCTGCTTTCCAAAATGGCCGGGGTGCTGGGCAATTCCGCCGACGTGGACACTTACACGCAGCTTGCCACACAGATCAAGGACGCTTTCAATCACGCGTTCTTTGACGCCAAGGCTAACAATTACGCGAACGGAACCCAGACGGCCAACGCCCTGCCGCTCTTCCTGAACATGGTCCCCCGTGAGCAGCGCGGCGCGGTGGAGGGGAATCTCGTCAACAATATCGTATACGGCCACGATACACACCTGACGACAGGCTTCATCGGCCTCCGTTACGTCTTCCCGGTACTCAGCGGCTCCGGCAACCCTGAGGTAGAGAACGCCACCGGCAACTCCGATTTGGCTTACGATCTCCTCACGCAGACGACCTATCCGAGTTGGGGTTACATGCTGGCGAAAGGCGCCACGACGCTTTGGGAAATCTGGCAGAATAAATCCGGCCCCGCCATGAATTCCCATAACCACCACATGATGGGAAGCGTCGATGCCTGGCTTTATGAGGGCCTGGGAGGGATCAATGCGGAGGCGGAGAATCCGGGCTACCGGCACTTCCGGATTGAGCCGCAAGTCGTGCGCGACTTAACCTCGCTGAGCGCGACCGTCGGCACGCTGCGCGGAGACATCACCTCCTCCTGGACCCACGCGCCGGGCGCCGTGACGCTGGATGTGGATATTCCCGTCAACAGCGCGGCCACCGTGTCGATTCCCAGGGATGTTGAGATGACGGGAGTTGTGGTTCGGGAAGGAGACCAGGTGGTCTGGGAAAAGGGCCAATTCGTGGCTGGCCGTCCCGGCATCAGCAGTGCAAAAGACCAGCGCGGCCGCGTCATCTTCGAAGTGGGCTCGGGACACTACGCGTTCAGATTGACCGGGGAATGAGCAAGTGCGATGCGGGCCTGTTTCGTACCGCGGTGCCCCGGTTTTGTGATTCCGCGGCTTTTCCTTCGGCTGTGGCACAGCCACTCCTGGCTGTGTCGCTAAGTTCGAACCTCCAGCCGCAGCCACAGGTAGGAGGAGTGCTTCCGTGAGCGGCTGCGCCACGCCTGCTTCTTTACGCCGATACCTTCGCTCAATTGGCACACGAAGAACCGCGGACCTCAACGGCGGAGGTCCGCGCTACGCTGGGCATTCCGCATTTCGGACAATTCCACGCACCTTTTTTACGATTTGGGCTACCGGTAGCCCATTTGCATATATCTCTCTTGACAACAGCTCGCCCCATGCTAGCCTATTAAGTGGAGAATTGTTTCGTGCTGACACTACCCGCCACCGTGGAATGCCCAACGCCGCCGCGAAAATCGCACCCCCTCGTCCCATGGCGCGGCTTACTTGAAAATGCGCTGCCGGGATTCCCGCTTCCTGCCTTCGCGGGAAGGACAAGCGTGAGATCCGTGCCCATTTCCCCGGCGCAGCGGGCCAAAAAACGGTTGGATATGACACGGATTGCGGTATCCTTCTGACGATGTTGATGATAATAAAGGAAGTTAGCGGAAATACTGATGATCTACAGAAAAAGTCAACGCATTGAAACTAAGCCACTTGCTTGATTGACTGGCTCGGGTGCGCCACCGAATAATTTCAATCAGGATAGTCTAACGATGTGTATGAAAACAAAGGGGAGCAGCAGTGACAAATTGGCAAGTCTAACGATGTTGATGAAAACACACAAGTTAACCTACTTTTCTAACGATGTTTATGAAAAGAAAGGGAGTTATCAGGAATGGCGAGGTGTTTTGGAGAGAATTCTGGACTCGGGCTTGGGGGGGCGAGAAGCGGCGCTAGTTGCCCGGTGCGGCCACCAAAAAGGCGTGGCGACTTCGCCGGATGGAGAATGAAAATGCCGTACGGAAAATGCCAAACTGAGCCAGTGCCCAATGAGAAACCCGGTTGACAGCCGCGGAGGAACAGTTGAAAGTAGAAGTTCAGTACCCACCACGGCTTGATTTCAACTTTTGATCTGGACGGGAGTCCTGGAACATGAAGCTGGTAACTTATGAATCCGCTAAACAATCTCGCGTGGGAGTAGTCGAAGGCGAGTTCGTTGTTGATATTGCAGCAGCGTACGGAACGGTCGCGAAGGGAAGAATCGCCGACGCCAAATTGGCCGCGGCGGCAAAAGTGCTGCGGGCGCTGGGCCGGCCGCCTCAGGACATGATGGAACTCCTCGGGTTAGGTGAGAGATACCGGAAGGCGCTGGGGGTGATCACCGCGGCGGCGGCGGCGCGCGGCAAAGGCCCGAAAGGCCTGCTAACGCCGATGCGCTCTGCCAAATTGCGAGCCCCCATTTCGAAGCCCAACAAGATTACTTGCATCGGGCTTAACTACGCCGACCACGCTCGCGAGCAAGGTAAGGAGCCCCCAGAGAAGCCGATCTTCTTCCTAAAATCCCACAACACCATCAGCGGTCCTGGCGACCCCATCAAGCTTCCGCCCAACTCCGACCAGAACGATTACGAAGCGGAATTCGCGGTGGTGATCGGCAAGCGCGGCCATCGCATTCCGGAGTCAGAGGCCCACAAGTACATTGCCGGCTATACGATCTTGACTGACGTGACGGCACGCGACATGCAGTACGGCGACAGACAATGGTTCCGCGGCAAGAGTTGCGACACCTTTGGGCCTACCGGCCCGTGGATCGTGACGGCGGACCAAATCCCTGACCCCGATAATCTCCGCATCTCGCTGACGCTCAACGGCGCGACCATGCAGGACTCGAACACCCACAACCTGATCTTCAAGGTTCCCTTTCTGATCAGTTATCTCTCGCAATCCCTCACCTGGGAAGTGGGCGATATACTCTCCACCGGTACGCCGGCCGGCGTGGGCGTCTATCGTAAGCCTCCCGTCTTTCTGAAACCCGGCGACACGGTCAGCGTCACCGTCGAAGGTATTGGGACGCTTACGAACCCGGTGGTCGGACCGTAAAGGAGATTCCTCACCACCAGAAGGTCCGCGGTTCGTCCTCAAATGACAACAAAAAGCCGTGGGCCTCAAGAACAGGTCCACGCGACGAATGAGTGTAGTACGAGGCTGCATCATGCAACTGCCCGAATTCAAGAATGAACCCTTAAGCGATTTCAAAGGCAATCCTCAGCATCGCCGCGGGATGGAAGACGCCTTGCAAGAGGTCGCGAAGGAACTGGGCCGTGAATACGATTTGGTCATCGGCGGCGGGCACATCAAGACTCAGGACAAACTGATTTCCTCGAATCCCAGCCACCCCGACCAGGTCGTCGGCATGTTTTCAAAGGCCGATGCTTCGCTCGCCGACCGTGCCATTCGCACCGCTGATGAAGCGTTCAAGACCTGGAAGAGGGTACGAGCGGAGAAGCGGGTCGAGTTGTTATTGAACACCAGCCGGATCCTGCGCGAGCGCAAGTACTACTACGAGGCCTGGTTGGTGTATGAGGTGGGAAAGACCTGGGCCGAGGCTGACGCTGACGTCGCTGAGGCCATAGATTTCGCCGAGTTTTACAGCCGGGAGATGTTGCGCCTGGCCATTCCCCACCCGCTCACGCCGGTCCCTGGTGAGAAGAATTATCTGAGCTATATTCCCCTGGGTGTGGGCATTGTGATTCCGCCCTGGAACTTTCCCCTGGCAATTTTGGCGGGAATGACCCTGGCGTCCATCGTGGCGGGAAATACGGTGGTGATGAAGCCCTCCAGCGACTCACCCACCATCGCCTACAAGTTTTTCGGGGTCCTCGAGGCAGGCGGGCCTGCCTGCGGGTGTCGTGAATTTCCTGCCCTGCCCGGGGGGAACGGTGGGGGAAGTTCTGGTTCGCCATCCCCGCACGCGCTACGTGGCCTTCACCGGATCAAAGGAAGTCGGACTGCGCATCAATGAGCAGGCGGCGCGGACGGCGCCCGGGCAAATCTGGGTGAAGCGCGTGATCGCGGAAATGGGCGGCAAGGATTCGATCGTGGTGGCGAGCGATGCCGATCTTGAGGCGGCCGTGGAAGGAGTGGTGGCCTCCGCGTTCGGTTATCAGGGCCAGAAGTGCTCTGCCTGTTCCCGCGCCATTGTGGTGGAGGGGGTCTATGAGGCATTCCTCGCGAAACTCAAGCGACGCGTGGAGCAAATCTCCGTCGGCCCCGCTGAGCGCCCGGAAAATTACATGGGCCCGGTCATCAACGCCAAGGCGAAACAATCCATCCTGGAATACATTGCGATCGGAACAGAGGAAGGTCGTCTGATCACCGGGGGCAAGGAGGTTGCTGGGGGAGGGCATTTCGTTCAGCCGACCGTCATCGCGGATGTGCCGCCCACCGCCCGCATCGCGCAGGAAGAGATTTTTGGTCCAGTACTGGCGGTGATCCGCGCTGCAAACTTCGAGGAAGCCCTGGCCATCGCCAATAACACCGAGTATGGACTGACGGGCGCAGTGTACTCCCAGGACCGGCGGAAACTCGAGAAGGCTGCGGAAGAATTCTTCGTGGGAAACCTTTATTTCAATCGCAAATGCACAGGCGCCCTGGTGGGCGGGCATCCCTTCGGGGGATTCAACATGTCAGGGACTGATTCCAAAGCCGGTGGAGCGGATTATTTGCTGCTCTTCTCCCAAGCCAAGGCAGTTGCCGAAAAGCTTACCACTTAAATCGATTACTGTTCAGTTAATGAAGTGTATGGAAAATACCCTTGACGAGGTTTTTAATCATATGGTTATCTTCTCAGCTTGCTTTCTCGCGCCGTTTTCGTATAATTGGCACGCTGGAAATGGTACAGTTCCAACCAAATTTCTGGAAACCACCTTTTTTCAGGTTTTGAAGCGACATGATGACAAATCACCCGCCGGATGTTGTCGAACAGGTCAGCCCGCAAGCGCGCATCCAAGCGGAGCTCATGAGGCTTGAATCGCAAAAAAGGGAATTCTGGATCATCGTGGCCTTTGCAGCGATGGTTCTTATCCTGGGAGTTCTATCCTTCTTCTTCCCCCACACCTTTTGGTACCGGAACAGCCTGAACATCAGTATTTCCCCTCAAGTCCTTTTCGTGATCATGGTCGCCATGGTGCTGGCGGCACTGTTTTATGTCCGGCGCGACATGGAGATCAAAGGGCTCCGGCTTGCGAATCTACAACAAATCCTCGCCTCACAGGAGGACCAGGCCGCGAGCATGATCGACGCGGTGACGAATGTCTTCACGCGAGGCTTCCTGCATGACCTCCTCCAGGGTGAAATCTCCCGGGCCGAACGCACCAACCGCTCGCTGGCGCTGCTGATGTGTGACCTGAACAACTTCAAGCAGGTGAACGACCGGTATGGCCACCTGATGGGCGACTATGTCCTCTCGCAGATCGCCACGATTTTGAAGTCCTGCGTGCGCGGCTCCGACTACGTTATCCGGTATGGGGGTGACGAATTTCTGGTTGTGCTTCCCGAAACCGACGAACATGGTGGTGAGATCGTCCGGCAACGCGTCCACCGCAAGGTCATGGAATGGGACCAGAATAACCGTGTAGGGGATCTGCCGATTTCCCTCAGCCTGGGCCTGTACCTCCACATCGCTGGCCAAACCGCAGAGAAGGATGTGGCGGAAGCCGACGCCCGCATGTATGCGGACAAGCAGGCCACTAAACACGGCGCCAAGCTGACCGACGCCTCAACCGTCCAGTAAGGCCGCCTCTCTTCCGCTCGGAACTTTCATCAAGGCCTGCGCACGCATCACCCCCACGGCGCGCTTGCCGCGTTTGTCCTCCATGGCCAGTCTAATGCGGTGTTACAATCTTTTCAGACGGATCCCTTCATGCGTCATCGACCTGACCTATACGCCCGGTGGTCCCTCGAAGTGCGTCGCGCGGAGTTCTTCCGCCCTGGGCAACGAGTGGGGGTGGCGGTTTCAGGTGGCCCTGATTCCGTCTTGTTGCTGCATTTCATGAAGATTCTGGCGGGCGAACTAGGACTCACGCTCGCGGTTGTACACTTCAATCATCGCCTGCGCGGGGCAGAGTCGGACGGCGATGAAGCTTTGGTGCGCGGTTTCGCAGAGACTCTGCAACTCGAATACCTGCGCGGCGAGGCGGATGTGGGGCGCGTGGCGCGCGAACGCCGCCGCAACCTGGAAGCCGTGGCGCGGGAACTGCGCTACCGGTATTTCTTTACTCTGGTTGATCAGGGGCGGCTCGACCGTGTGGCCACTGCACACACAGCCAACGATCAGGCAGAAACCGTGCTGCTGCGCCTGCTGCGAGGCACGGGAACGCGGGGACTGGGGGGCATCTATCCGGTGCTCGAGGGTAAAGTCGTTCGCCCCTTTCTTAACCTGACGCGCGCCGAAGTGATGGAAGAGATTGCGGCCCGCCATCTCGAGTACCGCGTGGATTCCTCGAACCTCAACCCCCGATTCCAGCGCAACAAAGTGCGGGGAGAGCTCCTGCCATTCCTAGCCAGAGAATTCAATCCAGAAATTGTTCTCTTACTCAAGCAGCTTGCTGACCGGGCACGCGACGACGAAGCCTGCCTGGAGCGTCAGGCGCATGACCGGGCCCATCCCTGGAGGGTGCGCGAAGGCCTGGAAGAACGCCTCCCCATTCGCCCTCTTCTGGAATTTCCCGTGGCCCTGGCGCGGCGAGTATTACGACAGATGTTGCAATCCGTGCGTGGCTCGCTCCACGGGCTGACGCACG
This sequence comes from uncultured Acidobacteriota bacterium, assembly GCA_963804995.1. Taxonomy (GTDB): domain Bacteria; phylum Acidobacteriota; class Terriglobia; order UBA7540; family UBA7540; genus Bog-366. The sequence goes on from CAWDSK010000001.1 coordinate 341,025, forward strand.
GGCATGTGGAGGCGCTGCGGCGCTTTGCCGCGGAAGCGCAGAGCGGGAAGAGCCTATCCCTGCCGGGTGGTGTGGTGGCTCGTAAGGAATTTGCCTGGCTGGTTCTGGCGCCCAGTCCCCCTGTGGCAGAACATCCGGGCTTTTCTTACGCCGTGGTAATTCCCGGGGTATTAACTGTTCCGGAGTTGAGTTGTAAATATAACTTCAAAATTCTTAACCGGGATGACCTTGCCCGGGCGTATAATCAACAGATGCTCGCTGGGCTTGACCCGCAAAAGTTGCCGGGGAAGCTTCTCTTGCGCAACTGGCGGGCTGGCGACACTTTCTGTCCTTTGGGAAGCCGCCGGGATCGCAAACTGAAGGAGCTTTTTCGCGAGCGGAAGATCCCGGAAGTTCAACGCAAAGTTTGGCCCGTCCTGTCAAACGAAAGCCAAATTTTCTGGGTCCGAGGATTCCCACCGGGGAGTCTCGTTGCCGCAACTGAGCAGACCGGCCGGGTGCTAATAGTGGAAGAGGAACCGATCCTGTTACCTTAGGCTGTCCGAGGACCACTGAGATGAAGAAGCGTTCCCAATCCGCACCCAAGAAGCGTCGCAGCGTGCGAGGGCCAGCCGTACCCAGCGGGAAGGTTCGGGGCGTCATTAGCGAGACCGAAATCCGTCGGCGCGTGCGCGAGATGGCCAAACAGATCAATCGGGACTACCAGGGAAAGACCCTTTACGCGGTGGGGGTCCTGGAGGATTGCTTCCTGTTTATGGCTGACTTGGTTCGGGCCCTAACGGTCCCGGTGGTTTGCTATTTCGTGCGTTCGCAAGTGCGCGATAGCGAGTCGGGATTGGTGGCCATGCGGGAGATCATGTACATCCCTCCCGTAGACGCCACGGGCAAAGACATCCTGCTGGTAAACGGGATCCTGGATTCCGGGGTGACGCTCGATCATCTGTGCCGGTCCTTGTTGGTGCAACAGCCGGCCTCGCTGCGGACCGCCACGCTGCTCGACAAGGCGGAAGACCGAAAAGTGGATGTACCGCTCGATTACGTAGGTTTCAAAGTTTCGGGTAAATTCCTGGTTGGCTACGGTCTGGGCTACGAGGGGCAGTATCGAAACCTGCCTTACCTTGCCCGGATAGTTTGAGGAAGACGTCGCTATCCAGGTGGCCTTGGCGAGCATCTAATTAGTGGGGGCAGGGCCCGAGGGGAAAACACCGGCATTGGGGTGGGGTTGGAGGAGGGCAGTCCGTGAACTCGGCAGTGAAGAATATAATCTTTTGGGTTGTGATGGCGGTCGCCGCGCTGCTGATCTGGGCGGTCGTGAAGTCGAATACCGGAGAAAGGGTCCGGGACCTTACCTACACAGAGTTCATGACCGAAGTGAACAAGGACAATGTCCGCGATGTCACCATCGTAGGAACTGACGTCACGGGCACCTTCAAGAAAGATAGCTCCCACTTCAAGACTACAATTCCCTCCAATTACCCCGATCTCTACAAGTCCCTCCAGGACAAGAACGTCAACGTCATCATCAAGGACAATTCCGGATCCACCTGGGTGACCTGGGTCGGCAATGGCTTGCCGCTGCTCCTCATTCTGGGATTGTGGATTTTCATCATGCGCCAGATGCAGTCCGGGGGGAACAAGGCGCTTTCCTTCGGCAAGAGCCGGGCCCGGCTGCTCTCGAGTCCAACAGAAGAAAGTCACCTTTAAAGACGTGGCCGGCGTGGAAGAAGCCAAGGAAGAATTGCAGGAAATCATTGAATTTCTTCGAGAGCCGCAGAAGTTCCAGAAGCTGGGCGGGCGCATTCCCAAAGGTGTGTTGCTGGTGGGCCCTCCGGGAACCGGCAAGACGCTGCTGGCGCGCGCCATCGCCGGCGAGGCCAACGTTCCGTTCTTCTCGATATCCGGTTCCGACTTCGTTGAGATGTTCGTGGGCGTGGGCGCCTCCCGTGTCCGCGACTTGTTTGAGCAGGGCAAGAAGAACGCGCCCTGCATCATCTTCATCGATGAAATTGACGCCGTGGGCCGTCATCGCGGCGCCGGTCTGGGAGGCGGGCACGACGAGCGGGAGCAGACACTTAACCAGTTGCTGGTGGAAATGGACGGGTTCGAATCAAACGAAGGCGTCATCCTGATTGCCGCTACCAACCGCCCCGACGTTCTGGACCCGGCGCTGCTGCGCCCTGGCCGCTTTGACCGTCGCGTGGTGGTTCCACGACCCGATGTGGGTGGGCGGGAAGCGATTTTGAAAGTCCATACCAAGAAGATCCCCTTGGCGGAGGATGTTGACATCTCCGTTCTGGCGCGCGGCACGCCGGGCTTTTCGGGCGCCGACCTCGCCAACCTGGTGAACGAAGGGGCGTTGTTTGCGGCGCGGCAAAATCGCAAGACCGTCATGATGATGGACTTCGAAACCTCCAAGGACAAAGTCCTGATGGGCGCCGAGCGCAAGTCCATGATCCTCTCCGAGGAGGAGAAGAAGAATACTGCCTACCACGAAGCCGGGCACGCGCTCGTCGCCTCCGTCGTTCCCTTCGCCGACCCCCTGCACAAGGTCACCATCATTCCGCGCGGCATGGCCCTGGGTGTCACCATGCAGTTGCCCCTTGACGACAAACACACCTACACGCGCGACTATCTTGAATCGCAACTCGCCATCATGATGGGAGGGCGCGCCGCCGAGGAGATTTTCCTGAACCACATCACCACCGGGGCGGGCAACGACATCGAACAAGCCACTGAGGTCGCCCGCCGCATGGTTTGCGAGTGGGGTATGTCGGACCTGGGGCCCTTGGCATACGGCAAGAACCAGCAGGAAATCTTTCTGGGACGGGACCTTGCCACGCAGCGCGACTTCAGCGAGGACACGGCGATCAAGATCGACCAGGAAGTGAAGAAATTCGTTACCGTTGCATACCAGCGGGCGCACGATGTCCTTACCACGAGTCGCGAAGCTTTGGTGCGCATTTCGGAAGCGTTGCTGGAGCGTGAGGTTCTGGACGCGAGTGAAGTGAAACTCCTGATCGACGGTAAGCCCTTGAAGGAATTTGTTCGGCGCGAAGCACCCCAACCTGAGACCACCCAGGTCCTTAAACCCCAACCGGCCCAGCCCGGCATGCCGCCCCGCGAGCGGCCCCAACCGGCGTAGGCGCTGGTCCGAAATCCAAGACCTGATGGAGCGGGCCGGGTGCATCATTCTGCGCGGCTGCGGCCCAGCAAATGCTCCACTCGCACCGTGATGATCGTTACGAAGATCGCACTCGCTGATCCCCAGGCAGTGTCCACAAACTCCATCTTCCGGTTCTGACCTGTCAAAAGAGGGCTGATACAATCCTCGCATTGCTTTTCCTGCGCATTTCCAACTCTGCCGAACTATACTTTTGGCTCTTCGGCTGACGGCAACCGCACACCCGGAAGGAGGCACATGAGTCCCTTTGTGGCAGAATTGGTTGGCACTGCGCTGCTGGTTTTGTTGGGTGATGGAGTGGTCGCGGCAGTTGTCCTGAACAAGAGCAAGGCACAGAACTCCGGTTGGATGGTCATCACCACGGGATGGGCATTGGCGGTAGCGATGGCCGTGTACGCCGTGGGTCGTATTAGCGGAGCACACCTGAATCCGGCTATCACCCTGGGCCTTGCGGGGATTGGGAAGTTCCCCTGGAGCGCTGTGCCCCGCTACCTGGTAGCGCAATTCCTGGGAGCCTTCTTGGGCTCGGTCATCGTATGGCTCGCGTATTTGGCGCATTGGCCCGTGACGGACGACCCGAGTGCAAAGCTCGGAGTTTTTTCCACCGCGCCGGCCATCCGCCACCTGCCCATGAATCTGGTCACTGAAACTATCGCGACCTTCGTGCTGATGTTCGGAGTGCTCGCCATCCTCGCGAATGCCGGCCCCCTTCAAAGTGGGTTGTCACCCTTGCTGGTGGGATTTCTGGTGTGGTCGATCGGGCTTTCGCTCGGAGCACCCACGGGCTATGCCATGAATCCCGCGCGCGACCTGGGGCCGCGCCTCGCCCACGCCCTGCTGCCCATCCCCGGCAAGCGTGATTCCGATTGGGGCTACTCTTGGGTCCCCATCGCCGGCCCGGTCATCGGCGGCTTCCTTGGCGCAATTACCTATGCGGGTTTATTCGGGTTTTGATCTGTAACTGCGAATATGAAACGTCGCCGTGAATTTGAAATTGAAATCGCTGGCCGTAGGATTCACCTGGGGCAACGCACGCTCATCCTGGGCGTGCTCAACGTCACTCCGGATTCCTTCTCGGACGGTGGTTTGTACCTTGACCCTGTCCGTGCCATCCAGCAAGGAGTGGAACTGGTTCGACAGGGAGCAGACTGGATTGATATGGGCGGCGAGTCCACGCGGCCCGGGTCACACCCTATTACTGCCGAAGAAGAACTGCAACGCGTGCTGCCGGTCATCCGCGGGCTGCGGCGGAAGTTGCCGTCTGTCCCCATCTCCATCGACACCACCAAAGCCGAGGTTGCCGAGCAGGCTCTCCGCGCCGGGGCTGGGATTGTAAATGATGTAAGTGGATTACGCTTTGACCCGCGACTGGCTGAAGTGGTGCGGCGCTACCGAGCCCTTCTCATTCTGATGCACCTGCGCGGCCGCCCGGAAACCATGCAGCAGAAACCCTTCGCTCGTAACATCTGGCGATCGCTCCGGAGCGGCTTTGAGACTTCCATCCGCCGAGCGCTTACCGCAGGAGTGCACCAATCGAAGATCATCCTTGACCCCGGTCTGGGCTTCGGCAAGTCACGACGGCAGAACTATGAAATCCTTGCAGGGCTCGAAAGACTCCAGGCCTATCACCTTCCCATCCTCGTGGGCAGCTCGCGCAAATCCTTCGTGCAAGCGGTCGTGGCGGGCCAAGGGTTCGAATCTTCGCGCAGGAGGGGGGCCGCAGCGAGCCGTGCGCTCCTCGAAACCCTGCCTGGCGAGCAGAGGCCCATCACTACCTGGCCGATGGCGCCAGCTCACCCCGCCAAATCGAGGGTAGCCCGCGACGCGCAATGGCAAAAGAATGTCGCCCTACTGATCGGCGATGCCGCGGCCGTGGTGGCAGCAATCCTGGGTGGCGCGCACATCGTGCGTGTTCATGAACCGGCTGCTGTCCTTCCTGCCGTACGTATTGCCGATGCCCTGCTTGCCATTCTCGCGGGTAGCGGGCTGTGAACAACATTTCCGGAAAAATATTCGCCCTCGCATTTGAAATTGAATTGATGTATAGTCAAGTGCGGCTGGGTAACCAAGTAGACACCGCAGCTTGACGCACCACCCTGGCATTGCCGAGTCCTGGAAGTTCCCCGCGAATCATTCGCCTCTGCGATGCGACAACTGCTAACTAGCCAAGCTAGTTTTCTATTTCAGTCGTAAAGGCGCCGTAGAATCGATCCAAACCCCGCTCAATTCGTACCGCCACCAACTGCCGTGGGCAGGAGACTCACGTGAAGGGTTTGCGTATGATTCCCACTCTCAGTTCTCCGCATGAAACTGAGGCCGCGTTTCCGCCCCTCGGCAAGAAGATCAAGGCCTTGCTGGTCTGGCCGCGGATCCCCAACTCGTTCTGGACATTTACAGGGATGTTGGAGCTGCTTCCGGAAAAGGCCGTCATGCCGCCCCTGGGGCTAATCACGTTGGCGGCCCTATGTCCGGACTCGTGGACCCTTAGGCTGATTGACCAATCCATCGAGGAGTTGACGGACGACGACATTCTCTGGGCTGACCTCGTCATGGTAGGCGCCATGAGTGTTCAGCAAGCGGGGCAGCACGAAGTTCTGGCCCGCGCCCGCCGATTGGGCCGCCGCACGATCGTGGGGGGGCCATACGCAAGCGGCGAACCGGCCCGCATGCTCGCCATCGCGGACCACGTAGTAGTGGGAGAACCCGATGAGGTGTTTCACGAGATCGCCCGGGATCTTGAGGAGGGCACGGCACGGCGCCTCTATGAAATCGCTGAGAAGCCGGACGTAACCAAGACCCCGCTGCCCAGGTTCGAACTGCTGAAGCTACACAGTTATGCCTCCATGGCGATTCAATTCTCCCGGGGATGCCCATTTCAATGTGAATTCTGCGACATCATTATTCTCTATGGGCGAAAACCTCGAACCAAGGATCCTAAGCAAGTCTTGGCGGAGTTGGACAAACTCCTGAGCCTGGGATGGAAGAAGCAGGTGTTCATTGTCGATGATAATTTCATCGGCAACCACAAGCACGCCCTCGGCCTCTGCGTTGAACTCAAGAAATGGCAGCAGGCGCGTGGCTTCCCCATGATGTTTTACACCGAGGCATCGATGGACTTGGCCCGGCAATCGGCCCTCATCGAAGCGATGGTGAAAGCAAACTTCCTCTACGTCTTCCTGGGCATTGAAAGCCCCTCGAAAGAGTCCCTGAAGGAAACCAAGAAGCTCCAGAACCTGGCGATGGATCCCATCAGTTGTGTGGAGCTCTTACATAAGAAAGGCCTGTGGGTGACCGGCGGCTTTATCGTGGGGTTCGATTCGGATACAGCAGATATTTTCGAGCAGCAGATTGAGTTCATTGAGCGCACCGCCATTCCCTGGGCTTTGCTGAATCCCCTGCATGCGATGCCGCGCACGGCCCTCTACGAACGCATGCAAAGGGAAGGACGGTTGCTCGAGTCACCGCACAGCAGCGGCGACGGTACACCTCCCAATTTCCGCACGACCCTGGACACCACGGTCCTGATGCGAGGAATTTGTAAGACAGTCACAGCGATTTACGAGCCGAAGAGGTTTTTCGAACGCGCCTTGCGGTCCATGGAAAGTTGGGAAACCACGAAGTCCCAACATCCCGCCCAGCAGCCGACGATGGGTGGGATTCTTCAAATCATGGCTCGCTCAATCTGGAGGCAGGGGCTCCGGTCCTCCTACCGAAAGGTTTATTGGAAATACCTTGCGAAGATCCTTACCCGTTATGCAACGAATCGCCCCAAGCTGTGGATGGCCGCTACCATCATGATTTCCGGCCACCACTTTATTCCTTATGCCACCGAAGTGGTGGCGAAGATTGAACGGGAATCGCTGGGCAGCACGCCTGCGCAAGAGTTGATCGCCGTTCCAGCTGAAGACTAAAGTCAGCCCAACTCATTTGCACGTCCCTTTAGGCGAGCTATTTGTCCCCGCCAGCCGCCCTCTCCTATTTCAGAGAATCGTCGCCACAAGTTGAAAGAACACCAGCACAAACCTCACAAGAATCGAGAGCGCGGGGCTGGCGAACTACGGTCCGCTTGATCGCTATGCCAATAGGGTTACACTCCTCATAACGGCGTTGAACATCGCGCGCCAAGGAGCTGAAGAACCAACCGGTGCGCCGACGAGAGCAAAAATTCGATTTACTTTATTGTCTTTTCGTTGCACCCTAACGTCATTTCACAAAGTATTTTGTTCTGGTAGTTTGCGGAGCTTAGCCCGAAAGGAGTCACCCATGCCGCGGGCCATTTCCAGCGGGAACGCCATCGCTTACGACGATGTGGGGAAGGGCGAACCGGCATTATTCTTCCTGCCCGGCTGGTGTGCGAGTCGCACCGTTTTTGAGGACCTCATCCCCAATCTCTCGAAGCAACACCGTTGCCTGGCGCTCGACTGGCGGGGTCACGGGGAGTTGAGCCTGCCGCCTCTCGACTTTGATCAGCGCGCTCTGGTCGATGACGCCATGGCGGTGCTGGCGGCCAGCGGTGTACATACCGTAATTCCGGTGGCATTCTCGCACGCCGGCTGGGTGGCAATGGAAATGCGGCGCCGGCTGCGCATCAGGGTTCCCGTGTTGGTTCTTCTCGAGTGGTTGATTCTGGAACCGCCCGCGCCCTTTCTGGGTGCGCTCGAGGGCATGCAATCGCCGGAGCGATGGCGCGAGACCGTGGACCAGACCTTTTCGCTCTGGCTCGCGGGCACAGATAACCCGAGACTAACGCGCTTTGTGCGCGAAGGCATGGGCGCACACGCTTTCGAGATGTGGTCGCGGGCGGCGCGCGCCATCAGTTCCGCCTATGCCGAAGCCGGCAACCCACTGAAGGCGTTGTCACAGTTGGCCCCATCCCCGCCGGTTTTACACCTCTATGCCACGCCGGAAGACCCAGAGTTCCTTGCCGCCCAACAAGCATTCGCTTCCCACTATCCTTGGTTCCGCGTGCAAAAGCTTCCAGGCCACAGCCACTTCCCCATGTTTGAATGCCCGGAGGCCATAGCCTCGGCCATCGAGCGATTTGTGTCTTGAGAATGAACCCGGCGGGGCACTCCTGCACGAGACCTCTCGCTCGCGGCCTCACCCTGCCAGAATCTCTCTACTGACCGGGGTCTCAATACCTTGGTATAATGGCCGCCCACGTGGTGCCCGCTTGTCGATGGGCCGCTACGGAAGTGGCGGCGGCCTGTCTGATGACTTGCCGCGAATGATTGCCGATCAACCGAGGAAGGCAGAGTTAATCCCCGAAATGACGACCAAGCTGTCACGACACGATCTCGAACGGTTAGCCGCAGACACAATCCGCGCAGGAATTACCCTCCAGGAGGTGCTACTCGCGGACGAGGGTTTCGTCCGGTTGCTCGTCAACGTGGGTCAGGCCTTTGCCTCTGCCTTGCGCCGCGGCAACAAAATTCTACTGTTTGGGAACGGGGGTAGCGCCGCCGACGCCCAGCACATTGCCGCAGAGTTCGTGGGCCGATATCTCATGGAGCGCCGCCCCCTGCCGGCCATCGCTCTGACGACCGACACCTCCGCGCTCACGGCCATCGGCAACGATTACGCCTTTGAGGATGTTTTCTCACGGCCTATCGAGGCGCTAGGGAGAAAGGGAGACATCGCCGTCGGCTTCTCCACTAGCGGCAAATCCCCCAACGTCCTAAAGGCGATGGCGGTCGCGAAGAAAAAAGGGTTGCTGACCGTGGGGCTATGCGGCAAGCCTGGCAGCGCTCTGAGAAGCTTGCTGATTACTGCTTCTGTGTTCCCTCGGAAGCGACGCCTCGCGTCCAGGAAGCCCATGCCCTTATCGGGCATATCCTCTGTGATTTTAGTGAGAAGCTACTCGCAGGCCACACCGTGAAAAGGAAACGCCAGAACAAATAATGCCTTCAACAAAACCACATGACGTGCAAAATCCCAAGGGAGTGTTAATCGAGCGGCTCCATCCCGGCACTTCGGCCCGGCGCGCCAAAGTTGTACTCTTTGATTTTGACGGTACAATTTCGCTCATCCGGGCAGGTTGGGTCGATGTGATGGTTCCGATGATGGTCGAGATCCTCGCCGACCTCAACACCGGAGAGAGCGAGGCGGAGCTTTCAACGCTCATCGAGGAATTTGTCGCGCGACTGACCGGCGAGCAGACAATCTACCAGATGATGGAGCTGGCGCGCCAGGTGGAGGTGCGGGGCGGAAGGCCTCTCGAACCTCTCGCCTACAAGAAGATGTATCACGATCGCCTTATGAAAAAGATTGCGCACCGGCGTGAGGAACTCCGTTCCGGGGAGGCCGACACCGAGAAGTATCTTGTGCCGGGCACCCGCGCGCTGCTCGAGTCGCTGAAGGGGCGAGGGTTGAAGCTCTATTGCGCGAGCGGCACCGACGAGGTCTACACGTTGGAGGAGGCTGGATTGCTCCGGGTGCGGGATTATTTTGACGGCGGGGTCTACGGCGCGCAGGATGACTACCAGAACTTCTCCAAAGAGATATTGATTCAGAGAATCATTCAAAGATCGGAATGTGGCGGGGATGAGCTTCTGGGGTTCGGCGACGGTTACGTGGAGATCAAGAACGTCAAGGACGCGGGCGGAGTGGCCGTGGGTGTGGCGACCGCCGAGCCCGAATGCCGCGTGGTGGATGAATGGAAACGCCAGCGGCTGGTGAAAGTCGGGGCAGATTTCATCGTTCCGAATTTCCTCGCTCACGAACAGCTTCTCGAAGCATTATTCCCGGAGTAAATGGTAAGCCTATGAAATCCCAATATGAAATATTCGACCGCACCCGGCTGCGGATCAAGCCTCTCGGTGAGCGCAAACACGACATGGACCTCGCGTATGTCCTGAGGCTGGACGAGCCGGCTCCGGAATACTCCCACCCTCAGTTGCGGGACGTCGCGGAGCGGATTGTTGCCGCAAAGAAGCGAGGCGCCGCGCGCATCCTGATGATGGGAGCGCACGTCATCAAGACCGGAGTGAGCCGCCACGTGATTGACCTCCTCGAGCGTGGCGACCTGACCCACATTGCCATGAATGGCGCGGGAGCGATTCACGATTACGAACTGGCGCGAATCGGTGCTTCCACGGAAAGCGTGGCCCGCTACATCCGCAGCGGTGAGTTTGGCCTCTGGCGCGAGACGGGCGAGTTGAACGACATTATCGGCGAGGCCGCGCGCCTCTCCTTGGGCCTGGGCGAAAACCTGGGGCGGTGGATCGAGGGCAGCAACTTCCCCCACAAGGATGTGAGTATTTTCGCGGCAGCTTACCGGCGATCCATTCCCGCGACGGTGCATGTGGGCATCGGCTACGACATCATTCACGAGCATCCAAACTGCGACGGCTCGGCGCTGGGCGCAGCGAGCTATCACGACTTCCTGATTTTCACGCGCACTGTGGAGAGCTTGGAAGGTGGCATCATGCTGAACTTCGGCTCCGCCATTATGGGCCCGGAGGTGTATCTGAAAGCTCTCGCCATGGTCCGGAACGTGGCGCACCAGGAAGGTCGCGAAATCCGCCACTTCACGACCGCGGTGTTTGATCTCGTGCCGATTCAGGGCGACGTCCATCACGAACTGCCCAAGAGCGATCCGGGGTACTACTTCCGCCCGCATAAGACGATCCTGGTGCGGACAGTGGCTGACGGTGGAGAGAGTTTTTACTTTTCAGGAGACCATCGGGCGACCTTTCCGGCTTTGCGGCGCGCCCTTCTGGAGCTGGACTAACATGACTACGGCTGAGATTCTGGCGGGCTTCCCCAAACTTGCCGCGCTGGTGGTGGGTGACATCTGCCTCGACCGCTGGTGCACTTACGATCCTTCGACCTCCGAACCCTCGCGCGAAACAGGCATTCCACGCCTCGGCGTGGTAGAAACCCAAGTCACGCCCGGGGGGGGTGGCACTGTGGCGAATAACCTTGCAGCGCTCGGGACGGGGCGGGTAGCCGTACTGGGGGTGCGCGGAGACGACGGGTTCGGCTTTGAGCTTGAACGCGCGCTCGCGAAACGTGGCATCACGGCGGATTTGATGGTCAAGGTGCGCGACTGGCACACCTTCACTTACACCAAGTTGCTGAATTGCCAAAGCGGAGTAGAAGACCAGCCGCGCCTGGATTTCATTTCCATCCGCCCCGTGCCTGTTGAAGCCGAGAGACAAATCATCGCAAACCTGCGCTCCGCTATTTCTGGCTTCGACGTGATCCTCGTGGCCGACCAGGCTGAGACCGCTTCCGGCGGAGTGGTGACACCGGCCGTGCGTGCCTGCCTCATGGAGGTTGCAGCCCAGTATCCTGAGAAGGTCTTTCTTGTTGATTCGCGCAAGCGCGTCGACCTGTTCCGAAACGTGATGGTCAAGCCCAATCGCCAGGAGGCCGTCGAGGCGTGCACCAAGCTCTTCGGGACAGTTGACTACGCACGCCTGCGGCAGCACCTCGCGGCTAAAGTCATCATGGTCACGCACGGACCGCGGGGTGCACTGGTGGTCGAGGAGGGCAAGCAAACGTGGGCCAAGGCTTGGCCGGTCGCGAACCCCGTCGACATTTGCGGCGCGGGCGACAGCTTCGCAGCCGGAACGGCGTTGTCGCTGGCGGTTACGTGCGATCCCGTCCTGTCCGCGGGAATCGGCAGCCTGGTGGCATCCATCACGGTCATGAAAAAAGGAACAGGAACGGCATCGCCCCAGGAAGTGTTGGCCGCAGAAGGCAGGCCACCTGGTCGGAATTAGAACCCGTCGGTCAGGAGTGCAAGCGCGCCGGCATGGCTCCCGCTCCCTTCCATCCTCAGGAGGTTTCGCCGTGGGCAACTACTCCGTTACCCAAAAAACCGTCGAAGGGCACCTGACGTATCACCTGATTGACCGCAAGCGCCGTATGGACTTCGGACTCGTCCCGGACATCGGCAATTTCGGTTACGAATTCAAGGTCAACGGCAAGGACGTTCTTTTCTTCGCGGATTCCTTTCGCGACTACCTCCAGAAGCGCTCGCTCGGTGGCGGCATTCCATTGCTTGCGCCTTTCGCAAATCGCATTGACGGCGACCAGTACTATTTCCAGGGCAAGAAATATCTCTTGAATGATTCCCTGGGCAACATCATCCGGGCGCGTGGAAGCAACCTGCCTATTCACGGACTGCTGGTCCGCGACCCGCGCTGGAAGGTCACGAAATCCGGAGCGTTCAGCCTGGACGGCGCTTTCATCGTTTCGCGGCTGGAGTTCTACCGGTACCCCGAACTGATGGCCCAATTTCCTTTCGCGCATGTATGGGAAACTACCTATCGTCTGAAAGATGGGAAGCTGGAGTGTCGAACCAAAGTCAAGAATGTGGGCGGTTCACAAATGCCGGTGCATTTCGGATACCACCCCTACTTTCGTCCGGACGGCCCACGCGAGGACTGGACTCTGCATCTCGGAGCAAAGAAGCACTGGAGGGTCTCCGACACGCTCATCCCCACCGGAGAACTCGAGCCGACAGAAACATTCCTTCCGGGAGCGACTGAGGTACTGAGCCTGCACAAGTCGTATGTCGACGGGGCCTTCGCAGAACTGGAGCGCGATGGGAAGGGCCTGGCGCACTTCTGGGTGGCCGGGAAGACGCAGAAAGTTGAGCTGGTGTTTGACCCGGGCTACGAAGTGGCAATTGCCTATGCGCCGCTGGACCCGGAGATGATTTGCCTTGAGCCGCAGACCGGTCCTACCAACGCCTTCAATTTGCACCACGAAGGAAAGTTCCAGAACCTGATTATCCTCGATCCAGGCCGGACTTATCAGGCTCGATTCTGGATTGTTCCCACCGGCTTTTGACCAAGTGCACACTCCTTCCTGCTATGCGGCCCAATGCCCTGCCGTTTTACTGGTGGTCTTCTGAGCGTGAGGCGGGCCATCCCGACTATGAGAGCACAGACCGTGTGGTCGCCAAACGTGTGGCTCATCACGTCACCATGAAGGGGCATTCACTAGCTTGGAACACGGTGCGCAAGCCTGGGCCTGAAATCAGAAGGAGACCTTGCCCCTCGCCTTGCTCCGCTGAAATTTCCCTGCTGCCCATTGTCAAGTAACCTTTGGTATAATGGCGTTCCTCGCAGCACCCGCCTGCCAAGGGTGCTTACGGGACTAGCGCCCAGGCCTTGATCCCTCGCGCCGCCTCCCGCAGAAAGTTGCACCGATGCTCTTCAAAGCTCTAAGCGCCGCTGTCTTCGGTATTGATGCCTATCTTGTTGAGGTAGAAGTCGACATCACCGCGGGCAATGGCCTCTTTATCACCGTCGGTTTGCCCGACGCAGCAGTGCGTGAAAGTCGCGAGCGCATCAAAGCCGCTATAAAGAACTGTGGCCTGGCCTATCCCTTTCAGGACATCACCGTGAACCTGGCCCCCGCTGACGTGAAGAAAGAGGGTTCGGGATTCGATCTTCCCATCGCGCTCGGCATTCTGGGCACGACGGGCGCTCTACTGAAAAACGAATTGAAAAACACTCTGTTCCTCGGCGAACTCTCCCTCAACGGCGGTCTGCGTCCGATCAAAGGCGCCCTATCGATCGCCAGCATGGCGCGGCAGAAGGGCCTGCACAAATTGGTGGTACCGGTCGAAAATGCCAGCGAGGCAGCAGTGGTTCGAGAGGTGCAGGTCTACGGACTGCGCTCGCTGCCGGAAGTGCTGGACCTGATCAATGAGACACGCGAGTTCAAGCCCGTGCACGTGAATGTGGCTCAGATGCTCGCGCAGGCCAGCCAGTACTCTGTGGATTTCCACGACGTCAAAGGGCAACTTCACGCCAAGCGCGCCATCGAGGTCGCGACTGCGGGCGGGCACAACATCCTGATGATCGGCCCGCCGGGCGCTGGGAAGACGATGGTCGCCAAGCGAATTCCCACCATTCTGCCGCCGCTCACATTTGACGAAGCAATCCAAACTACAAAGATTCACAGTGTGGCGGGTGTGCTGGAGGCGGGCGCGGGGTTGGTGGCCACGCGGCCCTATCGCTCGCCGCATCACACCATCTCCGACGCCGGATTGATTGGGGGCGGAGCGCTTCCGCGCCCCGGCGAAGTCAGTCTGGCGCACAACGGCGTGCTGTTTCTCGATGAGCTGCCGGAATTCCAGCGCAACGTGTTAGAAGTGCTCCGGCAGCCTTTGGAAGACGGAAACGTAACGATTGCGCGCGCCTCCATGACCCTCACCTTTCCCGCGCGCTTCATGCTGGCCGCCGCCATGAATCCCTGCCCGTGCGGGTTTTTCAACGACCCCTCGCGGGATTGCACTTGCACGCCGCCCATCATTCAGCGCTATGTTTCGAAGATTTCCGGGCCACTGCTCGACCGCATTGACATTCACATTGATATGCCTGCTGTGCGTTTCCAGGAACTACGCCAGGAGGCAGGCGGTGAGGCTTCCGACGCCATTCGCGCCCGCGTGATCAAGACTCGCGAGCGCCAACTGGAACGCTTCCAGGGCGAAAAGATTTACTGCAACGCGCAGATGAGCTCGCGGCAGATTCGTAAGTACTGCGACATTGCTCCTGACAGCGAGCGCCTGCTGGAAAGCGCCATGTCACGCCTGGGCCTTTCCGCGCGCGCCCACGACCGCATCTTGAAAGTTTCCCGTACCATCGCTGACCTGGAGGGCGCGGAAGACATCGGCAGCGTGCATCTCTCCGAAGCCATCCAATACCGCTCCCTCGACCGCAGCTACTGGACGTAATGCGGATCCCCAACGCGCGCCGATAATTCTGGCAATGGAAGCGTGGCGCCAACATCGATTGATTCAAAGTGGACCAGGTCTTTGATAACCACACCATAACCGCTATCGGGCGGATTATTTGGCCCGGTGCGTTCCAAAGTGATCCCATATTTGGAGATTATGGGATTGACTACGCCTGTCCGCGGGGACTACGATTCTGCGTTTTCAAACTAGCGGGGGGACGATGATGAAAACCAGTCGGAGAAAAGTGTTAGGTGACGCGCTGAAGATCGTGGGAGCCGGTGTTTCCGTTTTATCTCTTCCCGCACCTGGGAAAGGCAAAGCACTGAGGAGTCTGGAGGCGATAGCGGAAAGCGCATCCCCTCGTGCCGAGGGCGGTGTAGAAGTAGTAGCCCGCGGAGTTGAAGAAGGCGCCTGGCCCAAACTGGTTGCGCGTTGGAAACTGGATGGGGATTGCCGCGACTCCGTCGGGGCGCACCATAGCGAGGGGCATGGCATCAAGTTTGTCGAGGGGAGGGATGGGCGGCCTGGGGGTGCGGCGCAATTCAACGGCGTAGACGCCTTCGCGGAAGTCGCCCACGATGAGGACCTTCCCTTTGGGACGCGCGAGTTCTCCCTGGCATTTTGGGTGAAGCTCCCGGAAACCCTCAACACCGTGCTGGGCGACGTGATGAGTAAGTTCGATCTTCCTCGCCGAAGGGGCTTCAATCTCAGCCTGGGAGGAAGTTCACCGAGTTACAACTCCATTTGTGATATGAGGAATCTCTATTTCGGAATTGATAACGGTATTAACGGTTCTTGGATCGACTGCGGCAGGCCCTGGAAGAGCAATCCGCTGATCAGCACGCTGAGTGTCTACAAGGGTCAGCTCTACACCGGCATCGCCGATGCCTCCAAACCGGAGGACGCCTGTCACGTCTTTCGTTACGCCGGCGGTGCGGGATGGGAGGACTGCGGCCGCTTGGGGAGCGATCTTCGTACCTTGTCGGTCTATTCCATGACCGTCTACAAGGGCCATCTCTATGCAGGAACGGGCGAGTGGGATTGGGAAAAAGCCTGGGCCGGGATGGGTGGCCCCAACCACGTCTACCGTTACGAAGGTGGCAGCGAGTGGCGGGACTGCGGCCAGCTTGGCAACGGGTACCGCACGATGTCATTGGCGCCTTTCAAGGGTGACCTGTACGCAAGTGACGATACGGGAAAGTGCTATCGCTTTGATGGCGACCGAACTTGGGCCTTCGTCGGTCAATTGGGCAACGAGAATCGCTTTAATACCATGATGCCGTACAGGGGACACCTCTACGGCGCTTCTCACACTGCCATCTATCGATATGATGGCGGCACCACGTGGACGAGCATTGGCAGGGATATCCCCGGCGTTACGCAGATTCACAAGCTGCAGGTCTACGATGGGCATCTCTATGCCGGCACCTGGCCTTTCGGCAAAGTGCTGAGGTACGAAGGGGAGAATCACTGGTCGGAATGCGGGCAACTGGGCATCGCCACCGACAAGGTGCAGATTAACGAGGTAAACGACCTTACCGCTTATAACGGCAAACTGTATGCCGGCGTGCTGCCTAAAGCCGAGGTCTACCGCTACGAAGGCGGTGCGGATTGGACGATGCTCAGAAGAATGGTCGGCAGCCCGTACTGGTCGGCAGGCTGCCGGAGTTGCGGAGATTCACCTACCAGCGATTGCACCTGGGCCCGCGTCCCCTGCTTGACGGTATTCCAGGGCCAGTTGTTTATGGGCACCTCGACCTGTCAAGGCCGGCACGATCCCAACGCTCCTCCGGAAGTCGGGCGTGTCTACGCCATGGAGGCGGGGAAGAACGTGTCGTTGGACGACGATCTGGGGGCCGGATGGAAGTTCATAGTCGCCACCCGGGAACGCGGGCATCTTAGACTTTACGTCAATGGCGAACTGCGAGCCACTTCCTCAGCTTTTGACGATTCCGACTACGACGTCTCAAACCGGTCCTCTCTACTGATTGGTCTTGGCGCGCAAAACTATCTTTCCGGTGTTCTTGATGACGTCCGCATTTACCAAAGAGCGCTCAACTCCGATCAGGCGGCGGCTCTGTACCGTGGCACTCATGAATGACTGCGCCATGACGCTGAGAATGAAAAAGGGCAAGGAAATTTCTGGCCGGAGCGGTTCCGTTTACTGCCGCGCCCGCCCACTCACTCTGGCAGCATCCAAATTCGAGACCCAAAACATAGGGGAGAACCGAGGGGCATCATGTGTTCCAGGCACGTGACACTCTGGCTTCGGCTTGGCATCGTAGCGGCACTGGCCGCCTTACTGATCACGCAAGCCCTTGTTATCCACGCACAGGATCTGGAGCAACGGCAAGCCGCAGCGCTTGCCTACGTCCGGGATCACGCCGACCGCGAAAACGACGTGATGATGCCGATGCGCGACGGCGTCCGCCTCTCCGCCGACATCCTGTTCCCGAAAGGCCAACCGCGCAAGAATCTACCCACCGTGCTCATACGCAAGCCGTATTTGACCGACGCCATGATCAGTTGGCCGGAACATACACAGTATCTGGCGAGTTTCCTTGCCAACGGATATGCCGTCGTATTCCAGAGCGAGCGGGGGCGTTACTTTTCTGAAGGCACCTACACTGTCCTGGTCGGCTCAGGAAACGACGGCTACGACACTGTCGAATGGTTGGCCAAGCAACCCTGGTCTAACGGGAAGGTGGGGACCTTCGGCTGCTCATCGAGTGCCGAAGAGCAGTGGAAGCTCGTGGGCACACATCCCCCTGGACTTGCCGCTGCTGTCCCCAGGAGCTCAGGGTGCGGCATCGGGAAGGTCGGGCCCTATAACGAGATGGGCAACTTCTATCGCGGCGGCGCCGTGCAGATGTGGTGGTTCGATTGGTTCTACTACTATGCGTTCACGTACCGCCCTCTCTTTCCGCCCAATCTATCCCGCCAGCAGATGGTGCGCCTATTGCCCTTCTGGGATCTCCAGCCGGAGCATTTTCCCCCTGCAGACTTCGAGAAGGCCATCTGGACACTGCCCATCAACAAGCTCATGGACAAGATCGGCGCCGCTCCGAGCGACATGGATGATTGGGTCAATCGCTTGCCGAATGACCCGCGGTGGAAGGATTTCGAAGTTGGGAACGAAGGCGACCGGTTGAGTGTGCCGGTTCTGATGATCAACTCCTGGTACGACCTCTCGATTGGGCCCAATGTTGCCATGTACAAGTACCAGTCGAAGAACGCGGCCAATGAGACGGCCCGCAACAACATGTTCATGATTATCGCCCCCACCACACATTGCAACCAGGGTCAGATGGAGACCGAACACACGATCGTCGGTGAACGGGACATGGGCGATGCCCGGCTTGACTACGTCGGGATAATCCAGAAATGGTTCGACCATTTCCTGAAGGGCGTCGATAATGACATTACGAGCCAGCCCAAAGTGCGTGCCTACATGATGGGCGCCAATGAGTGGCATACCTATGACACTTGGCCGCCCAAAGAGGTCCGGGACGTTTCCTACTACCTTGATAGCGCAGGGAGAGCGAACACGGCGTACGGCGACGGTAGTCTTGCAACCAAAGAACCGGATAGAGCGGGCTCGGATACCTTCACCTATGACCCTCTGCGCCCCGTTCCCTCCGTGGGAGGGGGCATCTGTTGTTTCCCCCTCATCCATGGCGGGCCGTTCGACCAATCGGCAACGGAGATGCGCAGCGACGTGCTGGTCTACTCGACTCCGCCACTCACCGACACCGTTGGGGTGGCAGGGCCGGTGAAAGTTTCCCTATATCTTTCGTCGGATCGAAAGGACACCGACCTTACAGTCAAGCTATTGGACGTTTACCCGGACGGCAAAGCCTACAATTTGGATGAGAGCATCCAGCGGGTGCGCTGGCGCGAGGGGTGGGACAAGCCGGCGTTCATGGAACCCGACCACGTTTACAAGGTGGAGGTGGGGCCCTTGGTGACCAGCAACGCCTTCCTGCCGGGACACCGCATACGGATCGAGGTCTCAAGCAGCAACTTCCCGCGCTTCGAGCGCAATCTGAATACGGGCGGCAACAATTTCGACGAGAAGGACGGCCTCATCGCCCACAACGTCATTCATCACGGTCCGGCTCACCAGTCGGTCATTGTGCTGCCCATTGTGAACGTCCGAGGCGCGCCGAGCCCGAATGGCAATTGATCGCGAGCCTCCGAACGTGTGAAAAAACCGGGAGAACGTCCTCACCGCAGAGACGCTGAGGCGCAGAGAAAAGGACCTTTATTTTCATTTCTCTGCGCCTCAGCGTCTCTGCGGTAAGAATGCTATTTCTTCACAGCTTCTCCCGGCTGTGATCCCATTGGCCCATCGCCCTCATAAGGGCAGCACGGTTCCGAGATTCTGCGCCAAGGCGCGTTGGTAAATCACGAGAGCAGTGGCCATGTCTTCGAGCGCGATACCCAAGTTGACAACCAGATAGCGATCGCTTGGCGCGCGGCGCTCGTGCCCTGTAGAAACCAGCGCAGCGAGCTCCTGGTATTTCGTAGGCATGCCCGCGAAATGCCCATGCCGGCGGTAGTATTCGAACTGGTCCCCATCGTCAACCCACATTCCGTCTACGGCATGCCCCACAGCAGCCATGACGGTCGCGTCAAAATCCAGCGACGCAACCACACTGCCCGGTTTCAGCCACTCCGGAGGGATGACGGGCTGGGGATCCTTCACAATCGGGGCGCAGGTCACTACGATATCGGCTTCGGCCACCGCCGCGTTTGGGGTCGGCGCTTGTTCCACGCGCAGGCCCCAAGCGGAAACTTCGCGCTCGAAGATGGCGCGGGCCTCATCAGACGGATCAAACGCTGCAACTTCCCGGATGCCGGGGCAGACCCTGCGCAGCGCATCGGTGTTGGCCCGTCCCTGGACACCCGCGCCGATTATCGCCAGGCGCCGCGCGTCCTCGGAGGCCAATCGCTTGACAGCCACCGCCGTGGCGGCCGCAGTCCGTTTCTCGGTGATCCAGGTGCAGTCCATCACCGCCAATGGCACACCGGTTTCGGGGCAGTTCAAGATGAGCAGGCCGGTGATGTAAGGAAGTCCATAATGCCGGTTGCCGGGATAGCCGCTCACCCACTTGATGCCCGCGACGCTCATTCCCTGAAGATGCGCCGGCATGGCGTGGATAAAGGCGTCGGGAGCAGTGTGGATGCCGGGCTTGGGAGGCATTTCGACCTGCCCTGCCGCCTTCTCGCGAAAAGCTGCCTCCACGGCTTCCCTCACCTCATCGACGGAAACTGCGAGGGCTTCAATCTCCACACGGGAGAGATAGAGCAATTGACGACCGCGTTCAAGCTTTAGCATGGGTCTCCTTTTGTCGCACGCTTCTGTGCGGATTCCACTTGGCGGGCAGCACCGCGAGCGGCTTCATCAGGATCATTTCCTGATCGGACGTTCTCAAGGGGTCGTGAAGCGTCGCGACAGTTGGTCATTTGCACGCTTGGGGCCTGGGGAGAATCTGCAAGGAAAGAATTCAAGGGGCCTTACCCCCGCCCTTACCGATCCGTGGTGAGAAGTCCAGGGTCACCCGTTCGAGCCGGCAAATCCTACCATGCAACCATGGCCTCTTCAAAGAGCATAGCCAACTCTTCCGGGCCAGCCGGTCGTGGTGAGAGTTTGGTGACGCGGTGCTGCGGCAGCGTGCCCTCCACAAGTTTCGGGATGTCAGCGGTAGAGTAGCCAAGCGCCCGCAGCCCATTGGGGATATCGAGATCGCGCATGAGCTGAATAATCCGGTCAGCAAGAATCTTGCCTGCGTCTTCGAGGTGCGCCCCCTTGACCTTGGCCCCCAGGATTTCAGCCGCCCGCAAGTGGCGTTCGGGGCAGGCCTGCGACGCGAATCGGTAGACCGCCGGCGCGTTCAAAATTACGGAGACACCGTGGGGGACGAGAGGATGGTCGACCGCATAGCCCGGCGCGCGGTATCCTCGCACCAGGCCGGAGACGGGATAAGACATGCCATGCGGCAAATGCACGCCCGCGTTCCCGAACCCGATCCCCGCGTAGGCCGCCGCCAGCATCATGGAACCGCGTGCCTCGTCGTCTGAAGGGTCCCGGACGGCGCGCTCAAGGTAGAGCGATAACAGCCGTAGCGATTCAAGGCTCCAAACATCACTGATGGGATTCGACCCCTGATAGGCGGGCCGCAGGAGGGGCCGCTCAGGTCGCGGGCGCTGGTGGAAGGGCAGTGCGGTGTAAGATTCGATGGCGTGGCTTAGCACATCCAGACCCGATGAGGCCGCTACCGCCGCTGGCTGTGTCCGCGTATTCTCCGGATCGATCAGGCCCAGCGTGGGCTTCAGACGGCGGTGGGCGATGCCGGTCTTGGCGTGCAGCTTGACGTAGTCAAAGATCGCAACCCCGGTGGTTTCACTGCCCGTGCCGGCGGTGGTCGGAATCGCAATCAAGGGCTTCAGTGGACCCGGGACCGGCAAACCCTTCCCCACGGGAGGATTGACGTAGTCAAGCAGATCGGCTGGGTAGCAACTGTAGAGGTTCGCGGCCTTCGCGGTGTCCATCGTTGACCCGCCACCCACGGCGACGAAGGCATCGAAATCCTCGGATTGCGCGGCAGCGGTCGCATCAAGCAGAGATTCGTCGGTGGGCTCAATGTGTACGCTGTCGAAGACCGAAAACCGGATTTCATTTGCAGTGAGCGACTCCTGAACCGTTGCGAGGGGTGGTAAGTTTCGCAGGTTGGGGTCCGCAAACACCAGGACGTGACTCTTCTTAAGGTCGGCCAGTTCTGCGCCCACCTCACGCGTGACCCCGAAACCAAACCGGATGGCCGCGGGTGCAATCTCGAATGCATACTCGAGTGGCATGGTGCCCCTTCGCTTGGTTCGGCCTTCCTCATTCAGCCCCCCAAGCCGGAAATTTGAATATGATGCCTACTTACAAGTAACGGACATACCCAATCGACTGACACGGAGTCCTGCGGTTATGTGTACCGAGCAACATCCCCCTTGAGTGGCGCTTCGATCCCAAGGTTCGGAGTGACTTGCAAGTGAATCCGCCCTCGCCGGCGCTGCTGGCGCATCCCGCGGAGCAACCCCAAGTATGTCACCCACTCCTGCCAGTCGTTTGTCCCTTATACTGCGATACTAAATCATCGGAGCCGCTTCCGCAATGGAGAGCCGACTGCGGGGAGTTGCATGGGGAGATGGGCACCGCTTGGTGAGGTGCCCTGGGCAGGGCAAGCCCAGCCCCCACAAGGAGCGTTCGGTTGCGCCCGCGCCGCGTGGCGCTTTGTCCCTGCCGATTTTTCAGACAATTTGCTGCGCGCATTGCATTTTTGGGCTACCGGTAGCCCAAAAGCGTACATTGCCTATTGACATAGGCCAGTGGTTTACGAGCATAATAGAAGTAGGGAAGCGCAGCGCCCGGATGCGTCGCGGCGGCATTTCCTACCGAAGAACCGCGGACCCCAGAAGCGGGGTGTCCACGCAACACGGTCTCGGGAGCTTTCCATGACCTCCATCCTGCCGCGCACATCAAGTCTGGCCAAAATAGCCGCAAATCGGGCCCAGGGTCGGCAGTCAGAGGGCGCGATGACGCCGGCGGGCAAGGCCCCCATGACCAATTCGGAAATTACGGGCTATCGAGGCAAGCCGCGAGCGGCGGAGGGTGATCGGGCAGTGTGGAATTCCATTGACTATCTGGGCCCCGAATCCCGGTTTTGTTTCACTGGATTTTCATGCCTCATGCCCTGGGACAGGCTGTCAATTTGTCGAGTGGAATTAGGTGGGGAGCACGTCCCTACAAAAAATATCAAAATGAAGAGTGCTCCCAATAACATAATGAAAACAAAGGTCGAAAAACGACACAATTTGGCATGGCCAATGACTATATGAAAACAAACGGCTTATCGTATATGCCAATAACTTACTGAAAATGCACGAGATAGCATCACTTAAGGGCAGCGGAATCAAAGAAGAACACCTCAAACCCACCCTAGGCCAATAACTTAAAGAAAATAAACAAGTTATACGCTTATGTTCAAGGCAATGCCAATAAGTTTATGAAAAGATTGGAGATGATGAGCAGGGACAAACCATCCCCTTGTGGACCCGTGAGTCTTGAGCCGCTGAAGCGTATTGGAACCCGAGGAGAGCCCCAAATAATCGACCCTAATTACCTCCGAGCCACAAAACTTCAGGCCACTATCAATTCACCCCAATTGGAGTAGAATCCAGTTCCTTCTTGATCCCCAGCAGCCCCAGGAGGCCGTAATGATAATCCGGAAGACGCTAACGTACCTTATGTTGGGAATGGGACTGTTTGTTGCCCTACCTGCCTGGGCGCAACAGAAGCCATTGACCCAGGATCAAGTAAGAGGTTTGGTACGCAACCAGCTTGGCGACGAGACGGGTGCGCGCGCCATTCGCGAACGCGGCATCGACTTCGTGCCCAGCGACGATTTCCTGGAAGCCCTCAAAAACGCCGGGGCCACAGAACCTTTTATCCAAGC
Organism: uncultured Acidobacteriota bacterium; assembly: GCA_963804995.1. Lineage (GTDB taxonomy): Bacteria > Acidobacteriota > Terriglobia > UBA7540 > UBA7540 > Bog-366. The sequence goes on from CAWDSK010000001.1 coordinate 364,414, forward strand.
CTTGAAAAAGGTGAAGCAGCCCGGCACCGCTTCCGCACCCGCAGCCCCCCGGGTGCCCTCCCCACCCGCAGCGCCTGCGGTTTCCGCCAACGCGCCACTCGATATGTTCCAGGTCCTCGATCTTCTAATCAGTGTGGTGCCGACGACTCGTATCGCCTCGCTCATCGGACAGCGCGGAATTGCGTTCTCGGCGCAGGGCGAAGTTTTGAAAGATTTTCAAATGTTGGGGGCTCAAAAAGGGATCCTTCGTGCCCTGCGCGAGGCGAAGGCATACCCCGCCGATCCGGACGCCCTGAAAAAGCATGCTCAGCTTGTGGAGAACGACTACGCCGCCCGGCTGCAAAAAGATCCTAACAATCACGTGGTGCGCTTCGCCTTGGCGGAAGCGCTCGACACCCAAGGAAAGGACGATGAGGTCGTCGACCTGTTCCGAGCTGCTGTGAGGCTGAAGCCTGACGATCCGTGGGCGCATTACTGGCTTTCAATCGCGCTGGGGAGAAGGAGGGATTTGGAGGGAGCCCTCGCGGAGCTGCGCGAAGTCATCCGCCTGGACCCCAAGGACCCCCTCCCCCATCGGGACCTGGCAAGCGGGCTCAAGGAAAAGGGTGATGTGGACGGAGCGATCGCAGAGTATCGCGAGGCCCTGCGCTTGAACCCCAATGATGACATGGCGCACTTCGACATCGGGAACGCGCTCAGCAAGAAGGGAGACCTGGAGGGTGCAATCCCGGAATACCGGGAGGGCCTACGCCTGAACCCGACTCTTGTAGCAGCCCGCCTCGGCATGGGCAACGCACTCGAACAAAAGGGCGACCAGGATGGCGCCATCGCGGAATACCGCGAGGCCCTGCGCTTGAACCCAAAGCTCGCTGATGCGCAGGTCAGCCTTGGCCGTGCGCTCTTTATGAAGGAAGACTGGGATGGGGCAATCCGGGAAGAACGCGCAGGGTTGCTCCTAAATCCCCATAGTGACGTTGCGCATTCCATTCTCGGTGCTGCACTCGAAAAGAAGAAGGACCGGGATGGCGCAATTGCGGAGTTTCGGGAGGCGCTACGCCTAAACCCCAATAGTGACTATGCCCACGGTAGTCTAGGCGACGCACTTGGAGAAAAGGGCGACCTGGGGATGGCGCGATCGTGGAGTTTCGCGAACTGGTGCGTTTGAGGCCCCATGACGCCCAAGCGCATGGCAGCCTCGGCGTCGCGCTCATACAAAAGGCCAATTGGGATGGTGCAATCGCGGAGTTTCGCGAAGTGGTGCGCTTGACGCCCAATGATGCTCAAGCGCATTGCGTCCTCGGTATCTCGCTCGGGCAGAAGGGCGAAGTGAATGGCGCGGTCGCGGAGTATCGGGAGGCGCTGCGTCTGGACCCTAACCTCCCGGAAGCACACTACAACCTTGGCGTCGCGCTGGAGAGGAAGGGCGACCGGCAGGGAGCACTTGAGGAGTACAGCGTGGCATGCAAGCTTGACCCCCAGGAAGCGAACTATCAGCAGAATTACCAGCGGCTGTCGAAACAGCTGAATAAATGATGAGCATGAACCACGGGCAGGATCGTTGGAGCGGCGGCTTTTCATAGCAAGCATAGAACGGACCTGTTCTTCAAGGTCCGCGACTCTTCGCATCCTAATGCCCGCTACTGCGGGTTAACGATTGACAGCTTGCCTTTGGATTCGAGAGCACGAATTTTCAGAAGAACCCTTAAGGAAGGGGTTAGCACGTGGAACCTGAAATTCCCTATTCCCGAAGCGACCTGAACGGCGGGGCGTGGGCTGAGGTTACGCTTAGCGACAGGTACTCACTCCACTCCAAGCGAATGGCACTAGGCAGAAGGCGAGGAGGCATCGATGGACAGTGGCAGAGGCGGATCCAAACATATTGAGTTCTGGAAAGTCGCGATTCCAATCCTGTTGGTTTTGTGTTTCGGGGTAACCGCATCGCGCGCCAGCGACACCGATGACCTCGAAGTCGTCGTGGGAAATACCGTCGAGATCACCGGTTCGCGACGTTACTGCTGGTTCCCCACCGTTCATCAATTCTCAACTGGCGAAATCATGGCCACCATGCGGATGAGTCCGGACGAAACGAATCCGGAAGGAGACTTCTCCGCCTACTGCATTTCGAAGGATAAGGGGCTGACCTGGAGCCAAAGGTACACCATGGGGGCGGGGGCTAATGTGGATGGGGCATACAGCGAGTCACCGCGCCCGGATGGAAGTATTTGGCAACTCTATGGTTGGGTGAGTTCTCTGTTTGCGGAGCCCTCTGAACAATTCCATATGACCTTAACCAAGTTTTCGCAGGGGGGAATGCAGTTCACCCAGTGGCGCGACGTTCCCTTGCGGACCTCGCAACCTATCCAACTTTCGCACACTGACACGTTTGACCGGAAAGTTCAGGATGGGCACCTCGCCGCGCAGCCGGGACTGGTTCCCTGGGGAGCTATGCTCGATGGGCTGAACGGGGATCTGATGACTACGGCCTATTACACTGCCGACCGGGATCCGCATTACTACCGGCTGGCCTTAATCCGATCGAGTGATGGTGGCAAGTCCTGGAGTGAATACTCAACCCTTGCCGCAGTGAATCCGGGGGAGCAGCCTTGGCCGGGGATGGGCAATGAGGGGCCGTGTGAGGCGGGCATGGTGCGTCTGGCTGATCAGCGGCTATACGCCATGTTCCGTACCGGGGGAGACGGCTTCATTGGGAACGTGTGGTCGAAGGATGATGGGAGAACCTGGACGAAGCCAGTCTCTACACCCTACAAGGGAGTTGCTCTGCGAGTGCGCCGGCTGAGCAACGGGGTCCTGGCATGCACGACGGGGCGGCCAGGTCCGGTGGTCGTGATGTTCAGCTTGGACGGGACTGGCGAAAAGTGGTCGCACGTCACTCCAATCTTCGATGGGAAGAGCACACACTACACGGATTTCATTGAGGTGGAGCCTGGGAAGTTGCTGGTGGTGTATGACCACACGCCGTACGGCTGGAATGCGATTCCTCCTGCTGATCCCGACTCGAGGAACGTCATCTACGGGACATTCGTTTCCATTCGGAGGAAATAGCACCGGGTACACCCGCAACAAAGATCGGCGAACTTTCAGCCTCAGCGATCAGTTCGGACCGTGAGCGCTTAAGCTAAAATGATAAGGCCTGGGTGGAGCAAGGTGATCAGGGAAGGAGACGGCAAGCAATGTCGGGTGCGGAAGGGAAAAGGAGATTTGCCCCGGGGCCAATGCCGAAAGGCCACCCGCTGGGGCGCAGAGAATTCCTGACTTCCAGTCTCGCCGGTCTCCTTGCTGCGGGTCTATGGCCTGGCGGACTGGAAGCGCAAGACTCGGGTGAAAATTTTCAGTTCGTAGCAATGAATGACACGCATTTCCGCGACGATCAAGATCTTCAATTCTTCGAGCAACTGGCCGCAAGAATTAGGGGCACCGAGGGCGCTGCCGAATTCATTCTCCACGCCGGCGACGTTGTGGATGGCGGTCTTCCAAAACAACTGGGTCCTATGAAGTCTTTCTTTGACAGCCTCGACAGGCCTTGCCACCTGGTGCCCGGCAACCACGATGTGGACGTGGACGATGGGTCGCTCCGAAGTTATCGAGCGGTGTTCGGAGAACACGCGGCCAACGCGTGGTTCAAGCACAAGGGCTGGCAGTTCGTGGGGCTGGACAGCACCGAAGGGACTAAATGGAAGGACGTGCAAGTTCAAGCTGCCAACCTCGCATGGCTACATGAAACGGTGGCGGAACTCGACCACCAGAAGCCTGTCGTCTTGTATACGCACATGCCTTTGGGAAGCGAGGTGCCGTACCAAGCCGCTAATGCTGATGCGGTGCTGTCAATGTTCGTTGAGCACAATCTAAAAGCCGTCTTCAACGCCCATTTCCATGGGTACACGCTGCGCGACTATCGCGGGGCAGGAGTCACCACGGACCGCTGCCTCTCGCGATGGAGAGCTAACATGGACGGCTCAGTTGATAAGGGCTACTTCAGGTGCAAAGTGGAGGCAGGGCACATCACTCGTGAATTCGTTCGCTTCAACTTTAAGGCGTAAGACGAGCGGCCGCCGGATAACTTTGCTGGAGACCTGGGCCATCGCGGTGGAGCCTCGCGGGCTTAAGTGACCCCTCACCCGTCCCGCTCCGGCTGATGAAAACGCCGGCAGCGGTCCACCCTCTCCCCTCGGAGAGGGCTGGTAGTTCGTGCGGTGTCAAATCTGCGGAAATGTGGCTGGCTTAAGTGAACCGTCTAGGCCTTACGGCGCCATCTTCATTTCCAACTTGAACGGCGCCAGTTCCTGCTTGATAACTTTATCAACGCCGACCGCGACGATGGCTTGACGCGCCGCTGGGAAGTATTTGGCGCTTGCCGCGTCCACGTTTTTAATCGTCACCTTACCGATTCGCTCACTCTGCAAGCCCAACTCTTCCGGCGGCAGGCCGAGAATCCACAGGCGTGCAAGCGACCGCGCCACGGAATCCTGTGCCTGGAGGTCGATAGCCTGATTGCCGACCAGGTATCTCTGGGCGTGCAGCACGTCGTCCTGAGAGGGGCTGGTGGTGGCCATGCGGTTCAGCTCATACAGGATTTCGTTGAGCGCTGCGCCCGTGACGGCATTCTGCACGGGCGCCCAGGTCTGGAAAACCGCGGCCGTGCGTCGTGATGCCAGGTAGGAGCCCGGCGAATACGTGTAGCCCTTGTCTTCGCGGATGTTCAGGATCAAGCGGGAGCCGAACATTCCCCCGTAGATGGCGTTGGCCACCTGGGTGGCGGCGAAATCCGGACTGCTCTCCGTGGGGCCGATTGAGCCGAGCGCCAGGGTGGTCTGGACGGAGTCCGGGCGATCCACAACCATGATGGCGTGTTCGACCGGGTGTGAGGGCTTTCCCAAGGCCGGAACCGGCGGTGTCGAAGGCGCGGTCCACTTGCCCAGCAGCGATTCGACGGTCGCCATCATCTTCCCCGTTTCGAAATCACCCACCACCACCAGAATCGCCTGGTCGGGCCGAAAGCGGCGTGCGTACTCACTCTTCAAATCCTGTGGAGTGGTTTTGGCGATGGTCGCCTGGGTCAAGGAGGTCACTGCGTAAGGGTGCTGGCCGAAAAGGGCACTTGCCAGCGCGCGGCTGGCCAGAAAGAACGGGTCGGCTTCCTGTTCGCGCAGATGGTCAGCAGCGTTACGCTTGGCGAGTGCAACTTCGCTGTCAGGGAAGATGGCGTTTTGGATGACGTCCGCGAAAACCGCGAGGCCCGCTTCGGTTTTGGACGAGAGAACGCTCGTCCCGACCACGATTGACTCGCTCCCTGCGTCGCCGCTCAGGTCCCCGCCCGCCGCTTGCACCTCTTCGGCAATCTGCCTGGCCGTTCGCGTCTTCGTCCCTTGATCGATGGTGGCCGTCAGCAGGTCCGAGAGCCCTGGCCGGTCCCTGGGATCAGCCGACATCCCACCGCGTACGGCGAGCTCAAAGGTGACCTCTGGATACCCCGGGCGCGGCACCAGCCACAGCGTGAGCCCATTCGCGAGCTTCCTTGCGGTGACTTGCGGGGCGTGGAAAGGTTTCAACTCACCGTAGGGCGGCAACTCCGCCGGCAGAGGCTTTTCCTTCTCCGCTTTCACGGTACCAGGGGCAACGAGAAGAACCAGAAAGAAAATTGACAGGATTCGACGGGCCATTAGAGGGCTCCTTTCTCGCCGCCTTCGTTCTTACCGCTGGAGGCGGGGGCGGGGACTCGGTCGATGATGGTGCGATTCGTCTTGACCAGATATTTTCCGGCGAAGGCACGGACATCTTCAGGAGTCACGTGCTCCAGCTCATCCGGGACTTCATTCACCCGATCCGGTTTGCCATCGAGCAGAGTGGCGTGCGACAGGATGGAAGCGCGGCTCATCGGGACCTCCAGGTTCGAGTACCAATCGGACCGCATCTTGGTGCTGATGCGCGCCAGCGCCTCTGGGCTCGGCCCTTTCGCAGCCAGGTCGCCGATGACCTCATCGTACGCGGCCAGAACGTCGTCCGGCTTAAGCTTGGGCGGATATTTGATGAAGGAGGTCAGCAGGGTCGGGCCGGCATACTCGAAGGGCGTTCCGAACACGAAGTTGACCCCGCCGCTGACTTCGAGTGCGACCTTCTTTTCTTTCACCAACGCCTGATAGAGCACCGACGCCTGCCCGTTATGCAGCAGCTCGCCCACCACGGCTCCCACCACCGCGTCGGAAGCAGTGCGGGGCGGCATGCGATAGCCGATGGCGAGCGCCGGAACGCGCGCCAGCTTGTCCTGCTCCGTGGAGCGCCGCTCCCTGGTCTGCGGCGCCTCCGTGAAATCGGGCTTAGGCGGCACCTCGCGCGGCGGAATCGCGCCAAAATACTTTTCGACTTTCTCGAAGACTTCCGGTGCATTCACGTCGCCCACGATGGCCAGCACGGCATTATTGGGAGCGTAGTAGTGCTCAAAAAAGGCCTGGACGTTCCTGAATCTTGGCTGCGTCCAGGTCTTTAAAGTCGCCGTAGAAATTGTGAGAGTTGGGGAATTTATCAAACGCCTTGCCCGCCAAATCAATGACGAAGAAAAACCCATAAGGTTGGTTGAGCACGTTGACCCGGACTTCTTCCTCCACCACCTTGCGCTGATTCTCAAGATTGGCAGGGGAGAAATCGAGCGTCTTCAGGCGGTCCGCCTCGAGCCACAGCACCGGGTCGAGCGCCGAAACCGGGGCCGCTTCGATGTATTCCGTGAAATCATACCGCGTGTCGCCATTGTTCGAGCCCCCTCCCCCTTCTATCACCCGGTCAAAGGTTCCCTTGGGAGCGATCGGCGTGCCTTCGAACATCATGTGCTCGAAGAGATGCGCAAACCCCGTGCGCCCCTCGGGCTCTAACCTGAACCCGATGCCGTAGGAGATGCAGAGCCCGAAAGTCGGCGCGGAATGGTCTTCTGAAACCACCACGACCAACCCGTTCGGGAGCTTCTTGGTCACGGCAGGAACCTTCCAGCCTTCCGCGGGGAAGGCGTTCGATGCGACGATCAAGAAAACCAGAAGTGTCCAAACGCGTGCAAGTCTCATTGTTTCTCCTTGGCCTGACTTCGGCACCTTGGCCCACTTCACCACCCAGCGTCATACTTTTCCTGAAGGCTAAGCATTATAACTCCATTTCTTTTCATAAACATCGCGAGATAGCGTTTTTAACTTATGTGTTTTCATCAACATGGCGAGAAGGCGGAAAACTGACATTTTGCCACCATTTGTTTTCAATAACATCGCCAGGCTATCCTTCATTATTTCCCCCGCGTTTTTTCGCAACCCCGGCATCAGAATGAGCTGACTATCTTTGTTTCAGCGATATAGACTTTTGCAGGATTCTTGCTATTCACAGCTAACCCATTTTGTTTGCTACACATAATGGAAAGCCGCGGGCAATTTTGTAGCGCTGAACTTTAGTTCAGCATGTGCCGACCTCCCGACCAAGTCGGGACAGGTTCCGGTCGGCGCTACATCGGCTTGTGCCGACCGTTCGCGGTGCTCAGGTCGGGCTCCGAAGGTCGGCACCACTTCGCGCAGATTTATGGCGTAATTCGTGTTTTTCAGCCCACAATCCTGATCGATTGTCGTCAATTCTAGCAAAATTCCGGAATTTTCTGCAAAAAGGCTCGAATAATAGCCTGACATATTGTCACTTCTCTTGTGTTTTCATACACATCCCCGGAGGTTCCTTCATTTTTAACATCTCTACGGGTCAGCGCCCCGTTTCGGGTTCTGATCAGCGTGCCGGTGAGCCGCCACAATTGGCGCAAGCTGGAATCCTCCCTCTTCTGCATGAGCGGCGCGTTGCGGGTGCTCCTAGTGTGCTCGACTTCACCACGACACAATTCTCCATTAAATAGCCTAGCAGGGACGCGGCCATTGTCAAGAAAGATATATGTGAATGGGCTACCGGTAGCCCAAATCGTAAAGGAGGGGTGTCCAATTGTCCGAAATCGCGGGTGGCGCATACGTGCCGCATTTTGGCAGGTATGCGGTCACAACCTTAGGTCCATATGCATCGGCTGCGAAGAGACCCCTCACCCGCCTGCGGGCCGGAGCCGATGTCATTTACGGTTCCCAGGTGCCCCTTCGGTGGGCGTAGGCCCGTCGTGCTTCCCGATGAAGTGCATCGGGACAGTGCGCCACCCTCTGTCGCCGCGGCGACAGAGGGCTATGGATTCCACGCGACCCGATTTTCGAATTTCGAGTTTCGATTTTCGTCTTTTGTCAGTTCTCGGCTGACGGGACGGGAACCTCATCGCCGAGGGCGGCATCGCCGGACGGGGCCTTGCCCACCACAATTTGCCAGACCAGGAATTCCAGCAGAATTTTGGAATTCTTCCACGACAACTTGATTCCCAAATCGGCGCGGCGCACGGCGCGCATGGCCTGCAACAATTCTTCGCGGGGATAATTCTTCTGCGTCAGGGGAGCAATCTCCGCCGTCGAGTAAGGGTTCGAGCCGCGCGACCAGCGATTGCCGTAGCTCGCCACTCCACGCAACGTCTGGCGAAATAAATCGCCAATGCACCAGAGGATGAGGGTTTCCGCCACTTTGCTGGCCAGAAGCTCGCGCAAGGTTTCAAGCGCCAGCCCGCACTTGCGCTCGCCGATGGCGCGTAAGAGCTTGCCGATTTCGTGCTCCTCGCGGAAGGCGACGATAACCTCAAGATCCGCGGGCTCCAGGCGCTTGAGGCCAGGCCGCGCGGTCATAAGCTTTTCGAGCTCGGTGCGCATCCAAAGCAGATTGACGGCGGAGGGGCCGGCAGCCGAACGCGAATCCTGGCTGATTTCGAACTTCGCAGCAATATCTTCCGCCAGATCATCCGCGAGCTCCACTCCTGCCTGCTCAAGAAAGCGCTGCGCCCAACCCGCGGCTTCCTGGCGGTCGGGGGAACGCAACTCGACAAGCTGCGCCTTCTTTTCGAGCAACTGGGTGAAGCGGCGGCGGCGGTCGGGCTCCGCGGCCATGAACACTACGGTTGAAAAGGGCGAGGGACGCTCCAGATAAGCCCGCAACGCTTCCACATCCTCATCGCCCGCGCCCTTGAAGTCTTCTGAATCCGACAGCAGCAGGAAATTGTGGCCGCCCAGCATGGGCATCTGTTCCGCCCCTTCGAGGGCGTGCTGGAGCTGCCCCGCTTCAAAATCAATTTCCGCCAGGCACCACTGGCGCGCGTCCGCGGGGATGGAGTTCAATACGGCCTTGCGACACTCCTCCTGAAGGAAGCGGTCAGGGCCGCGCAGAAAGTACGCGGTACCGGGTTGACCCTTGCGCAACGCTGCAATGAATTCGGTGGGGCGCATCGAGAAGAGTGTAGCGGCAAGCGGGGGGAATTCGATAGCGAAAACGGAGCGAAAGTTTCGGCAGATCGGGAGATCGGGTGATCCGGTGATCGAAGCGGAGAGGGCTCGCTTTGGTGCCCTAATCAAAAGAGGTCTTCCCGACTCTGTCGGGGCCCGCTAAAGGCTCGCTGCCTACTGCTTACTGCCTTCCGCTTTCCGCCTTCCACCTATTCACCCCCATGGTGGGGGCGCGCCCTCATTATTCCAATCGAATTATCACGATTTCGGGATGGTTGCCGGTGCGCATGGGGGGACCCCAGGTGCCGGCGCCACTCGTAGCGTACGAGGCGTAATCACCTTCGACATGCAACCCGTAGTAATACCTTCCATAGATTAACCGCGTGATGAACTGGAGAGGGAAAATCTGGCCGCGATGGACGTGCCCGGAGAGCTGCAGGTTGATCCCCGCCGCCTTCGCTTCGGCGATGTGGGTGGGGCTATGGTAGAGCAGAATCGACGGCAGAGTGGGGTCAAAGCCGGAGAGGCTCGCAAGCTTGCCGGTAAAATCCAACGCGTGGCCGCGCTCCGGGTAGCTGAGCCCGATCACCTGCAGGCCATCGATCACCGCCATCTCGTCGGCGAGGATCCTGACCGGAGTCGTGCGGAGCGCCGCGGTCGCACGCTCCACGCCCAGATAGGTTTCGTGGTTTCCAGTCACAAAGTAGATCCCCAGCGGGGCGCGGAGGTCGTTCAGCGGGGCGACCAATTGCTCGAGATTGCCGTCGACACCGTCAAAAAGGTCCCCGGTAATGAAGACCGCCGCGGGATTTTCAGCGTTAACTTTGTCCAAGATGTTCGCCAGGAAGCGGGAACGCGCGGCTTGTCCCAGGTGAATATCGGAAATTTGGATAACTTTTCGACCTCGCCAGGCCGGCGGCAAATTTTTGATGCGGACGGTGAGATTTTTAACCCGGGGGTGATAGGCGTTCCAAACACCGTAGGCGGAGTACAGGCACGCCACTCCAACCGCTGCGAGCCCAAACCAGAAGGGACGCGGAGTGTGGGTAAAAATCCGGGTCACTCCCCAGGCGATCCAGGCAAACGCCAAGGCGGTAATCAGCGTCAGTCCCACTCCCAGCCAGAGCGCGGTGCAGAAATAGAACACGCGGGAAAGAATGTTGTCAGTCCAATGCGAAAGAATGGACAACGCAATGAAGCTGAGCGGGAGGAAATAAAGCAACGCGGCCAGCACAAGCCTGCGCTCCGGCTGAGCGACATCGAAAAAATACACGACCGAAAAGTAGAAGAAGTCATGGCCTAAAAACAGGATGGAGAAGACAATGAGAATGAAGAGCGGAACGACGATCAGGCTTCGCGCCATAGGGTGTCACTGCCGAGCGGCACAGTCAGCCATTTTACACGGAGGTGTTGGGATTGGAAAGAATCCGATAATCGGGTGATCGTATGGCGGAACATGACCCCCATTGGAACTCAGGAGAATTGGCAATCACCCTATCGCCAAGTCACTCAATCAATGACCCGATGGCCCGATGGCTCGATGGCTCGATGCCGCCGTCTCCCCAACCCCGGGTTGCAGCTACTGCTGGTCGGCGCTCACCACTCGATAGGCTTTATCGATGTTCGCGGGTAGGTCTTTCGCCAGCATGCCGGGCGGGAAGCGGTCCGCGTACTTCGGCAGCAGCTTTGCGGCGACCTGGTTACGAGCCTCGAGGCGCGTGGCGCCCCCGGCGTAGGCTTCGGCGGCTGCATCCATCAGGTCGCGTAAGTAGGCCCTCCACAAATCGAAGGTACCCTTGCCGTGCATCAAATCACCGTGGCCGCCCAAGGCCCACTCAAAGTCGAGCTTCTCAACGTTGGCAAGGGTCTGGATCCAATCATAGGGATAGCCGTCTCCCATGTAGGGCACCCAGCCTTGCAGCATGTCGCCGGTGGCGATGAATTTCTCCTTGGGCAGATACACCACCACGTCGCCTTCGGTGTGCGCCCGGCCGAGGAAGAGGATTTCCACGGTGCGGGTCTTCTGGTGCAGGATAAGGCTGCGATCGAAGGTCAGCGTGGGCAGCGTCACCTGCATGTTCTGAAGTTCCCCCAGGTAGGCCTGATCCTGGCGAAGGTTTTCCTGGATTTTCGCCTTCTCGGCGGGATCGGTCGCGGCGGCGAGATCCGCTTGGAGTTTGGCGATTTCTTGGGGAGTGTCGAGTAGCGCGCGCTTGACCCGGGGGACGCCGCGATCCTGCATATTCTCGCGCGCGGATTCCGACGAAATGATTTCAATGCCGGCAGGCCACGCGCCTATGTAAGCCTGATTGCCCTGGTAATGATCCCAGTGGAAGTGCGTATTAACGACGTAGCGCACCGGCTTGTCAGTAATCGTCTTGATCTGCGCAATCAGGGCGCGCGCCGCGGAGGGTTTGGAGTGCGTGTCCACCACCAGCACACTCTCATCCAACAGAATCACCGCGGCGTTGCAATTCACCTTGAATTGCTCTTTGGACACTGCCGCGTATACCCCCGGCACAACTTGCTTCAGCGTGAAGAGGTCTTCGGCGCACGCGAAGCCCGGTGCAAGCATAAGAACAACCATCGCCAACCACCGCAGATGCTTCATTGCCCGTCTCCTGTTACGTGGATCCTTCACTTAGAAGTGGTGGGATTGTACCAGAACCCTTCGAGTGATGGAACGGCCTGTCACGGTGAGTGGCGGTTCAATTTGACGCGGCGGAATTTATCCCGAGGTTATCGGGACGCGGCCCTTTGGCGAGGTTATCTCGCCCGATGCGCCGCCCCCGCCGACTGGTCGTAGCGGCGAGTTTATCTCGCCATGTGGCGGCGCTATGCCGCCACGAAAATGGCGAGGTAAACTCGCCGCTACGGCAAAAGATTGGCACCACTACTCCGCGGTGAGGTTCGCGGCGCGACATCATTTTGGTGGAGTGACAGGGGCCGGAGGAGCCGTGAGCGCCTCATGCACAGAGGCCGGAAGCTTATCGGCGTTGGCGAGCAGAAGGCTGACCTGCCATAGTTGCTGTTCGGATAGGGAACGTGCGAAGCCCGGCATGCCCGTCAGGCGGATGCCATTCTTGGCTTTCCAGTAGGTCTCACCCGGCGGATCGTCGTCGACCATGTGGTGCGGCTGGAATAGTTGGGGAGCTTTGGGGAACATGCCACCCGCCACAACCGGCGCCGGCTGATCGGGGAGGCCATGGCACATCGCGCAATTATCCCGATAGACGCGCGCACCCGCGAGGTATGCCGCCTCATCCGCCGCTAGAGGGACAACGGTAGGCATTTCCTTGCTGATTCTGGCGCGCAATGCGGAGCTCGCAATTTTCCTTTCGAAAGGCATGGGCGGGTCGGAAGCCGCCGCTGGCGCCCTCCCGGACATCAAATAGAAGTATGCCAATCCAGGAATCAGCGCCATTCCCAAGATCAATCCCAGAATGAACTTCTTCACGAGTGAATGTCCCCCCTTGAAAGATGAACCGCAGGCACGCTCTCTATCGCTACCAGATCAGTTGTGCCCAGGAAACAGAACTTCGCCCCACCACTGACTCCTCGTGATTATATCCTCTTTTTGTTCGCGCAAGTTGCATTGAGACGAGTCAAAAAACTCTCGGCTCTTATCAGGAGCCTTGCCATCGCGGCCAGGCAAGCACGGCGCGGTAGTTCGATTCGTTGTAGAGCGGGTTGCGTAAGGGTGCGTAGATGCGCTCACCTTTAAACGGGCGGTCCTGGGTATAGATCCACACCCTCTCCTGGTCCCACAGGATCACTTCATCCCTTGCATCCCCCGTTACATCCGCCACGGCGCAGCACAGGTCCGGATGTCCGTCATCAGGAAAAGTCACGACCCGTCTCAGTTGTCCATCCAGCATCCCCCCCTCCCGGACGTTCCCCGAGAGCAGCGCAAAGACCTGCCCGTCTCCGCGCCAGTTCACCGGCAACAAAGGACTGCCGGCATGTGCGGGCTCTTCCTGCGCCAGAATATTGCCGTCCGCATCGAACAGCGTGATGATACCGGGGTTGTACCAGAAATTGACGGTCATGCATTGCAGGCCGGGGAGGGCTGGCCGGTACTTCCCCACACTGAGGTTCTGCGCGTGGCCGATTCTCACATGTTTCTGAATCTCACCACGGTCGTCGAACACGATAAACCCTTCGTCGCTCCCGCAGGCATAAACGCGGGGGCGAGCCGCCGGGTCACCGCTGAAATTCCCCATAATGACGGCGTCGGCATGGTCACGTAACGCGCGGTCCTGGCTCCAGAGTTGATGCCCGGAGGAATCCCACACCGAGTAGCCAATCACCACCTTATCCAGGCCCCCGGGCTCCGAGGCGTAAGCATAGGGGAAGTGGCCCGTCTGGCCCTGGCCCTGCCACAGAATCTCAAGCCGGTTGTTCAAAATCCAAAAGTTGGAGTAACGGTCTTTAATCAGGAGTTCATGGCGCCCAGGTTCGCCGGACAGGTTGAAAAACGCAATGCAGTCACCGTTGACGAGTTCATAGGGGCGCGCGGCGGCAGGAGGAGCTGAAGGCATCCACACCCAACGCCGCACCTTTCCCGTAGCACCGTCCAGAATCTGAAGTTTGAAATCACGCACCAGCACAACTTCCGCGCGCCCATCCCCGTCGATGTCGTGGATCTGAAACGGCGTATCATTGGTGAGCAAGCCATTGCGAGGGTCAGGCCTGCCTGATTGCCAAAGGATCCTTCCGTCCAGCTTGACCGCCGTGAGGCAACTGATTTGGTCAAAGTCATCCGCGTGAACCCGGGGAATGTTCTGGCAGATCAGCATCTCGAGTTGACTGTCGCCATCCAGGTCTCCAAACCGCACGTTGCGGCCCGCCCCGAAACGCGGCGTGGCAAACTTCTTCCAAAGTTTGGGCTGCGGATTTTCTGATCGCAGGCTGCCGAGTTCGCGTTCGCGGCGTTCCACGCGGTCGTCAATCTGCTGCTTCACCTCCGCCGGACAGGTGACGGCGAAATCCTGAAACCTGGCCGGGATATTGGCTGAAACACCCACTTTCCCCGCGGTTAGTTCAGTGTCACTCGTCTCCAGCAACTTCCTTCCGTCCACCCAGGCACGGATCAGCGGCCCCTCGTTTTCCACCCGCAGGGTGTAATAACGCTGGGTGTCATAAGCGAACTCACAGGCTGCAAGCTCGCGCCAATCCGCGATCCGGAAAGCGGTTTCTATCGGCCGGCGCACCGCCAAACGGGCCGTGTGCCCTCCCGTCAGCGCGAACAAGTAATAATGACGATTGGTATGGTAGCGGAAGACCACGCCCGCCAGATCGGCCAGGGATAACGGGCGCACCCGCACTTCGACGGTGTAGTCGCTCCACGCTGAGTCCCCGGTAAGGAAAATCGGGCTCATGAGCTTGGGGCGGGTATTGACCGGGTGCTGTTCCAGATAAGGCCGGCCGTCTTCGTCACTCACCACCCAGGCATCCAAATGCGTAATGGGATTTGCCCAAGGCTCCAACGGAACCCCGCGATGGCTGAGGTAGTGAACTTCTTGGATGGAGGGGTCGAGCTGACGGACAGGTGAAGAAAGCCAGCCGGCAGGGAATTTGGAGAAATCATCGCGCAGGAGGATGGAACTTCCTGTCGGGCTGGAAGCCTGAAAACCCGAACTCAGGGGGGCCGCCCTTTTTTTCGCGGCCGGCGCGGGTGGCTGCAAGAGGACCTTCGAGGCACCGAGACCGGCGACCATGGTTCCCTTACGAAGAAAATTGCGTCGATCCATACTCGTCAGCCCCCTCTTAGATAACTGGAGGTCACCGATTCCGATATGGGTTCTTGTGCTACAATCTGCCAGCCTCGGGAAATTACATCAAACCAGAGATCTTATGCAAACCCATTACCGCATGACGAATCCGGCCTGGACTTTGGCCTACTCGTTGCTTGTCGCCTGCTCTATCGCCTCCGCTAGAACTTACGAGGTTCAGCCGGAAGGCTATTCTGACACGTTCTCCGCCGACAAAAAGCCAATCCTTGAGATTCATTCCGGTGATACCGTCCAAACCAGCACTTGGGATGCCCTGGGGCAGGACAAGCGTGGTGTGGCTCACGTTCCCAACCCTTTCGGTTTTCCGGAGCTCAGCAATCCACTGTTGGGGCCTTTCTACATTCAGGATTCCGACTACGGCGATGTCCTGGAAGTGCACCTGGATAAAGTAAGGCTGAATCGGAACTGGGGGTATTCGAACTACCGCCTGCTAACCACCATCATAATCCCAGGCACGATTGAGGGCCTTTATAAGAACTACTACAAGCCGGACGCCGTGTGGCCCGGAAAGGCGAACCTGATCCCCTGGGACCTTGACCTCGAGCGCGGAGTCGCCACGCCACGGCTGCTCCAAGGTTCGGGGATGAAGCTTGATCTCCCCACCAAGCCGATGCTGGGCTGCATTGGAGTGGCGGCCCCCGGTGAGGACGTTGGCACCGCCGATATCTCAGGTCCCTGGGGCGGCAACATGGATTACAACGATGTGGTGGAAGGCGCGACACTCTACTTCCCCGTGTATCATAAAGGCGCGTATTTCTACATTGGTGACGGGCACGCCCTGCAAGGCGATGGGGAAGGCCTGGGCATGGGCATTGAGACCTCCATGGACGTTCAGTTCAGCGTCAGAGTCCTCAAAGGCAGGCGAATCGCCATGCCTCGATTGGTGAATGACGACTACATCATCACCATCGCCAGCCAGCCGGAGTATCGCAGTAACCTCGATCTCGGCCTCCAAGCAGCAAACTCTGAAATGATTGCCTGGCTGACCAGCGAGTACAAGCTCACGCCGCCGGAAGCACATCTCTTAATGGGAATGGAAGTCCGCCACAAAATTGTGACGTACTTTGGTAGCGTCACGGCCATGATCCCGAGAAGCTGCCTCCCGCGCCGTTGAATCTGGCATTGCAAACATTGGCCTTCCTATGGTGCCGGGGTTGTCCCCTGCCTGTCACAATTGCCGCAGGCCCCCGCCCACAGCTTCCTGCATCTTTGTGTTCGAGCTTCTCGCCTCGATGCCTGAGGTAGAACACGTCAATAGCGCGTTGTCCTTCCGTATCAATCAGGGCGATTGAAATATCGCATCCCAGGCGAGCCAGCGTTGAGCTGACGTCGAAGAGCAGGCCGGGACGGTCCTGGGCGACGAATTCCAGAAGCGTGCTATGCGACGAGGTTTGACTATCAAATCGTACTTGCGTGGCCACGTGGAGCTTGGGTCGTGCTGCCGCGCCTCGGGGGCCTCGGGCGTTCAAGAGCTTTTCAAGTTCCACCTTACCCTTGAGAACATCGACCAGGCTTTGCCGGAACCGATCTCTTTCGGAGGGGTTCAGCTCCAACGTGCGGTGGAGATCCACGAATTTAAACGTGTCAAGAACCTGACCCAGGGCGTTCGAGAACGCGTCGGCCTTGATGATACTCATCCCCCAGGCCGCGAGAGTGCCCGTGATGGAAGCAAACAGAAACGGCCGATCCCCGGTCACAACGGTCAACTCGAAGTGATGGTTGCGCGGGTGGAGTTCTACGGCGATTCCTTCGGTCTCGAGACGCCGGACGAGCTCAAAATGCCGGGCGACTTCCTCCGGGGTGTGAGTCGAGAGGTAGCGTTGGGGAAAGCCGTCCAGAAAGGAGCGCAACTCACCAGCGCTCGCGGGACTTCCCAGTGCGGCCAGAATCCTCTCCATTTCTTCAGACGATGATCCGGTGATGCGCAACCGTTCGTCATCTACGCTGCGCGTGAGGTGGTTGGCGGTCGCGACATAGAGCTGCCACAAGAGTTCAGCCTTCCATGGCGTAAGGGCTTCGGGGTTGACGGCGCGGATGTCCGCAAAGGTCAGCAGGCAGAGCATCTTCAGGCGCTCCACGGAGCCCACCAATTTCGCAAAGTCCCGCACGGTCTCAGGATCAAATACATCCCGGCGCTGGCAGGTTGAGGACATGTCCAGGTGATGGGCGATCAGGAACCGAACAGTTTGGCAGTCTTCTTCCGGAAGCTCCAAGCGCGCTGCGATTCCTTCCATGGCCCGCAGGCTGCCGCGCACATGATCCTGCCCGGGAAGCCCCTTGCCGACGTCGTGAAAAAGCAAGGTCAAATAGAGAACCTCCGGTTGTTCGACTTCCGAAAGTATCTCCTCGAATTTCTGCTCCCACCCCGGCCCGGGCCCCGCGGCATCTTTACGCGACGGCCCTGGTTTTCCCGTGGGGAGACCGTGCAAGGTTTCGATGGTCAGGAAGGAGTGCTCATCGACCGTGTAGCGGTGGTAGAAGTCCCGGATGACCAGCGAGTCGATGGCCTGAAATTCTGGAAACAGTGTGGCAATCAAACCCAGGTGATGCATGCTGCGCAAGGCGTCGGCAGCGTAGGGTTGGACCAGGACACGCCGGAAATGCCGCCAGAAATGCGGCAGACGATGCCCCTCGCCCGCCAGGCGCGGGGATTCAGCCTCCACGAATCTTTCAGCCTCACGGCTCAAGGGGAGTCCATGCCGCGCCACCATTTCAAATAGTCGTAAGAGCAAGCTGGGGTCGGTTTCGAAAGCCGCCGGCTGGCGGAGAAAGATACAGCCCCGGACCACGGAGAAATCTGCATTCGACAACCGCGAGCGCCAATCCCGATACAGCGCGTACAGGGCCGAGCGCGCCGGAGCGGTGGCGTCGATCCGCTGCGCCACCAACCGATCCACGACTCGGGCCTGCCGGAAGTAGTTGCGCATCCAATCCGCCGGCGCCAGTCCCTCCGGTGGCCGCATGCCCACGTCGTGCGCAGCGGCATGGGCCTGCGCATCATAACTTAACTGGTTGTCATCCCGCGCTTGCAGATAATGAAGGAAGCAACGAGCGTCAGCGAGGAATCCAAACGCACGTTGGGTCAAGGGATATTCGCGAGCCGGCCACAACTCCCCGGGCAGCATCCAGCGCCCCTTTTTCCCCAGCGCTTCGATTTGGGTCAGCCAGCGGCAAACGTGAAAATCACGAAGTCCCCCCGGCGCCTCCTTGAGGTTGGGCTCGAGATGAAAGATGGTGTTGCCATACTTGGCATGCCGCTGGCGAGTCAGCTCAGCCAGATTTCGTACCAATTCTTCGGCGTCCCGTGCCACGAGGTGCGGAACGACATCCTCGTGGAGGCGTACAAAAAGGGTCAGGTCGCCGGCCAAATACCTCTGGTCAAGCAAGGCAACGTCGAATTCCAAATTGTCACGGTGGAGCCGGCCACACTCCGCCAGGGTGCGCGTGCTATGGCCGACGCGCAGTCGCAGGTCCCAAAGCGTGCGGAGAACAGTGGCGATGGAGTCACGGTGTGGGGATTGCGCGCTGTCATCCTCGGTCAGAAATAGCAAGTCGATGTCAGAGTACGGAAACAGCTCATGCCTGCCGTAACCGCCCAAAGCCAATACGCAAAGGCCTCGGGGCCCCTCGACCGCGGGGGAGAGAAATTCCCGATAGAGCGCAACCACGATGGCGTCCACAAGGTCTGACCGATCTCGCAAAACCCGCTCGCCGCCTCCGTCCCTGTCGAAGTTCTGCTGGATTCTGCCGGATTCCCGAGTGTAGTAATCTGCCAGAGACGAAAGGGACACGGTGGAAGGGATCGGCGGTGCGGTTTGAGGTGGTGGGTCAACCGGCATGGATTCCAGCACTCAGCTCTCACATCCTCCAGCCGCCCCGGAAGGTGGCTTCGCCGGCGTATGCCGACCCTACAAGCTGACCGCTGCTAGCTGAGGCTGAGAGCTTAACGCTTTCCCGGGGGCGCAAACCTGGGCTACAAGGCGGCCTCACCGCGCTCCTCGTTGCGGATGCGGATGGCCTCCTCCACGCTGGTCACGAAGATCTTGCCGTCACCGATCTTGCCGGTTTTGGCGGCGCTCAGGATGGCTTGAATGGCCGCCGTGACCATGCCGTCGGTCACCACCATTTCGATTTTGACCTTGGGAAGAAGGTCCACGGTGTACTCGTTGCCACGGTAAACCTCGGTGTGGCCTTTTTGCCGGCCGTGGCCGCGCACTTCGGAAATCGTCATACCCTCCACGCCCACTTCTTGCAGCGCACTTTTCACCGCCTCGAATCGCGAGGGCTGAACGATAGCTTCGATTTTTTTCATGGCAAAGTTTCCTTTGGAAAGTAGCTCACACCCGACAGCTTACCGCCCACAGTTACTGTATGCTGTCGGTTGTGAGCTGTATCCTGCCCTTTATGTTTCCAGATTGTAGCCTTCTTCCCCGTGCTGGGACAAATCCAACCCCTGCACTTCGTGCTCTTCCGAAACCCGCAAGCCGACCACCAGGTCGACAACTTTGAGGATCACGAGAGTACCTACAATGGCCAATACCCAGGCGATGATGATTCCCACAATCTGATTAAGCAGTTGTCCGGGGTTCCCATCGATCAGACCCACCAACGTCGCGACCCCTTGTGCGTCTTTGAAAACGGGATTGACCGCCTTCGCCGCAAAGATGCCGGTCAGGAGCGCCCCCAGGGTGCCACCGGCGCCGTGCACCCCAAAGGCGTCGAGCGAATCGTCATAACCAAACTTGCTTTTCACTTTTGTAACCATCAAAAAGCAGCCCACACCCGCGATGGCGCCGATCGCAAGGGCGGACATCGGTCCCACAAAACCCGCCGCCGGCGTGATGGCTACAAGCCCTGCAACCGCCCCGGAGATACCTCCCAAAACGCTGGCCTTGCCGTTGCGATACCACTCCGCTGCCGCCCAACTGAGCGCGGCTGCGGCCGCTCCGAAGTGGGTGGCCACGAAAGCGCTCGTAGCAAGGCTGCCGGCTGCCAGGGCGCTTCCGGCGTTAAAGCCGAACCACCCCACCCAAAGCAAGCAGGCTCCAATGAAACTTAATACCACGCTGTGCGGTGGCATCGGTTGCTTGGGGAAACCCACTCGTTTCCCCAGATAAAGCGCGCACACCAAGGCAGATACTCCGGAAGTGACGTGTACGACCGTGCCTCCGGCAAAATCCAAAGTCGGGAACTTACCACCCAGGGAGGCATTCAGCAGGCCGCCTTTGCCCCACACCATGTGGGCCATGGGGTCGTAGACGATGACGGACCACAGGATCATGAAGAGCAACATGGCGCTGAACTTCATGCGTTCCGCAAAGGCTCCGGTAATCAACGCCGGAGTGATGATGGCAAACATAAGCTGATACACCATGAAAGTCTGCTGGGGAATGGTGGCAGCGTATGCCGCATCGGGAGCCCCGCCCACGCCATGTAAGAACAGGTATCCAAAATTCCCAATGATCCAATTGCCGTCATGAAAAGCCAGGCTATACCCAAACAACGCCCACAGGACGGTAATCAGCGCCATGAGAATGAAGCTCTGCATCATCGTGCCCAACACGTTTTTCTTCCTCACCAGTCCGCCATAGAAAAGCGCCAACCCGGGGCCCGTCATCATCAGAACCAGCGCTGCGCAGACCAACATCCAGGCGTTATCGCCGGCACTCTGTGCGTCCGCTACCTGTCGCTCGAGTTTTGCCAAGCGGTCTTGGACTTGGGGTGAGGCAACTGTGGTGGTATTCGCAGGCGCCTGGGGAAAGGCGGCAGGGGCCATCACGCCCAAAAATACCACGATGCCCAGGACCAGCCTTAAGAGTCTCCGTCGCATAGGTCTCGTCTCCACGGTAAGGGGGTTGCAAGTATTCTGTGGGAATCAGAAACTCATTATAAGGAGACAACTCGGGTGGGCCAAATCAAATCATTTTATAATCCGGATAACGGTTCACCGGGATGCCCGGCATTTGAATGGAGGCAAGGTCAATTAACAGGTCGCCGCGAGGAACCCTTCAAATAGGCGGATGGGAGCATTGCAGATCGGGGAATGAATCTTCAGAGTCATAATTATCACTCTCCGGGAGGTGCTTGGAGGCCTCACGCTTGATCTCCTCAGAAGTTGCCAGCTCTACCCGGTTCCGCCCCCCCT
The DNA here is from genome assembly GCA_963804995.1 of uncultured Acidobacteriota bacterium. Taxonomy (GTDB): domain Bacteria; phylum Acidobacteriota; class Terriglobia; order UBA7540; family UBA7540; genus Bog-366. The sequence goes on from CAWDSK010000001.1 coordinate 385,683, forward strand.
GCTTGGCGCGATAAAGGGCCGCGTCTGCGACCCGGACCAGGGCTTCCGCACTTACGTCCTGGAGATTCCCCACCGCTGCCACACCCAGGCTGATGGTGATAGGAATCAGACCATCAGGGGTCTCCACCGCTTTGCGGTCGATGCGAACCCGGAAGCTTTCCGCGAACCGCGCCGCCCCTGCCGCGTCGCAGGCCGGAACCACTGCCATGAACTCATCCCCTCCGTAACGTCCCAGAGCGTCGTAAGTTCTCATGGCGCCGCGCATCTGGCGGGCCGCTTCCCGCAGGACGGCATCGCCCGCCGCGTGGCCATAAGTGTCATTGATGGCTTTGAATCGATCCACATCCACCATGGCAACGGCAAACGGGCTTTCGGTGCGTGAAGACCGCGCCACTTCCTTCCGCAAAATCCCTAGAATGGTGCCGTGATTCCAAAGGTCGGTCAGCGGGTCTCGCCAAGCCTGGTCGCGCAACGCCTCCCGCGCCATGAGGAGCTGTTCCTGCAACTCCACGATGCGCCGGCCGGCTCGCAAGCGGGCTCGCAACTCAAACGGGTCGAAAGGCTTGGTGACATAATCATCGGCGCCTGCTTCCAGGCCCTGCACGATATCCGTCTTCTGGCCCCGAGCCGTTAGCAACAGGATGTAAATATACGGCCGACCCTTTCGTTGCCGCACACTTCGACAAAGCTCGATGCCATCCTTACCCGGCATCATCCAATCCAAGATAGCCAGTCTGGGCGTGTCATTCCCTTGCAGAATCGCCCACGCTTCCTCCCCCTGGGTAGCTACGACAACCTCGAAGCCCCATTTCACGAGAAAAGCCTCTAACATGCGGCGTGATATGGAGTCATCCTCTGCGATGAGAACCTTCATGATGCGACCTCTTTGCCGAGATTGGATAGCGCCGGTTGCAGGCGCTCCAGTTCCTCTTCCAGCCGTGCCAGGGCCTCACCCGTGTGCTCGAGTCCCTGGGTGCGGCCCACCACTTCCGCTGTCTGTGCAGCCTCGAAGGCCGCCCCAGCCGAGAGGAGGGCTAGATTGTTCTTCAATACCTGAGCGGCGAGTTCAAAAGCCACAGTGTCCTGGCGCACTGCGGCCTCTTCAAGCCGCTGCTACCAACTTGGGGTAGTCGTTGAGGAAAACACTGATCAAACTCCCAAGTAACTGTTTATCCCCTTCGAATCGTGCCAGCGCTTGCTGGCGGTCAAGCACGTTGTCTGGGGTTGTGCTGGGGGGGTCACCCGCGACAGTTCCGGAAGGAATTTGCAAGAGATCTTCGATAGTTTTAAAAAGGTCTTGTGCCCGGATCGGCTTGGAAAGGTAGCCATCCATTCCAAGCGCCAGGAACCGCTCGCGATCGCCCACCATGGCGTGGGCGGTTAAGGCCACAATCGGAATTCGGGAGCCGCTCCCATCCTCCTTTGCCCGAATGCGGGTGACGCACTCCGCCCCATCCATCTCCGGCATCTGTACGTCCATCAGGATCAGGTCAAAACGAGCGACGCTCGATCTCTCCAGGGCCTTGAGCGCCTGCTTCCCGTTGGCCACCACCTCCACGCTGTGTCCACGTTTTTCCAGGAGGCGCATCACCAGCGCTTGGTTGACGGGATTGTCTTCCGCCAGCAAAATGTGCAGCCTGCGCCGCGCTTCCCGAACAGAGTGCCGCGTAACGAGGGGTTGAGGTGAGGCTCCCGACGGTGTCCCGATGGCCAGCAGAATCGCGTCCAATAGTTCGGATTGCTTTACGGGCTTCAGCAGGTACGCGGCGATCCCCATCTGGCGGCAGCGGGCTGCGTCGCCGGGCCGCCCTCCCGAAGTCAGCATCAGGATCACAGTCCCGGCAAGGTCCGGGTCGCGCTTGATATGGTCAGCCACGGCGAAACCGTCCAGATCTTGCATCTGTGAATCGAGCAGGATCAACGCGAACGGGTGCGCGACTTTCTTACTCTGCTGCAGAAGGGATAGAGCGCGCTCGCCACAGTCCGCCTCCGTGGGAAGCATTTTCCAGCGTTTGAGCACTTCCACCAGAATGTGGCGGTTGGTCTGGTTGTCATCGACAACCAAGGCCGAAAGGTTCCTGAGGCAGGCGAATTCCGCCAGTTGCGCAGCCCCTCCGCTTTGTCCCAACCCGAATCGCGCTGTGAAATAGAAGGCGCTGCCTTGGCCGGGAACACTCTCAACCCAAATTCTTCCTCCCATCAGGCCCACGAATTCTGCGGTAATGGTCAAGCCCAGCCCCGTGCCGCCATACCGGCGAGTCGTGGAAGCGTCTGCCTGCTGGAAGGCTTCGAAAATCATCTCTTGTTTCTCGGGAGGAATTCCGATTCCGGTGTCGCGCACGCTGAATCGCAGCACGGCTTGCTCATGGCTCAGGGACTCGACGTTAACCCGGACGACTATCTCGCCAATTTCCGTAAACTTGATAGCGTTTCCCACCAGATTGAGAATGATCTGGCGCAGCCGGCCGGGATCTCCAATTAAGTATTCAGGCACCTCAGGCGCCAAACGGCAAGCAAGCTCCACCCTCTTCTGATTGGCCCGCACGGCGAGCGATTTCAACGTATCCCCCAGGGCTTCGGGCAGCTTGAATTCGATTGCGTCCAGAGCGATCTTCCTGGCCTCGACCTTCGAGAAATCCAGGATGTCGTTGACCAGGACAAGCAACGAGTCCGTGGAGGATTTCAGCATCGTTCCGTATTCCGACTGCTCCGCGGAAAGGGGCGTGTCGAGCAGTAACTCCGTCATACCCAGAATGCCGTTCAGGGGGGTTCGGATTTCGTGGCTCATGTTGGCCAGAAATTCACTCTTGGCCTGGTTCGCGACCTCAGCGGCTTCCTTGGCCTTCCGAAGTTCTGCTTCTACCCGCTTGCGGTCAGAGATGTCACGGACGAGGCCGATGACACCAATGATGTGATTGTCATGACTATAGTGCGGACTGTAAATCGCAGATGTCCACCCGGACTTGCCCGTCTGCTCCACATAGTAGTACACGTCGGGAGTCTGGACCGTTTCACCGGCTAGCGCCCGTTCCAGGAGGACGTCCACCTTTTGCTTGCGCAAATGCGGGAAGATCTCCAAGCCGTTTTTGCCCAGGACCTGAGGAGCCAGCAAGCCTGTCAAATCCTCCATAAAGGGGTTCCACACCTGGTAGCAGAAATTCCGGTCATAAACGATGACACCCTCGCGAGCGCCGGCAATGACCTCCCGGTTGAACTGCTCGCTCTGGCGCACGGCCTCCTCCGCCCGTTTGCGCTCAGTGACGTTGTCGAAGATCGCGACGACGTTGCCCGAGGGCAGTTTAAAGACGTAATTCTCAACCCAAATGGTTACGCGCTCATCCTGGTACAGGCTGGTGGGATGACGTTCAGGCGCTCCCGTCTGCCAAACCCGGTGAAAAACCTCCAGAAGGCCTAGCCGTGCGATGTCCGGAAAGACAACCGAAACTCAACGGCCCAGGGCTTCGGCCCGCGCCAACTTGGTGGCCCGTTCTGCCGCCGGATTGAACTCTTTGATAACAAAATCCGAGCCCGCGTCCACCGCTTCGTAAATCGCCACGCCGCTACTCATATTGCTGAACATCTGGCGGAACCGCTCTTCACTGGCTTGCAGTGCCTTCTCGCCTTGCTTCTTATCCGTGATGTCCTCAATCGCCACCACAGCGTGTTTGCGTCCATGGAGAAGGACCGGCTCAGCGCTCACTTGCAGCCAGCGTCGTTCCTCCCGCCCGCCGATTAACAGGGTCGGGTGAACTTCTACACCCTGTACCCGAGCGCCCAAAGACAGGACTTGGGTGATGCTCTGGCGCAGCGGGCACGACGGGCAGGCTTGGGTGTAACCGCACCCATTGGGGTGTTCGTGGCTGTGAATGCAGCCCAACCCGGCGCCGGCCCTCTGGTGGATTATTTCCGCAGGGTTGCGCCTAACCATCTGCGCGGCGACGGAGTTTGCCTCCACAATCACCGTCTCCTCATCAATAAGCAGCATCCCGACTGGCGCGGAGGCGAATACTGCCGTGAGATTATCCCTTTCGGTTTGCAGTACCGCTTCGGCCCGCTTGCGTTCGGTGATGTCGTTGATCACGGCAAAGTGGGCAATGACCTCACCCTGGGCGTCGAAGGCCGGAGCCACGGAAAGCTGAATGTCAATCCAGGAACCATCTTGCCGCTGGCGGCGCGATTCCACATTCGTGACGGGCTCGCCCCGGCTGGCTCGCGCTACAATGGATTTTAGATTTTCCCTTTCCTCCGGCGGGACAAAGGGAAGCGGCCCGCCCAGGACTTCCTCCGCGGTCCAGCCGAACAATCTTTCTGCGGCAGGATTCCACATGCGCACCAGGCCGGCATCATCCAGTGAAATGATGGCCGCTGGGGAAGCCTCAACCACGGCCTTGACCGCCTCATTAGCCTTGCGCAGGGTCTCATCGGCCTGCCGGCGGAGTAGCGAGGCGCCGAGCGTCTTCGCCGCCGCGCGCAACGCCTCGGTTTCCGCCACTGACCACGCCCGTGCACTCTGGCAATCGTCGAAACCGATGAAGCCCCACCACGACTTACCCACAAAAATGGGCACTACGATGAGGGATTGAATGCCCTCCCTCGCCAGAAGGCGGCGGGCCGCTTCCGGAAGATCTTTGATCCCTCCTTGACTAACCTTCCCTTGTCGGATCTCCTCGCACCAAGTCTCTGCCTGGCTCCCTTTCCAGGAGAAATTCTGTAGTTCTGGATTGTGGGCATGTGGGGTGATGCCAGGCGCTGCCCATTCGCAACGCTGGCTACTCAGCAGACCCCCATCCGGGCCGAGGTGGTTCTCAAGGATATAGGCCCGGCTCACTTTCAGGGTTTTTCCCAAGCGCTCCAAGACGACTTGGAGGCTTTCTTCCCAGCCATCCCCCGAGAGGAGTTTTTCGGCAGCAAAGCTGACTGCTTCCAGAATGGCGTCCCTGCGGCGGAGGGCTTCGGCAGCCTCCACCTGTTCCGTGACATCGCGATGGAGACTTAGAATCGCAGCTTCCCCCGCATACTCGATGACCGAAGCGCTAATCAAAAGCGAGATGGGGCGACCGTCCTTTCGGTAATGGACCGTGGCGAAATTCGTGCAGGTCCCGTTCTCTAAAACCTTATGGATCTCCTCTTCCCCGCGCGGAACATCCTTCGTGAAACTCTTCTGGCTGGCGCCCACCAGCTCGTAGTAGTCCCGTCCGTAGAGCTCGCACGCCTTGCGGTTGGCATCCAGGACGATTTCACTCTCCGGCTCAAAGATCAGAATGGCGTCATTTACACCTTCGAAGAGCTCCCGATACTGCTTGGCGAGAGACGCCTCGCGATGGGGCCACTGGCGTATGATGCTGGTCTGCGGTTCTGCCACCCTTCGTTGCCAGACCACCCCCACCAGCAGGGCAAACAATCCCAAACCTAAAGCTGGTAGGAGTAGCAGGGCAGGTGCGCGGGAAAAGTAATTGGGGGCCACCCCCTGAGGCTGTAGGGCTGCCGCGGCGACCGTCCCGGCTGATTCGCCCGTCCCAGGGGCCAGGGCAGCCTTCCCCCTTTCGGGAGAGCAGGTCAAAGCGTGCGGGGTTTCAGGTTCCCAGGAGGACGGTAAATTTCGAGCCGTACAGACGCCGAGCCGCCCCGCGAGGAGCAGGAGCATGAGGCCGGAATGAAGGGGTAGACCCCATCGCACCAAGGCATGTGCTGGTTGAGGTGTTTTCACGGCGTCTTCCCGGTATTGACTTGCAACCGATCGAGTTCCGGTTGGACATAGCGGACGTAGCACTCCGGGCAAATCCCGTGACTGAACTGCGCCCCCGAATGCTCGCTGATGTACCCTTCCACCTGCTGCCAGTAATTCCGATCATTACGGATTTTCTTGCAGTAGGAACAAATCGGCAGCAACCCTTGCAGTTGTTGGACGCGCGAGAGGGCTTCTTCCAATTCCCGGACACGCTGAGCAAGGGCCCCTTGCAATTCCAGGACGCGCAAGCCCACCTGGACGCGCGCGCGCAATTCCTCGCGATCAAACGGTTTGGTAATGTAATCATCCGCCCCGGACTGCAAGCCATGGATCTTGTCCTCCAGGCCGCTCCGTGCCGTCAGCAGGATGACGTAAATGGGGCGTGTCCCGGGACCTTTGCGGATCTGGCGGCAGATCTCAATCCCATCCATGCCCGGCATGAGCCAATCCAGAATCGCCACTTGCGGCGCCTCTTCACCCTGTAGGACCTCCCAGGCGCGCGTGCCGTCTTCGACCGCGATAACCTCATACCCCCACCGGCGCAGGCTGACCTCAAGGATGTGCCGGGAAACCATTTCGTCTTCTGCGACCAAAATCCTCATAGAGGAAATCCTTCGTTACGATTCCGGCCCGAGCGCCAAGTTCGGTTAACGGCGCTTGAGAGGGCCCGTTTACTTGGCATCCGATCGACCCGAAACAACCTTTCGCAGCATCACGGAAAGCCCCTCCAGCGTGTAAGGCTTCCCCAGGAAATCGGCTTCCTGCGCGTCCTGGGCATCGCGGAGAATTTCGCCGGTGCTGTAGCCAGAGGCGAAAATGACCTGTACCTGGGGATTGATCTTCCGCATACGACGGAATGTTTCCAGGCCGCCTATTTCCGGCATGATGAGGTCCAACAGAACACAGTCGATTTCCCGGCTATGCCCCGCGTAGATCTCCAGTGCCTGGTGCCCGCTTTCCGCCACCCAGACCTTGTAGCCCAACCCTTTCAATCCCGCTTCGGCAAAGGCGCGCACCAAGGGTTCGTCATCCACCACCAGCACGGTTCCTGTCCCCAATTGGATCCTTCCCGAGCCTCCTGCGTCCATGCGGAGCGCCGGGGCGGCAATCAACGGAAGGTAAAGGGTGAAACGCGCCCCCTGACCCACTGCACTCTCAACCCGCACGAACCCCTCGTGGTTTTTGACGAATCCGTAAACCATGGCGAGCCCCAGGCCCGTGCCCTGGCCGGGCGCTTTGGTGGAGAAAAACGGATCAAAAATCCTCGGCAGGGCTTCGGGCGTGATTCCCACCCCAGTGTCCTGGACGGCAATACTGGCGTACCGCCCGGGAGCGCCATGCGCCGGCAACTCCGGCCGCCCGGCATCGAGGTCAAGGGCAGTGGCCTGTAACGTCAGCGCGCCTCCCTGCGGCATGGCATCGCGCGCATTGATGCACAGATTGAGTAGAGCCTGCTCAAGATAGCTGGGCTCCGCATTGACCCAGAGAGGGTCACCCTCAGCGAGAACTGACACATTAATGCTGCGATCGAACGTCCGGGCTACCATACGGCGCACGCGGTCCAGCACTTCCCCGACGCACACGGCTTTCACCTGTTGCCGCTCGGGGCGGGCAAATCCCAGGAGTTGGCGCGTAAGGTCGGCGGCGCGCTGGGCGGATTGCTCAATCATCCGCATGGATTCTTGCAAGGGGTCGTCCGCGCCCAGTCTTTGGCGGGCCAAAGAGGCGAAGCCCAGCATGACACTCAGCAGGTTGTTGAAGTCATGGGCAATGCCGCCCGCCAGCGTCCCCAAGGCTTCCATTTTTTGGGCCTGGAAAAGCTGCTGCTGCAGGCGCTCTCTCTCTTCTTCCGCTTTCTTCCGCTCGCCCACGTCCTGGATCATCCCCAGGAAAGACGCTGGCCGGCCCGCCGAGTCTTGCACCAGGGAAACGGTCAGGGAACACCAGACGGCTTCGCCAGACTTCCGTAAGTAACGTTTTTCCAGCGTGGGTTGCGAGGCTTGACCCTCCAAGACCCTCTGCACGTAATCCCGGCTCGCGGCCGTATCCTGCGGATGAGTAATCTCCTCGAAATGTTTTCCCTGGAGTTCCCCGCGCGTGTAGCCGAGTAAAGAAGCGAACGCGGGGTTCACCGTGAGAAACCGCCCGTCCAGCCCCGCGAGCGCCACCCCGAAACGTCCCTGTTCGAAGATGGACCGGAAACGCTCTTCCGAAATCTGAATCTGTCGATAGAGCTCGCTTCGCTCCAGGGCGATGGCGGCCTGGGTGGCGACCTGTTCGATCAGCTTGCGGGTTACGGCTCGGATGCCGTCCGGTTGTTGGCCGGCAATGTCCAGAACGCCCAGGAGGCTGGACCTGGTCTGCAAAGGAACGGCATACTCACACCGGACCTCGGAGATGAAATCCCGGCAACGAGGGTCCTTTTCGACCTGCGGGACGTAGACAGCTTCTTTCTGCTTTATAGCCCACGAGACCAGGGCCCGTTCCTTGAGGGAAATGACTTGCTGGGTTAACTCCCGCTTCCCACCGCATGCCACGCATTGCAGTTCCCCTGCCGCCGGCTCCAGCCGATAAATCCGCGCGTAGCTGAGCCGCTCCCTCTCGACCAAGCGCGTGAGGATCGGCCCCAGAACCGACTCGGCATCCAGCGTGCCCGCCAGCGCCGAGTTGATCTCCACCAACAAAGAAAGCTGATGGGTTCGGGCCTCGGCCCCATCCAGGGGGCCGTGCACATCCAGCGTGGGCGCGAATACACCTTCGCTCACCCCCAGGGGTGGCACGTGTTCATGAGGAGATCGAACCAACGGACTATCGCGGGGGGTAGTTATACCCATCCTTTTCCTTGCGAGCTTGGCGCTTCTGCCGTAGCCTTAGCCGGGAATCTCTTGCCCGGCGACGCGTTTGTCTTCGCATGAACAAAAGGCCCGCGCCATGCCTTCCCTGGCCTTCATCTCAGTATTGAGAAACCCGGGTGGTCCCCATTCCTGCGCATGCCTTTTTCCTCCATTCGAGTTCGTGCACGCTCAAACAGGACGGTTCAAACGGCCTGCCTGCCAATGACAACTCGACCCACCCGTGCACACAGATACCCTCCACTTATTCTTCGGCAGGAACTAGTTAGGACTTGAATGAGTTATGTAGGTTAGGGAATCCTTAGATTCAAACGCCCCATCAGTAAATGAATCAATTGTCCGAGTATTTGATGGCTGGATTGCGGGTACTCGTAGCGCCGACCGGAACCTGTCCCGATCTGCTCGGGAGGTAGGCATGTGCTTGTGGCGCCGACCTTGAGGTCGGCATGTGTCCCGACAGGTCGGGACGCTACAAAAGCGACCCTGACAATCATACGCAGCGCGATTTGAGACGCACTGCACTGCCAGGATTTAAGCAACTACGTCGTAAGATTTTCAGATTCGATCTTGTACTGACCCCACGCGCCTTCGCCCCTCCGCACCTGCGGCAACCTCAAATCGAATCTGCTTGGTGAAGAATCTCTGCGGGACTTTGATTCCACCCGCCACAATATCAATACTAAGAAGTCAAAGGGCCGGGCTACTGAATATCCAGGAGGTCATACCTGCCCTTCTGAGGAGATCCTTCCTGCGGAAACACCGGCCTTCCCCCTGTGCTTGACTCAACACGGATGCCACTCGAAACCGTGAGCGGGGTTGCTGCCTCCTTACGCTGCCTGGAGCTGCGCCGTGCAGTGGGGACAGCGGGTGGCTTGAAGCGCGATCCCGCCCGACACGCAATAAGGACATTCCTTGGTGGGCGGCGCGGCGGGAGCCGGCTGCGGCTGCATCATCCGGTTCACCTGCTTTACCAGCAGGAAGACCACGAAGGCCACAATCACAAAATCGATGATCGTGTTGAGGAAGGCGCCGTAACCGATCACGGCTGCTCCCGCCTTTTTGGCATCTGCCAGCGAGTCGTAGTGCGTTCCCGACAGGTTAATGAAGAGGTTCGAGAAATCCACGTGCCCCAGGACCAGCCCGATGGGCGGCATGATGATGTCATTCACCACGGAGCTGACGATCCTCCCGAAGGAGGCCCCGATGATGATGCCGACCGCCATATCGATCACGTTGCCGCGCATCGCGAACTCTTTGAATTCCTTCAGCATGTTCTCCTCCTTGTGGTTATGGCTAAGATTGGTTCGATCGCCCTGGCCGGTATTCCCCTGGCCTCATTTCGCGGCGTTACCGAAAGTCAGCCGCAGGCCCGTGGAGAGCAACAGGTCATTCGTCTTCTTCCCCGGCGGCGGGTCGCTGAGGTAATAATCGTTGAAAGAGGTCTGCCAACTCAATACCTTCGTGAGCCTGGTAACCAGGCCCGGGCTGAAAGTGACCCCTTCCGGTTGCGCTAGGCACGCGACCGATTTACCTGGGAAACACCTTAGACCTTGACGCTCCAAGGATCCCGGCTACGGGAGTTTGTTGAGGGGCCGCTTCATGGCGAGGCACAGTCCGCCCATGCTGGCACACGGGTAGCGGCGCACCGAGCATAGGAAGCACCTCGACGAGAGGTTCTCACCGGGGCCGCTTGCGCAGCCCCGGCGATGCAGGTGCAGGTTACTTCTTGGTCGCCGCTTTCTTGGTGGGTGCTGGCTTGGGTGCCGGCTTCTCCATGGGCTGTTTAGCGGCGGGTTTCTGTTGTCCCATCAGCACGCTCAGGTCATCCGCGTTATACGGGTAGTAGCGGAGCGACGTTTGACCCGTGGTGCTGAGCTTAACGTCCACGCGACGGTTGTTGGCCATGCGGAATTCGTAGAGATTGCGTTCCACACGCTTCTTATCTTCGGAGCTGATATTGGGGTTCTGTTCGGTCAGGTCGCGAACCTCTTTATCGGTGAGGTTCTGTTCTTTCCCGAAAGCCTGCGTCTCGATGCTGGCAGCAGGAACCCCGTGGTCAACCAGATAGCTCTTCACACGGTCGGCGCGGCGTTGTGACAAGGCTTGGTTGAACTCTACGGAGCCGCGATGGTCGCAATGCGCTCCCAAAATCAAGTGTGCCTCAGGCCGGAGCTGGAGATACTGCTTGAAATTGGAAACCATATCCTCCAGGCGCTTTTCCTGGCTGGACACAAGGCCGCCCTCGGGAGCGATCACAGTGGGCAAATTCCACGGAAAGTAAACGCTGTTGAAGGCGAGCCTGGTCTCAAGCGTAGCTTCGCTTACGGCTGACTCCGCCTCAATCGAGCCCATGATATGCAAGGTCGCGGTCTTCGTCTCTGACCCCCCGCAAGCATTGCTGGCATGCAGAGTGTAAGTGACGGTCTCATCGATCGTTCCAGGGGAGGTCTTGGTGGGTTTGATTGGAATCGAGCGATCGCCACTGGCTCCCACTGTGCCCAGGGGATCAACCGAGACACTGGTCGCGTTCCCGGCAGACCAACTCACCGTGGCGTTGCCCACCTGGTCAACTTTCGAGCCGACCTGATGGTAACGAACCTCTCCCGGCGACACATTCAAGGAAGCCTGGATGGCCGTGTTGACGGTGACGTTGCCGTCCGAAGTGTAGATCCCACCCGGCCCGGCAGCGGTGAACTTATAATCGGTGGTTTGGTTCGGTTGCACCGTCTGGTCGCCGGAAGCCCCGACCGCGCCAACCCCGCTGATCTCGTACTTGACGGCGCCATCGGAGGACCAGGTTAAGCGAGCGGAATCCCCGCAATTGATCTGGCCAGGAGTGGCGGAGAACTGGCCGGAAACCTTCTGGACGGCCACTTCCGCACTGGCGATGCCGAATTTGAAGCGCGGCAGCTCTTTCAACTGCTCGCCGCGCGACCAGGGCACGGTCTTGCGCACGCCCTTGCCATTATCCACCACTACGCGCTGGTTCACGGGCACATCAACCGTGGTCGTCCAGGCCCCGGCGGGGAGATTGCCATGGTTCAGCACGGTCAATTGATACTTCCCGGCGGGAACAACCAATTCCTGCTTCCAAACCCATTCGTTGTCTTCTTCGTCGCCATGTCCAACAAAGAAGGCAGGGTCCGTGCCATTCAAAAGGACGGCATCACGGTCCGCCCCTTCCAGCGTGATGCACCCCCAGGGACCGGTGACCGTACTGGTGATGGCTTGCATCGTCACTTCGATCACGAGTGTCTTATGGCCCGTGATTGTGACCGTGCGGGATTCGGGTTTGTATCCGTAGTTGTACATATCAATCTTGTGTTCTCCGGCATCCAAGATAGCGTAGTGGCCCCGCGCGTCGACAACGGGCTTGCCGTCGGCAAAAATGTACGCTGTCGCCGGGGACACACGGACGATTAGATGGCCTAGCTCTGCCTTGGCAGGCCGCGCGCTAATCAACAGCACAGCAGCTATGGCCGTGAAAAGATAGCTGAGATTACGGACACGCATGAGAGTCGCCTCCTTTACAGTTAACTGCTCCTTCATTGATTCCAAAGCTCATTCAGGATAGGGCGGATTATACCATAGAATCTAGCATTTTCAAGTACACGCAAACGATTGGAGCATTCTCGGCGGCGGCGTGTCTGTTCAAAACAGCTCAGTTTGGCGGTAAATCAGTTCGGAACCCCAATCTGCCCCTCATGCAGCAGACACCTCAGACACCGCCCTCTCTTGCCCCAATACTGTTCACTTAGAGTTGCGAGATTGCTATTCGACCCCCTCACCCCCTGACCCCTCTCCCCCAAAGGGGCGAGGGGAGAGTTGGTTTGAGGGGTTTGGATCTTCAACCCTCGCCCCCTTGGGGGAGAGGGTGGCCCGTAACCGGCGCTTTCATCAGCCGGGGCGGGACGGGTGAGGGGGTTCAAGCCTCAGATCGCCTAAATGAACAGTATTGTCTCTAGCCCGCCTTTCTGACCGATTTGTTTGCCACCCAAAGCTTGGGCTACCCCGCCAGTGCCGCGATCCGCATTTTATCGCGATTATTTCCAAATGTATAATAGCGCCGGCGGTCCTTTTTGACTTCGTCTGTGACCCCCGGAGCCGGGCAAATCCTGGCATGAAAAGTGGCGGTCGCACCTGAACCAAGGCCGCTCCATCACCATTCGAACTCAACGCGAGTCCTCCGGACGGAAAACTCCCCGTAAGGCGCAACCCGCAGAGTGCGCAGGTGGCGGGGTTGGTCCGTGTAGGGCAGGACAAAGGAGAGAAGGTTCTTCGTCCCGGCCGGAGAGAGATAGGAGTCGGGAAGATAGAACTCCTTCTGGGGGCCGACGGTAACAAAGCGCCCCACGAATTTTCCGTTCAAATAAATCAGCGCGTCGCAGTCAGCGTCAAAGACCACCTTCCAAGGCACTATCCAGCCCTCCGCCAATGCGGGGAGCTCGAATTCCGCCCGGCCCCACGTAAAGGACGGAACCGCCCCCGGGTTTGTCCCTGCGCCCAGGAACGATGCTGGGGTCCAGGCCCCGAAGGCCGGGTCAAGCTCACGCCCTCGCATCGGCGCGGCGAATCGCTGAACCTGCCAACTCGTGAGATCTTTGGCGGAGGGAAGGCCGGCCCCCACGCCTACCGATCGGAGTCCTTTCAACTCGCCCAGGTTCTCCCCACCGTTGGGAGCGCCGAAAAGTTCGTAGGAGATTTCCAGAAGGTTGTTCCCCGGCTGGGCGTAATTGGCAATGGCAAAATCGACTTCCTTTTCCGTGTTTGAGGCTTCAGCCACAAATCTGCCGTTGATGAAGACTTTCTTTGCGTCGTTGGCCAGGGCCGAGATGAACATCCTGGACTCTGCGCTGGAACTGAACTGGGCCCGGTACTTAACGTAACCATAAGGCACTGGACCCAGATCCTCCAGAGCATGCAAGGGTCCGGTCAGCCAGGCGCCCGCGCTGGGATCAAACTTCTCAACCCAGGCGCTTCCCTCATTCAAATTGATGGGCGCGTAAGGCAAATGGGGTGTCGAGACATGGAGGTGCGCGGTGTGCCAGGGTCGATCGTATCCGAAATCCGTGAGGACGTTGTCGATACGGCATTTCGAAGGACGCGGGGGAAGCATTATTTCGATATCGTGTTCCCCGGGAAGAAAGTCCAAATCCATCCAGGCTCGCGACTTGAAAGTGCCCGACCCCGCCAGCGCGTAAGCGTCGCTCATGACGGGCGCGGCCACGGTTTTGGTTTCCTCTGAGCCGGGAATGATCTTAGGAGGAAACTCCCAGATGAACGTGTGCAGAGCTTTCTCCCGCGGCAGAACGATAAGCTGCAGTTGGTCGAAGTACATGAGCATCTTCGGTTTCGGTCCGACCTGCACGCCGAAAACCGAGGATTCGTACTCCTCATCCCAATACTGATAGACCGTCTCACCTTCCAGCCGGGGTTCCTTCTCCGTGCCGAGACTGATTTCCGCGACACGTCCGGGTGTGTCATAAAGGATCAGGAAGTCGCGGTCGAGGTTGACGCCGTGGGCTAACACTTCCGCCGTGGAGTAGCACAGCCTTGCCCCGCTGACCGGGATCTGCACGGGCAGCATCTTCATCTCGCGTGCGCCCAGCTCCAATTGGCCCTCGCGTGGCGCCACAATCTTGCGCTGGCTGGGGCTATGCGGGTCAGTAAAGGTCATCTTAAATTGCTGCAGCGCGTTCGAGTTCTCGCGCACGAAGACTACACCGGCTGCCCCGTTGGCGCGTTCGCTTACACTGACGTTCGAATTCGTCGATTGCGATCCCTCTAGCTGCTGAGCGCGGGTCAACACGTTACCGAACACCCGCAGGGATTGGCAGATGGCACGGGCTGCGTAGAACTTTTCCCACAGCCCGCCCGGTTCACGGATGGGCGCGGCATAGTCATAAGTCGTGGTAAGGGTCTTCGCGGCCCAGTCGAAATTTGTGCCGCCGAAGCCCATGTAGTAGCTGAAGGAGGTGACGCCCAGCTCTAGCGCAGTCTTGGTGACCATATTGATCTGCGCGCCGTCGACACCCTCTTGATCCACGGAAAGCTTGTCGCCGAACTGGCTGAACCACCCGCCCTGGAGTTCGCTGATCGCCACAGGTGAGGAGGGTTCCTCCCGGCGCAACTTCTGCAGCGCCGGCGTGAGTTCATCCACAATCTTCCAGCGCGGATAAAAATTGCACGTGTCCATGATCCGCGCCATGTCGGGGTCAGTGTTCTCGCGCGCCTGCTTCGTCCAGCAGGTGATCACCGGTACATCGATGCCGGCGTTCCACACCATCTGGGCGAGGGCGCGAATGTACTCGCGCTTCTCGGCGTCAGGAATCGGCTCAGAGAAGTCATACTCATTCTCAACCTGCACCATGATGATCGGACCGCCCATCGTAACCTGGTGCTTCTGGATGATGGGAAGGACCGCGTCATACCAATGCTGGGAGGTCCGCAGGCTCGCCGGGTGCGGGGTGCGCAGCGGGAACCGTTGGGCAGCCACCCAGGAAGGGAATCCGCCGCGCTCCCATTCCGCGCAGATGTAAGGGCCGGGGCGCGCGATCAGAAAAAATCCCATCTCGTGAACCAGTTTGATGAAATCTTCAAATTCCGTCAGGTTCACCTTGCCTTCCTGCGGCTCGTGATAGTTCCAGAACACGTAGGTTTCAATCGTATTGAATCCCGCCAGCTTGAATTTCTGCAAGCGGTCGCGCCACAGGGGTTTGGGGCAACGGGGATAATGAAACGCGCCGCTCACCACAAACGTATCGCGGTCGTTGATGGTGAAACAATTTGCGTCGTAGCGGATGATATGCGGATTTTGAAACTGCATTTGACCGGCGGCGGGCAGCCTGGCCGCATAGGTTTGAAGGCCGCCACGGCCCCATCCGTCCAGGCTTGCGGCCAGCGGGACTGTAACCGCGCTGCGAAGGAAATTCCGGCGGGATGATTTCATGCGAGTGACTCCCTTACTTCCAGGTTCGAAGAACGCGTCGCACAAGTTCTGCCACCGGTGCGTGCGACGCGAAACCACCTGAAGAGTTGGAAGTATAGAAGTGTGCGGGCGCGTCTGCAACCGGTCAGAAACTGAAGCGGGGAAAAGGAAGAGCGGCGCTAAACAGGCTGCGGAAAAACGCAAAGGATAACCACCCCGTCGCTCAGCGCGCCACGGAAATCAGGAGGGGAGCTTTTACAGAACTCCCCTCCTCAGATGAGGCTGTCTCAAAACTGGCAAATTCACGGTTTTTACGACGAATAATCAATAACTTACGCTGTGCAAAAGTCAGAAATACCTAGTTTTGAGACAGCCTCAGATGAGGAGGGGTGGCGCGCCGAGCGACGGGGTGGTGCTGACTCCGGGGTGGTGATGAGCAAGGAATAAAGGGGTGGTTATAGCTTCCCCTTAAGCCCCGGGGTGGTTATCCTGGGCGTCTTTCCACAAGCTCTAAAGCCACGCCCTTCCGAGGGCCATGAATAATGTCGCCTATTAATGCAGCTAAGCATTAGAAGCGCTTTGCCCGCTTTTGCAGGATCAGGTCGCAGTATGACAAGGGGACAATGTGGGCTGAAGAGATGGCGAACAGCGTCTGAAATTTCCTGGCCTGGGCGCGCACCTTCCGGAGATCGCCCGACTTGGTGATAGCTTCCACTTCCATAAACTTCCCCAGGCCGCGTACCCGGTCGAGATGAATCTTGACGTTGCCGACGAAATAAATCTCGCGGCGCTTGTCGACCACCGCCAATATTCCCAGCGCCTGCGCAAGAATCGTCCGCACGGAGTTCCGGCGCGGCAACAGCATCATGTCGATCGTGGAGCGCCGGGCGCGTCGAGTGTTAGTCCGTTTGTAGAAGATCAGGGCGTTTTCGATCCGTCCTTGTCGCAGCTTCAACCGTCCGGTCGCGACCTGGAAGTAGGTGTCAATCTGATGATCCGTCCCCAGGAACCGCGCGCGCAGGCGCTTGAGCGTGGAGCGGACGTGGGATTCGTTGTAGAGATAAGCCTTGAATTCGAAGTTGAGGCGTTTCATGGGTTCGAATCCTTCAACGGTTCGGAGCGCTGCCAATCTTCCGCTTGCCATGCCCTGATGTCAAGCGCGCCTCCTGGCAGCAGGTTTTCCGATTCGAGGGTGGGCAAGCCGGGCGAATGGCGTTATTCTCTCACCACCGCGCCGCGATGAAAACGAAATTGCGAACCCGCTGGAACCTCACGCCGCGGGAGGCCATGCGTCTCCAGGAGAAACTGCGCGAGTGTGTCGAAAGGGACAACCGCTTCCAAACCATCCGTTATGTCGCCGGAGCGGACCTGGCCTTTGACCCGCAAACCAATTTTGCCTTTGCCGGAGTGATCGTGTATCAGTTTCCCCAACTCCAGGAGGTGGAGCGGCGTATGGCTCGGCGCAAGCTGCGGTTTCCTTACGTGCCGGGGTTGCTTTCTTTCCGCGAAAGCCCCGTGCTCCTGGCTGCCTTCGAACGGGTGCGGACCGAAGTAGACCTGATTCTGATCGACGGCCACGGCATCGCACATCCACGCCGCTTCGGGATTGCCTGCCACCTTGGCCTGCTCTTGGACAAGCCCACCATCGGGTGCGCGAAATCGATCCTGGTGGGCGAGGCAGCGGATTTGCCCGCGCCGGCCGGTTCCACAACTCCGCTTGTCGACAAAGGTGAGACGGTCGGGATGGTGCTCCGCACGCGCGACAACGTGCAGCCGATCTACGTCACCACGGGGCACTGCGTGTCACTTGAGTCCGCCGTGTCTATCGTGCGCCAGTGCCTGGATGGATTCCGCATCCCGAAACCGACTCGCGAGGCTGATCACTTCGTGCGCGACCTGCGCCGGGCTTACCAGCAAAGCCGCTCGCCGAAGCCGTTCGGAACCGCCGGGTGAGCCGGGCAGGCTCAATGCTATAATCCGCCGCAGGGGCGCGTAATGAGCAAAACTATCGTGGCCATCGCTGTGCCCCAGATTTCATCGCCATGTCGGCATTGTCAAAAGAAATTGATCGCGTCGGGCTGTGCGCCACCTGCAAGCAGGCGCGACAAGTGCGTACCGACCGGGGTTCCGTCTTTTATCAATGTCAGCGTTCGGCCGTAGACCCGCGCTATCCCAAATACCCCGGCTTGCCGGTTCTCCATTGCCCAGGCCATGAGTTGAAGGCGAAAGACGAGCAGAAGAACTGAGAAGGCAGAGGGTCGAGCGCCTACCCCTTGGCGGGTTCGACGATTCACCCGCGGACCGTGTAGAATGGAGGCAGTGGGGTGAACGCGCGGCTGGTCTTAACTTGCTCAAGCTCTGCGGAGGGAAGGAATGAAATTTCCGGTTGAACCTGAAGATGTCAAAGTCTTCCATGGACGCAGTACGGGGCTCCAGGTGATGTGCACGTGTGGTTGCATCAACTTTAATTACCTCGATCCCCAGGACACTCTTTGGAGATGCCGGAACTGCGGACGGGTTTTGACCAATGACTTCCCTCGTCTGCTGGAGCGGGCCGTGGCCCTTCAGAAACAGGTAACCGCTGATGCTGCGGCGGCTGCGCCTATTCAAAGTTAGGAGGAAGCAACCCCTACTTGATGTGGCAACTAGCCAGGCCGCGCTTTTCGAGATACTGCTGGTGATAATCCTCCGCCCGCCAGAACTCCGCAGCCGGAGTAATCTCCGTCACAATTTTCCGTTTGAAAGTCCCTGACTTATCGAGATTCTCTTTTGACGCTCGGGCCGCCGCTTCCTGCTCCGGGGTATGGAAGAATATCGCGGTGCGATATTGTGTGCCGTAGTCGGGGCCCTGCCGGTTGAATTGCGTAGGGTCGTGGGACGCCCAGAAGACCTTCAGGAGATCGGCGTAGGAAACCTTGGAGGGGTCGAAGGTGACTTCCACCACTTCCGCATGACCGGTTTGGTCGGTGCAAACGTCGCGATAGGTGGGGTTTTTGAGTTGACCGCCCATGTAACCCACGGCGGTCGAAACCACCCCGGGAACCTGGCGGAAGGCCGCCTCCACTCCCCAGAAACATCCGGCTCCGAACGTGGATTTTTCCGTAGCCATGTTTCCCCCCCTCGATAGGCTTCCTTGGACCTAACCGGCTGTTGAAGAACCCATACGGTGCGACGTAGCGGCGGGTTTACCCCGCCATATGGCGGCGCGAGGCCACCGCGAAAATGGCGGGGTAAACCCGCCGCTACGTCGTTTTACATCAGCCTGCTAAGTCTGCGATAGCAAAGTTGTAAACGAGCTCAAGCCCCGTGTATTTCCTCCGCGGCGTCTGCTCGGCAACCTACGGAGAATCCCCTTCAGTATACCACTCTGTCATACGCATAAAGAGATTCGCGAACTGGGGATAGTGGCTCATTTTGATGTTGTAGCGGCGAGTTTACCTCGCCATATGGCGGCGTTAAGCCGCCTCTACCTCAAATTGCACTACTACCAACCGGGGCGGACTTACATTAGAATGGCGGGCGGCTACTGCTCCCCCAGGAGGTTCTACGATGGAAGCTTTGCCTGCTCCCGTGCTTGATCGGCTCCGCGAAATCACCAGCCCCACGGTTGCCAATGCCATCGAGGTTTTCAATGTGCGACCGCGCAGCCAGGGATTCATGCGTCCGGAAATCCACTGCATTTTCCCCAACCTGGGCGTCATGGTGGGCTACGCGGTGACCGTCAAGATCCGCGCCGCCTCACCCGGCGCCGCAGGGGCCACCGTTCACCCCAGCGTGCATTGGCAGAAGATTCAGCAGGTGCCCGCCCCGCGCGTGGTGGTGGTGGAAGACCTGGACGATCCGCCTGGCCTCGGTTCCTTCTGGGGAGAGGTGAACGGCAACCTGCATCGCGCCCTGGGGTGCGTCGGCGTCGTTACTAATGGCGGGGTTCGCGACCTGGAAGAAGTTCAGGCGCTACGCTTCCATTTTTTCGCGCAGCACATTTCCGTCTCTCACGCCTACGTCCACATTGTGGAGGCGGGAACTCCGGTGCGCGTTGGCGGCCTGACCGTGCGCCCGGGGGATTTGCTGCACGGGGACCGGCACGGGGTGACCACCATCCCGCTGGATTTGGCCACCAAGATTCCGGAAGGCGTAGAAACCGTGGCCCGCATGGAACGCGAGCTCATTGCCTATGCGCAATCCCCCGGTTTCACAGTCGAGGGGTTGATAGCCCTTTGGCGCCGCTTGCGGGGCTGAAGGCGGCAGAGCCGCTGGCCAATTGTCGGAAGCTCGTTGATGATTCGAGAACCCCCTCACGCCTTGCCCCTCTGTCGCCGCGGTGACCGAGGGGGGAGTTCATTTGGATCTACTCGGATGGGAGGGTCGATTGGGATTCGTAGCCCTCGCCCCTTTGGGGGAGAGGGTGGACCGCAACCGGCGTTTTCATCAGCCGGGGCGGGACGGGTGAGGGGGTCGCCCTGAAACAAATTGAAGGTGAGACTTTGTTCGCGAACTTCTGACTCAGGACATTAGCCAATTCTTCCGCTGAGAGGAGTATTCATTATGCGAAAGTCACTGATAATCTTGACGGGCTGCCTGATGGTAGCGGCGCTTGGGGCGATGCTCGCCACCACCCCGATACCCGCAGTTCCCCAGAAGGCAGACCAAGATTGGGAGATTCACGACCGCAATCGCCCCCAGCCACCCGTTGTCACTTCGGGAACGGCCAGCACACAGGACAAACCGGGCCTTCCCCCCTCCGACGCCGTCGTTCTGTTTAACGGGAAGGACCTCTCCAACTGGGAGAGTATCAAGGGGGGGCCGGCGTTGTGGAATGTTGGCAACGGCTATTTTGAAACCGCTGCCAAGACCGGAGATATCCAGACCAAGCAGGCGTTCGGCGATTGTCAATTGCACGTGGAATGGGCCACTCCCAACCCGCCGCACGGCGAAGATCAGGACCGCGGCAACAGTGGTGTTTTCCTGCAAGGGCTTTACGAGATCCAGGTGCTCGATTCATATCACAGTGTGACCTATGCCGATGGACAGGCCGCCGCCGTTTATGGTCAATATCCCCCCTTGGTGAATGCCTCGCGCCCGCCCGGCCAATGGCAAACCTACGACATCATTTTTCATGGGCCGCGCTTTGACCAGGCCGGGAAAGTATTGCGGCCGGCAACCGTCACCGTAATTCACAACGGCGTGCTGGTTCAGGATCACACCGTGATCATGGGACCGACCATGCACAAGCAGCGGCCGCCTTATCGCGCCACGCCGGAAAAATTGCCCCTCCGGTTACAGGACCACAACCATCCGGTGCGTTATCGCAACCTTTGGATCAGGGAGATTCCTGAGGAGAGGCAGTAACTCAAAGCTGTCCAAATTAGCGAGTCCCGCGAGTGGTCAACACGGCGAAAACACTCCCCTCCTCAGATGAGGAGGGGTGGCGCGCCGAGCGCCGGGGTGGTGCTGACATACTGCACAGCCATGGCGTGCCCTCGCTTCTTGGAACCGAGGCACGTCAATGCTCGAAGACAAACTCGGCAAGAGATATTCCCTGTGGCTAATGCCGAGGGGCGACGTCCACGAACAACTGGCGCGAGTACTTCACGGCTTGGCTGCCCAGTGCGGGGCGCCGGAATTTCCACCGCACGTCACGCTTCTGGGCAGTATCGTGGGAGAGCGCCGCGAGGTTGTCCGCAAATCCGCGGAACTCGCCACCCTCCTTCATCCCTTCACGATTCGTCTGGGAAAGATCGATTATCTCGACGCATACTTTCGCTGCCTTTTCGTTCGCGCGGCGGCTACCGCACCGCTTCGGGAGGCTCACCGCAGCGCGCGGACCCTGTTGGAGCGTCCCCGTGAGCCTGCTTTCATGCCTCACCTGAGTCTCTTGTACGGAAATTTCACCCCAAGTTTTAAGGAAGGCCTGATTGCCAAACTAGGCCCGCGGATGGACCTGGAATTCAAGGTGCGGAGCCTCGGCCTTTATTCGACCGACGGTGAGCCGCGCCGGTGGCGCCAGGTGGCAACGTTCGGGTTGAAGTGAGGGTAGCGCAGTGCCGCAGGACAGCAAGCAAAACGAAACTCTCTGTGTCCTCTGTGCCTCCCAAGCTTTAACACAGACTACACAGAGCAGCTCAGTGACCTCTGTGTGAAAAGCTCTTCGGAAACGGTGTCAGCTACCCTTTTCTTTTCAATTACCGAAGCAGGCGGTTCGGTTCGGAGCCCTGGGTGTCGAAGGCGGTGGCGCAGTTTGGATTGGAAAATCACAACCCCTGGCGCCCCAAAAAGGGTACCTGACACCGTTCTCCTCCTCACTCAAGAATTGTCCCCACCTTTGCCAGAACCTCGTCCATGATCGCAGCGGGCACGTTTTCCAACTTTCTGCCGTGGCGCGCGCCGAGATCGAGCGCACGCGGCTGGTCGCAGCGGATAACGCCGGTGGTTTTCGTGCCTGCGCCGGAGAGAGATACCGCAAATCCAGCCGTCCGCGCGAAATTGCCGCCGCTGGTGATGGGGAGGACCACAGGCACCTTGGTGACTTGGTTAAAGGCATCGGGCGAGATGATCAGGACAGGGCGCCGGCCCTTTTGCTCGTGTCCTTCCGCGGGATCAAGCCCCCAGATTTCTCCCCTTCTCATCAGATCATCTCCCGGCCTACAGGCTTGTTATCGAGCCATTCCCGATCCTCTTTCGTGCGGCGAGCCTTGGAGTCGCACTGGGCGAGCAGTTCGTCCAGGGTGTAGCGGGGCCGTTTGGGCGGCTCCACCACCAACCGGCCGCGTTCGATTGCCATGCCGACCTTGGTCCCCGACCGCAAGCCCAGGATGTCGAGCACGGCGCGCGGGACGGCCAGCATGACCGAGCCCCCGACCTTGCGCAGATGGGTTGTGTGCATAGCCACTCCTTTCGATTATATTTCAATATAACATCCTTTGTGAGGATTCTCAACACGGGGGAAACGGGGCCAGGTACCCTTTTCTTTTCAATAAGCGAAGCAGGCCGTACGGTTCGGAGCCCTCGGGGTCGAAGGCGGTGGCGCAGTTTGGATTGGAAAATACCATCCGCAACCCCTGCGCCCCTAAAAGGGTACCTGACACCGTTCTCCCCTGCGTGTGTTTTCTGTGATCGCTTCAAACTTTTCGAGGTTTTCTAAAGCTAGGTTGGCAGCCCCTAGTTTATCCATGCTCATATAGCCACGGCCCCTCCAAGCTCAAAAATCTCCAGACGTTTCTTAGCAATCTCAACGTCTAGGTCGGCTAGCTCGCGGTTACACTCCATCATGCTCAGGGTGAAGACCGACTCGTCCGTCAGTGCCAGGTCGAGTTCCATACAGTGGTTGTGTTGCCATACTTTGGACTCACTATCCGTTACGAGCGCGGCCTTTCGCGTTTTTAGAATCTCCAGTTCGAGTTCCGCCCGTTGAGTATTTGGCATGGTCTGCATCTCCTTTGTGATCACGAGACGGTTAGGTGGCAAAGCCTCGACAAGGACCCTATCGCCTTCAAAAATCTGTACTTCCGAAAGAATTATCTGGGGAATTGAAATCACCATTGAACCAGCGACTTTTCGCAGCTTCACAATGTCCCGTGCCATGCACATACATTAACATATATATGGCTCGACATCAAGCACTTTGTAATCAGGGGAAAAACCACCCACGCCGGGGATCCTCTAGCACGGTTTTCGGGCACTCCTCCGCGTCAGCCCCACCACCCCTTCCCCCATGGTGACCCTACTACTAAATATATATAATCCTACACTCCTGTCGCACAGCCCCCAGGCCGGGCGACTCCAAAATGCCCCGATGCCCCTCAGCCGGACCGAAAGGATCGCGCTTGGAAAACAAAGGGTGAAAAACATCCTACAAAAGCACCTTGTCGCCACAATGCGGACCTTAGAGCAGAAGATCTCCGACGCAGGGCCATCAAACCAACGCATCAATCCTCACCTGCTCACCAGGGCGCTCCAAGAGCTCGAACAGGAAAAAAAGTTAGTCCGTCTTCAACGCGCTGGTGTCCCATGGTTCCACTTAGCTCAAACGAACCCGCAAGACGTAGACAGGCGGCTCCAAGTCCTAGAGCCTATTCACGCGGCTACCGTCAACGGGGAGTTCGTAAAGCGCTTGGGGCAATCACTTGAGATCGCTGTCTTTAAGGCACTCCGCGCCCAGACATCGCTCACTTTCTTTGGTGGGTTCCGAGACCTAGAGGAACACGACGACGACTCGTTATACTCGCACGATGAACCCCCTAAAACCGTAAGCGGTCACACGATGCCTGGGAAACTAGACTTCATGGTTCTGGAAGGAGGGGCAATTGGAGCAATCGAAATAAAAAATACGCGACCTTGGATTTATCCTGACACCAGCGATGACGTACTTGAGCTTCTGCGCAAGTGTTGCGCTACTGACCTCGTTCCGGTGCTGATCGCTCGTAGGATTCACTACTCGACATTTTCCGTTCTCAGCCACTGCGGGGTTATTCTCCACCAGACCTATAACCAATTGTATCCACGATCAGACGCAGCCCTGGCTATGCAAGCGCGAGACAAGAACCTCCTTGGGTACCACGACATTCGCCTTGGGAACGAACCGGACGCCCGCCTAATTAAATTCATTCAGACTAACCTACCTGCCCTGCTTCAGAGCTTCCGCGAACGGTTTGAACGCTTCAAGGACTTGCTGTGCGCGTACGCTCAGGGCGAGATGCGATACAAAGAATTCGCTGGCCGATCGAAGCGTAGACTTCGAGGCGAACCCGAGGACCTGCCTGAGTTCGAACCTCCAGACGAGTGGGAGATTCCAGACGATTACATGTAGAGCAAACCTCTGGCGGCGCTCCGCTGATAGGGCCGGCTGCATAAAATTCAAAGGTGGTCTAGGTCTTGCGAGAGCCCACTTCCATACCCCCGAACGGCAGGCCCGGACCCGAACCGATGCCATCACGGCAGCAGATCGACCACGCCCGGAAGCTGATCGAGGACGGCCAGCGCCGCGAGGAGGTGGCCGCACTCCTGGAGCAGAAACGGTGTCAGACCCTTTTCTTTTCAATAAGCGAAGCAGGCCGTACGGTTCGGAGCCCTGGGTGTCGAAGGCGGTGGCGCAGTTTGGATTGAAAAATAAGATCCGCAACCCCTGCCCCGAAAAGTGTTCCTGACACCGTTCTCCCGAGGCGAGGACGCTTGCGAACGTGTATCGAAGATTCGTAGCAAAGACCGACCGTAGGCCTGGAAAGGAGCGTGGATGATGTCAAACGACTTGTTCGTGCGCCTGTCAAAATATGCTCCCAGGGCGGGGAAAAGCGCCATTGAAAATTTCTTTACGGAACTGGTAGGCCATCTCCTAGCTCAGGAGGACGCGGCTCGCCAGGAGTTCCTCTGGTTCCTCCCGAGCAATCTAGCCGATAGTCTCCGCGATGCACAGGTCACAACGCAATATTCAACGGAGAGCAGGAACATTGACCTCGCCCACTTGCGCCCCGACCTAGTGCTGCGCTCGGGCGGATTAGAATTGATTGTTGAGAATAAGGTGGATGACAAATTGGAGGAAAAGCAACTTCGCCAGTATCTTGACTATGCCCAGGAGCGACGCCATGCATATGTAGTGGTGGCCTCTAGAGCCCACAACCCAACCGTCGAGAAATTCCAACACAACCCTCAGTTCCCTCGGTTTGAGGGTGAGATCCTTTGGTGGCAGGTTGCCGACCGATGGAGCAAAAGAAGAACAGACTTCTCAGATAAGTATCTTATTGAGGGTGTACTCGAATTCATGGAGGAGAATCAGATGGGAGCATTTGAACCTTTCCAACAAAAAGAAATCTCTGCGCCGAATCTGTGGCGCGCCTTCGTCAAGAAAAGAGACCAGTTACTGTCCCGTCTTAGCATGAAAATCGGACAGGCCACGTTGCTTGAGGCTTGCGGATTGCGGTCGCGGGGGGTGTACCCAGATGGCGAAACCGCAGGGGCATTGAGCCGAAAAGGGTTGGTCTGGTTCAGTCCTAGAGACGGGAATGCCGGCAAAGCTGACTTCTGGTATTCGCTCGGCTTCATATATGGTCGAGAGAAGTGGTTGCTCCCGCCTCTCGAAGAGGGCCAACCCGAGTGTATTGCTTTTGTAGGTGCTTGGCAGCCTGACAGGGTGAGGGACTTGATGGTTGAGGAGGCCAAGCGACTAAGCGCCGGCCTGAGCGCCCCGGTCTTTGAGGTCAGAGGCTCTGACGATCAGGGCGCCGTTTTCCTATTTCGCCGAAGGCACCTAAAGGATTTCTTAGATGAGACCGACCAGCCCGCAGCCATTCTCAATTTCCTTGAGGAGTCCCACAAGAAGCTTGAGGCTGTGGTGCCCAAGATTCACGAACACTACCGCCAGGGAACGTGACCCGGCGTGAGCTGCGAACCACACTGTCGGCATACTGACCGGGGGGGGTAACGGTGTCAGGGGGGGACCGAAAAGGGTACATAGCACCGTTCTCCCCTGACACCGTTCTCCCAAGTCTTTGTGATACACTTTTGCCGCAATGAGCAATCTTTCGGAAACGGTCGCCAGACTAAGGCGCGACTTGGAGACGTTGCGAAGGGGAATAAGCGATCTTCGAGATGCAATACAGGAACACGCCCGCACCATACATGACAAGGGTGAATATGAGAACCAAAAGACCCCAGTCTCGCCACCAGCAGTTGTCAAAATAGCGTTCGATGAAGATACGGTAGCTGACTCGAAAAGAGAGAACGAACGCCAACACCGCACTCAAAAGCAAATAAGGAACGCAACGCGAGCCGCAGTAATCGCAGCCGCCATCTATGCCCTCATATCGCTGGCCATATGGTTTCAAATGATAAAGCAGAACAAGATTTCAAGTGCTGAGCTTCGCCAGAGCACCGAATCGTTTCGCGTCGATGAGAGAGCTTGGATAGAAATTCAGCCGATTAGGCCGATTCCCAGGACTCCGGCTTCGAGTGGTTTTGGGGCAATGTTTACCTATGACATTTTCCCGAAAAACGTCGGTAAGACTCCGGCCTACGACATTGCCGTTAAGGCTGTACGCGGAGCGCCGATGTCCGGTCTTTCTTTGGGAGACAACGCCGATGAAATTATGTCTTACCAGAGAATGCTGCTGAAAAATACATTCGGAATGCCAGACGTTCTCATATCTAGAAGGGTCCCTAAAACGCTCGGTCCCGGTGAGGTTTCGAACGCCCCCTTTGATGTATATGGGCAGGAGCCGCAGAAGGGGCTCTACCAATTCCTGATCGGGCGCGTGGACTACACCGACGCGTTCCGAGTCCAACACTGGATGACATTCTGTCTGTTCATAGCCGATGGCAAGGGGGACCTTCAGTACTGTCAACAGGGTAACGACGAAGACCGAAATCCAGAGCTTCCGCCAAATTAGGGCACTAACTTACTTGACTCATCCACCTCTCTGGTTACCGATCCTCTCTTGAAAACTGTCATCCTGAGCCCGTCTTTTGGGCGAAGGACCTCGGCATTTCGCCGGAGTGGGGGAGCGGAGCGAACTACCGAGGTCCTTCACCCCGATAAAGGGCGTCGGGGTTCAGGATGACAGGTTTGGAAAATGTTGCCCAACCCTTTTTTATCCGCGGTCCCTCTGCGGGATGAGTCAAGTAAGTTAGTGCCCAAATTAGGACACTACCCGGTATTGCATTACCGAGGCATCCCCCAGCCCAAGGGCGCCCGAAATCCCCCACCCTCACGGAGTAGTTGACTTGCCAGGGGAATAAGCTTTCAATTGAGGCCAGCCGGCCGCCGTATGCGCCGCGGATCCTCCAACTTCCGGTGTTCATCGTGCGCAGAACGCCCTCCTCGCGAAAGGACAATCCGTGAACCCCCTGGACCCTATCCTCAAGCCCAAATCCATTGCGGTCGTCGGGACCTCCCGGAAAGAGAGATCGATTGGCCGCGAGATCTTGCATCAGCTCATCGAGTTTGACTTTCAAGGCAAGCTCTTCCCGGTTAATCCCCACGCCGAGTCTATTCATTCCATCAAAGCCTTCCCCCGGGTGTCGTCGATTCCTGACCAGGTGGATTTGGCCATCATCGTGGTGCCGCGTGCTGAGGTCATGACCGTCATCGACAACTGTGGGACGAAAGGAGTGAAAGGGCTGGTGGTCATCACCGCGGGTTTCTCCGAGACCGGCGAGGAAGGGAAGCGCTTCGAAATCGAGCTGGGTGAACGGGTGCGGCGCTACGGCATGCGGATGATCGGGCCCAACTGCATGGGGATCATCAACACCGATCCCGCCGTCCGCATGGACGCGACTTTTGCCCCCACCCTCCCCCTGACCGGGCGAATCGCTTTCATGTCGCAGAGCGGCGCGCTGGGGGTGGCCATTCTCAATATTGCGCGCCAAATGGATATCGCCTTTTCCTACTTCGTGGGGCTGGGAAACTCAACTGATGTCTCCGGCATCGACATGCTGCTGTATTGGGAGGATGATCCCCAGACGGACTTGATCCTGATGTATCTCGAGTCGTTTGGAGACGCCAAGCGCTTCATACAGAATTGCCGGCGCGTCTCGAAGCGCAAGCCGTTGCTGGTGGTTAAGTCGGGCCGGACGGAAGCCGGCGCGCGCGCCGCCACCTCCCACACCGGGGCGCTGGCCGCGCGCCAGGGGCTGGACATCGCCACGGACGCCCTCCTTGAGCAATGCGGCGTCCTGCGTGTGAATACGGTCGAGGAATTATTCGATCTCGCGCTCACCTTCTCGAAGAATCCCCTGCCGCGCGGAAACCGGTTGGGGATTCTCACCAATGCCGGCGGCCCCGCCATCATGGCTACGGACGCCGCCATCGCCAACGGGCTCGCCATGGCAAACTTTTCTGAGCGGACGTGCCAGGAGCTGCGGCGATTGCTTCCTCCCGAGGCGAGCATCCAGAACCCCGTGGACATGACTCCGCAATCAGACCGCCGCAAGTATGACGCCTGCGCGCGCATTCTGCTGGAAGACGATGGCATTGACATGCTGCTGGTTGTCTTCGTTCCTCCCATGATGATCAGCGCCATGGACATCATCCTGGGCCTGGAGGAGGTGCGTCATAAGTATCTGAAGCCTGTGGTCTCGGTCATGATGGCTCCGGAAGAATTCTTCACGGAGTTGAACCTGGACCATCCCAACCATCTGGCGCTTTACCTTTTCCCGGAGTCGGCGGTGAATGCACTGGCGGCGCTCAACCGCTATCGCTTGTGGCGCGAACGGCCGGTGGGAGAAGTGAAGCATTTCGAGGTTCGCCGCGGGGCGGCAGAGGAACTCCTTCACGAAGCGAGCAGCCAGGGTCGAGCCCAATTGGCCGCGGAGGAGAGCCTGCGCCTGATTGGGCATTACGGAATTCCCGTGCCGGAATCCACCACGGTCGCGAACCTGGAAGAGCTTAAACGCGTCTCCCGCGGCCTTCACTACCCGGTCGTCCTCAAAGCGGTTCTGCCGGAGCTTGTCCACAAGATGGAAGCAGGAGGCGTGGTTACGGATCTGCGTGGTCCGGAGGAACTCGTGGCGGCGGCGGAAAAAATGGCGGAGTCCGTCGCTCGCTATCAAGGGAGCACTGAGGCCGGAGAGAGGCGCCTCGGATTCCTGATTCAAGAATACGTGCGGGGCGGGCGCGAGGTCATTGTGGGCATGACGCTCGACCCGAAGTACGGGCCGCTGGTGATGTTCGGGCTGGGAGGCATTTACGTCGAAACCGTCAAAGACGTGGTCTTCCGCGTCCCGCCCCTCACCGACCTCGAGGCTAAGGATATGATCCGGCAAATTCGCGGCTATCGCTTGCTGGAGGGCGTGCGCGGCGAGGCCCCTGTGAATCTGGACGCGCTGGCGGAAATTCTGCAACGGTTCTCGCAACTCGTGGAGGAATTGCCGGAACTTGCCGAAATTGAAATCAACCCCCTGCTGGTTTTCCCGGAAGCCAAAGAGTTCCGCGCCGTCGACTCGCGGGTGCGTTTGTCGCAAACGCAGGAAATGCTGACTCGGTTTAGCTAGCGCTTAACCACCGGGCGAGGGGCTAAAAGGTCGGGCTCAGCTTGGCCTGTTAGTGCACTTTACTCTTGCAGGTTCGCGACTTTTTGTCATTGGTGGGACATGTCCCACTTGTTGCTCTCCGCGCGGCATAGCGCGCGAGGTCCCACTTACTTTCCCGCCTGCACGCGTTTTTTTCCTATGACTTTTGATGAGTCATTCATACCGCAGTGCCTCGACGGGATTGAGATGAGAAGCGCGCAGGGCGGGCACAAGTCCACTGATGACGCCTACCACGATGAGGATCAGGGTCGAGGCCACGACGGTCGTCAATGAAATGTTAAGGTGGATGTCCCCCTTGCCAGACGTGTCCTCAAAAATGGGGCCATAGAAAGGCATCGTGCCGATGGCGGCGGAAAGACCGTAGGCCAGCAGAATGCCAAACACGCCACCCAGTAGCGCCAGCACCATCGCCTCCGCCATGAACTGAGCCTGAATGTGGCGGCGCCGCGCACCCAGCGCGCGTCGCAGGCCGATCTCGCGGATGCGCTCATCTACCGCCACCAGCATGATGTTCATCAGGCCCACGCCGCCGATGCCCAGCGTCAGCGCGCCCACAAAGGTGAAGAGCGCCTGAAAGCCGATGGTGATGCCATCGATGATGGGCCGGAACTGCTCGCGGCCGAACATCATGATGGCGCGCTCGTCGGTGGGTGAAAAGCGCTGGCGTTTGGCGATGGCGGCGCGCACCTGCTGCATGGATGCCTTTTCGAAGCGTGGAGCTTTGGGTTCGAAGACCAGAACGGAAGCGTAGCGGGTATTCCAGATGTCGCCGGCAGTGGAGTAAGGAATCCAGGCCGAATCACCGTCGGAGGTGAAGTAGTTGCTGTCTTGAATTTTGCTGTCCATCGTTCCGACCACGGTGAAGCGCATGCCACTGATGCGCACCGTCTCACCCACCGCCGGCCTGCCGGAAAAGAGCTTCTCGCGCAGACCATGGCCGATAAAGACCACGCGGCGGCGCTCAAGTTCGTCTTCGGCGGTAAGCCAGCGACCCTGGCTCGCGACTTCATTGCGCATCTCGCCATACTCGGGACACACACCGCGGATGGCGGTTTGGGACATGCGATCACCGTAAGAGATAGGCAGCCAGCGGACGCTTTCCCGGCACACGGTCTTCACCAGCGGGGCTTCCTGCTGAATGTCCTCCACGTCCACTTTCTCAAAGTGCACATGCTTGCCGGCGCGTTCGCCACCCGCTTGCTCGCTGGTCTGCTGGGGCCAGCAAATCACCGCACCCTTGCCGAAAGCGTCGAACGCCGCGACCACTACGGAGCGCAGGCTGCTGCCGTAGGCGATCAGCAGAGCCACCGCAGCAATCCCCCAGACAATGCCGAGCATGGTAAGGAAACTGCGCGTCGGTTGGCGCTTTATGGAGAGCCAGGATTGTTTTAGGACCTCGGTTAGCATTTTGGCCCCCTCAGAAAGAGCAAGTCAAAAGGCAAAGTGCAAAAGGCAAAATGCAAAAGTAAACGGCCAGGCGGCTTTGGCTTTTGATCGGGGGAATAGCAAGCCTAACTCCTACAAGGGGCATTTGATTGCTGCGTCCAGACCGCACTGCATTGCAAGCCCCTAACTTCTTGTCTTCTTGGCAGGGATTTTCGGGTCTTGGGCTTTTCACTTTTGCCTTTTGCACTTTGCCTTTTGCATTTTGACTTGCTCTTGCGGCCGAAAGCGGCCTCGCACTGCCTACCGCCTACTGCCCACTGCCTACTGCCCTTCATCCTCCTGCCTCAAACCGAAGCGCCTCGATCGGATCCACACGGGCGGCGCGCGTAGCGGGGTAGAGCGCGGAGAGCACGGCCACCGTGCCCAGGACCGCGAAGGAAAGCGTCCCCGCTTGCCAGGTGGGCAGCATGCCCCCGAAGAAGGGCGGCATGGGGATCAGATTGATGAGCGCGCAGAGCCCGTACGCGATACCCATCCCTGCGCCGCCGCTCAGGAAAACAATGATCATGGTTTCGACAAAGAACTGTTGCAGGATGGCCCTGGAACTCGCGCCTACGGCCTTGCGCACGCCGATTTCTCGGGTGCGCTCACGCACTGCCACCAGCATCACATTCATCACTCCGATGCCGCCCAGCAGCAGCGTAGTGATACCGATGGCGCCCAGGAAATACTTCATTGCGTCCATCAACTTTTCGAACGCCTTTGATTCCTCCACGGTGTCCCAAATGCTTGCGGCTTCTTTGTCGTGAGGATCGAAGTTGTGCAGGCGGCCGAGCGCGCGCCTGACCTGCCACTTGCAAGTCTCGTGCTCCGGGAGGGATTTGGGAACCACCAGCAAATGGTCCAGGGCCGTGGGCAAGGCCGGAGGCTTGGAAGGAAAATTCTGCAAGATGGCGCTGAAGGGGACAAATATCTTGTCCACATCCCAACCGTCGTAACTTGAGTTCTGGTCCTTGGCGGCCATGACGCCGATGACCGTGAAAGGGATTTCGTTGATGACAATGGTTTCGCCCACGGCCTGGCGTGTCGCGAAAAGTTGCTTCTTGATGTTGCTACCCAAGAAGGCCACGTGGCGGCCCGCTTGCTCATCGCCCCAGTCGTAAAATCTGCCCGCCTGGATGGTGATGGAGCGGATCTCCGCAAAGGGAGGGTAGGAGCCGGCAACCTCCGGCGAGGCGTTGTTGTAAAGGCTGCGGACCGGCAGGCTGCTGCGTTCAAGTTCCGGGAGCACGTAGCGGCAGGCGGTGGCTTCTTCCTGCACAGGCTGGACGTTGGTCGACTGCCAGGTTGTCGCGCGGCCCGCACGCAAACCCCCAGCCTGCATGCTGGTGCGCCCATTGAAGAAGATCATCAAATCCTTGGCGAAGGTCGCCTGTTGCCTCTCTTGGCCAACGCGCAGGCCTTCGCCCGCGGCCACCATCAGGGTGATGGAAATGATGCCCCAGGCGATTCCGAACATGGTCAAGAAGGTGCGCAGCTTGTGGGCCCAAAGCGTGCGGAGCGTGTTGAGAAGTAAGTCGCCGAGAATCATGGTAGCGGTCCTGGTGTTGCGTCCTTGGCCCAGCTCTCAGCCATCAGCTTTCAGCGGTCAGCTTGAACCCCCCAGCTTTAGCTGAACGCTGATAGCTGACTGCTGATAGCTCGCTATTGCAGCACCACCTGTTGACCCTCTTTCAATCCACTGAGCAGCTCGGTTTTGACGCCGTTCGAGATGCCCAGCTTCACAGCGAGCTTTTGGCGGCCGGTCTTCGCATGCGGGTCAGGTGTTTCGACAAAGGTATGGCGGTCCTTGTCGTAAATGACCGCCGCCTCCGGGAGTTGGACCACGTTGTGCTTCTCCTCCAGGATGATTTCGGCGTTGGCGGTCATGTTGGCTTTGAGTTCGCCGGTGGAATTGGCGATGGAGACCTTCACTTCAAAAGTCGTGACGTTGTCCTTCTCGACGCCCATGGGGGAAATCTTGGTGACCTTACCCTCGAACTTCTTTTCCTTAAGCGACTCCACCACGATGCGGGCGGGCTGGCCCATATAGACTTTGCTGATGTCAGCCTCATCGACCTTCCCTTTGACGTAGACTTCGCTCACATCGCCCAATGTCATCACCAGCGTAGCCTGGGAGCCGAGAACCAGGATAGAACTGACGGCGTCACCCACTTCCACGTCGCGCGAGAGCACCAGCCCTTCCATGGGGCTTACGATCGTCGAATTGCGCAGGTCCTCTTCCGCGCTATCCAGCGCCGCTTGCATTTGGGCCACCTGGGCCTTGCTGCGAGCGATTTCAGCCCGGCTCACCGCCAGGTAGCGCTGGGCGGACAACTGCTTGTTCAAGGCCATTTGGTAAGCCTTCTCGCCGTCATCCAGAACGGAGGCGGAAACCAATCCGTCGGCCCCGAGCTTGCGGTTGCGCTCGACGGTAGACTTCAGAAAAGGCAGGTCGGGCCCTTCAGCGTCAACCTTGTTGCGCTCGTAGGTAGCTTGTGCGGACTCTACCGCCGCTTGCGAGGCCTTCAAATTGGCCTCCGCTTCCGCCACCCGCGCCCGTAACTGCTCCTTGTCAAGTTCCACCAGGACCTGGCCTTGCTTCACGTGGTCGCCATAATCCACAAAGATCTTTTCCACAATCCCGCTCGCCTTGGATTTGACTTCCACTTTGACGAGCGGCTCGATCTTGCCCGTGGCCACCACCGACCGAGCCAGGTCGGCACGTGTCACGCTCGCGAGCTTCGAAGGATCAATCGTCGTGCTAGGACGTAAGGCCGCGGCAATGCCCAAGCCGCCACCCACCAGAATTAACGTGCCAATTGCCAAGAGGTACCACTTCTTCCGTTTGCCGTTATGGTTGTTCGCCATTGCCACCCCCGGTAAGCTTGACCGGAACTATCCTCAAGCATCCATACGCGCCCAGCCTCTTAAATGTTCCCTGGCCCGCCCATGCTCCCGGGTATCGATACCCTGTCGCGAGTTGGCCGGAGCAGATTGCGGGGACTACACCTGCCAGGGTTAGACGATGGTTCCTAAGAGAGGTTATCAGCCAACAGACGGGGCCGAGGGAGTGGGACCCGGGCGGATCGGGTCATCGGATCATTGAGTGATCTTGCGATTGGGCGATTGACGAGCTTCCATCCGTTGAGTTTGGTTCAGGTTCGCGTCCCAATCAGCCGATTACCGTAGCGGAGAAGTGTGGCGGGGGATGGCAGTCGGCTTGTGGATTGGACTATCGGTCCATCAGCACAAGGCGAAAATTCATAGCCCTCTCCGAGGGGAGAGGGTGGCGCGCTGCCGGCGTACTCACCAACCGGAGCGCGGCGGGTGAGGGGTCACTTCGCGCCTATCGCCCCGACTGCCCATGGGGCTCATGTTCCGTCGTAAACCCACCGATAAGCGATGTGGGGAAGTGCGGCACAGCGCGGATTGGTTCATTGATTCATCGGGTCATTGAATCATTGAGTGATCGGGTGATTTGTGATTTGCGATTTGTGGTCTGCGATTGGGCGATTGACGGCTTCAATCCGTTGAGTTTGGTTCAGGTTCGCGTCCCGTCCTGCCGATAACCGTAGCGGGATAGTGTGTCAAGGCCGGCGAAGTCGGTCGGTGTTCTCATCCCGCAATTTGGTTCCCTCGTCACTCGTCACTTGTCACTGGTCACTGCTTTTGAAGTGTGTCACACGGGGGCAGGGGGAT
The DNA here is from genome assembly GCA_963804995.1 of uncultured Acidobacteriota bacterium. GTDB lineage: Bacteria > Acidobacteriota > Terriglobia > UBA7540 > UBA7540 > Bog-366. The sequence goes on from CAWDSK010000001.1 coordinate 420,337, forward strand.
CGGGGTTAGGGATTTGGGCCTTTGGATTAACTGTTAGCTGTCGGCTGTGAGCTGTCAGCACGGAGACTTGTGTCACGGGCGAGGCTGGACGGATGTCGACTCGGCTGGGAAGCGGGCGCAGCGCCCCTCTGCATCGCGGCGATTCGTCCCCCATCGGCAACAAAAAGCCGCGGACCTAGGCGACCGGTCCGCGCGACGATTGCTTATTAGGGGAACTGCAACCACACGACGAGCGATTTAATCGCTATGGCGGTGGTGCAAAGTATTGGAAGCCACCAGAGCTCGGAATCGGTTACCTTGGTTTTTTGCATTTGCGCATCCGGAAACGGGTCGAGGTCCTCTGGCTCCCGCGCTGTCCCCAAGTTCCTGATAAGATGCTCCCTTTTCTCCAGACACTGCCTACTGCATCACGGACAGTGCACTTCTGTCCGTGGGCTTTTCTCAGGCCCGATACCCCAGCGGCAACCGCACGCCGTCAATCTGGATGGGCATGGCGCTACGGCCGGGAGTATGAAGTTGCTAACCCCGGAGTGATTCACTGCCGATGGGGTTTTGGGCAGCCACACCCTACCGTCAAGTCGTCCGGCTCCGGCGGGACGTCTGGAACAGGGCGTCGCAGAAGCGTCGGGTCAGCCGTAAACACCCCGGACGCGACCACTCGCACCATGGCAATAACTTTATGGCAGCGCCTCAGGCCTCCTGGCATTACTCGTAGGTCTCGCAGTTACACCACTTGCCTTCTTCATCGTAATGGGGCCAGGGACCGCCCGTGCGGAATCCGGAAACAATGGGATCGTCATACAGGGGCGTAGGCGCGAAGTAACCGGGCCTCCGCAGGTGCGCTTTCACCACCTCATCGTTGAGTTCAAGGCCGAGTCCAGGCTTCTCCGGAACCGTCACGAAGCCATCCTTGATAATCGGCTTGGGAACGCCGGTCACCAGGTCCTGCCACCACGGCATATCCAGGGCATGGTTCTCCATGGCCAGGAAGTTGTCTCCGAACGTGGCGGCGCAATGGTATCCCGCGAAGCCGCCGATGGGCGATCCGGCGTGGTGCATGGCCACCTGGATGCCCGCCATCTCGGCATAGTCGGCAATTTTCTTGGTCTCCAACAGCCCGCCGGAGGTTTCAATGTCGGGATGAATCACTGCCACCGCGTGGTTATCGATCAGCGGCCGGAAACCCTCTTCCAGTCCGAAAATGTCTTCGCCGGTATTGATAGGAGTGGTGGTGGATTCGCTGATTTGCTTGTAACCGCGCCAGTTTTGCCAGAACCACTGATGGCCTTCCTGGGCCTGCAGGATATCCTCCGCCCAGGCAAGCTGGTATTTCTCGAAGGCCCGGGCGTAGCGGATGGAATCCTGGATGTTGAGCGGCCCGAAGTGGTCGGCGGCGAGCGGGGCCGACCAGCCGATCACGTCACGGATGGCGGCAATGAATTCGCACAGGTAGCCCAGGCCCTTGTCGGTGGCCACCCCGCGATCGTTGACGGCGCCCGGCCGGTCCTTCACCAGGTCCGTTTCCAGATCCATCTTGAAGAAGGTCACACCCATCGCCTGGCGCTTGCGCATGCGTTCCGCGTACGTCTTGACATCCGGGTGAGCGGTGGTATCCGCATAGATGCGAATGCGGTCGTGTTTCTTTCCGCCGATCAGCCGATAGGCCGGAACGCCTAACACTTTCCCGGCAATATCGTGCAGGGCCATATCTACCGCGCTATACCCTCCGCCCATACGTCCGTGCCCGGCAAAGGGGCGAACCGTTGCCAGGTTGCCCTCAATGTCCAGAGGGTTCTTCCCCAGCAGGTGCGCCTTGAGGATCAGAGCGATACCTTCCACCCCCGCGTCGCGCACTTCCCCCAGTCCGTAAACATCCTGGTTGGTGTAAATTTTGATGAGCGGATAGTCATAATTCGCGGCCACCCGGCAGGCGCGCATGTCCGTAATCTTCAGCCCGCTCGGAGCGGAGTTCCGATTCACCGTTTCCTGCGCGCTCACCGATCCCTGGGTCGCCTGGAACAAGGGACCCCACAGGGCCGCCGCGGCGGCGCTGCGCAGCAGCGACCGGCGGGTCATCCTTGCCTTCTCACGATTGCTAACCATATTCTCCTCCTAGGGGTCGTGTCCCAGCGGGTAGCCACGCTGTCGCCGCGGCTGAAAGTCCGCCGATCTTAATGGCGGGCGACCTGTCCTGGCGATGGGATTTTCTCACGCCCGATGCCCCAGCGGCAACGCACATCATCAATCTCGATGGGACACCCCGCCCCAGTTGCCATGCCCAAGGCAGAATCGTTGTAACTCGACCGCCGCCAGAAGAACCCACGGTCAGAAAATCACTGACCGTGGCTACCCCGCTGCCTCGGGGATATCGGGTATGAGAACTAAGCACGACTAGAATGCCCGGCACTATGGATAACTTGAACCCTGCCGACTTTACCGCTCTGCAGCCTTACCTTGATCCCGTGCGGGTGGAACGGGGACGTCGTGAGAAGGTCCTGGACGATGCCTCGGGTCTGTTTCCCTGTGGGCTGGTCCTCTTTGAGGACAACTGAAACGTCTGCTCCACGCGCCACGTCACTTCGGTTCCGTCCATCCATGGAACTTACCCCCTTCAGACCCTCGTCAAAAACTTCATGCGGGCTACATATCACAATAATCCATGGGGATAACAAAATCATCCCGGCCTCGGGGCAATCGGTCTACATGGCAGTGCAGCTTCCAGGATGCCTTTCACGGTCAGAAGAGGTATTTCAATGCGAACTGAACCAGACGAGGGGCGACCGAGGTTTGGGTGATCACACCGAAGTTTGCCGTCCCCAGCGACGTGCCGGGATTCGCGAACTGGGGATGGTTGAGGGAGTTGTAGAATTCGACGCGAAACGCCAGCTCGGCGTTTTCCCGCAGGCCTCCCACCACAGTTCTCTTTCCCAACGATATATCGGTATTAACCTGTGGCGGCCCGTCCAGGAGGCTCTGGCCGGCGTTGCCGTACCCCGTTGCGCCATCGGAACCGATCGCGGGCGCAGCGCAGATGGCTGACGTATTGATCCAGCCGCCGAGTCTCGCTTCCACGCTGCCGGAGGTGGCCAGGGCCGCCCGACCCGGGCAGAGCGTTACGGTTGAGGGCGAAGCCTCACCGTAGACGCTGCCTCCGGCCGGATCGGTCGGGGTCAGCGGCAATCCGCTTTGCACGATAACCAACCCGGTTGTAGTCCACCCGTTCAACAGTTTCCCCGCCGCGCCCGTGCTGTGGACGGAATTGGGGAACTGGTAATCGAAGTTGGTAACGATCCGGTGCGTGCGGTCAAAGGACGCGCGCGCCCAATTCCTAGCCTGCCTTTCGCACTTCCACCCGCTACCGGGCTGATTTTGGCAGCTTGCGGTGCACAAGGTCTTTGCCTTCAATGGGCGCGGGTTGAAGAGTGCTTGTAGGCCCGACCTACCCTCTTTTCTGGGGCGCGAAGGTCTGGCATTCTGGGGCGTGCACCTGAAGATTCATCGACGCAAAAAGGACGGCAAGGAACATCGTTATTTCAGCATCGTCGAGAGTCGGCGCGTGTCGCGCTCGAAGGTCGTGCATCGGACGGTGCTGTATCTGGGCGAAATCAACGACAGCCAACAATCCGCGTGGCGCAAGACGCTGGAGGTTTTTGACGAGGACCGTCGCGTCCTCGCGTCCCTGAGCCTCTTCCCGGAGGACCGCGAACTTCCTGCGGATGCTGTGGACGGCGTACAAGTGAAGTTGAGTGAAATGCGCGTTGAGCGGCCGCGCACCTTCGGTGGCTGTTGGTTGGGCTGCGAGCTGTGGCGCCAGTTGAAGCTGGACGAGTTCTGGCAGGCGAGGTTGCCGGAAGGGCGCGAGGGAGTTCCGTGGGAGAAGGTGCTACGGCTGCTGGTGGTGAACCGGTTGATCGAGCCGGGCAGCGAATTCCGTGTGCATCGGCACTGGTTCGATCAGACCGCCATGGCCGAGTTGCTGGCAGTGAACTTCGCGGTGGCCGAGAAGGACCGGCTCTATCGTTGTCTGGATCGAATACTGGCGCACAAGGCGGAGTTGTTCCAGCACCTGCGGCTGCGGTGGCAAGACCTCTTTGCGGCGCGCTTTGATCTGCTCCTCTACGATCTCACCAGCACCTATGTGGAAGGAGAGGCGGAAGCGATTCCCAAAGCCCGCCACGGTTACAGCCGGGACGGGCGGTTCGACTGTCGGCAGGTGGTGATCGCCCTGGTGCTGACGCCGGAAGGTTTCCCGCTGGCCTACGAAGTGATGGAGGGGAATACTTCCGACCGGAACAGCTTGCGCGGTTTTCTGGACAAGATCGAGAGCGTGTACGGCAAGGCACGGCGGGTGTGGATGATGGATCGGGGAGTTCCCAGTGAAGAACTGCTGGCGGAGATGCGCACCCCGGGGCGGGAGATGTTTTACCTGGTGGGGACGCCACGGGGCAAGATCCGGCAGTACGAAGCGAAGTGGACGGAACTGCCGTGGCGGAAGGTGCGCGAGTCGGTAGAGGTGAAACTGTTCGCGGAGGAAGGCGAGTTGTATGTGCTGGCGAAGAGCGCAGGCCGCCAGGCGAAAGAGATGGCCATCCGTCGACGCAAGCTGGCACGGCTGTTGTGGAGGCTGCGGGCCTTGCGGCGCGTGTGTCCGACGCGTGATGCGTTGCTGATGAAGATCGGAGCAGCCAAGAGTGAAGCCGGACGGGCCTTCGGTTTCGTGAAGATCAGCGTGCCCAAGGCCCAGGAAGAAGTGACTCGCCAGACCTTCCAGTTCCGGCTCGAGCGCAGCAAGTTGGAGGAAGCGGAGCGGCGCGATGGACATTATCTGTTGCGCACCAATCTGACGGGGGAAAATCCCGAGGTGTTGTGGGACCGCTACATGCAACTGGCGCAGATCGAAGCGGCCTTTAAGTGTTTGAAGAGTGAGCTGGGAATTCGGCCGATTTATCATCAAATAGAACATCGCGTCGAGGCCCACATCCTCATTGCCTTTCTGGCGTACGGCTTGTGGGTGACGCTGAAACAGCGTCTGCAGGCCCACGCTCCGGGCCTGACGCCGAAAGCGGTGCTGGAGAAGCTGGCGGGCATGCAGATGCTCGATGTGTCTTTCCCGACCACGGATGGGCGCCGATTAGTGATGCCCCGCTACACCGAGCCGACACCCGAACAAAAGCTCCTGTTGCACGAACTGCAGCTCGTGCTCCCCACTCAGCCACCGCCCAGGATCACGGTCCAGCCGGAAATCTTTCCTGCTGGAATGCTGCGTTTGTAGGCCAGACCTTGGCAATGCCTGTACTGAAAAGAAGCGAGTTAACCCAACTCAACACCCTGAAGTGCGAAAGTTCGGCTAGACAGGTAGTTCAGGTCGTTATAGATGGTAGTGTCGTTCATGGCCTTCGACAGGGTATAGGCAGCTTGAAAACTCAGGCCATGAGAGCTCTGCCGGCGGAGGGTCACCTGAAGACCGTTATACCGGGACTCGCCGGTAAACTGGCTGTCGGTCAAGGCGGAGGGCGTCTCTCCCATGAACGGAACGCGCAGTGCCGCGTTGACCGCGGTATTGGTCGAGATGCAATCGGCAGGCGCTCCCGTGTAGCCACAGTTGACCGGCTTATTGGGACTCGCGAGCAGCGGCTGGTTCAGGCCCACACCGACCAGCAGGTGGTCACCGTACGAGCCGACATAGCCAACGTCCAGGGTGAAGGCTCGGGGCAGTTTGGTCTGGATGCTCAGGTTGAATTGCTGGAGCTGGGGGATTTTGTATTCCGGGCCGGCGATGCGGTCAGAAAGCTGGGAAGTCGGCGTGCGCGCCACAAAGCCCAGCGTGGTCGTCGGAAACGGCTTCGCGAGATCGGACTGGCCATTGCTTGAGTCCGTGTTAGTGAAGCCTTGCGCAAACGGCGCCGCGGTGAACAGGGGAGCGCTGGCGGCGTTGGCGCTGAAAGTGGGCGCCTGGTAAAACCATCCGTACCCGCCGCGCACCGCCGCGCGCCCGGCGGCTCCGAATGGCTGCCACGCAAAACCAAAACGGGGGGCGAACTTCCCAAGCGGCGTGTTGTTCTGATAGAAACTGCGGTTGGGACCGGTCAATACACCCGAGGGCGGTGGACCGAACGGCTTGCCCGTGTACGGATTGATGAGGGCCGGATTGTAGTTCGCCGCCACCACGTCGCCGACCAGCGTTCCTGCGGTCGGTGGAATCGGCACTTGCTGCAACAGCGACGGCCAGACGTTCCCGATCGTACCTGCCCTGTCGAACGCGGCGCCCACATACTCCCAGCGCAGGCCGGCATTGAGCGTAAGCCGCGGCGTCACCTTGAAATCGTCCTGCGCGAACGTGGCCCCGTAATTGTGCCGGTATTGATACTGAACCTGGCCCTCCGGCCCCACCCCCTCGTTGGCTCTCACCGTCTCGATGTTGCTGCGGCCGCCGGGGCTTTGGTTATCCGCCGCACTGAGGCCCACCAGCAAGTCTTCGAACGTTTCGAACGTGACCTTTCCGCGTGCGGCGCCGGTGTCCAGCCGGTCGTTGTGCTGCATAAGAAAAACTCCACCCACCCGGGCATGGTGCCTTCCGTGCACCAAGGAGAGATTGTCCGTCCACGCGAGCGTGTTCGTGTGCGTCGAGAAGTCATTGGCGCCGTTGCCGAAAAAGCGGAACGTTCCCATGGGGCCCAGCATGGTGACCTCCGGGGGCAGCGGAAACAACGGGTCCACCGGGGTCATGCCGAAGGAACTCGCCGAGGGAGTGCCGACGCCGCGGGCCGGTTGGAAGGTGCGCGTGTAGGCAAAGCGCGCTTCGTTCGCCACCTTGGGCGTCAGAACCGAGGTTAGCTTGAGGGAGAGCGCCACGTCATGCGCGTGGAGCGCCTGGGGAGAACCGGCGCCCGGGATCACCGGGGTCACCGTCGCTCCGCCCGGCGCTCCCAGCGATCGGTACTGATTAATTCTTGAAAAGAAGCCGCGCCACGACAAGGTGTTGACAGACAACGCCACATAGTCGCTGTTCGCCACGAAATGATCCTCGTTGTAATAGGACGGGAAGCTGAAGGACGAGAAACCCATGCCCGCATTGCTGCCGGACGGGATGATCGTTTGGGGTACCGGGATCAGGTATGTGCCATCGGGCAGCCGGGTTTGCAGGATGCTCAGGGCCACCGGATTGATGGGAGCGGTCGTGGCGGTATTCCGGTTCATGCAGTCCAGTTGCTTCCCACCGGCAAAGGTCAGATAGCGTGGGTCGGGCCCGCCCGCACCGGCGCCGCTTGTCAGCAGATGATTCGCCGGGCAGAACTCGGCCGCCAGCGCCGCCGCCGACCGGTCGCTCGTAAGAGGCGGAAGGATGACCGTGGCCACGGAGGTGGGGTCCAGACCGTTCACCTGCCGCGTTCCCTGGTAGGAGCCGAAAAAGAACCACTTATCCCGCAGGACCGGGCCGCCCAGCGTCACTCCGAACTGGTTTTGCTTCAGATTCGGTTTGGGTTGACCGGTGGCATTGCGAAAGAACGCATTGGCGTTGAAGATGTCGTTGCGCACAAATTCCCAGGCGGTGCCGTGATACCGGCTCTCTCCGCCGCGGGTGATCACGTTGGTGCTCGGCACCATCGCGCCATAGCCGGTGTCGTACTGCGAGGTCTGGATCTTGAACTCGGCGATGGCGTCGGGATTGGGGACGGTGCTGGGGGAGTAGGCTCCGTCGATGGTGTAGTTGCCTGCCGCCGTGCTTCCATTTACGTTGACCGTCTGGGTTCCTCTGCCCAGGGTCCCGGCATTGTTCACATCCGCGACCGTGCCCGAGGACATCGAGAGAAGCTGCGCAAAGTTGCGGGTGGTCAGCGGCACGCCGGTGATGGTTTTATGATCCACCAGCGTGCCTGACGACGAGGCAGCCAGGCTCAAGCGGCAGTTGCACTCAACCCTCTCCCGGGGGTTGCCGCGTTCCAGGCTGGCATCCAGGGTGGGATCTTCCGAAACGTTGATGGCGATCGATGGGGCTTGCGCGGTCTTGAATCCGCGTGCGGAAAAGCTCACACGGTAGACGCCTGGGGCAAGCAACGAGAAGCGATAGCTTCCGTCTTCCCCCGAGATCATGGTGAGGGTCTGATTCGTCGCGTTGTTTGTCAGCACGACTTTTGTACCCGGCACGGCTCTGTTTTGGAAGGTGATGGTCCCGCCTAACGCTCCCGTGGCGTCAGACTGGGCGCACAGAAAACTCACGCCCCCCATGATCAAGAGGGCTCCGAACGCCGCGCTGAGGAAATTCCGTCTCCCGCCAAACCCGACTGAGGACCGGTTGCTGCACTCTGCAAAATGAGCGATGTTGCGCCAATGAAATGTCATTAACTGTCCAGGATGAAATGCGTCATTCCCCCGGCTCTCCAGGCCGGTAATCGCACAATTGAACTGCGCGTCGCCGTCGGAACCGTCAGATTCGGGGCGGGACATTATTCCTCTTGTTTTGCCACCCAACCGTTGTCCCGGTAACGAAGATTGCCGGCCTCGGCACTCTACCGTGGAACATTCTTCGGTGCTGAATTACTGCATGGCGTTGGAACGGGGCGGGCAAGGTAGAAATTGGCGTCCAATCAGGGTGCCGCTAACCGCAGGTCCGCGGTGACGGGCAATTCAAAGAGGTCGCTCCGCAGCAGGCGCGTGGAGAAGAACATTACTTCCAGGTTCTCCACTTGGCGCGTGGCGGGATTCAGGCGCGCCACCACATCGTCTCCCAATTCTTCCGATTCCTGGGCGGGATAGGGCGGGCACTTGTCAATGTGCAGGATGTCGGCTTCCCGGTCGTACTTAAAGGTTAACTTCGCGTCCATTCCACGACTCCTTGCCCAAGTTTGCTGACCACGTATGCGGTTATCACCCAGTGGCGGCGAGTCCTGCATTCGCTTACGACCACCACAACAACATGCTTACCACCCATGATGTCATCAAACCAGCGTGAGAACAAGCGGGCATCTGCGGAGCGGGCGCTCTGCCGGACCTCGTGAGGTTCTGCCAACGTCAAACGGATGCGGTCGCGGATCTTGGGCAAAAGCTCCGGGTGGCGATCCCCGACGTGCTTTTCTCGTTCTTCTGTAAGCTCTACTTCGCCCGCCAGGTACGGGCAGGAAAATCGCACTCGCTGGTCCCCTCAACATGCCGACATGGCACCACCTCAACCACTACATGCGCTCCAGTGTATGCGCCGCTCGGGGTGGTCACAAACTGTGACCACCTGTTTCGTGAAGTGCCGTTCCCTAACCCCTAATCCCGAGCCCCTAACCCCGATCTCACCACTCATCGCGCAGCTTTCTCTGCTCTGCGAGGGCGTCACCCTCCCACTGAAGCTTTCCTACCACATCAGCGAAATTGTATTTGGACCCGTTGGGCTTTGGCGTGCTGCCCACCACCAGGACGAGTTCCACGGCGCCAGCCGGGAGTTCCACCGGCACATCCAGCCGCAACCGCCCGTCCGGCCCCACCTCACCTTTAGTCTTCACGACCTGCATAGGACGCCCTCCCCGCGCGCGCCAACGGACTCACGCTTGGATTGAGTGTACCACGGGGCCCGGGAAGTCTATAGTTGACAGTCGAAAGTTGAAAGTCAAGCCGCGCCCTAACCACGAGCCCACCGGGAATGGGATTCGCCCTGTCCACTGCCCCAGTCCCCAGCACCTCTCCTTCCCGAACCCCTAATCCCGAATCCCTATTCCCTGTATTTCCCATGCTATGAATGTGGATACGCGATGAAGAGCCGCACCGGAACGCAAAATGCGCGTACCTGTGCGTTACCAACTGCAAGGCATTAGAAAGACTCCCCTCCTGGATCAGGAGGGGTGGCGCGCCGAGCGCCGGGGTGGTCGATCAGAAGAAGGAGCCTACCGCGTTACCTACTTGCCGGTTGACCGCGAGGGCTGCCTTTCTTGTGTTTAACTATCCACTGACCACTGACAACTAACCACTGCCGTTTTGACCGGCCACAAATTTCATGCGCCGAAAGGCATTGGCGCGCTGTACGTTCGTCGCAAATCGCCATTTTCGCCATTGGTCTACGGCGGGCATCAAGAGCGCAACCGGCGCGGTGGCACGGAAAGCGTGCCACTAATTGCGGGAATGGGGAAAGCTGCCGAACTGGCCCGCAAACACTTGCCGGACTATGAGCAGAAAGTGCGCCCGTTGAGGGACGAACTTGAGGAAGGTATCTTAAGTTCTATTCCCAATACGGAATTGAACGGACACAAAACGCAGCGGATTGCCAACACGACAAACATCACTTTTCACGGCATCGAATCCGAAGCGCTGCTGATCTTGCTCGATAAGGAAGGCATCTGTGCATCGTCCGGCTCAGCGTGCCTTGCCGACTCCGACGAGCCCTCGCACGTGATTAAGGCGATGAAGCCGGAGGCCATAGCGTCGCGACAAATGATTCGGTTCTCAATTGGTGCCGCCACGGCCAGAGAGGGAATCGAAGTGGTGGTCAACACCGTAAAGTGCCAGGCGGCTGCTTTGCGCGACGTGTCGTCGCCGCATTGAAGGAAGATTAGGGGAGTTATCACCCGGTCGCAGCTCCGGCGATTTCTCGCGCCCCGGCATGCTCAGCCCTTCGCCATCGCGATTCGGCTCCGCGCCAGCCGGACCGCTTCGTGCAGTTTGCGCTCTAATTCCTTCTTCGGCAACAACTCTGTCCAGTAGCTGGCCACGTGAATACCGCTCTTTTCGAGTTCCAGCAGGGCGACGTGCTCCGTACTCTTGCCGGCGCAAAGGATCATTCCCAACGGTGCAGCCTCCTGTGGTTCCGCCGCGTACCGTTTCAGCCACCCCAGGTAGAGTTCCATCTGCCCTTTGTCCGCGGCTTCAAACTGCCCGATTTTCAATTCGATGGCGATCAGGCGACAGAGCTTGCGGTGATAGAAAAGCAGGTCGAGGTGGTAGTCACGGTCGTCAATCTGCATGCGCAACTGGCGGGCTACAAAGCAGAACCCCACCCCCAGCTCCAAGATGAACGACTCCATCTCCCGCAGAATGGCCGACTCCAAATCCTTCTCCGCATAGGTATCTTTCAACCCCAGAAAATCGAGGACGTAGGGATCGCGGAAGACCAGGTCGGGTGTGAGCTTGTATTCGTCACGCAACTCCCTAAGCTCACGGCGGATCAGTTTGTCCGGCTTTTTGGAAAGCGCCGTGCGCTCGTAAAGCATCGACTGGATTTTCTGCTGGAGGGTACGTGTGCTCCAGTTCTCCACCCGGCACATTTCGGTGTAGAAATCCCGCTTGAGATGATCCTGAATAGGAATGAGCCGCAGGAAGTGGGTCCAGCCCAATTGTCGTAGCAGCGATACGACAATTTCCCGGTCCGGGTAGGCCTCCGCGAACTGGATCATCCGGCGCAGGTTCTTCTCGCCGAATCCCCGGCCGAAATCCCTCTCCAATTGTGCACTCAGTGCGGACACAATCTGTTCGCCATACTCCGCGCGTTTTTCCTTTAGGATGTCTTGCCGGATGCGCTGCCCCACATGCCAGTAAAGCGTGGTTAGCGCCGCGTCTACCGCGCGGGCGGCGCCTTGGCGGGCTTCTGCAATCAGTTCCCGCACGTCGGCCAGCAACGCCGCGAGCCCTTGGGGGCGTAAAGCCAGGGCCTTCTTTCTCCCGGGCGGTTTTCGTCCTATCATGGCGCAAGCTCCAAGCTATAACGCGGCCAGCACCCGGCTTTTGCCAGCGCGGGCTTGCCTTGCAGTTTACCTAATCACCAAACACTAACCACTGTCAACTGCCGTGGAAGAAGACCCGCACAGGAGCGCGAAATGCGCGCACCCGCGCGCTACAAATTCGGCCCTGGTAACCCCGGGCTACCGGGTTACCTACCTGCCGGTTGACCGCGAGGGCTTGCTGCTTTCTACCGGTTCAACTGACCACTAACCACTAATCACTGACCACTGCCTTTCCGATGTGGGCGAATAACGAAACGGGTGTGTTGTTCCCTGTCGAGTCAATCGCGGAAATTTGCCAGTCGCGGGGCGTGCCGTATCACTGCGACGCGGTGCAAGCAGCGGGCAAGGTGGAGATTGATGTGCAAAAGATCCCGGCGGACTACCTTTCGCTAACCGGCCACAAGTTCCACGCGCCGAAAGGCATTGGCGCACTCTACGTCCGTCGCAAATCACCATTTTCGCCATTGGTCTACGGCGGGCATCAAGAACGGAACCGGCGCGGCGGCATAGGGGCGGTACCCGGCGAAAAGTCTATTTCGACCATTTGAAGGCTAGGACGGTGATCGCCCAAGGCAATATGGCAAACATCATTGCGGTATAGGCACGCTTCAAGTACTTAAACTTATTATTGATGATCTCTGAATTTCGGTGGCATTGCTCCAAGAGATCTTGCAAATGCTGATCAGTCGTTCGGCATGACCAGCACTGACTGAATTCGTTAAACGAGTTGCCAGCGATCGACCCGAAAAACAATAACGATTTAGACGGACCTCTGGTGCGTGGGTAGTTGGCGCAGTGAATAAAGGTGAAGCCGGTCGCTAGCATACCTATGGTCGTCGCGAAGGCAACGACCGCCCACCACCTCCATTTTTCGGGCTCTGGTGCAAGTGACACTGCAACTCCTAGCATTCCAGTGTGCATTCCCAAGACAACCGAAATTTTGGTGTCCACTTTGCTACCCCACTGAAGCACTCTATCGAGGTTTTTCTCAGCGTACGCGATCTGTTCGCTCAGGGGCCATCCGGCAACGACTTCGGCATGTACATTATTTTTCATAAGACCAAACTGATAGAGCAGTGGGTTTGCTAGTCCAATTCTGCGATTCGCTGTCTGAACAATTCCACGAGCTCGTCTGAAATCCAAGCGCCCGCGCGGATCATTTCTTCTAAGATTCTGATTCCATCGTTCCCCGTAATTTCCCCAATCTCAATTGCGTATTCCAGCACTCCGATTGCGCCGGCGACCGGAATTCCAAATTCCTCCGCGCAATTCCGAGCCAGCTTGTCGTTTGTCAAAACAGCGGCCCCTCTAGACCATGCCACCACAATGGCACCAGATTCACCGAGCCCCAGTCCGGGTCTGCCCTCACGCAAACGTTGAAATCTCTCCCAGTCCTCCTCGCTGACCAGAGCTACCACCTCCGCACTTGGCATAGCTATGGAAGCACGATCGAGCTCATCTTGCACGAAGTCGGAAACCAAGAGACGCCCACTAAAAACTCGCTCGAGTGTGTCGAGCGAGCCGGAACGCTGAAAGTCCACGACAACGCTTGAGTCAAGCGACACGCGGGTTATGCTAAGCCGGTGCAAAATCCGTTTCCCTTCTCCATTCCTGGGTCTTAGCCCGCGCTTCGCTGACATTTACGCTAAGTAGTTCGGCGAGTTTTCCGAGGGACACCATACTGTTGAGAGCGGCCTTTCTCGCGAGATGCGCGAAGCGGCTTGACCTCTCCCAAGCTTCGATCATCGTCTCGTCGAGCGGTACAAACTCCTTTCTAGGATCGCTCTGTCGCTTTTCCACCTCCTCCATTAGTCGCCGCTGGTCATCGTCTGAGATTAAGCGGAGGTCCCGAACTCTGCGCAACATCATCTGCGCACTGACTTGGAAATATTGCTTCAAGAAAACTATGTCTTCCAAGCCAACGGTCTTGTCCCCAACGTCCCGATGTAAAACGTCTCGAAGTCCCACTTCCGGAACTAGAAACGAAGCCGCGAAACAGTCTGCCATCTTCTCGGGCACACTGTCCTTTGGTAGACCGCCGGTCGGTGCGGCACTGCTATACATAGGCCGATGCATCAGCAGGTGTCCGCATTCGTGCGCTAATGAGAAGACTTGGCGCTCTACCGTGTTGGCGCTGTTGACTAAGATACAGAGACCATAGTTAGAAGAGTACGCGGATAACGCAAAAACCTCATCTCCCTCCATCTTGTGCCGTAAGATCCTGACCCCCTGCTCATCGAGCAACTTAAAGATGTTTTCAATCGGATCACGCTGGCCGAGTCCTAGGCGTTCACGCTCAGAAAGTGCAACTTGGACCGCGTAATCGAACGGCTTCGAATGCGCCCCGGGTCCGCCAGAGTAGTCGGGAAGCTGGAGTAGATTTTCGGCTCCGACAATTTCCTCTAGCTCACGATACGCTTTGGAATGCCTTTCAAATGATAAGCGGGCGTTCCCGGGAGCGGTCGCCTCCGCGACAGCCCGGTACAATAACGCCATAGTATCTTGGTCCCCTCTGAAAAAATCAGCGACCGGACAACCAAGAAGGCGAGAAGCTACCAGCAACTTGCTGCTGTCGATGGCCGTATGACCATTCTCGATGGCGCTGACCGTGGCCCGGGAGAGTCCGATTTTAGCGGCAAACTCCTCTTGGGATAGACCCGCTAACTCCCTTGCTCTCTTTAGATTTCGTGCGATGATCTCTTTCAATTTCCCTCCAGTGTATAAAATCCTTGACATATAATTGATCTACTTGTTGTGATTGTCAAGTTAATTCGACATTAGGAGTATCTTATGTCTTGGAACTTTGATCGAAGCAAGAAACGAGTCGAGGCAGAAGCGAAGCGCCTAGCGCATGCGGGCATCAGCGTCAAGCCCCTCACCCGCGAAATGGACTTAACCAACCTCTCTCCCACAGAAGCTAGGCAAGTTAACGGCGTCCATCTCTATTCAAACGTGGAGAATCTGGAAGAACTGCTAACGTCCGAGGCCCTTCGAAAGAATAATTTCAGGGCATTGCACAGATTCTTTCAAGTCTTCAGGAGTGAACAGCGCCGCATCATTCAAAACGTCTTCGAAGGGGACAAGATCCAAGTTCAGGGCCCAAAGTTTCACGGGCTAATTTTCAAGCCTTATGGGAAGGACTCTGAGATCGCTTGGCGCTCCATTCTCTGCTCAAGTGCTTTACACCTTTTAGCGGTAAGGGCGCTTCCCGAGGTGTTTCCGGGATACCCACCGATCGTCTCTGCTGCAGGTCTAGAGCTGGGAAAAACCGTCGTAGCAAACATCGGGATGCGGGGCGAGAGAGAGCTCATCAGCGTTGGTCGACCAGCAAATTACGCAGCTAAGATTTTCGATAAAGACGCGCCAATCACCGTCGGCGAGAACCTCTACTCAACGCTCACGAAGGACCGGCAGTCCTTATTCGGGGCAGCCGAAGGGGTTTATCGGCTAGACCAGTCAGCCGTTGATTCCCTAGGGGACGTGCTTCGGGACGAGGGATTCTCCTGGAGTGTCGAATCGTCCGTTAGGCGCCTCAGCCGTGAGATTGAGGTGCTTCCACTTGACAACATCTTGGTGGAGGAAGCCCGTGAGAAAATCAATCTCGAAAGGCTCGGGCCGAAGCGCGCAAAGGTTTGCGTGGGCGCAACAGTATTTGTGGACATTGACGGCTACACCCGATTTGTCGATTCCCTGTTGGACGATGTCGACAAACTTGGGAAGGCTGTTCAGTTGCTGCATCTATTCCGCTATGAGTGGCGCGAAGTAACCGAGAATGATTTCGACGCGATCGAAATTCAGCATCAAGGGGACCGCTTGCAAGCATTGTTGCACGTACCTACGGATGACGAAGAACTAATGATGGAGAGGGCTGTTGATTTAGCCATCAGCTACAACTCTTCGGTCGATGAGGTTTTGAGTAAACACTGCGAGAAAGACCGGGCACTGCGTGTGGCGATTGGCTGTGATATCGGTAAGGCGTTGGTGTCGAGAATTGGCGTACGGGGTGATCTAGACGCGACATGCCTCGGTAGGTCGGCACTGCGTGCAGAGATTTTGCAGGTTGGATCTAAGAGTGGCGAGATTTCGATAACCGAGAAGCTTCGCCACGCAATCAGCGAGCAGTCCATCTCAGAGTTATTCAAATACTGTGAGTCGACCGATGCATACGTAGCAAAGGACGTTACCTGGACAACAATTGAAGACGCGGAGCACGTCCGAGCGTATAAGTCCAGGTCTGCTGCGGTCGTAACGGGGGCCGGTGCAATTGCGTTCAGGGTCCCAGCGGAGGCGACGGACCGGCCACTCAAGATCACGCGTCCGTGGTCCGATTTATGAATGTGCTTCCATGGTACAGAATCTCGCGTCATCGGCTTGAATCCGAACGCACCCTGCTGCGTAGCCTTCGATACTTCATTCCTGAAAGGCAGTACTTCGACACTCTAAAAAGACTAAACGTTGTTGGCATACTCATTTACTCTCGAATGCGTTCCGGCAGGGTCGAGCGGTTTCGGGTCCGCATAGAATACCCCGCTAGGTTTCCAAACTTTCCACAGCAGGTCTATGATCATGACAAGGTGTTTCAGCCTGGGCACGAGGGCCACTTGCCCGACCACCGCCTCTGTCTGACCCTCCCCGAACGGCGAGAGTTTTCGACTGGTACCGAAGGGCTAACTGAAGAGGTTTTGGGCGCATCCTTAATCTGGCTTGATAAGCGTCTTATATTCGAGCGAAATGGTGGTAAATGGCCTGGGCTTGACGAGCGCCACGGCCTCTTTGCGAAAATCGATTTTATACTTGAGGCGACGGGTCTTTCGGAGGATGGACGGGCACGGAGCTGGATGGAGGACACTCTCGCGGCTGCGGCGGCGAGACGCGGGTTCGATATCGAATTGTATTCGCCGTGTCCGTGCGGCAGCGGCGAGAAAATGAAGTTCTGCCATTTCGACGGGTTCCGTCCCCTGATTAAATTACTTCGAGAAGTCTCTCGTCAGGCGAATGGCTAGGGCGACTGGAAACTGTGGCGCTGGCGGTGCCATGTGAGAGATTCTCGGTCGGGCAAGTAATGCTGGTTTAGTGGGCGGAGAATTGACTTACCCGCACGTGGCTTCAGGAGATGCGCTGCATCTCCACGTTCATCAAAGCGATCCTCTGCCACGAGTATTGTGTAATCGTTGCTGATCGACCAAAACCCGTGATCGAAAAGCCAGTGGGCTGTTTTTGAAAGCGCGATGCCATTCGTGGGGTGGTTGCTGCCACCTTGAGTGAGCTGATGGATGTGGGCGGCGTCTAGGGCCGTCTTGCCGTTCAGCGCGATCATCCGGTATTGGGTTAGGGCACAGGTGTAATCGTATGCCGGAAGCACGCGCACTGCGAACTTCGCATCCCGTTGACTCTCGGTCTCGTGCCGCGGCATAAAGCGGGTGGCATCCGCTCCAATTACGTCATCGGGAGGAACTGGGAGATCGACAAGACTGTAAAGCTCCGCCCTTTCTTCCGGCCGAAAATATTTTGCGATCAGAGTACGCCGGGCCAGCGAACGAAACTCCCCCCACCCCAGACAAACGAGAAAAGATACGTCCAACTGGGCGATTACAGCCGCGTGCCGATCGGGAGCGGGCCGCCCTGCAGCATCAAGCGCTTGCCAGAAGCCTTCAGACTTGAGGTGATAAAAAGGGAAGTTTATATCAGGCTTGGTCTTCCTGCGGGGCGCTACTACTCGCCAATAGGAGCTGTAGCGGAAAGCCAGATCACCATCTTTTCTGAGAAGCGCGCCGTCGAGTTTGCCTTGTTCCACAATATCGCAGACGACGAGAAGCAAAAGGGGTTTCTGCGGCGCGTCCCCGAGCGCCGGATGTGCTTTGTCTGGTCGCAGAGAATTCAGCCGCTCAAGCCAACGCGTCCATTCGGGGGATGAGGTTGAGAGGAGAGCACCCGTGGCCATTTACCTCTCCATTGCGGAGGTCCGATTTAAATCGTCCTTCAGGATATTCAGCAAATCGCCGGGGAGGCCGTGGGCGCGGTGGCTTTCGCTGTATTCCTCCACCTTGGCAACCATGCGCCGCAGAGTTTCAACATTAATGCCTTTCTCGGCGGCGACTTTGTTTTCAATTTCTCGCAAACGGCCGAGTTCAGTCAAGTCGGCGTTCATCATCACACCCTTCTGCCGGTTGACGATGCGCGCCACGCCGCGCCCATCGTCCGGGTCGCGTGCGGCTTTCCACATTTGCTGGATCAGTAGGAGCTCCTCGGGACTGATGAGCTGTAATTGAACCTCTTCCTGCAACTTTAGTAATTGGGTCAGCAGTTCACGACGGGCGGTGATCAAGAGTGGCCCGGAACCCTGATTACCGTTCATACGGCGGGTGTCGCGCTTGCCGTTGGCGGGATCGCGGTAGAACAGTAGCGTTTCGCGGAATTCGATCAGTTTCTCCATGCGCTCGTCGCCCGAAGCCAGCAATCCTTCGCTGGCCCGGTCACGGTCAACCACGGTGCACGTCCAGCACCCGAAACGGCTGTTGCCACAACTGGGGGTGCTGGTGTCAATCTGGATGGGGTACTCGCCGTTCGAGGCGCTGGCGTAAAGCTTGTAGAGGGGGCGATTGCCTCGGGGGTTGGGGTTCTGTCGGCCCAAACGTCCTCGGTCGAGAGGAATTCATTCGATACCCAGACGCGGGGCAAGTCAGGATGCCTCCGCAATCCATTGCGCGTTTGGCGGGCCGCCATGGTTTGGGCGCGGGTGGAGCTTTCGGCGCGGCGCGCGCCGAGGACTAGGATCGCCTCGGGCGCGGTCAACGCGTAAATTCGAGAATTTGGCAAGCCAGTAATCAGGTCTGGTCATGGGGGTCGCCGCGGCGACCGCTCGGCCATGGGGCATTTCTAGAGCCCCTGGGTCAATATCCCTGCTACATCACGGCTGCCGTGCAAAATGGTGACCACTTGCAAGGGCTTGGTTTCAGGCCGGTAGACGATCAGGTAGGAGTACACAGAAAAGAAGCGCACATTGGCAGAGGTCAAATCATGCCGCCAGTGGCCCGCGCCGGGGAAACTGGCCAGGTAGACACACTTGGTTCGAATGACGGATTCAACACGGTCGGCTGCTTCGAGGCTGACTTGCTGCTTGACGTAACGCCAGATATCCACCAGGTCACGGGCAGCCTGAGGGGCCAGGACATATCGCGCGGTCATTCCGGTTGAGCTTTCAGTCGATCGAGGTGCTCGTCCAGTTGGTCCTCGGGAATCCCTTCCCCCCGATCAAGTTCTCCGATTCCGGTTTGGATCTTGGCGTCCACGGCTTGGCGATTGGCCATTAACCATTCATCCCGCTCATGCAGCACTTCCAGCGCCCTTTCGATTACATCGTCGGGGCTTTGATAAGCTCCGGAACGCAGGGCCTCCGCGATGCGGTTTTCCTGTTCGGGCTTCAGTTGAATCGTCATGGCCAATTCTCCCTGTGACCACTACTCTAACACAACGCGTAAAAGAACTCCTTCTGGATGGGGCACTCGCCGTTCGAGGCGCTGGCGTAAAGCCTGTAGAGGGGGCGATTGCCTCAGGGGTTGGGGTTCTGTCGGCCCAAACGTCTTCGGTTGAGAGGAATTCAATGGGATTCGATACCCAGACACGGGGCAAGTCAGGATGCCGCCGCAAGCCGTTGCGCGTTTGGCGGGCCGCCATGGTTTGGGCGCGGGTGGAGCTTTCGGCGCGGCGCGCTCCCAGGTGCAGAATGGCCTCGCCCCAATGTCCAACCCGCTGCTTCACCAGGGCGTTCACCGGGTCAATCTTCATCCTCTGCGTGCACCAGCGGAAGGTGCGGTTGGGGGGTGGGTAGCCGCGTCCAATGATGTTCACCCAAAAGGATTCTTCCATGAGCGGCTTCAGCAGGTTGGCGTCAATGTTCAGGCTGTGCTGCTCGGAGCACTTGCGCATGCGGTCCAGCGTGCCTTCAATCATTTCGGCAATGGCGGGAATCTCCACGCGCGTGTCCGTGCAAAGGACCGAGATGGGCTTCTTGCGCTGCTCGGCGGGAATGGATAGGACGGCGTCAAAAATCAGCGACGCCGGCATGGTGCCGTTCCTTCGCGGGATTTACCCTGAGTGAAACGAATGGGCTCAGGACAGGCTCTTGCCACCGCTAAAGCCGACCAGCCAGGGCCGCTCGTCTTCCGGGTAGAGTTGGCGGAGGGAAGTCTTGAAAAACATCGTCACTCCCGTCGCGGGGAGTATACACCCCCCCCTTTGATTTTCAAGTAATGGCATCAATGGCGGCTGGCGGAAAAGCGCGGCGCCGGCGAAGACCCAATCCAAAAAGGTTTTCATGGTTATGGATATGGAGGGCGTGGACGGCGTCTTTAATGAGGATTTGCAGGTCACGCCCAACAAGAGCCCGCGCTGGGAAGAGTGCTTGGAGATGTTTACGGATGAGATCAACGCGCCGGTGGCGGGGCTGCCTCAATCTGGTTGGGGTGCGAGCCGGAAGTGGGAAATCGGCACGTCCGGTCGGGCGTGGGGCGCAGAAGGCAGGCTCGGCGAGGGGCCCGAAGGTAGGGCTCGGCCCCGCGTTTGCCCCCGCTCTAATCTTGTAGATCCACGACTTTTTGTCGTGGTGGGACATGTCCCACATGTTGCTCTCCGCGGGGCATAGCGAGCGAGGTCCCACTTAATTCCCCACCTTCATGCGTTATTTTCCCATGACTTTTCGCATGCCAATTTGCCGGGTTGCGCTTCTAGTCTTCGATTGGTAAATCGTACTTTTCCCCAAACATACCGAGCGCGGCTTTCACCATTTCGTCCTCAGCTTCCGGCGCCCAACCCACCGGACATCCAAACTGAATCTGGATCACCTGCGCCTGGTAAGCGGTCTCGCGCTGGCGACCGCCCCCGTATTGCCTTCCGCCTGCTCTGACGGCGTCGGCGCCCGGAAGCGCTGGATTTCGGAGCTGAATACCCTGCCTGCGGATGCCCTCTCCCACGCTTCAAGTGCGGCCTCGCGACCGCCCTCGCAGGGCTGTGGGCCAGGGTGGCTCGCTATGCCTTCCCTGTACGACTCTTGCATTCGCAACTCCCTGCCGGTTTATCCCGGCGCTATCCAGAGCAAGCTCAGCTCTGCGATTCCCCTGTTCGAAAAGGCGTGGATGAATCGAGAAGGCGGGGGCATGAACAGAGGGGTGGATCGCCCCGACCAGTCGGGGCGCCAGCCAGGCCGGGAGTCACGCCTAAGAAACGAGAAGGCGCTGAGACGCAGAGAGTAGAGCAAATCTCAGCGCCTCTGCGGTGAGAATTCGTTTTCGGCGGGGCGCCCCTCAGGAGAGCAGGGCCAGCAGAATGGCTTTCTGAATGTGTAGGCGGTTTTCGGCCTGGTCGTAGACGATGGAGCGGGGTGAATCCATGACCTCATCGGTTACTTCTTCGCCCCGTCGCGCCGGCTGGCAATGCATAAACAGGGCTTGGGGCCCCGCCACGCGCATGAGTTGGGAATTCACCTGGTAAGAGCGGAAGACCTCCTGGCGGGTTTCCGCCTCGTCCTCCTGGCCCATACTCGTCCAAACGTCCGTATAGACGATGTCCGCGCCAGCCACGGCTTCGGCGGGATTATGGGTCAGCATGATTTCACCGCCCTCCCGCTTGACTTCCGCCACGGCAGACCGGTCCGGTTCGTAACCCGGAGGTGTGGCCATGCGCATCCGCACGCCCAGGCGCGCCGCGCCGTACATCAAGGAATGCGCTACGTTGTTGCCGTCGCCCACCCAGGCCAGCGTCAGGCCCACCAGCGTTCCCTTGTGCTCGAGCAGCGTCAGGTAATCGCCCAGTGCCTGGCAGGGATACTCAAAATCGGAAAGTCCGTTAATCACCGGGATGGAGGCGTGTTCGGCCAGTTCCAGCAGGGTTTGATGCGAGTAGACGCGCACGACCAGGGCGTCGACCCAGCGCGAGAAGTTTCGTGCCACGTCTTTCACAGATTCGCGCTTGCCCAGCCCCACTTCGTTCGAGCTCAGGTAGAGTGAGCGGCCTCCCAACTGGCCGATGGCCAATTCAAACGTCACGCGGGTACGCAAACTCGGTTTCTCAAAAACCATGGCCAGCGTCACGTCCTCCAACGCGTGCTTGTAGGGGGCGGGAGAGGCTTTGACGTATTGCGCGAGCTTCAGCAGGAAATCAATCTCCGGCGGCGTCAGGTCGTGGATTGAAACCAGGTGCCGATGCGCCATAGTGGCAGGGCGAATCGGCGGTGGAGATTCGATCTCTGCGTTGGGAACGACATTGAGCTTGCGCATGAAACTTCCTCGGTTCTGAGGGTTCTGTGTCGGGGCCTGCTCCGATGTTCTGGAACGGGGGCCTTGGCAGTAAATCTCGACACCTTACATGGCCGGTCTTCCAAGCCGCCCTATGGCGAGGTAAACTCGCCGCTACGATATCGAACTGACTAGCTAACCGAAGTCCACTCGTCTCCACTTTGTGCCGCTGAGTGTGCACCCACCGGCCTTTGGCTCGACTGAGCTGACACGCTCAAACTGGAGCAAGAGTTGGGCCACGAATTTAGTGGGGGCTCATAGTGCCTATAACCAACTCATTCTAAAGGTCTAAGCTATTGTAGCGGGCTGACTGCTGGCGTGGTAAATCGCAATATGTGGGTTATGACACGGTGCGATTAATCCTGACGAGGGAGGGCAATGAAATCCAACAGGCATGCCCGCGGCAAAGCTTCCTGATAATGTCGGACTTTTTTACTTTGTCACAGCGCCATTTTGGATGTAAATATGAAGATCAGGTGGGAGGTCAAAATGAATATTAGTCGGCGTGGATGCATGAAGGTGATCGGTGGAGGGCTGGCAGCCGGGATGGTAGCTGGGAGCGCCAAGGGGCTGGCTCTCGCCGCGCAATCGCAGTCAAAAATCGAAGCCAGTAAGCTTGCCATGCCGGGGCTTTACCCAGGGCGAGTTTGCGCCATTCAGAATCCCGGGGCGATCCTGGGCGGCCAGTACCAGGCTGAGGCGGTTCGCGGCATGATGCAACGGGGAATGATGGAATTGACCGGGGCGGACGGGTGGGTTGACGCCTGGCGCCACTTCTTTGAGCCGGGGGACGTGGTAGGGATCAAGCTCAACCCGGTGGGCCAGCCGCTCGTCAAGTCGGATGCGACCGTGGTGCGCGAGATCATTGCGGGCCTGGAAGCGGCAGGGGTGCGGCGGCGGGACATCGTCGCCTACGACCGTTACCGCGACCAGTTCTATGAAGCCGGATATGACAAGTGGCTGCCGGAGGGCGTCCGGGTCTCCTGCGCCACCAAAGACGTCGACGACACCCAGCAGAAGATCGAAGGCTATGATCCGGACCACTACATGGACATGGCGCTGACCCTGCCGGGCTATGGTCTTGACAACCTTACGGCGCGCCGTTCCTACGCGGCAGTCTTCATCACGCGCGAGGTCAATAAGCTCGTCAACGTTCCGGTGCTGAAGGATCACCAGTCGGCAGGAGTCACGCTGGCGCTGAAGAACCTGTCACACGGCCTGGTCAACAACGTCAACCGCAGCCATTCCAGTCCCAGCCTGAATGCCTGCAACGCTTTCATCCCCGCCGCCGTGTCCATTCCCATCATCCGCAACAAGGTCGTGCTGAATATCCTGGATGGGGTCAAGGGCCTTTACCACGGCGGGCCCAGCGGGCAACCGCAATTCGTCTGGGAGCACCAGACCCTCTACTTCTCGACCGACCCGGTGGCGCTTGACCACATTGGCTGGGAAGTGATCGACGCTAAACGCCTCTCCGTGGGGATGAAGAAACTGGTTGAAGATACCCCCGACCAATTCAGCACCTTCGTCCACCGCCAACCCGAGCACATCGAAATCGCCGGGGCACTGGGCCTGGGCGTGTGGGACCGGAAGAAAATCGACTTCCGGCAAGTTAAATTGTAGCGGGCTCTGGCAACTCAATCTGCATGGTCAGATTCATGAGCGGCGTGACTTCGCGGAAGACGGCGAGCATCGATTCCACCAGGTCGATGCCTGTGGCGCTGCGGACTTCCTCCTCCGTCATGGGGTAGAAGAGCTGAAAGCCCGCCCAATGATTCCCGGGGGCGGCGTCAAGCAGGCGGCGCAATTTCGTAACTCCGGGAAGATTCTCCTTCGTAAACTGCGACATTTCCGTTTCCCAACTGCCGGCGTAAAGGCCGAAGCCTTCGCGCAAAACCAGCCGGCGCAGTTCCCGCTCGATGGGTGTCCCGGGCCGCAGCCCCTTCATCAGCCGATGCCAATCCCAATCCTCCTTCAGTTGGCATTCGCGGAACGAACGGGGCGCCTTTACGTAGCCACGCTCAATCTGTAATCCGCACTTGAAGAGCTTCTCCTCCACCGAAATGAAGAACTTGGCGCAGCCGAAACTGACGTGTGAAGAAAGCGGTTTGGCCTCGCGATTGGCGCGCGGCAGGAAGGCAATCCACTGCCAGAAGACGCCGCGGCCCCAACGCTCCGTGACGAAACCTTGCTGGTAACGAGCTTCGAGCGCGAGTTTCAGGATGCGCGTAATGCGCTCGTTTTCCTCGAGATTGCCCACGTGAATGCCGCGGCGGAAATCCAGGAATTCCGGCCGGAATCCGATGGCCACGGTGGGCAACGGCAAGTTAGCAGGAAGTTTTGGAGCCATAGGTTTTCTCCGGGAGGCCGCAATCTGTGCCACCGGTGGCTCAAGCCTACGCCTTGAAACTTCCGAGGTCAACCTCAGCTCCTTCACTCCGGTGCCTATAGGCAGCGGGTCAGTTTGCTGGCGCCGCGAGTTTGCCTTAGGGCTGTCCAAATTAGCGGGACACGCTGGCATTTGATGGGCTTCGCCCCCTGCTGTGCGGAAGGGCTCTGCCCTTCCCTGGGGTTTCTACATTTTGTATGCGAACTCCCCCCGCGCCAGGCCCCCGATTCCCGCAGGGCGACAGAAGAGCGGTTTGGCGACTATACGTCAAAGTGAGCACTCGGATTGTTTCCGAGTGGCCGACCATACGCGCGGAACCACCGTGCGCCACATCCGAGCATATCGCGGACGGCCATGTGAACGGGCGGCTGCCCTGGGCCTATGCTAGGCCTAGGCAGCATTCTCGGTGCGGGTAAGGATGGAGCCCAAGAAGTCGGGCATTCTTGGGATGTTCCGTAGGTCCCGGTTCAATCTTCGCGCCAGATCGAAGGCGCCACGTCTCGAAATCAGCCGAAATTCCGGCACGCCATTACCAATAACACCGGCAACCTCAACCAATATTCCTTCGCGGTTTTGGCGGGAGCGGCATTTCGATCTGAATCAAACAGGATGCGCAAAGCGGTGACTCTGGGCGTAAGTTAAAATCGCCTCGACTCGTTCGGGCGGGATTTCAAACTGTTCGGCGATTTCAGCGGCGCTGACCCCATAATCGAAGTTGTTGACAATGGCGTCGACCGGCATCCGCGTGCCGCGCAGCACAGGGGCGCCGCTTTGCACTCCCGGCTTCACCTTGACGAGAGGGCAGTCCGACCAATCAATTTTTTCCATGGCCGCCATAGCGACCTCCCAATCGACTCATTCCGCTTGCAGACGCGCGGATTCCGCTTGCAATTCTTCGGAAGAAACCTCGACCACTTTGCCTTCACGCCAGATATAAATTGGCAGGCCTTGGCGCGCATGCTCAACAATCACTTCCTCAACGGCGGCTTTGAACGCCAACTCAGCCCGTTGTTCCAATGGCAATTCGAGAACGTTTGCAGGTGGTTTTGTCATTATCCCCCGTAGCGATCAATCAGCGTCTCATAAACCTCTCGTTTCATTATACGGGACTTACCCTCTTTCTCAAAGGCAATGACGGCCGGCGTCCCGCCGGAATTGTCAAATATGATCCACGAATCTCCAAGCTGGCGATAGTCGGCAAAGAAGTTGCGTAGGGAGCGGCCAAAGCGCCGACGAACCGTAGACTCGGGAATATCGTGACCGCCTTCCAAGACTCGTCCTCTGATTCTCGTCAGGGCAAGATCAACGGTCGGCACCATCACATAGAAGAAATGCACCTGGTATCCGCGCTTCTTGAGACGGCGAATCAGGCCGAGATAACTCCGGCCTGCAAGCGTCGTCTCGAAACCCAAATCCTCGCCACGCTTCACGTAGCGATCGATTTCATCCAGCATCAGGCGTCCAGCGCGCCAAGCAACCGCTTCCGGTGAAAAAGGCGCTACCCCTTTTGCAATCAAATCGGCGTTGATGAAATTCTTACAATCGGCATAGGTCGGCAAGAATTTCGTTGCAAAAGTCGTTTTACCTGCACCGTTTGGTCCGGCAATGATGTAGAGATTGGGGCTCATAAGTATCGAAGAGCGGTCATCGTCGGATATTATCTCACAGTGTTACGACGTTTCTCGTCACGAACATGAAGTGAAAAGCCGCACAGGTATCCGTCGGTTTACAGATACCTGTGGCTAACCGCTACCTGGCAGGGTGGCGTATTGCGGGATTAAAAATTTAGCGAGAGCATCGAGAGAATGCATCAAGAGCGCAACTGCTTGATCAAAGCGGTGTCGTCCATCACAGCAATTCCGAGCTTATGAAGGAACACCGAAGCGGGCGGTTGGAAGAAATCCTGATCCGTTGTGCAAATCACGTCCGCTTCGCCGATAACGGCTGTTTGCAAAACGATCAGGTCGTTTACGTCGCGGATGGGCGCTGTAAACACCGGGTTAAGCGGAATTATCTCGGCAGTCTCCCGCAGGAATTCGACGAAATCGTATATCTGCGTTTCCGGCAACCTGTGGATGGCCATCACACGCGGGTAGCGCAACACCTTGGCAAGTTCATGAAGCATTTCATTCGAGAGGATTAACGGATGTTTGGCGGTGATGATGGCGAGTAACAGATGACGAGCCAGCCCATGAGGGCTTGCGCCTGCCCGAACGAGGATCGTGGTATCGAGAACAACTCTCACTGGTGGGGAGCGTAATGCGGCCGCGTACTACGCATGGCCTCAGTAATGGCCTGTTCCGCTTCTTGGGCGGAAACCGATCTGCTGTTAGCATCTACTTGCGCAAAATAAGACTTAAGCGAATCGACGATTTCCTGCCGCCGTTGGTCGGAGAGGACCGGGGGCTCGAATGCACGTACACTCACGGCCTCGCCTTCAAGTATTTGGCGTCCGAGCAGGCTCTCAACAGCAGCCTTCTGGTCGGGGGAGAGATCCTTTGCCTTGTGTATCATAGATTTCGCCTTACTGCTGTACGCTCACCCTAAGCTTACGATTTTAGCGCGCCATTGTCACGCGCTATCCTTGCAAAAACATCCAAAGTGACCTCCCCATAACCGGAATCGCAGAACTTCGTTCTGCGCCAGCGCAGATTTGGGCGTAGTTTGCCCTACTCTGCTCCCAGTAATCCTCAAAGGGGCAGGGGGTAGCCGAACATAAAGGACGTTATGTGTGGCTATGGTCGGAAGGGTTGCTGCATACTTGACTTCCGGGGGTGGGAATTAGTATACTGGGGATGCTAATTTACCATCGGGGGATTGAAAATGACTAACACCAGGAAGCGCAAAACTCCGGCTGAAGTGGCAAACATTCTCGCAAAGATTTACGGAAAGGAGTTTGGTGGGAAGGATCGAGGTCGGTTCCAAATTTCGCGGGAAGGTCTGCGCGAGATTTCCGGGAAGAAGCGGCTAGAGGACCCTATAATAGCGGAAACAATCAATGAAAGTTACGAGCGCGGTTTCGTAGTGACTGATCTCGGCGAGGATTTCTCCGTGATCGAGGAGAGCGTCATGCGAAATTATCGGAAGGTTCCGAAGCAAATAATTGGCGAGTTCAGTCCAAAAGGCCGTTAGCCGGAAAGCGCAGTGTTGGGCGTAGTTTGCCCTACTCTGCGGTACGTAAATTGGCAATACCAATG
The DNA here is from genome assembly GCA_963804995.1 of uncultured Acidobacteriota bacterium. Classification (GTDB taxonomy): domain Bacteria; phylum Acidobacteriota; class Terriglobia; order UBA7540; family UBA7540; genus Bog-366. The sequence continues at coordinate 447,908 of CAWDSK010000001.1, forward strand.
TGCGAATTTTGTGAATGGATGAGAGCCGCAGAGTAGTTCCAAAAAACGGAACAACTCTGCGCTACCGCTACCCGCTCCGGAAGGTCTTCGGGGATGAAACTCGGGCTCGCCCCATGGAGGAAACATGGTAAAGATCGAAAATGTTGAGAGGAAGATTTTGAAAGTTGAAGCCTTCAAAGTTTGTTTCCGTCACATCAGTGGCCGAAATGTACGGGATGATAGGAAAGGCATTCCCCAGTATTCATACAAAAGTGCTGCTAGGGATTCATGGACAGTCGAGGATTGGAAAGCAAAACGATTCCGGCCACACTATCCAGGTTTTGAGGTGGATGTCAAATTCGGCTACGATCGGATAGCGTATGGGCACACCAAGCTGACAACCGTCCGCGATTCGTACCGTAGACAATAGGTGAACATCAACGCATCCACACCAGCCCTGCCCCTCGACTAAGAACTATGGTATCGCAGGAGGCGAAATGAAAACCACGAGCTGGGAACTTTGCGAAAAACCAATTCGTTGCGCACCGGGAATTAAAGTCAATTACATCGAGCATTTCGACGCACGCGGTATGCGTCTAGTTTTTGGTCGGGGCGATCATTATGGCGGAGGTCGCACATTCAATATGCATGTTTGGCTCACGCGAGGTGGGCGTCTGCTAGCCCGATTTTGGTCACGCTCATCCGAGGTCGACGGGATGTCTCTTGAGGTTGTCGGGTTCTCTCCCACGATACCAGCAAGGAAAAAAGAGGCTCCTTTGGACGCGAGATGGGTGCCACAACTCCTTCGGGACGAATATGACTATTGGATCGAGCACGAATGGTAAATTGAGTTAATCATATGCGTTCCTTGTATGAATAGACTGCCACCCTGCGGACTTCTGTCTCGGACAGTCTGAATCGCGCTCAAGTCCAGGTGTGCTGGGAAGGCTGGCTGCGACTTAGGCATCGACGCACATTGGTCGCCCGAGTCGCAGATCGTTGCTCTGCCCCAACCCGCCCTCACACCCGAATAGGAGTCGAACCCATGAATTATTGGAAGGTGTACTGTATGGAGGACTACTGGCCGGGTCTGTGGCAGCGCTGGTTCAAGAACCAATGCGTTGCTGTCGGGTGGAATCCAGCGGAGGGTTGGACGCTAAACGGCGGAGCTGGGGGTGAAGGATGGGCGGCGGCGCGCAATGGGCTAAAACTGATATCGAAGGGCGACCTCATCGTAGTCCAGCTCAAAGACAGCCGGGTCGGGCGAATTGGCGAGGTGGTCTGCAAACGAGTTCGGGACAACGAATGGGATCCCTTGGTTCCTCGAAGTGAGACGATGCCTGACGGCGAAATGGGACGACGCGTAATTGTGCGTTGGGATCTCAACGTTGGGCCAAGCGACCCGGGCACGGTTGTCAAGCTGCCCGTGGCGAAGCGCCTTCCGAGGGGGGCGTTGCTAGGGACAATAAGGCGGCTGAGTCCAACAGTGTTCAAGTCCGTCGAGCTTGCCATGAACGACGAGGCGAACTGGGTCCCCCTGTTTGCACAGTTCGGCCATGAGAGCGCGCTCTCAGATTATATTGGAACATATCCCCAAAAACTCGAAGATGGGCTGCAACCCTACCCCTCCGCGAAGGTCCGCGAACGTGTTTTCCATGATAGGTCGCGTTCCGACGTTTTATTGATTGACCGGAACGAGAGGCCAGTGGTGGTCGAATGCAAGCAGGACGCGCCTACTCTGAGCCACGTGCGGCAGATTCGGAAATACCTGAAGAATCTTGGCCGTGAGACCCACTCGAAACCACGCGGCATCCTTGTTCATGGAGGAGCTCGAAAGCTCCGTCGCGACGTGCGTCGCGCCATCAATCAGAAACCGCAAATCGAAGTGGTGCAGTATTCGTTCAAGGTTGATTTCGCGCCGTGCAACTGAGACGGGTAAGGACATTCCGCCAGATGCCGGAATTGTTGGAGCGCCTCGTTCGCGCCTTTGACAACCGCGGCTTTTCATCCAATATCGAGCCTTTCATTTTCAAATCCGCGTGCGCCCATCAATGGCCCAGAGTGCGCGATCGTTGCCAAGCCACATCGGTCACATTGAAACGGTGGGTTCCGACGTCACACCGCGATAATCTACGTGGCTCCGCCGCGGGGCACAAGGCCAAAAAGCCGTGGACCTCGCGAAGCAGGTCCGCACTACTTGCTTAGTCTAATGTTTAGCTAAAATGCCGGATATAACCTCCTCAATGTAAAAGAAGTATTATCACGATGTGTTTGACATGATGGGGGAAAACATATGTATAATTTCCCCCGGGAGATGGCATGGATTCCGTCGCAGGTTCGGTTCTCAAGCGAATTCGGGTGCACGGGCGCCGGTGGGTATTTACGCCTCGGGACTTCCTCGCTTTGGGCACGCGCCGGGCGGTTGATCGCGCGTTAGCGCGATTGACACAAGACAAGACCATCCGTCGCCTAGCCCACGGTCTTTATGATTATCCCCGCGTTCACAAGAAGCTGGGCATTCTTGCTCCAAACCCGGATGATGTGGCCGCGGTACTGGCTGCGAAGACGGGAAGCCGGGTACAGGTGTCGGGCGCGCGCGCGGCGAACTTGCTGGGGCTCACCGACCAAGTCCCCGCTCAGTTGGTGTATCTCACTGACGGCCCCGCCCATCGCGTTAAGATCGGCGCCCAAACGATTCAGTTGAAACCCGCCAGGCCATCGCGGTTCCCCGGAGCAGGCACGCCGGCAGGGCTGGCTCTCCAGGCGATCCGCGCGGCCGGGCCCCATGCGAACCAAGACTTCGTGGTTCGACAGTTGTCCCGCGCCCTGAGCGCTCGCGACCGCGCACAACTTGCCAAACTAATAAAACACGCCCCCGCCTGGAGTCATGAGATCATACGGCAATTGACATGAAAACATCCCCGCGGCCTTCGCGCGGTTGAGGATCTCAATCTGCTGGAGCAAGTCGTGGAGCATAAGCAGCACTTTTTCCGGGAGGGCGGGGCGCGGTATGAACTCGCTAAGAAGGGAACTCTCCGCCTTGCGCCCGGCCCCCAGCTCGAAGCGGCCCTCCGCAGGGACTACGAGAAAATGCGAGAGATGTACTTTGGTCAGGAACCCGACTTCAACGCCGTGATGACCGACATCCGCGAGCTTGAAAAAGCGTTTAACGCGCGAGAATAGAGTGTCTGAGGGTCAAGCCTGGATGACGGGTCACTCGGAAACCATCCACTTGGCTGATAAACGCCCGAACCGCGCTTCTGGGGTGGCCCGTGATGGGGGCCGAGGCGGCGTAATGCACATCCGAAATGTAGAAACTCCAGGGAAGGGCTCTGCCCTTCCGACCCATCGCCCACATTTTCTCCTCCTCCGCGCCGCCTGGAAGGATGTACCTTCCAGGCGGCGCGGAGGAGGTTATGGGTGGTCTCCCGCAACGGAAAGGCGCAGCCTTTCCGCACAGCGAGCGGCGGAGCCGCAGGGTACCCCTCGGTGAGCGGATCGTAGATTTGACGACCCTGAGCTTACCTCTCCAAATGGCGGCGTAATGCCGCCACTACATACAATTGACGCCCCCGGGACAGGTTGCTAAGATGGCAGGTTAAGCATTCGGAAGGAGCCCAGACTGTGGATCGCCTGACGCGGCATCAACTCAAGCAAGACGAATTTCGCGATACCCTCGAGCAATTTGAGGACTATTTCAAAAAGCACTACAAGGAAATCCTGAACGTCTCGATTATGGTCGTGGTGGTGGTGGGATTGGCCGGCGGCCTGAAGTATTACACCGACCGTCAGGAAGCCCAAGCCAACGCCGATCTGGGCGCCGCGCTAACGACGTTTCGCTCCTACGTGGGCCAGCCTGAGCCAGGCGCTGCGGAGGCCGGTGCAACCTCCTTCACCAACGCCCAGGATAAATACAAGAAAGCGCTCGGGGAGTTCGAAGCCATCCTAAATAAATATAAGATGTTTCCACGCCCCAAGGCAGTTGAGATCGCGCGCTACCAGGCAGGAGTGTGCCAGGCGCTCCTGGGGGATCACGCCGCCGCCGTGCAGTCGCTCGAAGAGGCCGGCCGCGACCGCGATGCGGAAGTCGCTTCGCTCGCCAAGTTTGCTCTGGCAGGTGAGCTGGCGAAGGCGGGTAAGACCTCCGACGCAGCCAAGCTCTACCAGGAACTGGCAGACCATCCCACGGTGTCGGTGCCGAAAGCGAGTGCCTTGCTGGCCCTGGCGGATTCGTATCGCGTTTCGCAGCCCGCCCAGGCACGCCAGATTTACGAGCGGCTGGGGAAAGAATACGCCACCAACGCCGCGATATCCCAGAGCATCAAGCAGCAGATGGCCCTCCTCGCGCCCTAGGGTGACCGGCGCGGGGGTCGCCTGAATTTCGAGCCCAGGGATTTCTGCGCACCGGCACACCCAGAATTTGCATAGGGTTTTCCGGCCCGCCCTGAACGGGCCCAGCCCTGCCGATTGCCCTGAAGGAGTTCCGTTCGTGCTGCAAGTTGAACCTGCAACGCCTGACCCTTATTTGTATATCCTTAAATTGTTATTATGGTGTAATGAATGAACCTACAATTAATCAGGGAAAACTCCCGGATACTTGCCCTCATCGTGCTCGCGTTCCTGGTCGCCTTCTTTGTGGGCGGCCTTGAGCGGGCAACCTTCATCGTCATCTCGATTACCAGTGTATGGCTCTTCTTCAAAACCGTTAATCGCCGCCTTTTTTCAAAATTTCCGAAGCACGGTGATCTTCCTCACGACCATATCCTGAAGCGGCTGTGGCGGGTTTTTGTGGAAGTCATCCTGCAATACCGGGTGGTGCGCGAGCGGCCGGTGGTGGGCATCCTGCACGCCGCCGTCTTGTGGGGATTTTTTGCTTTCGTATGGGTGAGCGCGAATCACATGCTGCTGGGCCTGCGCGGGCTGGACAAGGCCACCGGGGAACGGACCTGGTATGGCGCGTTTGTCGCCGTCTGGGCCGTCGCCGTCTTGGTGGGAATGATCGGCCTGTCGTTCCGGCGCTTCGTGTTAAGACCCAAGCCTCTCGGTGAACTCTCCGCAACCTCCGGGATCGTGGCGTTCTTGATCTCGGCGCTCATGGTGACCTATCTGCTAGGTTGGGGAGTGTTCCCCGTCGCCAGCCCGGCTTGGAAAGTAAACTGGTGGGCCCACACGCTGTCGTTCTTTTTGCTGCTCGTGGTCATCCCCATCACGAAGCACCTGCACTTGGTGCTGGCTCCCTTTACGATCTTTTTTCGCTCCGAAAACACCAGCTCCATGCGCGCGCTGCGGGAAGACGGCGACAACTTGGGGATGATTCACTTCAAGGATCTGGGCCGCAAGGACGTTCTGGACGTCAACGCCTGCGTTGAGTGTGGCCGCTGCACTGAGTACTGCCCCGCCAACCTGGCGGGAGGGTCGCTCAGTCCCAAGGAAATCATTCTGGACATGCAACACGGCTTGCTCTCCGGCGGAGATGTCATCGCCGGAACCGCCGCGGAAAAGAAACAGGGTCAAGCCTTCATCGCTGAGGAAGACCTTTTCCAATGTTTTTCCTGCGGCGCCTGCGAGCAGGTGTGTCCCGTGGGCATCGAGCATGTGGGCAGGAAGATTCTCGACCTCCGGCGGGGACTGGTAAGCGAAGGCCGCATCACGAGCGACAAGGTGAACCAGCTCTTTACTACCATGGAACGCGCGCCGCACAATCCCTGGGGCATCGCTCACGACACGCGACAGAAGTTGATTGAGTCGAAGCAGTTTCCGATTTTCGATGGCAGCCAGGAATGGCTGTTCTGGCTGGGCTGCGGGTTGAGTTTCGATCAGCACGGCCAGGCAGTGGCGCACGCCATGCAACAGATTCTGGATGCCGCGGGAGTTTCCTGGGGCGTGCTCGCGCGGGAAACCTGCTGCGGTGAGCCAGCCCGGCGCGCGGGGAACGAATACCTCTTCCTTGAACTTTCTGGAAAAGTCGTCGAGACCTTTGAGAACGCGCGGGTGAAGAAGGTCCTGACCTGCTGCCCGCACTGCACCACGATGTTGGATAAGGACTACCGGCAGATTGCTTCCTACGCGAAGCTTGACTTGAAGATTGTCCACCACACGGAACTGCTGGCGGAACTCGCGCCCATGCTCAACCTCCAGTCCTCAGCTTTGCAGGCCACCTATCATGACCCTTGTTACTTGGCGAGAGGACGTGGCATTACCGCTGAGCCCCGGGATATCCTGCGCGCTGTCGGGGTATCGATCACCGAGGCGGCGCACCATGGCCGGAACACGCGCTGCTGCGGAGCCGGCGGGGCGCAGCTTTTCGTAGCGGATGATACACGCGAGCACGGCAAGGAACGCGTGAATCAACAGCGCGTCGCCGAGCTTCTGGCTACCCAGGCCACGACGGTTGCGGTGGCATGCCCGTATTGCCCCATCATGCTGCGCGACGCTGCGAATGCCCTCAAGCGCGATGATGTGGAGATCCTGGACGTCGCAGAAATCGTGGCCAGGAACCTCGTGCCGAGGCCGGGGGTCGGGGGCAACGGCTCGTCGGAGATTGCTCCCACGGCATCCTCCTGAGTGCCACACCCGCCACTGGCCTCACGTGCCATACAATGGGGTCAAATGATATGCTCGGTGCTGCATACGAATTCACTAAGCCTGTATGCGCGGAGTATATAATGCGCACCACCTTGAATATCGACGATGACATGCTGCGAATCGTACAGGAAGAAACCGGGGCCCGAACCAAGACCCAGGCCGTCCACGAAGTCCTGAAAGACTATGGAAGATCGAGAAGCTGATTCAACTTGGAGGTAAAGTTCGATTCTCCTCCGACGCCAGGATTCTGCGGAAAGGCTGGGAGCCCCATCAACGTGGTTCTCGTTGACACCTCTCGAACGGATTCCCCGCCTCCGGCTCTTCCGAAGGCTGAGCCCCTGACGGAGTAACCCATTTCAGGCCCCGAGGATGTCCAGCGCATGCGCGCCACCGACTTTGAATTCCGCCACCGCTTCTGGTTTATTACTCTGATTTATTTGCTGGCCTTCAGTTGCTACAGGTTTGACCACCAGAACGCTTCCGGTGCGTTGCTCAAGCTGCTGACGGACCACGGATTTGCCATAAATTCCTTGACGCCTCGGCTGGGAGTTCAGGCCCTGTTAGGAATATCGGCCGCCTTGGTCATCGCTGCCGCCTGGATGCGCACTTGGGGAAGCGCTTACTTGCGGGCCGAGGTGGTTCACGACTCCAAGGTGCGCACAGAAAGGCTCGTGGCCGACGGCCCTTTCCGGCACGTCCGCAATCCCCTCTATTTCGGCAATCTGCTCATGGCTGCCGGAATCGCGATGTTCTCCAGTCGAACTGGTTGGTTCGTTCTGGTCGTCGGGCAGACGCTTTTCATCCATCGCCTGATCGGCCGGGAAGAAGCCGCGCTGCGGGAGACGCAGGGCGAAGCCTATCTAGCTTACCTCGCTGTCCTGCCCCGCCTCTGGCCGTCGCTTACCCCCCGAGTGCCGGCGGGTGGCACCAAGCCGAAGTGGGTCCAAGGCTTTCTGAGTGAAGGTTGGTTGTGGATCTTGGGGTTGGATGGCGCCTATCTCGCCTGGAAGCTGAATACCCCGCTTTACTACCGTATCCTGTGGGCCAGCGCTGCTGCTTATTTCCTGCGGGGGATCGTGCTGGCGAGGTGGCGACGCCACCAGGCATCGGGCGCCAGGCGGAACGAGCCATCTCCGCCGACCCCCTGACGGGATTTCTTACCTTGCGGAGGAGGGCGACCCGAAAGAAGATTCACCATGGCGAGCCGGCGGGGCTGGACCTGCTTGCCCTCATCGGTCCCCTATGGCAATCTTCTCTCAGGTGTCGATGTGCGGCAGCGGGATGCCGTTGAAAGTAGAGATTGCTTCCCTCAGATGACTGACGAAGGTGTGAACCACAAGACGGTGATTGAAACTGGCGAGCCCGTTTTGCCAGACGAATCCCAGCGCCTCTTAGGTGTGGGTCAGCGCAATTTTACGCGCCGGCAACGCGTCCAGCTATTTCTGGCGGACTGGATTGGTTATTTGGTGGTGCTGTTGATCGGCCGCAGCCTGCGCTGGGAAGTTTTTGGCAAACAGAACTATGATGAGGCAGTGCGGCGCGGAAAAAGCTTCATCGTCACCTTCTGGCATCGCGAAATCTTTCCGGCCGTCTGGTACTGGCGTCAGCGGGGAATGGTGGTCATGGTCAGCCAGAATTTCGATGGCGAGTTCATTGCGCGGGTCATTCATCGGCACGGCTATGCGACTTCGCGCGGCTCCAGCAGCCGGGGGGCCGCCCGGGTCCTGGTGGAAATGGTCCGGACTCTGCGCCAGGGTCTGGAGGCCGCGGTAACTCCCGACGGACCCCGTGGCCCCCGGTTCGTGGCCAAGCCCGGCGTCGTGCAGCTTGCCCGGCTGAGTGGCGCCTGTATCCTTTGCTTCCACATTGTTCCCCGCCGCGCCTGGGTGTTCCGGAAAAGTTGGGATCAGACGGAGTTTCCCAAACCCTTCACCCGCACGGCAATCTTTATCGCTCCGCCCATCGAGGTACCGCGACACGCCGACGAGAAGCAGCAAGCAGAGTACCTGCAAACCGTCCAGTCAACGCTCGATCAACTTGTCGCGCGCGGTAAGGAGTGGTTGAAGGAAGAAGGTTGAAGGTAGATGGTCCAGCACAGACTTGGTCTGTAGGTATTGCGCTGGAGCGTGCTAACCCTGCCGGGCAAGCCTTTGCAATTCCGGATAGAGTTCCTCCGCCTGCCGACGAGTTTCTTCCTTGCTCCCCGAGCAATCGATGAGGTAGTCAGCGCGGCGGCATTTTTCTTCCACAGGCATCTGGGCGCGGATGCGGCGCTCGGCCTCCTCGCGTGAAACACCCAGTTTCGCCATCAGCCGCTCCACCTGCTGTTCCGGCCGGCACCAGGCCACCATCACCTTCTGGAGAGTGCCGCCGATTCCCGACTCAAAGATCAGTGCGGCGTCGACGATCACGACTGCATGCGGGTCGCGGGCGTGGTAATCCCGTGCCAGCTCATCCACGCGCGCGATGATGCGGGGATGAAGTATGGCGTTGAGGTGGAGAAGCTGTTGCGCGTCTCGAAAGACTTTGGCGCCGAGCTTCTGGCGGTCGATGACGTCGGTGGGTCCGAGGATTGCTTCTCCAAAGCGCTCGAGGATTTCCTGGTAAGCGGCTTGGCCCGGTTCGATCAACTGGTGCCCGATCCCGTCCGCGTCAATGATGTGGGCGCCCAGGTCCTGGAAGAATCGCGCCACCGTGCTCTTTCCGCTGGCGACGCCCCCGGTCAGACCGAAAGTGGGTAAGGGCTGAGGCATTCAATGAGCTGCAAGGCGCGACCCGCGGCGCAGGTGCGCGGCCTGGATGGTGTTCGACATCAGCATGACAATCGTCAAGGGGCCGACGCCGCCCGGCACCGGGGTGAAGGCGCCCGCCTTTTCTCGCACGTCTTCCGGTTGCACATCACCCACCAGCACCGAACCCTTTTTTTGGAGGGTCTCAAGAGGACCCGCGGGATTGTGGAATATCCTTCGCACTTCCTCTTCCGTCGTCAGGCGGTTGATGCCCACGTCGATGACGGTCGCACCGGGTTTTATGAAATCTCCGGTCACGAAGGCAGGTTTGCCCATCGCGGCCACCAGGATGTCGCCTTCGCGCGCCACGGCGGGCAGATCGCGGGTGCGTGAGTGGCAAATCGTGACCGTGGCATGCTCATGGAGCAGCAGCATGGCCACCGGCTTCCCCACGATGTCGCTGCGGCCGATCACCACGGCGCGTGCGCCTTTGATCGGAATCTTCGAGCGTTTGAGGATTTCGAGTATTCCCGCCGGGGTGCAGGGGCGAAACCCCGGCCGTCCCGCCACCAGATTCCCCACGTTGATTGGGTGCAAACCGTCCACATCCTTCGCGGGGTCCACGGCGAGCAGCACGCGCTTAGTATCAATCTGCGGCGGCAGGGGGAGCTGCACCAGGATGCCATCAATTTCCTCATTCCCGTTGAGGCTGTTGACTAATTCCAGAAGTTCTTCCGTCGTGGTTTCACTGGGGCGCTCGATCTTTTCGCTGTACAGCCCTAGCGCACCGCAGGTTTTCACCTTGCTCCGGACATAACTCTGCGACGCAGGATTATCGCCCACCAGAACCGCTGCCAAGCCCGGAGTGATACCGGAACGCCTCAAAGCCGCAATCTGCTCCAGGAGTTCTGACTGGATTTCATCTCGAATCTTATTGCCGTTGAGTATGCTTGCGGTCACCGTGATTCTCCCAAGGGGTTTATGAATCGAAGCGAGTTTAGCACAATCGGACCGACCCGAAACCCTCCGTACAGCACGAACACATAGATTTGCGTCGCCGCCGACATCGGCGTACAATCAGCGCCGTTTAGCTTTCTCCGGAGTGGATGGATCCCAAGGGGATTAGCTTCTGAAAGGCACGCCTACTCCGATTCGCGACCATGAGTACATCTCCTGCGGTTCTCCCTGGCCCTCCTCCCCTTGAACTCGCTTCAGTTCGGGAGGACTTTCCAATTGCCGAAGCCTTTGCGTGGGCGCCCGCGGTGTGGGGGTCCGTTCTGCTAGTGCTCTCCGGCCTCCTTTTCTTTGGTCGGCCGGAGTGGTCGAAGCCTCTTTGGTACGGTCTCGCGACCTTATTTGCGGCCGCCGGCCTGGCGTTGATTCGGCATGAGTTTAAGCGCCGGCAACAGCCCACCGTGCTGGTGCCGATTACCGGTGCGGACGGCAGCCGGGAGGTCGCACTTTGGTGAAGCGAATCTTTCAATGACGCGCTTCGGTTTCGGGCTTTCCGAAGCTCTGCCGGCCCCATTGTCCAAGGCTTTTTGAAAGGTGGTATCCCAGCTTTAATGTGAGAGTCTGACTTTCGTCAAGCTGCGGGCGGTCCAGCATTATTCCTTTGTATGCCTTTTGGAAAACATGTATAAACGAACTCAGGAATCAAATAGCCCGAGACCAATCTCGACCCTAATCTAGCACGCGAGAGGTGAGAGTATGAGCGGCTCCAGCCCCGTTATCATCGGAGTCTTGATCACGGCAAGTATCCTATCGGCAGGAGTCGCCAGCGCCCAGCAACAGCAACTGACGACTGACCGCAAGCTTTTCCCCAAGGATTGGGTGAGTGGCTTTGTTGATTTCGCTGTTGCCCCACCTCACAACGAGCCGGATTTGAATCGGTGCGCGGCTTCGACCGGCGCAACCGGGGGGGCTGGCGCCTTGCGCAGCATTTGCCCGCTACGTGGGTAGCGGCTATGTGGAGCTCCGCCCCATCGCCTTCGGGTCGCTTCACCGGGTCTTTGTGTTTATGGAACCGCATGCCTATATGGGCCGGAACATTCCGCAGATAGAATATACCGATTCCATGACCCCGATTGCTCTGGAGCGCGCCGGCGGCATCGGGGTGAATGTGACACGAAACCTCGAACTCCGACTGACCAACCACCGGGTAGACTGGCTCGGGAAGTACCAGAATAATCTGGGAGTGGCCGACCTCGGAAAGAATGGTCCCCTGAGCGCCTACACCACCGTTTCAGCGCGATGGTACTTTGGCGGATATGGGCGACGTAGCTGGGCGTATTAGGAATGTGGGGCGCGGCTGGTGCATCCTACTCGGTCGTTCAGTATCTCTCCGGGTGAAACCCCAGGCGGGGAGCAGCGAAGTCTCCCGGAGGGAGTCTTCTCGTGTTCACTGCACAGTTCTTGAAATGCCTCGGCGGTCCTGATACTTTAACCGCGACAATTTCTCTTGAAAGGATTCCCCATGAAGCGATCGATTCTCATTTCCTTAATCCTGTATCTGCTTTCGGCTGCCATCCTTCTGGCACAGACGGGAACACCTCAGGTCTCCCCCCCGGCCGCCACCACCAAGAAGGCGACTACCACCAAGAGCACCGCGCATCCGGCCGCCCCTGCCGCGGCGTGGACGACCACGCCCTCGGGTTTGAAGTTTCAGGACGTGGTTGTAGGTAAAGGCGTACAGCCCAAGGTGGGCGATACCGTGGTCGTCAACTACACGGGAAAATTCACCAACGGAAAAGTTTTTGATACTTCTGTGGGCAAGCGGCCGTTTGAGTTTGCGCTGGGGCGCGGTCAAGTCATTAAAGGCTGGGACGAGGGCGTGGGCTCGATGCACGTGGGCGGCAAGCGCAAGCTCGTCATCCCTCCTGATCTCGCCTACGGTACGGGCGGCTACCCAGGCGTGATCCCCCCGAATTCCACCCTGACCTTTGATGTCGAGCTGCTCAAGATTAAGTAAGCGAAGAAGCCTGCGTCCTGCCGCCGCAGTCCCGCCGGGTGGAATCGCAGCAGGGAAGCTGTCGGCTTAGGCCTTCACTTTTGGCTTCGGTGTGCAGGTCTCTCGCGCTGTAATACTTTCCGGAAGGTTGGTTCGGACCGCAAAGGTTCCCATCGCCTGTGTTCGGGTTTATTTCCGCATGATTCTCTGAATGGAAAGCGCCCGCCCAGTCTCCGGGTCGGCATCCAGGAGCGCGGCCGAGAGGCGAACATCGCCCTTGGCGACCTCAAACCGTGCGGGGAGTTGGTCGAGGAATTTCTGAATGACCGCTTGCCGCTCTATGCCGATGACCGACTCGAACGGGCCGGTCATGCCAAGATCGGTAAGGTAGGCTGTCCCCTGGGGGAGTACGGTCTCGTCAGCCGTAGGAATATGCGTGTGCGTGCCCAAGACGGCCGTCACACGCCCGTCGAGATACCACCCCAAGGCTTGTTTCTCGGAAGTCGCCTCGGCGTGTATGTCCACAACGCGGATCTTCACATCAGACGGAAGGCTCGCAAGAAGAGCATCCGCTTTCCGAAAGGGGCATTCAATCGTCGGCATAAAGACGCGCCCTTGCAAATTGATGACGGCGTATCCGATACCCGTTGCGGTTTTCCCCACGTAAAGGCCTTGACCGGGCGCACCGTCGGGATAGTTGGCGGGCCGCAACAGGCGTCCATCCTGGTGATCACGGAGGTAAGAATAAATTTCCTTCTTATCCCAGATGTGATTGCCTGAAGTCAGGACGGCAATGCCCTGATCAAGCAGTTCTTCGACCAGGGAGGGAGTGATCCCGAAACCCGCGGCGGCATTTTCAGCATTGGCTAAAACAAGTTCCGGCTGGAACTCCTCCCGGAGAAGCGGCAGAGTTTCTTTCACAATGCGCCGTCCGGGCTGTCCAAAAATGTCACCGATAAATAGAATTCGCATATTATTGATTTCCCGTGCGGGGACGTTTGGGGTCCCCGTCCGTACTTCCAACTGCACCCGACTCAACCAGCTGTCCACTGTTAAGGTCTCAGGAGTGATTTTCTCAGGGGGGCAGACTGTTCCGGAGAAACGAAGAAACCTTTCCGGCAAATCCGCGCAGCTCCGGCTCTTCAAGTCCGTGCCGGCGGGGGCGCAGATTTCAAACCGCTTCCTTCAAAATCTGATCAAGAGCCTCCGAGCACTCGACCACCTTCTGGTCCACGTGTTGGGTAACTTCCTCGTACCTGGCCTTAAGCTGATGGTACTCATCGGCGACGTTGAGCGCCGCCAGCATGGCCACGCGCAGCGTGTCAACGGTTCGGGTGCGCTCGGCAATGGAACGCATCTTGGCGTCCAGGTATTGAGCGAGTTTCTGAATGTATTCCTCGTTGAGATCACCCCGCATGAAGTATTCCTGGTCGTAGATGATCACTCGGATGCCGTGGGGTTCTTTTGCCACGATGGTCAGAAGCCTCCTTGGATCACATTATCCTGCCAACCAGATTTTTCCCCCAGGAAATCAACCCTGCGGCCATTATCCCTCGGAGCGCGGACTTGTCAACATCTCTACCCTCTCCAGCAACTTCTCGACGCGCTCCCGCACATCTTCGCGCTCCCGCCGCAAAGCAATGACCTCTCGCTCCATGGCGCTGATCTGTTGGGCGCGCCCCTTCGTCTCCGCCCTGATCTTTTCCAGGTTCTGCTCCAGCGCACGCTTCTCCGCCTGAGTCTGCTTGAAGATCTCGATCGCTTTCAAGAGTTTTTCTTCCAGTCTCTGAAACTGGTCGTTCGAGTCCGTCATGCGTCCCCCAAGAATCTCGTATCAACGCCCCACGTTGAGCGGCGCCGCCAAAGATAAAGGGTGAAGAGTAGTCTAACTCCGCAGGCGCACCCCCAGGGGCGCCAGCGCGGCCAATACGCGTTCGCTCAACTGGCCGACCTCTTCGCTGGTGAGCGTGTGCGTCAGGCTCTGGAGATCGACACGCAGCAAAAGCCCATAGTGGCCTGTGGGGAGTGTGGCCACGGTGGATGGGTCGGCCCGGTCAACGGGACGAAAGCCCTGAATCTCTTCCATTGCCAAGGCGGCAATTGCTACTGAGAGGCGGGCATAGGGCACCTCGTCCGGCACAATCAGTGAGAAGTCTCGCTCCACAGCCGGAAACTTTGAGAACGTCTGGAACTGCCGGGAGCGAAGTGAGAAAGTGAGGAGTTGTTCAAAATCGATTTCCGCTATCCACACCGCCGGCCGTAACTTGTATTCGCGCGCCACGTCCTGCCGGAGTTGCCCAAAAACCGCCAACGGCTCTCCCCGCGAAGTCAGGCGCGCACTGAGCCTGGCATCGTAATATGCGCTCCCTGGGGATTCAAAGTCCAAGCCTGGCAGGTCGAAAGCTGCAAGGATCGTCTCGACGTCGCCCTTTAAGTCGAAAAAGTCGAGTGTCTTTTCGGTATCGTGAGTCGACGCCGGCCGCTGATGCCCCGTGCTGCCGAGGGTGAGAACGCGGCGTTCTTCCGGAGCTCCCTGCGCATCTAGGTTGTAGGTCTTCCCGATCTCAAAAAACCTCATGTCCACCAGGTCTCGGTCCAGATTCCAGCGAATCGCCCGAAGCATACTGGGGACTGCGGAGGCGCGCATGGCAGATGCATCCTGGCTCAGTGGATTGGCCAGCACCACCGAAGGACGATTCGCGAAGCGCTCGTTCTCAGCAGGGTCGACCATAGCCGGCGCGATGATTTCATAGTATCCCAGCCCCACCAGCCGGGAAGACACCGTCAGGATCTTATCGCGGTCCGTGTCCCTTTCGATGCGCGGCGGCGCGGGGCGAACGCGTGCGGGCAGACGGTCGTAACCGAATTGCCGAGCCACTTCTTCGACCAAATCAACTTCCCGGGAGACATCCAGCCGAAAGGAAGGCACAGAAACCTGCCAGCCTTCTGTACCTCGTCGCTCGGGCTGGAATCCCAAGCCGCGCAAGATGCGCTCCACCTCATCGTCTGGGACCTCGGCACCCAGCATGCGGGCGATCTCGATTTTCCGAAACAACAGGTCTTCTCTGCGCGCCGGGCGCGGATAGACGTTGATCACACCTCGCAGAATCTCTCCGCCGGCAAGTTCCTGAATCAAGTCCGTAGCGCGGTCCAGGGCCAGGGGGGCCATCTCGATGTCAGCGCCGCGCTCGAAGCGGTGTGAAGCTTCCGTGTGCATCCCCTGAGCCTTGGACGTCCGGCGAATCGAGAGGGGCTCGAACCACGCACTTTCGAGCAGCACAGAGCGAGTGCTCGTGGAAATCTCGGACTCCTCTCCGCCCATAACCCCCGCCAGAGCCACAGGGCGCACACCATCCGCTATGACCAGGTTCTCGCGGGTCAAGGTGCGCTCGACGCCGTCGAGAGTGCGCAACGGCTCACCGGGTCTGGCGCGCCGCACGATGATCTTCTGCTGTCTGAGCCGGGACAAATCGAAGGCATGAAGAGGATGGCCCAGCTCCATCAACACGTAGTTTGTGATGTCAGCCACGTTGTTGATGGGGCGCTGGCCAATCGCTTCCAAGCGTTTCACCAACCAGGCCGGTGAGGGCTTTACCTGGACGTTCTGCACAACCCGCCCGCAATACCGCGCGCAAAGGTCGGGATCAGCAATTTCAATGGTGGCCGCATCCGTTGAGGACCCACCGGACTCCTTCACCTGCACTTCTATTTTCCTCAGGGGCAGGCGATAGAGCGTAGCAAGTTCTCTCGCAGTACCGAAATGGCTCAGGCAGTCGGGGCGATTGGTGGTGACTTCCACGTTGAGAACCCAGTCATCGCCCACCTGCGCCAGCGCCTCCGTGTTCAGGCCGATCATCGTCAGGTCGGACTTGAGCTGACGTGCGTTACTCGGAACATCCACGAATTCTTTGAGCCAGTTTAGAGATATCTTCATGGTTGGGTAACGCCGGGAGAAATTCAGAATTGCTGCAAGAAACGAAGATCGCTCTGAAAGAAGAGCTGAATGTCATTGATGTCGTACTTCATCATCGCGAATCGGTCCACGCCCAGCCCGAAAGCCCAGCCGGAATATATTTCGGGATCGATCCCGCCGTTGCGCAGGACCGTAGGATGGACCATACCGCAACCCATCACTTCAATCCAGCCGCTTTCTTTGCACACCCTGCAACCCTCACCCCCGCAGAAAATACAACTTATGGCCACCTCGCCGCTGGGTTCGGTGAAGGGGAAAAAGCTGGGTTGAAAACGCGTGCGAATCTTTTCGCCAAAGAGCTTCTTGGCAAAGAAGTTGAGCGTCCCTTTCAGATCGGCGAACGTAATATCTTTCGCAATGGCCAGGCCTTCGATTTGATGAAACATCGGCGAGTGGCTGGCGTCAGGATTGTCGTGCCGGTAGCACTTCCCGGGAATGATGATATGGAGCGGCGCGCCGTATTTTTCCATCGACCGGATTTGCACGGGGGAGGTGTGGGTGCGCAAAACAGTTTTCGAGTCGATGTAGAGCGTGTCCCAGTCATCCCGCGAGGGGTGACTTTCCGGAATGTTCAGCGCGTCGAAGTTGTAATAGACGGATTCAATCTCCGGTCCCGTCTCGATGTGAAACCCGAGATTGAGGAAGATCTCTTCAATTTCGCGCTGCATTTGTGTAACCGGATGCAGCGAGCCGAGCGGGCGGCGGTTACCGGGAAGGGTAAGATCCGGGGGCGGGACAATTTCCGCCGCGAGCTTTAGGTATTGGGCCTGGGTTACTTGAACTTCCCTCAGCAACAACTCGACCTCTAATGTCTCAGCCGCCTGCCGAAGAGTATTGAAGCTCCGGCCAACATTCGGTTTCAGTTCTTTTGATGAAGCCTTCAGCCAATGTTCATCGATCAGTGATAGCAGTCCGTTCTTGCGCGCCAGCCAGCGGTCGCGAAGGTCTTTGCAAAGTTTGCCGCGCTCGGCTTCACTTGAGGTGCCGCGCGAGACCAGGCTGCTCCTCTCCTGATCCATCGCCGCGCGCACCTCCGCAAAGAGCGTTTCCACGCCTGAAGCGTCGGTAACGCCGAGTTCGGCAAGCGTCTTCCGAACTTTTTCATCGAGGGTCATGGCGAGGATTTGCACTTGCTAGAGGCGGTTGCCTTGGCGACCGCCCCTGCATAAAGCCTTGCCCGGAAAACTCGGCCCTAAGTTGTCGGCGCCGGGCTGCTCAGCGTCTGCTTCACCTTGCCGACCAGATCAGCGAACCCGGTCTGATCCTTCACGGCCATTTCCGCAAGCATCTTGCGGTCCAGTTCCACTCCCAGGATCTTTAGTCCGTGAATGAGCTGGCTGTAAGTGACGTTGTGCAGACGGGCGGCGGCGCCGATGCGCAGGATCCAGAGGCGGCGGAAATCGCGTTTGCGACGCCGCCGGTCGCGGTAAGCATAACGACCGGACTTATCCGCGGCCTCCTGCATCGCTCGATAGAGCTTGCTTTTGTTGAGGAAAAATCCTTTGGTGAGCTTGGCGAGCTTCTTCCGATTGGCGCGGCGGACTGTGCCACGCTTAACTCGAGGCATGGGTTTATCTCCTTTACTGGAATTTGTGGGGCAGTGAAGGCACCCTATGGGCCTCGGTAAAGCCTTCCCGCACCCTGAACAGTAGGGAACAGGTTACAGGGAACAGGTAACAGACTGCCGTCCCAGGGAGTTCGGTTGGCTGTTCCCTCTGACCTCTTCCCTGTTCCCTATTCCCTGTTCCCTATTACCACCTCGCGCTTATCTCCCGTAGGGGAGCATGCGGCGAACCTGTGCCACGTCGGCGGGCGACAACTCAACGGCCTTAGCCAGCCGTCGCTTCCGCTTGCTAGGCTTGGAAGTGAGAATGTGACGGGCGAACGAGTGATGACGCATAACCTTGCCGCTGCCGGTTATCTTGAACCGCTTGGCGGCTCCCTTGTGAGTCTTGAGCTTCAATTTAACTTTCTTAACCTTGGCCAAATCTATCCTCCTGAAGAACCGTGCGAGCCTGCGGGCTTGGCTTGAGCCGTCAGGGGCGCGTTGGGCTGGGTGGTCGCCGCTGGACGCGCCGCTGGCGCCGCGGATTTGCCCGCCGACTTTTTGGGCGCCATGATGGCAGTCAGGTTCGGACCCTCGAGCCGGGGTCGAGCCTCCACTTGGCCAGCTTCACCTACCTCCTGAATCAGGCGCTCGATCATGTTGAAACCTAAATCCCGATGAGCCATCTCCCGCCCACGAAACATGATCGTGACTTTGACTTTTGCCCCCTCTTGCAGAAAATCAACGACCTTATTCCGTTTCGTCTCGAAATCGTGCGCGGAAGTCCGGGGCCGCATTTTGACTTCCTTCAGCCCAATTGACTTCTGATGCTTCCGGGCCTCGTGTTGTCGCTTGCTAAGCTGGTAGAGGTACTTCCCGTAGTTGATGATGCGGCAAACCGGAGGGTTTGCGGTCGGTGCAACTTCTACCAGGTCCAGGCCCTGACTCTTGGCTAGTTTTAGTGCCTCAACCGGAGGCATGATTCCCAGTTGCCCGCCTGCCTCATCAATAACCCGAATTTCGCGGGCACGAATCCTCTCATTTACTCGAACGAATCGATCGGCGATAAATCTTCCCTCCCAGCCCCCACGGGGGCCAAAAAAACGCAAGTTCCTTTTAGGACTGGGAACGACCCGGTCCACAGGTTTCGCTTAGCTTACCATTTCGCAGCCCGAGTGTCGATAAGCTGTTGAGCCCAATTGATGAACTCCCCAACCGGGCGGGAACCGGCATCGCCGGAGTCTCTACGCCGAACCGCTACGCTGTGGGTCTGGGCCTCGCGGTCGCCCACGACGAGCATGAAGGGAACCTTCTGCAATTGGGCGTCCCGGATGCGCGAATTCAACTTCTCGTTGCGGTTGTCCAGTTGTACACGCAGCTTCGCCCCGCGGAGTTCCTCGAAAACCGTCTGAGCATAAGACAGATGTTTGTCGCTAATGGGCAAAACTACGGCTTGAACCGGCGCTAACCACACGGGAAAGGCTCCGGCATAGTGCTCAATCAGAACTCCAAAGAACCTTTCAATGGACCCGAGTAGCGCGCGATGCACCATGACCGGAGTGTGGGGATGGCCGTCCGATCCCGCGTACTCCAAACCGAAACGCCGCGGCAGGTTGAAATCAAACTGCACAGTGGTAAGTTGCCAGGGGCGCCCGATGGCGTCCACCAGCTTGATATCGATCTTCGGCCCGTAAAACACCGCTTCCCCTGGCATGTATTTGAAGGGGATGTCCATGCGCTTCAGCGTGTTCATCAAAGCGCCTTCTGACTGCGCCCATTCTTCCTCGGTGCCCGCGTAATGTGCGGGATCTCCCGGATCGCGGGCCGAAAGCTCGACTTGGTAGTGGTCGAAGCCGAACGTCTTGAGCACCAGGAAAGCGAAATCCACACAAGCCTGAACTTCGGACTCGAGCTGTTCGGGCATGCAAAAAACGTGGGCGTCATCCTGCGTGAACCCGCGCACGCGTAGTAGTCCGTGCATGACGCCCGAGCGCTCGTAGCGGTATACCGTGCCGAGCTCCGCCAACCTCATGGGCAGCTCGCGATAACTGCGCGCCCGCGACTTGTAGATCAGGATGTGCCCGGGGCAGTTCATGGGCTTGAGCTGATACTGGTCGTTTTCTACTTCCATCGCCCCGAACATGTTCTCGCGATAAAAGTTCGTGTGGCCGCTGGTTTCCCAAAGATGCAAGCGCATGGCATGCGGAGTAAAAACCAGATCGTACCCGCGAGCCGTCAACTCATCGCGCAGCCAATCCTCTATTTCCCTGCGAATCACCCCACCCTTGGGGTGCCAGAAAATCAGCCCTGGCCCCGCATCGTCCTGAATGCTGAAAAGATCGAGGTCCTTGCCCAGGCGGCGATGGTCACGCTTTTTGGCCTCCTCGATCTGCTGGAGAAATGCATCCAGGTCCTTTTGGGTGAAGAAGGCGGTCCCGTAAATACGCTGCATGGGGTGCGATTTCTCATCACCCTTCCAGTGAGCTCCCGCCACGCTCAGCAGCTTGAACGCCTTGATTCGACCGGTGGAGGGAACGTGCGGCCCGCGGCAGAAGTCCAGGAACTTGCCGGTGCGGTACGCGGAAAACACCGGGTCGGCTTTTTCCTCGATCAGTTGGCACTTCAGGAATTCGCCCATCTGGTCAAAGATCTTCAGGCCTTCTTCTTTGGGATAATAGACACGCTCGTTGGGCAAATCAGCCTTGACGAGCTCCCGCATCTTCGCCTCGATCTTTTCGAGATCCTCTTCCGTGAAGGGCTTCTCGCGGTAGAAATCGTAAAAGAAGCCGGTCTCGGTGGGTGGCCCGATGCCCGGATGAGCGTCCGGAAAGAGGTCCGTGACCGCCGCGGCCAGCAAGTGCGCGGAGGAGTGGCGAAAAATCTCCAGGCCTTCGGGAGATGCGGGGGTGATGAACTGAATGGGCCCGCCCGCCTCGAGCTTCGTCGAAAGATCGATGAGCTGGTCGCCCACCTTCGCGGCCACCGCATCAGCAGCCAGACGTGGGCCGATCGATTTCGCAACCTCTAGCGCCGTAGTGCCCTGGGAATATTCTCGGGATGCCCCATCCGGGAAACTTACTTGAATGTTAGCCATTGCTTAGGTTGTTTCCTGCCTTCAAAGTGCAAACTCTAACTATAACAATGAGTGTACCAATTGGTCAAACGTGAGGCTTCACTAGGGTGCGCGACATAAATGTAACGCTCTGGGCTGGCTCTTTTTTTGTCGCTTATATCCTAACGTATATGATACGTTAGGATAGAGGAGGCCTTAACATGCCCCAATCCCTTGAACGTCCTGGAGAACCAACGGGCGGAGTTGATCCGCCAGATCGCCCAACTGGGTGACCTCCGCAGTGGTTCGATCACCAGCATTACCGCCCGCTGCGGCAAGTCCAACTGTCACTGTCATCAGCCCCATCATCCCGGCCACGGCCCTAACTTCCGGCTCACTTACAAGGTGCAGGGCCGGACCGTCAGCGAAACCTTCCCCAGCCCTGCCGCCCGGCACCAGGCGGAACGACAGATTGCCGAGTTCCGCAGGTTTCAACAACTGCGCCGGGCCTTCGTGGAGGTGAACGAAAAAATCTGCCGTCAGCGCCCCCTCCCCCAGGAGGCCGAAGCGGCGGAGCAGGAAAAAAAACGGCGGAAGCCATTCAGCGGGAAGTGGCGCGAGAAGTAGAGTCCCTGCTGGCGGTGATCTTTGCTGGGCGGCGCAAGTCCGGGACGCTGGATTTGGAAGCCGTTGAGATGGCCACACGCGCGGCCATGCACCGGGCGGGGGCGGCGGTGCTGGAGGAGTTGCTGGCCGCCCCGGACGAGTGCCCTCGCCAAGTTCCCTGCGGCTGTGGTCGGGGGGCCCCCTACCGTGGCAGGCGTCGGAAGCAACTGCTGACCGTGCTGGGGCGGGTTGAGACCGAGCGTCCCTATTACGTTTGTCCGGCCTGTCACCGGGGACAGAGTCCCCGCGATCAGGAACTGGATGTGGAGGGCACGGAATATTCTCCTGGGGTGCGACGGATGATGGCGGTGGTGGGCAGCGAAACCTCCTTTGCGCTCGGTTGAGAACAACTGCAACTGCTGGCCGGGTTGGAGGTGACCACCAAGGCCGTGGAACGGCAGGCAGAGGCTCTGGGCGCCGAGATTGCCGCCCAGGAACAAGCCTCGATCCAGCAAGGCCTGCAACGGAACTTGCCGCAGGTGAGGGGACCGGAAATTCCGGTACTCTATGTGGAGATGGATGGGACGGGAGTACCGGTGGTGAGTTCGGAAACCGAGGGTCGAGCGGGGAAACAGAGCGAGCAAGCGCGCCCGCGGGAAGTGAAATTAGGTTGTGTCTTCGCCCAGACGACACGGGATGCCCGGGGCCGACCGGCGCGCGAAGAAGGCTCCACCACCTACACGGGAGGCATCGAAACGGCCGAGGTTTTTGGGCGACGCATCTACCTCGAAGCATATCGTCGGGGCTGGAACCGGGCCCAAAAGAAAGTGGTGATCGGCGATGGTGCTCCTTGGATTTGGAACCTCACCGCCGAGCACTTTCCGGGAGCCATTCAGATTGTGGATCTTTATCATGCCCGACAGCACTTATGGGAGCTGTCGGGCCAGCTCTGGCCCACCGACGAGCGCCACCGCCGAAGGTGGACCAGAAAACGGGAGGAGAAGTTGGAGAGCGGGCGGATCGAATCCCTAGTGCGCGATTTGCGCTCGCTGTTCCCAGCCACGCCCGAAGCCGCCGAACTCTTGCGCCACGCGGCAGATTATTTTACCGTCAACGCCCAACGGATGCGCTATCCGACCTTTCGGCGTCAGCATCTGTTCGTAGGTTCCGGGGTTGTCGAAGCCGGCTGCAAAACCCTCATCGGCACTCGGCTGAAGCGCTCCGGTATGTTCTGGAGGGTCCGCGGGGCCAATGCCATCATCGCCCTTCGCTGCCATCGCTTGAGCGGCAAATTCGAGGATTACTGGGAGAACCGTCGCCCCCGCGCGGCCTGACCCACACAGATTTGTCGCACACCCCTTCACTACACAAACCTAATAATCCCGTTTCTGATTCCTCCGGGCAGGCGAATGGGTGGTTGCGTTCTTCCGCTTGACAACACCCCATTACCCATTATTTCCCTATCATAAGTATAAATTAAGGCTGCTGTCCCACAGTCCGACCTTCCTACCTTGGGATGCGGTCAGAATGACCGTCTGGCACTGCTGGGACGGGTCTCTGGTACCGCTTAATGCGACACCTTACCCTCATACTTGGCCAAGTAATGTGACAGGCGTCAGCTAGTAAATTGCCCAACACGTTGATTTTCAAGCGATTGACATTACCCGTTCACGTGACTTTTTGTGCCGTACAACCGGTCAAAACGACACTTCAGCGCAATCTCCTTAACCTTAACTCCTCTAACTCGTATCATTTGCACGCGAAACTCTGGGGCCTCGGACCATCGTGGGTTTCACCTGTGGTGGTCTCCGCGACACCAAATTTGGGTGCGCTAGCACTGATTCGTATGTTCCGGCGCAGGGAGAGGCGTGAGGTGGCTTGCCATCCACGTTTTTGCCACAAAGCGCCAAGTTGAGAAACTCGGGTTCAGGTCCGTCCCAGACCCGGCGACTCGGGGGTTCGAGGGCAAGCGCGCACCGCTCCGCGGGGAGCGATCGTCATTTTAGGGGGAGAGGATAAATCACTATGCCGAGAATCAGAGGTCAGCGGCTCATGAAGTACGTGGACCAAGGTGTATGCTCGACCGCCACCGTCCTATACGATACCATTCAGTTCTTCAATAAATACCGCCCCGGTCCGACCTTCATTCCCAGGTGGTCTGACAAGCCACTGCTGAAATCCTGGCAGAAGACCAAGCCGCAGCTGGGCTGGCCCCGCCAGACCGACTCGCTGTGCCCGGAGTGTGTGAAGGAGGCGCGCGAGCGGATTCTGAACGGAGACCAGAACTGGCAAACTCTGCTCTCTGAAAAGGTGGGCGAGATCAAGGCCAACATTGTTGAGCGTGACGGCCAGATCTGGATGGTAAAGGATTGCCCCATCCACGGCCACTTCGAAGACATGATGGCCGTCGATTCCCACTTCCTCGAATGGATTGAGAAGAACTTTCCCGGCCGCGACATTCGCGCCCACAACGATGAGGGCCTGCACAATCACGGCTTCAGCTCGATCAAGCACGGCCGCGGCTCCGTGCTGACCGTGGACCTCACCAACCGCTGCAACATGATGTGCGACCCCTGCTTTATGGACGCCAACCAGGTGGGCTTTGTCCACGAATTGACCTGGGAAGACGTGAAGGAAATTCTCGACAACGCCATCACCATCAAGCCGCGGCGCCAGATGTCGGTGCAGTTCTCCGGTGGCGAGCCCACCATGTCGCCGTACTTCATCGACGCCATCCGCTACGCGCGCAAGCTGGGTTACAACAGCGTGCAGGCTGCGACCAATGGCATCGAGTTTGCCAAGAGCAAGGAATTCTGCCGACGCGCTTTTGAAGCGGGCCTGCGTTATGCCTACCTGCAATTTGACGGGATCGGCAACGACGCCAACAACCACCGCCAGGTGGGCAACCTGTTCGACGTCAAGTTGCGCGCCATTGAGAACATGCACGAGGCCGGCATTGAGATCATCCTGGTAGTAACCATTGTCAACAATGTAAACAATGACCAGGTCGGTCCCATCGTCAACTTCGCCCGCAACAACCCCAAGAAAGTTGCCTTTGTAGCCTTCCAACCGGTTTCGTTCACCGGCCGGGATGAGGACATCACTCCGCAGCGCCGGCTGCGTCAGCGCTATACCCTGGCGCATCTTGCCAGCGACGTGAAGAAGCAGACCGGCATCACTGAGCCCACGCGCGATTGGTTCCCCATTTCGCTGATGGGCGCTTTCGCGGATTTTGCCGACCTGGTGCACGGGCCGGAGGCGCAGTGGGGCCAGGTAAGCTGCGGCTGCCATCCGAACTGCGGCGTGGGCACCGCCCTGATGATCAACAAGGAAACCAAGGAATGGGCGCCCGTCCCGCAATTTCTTGACATCCCCCAGCTCGTGAAGGATATGCAGGGCATCACGGACGCGGCGCGGGGCAAGACGTTTTCAAACCTCATGATGGGTCTGGCCCTGCTCAAGAACTACAAGCCGATGCGGGCTCCCAAGAGCCTGGCGCTGATCGACCTCCTGAAGAAATTCGACAAATCCTTCGCGCTCACCGGCGAGGCGCGCGCCCGCAAGAAGTATGGCGCCTCGGACCCCAACCGCACGCTGGAAGACGCCATGAAGCGCCGTTCCGATCCCTGGAACTTCCTCTTCATCGCCGGCATGTGGTTCCAGGACCTTTTCAACTATGACTTCCGCCGCACCGAGATGTGCATCATTCCTTACGCCACGCAGCAGGGTGAAATCTCCTTCTGCGCTTACAACACCGGCATCGGCTGGCGGAAGATTCTGGAAAATATGTACAAGAACGCGTCGGTCGCCGAGTGGTACAAGACCCACGGCAAGCACGAAATCTACGCGAAAGGCAAGGAAGTGAAGCTGGATACGACCCAGCATTCCCTTTACGTGAATGCCGAGGACGCGGCGCGCGTTCGCAGCCTTGACCACGATGTTCCTCATACCGCGGCGGAAGAAGATAAAGCCCGCCGCAAGGCCGC
This sequence comes from uncultured Acidobacteriota bacterium, assembly GCA_963804995.1. Classification (GTDB taxonomy): domain Bacteria; phylum Acidobacteriota; class Terriglobia; order UBA7540; family UBA7540; genus Bog-366. Next base: position 473,314 of record CAWDSK010000001.1, read on the forward strand.
GTGGGAAGCCCAACAGGCCGCGCAAGCCCGGCAGGTCTATGAGGAAATGGTTCTCAAGAAGCCCAAAGCGGAGCTGGTGCAGATCGGCGCCACAGCCAAACCCGAGGAAGAAAAAATTACTGTCTAGTGTAGTGTTCAGGAAATGGCTGGACAACTGGGTTGGCCGTAGCGCCGGCATCCTGCCGGCAAATGCCGCCAAGGCGGCCCTTTTTGTTTTGCGTCAGAATGAATCAGGTAGCCACGGCAGGAGGCCGCAAGCAAAACGAACCTCTCCGCACTACTAAAGGCCAAAATATTTGCGGCTTGCACAAATTTTCCAGGTCTGTTTGGTTGTAGCTATGCCGCGCTGTATTGCAATACCGTAAAATCTTGTTTTTTTTAGCAAGGATATTGTGCTACTTCCCGAAAGTGACCCCTCACCCGTCCCGCGCCGGCTGGTGAAAACGCCGGCCGCGGTCCACCCTCTCCCCTGCGGAGAGGGCTATGATTCTCTTTTGGTTGTGGCTATGCCGCGCTGTGATCTCTGTGGTGAATAGGTTGTTCCGTTTCGGTGACAGGATGCGGGATGCTTAGCGAAAGAACGGATTCGTCACAGCGGCAATAGGCGCAGAGTTGAAAAGCAAAAGGATTTCTCTCAGCGACTCCGTGCCTCTGTGGTAGCAATGGCGAGCCGGCCAAGTTCTGCGATTTAGTCAAGCCGGTAGCCACCGTCAATTTGGACTTTGATGCGAAGGGAGCAGGGTTTCGAGGTCTGGCATGCGGCGCCGCACCAGCTCAGTTTGCTCCGGAGTGAACAGATTGGTTTTCAGCGATTCGGCGAGCTTCTGGGTAGCATCGAGCTTGGCGCGTGGTGAGGCGTCCGGATCAACCAGAATTCTCTTCCAATTGTCACGGGCGTTTTCCGCCTCGCGGATTTGCGCGGCGGCTTTGCAAGTCAAGACGAACTCTTGTGTGGAAAGCCCGTGACTCTTGATAACTTTCTGGATCTTGGGTTGCTTCTTCAAACTGGCGATCTCAGACTCCGTGCTGCCCGTGCCAATGTTGATGGGAAGATTCTTGGATCGCAAATCGTTCAGGACGCCCAGCGTCTTGTTGAGAGCCTCTTCCGTGAGAACATAATTCGAAGTGTCATCAGCAGAAGCGTTGCCTCCCCAGGCCGCAGCCAGTAACACGATTGAGGCAAGGATTGACGTAAGAATGAGTGGACGCCTCGCAGGATCACGCATGGATACCCCTCTCAGCGCTGGGCCGGGATCGAAAGTTTTACCCTCAGCCCTTTCCGGCCACCCTCCTACCTAAGCCTTAGCGGTCAACTCCGTTTAATCGGAATCATCCACCAGAGGTACCAGCGGTTTCATGCGAAGCTCAGCGCAGATTTCTCGCAGGAGTTGCTGGCTGGCTGGTTCGGTATCGTGGAATGACAACCCTGCCTGGCCTTGGGGGCTATTCCAAGCGACCACGGCAGGAGTCCGGAATTCCCGGCCTTTCCATTCCATAGTGAGTTCACACGCTTGGTGAACATGCAGCGAAGCGGCGTAATCCAGCAAGCAGCCGAGCACGCACAGATCTACCACGACCACCGCAAGGGTAGTGTTTTCCGCAGGCACGCCGAGGCTGGCCTTCAGATGAGCCGAGTAACGAGGAACTTGCCGTCGCTCCTTAATCATGCCCGGAGTGTAATTCCTCCTCTTTGAAATCGCAATGGCGTTGGGAAACTCCAGGCCATCACCCCCCACGAATTTTCCAAGACCACCCCTACCTGTGGTGCCTCCCCGTTATTTGCACAACAAGTTGAAAAATTCTCCCATTCGAAGATAATCGTTTGAGGAGCGTCCACATGTTTGAAGTGCCGCCCAAAGTTGCGGGTTAACGCTGGCAAGCCGGCCCAATGTTAAGGGAATAGAACGGGTATTCCAAAAGGAAGATCAGAGATGACGGCTACACCTCGAATTCGATTTGCTGAACCACCACCGGCGAAGTGCGTGCTCGGCCTGGGCGTGATTGGCCTGGGCACGGTCGGAACCGGGACCTTGAAGGTTTTGCCTCGAGCATCGCCGCGAAATCCAGCGACGGGTGGGATGCGAACTGCAACTCAAGGTCATTTGCTCGCGCACGGTGCACAAGCGCGATCTTTCCTGGCTGGGCACATCCGTGAAGCTGACCTCCGACTGGAAGCAGGTGGTCCGCGACCCGGAAGTCGATATCGTGGTCGAGTTGGTCGGGGTTCTCTCGACGGCCCGTGCCATCGCCTTTGCCGTGCTCAACGCGGGCAAGCACTTGATCACCGCCAACAAGCAACTGGTAGCCGAACACGGGGTGGAGCTGGTGGAGCGCAGCCGCGCCCATCACGTCGGACTGGGCATCGAGGCTTGTGTGGCCGGTGGCACACCCGTGCTGCACGCTGTCCGCGAGGGACTGGCGGGCGAAAACTTTAATGCCGTGTACGGCATCCTGAACGGCACCACCAACTACATCTTGACGGAGATGGAGCGCCGGGGTTGTTCGTTCGCGGAAGCGCTTGCCGAGGCTCAGGAGAAAGGCTACGCCGAACCTGATCCCACCTTCGATGTGGAAGGCTTTGATGCGCGTTACAAGATTGCCATCCTGGCGATGATGTGCTTTGGCCAGGCCGTGCGTGTGCGCGACATTCCCGTGGAAGGCATCACGCGGATCGAGCAGGTGGATTTTACCTACGCGCGGCGGCTGGATCATACCTTGCGTCTGGTGGCTGGGGCGCGGCGCCGCACGAGCGACCGCCTGGAAATCTTTGTTCGCCCCATGATCATCCCTGCGGCTTCGCGCCTGGCCAGCGTGCGAGGGGCAACCAACAGCGTGTTGCTGGTGGGCAACAAGGGCGGCAACACCAGCATCACTGGGAGGGGCGCGGGCGGTGAGCCCACGGGCGTCGCCGTGCTCTCCGACGTGGTTCAGGTGGCGCGCTCCATCGCAGCAGGTGGCTCAGGCTCGAACGCCGTTCGGGTACGAGAGTTGGCACCCTTCCAGGATTGCGCCGCCGGATGAAAACGTGGTCGCCACCTACCTTCGACTGGTGGTCCGCGACCGGCCCGGCATCCTGGGGCGCGTGTGCACCATCCTGGGAAAGCACCGCATCAATATCGACTCGGTTATGCAGGAGCCGGGCTGCACCAAGGGCCACTTGCCGTTCGTCATGACGCTTGAGGCCACTCAGGAGAAGCACGTGGCGCGCGCCGTCCGGGAGATTTCCCGCCTGTCCTTCCTGGCACAACCTCCGTTCCTCCTCCCCTTTGCCGAGTTGCCGTGACTATACAGGGCGCCATAAATTGTAGCGGCGGTCTATGACCGCCGGTCGGCGCTCATAGAGCGCCGCTACAGCCGAATGCGCAAACACTTATGGCGCTGTGTATAGCTTCGCACCAGAACATCGCTTCCGCCACCGCGCTTGACTTCGCATCCGAACGCCTCTAGAGTTGCTCCGAATTTGTCACACCCTGCAATTTCGGTGTCAGGAGGTAAGTGCGCCTATGATTCCAGTCTTTCACGCCGTACTTGCTGCCATTTTGGGTTCGGGAGGGAGCGCCGCGCCGGCGCATCAATCACGAATCCCCGTCATAACCTACGGTGCCAATGCCCTTGTGCAGGCGAGCGGCGCCGTGAAGGAATCATCCAACAAGAACCTTAAGGTCACCCACAAGGAAGATTTGAAGACGAACAGCAAGGTAATCAAAAACACTGACAAGACCATCAAGAACGAGGGCAAGTTTAATAAAACAGTGAAGGAAGACAAGGTCACTCCTGCGTATAAGGAAAGCACCATTAAGTAAGACCTCGGCGGCCATTCGGGGTCTCCCGGATGGCCGCCCCCTCTTCCTGAGATGATCATGGATGTACCTTCCTCACTTCCCCCTCTTTACGCACATTGGATGAACGACCTCCTGCCCGGGCCTCTGCCCGCGGAAACCAAAGCTACCTGTCAGACTTGCCCCATGCTGGGACGCGAGGAGCGTCCGGGACCGGGTGTGGTCTTCTTCCATAACAAGATCAAGTGCTGTGCTTACCTCCCGCGGCTTTACAACTTTCTGGTGGGCCGCATTCTGGCGGATGAGGATCCCGCTGCCGCGGCGGGCCGCGCCACAGTGGAAGCGCGCCTTAAGGCCGGTGTCGCCGTGACGCCGCTCGGACTTGAGCAGACTCGCACCTTCGTGCTTCTCTATGAGAACAGCTCCGCCGCGTTCGGCCGCAACCGGGCGTTGAAGTGCCCGCATTACCTGGAGGAGACGGGCGGCTGCGGTGTCTGGCGGCACCGCGAATCCACCTGCGCCACCTGGTTCTGCAAGCATGAGCGCGGTGCGGCCAGCCAGGCTCTCTGGCGAGAGTTCGTGCACCGGCTGCTCGGTAACGTGGAGCACGAGCTCGCCCGCTGGTGCCTGCTCAAGCTGGACGTGGAGGATGAGGTTCTGCGTTCGCTTCTCGCGCCCTCCCTGGGAAGCGGCGGGGGGCCGATTCACGGCGAGGAACTCAACGGCAAGATTGATTCCGCTGAGTATCAAAAGAACTGGGGTAAGTGGCGGGGGCGTGAAGGTGAGTTCTACCGCGCCTGTGGCCGGTTGGTTTCCGCTCTCGAGTGGCAGGAAGTTCTGGACATTTGCGGGCCGGAGACGAAGCTTCTTGCCGCTCTAACTCGCCAGGCATACCAACGATTCATTTCCGAAGAAAAACCACCGCGCTTGCAGGCGGGTTCGCTACAACTGGTTCGCATCGGGCATGAGACCACGCGGCTCTCCACCTACAGCGAGTTCGATCCGCTCAACATTCCCAATCCCGTGCTGAAAGTGCTGCATTACTTTGATGGGCGCCCCACGGCTGATGTCGTCGCAGAAATTACCACCAAAGAAAACATCGGCCTGGAACCCGCCCTGATCCGCAAGCTGTCGGACTTTCGTATCCTTGTTCCCCCGCCGGATGACGCGAAGTGAATCAGAGCATATGACGCATGTGCAGGAAGAGGGCGACGCCACCCACGATAAGCCCCACACCGATGATGACCATCAGGACCGCCTTTAGGCGCAGGCTACTCTCGATCTGTTTTTCGGTCTTGGTGGTGATCAGGTAGGTCTTCTCATTCTCGCCCTTCTTGATGAGGTTGTATTCCTCGCGCCCCTGTGGCCTACTTCCTTCCCAGCAAGCGAATGCGTCCGGTGATGGCGCGGCCCTGGACACCCGTGAAGGTGAGGAAATTTGGCGAGTCGACGTTGGAATTCACGAAGGAAGCATTGGCGCGGTTGGTGATGTCGTCCATGCCACCACGCAGCGCCCACTGAAGTCCCAAAATGGTGAAGCGCCGTTCCAGGCTAAGGTCGAGCGAGAAATAAGGGGGGAAGCGCCGCGAGCCCGGAGCCCCCACCACCTGTTGGGAATCATTCTGTAAAGTGAAGGGAAAACCGTCGTGCCAGTCAAGTGTATAAGCCAGGTCGACTTTGTGGGTAAGTGGGAGCCACGCCCAGGAAAGGAAGCGATCAGGCGTGTCCCAGGCCAGCGGCCCGCCGGCCTGGGGGCTGAAGAGCACGGTGTCGATGTTGTAGCCGAAGACAGCATCGGAATGCGCGCGCGAGCGCGTGTAGGAGGCGAACACCACGTGATTCGGCTTAAAGACGTGCCGGAGGGTCAGTTCCGCGGCGTCGTAACGATCGTGGCGGTCGTTGGTCAGGATGAAATCTCCCGTGAACGGCCCCGTGGGTGAAGTGGAAGCGCCGGGGTTGATAAAGGTCCAGATATCGCGTCCGCGCTTTTCCAGAAATTGCAGGTGCAAATAGGTGGACTGCGGCAGCTTCTGGTCGATCGCCACGCTCCAGTTCGTCACGTGCGGAAATCGCAGCGCGCGCTCGTTGATCGTAAAGGTGCTGACCACCGGCGGCTGGATCAGGTTAAGACCCGTCGCGTCATAAAAGGAATCCGTGCGCGTGCCGGTAAGTGAACGCGTGAGGATGTCAAGATTACTCGGGTCGCGATAGATACCGACTCCCCAGGAGATTTTAGTGTTGCCATTGCGCTTCACCAGGTACGTGGACGCGAGGCGCGGCGAAGGGGCCAAGCCATGGATCACATCGTCCCAATCCAGGCGCAGGCCGGGTTCCAGCAGCCAGCGGCCGGTCACCGACCAGCGGTCCTGCGCGTAGGCGCTCGCTTCCACCAGGTCGCGGGTAAAAGGCGCGGCGTTGGTGAAATCGACGCGGCGTGAAAGCGTGCCGTCGTTGCGCTCCACCAGGTAAGGTCGCCGGTTGAATTCCTGGTGGTCATTGACCCGGTCGGTATCAAGGCCCACCTTGACCTCGTGCTTGCCAGCCCATTTGAAGGGGGGCAGAAACAGGTTGCCGATCTCCTCGATACGCTCGGCGTAGCCGTGGTTAGCCTCGTAGTAGTTGCCGCTGGTTCCGTTCGGAGTGATGAGGTAGGTCTGAGGACCCAAGGGGGAGGAATCGTTGTTGAAGCGGCTGGCCGCAAAACCCAGTTCCCCGAGCGCCCCGTTGTGAAAAAGGTGCTGGTCCCTGACTGTAAACATGAAACTGTCCGTGGTCACGTTCTGGGTGGTGGAGACGGGGTCGAGCGGGTCCAAGCCGGTATGGGGGGAGCGAAAGAAGTTCGCGAGAAAACTGGTCGTCAAGTTGTTGCGCGGCTCGAGGTTAATCTGCACTTTGGAAAGGTTGCTGAAACGCCAGATGCTGTTGCGGTCACCGCCCGCGGGCAGTTCTTTGAATATGTGCAAATCGGATTCACCCTCCAGCGCGTCCATGAACCATGCCTTGCCCTTGCTCAGTGGACCGGTAATGAGCCCCCGGGGGGTCCAGGAATCCAGGTTGATGCCTTTGCGGTTTTGTAAATTCGGGATGAAATCCGTGGCCGTCACGCGCCAGTGGTCGTCGCCCATACCAGTGCGCAGACTGATGATTCCGCCCGACCCTTTGCCGAATTCCGTCGAATAGCGGCTGCTCGCTACCTCCACGGAGCGCAGAGCATCCACGCTGACGCGCATCAAGAACTGGCCGGTGGTGGGGTCGGAAACATTGAAGCCGTCGATCTGATCGTAGACTTGGCGCGTGCTTGCGCCGGCCACGTGGAGTTGCCCGAAGCCGTCTTGCAACACGCCGGGCAGGAGCGGCAGCGCATAGCGAATGTCGCGCGCTACGGTGAAAGGCAGGTCGACAATCTCTTGGCTCGACAGCGTCTCACTCGCCTGAGTCTTCTCCGGGTCGATGGCGGGCGGTGAGTAAACCACGTTCACTTGCTCAGAGAACTCCCTGACGTGGTTCAACGTAACTTCCAGGTTAGCCACTTCGCCCACCTGCACTTCTTCCAAGCTGACCGCGAAGAAACCTTGCTTCTCAACCTTGGCCGAGTACTCACCCGGCAGCAGATTGGCGAACAGCGCGCGGCCCGCGTAATCTGTTTCGCCGCGCACCACCTCCAGTCCTTGCTTGGGCGTGAGGGTGATGGCCGCCGCGCGCACCACGGTGCTGTTCTCGTCCAGAACCGTTACCTGTAACTGCACACGATCCTGTGCACTTTGGGGCGGTTCGACTGGTGGCGAAGTTCCCAGCGCGGCCGCCACGGACAACACCCAGGCCAACAGCACCATAACCTTCGGTTTCACGACCGGGCAGGCGCACAGCGCGGCTTCGGCCTGAGAATCGAGCCTCGGAAGCTCTCTTGAACCAGGAATCGCCTGCCCCATGGTTGGCATTTGTCCCCAAGGAGTCGTTATCGAGCCCGGATGGCTTTTTCCGCCCCATTCACCATGTCGGCTAGTCCACAGTCGAGGGATCGAGCGCTTGGCGGGGACTCCGTCGCCGCAAGAAGAAGCAAGTGGTCTCAAGACCCGCAGACCAGCCTTCGCTAGCCGACGCTTGGTTTTCGACGAGATTAGCAGTTCCCCCGCCCCCTGCCTAGCGAAAAAGTCGGTGGGAAGATAAGCGCCATGTGACTGAGACGCCACGTCTGCGGTGGGTTTGCGTCATGGTCCCGGGCCAGCTTGACAGCAGTGAGCCGGCGTTCCTATAATCGCTTGTGTCGTGTGCCGGGGATGATTCCGGCGGGGGAGAGCGGGAATAACTCAGTGGTAGAGTGCGACCTTGCCAAGGTCGAAGTCGCGGGTTCGAATCCCGTTTCCCGCTCCAAAGATTCGAGTGACCATTGACGAGTAACAAGCGAAGTGGAACGCGATCGCTTGTCACTCGCTAGCGGTCACTCGTCACTGCTCCTGGGCGCGGTACCCAAGTGGTAAGGGAGAGGTCTGCAAAACCTTTATGCGTGGGTTCGATTCCCACCCGCGCCTCCAACCCTGCAAAGGTCCCTTACTTTGCAAAGCGAAGCAACCCGAACGAGGCTGGTGTGTGGAACGTGTGCTTCTGGCTATGAACGGGGCTCCAGGAAAGAAAGCGCCGCTCGGAATCGGCGCCGGGGCCGTCGGCTCGATAAAAATTGATCCGCCATGTGCTGCCTGCCGCAAGGGGACTGGCCACTCCTAAAGCGGAAACCGGAATCCGCATCTCACAGGTCCAGGAATGCTTCTGCGCGTCAATGCGGGTGATGTGTTCGAAGTGTGAATCCCAGCCGGCGTCGTTGAAGGGATTTTTATCCAGATCGATCTCCAAATCAATCCAAAGATTGTTCGGCGCCACCTCAAACTCGAAGTAGTGGTTCAAGCGTTCGGGCTGTGGATTCAAGAAAACCTCCACCACATCGCGGTCCCAGAGTGTCCAGAAATCTTTGGTGGCGTCTTTCCCTTCGAACAGATTCAAAGTTGTGTAGCGGCATCGGAAGGCGAAGTAGACATGGGTCTGCGTCCAAAGAGAAGCGACCTCAGTTTCAGACTGGGGGTAGACGGCCGGGCTGAAAGCGTCGTGATCGAACTTCACCCATGAGGCTCGAACGCCACGCATTCTTTTCAAGGTTCCCATCGGGGACAAAGTCCGCTGGAATGAACTTCGAGACTGTCTGAAGATCCGTGTCGTAGGGGCCAGGATGAGACCCGGAAATCCCCGTCGCCTGCGCCCACAGGCTGCCTGCACATAGAATGATGAGGACAGCAGCACCAGGGAAGGACATCCACCACCTCCTGTTTGGGCCGGACTTAATCCGGGTGCGATGCACTCTATCACGCCCTGGGGTGCTGTCCTAAATTTCAAGTGTAGCGCCGACTTCCAGCCGGCATTGAGCCCCGATGCATCGGGGCGCTACGGCCGACGTGCCACGGCCATCCGAAGGTGTGAAAAAATGCACTTTTCACCGCAGATTCCCATGAGCCTTCGGCTCGCCACTGCACATGAAAATGTGCGAAGCACCTTGGAGTGCGGCGGCTCGAACGCCGCCTTCGTCATCGTCCTCGGCGTAAATTCAAGGCGGCGTCGAGCCGCCGCACTCCAAGGTGCCTTTGGCACATGCATTTTCATAGCTGAGTCGCTGAGACGCAGAGAAATGACCCTTTGTTTTCAAACCTCTGCGCCTCCGCGTCTCCGCGGTGAAAGGTTTGATGGGATTTTTTCACAGCTTCGGCTGCCCGTGGCACCTCAAAATGAGTCACGACCGTCCAGGAAATGAACTGTCCAGGAAATGAACTTGTGCTGGCGAGTGTTTTGTGGCACATTATCGGATGCCAGTCGAAAGAAAAGATATGTAAAAGTAAGTTAATGTAATGATTCGGAGGCAGAGGCGGCAACATTTCAAAAGGCCTCGACTACTCACCGTGCTCAATGAAGAAAGGCGCCGTGCGATTCTGGATTTGCTCTCCCAGGAAGGCCGGGTCCTGGTAAGGGACCTTTCGCCGCGTTTCGAAACCTCCCAAGTCACCATCCGCAAAGACTTGGAGATACTGCACACGCGGGGACTTGTGCACCGAACCCACGGGGGGGCTCTGCCCGTCTCCTCCGGCGCGCTGCTTGATCCGAGCCTGCGGGAGAAGGAGAAACATCACCGCAAAGAGAAACAACGGATCAGCGAGGCCGCCGCGCGCCTGGTGAAGGAAGGTGAATCGGTCATCCTCGATTCCGGAACGACTACCACGGCCATTGCGCGAGCCCTGCGCGGGTTCCGAAACCTTACGGTCATCACCAACGCGGTGAACATCGCGGCGGAGCTCGCGGGGACGGCTGTCGAGGTGATACTGACCGGTGGAATTCTGCGGGAAAACTCATTTTCACTGGTGGGCCCCCTGGCGGAAGAAACTTTGCACCGCTTGGCCGCCGACATTTTCTTTTTGGGGACGGACGGTTTTAACGTCAGCTTCGGCTTGACCACTCCCAACCTGCTGGAGTCCAAAGTGAACCGGGTGATGGTGGAGATTGCCCAGCGCGTGGTAGCGGTCTGCGACTCCAGCAAGTTTGGCCGCCGCAGCCTAAGCTTGATAACGCCAGTCTCTTCTGTGCACCAGGTCATCACCGATAACCGCATTGCCAAGGGCGATCTCAAAGCGCTCGAAGACGCGGGAATCGAAGTCACGCTTGTCTAGTGTCTTAAGTCAGGAGTTCGCTGACAAAGTCTCACTGGGTTCAAAGGGGACCCCCTCACCCGTCCCGCCCCGGCTGATGAAAACGCCGGCGGCGGTCCACCCTCTCCCCCAAGGGGGCGAGGGCAGTAAATTCAAATGAACTCCCCCCTCGCCCCCTTGGGGGAGAGGGGCCGGGGGTGAGGGGGTTTTCCAATAATCAGCGAACTTCTGGCGCAGGACACTAGCAGACTGATGAAAAACAACGTCGTACCGTGAGGGTTTTTCAACAGCCTGCCAGATCGCGGCGTGGGATTGCGAAAGACTGTCAATCGAAGGAGACCCAGGTGAAGTTACCATTAGCCGGAGCCCACACGCGGAGTGAGATCCTGTCGCAACCTCGCTGCTGGGCGGAATGTTTTGCGGCGCTCGATTCTCAAGAACAATTACAGCAGGTCGGCAAGCACTGGACACCGCCAGTTGAATGGATCTTCATCGGCTGCGGGTCCAGCTACTACGTGGCGCTGGGGGCGGCGTCCACCTGGACAGCCTTAACCGGCCAGCCGGCACGGGCCATCCCTGCGTCGGAGTTGCTGCTTTTCCCGCAACTCGTGCTGGGGGACACCCGGCCGTGCCAGCCCGTCCTGATTTCACGCTCCGGGCACACGTCGGAGGTCTTGAAGGCTGCGGAATTATTGGAAGTGCAGCACAACATCCGGACGCTGGCCATTAGTTGTACAACCCACCAACCGCTGGAAGAGATTTCAACCCAAACTCTCTACCTTTTGCCGGCCGACGAACAGAGCACCGTAATGACCCGCTCGTTTACGTCGATGCTGCTGGGGCTCCAGGCTCTGGCCGCTGAGCGAGCGAAGCAGGATGAATTCGCGGCGGGTCTGCGGCGCCTGCCCGCGCAGATGGAACCTCGGATGGAAGAGTTAGCGCAGCGCGTCGAGCAATTTGTGGAAGACCACACTTTTGCAGACTACGTCTATCTGGGCCAGGGACCGTTTTACGCTGTCGCCAACGAGGGCATGCTGAAAGTGAAGGAGATGTCGTGCTCGTACGGCCAGTGCTTCCACACCCTGGAATTTCGCCATGGCCCCAAGGCCATTGTGGGACCGGAGACGCTGGTCACCTTCCTTCTTTCTGAGACGGGCTCGGAGGCGGAGCGCGAGGTGCTGGAGGAAATCAAGGGCCTGGGCGCAACCACCCTGGTGGTGACAAACCGCGCTGACCGCGCGGTACGGAGCGCCGCGGATTTCCTGGTTGAACTCCAGCTTGAGGTCCCGGAGTTCGCGCGCCTGGCGGCGTACATCATCACCGGTCAGTTGCTGGGATTGTACACGGGTCTTAAGAAGGGCTTCGACCCTGACCGGCCGCGCAATCTCTCCCGCGCCGTCATTTTGAACAGTCAGGGCCAGTAAGGCGCGAGGGAAGGTTAAGCTCGCACCGGGCGGGCCGCTAGTGTGGTGTCCGGTGTTAGAGTTGACAATGGGTAGAACCCCCTCACCCGTCTGGCATCGGCTGATGAGAACGCCTCGGCCAGCCACCCTCTCCCCCAAAGGGGCGAGGGCAAGAAAATTAACTCTCCCCTCGCCCCTTTGGGGGAGAGGGGCTGGGGGGTGAGGGGGTCGGACAGCGTTGTCGAATATTAACCGGGACACCACACCAGATTCCGGGCAATGCCAGTTTCCAAAGGAACGCGCTCAAGGCAAACCCATGATCGATTTCCATACACATCCCTTGTTGATTCAGGAGTTCGTTGGGAAGTATCCGAACTACGCTCGCGTGGCACGGGAAGTCTTCCGGATCGGGAATAATTTCCAGCCGCTGGAGACCTTCTTCCTGCAAATGGATGTGGCCGGCATCGAGCGGGCCGTGCTGCTGCCCATCGCCTGCGAACGGGCGCATCAGGATGCGGTGAGTTCAAACGAGCAGGTGGCGGAACTCTGCAGGATCAGCCCGCGGTTCATCGGCTTCGCCAGTGTCGACCCACTCGAAGATCGCGCGGCGCAAGCTCTGGAGGACGCGGTCAAGAATCTTGGCCTGCGCGGGCTCAAGCTGGACCCGAGTCTCCAGGATTTCGATCCCCGCGACCCCCGCGTTTTCGAAGTTTACGAGGCCGCTGGCGCGCTCGGCCTCCCCGTAGTTCTCCACACCGGCATGAGTTGGGCGCCCGAAACGCCGCTCGAACGCGGCCATCCTCTCCAGCACGAACCCGCGATCCGGCGCTTTCCCGGGCTCCGCTTTGTGCTGGCGCATTGGGGTTGGCCCTGGGTTTGGGAAGCGACGGCGCTGGCCCTGAAGTATCCCAACGTTTTCCTGGATACTTCCTGCTTGTACTACGACAGCCCCAACGAATTCTTCCAGTTCGTGTTCAGCCGGCAGATTCCCACCACGCTCCTCGAACGCAGCCTGCGGAACCAAGTCGTGTTTGGCTCGAATTATCCGCGCGTGGAGATCAAGAATATGGTTCACGCCCTGAAGAGCCTGGCGCTGACGGAAGAGTGCTTGCGGAAAATTCTGCGCGACAATGCCCTGGGATTGCTAGGTGCGAATGACCATCAAACTTGAACGCGTGAAAGTCCAAACCCGGAAGAGCGAAGAGGCCATCGACATTACCGCCAAGGTCGACGAGGTTGTCGAAGCAAGTGGTGTCAAGAATGGCGTCGTCAATGTCATGACCCTGCACACGTCCTCGGGTCTGCTCGTTACCGAGGGAATCCCTTGCCTCGAGGAAGATATCCTCACGCATTTCTCCCGGCTGTTTCCCGAAGATCAGGACTACCATCACCGGCGTTATCTCAACTACGACGGCCGCCTCGGCTTCAATGCCGACGCGCATCTAAAGAGTGTCGTGGGCGGAATCCACTGTTTCTTTGCCATCGAGAATGGCAAAGTGGTGCGCGGTTCCCGTCAGACGATTTACTTTATGGAGTACGACGGTCCTCTCGAACGAACCTACGTGATCCAAATCCTTGGTGAGTAATCCAATTCTTTTTAGCAGGGATTTTGCGGCATTTGTAGCAGGCCGAGAATAAGAACAATTTGGTTGACGCTCCGCTGCGCTGCTGTCTGACGGCGAGAGTTGGCGTTAGGTCCAGAGGTGGAAAACCTGCACTTGCGGCTCGAACGCGGGGCCGGGAGGCCGGGCTCACCTTCACCGGCTCCCCTACTCTGCTTATGCAGGCCCACGACATTTTGTCAACGTGGAACTGTCCCAGTTGTTGCTCTCCGAGGGGCATAGCGGGCGTTGTCCCACTAAATTCCCCAACTACATGCGTTTTTTTCCTATGACATTTCACGTGCGGTTCTGCCGTGCTGCGAATCCAGCCGGTAGTGATCGCCCGGATCGAAGCCTTCTTTAAAGCTGACCACTGCTTCTACCTTTTCGCACCCTCGTAACAACCCAGCACGCGCAGGAAATTGGTGACCTCGCCCAAATGTGCCAAGGCCTTCTTGCACCGGTCCTCTTTAATATTCCCAATGAAATCGAGATAGAAGAAGTACTCCCAAGGGCGGCCCCGCAACGGTCGAGATTCCATTTTGCTCAAGTCGATGTCGCGCAGGGCGAAGACGCTCAGACACTTGTATAGTGCGCCGGGGACGTTGCGGGTGGAGAACACGATGGAAACCTTACCAGCGCGGGGCGAGACCCGCGCGGTTTTGGAGAGCAACAGAAAGCGCGTGTAGTTTTCGCGGTGATCCTCGAGGTGCGTGGTCAGAATACGCGCGTGATAGACCTCCGCGGCAATGCGGCTGGCGATGGCGGCCGCTCCACTCGGACGGCGCTCCGTCAGCATCTTGACGGAACCCGCCGTATCGTAAAACGGGATGCGCTCCACTTGCGGGTTCTTGACGAAGTAGTGGCTGCACTGGGCGAGCGCCACCGGGTGGGAATAGACCTGCCGCACATCCTTGCGCGCCGTTCCCGGCAGCACAATGAGGTTGTGGACGATGCGCAGGTTCACTTCACCCACAATATGCAGGTGATTCGCGAGGAGCAGGTCGAAGTTCTCGTACACGGACCCTGCCAGGGTATTCTCAATCGGCACCAGGCAGAAATTGGCTCGGCCCCGGGTGACACTCTCAAAGGTAGCCGTGAAGGTCTCGCAGGGCAGCACGCGAATGCGGCGGCCCAGGAGTTTGTAAGCTGCTTCTTCGCTGAACGAACCTCTCTCGCCTTGGAAGGCGACCAGAGATGTGGCCATGAGATGGAATCTCCCCTGTCATGAAGATGAAGAGAGGATGCTATCACGCGCAGGCAAGGCCTACAACCTCCGTCGGCGGCCTCTTCAGTGGATTGTTCCAAAAGGAGTGCGCGAGGAGTACACTTAGTGCGAGCGCAGGGAGCCGAAAGAGAAGAGTGTTTCAGGCGCCTGCTGAAAAACGGTGCAAAAGGATGTCACCTTGATCCCGCCTGCCGGGAGAGGAATGTGTGGTTTTGCCTATTCAAGGGCTGCTGAGGTTCTTCTTCAACTGCCGCGGCAACATTTTTGTAATTACAACCGCGGGGAAGTTTCCAGCCACCTGTAGGGAGTAATCGAAAAACCCCCATTCGCGCGCCCACACCCAAACGAGGCCTACGATGCGATTGAAGACCGTCCTGGTGATTCTCTTTGCAGTCAGCGGCGTGTTGGCCCAGGCGCCCCCCTCGCAGAAGCCGCTAACCAAGGAGACCATCCTCCAGCTCTTGAAAAACGATGTCACCAGCGAGCGTCTGGCTGACTTCGTGGAACGCTACGGAATCGATTTTGAGCCGGCCGCCGATTTCCTGGAGACTTTGCGCAAAGACGGTGCTGGGGAGGTTCTGATCAACGCCTTGGGCACGGCGAAAAGAGTGGGGACAGGTGCGAAGCCGGCGGGCTCACCGGAGATAACCGCGCGCGTGAAGGAACATCTCGATCGGGCGGAGCAGTCGGTGATCAACGGCGACCACGAAGGCGCGATTTCCGAAGGCCGCCAGGCCGTGCAGATTGACTCCACAGAACTCCGAGGCCCACGCCACTCTTGCGGTGGGATTCCTGCTGAAAGGGGACTACGAGAGCGCTCTCAACGAATGCCATGAGGCCGCGCGCCTGGATCCCCAGAACGGTGACGCGCCGGCCAATTGCGCCTGGGCGCTTTATCGAAGCGGCAAGCTGGAGGAAGCCTCGCCCGAATTGCGCCGAGCCCTGGAGCTCGCCCCCGCGAGCCCGCACGTGCATTTCGTGGCCGCCCTGGGGGCGTTGCAGCAAGGCAACGGGGACGACGCCATCGCCGAGTGCCACAAGGCGCTGGAGCTCGACCCCAACAACTTCGGCGCGCACGATGTTCTGGGGACGGCGCTCAACATCCAGAAGAAGTTTGACGAGGGCGCTGCGGAGGCTCGCGAAGCCATTGCGCCTGGCGCCGCGGAGTTCCGATGCCCATTCCCTGCTGGGTTGGTCACTGAGGGAGAAGGGAAAGCTGGACGACGCAACCAAGGAGGAGCGCACCGCCCTGGAACTGGATGCCAATAACGCGGTAGCCCACGAAATTCTGGCGGCAATACTCCTTTTGCAGGGCAAGCCCGACGAGGGCCTGGCCCGAAGCGCGGGAAGCCGTGCGGCTCGATCCCAAAGCTACCTGGGGGTATGAGCGCATGGTGTGGGCCTTGAACCTTAAAGGCCAGTACGATGAGGCCATCAAAGAGACGCGCAAGGCCATGCAGCTCGATCCGAAAATCACCTGGGGGCACGAGCATCTGGCGTGGTCGCTGGATTTGAAGGGCCAATACGACCAAGCCATCGCTGAGGCGCGGGAGGCCATCCAGCAAAACCCCAATGATGCGTGGGCGCATGAACGCTTGGCCTGGGCCCTGAACGCGCAGGGCAAGCCGGCGGAAGGGGAAGCCGGAAGCGCGCAAGGCCGTCCAGCTTGACCCCAAAAATGCTTGGGCCTACAACCGCCTGGCTTGGGCTCTGAACCTGCAAGACAAGTGGGACGACGCGCTGGTGGAAGCGCGTGAAGCAGTGCGGCTTGACCCCGGCGCTGCCGAAAACCATGGGATGCTGGCGTGGGCGCTGGCCGGAAAGGCTGACTACGATGGCGACTTGGCGGAATGCCGGGAGGCCTTGCGCTTGAACCCCAACCTGGCCTGGGTCCACAACCTTGCTGCCTGGGCACTAATCATGAAGGGCAAGCTCGATGATGCCATCGTGGATGCGCGGCAGGCCATCCGTCTGGAGCCCAACAACGCTGATCTTCACCTGCCTTTGGCGCAGGCGCTCGTCCAAAAAGGTGATTTCGAGGGCAGCCTGGCGGAAAGCCGCGAGGCATTACGATTGAGTCCCACGAACGCCACGGCACACATTGATGCGGCTTGGGCATTGCTGGGGGAAAGCAAGCCCGATGCCGCGCTGGTGGATCTGAACGAGGTCCTTCGCTCCGACCCGAAAAACTCTGGGGCCCATTATCATGCGGCCTGGGCCTACATCCAAAAACACCAACCCGACCAGGCGATCATCGAGGCCCGCCTGGCCCTTCAAGGCGACCCCAATCAGCCCTATTACCACAACATGATGGGCTGGGCCCTGGAAACGAAGGGCGATCCGCAGGGTGCCCTACAGGAATACCGCGCCGCCTATCTGCTCTCGCCCAATGACGCGAGCCTGAAGAGCAACTACGAACGCCTGCTCAATCAAACCAAGAAATAAAATGGCTGCCGGATTGGTCTGCAGAGGAAGCAGCGCTGTCAGGTTGTTCCGAGGAGCCCGCGGAAGAAGAATTCGGTATAAGCCTGGCCAAGCTCTTCCTGCGAGATGGGGCCCTCAGTGGAATACCACTGATAGAGCCAATTGATCATTCCCAGCAGGGCGAAGGCGGCGAGGCGGGGTTTTACCAGGGGTGGTCTTCCGCTTTGTTCCTGGACCCGCGCGATCAGGTCGACAAGATACTCGATGTAAGCCCGTTTGCGGGCGTTCAGCTTTTTGCGCAAGCCGCCGCCGAGCGAGCGGTTTTCGTGGAGGATCACGGTGATTTCCTGGTCGCGGGCGCGCACGATCAGGTCGATGTGGCCGAGGATGGTTCGCCGGAGCTTTTCGCGGGGGTCGGCGACGTCTTTGATGGGGGCGAGCACCGTCTCATCCAGGATGTCCATGCCGTAATTCTGAATCTCGAAGAGCAGGCGATCCTTGCTGCCCACGTGGTGATAGAGGCCAGCCTTGGTGAGACCCACCGCTTCGGCGATGTCCTGCATCGAGGCGCCATCGTAGCTCTTGGCATAGAAGACCCGCGCCGCGATGCGGCAAATCTCACGTAGTTTCTGTTTGGTTTCGCGAGCTTGAGCCATGGCAGGTTAATCCCCGCGTCACTAGACGCAGTGTAACACAAGAGGCAACGGCAAGCATGCAGTTTCTAGGATGGTGAATGCGGAGAGCGGGTCGCTACGTGTTACGTAAGAGGGATAATATCGAGAAGCTTAATGGTGCGAAAGGGGGGACTCGAACCCCCACCCCTTGCGGGACCAGATCCTAAGTCTGGCGCGTCTGCCAATTCCGCCACTTTCGCGCGCGAGTTATTATAGCGTATCGAAAAGCCCTTCGCCTGCCCTCGGCGTCCGCTCCGCCTGCTTTCCCGGATATTGACTCTGACCGATGATCACCATAGTCTGGAAGTGATTCGCTGAAACAATTCCTGGAGTGCCTTGATGAACAGTCGCAAAAGACTCGGCCGTGCCCTGGTCACGATGATCGCCTTAGGACTGCTGAGCGGATTGCCCCTGTATGCGCAGGGGACACCGCCCGAAATCGCCAAAGATCCGCTTCTCGAAACGCTGAATGGTGAATTTCGCATGCAGTACCAGCGCGCCTTGGCGGAGTCACTCGCGGAGGCGGGGCCGGTGATTCTCGAGGAGGGTGACAACCTTATTCTGGTTCGCAAGGGCCAGCGGACCACCGCACTGGTGAAGCCGGTCGAGTATCACGAGCTCAAGGCTGTCGCGCACATCCCCCTGGCGCTTTTCGTAATGCTGGGGTTTCCTCAGGAGACGACCCTCTCCGACGACCGCTTGCAGCGTCTCAGGCATTACCGCGAGTTGATGGTGAACGCGCGCGCAACCTTGCCGGGCCGGCACTTCACGCCGGAACAACTCCAGCGGCAGCAGCGTATTTTCGCCGCCTCTTTCGAGTTGCTGGATGGAGTTCTGGCGAAGGGTCAAGTCAACCCGCAAACACTGGAAAACTTTACGCGACAACTCGGGCCGCTGCTCCTCGCAAATGTCACGGACGCGACAGCGGCGGAGATGCGCGAACTCTACGCGACCTTGGCGGCCTGGCGGAACGAACTGAGCCCGGGGGAGTGGAAGGCGTTGCACGTCGTCATGATTGGCCCCCACATGCCGCGCGAGCAGGAATGCTCAATCCAATTTTTCGAGCGTCTTTTCCGTGAGCCTGGAGAAGGCAAGCGCATCATTTATGCCGAGGCCCTGTGGAACGAAAAAGACGCGCTCAACCTGCTCGCCACGCATGTGGTGGACGAAGCCGCGGGCACAGCTTTCTTCGGCGACCCGATGCGCATGCACCGTGATTTGCTGGCCGATGCGGCCAAGGCGTACCTCGATACGCATCCCCTCGCACCGTATTGATTCACCTGGCGAAGGCTCTAAGGGGACACACTTCTGCCGAACCCTTATTATTTCCCTGTTGAGCCGGCGGCTGGCCCGACCGGGTGGTGATATCTAAAAATCCCGCTCCCAATTTGCGCATCTACTGTTACATTACCTCCCTCATGCATCCCTACTTCAAAGTAGTTCTGGCGATTCTTGCGACTTTCCTCGGGCTGTTGATTCTGCACCTGCCGCTGCTTCGCCTGCCGTATTTCTGGGACGAAGCGGGGTATTACGTTCCCGCGGCGCTCGATTTCTACCGCGCCGGTCTGCTCATCCCCACCAGTACGCTGCCGGTGGGCCACACGCCGCTGGTCATGGTCTACCTTGGACTCGCCTGGCGTGTATGGGGATATTCTCCCTGGGTTACACGTACCGCGATGACACTCATCGCCGCGTCGACCCTCGCAGCTCTGTATACCTTGGGGCGGCGCGTTGCGACCCGCGAAATTGCCGGTCTTGAGCACCATCCTGCTGGCACTCTCACCGCTATTCTTCGCTCAAAGCACACTTGTGCATCTGGATCTTGCCGTAGCGCTCTTCACCACCCTGGCGGTTTTATTCCTGCTCGGAGATTCACTTTGGCTCTTCGCTCTGGCAGCGTCGCTGGCGGTTCTGAGCAAAGAGACCGCCGTCGTCTTGCTGCCTGTAGCATGGATTTATGTGTGGCGAAGGAATCGAGGGCATGCGACGGGGCAGGCAGCCTCATTCCGAGCCTGGATCGCCCTGGGCGCGCCGCTTGTGCCACTGGCGGCTTGGGCACTTTACTACCACCACGGCACGGGTTACTGGACCGGTAACCGCGAGTACTTAAGCTACAACTTGTACTCAACCCTTTCTCCCTTTCGAGTTTTCTGGACTCTGTTACGGCGCGTTTATGAACTCTTTCTCAGCGGATTCAATTGGCTGCTTACGGCGTGCGCGCCCGTGGGGCTTTGGTGGGGAAGGAAGCGTGAGGAACGGGATACGGGATACGGGATACGGGATACAGGACGTGGGAACCGGGATACGGGACACGCGACACGGGAATCGGATCTCGGGAATCGGGGTGCGAGTTCCGGAGGTTCCCCGTATCCCGTATCCCGTGTCCCGTGTCCCGACTCTAAAACCCCTCCCTGGCGGCCATTCATTTTTTTGACCGCGGGGCTGGTGGCAATCTATCTGCTCCTGTTGAGTGTGACAGGTGGGGCCATCCTACCGCGCTATCTGCTCCCGGTAATGCCTCTGTTCTACCTCGTCGGGGTGGCCCTGGTAACGCGCTTGCCGCGCTCCCTCTCCCGGCTCATCTGCCTGACGACGGCAGCCTGCTTTGTTTGGGCGTGGTTTATCAATCCACCTTGCTCGTTTCCATATGAAGACAACCTCTCTTATGCGGACTTTGTCCGGCTGCACGAACAGGCAGCGCATTATTTGGAAACACAGCCCGGCGACCTGCGCATTCTGACGGCGTGGCCGGCGACTGACGAACTGGCGCGACCCAACCTCGGTTACGTGCGAAAGCCGCTGCGCGTTGTTCCTGTTGAGGGATTCGGGCCACGGGAATTGGATGGTGTGGGTCTTGATTCCTTCGACTTGCTGTATTCCTATTCCCGCAAGTGGGAACCGTCCGGCAACTGGGTGGCGCGCTTTCCGTTCTGGCTGCAATTGCAAGAGCGCTACTTCGATTATCGGCCGCAAATCGGGGCAGAGGATCTAGTCGCGCGCTATCACTTGAAATTGCAGGCTGAGTTCACCCAACGCGGCCAGTGGGTACGGATTTATTCCTGGTAGGCAAAACGCCGCAGCCCACAAGCACGTTGTGGGAGTCCCGAAGGAGTTGCGATTCTCCCATGTCTTGTGCGGTAGTCGGCCCGCTACTTGGGCTTGCAAGCGCCCTTAGTAGTTATGCCGGCGCTTATAGGCCGTTGCCGCTCTTTCTTCTTGTGCCCTTCCCGATCCATAACATCACGGGCTGGCGCTGACCGCCGATCTTGGGGGTCTGCGACAAGCCGCAGGAAGGCCGCACCACTTTGTTCGGACAATTTGTGCGCTCTTTTGCATTTTAGGGCTACCGGTAGCCCAGACCTATACATTGCCTATTGACATAGCCCAGTCGAATAAGAGCACAATAGAGGTGAGGAAGCGCAGCGCGCCGATGCGTCCAGACGAGCTTTAACACAGAGGTCACGGAGATGCTCTGGGCGCTCGATATTAAAGCTTGCCAGGCACAGGTCAGCACAAGCCTATGTAGCGCCGACCTTGAGAGCCTGCCCTGAGCACCGCGAAGGGTCGGCACATGCTGAACTAAAGTTCAGCACTACAAAATTGGCCGCGGCTTTCCATTATGTGTCGCAAACAAAAGGGGTTAACGGTGAAGAGGAGAAATCTTGCGGCAGTCTATATGATTGAGATTAAGACAGTTAATAGTTCTGAGTGGCCAAGGTAGCAAAAAACGCGGGGGGGAAAAAATGAAGGATAGTCTCGCGATGTTGTTGAAAACAAATGGTGGCAAAATGTCACTTTATTGCCTTGCCATGATATTGATGAAACCAAAGGAGATATAGCCTGCTTGCCATTATGTTGATGAAAATACAAGGAGTTATTGAACATGACGGAGAGGAGGGAAGAAGAGAGAATCACTCGGATGAGAGAAAGATGGCCGCAAAGCTAAAGTCCGACCTTCGGTGCTCAGGGAAGAAGCCAAGTTCACAAAAGCGGTTACCAGCGATAAGAAACCGGTAAAGCCCGATAGTGAAAAGGCGCCAACTCCAACGCCCCAACCCCAGCGTGACACACCTTCCCACTTCGGTTATCGGTAGGTTGTCACACGAAGATGAGCCCCCAAAACGACTTAGACTTGGAGAGTCCTTCAATCACCCGATCACCCGATGGCCCGATGACCCGATCAGCCAATGGCCCCTGTTGTGCTACATATAGTCTGGGTCCATTCTCAATCTGTGGCGGAATTCGCAGACCATCCGATTCCCTGACCCGCGCCTGAAGTCCCGACCCGCTGATATCGCGTCCGAGGCGTCCCTATGTTGAAGCCACCTGCCAACTCAACCCGGCGCAACTTCTTGAAGGGCGGAATTTCCCTGGGCGGCGCGCTCTGGGGGCTCAATTTGGGAGGGGGCGGTGCGGCCGGGTCACCCTCGACTACGGAGGCAGGACGCTCGCGGGTCGTTATCGCCCGCGACCCCAGGGTTCGCAACGCCGCTTCCAGTTTCGACTCCGCGCAAGTGGCGAAACTCCTCGACCGCGCCTTGGAAGCTTCGTTCCATGTCGACTCGGCCCTTGAAGCGTGGAAGCAAGTCGTTCATCCGGGTGAGGTGGTGGGACTGAAGGTAAACTGCCTGGGGGGCCGCGGCAACGCCACGCACCCGGAACTGGTGGAAGCGATTACGGAGCGTTTGCGGCAGGCGGGTATCACTGAGATCGTGGTCTGGGAGCGGCAGAACTCAGACCTTGAGCACGCCCGCTACAAGATTGTCGAGCACGGTTCGGGCCTGCGCTGTTTTGGCAACGACACGCTGGGTTTTGAGGATGAACTATCGACCTTCGGCCAGGCGGGCAGCCGCCTCTGCCAAACGCTCACGCGAGTTTGCGACGCGGTCATCAACCTGCCGGTGCTCAAGGACCACGGTATCGCTGGCGTCACACTGGCGCTCAAGAGCATGTTCGGGGCGATTCACAACCCCAACAAGTATCATTTGAATGCTGGTGATCCCTACGTGGCAGACATCAATGCGCTGGCCCCCCTTCGCCAGAAGCTTCGCCTGCATATCTGCGATGGCCTTAACGCACAATACGAGGGTGGACCGTCCTACATGCCGCAGTGGATGTGGCCGTTCAACGGGTTGCTGGTGGCACGCGACCCGGTAGCACTCGACTATGTGGGTTGGAAGATCATAGAGAAGAAACGGGCTGAAGCCGGCATGAAGCCGCTCAGGGAACTGAAGCGAGAGCCCACGTACATCACGACCGCCGCCGACGCTGAGCACGGCCTGGGCACGTGCGATCCGCAGCGCATTGAGCAGGTGGAAATTTGATGAGCATTGATCGTTGCATAGATTTCGTTGGACCTTGCGACCCCCTCACCCCCCTGCCCCTCTGTTGCCGCGGCGACCGAGGGGGAGAGTTCGTTTCTTCTACCCTCGCCCCTTTGGGGGAGAGGGTGGACCGCCGCCGGCGCTTTCACCAGCCGGGGCGGGACGGGTGAGGGGGTCGACAATTGAGTGACATTTGTGAATTACACAACTAAAACATTTTGAACGCCGTCGACCGCCGCGCCTTTTTAAAAGCCGCTTCGCTGCCCTGTTTCGCGGCCTGCGGCGGGGCCCTGGTGGGGGCACGGCTTGCCGCGCCCTTGTTCGCCGCGCCTGCCGCCGAGAACGACGAGCAGTTCATCAAGGAAGCGAAGTTTTACGAAAAGCTGGCCTATAAAAAGATCAAGTGCAAACTCTGCCCGCGCGAGTGCGTGATTGACGACCAGGAGCGCGGTTACTGTGGCGTGCGCGAGAATCGCGGCGGCACCTACTACACGCTGGTGCATTCGCGCGTGGTGACGGCGCACATTGATCCCATTGAGAAGAAACCTTTCTTCCATTTTCTGCCCGGCGCCGTGGCTTTCTCACTCGCCACCGCGGGATGCAACGTTAACTGCAAGATGTGCCAGAATTGGGAGATTTCCCAGGTGCGTCCGGAGCAGGTGCGCAGCGTCTATTTACCACCAGAAAGACTCACTGGGTTCGCGCAGCAAAATCACTGCCCGGTCATTGCCTACACTTACAGCGAGCCGGTGGTGTTTGCCGAGTATGTGCTTGACAGCGCTGCCGCGGCACGGGCGGCGGGCATCCGAACGGTGGTGGTGAGCGGCGGGTACATTCAGACTGACCCACTCCAGAAGCTCAGCGCGCACGTCGACGCCATCAAGATTGACCTGAAAGCGTACTCCGAAAAGTTCTATAAGGAAGTAGTGAATGGCGAGCTCAAGCCGGTTCTGGAAGCGCTCGTCACCCTGCGCAAAACCGGCGTGTGGAACGAGATTGTTTATCTCGTGGTGCCCACGCTCAATGACACGGATGCGGAGTTCCAAGGCCTGGCGCGCTGGGTCAAATCCGAACTCGGCCCCGACGTGCCGCTGCACTTCTCGCGTTTTCATCCCGAGTACTTGCTCAAGAACCTGCCGCCCACGCCCATCGAAACGCTGGAGCGCGCCAAGGCCATCGCCGATGCCGAGGGGCTTCACTACGTGTACATCGGCAACGTCCCCGGCCATCCGGCGGAGAGCACCTACTGCCCCCATTGCCGGAAGAAAGTCGTGGACCGCACCGGTTACACTATTGCCGGAATCTATCTGCACCACGGCAAGTGCCAGTTCTGCCAGACGACGATTCCTGGAGTGTGGGCGTGAGAGAGATCAGGCAGTGGGCAGATGGGCAGGTGGGCAGGTAGAGAGAAAGAGAATAGGATGGAGACGTATGGGGAACGGACAGGCAGGAGAAACCCCAAGGAGGAGCGATGAGGGCAGGATTCGGTCCTATCGCGACCTGCGGGTTGGCAGGGATAGTATAGGTGAATACCTTCAGTTTCTCAGGATTTCGCAGGGCTCGTTGAAGGAACTGGAAACCCACTTGATCCTTTGCACGCGCGTCAGCCTTATGACTGCGGTACAGGCTCAAAGTACCTTGGAGCATTGTGATCGCTTAGGAAAAATGTTGCACCGATTGATCCGGTCGCTCCAGGGTTCTTAGCCACTGCCCATCTGCCAACTGCCCATCTGCTTGTTGAAGGTGATGCCATGGTTAATCCTAGACATTTGCTCTTCATTACTCTACTTGCCCTGCTGGCCTTGATTCAGCCTCGGGTGGCTGATACGCAGCCGACCGGCAGAAATGCTGACCGCTACCCACCCGCCCATTTACCGACTGCATTCTGCCTACTGCCTACTGCCCACTGCCTACTGCCCACCGCCGGGGTGGACGCGGCCAAAGTACGAGCTCCCGCCGTGGCGGGTGGTTTCTATCCCGCCGACCCCAAGGAACTCACCCAGATGATCGATGACTATCTGGCACGTAACTCCGTGGCGCAGGTCCAGGAGCCTCTTGTCGCTCTCATTTGTCCGCACGCCGGCTATGTCTACACATATCCCGTGGCGGCGGCTTGCTTCGCGCAGCTCAAGGGCAAGAAATACGCACGCGTGGTGGTGATTGCGCCGTCGCACTTTGAAAATTTTCCTTTTTCTTCCATCTACGATGGCGACGCCTACCAAACCCCGCTCGGCACGATTCCATTGGACAAGGCTTTCGGGGCGAAGCTCGTGCAATTAAATTCCACTATTAAGTTCTCAGAGCGCGGCCACACTCCTGCAGGGAAGCAAGGCGAGCACGCGCTGGAAGTTCAACTTCCCTATCTCCAGCGCACGATCGGAGAATTCCAACTAGTACCCATCGTGATGGGCGACCAGGATTACGCGCTCTGCCGCTCCCTGGGCGTGGCGCTGGCCAAGGCGCTGCTGGCCGAGGCCCCTGAAGTGCGCGCCCAGACGCTCATCCTGGTTAGCTCCGACCTTTCGCACTATCACCCTTACGACGAGGCGGTCGGTATCGACCACCACACACTCGCCGCCCTTGAGGAGTGGGACTACCTGAGCCTGTGGCGCAACTTTATGACGCGTACCTGGGAAGCTTGCGGCGGCGGACCCATCGTGGCGGGCATGATCGCGGCGGAGCGCCTGGGGGCGAGTCACGCGCAGATTCTCAAGTACGCGAATTCCGGTGATACGACGGGCGATAAGAGCCGCGTGGTCGGTTATGGCGCCGTCGCCATCACCCAGGCAAAACCGCAGTCCAGCAAGAAGAGCGCGGACTTTTCCCTCACCGGCCACGAGAAGGACGCCTTGATGAAGATCGCCCGGGCGTCGGTTGAGACTGCGGTGCGCGAAAGAAAGATGTACCTGGTGGGCGCAACCGGCCTGCCGCGTCTGGAGGAAGACCGCGGCGCCTTCGTCACCCTCAAGGAGCATGGCGAGCTGCGCGGCTGCATCGGCTACATCACGCCCGTGAAAGCTCTGGCGGAAACCGTGCGCGACGTGGCGGCCTACGCGGCATTGCAGGACCGACGCTTCGAACCCGTCAGCCCGGCGGAATTGCCCGTGCTTCAGTACGAGATTTCCGTCATGTCACCGCTCCGGCGTGTTTTGGATGTTAAGGAGATCAAAGTTGGCAAACATGGATTGATTATTAAGAAAGGTGATATCGAGGGAATCCTGCTGCCGCAGGTACCGGTGGAGGAACACTGGGACCGCGACACCTTCATCGAGCAGACCTGCGTTAAGGCCGGGCTGCCGCGCCACGCCTGGAAGGACGATGACACCGATATCTTCATGTTCACGGCGCTGGTCTTTGGCGAGCAAACTTCTATAGAGTCGGCGGTGCCTAATCCGCCAACCGCTCCCGGCCGGCAGCAGCCACCAGGGTTACAGCTACCAACACCGTCGGGGCCAGATTCACCACGGCCATGAGCACTGCGGTGCGCAGGAATCCATAAACCGGAATCAAGAGAGCGCTTAAGGCGAGCGCCCCCAAGCAGGCGCCCACAAGATCCAGACCATAGAGCACCCCGGGTGAGCTCTGGCGCCGGCCGTCGCCCGCAAAATACACGCGAGTTGCGAGGAGAAACTGAAAGCCACCCAGCCACCCCGACCCGAGCGCCAGCAGTGGGAAGAGCATCTGGCTGGCGATCCGTTGCCCTCCCTCGCTGCTCACGCGACCAAGCTCCACGAGCAATCCGTAGAGAAGCAGCGGCGACAGGGCGGCCAGGATTTCGAAGGCCGCGAGAAGGCGCAGATCTTTCGAGAGAGGGGATACGCTAGAGCCGGGCACGCGGCGCAATGCGAGGTACGCGCCTCCCGCCATGCCCACCATGAAGAGCGCCACCAGCAGAGTGAGCTCGTGGTAAACATATCCGTAAAGCGCCTGGAAGCCCAGAAGGAGCAGGATCTCCAAACCCAACTCGGTGAACCCCATCGTTGCCACCGCGAACCCTGCGGCCCGCCGCGCGCGCGCCTGGAGCTTTTCTTCCTTGCCTGCGGGCCACAGCCACATCCACGACAGCAGGGCCGCGAGCGCGAAGGCGGTGGCTCCGAGCACGCTGCCAAATCTCACTTCCGCCAGAGTTTCAATCCAGCGCCCCGAGGTGCGGTGGAAGCGCGAACTCCACAGCGCCACATCGAAGTAATAGGCCACCGGGGCAAAGTCACGATTGACCGGAGTGTTTGGCTGGGGCGTGATTTGGAGCTCGAGGTCCAGCCTGCGGTCCGGCGACATTCGATAGGGCAGGAAGTATTCCCGCACATATTCCGTGTGCAGCCCCCGCTCCCGCAGGCGGCGCACAAGCTCTTGGGGATCAGTGACCAAGGTTCCCGTTTTATTTGCCGCGAAAAAATGCACAGTCTCACCCGGAATTGCCGTCACCTCCGGGAAGACCGAGCGCAGGGTGCGATTGAGGCAGCGCAGGAAATCCGCCAATTCCGCGTTGATGTAGTTTTCCGAGGAGGTAACCTGGAAAGAAACGATGCCGCCCGGGTTCAATTTCGCGGCCGCCTCGCGAAAGAACTCTTCCGTGTAGAAACGATTGAGCTGCGCGTTGTGCGGATCAGGCAGATTCACGATGATGACGTTGAAGGAGTCCGTGGTACTTTTCAGGAAACGCCGGCCGTCCATGGCGTGGACCCGCACGCGCGGATCACGCCGGATTTTCTCCCACGCATCCGGAAAATATTGCGCCGCGATATCAAAGATCATCGGGTCGAGTTCGACGTAATCGACGCGCTCGAGACTGGGATGCGTAAGGGCCTCAGCCACGCTTCCATTCACGCCGCCACCGATCAGCAGCAGGCTGCGGGGAGCGGGGTGCTCAAGCAGCGCATAATGCACCGCTTCTTCTGCCGCGGCGGGATCGGGTACGGTCATTACAATCAATCCGTTTTCGAACAGGCTGCGGCTCGCGCCCGTTCCCACCACCGCCAAACTGCCGTACAAGGAATTCCGTGTCGTGACCAGATGGAAGCCGCGCCACAGCATTCGGAGCGAAAGTGGCTCAAGCGCGTAGCTCCCTGCCACTACGAGCCCCGCCAGCGCCGCGAAGCGTGCTGCCAGAAGTCCGCGCTTGCCACTCGCAGCGGAGAGAAGTACCCCGGCGGCGGCGAGATTCAGCACGCCCAGCAGCGCCGCAATTTCGAAGGGGGTGAGCAGCCGCACCAGCGCCAGACCGGCCAGCACTCCGCCCAACCCGGAGCCCGCCGCTTCGAGCAGATAGACCGCGCCGGTGGCCGTCGCAGTCGTCGAGCCGGTCAGGTCCGAAAACCAGCGGCTGCCGGCGGCGAACAGCCCTCCGGAAATTACGCAGAATACGCTGAGTGTCGCGAAGGAGGTCACGAACATCGGCACGGGCCCCAGGATTTCACCAGGGACAGGCTGGAAAAAGACCTTGCTCGCCCGCACCGCCAGCAGGGTCAGCGGCAGCACAAAAGCCGTGAGTGTTTGGAGTCCCGCTAGGAATTTTCGCGGATCGCTGGCGCGCCTCGCCCAACGTCCCAACAGGCTCGAGCCGAGGGCGGTCCAGAGCAGCCAGTTTGCCAGCACTACTCCCAGGGCGAGTTCGTTGCCATAGAACACGACCAGCAACTCACGCATCAGGACGACTTGGGCGATGACGGCCGTAAAACCAATCAGCGACAAAATGACTCGCGGGGTCCACGTCACGTTTGGCGCGCGCCAAGACTGGCTTTGGAAGTTCGTTTGCTGCACCATATCTGTTGGTCGAAAGGCAATACGGTTGCCAATTCACCAGATTGCTCAGATTAAGTGAATTCGCGCCAAAGGGAAACGAGGATGGCCCCCACTCCTGGACCGCTGTTAAATCCAGAACCCGACTCTGCCAGCCGGCGCGAGATGCTTGTGAAGCTCCTGCGCGCCGGGGGCTTAAGTACTGCAAGCGTGGCCGCCGCGCTGTGGCTCCGCGGACGCAGTCGGAGGCCGGAAGAGGAAGTTGCGCTCACGCTGAACCGAAGTTTCGTAGTGCCCGCCGACGCCCAATATCCAGAAATAGTTGTGGCCCAAGGAGAAGACCCTCGCGCGCTGGTTCGGAAGGCGCTGGAGGGGCTGGGTGGCGTGCGGCGCTTCATTGGGCGGGGTGACGTGGTGGTGATTAAGCCCAATATTGCGTGGGATCGCACTCCTGAGCAAGCCGCCAACACCAATCCCCTGGCGGTGGCGGAAATGGTGCGGCAGTGCCTGGAGGCGGGCGCGAAGAAAGTGATCGTCACGGACGTAAGTTGCAATGATCCCCGCCGGTGCTTCCAGCGCAGCGGTATTGCTAGTGCGGCCAGCGCGGAGGGGGCGGAAATCGTGCTCCCCGAAGAAAGCCTGTTCCGTGAGGTCAACCTGCGCGGCGACGTTCTGGGTGAGTGGCCGGTGCTCGAGCCTTTCATCGCCGCCGACAAGATGATCAACTTTCCCGTTGCCAAGTCTCACAGCCTGACGGGCGTTTCGCTGGGGATGAAGAATTGGTATGGGATTTTGGGCGGCGCGCGCAACCGGCTGCATCAACGCATCCACGAAAGCCTGGCGGATCTCGCCGACGTCATGCGCCCCACGTTGACCTTGATGGATGCTTATCGCGTGCTCATCCGCAACGGCCCCACCGGGGGTAGCCTTTCCGACGTCCTCCTGAAAAAGACACTCGTGGCGGCAACCGACCCCGTGGCTCTTGACGCCTATGTGGCCAAGGCTTACTGGGACCTTGATTCCAGCCAGTTACACTATTTGCAGCTTGCGCAGGAACGCGGCCTGGGGAAACTCGATTTCGGAAAGGTCCGCACGCAAGTTGTCACAGTGTAATTGAGAAATCCCCCGAGGGAGTGCCGCGGAACTGGTGAATAAACCAGCGCAGCCCACACAACCTAACCATTGCGCGGACACAGGGCGCCAAAGGGTTTTTGCGTGCCCCCTCTGTGTCTTTGGCTAAGTCTATTGATTGCCTTTACTTACGGGCAGTAATGGGGTGGACATCAGCTTTGTCAGATCGCGCGTTGCCGCTTCCTAACTGAGCCTGGCGGAACAGGGCGAATCGGAAGTATGAACGCCTTGGGCTGGCGTGACTTAGGGGAGATTCCTTTGCAGCGCCGCGACGGTCCGCTCGGCTCGGGCAATTTGGCGCGCTACCTGCCTTGGAGCGGTTCCGCCGGTTACGTTGCGCCGGGCGACGGAACGTTCTGGCG
The DNA here is from genome assembly GCA_963804995.1 of uncultured Acidobacteriota bacterium. Taxonomy (GTDB): domain Bacteria; phylum Acidobacteriota; class Terriglobia; order UBA7540; family UBA7540; genus Bog-366. Next base: position 503,659 of record CAWDSK010000001.1, read on the forward strand.
AGATGGCCACAGCGCGCAGTTTCGAATCCCAGGTGGGGAGGAAACTGGCGGCCTCGGCCGGTGCCAAATCCTTGAAGGTCTTCCCTTGCGCCACGCAATGCCGAACCAGTTTCCCCACTTGCTCGTGGGCTTCGGCAAAGGGCACACCGCGCCCCACCAATTCGTCGGCGAGATCGGTGGCCGTCAAGTAGCCGAGCTGGGTCATGGCCTGCATGCGCTCGGGATGGATGCGCATAGTGGCGGCGACGCGTCCCGCGATGACCAGGGCCTCAAGCGTCGTGTCCACGCCGGAGAACAGTGCCGCCTTGTCTTCCTGCAGGTCACGATTATAGGCAAGCGGCAGGCCCTTCATCACCGCCAGTATTCCGGTAAGTTTGCCGATAAGCGTTCCCGCCCGGCCGCGAATAAGCTCCAGCGAATCGGGATTCTTCTTCTGCGGCATCAGGCTGCTGCCGGTGGAATAGGTGTCAGCCAGTTCCAGGTAGCCGAATCCCGGCGAAGAGTAAATGATGCGATCTTCCGCCCAGCGGCTCAGGTGAACCATACATAATGCGCAAACGAAAAGCAGTTCTGCCACACTGTCGCGGTCAGAGGTCACGTCCACGCTGTTGGCGGCGACGCGTGCAAATCCCAGGTCGCGCCCCAGGCGTTCGCGATTAATCGCAAAGGTGGTTCCCGCCAGAGCGCCCGCGCCCATGGGAAGCTCGTCAGCGTGCGCGCGGCACTCCTCCAAGCGAGTCACGTCGCGATGGAACATCTCAAAATAGGCAAGCAGGTAATGCGAAAAAAGGATAGGCTGCGCCGGCTGCAGGTGCGTGTATCCGGGCAGAATCAATTGGATATTCCGCCGGGCTTGCATGACCACCGCGGCCAGCATTTCGACCAGCGCGCGCTGGAGTTCGAGAGACGCGTCCTTCACGTACAGCCGCATCTCAGTCGCTACCAGATCATTCCGGCTGCGGCCGGTGCGCAACTTGCGTGCTACGTCGCCCACTTGCCGCTCGAGCTCGGCTTCGACCCAGGTGTGGACGTCCTCGGCAACCTGCCCGTGGGCCCAGCGGGGATTACGCTCGACTTTGCGCCGCAGCGTTTCCAATCCCGCGGAGAGGCGCCCGACTTCCCGGGGTTTCAGGACGCGCGCCCGCCCCAGCGCCTTTACGTAGGCCAGGTTGACGCGCAGGTCGTAGAGGACGAAGCGCTGGTCGAGCGAAAAGGATTCGGAAAACTTTTCGAATTCCGGGTCGCGTTGGCCGCTGAAACGTCCGCCCCAAAGCTTCATCCCGCTTTCCTCCGGGAAGGTTTTGCTTTCCCCTGGGCGCGCTTGGCGAAAGCCAGCCGCAGCGGCAGGCCCAGAATGTTGATGAACCCTTCGGCGTCTTTCTGGTTGTAGTCTGAGCCCATCACGAAGCTGCCGATACTGGTGTCGTATAGAGAATAGGGAGACTCGCGGTCCAGCACCCGCACGTTGCCACGGTAAAGCCCCAGCGTCACCTTGCCGGTCACGGTCGGTTGCGTAGCCTCCACAAAGGCATCAAGAGCCTCGCGCAGCGGCGTGAACCACTGGCCGTTATACACGAGCTCAGCATATCGCAATGCGATATGTTGTTTGTAGTGCAGCGTCTCACGGTCGAGGCACAGAGCTTCCATTTCCTGGTGCGCGGCGTAAATCAGGGTGCCGGCCGGCGTCTCGTAAGCGCCATGCGACTTGATTCCCACCAGGCGGTTTTCCACCAGGTCCGTACGTCCCACGCCGTAATGCCCCCCGATCTCATTCAACTTTTCGACGAGCCTGACAGGGTTCATCCGCCGCCCGTTCACCGAGACCGGCACGCCTGCCTCAAAGCCGATCTCGACCGTCCCTTCCTTCTCCGGCGCATGCTGGGGGCTCCGAGTAAGCTTCCAGGCGTCATCGGGCGGCTCGCCTAAATGGGTTTCAAGCGGCCCCCCTTCGTGGCTCAGGTGCCACAGATTCTGGTCGCGGCTGTAAAGGTCCTGCTTGGTAACCGAGACCGGCACGCCGTGGGCCTCAGCGTAATCCACCGCGTCTTCACGCGACTTGATGGACCACTCCCGCCAGGGGGCGATGACGCGCAGGTGCGGGGCCAGCGCCTTGTATGCGAGCTCGAAACGGACCTGGTCGTTGCCCTTGCCCGTGCAGCCGTGCGCAAGCGCATCCGCACCCTGCTCAAGCGCCACCCGGACCTGCGCCTTGGCGAGTACCGGCCGGGCAAGTGCGGTTCCCAAAAGATATTTGCCTTCATACACGGTGCCCGCCCGAACGGCTTTCCACAGGTAACCGGTTACGAATTCCTCCCGCAGGTCCTCAACGAAAACTTTGGAGGCGCCGCTTGCCAAAGCCTTGCGACGCACGGCCACGTAATCATCGCCCTGGCCGACGTTTCCAACCATGGCGATAACTTCGCATTCGTAATTCTCTCGTAACCAGGGAATGATGATGGAGGTATCAAGCCCTCCCGAATAGGCCAGAACTACGCGTTTGACAGGTGCTAAAGAGAATACGTCCATGGGGTTGAGTCTTGATTTCCTTTCTATTGGGGATTATCGGAATCCAAAGATCCTGCCGCGCCGGGTGCGAACCTTTGGAGTGCGGGAGCTTGGTCCCGCTTTTGCCACCGCTGACTCGTCAGCGGTCTGTGTATCGCCGCATCGAGTTGCGGCGAGGGAAAGCGGCGACGAGTCGCCGCACTCCAAAGAGCCGCTGCCCCTCAAGCCGCCACGAGCGCCAGGATTTTCCTGCGAATCTGGGCAGCCTGGCGAGAGCCGGGTGTGGCGATAAAGATAGTGTCGTCGCCGGCCACGGTTCCCACTACTCCTTCCCAAGGCTCAGCGTCCAAGGCTGCCGCCACGGAGTGAGCGTTGCCCGGCCGGGTCTTGAGGACCACCAGGTTTGCCGCCTGGCGAGCCTCGGTCAGGAATTCCTTCAGCACGATGGGGAGCGCCGGCTGGGGGGGCACGATCGGCTCTGCGGCTTCCGGCAGACGGTAACCGCGGCGTGTCTTGACCAGGCCCAGTTCCTCGATGTCGCGCGAGACCGTAGCCTGGGTGACATGGATGCCCCGGTGCGCCAGCTTACGGCGCAGGTCGTCCTGCGTCGCGACGGCTTCGCTGCGCAGGAGGTCCAGGATCTGCGTTCGTCGGTAGACATTGTCCATGCAAGTTTATGCAGACCATTTATAAATATACCACAGCTGGGTGGGGGTCGCAAGCGGGGATCGGCTGGCTGGCGCCCCGACCAGTCGGGGCGATTCACGTGGCTGAGCATGCCCTCCGGGACGCATACATAAAGAGCGATGTATGCGCCACCCGTGCAGGCGCCTTGGACTGCGGTAGCAGCAGCTACCGCCCTTCTTCCCACACGCCTTGCCAATTTGCCGTATGGACCGGAGGCGGAAGGCGGTAGCTGCTGCTACCGCAGTCCAAGGCGCTGCGCGCATCACGCTTCGGAAGCGCGGGCCGAAGATCCCGGCCCGCGCCGCCATCACGAAAGGAGGGTACAGCCTAGAAGTGCGGCATTTCCGGCATCTTCTGGGGCTCACCCTTGATGTGGGAGGTTTCGTTGGTCAGGGCTCTCTTCAGCACCATGGTCACATCGGCGTTAACCATTTTTACCAGGGCATACGGTGTAACGTCGGTGGAGACCCACATGTCGGCGGGGCCGTTCCTTTCCTGCTTACGATAATGTTGGCAGGAAAAAGTGCCAGCGGGAACCGTGACCGATTCCGTCCCCACCAATTCGCCCATGTCGGCCTTACCCGCGCCAGTGGACGGCTGAGGCTGATGTTGTTTCATCATCCCCATCATGATGCCGCTCATTTCCATGGGAGGACGCCCAGGAGTTTGGACGATCATGCGCTTGATACCCATTTGCGGACCCTCGGTGACCATCAATATCTTGTTAACCATCTCACCGCCCATCTCGGCGCTGGTCATTCGCTGCTCCATCCACAAGCCGTCGGCGCCATCAACTTTTTCCTTGCTCAGGATGACCGTAGCCATGTCCGCGTCCATTTCCTTGCCATTCTTCTTGGTGGTCATTTGATATTCCGCGCCGGAGCCCTCCACCGGATTGCGCAGGCCGGGCATTTGGGGCATGCTGCCCATCGTGCCCATGCCACCACCCGGACGCTGCGCCCACGCGCCCGCTAAGGCCACCAGCACTAAAGCTAATACCGCCACTGCCCTCTTTAAGCTGCTCATAAATTCATCCCTCCCGTTTTTGGATGGCCCGTGAGCGATGCTGCTGAGCCTCAGGCCGGAGATAAGATTCCCGCGATCGAGCGACCACGCTGATATCACTTATGCCTTTGTGCGACCAGTATCTGGCGCAGAGTATAGCAGAAAACCTGCGCGGATGTGGAAGCAGGGATCTGGTGCCAAGCTGCATTAATAAGCGACACTATTCATGGCCTTCGGCAGGGCGGGGCGGCAGTAGGCGGGAGAAGGTGTGAAGAAATAGTATTCTTACCGCCGAGGCGCTGAGACGCAGAGAAAAGGACCTTTATATTCATTCCTCTGCGCCTCAGCGTCTCTGCGGTAAGAAGGTTCTAGACGATTTTTTCACAGCTTCGGAGGCGTGCATGCGCAGCGTTCGGTGCGATCCGCCGGGGCTTCCTGTATACTCAGCAAGAGTCGCGCGTCAAAAATGGAAAATCCGCGGGCCATCTTCAAAATCTGTTCGCCATCCGATCGGGGCGGCCGCCCTCGCACGAACCACCAGAGATGGGTCCGAGGGGCGATGGCGCGCTCCTGCCCGACCGTGGCGCTGACGGCCGCGATGGCGGCAGCTTGTGCACTCCTTGCCTGGCTTGGGCGGGGATACCTCACTTCCGTCTCGGCCAATGGCGACAACGGAATCTATGCCTTCATTGCCGAGGCCATTCGGGCGGGGCGCCTTGCCGAAATGGGGACGGTGAAACTGTTTTGGGGACTGCCCTATGCAGTGGCGCTTGCCGGCCTCCTCCTGCACCTGGACACCTATCCGGCGATCGCGATCATCTCAGTTCTGTCCACGCTGGCAACGGCTGGCCTCGCGTCGGTCCTATGGTCCAGGCGGGTCGCTGCGCTCTTTGTGGTCACCAACTACACCTCCCTTCAATTTGGAGTCTTCGGTGGGGCTGAGAGTCTGTTTATGGCCCTGGTTTTTTCCTCCTTTTTGCTAGCGCGCCGGGGTTACTGGGGGTGGGCAGCCGTCGCCGCCGCCGCGGCAACCACGGTGCGGCCACTGGGGTGTTTCGCGCTCCTGGCCTACGTGGGGTGCCTCGTCCACCAGCGACGTTACAAATCCGCCCTCACCGTTACCGCATGCGGATTGGTGGTGTTCATTCTCTACGGCCTTCCCCTCTATTCTCAGCTTGGGGACGCTTTTGCGAATCTGCACGGTTACCAAGCGGCGGATTGGAACCACGGATGGCCCATCGGTCTTCCCTTCGTGGCAATTGTCGAGAACTTTAGAAACCGGCAGCATATCGCCGGTTCGGCCATGCTGGCCTCAAAATCCGCGTATGTCGCCGCGCACGTCCTCCTGCTGACGGGGGCTCTGGTAATACGGAAACGCCGGATGCGTATCTTCCAACGGCCGCAGGAGGGCTGGTTCGTTTGCCTCTACTCGGTCTTTCTGATTCTCTATAACGCTCCGGATTGGGCGCTCTCCATCTATCCGCGCCTGTTATTGCCAATTTCACCCATGCTGCTTGATGCTTACCGGTCCAAACTCCCCAAAAACCGCGGCCTTCTCCTGGCTTTGGGGCTGCTTACCATTTTTTTTGCCTGGGGCGCGAATCTCAGATTTAATCCGGGGTTGATGCTTTCGGGATTTACCAAACTCCTCAGCCCATAACCGAGTCCGGATCCCAGCACGCAGAGGCAGATAACGACAGTCAGTATTTTTACCGCGGAGGCGCTGAGGCGCAGAGAAAAGGACCTTTATTTTCATTCCTCTGCGCCTCAGTGTCTCTGCGGTAAGGAGGTTTTAGACGATTTTTTCACACCTTCCTCACGCCGTGGGCTACGCTCTTTCGTCCCGATGCATCGGGACTGACTTCATCTGCGAACTTTGGAGACACAACACTCGCGGTGGTTGGAGATTCAGGTTAAGAAAGTGGGAGGGGCGCTTATTCGCCATGGCCCCCGTAGGTCATGAGCTGCTCTTTCTTGAATTCTTCCCACTGGGCGGGCTGGTACTGGTCCTTGGGGATGAAAACTTTGTGGAGAAAGGCGATACCTAGTTTGGCTTCGTCGATTTCCGCGTCCTTTTGGGGGAGGTAATCGAAAACGCTGCGGTTAGCGCCGTAATAGGCGCATAGCCACATACCTTCGGGGTTCTCCACGGCGTAGAGAGCACACACCAAAGGCAGGGGACGAGTCGCGTCCACGGAAACCTTCACCACCGAATCGATGATCTTGCCGGCGACTCGCGGGGCAGCCGCGGTCTGGGAAGCAGGTGTAGTGGCCATATATCCTCACGCTCAGATTGCGGAGTCACGCCAAACCAGGATTCCGCTCCGTTCCCAGGAAACATACCTCGGGTTTTGGAAGCGCGTCAATAAGTAAGGAGCTAGGAGGGAGGAGGGAGGAGCTAGAAGTCAGGAGATAGGAGATGGGAAGCGGCTGCTATTCCAAGTGGCGCCCGGAACTTGTCCCGACGAGGGCGTGAGGGCGGCAGTATTGATTCAAAGACTCACGTATCGGTTGACGGAGCGAAGTGACCCCTCACCCGTCCCGCCCCGGCTGATGAAAACGCCGGCGGCGGTCCACCCTCTCCCCTCGGAGAGGGCTATGATTCGGACCTTAGACCTTACTTGGAAGAGATACGGGCTGGGGAGGCGTCCACGAATTGCCTGGATGACGCTCCGAGTATAGCGCTGGCATCCTGCCAGCATATGCCGCGATGGATCGAGGCGCTGCGCTGTCCCCCCAATTGCAATACATTAAACTAGCTCGTAGCTTCTAGCTCCTAACTCCTAGCTCCTGACTTCTAGCTCCTAGCTCCTGACTCCTCAGTTCTTCAGCTCCATCACTATCATCTGGCCGTCGGTCTTCCAGGTGCCTCCGGTTGCGGTCTTTCCTTCTGAGAGCGGGTTGGGGCGCGTTACGAGTTGTTCGGCGGCCACCTGGCCGGTAGCCAGCATGTCAGCGCCGACCTTGGTGCGCTCCACATCGAGGTCGGATTCGATGGCGTGCGACACTACGCCCGGATGCACGTCCAGACCGATGTCGTGCGTCGCGGCGCCCAGCCAGATTTCCCGCCCCTCGGGGGTGGTGGCATCAGTGCGCCACAGCCTCAGGTGATGACGTTTCAGGAAGGTGTTCAGCATCTTTTCAAAGGCCAGGTCCTCCACGCGGCCGTAAAGGTAGAGTTGTGAGACGGGCGCTTCTCCGTAACCCTCTTCGCTCGACATGGCGCGCACCGTCCCAATCGCAGATTTTGTGCCGAGTTTTTTGGCGGCACTCCAGCCGGCCAGCTTGAAGGCGTTAACGATCTGGTCAGACGATCCGACGAAAATCAGATTGAGGGGATCCCCAGGTTTCTTCGATTTTGACTCAACCCGCTGGGGCGCGTCAGCAAGCAGCTTCTGGATGGCTTCCGCCAGGCCCGGCGAGATTTGCCGCGCTGCCGCGGCCGGAAAGGTCGCAGCCAGAGTGAGGGGTTGATCCAGCGCCAGGGTCAGGTCAGCGCCGACGGGATAATCGATCGAGGTGGCCACCTCACCCAAGGTTTTACTCAACATCTTTTTCAGATCGGCTCCCGCCGCACCCAACTTGTCGAGGGTTGTATCCATCCGTCCGACGGGCACATCCTTGGCGAGGACGCCTTGGATCGTCCCATCTGCCAAAACTGTCTCGCGCGCGTTTTCCACGTTCGTGAGGTGGGAGAAGAGCGGGATAGCCTCGTGTCCGGGGATCACCAAGCGGTCAAAGCGAATCAGCAGGCGGGCATGGTCGGAGGGGTCAGAAGCGGGAATCAGCTTCACAATGCTCCCCTGCACTTCCGCCCCGATCGGAATAAGCACCCCTTGGTCGCTTATGACTTCGCGAACCATGCGGGCGCTTACAGCCTGGGTGAGGTGCGATGTCTTGGTGCTCACCGCGGTCTCCAGCCGCAGGTAAACCCTCGTCCCGGCCGCCAGGGGGTAGCCGGAATCCTGGGCGGGGCAGCCGAGCCCTGGCACGGATCGAGTTCCTGTCAAGCCCGCGATTAGCACAACCAGGAAAGCGAGCGTTGAGAGACGGTTGGCCTGCATTCCGGAAAGGAACGTAGGGTAAGAAAAGACCTTGAAAGGAGAGGTCATACCTCGGTTTTTCACGGTCCACCTCAAAATAATTTAGGGTCGTTTACCGGATGGGGCTCCGTACCACCCCTCAAGAGCCGATCCGGTCGGTTGCAGTGATTAATACTCCGGGAGAAGTTATAACGCAAGCCCGGACTTTTCTGAATCCCGCCTCAAGGGAACTGTCCGGGTTCTGGTGGGTCGTTTAAGGAAGAATAAAAAAGCGATGGCCATTCCGTCCCCGGCCGGGGGGTTGATTTGCTGTAGAGGCGGCGTCCCGATCTGATCGGGACGCCGCCCTATGGCGAGGTAAACTCGCCGCTACGACATCTAATTGACACAGCACAGGCTTGGGGAGAAGGGTAGTCAGCTAAAAGTGCGTTGCTGAGTGGTGGGGGCCTCGCCAGTGTCGGATAAAAAATGAAGGCCATCACGCCACCGCCTGCAAGAGTTCAGTGATTGTCCAGGCGTGATCGGTGATACCCGCTTGCATGGCAGGAGTTACCCGAAGGGTCTTATGAACACGGCAGAAGTTGTAGAACGCGAACCATACTGCATAGGCAGCCTTCAAGTTCTCCCACTTTTTACTGAAGGCGTTGGTGAGCCTCGTCATTCGACGCATCCCCATGCGAATCGAAAGATTCTGGCGTTCAACGTGGGATGTGCAAATACGATGGAGCTTCGGCTCTCCCCAGACTGGGACGGGGGTGGCATCGACTACTTCGGCGGGCGAATACCTTTGCTCCCCATCGCGGGGAGTGGAATAGGTCTTTATCAACTGCCCAAAGTCAACGCGGGTGCCCAAGCTGTAAAGAACAGCATCAACGTAAGGCTTGAATCCGTCCGTGGTGATCTGGAAGTGGCCTTGCGTGGCCTCATTGATTTTCTCCGTGAAGGCGACGGTATCTCGGGCGCTTCTCCGTCCAAGGTGCCAGGTCAAGACGATCTTACTGTTTCGCTCGATGGCAACGAAGCAGTAGGCATCCCCCCGCATCGGGTCGCCACTGACATTTTTCTTTTCCTTGCATCCGACGTAGCCCCAGATTTCATCGCACTGCACATCGGATACCAGAAGATTACGGATTCGGCCCTCAAGAAGCCGCTCGCACTTGTCGCCTATAAAGACGAGAAGGGAAAGTATCGTGGTGTGGTGAAGGCGGGTCACGTGCTCAACTGTGCTGACAGAGCATCCCTCGACAAGAAGCTCAATAGCCTTAGCTGCTTTGTCCAGGGGTGTGTACATGCCGCCAAGCGGTGTAGCGTGGTCCTCAGTGAAGGTCTTAGCGCATTGCCCGCAGCGATAGCGCTGAAGGCCGTTGCGGTGCTTCCCAAACTTCTTGCATTGAGACTGGCAGTTATGGCAGGTCATTTCGGCTTGCCTTTCTGCGGAAGCAAGCCGATAATGGGACTGTATCGGTCGGCATTGCGGCTTACCCCGCGTGCTGATTTGGCCCCGTCAGTAGTTAGTAGCTACTGGCGGGGCTTCTTATTTTTGACGCTGTGCTTCTTTGAGTCTTTCTGTAAATGCATTCGGATTCATCATCGGATAATCTACTTTCTGTTTCGGCGCAGCGGGCCTTATCCACCGATATTCTTTGAATTCTTTGATAGGAGACTTCCCCTTCCGCATCTTGACATCTGTCCGTTTAAATCTCTTCAAGACGGTATGGACGGAGGCGAGCGGATTAGAAGAATACGCAGAGAAATCGAAGCCGGAGGCAACAAGTCGATCTCTGACCTGTATGGCATTGAGCCACTCACTAGGATTCGATTCCAGCAAATTCCTTACGGCCTCAGTGAGTCCCACATCGTTCTTTACGGCAAGCTCCAACACCGTCTCGAATGCGCTCAAGAACGTAGTACGCTCTTCGTCAGACATCATCCCAAAACTTGCCTTCAACATCTCCAAAACGTTCGCCATTTCCGTTTGCGTTCGCTGCTGTTGATCGGCAAGCTCGCCGTACCTTTTCACGTGTTCCTGGAAAATGTCTCCGTATTGCGTCATCGACGTATCCTCCATCAACTAAGGAGAGTATAAGACAATGTCTAACTCATGTCAAGAGAAAAGTGTAGACAAGCGAAATAAATTGTCAGGATGGGATCAAGCGATAAAAGAGGCTCAACAGCACATTAAACAGTTAGAATTTTCAATTCACGTCTTCCGCAAACGAAAAAAGGCTGGAGAGACATGGCCTGGAAAGCCAGCAACGCAGAATTAGCGCACTACCGGGAGAAGGGGTGCACGCCTGGGAAATGAAATTCTGGGAAAGTGGGGTTGAAATAAGTTCTCTCTTACGGCTATAATAGCCGTAAGGAGGAACCATGGCTCAGTCTTTTGAAGTTCCTGGTCCGGTCCGTGAGCTTGCCGCTCGGTTGGGTCAGTCCCAGCCCATGCGGCGCGGCTCCCTATCGGAGCGTTATGTGAAATGCGGCAAGCCGGGTTGTGGTTGCGCGGAGGATGCCAAGGCGCGGCACGGCCCTTATTACAGTCTGACGCGGGCGGTGGGAGGGCAGACCCGCTCCCGCTTCTTGAACCCCGAGGAAGCGCAGCGGGCGCGAGAGCAGATCGAGACGGGCCAGCAGTTTCGGCGTCAGGTGGAGGCTTACTGGGCTGCCTGTGAGCAATGGGCGGATGCCCAGCTGGAAGCCCGGGAGGAAGAAGGGCAAGCCGAGGTTAAAAAAAACCGCACTCGGCGAGGCTCTGGCGCACGACCTCACCGCTGAGATTGAGCGCCTGGTGGGTCGGGAAGCCACGGCGGCTCTGGACTTCGAGGCGGTGGAAACGGCCGTACGCCGTCAGGCTTTGCGCTTCGCCGCGCGGGTGGTGGAGCAGCGGCTGAATGCCGACCACTCCGACTTTACCGGAGCCCGTCGGCCGTGTTCCTGCGGTCAGCCCGCGCGCTATGTAGACCGGCGGGCCAAGCCTTTCCAGACCGTGCTGGGCGAATTACGGCTGGAGCGCGCCTACTATTATTGTGCTGCCTGCCAGCGCGGGTTCTGTCCTCGTGACCAGCAGTGGGGAATGGAGGACACTTCTCTGTCCCCGGCGGTGACACGCATGGTGGGCACGGTGGGAACCTTGGTGAGCTTTCAAGAAGGGCGTGAACTCCTCGGGGAATTGGCGGGCGTGGAAGTAAGTGCCAAGCAGGTGGAGCGTACGGCGGAGGCGCTGGGAGCGGAAGTCGCCGAGGATGAACGCCAACCGGTGGAGGCGGTGAGGGAAGGACCCTTGCCGCCCACCCTCTATCTCGGCCTGGATGGTACCGGCATTCCCATGCGCAAGGAGGAACTCACGGGGCGAGCGGGCAAGCAGCCGGATGGCTCCGCCCAAACCCGCGAGGTCAAGGTCTGCGCCATCTGGAGCGCGGAAGCGCGCGATGCCGAAGGCCGGCCCCGGCGTGATGCTGGCTCGGTCAGCTACTCGGCGGCCATCGAGACGGCGGCCTGCCGCGACACCGACTCCCAGATCGCAGCATTTACCCAGCGCGTCGAGCGTGAGGCGAAGCGTCGAGACTTCGGGCAAGCCTCTCGCCAAGTGGTGATCGGCGACGGGGCTCCCTGGATCTGGAACATCGCCGCGGAGGTGTTCCCGCAAGCCCTGCAAATCGTGGATCGTTACCACGTGAAGGAGCATTTGAGCCAAGTGGCCAAGGCCCTCTATGGGCAAGCGGAGGCATCCCATCGCTGGGCGCAACGTCGGCACCAAGAATTGGATGGCGGGCGTTGGCGGAGTCTGACGACGGCGCTGGCCCGCCATGCGGCCCGCTCACCGGAAGCCCGCAACTGCCTTCAGTACTTGCAGCGCAACCGGCACCGCATGCGCTACGCGGAATTTCATGCCCAGCACCTGTGTACTTCCTCAGGGGTTCTGGAGGCGGGTTGCAGGGTCGTCGTGGGGTCGCGCCTAAAACGTTCGGGCATGCATTGGACCGTGCGCGGCTCCAATGCCATCATCGCTCTGCGGTGTTACAAACTCAGCGGTCGCTTCGAAGACTTCTGGGAACGCCGGGCGCACAGGGTGGGGGCGTGAGCCCGCTCACTCCTTCGTCGTGCACCCCGGGAGAAGCGTTGACTTGTGTCATCATCTTGAGTTAGGCTAGCCTTGCGGATCAACGTGTTTAGGTAACGGGTGGTAGTGGTCTAAGAGAGACAATTTAAAGCATCTGCTCCAGGGCAGATGAGTTCGGGCTGGGGTGTGAAAGCGAGGCTGCATGGCCGAGGCATTGACCAAAACAGGCCGGTACCAAATCGTCGGCGAATTGGGCCGCGGGTCGATGGGAGTAGTCTACCAGGGGTACGACCCGATCATTGGACGTACGGTGGCGATCAAGACGATGCTCACCGAAGGCCTCTCTCCGCAAGAGTTCAACGAATACAAGGCGCGTTTTCAGCGCGAGGCACAGGCCGCGGGAATCCTCGCCCACCCCAACATCATCACGGTATACGATTTCGGAGAGGATAACGGCATCCTCTATCTGGCCATGGAGTTCCTGGAAGGGAAATCGCTGGAAATGATCGTCGAGGAGCAAAATATTCTGCCCCTCGAAACCATCATCCCCATCTATGAGCAGGTTTGCAACGCACTCAACTTCGCCCACCAGCACAAGATAGTGCATCGCGATGTCAAACCCGCCAACATCATGAGACTGCATAGCGGGCTGGTGAAAATGACCGATTTTGGCATCGCCAAGATGATGTCGATGGGCATGACGCAGGCAGGCCAAATTCTAGGCACGCCGAATTACATGTCACCGGAGCAGGTCAAGGGCCGCCAGGTGGATGGCCGGTCTGACATCTTTTCCTTGGGCGTGATCCTGTACGAATTAGTGACGGGTGAAAAGCCCTTCGGCGGTCAGAACATCACCACCGTCATCTACAAGATCATCAATGAGAATCCCATTCCGCCGCGTGAGCTGGACTCGACAATCCATGCCGGCCTGAATTACGTGATCGGCAAAGCGCTGGCCAAGAACCCTGACGAACGCTACCAGACCTGCAAGGAATTGGCGGAAGATCTGAAGAACTATAAGACCCTGGGAGGGGCGGTTTCACCCCAAGGGACGATGGTTCTGAAAGTGGCGCCGACTATCGCCGTGGCATCCGAAGCTGCGCCGACCCAAGCGGTAGAAGTTCCACGGCCCCCGGCAGCCACTCCTCCGGCCGCGCGATCAGGATGGGTTCCCCAGGTGGCACCCCAGGCTACCCCAACTCCCGCGGCGCGATCAGGGTCAGTTCCCCGGGTGGCGCCCCAGGCTCCGGCTGCTCCTTCGGCGCGATCGGGAGTGGTTCCCCGAGTGGCTCCTCAGGCCCCACCTCCCCCAGCCCCGGCTCCGCAAGAGGCGTCCGTATCTGTTGCGGAAACACCGATCTCAAGCCCCATCAACATCCAGGTCATAGCCCCGGCGCATCCTCAACAAGGGGGGGAGGTTCCCCAAATCGCCTGGGTCCTCGGCGCACTTCTGCTGGTGGCCACGGTTGTGGGGGGCGGCTATTACTACCACCTGCGGCACCCGGTAGTGCCCCCTGCCCCGCCTGCACCGGTCGTGGGGCAGCTTCAGGTCAACGCCAATGTACCCGGCGCGAAGATCTCGATCGATGGGCAGACCAATCCGAGCTGGGTGACGCCTTTCACGATCCCCAGCCTTTCCGTGGGAACCCACAACGTCGTCATTTCCATGGATGGCTATCAGGACTTCCAGCAGAGTGTGACGATTGCGGGAGGCCAGACCAACAGCCTCGAGGGTAATCTTCCCGCGGTCGCGGCTCAGGCCGTCGTGACTCCCCCGAAACAGGAACCCGTCCACGAGAAAACGGTGGTACCCAAGGTGGGACAGCTCCAAGTCAACGCCAACATCAGCGGCGCTACAATCTCGATCGATGGGCGGAGCGATCCGAGCTGGGTGACGCCCACTACGATTTCGGACCTTTCCGCGGGAACCCACAACGTGCTTATTTCCAAAGCCGGTTACGACAACTTCCACCAGAGCGTGACGATTGAAGGGGGCGAGACTAACAGCGTGACGGCGGATTTCTCTGTCCCCAGCGGTGAAATCAACATAGAGACGATTCCCCCCGGGGTCGAAGTGCTGATCGATGGCAAACCTTACGGTCCAAGCCCCGTCCGAACAACCTTGAAAGCCGGCGATCACACCTACACCCTCAGGCGGCCGGGGTCAGAGCCTTACGAGAGCAAGTTCACGATGCAAGGCGGGGCCATTATGACCAAGAGGGTGAACTTTGGGGGCGCTGCGAAGTAGCCCGGGCTTTCCTCATGGCACGTTTCGTCATTACCGATCCCTCCGACCGGACCCAGATTTTTGAGATTTCCAGCCCTACGGTAAGTGTGGGACGGGCGGAATCCAACGATCTGGTTTTGCGGCACCCCAGTGTCTCCCGCCACCACGCGCGCATCACCGTGCTTCCCGGCGACACCACCCTGCTGATTGACCTGGGCAGCCTGAACGGAACCTTTGTGAACGGCGGGCAGATTCAGGAGCACAGCCTTTCTGACCAGGACCGCGTCGGCATCGGTATGTACGAGCTTAAGTATGAGACGGCCATTTCTCACGACTTGCACATTGAGTCCGTGGGCGGCGTCGTGACTGATGTGGACGGCTTGGTGGGCTCAGAAGACCTGAGTACCGCCCTGCGGGTCGCCTCCCCCCTGGCGCCTCCCACCGCGGTGCCCATCCAGGAACGCATGAAGGTCCTGGAGAAGGAGAACAAACTCCTAAAATTGCTCCTGGCAGTGGGCAAGACACTCTCTTCTCTTCTGACGCCCGAAGAAGTCATGCACCGGGTCATGGAACTGGTATTTCAAATGGAGAACGTGGACCGGGGCTTCGTCATGCTTCGCGACGAGAAGAAGGGGTTCAAGCCCGCCGTGCTCCTTTACAAAGAGGAGAGCATGAAAGCCCAGGCGCGAGGTGTGGCCCTGTCCACCACGGTGATTGACCGGGTCATGAGTGACCGTGTGCCGCTGCTGATTCATGACGTGGGCAGCGACGAACGCTTTTCCTCCAGCGCGAGCCTGCGGATATCCGGCATCCGCTCCGCGATGTGCGCCCCGCTGATTTACAAAGACCGCGTGTTTGGGCTCTTTTACGTTGATTGCCTGAGCAAGCCCTACGCGTTCTCCCAGGAAGAACTGGGCATTTTTTCGGTCATCGCCGCCGAGGCCTCCATCAGCTTCGACAATGCGCGCTCGCATGAGGAACTGGCCCGCCAGCTTGTGGAGCGGAAAGCGCTCGAACGGTACATGAGTCCCAACATCGTCGAAAAGATTGTCGCCAACCCCGATGAAGTCCATCTCGGGGGAGAAAATCAAACTGTCACCATCTTGTTTTCCGACATTCGGGGTTTTACTCGAATGTCGGAAAACATGGAACCACACGCCGTGGTGGAACTACTCAATGAATACTTCTCGGAGATGACGGACCTCATCTTTGAAAGCGGTGGCACGCTCGACAAATACCTTGGCGATGGAATCATGGCGGTCTATGGAGCTCCGTTTCCGAAGGCCGATGACGCTCTGCGCGCCACCAAGACCGCCATGGAAATGCAGCGCGCCCTGGTTGCTCTCAATCGCGATTGGGAAAGCCGGGGACAACAGCCCCTCCGGGTAGGAGTGGGAGTGAACACGGGTCCCGTCACGGCAGGCAACATCGGCTCTGCCAAACGCTTGGATTACACCGTCATCGGGGATGCTGTCAATCTGGCCTCGCGCTTGTGCGCGAACGCCGCGGGAGGACAAATCCTCATCTCCGAATCAACCTTCGCTCTCCTGAATGGCATCATACCGGCGCAACGCCTGGAGCCCATCCTGGTGAAAGGCAAGGAGACGCCAGTGGAGCTCTACGAGATCCTCTGGCAGGATGCCGTCCCCCAGGAAGACAACATGCAATTTCCGGGGTAAACCATTTCTGCGCTGGATCGACCCCGGGGGTCCACAGAATGCTTTTGCCACCATCGATTTTCTCACGTTCTTTGACTCTTGCCGCCATCGTCTGGGTCCTCGTGACCTGCTCCGTACCGGCCGTCGCGCAGCAGCCCGAACCGCCCCCTCAGTTGCCCGAGGAGATTCGGGGTGCCAAGATTTACCAGCTTCCCACCAAAGGTGGCCAGCCGGCGCCCAACCCCGCCGTTTACAAGAGTATCGGGTTTCAAGATATTAATTTCGAGCGCCTGTTGCTGTCTCTCTCGATCAGCATTAGGCCCGTGGATCGCGCCGCCACCGTGGAGCGGATTTACTTCCAGGATGTGCGCGTAAACGGCATTCCTGTTCACATTGAGACCTTCGAAAAGGAATTCAAACTTTCGAATAAGCAAACCGTTGACTTGCCCGCCCCGCTTAATTGTTCCATCATTTTTGCCGATCTTGATTCCCTCAAACCCGTCCAGGACATGGTGGACCAGGACAAGATTCAGATCACCGGGCAAAGCTTCGTCGAGGTCAAGCTGAGTTCTCTCGAAAAACTTGCGGTGCGGGCCAAGCAGTTGGTGATTCCGTCCTCCCTGAACGAACAGGTCCCCTTGAATCTCTTCCAGGGCAACCCCTTGCTGCGCATGACGGCCGACACGATTCTGGCCAAGCTGGCGGATCCTTCTTCCGCCGCGGCCCTCAACATGGCGAAGGAACATCTGGCCAAGATGCATCAGGACCAGACCGTGGGCGCCGTAGTAAAACCGGCTTTGTATCTGTTGTACACACAATATGCGGTGCGCGACCCGAAGACCAAAGCCACCGAGGTATTCTCGCAATCCGGGACCGGCTTCCTGGTCAGCAAAGATGGAAAGATGCTGACCACCAAACGCGTGGTTGAGCCCTGGAAGTTCGACTCCCCGGTCGCCTTCCTGTTGCAAAACCTGCACCTCGAGCTGGACAAGGATAGTGTGAAGACCTACGCCTGGCCGGCGGGGGCCCAGGTGATTGGAGCGGACGGCCAACCGGATTTTCAATCGGCCCTCAGCACTGAGAAACAGACCTTGAAGGTCCTCCAAACGTCTCCTGACCAGATGACCCAGCAGGTCTACCAGGACCCGGACTCAGCCCAGCAGGCCACCCTGAGTCTCCACGCCGAAGGTGAGTCTGATCTGGCCCTGCTGCAGCTCACGGGGACGGACTTTCACCCCTTGGCCTTCCTGGAGGCGGCGCCCGACCTTGCCACCAACCCCAATTTTGTTTTGTGCGGATATCCCTTCGGCGCCAGCCAACCTCAAACGGCCCCGCGCCTTCTGGGCGTCAAGGTGCAGTTGCAGGAGGGCGCCACGGTGATGGACCACCAGGCGGATGCCGGTGAATCGGGTGCGCCTTTGCTCAATGCCGAAGGCAAGGTTGTGGCTATGGCCGCCTCGGGCCACCAGTGTATTTCCATCCAGACCGCTCGGAAACTAGTCCCATGAAACTTCATAAACGCTATTTTAGGATTCTGGTTTGTGTTGCCAGCTTGACGTTTTTCTTTGCCCTGACTCTCCCGCTCTTCTCCCAAACTCAGGAAACCCTAACGTCCCAATTAAAGGAAAAGCTCTCCAAGACCGGTATTTTCTTCCGGGCTGACGCTCCACGTTGGCTGCGGAATCCTGATGACACGGATCTCCCCATCTACCTTGAGATCATCAACGGCGTCGAGCAGGAAGCGCATACCACCGGGTCCTCCGTATCACACTACATCACGCGCGACCCGCTGAAGCTCGAGGGTGTGAACATTTATTTGAAACCCACTGGGGCGCGGCACAAATTCGCCCCGGAACCCCTGCTTCTGGGAACGAGCAAAGACTATTCCTTTGACGCGCGAACCGGCGGACAGCCCCTGGGGATTCAAGACCGGCTGAAGAAGCCTCTGGTGGTGCCCCGCGAGCTGGTGAAATCTTTTCTCGCCAGCCACTACTTGGGTGGACCCTACTCAACGGTAGACCTCTGGGTTTCCTTTCGCGTGGTGGATTGGCCTAACCAGGACTTCTATCTGCGCGTCGGCCTGGATGCTCCGCCGCTGCCGCACATCCCCAACTGGTATCGGGGCGACCTGCACTACCACACAGCTTTCACCGATAACCCCGCCGAGCGCGGGTACCCGCTCAGCGTCACCCGACAGGCGGCGCTCCAGGCGGGACTGGACTGGGTGCTCACGTCCGATCATTCTACTGACCTCTCCCCCGAACGCTATCAGCAGGAATTGAACGACGTAAAGCAGTATCGCGACAGCCGGATGATGCTGATTCGCGGCGAAGAGATGACCCTTGCCTCCAGCCAGGATGCGATACTGACCACTGTCCACATGGTTGCGGCGCCCTCGCCTGACGATCCCGACAAGGGCTTTCCGGACCCTGCCAATCCCGCCAGCACGGTGGTGGTGACGGGTGATGGCTCTCCCTCTTCCGCGTCCATGCCCATCAAGGAGGCTTTGGCGCGCATCGCTGCGGCAGGCGGATTTGCCTATGCGGCGCATCCCTTCGACCCCATCAGTCCGGTCATGCGAGGTGGTAAGTGGGATTTGGACGCGGATTTCCTGGCCCCGGATGGGAAGGGGCTCCAGGCCGGTCTGGTCGGGTTGGAACCCTGGAACCGCGCCACCAACCGCACCGCGGATGATATGCGTGACCCTTTCTGTGTCCGTCAACAGGAAGATACAAGCGCCTGCTTCCAACCCGATCAGGACGCCAACCAGTACGTGCGCCTGGAACAAGGAATCAAGGTTGGGTGGCAGCCATTGCTCCAGCGCGGCCTCCGGCCACGTGGTGATGGAGTGGATGCCCCGCTATTTAAAACCTTCCTAGGAGCGGGGTCGGACGCCCATGGTGACCTGAATTACGAAGCCACCATGGATGTCACCGACTTCCTCGGCAAACCATCGCGCGGCATAAACGGCTATGCGGAAGACAACGCCCTCGGCCGGATTTCTACGGTGGTCTATGCGCCGAACGGCATGGGGGCGCGCGGTGAAAACGTCCTGCGTGCCCTGCGGGAGGGCCGCAGCGTCGCAAGCAATGGCCCGATCCTCGTCGCCGGCTTCGACCGCAATTCCAACGGCTCTCTTGCCGACCCCGGAGATGTGGGGATTGGGCAGGATATCTCCTGCCCGCTCAAATCTCTTCCCCCCCTGCAACTTCTCTGGGTGAGCAGTGAAGAATTTGGGCCCCTGCAATCCATCCGGCTGATTGTGGGAACGCGCACCGGAGAGTTGCCACCTGTCGAAGTGCCCGTGCCGCCTTCCCAAGGGCTCTGAGCGGAGGCATTGTTCCCTTTGACCTTCACCAGGTCTGGAAGGAAGGTTCGGGAGAGTGGAAGTATATTCGCTTGGAGGCTATAACACGAAACATCACCAAAGATGAGTTTCGCTGCTATACTAACCCCATCTGGATGAAAGTCACCGGCGATTAGCAGACGCCGATCACAAACGAGAAGAGCATAGACCATGAGCGCAGACACAACAGAACAAGGAACAGTCCGTTACATGCGGTGCACCTCCTGCGGAAATATGAACCCCGCGTCTTCGCCGACATGTTCGCGCTGCGGAAAACCGTTGCATGCCGCGCCAACACCAACGCCCCCGCCCCGCCCCGTGGCGGCGCCGGTCGTCGCCCAAGTCATCTGCCCGAAGTGCCACAAATCGTTTCCGGTGGGGAGTAAGTTCTGCGGCTTCTGCGGTACGCCCTTGCCGGCTTCAGCGCCTGCTGCGGCAGCCCCGCCTGTGCCCGTGCAGCAGCCTGTGGCGCCGGCTCGGCCGCCTGCGCCCGTGGCCGCTCCGCCCCCGCACCCTGTGGTTCCACCGAAACCCGTGGCGCCGCCGCCCGCACCACCTGTGGCCCGGCCCGTGGCTCCCCCTCCGCGGCCCATGCCGCCGGCTCCGGCCCCGCCGGTTGCCAGGCCGGTTCCGCCTGCGCCCGTGGCCGCTCCGCTCCCACGCCCCCAGGTTCCTCCCAAACCTGTGGCACCGCCGCCCGCACCGCCTGTGGCCCGCCCACCGGCTCCGGCGCCGGTCCCGAAGCCCGTTCCCCCTGCACCGCCCGTGGCTCCTCCGCGTCCCGCTCCAGCGGAGGGTACCGTAGTGTTTACGGGCCTGCACGTGGGGCAAATCGAAGCCAAGATTTCGGAAAAGAAACCGGACGGGTCGGTGGGGAAATCCGTGGCCATCACCAAGGAAACACTCATTGGCCGCGAAGGCTGCGATCTAAGCTACCCCCAGGATCAACTGCTGTCACCACGGCACGCTTCCCTTCGAGTGCGCGAAGGCAAGCTCATGTTGCGGGACCTGAACAGCCAGAACGGATCCTTCATTCGGCAAAGGGAAGACAGCGAGCTCGCCCCTGGTGACGTCTTTCTGCTGGGACGTGAACTCTTTCGCTTCACGACTCAGGGGCTGGACGAGGGTCCGAGCAAGGATCCCACTCAGGGTACGGTGATGTGGAGCGGTCCGCCCAAGCTTCAGAAGGGGCCCCTATCAGCCAAGCTCGAACATATCAAGTTGAATGGGGATATCGTGGCGGAGTTCAAACTCGAAAAGCCGGAGACAACCCTGGGCCGGACCACGGGGGACCTGATCTTCAAAGAAGATCCCTACATGTCGGGAACGCACGCCCGCATCGTGGCTCAACCGGGACGCTTTGTTCTTCAGGATTTGCACAGCCGGAACGGCGTGTATCGCCGTGTGCGAAACGAAACTGAACTCGTCGACAACGACGAGTTCTTCATGGGCGAGCAGCTTTTCCACGTAGAAATAAAGACCGTCAGTTAGGGCTGGCTGGAATCGCGAGGCCCTCGCTTCATTTCAGTTTCTTGCTGAGCTCTAACCCGCAGCCGCAGCGCCTTACAGTGTGTCGGCGAAGCAAGGCATTTCCCCAGACGCTATCGCCTCGGTTCCGCGCCGCGCGCCCCGAGCCACTTTCCCGCTTCCCGGACAGATCTATCTCGTTACTGCCTGCTTCATAGCCTGCTTTTCAATCAGGGGCATGCGCGTCTTGAAGTAATTGTCCAGAGTCTTGGGGAGCTCGTTGTTCATTCTCACCACAAAATCATCCTGGGCCTTCTTCATCTTCTGGTCGATGCCCGCCGCGTCTTGATTGAGCTGCTCCATTTTTTGCTGCAACTGCTCCGACTGTTGCAAGGCCGTTCCCATCATCTGTTTTTGCAGAAGCAGGCCCAGGCGCGCCAGTTCATCACTATTCCTGGCCAGTTGCGACGCGACGTAGAAGTTTGCAAAGACTGCCAAGAGGGTGAGCACCAGAACTATGTAAAGCAGGTTGCGTACCGTGGAAACACCGCTGTCCATGCTGACTCCTTTGTGCAAGGGGCTATGCTATTTCACATCCTTGCGTTTCATCACCACCAGGATGAGCACAATCATCAGAAGGGCGTACCCGGTCATAATCCCCAAGTACGGCCCCTTGTCCTTAAGAAAACTGGAGGGCAGGGGGAATTCGCCGGAAGCCGCCACGGCTTCGGCCGGCTGCTCCAAACCCTGCCTCGAGGCTTTCGACATCATCCGGATGCAGAGAAATCGTGATGGTGTTGAGGATTTTGTAAGCGTAGTCCTCGGTAGAATGCGCGCCATGCACGCACAGGTCGGACAGCGCTTCCAAACCCCAGCGCGAGATCGCCAGCGTCGAAAGCCAGCGGACGGGCGTCCCCATGCCCTCAACGGGAGCAGGGGTGAACCGGTGGAAACAATCCGCGATTTCCGGGGACGGTGTCATCGCCCCCGCCACTTGATGCGCAAAGCGGCCCTGGTCGGAGGGTTGCTCGGCTGCTGCGGGATTAGCCGCCCCACCGCCCGCCCCTAAGACAGGATAGGCGACGCCTTTGCAAGGTTGCAGGATCTTTTGCACCTTGGCGTTCGCCTCCGGCTGGGCAAACATCTTCCCTTCCATAAGCTGTTCCACGGTGATCGGAATGATCGTTTGGACGGGCCGGACCGGCAGGAACAAGCCACAGAGCAGCAATTCCGGAATCAGCACGAGCGGAAACAGCGTGAGGGCTTTTTCCGGAGTGGCCACCAGGCTTGAAATCAGCAGGCCGATCAGGGTGCCGTTCACCGCCACCAGAAACATGATGAGGATCGCCGCGCCGGCTTCCGGCAGGCTCAGCGATAGGGCGTGATTGACCGCCAGCAAGATGATGACGACCGACACGCACTGCGCCAGCGCCACCACCGACAAGACGAAAAGTTTGGAAAGGATGTAGGAGGGGATCTTCAGCCCGGTCTGCCGCTCGCGTCTGTAAATCGTCTGCTCGTCCACGATTTCGCGCACCGCATTGGAGCAGCCGAACCATAGCGAGGAGAACATCGCCATGAAGATGGTCTGCACCTGGTTGGGTCCTCCCGCCATCAAGGCCACGAGCAGCGCCACCAAGGGAGCCTGTGCGAACAGCAAAATAGTTTGCGCCCGGTCGCTGAATTTCAATTCCCAGTTGCGCTGCAACAGGGTGCTGAACTGGTGCAGGCTGAAGCCCTTTTCCTTGGGCCGAGTCTCGCCCGCAGCGGGTGCTGCACCCATCTGAGACACTCTTTCGGCGGGAATGTTTTTCTGCGGCTCGATCACCAGGTCTTGATATAACTGCGCTTCCTGAAATCGCTTCTTCAACTCCAGCGCGTATGGAACCGTGTTGTTGTCGGTCAGGTCGTCGTAAACGTCGGGAGGAGACTCCGCCTTGAAATAATCCAGGAACTTTGTTCCCGGGCCGTAGTAGGCAAGCCGCCCCTGCACAAGGACGACGACTTTATCCAGGACGCCGAACGACCCCAAGAGATGCGTCGTAATGACAATGGTGGAACCCTGGTTGGCGAGTTGCCGGAACAGCATCATCATCAGCGTCTCGGTGCGCGGATCCAGGCCTGCCGTGGGCTCATCCAAAAAGAGCACGCCGGGTTTGGGGAGCAACTCGATTCCCAAGCTAACCCGCTTGCGCTGCCCGCCGCTCAGGGTGGCCACCGGATTATCCCAGCGCTGGGGGTCCAGCTTCAGGGTGTCCAGCATCTCTTCCACCCGGCGGTTGATTTCGTCATCGGAAATATCATCCGGCAAGCGCAGTCTCGCCGCGTAGTAAAGGCAGCGGCGAACGCTGAGCTGCCGGTGCATGATGTCTTCCTGGGGAACAAATCCAATGCTCAACTTCAGCGCGTCCAGGTTGTGGTACAGATCCACGCCGTTGTAAAGCACTTTGCCGGAGGTGGGCTTCACAAAGCCGTTCAACGCATTCATCAAGGTGGTTTTTCCCGCCCCGCTGGGTCCCAGCAGGCCAATCAGTTCCTTGGGCTTGACCACCAACGAAAGGTCATCCAACAGCAGCTTGGGCTTGCCGGTGTTGTTGTCCGTAACCTGGAAATTCAGGTGCACGGAATCCAGCCGCATGACGTGCCGGTCCGGGGCATGGGAGAGGGTCCCACCACTGAAATGGAGTTCCGAAGGGCCGATGACCACCCGGTCCAAATCCTGGAGTTCGTGGCGTTTGATGCGAATGCCGTTCACAAACGTCCCGTTGGTGGAGCCCATATCGACGATCAGAATCTTGCCGTTCTGCTTGATGATCTCCGCGTGTTTTTTCGAGACGATGGGGTGGGCCACCACCACGTCGCAGTCGGGATCGCGGCCGATGACTAGATGGTCTTTGCTCAGATCGATGCTTTCCAGCTTGAGCTGCGGTTCCAGGCCCGTGCGGAAAATCAGTGACTTGCCGGAGTACCGTCCGAAGGTGATGTAATCGCCGTCATGCAATTCGCTGGAAGTGATCCGGATCCCGTTAACAAACGTTCCGTTGGTGGATTTATCGGTCAGGGTGACTTGCGCATTCTTGACGGTAAACTCCGCGTGTACGGCGGAAACCGAAGAGTGCTCCATGACCATCTGGCAGCGTGCCGGGTCGCGCCCCACCACCAGACCTGTCTCAGGGATGTCCTCACTCTTCACGGCGAACTTGTCAACGATCAGCTCAACGTGCGGGCGGGCCATCAGGTCCGTAAGCTTGATGGCCACAGTTTCGCCCCTGGTACTTTCCTCCTTTTGCGCGGCGGCGATGTCCGCCTGGCTCACCATGGAGGTCACGACGTGGCCATCCTCTTCGGCTGCCCCCCGACGCGCCGCTGCAACTGGGGGAGGAGCAGCAGCGACCGGAACATAAGACTCGATGTGAAAGAGATGTTTGTCGGCGGCGCCGATGGAAATCAAATCGTCCGGCTTCACCACCGCTTCCTGAATGCGTCCGTGGTTGAGGTAGGTCCCATTGGCGGAATTCTTGTCGCGAATCACCACCTCACCAGCATTGTTCAATCCAATCCAGGCATGTTGGCGAGAGACCTGGTCATCGGCAAGCACAACCTGGCAGTTGGCATGATCGCGACCGAGGGTCAGCCCTTTAGGCGTGATGGTGAAGGTGCGCCCGGAGAGGGGGCCGGAGGTGGCGACTAGTCGAAAGGCGGAGGGAGGGGAGGCCGGAGTCTCCAGGGCGACGGTGGGAGTTTCCTCCTCACTGGAGCCCGAATCCACGGAGACGGCGATGGTGGGGATGGCTTCTTCCGCCGCCCCCAGCGCGTGACCACAAACTCTGCAAAACCGGTACCCTTCCTCATTCACTTCGCCGCAGACGGGGCATTTCATGGCCTTGGACCTCGTTGTCCAGTTTGAGTGCGGTGCCGCGACGGAGAACGTCAGGTCATCATCGTGACGCTCGTGCCGCACGCCCACCCTGCCAGCCAGGGGCGGGTGGGGTCTTCCGAAAGCCTGATTTGCGAATTTACGTACGCGGTTTGAAATCTTCTTCGTTGAATTCTTTGCATTCGACGGAAGCGGTAGCGTCCGCGGGGGAAAGCCCTTGCCCCGAAAACTCCGCCAGGATCAACGTGACGTTGTCGGTCCCACCATGGGCATTAGCCTTCTCAATAAGGGCTTTGCACTTGTCGGCCAGCCCGCTCTCCTGGTTTGCCGTCTCCAGAATCTCAGGTTCGGGCACCATGTTGTAGAGCCCGTCGCTGCACAGCAGGATCTTGTCTCCCTGGAACACTTTCGTGTAAGTGACCTTCACATCCAGCGTTTCACTGCTCCCCACAGCCTGCGTCAGGATACTTTTCCGGCTGTCCTTTTCCGGGTCGGCCGGCAACTCAGCCCCGATGTCTTTAAGGTAGTTCAGGAACGTCTGGTCCCGGGTTAACTGCGTGACCTTTTTGTTGCGAAATATATAAGCGCGGGAATCGCCTACTTGCCCCACCAGGAGGTACTGGCCGAAAAGGGCCGCCGCCGTTGTGGTGGTCCCCATGCCCCGGTAAGCGGGGTTACCCTGCGCCTTCTGGAAAATAATCTGATTGGCGTACTCAATGGCCTCGCGCAAAAGGATAACGAAGTTGGCTTCACTGACCGTGCCCAACGACTTCAGGTTGTCATACAAACGCTTGGGAACCGTCACGGCGGCAAGCTGGCTGGCGACTTCGCCGCTCGCTTCGCCTCCCATCCCGTCCGCCACCATGAAGAGTGAACCATACGTCCCCACGTCGTGTTCGCGGATCGACGGCGAAAGCCCCACCTCTCCAGTGGTTAGATTGCACACCACAAAATTATCTTCGTTATTCTTGCGGACTCGACCCACGTCCGACATCCCGAACAGGCTCACATGAATGGCCTTCGGATCACTCCCCGTCGTTTCGGCCACGTCCCCCACCTTCCCCTGGTTGCAATGACTGCCAACCTCAAGTGAAACAGCACTCGCTTGCTGCTAGTGTAACTTGAGAATCAGTTCGAGTTTACCTCAAAAGGAATCCTGTCTCCGCTCCGGCTTATTCTCGCGTGTCGGTCAACCGCCGACTACCTGCTCGCCAGGGGGCTGGCTTTTGAGGATTGAAATGACCGCTCTTTCTTACCACAGCCGCAGTCCCGTATCAAGTCAATTGGCGCTTAACCGCGGTCTACCCGGAGCCGCCGCGCAGTTCCTGAACAATCTGCGCCGCCACCTCGTGCGCCCGTTCCAGGTTAGCTGGAGGCAACGAAATCGCCGCCACCTTGGCATGACCGCCGCCCCCATAGCGCTCACAGATGCTGGCCAGATTGGCGGTCTTAGGGGCGCTATTCCAGGGGTTGCTGCCCACGGCGATCTTGATCCGTTCCGCCGATTGGCTTAAACCCACACTATAAAGCGCCCCGGGAAAAAGGTAATATGGAATGAACTTGTTGAAGCCCTCCATATGTTGGTCCGCGACGTCAAAGAACACGACCCCGTCTTGCAGTTTGGCGCGCCCGCGAATCAATTCGATCGACCGCAAGTGCCGGGCGTAGAGTTCCTCAAAGGCCTTCCGGATATGGGGGAGCGCCACAATTTCGCCGAGCGGCTTGGAGAGAAGTTCCGGAATCAACTGGACGCAGAAGTTCGGCTCCAACGTCCCCTCAATCACCAAAGTCAATTGCGTAGCCGGTTCGCGCATTTCCACGGCGGTGCGAATGTCCGGATACCGCGCCCCGTCAATCAGGTCCGCCCAACGCACCAGATCTTCCAGGTCCGGCGCCTGCAAGCCGAAGCGCGTGCTGGCGATGTGGGAGATAAACTTCGTGCAGGAGTGGAAGTCCGGCCCGTAGAATTTCTTCCCGCTGGTGTCATGCCGGAAGTGCTCCGCGTCCGCTTCCGTCAGGAAAGCACTCTGGTGATGATCGAACCACCAGGTCAGGCGGTCGGAGCTGGAGTACTTGAAATCCACGATGACATTCTCTTTTGCACTGAACAGCCCTTCGTCGAATAACTGTCCCGCGCGGTGCATCAGCCCACGATAGAGGAAGTCACCCTGAGCATCGACACACTGCCGGTAGAAGCGCGTGAAGACTGCCGCCGAGCACGCTCCGTCGAAACATCGGTCGTGAAAACAAACCAGAACAGACATGATATAAAAAAGCGAGGCTCCCTGCGAACTGGCTCTGGAGCCTCACCCTGTGCAGGCGAAAACCCCTTACCTTGCGCTTCCCGCAATAAATTGTCAAGTGGAAATGCGCGTTGAGGATTGCCTCAGGAAACCCAGGGATGGGGGTCGCGGCCCTTCGATCCATCGAGACGTCACGCCGCTCATCCCTGGAGTGCACACACCCGCCCCAGGACCGGAACCTGCGGGGATGCGGAAAGCCGTTTAGCGGGAAGCCTGCTCCTCAGCCAGCTTGCCGATGACGGGCAGCATGAACTTTTCGTTGTTGTAAGCCTTGTACATCGTGAAAAGCACAAGCACGAACATTCCCAGCCCCAACAACGGGAAGAGTATCAGCCCCACCAACCAGCCCACAAAGGGGATCATCGCAAATATTCCCAGAGCAAAGAAGAGCACGAACGCTCCCGCCGCCAGAAACAGGCATTGAAAAGCGTGGAACCTCACGAACTTATCCCGATTATAGGGAGCAGCGACCAAAAATATGATCGCGGGGATTATGGTGAAGTATGCCAAGGCACCCGCCATGTTCGACGTGAGCCCACTGGAGGCCTGGGTGCTGTTGCCGGGGGCGGAGGGTGTCGGTGCGCTTCCTGCTGCCGCACCCACTGCCGCGCCGCACGAGCCACAGAAAGTCGTCCCCTCGGCCATTTGTGCACCACACTTCGCACAGAACGCCATGTCTACATCTCCTTTCGCGGAACGTAGGAGTCTCAAGCCTGGTTCTCAAGAACCGTCCCGGCCCCTCACTCCCGACCCAATTTTCCGCTATCTATAAGGAAGCTAGTCACAACCGACAGGCGTGCTATTGGTACCATAAAGGCGTCGGTGAAACAAGGGGAATTCAGGGAATGCGTTTGACCCGCAAGGCGATGTCCACCGTATGCTCAGGGGTGCGGAAATCCTTTTTCCCGCCTTGGTGCGTGAACGTGTTGCTCTTGATGACCGAGCCCGAGGCGGGGTCGACCCAATCTTCCCGGTAGGTTCCTCCCGGAAGATCCAGGACCAGGGTTTCATGATAATGCCCCGGGTTCACAAGATAGTACATCTGGTCGTGTTCGAGTTCGCTATGGTGATGATACAACGCATACTGTTCTCCCGCCTGGCTGAGACCTCGGCAGTAAGCTCCGTGGGGCACGCCGCTGAGCACGAAGCTTTGGTCCGGACGCATCTTGATGAAGTCGAAGCTGAGCATGAAGTTCTTCAGGTTGCGCAGCGCACCTAGCACCTGGGCGTTATCGGGAGTATTGCCGGCCGGGTCCTCAGCCGTGAAGCGCGCGTTTAAATGATTAAAGCTTGCGCCCCCTCCCACCATGAACTCCCAGGCTTCCACGCGGGAAGCCGCGACCGGATCGGTATCGTGATACCACCCGGGGTAATAGGCGGTTTCGTTCAGTTCAATCGGCTTGTTGGTGCCGTACTTATAATCCAGACCTTCCATCCCTCCCATCTGATCGCTATCCGCATCGCCGCCCCAAATGTACTGCCCAACAATAACGGACGCCAGGGGACTTGCCGAGAAATCCACCGGACCGGCGAGTGGACCCTCCACCTCCTGCGCCACCAAGTGCTTCTTGGGCAGCTTCTGTTCCGTATCATGGATAACCTGCAACAGGTGACCTACCCACGGGCCCGCGTCCGCATGCGAAGTGAAGTTGGACGGCTCGTCGCAAATTTCCAGAATGACGTTGTCATACCCATTCACTTCCTGGGTGATCTTGCTGACGTACTCGCTTTGGCGCCGGACGAGGTCCGCGTGGCGCAGCGTCTGGAAGTCCTCGTAATCGCAATGGCCCACGCCCTGGATGTTGTTTTCGTAATACAGGGGAGAAATAGGCCAATTCACGACGTACTCCGAGTTGAAGAAACAGATCTCCACCACAATGCCGCGCTCCGCCGCCTTGGAAATGAAGTCCTTCAGGCGCACGAAATATTCCGGATCCCACTTGTCCAGGTCGAACTTGTTTCCACCATAGACATGGCCGGGCACGTTGCTGCGCGCCCAGGGCACGATGGTCCTTGCCGGCTTCGGCCCCAGAGGGTTGCCTTTCACATACTCGTCCACCAATTCGAGCACCGCACCCGCATAGGGGCGCGTGTAGTTCATTCCATACGCTTTTAGCGCATCCAGATACTTGACGTAGTCGAAGTCCAGATTGACCACCGCGCCGTAGTGCTCAGCCGAGGTGATCAGGACGGTGGGCTGCCCATTAAATAGGTAATAGTGCGGATTGGCCGGATGGAGTCTGATCGGCTCAGCCAGGCCTGGGATCACGAAAAGAAGCCATACGAGACCCAGAAAAACCGTTCGCTTCGACATGTCACAAACCTCCTCGGTTTCCGCGTGGCGGAACACGAACAAATCATATATTGGCGCGACGCGGTACACCAGCCTATAAGGGGCGCATCGCCACTTGTCTTTCCTGCTCGTCACTGGTCACTGGTCACTCGCCACTGTCCTTTATGACTCTCCTGTCCCCTGTTCCCTATTCCCTGTTCCCTGCTCTTTGTTCCCTGTCCCCTGTTCTTTGTCCCCTATTCCAGGTTCCCTGGCTGGCGCAGAGTGAAACTCTGCGACTGGAGTTTCTACATTTAGGTCTGGCAAAGTAAGATTTCTATTGACAGACCTCCCTGATTTCCGTTACCTTCCTCCTGAGTCCTGGCTCCGGAGGTTAACTTGCCTGACGATCTCAAGGATTCCATTCTTTCGATATTCGAGGCCTCACTGGATGCCCAGTTGCGGGCGGTTCGCCGTCTCCGCGGCGGTTCCCCAGCCCCCGCCCCGAGGCCGCGCCGCACAGGTCTGTCCCAAGTGGACATGGCGTACGACATACTCAAGAAGGCCCGTACCCCCTTGCACATTTCCGAACTCCTGGCGCGCCTCCGCGCCGCCTTCCACGTCACCGTCGATCGCGAGAGCCTGGTCTCTTCGCTGACCAAAAAAGTCGCCCGCGGCGATCGCTTCCTGCGTACCGGGAAGAACACTTTCGGCTTACGTCCGGAGGCCCGATGACTCTGTTCGCCGCCTGGTCGGAGATCGTGGCGGACTGGGCCCCCACTTTTCCCCAGCAGCGCACCCTGCAGCGCGCCGTGCGCCAGGCCCTGGGCGCCTTGGTCTGCGTGGGTCGACGCTGTCTTTCGCGTATCCTCTGGACCCAGGGCCGCCAGCAGCGCAGTTGGTCGAGCGAATACTTTCTCCACTCGCGTTGTCACTGGGAACCGCAGACGTTGTTTGCCGGCGTCTGGCGCCGCGCCTTGCCCTATTGTCCCGGCCGCCTGGTGGGCGTGGCCGTCGACGACACCCGCCTGCGCAAGACCGGCCGCGCCATTCCCCAGGCGCGTTATCACCGCGATCCCCTCTCGCCCCCCTTTCATGTCAACCTCCTGCGCGGCGTGCGCTTTCTGCAAGCTTCCCTGCTGCTGCCCCTGCATCGGCACGCCCCCGCCAGCTGCCGCGCTCTGCCCGTGCGCTTTGAAGAGGCGGCGCCGCTGAAAAAGCCCTCCCGCAAGGCGAAAGAGGAAGCCTGGCAGGAATATAAAAGGATGCGCAAGCTCCACAACCTCTCGCAGCGTTTTGTGCAGAGCGTGGCCCCCTTGCGCCAGGCGCTGGATGCGGCCGGGGGTGGGGCCAAGCTGCTGGTGCTGGCTCTGGATGGCAGCTTCTGCAACCGCACCTGTCTGCGCGCCCCCCGCGATCGCACCGAGTTGATCGCCCGCGCCCGCAAGGATGCGCGCCTCGGCTTTCGCGCTCCCCAGCCTTCTCGCCGCTTTTACGCCCTCTCCACCTTTACCCCCGAACAGGTCCGGCAGGACGAGTCCCACCTCTGGCAGCAAACCAAGCTCTTCTACGGAGGCAAGCGCCGCCGCCTCCGTTATAAAGAGGTGTCGCAAGTCTACTGGCGTCGGGGCGCCGGCCAGATCCCCCTGCGGCTCTTCGTCGTGGCTCCTACCCCCTATCGCAAACGGAAGAGCTCCAGACTCTACTACCGTCAACCGGCCTACCTGCTGACCACCGACCTGCGGCACTCTGCCCCTCAGTTGCTGCAAATCTACTTCGACCGCTGGCAGATCGAAGTCAACCACCGCGACGAGAAGGAGACGCTGGGTGTCGGACAAGCCCAGTTATGGAACGTTAACGCCGTGCCCAAGCAACCTGCCCTGGTCGTGGCCGCCTACAGCGCGCTGCTCCTGGCTTCTCTCCAAGCCTTCGGCACCGAGCGTGGCACGGCCTATCAGGCTCTGCCCCGGTGGCGACGCAAGGCCCACCGCCCTTCCTGCCTCAACCTCGTCACCCTGCTGCGCCAAGAAATGGTCGACCACCCGGAATGTCCCCAATCTCTGGGCTTCCAACTCACCGACCGCGCCCTCACCCACGCCGCTGATGCATAATAAATGTAGAAACTCCAGGCGCAGAGTGAAACTCTGCGATATGGTGAGCGTTACGGATAAGTCGCAGTGCCGCGCTCTGCACTAGGCGGCCAGGAGAGGAGAAAACGCAATGCAAGATCCGGACTCAAACGAGAAGCTTGCTGGCGAGTCGCTCGACCGCAGAAGTTTTCTGACCGCGACCGGAAGCGTGCTGGCTTCCCTGGGAGCCTGGGATCGGATGGCCACCGCCAGACCGCGGCCGGGGGAGGGTTTACTCCCCCCGGACATGGAGGTGATCGAGACACCGATCTGCCGCCTGCACCTGGACCGGCGGAACGGGAATCTGGTGGGTATAGGCTGGAAGAATCCCACCCTGGAGGTCATCGCGGAACCTCGCCTCGGCGAGAATTTCCGGCTCTTGTTTCCGCGGCCGGGTTACGAGGCCAACTACTTCACGAGCAGCGAGCAGCAGGTGAGCCGGATAGACCGGACGGGCGAGGGTGTGACCTGCGTGTATGAGAACCTGCGCAACGCGCGCGAGACCCTGGACGTCAAGGTGCGCTATCACATTCGCGCCGTGGGCGAGAGTCTGGAGTTTCTGTTGGAGGTTGCGAACCCCACCGACCTGCCTCTGGCCGAGGTTTTCTTTGCCATCATCGGCGGGCAACAGGGATTGGGCATTCGCCACGACACTGAGTCCCTGGTGCCGGGACGGAATTCCAATCTCGCCCCGAAGGTCTTTACAGAATTCAGCCCGGGCGAGTATGGCGGAGGGAATTTGGGCATTCGATACGATGCCACAGGGTTCTTCTACCCCAATTATTCCGGGATGCAAATGGGATGGATCGAGTTCTTCAACCGGAAGGCCAACCTGGGGCTCTATTATGCGAACTGCGACCCGGTATCACGGCTGACGGGGCTTTACTTTGAGCTTCGTCCTTTCAGTAAGAGCGCGGTGGTGGGGGATAACTGGCCGACGCCCGCGGATGTGCCGCCCGGGGAACCCATCGGACTGACGATGGGCTGGCTGAAGTTTCCGTATTTGAAGCGAGGCACGTTCAATTCGGGTCCCGTGGCCCTGCGGGTTCACGCCGGTGACTGGCATGAAGGCAGTGATATCTACCGCGCCTGGTTCGACCAGCACTTCCAGGTCAAGCGCCCGCCCACCTGGCTGCGCAAGGAAATGGCCTGGCAATCCGTCATCCTTTCCAACTGCGAAGATGTGATCAACTGGAAGTTCAAAGACCTGCCGAGGCTGGCGGCGGGTGCAAAGAAATACGGTGTGACGACGTTCGAGATTCAGGGCTGGGATATGGGGGGGATCGATCGCGGCTACCCGCAGTACCATCCCAATCCACGCTTGGGGACGCCCGAAGATTTCCGCCAGGCGCTGGCCGAGGTGAAGAAGCTGGGTGTCCACCCTTTGATTTTTACCAACATTCAAGTTGCAGACACCGCGACGCCGCTTTTTAAGGACAGTCTGCATCGCTACGCGGTTCTGGGGAAGTGGGCTCCGGATTATGTGCTGATGGGCTTCGGTGAGGGGACCACGAGCGCGCGCCTGGGGTTGACGAGCTCGAAAATGGCGCTAGTCAGTCCCGCCCATCCGGAATTCCGCAAGTTTCTCGTCGAGCAGTTCGTGCAATTGGCCAGGGATGGCGCTGAGGGGCTCCAAATAGACAAGACGTGCGCCAATAATTTTTTGGATTTCAACCCGAATCTTCCCACTTCGCCGGACAAGTCCCTCACCGAGGAAGTGTTGTCGACCCTCCAGGAAATCGTGCAGCGCTGTCGTGAGGTGAACCCGGAGTTTGCCTTGGCATCGGAATTCTTTTGGGACCGGTCCTTTCCGCTTTTGGAAGTGTCCTATATACGCATGAACGACATCGACATGGATTCCCCCGCCCTGCGCTATACGTTTCCGGAGTGGACGTCGACGATTTGCGCGGAGAGTCCGGGTGACTTCAACATCATCAATAATGGCATGCGGTACGGGCTGGTGTGGGCCGTTCAGCCGCGCCACTTTATTGACTCCATGGACGAGGCGCTGACTCGGCCGCTCTCCCGGTACGTGCAGGAACTGATCCGCATTCGAAATAAGCACAAGGAGCTGCTCTTCCACGGTCGATTCCGCGACACGCTAGGAGCAGACGTGAAGGCGGACAAGAATGTGCGCTATTCCGTTTTCGATGGGATGGACAAGCACGGGAAGGCCTGCGTGGTGGTGAATTACGGAAACGATGAGGCCAGCGCGGAGGTGACGTGGCCGGGCGGAGAAGGCCGTGCAGTTGAGATTCTGAAGCCTTTTGCCCCAGACGTCGTGGGGAAGCTGCCGGTCAAAGTCCAGTTGGCGCCACTTACCTGCGCTGTTATAGCGCTGGAATAAACTTATCCACCCCGTCAGGCGGGTCAGGCCGGCTGGCGCAGGGCGAGCCCAGCCCTGCGATTTGGTCGAAACGCCGTCGATAAATCGAGAATACGGGGGGCATGATCGGAAACGTGAATCGCAGAGTTGTGCTCTCCGCAAGCCCGCCAAAATCTCCGGACTTTTAAGCGGACTTATTTGCGGTCATATTTGTCCTTTAATCAAAATCAACTTAAAGTAGAATAAGCTTGTTACTAAAGCTTATTAGAGGATATAGAAGCGGACATGGAAGCGGACATAAAGGTGCCGGAAGACCATCGCAGAGTCTCATGCTTTCCGAGACTCTTTTCGTTTCTTGGGCGCGCCTTCCTCTTGCATTTATCGCTGGTCACTCGTCACTGGCCACTCGCCACTGTCCTTTATGACCTTCTCTTTTCCCTGTTCCCTATTCCCTATTCCCTGTTCCCTGCCTTTGGGTGTGTTAATAATACAGTGCATGTTTATCAGATTAAGAACCGCAGAGTGTGAAAGGCGTACACTCTGCGCTACCTACCTGCTTGGGTATCGGGCACGAGAAAAGACCACGGAAAGCACGGGACTGACCATGGCTGCTCTACCCAGTTGACCCACCTCGTGGTAACATTCGCGGACTATGCGAGCTCCCGAATCTTATGTCCATTGGATGAACGAAAATATTGGTTTTAACCCAAGGGCACAGCAAAACTCCAACGCTCTGTCGGAGTTCGTCGTTGCTGACCTCCTTGCCTCTTGTCCCGCGATACGGAGCGCAATCCAGTCTGAAGCCCTAACGCCCAGGAAGAACTCCGAAGTCAATACGGCCAGCGCAGTCAGGACGGTGGACCTGGTTTTGTTTGAGAAGCTCAAGCTTCCCCTCATTTCTGTGTGCATCTCAGTGGAAAACAAAACGATTATGACGGCCCACAGAAAGGCGAGGAAGAACAGGTACGGAGACATCATTGCGTATTCGAACCACATGCACAACCACCGGCGCGATCGTGGTTGTCAACGTCTCGCCGAAGTATGAGAACCCGGACGAATTTGCCAAGGGGCTGGTGCGGCCGAAATTCGATATGGAAAAGATCGTCAAGGACACCATCAAAATCTTCGCCAGAATCCCACTGAGAAATGACCCTGGAGATCCCAGCGACCAGCCAGAGGCCCTGGCGGCAATCGTGGTTGATTACGACGGGGTGTCGGCAGCAAGACTCGTAAAGGGATCACTGGCCCCTCAGCTTGGCGACAGCATCCATTACGAGAGTTTTGTTGAAAGGATTGGAAGTCTGTACGAACGCCGATTCAGCGGACGATAATGGAAGGCCGATCCTGATCGAAAAGTGAAGTCAGTTCCTTCTCCAGCCTTGTTTTTGCCATTTTCACGTAGGAAGGGTCGATCTCGACTCCGATGCCGTTCCGGCCACATTTGGCAGCGGCCAACAGCGTAGTTCCTGTGCCCATAAAGGGATCAAGAATCGTATCGCCAACAAAAGAGAACATCCTCACCAGACGGTGAGCTAATTCCTCGGGATACGGCGCGGGGTGATACCTCGTAGATTCCCCCGTCAAGCCGTTCCAGACCTGTTGAAACCATTGCTGGTATTCTTCCTTGGTCAGCTTCGAAGCTTCGCGCTGTTCGTCAGTCGGCTGGCGATAGCCCCCAGGCTTCCTGAGCATCAGGATAAATTCCACGTCGTTCTTGATGATGGCGTTCGGCTCGTAGGGCTTTCCCAAGAAGCTGGAACCGTTTTCAACCTCGTAGTTGGCATTGGCGATCTTGTACCAAAAAATAGGGCTGAGGTTATCGAAGCCGATCTTCCGAGCCCTAACCACAATGTCAGCGTGCAGGGGCATTACTGAGTGCTTGCCGTGGCGACGACGGGACAGGCAAACATCACCCACTACGCAGACAAGGCGACCTCCGGGGACTAGAACTCGAAAAGCATGAGCCCACACTTTGTCGAGCTCATCGTGAAAAGCGTCATAATCTTCTATATGCCCAAGCTGGCTTTTGTGGTGAGGGTACTCCTTAAGTGTCCAGTAAGGAGGAGAGGTAAGGACCAGATGGACAGACCCCGGCGGAATCCAGTCCATTTCCCTCGAATCACCGCAACTCAATGTCAGATTGATTTTGGTGAGCGTGGCTTGCATCAAGCCAGATTGTAACAGAGTTGACCCAGCTCGCAAAGGAGGCGGATCGCACCCAATCGTTTCCGTCTTGCGCGAGATGGGTGGGATTGCCATCGAGTTAGTGACTTCTAAGTTTCCTAGCTTCAGTTGTTCCAACATCAACAATACTATCGGCTATTCCCCACCTCAACAATATGGTTTTTCAGGAGATAAATCGCGTACCCCGAGTTATCTCGGTTACGATAACGAAGAAGCGGGACAAGCTGCCGCCCCCCAGGTGCTAAAATCTTACGGGAATGTCGGAGCCTTGCACCCGGGTATTAGAATAACCATTCTTGCCCAGCATCATGCAGACCGCCATACCTGCCGTAGTCTTGTTGAGGGTTGGGCCGGACCGAACGGAGACGATAGGGAGCTTCTTGGTAGGATCGGTCGGAACAAGCTTTACATACGGAACCAGCATTCCTTGGGAGGAGCGGAAGTGGACGGGTATCGGGGTTTTGCCACCGTCATCGGTGCCCTGCTTGAGTAATTCTCGCTGGCGAACAACAACGCGCCACTCCTTTTCAACCATAAACGCCTCATTCTTAAAACTCACGATTTCCTCTAGAAGTATGTCTCCTATCACCCTCAGAATTTTGGAGTATCCAAATAAGGGATGGTCACCGATGGTTGCCATTGCTCGGGCCGTATCTGGACTATCAAAGATTGCGAGCACTGGGTTCAAAATGCCGCTGCATTTCTTAGCTTGCTCGGTCCTGTCATACTCTACTCGCACCCATTTAGATGTATAGATATTCGGTTCCGGCTTGAATCCTTGGCCGGTCAGCAGGTCTGGGGCTGGAACCGTGAATCCAAGCGAATAGCCGCCCGATTGGCCGTAGGTCCTCCACTGGCTTAGCAGGTTGTCGTTCTCGCAGAAACACGCGAGGTAGATTGGGTTGATAACGTTTCTCTTCAGGAGTTCCTCTCCGAACCATTTGTCCAAGCCTCGTACCAATCCGAGAGTCAGAGAGTCTTCGGGGCGTGGATTCTTGGCCAGCCAAGCATCCAAGACCTCTTTGAGAACGCCGTAGCCGTAGCTGATCTCAGATGAATCGTTAAGGAAGTACGCAGATGTCGCCCAAAGTTCATTTTTCTCGATGATTCCCTTTAGCCCATCCGCCGTAGTGTAGTGATAAAGAAGGCCCCTTGGGGGCATCTGTTTTGGTGTGATAGTTTCTCGGTCACGGTGTAATTTCAGAATGTGATGAAACGCCGTGTTTGCTAGCTCCACCGCGGTTTTGTCGTATTCACTGAGCAGCATGTTGGTTCGATTTTTACGGAAATTCGTGTGCTGTGCTGGGGTTCTGAGAAGGATCAATTTCACAGGGCGGGTGTTCGGTCTCGAAACTTACCCTTCTTGAAACAATAAACAGGAATTAGGGTACCCCAGCGGCAATCGTGCATAGTCAATTTGGATGGGGCACGCCGCCACGGTCGCCCTGTCCAGAGCAAAATTGTTGTAACTAGACCACCGCCGGAAGAGCCCACGGTCAGGACTGCATTGACCGTGGCTACGCCGCTCTGCCGCTCTCCGCTATCCCTCCGGCCCTTTCCCCAACACCCCGTCTTGGCGAAGCATTTTGCGAGGCTGCCCTGCGAGCACTTCTGTTGTCCAGCTTGTAGCACCGTGATAGTGTTCGAGACGCTTTGCACCCTGCTGCCAGCTTGGGATCGGAAAAGGGCAAGAAATGCGACGCAGAAACTTCCTGCAACGATTCGCCGCGCTAGGCGGATGGAGGGGACTTGCGAAGGGCTTCGTGAAGGCGCAGGGCGTCATCGGACCCTCACAGGCGCCGAAGTCAACGTATCCTGAAGCCGCGTTGCGACCCGTGGGCTTGCTGTGCGAATACGCAGTTAATCCCCTGGGAATCGATGTCTTAAAACCGCGCCTAAGCTGGCGACTGGAATCGAGTCAACGCGCGCAAATGCAGGCGGCATATCAAATCCTGGTGGCAAGAAAGAACCTTGCGGTCAACGCCGGCGACTTGTGGGATTCAGGCAAGATTGCCTCCAACCACTCGATTCAAATTGACTACCAGGGGAAGCCGCTTGAATCCTTCATGCGCGGTTATTGGAAAGTGCGAGTCTGGGACAAGAGCGGTAACGCTTCGCTTTACAGCGACCCGGCAACCTGGGAAATGGGAATTTTGAATGAGCGCGCCTGGCAGGCGAAATGGATCTCGGCCAACTATCTTATGGCCGGACCTGCCGCGAACCCGCCCGCTGGGAGTATCGCGCCGCTCTTTCGCCGGGACTTCCGCGTGCGCGAACTTCCCGAAAGGGCGCGGGCCTACATCTGCGGTCTGGGTTACTACGAACTTTACTTGAATGGCTCCAAAGTGGGAGACCAGGTTCTCGATCCCGCTCAGACCGACTACGAAAAGCGCGCCTTCTATGTGACCTACGACATAACCGATTCCTTGAAAGTGGGAGAGAATGCGGCGGGCGTGATGCTCGGCAGCGGTTGGTTCAACCAGAATCAGGTTTGGAAAAAGGGGAAGTACAGCGTTCCGGGGGGAACCGATTATGGCGTCCCGCGCCTTATCCTGCAACTTCGTTTTGAATATCGCGACGGAACCGTTGAGACTGTCGTGACCGACGAGAATTGGAAAGTGGCCCCGGGGCCCATCCTCGATAACAACGTTTACGCCGGAGAGACATACGACGCGCGTCTGGAAATTTCGGGTTGGTCCAAACCCGCCTTCGACGACAAGACTTGGGAACCGGCGCGCCCGGTCGCTTCACCTACCGCCCGCTTGCAAGCGCAGAGTCTGCCCCCCATCAAAGTCATGCGCATGCTCCGGCCGGTTCGACTGTCCCAACCCCGTCCCGGAGTTTTCGTCTACGATTTGGGCCAGAACTTCGCGGGTTGGGGAAAACTTCAAGCCACTGCGCCGCGCGGCACAAAGATCGTCCTGCGCTACGCCGAGTCCGTTGCAGAAGATGGCATGATCGACCCCGCCAGCACCGGGGTCTTTGCGACCCACGTCGTCCAAACCGATACCTACATTGCCAGGGGCGAGGGAGAGGAAATGTGGGAGCCGCGCTTCACCTACCACGGCTTTCGCTACGTCGAGATGACGGGTTTTCCCGGCGCGCCTTCGCTCGAAAGCCTTGAAGGTGTGGTGGTTCACACGGCCGTTCGCAAGGTGGGTGAGTTCGAATGCTCCGATGCCTTGCTCAACCGGATCCACCAAACCGCGCTGTGGACTGAAGTCAGCAACCTGCACGGCGTCCCCACCGACTGTCCGGCGCGCGAGAAGTGTGGCTGGCTGGGCGACGCCCAAGTCTGTGGGGAAATGACGATTTTCAACTTTGATATGGCACAGTTCTGGGCCAAGTACTCAGAGGACATCCACACTTCTGAGGTGCAGGGCTTGCCGGCCATGGTGGCGCCCGGGAAGCGTGAGCGTGAGCTGGCGGCGCCTGACTGGGGGACCGCGGTCGTGCAGCTTCCCTGGTATGTCTATTTATATTACGGTGACAAGCGTATCCTTACGGAGCATTATGACGACATGAAACGGTGGCTCGACCACTTGCAAGGCTTGGCGCGCGATTACATCGTCTCCGCAGGCCTCGGAGATTGGTGCCCGCCGGGAAGTGTGAAACCGACAGAGACGCCGGTACCGCTAACCTCCACGGCTTATTTCTACCTCAACGCGCGAATCATGAGTGCCGTCGCGAAGATTCTGGGCAGAAATGAGGAGGCGGCAATTTACGAAGCGCTGGCGGGCAGGATACGTCAGGCCTTTACGCGGACCTTCTTCAATACGGCCGGCACGACCTATGGCAGCCAGACCGCGGATAGTCTTGCCCTGAGGTTGGGGTTGGCGCCCGCTGCTCGCGACGTTCAGGTTGCCGCCGCGCTCGCGCGCAACGTCACGGAGAAACATCACGGCCACTTCTCCACGGGCATCACCGGGAGCCGGTGTCTCTACTGGGCGCTGGCAGAATACGGCCACGGCAACGTCGCGCTGGAAATCTTGCGCCAGAAAACTTACCCCAGCATTGACAACCTCTTTTCGCTCGGGGCAACAACCTTTTGGGAGACCTGGGGTGAGCCGGAACTGGACAAGCAATACGGCCCGCGGTCGCGTAATCACCCTATGCAGGGCGGATTCGACGCCTGGTTCTACCAGGGGCTGGCGGGGATTTGTCCCGATCCTGAGCAGCCCGGGTTCAAGCACACGATCCTCCGACCGCAAGTTCTGGCCGGCCTCACCCACGTGCGCGCGGAGTACGATTCCATTCAGGGCAAAATCGCAAGTGAATGGCGGCTTGAAAATGAGCGCTTCAATTGGCGAATCACCGTGCCCGCCAACACACGGGCCACGGTTTATATGCCCTGTGATGAAGCGAGCGCTATCACGGAAGGTGGTCATCCGGTGCACGAACTTCGCGAGCTTACCCTGCGCAGCGAAAGACCCGGCTGGGCAATCCTCAAGATCGGCTCTGGGGAATACGAGTTCGCTTCCCACCTGAACAAAAGCTGCCAGCCGGTGGTGCCCCGCGATTCTGCTCAACCCTGGTGGTAACCCCACGCTTCCCAGTCACGGCATGGCAGGCCCGTACGTGCCTGTTAACCCCTCAGAAACCCTGTGCCATTGGCAGCATTACTGAAGTAAGAATCGGTCGATCCCAGGGTTGCGGCTCGACCGGCTTCGACACGCGTGGTTCTTAGTTTGGCGAGGGTTGAGGTGGGCGGGAAATCCACACATCCGGGCGGGCGAAGGGCGAAGAGATCGGACTTAACGTCGCCTGTTCTCCCACGCGGTTATTGCAGGCCCGCGACTTTTTGTCAATGTGGGACTTGTCCCAGAAGTTGCTCTCCGCGGGGTGTAGCGAGCGAGGTCCCACTTAATTCCCCACCTTCTTGCGTTATTTTCCTATGACTTTTCACATGCGGATTCGCCGCTCTGAATAATCATCAAACTCCCGTTAACGGGAACACCCTCTGATGACTTCCCCATCACGATCTCGAAGCTACAGGGCAACAGCACGCAGTGCATGTCATGGTCGAGCCATTGCAAATCCACCGGTCTCGCGATAAAGGTCAGGGCTTGAGCCTCGCGATATTTGAGTAAGCAGACCGGCCACTCTTATTCAAAGCATAAACACGGTAGCTGACCTGTCCCGTGGCCGGCGGCTGGAGGTCAGCATATTCCGATTTGTCGGCCGGCAAATCGGCCAGCTTCATCCACGCTTCCCCATTGCGGTTTCGCCGCTCCAGGACGACGCCGGTGATGTCACCCCCGTGCGGCTTCCAAGTCAGACGCACCGAGCCGCTGGCTGCATGGACATCGAGTGAGCTCGGGGTTTCCGGCAGGATGGGCCAATCAAAATAAGTTGCGTCCGCTATCGCTTGAATAGTGTCTCGAATCGGCAGCTTTTCAAGCGTGTCGGTCGTGCCTTCTTTCCATTTAAGCGGTGTAATCTTTCCTGAAACCACATCAATCAAGATGGGATTTTTGATGCCGGTATTCTCGATCGTAACGGTGGCGAAGTAGGGAGCAAACACGTTGTGAGGCCAACTGTGCGCCGACAACCAATATCCCACCACACCCTTGCCGCTGCGCGAGCGGAATCCGTACGCCAGCACGGGCGCGCCGGCGTCCACCTGAATGGCAGTAAAATCGGGACTGGTCATCTGGATGGTCGCGTCGCGCTGGGTGTCGGAGAAAACCGCGTCCAGATTCTGCATCGCAAAATAAACCGGGCGCGGAGTAAAGTCCGCGGGCTTGTACATCATTCCATGA
This sequence comes from uncultured Acidobacteriota bacterium, assembly GCA_963804995.1. Classification (GTDB taxonomy): domain Bacteria; phylum Acidobacteriota; class Terriglobia; order UBA7540; family UBA7540; genus Bog-366. The sequence continues at coordinate 545,507 of CAWDSK010000001.1, forward strand.
ATAATCCCAAATGCATCGCCTTCACTGCTGCTCGTGTCGTTGATCAATTCCCAGATGTAGGTCGATACACCCTCCGCCCAATTGTAGAGCATGCCGCGGGTGACGTATTTCGCCTGCACGGATTCGTCATTACCGCGGGGAAGATCGGGAAGGGCATTGAACTCGTCATCCCAAAACTCGATGTCGGTACGGATGCCGGGATAGCTGCGTATCGCTTGCCGCAGGGCACGGGTCGTCAGCGGGCCAAAGGCGCCGTAATCCATGGACTCAGGTGGGGCATTGTTCGCGTAGCCACCGGGATAAGTGTGGTAAGCGAAAACATCGAGACCGGCAGCACACTGGCAAGCGTCCAAAGCGGTGCGCGCGAAGTCAACGGAAAGTGAGGCTTGGCCGCCGTAAATCACCTTGGCGTCCGGGTCAGTCTCCCGCACAGCTTTTACAAAGGCGCCCAGCAACCTTCCATATTCTTCCGCGTTGGAGTCGGGGTTCCAGTACGAACCGTCTTGCTCGTTCCACAAGGCGTAATAGCGAATGCGGCCTCGGAAGTGATTCACCATCCACTTGGTGTAGCGTACAAACGCGGCGATCTGTTCCGGCGTTCTAGGCGGCCAGAACACGGAGTACAAATTCATGTCGCGATTGTGGACGCTGGCCGGGGTGGGAGTAATCGTATCCGGCAGGCGGCCCGCCGGGGAGGTGTACATGGGGTTGCCATACAGGAGTTGGAGCTGAACCTTGACGCCATTATCGACGAGGGAATCCACGTAGTCATCCAGTTCAGGCAGGGCGCTGAATTCCCCGCGCTTCTGTTCGATCCAATCCCAGCCACTAATATCCGAGGTGTCCTCGTACTGGCCGATGCGCGCCCACTTCATGCCCGCGTCGAACATGCGCGTCCACCACCAGCGGTTCCAGGGAATATAGGGATCGCGCGGCAGGCTGGTGTTAACGCCTCCCATCCCGATCTCAATCTGTGCCGAGCGCTTGGGAGGAATGCGCTCCGGCACGCTGCGGTTCTGCCCCGCCGCGTTTATGGTCAGGGCCGGAGTTCCAATCAGAATGAATGCGGCTGCAACCAGCAGCAACCAGGGACCTCGGACCGACAAGTATCGATGTTTTGAAATGGCGCCCATGCTTCTTCCTCCGTGATGGATCATGATGGCCGGGTCATACTTCCTTTACTCGTAGAGAGGGGGCCTTTGAAATAAAGGGGTGCGTTCCCACTCGCAACAGATGGCCCCGTTTCCTTCGACTAATGTTTCTCGCCCAGGACCCACGCACGCGAGAACCGCGCCCAGTGAATCTCCTCTCGAACACCCTCCTCAAGTTCCAATTGCCAGACGGCTACAAACGTTCCGTCCTGGGTCTGGGTGATACTCGGGTAAGAAACATCCAGCCGGTTGGTCGTCGCGATGTCCCGAGGCGGGCTCCAGCGCCTGCCCCCATCGGCTGAAATCGCCACGCTGAGCGGCCAGCGATTAATCGGAGAATTGTTGAAGGCGACGATGATTTCCTCCGGCTTCTGCTCCAGCTTCCAGAGCGACACCGGGTTGTTGTGGCCCAGCACGGTTGAAGGGCGAGGAGGATCCCAACTCAGGCCCCCGTCGTGGCTGCGGCTTTCGTAGTGGAATGAAGTTCCGGTCCGCATGATCATTAGCAGGTCACCGTTGGCCAATTGCACCAGTGCCGGCTCGGCGAGTCCATTAATCGAAAACGAAGTCACCTTCTCAAGCCAGACGTGCAACTGGCCGTGAGGGGTCCAATGAACACCGTCCTTCGAAAGGAGTACTCCGGAGGCGACGTTCATTTCGCCTTCAGTGCGGGCAGGATCGTCATTCTGCGCCCAGAGGTCCCAGGAGAATCCCATGGCCAGAGTGCCGTCTCTCAACTTAATGCCGTTTTGGCATTTGCCCACAAAGTATTTGTAGGGCTGCGAGATCAGAACCGGCTTGGTCCAAGTGGCCCCTTCGTCGTCACTCTGAATCATGAAAACCTGGCTTCCCGTGATGTGCTTCATGTGCAGCGGGACGGTGGTGGAGTAGACGAACACGCGCTTTGCGTCCACAACCATGTTGGGATCGGAGTCATCCATGCCGGGGGTTTTGATGAGGTCCTGAGGTCGAGACCACGTGCGGCCTCCGTCGCTTGAAGATTGCGCCTACAATGCGGCCCCGCCACTCACTTCTAGCATAAGCCGACCAGACAGCAAGCAGCTTTCCGCTCGCCAGTCGCGCTACGGCCGGAATCGTGTTCAGTTGAAATGCCCCGCCGTCAGTGCGCTGAATGACACCCGTCTCGAAACCTGCGGAAACTGCGGCGGCAGGCATCATTATTGCCGCGATAATCAGCAGGGCACAGCAAATGGCTTTCATCGTGTACTTTCCAACCAGGGCGTTGAGGAACCGTGAGCAACTGTAGCGCCGACCGCCGTTCTGGGGGTCGCGATTCTTCCGTCGCCAAAACTGCAAATCTCAAAGGTGGACGCCCACCTATGGGCTGGGGTGCGCAAATCCAGGGAAGGGCCGTAGACCTCAAAGGCGGGGGTCTGCGCTACAATCTCACCTAGCTCCTGGCTTTCCCATCCTACCTTCTCCCGTACACCGGCCCATAGGTTGCGCAGGCGCGGAAGTCGGCCCCTTCCGGATCATGGGTCCCGAAGTGGGTCCAGGCGCTGGGCCGGAAGATCCTTTCTTCGTCCACGTTATGCATGCAAACGGGAATGCGCAGCATGGACGCAAGGGTAATCAGCTTATCGCCAACGTGCCCGTAGCAGATGGCCCCATGGTTCGCGCCCCAATTGTTCATCACTGAGTACACATCGCGGAAGGGGCCCTTGCCGGTGAGAAGGGGAGCAAACCAAGTGGTCGGCCAAGTGGGGTTGGTCCGCTGATCGAGGACTTTGTTGATGTCCTGCGGCAGGGCTACGGTGTGGCCTTCCACGAGTTGCAGCACCGGCCCCAGGCCCATCATCCAGTTGAGCCGAGCCATGGTCACGGGCATTTCACAGCAGGTCAGGAACTGCGATGAGTAGCCGCCGCCGCGGAAGTACTCGAGCATCGCCGGCGCCCACTCGGTCGCCTCCAGACAGCGCCCGACATCCTCGGGAGTGATTTCCCAAAAAGGTTTCATGGCGGGCTCGCCGTCACAGGTCATCTGCCCTGTGGCATCGAGCGTGGCGGCGCCGGAGTTAATCAAATGCAGAATGCCTCCGCTAGCCCTTCCCGTCAGGCCCCGGCCGGTGACGCGCGCCACCGCCGCCGGGCTCCAGTAAGTCCGCACGTCCGCAAAAATCTGTGCCGTGTCGGTGAGCAGGTGCCCAAAGAGCATGGTGGCCCCATTGAGCGAATCGTTTTCGGTAGCGAAGACAAAGGGCTCGCGGATGCCGTTCCAATCGAAAGAGGAATTCAGCATGGCCTCCATGAAATCCCCGTTGGGGAAGTGGTCGGTCCATTGCCGCTGCCCCTGGAAGCCTGCCACGATGGCGTTGCGGCCCAAGGCTTCCTCACCGTAACCCAGTTCTGCGAGGCGACGGTTGCCGACCATCAGGTCACGCGCGATCATCGCCATCTTGACGGAGGTTTGCCAATCGGCGTCCTTTTTATCGCGCGACTTCTGAAGCGCCGGGGGATTCAAGTCGGCGCCCTCCGGGCAATTGTCCTTCACCCACGTGAGGGCGCGCTCGAACTCTTTGGGATCATAGATCCCCTCGTCAATGCGCCGCACAAACTCTGACATGTCCACATACTCGTTGCGCATGCCCAAGTAATTCTGAAACAAATCGGAGTTAACCATGGAGCCTGCAATGCCCATGGAAACGGAGCCCAAAGAGAGATACGACTTGCCCCGCATCTCCGCCGCCGCCAGGCCCGCCTTGGCGAATTGCAGCAACTTCTCCTGCACATCCGGGGGAATCGAGGTGTCCGTGGAATCCTGCACGTCGTGCCCGTAAATACCGAAGGCGGGCAACCCCTTCTGGTTGTGCCCGGCCAGCACGGCAGCCAGATAGACCGCACCTGGCCGCTCCGTGCCGTTGAAACCCCACACCGCCTTGGGAATGAGCGGGTCCATGTCCATCGTCTCTGAGCCGTAACACCAACACGGGGAAACCGTCAGCGACACGCCCACGCCCGTGCGCGCAAACTTGTCGGCGCAGTCGGCGGCCTCCGCCACGCCTCCGATGCACGTGTCCGCGACCACGCACTCCACCGGCAGACCGTTCGGATGACGCAGGTTCTTTTCCAGGAATGCAGCCGCGCCCTTCGCCATGCCCATTACTTGCCCTTCCAGCGACTCGCGAACGCCCTTCCGCCGCCCGTCAATCGCGGGCCGAATTCCAATCTTCGGAAGCGCCCCGCGTAAACGCTTCTGCGGCTCGCCCGCTTTCATGTCCTTAATCTTCGCCATGTCTGTATGCCTCCTCAGCGCGCCCCATTGTACTCCAACGTTCTCCTATTCCTTTCCCAATCTGGAAAACGACCGGTCGATGGTGAACGACAAAGTGGCGCGTGCGATCTCAACGTAATTCGCCAGCGCCTCGCGATAGAACGTCAGGCTGCGCTTGCGCACCACATCTTCCGGCGCTTGGGGCTCGACCATGTGGTGAGTCTCGTGCAGCAGGATGCTGAGCAAGCGGAAACGTAATTGTTGGTCGTGGAATTCCTTCCGGCGGCTTCCGGCGATGAACTGCGTATCGAGCGCCGTGTCCATCAGGGGTTGCGCCAGCCAGCTCTCTACGCGGTCGAAGGCAATGTCCATCTCGCCCACGGCGGCATTACCAAACGCTTCGTGCGGCTCAGCGAAGGGCGCTTCCTTCACCACGACGTGGCGATGCCCCAGGCACCCGCACACATTCCTGCGGCGCAACTGAACAACGATCAGGCCGGGGGCCTGCGCCAGAATCTCTTCGTAGGACTCGCGGCAGCGCAACGGTGTCTCCGCCCAATCCTGCTCGACGGCGCGGGCCACCTGCTCCGCCTTCGCAGGGTCGCGATAGCGATGCGCAATCACCACTACGGGCAGCGCGCGGTCCGGGAAGGCCGCCAGTCGATAGCGGCGGCCCGCCAGCCACTCAATCCAGCGGGCAGCGCGCGGGCGCGAGGCGAGATAGCTCTCAACGGCCTGTCCGAAGGGGGGATACTCTTGAACCATCGGATCACATTTTAACCAGGGTTATCCCGTGGAGCAGAGCCTGAAGGTGAAATCTTCCGGTCTCGCAATCTTCTATTAATTCTTCAACCGCATTCCTCACCCCAGTGCCAAGGGTTTCTCCTGCGGAGCCAGGATATCTCCAGGCAATGCCATCAGGCGCGCCAGGGTGGGGGCAATTTGCTTCAGCGAGATGCGCCCCAGATTTTTCCCGGGAGCGATCTCCCGACCCACCGCAGTGAACATTGCCTCCATGCCCGCGTGGGAGGGAAGGTAACCGTGGGTGCCGTGATCCTTTGTCGAATCGCTCGCCACCGGTCCTTCCAGCCGGTCGGAGAAACTAAAACCCGGCGCAGCTTCGAGCATCAGTTCGGCGTCGGGGTCGGCCCCGAGGGCGTCAAGCTTTTGCCGGTCTACTACTTCCGCGACGGCGCCCGTCGCGCGCACGCGTTCCACTGCATTTTCCAACCGGCGCCGATCGTCGGCCGAAGGCTTTTCCAGCCAGTAGACCGCGAGCGACCCGCCCGCGCTCACCGCACCCAGCCGCCGCAGCGACAGCGACCCGTCCGCGCCGTGCGCAAAGAGCCCTTCCTCGGCAAAGACTGCGAGCGGCGCCACCTCCTTCTCAACCGGCACAAAGCCGTGATCGGAAAGCACGACCAGGGTTGCCGCCGCGTCGGCCGAGATGGCATCGCGAATCCGTCCAATTTCCTTGTCGGCGGACTCAAGCGCCGCAAGCGCCGGTTCCGACTCCGGCCCATAAGCGTGCGCCTGCGAATCGTACCAAACGAAGTGCACCATCAGCAGGTCCGGCCGGTAGTGACTCCACAAGTAGAGCGCCGCCTCGCCGCGCATCTGGTCAGGATCAGCCTTGCCAAGCCTCGGCATCACGACCGCTGCTACTTCGGCAAAGAGGCCGGGCGTGGCATGGCGCGCGGGCGTTTCGAAATCGCGGTGCGGGTCAGGCACGGCGGGGTCCCAGATTTCCGGGATGTTGTGATTGATTGCAGCGCCGGCGCTGACCGGCCAACTGATGGCCGCGCTCCGCCGGCCGCTGGCCCGGGCCACGTCCCAGAGCGCCGGGGCGCGCAGGGTGCGTGCAAACCAACACCAGGGCCGCGCCTTCTCCGTGGGGTCAAGCGAAGCGAGGTGGCTATAGATGCCATGCGCGCGGGGGGGAAGGCCGGTCACAATCGTCGCGTGGGCGGGGTAGGTCGTCGTGGGGTAGATGCTCTCCACGGCCTCTGCGCTCGCCCCGGCTGGTTCGAGCGCGTTGAGATTGGGGAAGCGGTGACGCGTCTCCGGCGCGCGATAAACCGCCGGCCGCAGGCCGTCCACGGAAAGCAGCACCAGTAATGGGGATGAGGGGATAGATTTCACAGTGTCAGGCTACCATATTGCCAGAATCGTGGGCCACCCTGGAAGTCATAATCATGATTGATGCCTCGGGGCGCTATTCGGTTAACAGCCTGCGGGTATCCTCGCAGCCCACGCGACGTGCTATAATTGGTTTATCCCAGGCGATGGAGTTCGCCTTTAAGCGTCCCTTTAGTGGACTGATGACTCCTGGCCGCTGACCGGCGCCCAGGAGTTTTTTGTTGGGCAGGGACGCGCGCGGAAAGCGATACACCTTTGCGTATCTTTCTCCTGATTGTGTTCGGGTCAGCCGGAACACTCGCCCGCTACGCTATGCAGGGGCTCATCCAGTACCGGACGGAGTCCTCACTTCCCCTTGGCACACTCGCGGTGAACTTGCTGGGCTGCTTTCTGTTGGGAGGTATCGGCCAGTTTGGTCTTGACCACCTCGCCTTCCCGCCGGAGTGGCGCATCGCCATCACCGTGGGCTTTTTCGGCGCTTTCACTACCTTTTCCAGTTTCAGTTGGGAAACCGTTCACCTTTTTGAAGATGGCGAGTGGATTCAGGCTTGTGTGTATGTGATGGTCAGCGTGTTGGGCGGACTCTTGCTGGTTCGCACCGGCATGCGATTGGCAAAATGGTTCTGAGCGGACGTACCGGTTCGGTTTGATCTTGTCGTAGAGGCGGTGGCATTCATCCCGATCTGATCGGGACGCCGCCATATGGCGAGGTAAACTCGCCGCTACAAAATCAATGGGAACCACCATTGAGCGGAGGCGTTATGGAACACCAGCGCTTTGAAGGCGAACGCACTTTGATGCGGATTCACATCGGCGAATCGGACCGGTGGCAGGGTTCGCCGCTCTACGAGGCCCTGATCAAGCTATTTCGCAGGGAAGGTTTCAGCGGGGTCACGGTGCTGCGAGGCGTAGCCGGCTTCGGCTCAGCCAGCCACCTTCATACCGACAAGATTCTGCGTCTCTCGCAAGACTTGCCGATCGTCCTTGAGGTAGTCGAGTATTCGGAGCGAATCGAAAATATTCTTCCCAAGCTCGATGAGATGGTAGGGGGAGGCCTGGTCACGCTCGAAAAGGTCCGGGTGATTCTTTACCGGCCCAGGAAGTAGATTCCGGATACGAAAAGCCAAAGGTTTCAGGTGTCTGGTGCAAAAGCACAACCTGAGCTCTTCCTGCTGGATAGTCTTTTGAGGCTGAGTTTCCCGAGTCCCGAATCCCCGGTCAAATAAAGCGCCGCCTACAGCGCGTGAATGCGGATCGACCCGCCGCTGGTGTGCAGCCGCAATTCCTCTCCGCCGGAGCCTATCGCCCCCTGCATCTTGGAACGGCTGACCGTGCCCACCACGCGCACGGGTAAATCGCTGGAAACCGATCCGCCGGAAGTTGACGCGTCAAGATTCAGATTAGCGGAGGGATCAAGGGCGACTTCAATCGGGCCGCCGGAGGTTTCGAGATCGCCTCCATGCCGGTTGCCGGGGGAGTAGCTGACGTGGATCGGGCCGCCGGAACTCTTGGCTACCACGCGGCCGGAGACCCGATTCACGTGAATTCCCCCACCGCTCGTTTCTGCCTGCAGGTTCCCGTTCGAGCGCTTCCACGTCAATCGGCCCGCCGGAGGTATCCACGCGCGCATCGCCGGTCACCTCGCGCAGGCGAATGGGTCCTCCCGAGGTTCGCGCCTCCAGATTCCCGCTCAACCCGGTGACCTCGATGGGTCCTCCCAACGTCTTCACATTGGATTCCCCGCGCAAGCCGGAAAGCGTAATGGGTCCGCCGCCGGTGCGGACCATGGTGCGGGTTTCGATGGGGACTTGAATTTCAAAGCGCACGTAATGACCATGCGACCAGCCAGACTCCGGCTTGCGCTTAGCTGTCACACGTGCCAGTGCTGCGCTGCCGGAGAAATTGAAATCAAGCAGCCTGTTCAGATCTTCGCGCTCCGAGGTGATGACAATGTGCGCACCCGAACGCGAGACGCCGGTGACCGTAACACTGCCCATGTCCGATTCCAGAACGAACTGGCCATTGGGCTGCAGGTCCAAATCTTTCTCGATGCGTGATTCTCCCGCCGCCGGCAATGCCACGGCCAGAAACGCCAGGACTCCCGCCATGATTCCCAGGGATCGAAAGACTCTCATTTTTCCTCCTACCGAAGACACCCAAGATTTGTTACGTTAGACGCGCGGCGCAAGTTCCGGATAGTTGATCATTTTTGGCCTGAATCTCTGGTGTGCCGCCTGCCATGCCGGTGTAGAATCTCCTCTGCTGTAAACGATCCTGTCATCCTAGAAGGTGATGCTATGAAAAAATTGCTCTTTCTAGTGCTACTTCTCAGTCTGAGCGCGAGGGGTGGATTCGCCCAGGCGGCGAAGACTCGTCTCGCCATTATAGGTCTCGACCACGATCACGTATGGGGCCTGCTTGGAACCATCGCCAAAACTCCAGAGGCGGAACTGGTGGCTATTGCCGACCCGCACCCGGAGCTGGTGGCGAAGGCGAAAGCCAAAGTTCCTGCCAGCGTGAAGTTCTTCGCCGACTACGCGCAGATGCTCGACCAGGTGAAGCCGGAGGCGGTCATCGTCACCACGGCCAATAATCGGCATCTCGAAATCCTGCGTGCCTGCGTCCAGCGGCACGTGCATTTCTTCACTGAAAAGCCCATGGCCGCGACGGGTTCGGACGCGCGCGAAATGGAGCGACTGGCGCGGGAGGCGGGCATCAAGCTGATGGTGAATTACTGGAATGCCTGGGCTCCCCCCACGCAGGCTGCCTACGCGCGGCTGAAGGCCGGCGAGCTTGGACCCATTCAGAAAATGATCATCGAATTTGGCCACGAGGGTCCGAAGGAAATCGGAGTCTCAAAGGAATTTGGGGAGTGGCTCTACGATCCGGATAAGAATGGTGCGGGCGCCCTGATGGACTTTGCCTGCTACGGTGCGGATTGGGCGCTGTGGGCAAAGGGGCGGCCCCAGCGGGTTTACGCCTATTCACTCAAGCTGAAAACCGCGCAGCACAATAAGGTTGAAGACGACGCGGTGGTCCTGCTGGAGTACGCGGACGCGACGGCGATCCTGCTGCCTTCCTGGGACTGGCCGTACGGTAAGGGCCAGGCAGAGTTTTTTGGTCCCAAGGGCAGCTTCCTGGTCATGGGCGACGGATTGCTCTTCCAGCCTGCCCATAAGGATACCAAGGCCCAGAATCCCGACGGCACACTGGTGCCCACCCCACCGCTGCCGCCCGAGAAGCAAAACGGCATCACTTATTTTCTCGATTGCCTTCGCAATAACAAACCGATTGAGGGTCCAGTAACAGCGGAACTCAACGTGGGCGTGAATGAAATCATCGACGCGGCGAAGGAGTCCATTCGCACCGGCCGCGCGGTGGATTTGGCGAGCAAGTGAGTTGAACAGCTAGCGGGCACCCCCCGGCGCCATAAACGTTAACCTGAAACCAGCGTGAAAAATGGGAAGAACCCAGCTTCCAGCGTCTAGAAACACAGCTTTTGCAGCACTCGAATACAAAAACAAGATTTGCCTTTTGCCCTTAGTTCGGCGCGACGCTTAAACCAACGGGTGACCGCCCTTGAGGCGGCCCCACTCAGCAAGCCACCCGCTTTGCGGGGGGCGTCTGACTGATCCAGGACAGGGCAAATACACTCGCCTTTCATGTGTCGAATTTCGCATTCTAGTATCTCCGAACGGCGACTTTGGCCTGGGTTTTTGGGGTTGAGTCATCAAATAAATGACAAACAGCAAGAAAATGGATGTAAGCTCTCGTTTCTCTTGGTCCTGGCAGGATACCCAGGCCTCAGCGGAAGGACCGATTCTGGCAGAGCGATTGCGAGGGAAAGCACCCAGATAGGCTGAATCCACCGTGCCCGGAGGCGAGAATGTCCGGTCCCCCCCAAACGGATCTCAAGGCTTGGCAGCGCAGCGCCATCCGGAATACGATGGCGAACTACCGTCGCGCCCAGGAGAATTACTACATCAGTGGCAAGCCGCTGGTGGAATTAGAGGATGGCACCAAGGCTTTTTCTCTCCTCACGCCTCCGCTGGGCTCCCTGGCGGCCCGGCGCCGGGTGAAGTTGATTATGGGGAACATGCTCCAAGCGAATGCTGCCGCCCCAACCCAAGTGCAGTTCGCCACCGCAGGACGCACGCCCCACGTCATTACGGTCGCGGTCACTTACAACTGCCAGTGCGACTGCCTGCATTGCTCGGCGGTGGATTATCAGGAAAGAACGCGCCGCGAGAAAAGCTGCCCTCCGCCTCGGCGAGTTGAAGAGGGCGATCGAACGAGAGCCTCGCCCTGGGCACGACCTGCGTCGTCCTGACGGGGGGCGAGCCTTTACTCTACGAGCACATTTATGAACTCATCGCCGCGGTCGACAGATCCCGCAGCGTCATGCACGATGTTTACCAACGGCGAGTTTCTGCGGGAGCACACAGTGGAGCGGCTGAAGAACGCGGGGGTGTTCGGCGTGTTCGTCAGCCTGGACCACGCCGACTCCGGCCGGCACGACGCCAACCGCCAGCGTCCCGGCCTGGCGGAAAAGGCTTACCGCGGCGTGAGGCTCTGCCAGCAGGCTGGCATCCTCACCGGCATCTCCACCTACGCGACCAAGGAGAAAATCGATAACGGCGAACTGGATGCGATGATGGACGTCGCACGTGACCTGGGCGTGCTGGAAGTCTTTCTCTTCGATGTCATCCCCACCGGGCGGCTCTCCGCGCAGCACGAGTGCATGCTCAGTGAGGCGGACGCGCGCCGCATCGTTGACTTCCGTGCGAAATACACGGCTCTGCCCGATTACCCGCGTATCATCCACCAGACGATGTTCTCCAGCATCGCCTATCCCTGCGTGGCGGAGGGCTGCCCGGCCGCCATGGTGCAATTGCACCTGCGGGCCAACGGCGATGTGTGCCCCTGCGATTTCACCCCGTACTCCTTCGGCAATATTCGCCAGCGGCCGCTGCGGGAGATCTGGGAATCGATGAGCGCCGATCCGCTGTACGCCAAGCCGTCGGCGCGCTGCCGCCTGTCGCAGGAGGCCTTCTGGTCGAAGCTGTCGGAGTTGCCTCCCGTGTAGGCAATCGCCCCGACGACTCCTGTGAATAGGCATCAAGAAATGTCTTTCTTCCGAATCGCCCTCAAGAACCTCCTTCGACGCCGCCTGCGCACCGCGCTCACGCTCTGCGGAGTGGCGGTTGGTATCGCGGCATTCGTGGCGTTGGTGGGGTTTTCGCGTTCCTTTGAGCAGCAATGGCTGAAGCTTTATGAAAGCTCGGGTACCGACCTCGCGGTCGTGCAGAAGACCTTCCTGAATACTTCTGTAGATGAAGGGGCAGGGGAAAAGCTGCGCGCCCTCCCCGCCGTCGCGGCCGCTGAGCCCATGATCGTGAACCTGATGGACCTCACCCCCGAGGTCAACGCCCTGGTCTATGGATGGCCGGACAATTCTTTTGAAATGGATTCGCTCACTCTTCTCCAGGGACGCCGGTTTCACGACGATCAGCCCGAAGTGATGCTGGGCGAAGTGCTGGCGGAAAACCTCGGAAAGAAGGCCAACGAGGATTTGGAGATTCAAGGCGCCACCTTTCATGTAGTGGGCGTGTTCCGCGGAGGCTCGGCCTTGGAGGCCGGCGCGGCGATTATGCCCCTGCGGCAGTTACAGAAGCTCGCCGACCTCGGAGGCAAGGTCACGGCTTTCCATGTGCGCCTGCGCAAACCGCCCGGCGGAGAACTAGACCCGAAGCGTATTCAACAGGCCCGCGGCGCGATTGAAGCAGCGCTCCCGGGCCTAAAAGCCGTCCCCGCCAGCGACCGCGCGCACAACAATCAATTCGTCGCGCTGGCCCGGTCCACGGCCTGGGGCACGTCACTCATCGCGCTTCTCATCGGCGCCCTGGGCATCGCCAACACCATGGCCATGTCGGTATTCGAACGCACCAAAGAGATCGGCGTCTTGCGCGCCTTGGGTTGGAGGCGCTCGCGGGTGATGAAGCTCATCCTCATCGAGGCAGCGGTCCTGGGCTTGGCGGGGGGCTGTTTCGGCGTGGCGGGCGGGTGGCTGGCGCTGCGCATCCTGGCCGGCCTGCCCTTCACGGCCAGCTTCGTCACCAGCTCGATTCCCATCATGCACTGCGTGGAAGCGCTGTGCATCGCGGTGCTCGTCGGCCTGCTGGCCGGTTTCCTGCCCGCCCATCGCGGAGCGCGGCTTTCGCCCGTGGAGGCGTTGCGCTATGAATGATGGCCTGCTTGAGGCGAGGAACGTCACCAAGCATTACGACGAGGGCCGCATTCAGGCCTTGCGCGGCGTCGATCTGGCGGTCAACGCCGGCGAGTTTGTGGCCATCACGGGCCCCAGCGGCAGCGGCAAATCCACCCTCCTGCACCTGCTGGGCGGACTGGACCAACCCACCAGCGGGGAGATCAGGTTCCGGGGCCAAAAGCTGGCCAACTCCTTCGACCTGGATGCTTACCGCTCGCGGAGCGTGGGCTTCATCTTCCAGGCCTTCCATTTGCTGCCCACGCTGCGGGCGCTGGAAAACGTTCAAGTGCCCATGTTTGAAACCAAGTTGAGCTTGCGCGAGCGTGAGGAGAAGGCCGCGGCGCTGTTGTGCGAGGTGGGGCTTGAGCACCGCCTCCGGCAGTATCCGAATCAGCTCTCCGCGGGCGAGCGCCAGCGCGCGGCCATCGCCCGCAGCCTGGCCAACGACCCCGAGATCCTGCTCGCCGACGAGCCCACCGGCAACCTCGACAGCGAGAACTCCGCCCTGGTCATGGCCTTGTTGACGGGCATTCAGGCCAAGCGCAACATGACTCTGGTGGTCGTCACGCACGAAGCCGCCATCGCGCAATTGGCCCAGCGCACGGTGCAGATTCGCGACGGCCGCATCTGGACCCACTAAGCCATGCCCCTGCCCCATCGACTCGTTGCCTCGCTGCTTCTGTCCGTGGCCATCTCTGCCCGCCGCCACGCGGGAGGAAGTGGTGGCGCGGCTTCTCTCCCTCCGCAACGCGACCGACTATACGGCCAGCGCCCGCCTGGTGCGTGTCTCGGCGTCAGGTGAGCGTAACAACATCTCCATTGCCTTCCGAGCCCACGCGTTCCCTGACGGTCTGCGAATCTTTTGTGACGTAACCGCTCCGCCGCCCGCGCGCGCCCGCTTGCTCCTGTTCGTTCCCTCCCAGGGCCCAGCGACCATCCGTATTGGTCATCCCGGCGACCGGTCGCCCAAAGAACTGCCCAGGGAGCGCTGGGGCGAGAGCCTGCTGGGCACGGATTTCACTTACGAGGATCTGCTGGAGAACTCCGTGTTGTGGCGGCGCCAGACACTGCTTCCGGAGGCGCAATACGGAGCGCGCACTTGCCTGGTCTTGCGGAGCGAGCCCGGGCCCGAAGATCACAGCCAGTATGCATCGGTCACCTCGTGGCTCGACCGGGAGATTTATCATGCGGTGAAAGTGGAGAAGGTCGTGAAGAATTCCGGCGAGGTGAGGGTGTTCATCTACTATGGCCTGCGCCAGGTGAAAGGCGTGTGGTCCGCCAGCCAGATCGAGTGCAAGGTGGCGGGCAAACCCGGCTCGTCCCTCTTGATTATCAACCGCGGCGCCGAGAAACCCCACCTGGATCGCACTGCCTTCGATCCCACCCTGCTAACCAAGCCCTGATTCCTCCGTGGGAAAGCCCTGCCCTTTCCAACCCGTGGGAAGAAATCCGGGTGAATTCCTGCCAGGCGGTCGTCACTTGACTCCCAGCTCCTCGCGCGGAAGCAAGTCCGGCAGCCCCCAGCAGCGAATTGCCGAAAGCAATTCCGGAGGGATGGCGGGGACCTGGGCCAGGAAATCGTCAATTAGGAAGACGGTCGTCTTGCACTGGCGCGATCTTCGGTCGTAGCCTTGGCAGTTGCGCGCGGCGCACGGGGACGTGATCAGCTTGGTCGTGTAACTTGCATACGAAAGTGTGGTGCGGCCCGGCTGACTGCTGCGAAGTCCATCTCCCATCAATGACTTCCACGCAATTTATTGCGAGGCGATCGGGGCACTGGATGACTTTACAGCGGGCCGATGTCAACCCAGGAGCGCTTGCGCCATGACTCCAGGCCTTTCTCGGCGAGCTGCAAGCCCTTGGCGCCTTCGAGCAGGCTCCAACGGAACGGCTCATCCTTCACGACGTAGCGCAGGAATAACTCCCACTGCCGCTTGAAGGCGTTGTCATAAGTTTCCTGCTCCGGCACCTTTTGCCATCCCTCGAAATAGTCGAGCGTACTCGGCACGTCCGGATCCCACACCGGACGGGGGGTTGCTCCATAGGGCTGAATCCAGCAATCGCGCAATCCCGCCACCGCAGTACCCTTCGTGCCTTCCACCTGAATCGTCAGCAGGTCGTCCCGGCGGACCCGCACACACCAGGAAGAGCTGAAGGGGGCAAGGATGCCGCCCTCCAGTTCAAAGGTGGCGTAAGCGGAATCGTCAGCCGTGCATTCATAAGGCTTGCCTTCTTCATCGCGCCGTTGGGGGATGTGGGTTGCGCCCACACAGGAAACCGCTTTCACGGGGGCAAAGATGTTGTCGAGAACATAGCGCCAGTGGCAGAACATATCGATGATGATCCCGCCGCCTTCTTCCTTGCGGTAGTTCCACGAGGGGCGCTGAGAAGGAACCGTGTCGCCCTCGAAAACCCAATAGCCGAACTCTCCGCGTACTGCGAAAATGCGCCCGAAGAAGCCCGTATCGCGCAGCCTTTGGATCTTCAGCAAGCCCGGCAGCCAGAGTTTGTCCTGCACCACGCCGTGCTTGAGGCCGGCAGCTTCCGCCAGCCGGTAAAGCTGGAGCGCTTGCTTCGAGAGTCTCAGCGACCGGCTTCTCGCAATAGATGTGTTTGCGCGCGGCGATGGCTTTGGTCACTGACTCGGCGCGTTGCGCGGTGGTCTGGGAATCGAAATAAATGGAGTATTCAGCATTGTTGAGGGCTACATCAAGGTGGGTGGTGTAGGGCACGCCTCCCATCTCCCGGGAAATAGCCTCCAGCTTCGCAGGGTTTCTCCCCACCAGGAGCGGACGGGGCATGATTCTTTCCACCGGGCTAATCTTGATGCCGCCTTGCTTGATAATGGCGTTAATCGAACGGCGGAGGTGCTGGTTCAGGCCCATGCGCCCGGTGATGCCGTTCATTATGATTCCAATCGAGTGGGTCTTCTGGATGTCCATGTTTACGCCTTTGGTTTTTCCGTGCATTGGGGATGGGCGCCGGAGGGGAGCGCCGGGGCTTCTACTCCCGCGCGGGGCAGGGTGCCCTCCAATTCCTGCCGCCAATGCGCCACATCGCCGGCGGGGCCGTAACAGTAAATCATGCGCATCGTCGTGGAGCCGGTGTTGGTAAGCTGGTGAAAGACCTTGGGAGGAATATAGACGGCCTGCCCTGCCTTGAGCGTCACCTTCTCAGCGCCCAAGCACATCTCGCCGGCGCCTTCGAGAACCAGGTAAATCTCTTCCTGCTCCTGGTTGTGCCAGGGGACCTGGCCACCCTCAGGCTCCAGCGTGACGCACCCCATCGAAAAGGTCTTGGCTTGGATGGGGCTGGCCCCGCCCACGATATTCTGCGTGCGGCGCCGCGCGGGATAGGTGCGGCCAGCGATTTCATTCAGGTCAGCAATAATCACAGGGTGTACTCCCAAATATCAAATGAAGTGATTGTCCGAGATGATTAATCTACAGCTTCGAACGCCGGACGGTGGGTCACAGGGAAGATCCGTTGCCGAAGTCGATCCTACCTGGGCCCTATGCACGAAGTGTTCCAAGATACCCTTGCTCCGCTTCGAAATCAATTCTGCTGATTTCTTTTCCGGTTCATTATCGGCTATAACCCATCATACCGTGTACGTTTGTGCGATTAAATCCCCGTGCTGGGCGGCGAGCTGAATTATAATCGCTCCGCCGTCAGGACTAACACCCACAGCTTCAGAGAGGAAATGATGCCTTCCCCGCTACCCGACTATGTCCGCTCCTCGGTCCCCATCCCTGCTGCCCATCGCACTGCGTGGTATCTCAATACTTTTCCGTCTTACGCCGGGATCTTCCTCTGGGTGGGATTCTACCTGGGCCTGCCTGGCCCCACGCTCAGCCGCGCTGGAACGGGGGTGTGCCTGTTAGGGCTCCTGATTGCCGGCCTGCTTTGTTTCGCTTTTTATTACTACGCTCCGGCAATGCTGGGAATGCAGACCGGCCGGCCGCTTTACATCATCGGCACGTCGACGTTCGGGGTGACCGGGGGCTACCTGATGCCGGGATTGCTCATGGGGCTGCTGCAAATCGGATGGTTTGCCGTCGCCACCTCCATTTCCGCTCAGTTCATCCTGAAAGGCCTGCATCAGGAATCCAAAACCCTCTTCACCATCGTGGCGCTCGTTTGGGCTTACGGTTTGGCTTGGATCGCTCTCAAAGGGATCGCTTATGTGGCGCGCGTCGCCGAGATCTTGAATTGGGTTCCGTTGATCATGATCGCAATCGTTTTCTGGAAGAATATGGGAGGCATCGCAAGCTATCGCCCGGCCCAACCCGACCCCTGGGGCGGGTTTGTAACCACCCTCGAAATCGTGCTCGGTTTTTTCGCGACCGCCGGCGCCGCCGGGGCTGACTTTGGGATGAGCAACCGCAATAGCCGCGACGTTTCCCTGGGAGGATTCACCGGCATCGCGCTGGCGATTCTGGTCGCCGGCGGACTTCCGATTCTTGCCGTTGCAGGGCACATCGGCAAAACGGCGGGGCCGCAGAGCTTCGATTATACCGTCACCATCTCGAGCGTAGGGGCGCTCGCCCCCATGGTCTTTTTCCTCTTCGCTGCCGCCTCCGTGACGCCCACGTGCTTCTGCACATTTATCGCCTCCAACAGTTTTGCCACCATGCTGCCCAAGGTCCCGCGCACCTTATCCACCCTGGTGGGCGTCACCGTGGGAGCGGCCCTCGCCATCACGGGAGTCGCGCAGAATTTGATCGGGTTTTTTGGGATTGTGGGTGCTTCCTTCGGTCCCATCTGCGGAGCCATCGCCGCCGACTATCTCCTGTCTGGAAAGAAGTGGGCAGGACCGCGCGCTGGCATCAATTGGGCAGGATATATTTCTTGGGCGCTGGGATTCCTGGTCGGCATCCTGGGCAAAATCCCGGGTGTTCCCGAATTCCTCGTCAAAGTAGACCGTCCCCCTACCTTATTCTCTTTCGTAGTGGGATTTGCAGTCTATTACACCCTTGTCAAGGTAGGATTCGAGCCCCCTACCCTTCCCCTGGAAGAATCACCCGCACGCTAGTGCCACGCCTCAAGGTTTCAGGACCACTTTGATGCGCGTGGATTTCGGGTTGACGAGGTCCTCGAAAATTTCCTGCCCGTCCGCCAACGGCGCTTCGCTGATCATATCTCCCATAGCCAATCGGCCACCGGCAACCCACTCCACAGCTTTCTGAAACTCCCGGCGATTGTATGCGAAGGCGCCTGCCAGGCGAATCTCGCGGCGGATGATCTCCACACAATCAAGATTAGTTTCCTGATCCCCCAACCCGGCCAAGACGATGAGCCCGCCTGAGCGCACCAATCGCACGGCCAGTTGACGAGTCACAGAGAATCCCGCAGCATCAAACACCACGGCGCAGCCTTCCTCGCCGAAGAAGCGCTGAAGTTCTTCGACCGCACCAGCGTCCAGGGGATTCACGGTCATGTTTGCACCTAAGCGCCGCGCCGCCTCGGAACGGTGGGGATTGATCTCCACGACGGCGATCTTCGTAAAGTTCAGTTGACGCGCAGCCTGCAATCCCATCAAGCCGATGGGCCCGGCACCCAGAATGGCCAGTGGGCCGCGCTCCTCCCCGGCCAAGCCCGCCATGTGCATGCCACACGCCAGGGATTCCACCAGGGCCCCTTGGTTGAAATCGACTTCGGCGGGGAGGGGGTCCAGGTTGGCAATAGGAACCTTCAGATATTCAGCGAAGCCACCCGCCACATGAAGTCCCAGCACTTGCCGACGCGGGCAAATGTAGTCCCGCCCGGATAAGCAGTAGGCGCACCGGCCACATCCCAAAAGAGGATAGACGGTCACGCGTGCTCCTGGAACAAAGGCTGCCTGCGCGGTGCCGACTTCGACCACTTCTCCCGCCATCTCGTGCCCGAGCACCAGCGGCGGAATGCGGCCGCGGCTGTGGCCGAGCCACCCGTGCAAATCCGAACCGCACACGGCCACGGAATGAACACGCACTAGCGCCTCGCCCGACCCAGGTTTGGGATCGGGCCAATCCTGATACTCCAGCTTTCGCGGTCCGGTATAGACAAGGGCTTTCATGAAATCGTCTCCTCGGGAAAGTTACAGAACCTCTCTGCTCACGACACCAAACGCCCCCGCGCTATGAGCCGGAAAGTATACGTCAAATGCACTATGGCACGGTGAGGTAATCTGACAATCCGCTGCCCTCCCGCCCATCGCGATTTGAGGCGCACCGCTGGACGCACCTGCGGCAGGAATCTATAATCCCTTACACCGCCTTCAGGGGGATTCATGAGTAACTGGAAAAAAGTCTTCATGCGCTCCTTGTGCCGAAGTGCCAGCGGAAGGAGAGACATGGCACCCGGCTGGTTGGTCGTGTTGCTGAGCGTAGCCTGGCTGGCGTCCTGGCCGCCTGACGCCCGCCCACAGACTTCGCTACGAGCTGCCACTGATAGAATCACCTACAACGTAGGAGAGCAAGTCTGGCTCCAAATTATTCCCCCTTCGCCCGAGGAAGTTCGCACGCTGGATAGCTATCTCTTCACAGTACGTTATGAGGGGGAAGGAAAACCACTGGTAGATGGGTTGCGGCTCGGAGAGAAGGTACCGCCTTCTTCTTCGCCTTCCTCAAGCTATCGGTTGCTTTGGAAGGTCCCTCTCGACGCCCGGACGGGAAGGTACGACATCGATTTGCGGGTGCGAGATCCCAAGTCGCCCCAGGTCATTCAGGATAATCCCCGCGTCTGTTCCTTCGTGGTCACTCGCCAGGTGGTTCAAATTATCTCTGCCGAAGTCGGCAAGTTCTACTACACGTCGGGTGATGCAATAAGCTGTGATATGAAGCTCGAAAACCGCAGTGAGCAGCTTCTTGATGGACTCCGCCTCGAATTCTCCGAGCGTTATTGGCCGTGGATTGTTCAGCAAACGGAGAAAGTGGGAACGACCATCAAGACCCTGAAAGAAGACATCAAGCTCGAACCGCACCAGCGGATGAGCTTAGGCTCCACGCACTGCACCGAGGCGAAAGGCGGAAATGAGCCGGCGATCAAACAGTACGCCGCAGTGGTCTGGGACCGCGACCGCAAGAACGTCTATGCCATTGCCTTCACCCCGCTGGTCTTTGTCAATCCACCTGGAGCGGATGCGCCGCGGCCTTACCCCGGGCAATACATTTACCCAAAGCTGGATGCGGTCAACACCTCGAGCTATCGGCAGTTTCATTCTGAATCCTTCGGTGCAGGCGCCATTCAGTTTGATACCCACCATACCCTGTTCCCTTCGGGGGCCGAAGCCACCGTGAAATTTTCATTGTTAAACCCGACGGACTCCGTGTGGCAGCAAGTCTCCGTGCACGGGCGCCTGACTGGCCCTGATGGAAAAGAGCAGGTGAATACGGTGGTCGCAGAGCACATCGACCTTGACGCGCACGGCCCGCCACTGACGCAGGAAGTAAAGTTCAGCCTGCCGGCCGACGCGAGCGGGCTCTACCATGCTTGGGTTGAGGTAACCGCTGCCTCCGGGCAAAGGCTCGCCTCCAACGAACTCGAACTCGGCGTCAATCCGCTTCCCAGGTCCGCCCTCGTCTTTTGCGCGCACGAGGATGACGATGGAACCCAAATGGGTTTCATTCGCGCCTTAGTCGAAAACCACATCCCTCTCCAAGTGATCTACTTTACCAGTGGCGATGCAGGCTCCTGCGATCGCTACTACGAGCATTCCTGCGGCCCGGCCGAGGCGCTGAACTTCGGGGCTATCCGCATGGATGAAGCCCGCGCCGCACTGGGGCACCTCGGCGTACCGCGTGAAAATATTCTCTTTCTGGGTCTGCCCGATGGGGGTTCGGGCAAGATCTGGTATGACCACCTACGATCGTCGGATCCCTATCTTTCCATTCAGCTCGCGAGCAGTCATGCACCCTACGAAGGTCTCTTCCGGCCCAATCTGCCTTTCGCCCGGCAGAGCGTCGTCGACGCGGCCGCGGAGATCATCAAGAAGTTTCAGCCTGATGTTGTCTTTACGGTGCACCCGCCTGCGCAAGGCCACATCGACCACATCGTGAACAACTATTTTGTGGTGAAGGCGCTGCAACAATTGTGGCGCGAGGGCGCCATCTCGCCCAACCTTGAAGTGCGCGTGGACCGCATCTTCAGCCCTGAGGGTTATCCAGCTACTCCCTATCACTATGAGGATCACACCTTCCATGTCTCGGGTGAAGCCATGGCGCTGGCACAGGAGGCCGGATGGTATTATCAATCACAGGGAGGCAACAAAGGGCAAGGCAACATTCGCACCTGGAATAAACTGTCCCGCAGCGAAGGCTATCGCAAGGTGTTAGACTGGAAGGAGCACGAAGGCTGGAATGAGAGACCGTGAATTATGGAAACGCCGCGAGAGTGGGCGAGGAGATATGACCGCCAAGCGATGAACGAGGAAGCTGATTCGCAAAACCCGAATGCTGAAGCGCTGGACGCGGCCGTTCAGGCTTCGGAATTTCCTACCGAGCCGTTCCCCTGCCCGGCGTGCGGCCAGTTGCTTGCCCCCACGTGTCGTGTGTGCGTAGCTTGCCGGCACGCCATCGATCCCGCCGAAATCGCCAAGCCGCAGGAGGTCGCAGCGGTGATGGCTCCTCGACCGGCTGCGGAAGTCAAGCCAGCACCCGTGCGCTACCCTTGGGTTCTTTTCTTTGCCGTGCTAGGGATTTCCTTCCTTCTTGCCCAGACCTTTCTCGAATTCTGGGACCTTCAAAAGACTCAGCTCGCGATGGGGGGAATCCAGGCCCTGGCCGGGATCTGGGTGTTCTTCGATGCTCTCCGTCAGCGCCTTCCTCGACCACTGCGCTGGGGATTGGGCACGATGATATTGCCCGTCATCATTTTCCCCTGGTACCTGGCACGCCGAAGAGCGCCGCAGTCACGAGTCCCTTTCGTCGAAGCGGAAGTAGGGCCGGTCACCCGATTCCTGTCTTTCGCCTTGGTTGTCTTCTTTCTGCTGAGCGTGATTCTTTATTTTGTGCAGGGGCCGCCACCCAAGTAGCAAACAGGCTTACCTATCTCCAAACTAAGGACAGCGCCTGGTTAGCGGTAGTGGTGCAGTTTGCCGCCGGAGTGACTGATTTCAGCGTGGGCCGGGTTCGCGGCGAAGATGGGGCCCTACTTCCCTCAATTCATCCCCCGCAACTATAAAGCTTGACAATACGCTTTAATGATTGGTATAATCCGGCTGCGCCGACTTTCGGAAGGACTTGGCGTGGAGCGCACCATAGGGAGGCACGCGGTGAAGCCTAAATATGAGACCGAAAACGCACCGTCTGACCCCTTCATTCTTAGCCGACAATGTGTCGCTGGATGCCCAAAACGCCCAAAGCTGAGAACATGTTGAAAACAAAGCGCGTCGACTCGCGTTTTCTGTTTGCCAAAGCTGAGAGGTTATTGAAAACAAATACGGTTAGCAAAGATATGAAAAATGGTAAAACAGGATGACAATATGTCTATTGAAGTGTCCGGGAAATGGCTCGACAAATGCTTTGGCCGTAGCGCCAGCATCCTGCCGGCAAATGCCCCGATGGATCGGGGCGCTACGATGTCCAGTTAATTACCGGACACTACACTAGCGCCCCATCCGACGCCTGGCAAATATAGACCTCGGCCTTAAGGCCTAGCGCTTCCTCGTAACCCTTCGCGACCGAGTGTGCGAATGCCTCCGCCGCGCCCTCGCGGACCAGGTTAACCGTACACCCGCCAAACCCCGCTCCAGTCATGCGCGCTCCCAGCACGCCGGGTTGCTTCCATGCCAACTCAACAAGGGTATCGAGCTCCTTGGAACTGACTTCATAATCATCCCGCAAGCTCACATGGGATTGATTCATCAATTCGCCGAAGCGTTCCAGGTTGCCGCCTTCGAGAACCTTGACGGCCTCCAGCACGCGCTCGTTCTCCGAAACCACATGGTGGGCGCGGCGAAAGAGCAATTCGTCCAGAACACCGCGCGCCGCCACTAAATCCGAGAGTTCTACATCGCGCAGCGACTTGACCGCGAGGCCGGTGCTCGCGATCTGGGCAACAGACTGGCGGCACTGTTTTAACCGTACCTCGTATTCCGATTGCGCCAGAGCGCGCTTGACCCCGGAATTGCAGACCACAATTTTCACATCGGCCCGGAGCGGCACGTGGCGATACGTGAGGCTACGGCAATCGAGAAACAGGGCGTGATCCCGCCGGCCGAGCGCCGAAATAAACTGGTCCATGATTCCGCAAGGCACTCCCACAAATTCGTTTTCGGTGCGGCGCGCGAGCTTGACGACATAGACAGGATCGAGCCCCAGGTTCAGGAGTTTGTTCCAGAATGTCGTGGCGCCCACTTCCACTGCGGCGGAGGAACTGAGCCCTGCCTCGCGCGGCACGTCGCCCCCGAAGGCGATGTCCGCACCGGTCAGGTGATGGCCATCTTCTTCCAGGAACTTCGATACGCCGCGGAGAAAATTGCTCCAGGAGTGCTGCCTGTCTTTCTGAATGTCATCGAGGCTGAACTCAACGGAGGCTTGGAAGTCGGTGGAGTAAGCGCGCACGCGGCGGTCCGCGCGGCGGCGGCCCACATAGGTGATGGCGCGGTCGATGGCGGCGGGAAGCACAAAGCCGTCGTTGTAATCCGTGTGCTCGCCAATCAGGTTGACGCGCCCCGGCGCGCGCACCACCGCATCCGGCAGTGAGCCGAACATTTGTTGGAAGGTTTGTTCAATCATCACTCAATCCTCCCAGGCAGAAGGCAGTAGGCAGAAAGCAGAAGGCAGAAGGCGGCAAGCAGAAAGCATTGCTACGCCGCCCCTTGAGAAGATGGTGCGAATCTTTCAGGATGTTCGATCATTGCCAGATCAGGCCTTATATCTTTCAAAGGACCTCCTGAAGATCGAAGTCTTCCGGTTTGTGCTTTCTGCTTTCCGCCTTCTGCTTTCTGCCTACTGCCTTCCGCCTACTGCCTTCCTCCAGCTTCTCCCGCTTCAACGGCGGGACCGCCCGCAACTCCGCTGCTTTCGCTTCCGCCAGCGAATCATTCAGAAAGGTCCCCCCGCCGGTTTCCACGCTGGCCAGGTACTTAAGCTTGTCCTTGCTGCGGTGAGGTGGATAGAACTCGATGTGGAAATGGTAGTAGGGATGCGCCCCCCGTGTGGGGGCCTGATGCAGGAGCATCATGTACGGGAACGACATATGAAAAAGGTTGTCATACTTCAAAGTCACCCACTTCAATATCTCGGCAAGCGCCTGGTCTTCTGAGGGGCGGAATGCCTCCAGCGTTCCCAGATGGCGGCGCGCGAAAATGTGAACTTCATACGGCCAACGCGCGTAGAAGGGGATGAACGCCGTGAAGTCTGCGTTCTCCGCGATGATGCGCTGTCCGTTGCGACGCTCTTTCTTCAAGATATCGCAATACAGGCAGCGTTTATGAGTGCGCTGGTGGGCGCGAGCGACGGCCAGCGCTTTCTGCATCCTCGGCGGGATTAGCGGAAACGCGTAAATCTGCCCATGGGGATGCGGCATGGTGACCCCAATCACCGCGCCCTTATTTTCGAATATCAAGACATAGCGAATGCCCGGCGTGGCTTTGAGCTCCAGGAAGCGCTTCCGCCAGAGCCGCACGAGTTTGACGATGTGATCGATGGGAAGTTGCGGCAGAGAGGCATGATGATCTGGGTGGTAGAGCACCACGTCACACTTGCCGTGGCACGGGCGAACCCTATAGAAATCGTCGCCTTCGATTGACGGCTTCGGGGCGGGGATGGAGAAGGCCGGGAAATCGTTGGGATAGATCAAAACGTCGTAGTTGTCGGGGACGCGTCCGGAGCCCGGGCAGAAAGGGCACCAATCCTTGGGCATCTGGGGACGGCCCTGGCGATGTGAGGCGGTTGCAACCCATTCACGGACGGTAGGATTCCAGCGCAGTTCGCTCATGGTTCACTACGATGCGAAGCTCGGTACGCCAGCGCCCCCATGAAAAGTCCAAAAACCAACATCGCCAAGCCCCACCACAGATCGATGTTCACTCCCAGCGACTTCTCACGAAAGATGGAAGGGTCCGCAACCGCCCCGTAAGACATCATGATGAGACCGTAAATCGAAAAGATAATTCCAATCGGCCAGCGAATATCTAATCCCATCGTCTCCTACCAGAAGATAATATTTAAAACCACGCAGAGCGCCAGAATGCCAATCGCCAGGATCCCCGGCCGCTCGTACCAGGGAAGGTGCGAGGTCTTGGGCCTGGGAGTCATCGAATAAACCAGACCGACCAGGTCCTCTTCTTTCTTGGGGGCGGTGAATGAGCTGACCACGAGCGTGACCACGAAACAGACGCCAAACGCCCACATGGCTTGATAGAAATTGTTGGCCATGGCCTGGGCGTTGGGATAATGGAAAACATTGAAATAGAGCAGGGCATAATGAGTGGCGGCGGTCAGGATCCCCGACAGCAATCCCCAGAACCCTGCCGTGGGCGTGGCGCGTTTCCAGAACATCCCCAGCAGGAACGTAGCAAAGAGCGGCGCGTTGAAGAAGGCAAAAAGGAGCTGGAGATAGTCCATGAGGTTGTTGAACATCAGGACGATGAATGCGGTTCCTATGCCCACCGATACGGCAAAAATCGTGGCCAGCTTGCCCATGCGCAGGTAGTGGGCATCGGGCTTGCCTGGGTTGACGTGCGTTTGGTAAATGTCGAATGTCCAAACCGTGTTGAAGGCCGTCACGTTCCCTGCCATGCCTGACATGAAACTGGCCAGCAGCGCCGTCAGACCGATGCCCAGCAGGCCAGAGGGATAAAAGCTGCCGAGCATCGTGGGCAGCGCCTGGTTGTAATTGTAATCGTGCGTCGCAGGGTCCCAGAGCAGTTGTCGGATGGGCCCGTAGGAGATCGCCACCAAGCCAGGCAGTACCACCATCAAGGGAAAGAACATCTTGGGGACCGCGGCGATCAGAGGTGTGCGCTGAGCGGAGGCCATGTCCTTGGCCGCCAGTCCCCGCTGCACGACCAGGAAGTCTGTGCACCAGTAGCCGAATGACAATACGAATCCCAACCCAAAGATGGTGCCAATCCAATTCACGCCCATGGGGTTCTGGTTCGAATGCCAGATGTTCGCCCAGGTGTGCGCGTAGCCCGGGTATGGCAACGTCGAGAGCTTGGCGTCCAATCCCGCGAATCCACCCACGGCCTTCAAGCCCAGAATGGCCAGCGGCAGGAAGCCGAAGACGATCAGGAAGAATTGCAGGACCTCGTTGTAGATTGAGGATGTGAGGCCGCCGAGATAGATATAGATTGCCACCACTACTGCCGACGCCACCACACTCGCCCAGAAGGGCCAATTGAGCAGGCGCTCAAAGAGGATCGCCATCGCGTAGAGGTCTACACCCGAGACCAGCAGGGTCATGAACGCGAACGAAAGGGCGTTGAGGGTGCGAGTCTTCTCATCGTACCGCTTGCGCAGGAATTCGGGCACGCTGCGTACTTTGCTGCCGTAATAGAACGGCATCATGAAGACGCCCACAAAACACATGGCAGGCATCGCAGCAAGCCAATAAAAGTGATTGACGAACATGCCGTATTTGGCGGCGTTGGCGGCGTGGCCCATCACTTCCAGCGCCCCGAGGTTCGCGGACATGAAAGCCAGGCCGGTGATCCAGCCGGGAATCGAGCGGCCCGAGAGGAAAAAGTCCTCGCTGGTCTTCATTCGCCCGCGCAGGGAGAATCCGATCCCTAAAACAAACCCGAAGTAGATGGCGATAATCGCGTAGTCAACAAAATGAGGATGCATAGATTCCTTCCGGTCCGCGCATACTTATCACAGGGCACCCCAAATGTAAACGGAAGCCGCGATGTTTCTCATTTTTGTTTTGAGGAGTTTTGAGAAGGCGGGATCGTTCCTCTGTGCGGCCGGGAGGTTAGGTTGCAGAGGACGCCTATCGGGGTTGACCTCAGCGGGCCTTGTCTTTATTTGGCACCGCAATTCGGATCGATGCCTATGGCCCGGCCCCTTTATCGCTACGGCGACCGAAGGGGCGAGTTAGTTCAATCCACATACCCTTGACCTCTGGGGAAAGAGGGAGACGCTCAAGCCCCGGCCATCACTCCCGGATCAGAGTCGTCTGCCGGCGTTACGCGCTCGCAGCTTTCCAGCCCGACCGCTCACGCAGAGAAGTAATGTGCGCCACGTGATGTTTCCCGTGCCAGGCGTAAAGGGCTAGGTATTTTTCGAGCGTTACGCGCCCCATTTCCGGATGTTTCAAGGCCCGCGCAAAATCTTCCGCCCGAAGGGATTTCAACAGCATTACCCAACGCGCATGCAGGGTTTCAAGCAGCGTCAATGAGATTTCCGCCGGGGCGGTGCGCGCGTCCGCCAACTCTGCCCAGCGGCTTTCCTGGTAGGTCTTGACAGGCGGCTCATCTTCGGTCAGCCCCAGCCGGAAGCGCACGTAAGCATTCAAGTGGCTGTCAGGCAAGTGATGCACCACTTGCCGTACCGTCCAGCCGCCGGGCCGATAGGGCGTATCGAGTTGCGCCTCACTCAGCCCCGCCACCGCAGCCCGCAACCGTGCCGGAGTCTGTTCGATTTCATGGATCCACTCACGCCGCTCCGCTTCACTCGCCAGCAACCCTTCACCACTGCGATTCCAAGTGAACTTCCCGATAGGATATTGTAGGTCCATGTCACCCTCCCGTTCAGCATGAATGCTTATTCGATGCATTCCGCAGCCGACCGGTTCCGATTTCTTACTGCCAGCCCCGCGCCCTTTCGCATGCGCGGTAAGATTCTATCTTGCAGCGGCCAATGCCACCCGCGCAAGACACGCATTGACGGCATATCCAGGAACCTGTACGATGGTAGTCAAAGCACACAGGGCTGCCATTACCAGGGTTCGAATCATAGCGGGCGAGCCGGCTCGGGAGAACGAAGTGCCGCCAAGACGAGCAGTTCGGGTTCGATCGAGAGCTGTCACGCATGTGGGCTTTATTGGGACTGACCAGAAATTCACTGCCCCCTTGCTGGAATTCAGCCCCTTTGGGCTTTCCGTCAAAAGTTCGCGTGAGACCAAAAAAGGCACAATTTTCAAGGTGGGCATTCAGGTTGGCGCTGACTACTTCCGTGCTTCCGCCATCTGCCGCGCGCAGTTTCCCGGCGGGTTCGCGGTGGAATTCCTTTCTATGACTCCCATGGACCGCGAAATGATGCGCCGACTTTACCTGCGTCTGCAAATAATTGAACGTGAATCAAATGCGGGGTGATCTCGCGGAATATACGTGGGACAACGCCCGCTACAGCCCGCTACGGGCAACAAGTGGGACGGCTCTCGTCCGGGTGTCCCATCTCTCGCGAGGAACCCCGAGCAGGTTGAAGCTTCAAATCCTCAGACTATTTGCCCCTTAATCCTGCCCTGCAATCACGCGTAAGAGTGCAATCCTGGCAGCAAATAAGTAACGCCGAAGAAGGTGAACATTACGACGGCGAAGCCGATGATGGCGAAATAGGCCGAGCGTCGTCTGCGCCACCCCCGCGTGAGCCGCATGTGCAGGTATCCGGCGTAGGTCAGCCAGGTAATCAGGGCCCAATCTTCTTTAGGATCCCAGCTCCAATACGAGCCCCAGGTGCGATTAGCCCAGTAAGCGCCGGCGATGATCATCAAGGTCAGCAGCGGAAAAGAAATCGCCACGGTTTTATAAATCATCTCGTCGAGCACATCGCGGTTGGGCAGGAAATTGGCGATGGTGTCGCGTTTCCAATTCAGCACCTGCCACGCGAGCGAAACGAACAGCGCCGTGACCACGCCTGCCAGCAGAAACGGGCTGGCTGCCAGATGCACGCCAAAGCTCTGCCCATATTGTGGAACCTCGTAGGGCCCTGCATTCACCTTGACCAACAGGAGCGCGAGCGACAGCGCCTGGGCGAAGAGCGTAGCCATGTACACGCGGCGCGCCAGGGTCTCCCAGCGCTCACTTGAAGCCGAAGACGTGCCCACCAGATTCAGCGCCAGCGTGGCCGCTGCGAGCGCCAGCACCAGAACGAAGGGCCAGCCCAGCCCCTCGAGGGGCACCATCAGCGCCTGGTGAGGAGCCTGCATTACTTTCTCATGCGCCGCGGCGTCCCAAGCGGGCAGCATCAGCGCCATGCCGCTCGATACAGAAGTCGCCGCGACGACGCCGTAGATGCCCACCACCAGCGCCGCGCTCCAACTGAGAAAGCTGCGGAGGGCGACGCCGTCTTTGATCAAATAAAGCAGCGCCACGGCAAACGAAATGGTGAAACCCGCGTAGCTCAGCATGGCGAGCGTCACGTGAATCTGCAACCAGGTGGATTGCAACGCCGGCACCAGGGGCCGAATCTCCCCCGGCAGCACCTGCATGAGGACGAGCGACAGCGCGGCGATGGGCACCGTGATAGCGCCCAGGAAGGGCAGCTCGAAATTCCATTCCGCCAGCTCGTGCAGCGCCACGACGCCCCAGGAAAACATCAGCACCATCTCATAGATATTCGAAAGGGGTGCGTGCCCCGAACTCGCCCAGCGCACCACAATCGCCGTGGTATGCAGCATGAAGCCGCCCCGCGTCAGCGCCACCGCGCCTGCCAACAGACCTGCCTGCCGCACCGCCGCCGCTAAAACGTACAACGCCGCCGCGCCCAGATAGGCAACGAGTGCCAAGTAGAGAAATTTCTCGCCCGTCAACCACCCCTCGCGTCCCACCAGGTGCGGGACGGAGATGGCTGTCACGGTCAGTACTGCCACGCTGACCACCAGAAGGATCCAGCTTGAGGCGCTCTGCTGGCCGCGGTCCGCGGTTTGTGTCATCGCTTTCGCCATGTTCTGCTCCCTTGCTAAGTCTTGAACTGATCGCCGGCTTGCCGCGCTAGAAACCTTGAAGTTGAGAACTAAGTGAAGCACGCGTAGCGCGGTCCCCCGTTTTTGGGGTCCGCGGTTCTTCCTTTGGAAACTCCGAAAACCTTAAACCCGGGCGGCTTCTTCGCCACATTACATTTGCTCCCATGACGCACGAAGAACCGCAGACCTCAAGAGCGGAGGTCTGCGCTACACTTACTTCTTCCGCTCTATCATGCGCCGCAGTCATCTTCTCGGCGGGCGTCAGGACACGGCCAGTGTCGCGCCCCGACGCTTTTCTTATGCCGCCGAAACCGTTTCGGTTACACCCTCAGAGGTGTTCTGCAAAGCCTTCTCCAGCTCATCCGCCAGATGCTGGAAGGTGCGCTCAAATTTCTCACGATACTTGCTGGGCTGGCCGCCGAGCAGCAGCACCGGGCGACCCTTGCGGTCGCTCGCCACCACCCCCCAGATGCGGATGTGCGAGAGGTACAGCGCCATCATCAGGCCGGCGCACAGCACCAGGCAGCCGAGCCAGATCAACCCTTGCCCGGGCTCGCGAGCCACTTGCAAGCCCGTCATGTATTCCATGTCCAGGCTGACTAATCGAAAGTTTATGCCCGTATCGTTGGGTGCCTTCGTGTCGGGCGCCTTGGGCAGAATCCAGGCGGTCGTCGGCTTGTCGCCCGGCCGCGTAACTTGCAGGCGAATGGCGGGGTTATTGGGCTCAGCGGAACGCGAGGCGATCTGGTTGCCTTCCAGCACGAAATCGGGGATGAAGTCGCCCAATTCGACCGTCGCGCCCTGCTGACCGAGCGGCGCCGGCGTCCCGGGCGCCAGGGTAAGCGTCTGATATTTCTCTGCTCCCTTTTCGACCCAACTCGCCTCCATCTCCAGCCGGCGCGGCGCGCCCGTGGAACCGTAAGAGGCCTGGAAGAAGCGCACTCCCTGGTAAGTCAGCGGATCGTTCACAGAGATCTGTTTGTGCGCCACCTCGTGGCCATTTTCTTCCACCGCCAGGCGGCTCCAATACTGTTGCGGTGAACCGTCAGGGTAACGGTCCATACCTGCCGCGTCGCAGCGGATCGTGAATGCCAGGCGTCGCGGCGTGCCCGGCATGGACAAAGGGTCGACCGTGTCGGTACGCATTCCCGGCTTCAAGTTTATAAATCCCCGGTAGCCGTGCGAGCCGTCAATGATTGCCCCCAAGAAAATCACCAACAGACTGGCATGAACCACATAAGGAGCCAGACGCGCCATGCGGTGCTTCTCAATGTAGAGTGTTCCCTGGGCTAAGGGTTCCGGACGTGGCGGGTAACCGAGGGACCGCAGATGGCGGTTAGCCACCGCCACGGCTTCCGCCGGAGTGTGCTTGTCCAGAGGAATCTCACGCTGGAACGGCAGGGCACGGACGAAGACTGCGTCCGCCGAGAGGTGGGGCCGGACGTACAGTCGCCATACTTGCGGGAACCGCTCGATCGAGGCCAGGGTGATATTGGCTCCGAGCAACCCTAAGAGAAGTATGAACCACCAGGTATGGAAAACGTCGAACAGACCCAACGCGTTAAGCAGCCGGAGCGTGTGCGGAGCATAGATCTGCTCAATCTGCCCTTCCTGGGCCATAGGCTTTTGGAGAATTAGCGTCCCCAAGGTAACGGCCACGCCTAAGAAGCCAAGCAGTAGCAAGCCGCATTTCAGCGAGCTGAAGAATTGCAAGAACTTATCCAGACTTGATTGCCCTTTGACCATTAATCGCTCCTGCCGGTAATCGAAGTGCCGTCCTAAAGGGCGGCGCTACAGCACAACATTCGGCATCTCTATTGCCAACCGGGAAAAATTGTCCGGTTCCTCTATTCCCTTGAAAATGGGCAAGAAATCGGTCTGGATTTACTCCGCAGGTGAGTTTCCGACGACTTGGCGGGTTGAAATCTTGGGGCAAAAGCCTCATGGAATTGTGTGTGGATGCGCAATTTGTCC
This sequence comes from uncultured Acidobacteriota bacterium, assembly GCA_963804995.1. Lineage (GTDB taxonomy): Bacteria > Acidobacteriota > Terriglobia > UBA7540 > UBA7540 > Bog-366. Next base: position 577,104 of record CAWDSK010000001.1, read on the forward strand.
GCTTTCTGAACGTTAAATAAGTCCGCTTTCCCTATCTTTCAACAACATCTGAGTGGACAGAAAGGAACTCAAAATGCTGACAAAAGGGCGGTGCCGAAACGTTTTTTGGCTAGGAGACTATGATGAAACCTTTTACTACCATGCCAGGCTCGACCGATGCGAAGGACTTTGTTGGGGGGCCGAGGGCTGTTGTTCCTATTAAGGAGGTTACACCCATGGAGATGCAACCCACCTTCACGCTCACGTTCTCCGTCGGAACATCCATGCGGGAAATCCACGATACCGTCATCAAGACGATTCTGCAGTACACGCGCCACAATCGCCTGCGTGCCGCTCAACTTCTGCAGATCAACCCCCGCACGATCCGGCGTCGCTTGGGCAAGAAGGAAGCAGCTGCGGCAGCAGTCCGCGCGGCTTAATACTTTTTATAGTTGTTACCACGGCTCCCGCCTCGGTGTGAGACGAGTGTCAATCCCTTGCAGTCCCTTCTGCCGGATTCGCCCCGTTACCTCGTTGAGGCGGGTTAGCTAAGCATGCATGACAGAGTGTCATGTCCCCTGCCCGGCTTTCCCCTTCCCCCATAGGAAACCTTCCAGGATTGGTGACTTACGTGCTCCTTGATTAATCGATCGTCTACTGAGCAGATTCACACGTTTGGATTTTGAGATATGTGGGATGCAGTCGAACAGCCCGGGTGGAAGGCAGAGAGTCCGGAGGAGAGGGAACCTCGGGGTGAGGTAATAACCGGCCGTATCCTGATTATCGACGACGACCCTCATTTCCTGAGAATTCTCCAACGCATCCTCTCCGGTGAGCAGTTTGGTGTCACCGCGACCTCGAACTCCTGTGAGGCCATAGAACTTCTGCGTTCCAGCAATTTCGATTTGGCCATATGCGATTTACGGATGCCTGATTGTGACGGTCTCAGCATTCTGCAGGCCCTCCGCAGCGGGGGGAGCGAGATTCCTGTGATTATCCTAACCGCGTATGGCGAGGTGGATACGTACCTCGAAGCCATGAACGCGGGCGCCACCGAATACCTGAACAAGCCCATTAAGTCTGAAGAACTGGTGCGGGTTGTCCGCAATTGCCTCCGCAAAGGTAATCACCGCCGCAACTCCAAGCGCCCCAACAACGTCTAGAACCCCTCTTTTTTCGCGCTATAGCGCCCCTGTAAATCGTGCTTCCACCCACATGCTCTGCGTGAAGGCTCACGGAAGTGGGCGTATTGGGGAATGCCGGGTGCGTTTTAACGACGCTGACTGCCTGGGAGCCGTTATGACTATTTGTGGATGAGGTGGCCGTAGCACAGCCACTCCTGGCTGTGTCTCCAAGCTCTGAACCTTGAGCCGCAGTCACAGGCAGGAGTGCCTGTGCACCCTGCGCGGCTTGCTTCTTCGCTTCGATCCATTTGCTCAAAGGGCGCACGAAGAACCGCAGACCTCAACGGCGGAGGTCTGCGCTACACAATCCTGCTAAACCTTCAACTCCACAATCGTTGCGCCTGCCCCGCCTTCCTGTTGTGACGCGGGGTAGAATTTTTCCACTTGGGGGTGACTTGAAAACATTTCATGCAGGGTCTTCCGCAAAATGCCTTTACCGAAACCGTGAATAATGCGCACCCGGGAACGGCCACCGAGAAACGCCTGGTCGAGAAACTTGTCCACGCGCTCGCGGGCCTCTTCCGCTGTGTTACCTATGACGTTGAATTCTTCCGAAACCTCCGGCGTGCTCCCGGCGGGGGCCGTCGCTTCCGGAGCCGTGGCGCCACCCGGCAGAAGCGGCCGGACCTCCTCCTTGCGGACGCGCATCTTGAGGTTGCCGATCGCCACTTCCAGGTTTTCCCCATCGAGCAAAGCCGTCACCGTCCCGGGGGTTGAGATATTCGGCAACTGCACGCGGTCACCGACCGCCAGCAGCCTCACTACCGGCGTCGCCTCGGGTGTTTCCGAGGGCATGCCCAGAGCCTCCAGCACCTGCGCATTCCATTCTTCCCGAGCCTCGTGCACCAGGACCGTGGCTTTCCGCTCGCCCCGCGCCACCACCTTGGCGGGCGCCGCCTGCTTGCGCAACTCTTCGAGGGACTGCTCCCAATCCTTGGCGTACTGGCGGAGCGTGCTCTCCAGGCGGGAATCGAGTTCGCGCAATTTCGCCCGGCGGTCGCGTTCGAATTGCTGCTCCAACTTTTCGTGCTGCGCGGTCAACTCCTTCCGCTCCTCCACCAGGGTTTCGATGCGGCGCTCCATCTCCGTGCGTTGCTGGTGCAACCCGGCCACCAGGGCGGCCGCTTCCGCGTCCGCCGGATGGAGGAGCGACCGCGCTTTCTCCACGATCGAGGGCTCCAGTCCCAGGCGCGCCGCAATATCCAGCGCACTGGACTTGCCCGGCAATCCCACCAGCAATCGATAGGTGGGCTGGAGCGTGGCTTCATCAAACTCCATCGCGGCGTTCACGGCCGCCGCGGTCTCCGCCGCGTAAGCCTTCAGGCGCGAATGGTGCGTGCTCACGAGTGTCATCGAGCCACGCTCGCGAAAGTGTTCGAGGATGGCCACAGCCAGCGCCGCCCCTTCGTTGGGCTCCGTGCTGGCGCCGATTTCATCGAGCAGGACCAGGTCGTTCCGGTCGCCCACTTGCGCCATGGCCTCGATATTCGTCACGTGCGCGGAAAACGTGCTGAGGTTCGCCGCGATGGATTGCTGGTCGCCGATGTCAGCCAGCACGCGCCCGAAGAGCGGCAGCTTGGCTTCGCTCGCGGGCACAGGGATCCCTGCCTGCGCCATGAGCACCGTAATCCCCAGAGTTTTGAGCGCCACGGTTTTTCCGCCCGTATTCGGCCCGCTGATAATCATGAGGGTGTGGGGCGCCTTCAGTTCCAGGCTCATGGGTACCGGCTGGCGTCGCTGGCTGCGCAGGGTCTTTACGAGCAGCGGGTGACGCACCTCGTGCAGCCACAGGTCTCGCTCCTCGCGGAATTCCGGAATGCAGCAGTCGTATTGGCGGCTGAATTCTCCCTTGGCGAAAGCCAGATCGATTTCGCTTACGATATCGGTGGCCCTGTTCAGGTCTTCGCGCCGCTCCTGTAATTTGCGGCTGTACTCGCCCAGGATGCGCTGCACCTCCTCAAACTCGCGGTCCTGCAATTCCACAAGTTCGTTGTTAATCCCCAGGGTCTCCAGGGGCTCAATGTAAACCGTGGCGCCCGAGGAACTGGTTCCGTGCACGACGCCTTGCACGCGGCGCTTGTCTTCCACGCGCACGGGAATCACAAAGCGGTCGTTACGGATAGTCACCACGGCGTCTTGCAGAACGTCCTCCTGCGCAAAGCGCCGCAACATGCGCTCCAGGCTCGACTGGATTTCCATCTTCAGCCGCTCGATGGACCGCCGGATTCGCGCGAGCTCCGGGCTGGCCGTGGATTCGAGCGTGCCATCGGGATTGATCTTCCCGCCCAGCTCCGCGACGAGACTGCGGAAATCCGGCAGGGTACGCGCCAGTTCCGCCAGGCGCGGCGTGGGGTGCTTCGCGAACGTCCGGTACATATCCAGCGCCCCGCGCGCCACCTCCACCACCGCCAGAATCTCCAGCGCCTCGAGCGCCATGCCTTCCACGCGCAGCTTGTCAAGCAGGGGACGCGGGTCGTGCAACCCTCCCAGGCTGGGGCGAGGGCTCTCCCGCAGATAATCGTGCGTCTCACGTGCCAGTTCCAGATCCTGCCGCAGCCGGGCAAGATTCGCGTGCGGCTCAACCCGCCGAAGGAGCGGCTCACTGATCGGCCCGGAAAGATAGCCGTGCAGCAACTCGATGACGGCGGCGAATTCCAGCACCTCGCGCGAGAAGGGATCGATCGGCTTGCGGGTCAATTCGGGCTCAGACATGGTGGTGCGGTCATTGTAGCAGAGGCGGGGATGGGGAGTAGGCCGTAGGCAGCGAGCGGTAAGCCAGGGGCGCGGGATGCGAAGCTTTGGAGTGCGGCAGCTTGCTGCCGCTTTCCTCCCCGCGAGCTTGCTCGCGGCAATCTTCAACGTGGGCTCTATCGAGCCACGGCACGGCCAGCAAGCTGGCCTCTGGACTTTGGCCTTTAACTAGATAAAGGCTGTCGGAAAGTATTTACTTGCAGAAAAGCCAGTCTTCTGATATCTAGTTATATGACTAGATATTCCTCAAGGAGGCTTTTCTCATGGGGTTCCCTACCAAAGTACAGCTTATCAAACGCCAGGCGAGCGAGCAGTGGTACATCAACTTTCCTTCCGCCCTCGCCCAAGCCATGGAGTTTGCGCGCGGCGAATCGGTCGAATGGTTCGTCGAAAACAAAGGTCTGCTGGCCCTGCGACGAGCCTCGCCGCCGCCTTCCGTGCTAAAAAAAACTCTACCGGCGTCCTCGCCGAACTCGAACAACTCTGGAGCCAATGTTTCCCGGGCTTCCGCCAGCGCCGCGTTGCCGCGCACGCCCAAGCCCTCGCGCTGAGCACCTTGCTTTGTCTGGGACGCCATACCGTGACCGGTCTGCTCACCACTTGCGGCCTGCAGTTCCGTGACTGGACCTCCAGTTACCGGCTCTTCTCCCAGCACCGTCTGCGGGTTGAGGCGCTCTTCTCCGTGGTGCGCCGCGCGGTGGTGAGCGAACTCGCACCCGGCGCTCCCGTCTGCGCCCTCCTCGATGACTCGCTGTTGCGTCGTTCCGGTCGGCGCACTCCCGGGGTGGCTTGGCGCCGCGACCCGCTGGGCCCGCGCTTTCAAACCAACTTCGTGCGCGCCCAGCGTTTTCTTCAAACCTCCCTCGCGCTCCCCACTCCCGACGGCTCCTGCCGCTTGCTCCCCATTGCTTTCCGCCATGCCCCCACGCCCCGCAAGCCTTCCCGGCAGGCCCCCGCCGCCGAGCAGCAGCAGTACCGCACCCAAGCGCGCGCTGCCCGCCTCGGTCAACGCGCCAGCGAACAGATCCACGATCTGCGTGCGGCCCTTGACTCCGATCCCGCCTCCGCTTCGCGCCTTCTCCTCGTCGCCTTCGATGGCGGATACACCAACCGCACCGTCCTCAAACGCCTTCCTCCCCATACCACCGCCATCGGCCGGCTCCGCAAAGATGCTCAGTTGCTGTTCCGGCCCGATCCCCAAACCCAAAAGGCGCGCGGTCGCCGTCTCTGCTACGGGCCTCCCGCTCCCACTCCCGAGCAGGTCCGCACCGACGATGCTCCCTGGCAGACCTTGACCTTTACCCATCACGGCATTCCCCATCAACTCCGCTTCAAGCGCCGCACCGGCCTCCTGTGGCGTGCCGCCGGCGCCCACCAATTCCTGCAACTTGTCGTCATCGCGCCGCTCGCCTATCGTCTGCGCCAAGGTTCCAAGCTGCTCTATCGCCAACCCGCCTTCCTCCTCTGCACCGACGAAAACCTCGACCCCCAACTCCTCATCACAACTTACTTCCAACGCTGGGACATTGAAGTTAATTTCCGCGATGAAAAAACTCTGCTGGGAGTGGGCCAAGCCCAGGTCCGCTCCCCCCATTCGGTCGAGTCTGCCCCCGCCTTCACCGTGGCCGCCTATGCCCTCTTGCTCCTCGCTACCCATCGCGCCTTCGCCCGTACCCGCCACGGCCTGCTGCCGCGCCCCAAGTGGATCCACGCTGCCCCCACTGCCCGCATCTCCACCCAACACGCCATCCATCAACTGCGCGCCGAGGTCTGGGGCCGGGGACTGGGTCTCGATCATTTCTCCGGCTTCGCGCCTCCCCAACCCTCTACAACGAAGCCCCAGAATTGTACCTTCCCCCTCGCCTCCGCCCTCTGCTACGCCAATGCTTGAACTGCAAAAGGCCAAAGGCCAGCGGCCAGCAAGCTGGCCTGACCAAAAACGGTAGCAAGCTGCCGCACTCCAAAGAAGGGGCTCCTAAACCGACTGCGCCTCGTCTTCCTCGATTTCGGGGAGCATTTCCGCGGGCTCGCTCTTGGGCAGGTCTGTAGCGGACGACTTCTTGCCGCGCCGCATGGCCACGATTCCCGTGCGCACCATTTCCATGACACCGTAAGGGCGAAGCGCGTCCAGGAGCCCATCGATCTTGTCCTCGGCGCCGGTGATTTCAATGGTCAGCGACTCCGGTGAAACATCCACGACGCGGGCCCGGAACACTCCCACCAACTGAAGAAGGTGAGAACGCTCATCGTGCTTGGCCGCCACTTTGATCATGGCCAGGTCGCGGACGATGGCGCGCGTGTGGGTGAGGTTTTCCACCAGCAGAACGTTGACCAGCTTGTACAGGCTCGCCTCGATGCGGCGCGCCTGATCCTGGTCAGCGTCCACCGTGATGGTCATGCGTGAGACTTCCGGCTTCTCCGTCCGCCCCACGGTCAGCGAATCGATGTTAAAGGCTCGGCGCCGGAACAGCGACGCCACCCGGGTCAACACGCCCGGCTTGTTTTCGACATGCACCACAAAAGTTCTTAGCATAGGGGCCTATGAATCCTCGGCAGTCTCGACCAGCGGGTTGGGCCGGCGAATCATCTCGTGCAGTCCGGCTCCGGCCGCTACCATGGGATAAACCGAATCTTCCTGTTCAACCTGGAAATCAATCAGCACCGGCCCGTTATGGGCGCGCGCCGCTTGTACGGCAGGCACAACTTCAGCCCGCTTGGTCACGGTGACGCCCCGAATGCCGTAAGCCTCAGCCAGCTTGGCAAAATTCGGGCTCAGCAAGGGCGTCGACTCATAGTTGCGATCGTAAAAGAATTCCTGCCACTGGCGTACCATGCCCAGGTAGCCGTTGTTGATGATGGCAATGTGAATCTTCAGCTTTTCCTGCACCATCGTGGCCAGTTCGGCCATGGTCATTTGGAATCCACCGTCACCCACCACCACCCACACCTCAGCCTCCGGGCGCGCCACCTTCACACCAATGGCGGCGGGCAAGGCGAATCCCATCGTGCCCAATCCGCCGGAAGTGATCAAGGAACGCGGATCCTCGTGCTTGAAGTATTGGGCCTCCCACATCTGGTGTTGGCCCACGTCGGTCACCACCACGGCGGTGCCGCCGCGGGTTTCGCGCCAGAGGTCATTGATTACGTGCGCGGCGTAAAGGTGGCCGCTGTCGGGCAGGTTCTGGATGTCGCGCACGGAGGAATCCCCCCGCAGAGCGTCGATGTGACTCCGCCACTCACTGCAGTCGATGGGCTCGATGCGGGGCAGGAGTCCGCGCAGGATTTCCTTGAGATCGCCAATCAGGGCCACATCCACCTTCACGTTCTTGTTGATCTCGGTAGGATCGATGTCCACATGAATTTTTTTGGCCTGGGGCGCGTAGGTCTTCAGGTTCCCCGTGACCCGGTCATCAAAGCGCATGCCCAGCGCCAGCAACAAGTCGGCTTCCTGGATCGCGTGGTTCACCCAGGCTTCGCCATGCATGCCCATCATGCCGAGATTCAGCGGGTGCGAAGCGGGAAAGGCGCCCAGGCCCAGCAGGGTGAGCGTCACCGGAATGCCGGTGCGGTCAACCAGTTCGCGCACCTGCTGCATCGCTCCGGACTGCAGGATGCCGTGACCGGCCAGAATCAGCGGTCGCTTCGCCTCCTGAATCAGCTTCAAGGCCTTGGCCAATTCCTTCGCCGTGGGAGACAGATCCGGACGGTACCCCGGCAAGCGAGGCTGCGCCGACTCCCAATCGAATTCACAGGAAGACTGCTGCGCGTCTTTGGTGATGTCGATCAGCACGGGGCCGGGACGCCCGGAATTCGCCACATAAAACGCTTCGCGGATGGCGTTCGCCAACTGACTGGCGTGCGTCACCAGGTAATTGTGCTTGGTGATGGGCAACGTGACGCCGGTGATGTCAGTCTCCTGAAAGGCGTCGGAGCCGATCAGCTTGCTGCCCACTTGCCCCGTGATGCACACGATCGGAGAGGAGTCCATCATGGCCGTAGCGATGCCGGTGACCATGTTGGTGGCGCCGGGCCCGGAGGTCGCGATGGCCACCCCTACGCGTCCACTGGCCCGCGCGTAGCCGTCAGCCATGTGCGTCGCGCCCTGCTCGTGCCGCACCAGCACGTGATGGATCTTGCTGTGTTTAAGCGCGTCGTAAGCCGGCAGGATCGCCCCGCCCGGATAGCCAAACACCGTCTCCACACCCTCGCGCCCCAAGCATTCCCAAAGAATCTCCGCTCCCGTCTTGACCATATGCTTCACTTCCTTCTTGAATCTACGGCTGCTCTTGCCCGGAATAAGCTAGCCCCGCCATTGTACAATGGGTGCGCGTCCAATGGGGCAGTTCCATAAAACGCCGGCAGAGGGGCCTGCCGCATCGTTGATCACTTAAGGGTAGCCAAGGTATACTACCGACCAGTCGGTAGGCATCTTATCAAGAGGGCCTTCCCGCGTCAACTTCTATTTTGATGGTCTCCTAGTTTGAACGTAGCGCCGACCTTTAGGTCGGCACATGCTGACCTAAAGGTCGGCGCTGCTTTATTTTTCTCGCCGAAGGATTTTTGTAGGTGAGAATCGTTGCGGGTTTTACAGGCTGCGGAAAAACGCTCCAATGCTGTCATCCTGAGCGCAGCGAAGGACCCCGGTATTTGAACTTTCAAGCAAATACAGAGGTCCTTCGTCGGCTTCGCCTCCTCAGGATGACAGTTTGCGGCGTTTTTCCGAAGCCTGTTTAGCCCGGCATGCTGCCCTCAAAAGCGGCATTACGATATTATATTGCCCAACGCTCCCGTTAGGCTTCAAGGAGAAACCTATGAACCCAACACGCTTCAAGGGGCTCGGCCTCTGGTTGATTCTACTCCTGGGATGTGCCGCCACGTTGACGCTCCACGCCCAGCAGCGAGTCATTCCGGTGTGGCCCGGCCCCGCGCCAGGGTCAGAAAACTGGAAACAGAAAGAAGTCGAGTACCCGAGCCGCAGCGGGAAGAAGATGGTTCGGAATGTGGTGACGCCCACGCTCACCCTGTTCCTGCCCAATCCCTCTGTGGCCAATGGAACTGCGGTGATTGTGTGTCCGGGCGGAGGATTTCGATTCCTCTCCTGGGAATCGGAGGGCCTGGACGTTGCCGAATGGCTCAGCGATCACGGGGTCGCAGCCTTCGTGCTGAAGTACCGCCTCTTCGACACGGGCGCGACTGAGGAGGATTTCCAAAAGGTGACAGCGGAATTGAATCGAGTCCAGGCCCGGATCATCGAATCCGCCGGCCCGAACGCTCCGGCGCCGGCTGACCCGGCTCGGGAGAGCGTGCTGCCCCTCGCCGCGGCCGACGGTCGGGAAGCCATCAAGCTGATTCGCCGGCGCGCCTCGGAATGGGGAATCGCGCCCGACCGCATCGGCATCATGGGTTTCTCCGCGGGAGCGCTGGTCACCACGGAAGCGGCGCTGCATTACACCCCCGACGACCGGCCCAACTTCGTTGCGCCCATCTACGGAGCGCCCTGGGTTGACATCCAGGTGCCCTCCGACGCGCCGCCCATGTTTATCCTGGTGGCGAATGACGACGCCATCGCCTCCTGGACCAGCGTGCACTTGTTCTCTGAATGGAAGGCCGCGGGCAAATCCGTGGAACTGCACATCTATTCCAAAGGGGGTCACGGTTTCGGCTCAGGCAAGCGCGGGCTGCCGGTCGATCATTGGATTGATCGCTTCGGCGATTGGCTTGACGTGCAGGGTTTGCTCAAACCGGCTCACTAAGTGGTGCGTCAATTATCTTCGCGTTCGCTGGATGGCGCAGACCCTGGTTCTGGGGGTCTGCGATGCCCCGAAGGGGCACTTTTTCAGTTATCTTCGCGTTCGGACTTGCCGAAGGATTTCCAGAAGACGCGCACCACCTGGACAGCTTCCTGGACGTTATCACCCCGGCTGGTGACAATTTCCAGATTTCCAATCAGGCGCAGGTAGTCCGGATCGCCTTCCTTATGACCCGCGCCGCGTTCCACATTCCCCGAAAAGCGATAAGACCTGCCGTGAATCTTGTTGGTGCGGAATTCCACGTGAGTCTTCTTGCGAGTTCCGTCGACCAGGTTGAAGGTCAGAGTATCCTCGGATTCTTCTTCCGACTGAGCGACGTCGATGTACCCCTTAAGCTTGCCTTCCTCGTCGAGGATAGCCAGCGTATCGTCGGGAGCAAGGAAATGGTATTTGGCCGTGATGTCATCAATGGGGCGCTCCTCCATCTGAGCCCTCAGGGAACTGCCGGTGAACCACGCGATCACAAAAATGACCAGCCCTGTGAGGAACTTCGAAATCCTGCGACCTCGAAGCGAATCCCATAACGCTTTCTCGCGAATCCCCTGAACCATAGAATCCTTTCTTGCCGACGTGTTGCTGCCGCCGTATTGCGTCGAGTTTTAGTTCAGTGGCATGTACTAGGCCATGTAACAGAAATGCGCTGATGAATTCAGCCCGCGTAGCGGGCGGGTCGCCGCGGCGACTAGCCCACGGCGTGCCCTGGGCTACGATCTTACGCCCCTGACGGGGCTGCGGAACGGCCCCCGCACGTCAGAGACTTCGTGAGCGAACCTCGGTTACACGACCCCAGTTTATTCCGACTTTCAGAAGAGCGCAAATTTCGGTAGTGTCCTAATTTGGGCACCAATATACTTGACTCATCCACTGGGTTTTGGTATAGTTTTGCTTGTGAGGAGCGAAACCATGCGCGAACCCCGTACCCTGCAAGAAGCCATTATCTATTTTTCGAACCCTGACAATTCCCGCGCCTACCTTGTGGCGAAGCGCTGGCCCCAGGGCGTCATCTGCCCAACCTGCGGGTCGGAAAAGGTCAAATTCAATCCGGCTCGCGGCGTCTGGCAATGCCCCCGCCATCATGCCCGGCGGCAATTCTCCGTCAAGGTGGGCACCCTGTTTGAGGATAGCGCCATCGGCCTGGATAAGTGGCTCACGGCGGTGTGGATGCTCACCAACTGCAAGAACGGTATCAGTTCCTATGAAGTAGCCCGCGACCTGGGGGTCACGCAAAAGACCGCCTGGTTCATGCTGCACCGCATCCGGCTGGCCTTGCAGGACGAGGGCGGCGGCAAGTTGGGAGGAGAAGTCGAGGTTGACGAAACCTTTATCGGCGGCCTCTCCCGCAACATGCACATCGGTAAGCGGCGGGAGAAAATCCAGGGCACGGGCGGGCGCGATAAAATTGCGGTCCTGGGAATTCTGAAACGGCGAGGCAAAGTTCGCACTTCGGTCGTTCCCGATGTGACCCTCAAAACTCTTCGCGGCAGCGTTGTCGAAAACGTTTCGGCGGGCTCGCAGGTTTTCACGGACGCTTGGATTGGTTACCACGGGTTGGATTCCGAATATGTTCATAGCGTTATTGACCATGCCCAAGCCTATGCCGTGGAAAACGTCCACACCAACGGCCTCGAAAACTACTGGAGCCTTTTGCAGCGCACCCTCCAAGGGACCTACGTTAGCGTCGAACCGTTCCATTTGTTTCGTTACCTTGACGAGCAAGCCTTCCGTTACAACCAGCGCGAAGGACTTGATGATCGTGGCCGCTTCGATGCGGCGGTTTCCAGGATCATCGGTAAGCGCCTCACCTGGAATCGCCTCGCCGGAAAGACGCAAGCTCGTCCAACCTGTTCTAACGCACAAGGCAAGGCAACGTGAGCGCCGGGGGAAGCGGGTCAAGCCTTCGCCCGCTTCTTCCGCTGGCGTTGCTTCTTCCACTCCGCTTTCCTTCGCTGTAACTCCTCCCGCGGGACGGAGAAAATCTTGCTGATTGCAGCGTCGAAATTCTGGAATTCTGAGGTTTTTATCCCCTTCTGGCTCATAAACATTAAATGCCTCAGTCCGTGACAATACCTTATCCACTCAACATCGTACACCTCCAACCCGTTCATCTCGCACCTTTCGAATGGATGAGTCAAGTAAGTTGGTGCCCTAATTTGACCGTCCGGTGAACCCATCTCCCCCGATAGGCTCGCTTGACTTAGCGCTGGACGGCGCGTAGCATCGGCGTATCTCACTGACACTATGGAAGTGCCGGCGCAGAAAGTAGCCATGTGGCGGGCAACGAACGTTCTTATGACCGCCTTCTCGCAGAGCTGGTTGACGATGGCGCGCCTGAGGTGCGCAATCCCAGCGGCGCCGCCCTCAGCCGCGTCTCCTGGTGCTTGCGGTCAGTAGGGCCCGCCACACCTGCGCAGCGGCAACATAGATGACGAATGAAGTAGTGGCCCGTCCTCTGCACGGGTCCGAAGTCCCGGGATTCGCAGCGGCGGTCGGGAGCCACGCAAATGACACAAGGAGGAGGAGCTATGGCGAGAGAAGATGCGTTCAATGCGGCTAAGGCCACGTCCACCTTACTGGGTGGATTCTTTAAAGACGTTGCCAATGAAATCGGCCTGGAAAAGACCCTTTCGCTGTACGCCAAGCATGGTGAAGTCGTCGGCGCCATGATGGCCAGGGCGGTAAAGGAACGGTTGGGCGACAAAGAGTTCGACATGAAGACACTCGCTTCGGTCGCGTCCGGGTTCTTCCAGATATGTGGGTATACGTATGAGCTTGAAGAGACGCCCACGTCGATAAAAGTAAAATGTTTCCAGTGCCCTTTCTACGAAGGACTCAAGAACGCAGGGTTGGACGACCAGACCATCGAGGCTGCATGCAACCAGTCGGTGGCGGTGGAGCTTGCCGAATTGAAGAAATCCTTCCCACAGCTTTCCGGTGGTCTGAAGTTCCGCTCAGCACCCGACCAACCCTGCATCGACGAGTTCGAATTGGCGAAATAGCCAAGGAGGTTATATGAAGCATGTAGCGCCGAGCGCAGCCATCTTTTAGTAGAGGATGGTGAGGCCGCCGTCGGGGCGCGGGCAGGCGGCGACCAGGCCCCATACCGGCACGCCCGGAGCGTTCCCGCGGATTTCGGTCGGATGGCCAGAGGCGTCGAACCACTGCTACCCGAGTGATCCACCCCTTGCCCAGGCCGTCCCCTCCGTCCAGGCGAGGAGCGTCTCACCACGGGAGTTCCCCGCCACGGAGGGATGCTTACGGTCGGCGGCGTCGCCCGGAGCAGGAATCAGCTCATTCCCACGTGAGGTCGGCGATCCACATGACGTGCAAACGCCCGCCCCGGCCGAGCGCTATTTGCGCCCCCCGCACGCTGCCGATAGCCAAAGCGCTGCCGGGAATGCGGTTCACACGAATGGGCGGTAGGAAGCAAGGTAGCGCAGAGTCTTGTGCTTTCCGAGACTCTGCGGCTTTTCGTCTCTTCGGCGCGAATTTCCATCACCAATTATGATCTCCCGAGAAACTGGCTGACCACATCAGGTGTCAAGGTCGTGTGTTAATAATACAGTGTATGTTTATCAGAGTAAGAACCGCAGAGTGTGAAAGGCGTACACTCTGCGCTACCCGCTCGGTACAAGCCGTCCTGAGTCAGGTTTTCGGCCGCTTGAATCTCAGTGGACGCTAAAGCGATCAGGGTACTGCCTCTCTTCCGTTGGGTGATGTTGAAGCTGGGGCGGAGACGCATCTTTCACCATTCTTGGTCAGAAGGTAACAGCTTTGCCCTCGCGTGGCATCTAGCAGCAATCAGCGGATAAACTCGACGCGAACGAGGCCAGCTTGTTGAACGGGCTCGAAGTCTGGGTCTGCTGTGACCAAAATCGCGGCGTGTTCTTCGGCGCACGCTGCAACGAATGAATCACCTAAGCCAAGCCCGGGGTTTACCTTCCATCGGGCAACCCGCTTTATGAATCCCCCGTCAATTGTCTCGAGGACCCCCAATAGCTTCGTCGCCCTTTCCCATGCCTCGTTGGCTTTTTCCAAACCGTCCGACCGGAGATAGCCATAATAAACCTCACATAAGTTTACCGTGTGGATGGCCAAATTGTTGCGCTCGTCCATCAGGAGGCTAGCCACACGTTCGTGGCCTTGTTCTCCCTTGAAATATGCGATTAGAGCGGAGGCGTCTACGATGTGTGTAATGGCAGCCGGCACTATTGCTCTCTTGATCTTTCCACGCGTTCCTGTTCGAAGTACAATTTTGTATCAAATCGGGCGTCTCGAAGGGCAGCCTCGGATTCCCTTACAAGCTTGGTCCTGTCCACCGCAACAGATGCTTCCTTCCCTGGAGCTGGATAAATGAGGGTGCCGCAACGACAGGAAAGTTGGCCAATAGGGGCATTGGATGGTGTTATGAATCTGCGGCACTGGGGGCAAAAAACCGCGTCAAAGAGGCCCGCAACCGCATCGCCAAATTCGACCGTGTCTTGGCGCGATGTGTGCTTTGCCCACTCATTAAAGTGTGCTCCCACCCAATTCCGCACAGGCCAGTTGAGATCGAGTGAGTCGAGAAATGGTCGCGTTTGCCCGTAGAATGTCGGATAATTTTTGCGGACTGCCTTATAAAATGACGGCCAAAGTTCCCCAATCTCGTACCTTTCGCTCCTCTTGGCTTGAACGCTGAGCGATAGGTTATATCGCATTTCCTGGAGAATATGTTCAAGGAGTCTTCCGGCCGTTGAGGCAATGTCTTCAGAGGTTCCGTCCGTCAGCAGTTCCTTTAGGCGGTCGCGCTCATCCTGCGGTTCGCGGAGGTCCGGTCCTTCGTCTATTGTCCATTTGTGGATGACTTTATTGACATAGTTAGCCGAAACGCCGCACCTGGCCTGTATATCCTGGAAATGTTCGAACCAAATTCTGTCGTGAGTGGTCAATAGGACTTGGTACTCGCCAAATTCCTTTAGCAACAACTTGGAAAGACGGACAGCATGGGCACTATCTATGCTCGTCAAGATATCATCCAATACAAGCAGATTGAATTCCGGATATCGCTTGCGATGCCATCGTCGCAAAGCGAGAAAAATGCTGATGCCAAGAGTGTCAAGATGTGCGTCACTGTAATACCCGCGCGGGTCCTCGTCGGTCTTTTCGTAAAACGAAGACCGTAGATTGGCGCTTCCCTGTCCTATCTCTCTGACCTCCAGTCGAATCCCGCCGTGACTCTCGTCAGGATGGAGGCGGGTGTAAATACCGTCAATGTCTTCTGATAATTTATTGAATAGTTCCTGAACAACCTCCCTCCGTGACTCAAGTGCACGCTGATAGACCGTTTCGGCTTGCGCAGCCTCTGCATTTGCGGCTTTGGATGCGGTTCTGAGGGTTTCTAACTGACTCCATCCTTCCGAGGCGGTTTCAATCCTCTGCCTTGCCGACAGTAATTGTCTTGCCCGATCAGGCGAGGGCAATCCGTCAATGGCTGTCTGCAAACTCCCAGCAATTCTGGCTATGGAGGCCATCTCGGGCGACTCTGGCAGAAGAACACATATGGAGCGATCCAGGACTTCGAGGTCGAGATTGCGAAGGCCTTTATGAACCTCGAGGTCTAACGCAGCGAGCATGGTTGCGAAATCAGTCAAAGGCTGTGTTTGGATTATGTGGGCGGGAAGTCCGGTAGTGGTTAATGATTTCCTGGCTTTTGCCAAAGACTCCGTCATCGCACGCACGGAAGCGATTGCGCGGGTCAGTCCAGATGATGCTTCATTACGCAGCGAGATTAGCTCTCGCATGGAGTCCAGCCGGGCCTGTGCCCTACCGATAGTTGCGGCAGGCTCGATGGGGTTTTCGCAAAGCGGACAGGCAGCGCGGTTTTCTTCCCTTATCCACTTGATGCCATCTTCCAGAACCCGGTCATAGAATACCTTCGACTCCGCTGCCTCCTTTTCGTGGAGCTTCCTGCACGCTTCTGTGAGTTGGGAAAGGGTATCAGGTGATGTAGCCTCCAGCAGTTCGAGAAGAGAAGCCTTCGCATTCATTAGACCGCCTGCCACGGCCGTGTCGCCGAACTTGGCCAGTTCATGGTCCAGCAAGCTCAATGACCCGCTTATTTCGTCGGGTGAAGAGATCGAGTTGTGGCCCACGTCCGCCAGGATCTTAGAAATCGCTACAACCAGACTCGCCTTGGTTGGCTCCCCGACGGTCCCTAGAGTCTTGCTTATGGAGCCCGCTAATTGGGCTACTCGGGCTTGTGCAATTGCAGCATTTTTATTCGCCTCATCCCTCGCTTCTCTCATCGCGTTCTCAACTTCTTGAATTCCGACAAGAGGTAGGAATGGGCGCAGGTAGGCGTACCGCTCGCGGGGCTGGGATTCAATGAAGCTCAAGATATCTCTGCGGCGCAGGATGAAGAGATCCTCCTTTGCACCACCCAGATACGCGACGAAGCCCGTGGGGGTTACTGAGGTTTCCCCTTCCAGGTCGTAAGTAAGATCCGGACTTGAAAAGACGAGAGAAATCGAAGGTCCTGATGCCCCAGCGTGAATATGAGGGCCTTGACGGTCTGAAGAAATTCCTTGCGCACGGCCATCTAAGGTAGCTACACGTCCACAGAGCAACCTTTCAATTGCATCCACAAAAGAACTTTTCCCAGTCCCGTTTTCACCGAACAGAAGCATAGACTTCTTGTCAAAAATTAAGCTACAGCCCGGGAGCGCAACCCCTCGGAAGCCTGCGACATTTAGGCGGCTAATTAACGGCATCCACTGTCACCCCTTGATGATAAGCTTCTAAGAGTTTTTCTGGTTGGCCCAAGGTTCCATCTCGCCGCATTTCCTCTAGGTGAGACACAAGCCCAGGCGGAACCTGGCGGTCCGCCCTTAGCTTAGCCATTAACCTGTCTAATACTTCATCCTCAATTGACTTGACGTTGTCCATCTGGCTTGCCTCCCAAACTCGCGGTCAGGAAACGGGAATGACATTCCCGTGTACAAGTAGTTTGCATCATACTTGCCGATAAAACAACAGCGAGCAGCAAGCGTAGTGCGGCCCTATAAAAGGTCCGCGACATTTTGTTGTCGATGGGGGACGAAACGCAGGAAGGAAAACACGGGATACGGGGGACGGGATACGGGGAACGGCGCAGAGCTCCGCGCCACTTGTTACCACTGCTGGTGAAACGCGGGATACGGGATTAGGGAAACGGGACAAGGGAAAGCCGCCGCAAACGGTGGGATTAATCGGGCGTTCGAATTCACCTTCAACATTCACCGCAGTTATCCTAATGCTTGACAGTCGCCTCCCTCTCCGTTACCGTGGGGCTTGGTGCAAGGAGGTTCCTGGTGACTGTCCATCTTCCCCCCCAGGTCGAACGTATCGTCAATGATGCCCTTCGCTCCGGCCAATACCGCTCGGCCGAAGACGTGCTCTCGGAAGCGATCGCCGTCTGGCAGGCGCGGCAAGCCGCGGCGGCGGAGCCGTCCGAGGAGGAGCGGCAAGCGGCCATTGAGCGGCTCAAGAGCTTCGGCAAAACGCACCAACTTTCCTTGGGCGGCATCACCCTCAAGCAACTCCGCGACGAGGCGCGTCCGTGAGTTGGATTGTCCTCGATGCCTCCGTTACTTTGTCCTGGTGTTTTCCCGATGAGCAAACGCCCGCCGCGATGGGAGTGCTGGACTTGCTGAAGGCGGGCGAGCAAGCCCTGGTGCCTGCCTTCTGGTGCTCCGAGGTCCTCAATTCCTTGCTCGTGGGCGAGAGGAAAGGGCGTATCTCTGCCGACCAAACACGGGCTTTCCTCAAAGATCTTCGCGCCTTGCGCCCCACACTCGACAATGCTTCCCTGGAGCGGGTGGTCCAAGACATCCAGGCGCTTTGCCGCCAATATGGCTTGGCTTCGTACGATGCGCTTTATGTGGAGCTTGCTATGCGGTCAGGGAGTCCCCTTGCCACGCTGGATAAGAGTCAGCGAGAGGCTGCCTTGGCAATCGGAGTGACTTGCTTGTGAGAGTCGAATTGAGCGCGCCTTGCAGAAGGAAGTCCGCGACCGAAAGAATGTGTTGTTCCCTATCCGCATTGACGATTACCTCTTCGACGAATGGGATCACCCCCGCAAGGCCGATGTGGTGAGCAAGGTGATTGGAGATTTTCGCGGGTCGGACAATCTTGAGACCTACGCAAAGGCCTTCCCCCGTTTCCTCGAAGCGCTCAACCGTCCCCAGCCAGCGTCCAAGCCCAGGTAGCGCAGGGCCCGCACTCCGGCCCCGCGGCTTTTCCAGCGGTGCGGGTTCTTGCCGCGCCGCAAACAAGATAATCCGAATTTTCATCGGTCGCGCCGCCAAAAGCACGGCGCATAACTCCGCGCCACTTGCCACCGCCCTTTCCAGCCCCAACGGGGCGTACTAACAAAGCCCGGGGCAACGCCCTGGGTCAACGAAGCCACCCCTTTCCATCGGTAAGCCCTGAAGGGGCGTGCTAACCCTACTCGCCATCGTGCCCGTTCGTCCCAGCCGGTGGGGCGGTTCAGGGGGTTGCGTAGATCGCCCCCTTCGCTTTGCTCAGAGCCTGCCCTGAGCGGAGCGAAGGGGCAGGCTCTACAGGGCTCGGGCCGGGAACCAATCTGTTAACCCAGGGCGTTGCCCCACCATTAAGATCGGCGGACCTTCGGCCTGGGCGTGGTAGGACGCCCCGTTGGGGCTCACAAGAACCTGGCGAGCCCTGCGCGGCGAAGCCGCACCCAAAACGTGCCACGGCCATCCGAAGGTGTGAAAAAATACCATTTTCACCGCTGAGACGCTGAGACGCAGAGAAATGACCCTTTGTTTTCAAGCCTCTGCGCCTCCGCGTCTCCGCGGTGAAAGGTTTGATGGGATTCTTTCACAGCTTCTCCTGGCCGTGTCGGTCACGGGCGAGAGAAGCTGTGAAGAAATCCCTAAACGAGCAAAAGCATCTCGCGCAGAGACGCAGAGGCGCAGAGGCTGCAAAGAAAACAAACCAGTTATTTGCTTAAAATCTCTGCGCCTCAGCGGCTCTGCGCGAGATTGTCTATTTCTTCACACCTTCAGACGCCCGTGGCACAGCGTAAAGGCCAGCGGCCTGCGCCCCAGAGCCGGCTTCTGGCGTCCACCATTAGGATCGGCGGACTTTCAGCCGGGGCCGCGCTCGGCCCCGATCATCAATTTGGAAAGAACGTGCTATCGGGGCTCGGCCCCGATGATCAATTTGGAAATAACGCGCTATCGGGGCTCGGCGCGCCACCCCTCCTCATCTGAGGCGGGGAGTGTTTTTAAGAACTCCCCGCCTGATTTCCGTGGCGCCGTAGGCGACGGGGGTGGTTACCGCCTCCGCCGGGCGACTTGGCGCCACGATCAACACGACGCTTCTATCTTGTCACCGCCACGCCACCGCTTGTCAGCACCACGCCTTTTCAGCACCACCCCGGCGCTCGGCGCGCCACCCCTCCTCATCTGAGGCGGGGAGTTCTTCTCAAGGCGAGGCCGCTCGGGTCACTCGCTAATATGGACAGCCTTGGTCAGAGACCGCCGCTACAGACCCCGCCATTCGCCCAAACTCCTCAAGGGCCGTAACCTGATCTGCCGTGCTTTCTTGGTTGGACCTGCGGCTAATGATATTCTTCCCTTGCGGGGAATAGGCCGGCGTTGCGGTGACATCTGCTTATAGGTCCGCCGCCCTGGGGCGCGGTTAACCTGAAAAATCCATCACAAAAGGAGCTCGCCAATGACTTTTGCGACATCACTTCGGGCAGTCGCTCTCACGATTTCACTGTTCTTTCTCGCTCTCACCGGGCTGGCTCAGCCCGCTAACGCGCAATCCAAAAAGGTTTTCATGATTACGGATATGGAGGGCGTGGACGGCGTCTTCAATTCGGCTTTGCAGGTCGTGCCCAACGAGAGCCCGCGCTGGGAAGAGTCCTTGGAGATGTTTACGGATGAGATCAACGCGGCGGTGACGGGACTGCTTGCCGGAGGAGCCACGGACGTCGTGATCTGGGACGGTCACCATGCCGACAGCAATCTCTCCGCGCGTGATATCCATCCCCGCGCCCGGCTGCTGACCGGTGAACCGATCTCGCCTACTCTGGAACTGGATGCTTCCTACGGCGCGGTCATCTTTATCGGGCAACACGCCATGGCCGGGGCGGAGAATGCCGTGCTTAGCCACTCGTATTCATTTACGATTCAAAACATCTGGGTGAACAACAAACTGACGGGAGAAATCGGGGCGCGGACCCTGTTGGCAGGAACCATGGGCATCCCCGTCATCATGCTTTCCGGAGACACCGCCGCCTGTAAGGAACTGCACGACCTGGTTCCCCAGGCGGAGTGCGCCGAGGTCAAGACGGGCGTCAGCAGGACGGCGGGATTCATGCTCTCGCACGCGGCGGCCTGCGACCTGATTCAGCAAAAAGCCAAACGCGCCATGGAACGCCTGCCGGAATTCAAGCCATACAAGATCGCCGGGCCCGTAGAGGTGAAAGTAGAATTCACCACTCCGGGGACGCAGGTCTTCAGGCCCCGGGAGGGAGTGGAACGAATCAACGATCGCACCTGGGTGTTTCGAGGGAAAGATATCCTCAACGCCTGGTTGAAATATTCGGATTTTTGAGAGCGTGGGTGGATTCTCGCTTGGCGGGATTGCGAGAATGAGCATGCCTCGATCGTTTGGCGCAGCTCAGCCGCGTGGGCTGCCTGCTTCGAAGACGCTGCTGCCTCAATCTGGTTGGGGTGCGAACCGGAAGTGGGAAATCGGCACGTCCGGTCGGGCGTGGGGCGCAGAAGGCAGGCTCGGCGAGGGGCCCGAAGGTAGGGCTCGGCCCCGCGTTTGCCCCCGCTCTAATCTTGTAGATCCACGACTTTTTGTCGTGGTGGGACATGTCCCACATGTTGCTCTCCGCGGGGCATAGCGAGCGAGGTCCCACTTAATTCCCCACCTTCATGCGTTATTTTCCCATGACTTTTCGCATGCCAATTTGCCGGGTTGCGCTTCTAGTCTTCGATTGGTAAATCGTACTTTTCCCCAAACATACCGAGCGCGGCTTTCACCATTTCGTCCTCAGCTTCCGGCGCCCAACCCACCGGACATCCAAGCTGAATCTGGATCACCTGCGCCTGGTAAGCGTTCTCGCGCACAAGTTCGCGCGTCGGCACATACAGATTCCGTTCGCCGAAATATCCAAACAGCATGAAGGGCCCTTTCAAACGCATCCGGTCTTTGATGCGCGCGCCCACAGGAGAACAGGGCTCACCCTGAATCGCCAGGAAGTTCAAGTTTCCGATCTTCGCCGCCAGGGCCTCTACCATTCGGCACTCGTACTTGCGCGGCTTGTCGAGTTTGGTAACGAAGAAACCACCATCCCCGCATGGCATGTCGGAAGTCTTCGTGGGGAACGGTATGCCGTCCTTATAGTGCTGCACCAGGGCGCGGATCCAGTTCGTGCCCCTCGCGGGATGCGGTGGCGGCACCAAGCCAACATCCATCGGAATGCCGCGCGCGAGGTCCAAAGCCTTCTCATACGGCAGAGGCTCGGCCAGCGGCAGGTCCACTACTTTTAACTGGCTTTCGAGCGGCCCGGTAATTTCCACCAGCGGACCGTTCGCAATCTTGATGACCTCTTCGGCCAGATAGTGACCAAGCTTATGGCACGCGACCGTCTTATCCATGCCAGTAAAGCCGGTGGGGAACTGGTTACCGCCGCAAGCGTCAGCGTAAAGGGCGAGGGCGCCGGGGAATCTTTCCTCAACTTCGTCCATGGCGTAACCTGGGTGCGACGGGTCGTATCCAGTTCCGATAGCACCCGGGTGCGTCGGCTGATTGAACAGTAGCGCCACCGGACGCCCGCCCTTGGCCACTCGCAATAACTGGATCTCGAAGTCCACGGGAGCCGAACCGCTGGACCGCACCCAGTAGCCATTCCCAAATCCGAAATGCAGCTCAACCGGACCATCTTCCTTGGCGATGGCTTCCTTAATGGCGCCGAAGATCTTTTCCGCCAGCCAGGCGCCGTAGTCGTAGTTGGTCGGAACCGTCTGCATGGGCACATCGTGGTTGTGCGTGGCCAGCAGAATCAGATAGGCAGGGGTGATGCCCAAATCATTTTCCACGCGCTCCCGAAGGATCGGCGTGGCGTAGTCCAGGCAGTTCAGGTCGTAGGTGACAATCACCATGCGCCGCGTGCCGTCGTTCAAAGTTAGAACGCGCGCATGAACGGGGTGGTGGACAATCATCGGGTCGACCATTTTCCCATGCACGGTAATGCGGGGCCGATCCGGAGTGATGTCAACCTTGGCGGTGCCTGCCTTCATCTTGCCTGCGTCGGGTCTTGCCCCGAGGGCAGCACCCCACGGCATCGCTGCCACACTGGAGGCGGCGCCCAGAAAACGTCTGCGGCTTATGCTGGATTGCATGGCGATTCTCCTCCCGAAACTGAGATTGCGCGTTGGCCCGGATTTCTTATCCAAAAACTGCAAGAGGTTTCTTCTTTCTGGCGTCCGTGCAGGCGCATTATACGCTTAATCAACCGTGCACAAGCCGCAGGGTCACAAATGCATCAAGTCTGAGGCTGAACAAGCTTGGGCTTATGCCACCTCTCCTTCAGATTGAACCCCCGCCCAGAAACCAGTTGCGTGGGTCCTCGAAACGGAGCAGAATAGATGTGTAGCTAAACGCTGTTCTAAGGCATCCAACCATAAGGGGAATTCAGCATTGCTCCTGGCGGCTGGCGCCGGTTATTCCCCGGGGGGCGACACACAGTAAGGCCTGAGGCAGCACAGCATGAAGTGGAATGAACGGAAACGGGACCTCGAGTAGCAAGCCTTCGTCATCCACCCCGATTTGGAGAAAATTCATTGGAGCCAGCCTCCCAGCTCTTTCCAAGCTATTCTCTCTCTGTCGACAAGTTCCACGACCATTGTGGCGTCTTTGCAGTCTACGGACACCCGGACGCCGCTAAGCTCACCTACCTGGGTCTCTACGCCTTACAACATCGCGGACAGGAAAGCGCCGGGATCGCAGTTTCCGATGGGGATAACCTAACCTGCAAGAGGGGCATGGGGCACGTGGATGAGGTTTTTCCGAAAAACGTCGTCCAGGGCCTGCCGGGGCGGCTGGCTATCGGCCACACGCGCTACTCCACTGCCGGCGACACGGACTTGAAAAACGCCCAGCCGTTGAAGGTGAGTTGTCACCGGGGTCAAGTGGCTCTCGCCCACAACGGCAACCTGGTCAACGCCACTTCGATCCGGCGGGACCTGGAAAGCCGCGGCGACATTTTCCAAACCACCAGCGACACGGAAGTCATACTGCATTTCTTTGCCCGCTCGCGACAGGCAGGAACGCCGGAAGCCGTCGCCGAAGCGCTCAACAAAGTGGTGGGAGCCTACTCGCTGGTGATGCTCTTCAAGGATGCGGTTTACGGCATCCGCGACCCACGGGGCTTCCGCCCGCTCAGTTTGGGGAAACTTGACGGCGCCTACGTCCTAGCGTCAGAGTCCTGCGCTTTTGACCTGATCGACGCGAAGTTTATCCGGGATGTGGAGCCGGGCGAGATGGTGATTCTGGATGCGCGGGGCGTGACGTCTTTGCGTTTTGCGCCGCCCGCCCCGCCGGCCCAGTGCATCTTCGAGCACGTTTACTTCTCCCGCCCGGATAGCGTGGTCTTCAACCGTCCCGTCCAGGAAAGCCGCGAGATGCTGGGGCGCTACCTGGCGCGTGAGCATCCCGTGGACGCCGACCTGGTCGTTCCGGTTCCGGACTCCGGGGTTCCCGCCGCCACGGGGTTTGCCGCAGAATCCGGCATCCCTTTCAAGATTGCACTCATCCGAAACCACTACGTGGGGCGCACCTTCATCGAGCCCACCCAGGCGATCCGCGACTTCGGGGTGAAGCTCAAGCTAAACCCGGTGCGTAGCTTGCTGGAAGGAAGGCGCGTAGTGCTGGTTGACGATTCTATTGTTCGTGGAACAACCAGTCGCAAGATTGTGCGCATCGTACGAGAGGCAGGAGCTCGTGAGGTGCACATGCGGATCAGTTGTCCGCCCACGTTGTCTCCCTGCTTTTACGGCATCGACACGCCGACCAAGAAGGAGTTGATTGCGGCCACCCATTCGGTGGACGAGATCCGTGAATACCTGGGCGCGGATACGTTGGGTTATCTTTCGGTTGAAGGGTTGCGGCGAGCGGTCGGCGATACCGAAGGCCGCTATTGCCTGGCCTGCTACACCGGGAATTACCCCACGACTATTCAAGAGCCGTTGATCGCCTTGCGCAATCGGGATTGAGCCTAATGGAACCTTTGGAATCCAAGCCGGAAGAAATCTCTACCCCTGAGCCGGTCGCCGAAGTCAAATCTCCCAAGCCGCAGCGCCAGGAGACCGTCTGGGATACTCTCCGCTCTCTGCTCATCGTGCTGGTCGGCGTCTTCTGCATTCGCACTTTTGTGGCAGAGGCCACGGTCATCCCCACGGGGTCGATGGAGCGAACCATTCTGATAGGCGACCACGTGTTTTTGAACAAACTGCTCTATGGCCCCCGGTTGCCGTACACCTCCTTGCGCTTTCCGCCGCTCAAGGGAGTTAATCGCGGGGAGATTGTAGCATTTCGTTATCCCCGCAATCCCTCAGTGATGTTCGTCAAGCGGGTAATCGGCGTCGGCGGCAACGTCGTGAAGATCCAAAACAAGAAGGTTTACGTTAACGGTCAGCCCCTCATTGAGCCCTATGCGCAGTTCCAGTTTTCAACCACGTTGCCTTTGCGTGACGAGTTCCCGCCCACGCCGAGCCTGCTTGAAACCTTGCCTGCCGCCTGGGGGCTTGATCCTGCCTGGGCTCGCGAAATGCCCAACTACATCCGCCAGGATGGGTTGCATGTTCCACCCGGCTACCTATTCGCGATGGGTGACAACCGCGACAACTCGCTGGACAGCCGCTTCTGGGGATTTGTTCCTCTCGAAAATGTCGTAGGCGAACCGCTGTTCGTGTACTGGTCCTACGACGCGCCGAGCAAAGATTGGACAGCGGAGAATTTGGCGACGCGAACGAAGTTCGATGCTTCAATTATTTGGAACTTCTTTACGCGCACGCGCTGGTCAAGGACCGGGAAGACCTTCTAGTCTGCCGGGTTTGGACTGCCTTCCTTCGCGATTCACCTTGGATAGGAAAACCGCGTTCTGGGGCCTGCCGCCTGTGCTATTATGGCGCGCTGCCGCTCCGAATCATCTATGCGCTACCGTGACGCTGGCGTCGATATCGACGCCGCCAGCCAAGCCAAATCTCGCATCAAGCAGTTGGCGCGAAGCACCTTCAGCCCTCGCGTTTTGAGAGAGGTCGGTGCCTTCGGCGGCTTCTTCTCCTTGCAAGGTCTGCCGCGCGATGCCGTGCTGGTGTCGAGCGTGGATGGCGTCGGCACCAAGCTCAAGATTGCCTTTGCCCTCAATCGCCACAATACAGTGGGGGCGGATCTGCTCAACCACTGCGTCAATGACATTGCTGTGCACGGCGCCGCTCCCCTCTTCTTCCTCGATTACCTGGCCACGGGAAAGATGCGCCCGCAGGTGGTGACGGAAGTCGTCAGTGGCCTGGCACGCGCCTGCCGCAAAGTAGGGTGCGCACTCGTCGGCGGTGAGACTGCCGAGATGCCGGGCTTCTACCCTGAGGATGAGTACGATTTAGCAGGCTGCATCGTGGGATGGGTGAGGCGAAGCAAAATCATTGATGGCGGCAGCATTCAGCCGGGAGACGTAATCCTGGGATTGCCTTCGCTCGGCCTGCATACCAACGGCTACTCGCTGGCCCGCAAAGTGCTACTCGAAAAGGCTGGCCTCAGACTCACCCAGCACATCCCCGAACTCGGCCGGACCCTTGGAGATGAACTGCTCGCCCCGCACCGCTGCTACTGGCCAGCAGTTCAGCCGCTGCTCGCCCGTGGCTGGCTGAAAGGCCTGGTCCACCTTACGGGTGGAGGCATTACAGATAACACCCCGAGAATTCTCCCCGACGGCACGCGAGCGGAAGTTCAACTGGGGAGCTGGCCGGTGCTGCCGATTTTCAACCTGATTGCCAAGCGGGGCAACGTCCCCGAGGACGACATGTTGCGCACCTTTAACATGGGCCTGGGGATGCTACTGATCATTTCGGAACGGAACCTTGCGAAGGTCATCTCAAACTTGCAGAAGCGGCGGGAAAAGTTCTGGAACATCGGTCGCATCGTCCGCGGCCGCCCGGGGGTGAAGTACCTGGGCGCTTAGAGCCGATTGTTCAGCATGCGTCCTTCTGGCTTTGGATCATGAATCCCTTGGCGAGTGTCTTCCATGAAAAAACTTGGAATCCTCCTTTCCGGCCGCGGCTCAAACTTTGAGGCCATCGCCCGCAACGTGCAAGCGGGCAAGATTCCGGCGGAAATCGCCGTGGTGATTAGCAATAAGGAAGACGCGCTGGGCTTGGCAAGGGCCCGGGAAATGGGGCTCGCGACCCGCTTCATCCCCTCCAAGGGTAAAGAGCGCGAAGCATTCGACCGCGAAGTCGCGGCGGTGCTCAAAGAATTCCAGGTTGACTTGGTCTGCCTGGCCGGCTTCATGCGCATCCTCAGTCCTTACTTCGTGCGGGAATTCCCCCGTCGCATCCTGAACATTCACCCCGCCTTGCTTCCTGCCTTCCCGGGAGAAGACGCGCAACGGCAGGCGCTCGAATACGGTGTTAAATTCACCGGCTGCACCGTTCACATCGTGGACGAAGGCGTGGATACCGGCCCCATCATCTGCCAGGCGGTGGTGCCGGTGCTCGAACGCCGACACCGCGGAAACGCTTGCCGCGCGAATCCTCAAAGAAGAACACCGCATTTACTCCGAGGCCATCTGTCTGCTCCTGGAAGACCGCGTTCACATCGAAGGCCGCCGCGTGCTGGGCAAATGATATCCACCCTCACAGGTAGCGACGAACGCATCGAGGTGATACACTAGCGTGTGTAATCCCTATGGCCACAAAGACCAGAATTAACGTTACCTTCGACCCTGAAACCTTGCGCCTAGCGGACCGGGAAGCCCGCCGACGGAAAACTTCGCGCAGCAATCTTATTCGCACCGCAGTTCGTGCTTTCGCCTCCGAGCACGAAAAACAACAGGCCGAGACCGCCCGGTTACAGCGCCAAAGGAAAGCGGTAGCGACCATGGACCGCTTGGCGCGAGAAGCCGGTGACTGGCCAGCAGTTGAGATTCTCCACGCGTGGAGATACCGGCTGCAGGGTGGCAAGAAGTGACCACCGACCTTTCCAGATCCCGGTACGTCGTCGACACTTCCGTTGTGCTGAAATGGTTTGTGCAAAGCGAAGAGAGTGATTGGTTACAGGCCCGGGAATTGCGCACAGCCTATATTCAGAAGCGTTGCACCCTGAGTTGCCCAGAGTTTCTTGTGCTCGAGCTTGCCAATGCTTTGAAGACGGGACGAAGGTTCACCGCCGATGAAATTAATGTAATTGCAGATTCGTTTCGGGCGCTGGACCTAGTCTTGGAGGCGTTAAGCTGGTCCACACTCGCGAAGGCAGTAGAGCTGGCGGCCTCGCTCAACGCGGCGGTCTACGATTCTTACTTTTTGGCCTCTGCAATCGAGTCTAGCAGCATCCTGGTGACGGCTGATGACCTCTTTGTGCGCAAGGTTGGGAAACATCCCAATCTGTCAGCGCTCCGCCAGCTCCAGATCCTGACCTGAGTGCAGAAGCTAATCCGACTGACGATTAACCCCTATGACCCTCGACGAACAACTCGCATACCTCACCAAAGGCGCGGAGGAAACCATCCGCGTGGAAGAGCTCAAAGCCAAGCTGGAGCGCTCGGCGAAGACCGGCAAGCCGCTGCGCGTGAAAGCCGGGTTTGACCCCACGGCGCCGGATATTCACCTTGGCCACACCGTGCTGATTCGCAAGCTGAAACACTTCCAGGATCTCGGTCACACGGTGATTTTTCTGATTGGCGATTTCACCGGCATGATCGGTGACCCTTCCGGCCGGAACGTCACGCGCCCACCTTTGACGCCGGAGGAGATCGCCGCCAACGCGGAAACTTACAAGAAACAGGTCTTCAAGATTCTCGATCCGCACAAGACTGTCGTGGACTTCAATAATCGCTGGCTCGGCAAACTCACTGGGCGCGACTGGGTGACGCTTTGCTCCAAGTACACCGTGGCGCGAATGCTGGAGCGTGACGACTTTGCCAATCGCATGAAAGAGCAGCGGCCCATTTCCATGCACGAACTGCTTTACCCGCTCTCGCAAGCGTACGACTCCGTGGCGCTCGAAGCTGATGTGGAACTTGGCGGCACCGACCAGAAATTCAATCTGCTCGTGGCGCGGGCCATCCAGGCCGAATATGGGCAGGAGTCGCAGGTCATCATGACCACGCCCATCCTCGAAGGGCTCGACGGCGTGCAGAAGATGTCGAAGTCACTGGGCAACTACGTGGGCATCAATGAGCCCCCCGCCGAAATGTTCGGCAAGTTGCTGTCGATCTCGGATGAGATGATGTGGCGTTACTACCTGCTGCTCACCGATCTGACTCCTGCCCAGATTGAGGCACTCAAGACCTCGGTCGCGTCCGGAAAGAATCACCCGCTCGAAATGAAGAAAGCCCTGGCGCAGCGCATCATCACGGATTTCCACGGGCCGGAGGCAGCCGAGCAAGCGCAGAAGGATTTTGAATTCAAGCACGAGAGCAAAGGGATTGATCCGAATGCACCCTCGGCGAGTGCCGTGGTTTCATCGGCAGGCCTCATACGGGTGACAGTTGGAGCCTCCGAGAAGGAGTTCAAGGTCGGTGCGAGGCTTGACACCTGGCTTGTGAACCTGGACATCTGCAAATCCAAGAGCGACGCCCAGCGCCAAATCAAAGCGGGTGCAGTCTATATTGCGACCGGGGACCTTGGGCAAGCCACTTGGGAGCGAATAACCAATCCCGCCTCAAAATTTTCTCCTTGGGACAACAAGGGCAATCCGGTTTACACGGAGGTAGTCTTTAAGGTGGGCCGCCAGCAATATCGAGTCAAGTTCCCGCCAAAGTAAGATTCTCTGGTGCAATGGTTCGAGTAAATCCGGACGGCACATCGACACCATTGACCATGCCAAATCATCCCCATTTGAAAGGGTCCACACTCAGGACCATCTGCACGCAGGCGGGCATCCCCAGAGACGAATTCCTTTAGACCTTTGAAGGTTCATAGTTTGGCGCGACCGCTGGCCTCAATCAAAGTAAAGTTCGCCATGAACTTCGCGCCTTTCAATCTCCAACGATGGCTGAAAGCATCGAGCCGCTTGAACTGGGGTTGGCATGAAGACCTCAGGCTTGCTTACTGCTTCGGGGCGGGGATGGTGAGGTTGAGCACCAGATGTGTACGTATATCCACTGAGCTGACCTTCCGGACCTCTGAGGAAGCCCCCTTGAACGTGGCCTTAATCGTGTAATCGTGCGAAAGTGAGAGGTCGGCATACTGGTACTGGCCTCCCTCCTGAGAGTAGATCTCCAGCACCTTCCCGGTCTGGAGATCAGTCAGCTCCACCGTCGCACCTTCAATCCCATTCTCCGTCGCGTCCATCACTTGGCCGGTGACGGTTTTTGACGGAGGTTTCTTATCCTTGGCAAACCCTTCCGGGGCAAAAAGGATCAACGTCCCAACCAGGAGCAGGGCCGCAAGCGAAGCCGCTTTGCGGAGCGTGCCCTGAAATTCATCCCCCCGGTGCTGCCAACCGAATAGCGCTTTCACAATTGCTAGGCGTGAATTCACTCTACCAGGCCTCTTCTTCCTCTTCGGCTTCCTCGCTGGAAATGACGTCGATCTCCACCGGGTTAGTGTTCACCACTTCGAGCTCTGCGCCGCAATCGGGGCAATCCATCAGTGCCCCTTCTTCAACGTCGTCTTCAACATCAATCACGGCCTCGCACTCCGGGCAGTGAGCCATAAAGCACCCCCAAAAGAACTCCCTGCTTCCCCCAGACAAGAGTCTAGTCATTTCCAAAGATGAAGTCCAGCGGGTCATCGACGTAAAGGGACGAAGTGACAGGCCATCCCAACATTGCGGTGGGCGTGAGTGTCCACCCGGTGGGGTCGCGACCTCCGGAGGCTTTTTGCCCTGATGGATTGGACGAACATGGCGGTTGGTTTTTGCCTCCATCTGGCTCTTTCCAATCCTGCCGTGCCGCGATACTCTGGAATCTCTTCGGAGCAGACCGGGGAATTAATCATCTCGAGGTGCGCCATGAAGGACGATTTCAAATTCGCCACGCTTGCTGTGCACGCGGGGGAAGCCCCTTGCAAAATCACCGGGGCCATCGACACACCGATCTACCAATCCACCACGTTCGCCGCAGTGGATTCCGATGAAATGGCCGCGTTGTACGCCGGAGAGAAGCCCGGATACACTTATGGGCGTTACGGGAATCCCACGGTCCACGCGTTGGAAGAAAAATTCGCGGCGCTCGAGGGCGGCGAAGCCGCGTTGGCCTTCGGCTCCGGCATGGCGGCTATTTCTTCTGCGATTCTGGGATACGTGAAAGCCGGTGATCATGTGGTGGCAGCGCGATCCCTTTACGGCGCAACCTATGATTTCCTCAAGCGGGTACTCCCTGATCTGGGCGCCTCCGCAACCTTTGTGCAATCGACACGCCCCGAAGATTTCGAGAAGGCGATTCGGCCCAATACGCGCCTAATCTATTTGGAGACCCCCAGCAATCCCGTGCTGGAGATCCTGGACATCGCCGCGCTGGCCCGGATCGCCACAGCGCATGGCATCCCCTCCATGATTGACAACACCTTCGCTTCGCCGGTGCTTCAACAACCCCTGAAAATGGGTGTGACCGTGGTGGTTCATGCCGCGACCAAGTATCTGTGCGGCCACGGTGACGCGATGGGAGGCGCCGTCATTGGCCCCCAGGACTACATCCGCCACCTCAATCTCCATGTCCTCCGCGACTTCGGCGGGGTCATGAGCCCCTTTAACGCCTGGCTTATCCTGCGTGGAATCCACACCCTGCACCTTCGCGTTCCAGCACAATGCGCCAACGCCCAGAAGATCGCTGAATTCCTGGCTCAACACCCTAAGGTTGCGCATGTCAACTACCCCGGCCTCCCGGCTCATCCCGGCCACGACCTGGCCAAGCGGCAGATGAAAGGCTTTGGAGCCATGATGAGTTTTGAGGCCAAAGCGGGTTACGAGGGCGGGAAGCAAGTCATGAATCGAGTCAGGATCTTCGCCCGTGCCGCCAGCCTGGGCGACACGCGCTCGCTGATTGTGCACTCCGCCTCCACCAGCCATCAAGCCGTTCCGCGTGACCAGCGGCTCGCCATTGGGATCACCGATGGCTTGGTGCGCCTGTCGATAGGGGTCGAGGCCGCGGAGGACCTTATCCAGGACCTCGATCAGGCGCTGGCATTTTGATGGGAAGACCGCTTGATCTTCAGTTGCTTCAGCGGCCGCGGCGGGCCATTTTCTTAGAGGGGTCGGAGGGGCGGGGCTTCAGAGTTTGTGGAAGGAATCCGTCGGCGCTGCCCTTGTCGACGCCAGTTTTCTTCCCCTTGTCAGCACCACCCCGTCGCTCGGCGCGCCACCCCTCCTCATCTGAGTAGGGAAGTTCTGTAACCACTCCCCTCCTGATTTAGGAGGGGTGGTGCCCTGGGCGACGGGGTGGTTACCGGCAGCGCGCCGAGCGCCGGGGTGGTTACAGTGGCGCCTGGAGCGCCGGGGTGGTTATTCTTCGTTCTCAACTTCTGCTTTGAGTGCCGCGAGGTCCGGGATGATGACCGTCTTGCCTTCCATCTTCACCAGCCCTTCAGCCTGAAAGCGGCTCAGGTTCCGCGAAACGAGTTCGCGGACGGTTCCAATGTGCGAGGCAAGTTCCTGATTGCTTCCCAGTAATGTGAATTCGGTCCCACGCGCCGTCGATTTTCCACGTCGTTTGGCGAGGCGAAGCAACAGTGCTGCCAGCCGATGCCGGACCGTCGTGAATGAAAGCTCTTCAATAATTCCTACCAGCTTCCGAAGGCGCGCACCCACCACTTTTAGTACCTTTAGGGCAACTTCCGGATGTTCGAGGCAGAGCGCTTGAAAATCTTTCTTGCCGACAAATATCAAGGCCGTATCACCCAGGGCGACGGCAGAGGCAGGATAATTTCCACCATCGAATAAGGGCACCTCGGCAACGGATTGCCCCGGAGCCTCTATGGTTAGCACCTGCTCGCGCCCGCCCGCCGATGTCTTAAAAACTTTTACCGCTCCCGATGCAACCACATGCAGGCCCTGGCAGGCTTCGCCCTCGGAAAAAACCACGGCGCCGCCCTCAAGCTTGTGCAGGACGGCGCGCTCCGCCAAGAATCCCAATTCTTTTTCCGAGAGGTCCCAAAACATCGGGACCTTTTTAAGAATCGCGGCACGCGCTGCTTTGGACTCAGTCATACGCGACAATTTTAGCCCTGATTATCGAGATGCGGATATGTCTTCGCCCCAGGACCCGTTCGGAGGCAGCGAGTTCGAGCCACTCCTCACAACGGTAAGCGCAGCCGGGCTTCGCATCCTGTGCGATCTTTGCGATTCTCAAGCGTCAGGCTCCCGCCGTGGGCCTCTGCGATTTGCCGACTCAAGACCAGGCCGATTCCGGAGCCTGAGGGCTTGGTGGTGAAGAACGGAACGAAAAGGTTGGAGGTGTTCGCCAAGCCTGGCCCTTCATCCTGGATGCGCACCTCGAGTTGGTCACCTTGGCGAGCCCAGCCGACCTCAACTCCGCCTCCCGTTTCAAGCGCTGCATCCACCGCGTTGCGGAGCAGATTGATGAGCAACTGTTCCAACTGGTCGGCATCCGCGCGAACCGTCACTTCCGGCCCGGGCAAGAGAGTAATCGCCGCCCGGCGCTCCAGTCCTGCCACGCGACGCACCAGGGCGCCCGCTTCCACCGGCCGGAGCGTCGGACTGGGCAGACGCGCCAGGCGCGCGTAGGCTTCCATGAAGCGGGTCAACGCCGCCGCACGCGCCTCAATCACTCCCAGTCCTTGACGCACATCGCCTTCCCAATCCGCGGGCCGCGGCTCCCGGTCCAGTATTCTTTCAAGAGTCCCGGCCATCGATTTGATGGGAGCCAGGGAATTGTTAAGCTCGTGGCCGAGCACGCGAATCAGTCGCTGCCACGCCTGACGTTCTTCTTCGCGCAGGGGGCGGCTCAAATCCGTCAGGACCAGCAGATGGTGCGGCTTCCCGCCCTCGCGGAAGGTGCTGCGCCGCATGCCCCAGCGTCCGGCTCCACCCGGGAAGGAGGTGGTCAGGGTTCGCGCCGGTTCCCCTTCCAGCCAATCCGCAAGTCCCAGTTCCTCGGCCGTGCGTCCCAGGATGCGCTCACTGGGCTTGCCGAGAAGCCGCTCGCCCGCGCGATTCATCAGCCGCAGGCACTCCTCGCCATCGAAGGTGAAAACGGCAACGTCGATTTCCTCCATCACTTTGCGCATCAGGGCGGTTGCTTCCAGCGCACCCAGCCGCCGGGCTCGCAGCATTTCGCTCAAGGCGTTCACTTCCACCATCACCTCTCCAAAAGCGTCGTCCGGGCGCGCGCCGCGAGCGCGGATGGAGTAATCCTCTTCGCGCAGAGCTGCCAGCAGGTTGGAAAGGGTTCGCAGCGGATAAACCAGACGGGAGCGGAGTGAAAGCGCGCCGCCCAACCAGAATGCCGCCACCAGCGCGGTTAGTGTCCAACGCGTGCGGTCCGTGTAGTCGCGAGACCAAAGCAGAATCACCGTCACCAGCACGGCGGGAAGTCCCGCAATCACCGCGGCCGTCAGGAGCTGGATTTCAAAGCGCATCTGCCGGCTGACGCGAGGTGAACGCCGGGAAGTGGCGTCGCGCCTGGTGGGCTCGGTCGCGAGAATCACTGGATTGCTCACCTTTTCACCGCTACAAACCGTATTTCTTCATCCGGCGATAGAGGGCGCTTCGGCTCAGTCCCAGAGCGTCGGCGGCCGCGCTGACGTTTCCCTCATAGCGGGCCAGCGCTTTTTTGACCAGCAGGCACTCAACGTCTTCGAGACTCATCTCTTCCACATGTCCAACCCCCTCGCGGCCCGCCCGCAGGCCCAGGTCGCTCGAACGTACCGCATCGCCCTGGGCCATCAGAACCGCCCGTTCGACCGCGTGCTCGAGCTCACGGACATTGCCCGGCCAGGGGTATTCGAACAGCGCCTGCATTGCCGCGCTCTCAAAGCCTGACAGATGCTTTCGGTAGCGTTGCGCGAACTGGCGGAGGAAATAGTTCGCGAGCAGGGCCAGGTCTTCACGCCGCCCCCGCAAAGGTGGAAGCGCAATCTCAATAGTATTCAACCGGAAGAGCAGGTCTTCACGAAACCGTCCGGCGTGGATTTCCTGGGCGACGTCAGCGTTGGTCGCTGACAAGACGCGCACATCCACCCGCCGAGTCTTCGATGAGCCCACGCGCTCAAGTTCTCCCGTTTCGAGCACCCGCAGCAGCTTGGCTTGCAGATTTAACGGAACGTTGGCGATTTCGTCGAGGAATAGCGTCCCCCCGTCCGCGAGTTCGAACCGGCCCACGCGATCCGCTTTGGCGTCCGTAAAGGCGCCCTTGACGTGGCCGAACAACTCGCTTTCGAAGACGCCTTCGGAAAGGCCGCCTGCGTTCACAGTGACCATGGGCCGCGAAGCGCGTTCGGACAAGACGTGCAAACTTCGCGCCACCACTTCCTTGCCCGTGCCGTGCTCGCCGGTGATCAACACATTCGCATCGGAAGGACCGACGCGCCCGATCAGGTCGAGCACCGGCCGCATGGCCGGAGATTCCGCGATCAGGGTGGGCCGGCCTTCGGCTCGCAGCAGACGGTTTTCCGCTTCCAGGCGCTGCCCCTCGCGCAAGGCGCGGCTCAACTCCAATTGGGTTTTTAGAATCGACAGCAGGCGGGCATTTTCCCAGGGCTTCTGGATGAAATCGCGGGCCCCGCGGCGCATGGCCTCCACAGCGATTTCCACGCTGCCCCAGGCGGTCATCACCACCACGGGCAGCGTGCTGTCCATACTCTGCACGCGCGTTAGCAGGTCAAGCCCCTCCTGCCCGGAGGTAGTGTCTCGAGCGTAGTTCAGATCCATCAGCAGAAGGTCATAATCCGCCGCTTCGAGGAGGGCCAGAACCCCAGAGGGAGACGTAGCCGCCCGGGTCTCAAACCCTTCCGCCTTCAGCAATAGCCGCAGCGCCTCGATAACGTCAGCCTGGTCGTCGGCAATCAGGATTCGCGGCGGGTTTGTCGTCTTCATGTGATTGGATTCCGCTCCGGCAGTTAGATGTGATGGCCCCACCAAACACCACCCTCGGCGGGAATTCTAGCACGTCCGCGCCCGTGGGGACCTGTCCCCTGGAGTTTTTGTAGTGCATTAGGGTGGGCAACGGCGTGAAATCCCTCTCCTCCGAAAAGGACAAAAGTACCTGCCTGATCCACCCTGTGACTTAAGTTACATGCAAATGGTTTGCAATTAGCTAGTTTCAGGGTGAGGAGTTTTTAAGCATTTTGGCCTTTTGTCTGGAACCTACCTTGCCCTAATGGGGTTGGTATGCGAGACACAGCGAACTTTGACTCACCCATGAACCTCTACCAAGCTGACGACCACGCCCACCTTAGGATTCTTTTAATTACGGGTGGTTGGGATGTGCGTCGCTCCTTCAACCAGATGGGCATCCAGCCGGGCGATCGCGTCCGGGTATTACGTCGTGCCCCTTTTGGCGGTCCGCTGATGATTGACAACCGCGGCACCCAAGTTGCGGTTGGTAAGCAACTGGCGGAAAAGATCCGCGTTGAAGTCCTGCCGTGAAGGTCGCACTGGTCGGCCAACCCAATTCAGGTAAGAGTACTCTTTTTAATGCCGTGGCGGGATACCGCTCGCTAACCTCAAACTTTTCCGGCACCACGGTAGAGTACACGTACGGTGAGGCGCGGGTGAATGGCGCCGTATTGGAACTGGTAGACTTGCCAGGCCTTTATTCCCTCACGCCAACCTCTCCGGTAGAAGCTGTCAGCCGGGATTTTCTGCTCGCCGGTGGGTGGGACGTCATCGTCAATGTATTGGACGCCTCGCAACTGGCGCGCAGCCTGGAGCTGACCCTCGAAGTGCTGGACCTCGAAGCCCCGTTGGTCATTTGCCTGAACATGATGGACGAAGCCGTGCGCAAAGGTATGACGATTGATTCGCGCGCCTTGGCAATCGCCTTGGGAGTGCCGGTGGTGGAAGCGACCACGGCGCGGGGGCGCGGCATCATGGAAACCTTTCGGACGGCGCAAGCGGTGGGTGCTGCCGGGCACAACCGTACGCGCGCCTTCATTTACGCAAAGGATGCGGAAGTGGTGGTCGAGCAACTGGCGGAGAAGATTGCCGGAGTCACACACGCGCATGGGTCGCCGGCCCTTCAGACGCACGAAGCATCGGCCTCGGCTGCCCACACACCCGAACAACTTTCTGCCGTCAGCGTTGCAGTGGCGGAAGCCGGCGGCAGCGAAGCGCCGGAATTTCCTCCCGCACGCTTCCGAGCCCTCCAGTGGGTGCAGAGTGATCCCCTCGAAACCCGGCGCGAGGCCCCGGACGTAGCGCCGGCGGTAGAATGGGCGCAAGCTGAGATCGCGGTGCGCACAGGCCAGCCGGCGGATGCGGCAATCTCCGCGGCGCGGCACGCTGCCTGCCTCACACTTTTTGAGCGCGTGGTGCGTGTGGCGCGGCCCCGCACCGATTGGCGCGAGAAGTTGGATCGTCTGGTCATGCATCCCTTCTGGGGTTACGTGGCTTTGCTTGGTGTCTTTCTGGGATTCTTCCGCCTGATATTCGACGTGGGCAAGCTGGGTGAGGCCCGCATCCTGGCGGTCTTCGACCTGCTGGTGGCGACGCTCGCGCAGCACCTTGACCCGCAGAGCGCACTCTTCGCAGCCACGAAAGGCGCCGTGTTGGGGACGGCCGGGGCGGTAGCCATCGTGCTGCCCTACCTCCTGCCGTTTCTCGTGGGCTTGGCGATTCTTGAAGACATCGGTTACCTCTCGCGTGTCGGTTACCTGATGGACGCCGCGATGCATCGCCTGGGACTGCATGGCACGGCCACCCTGCCGATACTGGTGGGCTACGGATGCAGCGTACCGGCCGTGATGGCCACGCGCATCCTCACTTCCCGGCGTGACCGCTTTATCGCGGCATTCCTGGCGGTGCTGGTGCCCTGCTCGGCGCGCATGACGGTGATCTTCGCGCTGGTGGGCTTCTATCTGGGGGCGAATTACGCTCTCGGCATCTACGCACTGAACATTGTGGTAGTAGCTCTCGCGGGACACGTGCTAGCGCGCCTCTGGCCGGAAATTTCACCCGGCATGCTGCTTGAAGTTCCCGCCTACCGAGTGCCTGCGCCGCGCGTGGTGGCGCTCAAAACCTGGTGGCGACTGCGGGAATTTGTTTTGGTGGCGTTTCCACTGCTGGTGGTGGGGAGCGTGTTGCTGAGTCTTGTGGATTTCTACGGCTGGCAACATGGCATCAATGCGGCGCTCTCACCGCTCACGGCGCTGCTGGGATTGCCACGCTCCGTGGGCCTGACGCTGATTTTCGGCGTGCTGCGCAAAGAACTGTCGCTCTTGATGCTAATGCAGGCGCTCGGCACAACCCATGTGCTGGGCGTCATGACCGCGGCGCAAATCCTGATCTTCACCCTCTTCGTAACTTTCTACCTGCCTTGCATGGCCACGCTCGCCTCCCTGCTGCGCGAACTCGGCTGGCGACTGACCCTCGCCGCGTCAACTGCACTGCTCGCACTGGCCATCGTCATCAGCCTCGCGGCGCGCGGGATACTGGCGCTTTTGTAGTCTCACTCATTGCGATCTGATTCGACGTGCGACGCTGGCAGTAAGCGTAGCGCGGTCCCCCGTTTTTGGGGTCCGCGGTACTTCGTCACAATACATTCGCTCCATTGGCGCAGGAAGAGCCGCAGACCTCAACGGCGGAGGTCTGCGCTACGTTTGCTCATGTGACTCCATCGTGTAGTGCACAATGCGGGTGTAGCGCGGTCCCCCGTTTTTGGGGTCCGCGGTACTTCGTCACAATACATTCGCTCCATTGGCGCAGGAAGAGCCGCAGACCTCAACGGCGGAGGTCTGCGCTACGTTTGCTCATGTGACTCCATCGTGTAGTGCACAATGCGGGTGTAGCGCGGTCCCCCGTCTTTGGGGTCCGCGGCACTTCGTCACAATACATTCGCTCAATTGGCGCAGGAAGAACCGCAGACCTCAACGGCGGAGGTCTGCGCTACGTTTGCTCATGTGACTCCATCGTGTAGTGCACAATGCGGGTGTAGCGCGGTCCCCCGTCTTTGGGGTCCGCGGCACTTCGTCACAATACATTCGCTCAAATGGCGCAGGAAGAACCGCAGACCTCAACGGCGGAGGTCTGCGCTACGCGTGCTGCTGTGGCGTGTTGCAAGATGGCGGCAGCGAGAGGGCATGTTATACTTGGGGAGACGGCTGAGGAGCAGCGGTGAAGATCGACGATTACAAGACCATTCTCTATTGCCAGGAAGATGGCGCGTGGGTAGCAGAGATCCCGGCTATTTCAGGATGTTACGCCCTGATGCCCACCCGCGAAGAAGCGCTTGCCGAGCTCTCCAGAGTCTTTGAATGGTGGTCGTGAGATTGGCCCGCCACTTTTCTTCAAAATCCTTCGCCAGCTTGGGATCACCTCCGCGCAGTTTCGGGAACTGCGATAACACACGCCACGGGGACTGCGACGACCGGGATCAGGGAGTTACGACTTCCCGGGTAGGCGGGGTGATGCAGAGCCTTAAGGCTCATCGCGGGGCAATACCTGGGTGCAGGCCGGGCAGAATTCCGCGCGTTTCAGGTCGATGCGTTCGACGCCGTTTGAGGCGCTCATTACGCAGGTGTAATCGGAGCAATGGCGCAGCCCGTAGGTGTGGCCGAGCTCGTGGAGGGCTTCTTTCAGCAAGCGGTCGTGGAGAAGTTCGGGGTCGCTGGGTAGACCGTAGAACTCCTGGCGCAGTCGATGCGCGGAAACCAGGGCCCCGCCGTCCGACATCTGCGCTTCACCGAAGACAAAAGTCAGGACGGGGATGTAGAGGTCTACCTCGGTCACTCCCAGCACCTTCCAACTATCGCTGGGCGGCCTCTCCAGAATCTTCTTCAGGATCTCGGAAGAGTGGTATTGCTGGCGCAGGGAGTTGTAGGCGAACTCCGTCTCCAACCCATCCGGCTGGATGGAACACGCCACCTGCAACCGCCGCGTCAGGCCCTCGGCAAGAGGTTCCAGAAGCGCCCGGTCCACTTTTCCAATTGGCATCAGCGAGATGATTCTCATGGCGCGGCCGGGATAGCCTTCCGGAATCCGTATTTCTTGATCTTATTGTAGAGGGTGACGCGGTCGATGCCGAGCACTTTGGCGGTCCGCGTCTGGTTCCACTCACAGACCTCGAGCACGTGCAGGATATGCCCGCGTTCTACGTCATCAAGCGCTAACCCCCCCTCAGGCGCGGGCGGCGTTGAGACCTGCAGGGGAAAATCCGCAGCCTGGATTTCCGGCTCGCGGCCAATCACCATGGCGCGTTCGATGGCGTTTTCCAGTTCCCGTACATTGCCGGGCCACTCGTATTTCATCATAAGGTCGAGCGCCGGCCGGCTAAGACTAGTGAAGCGTTTGTTCATGGCGCGCGAATACTTGTGCAGGAAATGATCGGCGAGTAGGGGGATATCCTCTTTGCGCTCGCGCAGGGGCGGTACCGTGATGCCGAAAACATCCAGGCGGTAATAGAGGTCGGGGCGGAAGGTGCCCTCTCTTACCAGGGTGGTCAGGTCCTTGTTGGTGGCAGCGACGGCACGAAAATCCACCTTGATCGGCTGGTTGCCGCCCACGCGGGTGATCTCTTTTTCCTGGAGGACACGCAGCAAGTCGGTCTGGGTCTTCAGGCTGATGTCGGAAATCTCGTCGAGAAAAACCGTGCCACCCTCGGCGACCTCGAATTTGCCTTTCTTGCGGTACTGCGCGCCCGTGAACGCCCCCTTCTCATGCCCAAAGAGTTCGCTTTCGAGCAAGGTCTCCGTCAGCGCGCCACAATGGATGGTGACCATGGGCATGAAGCGGCGCGGGCTCAGGTTG
The DNA here is from genome assembly GCA_963804995.1 of uncultured Acidobacteriota bacterium. Taxonomy (GTDB): domain Bacteria; phylum Acidobacteriota; class Terriglobia; order UBA7540; family UBA7540; genus Bog-366. Next base: position 616,969 of record CAWDSK010000001.1, read on the forward strand.
TGGATGGCGCGCGCCACCAACTCTTTGCCGGTCCCGCTTTCCCCGTGAATCAGTACGGTGGTATCGGTGGGCGCCACAGTCCGGATGGCCTCCAGCACTTTCTGCATGCCGCGGCTTTGGCCGACCATCTCAACGGCCTGAACTTCCTCCAGATTTTCGCGCAAGCGCAGGTTCTCTTCCTTCACGCGGCGATGGTCGAGGGCTTTGGAAACCGTGTGGGCCAGGTCATCCGGGTCGAACGGCTTCATGATGTAATCGTAGGCGCCGTCTTTGAGCGCCTGCACGGCAGTCTCAACCGAGGCATACCCGGTCATAATGATGACGATGATGTTAGGGTCGACCTCGCGAATCTTGCGGTGTAGCTCCAGGCCGTCCATGCCCGGCATCTTGATGTCTACCAGGGCCAGGTCCCAACGCTGGCGCGGCAGCTTCAAGAGCGCCTCGCGGGCGCTGGTGGCGGTATCCACACTGTAGCCCTCTTCTTCAAACCATTTTCCAAGCGATTCCCGCACGACACCTTCGTCGTCGACTATCAGGATGCTGGCCTTTGGATTCATTTTCTCTACTCCTTCAATTCGGGATACGGGATACGGGACACGGGATACGGAACCCGCGGTTCGCCTCAAGATTTCGCCTTCCGTATTCTCAACACCCCGATCAAACGATTAAGCATTTTCTCGATATCTTTAAACGGCTTCGAAACCGAACCAAACTCCTCTGAATTTAGAAAGTGTAAGTTGCACGCAACAATCAGGTGTGTCTCCAGTTCCATCAGTGACCCTCGCGCCACCGTCAGGAACTGAATGTATTCTCCCCTGGACCCTCTTCCCCATCCTTCTGCGATATTAGCGGCGACCGAGGTCGTGGCCCTGCGGATCTGTGAAGTCAAGCCGTACCGTTCTGTGTCGGGGAAGTGAGCGGTTAATCTGTAGAGTTCGGTTGTAAGGGAAACAGACTTCTTCCAAACATCCAACTCCTTGTAGTTCTGAACCACAAATGCCCCCTACGCTCGTATCCCGTATCCCGTGTCCCGTGTCCCGGCTTTCACGCCGCGGCGCCGATGTTTACCGGCGGCTCCTCCGGCAGGAGGACGGTGAACCGCGTCCCCTTCTGCGCCGTAGAAGCCACCTCGATGTTTCCTCCGTGCTGCTGGATGATGCCCAGGGCAATAGCCAGGCCCAGACCCGTCCCTTGGCCTTCTTCCTTGGTCGTGAAAAAAGGCTCGAAGATGTGCGAAAGGACCTCCGGGGGAATGCCCGGCCCTTCATCGCTTACCACGACCGAGCCCAAGCGTCGCCCCGGGTCGAAGGTGCTTTCGATAACCAGCCGCCCGCCCTGCGGCATGGCCTCGATCCCGTTCATCAGGATTGCCAATAACGCTTGCTGAACTTGTCCCGAGTCGAAATAGAGGGCCGGCAGGTCGGCTGCGAGTCTCTTCTCCAACTCGATGTTCTGCAAAGTCATTTGATGTCCTACCAAAAGTAGACAGCGTTCGATGATGGCATTCAGATCGTTCTTCTGCGGATTAATGGGATTCTGCCGGGCGAAGGTGAGCAGGTTTTTGACGATACTGCCGCAGCGCCGGCTCTCTCCCTCGATGATATGCAAGTAGCTTTTGGCCTCGCCCAGACGTTGGTCGTTGCTGAAGCCCTTGTCGGCCATGCGCGAAATCAGCTTGCTGTAAGTCAGGATGCCGGCCAGGGGATTATTGATCTCGTGTGCGACCACTGCTGCCAACTTCCCGAGTGACGCCATCTTCTCCGACTGGGTCAGGCTGCGATAGGCGCGCTCGAGCTCCTCCGTCTTCCGGCGCACCCGGTCCTCGAGCGTCTGAGTCCACTGCCGGTTTTCCGCCTGTGCCTTCTTCAGTTCTTGCGTCATTTGGTTAAAGGAAACGGCCAGGCTACCGATCTCGTCCTGGCTTGTTTCCGGCAGAAGATAATCCAGGTCGCCCTGTGCCACCGCGCGGGTGCCTTCCGTCAGCCGGCGTACGGGTTTATGAACCGTGAACCAGATCAGCCAGGCTGAGAACAGGCTCACCATCAGGATGGAGGCGATGGTAAAGACCACCAACCGCCGCTGGTGCTGGGCCACGGCAAGGTCAGCGGCGGCCAGCGAGAGGTTTGTGTCAAGCACGCCCAGTACCTGGCTGCTGTCGGTGTGCGCGTGGCAAGCGGCGTTCGAGCAATCCGCCTCATTTTCGATGGGCCGGATCAGCCCCAGCACGCGGGTGCCATCCTGCGCGGTGTAGATGCGCATCCTGTCCGGCCGGTCGAGCCGGGCCAGCGGCTGCGCCTGCGCGTGACAGGCGTAACAGGCTTCCGCTTTCTTATCCACAAACTTGCCCACCTCTTTCGCGTCCGTGGAAAAGCTGATTTGCCCTTCCTTATTAAAAATGCGGATGCGGCTGATGCCGTTCTCGTGCCCGATGGTGTTGATGATGTGGAACACGTCCTCGCGCTGGTTGCGCAACATCGAGTAGCGAATGCTGCGGCGGATAGTGTCACTGATGCGGTCGGCGCTCTGGAAGATAATCTCCTGCTGTGATTTCCGCCAGGTGCGCAGGTTCCAGTACCCGTAAAGGCCAAAGAGAAGCGCCACCCCGCCCACCGCGCAGGCCGTCAGCTTGATCGCCAGACTGTGAGTTACACTAGTCATTCAGATCCCTCGGCACACGGGATACGGGACACGGTATACGGGACATGGGAAACGGGATGTGGGGCTCAGGTTACCGAGCATGTGACTCTCAATTTGGAATTGTGGACCCATCACTCTCCGGATCTGAGAAGTCAGGCCGTATCGCTCCGTATCTGGTAATCGCGAAGTTAATCTGTAAAGATCCGTAGTAAGGGCAATTGCCTTCTTCCAAACATCGAGCTCTTTGTTGTCGTGAACCACAATTCCCCTCAGCTCCGGGCTGCAAGTTCCGTGTCCCGTATCCCGTTTCCCGTACCCCGTATCCCGTATCCCGTCTCCCGTGCCCCGTGTCCCGTGCTTGGCTCCATCACATTCAGGTAGCGGACCGCCAAACTGAACAGCAGGAACCCCACGCCCACGATCGACAGCGTTACCGCCACCTCCGTCCAGCGGGGGAAGTAGTGCACGCCGGAAGAAGCCGCCAAGCCTGTAATCGAGACGTTCAAGCGGTTCAGAATGAAGCCTGTGATCACCAGCACCGCGACGGCGAAAAGGCTCTCGCGATTTTCACGAACCTTGCGGAAAAGAAGCATCGGCAAGGGAATGAGCACGCCCAGCGTAACTTCTAAGAGGAAGAGGACCGTCTCGGTGGAAGGTTCGCGCAGGTGAGAGAGCGCCCCGCGCCCCCAGAGGTCCTGAAATTTCAACAGGCCGTAAATCGCCAGCACCACGGCCATCGCCCGACCCAACACTTCGAGCAAGGGCATCTCAATCTCCCGGCCAAAGGCGCGTGAACTCAGGTTGGATTCAAATATCACCATCGCCATTCCCACGCCCACCGCGGAAATGAAAAAGAACACGGGGAGCAGGGGCGAATACCAATAGGGATGCAGCTTGGTGGGCACGATCAGGAACAGGCTGCCCAGCGACAACTGGTGCAAAGTCGAGAGCATCACGCCGGCAATCACCAGCGGAATCGTCGCGGCTTTAACCAGGCGCAGTGGGGTGTGCAGGTGAAAGCGTTCCAGAACCGCGGGAGAGAATTCCAGCGCCAGCACCGTGAGGTAAAGCATCACGCACCAGGCAACCTCAAACATCACGGAGTGCGGATTCCACATCACCAGGGGATGCCAGATGTTGTAAGGCTTGCCCAGGTCGAAGAGCAGTGCCACGGCCACCAGGGCGTAACCCAGAAATGCGGTGAGAATCGAAGGGCGAAGCACAGCGTGGAAGCGCTCGATGTGGAAGACGTAAACGATCGCCGCCAGGGTGAAGCCGCCTGCCGCCAAGCCCACGCCGCAAAGCACGTCGAAACCAATCCAGATCCCCCAAGGAAACTGATCCGACAGGTTCGTGGCGGCGCCCAACCCTTTGACGAAGCGCAGCACTGCGGAATAGAAACCCGCAGCCAGGATTAGAACGAGGACTATCCGCCAGAAAGTGAGCTTAGGAAATTTTGAGAAGGTCATAATCAAACCCCGTAAATGCTGTCCGTTGTCAGTGGTCCGTGGTCCGTTGTCCAGCCGCCACTCGATCCATTCTCCATCGTAGGGGGCCGGGTGGTTGCCAGGAACCCCTGGAGACTGCCCCCACCGTCGAACCTTTAGCAACGGACAACGGACCACGGGCGACTGACGACTGTTCCCTGTCACCTGTTCCCTGTCACCTGCTCTTCCGCCTTCGCCACCTCTTCGCGGCGGTTGGTAATCCACCAGATCCCGCCCAGAAGCACCCCACCCAGGGTGACAAGGCTGGGGATCTTGGAGAGCACCCGATAGGTCAACATCGGCATGGGGTCTGTGGGCAGGTTGGCGGGCAAGCCCAGTTGCTCAAAAGGCACCGCCGAGAGATAGAGCACCGAGGTGCCCCCCACTTCATCCTTGCCGTAAATGTGCTGGAAGTATTTCGACGGCTCTTCGCGCAAACGCTTCTCGGCCTCTTTCAGCAGATCGTTGCGCTCGCCAAAAATGCCGGCCTGCACCGGGCAGACCTCTGTGCAGGCGGGCTGCTGGCCTTTTGCCTGTCGAGGCGCGCACTGGGTGCACTTCCTCACCTTGGGCAGGAGGGCTTTCCATTCATAGCGGGGAATGCTGAACGGGCAGGCCATCATGCAGTACCGGCAGCCCATGCACTTGTCCGCGTCGTAAACTACCGGTCCTGCAGCCGTCTTGTGCAGCGCGCCTACGGGACAAACTGACGCGCAAGTAGGTTCCTGGCAATGCATGCAGAATCGCCGCACGAAAATACTGCCATGCGTCTGGACCACGTTGAGCGTGTCTGCGGACAATTTGCCGTCCACCTCGCCGTGGCTTTGGGCGAAGGTAACAAGGGCCTCCTCGGTCAAGGGCCCTGCTGGAAGGTCCTTAGCACCGGACTCGTCGAGGGGAAGATAGTTCACGATCTTACAGGCGGTAGCGCAGGCTCCACATCCGATGCATTTGGTGGTATCGACGAGAATGGATTTGCTCATTTTTTAAACATCTCCGTAGAGCGACAGATTGGACATTCTGCCTGTGACAAAAGTCCGACCCATTAAATGTATAAGCACGCCATATGCCGAGAAATTCAGCAGTTGAGGCTCACAATAGGCCTTATTGTCCGAGATACCTGCAGCTCAATTGCAACCAGATTCCACTGCTGTGAAATTACGCAATCGAGACCGTTCTGTGATTGGGAAAATTCGGGGGGGTGGTGCGAGCAGAGCTTGCAGATTATTCTTCCCCTTGGCGCCTGGTCCATGGGTCGGATCTTGGACGAGGAGAGAAATCACGCAATGGGTGCAGGTCTTTTAATGGGAGTCACCCGATATTAGCAGTTACAAGGTTTTGTTAAGAGTGGTGGGCTATCCACTATGCGAAACCGCTCCTACGATGCCAAGAATAATGACATGCTTCTCAATCGCCATTACGGCTGGTGAAGGAAATTCGCCTCGAAAGCGCTCCAGGCCGTCGGGCCAAGTTCACTGAGGCAACCGACCGCAGGAAGTCCACCATCCTGACTTGTGACACCGAGGGCTAGGTCTGGCGAGACTTGCGTGAAGATGAACTCGCGAAAGCGCGCAAATTCGTTCTCGAGCCACATCACGGCTTGCTCACCGAAGCGTACGTTCGGGGAGGTCTCCTCCACGCGGGTGGGGTTAAGGTAACAGATCCAGCCGCTTCCATAGGGGTCGGAGCTCACGAGCTCCGGTTGATTTACGAGGCGGCTGTTAACGGCCATCACCCGACCGGTCATGGCCGATGAAATGGTGACAGCGTGGCCATTGCGCTCCAGGCGAAAGAGGGGCTGACCGGCACTCACCTGGTCGCCCACTTTGGGCAGAACAATCCGGCGGACCGCGCCAACCGCGCGCACAAGCAAAGCGTCAGCGCCCATTTCCAACCCGCCCGTAGGATCGGGTCGGAGCCAGGTATGCTGGCTGGCGAGGTGAACGCCTTCCGGCACTTGGCACAACGCCTCAAGCTCATACGCCCTAGCCTGGGCTCCGGGACTCCTCGCCAGCGCCTGGTGTGCCACCCGCCACGCCTGCCACTTCACGATTCCCAAGTCCGTCAGAACCAGGCAAACAAACATCAGAGCCACAAAAATCGCGACCATAATCATCCTCCAGAGACATTTCAAGCGGGGCTCGTCCGAGCCACGTACCGAGCGTGACCTTAGCCGAGCAGCATTTCTTCTACGAACTTCTCCCACTGGAATTCAGGGACCAGACTTAGCACGTCCCCAATGGCGTGACCGCCGTCTTGCAGGCGAGCCTCCGAACCTGGACTAATGCGCGTGTGGAGATCGGCGACGGATTCCTCCATCCAGCGCTGTGCCACCCTCCCGTGCAACAGGTTTTTCAGATTGCCTTCCGCCGCCGGCGCGTTCACCGCCACCAGCCAACCGACGCCGTAAGGGTCCTGATGAGCGAGCGCGGGATTGCGCAGGACTTCCGGGTTTACGTCCACCACTTCGCCCTCGATGGGCGAGAGCATTTGAAAGCGATGACTGCCCCGGCCAAGCGTCCATCCCTTTTCGCCCTGACGCAGCCAGTGGCCGCGCGCGGGCAAATCGATTTGATCAATCTGGCCCACCAGCCGCGCCGCGAAATCATCCAACCCGATGCGCACCACCTGGCGCGATTCTCTCATCGCCCAAGCGTGCCCGGGATGATAGGAAAGATGGGCGGGGACCTTGAAACCTCCCACGACGTTCATCGAAAAGGCCAGCTCTTCGCCCCGCACTTCCTCAGCCGCATTCTTTACTTCCATCTGCTGCGGCCGGCGCCTTTGGAGGTAGTAATCCACCGTGACGAAGACTATGAATGTTGCGAGCATCAATCCAACAACCATTTAGCACCTCAGGGGGTTCTGCTCCCTTGCTACGGAGCGAAGCACCCGAATCTCACGATGGATAATTGCAGACCACTGGCCAAAGGCAGCAGCTTTACAATAGTGAATAGTCCACCAATCCCCCCTAAAATGCAGCAGATAGAGCATCTCAGGAATTTAATTGGAAATGGACATATTTGCTGAAAACTAGCCTAGTTGTTGCGGTTTTCAATAGCGGCACTTCGACGGAAGGTCGCATACTGTCGGAACAGTCTTTGTTTTCATGTTGATATAGGGCTGTTGTCTTGCACAACATAGGCCGGTGAATAGTTCAACAGGTATAGGACTCCCTTCGCTTGTAAGAAGCCCGCCTCATACGCTCGAATTATTAATGACGCTTTGAAAATTCACTTTTCCATCAGAGAGGCACATAGGTACAGTGTAACGCAATTCTCAGCGCCTCCGCGCCTCTGCGGTGAGTGGGATATCTCAGGGCATTGTTTCACAGCTTCTGAGGCAACGAGTTCCATTTATCGGCCGCCTGCGGGTCCGGCGGCCTCCGGCTTGAGGTTCAACATGATCTGAAACCACCAATTGGGCTGGTAGTTGATCTGGACGGGAGCGCCGCGCAGGTTGCCGGTTGTTCCCAGCAGGATTTCGAAATCGGTTTTTTCTCCCGTGGTGTGGTTGGCGATCTGGAAACGTGCTTCGCGGAGATTGTGGTAGGTACGATCGACCTTCTGCTTGGTGTCGTTGAGGGTGAAATGAACCGTCTTCTCCATCACGGGCCGAGTGCTCTCGAGTGTCACGGCATAGAGCCTGGAGTTGTAGATGTAGCACAGCGAAATCGGGGCGGCCTTTCCCTCCGAAGCGTCGCTGGTCAGTTCCTGGACCGTTGAAAGGAAGCCGCCCTGCCGGTTGCAGCCCATCGCCGCTCCTTCCAGGGCATGAAACTGACGTTCTTGCCCGTCCTTCAAGCGGTCGAGGGTCAGTTTCTCAGCGGGCTGCAATTCGCGGAAGTCGAAATCGTGGTCCGAGTAAAACGGCACGGTGGTGGACACGGCGCGGCCGGGATCCACTCGGCTGATGATGGCTTCGAAGCGGTGCTGGCCTGCCTTGTTTTCGTTCGAAAGCTCCTGACGCATGGCGCCCACGGATTCTCCCTTGGACAACTTCATGAATCCCAGGAAAGCGCTCGACCCTGCTGCACCGGCCGCGTTGTGCTTGACCACCTCCGTTCCCGCGCCCCAGCGATTGATGCTGTGAGCCCGGGCGGGATCGGAACCGAAGAGGAGGTGAATGACCTCCAGTTTCGGATCGTCAGCGGCCTCGCCAACTTTGACGTAGCCGCCTCCCACGTCATCTTTCGAAATCCAGAAGAAAAGTAAACGGATCTGGACTGTCATCTCAAAATTGTATTGGGCGTCAAAGCGAGGTGGTGCGCTAAGCCAGTGCAGCGCTTCGGTAATAGCCGGAGCGTCGCCCGGTCGGTTGGCATCCGCCGGCCTGTTGGCATCCGAAGCAACGGCCACGGCGCTCAAGGCTATCGCAAAGATTGTCAAAAGAGAGGCCCCAATGGCCCGGCCTGGTTTCAGCATCAAGCAACCCCCAAAGTCCAAGATAGCGCAAGATTATGAATCTGCAAATAAGGAAGAGTCAATTGATGGTGAAGCTTCTTGGGGCGCTGGAACGGCAAGAAGCTCACCTCCTGATTCAGGAGGGGTGGCGCGGAAGCGACGGGGTGGTTACGGCAGGCTCTCGTAGCGGCGGGTTTACCCCGCCATTTCCTCGGTGCTGTACTACTGCATGGCGCTGGAAAAGCAAAGCCAAGATTCACCACAGAGCTCACAGAGGCCACAGAGAAGAGATCCCCAGTCTGTCTCTGTGTTCTCCGTGTCCTCTGTGGTGAATGGCTCTTCGGACGGCTACCGCGTCACCTACTTGCCGGTTGACCGCGAGGGCCTATTGAATTTGGCCGACCTGGAAGTTGCCATCACGAATGAGACCGCCGGGGTGGTGTTGACAAGATAGAGCCGAGGTGCTGATCTTGGCGTCACGCCACCGGAAATAGCTTGCGACTTGCGTACGATGCAGGAGTTAAGCGAATTGGCCCTGACCCACACCGTTTTTCGCAGGTAGTCACCGATAACAGATTCTGTAATCCTGCGCGGGCATGGGGCACTTCTGCGGGTAGGGCGTTACACGACCAAGTGGATTTCCTACAGGCGCGGCGTGATGCAGGCGCAGTCGTTACTGAAACAACATATGCAGTTGTCTGACTTCGTACCCAGCTGATCGCATTTGCCGCGACGGCCCATGACGCGGTCTTCGTGAATGAGGCTGGAGGTCGAGCTGGCGATTCGGAGGTTGTGTGCAGTCAGCGCGACCGGAGCTAGGAGTGTGTCGGAAATAATAATTCGTCAACGAAGAATCAACAACTTACAGACACTCGAATCTCGCTAAGTTATTAATTCTACGTACAACGAAATCTATCTCCGACGGGCTCCTAGGTACCCGGCACGTTAGGCGGAAGGAAATCGAGCAGCAGATGGAATATCTCAATTTGACCCAAGGTGATAGGCTCCCTACCGTGGCGTGACATCTGGAGTGGCCCAAGATCCTGAAGGCCATCTGCCTCAGCCAACCTCGTGCCCAGTGCCACCCTCAACACCTCGGTTCTCTCCGCAAAACCAGTTCTTAATCGGCCTAACCATTCCAAGGCTGTATCCGTTTGCACATATCCAAGCATTCCGCCAACAGCCTCCTTGGCGGCGTACCGGCCGACAATGAAACAGCCCAAACCGTCCTCTCCGAAGTACTTTTCAACTGAGTTCGGCCGGTACAGCCGCTTGGCTTCGATGTGAAATCGAGGCCTTTTGCCCTGGCCCGAGAGGCGCACGAATTCAATGTCCACCCGAGGGCGGCTGCGGCCCAGCTTGCCCGATACATTTTGGGGAGGATCGTCATGTACGTCGAAGAGTTGCATCCAAGCTTCAGCGTCCTCACTCTCTATTACCTCTCGCACGCCGCGAACGAGTTCGCCCGTAATGCTGGTCTCCTCCGCCTGGCTAAGGTCCGCAGTCTTGATCAGTTCATAGCCGCGCAGAACCAAAATGTGGCAATTTCGAATGAACGCCAAGCGATACAGGATGGCGCGATCTGGGTGCGGGTCCAAGGGCATCAGCCGACAACCCTCTCATTCTCTTCCGGGTGCGACTGGATGGATTCCGCGATGATGTCGCCCGCATCCTGCATGGCTTGAGTTTGGGTCCAATCCAGGCGATGTAGCGGTTTCAACATGTACGTTTTGGACGGTTCGTATACGCGGAGGTTGCGGTGAAAGTAGAGCCATTGGGCGCGCTTCTCGATCAATTGGGTCTGAGCTGCCTCAAATTCATGTGCGCCTTCATCAGTTGCTTTCATAACCCGGACCGGCAAGCGCCCCGTGGCCCCGCTCACGATCTCAATAACGGTCAGACCCGAACCGCCAGCATAAAAAACATCGACGCGGTGACGGATGCCAGTTTTCTCGCCCACGAATCCATCAAGTTCATCGCGAAGTGTTCCAGCGTACGATTTCAATTCCTCCACCTTCGGAGGATCAATTGCTTCCTTTCCGATTTTGCCCTGATTCAAGGAAAGGCGAACGTGAACTAGATCATGGATCGCGGCTCTGGCTCAACTACCGAGCCTCAAGGAATCGAAAGTTAAATCGTTCAACTCACGAATCAAGTCTGGCCGTTCGAAGCTAGCCTTCCGACCAATGGCCTTCGCGATGTTGGAATAAAGAGATGTCCAATCGCCCAGCAAATTCGGATCCGCAAATGGGATCGGCAGGGTCCGTAGCGTCTTGAGCGAAAAGATCGTCTTTTGTATCCCGGCTTGGGACGTGCTAAGAAACTGGTGGTATATTGCGAAATCAGAGTTGAGGTAGAGGGCGAGCGCCTTTAAAAGGGGTTCGTTACCCCGGGGTGAAATGACACCAACCTGACCGGGAGGTACGACAATAGCGTGCTCAGTGTACACCGCGAAGGTCCTTGACTCTCCCACCAAAACGTGTGGAGGCTGAGAAACCCTAAACGGTCTCGCGAACCTACCGCGCCTTACAAACGACTGGCTGGCCGACAGAGGCTGAAGTAACTCAATTGGGAAATCGAATAAGTACCTGCAGTTCTTGAGGGGCTCGACCGATAAGAGTGGCTTCCCAACAAGTTCGGGATGAAACTTGGCCCCCTCCCTTTTGGCTTGATCCTTGTTTCTTGTTTCAAGCCCCTGCGAAGCCAAGAGGATTCCTTCTTTTTCCAGTTGTCCGAAGGTCTGGAAGTGACGTTGCACAGCGCCAAGCACCTTCGCGTCGATTGACGAGCCCCACATTGCCAGCTTCCAAGGCAGCGAGCTTCCGTCGATGACCTCAGAATAAGCTAGTTCTCGCAGTTCGCTCGTGTTGACGATTAGGTTCCAGACAGGAACTCGCTTCCCAGTCCTCCATTGGGCTGCTGGCTGAGTAGCAACAAACGGGGAATACACCTCGACTGCCTCTGGGCCGCATTGAAGGTCTAGTTGTTGGGGTTTCGGGGAATAGAAAAATGCTGCCGCGGGAAGTCTGGCCCGGCCTGCAAATAATACTTCTGCGAGGTTCGCGAAATTGGCCACGGACCATAGTTGATTTTTCTGCAAAAAAGCCGCGCGAAAGGCTTTCGACTCGTACTTGAACAATGTCATGGCAGGAAGCAGCAAGCCAACGACAGCATCTGCCGCAACCAGATCAGAAGCCCGCCACGCGAATGCTTCGGCCATCTGATTTCCGCCAATCGGGTGCTCGGCCCCGTTGCGTTGCATCCAATTCATTGCTGGCTTGTCGACATTATCGAGCCGATTGGGATTTAATTCTTTCCAGGGAGGATTACCCACGATCCAATCGAACCGCTTCCGTTGTATCAAATGCTGCCACTCACCACTTTCCGTGAAGGTATCGGCGTGGAAAATGTTCTGATTTCTCAGAGGTGGGAGCTTGAACTTTGTCTTTGTCAGGTCTGGCGGGTCAACGTACTCAAGCAGAGTGAGCGACAGGCTCAACTCCGCAATCTGGCAGGCATCCTCGTCAAGGTCGATCCCAAAAATGTGGTGCGTAAGAAGACTCCCGAGTTCAGCGGGGCGAAGCTGCTTTTGGGGGCACGCTGCCAAGCGGCGCTCAATCAGCTTTCTGTAACATTGGACCAGAAAAGCACCCGATCCACACGCCGGGTCCAGCACCCTCATTCCGGGCGTCAAAGGCTTGTGTGAGTCCAGCCGATCCACCATGAAGTTCACGACCGGCACTGGCGTGTAGTAAGCCCCTCGGGCGGCCCCTTCTGATCTTGCTGACGGGTGGTGGGTGGCGTGGAGGAACTGCTCGTAGATGACTGACAGGGTTTCAATGGGGATCAGCGAAAAATCGTAGATGTCGAAAAGAGGCAGTTGGCCCTCGGCGGTTCCCCCATGGAACACGGAAGCCACTCTCCGCAGCCGCTCTGCTCCAAACTCTTGAATCTTCGTACGTGAGAGCGGGAACACTGAGCCATTCAGCCATTCGTCAATACGCTGCACTAGTTCCGCAAATATGCTAAGCCGCGCATGCTGACCGAAAGCCTCATCATAGGAAATGTCCCACTCTTTCAGTTTAGCGTCGGAAAGTATATTTCGTTGCCGCAAATAGCGTAGGTATACGAACTTCCCAATCATGGAGTGCGAGAGGGCACGATTCTCAACGCCGTTTTCGCATAGCCAGTCATCCAGAGCGCGGAGATTCTTGAGGAGCCTCCAGTCAACCCTCGACTCCGGCGTCACCTGACTGCCCCATTCCTTCCATACAGCCCCCGAGTCGACAGCGGCGCCTCGAATCGATGCAAGCTGAGCCGCGACTTGTCCAAAATCATTGATGGCACGAAGCGCGCCAAGGTTTGGGTCGTCTCCAGCATGATCGTCATAGCGGAACCCCGGGTAAAGACGCACCCATCCGGGACTCACGACTAGCAAAAAGGGGACGACGTTTTGGTTCCAGACTTTCCTGTGGATTTCCCGCGCTTGCTGTTCCGAATCAGCCTGGCAAACATAAACGACTGGAACATCTGATTGGGAAGGGTCGTAGGCGCTGCCGCGAAGTGTGTAGACCCCCTTGAGGTCACACGCCTGTTGCGCCATTCGGAGGATGTGGCCGTAGTTGGGGTCAAGTCTAAGAGCGTCACCGGAACGATAGTTCGGCGAATCGGTGTATTGGAGAGCACCCAGGACGTCCCCAAGAATCATGTTGGTCACATTGCCTGGCAAGCTTTTCCCTTGGATTACAACCGCCGTCTCACCCACACTGGCTAACGCGTGAAAATGCGCTGGCTTTGAATCGCTGCGCGGCCTGCTTTTTAATCGCCCGGCTATTCCGCCCCAGCAGCCGTAGATTACCCTTGCACGTGCCTCACTCCGTGAGCCGAATTGTATCACGATCGCGCAAGCGAATAAAAGGCGAATACATGGCGAATACGCGGCATCAGAATTTTATTCGCGCCTCAATTCACGCTGCGGAAAGGGCACATTGAGTCTCCGAACAAATTCACTTGGCTGTGTAGTCGCCTCATGCTTATCCGGTTGTTTCAGCAAGCCACAATTAGTAGTATATGGGCATGCCCCGCCCAGCGTTTCCGAAAACCTTGCGCGAGTTCCGCGGGCCGCGAGTTCCGCCAGGCTTATCCTGATGAATTCGCCGTTCGCCATAATCGGCGCAAGAAACCTATGGCGGCTTTCCAAACCCTGTTGGGACTCGGAACCACGCACAAGTCCACGACCTATAAGGAGATGCGAAGCACGTGGACCTTGCCAAGCCGCCAAGCCATGGCTGACCACAACATATTGTGGCTTGCTGAAACAACCGGATAAGCATGAGTCGCCTAACCATGCATATAGTCCGCCCGGTCACTTCGGGCGATTGCACTTGGAGGACAGCGCACCTTGAAACCGTACTTCGCCGGATTGGGAACGAAAACGTCTGTATTGAAATTGGCCAGCCTGCACCACTTGCATGCAATTGCACCCGGAAGGCGCGCTCCCCGAACGTGAGTCAGCGCGGACCTGTTTCGTAGCGCGGTCTCCCGTTTTTGGGGTTCTTCGTTTGGAAAACCTCCAACCCGGGCGGCTGTAGCACAGCCACTCCTGGCTGTGTCGCCAAGCGCGAACGTCCGGCCGCATTCACAGCGAGGTAGCGCAGAGTCTCGCGCTCTTCGAGACTCTGCGGCTTTTCGTTTCTTGGCCGCGACCGGCGATCACCACTTATTTCCCCAATGGACACTGCATCACCGTGTTAGGTGGTTAATACGTGCGTTAATACTATAGCGTATGCTCATTAGATTAAGAGCCGCAGAGTCTGAAAGGGCCAGACTCTGCGCTACCTCCTCGTGCCTGCTGTAGCGCAGCCACTCCTGGCTGTGTCGCCAAGCGCGAACGTCCGGCCGCAAAATGGCGTTTGTGGGTGGGCAAGACCAGCGTTAATATAGCCCGCTGAAGCGCAGCGCGGCGGGGCCGCAACCAAACAGGCGTCATAGCCCTCTCCCCCGGGGGAGAGGGTGGATCGCGGCTTCTTTGACTGACCGGATTTTAATTTCATCCAGGGGGAGGAACCGATGAGGAATTGGACGCGAAGAGGCTTTCTGGGAGCAATGGCGGGGGCAGCGGCGGCAAAATCCTTGGGGGCTGAGCCCAAGGGCATTCCACCGATGCCGCAGCCCCAGATGGGGCGGGGTGTTATCAAGATTAAAATCACCGATTTGAAATGTGCCATCATTGGCCAGAACCCGGTGGTGCGCGTGGTGACGGATCAGGGCATCTCGGGCTATGGCGAAGCCGAGTCCGTAAAGAACTATCTCAAGCCGATGGTCTTGTTTTACAAGCAGTTTCTTCTGGGCGAAGATCCCACGGACGTGCAACGCGTGATGCTGAAGATTCGCCGCATGGGAGCGTTCAAGCCTTGGGGTGCAGCGGTGAGCGCCATCGAGATTGCCTTGTGGGACATTGCCGGGCAGGTGGCCGGGCAGCCGGTCTACAAGCTGCTGGGCGGAAAGATGCGCGACCGTGTACGCGCCTACGACGGGGCGGTGCGCTTCCCCATGCACGGCGAAACGCCTGCCGATTACGCCGAGAACACGCAAAAGATCAAAGAATCCAAGGAAGGTTTCACCCTGATCAAACAGTCGGTGGGGTTTCACATTTCCGAAATGATCCGTGGTGTGCCCGACGGCTGGTTCGACTCTCCGGGACGCACCGGACCAGGCCATCCTGACAGCGGCGTGCTGACCCAGCGCGGCATGGAACACATCGTGGCTTGCTGCGAAGCCATGGCCAAGGTGCTGGGCGATGAAGTTGCTCTGGCCCTGGATTGCGGACCCGGGTGGACCCTCAAGGACGCCATCACCTTTGCACACGCCATGGAACCGTACCATATCGAATGGCTCGAAGACGTGCTGACCGGCGACTATTCGGTTTATCCCAACGCGCAGTTGTTTAAGGAACTCACGCAGGCGACGTCGCTGAAGATTCATACGGGCGAAGAGATTTACCTGCGGGAGAACTTTAAGGACCTGATCGAAAACCAGGCAGTCAATGTGATCGGACCGGACCCGGAAGATGTAGGCGGCATGGCGGAACTGAAGTGGATCGCCGAGTACGCCGATCTGCATGGCATCCTCGTGGCTCCCCACGGAATCTGCGACGGGCTGATTGGGCTCGCCGCGCTCGTTCACATGTCGGCGACTCTGCCCCAGAACTACATCGCCTTCGAGTATCCCATCGGCGAGGAGGAATGGTGGTACGACATCATCGAGGGGCTGCCCGACCCCATCATGAAGAAGGGCTTCATCGACATATGGGACGCACCGGGTCTGGGCATCAGATTCAATGTCCCCAAAGCGAAAGCGCATCTCAGGCCGGAAGATCGCGACTTTTTCGACTGATCGGATTCAAATTTCCGTCAGTGGGAGGAACGCAAAATTGGTCGCCCGCCATTAAGATCGGCGGACTTTCAGCCGCGGCGACACGGTGGCTACCCGCTTGGACGTAAAGACACGCTGAACCACCAAGACACCAAGGCACGAAGTTACGCCATTTGTTAGACAATCCTCGCCAGAGCTTTCTAGTATCTTGGTACCTGGGTGGTGAAAGATTTGCGAGCGCGGTCGTTACCGCCACCATTGACCGGAAGTTTGGCATCAAGGGAAAAGCCCACGGACAGAACAACCCTGTCCGTGGCTACCCCCTACGTTAAGTTAAGGTAGACGGTTTCGTTTGCAAATTATGCTGCCACAATACGCACACTCGCCGGTCCAGGTGAATAACAAGCGTTGGATCTCACGGCGCGTCTGTGGCAGGGTCCACCCAGAAGTTTTTTTTGCTCCGCAACATCTCCAAGGTCAGGAAAGCATGCGCCAACATGACCAGGGTGACGTGGTGATGCCAGCCCGTCCAATTGCGGCCCTCGTAGTGATCCAGCCCCAGTTCCTCCTTGAGCTGCTGATAGTCCTGTTCGATCTTCCAGCGGCTTTTGACGATGCGCACCAGCCGTCGCAGGGGGTAGTTCTCCGGCAGGTCGCAGAGAAAATATTTCGTGGGCTCGGGCTCGCCGGGCGGCCATTCCACCAGCAACCAGACCTGCGGGTGGGGCGGGTCACCTTCGTCGAATCCGTGCCCGGGCTGGACGCGGGCCGCGTAGAAGCGGGACTCCAACCCGCCTTTCGTGCCTTCTCGCCAGCGCACTTGCTTCCACCCCCGGGCCTTCTCCGCCACTTCCCGTACCGCGCACGGCCGCTGCTCGCCGTAATGGTAAACTGTCGGCCAACGTCCTCGCCCCCGGGTTTTCCGCCAGCGCGGCGGTTTCGTCCACACCCGCACGGTGGAAGGAATGCCCACGGCATAAGGAAGTTGGCGAGCCTGCAGCCCCTGGCGAAATTCCGTCACTTCCCCGTAGGCGGCGTCCGCCAGCACCACCCCGCAGCGCAAACCCCAGGCGCGCGCCTCGTCGATCATTTCCAGCGCCAGTTGCCATTTCGTCTGGAATTTCACCGCGGCGGGGATGCCCGCGGCGCGGCGCCGCTCGGGATCCTGCGTCCAGCTTTCCGGCAAGTAGAGCCGCCAGTCCAGGATGGTACTTTCTTCCCCTCCCACCTGATGCAGGCTCACGGCCACTTGGCAATTGGCCGTCTTCCCCAAGGTGCCGGAGTATTGCCGCGCTACTCCCACCGAGTGGTGACCCTGTTTGGGGAATCCCGTGTCGTCGATGACCCAGAGGGGATCGGGCAGCAGTTCTGCCGTCATGCGTCGCGCCAAGCGTTCCCAAACCGGAGCCCATGGCCAAGGACTTTGTCCGATCAACTGCTGCAGGGCCTGGACATTCCCCTCGGGCAAACGTGCCGCCATCGGCTCGATCGATTTGCGTTCCCCGTCCCGCAACAGGCCGCGGACGTATACCGAACTCCAATGCCGTCGCTCGCGCCGCCCCAGCGGCTCCAGCAGGTCGGCCAAGAATTGTTCCAAACGCTTTCGACATTTCTCGATTTCGCTCTCGGTCATGGACCGGAGCTTAACACCTCCCCTGCGGGAGGTCAATAACTTAACGTAGTAGTATTGGGGGCTCGGGGTTAGGGTCCTGACTCCTAGCTTCTAACTCCTGGCTCCTGACTCCTCTCCCCCAGCCCCGTATCCCGAGTCGCGAACCCAGATTCCCGATTCCAGATTTGAGATCGCCGAGTCCCGAATCCCGTACCCCGTTTCCCGGCCGCCGGGCCCTCACCACTCTGACATTTTATCCTCCCAGCGGTGTCCCAGAAGTACCCCGTAGCGCGTCATAGCGGGCGTTGTCCCACCAAATGTCACATCTTCATGCGTTATTTTCCCATGACTTTTAACAGGCGGATTCGCCGCGCTGCGCTATCTTATGCCGGCGATTACGCCAAAGGCCGCTTGAGGTCAGGCGGTTTCACGCCGCCTCGGACACGTTTCGATCGTCCGAGTGCGAGCGGTGCGTGGAACGGGCTATCGCCCTACCGCTTTTCTGCGCGCCCCCACTCCGAGGCCCCAGGGGAAAGGAGTCAAGATTCGCCAGTCAGCCCGCGCATTCTGAAGGCGGCGACGGGCCCCCTGCCTCAGGAAACATTCTCTTGAAAATAGGCGTTGGAGATGTACTGTGACACCATCCTTTGGGTGTTGAAGAACGACCCGTTGATGGCGATGGCGGAACGCATGACCGTGGCATAAGCCCTGGGCCGGCCATAGAACATGGGGAGGATGACCGTTTCCAACTTTGCGTAAAGCGAATTCTCCTCCGCATCCTGGTTCTCCATGGTTTCAGTCCCGTGACCGATCGCCCAGCCCGTGATGCCTTCGATGCAACCCTCCACCCACCAGCCGTCCAGAATACTCAAACTCGGAACGCCATTGAGGGCAGCTTTCATGCCGCTCGTGCCGGAGGCCTCTTGGGGGCGCTTGGGTGTGTTCAGCCACAGATCCACCCCACTGTACAGAAGCGGCGCCCACGTCCAATTGTAGTCGGGTACATAGACAATCTTGACGGCGTCTTTCAAAGTATCGGCCGCCTGGAAGATGCGGCGGATGACGTCCTTGCCGCCACCATCCGCGGGATGCGCCTTGCCGCCGTAGACGACCTGAAGGGGCCCTACATTCTGGGCAATCCATTTTAAATGGTCGGCCTTCGAAAACAGCAAGTCGGCGCGCTTATAAGTGGCGGCACGGCGGGCGAATCCGATGGTCATGACCTTGTCGTCCAATTGGACTCCCGTACGTTTTTGAACTTCTGCCATCAGCGCCCGCTTAGCCAGGGCGTGGGCCTTCAAAATTTCCTCAGCAGGGATGCCGATCGCATAGCGCAAATAGAGGTTATCCCTTCGCCATTCCGGCATGTAACGGTCGAAGAGATCGCGCAAGGGAGGCGTGGTCCAGGTGAGCCCGTGGACTCCGTTGGTGATGGCTCGTACGGAGTACTGCGGGAACATATGGCGCGAGACTTCCCCATGTTGCATGGCGACGCCGTTCACATACCGGGATCCGATGAGCGCCAGGTACGTCATGTTCAAATGTCCGTCCAGGCACGCGCCATGGGCGATGAGGGCGGCGGTGCGGTCCTCACCCAACACCTGGCGAACCATGTCGATGCTGAACTGGTCATGGCCGGCCGGAACCGGAGTGTGCGTCGTAAACACACACTTGTGCCGGACGTCGATAACATCCTCCGGCCGCGTGTCGCGCACGTTGCGCCCCGCCAAGCGCTGTTCAATCAGGGCCAACACCAGCAACGCGGCGTGGCCTTCGTTCATGTGATAGCTCGAGATGTGGTGGTGGCCCAGCTTCGGCAGGATGGCGACGCCTCCCATGCCCAGCAGGACTTCCTGGCACAGCCGGTAGTGGATGTCTCCGCCATAGAGATAATCCGTGAGCGTCTGGTCCCAAGGGGAATTGTCGGGCAGAGCCGTGTCAAGCAGGTAGACCGGCAGCACGTCCCCGCCAATGCCTTCCACCAGGTATCGCCAGGCGCGCAGCTTGACCTCGCGTCCCTCAATGTTCACCGTAACCACGGGCTTCATCAGTTCCAACTTTTCCTCGGGATTCCACTGGACTGGCGACTCCGATTGGTTGCCGTGGCCGTCCAAATGTTGCGAGAAATAGCCCTTGCGATGGAGGAGGGTGACGGCCACCATGCGGGCTCCAATATCCGCGGCGGAGCGCAGCGTGTCTCCGGCCAGCACTCCCAGGCCCCCACTGTAGGTCGGAACGGCAGGGTCGAGAGCAATTTCCATCGAGAAATAAGCAACGCGCGAAGGAGAAACAGGTGGAATCATGGCAACCTCGCTTTAATAGTCTCAAACGTAGCGGACTTTCCCGGCCTCATCCTCGGGCACAGCTCAAACCCCAGAACGGTAGTCAGCAAAACCACAGTCAATCAGAGAGAGTTCGCCTCGCGAATCCTCACCTTCCTTATCGGCCTGACGGCGAAACAGGATGAGGGAGAATTAAATCCTTCCAGATAGTTTCGTTGGTTTAGTCCGGGTTTTTCATCAAAGAAGGGAACAAAGGGGCTCAAACCCCGCACTTCCGACCGTTCGAAGAAAACACTTCGGCGTGCTGGGAAATCCCACCCTAGCAGGCTGTTGAAAAACCCTCACGGTGCGAGGTAGCGGCGGGTTTACCCCGCCATATCGCCAACGATTTCAACAGCGGATGGCGGGGTAAACCCGCCGCTACATCGTCTTTCATCAGCCTGCTAGAGGCCATCGTTCACGGCCAACAGGGCGGGCACACCGGAGTTGCTGATGACCAGGTATATCATGCTGGTATAGGAGTTGACGGCCATGGTGGCGCTAGAGTCGCCGGCCGAAAGGGGCATGCTGCCCAGGAGTGCATTCGTTCCACCGTCAAAAACTTTGAGCGCTGGCGGGGAGGAAGAGTTGTCAACAATGTACACGCGATTGCGTATGGGATTGACCGCAATCGGTCCGGGGCTGGAGACGGGGAGTGTGGCAAGGACCGCCTCAGTATTTCCGTCAATCACCTCGACGCCGCTTCCCGAGAGGGGTGGGCCATACAGCCGATTGCTGCGGGGATTGACGGCACTGACCACCGCGGAGAACGGAACGCTCGAGCGGGTCAGTCCGTCGGCGGCAACTTTCCCCTCTCCTCCCGGACCCGCGAAGACGTAAGCCACGTGAGTGGCGGGGTTGACAATGATTTTGCTCATCACGCCGCCCGACCCGATTTCCGCGCTGGTCAGGGTATCGGCGCTGCCATCAATCCGAAAGACGGGGTCATTGTTTGCGCCGCACTGTGCCCCGCCCCAAACCAGGTTGCGGCTGGAGTCCACGGTGGTCTCGACCGGGCAGCCAAATCCCTGGACGGTGGTTATCAAATGGCCGTCCACGGAGCTGTAAACGTAGATCAAGCCGCCGTAAACGCCCGCGGCGTAAATCTTGCCGGTAGCGGGATTCACATGGGCGCCCGACCCCGTTCCCAGCGTCGAGATAACCCGATTGGTGTTGCCGTCAATCATCGCCACCTGTTGTCCGGCGGAGGCGCCGCCACTGGTAAATACCTTATTGGTATTCGGATCGACATCGACGTAGATGGCAGCACTTGCGGGGAGCCCGGTACGTGCGACGGTAAGCATAGCGCGGGACGATGGAACGCCACCTTCGCCAAGCAGGGTGCCCGTGGCGGTGATGCCCTCACCGGACCAATCCCAGCCGAGAGAGTTGCCCTGCAGGGTGACTTTGAGCGTTCCCCCGTCGACGCAGTTGTCCTTACCGTAGGTGATATGTTCCGTATACGAAAGGGTGGAACCTTCAAACCCCCGGAACTCCAGGGAGCCGCCACAGGTAAACGTGGGGTAGTCAATCGTGCCACCGCTTGCGCCCTGGAGTTCCATCATCACCAGGAAGGTATGGACAACGGGCTTATCCTGCGCCACGGTGCCATGCCATTTTCCCGTTAAGAACCGGCTGGAGGGCGACGTGCCCAATTCCTCAAGAGCTGCCTTGACCGTGGACGCTTGCCCGGCCACGGCCGTGAAGGGCCGTTCGAAATCCTTCCGGCCCGCCTGGGAGATCTTGAGCATATGGTCGCCGGGCTTCAGATTCACCATCACCAGGCGTCCCTGGGAGCTGGCTTGTCCTTGAAAGTCGCCGTCGACGTAGACCAGGGCGTCGGGCGAGGTTTCAATCACCAAGCGCGCCGGCTGCGGGGCCAATTTCCGCAAGATGGCGAGCAAGTCATCCGTCACTCCGGCGGCGCGCAGCTCCTCCTCTACCTGCTGTGACAGATCAAAACTGATCCCTCGTTCGCGCACAATGTCGATCACACGGGCGGGCGGGACACCTCCCTTCAACAATTGCACGACTTCATCCTTGGAAACCGGCTTGCGCGGATCTTGCGGGCCCGCCGCGAGCGGGATGAGAATGGTAAACAGCACCAGAACGAGGGCAAGGTTGCGCCCCATGGTATGAACCAGAGATCCGGGATTTAGCATTTGCACTCCTACTGCGGCCAGAAAGCAGGTGGGCCCCGGCATGCCAACCGCCGGCTGCTCTGCGAGGGAAACGTGTCTCATTGCGGCGTCGGCGCGCCACAACGCATAGGATTGTACACCTTATTAACCGGACGGGAGGGAATGTTGCTAACCCCGTGCTCGGGGTGGTGGGGCTAATCCGTGAAAAGGGCGGGAGAGCGCGCGACGTAGCGGACCGGCTTCTTAAGCTTCGTAATACGGCCTTCGCGGACCCCCCTAGCGAGCCAATCCTTGATTTGCAAGGAACGTACCCGCATGTTATCGGCAAGCCATTCGTCTGTTCGAGGTTCCTTAAGGAGGATCAACATCTGTTCGATGACCAGGATGTAAGCGTCACAACAATATTGCTCTGCGGCGGCGGGCGGCGGGGTCTCTTCTGCCGGCTTGACAGTTTCCACGGATGGCGGAACCGTTGCCTCTGTGCTTGGTTCTGCGGAAACTGGAGTGTCTTTGATGGCTTCAACCTCCTTGTCTCTGTGCTCTTGCTCTAAAGGGGATCGCTGAGCTGACGAAGAAAAAAGTTGCCCATTCTCATCTTCCGGCGCAGTGAAAAGTGCGCGCAGATTCTCCCACGGCTCCGCAGGAAATGAGATCCCTCCCCTGCGGAGCAACCTGGGATTTCCTGGGGCCAGGGCTCCCGTGGATTTGACGAACACCTTCACACGACCGTGCTGAAGTGCCTCCGTAGCTCCCGCCCACGTACCCCCCGTTTCGGCTGAGCTGGCCACCACCAACGCAGCATCGCCCAGGCCATAGAGCAGCTTGTTTCGGTCCATGGCCGCATAGGCGAACCATCTCGAATCCGGGTCGTAAGGAGACACCAGGGTCAATCGATCACTCACGAGGTCTGAGCGGTACTGGCCCGAAGTGGCTGTCCTGGCTAAGCCTTCCGCAAGAACTCCCAAAGCCCAACCGCCGGACTCAGAGCACCGGACATCGCTTCGCGGTCAATCCCCTTGGCTGCCCCGGAAATAATTGCAATGCCTTCTTTCGCACAATGCTCGCCAATCCGGCGGGCGAACTCGCCGTCCTCTTCCGAGCGCTCACGGGACCCCACAACTACCAGGCCCCCACGGTTAAGCAGCTCCTTTGAGCCAACTCCATAGAGGAGCGGCGGAGCCGTTTGCCCGAGATACCTCTTCAGACGTTCCGGATAGCAGGCGTCACTGCGACTGATCACCCAAAGTCCGGCTCTCTCCCACCTCTCGACGATCAAGGCAAGAGCGGCGCCGCGGTCCAGCAGATGTGCGACACGAACCGAATCCACTTCCGGGGACAGAAACCCCTCGAGCCTGCTCCGGCAATCCGTGCTTAACAGGTCACCCGGCCGCAAGCCCTGGCTCTTCAGCCACGACGCCAGGGCATTGTACTGCCGGAGGCCGAGGGGTTTCACTCCGTTGCCACCCCTTTGGCCGAGTTCTGCGCAAAGCAGGAGAACTGCTTGTGTGTCCGGCGTCAGAGTCGACTCCACTCGAATCTCCTAATCACCATCATCCGATGAACTGTCCGCGAGTGCAAATGGATAGACGGGCCCACTCCCGGCTTTACGCAACCAAACTGTCAGCACCGTAAGCGTCCACCTAGAATCTACCATATCATCTATCAACAAGACGGGCTCCGGTCTGACCATAGCTCCATCCCCATCGAAAGCCCCTGCGATATTATGAACCTGGTGGAAGCTGTTGGCCCGTGTCTTCTGGGGCTCAGTGTCCCTCACCTTTCGGATACATTCCACAAACGGAAGCCCCAACCGATGGGCAAGCCGACGGGCGAAGTCGGGAACAAGAGTCTGATGCTGCCTCGACGCCACGCATGTCAACCAACATGGTGCAGGGTCGGGCTTCCAGCGATTCCTGATCATACGCGCGGCTGCCTCGACAAGTTGATCGTCGAAACGGTGATCCCGCTGTTTGCCACGCCGCACAAGCTCCCCGAAGCCAGGGGCGCCCCAGCGGCAGAGTGCGCGCCCTTCCAGCGCCTGGTGCTCCGGCGCAATGTTCCCTTTCATTGCTGGATCGGGGAGGCCAGCGGGCCATCTTTTGCGCGGCAGGATAACGTTTTCCAGCCGATTGAGGAACTCCGCCGCTGCCTGAGCAAGATCCTCCGGGTAATCTTCCGGTAAAAGCCGGCCCACGCAGCTTACACACTTGCCGCAAGGTGCGGCATTTGGATCGCTGAGCTCCGCCGCCAGAAACTGCATCAGACAATCCCGCGTGCCCATGTAGGCGCTCATCCGTTCCTGCTCTTGCCGGCGCAGGTTCGTAATACGTTCGATCCGATCCACGGGCATCTGCCAGCGCACAGGGTTCAGGACGTAAGCCGAACCCCGTCCGGAGGGGATCCTTTGGATGGGCGCAGGAGATTCGAGCAGTAAGAACTTCAGTATCTTTTCGGTCTTCCCTTTCGACAGATTCAATCGTTGCTGTAGATTGGGCACCGTCAGCGCCCCGTTTGCAGCCCGCATCGCCGCCAGAAGTTGGTCCACCTCATCTGCGCTCGGGAAGGCCGTCCGGATGAAGTAGTCGGCGATTTCGTTGTCTTCTTCCCCGTTCAGCAGAATGCCGTAGGCATTATCGACCGCGCGTCCAGCGCGCCCCACCTGCTGGTAGTAGTGCACGACCGAGGCGGGCCGCTGGAAGTGGATGACGAATCCAAGGTCCGGCTTGTCAAAACCCATTCCGAGAGCGACCGTAGCCACCAGCGCTTTCACTTCATTATTGAGCAGCCGGTTTTCCAAGGCTTCTCGTTGTTCTGTCTCCTGGCCGCCGTGATAAGACTCCGCGTCGATGCCTTGAGACTCGAGCCATTCCGCCAGGCGCTCTGAGTCTCGAATCGTGAGCGTGTAGACGATGCCGCTTCCGGGCAGGCCGGGAAGAATGTTCGCAAGCCAAGCCATCCGCTCCGCCTGCGAACGAAGGTATATGTTCTGGAGACCTAGACTGACCCGGGTCAAGGGGCCCCTTTGAACCTCTAAGTTCGGTCCGAGCTGTTGAAGGATATCTTTCACGACGCGATCGTTTGCCGTCGCGGTTGTGGCCAGCACTGGGATATTGTGGGGAAGGGCTCTTAGGATCCTGACGATCCTCTGGTAGTCGGGGCGGAAGTCATGGCCCCAGTCGGAGATGCAGTGGGCCTCGTCAACGACGAAGAGGCCAACCCTATTGGCAATGGGAAGAAGGCATTGATTGACAAAGTCATCGT
The DNA here is from genome assembly GCA_963804995.1 of uncultured Acidobacteriota bacterium. Lineage (GTDB taxonomy): Bacteria > Acidobacteriota > Terriglobia > UBA7540 > UBA7540 > Bog-366. Next base: position 642,205 of record CAWDSK010000001.1, read on the forward strand.
TGGCCAGCCGTTCCGGGGATATCAAGAGCAAGTCAAACTGGTTGTTCCGTAGCCCATCCTCAATCCACAGCCAATCCTCCTGATTGGTGGAATTGATCGTCTCCGCTTTGACCCCGATGTTTCGTGCCGCCGCGATCTGGTTCCTCATCAGCGAAAGGAGAGGCGAAATCAGAAGCGTGCATCCGGCCCCTTGATCGCGAAGGAATTTGGTGGCAAGGAAGTAAACCAAGCTCTTGCCCCATCCGGTTCGCTGAACCACCAACAGCCGCGCGCGCCTTTGCACCAGGGCGGAGATTGCCTCCCATTGTCCGTCGCGGAACTCTGCGTCAGGATTCCGTAATGCCTGGCGTAGGAGAGTAATCGCATGTGTCCGCATACTGGGCCAACTGAGGGGCAAAGTTGTTTGGAAAGCTTTGTTCCAAAGGCTTCTGGCGCGCGAAGCCAAGAATACGTTGACTAGAACGCCCGGTCAACCTTCGAGTCATCAGCACCCCGACGAGCTATTTCCGTGTCATGGTCGCTGGTGAATCCTGCTTCCCCATAGATCTCATGTGTGGGCAAGCCTTAAATGTGGCCCGGCCTGTCACCGTGGGCAATTGCGCCGGAGCGACGGCGGACACAGAAACTATACCGAGTGGGTAATTCGCTGGATTTGGAGCGAATCGTCCTTACCGGAAATCAACCCACTACGGCTCCTGGCACTCTTGCAGTTTGGCGCTTGCCCACAGGATTCCTTCCAGGGAAAATCCCACCAGGAATCCCCACATGAGGTTGGTGGTAAGGAGAGAGACCAGGCCCACCGCGACGGCAATCAGGAACTGCGCCCGGCGCTTGAAGATGTCGCGCAGGTAGGCGGCATGCTGGACACCGACATACACCAGGAAGACTCCCAGCACCGCCACCGGGATTAACTGCAACAGGCCGATGGCAGCGCGCCCGAAGAGAGCCAGCATGATACACACACCGCCAATCACATAGCTTGACTTGGGGGAGCGCGCGCCGAAGCGGTAATGCGCCGTGACTCCTCCCGATCCGTGGCAGAGCGGTGAACCCAGGATGGCAGCGGTGGCGAGGTTAACGAATCCGATACTCAGGCTGAGGGCCCGCACCGTGACGCGCCGTGCCTGCTCACCATAGAGGATCCGCGCGGTGTTTTCCGTGGCCACGATGGAGTTTCCGAAGGTGAGGGCGAATTGCGGGATGACCAGCAACGGCAGCACCCGCTTAAGCTCGGCCAGTTTGGGGTGCAACAACTCCAGAGGCACCACGCCAAAGCCCAGCGCGGGAAGCTTGCCCCAGGCGAGCGCCACACCCACGGCGATACCCGAGGCCAGCAATACCAGCGCTGCGGGAAAACGGTGAGATTGCCGGAACGCGATTAATAAACCGGCGCCCGCGAGGGCAATGATCAACGACGTGGGCTGGATGCCGGCAAGTGTCAGCCCCGACCGTGTTCCCAGCACCAGGCGCAAACCCTCCCGGATCAGCAGCAGGCCAAGCCCCAACTGGATGCCCCGGACAATCGGCAGGGTGAAGAGCTTGGCCAGCCATCCGGCCAGGTTCGTCACGCCCACCAGAAGCAGCAGGACGCCCATCAGCAGGCCGGCGCTGGCAATGGCGGAAGGAGTGAGCGACAGGGCCAGGGCAATTGCCGCCACCGCCTTAAAGGGCTGGACGGCCATCGGAATCCTGAAGTATCGCGCCGTGATGCAATAGGTCAACCCGGCGGTCAGAAACACTGCCGTGGGATTCAGGTGGTTGAGGGTAATCAGGGCGATGGCGATGGGAAAGAGCACGCCAATGTCGCCAAACGCCCCGGCCACATCCAGGCGTGTCAGTGGCCAGGCGAACCCGGCCGCTCGTGTTTCGGCATCGGTCGCGGCAGGCAAAATCAGGACCTCCGGGGCAGGGGGCGGATGATCATCACTTCAGTGGCCTTGATGAGCGCCGCCGCGGTATCACCCACCTTGAGGTCGAGATCCCGGCAGGCGTCGCGCGTGATGATGGAGGTAATAGTTTGCCCACCCATGTCGAGCACTACCTTGGCGAGCAGGCCAACGACTTCCAGTTTGATAATCCGGCCCACGAGTTGATTTCGCCCGCTGATGACATGCTCAAGGCCCGCGCCCATGCCAGAAATGGGAGGCGAGGGCGATGCCGACCCATGCCCCGCTGCGGAGGTCTTCCTCGTTCCCTTCTGAAAGAGCAGCCGGTCGACTTCCGAGTGCGGGATGCGGTGGTGGCCCCCAGGTGTCTGGACGGCCCGGACCTTGTTCTTGTAAATCCATTGTTTCAGGGTCGGATAACTCACGCCCAACAGCCGAGCGGCTTCCGGCAGGTGGAGAAGTTCCATGGGCAAGGGTATCTCCTAATTTAGGCGATTGCAAAAGCTAAGTCTATACGGGTTGATACGGGTGGGCAAGGGAAAGGCGGTCGGGTCCTCGCTGCCCAATGGCCTGTTGAGATCTTCCCGTTCTGTCCCTCTTTATCTGTGCGACACAAAAACGCTTGTCGCGTATATAATCCCGCGCATGCGCCGAGTTTACTTGCTTCTCTTCAGCCTGATTATTTGCGCGCCGCAAACCGTCACTTCCGCCCACCGCAGCGAAGCGGCCGCTACCGTCAATTACCCTTGCGTCCCTCAAGCTTTGATTCTCTCCATTACTGGGAAGCACTATCCCGGGATCACGCGCGCGCTTTCCAGCGTGGGATTCCGGGTGCGGGAGGTTTCGGCTGCGACCTACGTTTCGTCCCAACGGGCGACTGAACTGCTTCTCATTGTCCCCGAATCGGAAGGCCAGCAGATTGAGCCACCGCTTATCCAATCCATCCTTAAGGACGTTGAAGGCGGGATGCCCTTGCTGCTGGATGGGGCGACGCCGCTCACGGCAGAGCTCGGGGTCAATGCCACAGGGGCGCGTGGCGACCTCACCAAGTATCGTTGGGACCACTACGCCGAAGACCCCCTCCGCCTACCGGGCCGGTTGACCTATCCACGCTTCAAGGAGAACGCTGCCCTTCAGGTGTTGGCTCTCGACCCGAAGAACCATGCGCCGCTGGTAGTCTCGGGCAGCCGCGGGCAAGGACGATTCATCGCGAGCGCCATTCCGCTGGAACCGCACGCGGGGATGCTTTTCGAATACTTGCCCTTCCTGGCGCAAGCGATCGTGGATGAGCTGCACGTCACTCCTACGATTGCCGCAGACAATCTTTGTGTTTACGTGGACGCGGGCGGTGAACCGAGGGTTGATCCAGCCATTGTGGTTGCCCAACTGAAGAGTTGGTCGGTCCGCGAGGTGCATCTCGGCGCCTTCTACGAATCGGAGATGTTCCAGGATTTCGCCCGACGCTTCATCGAAGCCGCCCATCGCGAGGGCATCGCGGTCTACGCGTGGCTGGAATATCCCATGGTCAGCGAAGAGTTCTGGAAACAGCATCCCAAATGGCGTGAAGTCACGGCCAGCGGCCAACCCGCGATCATGGACTGGCGTTATCACATGGCGCTGGAAGATCCTGACTGCCTGCGCGCCGTGGTCGAGTTGACCCGGCACCAGGTGCTGGATTTCGATTGGGACGGCGTGGACTTTGCCGAGCTGTACTTTGAGGGGGCGCCCGGCATCTTCAAAGATCCGGAAGATTTCACCCCGATGCATCCCACGTTTCGCAAAATGTTCCAGGAGCGGTACGGCGTCGACCCGCGCGAGCTGTTTGACTCCGAGTCACCAAATTATGGCCTTAAGAATCCCAAGCTGCGGAGCGCGTTGCAGGAATTTCGCGTCGAGCTCATCACCCGGCTGACCGACACCATCCTCGAAACCCTGGCGAGTTGCCAGGCGGTGAAACCCTATCTTCAAACCACCCTCACTATCGTGGATGCGCTCAGCGACCCCGCGGTGACCGAGCGGTTCGGGATCGATCCTGATCGCCTGATTGCTCTGCAAAAGAAATTCGGCTTCGCGGTCGAGATCGAGGACCCCTACACGGTGTGGAATTCCGGCCCTGACCGCTATCGCACAATTGGCGAGCATTATCGTGGGCGGCTGCAGCCCGGCACCCTGCTTTCCATCGATATCAATGTCACGGACCGAATGCCGCCCGGCCGCCCGCTGGATAAGCCTCGCGGGTTGGAACTCTATGCCTTGGTCTCCACGGTTGCCGCCCACGTGGACTTGCTCACACTTTACGCTTTCAGCACTCTCTCGCCCGATGACATGCGGCTGGTCCCCTTTGTTCTGGGTACACAGCAGTTCGCGGGCGAGATTGGCGAAAGCGGGGCGGTTGAGGCCCAGCGACAACTCTTCTGGCGCACCGACGCTCGCGGGAGAACCGCCTACCTGGATGGCCGGGAATGGCCTTGCTGGTCCGATACTCAAGTTCTCATTCCGGCGGGAGCGCACAGCGTCTCGACACGCCCACGGGCAGAAAATGCCGGGCCGGAGGCGTTGCGGATTGAATCCATTAACGGCACAATCCTGGCGGCAGAAAGGGCCGGCCAGCGCGTGACCCTTACCTATGAATCTCGCGGACGCTGCTACGTGACCCTGAACCGTCAACCAACTACCGTCCTCTGTGATGGCGCCTCTGGCCTCGGCAAGGTGATCAGCGATGGACAGCACGTGTGCCTCGAGCTGCCGCAGGGCAAACATACTGTCGAAGTTGAGTAAGGATAGGGGAAGGATTCAGATGGGTGTTTGGACGCTTTCCGCGGGCACCTGCCGCCGCAAGTCAGAAGCGGCGTAGGTGCTACGCCGGCTGGTGCAGCTTGAGGCCACAGAGCTTGGCCATACGCACGAAGTCGCGATCGAGGGAGAACACTGTAGCGCCGTTCTCTGCGGCAATGGTGGCAATAATGGCGTCCGTCGTAGTCAGGGTGACGCCCCGCGATCGCGCCGACCTGAAGAGGGCTGCGGAACCCCGGTAGGTGTCGAAGCCGCTGGCTTCCAGCAGGTCAAAAAGGGCGAGGAAGCCTTCGATACGCTCAACGTCCCGCCTCAAACCTTGAAGGATCTCGCTCACGACCACGCCGGTGATAGCGAGCGGCGCCCCCTCGTCAATCAGGCGGCGAAGCTCGCTTCCCGCTGCACCCGGTTCGAGCGCTGAGAAAATCGATCCAAACCGAGCTGTCCACCAGGATCAAGCGCGGTTCCTCCGCATCGCACGCAAATCGCCCTTCCAGACGCCGCGACCGTAATAACGCAACAGCCCTTTGCGCTTTTCCGTCCTCACCAGCAGCTCCAGGGCCCGGTCTACAATGGCGCGCTTGGTCTTGAGCCCGGTGAGGCCCTGTGCCTCGCGAACCAGTTGGTCGTTCATCTCGATGTTCGTCCTGCTCATGCTGATTATCATACACCAAAAGTGCATATTTATGTGTATGGACCTTAGGGGTGCCGTTTGATGAAGGGGCGATTCTACGGCCGATCCTCGGACGGCAGACTCCCTGCCAGCAAGAAAAGCGAGCGTAGCGCGGACCTGTTTTGAAGGTCCGCGGTTCATCCCATATTGACAATCAAAAGCCGCGGACCAGCCGAACAGGTCCGCGCTACACCTATTTGGGCGAATTGCCCTCCGCTGCCAAAACAAAAAGGGCGGGCACATGGCCCGCCCCTCTTCATGAATATGACTTTGCTTTACTTAATCTCCACCAGTCCGTTCCCATTTCCATTCGAGGGCGAAGCCTTGGCGGCCTTCAGGTCCAGGGGGACGGAAAACTGCTTCTCGATCTTTTCGCGGAAGCAGGGGCCGGAGTTGTAGGTGCAGAAGGGATAGACCAGACCGTTGGGCGCGGTGTAGTGGATGACGCAGCGCTTCACGCGGTTGATGTCATAGTTATAGACATCCATGAAGTGCATGCCCGCGACGAGCAGGGTCTTATAAGTGAACGTGCCGTCGCCCTGGCCGCGGCCTTTGCTGTGATCGGTCATGCCCTGGAGAGTATTGAGGAAGCGCTCGAAGGTAAGTCCCGGCGGCGCGAATTCGGCCTTGAAGTGCCGCCGCAGGGAATTCCAGGCGCTGATCTTGGAGAAGAGTTTTACCCGCGCGCCCTCCGCCTTGCGTGCCAGCAGGTCGATATCGCGCAGCATGGCGCCGACATCGAAAAAGCGCGTGATGGGCACGGCCTTCTTCGATACCGGATCAACATATAGGTAGGTCCCCATGGCGCAATGCGGATGCGAAGTCAGGTTCGGCCGCTCGAATTTCTGAAGCGCCGAAAGCAATTTCGAAAAGGGTGAGGTGCAGGCGAGCGGGAACCAGTCGTTGTATTTATCGGTCATGCCCGTCTGGTCGGAAATGCAGTGCGCCAGGTCCGACTGGGTGAAGCGCTTGGCCTCCAGATCCCGCCGATTGATGCGGCCCGTGAAGGCCACCGGCTGGAAACTGAAGCCGCTGATGCAGTCGATATTGTCGATGGCGAAGCGCACCATGTCGCCGAGTTGATGGTCGTTCACGCCTTTGACGATGGTGGGCACCAGCACAATCTTCAGGCCGTACTCGCGGCAATTCTCAATGCAGGCCAGCTTGATATCCATCAGTCGCTGGCCGCGCGTGCGGAGATAGATGTCATCGTTGAGGCCGTCGAATTGCAGATAAAGCGTGTGCAGGCCGGCTTCCTTGGCGGCCTCGGCAAATTCCGCGCGGGCGAAGGCAATGCCGTTGGTGGCTGTCTGGATATGCGTAAAGCCCAGTTCCGTCGCCTTGCGCAGCACGTCGAGATAGCGCGGGTACATGGTCGGCTCGCCGCCGGAGAACTGCACCACGCGGTTCGGCACCGGCCGTTGGGCGCGCAACCCCTCGATCATCCCCACCACCTGATCGAAGGATGGCTCGTAGAGATATCCGGCCGTGTTGGCATTGGCAAAGCAAACCGGGCAGGTCAGGTTGCAGCGATTCGTCAGGTCAACATTTGAAAGGACGGTGTGCGAAGTGTGCATGGAGCACAGCCCGCAGTCGTCCGGGCAGCGCGTGGCGTCCGGAACCGCAGGGTTTTCCAGGCCGCGGTTGTCGCCGAATTCCCACTGTTCCATCTTGAGGTAGAGGCGCGCATCGGAATAAATCTTGTCGCGGAATTCGCCGTGCGCGACGCAAGTCTTCTCCATGTATACGGCGCCATTCTCTTCAAAAAGATAGGCATCGATCACTTGCAGGCATTCGGGGCAAACGGACTGCGTGGTTTTGGGCAGACCTTTTTGCACCGGCTCAATCGGCGAGCCGGTAAAGGTGGTTTCCGGCTGGATAATTTTGAAGTCGCTTCGACGACGAGTCGGGGTAGGTGGAGCTACAGTCAACGTGGCCACGGTTCCTCCTGAGGAAGGCGTATCAATTAAGGTTGCGCTGCATGGGCTGTGCACTTCGTATTACCCAGCAGCGTTAGAGAAGGTCTTGCTTAAGAAATAAGAAGTCCGACGCTAAAGGGACACATTGGAACATCCCGATGAAGTGAGGGGAACTACAAACCTTCGGATGGTAATTTGGGGACATCGAACGGCGAGAAACTAGGCTCGAATGGTTCAGACAAATTGTTCATTATAAAGGACTTGCGACATTTTGTCCGAACTGCTCTCCGGCCGCTTGACACTACTCCCTCTATCCAAAATCGACTCGCGGGCAGACGATAACTATTTTCTGAACAGGTTCTCGAAGGCCTGGCGAGCATCCAGCGGTCGGGAGGAAGAGGTCTCACGTTCCACGGTGGTGCGCGGCGAGTAGAAGCTGCATTGGTTGCGAGAATCCTTTTTAGGGAGGCGCGCGCTGATGGGCTGCGTACACTCGTAGCGGCTGGAAGTATCAAAGTAGGCGCATTGCTTGCAGCTATGCAATTCAAAGCCGCAGCGCGGACACTTGCCCGTGAAATCAATGTCAGGCGGCAACAAAGCGGCGCAGGAACCACAGCGCACCACTTCGCGCTTGCCGGGCAGCTTCGGAGTCCGCGGCCCGAAGGTTTCAGGTTTCTTCGCGGGTCTGGACTCGGAGCGTTCGCGGTCGCCCCCCGAGTCCATATACCCCCGCTGTTTATACTTTCTCTCCATCAAAACTCCTTAGGAATTGGCAGCTTTATTTTCGTTCGTTGGATTGCTGATACTCTTATCATACGCCGCTCGTTCGCTCCACGCCAGCAGTAAAAAGCGTATTAGTAGTTTGACGTAGCGGCGAGTTTACCCCGCCATCGTACGTTGAGATAAATCCACCCATGGCGGGGTAAACCCGCCGCTACACCAAATTGAACCCGTACCGTAAAAAGACCCTGGTTTGCGGCGTGGTGTTAAAGCGGAAACCGCTCCCGCCTAGTATCCGAGGGTCTTCCGGACAAACTCGCGGCTGATCTTCCAATCGTCGCGCAGGGGCCGCGTGAGCTGGAAGCCCTTCTCGTGTGCGAGCTCGATCACGGGGTCGCCCGTAAACGGAATCGCGTGCAGGGCCTGGGCGATGCCCACGTAATCCATGCTCCCCTCGCCCACGGCTTCGGACCAGGTGCCATCCGCTTTCTGATCGCGGATGTGCATAAAGACGATTTGCTTGCCGAAGCGATGAATGAAGTCCACGGGATTAACTCCGCCCCGCACCAGCCAGTTGAGGTCCGGCCCCAATTTGACGTCGGGGATGCGGGCCAGCGTGCCCTCCAGATCGTGCATGCCGTTTTCGACTTCGTAGGTATGATTGTGGAGGTTTAGAACCACACCGTGTGCCTTGCCGAAGGCGATGATTTTGCGCAGGATCTCCGCTTGCGCGTCAAGCTGCTCCGGCGTCTTGGGTGCGTGGGCTTGGCCGACTGACGTTCCCAGGGTACGCCCTCCCAGTTGAGCGACGCGCGTAATGACCGTCTCGGCCTTTTCCAGGATTTCGCCGTGCTTCGAGCTGTCCCACATATTGGCCCCGAACGACGTGCCGAGGATCGGCAGGGAGTATTTGTGGGAAAGCGCGCCGATGCGCTCCACGGCGTCGTCGTGCATCAAGGCTGCATCCATCAGTTCGAAAGCGTCAATCCCCGCGTATTTGAAATCCGAAAAGATCTGCTCGAGGACCGGCGTGTAGTCGTGATTTGGAATGGGCGCGGCGTAAACCCAGGCGTGGCCACCTACCAGGATCTTTTTGGGTTTGGGAGCAGCGTTCCGCGCCAATGCCCCATCCGCCGCCAGCACTCCCGCCGCCATCGTCGCGGCAGACTTGAGGAACTCCCGACGGTCGCGACTCTTCAAAGTTTCGACTTGATCATCATGCTGACTCTTCGCTACTCCAGGATTGCTGGATCTCGGCATAACTCCTCCTCAGTTTGCAGGGTAGCTGCACTCCTCCACAGTTTGGGAAAGACGGGTCACTTGGGTCACGGTTCTACGCGGGCCTGATCGAATTTCCGAATCTCCTGCGGGGAGCTTTCTCGAACGCGGCGGTCGTACGTCGAGGGTGCTTCCTTTAGACCTCCTAAAATAAGGCTAGTTGGGCCCGGATGCAAGTGTTTGTAAGCGAAAACGCAAAAAATCCTGTTGCGACTGGCAGGCAAGGCGTCGGCTGAGGATCGGATCATCAGGCCGTCGAGCCCTCGGGTGATTTGCGAATGGTGATTGGCGATTCTCGAAGTCGGCATTTGATTCATCTTTTCATCTGACACCACCGATAACCGATGTGGGGAAGTCTGTCACGGGCGGATTGGGTCGGATGGGGTGAGGGGCTTGCCTGGCGGGTCCTGGCGAACCTCCATTTTCGTTTCTCGCGACCCTCCATTCCCCAGCATGGAGCGGCGCCGCGAGGCGCTCCGGCCGGGGACGTAGGGCCGAACGGCGTTCGGCCCAGGGCCAGCGCCGCTGGCCCCTACGGACGTGGCACGGGCATCTGAAGGTGTGAAAAAATACCATTTTCACCGCTGAGACGCTGAGACGCAGAGAAATGACCCTTTGTTTTCAAACCTCTGCGCCTCCGCGTCTCCGCGGTGAAAGGCTTGATGGGATTTTTTCACAGCTTCTCTTGCCCGTGATGTTCATGGCCAGGATGGCCATGCCACACCGGACTACCCGGTTTTGGAGGCTTGCTGGGGGCGGTTGAGCGCGTCGAGGAAACGGGGGAAGGCCTTTGCGTACGTCGCGAGATTGTCCGAAAAGTCCCCGATCACTTTGCTCACCACATCGGCCTTGCGGGGGTGATCCCATTCATCGAAGAGGTAATCGTCAATGCGGACAGGAAACAGCACATTCTTATGTTCGCGGTCTTCCTTCTGCAAGGCGCGCTCGATTTCGCGAATGACGGGCGGGCTTTCGAGCGAATCCTTGGAGCAGATCACCACCAGTTTGTCATAATGCCGGATGGCGGTGTCAATCTCGCCCCACACCGGCTCGCCCCACTTGGCATTTTCGTCAAACTTCCAACATGTTTCGGCGCCGCCGTTGACAGCGATGCCTTGACGTTTTAAGATGATTACATGAATGCAACAATTGCCGCACCGATTGACTGGATCGAGGCTGTTGGAAATCTGCGTTTTCCATCGAAAGCGGACCATCGCCTTCAGGAACTCATGGACCGGAACAACGAAGGGCTTTTGCAGGAATCTGAAAGGGAAGAACTGGAGGCATTGGTTGAATTGAGCGAGCGACTGTCGCTCGTCCGCGGCGAGGCATTGCAGATTCTAGGCAAGCAGCCATAATGAGCGTCCCGGAAGAACTGTCGCGCACAGTTCGGGCACGCGCTCGCGGGCGGTGCCAATACTGCCTGATGCACGAGAGCCTCCAGGGAGCCACTTTCCACGTTGAGCACATCATCCCACAATGCCAAGGCGGGCGCTCCGATTTGCAGAATCTCGTGCTGGCGTGCCCTGAATGCAATCTGCATAAAGCCAGCAGGATTACGGCGATTGATCCGGCGACTGGTGAGTCTGTGCAATTATTTCATCCCCTCCTGCAACGCTGGTCAGAACACTTCCGGTTTAATCGCTATCAGATCGAAGGATTGACCCCCGTGGGCCGCACAACCATAGAAGTGCTAAACCTGAATCACTCCCGCCGTCAGCGCATCCGCGAAGTTGAGGAAGCGTTTGGTCTCTATCCGCCAGCGCATTGAGGGATTTTCCTTGATGACACTCACCCCGCGTCGGTGATTTGCGTCCAAATGAGGTCCGCCCCGCTGAGGTCCAGCCCGACAAGGTCCGCGACCAGTTGTCAGTTATCAGTCATCAGTATTCAGCGGGTAGCCACGGACAGTGCCTTTCTGTCCGTGAGCTCTTCCCTTGATGACGAACCTCCAGTCGATTGTGGCCGCACTGATTGCGTTCCCGGTGGGTTCTTGAAGGCATGGGGGTGGAGTGGTAATCTGCGGGCGTGTCAAACGTCCACCGTCTGCGCCTCACCGACCGCATCTTCTTTGTCAGTATTGGGACCGCTTTGTGCGCGACGAGAAGGAATTCAATGAGCGTCTGGAGTACATGCACCTGAATCCCGTGAAGAAAGGGCTGGTGAAACGTCGGTAGCCACGGTCAGTGCAGTTCTGACCGTGGGTTCTTCTGGCCGTGGTCGAGTTACAACAATTTTGCTTTGGCCAAGGCAACGGTGGCGGCGTGTCCCATCCGGATTGATGACGTGCGATTGCCTTTGGGGTATCGCGCACGATAAAAGCCCACGGTCAGAAAAGCGCTGACGGTGGCTACGAGTTAAACTGCGATGGTGATATCACCGATGGAAAAAGGCCGCGGCCAAAAAGGCGCGGACAGTGGCTACCCGCTTTAAGGAGTGCGCATGCAGTGGGCGAGGCTGGGAGCAATGGCTTGGAAATGCTTGAGGTTCAGGGTGTAAATGTGGCGGGCGCCGCAGTTTGCCGCGCAGCGCAGCAGCAGCGCATCGTAAATGCGGCCGCCGGTCAGGCCTTGTTCGGAAGCTTGGCGAATGGTGGCGAGATACTCCCGTTCGCTAAGGGAGACAAGCGTCAACCGTTGGCGGACCTCTTCGACAAACAGGGCCGCCTGTTCGGGAGGAATCAGGGGCTTTACAGGTAAAGCGCTCATCGAGGCGTAGACTTCAGCCAAGGTGTGAATCCCGCAGGCGGACTGCTCCTTGCTGGCCGCAGCGAAGAGCCGGAGGCTCGATTCGTGATGCGCATGACCGCGCCAGAAGGCGGCAATGAGAACGGAGGTATCGAAGAAGTCTCTCATCGGGAGAGAGTTGCGCCCAGGCGCTTGGCGCGTTCGAGGTCAATCAGATCGGGAATGGAAGCGTTGCTCGGCTCGCCTTGATACACCCAGACGCCTCTTTCCTTTTGCAGAAGAGCCTGCGGACGAACCGGGCGCAAGGTAATGCGCTCACCTTCACTTTCCAGCACGAGGGTGTCGCCGGCTCCGAGCCGCATCTCTTCGCGCAGAGTTTTGGGGAGAACCAGCCGCCCGGCTTTGTTGAGTGAAACCTTGGTCGTCATAATGCCATTCTAGAATGGTTTAAACCACATGTAAATGGCGAAACCAAGTACGGCAAGCAATTGTAGCGGGTAGCCATCACGGTCACGGCTTTTGTGGCGGTGGGTTCTTCCCCTGATGACGAAGCACCTAGTGGGCTTTTCCCTTGATGCCCGACTCCTGATCAACGGTGGCGGCCCTGACGGCGTTCCCCGTGGGTGCTCGAAGGCCTCTGGCCGCGGTGATAATCTGCGGGCGTGTCCAACGTCCGCCGACTCCGCGTGACGGACTGCATTTTCTTTGTCAATGTGAACCTGCGTCCACGCTTCAAGCGATTTAACGAATCTGCATGCGGTGAAGAAAGGGCTGGTGAAGCGCCCGGAGGATGGGCGGTGGTCGAGTTACAACAATTTTGCTTTGGACAAGGCAACGGTGGCGGCGTGTCCCATCCAGATTGATGACGTGCGATTGCCCTTGGGGTATCGCGCATGAGAAAAGCCCACGGTCAGAAAAACGCTGACCGTGGCCGCCCGCTTTGTTTTGCGCTATCATCGGAATCATCCGTTTTGTTAAATGGGTTTGGTAACGCTAGAACCACAAAGTACAAGGCTGGAGGGTAAGAATCATGGCTATCGAGATTACCTTCGCCGATAACGTACCTCTGAAGGACGGTGGGAAACAGTTTATTATCCTTTTAGAGTTTCAAATGAGCAGTCGAGCCGCACAGTCATGCAAGGCATTACTGAACAAGCGAAATTATGGTCAAACCTGTCACGGGATGGCCTAATCGAAGTCGCAACTGAGTGGCTACGGTTTTGCACTGACAATAGAAGATACGATCCCTTTAATCATCCTGAAATTTCTAACCCAGAGGATGTAACGGTGCCGATCATGGACCATTGGCTCCAACATCACTCATTTTCCCAATTGGCAACACAAAATTAGAGCACTACCCAGGGATGACGATCCTTGCATTCACGGTTTTCACGATTGCTGGCATTTTGCTCTGGATAGGCGACCACCGAGGATGGGCCATCCTCTGTTTTTTGATCGCCTTGGTAATCCTGTCAGCTATGCTGCTGTAGCAGAATTGGCACGCACACGCACGCGGACGGGGCAACCCATACAAACACTGTTTAGGATGAACTTTGCGGGGCGGAGAAACCGCCTGCGACCCAAACGAAAACCCGAAGTGTTCCCCAAGGTACCAAGAAACCAACCACGGGATAACAAAAAGGCAGGAGCAGGCTGGCGATAAAGGCCAATCGGGCCTTGAGTGTCTTCGCTCCCCTGCGTGCCCACTCGCCCGTTGTGAGTTGAATTGAGGAAATCGCGCCACCCTTGTCTGCATTCACGGTTTGAATGCCATCGGTGCCCTTCACGTCAACCGTGATCTCGGCGGCAGGATCGTCGGCAACGGCTTTATCGTATACGTTAGCGGCCTGCGCCGGATAATCGGGAATAATTAAAACTGGTGGTGTTTCCAAAGTGTACCCAGGCGGTATCGGCGGCGGTTGCGTAGGCGTTTCCAGCCGATAACCGGGCGGTATAGGTGGTATTGCACGCGGTGGAATAGCCGGTTGCGCAGGAGCATCCAGCGTGTAGCCCGGTGGCGGCGGCGGTACAGCGGGCTTTTCTAGCGTATACCCCGGTGGAAGCGGGGGGACCGGCGGCTTTATCGTGAATTGTTGTGTCTTGTGCTGAGCGAGGTAACTTTTAATCGCCTCAGCAATCTTATCGTCGGACATGCCACCGGGGAAGGACACGTTGCCCACTCCAGGAACCTCAACGATTTTGTCGGGAGTGATGTATATTTCCTGCTTTCCGCCGATGCTCGAAAAAGCTACAGGCCCATGCTGCTTGGCTTGGTAGTCTTTTATGGCTGCGTTCACATCGAGCATAACCGGCAAGGCTTGAAGCCGTTCAAATCTCGTATGCGAATTCCAGACATTCATGAGATTCCAATAACCAAAGGCTCCGCCCGCGACGCATCCCAGAGCCCCAAGCACGATTCCGACTCGCCGCATTCCTTCTCTCGTGTTCATTGGTGTTCCTCCGCGCGTCGCTAACCTACTGTATACCTCGACTCGGGGGGGAGGGAAAGGGAAAAAGGCAGGGACGAGCGGCAAAGCAGGTGCCCCATGCCGGAGGAGCTAGGGAACGGAAGGTTGGCGTATCGTAAGGGAGACTCATGGCGGGTAGCGACGGTCAATGCAGTTCTGACCGTAGGTTCTTCTGGCGGTGGTCGAGTTACAACAATTTTGCTTTGCACAAGGCAACGGTGGCGGCGTGTCCCAACCAGATTGATTACGTGCGATTGCCATTGGGGTATCGCGCCTGAGAAAAACCCACGGTCAGAAAAACGCTGACCGTGGCCGCTAGTCACTCTCAAGGCCCTCTAGCAAAGAGCTTAGCGGTGTCTTGTACTCTTTGTTCTGTGCCTTAGCATACCGTAGCTGCTGCGCAATAAAAGACAGTTCCTTCTCGAAATCGTCGTCTGATAGTGACGCTGCATGCATAAGCACTAAGCGGCGCATAACGATGTCTAGCTGAGCGAACATTTTCTCAAGGTGGCGCACTGCGTACTCTTCAATATCGCCGTTTGGGCATAGTATGCATGTGTCAGTTTTCCCACCGCAGCCTAAGCCAGACTTCTTTACCCGCCACAAGACATAGGCGCCAAGATGCCACATCTCCTCAGCGCGCAGTGTTGGGAGGTGCGCCGTGTCTGGGAAGAATAATCCCAAATAACTATCCGCTAAGACCCCACCCGCGCCGGTGAACTCAACTGTTTTGGCCGGTCTAAGCCTTACCCCACGCGAGCACAACATTTCACTTTTGCCGTCACAAGCAAGCCCCATGATTAATGCAAAAGTAGCTGGTTGAGGGTCCAGCTTTATGGCCTTGAAGGTAGTCCGCAGAATTCCTTCTATCTCAGTTTTTGCTTGTGGTAATGAGCTACAAGAGGGTACTGATTCGGTTATAGACTGCGCGGTCGTCTGTAGGTAGTCCCAGTCGTTAGAGCCGGTGATAACCACGGATACTGCATCGCCTGCCCCATACCATATTTTCTTCTGCCTAGACTTTCCTGTATCGTGGGTGAGTTCCCTATCTGCGCATAACACGATACCGTCCAAGCATTGGAAACCAGCGGCGATGGTCACGGATTCTACCTTATCCAGCAACTCACGGGGTTTATGCGGAAGGCGTAAGGAAGGATACGGCGGCTTATGCCATATGTCAACTTGCACGGATTCAACATAGTGGTAGAGTTTGATAAATGGGTAGCGGGTAGCCGGTCAGTGCAGTTCTGACCGTGGGTTCTTCCGGCGGTGGTCGAGTTACAACAATTTTGCTTTGGACAAGACAACGGTGGCGGCGTGTCCCATCCAGATTGATCACTTGCGATTGCCCTTGGGGTATCGCGCATGAGAAAAGCCCACGGTCAGAAAAGCGCTGACCGTGGCTACCCGCTCGTGCAGCCGTAGCCGAGCAATTAGCGGTCAGCGTGGGAACCATCTGCGGGCAGGCCAAGGCGGTCGCTAATTAGGTCTGCCGGTTTCTACGGCGCGGGCTAACTCCAAGCCTCGCTAAGGCATGTCGGGTGAAGGCGAATAACCGCCTGAAAAGCCTCGCCGGGCCTGCAATGACCCACAGCTCAGTGAACTTGCGTGACCTGCGGAGGCGCAGCAGGAATTGGCAAAAGCGGTTTAAGTGCCTTTCGCCGCTTTGTCAACATCCTTGCGGAGAGTCTTGGCCACGTCTTGAGCACGGAGCTTAACCGTGTCTGCTCCGCCAAACTTGAGATGCGGTTGGAAGTCTTTCTCCCACAAGCGCAATCCATCAGGAGTCTTCATGACCACAGTCACACGGGCACGAGACTCTTCAGCATAGACACGAACAGACAAGGCGCCTGTCAAAACAGCGTCGGCGGTCTTTGCATCTTCGGTTGTGGCGAAATGGGCTTTGCCCAGTTCGTCTGCAAGAAGAAGTCGGAAACGCTCGGCTTCATCGCTTTGGCCCATCGAGCCGACATAGATTTTCTTGACCGACGCAAGAGACCCGTTTCCTTGAGCGAAGCATGTAGCCGTCACCAACACGCAGAATAGGATGACAGTGGTCATGGCTAGATTTTTAGTCGTCATTGATTTCTCCAGAGCGGGGCTTCGGCATACGGGATTTTCGACAATACGCCTCGAAAGGAAGTCTTTCAACCGGAATTTCCGCTCTCATTTTCCGGTTGACCGGTAACATACACCTGACCGCCTCTGAAGGCCATGTCCCGCGGGCCACGGTCAGCGATTTTCTGACCGTGGGCTTTTCTCATGCCCGATGCTCCAGCGGCAGGCCGTCAATCGGGATGGAACACGCCGCTACCGTTGCCCTGTTCAAAGTAAGTTTGCTGTAACCCGACCACCGCCAGAAGAACCCACGGTCAGGACTGGTCGCCGCAGCGACACCGTGGCTACCCCCGCCTCACCCGCCGCTTGCGCGCGGGATTGAACTATTCCTGCCTGCTATGCCTTCGTCATCAAGGGAAGAACCCCAAGGCCAGAAAAACGCTGACCGCAATGGCTACCCGCTAGGCCGTCACGCCCGGGTACTCAAATACTGGTGTTTGGATAACGCGCGAGGGCGACTTTCCCTCCCATACGATGTGCTGCAAGCGTTCAGCGGTTTCGGGAGAAAAGTAGCGCTCGCCCGTCTTCAGGGACACCCGTGCGGGCACGTGCTCGACGATGATGAAACGCCCTTCGATTTCCAGCGTGTAGGTTACGTTCTGCTCAACGAAAGTTTCTTCTGAAACATCCATATCATATTCTCCGTTGCTTGTATTCGACCCACTCGTTGGGATCGGGTTCATAGACGGTGACGATCTTCACCAGAGGGCGAGACGGATAGCTGCAATGGACATGAATAGGTCTGTCCATTCTCGTGAAACCCAGGATCAGGCAACTCGGGCCATACTTATCCTCGGGATAATCCTCAATGACCGCCCCTCTGCTTATCGCTTCCCGAACCTCCTGAACGTTGACGTGTCGCAGGATAGCCTGGTCAATTGCGTGTTGCGAAAACTCGAATAAATCTGCTGCAACCTTGGTGCGTATTGCTTCGATCAGTGGCATCTCTTGGATGATAGTCCAAGGTTAGCAGAGCTGCAACAACGTGAGATACATAAAGCCCAAGGCCAGCCCCTGACTTATATCGAATTCGCGGGTGGCGCCAGCCCGCGAGCGGGTGGCCACGGTCAGCGTTTTTCTGACCGTGGGCTTTTCTCATGCCTGATGCTCCAGCGGCAGGTCGTCAATCTGGATGGAACACGCCGCTATCGTTGCCCTGTCCAAAGTAAGTTTGCTGTAACTCAACCACCGCCAGAAGAACCCACGGTCAGGACTGCACTGACCGTGGCTACCCCCGCCTCACCCGCCGCTTGCGCACGGGATTGAACTATTCCTGCCTGCTATGCCTTCGTCATCAAAGGAAGAACCCACGGTCAGAACTGCACTGACTGTGGCCCGTTGCGGCGCTTAGACGCCTAGGACGCGCAATCCGGCGGCGCGGGCCAATTTGGCTTGATCCCGGTCGAAGGTGTAAAAATCGTCGGCGGCAAGCGCCAGGGCGGAAGCCACGTGGAGGGCGTCCAGGGCGCGGCAACCCAGGCTGGGCGCGTAGCGCCGGGCGAGTTCGCGCGCCCGCGCCCAGGTTTCCGAGGGCAAATCTTCCCAACGCCAAATGCCGGTTTGCAAGTCGTGGGTGAAGTTTTCCTCGATGGCCCGAGCCTCGCGCGCCGTCCACCCCTTGGGGCGAG
This sequence comes from uncultured Acidobacteriota bacterium, assembly GCA_963804995.1. GTDB lineage: Bacteria > Acidobacteriota > Terriglobia > UBA7540 > UBA7540 > Bog-366. The sequence goes on from CAWDSK010000001.1 coordinate 660,375, forward strand.
CCGTAACCGCGTAAACGATGCTGGTGAATTCCGTCTCGCCGAAGGGCGTAACCATGAACACGGGATGATGGGCCTGGACCAAGGCGATAGCGGGGCGGGAGTTCACATCGCGGCCATACAGCGAGACGAGGAAACTGGTGTCCGCGTAGGAATTCAAAGGCGGCTTCGGTCCTTTCGAAGCATCTCGCCGACGTTGAGATCAATGCGCCGGTTGCCAAAGATCTTCTTCTGGCGCGCGGCGAAATCCGGGTAGGCTTTCCCGGCGGCCGGTTCGGGAATGATGCGGGCGAGAATTTCATGCCGCTTGCGGAGGACCAGGGCCTCGCCGCGGCGTAGCGGCCCCTCGACCTTGCGCGAGAACTCCTGGCGGACCTCCCGGACGGTTACGTTCTTCATGTTACACATTTTAGGTGTAACCTGGGGAGGAAGTCAATAGCGGGTAGCCAGGGTCAGCGTTTTTCTGACCGTGGCTACCCGCTTTGAAATCGGCGGGGCGGCGGCGCGTGCGTTCGAGCAGCACCGAGAACAGCTTGGGAGGCAACAGCCCGATATCCTCGGCGAAAAGGCAGGAGAGCAGTCGCATCAAAAAGTGCGCGGCGCGCTGTGGGTCGACGCCCCTCGCTCGCAAGGAGTCCGCGAGGGTTGCGAACTCAGCGGCGGCCATTTCCGTTACATCTGCCGTGCTGCGATCGGGCCGGAGCCGGGCCGGATCGGTGAACACCGCGCGGAGAACCTCGATCGGGGGTAGCGTGCAATCGGCGGTTGCTTGGTTCTTCAGCAGGTCGTCAAGCGAGAAGCGATAGACTTGCTTTGCCGTGCCGGTGAAGTTGGTATGAACCTCGAACCGCGAAATCCTCTGACGCTGGATGCGGCTCGCCCAGCACGTCACAAAGTTCAAGGAAATGCATTTGGGCGCCCGCCCGCTCCGTGAGGCTAGCGTTTCGCCACTTGTTGACAAAATCAGGTAAGGTCAGCGTTGACATCTGAGTAGCAGCAAGACTGTAGCATATCGCTTAACGCTGTTGAACACTTCTGCCACAATTCCAACTGTGTATTGCATTCGCCGCGTACGACCTGGTCGTCTTGCGAAACTCCACGAAGAAGGATTTGACGACCCAGGCGGAAATCATCGGGTCAAACATCAACGCGGCATTGGGCTTCGGAGACCAACTGACAGCGAGCTGAAACAATACCGGGATCATTTGAAGGAAGAGGTCACGGCCCGCACGGCGGAGCTGATGGCTGCCGAGGTCGAGCTTCGTCACGCCCAGAAACTCGAATCCGTCGGCAGGCTCGCCTCAGGAATCGCCCACGAAATCAACACCCCCATTCAGTTCATCGGCGATAACACACGTTTCCTCCAGGAAACCTTTGCGACACTGCGCAAGTTGCTCGAGATGTATGGGACCCTATCAACAAGGCCCTCGTCAGCACCCTGACTGTGGCGCGCAATGAGCTCAAGTACGTCTCTTTACGACCAAAGAAATCGGGCGAGGGACAGGACAGGGCTTGGCAATTGCCCGCTCCGTTGTGGTCGATCGGCACGGGGGAACACTCACCTTCGCGAGCGAAGTTGGCAAGGGAACCACTTTCTACGTTCGCCTGCCGCTCGGTGGGGAAGCAAAGCCCGGGGAAGAAAATCCCGCCTGCAACCCGCTGCAAGGGTGATCATCCTGCATTGAAAAGCCGTGATTACTTGCTGTTTTAGCAGGGAATTTCTGGAGGTGCGGCTTTTCAATTCCACCCTTTGTCTTTCGATTTTCTATGGCGGTGGCCGCCCCGCAGTACAAGTCCGCAATTTCTTGTTTTTTCTATCTAGGATTCTGTGCCATTTGTGGTATTACGAAAATAAGAGGGCTTGATCGTTTGGGTGTGGTTCCATCGTGCTGCGCTACCGGCCTTCTCAACCAAACAGGATAGAAATTGAAATCATGGCCCTCTCCGAGGGGTCGCAGATTCGCCGCGGCGGAAGAGGGTGGACTGCAGCCGGCGTTTTCACCAGCCGGGGCGGGACGGGTGAGGGGTTACTTCACCACCCGATGAACGGACCCGCACCCAACCGAAAAACTGGCAGCACCTTTTCTAGTTTGCTTACCGCTTCGCCACGCAACACCACCTGCTTCGAGACTCTGATCTCTAGATCGAACGAGAGTTGGCGTGAGAGGCTCAGGCGGAAAATCTGCGCATCCGGCCGGGCGAGGGGGGAAAAGGTTGAGCCCGGCATGGCGTACTCCCCGACTCTAATCCTGTAGGCCCGCGACTTTTTGTCATTAGTGGGACATGTCCCACATGTTGCTCTCCGCGGGGCATAGCGAGCGAGGTCCCACTTAATTCCCCACCCTCACGCGTTTTCTTCCTATGACTTTTGATGAGTGGCTCCGCCGCAATATGCCACAGCATCTGCCCGCGGCAATTGCGCCAGCCTTCTTGAATCAGTCAACTCATCTTCCCAGATGCCTTCGGTGGCCGCACCTTTACTCGGAGGGATTTCAATCCTCCATCAAAATCCCACCACGGCCCGAACGGGGTGTGCGACAAATCTGTGTGGGTCAGGCCGCGCGGGGGCGACGGTTCTCCCAGTAATCCTCGAATTTGCCGCTCAAGCGATGGCAGCGAAGGGCGATGATGGCATTGGCCCCGCGGACCCTCCAGAACATACCGGAGCGCTTCAGCCGAGTGCCGATGAGGGTTTTGCAGCCGGCTTCGACGACCCCGGAACCTACGAACAGATGCTGACGCCGAAAGGTCGGATAGCGCATCCGTTGGGCGTTGACGGTAAAATAATCTGCCGCGTGGCGCAAGAGTTCGGCGGCTTCGGGCGTGGCTGGGAACAGCGAGCGCAAATCGCGCACTAGGGATTCGATCCGCCCGCTCTCCAACTTCTCCTCCCGTTTTCTGGTCCACCTTCGGCGGTGGCGCTCGTCGGTGGGCCAGAGCTGGCCCGACAGCTCCCATAAGTGCTGTCGGGCATGATAAAGATCCACAATCTGAATGGCTCCCGGAAAGTGCTCGGCGGTGAGGTTCCAAATCCAAGGAGCACCATCGCCGATCACCACTTTCTTTTGGGCCCGGTTCCAGCCCCGACGATATGCTTCGAGGTAGATGCGCCGCCCAAAAACCTCGGCCGTTTCGATGCCTCCCGTGTAGGTGGTGGAGCCTTCTTCGCGCGCCGGTCGGCCCCGGGCATCCCGTGTCGTCTGGGCGAAGACACAACCTAATTTCACTTCCCGCGGGCGCGCTTGCTCGCTCTGTTTCCCCGCTCGACCCTCGGTTTCCGAACTCACCACCGGTACTCCCGTCCCATCCATCTCCACATAGAGTACCGGAATTTCCGGTCCCCTCACCTGCGGCAAGTTCCGTTGCAGGCCTTGCTGGATCGAGGCTTGTTCCTGGGCAGCAATCTCGGCGCCCAGAGCCTCTGCCTGCCGTTCCACGGCCTTGGTGGTCACCTCCAACCCGGCCAGCAGTTGCAGTTGTTCTCGACCGAGCGCAAAGGAGGTTTCGCTGCCCACCACCGCCATCATCCGTCGCACCCCAGGAGAATATTCCGTGCCCTCCACATCCAGTTCCTGATCGCGGGGACTCTGTCCCCGGTGACAGGCCGGACAAACGTAATAGGGACGCTCGGTCTCGACCCGCCCCAGCACGGTCAGCAGTTGCTTCCGACGCCTGCCGCGGTAGGGTGCCCCCTGACCACAGCCGCAGGGAACTTGGCGAGGGCACTCGTCCGGGGCGGCCAGCAACTCCTCCAGCACCGCCGCCCCCGCCCGGTGCAAGGCCGCGCGTGTGGCCATCTCGACGGCTTCCAAATCCAGCGTCCCGGACTTGCGCCGCCCAGCAAAGATCACCGCCAGCAGGGACTCTACTTCTCGCGCCACTTCCCGCTGAATGGCTTCCGCCGTTTTTTTTCCTGCTCCGCCGCTTCGGCCTCCTGGGGGAGGGGGCGCTGACGGCAGATTTTTTCGTTCACCTCCACGAAGGCCCGGCGCAGTTGTTGAAACCTGCGGAACTCGGCAATCTGTCGTTCCGCCTGGTGCCGGGCGGCAGGGCTGGGGAAGGTTTCGCTGACGGTCCGGCCCTGCACCTTGTAAGTGAGCCGGAAGTTAGGGCCGTGGCCGGGATGATGGGGCTGATGACAGTGACAGTTGGACTTGCCGCAGCGGGCGGTAATGCTGGTGATCGAACCACTGCGGAGGTCACCCAGTTGGGCGATCTGGCGGATCAACTCCGCCCGTTGGTTTTCCAGGACGTTAAGGGATTGGGGCATGTTAAGGCCTCCTCTATCCTAACGTATCATATACGTTAGGATATAAGCGACAAAAAAAGAGCCAGCCCAGAGCGTTACATTTATGTCGCGCACCCGCCCGAACGTTGCGGATTCCGCGCGTTCACGTTAGAGTAAAAAACTGGCCAATGCTGGCTCCTCTGAATATCGATGTAGGAACTGATCGATGAGTTTTCGCGACGTTGTTCTGAACCCGTCCATCCCCATGACGCTGTTTGAGGTGGTTCCGCCCGCCGCAGCGAAGCCCGAAGCATTGGAGTCTTCTCTCCACGAACTACGGCAGGTTCGAGACCTCGTGGACGCGATCAATCTGCCGGAAATCCACGAAGAGGTCCGTCCGGGTGAGCGCACCGGCAAGTTTCTGGAGCGTGTCGAGCCACGCCAGTTCGGTGCCCGAATCAAGCGCGAACTGGGGATTGACGTGGTCATCAATCGCGTCACCGTGCACGATGCGGAACCGGAACGCTGGTTTCGCGAAACGCTGGGCCAGACGGACATCAGCAATTGGGTTCTCGTGGGGGGCGAGTCACGCGAGATTCGCTATCCAGGCCTGGGCCCCGCCGAAGCCGCTGCTTTGGTGAAGTCCCTCGCGTTGCCGGTTTCACTGGGCGGCATCGCGATTCCCAGCCGGGAGGGTGAGCCGGAGCGCATTCGCAAGAAGCAAGGTCAGGGGATTGATTTCTTCACCTCACAGGTAATGTTTGACTCAAACGATTTGGTCTGGCTAATTCAGCGCCTCAACGGTGTGGAGGCGCGCATCTTCATCAGTTTCGCTCCGGTCAGCCATCAGCGCGATCTGGAATTCCTGCGTTGGCTCGGTGTCGATATCCCTCAGGACCTCAACCGGTTCCTGCTCGGCTCTGAGTCGGGTGCGGCCGCCTCAGCCGCAACCTGTCTTGATCGTTCGATCAACCTGGCCCAGCGCATCCTGATGGACGTCTTCGATAATCTGCCCCCTGATCCGCCTCCCCTCGGCCTGAACATTGAGCACATTAACCGTAGGAACTTCGCACCGGCGCTCGCCATGCTTGACCGGCTGGGAAATCTCTACGCCAACCTGGTGGCCGCGCGCGCCCGCGCCTAAATGCAGTGGCGCGTGACAAGTGACGAGTGACAAGCCAGAAACACCGCGGGAGGAAAGACGAATTCATTTGCTTGTCACTGGTCACTTGTCACTCGCCACTGCTCTTAGCGTAGAATGCCAACGTGGATCGCAAATCGTCTTGCTCAAGAACCTCCACGCGCCCCCGAGGCATGAACCTCGTGGATGTCGCCGTCATGGCGGGTATCCGTAATCCGCTTACTTACCAGGTCCCGGATTCCCTGGCTGTCCAGCCCGGCCAACGAGTGCAGGTTCCGCTCACAACGCGCAAAGCCCTGGGAATCGTTCTGCGCACCGGGAGCCCGCTTCCTCCCCACGTTGAAGTGCGGCCTATCCTGCGCCTGATGGACGCGGAGCCCGTCGTCACGCCGGAATTGCTGGAGCTGGGCCTTTGGATCGCCGATTACTACGTCGCGCCCATCGGCGAAGTATTCCGCGCCATGTTGCCCTTGCGAGCGGACACACGTCACGCCCGCGTCGTTCGCCTGACAGAATTAGGACAACGGAAGCTCCGGGAAGCCACCACACCTGCGGAAGAGGTCACTGACCTGGGCGCTGACCTTCTCACCTATCTCGGCACGCGCGGCAGCGCTACGGTGGAATTGCTTCGCCAAAAATTCCCAGAGGCTTTTCTCCAGGCGCTGGAAAAGAAATGGGTCGTAGTTGAAAAGGTCGAGCGTGAGCGCAGCCAGCGCCAAGTTTATGCAGTGCGACTGGCCGGCCCCATGCCGGAAAAACCGGCGCGCCTCTCCCCAGTGGCGAAGAGAATCCTGGAAGCGCTCGAGCGGGAGGATCAGCCGGCGACCATCGCCAGCTTCTTGAAACGGCCCGCGCAAATCTTGCCGCACTCAAGAGACTCAGTGCCTCAGGCCTGATTGAACTTGGTCCCTCTCAGGAATTGTTGGCAGCGGCGGGGGCCACTCCGCCCAGTGAGTCCTCGCCTTTCGTTTTGACATCCAGCCAGCACACAGTTCTCGGCGACCTTACGAAACATCTAGAATCCGCCCAGTTTCAGACGGTACTCCTGCATGGAATCACCGGCAGCGGCAAGACCGAGGTCTACCTTCGACTGATTGGTCGTTGTCTCGAAATCGGCCGCACCGCTCTGATGCTGGTGCCTGAAATCGCCCTCACCCCGTCCGCCCAGGCGCAATTCCTGGCACGATTCGGCTCCGCGGTGGCGCTCCTGCACAGCGCCTTGACTGAGAACGAACGTCACGAAGCGTGGTGGCGAATCCGCCGCGGGGAGGCCAAAGTCATTCTGGGAACCCGCTCCGCGGTGTTTGCGCCCGCGACGAATCTGGGCGTGGTCATCGTCGATGAGGAGCATGACACCAGCTACAAACAGGAGGAGACACCGCGGTACAACGGACGTGACGTGGCCGTCGTACGCGCGCGCCTGGCCGGAGCGCTCGCCGTCCTGGGTTCCGCCACTCCTTCGCTCGAGTCCTACTGGAATGCTCAGGAGGGGAAATATCGCCTGAATGTGCTTCCGGAGCGCGTGGAAGGGCGGAAGCTCGCGACCGTCGAAATCGTCGACATGCGTCAGGAGTTTCGCGAAACCCACACTCAGGTACCCGTATCACGCCGCCTGCGGGAGGAAATCGAGAGTCAGATTGCCAATCGGCAGCAGACGATGATCCTGCTGAACCGGCGCGGCTACTCGTGGTTCCTGTTGTGCCGCAGTTGCGGCCAGACCCAGCGTTGTGTGAATTGCTCTATTTCTCTTACCTACCATCGGCGCGAGCATCGCCTGATTTGCCATTACTGTGGTTATACGGCTCCCGTGCCCGCGCGCTGCCCCAATTGCAGCAGTGAACATCTTTATTACGTGGGCGAGGGAACTGAGAAAGTCGAAAAGAAGTTTGCCGAGATTTTCCCTGGCGCCCGCGTGGCGCGGCTCGACCGCGACGTGGCTCGCCGTCCGGGCCAGTTCCGGCGTATCTTGGAAGACTTTCGGCAGGGCAAGATCGATCTTCTGGTGGGAACCCAAATGATCGCCAAGGGACACGATTTTCCCGGCGTAACGTTGGTGGGAGTAGTTTCCGCGGACATCGGTCTGGGGTTGCCGGATTTTCGTTCCGCGGAAAGGACCTTTCAATTGCTCACCCAAGCCGCCGGGCGCGCCGGCCGCGGCGACACTCCCGGACGTGTATTGGTGCAAACATTCTATCCCGACCATTACGCGATCTTGCTGGCAGCGGAGCAGAACTACCCTGCCTTCTTCCACAAGGAAATGCGCTTCCGGCGCATGATGCACTATCCGCCCCTGACCGCCCTGGCAAACGTCATCGCGCAGGGCGCGAAGCTCGAACAGGCCGCCCAGGTCGCGAAGCAGATTGGAGATTTCCTGATTCCGCTCGAGCCGCACACCGAGGGGCTCAAAATCCTGGGGCCGACGCCCGCTCCGCTGGCGAAAGTGGAAGGCCGCTTTCGCATCCAGTTCCTGATCAAGTGCAGGTCGCGCGCCCGCCTGAACACCATCCTGCGGCAGCTTGCCGACCACTGCGAACAGCAAGGCATTCAGCAGCGCTCGGTGATGGTCGATATGGATCCCATCAACATCATGTAATCCTTTAGTGGATTGAAAACGGTGTGGGAATGAAACTGAGGGCTAAAATCACCGCCGCGACCAAGGCGAGAATCTTCCGGCCTCGGCAGAGGGTTTCCGCTGGTTCGACAACCATGGGATGGCGAAGGCCAAGGAACAACAGAATCACCCCCCAAACCATCCACCCAATCCAGCAGAAGATCCCGAGGGGTAGGAGGACCAGGAAGAAACCCCGCGAAATGTTCCGGTACTTTTCGCCCAGAACCGCATAAAGGATGTGGCCGCCATCGAGTTGCCCCACCGGCAGCAGGTTAAGTGCAGTGGCGAACAGCCCGACCCAAGCGGCGCAGCCCACGGGGTTCAGAACAAACTCCGCCGGACTTACTCCGGGCCGGAGCAGCTTCGCGAGCAGGATCAATGCCAGAGGGCTACCCAGCGAGATCGAATCAGGCGCGCTGACCGGCGAAGCGCCCCGCGAAAAGAAAATCGCCATTGCCAAGGCGGGGATGGCAAGCGCGAATCCTGCGAGCGGCCCGGAGATTCCGACGTCAAACAGCTCGTGGCGCGTCAGAATCGGCGACTTGATGCGAATGAAGGCGCCGAGCGTCCCAATCAGGGTCGGAGCGGGAATGAAATACGGATAGGTGGCATGGATTCCGTAATGCCGGCAGGTGAAGTAGTGGCCGAGTTCGTGCGCTAAAAGGATGCTCAGCAGAGTGAAGGAAAATGGCAAGCCGAGGACCAGCAGCGAAGGGTGTCGCCATAGTCCCCGGAAGTAAGCAAAGGGAACCTCCCAATCAAATACCGGCAGATTCCGCGCGTAATTGATCTCGATGTGAGTACCCACGATCAAGGTCGTCAGGATGGTGAGTAGGAAGAGCGCAATGTGAAAGGCCAGGGAGTTGTACCAACGCCGGCGAGGTTCGAGGCGCCAGCGCACCGGAACCCAGGCGCGAACGGATAACGGTTCTTGAGGAGCCGGCGGCCGCTGGAGCCAGTCGGATTGGAATTCGTCGCCCATATCGGAATGGGGAAGAATCCTATTCTCGCCCGCTCCTGACCGCCTGTAAAGACCAGTGCCCCATGACCCGTGACGAGCGCCTTCGAGCGTGGGCCGGGTTGTTGGCTCGCCACCCGTCACCCATCACGCGCCGCTGCGCTTAGGGGAGGGATTGCAGTTCCTTGCCGGGTTTGAAACGCACGGCCTTGCCCGGCGGGATGCTGACTTCCGCCCCGGTCCGGGGATTGCGGCCAATGCCGGTCTTGCGAGGTTTCACATTGAAAACGCCGAAGCCGCGCAATTCAATGCGGTCGCCCTGGGCCAAGGCCTTCTTCATCGAATCAAACACCGTCTCAACGGCCATCTCAGCTTTCGTCTTGGTGATGCTCGTGCGATTGACGACCTCATTGATGATGTCTAGCTTTATCACGGAAACCTCCTGAAAATACAGGCTTTAATCCTAGAAACTCAGAGGAGCATTGTCAAGAATTTTCTCCTGGACTATGATGCTCTTCCTTTTTCTTGCCGGGCGGTACGATTTCGTGGCTTCGAGCGCGTGCCACGAACCCACACTTCACACGAGGTGATTTGATATGCCGGTTAAAAGCGATCGCTGGATACGCAGGATGGCCACGGAACACAACATGATAGATCCCTTCGAGGAAAAGCAGGTCCGCGACGGGGTGATTTCCTTCGGACTCTCCTCTTACGGCTACGACCTGCGCGTGGCAGATGAATTTAAGATCTTCACGAATGTCAACTCAACGATCGTCGACCCGAAGCAGTTTGACGCGCGTTCCTTCGTTGAATTCAAAGGGCCAGCGTGCATCGTGCCGCCCAATTCTTTCGCGCTCGCCAGGTCCGTGGAGTACTTCCGGATCCCGCGCAATGTCCTGACAATCTGTGTCGGTAAATCGACTTATGCCCGCTGCGGCATTATTGTAAATGTTACACCACTCGAGCCGGAGTGGGAAGGCTTTGTCACACTCGAAATTTCGAATACCACGCCCCTGCCAGCCCGCGTCTATTCCGACGAAGGCCTTTGCCAGATTATTTTCCTCGAATCGGATGAGGTGTGCGAGACCTCTTATAAGGATAAGAAGGGCAAGTACCAAGCCCAACAAGGAATTGTGCTGCCCAAAGTTTAGCGGTTCCGAGGTCGAGGATTTGGATTGGAGAATCAAGTCGACTCAGTCGTGGAAGGATGAACTCTACCCATCCAGCCAGCGACGGGATCGTTGAGCCCACAAGAGGTATTCTACCCATGCGGTTCAGTTGGCTCCTGCTGGGGGTAGGGTTGCTGGCTACTCCCGCAGTTTTGGTGGCCGGCGACCCAATCCAGAATCCTGCGGTGGCTGTGGCGCCAGCCTCCGAGCATCCTGCTCCCACCGGTCAAGTCCGCCCCACCGCGCCTCCGTCTAAAGCCACCTACACGCTAACCCCCGAGCGGCGAGCCCAGGCCGTTGCCTACGCGCACACGCGGTATGTTCTCTACTTTGTTGGGACCCTGATTTCCCTTGGCATATATCTGCTTCTCTGGCGCGCCCGCCTTGCGCTCGTCTTCCGCGATTGGGCCTGTAGGGCTTCCGGCCGCCTCATCTTGCAGTGCCTGGTTTTTGTGCCGTTATTTGTGGCCGCGGTAGCGCTTCTGAGCTTTCCTCTCGATTACTATTCGGGCTTCGTCGTAGAGCACCACTTCGGTCTCTCCACGCAAGGCCTGGCATCCTGGCTCGCTGACTGGGGAAAAAGCCTGGCCATTGAGACGGCTCTCGTGGTCATCCTAACCTGGGTCTTTTACAGCATCGTCCGCCGCAGCACGCGCCGGTGGTGGTTTCACTTTTGGTTGGCCTCAATTCCCCTCGTCTTGGCTTTCGTTCTCGTTGACCCATATGTAATCGAACCTCTCTTTTACAAGTTCACACCTCTTACGAAAACGCAACCAGCGCTCGTCGAGCGGATCGAAGCCATGCTGAACCACGCCGGCCTCTCCATCCCACCCAATCATATTTTCGAAATGGATGCCAGCTCCAAAACCCGGGCGGTCGATGCCTATGTCTCCGGCCTGGGTTCAAGCAAGCGCGTCGTGGTATGGGATACAACACTCAACAAAATGGGGCAGGATGAGTTGCTGCTGGTCCTCGGACATGAGACCGGCCACTACGCTTTGCAACACATCCCCAAGGAATTCGCTCTCAACGAAGCTGTCGCCTTCTTTTTCTTCTTTCTGGGATTCTTGGCGGTGAATCGCTGGGTGGAACGAGTGGGCCCGCGGACTGGACTTGCGGGTGCGGGCGACCTGGCGGCGCTACCGCTCGTCCTGATGGTGCTCACCGTGCTCGTGTTTTTATCCTCCCCCATCGTGAACGGGATCTCGCGCCACTACGAACACCAGGCTGACCAGTTCGGTCTTGAAGTGGCTTATGGCGTCGTTGCTGATCCGAACACGGCTGAGGTGCACGCCTTCGAAATCCTGGGCGAAGAAGACTTGGACGATCCCGATCCCAACCCCTTCATCAAATTCTGGCTTTACACACACCCGCCACTCGAAGAACGTATCCGCTTCGCGGCCGCCTACAAACCCTGGGCAGAGGGCAAACCGCTGGAGCTTCTGGGTCATTGATTTCCTGATTAAGTTTCGGGAGGGATGATGCCGGCATCTTCTATGCCGTATTCTCTTAGCTTCCGGTAGATCGTCGTCTTGCCGATGCCCAGCATTTTCGCGGCGCGAATGCGGTCGCCGCCTGTCGCTTGGAGGGCATGCCGGATGGCCTGCTGCTCGATTGCTTGCAATGTGCCCAAATCCTGACGGGACGAGGGCCCGTGACCGAGGTGGTAAAGCAGACTGGAAGGAAGGTCCTGCATTTGAACGAAAGTTCCTGAACCCAACGAAACCGCGCGCTGGATGCAGTTCTCGAGCTCGCGGACGTTGCCGGGCCATTCGTAGCTCATCAAGCTTCCCATGACTTCGTCAGAAACTTTCGTCACGGATTTTTCATTTGCAAAGCGCTCCAGGAAATGGCAAATGAGCGGCGGGATATCTTCTTTCCGGTCGCGCAGCGGCGGCATCTTGATGGAAACAACGTTTAGTCGGAAGAATAAATCTTTGCGAAAAGCGCCCCGTTTCATAGCCGCGTCCAAGTCCTGATTGGTGGCGGCAACGATGCGGGCGTCCAGCCTGGTGCGCTCGTTGCTTCCCAGAGGTTTCACCTCATGTTCTTGCAAGGCCCGCAACAAACGGGATTGCAACTCGATTGGCAACTCGCCGATTTCATCCAGGAAAACCGTCCCCGTTCCCGCCGTGGCCAGCAAGCCCTGCCGCGATTGCGTCGCTCCGGTAAAAGCGCCCTTCACGTGCCCGAACAGTTCGCTCTCGATCAGCGTGGGCGGCAACGCTCCACAATCGACCGGCACAAAGGGTTGCTCCCGCCAGGGGCCTTGCGTGTGGATCGCCCGCGCCACCAACTCTTTACCGGTGCCGCTCTCGCCCTGGATTAGAACCGGATGGCGCTGCAACGCCACCTTGCCGATCAACCGGTGAACCTTTCGCATCTTCTCGGAGATTCCGATCAGACCGGCGAAAACTGGCGGCGCGGAGTCTGCCTCTTGAGAGGTCTCTTCAGCCGCCCGTCGCGCCTCCACATCGGGGGTAGAACCCAACAAGCGATTGAGGTCCTCGGTTTTCAGGGGCTTGGTGAGGAGGGGAAATCCATGCAAGCGCAGCGGCTGATTTAAGGCAGCGTGGCCGTTCTCGTCCACCATCAGAATCACGTCAATCCCCGGTTGGTGGCGCTTGACAGTGCCCACCAGATCATTTCCGCCCACACTGGCCATGCGGAGGTCCATCAGCACGGCGTCGAACGTTTTCCGCGCGAGCAGCACTAACGCGGCTGCGCCGGAACTGGCGATGCTGACCTCGCACCCGAATTCCCGCAGGGTCCGGACAGACGGGTTACCAGATGATAAATCCCCATCGACGAACAACACATTGCTTTTCATGGCGGCGAGTTGAAGGTCTGCGGCGGAGAGCACCTTCCCTAGGAGCGAGGGTCATGCCTAGTGACTCGCAAGTATACAGACCCGGGTAGGTAGAGTCAAATTATTACTTCATCTTTAACTGCCGAGGATGGGGGCGCGGACGGAGGGCCCGGAAGCGGTGTAATATGATTCATAGGGGGGCTTGTGACGAAGAAGGGCAAGATCCTGATTGTCGAGGACGACGCGCATGAGCGACAGGGTCTCTCTGACCTGCTCAATGCCTGGGGTTACGAGACCGATACGGCTGCGGACGGCGCCGCAGCGTTGCAGAAGATTCCGGTCTTCAATCCCGTCGTGGTCATCTCAGACCTGCGCATGCCGGAGGTTACCGGCATGGAACTATTGCGGCAAATTCATGCCGTCCGCCCCGGCCTGCACTTCATCATGCTGACCGGCCAAGGGACGATTGAGGAAGCGGTGGAGGCCACCAAGCTGGGCGCGCTCAATTTCCTCGAAAAGCCCATTGACCCCAAACGCCTGCAGGTGGAGTTGCGCAATTGCCTGGAACGCCACGAGAGCGAGCGGCGGTTGGAAATCGCGCAACGGCGCTTGCAGGACCTGGGCGTGCTGGGAAGTCTGGTGGGGCGCTCAGCGCAGATGCAAGAGGTGATGCGGCTGATCGCGATGGTCGCCCCCTCCAGCGCCTCCGTGTTGATTACTGGAGAAAGCGGCACGGGCAAGGAGTTGGCCGCGCGCACCATCCATGAACTCAGCCCCCGCTCCGCCAAACCCTTTGTAGCTGTGAACTGTGCGGCCATCCCCGAGTCCCTGATGGAAAGCGAAATCTTCGGGCATGAGCGTGGCGCTTTCACGGGAGCGGTGGAGCGGCGTGTGGGCTGTTTTGAATTGGCCGACGGTGGCACTTTGCTTCTCAACGAAATCGGTGAGATGCCATCCGCCACACAGGCCAAGCTCCTGCGCGTTCTCGAGGATTCGAAAGTGCGCAGGCTGGGAAGCAAGTCGGAAATCTCAGTGGACGTGCGCGTGTTGGCCGCCACGAACAAGGTTCCGGAGGAGGCCGTCGCCCAAGGCCACCTGCGCAGCGACTTGTACTTCCGCCTGAATGTCGTGCACGTGATCATGCCTCCCTTGCGGGAGCATCTGTACGACCTGGAAGAGGTGATGGCGGCGCTCCTCGAAGACCTCAATCGCAAACACGGCCAGGCTGTGAAAAGCGTCGCCCCCGACGTTCTGGAGGCCTTGCGCGCGCATTCCTGGCCGGGAAATGTCCGCGAACTGCGCAATACCCTGGAACGGGCTTTGGTTACCTGTTCCGGTGATAGGCTTGAAAAGGCAAACCTTGCTCCGGGCTTCGGCCGGTCAGCTTTGACGGGTTCGAATGACGCGTTGCGCTTGCGGCCGGGAATGACTGTGGAAGAAGCTGAGCGCCGCCTGATCTTCGAAACCCTGACCTTCACTGAGAATAACAAGACCCGCGCCGCCGAAATGCTCGGGATCAGTTTGAAAACCCTGCACAACAAGTTGAAAGAGTATGAGGCTGAGCCTCAAAACTAAGCTCACCGCGCTGATTACCCTCCTGGTACTCGTGGTGGTTTTCTCAGCTCCGCGGTCTACATCTCAAACCTTACCCGGCAAGCCATGGTGGAAGTTCAAAGCCGCGGTGAGTACGTCGCGAACGAGGTCTATCACCAAGCAGGCACGGCGTTGGCCCAAAGCCATATGCCGGAGGGCGAAAGTCCTGCCGACTTCGAGGCGCTGCACCGTTTTGTGCAGGGGCGGCTTTCCTCAGACTCAGGCCTGGCTTCGCTGATTGAATCCGCCGTGGGTTACTCGCCGATTCTCTACTATGTGGCGATCACCGACACGGAGGGCGTTATCCTGGTGCACAACGACCCCGAAACCGTCAACCATCCTCTCGCCCCCACACCGCGATTTTCACAGCTCATGCAGGCGGGGCTGACTCAGCAACTCCGAACTATCTATGGTCCCCCGAGTGTTTACGAGGTCACCCTGCCGCTTGAGATTGGCGGCCGCCCGCTGGGTGACGTGCGCGTGGGCGTCTCCACTCTCTTCCTACGCAATCAGCTCACACCCGATCTGCGCGCTGCTTTGCTGCTTTCGCTCGTGGCGATCATCTTCACCACGCTTTCTGCCGGCGCTCTCTCCTTTCGCTTGCTCCGGCCGCTCGAAACCATCTCCCGGAGCGTCGACCATCTGGCACGCGGTGAGTACTCGCAAACCGTAGCGCTCAATCGCCGCGACGAGTGGGGTATCCTTTCCTCAAAACTCAACCTGCTGGGCGAGCAGATGCGCGGTGAAAAGGCCGCCTACGTTCAACTCCAGGAGAATCTCGACCAACTCTTCAGCAACTTAAGCGATGGGCTACTCCTCTTCGACCAGCAGGATCGGCTGGCTCTTGCTACGCCGGCGGCCGCACGTTTTCTCGGTTCGGGCGCCACCCGTCTGGTTCATCACCCCGCGCAGGAAGTCTTCTTCCTCTCTTCACCTTTGCATCAATTGTTGCGCGAGGCGTTTCAAACTCAACAATCGCTCCTCTGGAAGACCGTCGACCTACCCGAGCTTTCCGGTCGCATAGCCGTTAATGCCCAGTTTGTGGACGAAGGCGGCCAGCATGTAGGCTGCCTGGTGACTCTGCGCGATCTGGGATCACGTGCGGAAATCCAGGACCAGATCGATACGACCACCAAGCTCGCCGCTATTGGCCGACTCATGTCCGGTGTGGCACACGAAGTCAAGAATCCCCTGAACGCGATGGTGCTGCAACTGGAGGTGCTGAAAACACGCCTAGGAGACGATGGCGAACGGGTGCAGCCACAGGTTGATATCCTGGCAGCGGAGATTCGCCGCCTCGATCGTGTCGTCAAAACTTTCCTTGACTTCACCCGGCCTGTAGAGATTCATCCCGTCGAGTCGGACATGGAAGGCTTGATGCGCGAGGTCTTCGCGCTAGTGGAGCCGCAAGCGCGGAAGAGTAACGTCCAGCTCGTCTTCGCCGGTGACAGTCGGGCGCCTACGGTGCGTATCGATCGCGACCTTATCAAGCAAGCTCTGTTGAACCTCGTTCTCAATGGATGCCAGGCCATGCCCAAGGGAGGCGAATTGAAAGTTACTGCTCGTGCTATGGCCAACGCGCTCGAAATTGAAATCAGCGATTCGGGCGTGGGCATTTCCCCCGAAGCACAGAAGAAGATTTTTTCCCTCTTCTATACGACCAAGCCCGGCGGCACGGGCGTGGGCCTCGCCATGGCGTTTCGCATTGTGCAACTTCACAACGGCACGATTGACTTCACAAGCGAAGCCAATCGCGGCACCACCTTCCGCGTAACGCTGCCCTTAGGCGAAGGCGGGGTCTAGGCAATTAGGCTTGTGCCTCGTCGACGCCGATCTTGTCTCATACTATCTTCAGGAATGGATACCTCAACAATCCCTGATTATGGGTGCAAATGGTGCGATAGGCCTTCGAAGACGGCACACACACCCACAACCCCCAAAAGTATGTTTCTAAAGGGGTTAGCCAATTAACAGAGGGCCTTCAAGAAATCGGCTTAATCAGGGACACAAAGTCGCTATCTCGAATGCTCCCATCCTATTCAATCTATTAGTCTTATGAGAAGGATGCCATCGAAGAGGCCAGCAGCTACATCCACAGGGCTTAGCTTGTAAGGAAAGGAAAGTCTGTGGTTAAGGGCACGGAACCAGACTCGACTCTGGTCCCGTGCTCAAATCGAATGGCTAGAAGGAATAGCGCAGGGACAAGTTAACCAAGTTTCCGCGGAAGCTGCGATGCCCGATATTGTCGACAGGATTATCCTTTTCGTTGTAGTCGTAGTCGCCCCACCCAGTTTTCCAGGTAACGCCTTTGGCCAAGTCGACATCAACCGACCCATAAGGCCGGTGATAGTTGAAATCAAGTGGTCCCGGAGGGGAGTTGGGGTTCAGGATGAGCGTATTCCCGGTAACACTATCGATGGCGTACCCCATCCGCATCGTGACTCGCTTGGCGGGCTTCAGCATGATGTCTGAGAAGCCGTAGTTCAGCTTATTGTTGTAAATCGAAATCCCTGACAAGGTAGTCGGTGACCCGGCAATCGGGCAGGGGGGGAATCCTGCCGGCGGCGGGCCGGACCCGAAGATGAAGCAGATGTTGGTTTGGGAAAAGATACCCGTGTAGTTGTACCCGGCATCGAGAGACCAGCGCTCCCCCGGGGCGACGGAAATGTTGTAGGCAAAGTTCCGGGTATGCTCGAGGTGGTCGATTTGCGAGACGTTATTGCGCGCCTCGTAAAGGTTGACGGTCGAGCTCATGTGCAACCACGTGGTCGGTTTGTATTCGCCGCGCAACTTGTAGTGCTGCGACTGGCGGGGGCTGACGCGTGTAAAGGTGTTGTCCGCGTACATCAGTTCCTGGTCGTAGCTGATCCGGACCTTGTCGGTGGGCCGCACCCAAATTCCCGCCAAGAGCGAGTGCTCGTTAATGAGGATCTCAGAAGAGTCTTCGGCGGTGGTGTTGGCCGTGCACGAGCCATCCGGGTTGAGCGGCTGACCCGCACAGGCTCCGCGCGTTGGCAGGATGGGGTCAAAGGTGCTGCTGTCCAATTCCACATCCCGCTGGTCAATGGTCCGATGACCGTAGCGGTATCCCAGGCGCCCGCCAAAGTGCTTGGTGAAATCGTACTCAAGCTGCACCGTATTATACTTGGAGTCCTGCCCCAGAAAGAGGCTGGAGACCGTGACCGAGGAGTCCGCTTCTGATGAACTGTTATGACGGGGACAGGTGGCCGCCGTATACGGTGGAGGGCAAGTCGCGGAGCTAAAGACCACAGGTGCAACCAACATGCTGGTACCAAAGAGGTCGGCTGTCGAGATCTGATTCTGGCCGGGGATGCGGAAATAGATGAAGCGAAACTCCTCGGCAATGCGGAACTTGGGGGTCACGCTCCAGGTCGCGGCATAGTCGGCAGATACGGAGGTTCGCATGATGGCGGCATTGCCCGTGGAGTCGTATTGCCGATTCAGGGTCCGTGATTCAAATCCCTGAAATAACTCGTTGTAGTCAAGAATCCGCGCGTCCGCCGAACTGTAAACAAAGCGGCCTGACATGTCGACATTGCGGAAATAGTCCGATTGAAAACTGAACTGTTCCGCCGGGTAGGAGGTCCGCACCGGGCCACTCCGCGAGTAGTTCGTGTAGGCACTGCAGTTGGGAGTTACCGTGGGGGGGGTGGTGGTAAAGTTGACGATGGGAACCCGGCAAGGACTATTGTTCGCCGTATCCCAGGAAACCCCCAGGTCCACCATTTGACCGTTGGCAAGCTGGTAAGTCAGGTTGTTATCCGCATAAGAGGTATCACCCTTATACCAGTTCAGGAACTGGTCGAAGCTGAAACTGGTGCGGGGCAGGACCCGGAAGTCGATCCCGGCCTGATAGGTGTTGGTCGTCACCTTAAAATCCTGAAACAGCAGCGCCTCGGTTCCTTGATGGTAAGTTGATAGCGAAGGGCCCTCATTGTTATTGCGGGAGTAGCCCAAACGCAGGCGAACGCTCGATTGGGGCGCCAAGACGAGGTGAACATCGCTCATCCGCCGGGTCAGCGCCATCTTGTGCGGCGAGAAACCGATGAAAACGGCAGGCGTAGAGTTCGCGGGGTTCAGGGGATTAGCCAGCAGGTCGTAATTCCATAAGTTGCGGTCACGCCGGAACGTCCCGGTGAAATCGTACCATTTGTTCTTGGACATCCGCAGCATGGAGACGTCGTTGGGGTCGCCGCCATAACCGAAGTTCGACATGTAAAAGTTGTCGAAGAGCGTGCCGGCGTGATTCAGCGACCGCATCTCGAGGCTTTGATTGAATAGCCTGGCGCCTTGACCCAGGTTCACGAAGGTGTCGTAAACATCGTTGTTCCCGGTAAAGCTCGTTCCACGCCAGCCTAATTCAATGGACTGTTCGATGTGATAATTGCCCCAGTCCTTTCCGGTGGCTTGCTCATTCTGGGCGCGGGCCGGCACCGCCAGGATGGCTCCTAAAACGAGAGCGGCAATCAGATAGCACAGACGCGACCATTGCAGTTTCATAAGGCACTCCTGTGGAAGCAGCGATTCCACGAGTCGGATCAAGTCTTCCGGGTCACCCTAGTGTCCTGAGTGAGAAGTTCGCTGATTATTAGAGAACCCCCTCACCCGTCCCGCCCCGGCTGATGAAAACGCCGGTAGCGGTCCACCCTCTCCCCCAAAGGGGCGAGGGCGACAAATTCAGATTAACTCTCCCCTCGCCCCTTTGGGGGAGAGGGGCCGGGGGTGAGGGGGTCGTCTTTGAACCCAGTGAGACTTTGTCAGCGAACTTCTGATTCAGGTCCCTAGCGCTCGTCTCGAACTCCGCCCGCGCCGAACTTAAGATTCTTCTCGTCCCGATCACGCCTCGCATGCCGCCAACTCCTACTTAAAGAAGTAAGTATTAAAGTTCGAGCCGTGGATAGCCGGGTGGCACATGGTGCAAGCCTGGTACTTGATCGATTGGTTGTGGAACGACGGGATGCTGGGCGCACCAGAATCGACCGTCAACGTATGACACTCCAGGCACAGCAAATTGACCTGGCTGCGCTTCAGCAACCGCGGGTTTGCCGAACCGTGCGGCACGTGGCAGATCACACAACCTTCGATCCTCACCGGGGCATGTTCGTATACGAAGGGACCCGCTTTGTCCGTGTGACATTTCAGGCAAATCTGGTCCTGCGCCGCAGTCGAACGCAACTGCTTGGTCAGGAAGCCACCGTGCTGATTGTGACAGTCCGTGCACTTGATCAATCCTTCGTTCACCCGGTGGTGAAAGGTCTTCGAGAAGTCCGCTCGCATTTCGCCGTGGCAGGAGTAACAAAGCAAGGGTTGGCGCGCTACCAGCAGGTATTGCGATTCCTTGGCATGATGCGGAGAATGGCAGTCGATGCAACTCACCTTATTAACGTTGTGCTGCGAGCGCATGAAGTTGCTGTGCTCCTCGCCATATTCGTGGCAGTTCATGCAGCGCCGGCTGATCTCCTCGGTGGAAACGCCCTGAAAGTTGAACATGGTCCCCTTGCCGCCGCCGGCATTGACGTGATCGGCGCCCGGACCATGGCAGGCTTCGCACCCCTGCTTGTTCTTCTCCTTGAATTCCATGGTCCGCCAATGGGGAGTGGTTTCAAATTGCTTGTAAACGTCCGGGTGGCAACCCTTGCAGGTGTCCGCCCCGACGTACTTGCTCAAGTCCACAGGGGCAGCAGGAGGAGGAGCTTTCGCCGGCTCCTTCTTGGATGGGGCGGCTTTCAGCAAACCCGGTCCCATCGCAAGGGCCAAGACGGCAAACAGGATCCAGTTGGAGAGCTTTGTCGAGACTCCTGTTGGGTGCATATGAAACTCCTCAGGCTGACCTTCGGCTGACGGGTCCGAGTGCGCGTTGGACTCCAGGGGAAGGTGCATTCCGCCCACTCTGGATATAGAATATCGTTACGAAGCTACCCGTTACTTGCGCGCTAATTGTACACCTAAATATTTTTGGCTCTGTAGAACTTTCTTACAGTACCTGTGACAAGGTTCCGTCGGTACCACACATTGCTAGTCTGGTATCCCGGTTAATATTTGACAAGGCAGTCCGACCCCCTCACCCCCCAGCCCCTCTGTCGCCGCGGCGACCGAGGGGAGAGTTAATTCTCTTGCCCTCGCCCCTTTGGGGGAGAGGGTGGCTGGCCGAGGCATTCTCATCAGCCGAGGCCAGACGGGTGAGGGGGTTCTACCCCTTGTCAAGTCTAACTCGGGACACCACTCTAGCACGGGCCAAGTTGGCGACCATTTGTTACGAAAACATCCTGGGACCAACACATTACATAAAAGGCTCATACGCCCCTTTAATCGGCTGATGGGTTCTGAAACTTAAGATGTAGAATTACGCAACACCCTTAAACAGTTCTGTGACAAATGTGAATTTGTTTTTGAGTTTTGATATCACGAACCAAGTGGTAACTCTGGCCCCGTTTAGCTTGCCGGCGTGCCTAAGGATTGATCTTGCTCATCAATCGCCGTGCGGGTAAGATATCCTAATGAGGTCGGAAACTTGAAACGCTTGACCTACATTTGGGTTGCGGTCTTCTTCTTGCAGCTTTCAGGGTTGCGAGGGCTATGTGTTCCCCTTCGCATCGAATCTCACCCTTGCTGCCCTTCGAGCCAGAAGGACACACTTCCGAGTCCTGCCACCTTACCGAATTGCTGCCTGGCTTCAGTCTTGAACTATCAGGGTTCGACGACAGAGGTTCGGAGCTCTGACTCGCACCTTGAATTGTCCGCAGAGGTCGCGAGCGTGGCTGAATACCCCGAAATTCCACCGCCCGTTTCCGGCGCCCGCGTAAATCCAGTCTCCTTACCGACGGCCTCTCCACCCTTAAGTCCGCTTTCCAAAACCTGCATGCTTCTGATCTAAAACTCTCCTTTAGACATTAAGGCACACGTGTCGATTCCCGAACGGACGGGGAATGCGACCGTTGCCCTTTTTCCCTTCTATAAAGACCGGCATAAATTGTAGCGGCGTTCTATGAGCGCCGACCGGCGGTCATAGACCGCCGCTACAGGGTAATCCGCAAGAACTTATGTCGCTCTGTAGTCCTAACCCGCTTGCCCGGTCATGGACTATGGCCGGGATGGAGAGTCGATTATGAGATGGCAGAAATCCTTCCTCATGGCTGGTTGTATTTGCCTGATAGCTACAATGGGGGCCTCCGCCCAGTCAGTCACCGCACCTGCGCCCGCGGCGGCAGCGCCTCCTCTGAGCCTGGCGCAACTGGTCGAGGAAGCCACGGAGCGCAACCCGGAGATTCTGGCGGCGCGTCGGGCCGCCGAAGCCAAGCATGCCCGAATCCCGCAGGCTGGCGCCTGGCCAGACCCCACGGTCTCTTTGAGTTATGCGGGCAATGTGCTGCCGCCGTTTACGGTGATGCGCGGCGATCCCTCCAGCGCTCGTCAGTTGATGGCCCAGCAAACCATTCCTTATCCGGGCAAAACGCATCTGCGCACGGAAATTGCCTCGCGTGACGCCGACGCTGAGACGCTGGCTTACGAAGCCGTCACGCGGCGAGTGGCGGCGGAGGTCAAGCAGGCGTACTTCGATCTGTCTTATGTCGAGCAGAGCCTCCTGACTTTGCACAAAGACCGGGCACTCTTGCAGCAATTTGAAAAGGTGGCGGAGATCCGCTACTCAGTCGGCAAGGCGGCGCAGCAGGATGTGCTCCGCGCGCAGTTGGAGCTGTCGCGGCTGACGGAGCGCGAGACCCTGCTCGAACAGCAGCGGCAAACCCTGGAGGGGCAACTCAACAGCCTGCGCAACTTCCCGGTCGAAACACCTCTGGGCGAAACCGGGGAAGTGCGGCCCAGCGTGGTGGTCAATACGGAAGACGATCTCCAGGCTGCCGCCCAGGCCAACTACCCCGTGCTGAAGCAGCGCCGGACGGTTGTGGACGCAAACCGGCTGTCCGTCGACTTGGCCCGCCGCGAGGTCCGCCCCGATTTCAGTGTGGGCTACGCCTACATGCAGCGCGACGCCCTGCCTGACATGTATGGGATTACCGTTTCCACTTCCCTGCCGGTCTTCCGCCACCGCAAGCAGGGCATGGCGATTGCTGAGGCCGCAGCCAACCTCGAATCCGCCCGGCAGATGGAAGCGAGTGAGCTCACCCTGGCGCGCTACCAGGTGAAGCAGAACTTCCTGGAGGTTCAGGCATCCGAACGGCTCCTGAAACTTTACTCGGAGGGAATCGTTCCGCAGTCGTCCCTGGCGCTCGAATCCTCGCTTTCGAGCTACGAAACGGGCAGCGTGGATTTCCTGAATGTGCTCAGCAACTTCCTGGTGGTGCTCGACACTGAGCTCGACTACCGCCATCAGATATCGGACCACGAAAAGGCGCTGGCGCGCCTGGAAGAAGTCACGGGATTGAATTTGATCCAGTAAGGAGAGGTCATCATGAAGCAGAAGCAAAGAATTCAGGTGGTATTGATCGGCGCCGTCTCGGCGCTGCTGGCCGCCGCTACGCTTGTGGCCGGAGAACCCGGCTGGCGCTTGAACTCCCGGCATCGCCGGGTGGCAGCGCCCTTCGAGCCCGCGTATAACGCTCAAGCTCGGGACCTGGCGAAGCCCGCGGAGCCCAGAATTCTCTATTACCAGGACCCTATGCATCCCTGGTACCACTCGGACAAACCAGGTTTCGCTCCGGACTGCGGCATGAAGCTCGTGCCGATTTACGCCTCTGATACCACCACGCCGGCCCTCTCGCCCGGGAGCGTGGAAATCAGTCCCGCACGGCAGCAGTTGATGGGAGTCGAGACCGCGCGCGCCGAGTATCGCACGCTCGCGAGGACCCTGCGGGCCGTGGGCCAGGTGGCCATCGACGAGACGCGCCTGGTGAACGTCCATGTCAAGACCAGCGGCTGGATCGAAAAGGTTTTCGTGAATTACACGTGGCAGCAGGTGAAGCAGGGTGAACCTCTGTTCACCTACTACAGTCCTGACCTGGTGGCCACGGAGCAGGAGTATCTGCTGGCCTTGCGGGCGCGCGATTCACTGGCGGGCAGCTCCTTCCCGGAAGTCGCGGCGGGAGGGGCAACGCTTCTTGAAGCGGCGCGGCGGCGCCTGGAACTCTGGGATTTGACCGATGCCCAGATTCACCAATTGGAAACCGAGGGCAAGCCGGAACACAACATCATTATCTATGCCCCTGCCGATGGCTACGTTCTGGAGCGCAAAGCTTATCCGAATCAATACGTCACTCCCGAGACAGAGATTTACAAACTAGTGGACCTCAGCACCGTCTGGGCGCAGGGAGACATTTACGAATCCGACGCGTCGGCCGTCAGCGTGGGGCAGGAAGCCGTGCTTACCTCGGAAGCGCTTCCGAATCTCGCCTTGCGTGGAAAGCTCACTTTTATCAACCCGGACGTCAAGCCGGACACGCGCACCCTTACCGTGCGCATGGAGTTTCCCAACCCCGAACTAAAACTCAAGCCGGGAATGTTTGTGAACCTCGAACTGCACCGCGGCCTCGGGCAGAGCCTGACGGTGCCCATCGATGCCGTGCTGGATTCCGGCCAGCACCAGCGGGTGTTCATCGACCGGGGCAATGGCGTCTTTGAGCCGCGGGAGGTGAAGGTCGGGGCGCGCACGGGTGATTACGCCGTCATCCTCGGCGGCATCCGGGCCGGCGAGCGCGTCGTGACCCGTGCGAACTTCCTGATTGATTCGGAGAGCAACCTTCGTGAGTCGCTGGCCGGAATGGAACCGGGTGAGGCCGCTTCAGGCGCCCACGCCGGCCATGCGGCGCCGCCGGAGAAGATGACCATACCTATGGCGGGTCATGGCCACTGAGCTGAGTGGGTTTCGAATCCACCCCCTCACCCGGCCCGCCCCGGCTGGAGAAAGCGCCGGTTGCGGTCCACCCTCTCCCCCAAAGGGGCGAGGGCTAAATTCAAATCAACTCTCCCCTCGCCCCTTTGGGGGAGAGGGGCCGGGGGGAGGGGGTCACAACCCGGACTGGAGCAGCAAGTCATGATTCATCGCATCATTGATTTTTCAGCGCGAAACAAATTCCTGGTCTTCCTCCTCGTGGGAGTTGCCGTGGTGGGCGGCTGGTGGTCGCTCCATAACGTGCCGCTGGACGCGATTCCGGATCTTTCCGACACGCAGGTCATCATCTACTCACGTTGGGACCGCAGCCCCGACATCATGGAAGACCAGGTCACTTATCCCATCATCACGGCGCTGCTGGGCGCGCCGCAGGTCAAGGACATCCGCGGGTTCTCCGATTTTGGCTACTCCTACGTGTACATAATTTTCGACGAAGGGACAGACATCTACTGGGCGCGCTCGCGGACGCTGGAGTATCTCTCCAAAATCACGCCCCGCCTCCCCTCCGGCGTGCAGACGGAGCTGGGGCCTGACGCCACCTCCATCGGCTGGGTATTTCAATACGCGCTGGTGGATACCACGGGAAAGCAAAGCCTGGACTCGCTGCGTTCGTATCAAGACTGGTACCTGCGCTATTACCTCGAGAGCGTTCCCGGCGTGGCGGAAGTGGCGCCCATCGGAGGGTTGGTGCGCCAGTACCAGATTCAAGTCGATCCCAACCAGCTCGCGGCTTACAAGATTCCCCTGACGAAGGTTGTGGAAGCGGTTCGCCAGGGCAACAACGATGTGGGCGGGCGTCTGGTGGAATTTTCGAATCGCGAGTTCATGGTGCGCGGCCGGGGGTATGCGCGCTCACTTGACGACCTTCGGAGCATCGTGGTGGGTGGCGATCCTCGGGCGGGGGTGCCCATCACGGTGAAGGACATTGGCCAGGTCACGCTGGGACCTGACATTCGCCGCGGGATTGCGGACCTGGACGGGAAGGGCGATTCGGTGGGTGGAGTGGTGATCATGCGTTCCGGCGAAAACGCGTTGAGCGTGATTGAACGGGTAAAAATGAAACTCGATCAGATCCAACCTTCCCTGCCGCCCGGAGTGAAAGTTGTTTCCACCTATGACCGGTCTGACCTCATCCTGCGCTCGATTGACACACTGAAACATACGCTTTTCGAAGAAATCGCCATCGTCAGCCTGGTGATTCTTATCTTCCTCTGGCACATCCCCAGCGCCTTGATTCCGATTTTGACCATACCGATTACGGTTCTGATTGCCTTCGTGCCGATGAAAGCGATTGGAGTGACTTCCAACATCATGTCGCTCGGAGGAATCGCCATTGCCATCGGGGCCATGGTGGATGCGGCGATCGTGGTGGTGGAACAAACGCACAAGAAGTTGGAAATCTGGGAAGCAGGTGGCCGCCAACGTGACTATCACGCTGTGGTCATCGAGGCGATCCAGGAAGTCGCGCCGGCAAGCTTCTTTTCGCTGCTGGTCATCGCGGTTTCGTTTATGCCCATCTTCGCGCTGGAAGCGCAGGAAGGAAGACTCTTCAAACCGCTCGCCTTCACCAAAAACTTTTCCATGGCCATCGCGGCCGTGTTAGCGATCACCCTGGACCCCGCCATGCGGCTGTTTTTCACCCATGCCACGGAGTTTAGCTTCCGCCCGCGTTTTTTGGCCCGCATTGTGAACGCCGTCCTGGTGGGGAAAATCCACCCGGAAGAGACGCACCCCATCAGCCGAGTGCTGATCAAGTTGTATCGCCCGGTTGTGGAAATGGCCGTGCGCCTGCGTTGGGTGGTGATCGCTGTGGCCATTGCCACCGTGGTGCTGACGGTTCCGGTCTTCCAGCGGTTGGGCTCGGAATTCATGCCGCCGCTCAACGAAGGCACATTGCTCTACATGCCTACCACGCTACCGGGAATCTCGCTGGCGGAAGCGCAGCGGCTGTTGCAAATCCAGGACCGCCTGCTGAAGACATTTCCGGAAGTCGAGCGGGTATTCGGGAAGGCCGGGCGCGCGGAGACCTCCACTGACCCCGCGCCACTTTCGATGGTGGAGACTACCGTCCTCTTGAAGCCGCAGAGCCAATGGCGGAAGAAGCCGCAGTGGTACTCGGATCGCGCTCCGGAGTGGTTGCAGAAATATCTGCGCCACATCTGGCCCGACCGCATTTCGCAGGACGACCTGGTGGAGGAGATGGACCGCGCCCTGCGCATCCCCGGCACCACCAACGCCTGGACCATGCCCATTCGCAATCGCGTGGACATGCTCACCACCGGCGTGCGCACCCCCGTCGGCATCAAGGTGCTGGGCGCCGACCTCAACACGATCCAAAAGATTGGCGAGGAGATTGAACACACCCTGGCGAAAGTGCCGGGCACCCGCAGCGTCTACGCCGAGCGCGTGGGCGGCGGTTATTTCCTGGATTTCAATCTACGGCGCGACCAACTGGCGCGCTACGGGCTGACCGTGGACGACGTTGAGGCTTATATCATGTCGGGAGTGGGCGGCGAGAACGTCACCACTACGGTCGAGGGACGGGAGCGGTATGCCGTGAACGTCCGCTATCTGCGCGACTACCGTAGCGACCTGGGCGCGCTCGAACGCGTGCTGGTGGCCACGCCCTCCGGAGCGCAAATCCCCATCAGCCAGCTTGCCGACATCCGCCTGACGGAAGGACCCAGCATGATCCGCGACGAGAACGGATTGCTGAGCGGATACGTTTACGTCAACGTCGCGGGACGCGACCTGGGGAGCTATGTGGAGGAAGCGCAGCGCCTGGTGCGCGGCCAGGTGGAATCGCACTTGCCACCAGGGTACAGCTTGAGCTGGAGCGGCCAATACGAATTCCTCCAGCGCATGCGCGAACGGCTGAAGCTGGTGGTGCCCATCACCATTTTCCTGGTTTTCATTTTGCTCTATCTCAACACGCGCTCGGTGGTGAAGACGCTGATCGTTTTCGCGGCCGTCCCGTTCTCGGCGGTCGGGGCCATCTGGCTGCTGCACTGGCTGGGTTACAACATGAGCATCGCGGTCTGGGTGGGCTTAATCGCCTTGATGGGTGTGGATGCGGAGACCGGCGTCTTCATGCTGCTCTATCTTGACCTCGCTTACGAGGGCTGGAAACAAGCCGGGTTGCTCACCAACTGGGAAGGTCTGAAGGATGCCATCGTGCACGGCGCAGCCATGCGCGTCCGCCCCAAGGTCATGACCGTAGGGTGCATGTTCATGGGCCTCTTCCCCATCATGTGGTCCACGGGCACGGGCGCGGACGTGATGAAACGCATAGCCGCGCCCATGGTCGGCGGCATTTTCACTTCGTTCCTTCTGGAGCTGCTGGTCTATCCCGCCATCTACGCGCTTTGGAAATGGAATTTTGAGTTGCGGCCCGCCTTGCGGGCGGTAAAATAATAATGTAGGGCTGATGGTTTAAAACCATCCTCTCGAACTATCCGGGGAGGACGATGATGAAGAGGCGTGAAGTCCTCGTGACGCTGGCGGCGCTGGCGGCTATCGCTCTCACGAGCATTTGGGCTTATCGCTCTGAACAGAGGCACGAGACGGCGGGGATGTGTCCTTTCTGCGACCGCATGGTACATCCGGCCACGTCTTACCGGTTGAAGGTTGGCGATCGCACCTTGGTGGTCTGCTGCCCGCGCTGCGGAATGCATGCCCAGGTAAATCAAACGCTGGGAAAGCCGGGCGCGGCCTGGGCCACCGACGTCAATAGCGGCGAGAGTGTCCCTGCAGAATCCGCCGTCTATGTGGAAGGTGGCAACCTCCAATACTGCACGCACGGTGCTCGGCCGGTTGAGCGCGAACCCCATGGGGTCTCCGTACGCGAGTACGATCGCTGCCTGCCGACGCTCGTCGCGTTCAAGACGCAGCAGGAAGCTGAGGCGTACGAGCAAGAGCACGGCGGCCGCACTCTGAGCTTCGAGCAGGCCCTCGCAAGTGTGAAAGCGCAGTGAGACCTCCGCAGTATCCCTTCCTTGCCTTGACGATGCACGCCGCGCGTAATAGACTCACAGGGCTTCAGGAGGTATTACATGACCACGTCAGCTCAAACTGAGCGGATTCATAAGGCAATCGACACGTTTGTAATCGAACTCCCTTCCTGGGGGTTTGCGAACACCGGCACGCGTTTTGGAAAATTCATTCAGGCTGCTGCCGCCACCACGATGGAAGAAAAATTGAGTGATGCGGGGCAGGTGCATCACTATACAGGCTGCTGTCCCACGGTAGCCACGCACGTCCTCTGGGATTTTCCCAAAGGCCTCGCGAGCACAGCCGAGGTGATGGCCTCCGCGAAGAAAGCCGGGGTGCGCATCGGCTCGATTAATCCCAACGTCTTTCAGGACCAGATTTACAAGAACGGGTCGCTGGGCAATCCTGACCCGGAGATTCGCAAGGCGGCGCTCCATCACATTCTGGATTGCGTCGAAATCGGCAAGCAGACGGGCAGCCGCAACGTCTCTCCCTGGTTTGCGGACGGCTCAAGCTTCCCCGGCTCGGCCTCGATTCGCGCCCGGAAGAAATGGTTTGAAGAAGGCCTGCGCGAGGTTCATAACCACCTCTCCCCGAAGCAGCGCCTGCTGGTGGAATACAAACCTTTCGAGCCTTATTCCTACCACATGGACTTGGGCGATTGGGGCATGGCAATCCTTCTCTCGCGTTACGCGGGGCCGCAAGCGCGCGTCCTCGTCGATACGGGGCACCATTACCAGGCGCAGAACATTGAGCAGATTGTGGCCTGGCTTCTGAGTGAAGACATGCTGGGCGGTTTTCATTTCAATGACCGCCGCTACGCCGACGACAACCTGACCCTGGGCTCGATTGACCCTTACCAGGTCTTCCGCATTTTCAACGAAATCATCGGCTTTGAATGGGAGACGGGCCGGCGCGCCGACATCGCCTACATGATCGACCAGAGCCACAACCTGAAAAACAAAATCGAGGAGATGGTCCAGACCGCGGTGACTGCGCAGGAGCTGTACGCCAAAGCGGTGCTGGTGGATCACGAAAAACTGGCCGGTTACCAGGCAAAGGGTGAATTGATTGACGCCGAGGAGTGCCTGAAGCAGGCCTTCTCGACGGACGTGCGTCCGGCGCTGCGCGAGTGGCGGCGTGGCAAAGGCTTGCCTGAGGATCCCCTCCAGGCGTTCCGCGCCTCCGGGTATTTGGAGCGGGCGGCACGCGAACGTGGGGTGAAAAACCAGGGCGCGGTGGCGAGCTACGCGTGATTTTCGATTGACGATTGGCGAAGGGACGCCCGATGGGGCGTCGGGGTAGGGTTTGCCCTACCCTCCTCAGCCGCATAACATCCAGGGGAAAGCAAGTCGTCCCAACTTCACCCGCCGTGTTCGACGGACTGGGTTGGGTCAGGTTACCTTTCCCTACTGTTTCCTTTTGGGCTAAATTAAATTGACAGCCATTGAGCGTAACGCCCCGATGTATCGGGGCGGGTTTTCCGTGATGGCCAATCGGAAGCCGCGGACCTGCGATACGCCCACGCTAAACTGGCTGCAATCACAATTCACCAATCGCAAATCGCCAAACGGGAAGGGACCACGGATGAAGTACCTCGCAGATCTTTGGGATGAATCTCAGGCTCGCGCCTGGGCGAACGATCAACACGAATTGTTGCGTTACCGCTCGAACCTGCTGGGCGCGGATTTGCGCCTTACGAATTTTGGCGGTGGAAACACTAGCGCGAAGTTTGAGCTGCCTGACCCCTTCAACGGCAAGTTGGTGTGCGCCCTTGGGGTGAAGGGAAGCGGCGGGGATCTGGGCACGGCGGGGAAGCAAGGGTTTGCGCTTCTGCGCCTGGACCGCTTCGACGATCTTCGCGCCCTCTATCGCGGCCGCGACCACGAAGACGAGATGGTGGGCTATTACCCGCTCGCCGCGTTCGGCCTCGGCCAGGTGGCCCCTTCGATTGACACGCCCTTGCACGCCCTCCTGCCTTTCGAGCACGTGGACCACCTGCATCCCGACTGGGGAATCGCACTGGCCGCGTCTGCCAACGGTAAACAGAAGATGGCGGAATTTAACCGTCGCTTCCATCACCACCTGGTTTGGTTGCCCTGGCAGCGGCCGGGCTTCGATCTGGGCCTGCGCCTGCGTGAGGCCGTGGATATGAACCCAGGCTGCGATGGCATCATCCTGGGTGGGCATGGGGTTTTCACCTGGGGGAACACCTCGCGCGAATGCTACCTGAACAGCCTGACGATCATCGATGAGCTGGGCCAGTTTGTTCTTGAGCATCAGCAGCGGCGTGGTGATGGGATTTTCGGCGGCCCGCGTTACAACCAACGACCCGACGCGGAGGCTCTGGCCGCAGAGATTTTACCTTTCCTGCGCGGCAAGCTCTCCACCACCCGACGCACCATCGCTCATTACAACAGTTCGGAAGAAGTACAGCAGTTTGTTAACGCGCGGGACGCGGAACCCCTGGCACATCTGGGCACGAGTTGCCCTGACCACTTTGTGCGTACCCGCATCCATCCGCTCTACATTGATTGGAATCCCGAAAGCGATGATGCCGCGAAGCTTAAGGAGCGCCTTGCCGAGGGCGCCGAGAAATACCGTCATGAATATCTCGCTTACTACCAACGCTTCGCGAAACCCGATTCACCCCCCTTGCGTGATGCGAATCCCAGCGTGGTGCTGGTGCCGGGCGTGGGCATGTTCACGTTCGGCAAAAGCAAAACCGAGGCGCGCATTACCGGGGAGTTCTACGTGAACGCCATTCACGTAATGGCCGGCGCGACCGCTCTGGGCGAAGGCGCGAAGCCTCCCACGCCGTTGCCGCAAGCCCCACGCCCGGAGGATTCCTTGCAATATGCGAGTTACGATAACTACGTGGCGTTGCCGCTGTCAGAAGCCTTCCGCATCGAGTATTGGATACTCGAGGAGGCCAAGCTTCGCCGTCAGCCACCCGAAAAAGAGTTCAGCCGCAAGATATTTCTGGTCGCAGGCGGAGGCAGCGGCATCGGGCGATCTACGGTTCGGCGCCTGGCTGAAGGTGGCGCGCACGTCATGGTGGCTGACCGCGACCGGCAGGCAGCAGAGGAATCTGCAGGGCAGGCAGCATCAAGTGGAGCGAATGAAGCCGTGGCCGCTTGCGAATTGGATTTGGCCGACCGCGCGAGCGTGGCCGCCGCTCTGCGCGAAACCGTGTTGCGCTTCGGTGGCTTGGATGGCATGGTGAACACCGCCGCCATTTTCATTCCTCCTGACTCGGAGGGTCGCCTGCCCGATCAATACTGGCGGCAGACGTTCGAACGTCAATGTGGCCGGCAACTACCTGCTGGTGGATGAGGCTCGCCGCATTCTGCTGGAGCAGGCGCTGCCGGCGGCCATCGTGCTGACCAGTTCCGCGAACGCCGTGGTGCCCAAGTGGGGGACCGAAGCCTATGACATCAGCAAGAGCGCGGTCAGCCACCTGGTGCGTGAATTGGCCGTGGGCCTGGCGCCGCTGGTGCGAGTAAACGGGATTTCTCCGGCCACGGTGGTGGAAGGTTCCAGCATGTTTCCCCGCGAGCGCGTCATCATGGGCTTGACCAAATATGAGATCCCTTTCCGCGAAGACGAATCCACGGAGGAATTGCGCAGCAAGCTGGCCCAGTTCTACGCGGATCGTACCTTGACCAAGCAAAGTGTGAGCCCTCAAGATTGCGCGGAGGCTATCTGCTGGCTTCTCGGTGACCGCGCCGCGAAAACCACGGGTCATCTTCTTCCCGTGGATGGGGGTCTGGTGGAAGCTTTTCTGCGCTGACCGGAAGTGCTGCACCTCGTGCGTGACAATCACTGGAAATTCCCCGCCAACATCGAATACGAATACGGCAAGGAGATTCCCGGCCTCGACACGATTGCGGAGGTCAAGAAGTGCTACGAGTACTGCAAGCAGGCACTGAAGCTTTCACTGCAACTGTATCCGGACGGGATTGGCAAACGGTTCCGACGGGTAGGCCGCCCATTTCTTAGTCGCGCCCAAATAGACCGCGACAACGAACTGCACGAACTTGCCGTCGCGACTCAACTCTGACTTAGGAATCGTCCAAATGTAGCGGGTCGATTCGCCCTCGGTTTTCACTTCCAGAGCTCCCCGGCTGTGAAAGGTCCCACACATAGTGGTCATGCCGGGCCCCAACAGAAATTGCGTGCAAGCCCGCTCATCGCTAGTCAGCCCGTAGGCCGTGTCGCCGTGATCGATTCGTCCGTTTCCGTTCACGTCGACGTACAGTACGGGAGAATCACCAGTGTGGACTTCGAAAGTAAGTTTGGCGCTTTCACCTGAGCTTTCGTAAAACAGTGAGACTCCTGCGCCAGCCAGCAGGGGCTTGGGCGCCGGGGGCGCGGCAGGGGGTTTGACAAGGGGCGTCAGGTTTGGAGTGTAGGTACGGGTTTCTCCCGCGGCGAATTCCAGAGTTTCCACCTTATCCTTATAACCTTCGACAGACAGACGCAGAACATGCTTCTCCGGCGATAGTGCTGGGATTTTCAGGCGTCCGTCGCGACTCACCTGCCCTTTGAATTCATCATCGATATAAATCTCTGCGCCCTTGGGAGCGCCTTCTATCAGGAGCAGGGCCTGGTCAGGTGCAGTGGGAACCTCGGCGCGTGGTGGGGGCTCTGTCTTGGGAGGATGAGGAGCCAGTTCGCGCAGGGTCTGGAGCAACTCCGGCGTCGCTCCGGCCTCATGCAGTTCCTTTTCAGTTTCCGGCGTGACTTGAAAGTCGATGCCGCGCTTCCGCACGATCTCACGGAGTTGGTCCGGCGGCACCGCAGCCTGAAGCAGATTCACGACCTCGGTTTTCGAAAGGGGCTTTGAGGGCGTCTGCGCCCAAGGTCCACGCCCGGCCGGCAGGCACAGAAGGCACACCAAAAGCAGAAGGTGGAACTTGAAAATGCGCCTAGGCGCGGGCAATCTTCACCTCATCCGTTTCTTCTCGAGTACGCACGCGCTCACGCGGCGCGCAGGGACTTCGCGCAGTTGGGGCAAGAGTCCTCACCCACTGCTACAGGCCTGC
>CAWDSK010000002.1:0-798442 GCA_963804995.1 uncultured Acidobacteriota bacterium
TCAGGGCTTTTCGCTTCAAGGCGTAAAAGCTTTCCCGCAGCAGATCGACCGTTAAGTGGTGGAGCAAGGCCGTGAACTTCATCTCCCTGTGTTCCTTCGCGGCTTTCCGCACACCCGCGAGTCCCTGGGACACGCGTGCCCCGCTCTGTGTCGGGTGCGTGTTAGGCCAACGGGTGTTCTCCTTGATCAGCGGCCTTCCCTCCTCATTCTCCGCCAACGGCTTCCCGTCTTTGTTCAAATGATTCATCGGTACTGTTCCGCTGTCCGACTCCTCGAAAGCGTGCAGGCGGGCTGTACGGCCATCGCCTTTTCCCGCCGTCCGGCCACGATCTACGGCGGCCGGCGCCTCCGAGGTCTCCCGGTTCTCGTGCAGAAAGTGTCTAGGCGTGTCTGGGGTCTACGACTACGCAGGACTGTGCCGGAACTCGCGTTGGCGTCCCGGCCTCATGTTGCCTTCCGTTTAGTCTGAAAACGTCGGCGTCCTGATTGGACATTTTCGAAGCTCAATACCCAGCCCACCTATTCCCCTGTTTACGCTTCACCGTGCGCCTCACGACGCCCAGCGCAAAACTCGGGGCCGAGTGGATCGCTGCTCCTTCCTCGTGAGAAATTTTCATTCTCTGCTTTCTGCCGGTTTATCCCGGCGCACCAGACCCCTGATCTTTGGGGTCTGCGTCACTTTCGAAAAACTGCACGACTCAACCACAGAGATCTGCTCGCAGAATCAGCGGCGCCAATCTGAGCAAGAACCGCGGACCCCAAAAGCGGGGGACCGCGCTACGAAAGTGACCCCTCGCGCTTCCCGATCAAGTGCATCGGGACAGCGCGCCACCCTCTCCCCTCGGAGAGGGCTAGAGTTCTACTCCACTTCTTCTCACCCGCTACCTATGCCGGCTGAGGATCGGGAGAGGCGGCTGCTTCCGTCCTCGTTCCGGCCAGCAACCTGCCACTCGCCTTGAAGTTGTGTTTCTGACATCCATTCTGTAAGATGTGGGGTCTTGACCCGCGCCTTGACTCGGCTGCAACATGGCCCAAGGTCAAGGTGCGGGCCGTTTCTTGAGGGGAAAGCTATTTCCCTCGGTTGGCGCTATAACCAGCAAGACTTAGGGACCAGCCACCAACCCGCCCCTTGCACTGCAAAGTAGTCACCTGGCCCGAATCGTCCCTGGTGATTTACCCTTGCCGTGAAGGTGTCTCAGGACAAGCCGAGGCCGCATCATATCGAGAATCTTAAGGAGGCATCGTATGGAAAAGGAAACTCGTCGATCGTTCATGAAGAAAATGGGAATGGCTTCGGCACTGGGAACCGGGACGTTCCTGAATTGGAATCCGCGCGCCGTAGGGGCGAACGAGAAGGTGGTGCTCGCGCTGATTGGCGGACACAATCAAGGCCGCGGTGACGCCCTGCGCGCCATCCAACGAGGGGGAGAGTTCAAGACCTTCTGCGACATTGACCAGGCCGTACTCGACAAGGTCAATCCGGACCTGGAAAAGGCCCAGGGCAAGAAACCTGAGACCACGAAAGACTTCATGAAAGTGCTGGATGACAAGGACATTGATGGCGTCATCATTGCCGTGCCTGACCACTGGCACGCTCGCATCGCCATTCTGGCCTGCCAGGCGGGCAAGGACGTTTACATCGAGAAGCCGTTGACCCAGACCATCCACGACGGGAAGCTGGTTGTCGCAGCAGCGCGCAAGTACAAGCGGATTGCCCAGATGGGCGTGCAGAATCGGAGCATGGACCACTTCAAAACCGCTTTCGAACAACTGGGGAAACTGGGGAAAATCTGCGAAATCACGGGAGCGATGTACCAGGTGCGCGAGACCATTGGCAACCCGCCGGATGGCGACCCGCCCTCCACGGTCGACTATGACGTTTGGCTGGGGCCGGCGCCCAAGCGTCCCTTCAATCCGAACCGCTTCCATTACACCTGGCGGTTTTTCTGGGACTACGGTAACAGCGAGCTGGGCAATCAAGGCGTGCACGGACTGGATGTGGTTATGTGGGGCATCGCCACCCTGCGGGGTGGAATACAGAACATTCTTCCCACGCACGTCTCCGGCCATTCCGGGATCTATTGGCTCAAGGATGCGAAGGAGGTTCCCGACACCCAGGTCCTGACCTACGATTTCGGCGACTTCATGCTGAAATGGGAGCTCCGCAGCTTTTCCAGTGTAAGTCCCCACGACAAAGATCCGGAGGACATCGGTTTCCACGGCTCCGACGCTACCCTCATAGTCGGCCGCGAAGGCTGGAGGGTTTACCCCAAGGACGGGAGCAAGGGACCCGGCGAAGATATTCCGGAGGAAAGGTCGCCGGGCTCACACGAACGGAACTTCATGGATTGCATCAAGAGCCGGCAGCAACCCAACGCGGATGTGGAGACCGGTCGGCTCTCCACCACGATTTGCCACTTGGGAAATGTCTGCACTCACCTGGGTCGCGACGTGGTCTTCGATCCCAAGACCGAAACCTTTGGCCATGACAAGGAGGCTAACGCCCTCCTGACCAAAGAACATCGCAAGCCCTATGAATTGCCCAAGGTCTAGAATCAAACTAAGGGAGGCATTATATGGAGAAGGAAACACGCAGGTCGTTCATGAAGAAAATGGGAGTGGCTTCAGCGCTCGGGACTGGAGGATTTCTGAATTTGAACCCTCGCGCCCTGGGAGCCAATGAGAAAGTAGTGCTGGGCCTGATCGGCGGACGCAATCAAGGCCGCAACGATGCCCTGCTGGCCATCGGGCGAGGGGCGGAAATCAAGACCTTCTGTGATCTTGACCAGGCCATCCTCGACGAAATCAATCCGCTACTGGAGAAGGCTCAGGGCAAGGCCCCCGGCACCACCAAGGAGTTCCAGCGGCTGCTCGACGACAAGGATATTGATGGCGTTATCATCGCCGTTCCGGACCACTGGCACGCCCGCATCGGAATTATGGCTTGCCAAGCGGGTAAGGACATTTACATTGAGAAGCCGTTGACGCAATGCATTCACGATGGGCAGATGGTTCGCGATGCGGCGCGCAAGTATAAGCGGATTGCCCAGGTGGGCACGCAGAATCGGAGCGGCAGAAACTTTCAAAGCGCCATTGAGTTTCTAAAGACCGGCAAGCTGGGAAAAATCTGCGAGGTCACGACCTGGGAATGCCAACTGCGCCCGACTATCGGCAATCCGCCGGATTCAGCGATCCGCCCGCGACGGTGGACTACGACGTGTGGCTGGGGCCCGCCCCCAAGCGCCCGTTCAATACCAACCGCTTCCACTACAACTGGCGCTTCTTCTGGGATTATTGCAACACGGAACTGGGAAACCAGGGAGTTCACATGATCGATGTCGCTCTCTGGGGCATTCAGACCTTGAAAGGGGTGGAAAACTGCCTGCCCACGCACGTTTCCGGAAGCTCCGGAATTTACTGGCTGGACGATGCGAAGGAAGTTCCCGACACGCAAATCCTCACCTATCAGTACCCCGACTTCGTGTTTACCTGGGAACTGCGCAGCTTCGCCAAGCACCGTCCCATTGATGGACACCGGGAGGGGATCGGCTTCATCGGGACAGAGGGGAGCCTGATGATTCACGGCGAAGGCTACTACGGCAGTTGGAGCGTCACCTACAAAGATGGGAGTCCGGGCCCCTCCGCTGAACCCGAGAACAAGTCTGAAGATGGCCTGCATGAATTGAATTTCATGGAGTGCATCAAGAGCCGCCAGACACCCAACGCGGATATTGAGTTGGGCCGGTTGGCCACCACGATGTGCCACTTGGGAAATATCCACACGCACCTGAAGCGGGATATTATCTTCGATCCCAAGACCGAAACCTTTGGGCATGATAAGGAAGCGAATGCGTATCTTGCCAAGAAGCATCGCGAGCCTTATGGATTGCCGAAGGTTTAAAGGCTGATGTGGACAACGCGCCATTCCTTGCATACCTTAAGTGCAGGCGACCAGGGCTTCTTCAGTCTTCGCCGCCCAGGAGGAGTACTCCATGAGAGAATCGCTATCACGTCGTAAGTTCCTGCAAGTATCATCTGCGGCAGCTTGGGCAGCCGGCGCGCTTCCCCTTGCCATGCGCTCCGCCGCTCGACCCGCCCGAGGGCCCTACCGGGGCACGTTCTGCTTTTTCTCGAAGGCGGTTCCCCAGTTCACCTGGCAAGAGTTAGCGAAGAGCACCAAGGCCGCAGGCTTCGGGGGAGTCGACTTGACCGTGCGGCGGGGAGGATTGGTGGCGCCGGAGCGTGCGGCGGAAGACCTGCCCAAGGCGGTAGAGGCTATCCGCGCGGAAGGCTTGGAAGTTCCGATGATCACCACGGGGCTGCTCACCGCCGACCATCCCACGGCCGTGCCGATCTTGAGCGCCGCCCAGAAGCTCAAGATCCCCTATTTGAAGCCCGGCTACTACCACTACAAATTCATCGATGTGCGCAAGGAGCTGGAAGAAGCCAGCAATCAATTCAAAGGGTTGGTGGAACTGGCGACGAAGTACGAGGTGCAGGTGGGGTTTCACAATGATTACAACTTCGTCGGGTCTCAAACCTGGGATATTTCCCGCGTGATGGACACCTTGGACCCGAAATGGGCCGGATACTACTTCGATCTCGAAAACGCCACCATCCAGGGGGGCGCAGAGGGTTGGAGAATCGCCGCCAACCTCGCCATGCCGCGCCTGAAGATGGTCGGCGCCAAGGATTTCTATTGGGTGAAAACCGAGCCGGAAGGTTGGCACGAAATCGGCTGTCCGTTGGGTCAGGGGATGTGTAACTACAAACTATTCCTGCGCATGATTGCGGATGCGCATTTCCACGGCCCCATCTCCCTGCACCTGGAGTACTCGGTTCCGGGTGCGTCCGACCCTGAGGGCGTCGCCTATTCGCGCCAGAAGTGTGACGACATGATGGTCGCCGCGAAAGCGAATCTTGAAACCCTGAAAGCGCTGGTGCACGAAGCCTACGAAACTTAGAGCTTATCCGTAAATAATAGTTGAAGCCTGCTACAATTTGATGCATGATTATGACCCAAGATGCCGCAGATAAAATCTTGGGAAGTATCCGACGAGTTTTGGGTGAAAGTCGA
This sequence comes from uncultured Acidobacteriota bacterium, assembly GCA_963804995.1. Classification (GTDB taxonomy): domain Bacteria; phylum Acidobacteriota; class Terriglobia; order UBA7540; family UBA7540; genus Bog-366. Next base: position 5,078 of record CAWDSK010000002.1, read on the forward strand.
ACCGCTGATTCCCGTTCGACAGCGGTCGAAAGGCCGAAAGTATAGGCGGAAGCCGGGGGGTGGGAGGAAGCCGATGCCGGCGCGCCGGATCTTCTCGGCCATTGTGTATGTGCTACGCACGGGGTGTCAGTGGAGGGCCTTGCCCAAGGAATTCGGCAGCGCGAGCGCGATCCACAAGCATTTTCAACAGTGGCAGCGGGCGGGTTTCTTTCTGGCGCTGTGGCGGTCGGGGCTGGCTGAGTACGATGATCTGGAGGGCATTGCCTGGGACTGGCAAAGCATCGACGGGGCCTTGGTGAAAGCCCCTCTGGCCTTGGCGTGTGTGGGACCGAATCCCACGGATCGGGGAAAAAAATGGGCGCAAGCGAAGTTTGTTAGTCGACGGGCGTGGCGTCCCACTGTCGCTCGCCGTCAGCGGAGCCAACGTCCATGATGTGAAGCTGCTGGCCACCACCCTCGACCAGGTGGTGAGAGCGCGACCAGCGCCGAGACCGAGAAAGCCCCAGCACCTCTGCGCCGATGCGGGTTACAAGGGATCCCCCGCTCGGCAAGCGGCCACGAACCGCCACTACCGGCCGCATATCAAGCAACGGCGAGAAGAGATGAAAGCAAAGCGCCTCGTCCCCGGTTACAAGGCGCGCCGCTGGGTGGTCGAGCGGACCCATTCCTGGCTCAACCGATACCGTAAGGTGTTGGTGAGCTTTGAAAAGACCGAGGAAAGCTATATCGCCTTACTGACCTTAGCCGCGGCCATGATCTGCTGGCGACAGACGATTATTATTTACGGATAAGCTCTTAGTCTTCCGCCCCATCCCTAACCCCGGAAGGGGAGGTAGGGCAGTTCACCACTGAGGCACTGAGACACTGAGTCAAGAAACATTTGTTTGTCTTGATACTCAGTGCCTCTGTGGTTCTTCCCAGCTTCACTTTAGAGCACCATGCGCTTGATTCCTTGACGCAGCGCAGGGACATTGAAATTCAGAATGAGCCCCGTATGAATTCCCGCCAGGCGCAGGTAAGTAAGGAGCTGGGCTTCATGGATGGGCAGAAGTCGGTCCACGGTTTTCAGCTCTAGAATTACTTGACCTTCCACAATCACGTCCAGCCTGTAGCCACAGTCGAGGTGAACTCCCTTATAAACCACAGGTAAGGGCTGCTGTCGAGTGAAAGCAATTCCCCCCAGCCGCAATTCGTGGCACAAGCACTCTTCGTACGCGGATTCGAGAAGACCCGGTCCAAGCACACGATGGACCTCAATCGCTGCGCCAATTATTCTTTCCGTCAGCGGATCGTTATCAATCATTCTTTGTTCCGAATCACCACTGAGGCACAGAGACACTAAGTGAAAAGGTTTTTGCTTTTCTTGATACTCAGTGCCTCTGTGCCTCTGTGGTTCACCCCCCCTTAACCCATCACTTCCTGAATCGCGGCCTTCAGACGCTCCTCGCTAGGCGGACCCACGAAGGAGGCAGTTGGTTCGTACCCTCCCTCTGCCGGGGACTTGTCCATGCAGATGTACCCCGTGCCGAGTTCCCCATAGGCGGCGGTGGCAAGGAAGTCATTGGGGCGCAGGCTTTCGGCGTACAGTTGGTACTCTACAAATGCCTCGCCCGGAAGGTGCAGGATCCCGGCGGGCCCCAGCCGATAGCAACTAATATCCACCGCGGGTCGGGTTTTCAGCCGCTCGTACCAAGCAAGCCCCATGGCCGCTCTGGTGCGCTGATGATAGGGCTGGTTGGCGTCAAAGATTATTTCGCGGAAATGCTCTTCTGAGAAATTCGGCTCGGTGCGACGGGCGAATCGGACCTCCGCCGTCTTCCACCCAATCTCCGTGAGCTTGGCCTTCTGGGTTGCGGCGATCGCTTCGCGCATCCCTTGTTGCAGCCGGTCAGCCAATTGAGCACGCAGCGGCACAGAGCCATCGTTGTACTTCCCCGCCGCGACATTGCCACAACAGCCGGTAAAGTAAATCTGGGGGACCCCCTCCCCCTTCTCCATGTGATCCCGCGCCAAACCGATGGTTTCGGGATTCATATGCCCTTTGCCATAATAACTTTGAGGATGCGAGGCATAATAGTGCAACCGGACCAGGGGCTTGTCATGATCGAAAAACGATACCGTACGCACCCACGGGTCGATTAACCCCTCCGGCGCCGCAATCAGGACGGGATCATTACAGTGGCTCAGGCGGATGCCAATGCTGCCATTGGGCATGGGGACGCGCCGATTGGACGCGAATTTTTCCACTTTCCCTTTGCCCCAACCGACGTGCGTGCAGGGTTTGAGCTCCTTAAGGGCATCCCCGGCGGCAGCGGCAACCCGGTCGGAGCAGGATTCGATGAACGCCGGCTGCCCCAGGTACGGAGGCGCGGGCACCATGTCCAGCAGCATGTCGGCCGTCGTATCGTAAAACGGCGCGTCGTGCTGGTGAAGCGAGTGCACCTCAACCTGAAGCTCGTTGACCCCCACGGCATTGGCAATTTTCCTGCGAAACAAATCGTGCGCACCCGTCCGCAGCTCGCAATAATCCACCCCGCACAGGACGTAGCGCGTTCGCCCGTCCGCTAAGATGATTCCTTTGGCCTGTAGGGGAATGTCGATGCTGGTAGCGATAGGGGGATCGCATTCCTCCAACGGACTTCCCACGGGAGGCGTGACATCGCATGTGAACACTGCCACGCGAATCCCCGATCCCGCCGAGGGAGAGCCCCGGAGCGCCGCAGCGCCGGGGTCAGCCGCTACCGTGGTCTTGGTTGCGGCACCTGCGGCTGCCACGCCCAGAGAAGCTCTCTCCAGAAATTTTCGTCGCGTTAGATTGCTGTCCCTCATAAGAAATCCCTCCTTAAAATTCTTGATATCATTGCGACACGCTTCACGCCGGACCAAATTAGGAAATCACGACCCTAAGAGCCGGCAATCTTAGCACTCAAGTGTCAGGGATTGAAATGGCTTTGGCGCTGGTGTGGTGCGTCGCAAATATAGCACTTGTAGCAGCACTTATTACGGCACATGTCGCGCCGACCTTTAGGTCGGCATGGTCTGAGCTCAAGCTCAGCGCTACCAGCCGTAACCACCGCGCCAACATAACCACCCCGTTGCCTACGGCGCCACCCCTCCTGAATCAGGCGGGGAGTTCCGCTTTAAAGCTCCCCAGCCTAAGATGAGGAGCGGTGGCGCAATGAGCGACGCAGTGGTTTTTATAGGATGTAAGCCGTTTATTTGCAACGTATTAAAATTTATATTGACAATGGTTGACTCAAGATTTATTCTAACTCGCGACTAATAGGAGGCGCCGGCCTTTTGGAGGCGCAGGGCACCCCTAAATAGCTGGCGCTAGCGTGCTGGCGCGAGGAGGTAGGGAGCATTATGGGCAAGATTATTGGAATCGACCTTGGAACAACGAACTCGGTGGTGGCGGTGATGGAAGGCGGCGAGCCTACGGTCATCACCAACCCTGAGGGTGGCCGCACGACCCCGTCGGTAGTGGCCTTCACCAAGACCGGAGAGCGGCTGGTGGGGCAGGTGGCCAAGCGGCAATCCATCACGAACCCCGAAAACACCATTTACTCGATTAAACGGTTCATGGGGCGGCGCTTTAACGAAGTGCAGAGCGAAATCAAGACGGTGCCCTATAAGGTAACGTCCGGCCCGAACGGCAATGCGCGGGTGGAGGCTCTGGGCAAGGAATATTCGCCTCCGGAGATTTCCGCCATGATCCTTCAGAAAATGAAGGACGCGGCGGAACAGCATCTGGGCGAAAAGATCACCCAGGCGGTGATCACCGTGCCGGCCTATTTCAACGACGCGCAGCGGCAAGCCACCAAAGACGCGGGCAAAATCGCGGGCCTGGAGGTTCTGCGCATCGTAAATGAGCCGACGGCGGCGGCGCTCGCCTACGGCCTCGACAAAAAGAAAGACGAAACCATCGCGGTCTACGACTTCGGCGGCGGCACGTTCGATATTTCCATCCTGGAAGTGGGTGAAGGCGTGGTGGAGGTGAAGTCGACCAACGGTGACACGCACCTGGGTGGCGACGACATTGACAAGCGCGTCATGGACTGGATTGTCGAAGAGTTTCGCAAGGACCAGGGTATTGACCTCTCGAAAGACCGCATGGCCCTCCAGCGTCTGAAGGAAGCCGCGGAGAAGGCCAAGATGGAACTCTCCACGGTGCTGGAGACGGAGATCAATCTCCCCTTCATCACGGCGGACGCCTCCGGCCCCAAGCACCTCGCCTTGAAACTGACGCGGTCGCGTTTCGAGCAGATGTGCGAAGACATATTCCAGCGCTCGGTTGGCCCCACGAAGCAAGCACTCAAGGATGCCGGGCTTACACCCGACAAGATTGACGAAGTGGTGCTGGTCGGTGGCTCCATCCGCATCCCGCGGGTGCAACAGATCGTGAAAGATCTCTTTGGCGGCAAAGAACCTCACAAGGGAGTGAACCCGGATGAAGTTGTGGCAGTAGGCGCGGCCATTCAAGCGGGGGTGCTGGGCGGCGAGGTAAAAGACCTGCTGCTTCTCAACGTGACCCCGCTGACCTTAGGCGTGGAAACTCTGGGCGGCGTGATGACGCCCCTCATTCAGCGCAACACGACAATTCCCACGCGCAAGGCTGAGACGTTCTCAACGGCTGCGGAAAACCAGATGTCTGTGGAGATCCATGTCCTGCAAGGCGAACGGCCGATGGCAAAGGACAACCGCACCCTGGGCAAGTTTCACTTGGTGGGGATTCCCCCGGCTCCGCGCGGGGTACCGCAGATTGAAGTGACGTTTGACATTGACGCCAACGGCATCCTGAACGTGTCTGCGAAGGATTTGGGCACGGGCAAGGAGCAGAAGATCACCATAACCTCCTCCAGCGGTCTCAGTAAGGAAGAAGTGGAGCGCATGACCAAGGAAGGTGAACTCCACGCGGACGAGGACCGGCAGCGCAAAGATGAAGTTGAGATCAAGAACAAAGCCGATTCGCTGGTGTACTCTGTTCGAGAAATTGCTGAAAGAGAACAAGGAGAAGATTTCCGAGGCGGACGTCAAAAACATCGAGGCCGCCGTGGAAGAAGCGAAGAAGGCCATTCAGGAAGGTGATATGGGCAAGATCAACTCAACCGTCGAAAAGTTGACCTCTGCTTCGCACAAGCTGGCGGAAGCCATGTACAAGCAGGCGGCCTCTTCCAAGCCGGGAGCGGACGCTGGAGCAGGCGCTACGGGCGCCCCCGAGGGGCCCACTGACGGGGAAGCCAAAGGCAAGCCCAAAGGCGAGGGCGAGGTGATCGACGCCGAGGTTGTGGACGACGATAAGAAAAAGAGTTGATAGTCGAAAGTGAATAGCAGAAAGTCAAAGGTGAAGGGCGCTGCTTTATCGGGCGCCGGGATCGAAGGGCTTTTAGCTTTCGACTATAGACTATGGACTGTGGACTGTTCTATGCAACAACGAGCCCAAATGCCCGTCCAATGCCCCATTTGCAGTTGGCGGCATTTCATGGAAATTGAAGTCGAGGAGAAAGACTTTGCGTCAGGCGCCGAACTTCGCAAGCACCTGGAGGCCTGGATCGCCTCGCGCTGCCCAGACCACCTCGGGCCGATTATGGAGATGAGCAAGAACTAAACGGTGGAGGTTTCCCCCGCATGTTATGGGGGGATTAGAGATTTCGGTAGATGGAACTCCGGTGCTCAACGGCATACAGTGTGAGCCGTCGCTCGGAATGATCGACCCAAAAGATTACGCGATAGTCGCCGACGCGGTATTTTTGAAGGCCGGCAAGGTCGGGCGGCATGTTCTTAAGAGGCTATGAAAGATTGCCTGGATGAGCAGCTAGCCATTCGATTTTCATGGCCAACCGCCTGGCCACTTGGCGATCAAGCTTTTTGAAGTCTCGTTCGAACGTGGGAGTGGTCTGGATTCGATATGGGTCGTTCATGATGGTGCAAAGATCAAGCGGTCGCAGGACCCCACGGGCGCTTATTTATATGATGATTAAAGGCCCTGGCGAATCTTCACCTAAGATCGAGCTCTCGTTTGAGTTCATCGAAAGTGCGGCTCTTGCCAGCCCGATGTTGTCGCCGGGCCTGCCGTAATTTCTTGAGAAGAACGGGGTTCGTTGAAACCAAATAGTCCTCCAAGTCGCTCTGGAAATCGTCGAACACTTGGCCGGCTCGGACGAACTTCCTTAGAAGGGCGGTAGGAACTTCGATGGTTTGTGACATTTCAAGCCTCGGAACCATTATAGCGAGAATTAGGCCCGTGGGCAAGTTTGCGGTCGCTTGTTGTCAAAAGACAGAAGTCAGCAGCTAGAAGTCAGACGCCAGGAAACAAAGGCCGGAGGCTTGCCAGGCTATAGGACCAGGCCAAAGTACGGAACATAGTAAGCGTGCTGCCGTCTGAACCCTTGCTACTGTGCCTGGCTTCTATTTTCCAGGATTTCGATATGCCCGCTGGCACACAAAAAGATTACTACGCGACCCTTGGCGTCAGCCGCACCGCCAAGCCGGAGGAGATCCGCAAAGCGTATCGGCATCTGGCGCGCAAGCATCACCCGGACGTCAACCCGGGAAATAAGGGCGCGGAGGAAAAGTTCAAACAACTCTCCGAAGCCTACGAAATCTTGAGCGACGAGAAGAAGCGCAAGATCTACGACCAGTACGGCTTCTACTCTGACAATCTCCCTCCGGGAGGGTACGGGCCGGGTCCCGCGGGCCACACACCTTCTCCGGCGCCGGACGTTGACTTCTCCGGTTTCGACTTTTCCAATGTGGATGACTCTGGTCCGGAGGCCGGTCGCCAGGCGGGCGGAGGTTTCGGTGGGGGGTTCCGCGATATCTTCTCCCAGATCTTCTCGCGGGGCGAACGCGAGGCCGCCAGCGAGGAGCCGGAAAAGGGTTCCGACATCGAATACCGGATGCACTTGGGCTTTTGGGACGCCATCCGGGGAACGCAGGTGCGCATCACCGTGGCGCGCGAGGAAGCCTGCCCCACCTGCCATGGAACCGGCTCGACCGCCGGTCCTGCGGTCACCTGCGCAAATTGTGGAGGAACCGGCAAGGCCAATCGCCAAGTCGGCGCCATGCGCTTTGCCATGACCTGCCCCCAGTGCGGGGGAACCGGGAAGCAGCGCCGGCCCTGCCCCCATTGCCACGGCACCGGCGCGATTCGCAAGCCCGAGACCTTCGAGGTGCGCATTCCCCCCGGCGTCGACACGGGCTCACGCGTGCGTGTTCCCGGCAAAGGAAACGCGGGAATTCATGGAGGCCCCGCCGGCGATCTCTACATTGTCACGGAAGTGGAGCCGCACGCCGTGTTCGAGCGCAAAGGCGATAACATCTACGTGAAACTTCCCGTCACCATCACGGAGGCGGCGTTGGGCGCCAAGGTCGACGTCCCGACCATCGACGGCCTGAGCACCATCAAGATTCCTCCCGGCACGCAGAGTGGCCAGAAGCTGCGCTTGCGGGGCAAGGGGGCGCCCTCGCTGCGGGAGTCCTCGGGCGAACTGCGCGGCGACCAGTTTGTGGATGTGCAGGTCATGGTGCCGCACGTCGCAGATGAGCGTACCAAGGAAATCCTGCGCGAACTGGCGCGCCTGAATCCTGACGACCCCAGGAAGGACTTGAAGAACGTAGGCGGTAGGCAGTAGGCACGGAGAATTCTGAATTATGAATTCTGAAAGCGAGTAGTGAGCAATAGATCGTGATAGGGAATGCGGATGCGCCCACACGCGAGTTTCGAATTTCGAGTTTCGATTTTCGAAATCGGCTGACCGCTTTTCGCTTTCAACTTTGAACTTTTGACTTTCAACTGGTTTTTCCCATGGCCAAACGTGGCAGGAAAACTCGTGGCAAGGCTGGCTACATGATCTCGGCGGTGGCCGAGATCTACCATATCCATCCCCAGACGCTGCGCCTGTACGAGCGGGAGGGCTTACTGATTCCCTCACGCTCCAACGGCAACACGCGCCTTTATACGCAGGACGATTTGGAGCGCCTTGAGACCATTCTGAATCTCACCCGCGACATGGGCGTGAACCTGGCCGGCATCGAGATCATCCTGAATATGCGCACCCGCATGCGGCGCATGCAGGATGAGATGCAGGCCTTCGTGGACTTCGTGCAGAAGGAACTGCTGGAGCGCTCGGAAAAAGATCGCGATCGCATTGAGCACGCCCTGGTGCGGGTCGCCCCACCCCAGATTATCCGCATGCGCGGGGGTTCAAGGTAGCGGTCGGCGTTCTCATCAGCCGGGGCGGGACGGGCCTACGCCCACCGAAGGGGTCCCCGAGATCCGTAAACGACCTTGGCTTCGGCCCGCAGGCGGGTGAGGGGTCACTAAATGTCCCGCTGATCCCACACCTCACAAATCTTCCCCCTCCTGCCCGCCCTTGGTTTAGAATCACTGCGAAGCAATCCCCATGGCCATAAAGAACTGCCCCCAATGTGACGGTACGGGATGGAAGCCGGTCGAGGTGGACGGTATCCGCCGCGTGGCGCCGTGCGATTGCCAGAATGTGGAGCGGGCCGTCCTGCTGCTCAAACAGGCGCGCATCCCGCCCCGCTATGAGCACTGTGAACTCGCGAACTTCGACGTGCGCAAGAATATGGATACAGGCCACGCGAATCCCAGCCTGACCGCCGCCAAGATTTATGCCCAACGTTTTGTGGAGGAATACCCCGCCGACTTCGGTCTGCTCTTCGTGGGGCCTACGGGAGTGGGGAAAACGCACCTGGCCGTCGCCGTGCTTCGCGAACTGATGCTGCGCAAGGGTGTGGAGTGCCTCTTCTACGATTTCCACGACCTCCTGAAGACTATCCGCGACAGTTACAACCCGGGTACCCAGAACACGGAGCTCGGCATCCTGCAACCAGTGCTGGATGCGGACGTGCTTTTACTCGATGAGTTGGCGGGCTCCAACCCTAGTGACTGGGTGAAGGAGACGTTACATCACATCATAAACTGGCGCTATAACTACAAAAAGGTTACCCTCATCACCACCACCATGCTCTCTCGCGATCTCTCCGGGCGGCGCGTGAGTAGCCAGCCTTCCGGCGAAGCCATCCCCGATCTGGATTACACTTTGAATCAATTGGGAGTCACTCTGCGGTCGCGGCTCTACGAAATGTGCAAGCTCGTGGAGATGAATTCGGACGACTACCGCAAGGCCATCAAACAGGCAGGTTACAAATTCCACGTCGAGTAAGCTGCGGCCGGCATTTCACCGCCAGCGTCGTCCGAGGTGCGTGGTAAGAAGTTTAGCTCGGCTTGGGTACGATTTCCCGAAGGTTTACCACCACTTCCCGCACAGCAGCACGAATTCCGCTGGTAATCGAATTGCTCTGGGTATGACCTGCCGTGAAATTCCACAAAAACGGCAAGGGACTCGGACATTTGGTATGACTTTAGGCAGGAGATTGCTCCCCTTACTTACTTTCAGTGCTGCTTGGGCGGTCATTATTCTCCCTGCTGTGGGCTTACACGCCCAGCAGCCCAAGCCTCTGCCGGGAAGCGACCTGTGCCTGGGTTGTCACGAAGCCAGCCGCCGCACGGGCAAGCGCCAGCCGGAAATCCCGCCTCCCTTCAATGAGGCTGCTCTGCGGGCCTCTCCCCACGCCTCACTGGAGTGCACCAATTGTCACAGCGATCTGGAGGGCAAAAAAGAATTTCCCCACCCCGCAAAGCTCACGGCGGTCGACTGCGGGGCATGCCACGCGGATGAAAAACAGCAGCATGCGGAAAGCCTGCACGGGAGAGCGGCCAAACGCGGTGACCCGCTGGCCCCTCGTTGCACGGACTGTCACGGCACGCACAACATTCTACGGCCTACCGATCCCGGTTCTCCCACCGGTACGACCCAAATCCCCTTGTTATGCGGCCGCTGTCACCACGAAGGCTCGCCCGTCTCGCTTACTCACGACATCCCGCAAGACCAGATCCTGGAGAATTATACCGAAAGCATCCACGGCGAGGGTTTGTTCCGGCGGGGTCTCATCGTCACCGCGGTTTGCACAAGTTGCCACACGGCGCACTTCATTTTGCCGCACACCGATCCCCGTTCTTCGATCTCCAAACAGAACATCGCCCATACTTGTACGAAGTGCCATGCGCTGATTGAGACCGTGCACCGCAGGGTCATTCGCGGCGAGTTGTGGGAGAAACACCCGGGCCTCATCCCCGCCTGCGTGGACTGCCACGAGCCCCACAAGATCCGGCGCGTCTTCTATGCCCAGGGGATGGCGGATCAAGACTGCCAGCGCTGCCATGGCAAACCGGAGTTGAAAACTGCCAGCGGCGGGCGCTCCATGTTCGTGAACGAGCAGGAACTTTCCGGGTCGCGGCACGCGCGGACCGCCTGCGTGCAATGCCATGCCGGCGGCGACCCATCCCTGGCGCGGCCTTGTGCCACCATAACCGCCAAGGTTGATTGCTCGGTTTGCCACGCCGCCGCCGTGGAGCAATTCCAGGAGAGCACCCACGGACAGTTGCTGGCACAAGGCAGCCCGGACGCGCCCGCGTGCGCGGACTGTCACGGCAAACACGGAATCCTCAGCAGGAACGATGCCCACTCGCCAACCTTCTCGCGCAACGTTCCGACCCTGTGCGGTAATTGCCACCGCGCGGGGCAGCGGGCGGCGCTCCGTTATAAAGGCACGCAAATCAACGTCGTGGAACATTACCAGGAGAGCATTCACGGCCAGGGGCTACTTAAGAGCGGGCTCACGGTGACGGCCAATTGCGCCGACTGCCACACGCCTCACCGCGAGCTACCCAGCCGCGACCTGCGTTCCAGCATCAACCCGCGAAACGTGGCGGCCACCTGCGGGCGGTGCCACCGCGGCATCTACGAGTCTTACATCACCAGCATTCACTCCGCCCAGGTGTCCAAATCCACCAAGCCCCTGCCGGTGTGCAGCGATTGCCACTCCGCGCACACCATCAAGCGGACTGATCTTTCGGACTTCCGCCTCCACATCATGGACCAATGCGGCAGGTGTCATGAAGCCATCGCCAAGACCTACTTCGAGACTTACCACGGCAAGGTCTCCAAGCTGGGCTACGTGAAAACCGCGAAGTGCTACGACTGTCATGGGGCTCATGACGTCCGCTCTATAACGGATCCGGCTTCCCGGCTCAGCCGAGCGAATGTCGTGAAGACCTGCGCTCAGTGCCATCCCGGCTCCAACCGTCGCTTTGCGGGATATCTAACCCATGCCACTCACCATGATCCCGAAAAGTATCCCTTTCTGTTCCTCACTTTCTGGGGAATGACCTCGCTTTTGATGGGCACCCTGGTGGTGGCCGGACTGCATACGGCGGCCTGGCTGCCCCGTTCGCTCCAGTACAGCAGGGAGTTGAAGGCGAACGGCAATCTCGAGGGCGCGTCCTACGTGCGACGCTTCCGGCCGTTTGACCGCAATTTGCACCTCATGGTCATCACCAGTTTTCTGGGCCTGGCGATGACGGGTATGATGCTGAAGTTCTCCTACACGCGTTGGGCACAGGTGCTTTCGCATCTGCTGGGAGGCTTCGAAGGCGCCGGGCTCATCCATCGCCTCTGCGCCCTGCTGACCTTTACCTATTTCGGCTTGCACGTCTGGGACCTGATACGCCAGCGCCGGGCAAGCGGCAAGACCTGGCGACAGCTCATCTTCAGCCCCGAGAGCATGGTGTTCAATCGCCGCGACGGACGGGAGTTCATCGCCTCGCTCAAGTGGTTTGCGGGCAAAGGGCCGCGCCCCGAATATGGCCGCTGGACGTACTGGGAAAAGTTTGATTACTTCGCGGTGTTTTGGGGCGTGGCGATCATCGGCAGCACCGGCTTATTCCTCTGGTTCCCGGAATTCTTCACGCGACTGCTCCCCGGCTCGTTGATCAACGTGGCCACCATCATCCACAGTGACGAGGCGCTGCTGGCCGTAGGGTTCATCTTCACCGTGCACTTCTTCAACACCCACTTCCGTCCGGAGCGATTTCCCATCGACACGGTGGTGTTTACCACCGGCGAGCCGCTGGAGAAGTTCAAGCTTGACCGCCCACGCGAGTACCGGGAATTGCTCGAGCGGGGGGAACTGGAAAAACATCTGATACCGGCTCCGCCACCGGTTGTCGTGACGTTCTGGCGGCGTTTCGGCTTCACGGCCTTGACCATCGGATTGGTCATGATCGTCCTCATCCTCTATGCCGCAATCTTCGCTTACAAGTAATGCAACAGGCCGTTTGTGCGGGAACTCATCCCGATAATCTGATTCGCGATGACACTCCACGGCCGGAGCTTGCCCTGAGCATCGCGAAGCGATGTCCGCGTTACGGCGCGCGCGTCGGCTTGGGGGTGGAAGGCGGGTGCGTGCTAACGGCCTTGGCCTCGATTTTCGGCGGTGAAGGATCTGGCGGTGCATCTTCCTCTCTCACCTCGTGCTCGGGAGCGCGACCGGTTAGCACAGTCCACTTGAGTGGGTAAACGTCCGGGTCGAAGATGACGAAGTAGAAGTGCCAAATCAGGATGGAGAAGGTGGCCAGAATTGCTTCGTAGAAGTGCACCGCCGTGGTAACAGCCAGCACCGACAACGCATAAGGGAGTTTGGCCAGGACCCAGTCGTGGGCCCAAAGCAGGATGCCGGTGATGGCCATAACGATGGTGCCCCACACCAGCGCCCAGTATTCCGCTTTCTCCATGTAATTGAAGCGCGCGTAGCGGGGCAACGTGGGGCGATATCCCAGGTTATGACCGACCGTCTGTACGGCCTCGCGCACGTCCCGGACTTTGGGGAGCATATCCTTCACCCAGCGGCGGCCGTCGCGGTGGGTCGCGAGATAGATCACGTGATAGATCGAAGCCGCGATCAGTACCACTCCGGCAATGCGGTGCAACAACCCGCGCAACGGGAAGTCCTTCTCCCAACGGACAATGGGTTCCGCCCAGAATGAATGCGGATACTTAAGTGCGAAGCCGGTGACGACCAGGAGGATGAAACTCCCCAGCAACAGCACATGCTGCGTGCGCTCGTTGAGCGAAAGGCGCATCTGGCCGTGGCCTTCACGATTCTGCGCCAGCACGCGGCGCGCCTTGCGCCACCAGTCGAGGAAGTTATGAAGCAGCATGAACCCGAGTATCACGGGAATGGCCAGCAGGTAAAAAGCCTTCACGAAATCCAGCGCCCGGCCGCCCGCGGTCGAGGTGGGCAGGGTGTGCACCATGCCAATCACGAATCGTTCCCCGGCATCAGGATGGCACTTGCCGCACGTCTTGCCCAAGTTCGCCTTGTTGACGGTGGAGCGTGGATCCGTGGAGCGATAAATGTTGTGCACGCCATGGCAACTGGCGCAATTGGCGACGGTCTGCTGCCCCGAGCGTGAAGCCAGGCCGTGATAGCTGTCCTCGTAGGTGGGCACACGCCCGGTCGGCACATTGAAGCGCCCCATCAACCGGGTGTCGGCATGACAGCGCGAGCAGGTGACTTGCGAAACATTGGCCAGGGAGACCGGCGACTGCGGATTCCCCGGGGCCAGGATGCGGTGCTCGCCATGGCAATCCGTGCAAGTGGCGGCATCGAGCACGCCCGCCTGGACCGCCTGCCCGTGGATACTCCCCTTATATATATCGAAGACATTGCCGTGGCATTTGCCGCAAGTTCCTGCCACATTCTGCTTCCAGATTTTCGAGCGCGGGTCAGACAACGCCAGGATGTCGTGAACTCCGTGGCAGTCATTGCACGCCGCCGCTTTCAGATTGCCTTGCTGGATGGCGCGGCCGTGTACGCTCGAACGCGTAGGCTTCTACGGGCTTGGCCACCTCGAAAAGGTACTTCGAGGCCAGCGCGGGATTGGAATGGCAGTGGCCGCAGGTGTCAGGCAGATTCACCTTGTTCACAGGCGAGGCCACCTCGGTGGAGGCGACCACTTGATGCGCGGGACCGTGGCAGCTCTGGCAGGTCGGAGCATCTCCATTCAGTCTTGCATGAGCGCGGCCGTGAATGCTTCCGTTGTATTGACTCACCTCCGTAGCGTGGCAGGTGGCACAGAATTGGGGGCCGCGCGATGCCGCCTTCCCGACATCATGCGTGCCGTGGCAGGTGATGCAGGTCGAGCTGTCTTTGGGGTCGCCCAGCATGGCGTGGGCGCTCGTGTTGAGCTTCGCCGCAACGTCCGCGTGACAGGTCAGGCACGAGGCTGCCGCCGTCTTTGCAGTGTGCCCGGACTTGGCCGCTCCCGCGTGGCAGTCCACACAATGGAAGTCTTTGTGAACACTATGCGCCAAGGCCTCAGGCTTCACCGTGATGGCTTTGCCCGCGGAGTTCACTAGCCCCGTGGCCGGACCATGGCAGTCAAGACAATCGTCCGCAGCGCGGAGCGGAGCTGCGGCGAAGGAGAGAACGACGAAGAGTCCGATCAGGACAACAAGTCCTACCCTCCGTGGATTCAGTGCCTGCCGGGTCTGGAAGCCTCGCGTTGCGCCGGGGTCGTACCATCTGGTGGCCATGGGTCTCGTCGGGGTTCTAAATTGGGGCAAAATGCGCATGTTTTCGAGCGGTTAGGGACACTTTGCTACTTCCTGCAGCCTCCGTACAAGACTTTGCAGTTCTTGTGCCGCAAATGTCAACAATTTCAATGGCCATACCCTGACATATCAACCGAAGAGAAAATGGAAACTGTTGCTGCGGGGCAGGGCTGGGAATCGGGAGATCGGTTGATCGGGCGATCCGGTGATCGGTACATTTGTGAATGGCGAATTGTGATTGGTGATTTTCGAAGTCAGCATTTGATTCATCTTCTCACCTGGCACCGCCGATTTCCGATGTGGGGAAGTGTGTGCCGCCGGGGACTAGGAGCCCGTCGGAGATAGATTTCGTTGTACGTAGAATTAATAACTTAGCGAGATTCGAGTGTCTGTAAGTTATTGATTCTTCGTTGACGAATTATTATTTCCGACACACTCCTAGTGTGGTGTCCCGTGTTAGAGTTGACAATGGGTAGAACCCCCTCACCCGTCTGGCCTCGGCTGATGAGAACGCCTCGGCCAGCCACCCTCTCCCCCAAAGGGGCGAGGGCAAGAGAAATAACTCTCCCCTCGCCCCTTTGGGGGAGAGGGGCTGGGGGGTGAGGGGGTCGGACAGCCTTGTCAAATATTAACCGGGACACCACACTAGCGATCGGGTGATCCGGTGGTCGGGTGATCGGTACATTTGTGAATGGCGGCGGCTTGCTCCATTTTTCTTCCCATTTTCTTCACTAACTACCTTTCTTTTCATAAACATCGTGGCAAAACAACCGCAACTTACTTGTTTTCATCAACATCGTTAGACTTGCCAAATTGTCGCTTTTGTTTTCCTTTGTTTTCATACACATCGTTAGACTATCCTGATTGAAATTATTTGCGCTATTTTTCTTACTGCAGAAAATGTAACTCATTTAATTTCAACTAGATAGGTTTTTGCTAAAAAACCCCTTCTCACGCCTAACCACCTTTATTTTCATGAACATCTTCACAAACAGCGGGCGCTGGCGGCCGAAAAACGTAAGAACTTCAGCCGCGTCTTGGCACGGCGCTGTCCTCCCCCAGAGCCTCTCCGTGACTCTGCTCTTCGGGACGCAGAGGACACAGTGAAATGTTTGCCAGGAAAACCGGCCTTCACGGTAGGGCATGGCAGATCCCCGATCTTGGGGTCTGAGGTTCTTCGAGTGCTTTCTGGACGCATCAGGGCACAATTCTTCCTCATCTCTATTGTGCGCTTAATCGACTGGGCTATGTCAATAAGATAAAAGCTCCTTAGGGCTACCGGTAGCCCAAAAATGAAATAGGTCGGACAACTCGCCCGTTTGATGCAGCGCTGACCAGTTTTTAAAGCCCCTTCCTCTAGCTCCTTCTTTGTGTCTTAGTGACTTGGTGGTTCATTTTTGTCGTCGGTGAAAGCGCCTCAGATCCCAGATTTCTTTCCACCACCAAGGCACAAAGAAAGCTGAGGGACGGGGTGGTTACAGTGGGGCCTGGTTCAAGGCGGCACGGGATTCTTCGCTTCCAGCTATTCCTTTGTGCCTTGGTGTCTTGGTGGTGCAACTTTGCGGTCTTCCTCAGCAGATTGCCGCCTGCCTCAACTACGCGCGTGACCTGGCCGAATTTGAGGTCACCGCCTGATGGCGTTGCGCCTTTTCGCCGATCATTGCGTCTCCAATCTCATTACCGTATTTCGAACTCCATCCACACATGGAACACTATCGGGGAAAATTGATCACCGTCGATGCCTCGCGCATCAGGGTGCGCCAGTAAACCAAAGGCAAAGGTATTGAATGGGCAGGAGGGCCGGCGGGTGGCGCCCCGATGCATCGGGGCGTCCCACGAACACGGGCAACATCTCTGCCACCGCGTCCTGCCAGTGGCCGGTTCTGGCTTCTTAACGGTCGCCGACATAAAATGCAATTTCAGCGCCACCCCCCGCAAAGGAAAGCACGCACGTAACCCACTGTCATCCTGAGGCCCGGTTCTTTCGGACCGAAGGACCTCGGCAGTTTATCGCAGCGCACTGGGAAGAGCGAACTACAGGGGTCCTTCGCCCAAATTACGGGCTCAGGATGACAGTGGGAGTGGTGCTGCTCAAAATGAAGGTAGGCAGGCACGGTCGGTGCAACCGTGGGTGGCGCCCCGATGCATCGGGGCGCCCCACGGACATGGGCAACATCTCTGTCACCGCGTCCTATCCGTGGCCGGTTCTGGCTTCTTAACCTGCCTTTCGCACTTCCACCCGCTACCGGGCTGATTTTGGCAGCTTGCGGTGCACAAGGTCTTTGCCTTCAATGGGCGCGGGTTGAAGAGTGCTTGTAGGCCCGACCTACCCTCTTTTCTGGGGCGCGAAGGTCTGGCATTCTGGGGCGTGCACCTGAAGATTCATCGACGCAAAAAGGACGGCAAGGAACATCGTTATTTCAGCATCGTCGAGAGTCGGCGCGTGTCGCGCTCGAAGGTCGTGCATCGGACGGTGCTGTATCTGGGCGAAATCAACGACAGCCAACAATCCGCGTGGCGCAAGACGCTGGAGGTTTTTGACGAGGACCGTCGCGTCCTCGCGTCCCTGAGCCTCTTCCCGGAGGACCGCGAACTTCCTGCGGATGCTGTGGACGGCGTACAAGTGAAGTTGAGTGAAATGCGCGTTGAGCGGCCGCGCACCTTCGGTGGCTGTTGGTTGGGCTGCGAGCTGTGGCGCCAGTTGAAGCTGGACGAGTTCTGGCAGGCGAGGTTGCCGGAAGGGCGCGAGGGAGTTCCGTGGGAGAAGGTGCTACGGCTGCTGGTGGTGAACCGGTTGATCGAGCCGGGCAGCGAATTCCGTGTGCATCGGCACTGGTTCGATCAGACCGCCATGGCCGAGTTGCTGGCAGTGAACTTCGCGGTGGCCGAGAAGGACCGGCTCTATCGTTGTCTGGATCGAATACTGGCGCACAAGGCGGAGTTGTTCCAGCACCTGCGGCTGCGGTGGCAAGACCTCTTTGCGGCGCGCTTTGATCTGCTCCTCTACGATCTCACCAGCACCTATGTGGAAGGAGAGGCGGAAGCGATTCCCAAAGCCCGCCACGGTTACAGCCGGGACGGGCGGTTCGACTGTCGGCAGGTGGTGATCGCCCTGGTGCTGACGCCGGAAGGTTTCCCGCTGGCCTACGAAGTGATGGAGGGGAATACTTCCGACCGGAACAGCTTGCGCGGTTTTCTGGACAAGATCGAGAGCGTGTACGGCAAGGCACGGCGGGTGTGGATGATGGATCGGGGAGTTCCCAGTGAAGAACTGCTGGCGGAGATGCGCACCCCGGGGCGGGAGATGTTTTACCTGGTGGGGACGCCACGGGGCAAGATCCGGCAGTACGAAGCGAAGTGGACGGAACTGCCGTGGCGGAAGGTGCGCGAGTCGGTAGAGGTGAAACTGTTCGCGGAGGAAGGCGAGTTGTATGTGCTGGCGAAGAGCGCAGGCCGCCAGGCGAAAGAGATGGCCATCCGTCGACGCAAGCTGGCACGGCTGTTGTGGAGGCTGCGGGCCTTGCGGCGCGTGTGTCCGACGCGTGATGCGTTGCTGATGAAGATCGGAGCAGCCAAGAGTGAAGCCGGACGGGCCTTCGGTTTCGTGAAGATCAGCGTGCCCAAGGCCCAGGAAGAAGTGACTCGCCAGACCTTCCAGTTCCGGCTCGAGCGCAGCAAGTTGGAGGAAGCGGAGCGGCGCGATGGACATTATCTGTTGCGCACCAATCTGACGGGGGAAAATCCCGAGGTGTTGTGGGACCGCTACATGCAACTGGCGCAGATCGAAGCGGCCTTTAAGTGTTTGAAGAGTGAGCTGGGAATTCGGCCGATTTATCATCAAATAGAACATCGCGTCGAGGCCCACATCCTCATTGCCTTTCTGGCGTACGGCTTGTGGGTGACGCTGAAACAGCGTCTGCAGGCCCACGCTCCGGGCCTGACGCCGAAAGCGGTGCTGGAGAAGCTGGCGGGCATGCAGATGCTCGATGTGTCTTTCCCGACCACGGATGGGCGCCGATTAGTGATGCCCCGCTACACCGAGCCGACACCCGAACAAAAGCTCCTGTTGCACGAACTGCAGCTCGTGCTCCCCACTCAGCCACCGCCCAGGATCACGGTCCAGCCGGAAATCTTTCCTGCTGGAATGCTGCGTTTGTAGGCCAGACCTTGGCAATGCCTGTACTGAAAAGAAGCGAGTTAACCCAACTCAACACCCTGAAGTGCGAAAGTTCGGTTAACGGCCCCGCAACACGGGGTGTCAGCGCCACCCCCCGAAAAGGAAAGCTCGCAGGTAACCCACTGTCATCCTGAGGCCCGGTTCTTTCGGGCCGAAGGACCTCGGCAGTTTATCGCGGCGCACTGGGAAGAGCGAACTACAGGGGTCCTTCGCCCCAAGTACGGGCTCAGGATGACAGGGGGAGTGGTGCCGCTCAAAATGAAGGTAGGCAGGCACGGTCGGTGCAATCGTGGGTGGCGCCCCGAGGCATCAGGGCGCCCCACGGACCCGGGCAACCTCTCTGCCACCGCGTCCAATCTGTTGCCGGTCCTGGCTTCTTAACGGTCGCCGACATAAAATGCAATCTCAGCGCCACCCCCCGAAAAGGAAAGCACGCACGTAACCCACTGTCATCCTGAGGCCCGGTTCTTTCGGGCCGAAGGACCTCGGCAGTTTATCGCGGCGCACCGGGAAGAGCGAACTACAGGGGTCCTTCGCCCAAATTACGGGCTCAGGATGACAGGGGGAGTGGTGCTGCTCAAAATGAATGTAGGCAGGCACGGTCGGTGCAATCGTGGGTGGCGCCCCGATGCATCGGGGCGCCCCACGAACCCGGGCAACATTCCTGTCACCGCGTCCTGCCGGTGGCCTGTTCTGGCTTCCTAACGGCCCTGCAAGGCGGGGTGCCGGCGCCACCCACTACTGCGTAACCTGGAAGCTGAACACCGCGTCCGTGCCGATCTTGCTTCCGGCGGGCGGCGACTGGGTAAGGATGATCCCCTTCGTCACTCCGTCGGTCGTGACCGGGGTCACTGACCCGACTTTGAAGCCGTTCTTCTCCAGGACGCGACGGGCTTCGGTAAGAGGCTGGCCAATAAAGCGGGGGCAAAGGAAGGCGGGGGGCAAGTCGCCCCCGGAGAATGAGGAGGTTGACTGCCGGTGTGCGCATCTCGGCCGTAGCGGGGGGCGGATCCTGCGCCACCACCTGGTCGGGATCACTCGTCCAGGGAACCACGGCCACATCGCCCACAGTCAATCCACGCTGGATGGCGGTGATCCTGGCTGCGCGCACGCTTGCGCCCACCAGGTTCGGCACGGTCACTCGGGGAGGACCCAAACTGATCAGCACATGCACGTGCTGCCCCATCTTCAATCGCGTGCCGGGGGGCGGCATTTGCTGGGCGATCGTATTGGCCGGGTACTGCGTGCTGTAGAGCTTGTCTTCGACTTTGAGTTCGAGGCCCAGGCCGGAGACCGTGCGTTGCGCTGACTCGAACGAAGTTCCCACCAGGTTCGGCATGCTCTCCTGGCGCCCATGGATCGTAAGGCGGATCGTGGTGATGGCACTGACCAGCGCCACAGCCAACAACACTGTGAACAACAGGAACAGCCGGAAGAAACTTTGCAGGCGATCGCTTACACTCATACCCAGCCAAATTTTACCACTAACCAGGGCGCGACGTGCGCCGCAGAATCGGGTGCAATTTCATTGCTTACGTCGAGGGCCTTCTGCGCTATATTCTTCACGCGTTAAAAAATACAGTAGACGGAGCTACGATTATGTCCAACCTTGCTCAACGTGACTTTTTGAAGAATCTTGGAGCGCTCTCGGCGGCCTCGCTCACACCCGGCTGGGCACGTGGTGCGACGGATACCGCAGCGCTAGCCCGGCAGTTCAAACTGGGCGCCATCTCCGACGGCTTTTCCATGGATTTCGAAGAAGCCCTGAAGCTCATGAAGGGCTATGGGCTGAAGACTGGGTCGAGATCCGCAACATCTGGGGCGTCTACAATACGGAGGCTAGCCCGGAGCAGATCCAGAAAGTTAAAGACCTGACGAAGAAATATGGCTTCCGGGTTTCGGTGGTCGATACGCCGCTTTTCAAATGCACCCTGCCCGGCACAACACCCCCGGCCAAGACCAAGGATGTGTTTCCTTACTCCAGCCAGATGGACTTGCTGAAACGCGCCGCTGAGCGTGCTCACGCCTGGGGCACGGACAAGTTGCGCGGCTTTGCCTTCTACCGTGTCGAGGACCCTGCCCAGGTTGTGGGGCGCGCCGCGGAGGAATTGGACAAGGCCGGCGAAGTGGCAAAAAGTTTGGGTGTCCGTATCCTGATCGAGGACGAACCGACCACTAATGTTGCCACGGGACACGAATCCGCACGGTTGCTGGCCGCAGTTAAGGCTTCGAACGTGGGCGCGAATTGGGATTGTGGCAACGGTTGCTGGTGGCGTGAGGCGCCTTATCCCGACGGTTATAACGCCCTGCCCAAGAACCGCATCTGGCACCTGCACGTGAAAGGCGTGGCCTGCGAGGCGGGGCTAACCAAGTGCCACGAAGCTTTTGCCGACGAGGGCGTTATCGACCTGGTGGGCCAGCTCCGTGCCCTGCGGCACGACCATTACACCGGAACCATGTCGCTGGAATGCGAGTCCTCGGCCCCTGGCATGACGCACCAGCAAACCACCCAGCGCTCCATGGAAGGCGTGCTCAAAGTGCTGGCCAAGGCAGTGGCGTAGGCGCAGGCGCGGTGGGTGCGAGTCCTGGCGAGGCCGGGAGAGCATGCCTGGAGTATCTTGACAATCCAGCGCCAAGTCAGGGGGGAAATAAGAATCGCGGGATTGCGGCTCTGCCCTTTCGCCCTTGGCTTTTTGATTTTGAACCCGGAGGCGGCCCGCCCGCTTCAGCCCAGTATGCCTTGACCGGCGAGGGCGATGTTGTCGCGGGTGGTGTTTTTGACGAGGTACATAGCCTCATCAGCTTTGCGCAGGAGTTCCTTGCGGGTGCGCCCATCCACGGGGAAGGAGGCGACGCCAAAGCTGGCGGTGACCTTGATGTTCATCTTCTCTTCCTTGAAAAAGACGCGGTTGGTCAGGAGCTCGCGGATACGGCGGACAACCATCAAGGCGTTTTCCTTGGAAGTCTGCGGAAGCAGAACGACAAACTCATCCCCCCCGTAACGGAAGGCGTAATCGATCATGCGCAGGTGGGCCTTGATGATGTCGCCGATCATCCACAAAAGCTTGGAGCCCACCAAGTGGCCGTGCACATCGTTGACCAACTTGAAGTGATCGAGATCGATGAAGATGACGGAGAACTCATAGCCGTAGCGATTGGACCGATAGATTTCCGTATCCAGGACGAAGTTGAGATGGCGGGCGTTGTAAAGCGCCGTGCAATCGTCTGTGATAGTCAGCTCGTGGATCCGTTGCACGTAACGGGCGTTTTCGAGTGCGATGGCGGCATAATCCGCGAGGCTCTTGAGAATAGGAATGTCTTCCACACCGAAACGGGGCTTGCCCAGGGCGTTGACGAGCTCAATGACCCCTAACACATGATCATGCGCCTTGATGGGTACGCAGACGATCGAGCGGGTCTCCGTGTGGGTCAGCTCATCCACCTTGGGTGTGAAACGCGAGTCGTTGCGAGTGTCCTCAACCAGAAGGGGTTCGCCGTGCTGTGCCACCCATCCCGCCACGCCCTCGCCGAGTTTCAGCCGCACGTCGCGAAGCTTTTCAGCGCCACTGCCGATGGCGATTTCAAAGTAGAGTTCCTGCGTCTTCTCGTCCAGCATGAGAAGGGACCAGGTATCAGGCTGGAGAAGGTCGCTGATCTTCTCCATGATGGTCTGGAGGATCTTCTGCAAGTCGAGCGTCGAGAATAGCGCCTTCCCCACCTCGTGAAAGAGGGCGAGGCGCTCAACCTGACGTTTCAGTTCAGCTACTTCCTCTTCAGGACCCATCGTGTTTCCAGGCCAACCCCAACTCAAAGGCAGTATAAACCTTTTAAACCATCGCGTGCGCCTTTTCAACCCCTTTGTCAGAGGAAGGCACCCGAGGGGCTGGCCGGAACGCCCCCGGGGGTCCACCTCGTTAAAGCATTTGACACCCTTGTGCATAGGAAAATAAGATACACGAGGCTTGCTCTGTGAGGAGCGAACAAGCCCCACCTATGCCCGCCTTTGGGGAGAATCTTCGGCGCGAGAGAGAAATGCGTGGCGTGAGTCTGGAAGAGATTGCTTCCGCCACCAAGATCAGCCTGCGTTTTCTCCAGGCGATCGAAGGTGAGAATTTCTCCAAGCTGCCCGGCGGGATCTTCGGACGCAGCTTCATCCGCAGCTATGCCCGCTACTTGGGCCTGGACGAAGAACGGGTCATGGCCGAATACCAGCTTGCCGCGCAGCCCAAAACTGACCTGGACTTGCATCGGATGCCGGCCAACAACCCTGCCCAACCGCGCAAAGAAGCGCGGACGCCCTTGGTGGCAACGCTGGTAGCGGCAATCCTGCTCGCCGGGGGCTACGCACTCTTCCGTTATTCACGGCGCGCGGTGGAAGCCCCGGCGCCACCTGCACCCACTCAGGCCGTGACACCCACACCGCCCGCTCCTCCCACGCAACCCGCCACTTCTCCTGACGTCAACTCCTTGACCGTAGGTACTAATCCCACAGGGGCGGGTGTTGCGCCAGGCACAACTCCAGGCGGCGCCCCGGGTACAACCCCCGGCGCAGCCCCCAATGCTCCGGCGCAACCCGGCGCGGTAGTAGGCCCTGCAACGCAGTCCACCGCCCAGCCTGTGTTGCCAACCGGCACGAAATATGCCCAGGAGGCCGGCTTGGTGCTGCAAGTAGCCGCGACGGAGCGCGCCTGGGTGGCCGTGGAAGCCGACGGGAAAACGGTGTTGCAGCGTTCCCTGAATCCCAACGAAGTGCAAACTGTGAAGGCACGTGAATCCTTTGACGTGACGACGGGTAATGCCCAAGGCGTCATTCTGACCTTGAACGGTGAAACCCTGAAGCCTCTGGGCCGCCGCGGCGAAGTCAAGGCCATTCACATCACCCGCGACAACCTGAAGACTCCATCCCCCTGAGGTCCAACCATTCCCGAGCGCATGGTCGATTTAATCCGGTCCGGCAAGGCGCCCGAGGTGATTCGGCGCAGAGGCGCGGAGGGAAGCCTGCCCTTGCCAGTGGAAGATAAAATCGAGATTCTGGCATTGCTCATCCACGCCCCGGAAGAGGATCTGCGCGCGATGGCGCTCCATACGCTCCAGAAATGGGACTTTAACGAAGTCCGCCGGGTCCTGGCCAGTCCCTTGACAGCGCCCGACGTGCTGCGCACCGCGGCGGAGCACCTGGTGGCGACGTATGAGGGCTTGCGGGAAGTGCTGCTGTGGAACCCCAGCCTACCGGAAGAAACGCGCCTCAAACTTCAGCCCAAACCCGCCCCTAAACCCGCCCCGGAAGAGGTGACGGAGGAAATTCTGGCCCGCCTGGTGGCAACGCTACATAAGAGTGACGCGCAGGCGCTTCAGAATGGGCAAACAGAACTCGAGGTGCCGGAGGAGATCACCAAGCACGACGATGAACTCACGGCGAAAGACCGGGAATACCTGATTGAGAAAGTTGGCCGCATGGACGCCGTGGAAAAAATCAAAGCTGCGCTGACCGGCAACCTGGAAACGCGCATGCTCCTGATCCGCGACTCAAACAAGATTGTGGCGCGTGCCGTGATGTTATCGCCGAAGGTTTCGGAGTCGGAAGTAGAAGGCTATGCCGCCGCCAAGAATGTTTCTGAAGACGTGCTGCGCCTGATTGCCATGAACCGGAAGTACATGAAGTCCTACGTGGTGCTGAGGGCGCTCGTCAATAATCCCCGCGCACCCATCGATGTCTCGTTGCCTCTCCTCAACCGGCTGAACGACCCGGACCTGAAGGGAGTTGCGGTCAATCGCAATGTGGCCGACGTTATACGGACCATGGCCGCCAAGCTCATAAAACAGAAAGAAGACGCCAACAAGTTTAAACCTCCGAGTAAATACTAATTAATTCTATTGGCCCTCACGCCTTCCGGCCGCGCCGTCAAAACCACCGAGTCTCTGCGGCAGATGGTCACGGCCAGCGCCCGAGTGGCTGCGCGCTGGTGCATTACAAAGCAGCGGGGCCGTCAAGTGGCATGTTATTCTAAAACCTCCCAAAACTCAGAATTGGAATTGGTTAGACGCCCGGGAATGCTAAATACAGCGAATTCAAATTGAGGAGGTCCTTGTGTCAGCGAATCTTTTTCGACGCTCTATGGCAGCGGTGATGTTTGCCTTGATCATGATGTTGGGAGTATCGGCTTTTGGCCAGGCCCCCACCCCCAAGAAGGTTTTCATCGAAACCGACATGGAAGGCGTGGATGGTATTTTCGACTTCGACCTTCAATGTGTTCCCTGGAAGAGTCTGCGCTGGGATGAGTCCCGGAAACTGCTCACCGGAGAAATCAACGCCGCCATCGATGGATTGCTGGCGGGTGGAGCAGCAGAGGTGACGGTCTTAGATGGGCACACGGGTGGCAGCGGTCTCTCGCTCCTAGACCTCCATCCCAAAGCAAGAATGATCACCGGTTTCCATAACGTGCCTCAGACGCTGGGTCTGGATTCCTCTTACAGCGCCTTGATCTTTATCGGGCGGCACGCCATGTCGGGAGCGGATAAGGGAATTCTGGCACACACCGAAATGCCCGATGTGCGAAACGTGTGGGTCAACGGCATACCCGTAGGCGAATTCGGGTTCCGGGTTTTCCTGGCCGCCGGTTATGGAATTCCCACCATCATGGTTTCAGGCGACACAGCAGCCTGCAAGGAAGCTGAGACGCTGGTGCCCGGCATCGAGTGCGCGGAAGTGAAGTCCGGGTTCAATGAGACCTCGGGAATCATGCTGTCTCACCAAGCAGCTTGCGATTTGATTCGCGAAAAGGCCAGACGGGCGATGGAACGCTTGCCGGAGTTCAAGCCCAAACAGCTCTCGGAACCCGTGGAGTTGAAAATACAGCTCGCGCACGAACTGGGGGCCACTTACGATCGGACCCTTCTCTCCAAGGGCGCCGAACAGTTGCCCGACTGGACGTTTGTTTTTCGCGGAAAGAATTTCAGGGATGTTTGGGTGGCTTGGAAAGGCCTTTAGCGCAATGCGGACCCCGACGCTCACGGCCGCCGCAGGCGCAGGCAGGCAATCTCCGGCGGACAGCCGACGCGGAGCGGGACAAGAACTTTGCCGATCCCGCGGCCGATATAAATCTGCGTGCCATTCAGGCGGTTCCAGCCCTCCACAAAGCGCTCCCCAAGCTTTGACCGACCGTAGACTGAGCCGACCACTGGCAGGCGCACCTGACCGCCATGCGTGTGGCCGGAAAGGACCAGATCAATACTGTGCTCAGAGGCTGCCCGAATTCCCAGGGGGTTGTGACAAAGCAGAATCTTGGGGTCGCGCGCGGGCACGGAGTCAAGCGCCGCGGCGAGGTCGTCAGCCTGCCACCAGAGATCGTCAACACCAACAATCCAGAGCGGGGAGGAACGGAGGCGCAGCGCGTAGTGGGAATTTCGCAGCACTTCGAATTCTCTGGGCGCGCAGCGCGCGCGTGACCTCATCGGGATCGACTTGAAAATCATGATTGCCCAGCACGGCGAAAACTCCCAACCGTGCCCGTAGCTTCCCGAGCGCCTGCGCCAATGGCCAAATGTAATCGCGGGAAAATGTAACGTAATCACCGGTGAGGGCTACAACGTCGGGCCGCAGGCGGTTGGCAAGATGAACGGCCCGCTGAATTTCTTCCAGCGGTGTAAAGAGGCTGTGATGTAAGTCGGTGAGGTGGACAATCTTCAAGCCATCATGGCCGGCGCTTAGCCGCCGCAACCAGATGTCGGTTTCCGTGATTTCCGGATCGGGCGCGAAAGGGCGCGGCACATGCTGGGGTTCGGAACCGCTCAGGGAGAGCGTGATCAAGCCACCACGCCGTAGGAGCCGTTTGCGAGGCGTTCGCCCTGCCACTCAAGTCACCTCAAGCTTATCGGGTGATCGGGAGATCACGTGATCGGATGAACAAAGCAATCGAGCAACTGAGTGATCCGGCGATACCCCGCATTCTGCGCTTTTCAATGACATAATCTCCAAATCAGTCAATGACCCGATCACCCGATCGTTTGCTTCCCCATGATTTCAGCAAAGACTTCCAGCATTTGATCGTGGACCCTGCCGTTCGATGCAAACACGTCATCGCCGAGCACATCGAAGGGACGGCCTTTAATATCAGACATGCGCCCCCCCGCCTCCGTGACCAGCAACGAGCCCGCGGCTTTATCCCAGGGATTGAGCTTGAGTTCCCAGAAGGCGTCGAAACGGCCGGCGGCGACGGAACAGAGATCAAGCGCCGCGGAGCCGGCACGTCGGATGCCGTGCGACAGCTCCGTGAAACGGAAATAGAACTGGATGTTAAGTTCGTGATTCGTTGCGAAGGGCGGGAAGCCCGTGGCCACCAGGCACTCGCTGAGTTTCTCTATCCGCGAAACCTGCAAGCGGTGCTCATTGAGATACGCGCCGGAGCCGCGCTCGGCTGTGTATAGGTCGTTGCGCGTGGGATCGTACACCACACCCGCAATCACCTCACCTCGGAAGGCGAGCCCGAGCGTGACGCAGAATACCGGGAAGCCATGCGCGAAGTTCGTCGTCCCGTCCAGGGGATCAACGTACCAGCAATAGTCGGAAGACCCGGCCTGGCCACCGCCTTCTTCGGCCACGATGCCGTGGTCCGGAAAATTGCGGCGCAACCGTTCCACGATCAAGGCTTCGGACCGGCGGTCCGCCACCGTCACCAGGTCTGACCGGCGCTTGTAAGTGATCTCCAGAGGCTGGGTGAAAAGCTCCGCCAGCAGCGCGCCTGATTCGCGCGCGATTTCAACCGCCGTGCTGAGATAGTTCGGCATGATTTCCTGATATCCGAGGATTTAAATTCCGGCAGGTCGGGGCAAGTTCCTTGCATAACCCCGCGGACGTACTCCGCTCCACATCTATTTCCGGGGCTCCACCAAAATACGCGTTTGCCCTTCCCCTTCCGACCACACTGCGCCGTCAGCAAAATACTCTTTCTTCCAAATGGGCACGATCTGCTTGAGACGGTCGATGGCGAATTGGCAGGCCTCAAACGCGGCGCGCCGGTGCGCGGCCGTCACGATAATGGCCACACTGGTCTCACCGATTTCCATGCGGCCCAGGCGGTGAATCATCCCCACATGATCAATCGCGAACTTCTGCCTCGCTTCCTGCCCGATCTCTTCCATCCTACGAATCGCCAAGGGTTCATAACCTTCGTACTCAAGATAAAGCGTGGCGCGGCCGCGCGAGTGGTTGCGGACGATACCCTCAAAAACCACCACGGCGCCATCTTCCGGTGCCCGCAACGGATGGGCAATGTCGGCAGCAGTAATGGGGTCACGCGTGATGCGGAAAAAATCCACCTCAGCCCCGCCGCTCACAGGCGGCATGAACGCTACCTCGTCACCCTCGCGCAAGGGCGTCTCACGTTTGACAATTTCCTGGTTAACCGCCACCAGCAAGGAATCGGCAAAGGGGGCAAGGCGCGGGAAACGAGTCTCGTACCGGCGCCACAGCGCATCAAGGCTCTCGCCTTCCGGAACCTCCACCAGCTCCTGGGCGAAGCCCGTCAAGTCGTGCGTGAGGCCGAAAAAAAGAACTTTGATCTTCATTCTGGGTTCGAAGCCCCGTGCCGAGAGTTCCATTCACTCTCATAATCAGTATACACGCCGTGTGCCTGGATGGCATGGCGAAACCCGGCGCGATATCGGGTGTAGGGACAGGGCTCACCTTCCCATACGCGTGCGGGTCCTCTTCTAAGTTCAGAGAAGAGAGCTAATCTGTCTTCCCCAGCACATGACGCAAAGCTTCTTCGAGTTGTGGGAATTGGAACTCATAGCCCGTCGAGAGGAGTCGCGAGGGTTTCACGCGGGTACTGGCCAGAAGGAGTTCGTCCGCCATCTCTCCAAACATCAGGTGGGCCGCAAAGGTTGGCAGAGGAAAGATCGTGGGGCGCCACAAGACGCTCCCGAGGGTCTTGGTGAATTCCCGATTGGTTACGGGATGGGGCGCCACGGCATTCACCGGGCCACGCAAGGCGTCATCCAGGATAGCGTGCGAAATGGCTCCCAACACATCATCGATGGCGATCCAACTCATATACTGCCGGCCGCTCCCCACACGCCCACCGACGCCCAGCTTGAAAGGCAAGAGCATGGCGCCCAGGCCGCCGCCTGCCTTGCTGAGGACGAAACCAATGCGCAGATTCACGACCCGAATGCCATTGCGTCGCGCGGGTTCAGTCGCGGCTTCCCAAGCCGTCGCTACTTCTGAAAGAAACAGCGAGCCCGCGGAACTCTCCTCGTCCATCACTTTGCCACCACGGTCTCCGTAGTAACCGATCGCGGAAGCCGACACGAGCACCATGGGCCGGTCCCGCAAGTGCGCCAAGGATTCGCAGAGCAAACGCGTCCCCTTGGCGCGACTCTCCAGGATGCGAGCTTTCTTTTCGGGCGTCCATCGGCCGACAATGGATTCTCCGGCCAGGTGCACCACGGCGTCAAAATCTTCGAGTTCGTTCGCCTGGATGGTGCCCGCAGCGGGATCCCACGATATATGCCTGCCACTGGCACGTGACTGTGACCTGGTGAGGCAGACTATCTTGTGGCCCTCGGCTGTCAAAAAGGTAATCAGCGCTTGGCCGATTAATCCACTGGAACCTGTAAGGAGAATTCGCATCGGAGTGACCTCGAACTGGCCGGGGGAGAGCCGCGGCACATGATGGATGAGAAAGGCCTTCTCCCCATCTCAGCGTGAAGCGCATAATACCTCGTTAACCACCGGGACGCCGGCTTCAGCGTTCCGGTGAGTGTCGCGTTGTTTCGTACCCTAGTTGAGATGACGGGCTAAAGCCCTGCACTTCACCCCTGAGGCTCAAAGTGAGTCACGTCTTTATCGCCGGAAAAGATTGGCAGGCACGCGCTCTGCTTCGCGCTCAACTCCTCGAAGAAGGGTTCGAGGTCGAAGCCCACGAGACCGTGCTTGAGGCTTTGGCGGCGTTGGAAACCGCTCCCAGCCCACCGGACCTGTTCATCGCCGACATCTCGCAAAGTGACGATCCCTCTGCCGATGTCGAAGGGCTCCGGGCGTGGTCGCGAAAGCTTCCCATCTGGATCATCGCCAGTCGAACCTTCATCGTCGAAAAGGGTTTGCGTGGCCACGGATTTGAGGTGACCCTGCTGCGACCTGTGGACGTGAGTGAACTCGTGGACCAGATCAAGCAGAGACTGGAGGAGAATTTGGAGATTGAATGAGGACAGCTTGGTAGGTCTTTTACCCGCCGCGCTCATACCGCCGGCTGCTGTTGGGTGAGGCAATGCAAGGTTCCTAATCCCCAAACTAAATCGACGGCGTGAATTCCCACCACGGGGCGATCAGCGAAAAGCTCAGCAAGTGTTCCCAAAGCGATGCGGTCCTGCGGGTCATTGAAAGTCGGAACCAGCACCGCGGCGTTGGAAATATAAAAGTTCGCATAGCTTGCGGGCAGCCGCTGGCCATCGAGGTAAACCGGTTCCGGCATGGGAAGCGGCACGACCTCGAGCTTCGAGCCGTCCTCGAGCCGCATGTCTACCAGGCGCTCTCGGTTTTCTTCCAGTGGCTCGTAGTTAAGGTCCCGCGGATTCTTCTCCTGGCAAAGGACTACGGTTCGCGGCCCCACAAATCGGCACAGGTCATCGACGTGCCCGTGCGTATCGTCTCCGGCAATTCCCTTACCCAGCCACAGAATATTGGTCACGCCGAGATAATCGTGGAGCGCCGCTTCAATTTCCTTGCGGTTGAAGCCGGGATTGCGAACTTGAATGGCGGGATCCAGCAGGCATTCTTCGGTAGTCAGCAGTGTGCCGCGGCCGTTTACGTCAATACTGCCACCTTCCAAAACAAAATCGCGGCCATCGACTCTTACCTGGGACAAGGGTCGCTTGAGCGCGCGTGCGGCAACAACTGGGACACGGCAGTCCTTGTCCCAGTTCGGATACTTCGCCCAGCCCGTGAAACCGAACCGTACAACCGCGACATCATGTCGCGGGCTGTCCCGCTTTACGAAAAGCGGCCCGAAGTCACGCGTCCAGCCGCGATTGGTGGGAATACGGAAAAACTCCACACGCGCGGGATCGACCCCGACGCGCTTCAGGATTCGTCGGGCCTTTTCCTCGTGCGCTTTGGAGTTGACCAGAATCCTGGCGACTTCGCCTTGCGTAATCTTGCGGACGATTTCGCCGTACACCCAGGGGATGGGCGCGAACTTCTGCGGCCAGTCGGTGAGGTTATGCGGCCACCCGAGCCACGTGGCTTCATGCGGTTCCCACTCGGCGGGGAAGCGGTAGCCAAGTGCGGCGGGGGTCCTTTTGAGTTTTGGGTTCTGGGTACTGGGGGCTAGGGACTGGGGAAGGGCTCGACTCCGGTCCCCAGCACCCAGCGCCCAATCCCCAGCACCTAATCTTTTCTTCGCCACGGCTCCTCGTTCAGAAAACGGTTGGTGATTCCGGCGTAGGCGTCGATGCGCCGGTCGCGGAGGAAGGGCCAGTTGCGCCGCACGTCCTCGATTCGCGCCAAGTCGATTTCAGCGAGCAGGGTTTCCTCGCGCTCCGCCGAAGCCTCCGCCAGTACAACGCCAAAGGGATCGCAGATGAACGTCGAGCCCCAGAACTCCAGGCCGGCGCTCGTGGCGGAGGTTTTTTCAAAGCCCACGCGATTGACCGCGGCAACGTACACCCCGTTGGCGATGGCGTGGCTGCGTTGAATGGTTTGCCAGGCGTCGCGTTGGGAGGGCCCGAACTCATCCTTCTCCGCCGGATGCCAGCCAATGGCCGTGGGGTAGAACAAGAGGCTGGGGCCTTCCAGAGCCGCCAGGCGCGCGCCTTCCGGGTACCACTGATCCCAGCAGATCAGCGTCGCGATGCGGCCCACTTGCGTATCGAAAGCGTGAAATCCCAGGTCGCCGGGTGTGAAATAAAACTTTTCGTAGTAAGCCGGATCATCGGGAATATGCATCTTGCGGTAGAGGCCCACCACCTCGCCGCTCGCATCGATTATCGCCGCGCTGTTGTGATAAACGCCGGCGGCACGGCGCTCGAAGAGGGGCGCCACGATGACAACGCCGCGGGCTTTGGCGATTTTCCCCAACGCTTCGGTGGTCGGACCGGGAACGGGCTCAGCCAAATCGAACAACGCCGCATCCTCGCGCTGGCAGAAGTACTGCGAGCGGAAAAGCTCCGGCAAACAGATTATCTCCGCACCGAAATGCGCCGCATCTTCGACTAGGGATACGGCTTTTTCGAGGTTCGCGTCCGGATTTTCGGTGCAAGACATCTGCACCAGTCCGGCCATGTACTTCAGCTTGGGTGGCATCTGGATGAGACTACACAAGTCGTCTGGTTTTTGCCAAGATTTTCAAGCAGGCAAGGAGCGCAGCGCGGCAAGGGGGGGGCCGTGTGAGCACGTATCTTCTCGTTAATCCTGCGCGGGCGTAGGGTACTTCTACGTGTAGGCCGTAAAACGACCAAGTGGATTGTTCCACGACGTGTAGCGCGGACCTGTTTTGTAGGTCCGCGGTTCTTCCCCCCCCATGACAACGAAAAGCCGCGGACAAGAACAGGTCCGCGCTACCTTGCTTCCTACGACCCTGCCAGTAAGCTGCTCAGGGCTGACTACTAGGATCAGCCGCAGGTACCGGACGCATCGTTGATTTCTGCGATAACAGAGATAGAGGTGACCCGCAGACATAACAGGGAGCGCTATGTCTGCGCCATTGAAGAAATCACTCTCTACGCTCGTATGTTTGCCGCCTTGGCCGCTGAGGTCCGTCACCGCATCAATCGCCGCTTTCAGCGCCTCTCGAAGAACAGGTAATACTGATAGGGTAGAATGTCGAGCCGCTTGGTGAGGGTAAACCCCGCGTTGCTTAGCTCCGCGATGACTTCTTGGTCTGAGAGTTTCATGGAGGGCGGCGGCCCGATGGGCAGATCCTTCTTGTAGAACTCGATCACCACAACGCGACCGCCCGGCTTCATGGCTTTTACGAGCTTGGGATAGTACGCGGCCCGGTTTTCGATATGGTGCAGCACATCGCAGAAAAAGATTAGATCGACAGATTGCTCCGGCAGTCGCGGATCGTCAGGCGCGGCCAGTACTACGGTGAGGTTCGGTGGGGCATTCTTTTGGGTGATGGCCAGCAATTCCTTGTCGATATCGACCGCGTAGACTTTGGCGGCGTGGTTGGCGAAGCGGCGCGCGAAATAGCCTGTGCCGGCGCCTATATCGGCGACGACATCCGTCGGTCTGAGACCCAGAGCCATCACGACCTCGTGCGGCTTCTGCCACTCGTCCCGAGAGGGGTCTTCCAGCACCTTGGCATACTCACCCGACGAGGGCGGGTGGTGCTGGTGGGGCACTTGCCCCAAGCCGACCGCTGCAAACATGAACACTAACGCGTAGAGCTTCATAGCTTCCTCCGTGCTCGAGGGCCAGATGGCCGAAGGGTCGATTGCGTCACAGAAAGAAAATGCCTATACCCGCCCCAACCAGCACAACCCACAACACATCGATTTTGAACCGCAGCGCCACGAATGCCCCAAGCGCCAGGAGAACCGACCGGGTGGTCCATGAGGCCGCGATGGCGAAGTGGGCCGTCACAGCGAGCAGCAACCCGACGAACGACGCCAGGATGCCACGTAGCGCCCGCCGGAAGACCACCGAGCGTTGCAGGTGGTCAAAGTAGGGAACTGTAATCAGCACCATCAGGAAAGATGGCGAGAAAATCGCGACGGTGGCCACGAGGGCGCCCAGCAACCCGGCCACCTGATACCCAACGAAAGTGGCAGTAATGACGATGGGCCCTGGCGTGACCTGCCCCAGAGCGATGCCATCCATGAATGTCTTGCTGTCAGTCCACTTCCGAACGTCCACGACCTGTTGGAGCATCACTGGGACCGACGCGAAGCCGCCACCGAAGGCAGAAAGGTCCACTTTGAGCATGACCAGCGCGAGGTTAAAAAGTAGACGATTCGCCACAAAGAGCATTGCGAGAGCAGTTCCACCTACAAGGACTGCCAACAGAACCAGCCGTACCACCCTTCGGCCGCCGGGTTCGCCGACATTGTGGACCGGTTTGATGGGCAGGCTTGCGCCAACATAGAGGACAGTACTCACCGCCGCGGACCCGACAATCGCGAGGATGGGACTGCCGTGCAACATGAGGAAAGTGGCGGCTGCACCCGCCAGGAGCAAGTCGCGCCAATTCTTTATCGAACTGCGTCCGAATGGCACGACCGCGTTGGCCATCAGCGCCACCACGACCACCTGCAACCCCCGAAAGGCGGCCGCCACCGTGTGGAGGTCGCGACTGACACCGTAGACGCTCGACAGGACCACCATCAGCACGAACGCTGGCAGGCCAAATCCCAGGAATGCCGCCAGCGCTCCGGCAATCCCTCGGGTGCGAAGACCGACATAAGCCGCCGTCTGCATGGCTGTGGCACCGGGAATCGACTGACACAAGGCCGTACCGTCCTCAAAACACTCTTGCGACAGCCAGTGCTTTTTCCCGACAGCCAAGTCGCGGATGTACGCCACCATTGCCGGCCCGCCGAAGGCCGTAAGGCCCAGGCGCTGGAACGCCAAGAAGAGCGAGCATAGTGAAACCTGATGCGCAGATTCATCACGGTATTCCCCTTCCGCCGCCATTGCCGTCGCCTTCGTGTGATCATCTGCCATGCCGCGCGTCCTTGGTCGTGTCGAGAAGGAGTTCCGTTTGGCCTCTTGGACGCAATCGATTATACAGCCGCTCGGTCACTCTAGATCACCTGTGACGCCATAGGGTTTACCGATTCCCCGTCACTTGGCCGTCGCCTTGTCGGAAACTGGCCGCTGCCGTGTATACGTGACTCCTCAATAAGGAATTGGACCTGCCTCGTCTCCTTGAGTTTACGAACGCCGCGTTGCGGTTCAAATTACACTGACACACGAAATCTGTAGCGCCTGCTCTAGAGTTTTTTGCCGCATCCCTGAGACTCTCAAGACCTGGCTCCCCTCAGACTGATGATTTCGGCGCCATTTTATCCCGGTGCTGACACGCCATCTGCTCACGGACACCCGCTCCTCTGGGCGACGGAGGATTTCAAAATTCGGTGCTTGACTTTGTTTACTGTTGCGGTATAATCTTAATCGTACTGTGCGGTCCGGCTCAGCAGGAAGGCTCGGAGAGGGCGAGGCAGGGCCGGGCAATTGGGCAGGAAGGGAGTTATGTAGCCGCGGCGACACGAGGATTTCGCAGCGCCTTTATGTCCGACCATAACATCTTTTCTCCCAAAGCTGAGAACATACTGAAAACAAAGGGCGGGGAAAGACAATTTTCGTTTCCCAAAGCCGAGAACATCCTGAAAACAAACCCACTTACCAGGCCTACCAAAAACGGGATATCGACCTGACAACATGTCCTACAGAAAAAGACCTCCTTCCTCGTCCCGGGCCCACCGCTAAGCCGCTGTCAACTATCTAACTGGGCTACATTGGTTCGCCCCGCCGGAGCGGGTTCTCACCTCGGCGCCACTCCCGTTATCCCGCCGGAGAGGGGGGAGACGCTCAGGCCCCGGGCGAAGACTGGACAAGATCCTGCCCCTCACGCGCCAACGTACGTCCGCCGCGCCAGCGGCTTAGTTCAAGTCGCCTTGCCGGAAAAGTGTTCAAAGCCCCTAAAAGTGGTAGCGCAGTCGAATCTCAGATTACCCGGCGAAAGTCCCCTTATCTTTACCGACAAATCCGGAGGGGCAATCCGAAGTCTTGGCCGAGCGAGGGCGTTAGCGAAAACTATCTGAAGATTCTGGTGCAGCCGGTTTCGTAGGCTGGTGCAGGTCTGCTCATCGGGTGGTGAAGTAACCCCTCACCCGCCTGCGGGCCGAAGCCGAAGTGGTTTGCGGCTCCCAGGCGTCCCTTCGGTGGGCGTAGGCCCGTCCCGCCCCGACTGATGACAACGCCGGCGGCGGTCCACCCTCTCCCCTCGGAGAGGGCTATGATTTCAATTTCTTTCCCGCTCCCAAGCCTGGCCGGAAGACAATCCTTGGGGAGCCCCGGATCGCTAAAAGGCGAACGTCGGCGCTTGCCCGTTGCAAATTTGCGGTACAATGCCCGGCTCTCTTCCGGGGACTCTGGGTGGCCTGCTTCTGACAGAGTCTCCCTGTGTAATTGATTCCATTTTTTTGCGCCCCATTGAGAAGCAGCTAACCCAACCCGCGCGGGGCGGCGGTGTACCAGTCCGCAGGCAGAGGATGCAAACCGGAATGATTAGGAGCAATTACCCTAGGGCCATAAGGAGATTTAAATGGAATGCGAAAGTTATCTTCATTCAGCTAAGCAATACATCCTGATGATAATTGTGATGGTCGGCACGGCCTTGCCCTCATCTCTTTGGGGCAAAGATCCCAATGACGTTTCAAAATCCCCCACGGAGAAAACCAGCCCGGCTCCCAGCAACCAACCGAGCGATGAAACGTCAACTTTGAAAGAGCAGCTCGCACGGCAGCAGGCCCGGATCGAGCAATTGGAGCGGACACTAGAGACGGTGACGCGACGGCTGGATCAGCTCGTGGGCACCGAGCGGGCCTCCAGCCCCACGCCACCTGAGCAGCACCCGGTGGCCAGCACTACCCCGATCGCACCAGTCGAGGTTCTTCGGGCCAAGGAAGGCAGCACGGGGGACCTGGTAGCGTCTGCCGTTGCTCCACCTGTAATTTCCCCCGCGCCGGTTCGTCCTCAGGCTGAGGCGAGCAAACCCAAGTCCTCTCCCCTATCGTTTCAAATCGGCGATGCGGAGTTTACGCCGGGAGGTTTCATGGACTTCACCACGGTCTTCCGGTCCACGAACCTGGGCAGCGGCGTGGCCACGGCCTTCGGCAGCATACCCTACAGCGTCATCGGGGGAGTGCCAAACCCCGCGGGGCGCATGACGGAGATTCGGTCCCTGGCTCAGAACTCACGAATCAGCCTGAAGATGACTTCCATGGTGGCCGGGTTCAGCGTCACGGGCTACGTCGAGTCGGACTTTGCCGGCAACAATCCCAGTAGCCTCTTCGTGACCAGCAACTCCAGCACCCTGCGCTTGCGTCATTACTGGGCGCAATTGGTGCGGGGCAAGTTTGAGTTGCTGGGCGGTCAGGCTTGGACCCTCATGACTCCCGGCCGCACAGGTATTTCCCCGGTGTCCACCGACCTCTTCATCTCACAGGTCCAGGATTCGAATTATCAATTAGGCATTACCTGGGGGCGTCAAAGTCAGTTGCGCATGGTCTACCACCCGAGCAAACAATGGGCCATGGCACTTTCGATTGAGAATCCCAACCAATACCTGAGCACGGGCGTGGTGCTTCCCAATTCGAGCTTCAACAGCCAGTTTGACATGGCCGGCAATCAGACCACCACCCCCAACCTGCGCCCGGACTTCGTTACGAAAGTGGCCTATGACCCGACCTTCAGCGGCAGGCACATGCACGCCGAGCTGGGTGGGATCGTGCGATCGTTTAGGACCTTCAATCAGGGCAATAATACCTCATCGACGATTACGGGAGGTGGCGTTACGGCCGGCGTGAACATCGAACTGACTAGGGACTTTCGCCTGGTCGCGAGTGGCCTCTACAGCTCTGGCGGTGGACGGTACATGCTGGGCCTCGGCCCGGATGTTATCGTAAAGCCGGACGGAACGCTGTCTGGCGTACATTCCGGGGCCGGCGTCACTGGCTTCGAATACCAGGTGAATCCCCAGATCCTGCTCTTCGGGTATTACGGCGGGGCTTACTTCCAACGCAACACGGGCTATACCCTCGACGCTAAGGGGAATAAGGTCTGGGTCGGGTTCGGCGCGCCCACTACTACCACGACTGAGCTCAATGCGAATCGGGCGGTCCAGGAACCTACTTTCGGAATTACCCGCACCTTCTGGAAGAATCCCAGGTATGGATCCTTCCTCTGGGTCAATCAATACTCGTATGTCACCAGGGCTCCGTGGATCGTCCCGTCGGGATCGGGAAAGAATGCGCACCTGGGCGTCGTCTATACGGACCTCCGGTACGTGTTGCCCTAAGCGTTGGCCACAGGGGGAAGTGGAGATCGGAGGCGGAGCGGCCGCTGCGCCAAGGACTTCGTTCCCGTCGGCTTACCAGGAAGGTGATCGAACCCCCTGAAAGTGGTAGCGCTGTCAAATCCCAGGTTACCCGCTGAAAGTCTCCCTATGTTTACGGACGCATCCGCAGGGGGAATCCGAAGTTCTGGGCGAACGATGGCGGACGCCCTCAGTAAATATTGCGGCGTTACTTGAGACCCATCTCGCGCTGCAGGCGACAAGCGCGTCTTACCTCAGGAGGGCGGGAACTCTTTGCAGTCCAGGCGGCTCCGGGCGCGAGCGCGGCCGCGCCCAACGCGGCCGCAACAACGAATTCACGACGCTTCATTCAGTGTACCTCCAGCGGGAACTAGGTAATCGGCGGCACTGGGCTCAATGGTAACACAATGTCCATAGGGGTTCGATGCGGACGGCATGGCGAGATGGGGGCCAGGCGGCTGACTTGAAGGCGCGCTCCCGCTGGTGAAAGCCCCGGCAGCGGTCCGCGCTACACTTGCGGGGATGCGAAGCGAGAACCTGACGAAGACCCGCGGACCTGGTGTGTAGCGCGGTCCCCCGACTTTGGGGTCCGCGGCACTTCGTTTGAAACAACCGCAACCCCCAATACGGGCGGCCGCTTCCCCACGATGCATTTGATGAATTGGCACAGGAAGAACCGCGGACCTCAACCACGGAGGTCCGCGCTACAACTGCAACCCTTGCGGGGATGCGAAGCGAGAACCTGACGAAGAACCGCGGGCCTGTTTTGTAGCGCGGTCCCCCGACTTTGGGGTCCGCGGCGCGGCCTCAACCAGACATCAAGGGAAAAGGGTCAAGGAGCAGACATTCCCCCGACACAACGAAAGCCACTAATGTGGCAATGGTCACCTGGACTGACCCCGACGCGGTTCGATGCACGGACAACCCTGGGAACTAGGTACCAGGACCCTCCACGCACAACGCGAGAGTGCCCACTCTCCGGTCCTGTGGGGTCTTGCAACGGGCTACTTTGGTAATAATTCTTGTCAAACTTATCGTTCACCCATTCCCAAACACTCCCCAGCATATCGTACAGCCCGAATCCGTTTGCTCGCTTCTGACCCACCGCGTGTATTAATTCCCCCCCACTGTTCTTGTCGTCCCAAGCAACCTCATCGATTGGCCCGTATCGTGCCTCAGTGCTCCCGGCGCGTGCGGCATATTCCCACTCCGCCTCCGTAGGCAGCCGCCCTCCTGCCCAACCGCAATAAGCTTGGGCGTCGTCCCATCTGACATCGACTACCGCCATCTGCTCGTGGCTCCAACCCCGATCAAACCAAGGAGCCTTGGGCATAGTTTTTCCTGTCGTAGCTGCAAAGCGTTTGTATGCCCCAACAGTCACTGGCGTCTGCCCCAGCCAAAAACCCTTCGTGATGGTCACCTGATGCGGCGGTTTCTCGTCATCGTAACATTCGGTGTCTCCCGGCGAGCAGCCCATCATGAAAGTGCCGGTCGGTATCCAGACATACTTCAGTCCGTCCTTCGGGTTAATTCGCGTTGTGTCCGCCAGAGTCGTAGGTTTTGGAACTTCCACCGGAGGCGTTTCGATGTTGACTAACGCGGCCTCAATCGTGCTTGCCTGACCCGCGACGACCGTGACGCTCTGCCGGAATTCTTTCTTTCCCGGTGCTGTTATGCGCAGCTCATGCGACCCTGTTATGACCTGGGGGACACTTAGTTGCCCCCTCGCATTCGTCATGCCGCGCTCGGAATTGTCGAGGAAAACTACCGCACCCGGGGAAGTTTGAACCACGACAGTTCCG
Source organism: uncultured Acidobacteriota bacterium (assembly GCA_963804995.1). Classification (GTDB taxonomy): domain Bacteria; phylum Acidobacteriota; class Terriglobia; order UBA7540; family UBA7540; genus Bog-366. Next base: position 44,580 of record CAWDSK010000002.1, read on the forward strand.
GCAGCGTCTGTCAGCACTGCATTCACCCTGAATTGCTCACCCGCCAGAACCTGAATGCTTTTCTGGTACTCATTCTTGCCGGGAGCGGAAACCCGCAACTCATGCGAACCTGCGGCGACGTCAGGGATAGATAACTGTCCGCTGGCGTCTGTCGTGCCTCGGCTGGAACCATCAAGGGATACCGCAGCGCCGGTCGAAGTCAGAACTACCACAATTCCAGCAAGGTCCTCCAACCGCGCTTCAAGCCTGGAAGTTTGAGGCGGCACCAACGATATCTTCTGCTCAAAATCTCCTTTGCCTTTGAGGGATACCTTCACTGTATGGGTGCCGGGTTTTGACTTTATTCCGAACTCCCCTTGTGCGTTGGCGTGCCCTTTTGATTCCCCATCGATAAGAACTTCGGCGTTGGGCGAAGTCATCACTAGCAACTCTGCTCTTACCGCAGCACCAGCATCTCTCAAAGCGGCCAAAAGCACTTCTTCTCCGCCCGCCACGTGCAAGGTCTGGAGGTACTCATCGTCCGGAACAAAATCGATGCCGCGTTGCTGCACCAGCGCCGCCGCCCGCTGGCTGGGCACGTGCCCTGCCACCAGTTCCAGCACCTGGTCGCGGCTAAGGGGCTTGGGCCGGACGGTGCGCAGCGCCTGGATGACTGTCTCCTGTGCCCCTGCCTTGTGCAGTGCCTGGAGGTAATCGTCCGTCAGGTCGAAGTCAATGCCGAGTTGCCTGACCTTATCTGCCAGTTCCGCGCTATCCATGCCGGCCTTAACCAGTTCCATCACCTGGTTCTTATTCAGAGGCTTTGCGGCCTCCTGGGGGCGAGCCGGCAGCCCCGAGGCGGTGAGAAGCAGGAGGAAGGCGGTCAAGAATTTGAGTTTCATAAGGTCCCCTCAGGGCGGATTTGGCGCAAAGCCGCCTATTGTACGCCTGCGCATCCCAGAGTGCCACACTATCAAATCCCCTCTTAGGGGGATAGAATCTGCCCATAGATTTTTCTCAGTCCGCCGCAGCCTTGCGAGGTCGCAATGAGGTACCGAAGAACGCTGACCCTTTTCATGTTGACGATAGGGCTGATTTTTACCCTGTCAGCCTGGGCGCATCAGAAGCCTTTTACGCAGGAGGAGGTCAGCAACATGGTACGCGCCGGGCTGGGAGATGATTCGGGCGCGAAGCTGATCGAGCAGCGCGGGATTGATTTTGCGCCGGTGGAGGACTTTCTCCAAACCCTCAAGGCCGCAGGCGCGAGCGAGGCATTTCTTCAGGCACTGCGCGCGGCCAAGCCGCCCGAGCCCGTGAGCGCGAAGAAACCGCTAAACCAGGTGCAGGTCTTCGCCTTACTCGCCGGGCAGGTGCCGAGCCACCGCGTGGCGATGCTGGTGAACGAGCGCGGCGTCGACTTCGAGCCGCAGCAAGACTATCTGGACGAAGTCCGTCTAGGCGGTGGTGACGACGAATTAATCACCGCGCTGAAGACCGCCAAGGTGACGAAGCCCGCGACCGTTGATCCGGCGGCGGCGGCGCGACAGGCTCAGGTTCGGCAACACGCAGCGCGTGGAACGGAGCTCAAAAGGAAATTGCAGTATGTGGAGGCTGAAGCGGAATATCGCGAGGCATTGCAGCTCGACTCTCAAAACGCCGACCTTTACGTAAGCCTGGCTATTGTCCTGATTGAGCAGAAGAAGTGGGACGATGCCGCGTCGGCAGCACGCGAGGCCGTGCGCCTGAACCCGAATAATGATACGGCGCACGGCAACCTCGGTGTCGCACTCGGGAGGAAGGGCGACGTGGATGGGGAGATCGTGGAGTATCGCGAAGCCCTGCGCCTGAACCCGAATAATGAAACGGTGCACGAAAACCTCGGCCGTGCGCTTTGGCATAAGGGCGATTGGGAGGGGGCGGCCGCCGAAGATCGTCAAGCACTACTCATTAACCCCGGGAGCGAATCTGCACATTACGATCTTGGGGTGACGCTTAGAAGCAAGGGCGATTGGGACGGGGCGATCGCGGAGTTCCGTGAGGCGCTACGCTTGAACCCGAAGACGGACCCACGCGGGTTGAATGAAAAAGCACACGAAAATCTTGGCTTCGCACTCTATCACAGCGGAGACCTTGATGGCGCGATCACGGAATACCGTGAGGTACTACGCCTGAACCCCAAGAATGAGGCGGCGCACATCAACCTGGCCCACGCACTCGGGAACAAGGGCGACTGGGATGGACAAATCACTGAAGAACGTGAAGCGCTGCGCTTGAACCCAGAGGATTCGAACGAGCACGTCGGCCTCGGCGTTGCACTCGGACAGAAGGGCGACTGGGATGGAGAGATCGCTGAAGAACGCGAAGCGCTGCGCTTGAACCCCAATAATGCCCTCGCGCATGTCAACCTCGCCGTCGCGCTCGAAACCAAGGGCGATCTTGACGGTGCGATTGCGCAATTCCGCGAAGCGCTGCGCTTGAACCCCAATAATGCCTTCGCGCACAACGGCCTGGGCTTCCTACTGGAGAGGAAGGGCGACCGGCAGGGAGCTCTCCAGGAATATCGCTCGGCTACCACGCTCGTCCCCAAGAACGCGATCTTTAAGCAGAATTACGAGCGCCTGTTGCAGCAGATGAACTAATGAGGAACAGGGGGCCACGCTCTGGCAGGGGCATTGTCCTCCGAAACCGCCGCCCCGAGAGTTAGTCGCTGCAACGTTGCAGCCCGCATATATACGTTGTGACGGGAAGATGAGAGACAAAGGCCCACGAGGCCCCACCAATCGGTGATTTTCGGCAGGCTGGCGCCTGACCCTTACGCTTTGTTCAGAACAAGCTCGTGCACCTCGTTGTATCCCTTGTAGCGCAGGCGGTACTTATAGCTGCCGGATGCGTATTTTGACGTGTTCCATGCCGCCATGTGGTACCCGGCTTCACAGACGGTGTTGGAGATCACTTCCAGGTTGTTGCCGCTTGGATCGAGGATCTCTACGAGCACCCATCCTGTTTCCGGGACGCTGAACTCGATGGCCAATTGCGGATTGTTGGCGTTGGGATAGTGCTGGTTCAGCACGCGCGTCGTGGGCTTGGCGGGAATGCTGAGTTTCTTCTCGCTCACCTTGGTGTAATCGAACGGCTCGTTGCAGAGATGCCACAGCGGCTCTTTCCCGCGCTGCTGGAGGTAGAAGCTCCGCAACGGCGTGCGGGTGAAGCTCGTGAGCGGACGACGGACCGCCACCCCATCCTGCCACTCATACACAGGAATATTCATCGGATTCATCACGCCGAGCTTGCCCCGCTCCATCGCAATGTGGAACAACCCGAAATTCCCGGGCTCATGACCGCCCAGCCAATGGCCCACGATATCGACGAGGTAGGGGTTTTTGCCGAAGATGACGATGTTCGCCATGTAGTCCCAGGCTCTGCCCTGGTAGTTGTTCTCGTTGCCGAAGGGATTCGGCCCCCAGTTGAAGTCGCCGTCACGCCCGTAGATGCCCTCGATAATATGCAGCCCCATGGGGGACGCGGCATGATTGTCGATAGTCCGCTGCGCCCACAATTCCATGCACAGGGCCGTGTAAAAATACTGCTCATTTTCATCGCCCTCGACGCGCGGGAAATCCGGAGTATCCCAGCGGGGAATCGTCCGGGTGTGCCGCTTGAAGTTCGCTTCCACGACTTCACGAACTTTAGGATCGATACACTCCTTATTAATTACGTTCTCAAGCTTCTGCATCGCCTCGATATCGGGCCAGTTGCCGCAGTATTGCTGAAAGGGTGCAGCATGGCTACCCTGCCAGTTCTTGGAGGCGAGGGTCAAACCCATTTCGTGAGCCTTGAATTTCGCCACATTCAGGTTCCAGGAATCCCGCGCATTGAAGGGCCAAAGGTAAGGGACCTGGGTACTCACCACGCCGCCGGGAACCTCTTTCCAGACAAAGGCCTCGGCATCCTTCGCATCATCATGTGTGGCAATGGTGTTTTTTACCGGGGCCACCGTTGCACCCACCCGCTGGCCCATCGCCACGTATCCGCGGGGTTCGATCACGTCGCCCCCATTGGCATCGCGCGTGTGCATCCTGCGGCCCGCCACGCCCAGTTCCTTCAAGGATTCGAACAGACCCTCGACAAAGAACACGTCGGTGGCAATGCCCATCGTGTCCTCCAGGGTGAATCCTCTTTTTTTATCGACGGCGTCGTGCGCGGTGAGATTCGGCTTGGCGGCGATGTTGTGGGTCACCGGAATGCCGGTGGGGTCCATGGGAACGAATACCGTGCGTCCCAAATCGAGTCCGACCCGCTTGCACGCGGCAGAATTCGTCTTGTAATCCACATGCGTCCGCAGGATGAAGACCGCTTCCGGGTGCTGCTCCACAAACGGATGCACACCAAAATATCCGGACGGTTTCGACGCGGTGGTAAAAATGGGAGCCCGGCCGATGATGCCCAGGCTTCCACATAGCAAGGATGAAGACTTAAGAAAATCCCTTCGACCAAACATAGCGATCCTTCCTTTCCAAGGTTACGTCACTCCTCTGGGCGCCATGCGATGACTCTGGGGCGTCCCGCTCCGGCGGCACGGTGGCGGCAGTGCCCATCGCTACGCCCGGGCTGGTCAGGTGTTCTTCCGGCAGGAATTTCAAGGCGACGTTGCGCTTGAGCTTTGTGCCCGCGGCCTTGTACACTACGCCCGTGCCACGCCCACGGGGTTTCTCCAGGATGCGGTAGTGCAGAACGATCGTACCGATCATAAGGAGGGACCCACCTTGGAGGTGCATCTTAGGCCGCAGCCACGGGCAAGTCAATGCACAACTACGCAGGGGGTGCGCGACATAAATGTAACGCTCTGGGCTGGCTCTTTTTTTGTCGCTTATATCCTAACGTATATGATACGTTAGGATAGAGGAGGCCTTAACATGCCCCAATCCCTTGACGTTCCTGGAGAACCAACGGGCGGAGTTGATCCGCCAGATCGCCCAACTGGGTGACCTCCGCAGTGGTTCGATCACCAGCATTACCGCCCGCTGCGGCAAGTCCAACTGTCACTGTCATCAGCCCCATCATCCCGGCCACGGCCCTAACTTCCGGCTCACTTACAAGGTGCAGGGCCGGACCGTCAGCGAAACCTTCCCCAGCCCTGCCGCCCGGCACCAGGCGGAACGACAGATTGCCGAGTTCCGCAGGTTTCAACAACTGCGCCGGGCCTTCGTGGAGGTGAACGAAAAAATCTGCCGTCAGCGCCCCCTCCCCCAGGAGGCCGAAGCGGCGGAGCAGGAAAAAAAACGGCGGAAGCCATTCAGCGGGAAGTGGCGCGAGAAGTAGAGTCCCTGCTGGCGGTGATCTTTGCTGGGCGGCGCAAGTCCGGGACGCTGGATTTGGAAGCCGTCGAGATGGCCACACGCGCGGCCTTGCACCGGGCGGGGGCGGCGGTGCTGGAGGAGTTGCTGGCCGCCCCGGACGAGTGCCCTCGCCAAGTTCCCTGCGGCTGTGGTCAGGGGGCACCCTACCGCGGCAGGCGTCGGAAGCAACTGCTGACCGTGCTGGGGCGGGTCGAGACCGAGCGTCCCTATTACGTTTGTCCGGCCTGTCACCGGGGACAGAGTCCCCGCGATCAGGAACTGGATGTGGAGGGCACGGAATATTCTCCTGGGGTGCGACGGATGATGGCGGTGGTGGGCAGCGAAACCTCCTTTGCGCTCGGTCGAGAACAACTGCAACTGCTGGCCGGGTTGGAGGTGACCACCAAGGCCGTGGAACGGCAGGCAGAGGCTCTGGGCGCCGAGATTGCTGCCCAGGAACAAGCCTCGATCCAGCAAGGCCTGCAACGGAACTTGCCGCAGGTGAGGGGACCGGAAATTCCGGTACTCTATGTGGAGATGGATGGGACGGGAGTACCGGTGGTGAGTTCGGAAACCGAGGGTCGAGCGGGGAAACAGAGCGAGCAAGCGCGCCCGCGGGAAGTGAAATTAGGTTGTGTCTTCGCCCAGACGACACGGGATGCCCGGGGCCGACCGGCGCGCGAAGAAGGCTCCACCACCTACACGGGAGGCATCGAAACGGCCGAGGTTTTTGGGCGGCGCATCTACCTCGAAGCATATCGTCGGGGCTGGAACCGGGCCCAAAAGAAAGTGGTGATCGGCGATGGTGCTCCTTGGATTTGGAACCTCACCGCCGAGCACTTTCCGGGAGCCATTCAGATTGTGGATCTTTATCATGCCCGACAGCACTTATGGGAGCTGTCGGGCCAGCTCTGGCCCACCGACGAGCGCCACCGCCGAAGGTGGACCAGAAAACGGGAGGAGAAGTTGGAGAGCGGGCGGATCGAATCCCTAGTGCGCGATTTGCGCTCGCTGTTCCCAGCCACGCCCGAAGCCGCCGAACTCTTGCGCCACGCGGCAGATTATTTTACCGTCAACGCCCAACGGATGCGCTATCCGACCTTTCGGCGTCAGCATCTGTTCGTAGGTTCCGGGGTTGTCGAAGCCGGCTGCAAAACCCTCATCGGCACTCGGCTGAAGCGCTCCGGTATGTTCTGGAGGGTCCGCGGGGCCAATGCCATCATCGCCCTTCGCTGCCATCGCTTGAGCGGCAAATTCGAGGATTACTGGGAGAACCGTCGCCCCCGCGCGGCCTGACCCACACAGATTTGTCGCACACCCCTACGCAGGGGGTGCGCGACATAAATGTAACGCTCTGGGCTGGCTCTTTTTTTGTCGCTTATATCCTAACGTATATGATACGTTAGGATAGAGGAGGCCTTAACATGCCCCAATCCCTTGACGTCCTGGAGAACCAACGGGCGGAGTTGATCCGCCAGATCGCCCAACTGGGTGACCTCCGCAGTGGTTCGATCACCAGCATTACCGCCCGCTGCGGCAAGTCCAACTGTCACTGTCATCAGCCCCATCATCCCGGCCACGGCCCTAACTTCCGGCTCACTTACAAGGTGCAGGGCCGGACCGTCAGCGAAACCTTCCCCAGCCCTGCCGCCCGGCACCAGGCGGAACGACAGATTGCCGAGTTCCGCAGGTTTCAACAACTGCGCCGGGCCTTCGTGGAGGTGAACGAAAAAATCTGCCGTCAGCGCCCCCTCCCCCAGGAGGCCGAAGCGGCGGAGCAGGAAAAAAAACGGCGGAAGCCATTCAGCGGGAAGTGGCGCGAGAAGTAGAGTCCCTGCTGGCGGTGATCTTTGCTGGGCGGCGCAAGTCCGGGACGCTGGATTTGGAAGCCGTCGAGATGGCCACACGCGCGGCCATGCACCGGGCGGGGGCGGCGGTGCTGGAGGAGTTGCTGGCCGCCCCGGACGAGTGCCCTCGCCAAGTTCCCTGCGGCTGTGGTCGGGGGGCCCCCTACCGCGGCAGGCGTCGGAAGCAACTGCTGACCGTGCTGGGGCGGGTTGAGACCGAGCGTCCCTATTACGTTTGTCCGGCCTGTCACCGGGGACAGAGTCCCCGCGATCAGGAACTGGATGTGGAGGGCACGGAATATTCTCCTGGGGTGCGACGGATGATGGCGGTGGTGGGCAGCGAAACCTCCTTTGCGCTCGGTTGAGAACAACTGCAACTGCTGGCCGGGTTGGAGGTGACCACCAAGGCCGTGGAACGGCAGGCAGAGGCTCTGGGCGCCGAGATTGCTGCCCAGGAACAAGCCTCGATCCAGCAAGGCCTGCAACGGAACTTGCCGCAGGTGAGGGGACCGGAAATTCCGGTACTCTATGTGGAGATGGATGGGACGGGAGTACCGGTGGTGAGTTCGGAAACCGAGGGTCGAGCGGGGAAACAGAGCGAGCAAGCGCGCCCGCGGGAAGTGAAATTAGGTTGTGTCTTCGCCCAGACGACACGGGATGCCCGGGGCCGACCGGCGCGCGAAGAAGGCTCCACCACCTACACGGGAGGCATCGAAACGGCCGAGGTTTTTGGGCGACGCATCTACCTCGAAGCATATCGTCGGGGCTGGAACCGGGCCCAAAAGAAAGTGGTGATCGGCGATGGTGCTCCTTGGATTTGGAACCTCACCGCCGAGCACTTTCCGGGAGCCATTCAGATTGTGGATCTTTATCATGCCCGACAGCACTTATGGGAGCTGTCGGGCCAGCTCTGGCCCACCGACGAGCGCCACCGCCGAAGGTGGACCAGAAAACGGGAGGAGAAGTTGGAGAGCGGGCGGATCGAATCCCTAGTGCGCGATTTGCGCTCGCTGTTCCCAGCCACGCCCGAAGCCGCCGAACTCTTGCGCCACGCGGCAGATTATTTTACCGTCAACGCCCAACGGATGCGCTATCCGACCTTTCGGCGTCAGCATCTGTTCGTAGGTTCCGGGGTCGTCGAAGCCGGCTGCAAAACCCTCATCGGCACTCGGCTGAAGCGCTCCGGTATGTTCTGGAGGGTCCGCGGGGCCAATGCCATCATCGCCCTTCGCTGCCATCGCTTGAGCGGCAAATTCGAGGATTACTGGGAGAACCGTCGCCCCCGCGCGGCCTGACCCACACAGATTTGTCGCACACCCCTACGCAGGGAAGTTCATTCGGCCGAGGAGCAGGTAACCCGGAGTCTGTGCCATTTGCGGTATTGCGAGAATAAGAATGATTCGGTCGTAGGGTCGCGGCTCCACCGTGCCGCGCTTGCTTCGAGACTCTGAGGTGGGACTACAGTAAGTTGGCGTGGGAGGGGGAGGCGGGAAATCTGCCCGTCCGGCTTGACGAGAGGTGAGGCGATCAGCCTCGGCGAGGGGCGAAGAGGTCAGGTCAGCATCGCCTGCGCGCCTACTCTACCGTTGCAGGCCGCGACTTTTTGTCATGGTGCGACATGTCCCACATGTTGCTCTCCGCGGGGCATAGCGCGCCAGGTCCCACTTAATTCCCCACCTTCCCCCGTTTTGCACCCTGAGGTTTCGTCAACGACCCCGCGGCGGTTCACCTTCCCCCCTCGGGCGAGCGGCAGTGAATTCAAGTCAACCTTTCCTCAGCCGCGGAGTGCTGCGCGTCAGCTCCACTCCCGATCCCACGAGACGTTCATGATCCCACTGCGTGGTGGGTTCAAAGTAGCCGGTTCCGGGCATCAGGTGTTGTCTCACCATGTCTTCGTTGAGGGTGATGCCAAGCCCCGGTTTGTCCGGCACGGTGATCCAGCCATGATTGACAATCGGCTTCTCCACGCCCTCCACCATATCGCTCCACCAGGGCACATCGAGCGAATGGTTTTCAAGCGCCAGGAAGTTCAGCGTGGACGCGGCGCAGTGCACGTTGGCCATGCAGCTCACGGGCGTCCCGGCAAAGTGCATGGCCATGGGCACCGCGTATTCCCACGCCATGTCCCCGATTTTCTTGGTCTCAAGGATGCCACCCGAAGTGGCCAGATCAGGATGAATCTTACTGACGGCACGATTCGCACAGAGAACCTGGAAGCCCTCCTTGAGGTAAATATCCTCGCCCGTCAGAATGGGCGTGGGACTCTGGTCGGAGATCTGTTTCAGCAGGTCGGTTAACTCCCAGGGAATCACGTCTTCGATCCAGGAAAGGTTGTACTTCTCGTACGCCTTGCCGAGGCGAATGATCGACTTCACGCCGAGGTGGCCCAGGTGATCCATGGAAAGTGGAATCTCCATGCCCACGGCATCGCGCACCGCGGCAACATACTCTTCGAGCAGCGCGATGCCCTTGTCCGTGACTTCCATCGCGAGGAGAGGATGTGGCACCTCCTCCTTCTCCCATTCGCTCAGGCCGGAGCGCATGGTCACGGTGCCGGGCTTGTCCGCCACCATTTCGACTCCCAAATCCATTTTGAGCCAAGTAAGGCCCATGACGTCTTTGCGCTCCTTCATTCTCTGGGCATAGATTTTGGGGTCATTGGACTCCGTAGTATCTGCGTAGACGCGGATCTTGTCGCGGACCTTGCCGCCCATCATGACGTAGACGGGCACGTTGTAAACCTTGCCCGCAATATCCCATAGGGCCATCTCAACGCCGCACACGCCGCCCGCCTGGCGCGCCGGTCCGCCGAATTGCTTGATCTTGCGGAAGATTCGATCCACCTGAAGAGGGTTCTCGCCGAGGAGCCGGTTTTTCAGCATCAGCGCATAAGTGGCACTGGCGCCATCGCGGACCTCGCCGAGTCCGTACACTCCCTGATTGGTGTCGATGCGAATGATGGGGCAAGGGCCAGGCCCGGGCTTCACCACCGTCGCCACTCGCAGGTCCGTGATCTTCAGGGTTGAAGGGCTGGAATTCGTGTTGACGCCTTTGGGGTAGGCCTCCATCGGCTCGCCGCCGAGGAGCGCGCCCCCCAACGCGGCCGCAGAGCCTTTCAATATTCCGCGACGGTTCATCAGGTAGGGATCGGATTTATTCATCGTAGTCTCGCCTCCATATATTGAGAATCAGTCCCAGGGCGCTTACTCTTCCGGCATCCGCATTTTCAGGCCTTTCTCTTCCAGCCATTTGTTGAACTCCTGAATCATCGGCTTCGTCCACTTGCGATCGATCTGGCCGGGCGTGTACTTGCCCTCGCGCAGCATCTGGTGCCCCCACTCATCCACACGATGGGTCATTTGCGCTTTGTCGATGACCTCCTGGGCGAGTTGGGGAGGGATGAAGGTAATTCCCTCCGGATCGCTCACGACTACGTCGCCGGGCAGCACCATGACATGGCCGATGCGGATGGGCACATTGATACCCATCAGCGTAGTGTCGCGCAAGGCGGAGGGATCGAAGTCACGGACGAAGACGTGCATGCCTTTGATTTCGGAAATGCCCGTGAAATCCCGCACCGCGCCATCCACCACCAGCCCGTTGTGACTCATCGTGTAGATGGCGGTGGAGAGGTTGTCACCGGCATACGTCCCGTCCTTGATTTTCCCGAAGAGGTCCACCACCAGCACGTCACCGGGCGAGAGCATGTCAATCGGCCAGGAGTTCTGGGCCCCGACACGCCCCTCTGCCTTGCCCCTTTCGTCAATGATGGAGTTCACGTCGGGCCTCTGGGGCATGAAGACGGCCGTAAACACGCGGCCTACCATCCGCCCTCCCGGATTAATCTCGCGCCAGCCGCCTTCGAACTGATTTTTGAAGCCATGCCTCTGCAACGTTCCCCAGGCTTCCTCGGCATCCACATCCTTCAGCCCCTCGAGGATGGAGTCGGGTGCTTTCGGACGACCGTCGGGAAATCGTTCTCCCTTCCACTCGCGTGTCAGGGCTATGCGCTGTTCGTTTGTGAACATGCCCAGTTGCGGAAATGCTGTCTTGGCAAACGAGAAGACCAAAGCTACCACCAACGTGACTCGAATCCTCGCAGTCATATTTCCTCTCCTTATAGATAGAACTTAAGATGGATTAAAACCGAAGCCCGACTAAGAGCTTATCCGTAAATAATAATCGTCTGTCGCCAGCAGATCATGGCCGCGGCTAAGGTTAGTAGGGCGACGTAGCTTTCCTCGGTCTTTTCAAAGCTCACCAACACCTTACGGTATCGGTTGAGCCAGGAATGGGTCCGCTCGACCACCCAGCGGCGCGCCTTGTAACCGGGGACGAGGCGCTTTGCTTTCATCTCTTCTCGCCGTTGCTTGATATGCGGCCGGTAGTGGCGGTTCGTGGCCGCTTGCCGAGCGGGGGATCCCTTGTAACCCGCATCGGCGCAGAGGTGCTGGGGCTTTCTCGGTCTCGGCGCCGGTCGCGCTCTCACCACCTGGTCGAGGGTGGTGGCCAGCAGCTTCACATCATGGACGTTGGCTCCGCTGACGGCGAGCGACAGTGGGACGCCACGCCCGTCGACTAACAAACTTCGCTTGCGCCCATTTTTTTCCCCAATCCGTGGGATTCGGTCCCACACACGCCAAGGCCAGAGGGGCTTTCACCAAGGCCCCGTCGATGCTTTGCCAGTCCCAGGCAATGCCCTCCAGATCATCGTACTCAGCCAGCCCCGACCGCCACAGCGCCAGAAAGAAACCCGCCCGCTGCCACTGTTGAAAATGCTTGTGGATCGCGCTCGCGCTGCCGAATTCCTTGGGCAAGGCCCTCCACTGACACCCCGTGCGTAGCACATACACAATGGCCGAGAAGATCCGGCGCGCCGGCATCGGCTTCCTCCCACCCCCCGGCTTCCGCCTATACTTTCGGCCTTTCGACCGCTGTCGAACGGGAATCAGCGGTTCGACTTTCACCCAAAACTCGTCGGATACTTCCCAAGATTTTATCTGCGGCATCTTGGGTCATAATCATGCATCAAATTGTAGCAGGCTTCAACTATTATTTACGGATAAGCTCTAAGCCTATCACAAATTGAAATCAGCTTGAACGGGCATCCGAGCCTGCCAGGGAACAAAGTTCCCCAGAACAAAGTTCCCCACCGCGCGCGAAGGCCAAAACTCTGTTATTCTGCGAAGCTTCGAGGCGCCCTCTGGGGAGGCCATCGAGGGTCGTGCTGAAACGCGGAACGCCAACAACTCCACATAAAGGTCATGCCATGAAATCCCATACGGAATATCTGTGGTTTAACACCAAGAAGCATCGCGAGTTCATCAACATTACGGATGAGGTGGAACAAGCACTCGCCAAATCGCAAGTCAAAGAGGGCCTGATCCTCGTCTCGGCCATGCACATCACGGCGGGCGTCTACGTGAACGACGCGGAAGACGGCCTGATTGCCGACATTGACGAGTGGCTCGAAAAACTGGCGCCCTTCCGCGCCGACTACCGCCATCACCACACGGGTGAGACCAACGGCGACTCCCACCTGAAAAACCTGCTGGTCGGGCATCAGGTTATCCTGCCAGTCACCAACGGCAAGCTTGATTTCGGCCCTTGGCAGCAGGTTTATTACGCTGAGTTCGACGGCCAACGGCGCAAAAAAGTGTTGGTTAAGATTATCGGGGAGTGAGATTCCGCATGCCGCCCATTATCGAAGTCCAGGATCTGACGAAGGAGTTCCGAACCTTCCGACGGCGCGAAGGCGTCCTGGGAGCCGTGCAGAACCTGTTCGTTCGGGAATACGTGACGGTGCACGCGGTCGACCACGTGAGCTTCTCCATTGAGCCCGGCGAGATGGTGGGTTACATTGGGGCCAATGGGGCAGGCAAATCCACGACCATTAAGGTGCTGACCGGCATCCTGGTCCCAAGCGGCGGCCGTGTCGTCTCCAATGGCTTCGTTCCTTACCGCGAGCGCCGCCAGTACACGAAACATATCGGCGTCGTCTTTGGCCAGCGCACCCAGCTCTGGTGGGACATCGCGGTCGTGGAGTCCTTCAAGCTGCTCAAGGAGATTTACGAAATCCCCGAAAGCGATTTTCGCCGGCGGCTGGATTTGTTCGGCGAGATGCTGAACCTGAAGGAATACCTGCACACGCCGGTGCGCAAGCTGAGTCTGGGTGAGCGCATGCGCTGCGATCTGGCGGCTTCCCTGCTGCACAATCCTCCCGTGCTCTTCTTGGACGAGCCGACTATCGGCCTCGACGTCGTGGCCAAGGAGCGCATCCGCGAGTTCCTGAAGGAGGTCAACCGTACCGAGGGCACCACCGTGCTGCTGACCACGCACGACCTCTCCGACATTGAAGAGCTGTCGCGGCGCATCATCATTATCGACAAGGGCCATATCCTGTTCGACGGCGACCTGCCCGCCATGAAGAAGCGCCTGGCAAAATACACCCAGGTAAAGTTCTTCCTGAAGGACCGCTCGCAGGTTGCGCGCCTGGATCAGGTCCAAACCAACGGCATCCTCTGTGAGCGCCTTGACGAGCTCACCTACTTCATCCGCTTTGATCGCGACCGGATCTCCACTGCCGAGGTGATTCGGCAGATTGTCAACACGCTGGAAGTGCGCGACATCTTCATCGAAGAGGAACCCATTGAAGAAATCGTCAAGCGCATCTACCTGAGCGGCGAGGTGGCCTGATGCCGGCCGCCACTATTGCCAGTTCGCCCGGAAGTGGACAGGCCCCCGCCTTCCGCTGGAAGCGCCTGCGCGTTTACCTGGAGTTCAGCCGTGTGGGCTTTGTGAACGCCCTCGCTTACCGGTTGCGCTACTTTACGGGAATTGTTACATATTTCATATACGTATCCGTATATTACTTTATTTGGAAAGCTATTTACGAGCACAGCGCCGCGATTGAGGGGTTTGACTTCCCGCACCTGTTGACCTACATCGGCGTGGGCTGGATCATCCGCTCCTTCTACTTCAACACCATTGACCAGGAAATTGCCTATCAAGTCATCGAAGGCCGCCTGGCGATGGACCTCATCAAGCCCGTTAACCTTCAGGGGATGTATCTGGCGCGCGCCGCGGGGGAGTCCGTCTTCCGCCTCGGCATGCTCACCGTGCCGACGGCTGTCGTGCTGTTTCTGGTCTACCCCCTGAAGGGGCCCGCGAGCCCCGGACACGCCTGCGCATTTCTGGTCAGCGTGATTTTGAGTTTTCTGATCGTGGCCGCCGTCAACTTTGCTGTGGGAACCTTCGCGTTGCGCCTGCAATCCATCCTCGGCCTCCTGCGCGCCAAGTTCTTCCTGTTGGAACTGTTTTCGGGACTTTTGTTGCCCATTTCTTTCTTCCCGGCCATCTTTCAAAAGATTTTTGCCGTGCTACCCTTTCAATACATCAGCTACATCCCCATGTTGATATACTTGGGCAAACTTCAGGGCGCGGATCTCGTTCGCGCCCTTGCCCTACAGGTATTCTGGGTAGCAATCCTGCTGGCCACCGGCGACGGGATGTGGAGATGGTCAAGCAAGAAGGTTACCATCCAGGGTGGCTAGCGGACAGCAAGCGATATAGAATGGGCGGGGGAATGTGAAAACTTGGTGGGCGGTAACATCCAATTCTTGACCATGGTCACAGAGCGTACCCTGGTCGTTGGGGACCGTAGAGTAGGAGAGTGAAGACATGCGACGGCAAATTCTGATGGCGCTATTACTTGCGGTGGCATTAACCCCCGCATTGAAAGCCGATGAGGCGCACCCCATTTTACCCCTGGGGGCTCAAGCGCCGGACTTCTGTTTGCCCGGCATCGACAACAAGACCCATTGCCTGAAGGACTATGCCTCAAGCAACGTCCTGGCGATCATCTTCACTTGCAACCACTGCCCAACCGCGCAGCTTTATGAGGATCGTATCAAGAAGTTGGTCGCCGATTACCAGGGCCGCGGCGTGGCCTTTGTGGCGATCGAACCCAACATTCCTCTGGCTGTACGGCTTAACGAAATGGGGTATACCGATGTGGGTGATTCGTTCGAGGATATGAAGATTCGTGCCGCTTACCGGCACTTCAACTTCCCCTATCTTTACGATGGCGAGACGCAAGGCGTGACGCGCGCCTACGGTCCCAGCGCTACCCCGCACGTCTTCATCTTTGATTCGGAACGCAAGCTTCGCTACGAGGGGCGTATTGACAATAATCCGCGTGAGCAATTCGTTAAGCAAAAGGACACGCGCAACGCCCTGGACGCATTGCTGGCGGGCAAACCCGTGCCCGTCGCGAAGACCCCTTCCTTCGGCTGCTCGACCAAGTGGGCCTCCAAGGAGGAGGGCCGCAAGGCGGAAATGGATGCCATCAAGCAAGAACCTGTGACGCTGAAGCTCGCGAGCGCCGACGACCTCAAAGCGCTGCGCAAGAATCCCACGGGCAAGCTTCTGCTGGTGGATTTTTGGGCGACCTGGTGCGGGCCCTGCGTGAAAGCGCTTCCGGAATTTCAAACCATGTACCGCATGTATCGCCACCGGAAATTTGACGTCATCACGGTCAGCGCCAACTATCCTGACGCCAAGGCTGGGGTGACCGAGGCCCTGGAGCAAGAACACGCCTCCACCACTAACCTGCTTTTCGGGTCGATGGATATCTATTCGCTGATGGCGGCTTTTGATCCCGAGTGGAATGGCGCGCTGCCGTACACCGTGCTGATCGAGCCCGACGGCGCGGTCATTTACCGGCACCAGGGTGATGTTGATCCCTTGGAGATTCGCCGCCTGATTCAGGCCAACCTGCCGGACGACAACTACGTTGGCACCCAGGCGCATTGGCAAGCCCGGTGAGTTCTGTCAAACGACACCTTCGGCTCTTCTTTCTCTACTTCGCCCAGTACGCGAAAGTGCGCATGGCGTACAAGGCGGACTTCATTATCGCCTTCTTCTCCTCCATGGCGGCCACGGTGCTGGGGTTTGGCTTCGTGCTGGTGCTGTTCTCCAAGATTCCGCGCTTGCAGGACTGGTCCTTCAACGAAGTGATGTTCCTCTACGGCTTCTCGCTTCTCCCGTTGGGTTTCTTCAACGTAGTGAGCTGGAATCTCTACGAGTTCGGAGAGCTTTACATCATCGAGGGCCGATTCGACCGAGTCCTGTTGCGGCCCGTCGACACACTGTTCCAAGTCGTCTTTGAGAAGTTCCGCCTGGAGTCACTCCAAGAGGTCCTGACTGGCCTGGTGGTAGTGGCCATCTGCATTCGCCGATTGCATCTCAGCTTGGGCGCCGGGGATTACCTTTGGTTCGTGCTCATGGTCGGGTGCGGAGCTGTCATCTATATGGCGGTGTTCTTGATCCTGACGGCGGTCTCCTTCTGGTTTGAAGACCGCGTGGGAATTGTCCCGCCGGTTTTCAATATGCTCAATTTTGGCCGCTATCCCCTGACTATTTACAACGTTTTTATCCAATTCCTGCTGAGTTGGATCATTCCCTTTGGGTTTGCCTCTTTCTACCCCACCACCCATTTCTTGGGACGGAATTCTTTTGCGACGTACTTCCATCTGGTACCCGGTGTTGCCCTAGGTTTCTCTGTACTGGCGATTGTAGTGTGGAACCGCGGGGTGGCGAATTACAGCAGCACGGGGACGTAAGCGGGTTTACGAGCAACAAATCCGATTCATAGCCCTCTCCGAGGGGTCGCAGATCCGCCGCGGCGGGAGAGGGTGCCCGACGTAGGAGGGCGGGTGAGGGGTCACTTCACTGCGCCGGCTGATACCTGAGGTCACATCGACTTAAAGCTTCAGCACCTCGTCGTATACCTTGAGCGTCTCTTGAGCAGTACGCCGCCAGGAAAATTCCTGGACTCGCTTCAGCCCTTTGTCCACCATGGCGGCGCGCACCTCGGCGTCTTCGACGACTCGCTTCACTTTCCCGGCGATATCCTCAGGCTCGGCAGGATTCACGTACAGGGCTGCGTCGCCACCCACTTCCGGAAGTGCGGAGGTGTTCGCAGCCACCACCGGCAGGCCATTTGCCATGGCCTCCAGCACTGGAAGACCAAAGCCCTCCTCAAGCGATGGAAAAAGGAAAACATCCGCAGCTTGATAGAAAGCCGGCAGCATTTGCGCCTCAACGTGCCCGAAAAGCGCCACACGCGAGTGCAGGCCGTGCTGGCGGATGTACTCGTGGATGGCTTCGCTTCCATGGCCGTTGCCCCCCACGAGCACAAGCTTGTAGGTTTCAGGCAACGTCTTGAGAGCTTTCAAAACATTGATGATGTTTTTCCGGGTCTGCAAGACACCCACGTTCAGGATCATGGTCTGCCCGGGACCTACCAGGCGGTCTCGCTCGCGGCGGCGCTCCTCCAGGTTCATTATTCGTGCTGGCAACTCAACCCCTTCGGCGACTACCCGAATCTTTTCCCGTGCGATTCCCACTTGCAGGACCAGTTGCTCCCCAGTGTAAGTCGATGGAGTGATGATGCGCGCCGCACGGTGAGCTGCCTGGATCAACAGCGCGGCAAATTTCCGCTGAAACTCCGGCGTCGAATAATCGCGTCCCGTGACCGGGAAAAGGTCGTGGATCGTTACGATCTCTTTCTTGAAATGGAAGGCAGGAGGCCGCTGCGCCAGGCTGTGAAACAGCTCGGCCTGCCAGGGCAGCCAGAACGTCAACGGTTCCTGAAATAGTCGAACGGCAAAGGTGGGCCCGGCCTCTCCGACGCTCCGCGTGCGGAGGAACTGTCGCCGCCGGCTCCAACGCGAGAGCCGGTAACAGATCAAAAATCGATGCTGAGTATCGAGCTCCGCAAGTGTCTCGACGAGCTTTCGGGAGTAGACAGCGATGCCGGAGGGCTGCGGGTCTACGGTGTAGGTTGCATCCAGCGCGATTGTCGCCATCGTTAGGATGACCTCTGGGGTTCAAGCTCTGGAAGTCGCCAATGAATCCTAGCGTGAAAACGCCGCGATGTCGAACCTCGATCGTTAAGCGAACGAGCCCACGTCGATTTGAAATTCATTTCCCAACCACGCCGGTTCTTCACAGCTTGCGGCTATTCTTACCTCTGTGTTAACTTCGTAGGTTTAAGGGTTCGAAGGATTTCCGGGTGAGCAGAGGTAAGGATGATTCTTACCCTAGCGGGGCGCGCGCCGCGCATCGCCACGACGGCCTATATCGCCCCCAGCGCCGATGTCATCGGTAACGTCGAAATCGGCGAGAGCTCTAGTGTGTGGTTCCAATGCGTACTCCGCGGGGATATTGAGCCCATCCGTATCGGTGCGAACAGTAATATCCAGGACGGGAGCGTTGTCCATACTCGGAAGGGCGCGCCGGTAGTCGTGGGAGATTGGGTCACCGTCGGTCATCGCGTGGTGCTGCACGGGTGCACGGTTGAGAATCACTGTTTGATCGGAATGGGTGCGGTGGTGCTCAATCATGTGCATGTGGGTGAAGGCTCGATTGTAGCTGCCGGCGCCGTGGTGGCTGAGAAGACGGTGATCCCACCGCACAGTCTCTACATGGGCGTGCCCGCCAAGCGCCGGCGCGGGTTGGCCAAGACCGAACAAGTTTTTATTGATATGCATGCTGTTAACTATTTGCGGCACTCAGGTAACTATCTGACGAATGCGGCTGAGGTGCTCCCGGCTGACCCGGACGGCCCAAGAAAGCCAGGGAATTCTTAGGTCTACACTGTAAGCTGCAGTTATCAACCCCATGTCAAACAGGGTCGAACCAATCCGTTCTGTGAAGGGGACGCGCGACCTCATGCCCCCCGACACCCATCTCTGGCAGCAGGTTGAGGCCGAGGCCCATCGGGTGTTTGCCGCGTATCACTACGGCGAAATCCGTACGCCAATCTTGGAAGAGACGGCGCTCTTCGCGCGGGGCGTGGGAACTGACACGGACATTGTTATGAAGGAGATGTACACCTTCCGTGACCGCGACGAGGAAACGCTTACGCTGCGCCCGGAAGCCACGGCTTCCGTGGTACGCGCCTACATCGAGCATACCCTCTATAACCAAGGTGGGATTCACAAGCTTTACTACCTTGGTCCCATGTTCCGCCGCGAGCGCCCGCAGAAGGGACGCTACCGCCAGTTCTACCAGATCGGCGCGGAGGTTCTGGGATCCCAAAACCCGCTCGTTGACGTTGAGGTTCTGGAGATGCTCGTCCTGTTCCTGGAGCGCGTGGGCATTCGCGAGTATCAACTCCTGCTCAATTCCGTGGGCTGCCCCAAGTGCCGCGCCGCGTACCTGGACGTGTTGCGGCAGGCGCTCCAAGAGGTTAAGGGCACGATGTGCGCGGATTGCCAACGGCGCGCCGACTCGAATCCGCTCCGGGTGCTCAACTGCAAAGTCGAGGCGGACCAACCCATCATCGAGAAGCTACCCAAGATCATCGACCATCTCGATGCGGATTGCCGCGCGCATTTCGACCGCGTCACGAGTGAACTAGAGGTGCGTGGACTCGCCTACCAACTCTCGCCGCGCCTCGTGCGGGGGCTTGACTACTACACCCGCACGACGTTTGAAATTACCAGCGGGGCTCTGGGGGCGCAGAACGCGGTGGTCGGAGGCGGCCGCTACGACGGGCTTTCTGAGATGTTGGGCGGTCCGCCCACGCCAGGCATCGGTTTTTCGATTGGCCAGGACCGTTTGATTCTGGCCGTGCAGGCGGCTGCCACGCTCAAGCCTGCGACCGCGCTGGCAGCTTACGTTGTTTGGATGGGCGATGCCGCGCTCGGCGTTGCCGCGCGCCTGGTCCGGGAATTACGCGTGCAGGGTGTGAGCACGGAGATCGATTACGACCCCATAAAGATCAAGAAGGCCATGGGAGTCGCCAACAAACTCCAGGCCCGCTTCGCGATCATTATTGGCGACGGCGAGCTCTTGAGCGGCAAGTACCAAGTGAAGGATATGGCAAGCGGAGAGCAAACGGAGCTGGAGCCCGGCGCTATTGCAGAGTATGTAAGGCAGAAATGCTGAATTATGAATTCTGAAAATAAGAGTTGCAGTCCAGGTCGCATGATGAGCTCTGTTCTTAATTCATAATTCAGAATTCATAATTCGTAATTCCCTTTACGGTGGTGAGTGTGAAATTAGACCTGCTTGGTGATCGGCAAAGAACGCATTACTGCGGCGAGATTCGCAAGGCCCACGCGGGCCAGACTGTTTTCCTGGCGGGCTGGGTGGACGTCCGGCGCGACCTCGGCAACCTGATTTTTCTCGATCTGCGCGACCACACGGGCCGGGCCCAGATCGTGTGCAATCCCTCGGTGAGCACGGAGGTGCACGACCGGGCGGAGGAAGTGCGCCCTGAATATGTCGTCGGCGTAGAGGGGGAAGTGGTCGTGCGGGCGGCAGACACGGTCAACCCTCAGCTCGCGACCGGCGAAGTGGAAGTCATGGCGCACCGTCTGCTGGTATTGAATGAGGCAAAGACGCCGCCCTTCCCGATCGAGGATGAGACGAAAACCAGCGAAGAGACTCGCCTGCGTTATCGCTATCTCGATCTGCGCCGCGGCCGCATGCAACGCAACTTGCGCCTGCGCCATCAGGCGAGCCAAGTGGTGCGCGCGCACTTTGGCGACCACGGCTTCCAGGAAATCGAAACCCCTTTCATGACCCGCTCCACACCGGAGGGCGCGCGGGACTACCTGGTCCCCAGTCGCCTCCACCACGGTTACTTTTACGCGCTGCCGCAATCGCCCCAACTTTTCAAACAGATTCTGATGATTGGCGGATTCGACCGCTATTACCAGATCGTGCGCTGCTTCCGCGATGAAGACTTGCGCGCCGACCGGCAGCCGGAATTCACCCAAATCGATATCGAAATGGCGTTCCCGCAACGCGATGTGTTGTTCGACATCATCGAACGCCTGATGGAAAAGCTCTTCGCGATGGTGGACGTCAAAGTGAAACGGCCCTTCCGCCGCATGGCGTATGACGAGGCGATGGAGAAGTACGGCTCTGACAAACCGCACCTGGGTACGGCGCTCGAATGGAAACGCGTCAGCCTCGCGCCCGAAGCGGCCAACACCGTGCATGTCACCCAGCCGCTCAAGGCCATGCGCGTGCCGGGGTGGGGTGATGCTTCCCGCAGTCAGCTCAACAAATTGCAGGAAACGGCCAAATCCCTGGGCGCGGATTGGTTTTCCTACATCAAGGTGGCCAGCTCAGGGGCGCAGTCGCCGCTCACTAAAGCGCTGGGCGAACCCTCTGTGGCGGCGCTCGCAGCATCGCTCGAAGCCCAGCCTGGCGATTTGGTTCTGCTGCTGGGTATCAAGTCGGCGGCCGGCCGGGGCGCGTTGCAGATGCTCGATTCTGCCTCAGGTGAATTGCGCCTAGATATCGCCCGCAAGCTCAACCTGCTCAAAGGCAGCGCCTGGAATTTTCTCTGGGTGGTGGATTTCCCGATGTTCGATTACGACGAAAAGGGAAATCGCTTTGCGGCCATGCACCATCCCTTCACGTCGCCGCGCGAAGAGGATTTGGAAAAGCTGGAAACTGATCCCGGGACGGTAAAAGCCCGCGCGTACGACTTGGTACTGAACGGCTCGGAGATCGGCGGTGGCTCGATTCGTATTCATCGCCAGGATATCCAGCGCCGCGTTTTTAGCGTTCTGGGTCTGACTGAGGAGCAGGCGCGGGAGCGTTTCGGATTCTTCCTAGAGGCCCTCGAATACGGCACGCCACCCCACGGTGGTATCGCGCTCGGATGGGATCGCATCAATGCCCTGATGGCAGGAGAGTCCAACATCCGCGAGGTGATTGCCTTCCCCAAAACCGCCAGCGCCGTGGATCTGATGTGCGACTCGCCGGCCGGTGTGGACCAAGAGCAACTTGATGAACTGGGGCTGGAGATTAAAAAGGATTGACGATTGTCGATTGATGATTGTTGATCGAAAGCACGCCTTCCAGGGCAGAAATGAAGAATCGGCAATCGACATTCGTCAATCGTCAATCGACAATCCCATATGTCCATTATCCGCATCCTTCCTGAAGCAGTCGCCAATAAAATCGCCGCTGGCGAGGTGGTGGAGCGCCCTGCGTCGGTGGTGAAGGAGTTGCTTGAGAACTCGCTTGATGCGAGCGCGCGCCGCGCGGAAATTTCCGTGGAGGGCGGGGGCAAGCGCCTGATCCGCATCGTCGATGACGGGCAAGGGATGACTCACGACAACGCGCTGCTGGCCTTTGAGCGCCACGCAACGAGCAAGATTCGCACTGCGGAAGATCTGTTTGAGATTTCGACGCTGGGATTCCGCGGCGAAGCTTTGCCCTCGATTGCCGCGGTCTCGCGGCTGGTGCTTGAAACCCGGCACGCGTCAGAAAGTTTCGGGACACGCGTGGAATTCGCGGGGGGCAAGCTGCGCGACGTGAAAGAGGTGGCGTGGCCACAGGGATCGAGCCTGGAGGTGCGCGACCTGTTCTACAACACTCCGGCGCGCCGCAAATTCCTGAAGTCTGAGTCCACTGAACTCGGCCACATCGCCACGTTGGTCACTCACTACGCCCTGGCTCACCCCGAAAAAGGATTCCGCCTGAGCTCCCTTACCAATCAAATCCTCAATGTCACGCCGGTCGCGAGCCATCGCGAGCGCCTGTATCAGGTGATGGGCGGGCAAACCCTGGAGCAGCTTTTGGAAATGGCGCCGGTGGAGCGCCGGATTCTAACCCAGCCCCTGCCGGGAATGGACGAAGAAGACGAATCCGCCGGGGAAGCGCCTCTCATCCGCGTCCATGGTTTTGTTTCCCGGCCGGAGGTACAGAAGCTCAACCGCAACAATGTTTATTTCTTTGTAAACAGGCGGCTGGTGCGCGATCGCCTGATTTTGCACGCCATCACGGAGGCTTATCGAAACATTCTGCCGGCCGGCGTTTTCCCCGTGGCCCTCATTTTCCTTGAGCTTCCCCCTACGGAAGTGGATGTGAACGTCCACCCCTCGAAGATTGAGGTGCGCTTTCGTCATGGGAATTTCATGCACGACCTGGTGCGCGACTCGATTCGGCAGACGCTACTCGCGACCCGCCCCGTCGCCTCGTTCCCAACTTCAAGGTCCCCGATGCCCGCGGGTCTGGCCGTGGAAGCGGCGGACGTCGCCGAAAAGCTGGCGGAAGAGCCGCCCCTCATGCAAGGAACGATGGCGCCGGCCGCCGGGGGCCGGCCTCCCGCGCGGCGGCCGGGAGGGGATTTTCATCTTTCCGCCCCTCGTGCCCAGCCCTATGCGCCGCGGCTGCCACTTGATTCCGCGCTTGCACCGTACATGCCGGTGACGCCCTCCGCGCCCCTGCCTTTCGAGTCGGCGCCAGGGGACGCAGCTCCCAGCCTAACGCCGCGCGAGTTGCCCCTCGATCTCCAACCACTGGGGCAGGTGCAGGAAAGTTTCATCGTTGCGGTCAATTCCGAGGGCCTTTGGATTGTCGACCAGCACGCCGCGCACGAGCGCGTGCTCTTCGACTACCACGTGCGGCGGCGGCAGGAAAAGAAAGTCGAAGTGCAGCGCCTGCTCATGCCCATCATCGTGGAGCTGAAGCCTGAGCAGCAGGTGACCTATCAGGGCATTGCTGATGAGCTGATCGCCAATGGTTTCGAAGTCGAGCCCTTTGGCCAGCGCACCGTGGCCATCAAGACGGCGCCCGCAGATATTCCCACTGAGGAAGTCGAACAACTGATGATCGAAATCCTGGATGGAGCGAGCCAGGAGGGAGCGGCGATTTCCTTGGAGGTTCTGCGGTCCAGGATTGCGGCTTCAATTTCCTGCCACGCCGCCATCAAGGTGAACATGGCGCTTGAGCGCGGCAAGATGGATTGGCTATTGCAGGCGCTGGGCCGCACCGACTGTCCGATGACCTGCCCGCACGGCCGGCCCACTGTGCTGCGGTACGGGACGAAGGATTTGATGAAGGCGTTCAAGCGAATTTAGCTATTAGCTTTCAGCTATCAGCGTTCAGCTGTCAGATTAGGCAAGTATTCGTTGTCCGTGGTCTGCGGCCGGGTATTGCCGAAGAGCCAAAATCGAGGCGGGTTTCGAATATCGATTTTCGCAACCCGGACAAGCGACGATTCTGATCCATGACTCGCCCCCTGGTCATCACCATTGACGGCCCCGCCGGAGCGGGCAAGAGCACGGTGGCGCTGACTCGGAGCAAGAACGCGGACCGCGCCTGCTTGTCGCTGCACGGACCGATGGCAGTAGGCTGATGGGAGTTGCTGGAATGGGAGCACTGTCGAACCAATCCGACTGGAACTGGCCTGAGGCGCTGGACGCGTTGACTGCCGCGCCGCAGTATCACCTGCTGCTTTTCGAGAATGAACAGGTGCGCGTGCTCGATACCAGGGTTCCGCCGGGACACACGGTTCCGGCCCATACGCATCGCTGGCCAAGCGTTCCGTACATCATGAGTTGGAGTGATTTCGTGCGCCGCGACGGTGAAGGAAACATTGTCATGGACAGTCGCGGACTGGCGAAGGTTCCCCCGGAGAGCGCCCTCTGGTCAGGGCCGCTTCCACCGCATTCGCTTGAAAATGTGGGCGAAGCAGAGCTCCGCGCGATCAGTGTGGAGCTGAAGAAGCCCTGATTCCCGGGACGTTGCCTTGAGCTGGGATAGGGTCGCTCCTTTGGAGCTCAGGACAACAACAGATGACTCAGGGCGACAGCGTTGGAGCGCGTCTCAACAGCCTGACAACCCCGAACCCCTGATCCCTAATCCCGGCTCTTACGGCCTTCCGCCGGGACCGCCACCGTTGCTCATCGAGGAGAGAAATTCCTGGTTGGACTTGCTCTTGGCCAGCTTGTCGATGATGAGTTCCATCGATTCCACGGGCGAGAGCGGGTTCAGAACTTTGCGCAGGACCCATATGCGGTTTAACTCGTCGCGGGGCACCAGCAATTCTTCCTTGCGTGTGCCGGACTTGTTGAGGTCAATGGCGGGGAAGACGCGCTTATCGACCAGCTTGCGGTCGAGGTGGACTTCCATGTTGCCTGTGCCTTTGAACTCTTCAAAGATTACGTCGTCCATGCGGCTACCAGTATCGATGAGGGCGGTGGCGATGATAGTGAGGCTGCCGCCTTCCTCGATGTTGCGGGCCGCGCCGAAAAAGCGCTTCGGTCGTTGGAGAGCGTTTGAGTCAACGCCGCCCGAGAGCACTTTGCCGGACGGTGGCACTACAGTGTTGTACGCGCGCGCCAGGCGGGTGATCGAATCGAGCAAGATCACCACGTCACGCTTGTGCTCGACCAAGCGCTTGGCCTTTTCGAGCACCATTTCCGCCACCTGCACGTGCCGGGCGGCGGGCTCGTCAAAGGTCGAGCTGATAACCTCACCCTTGACGGTGCGCTGCATGTCGGTAACTTCTTCGGGCCGCTCGTCGATGAGGAGCACGATCAGCGTGATCTCCGGGTGATTGGCGGTCACGGAGTTGGCAAGGGATTGCAGCAGCATGGTCTTGCCGGTACGTGGCGGCGAGACAATGAGGCCGCGCTGGCCTTTGCCGACCGGGGTGAGCAGGTCGAGCACGCGCGCCGAGATGTTGTCCTTGATCGTCTCGAGATGAATGCGCTCCTGCGGGTACAGGGGCGTGAGGTTGTCAAAGAAAATCTTGTTGCGGGACTCGTCCGGGGGTTCAAAGTTGATGGCTTCAACCTTGATGAGCGCAAAATAGCGCTCGCCCTCTTTGGGCGGACGGATCTGGCCCGAGATGGTGTCGCCGGTGCGTAAATCAAACTTGCGGATCTGCGAGGGCGAGACGTAGATGTCGTCTGGGCCCGGCAGGTAGTTGTAGTCCGGGGCGCGGAGGAATCCGAAGCCGTCGGGCAAGCACTCCAGCACACCTTCGGAGAAGATCAGGCCGTTCTTCTCGGTCTGCGCCTGGAGGATCTTGAAGATCAACTCCTGTTTGCGCAGGCCGGTGGCCCCCACCACGGCCAGGTCTTTCGCGACCTGAGTCAGCGTGGTGATGTTCATCTCCTTGAGCTTGCCGATGTCGAGGACTTCACCCTCCTTCAGGTCCTCGATTCTTTCTTCTTGAACTTCGTCCGTCTTTACTTCTTGTTTCTTTGCAGGCATAACTTTTCTCTCAGTTTCGTTGAAATTTCCGGTCGCAGGACCGTTCGGTTAGTTGTTCAGGCTCTACTGCCAAGTCGCTCGCGGAATCGATCCTCAGAAGTGACGGATTACTGAGATAGCAAGGCAGTCTTAAAAGGTGCGGCAAGATACGTCGTAAGTAATAGCAAAACTTTGCAGAGTTGATTGTCAGAGATTTAAAACTGGCGCCCTAACGCGAAACGTGCAGAGCCCATAATCCAATTGCATGGATGCACCTCGGGTCTGATTGGTTTCAAATCCTCCCTTAATAAACAATCTTCCCTGGAACTGTCTAGTTGGTCATGGGTTCCCGGCCCAAATCTTGAGAGGGAGTATCGATCGTGGACGGGGTCCCCTCTCCGGCAATGAGGAGAGGGCGAGGTTCGAGCTTGGTTTCGAGCGCAATATCAAGCACTTCGTCCATACTCTCCACAGAACGAATCGTCAACTCTTGCTGGATGTTCACTGGAATGTCCGTCAAGTCTTTCTCGTTGTCGCGGGGCAGGATAACCGTGCGACTGCCTGCCCGGTGCGCCGCAAGCAGCTTTTCTTTGACCCCACCAATCGGCAGAACCTTGCCGCGCAGAGTGATCTCACCCGTCATCGCTACGTCGCGCCTTACGGCAATCTTGGTCAGCGCGCTGATCAATGCCGTGGCCAGCGTGATGCCCGCCGAGGGGCCGTCCTTCGGAATGGCGCCCTCCGGGATATGGATGTGAACATCGATGTGACGGTAGAAATCGGGGTCCAATCCCAGTAGGGCAGCCCGGGACCGCACGTAAGTCATGGCGGCTTGGGCTGATTCTTGCATCACGTCGCCTAGTTTGCCGGTGAGCAGGAGCTTGCCTTTGCCCTGCATCAGGGTCGCTTCGATGTTCAGGATTTGGCCGCCCACTTCCGTCCAAGCCAAGCCTGTCGCTAAACCCACCTCATTCTTCTCTTCGGCCTTAGTGTCGCGGAACTTGATGACGCCAAGGTATTCCTTGAGGTCGTCCGGACCCACTGTGACCTGAAGGTTCCGGCCCTCCTTCACAACTTTGCGGGCCACTTTGCGGCAGACGTTGGCTATTTCGCGCTCGAGGTTGCGAACCCCTGCTTCCCGGGTGTAATGCCGGATGATGTGAACAATCCCCTCGTCCGGAAGTGTGAGATTTTCTTCCTTCAGGCCGGCAGCCTCGCGCTGCTTTTTGACCAGGAAGCGCTTGGCGATTTCAAGCTTTTCAGGTTCCGTATAGCCTTCCAGCCGCAGGATTTCCATCCGGTCCTGAAGGGGTTGGGGGATGGTGTGCACGACATTGGCGGTGGTGATGAAAAACACCTTGGAGAGGTCATACTCAACATCGAGATAATGATCCATGAAGGTGTTATTCTGCTCAGGATCAAGGACCTCCAGCAGCGCCGCGGAGGGATCGCCACGGAAATCCATGCTCATTTTATCCACTTCATCCAACAGGAAAACAGGGTTTACGGTGCCCGACTTCTTCATCATCTGGATGATTTGGCCGGGCAGCGCGCCGATGTAAGTACGCCGGTGGCCGCGGATTTCGGCCTCATCTCGGACGCCCCCTAAGGATAGTCGGACGAACTTCCGACCTGTAGCTCTGGCAATTGACCTGCCAAGAGATGTTTTGCCGACACCTGGGGGGCCCACAAAACAGAGGATCGACCCGCGAGGGTTCTTGACGAGTTGACGCACAGCCAGGAATTCCAGGATGCGTTCCTTAATCTTCTCCAATCCGTAGTGGTCCTCTTCCAACACCTTTTGGGCGCGGGTAATGTCGCGGATTTCCTTGGATTTCTTCTTCCAAGGCACGGCCAGCAGCCAATCGAGATAATTGCGCAACGGTGGATTCCGCAGACATGGGCGGCATCATTTCCAGGCGCTTCAACTCTGCCATGGCATGCTCCAGCGCATCCTTGGTCATGCCCGCGGTTTCAATTTTCTTCTTTAGCTCATCGATCTCGCTCTTCTCGTTTCGGCCCAATTCCTTCTGGATGGCCTTGATCTTTTCGTTCAGATAATACTCGCGCTGGGCGCGTTCCATTTGACGCTTCACGCGACCCTGGATCGTGCGGTCCACATTCAGTTTTTCTATCTCGATTTCCAGGATGTCCGCCAGGCGGGTCAGGCGGTCGACCGGGTCAAAGATCTCAAGCAGTTCCTGCTTTTCCTCGATGCTGACATTCAGATTGGCGGCGATAGTGTCGGTGAACTTGCCGATTTCGTCCACTTTCACAGCCGCAATCATTGTCTCGTAATTCAGGCTTTGCGAGAGCTTGACATACTGCTCGAAAAGCGAAGTGGAGCGCTGCACCAGTTGTTCCAGGCTAGGTGTAGTGACCGTCCGGAATTGCTTGGTCTGGACGCTGACCCGGAAGTGGCCTTCCTCGTTCGAAATCTTCAAAACCTTGGCGCGCTCCGCACCCTCCACTAAGACCTTGATGTTGCCATCGGGCAGCTTCAGGCTCTGAACGATATTGGCAATGGTCCCCACTTGGAAGATTTCATTCGGCTTGGGATCATCCACGGCGGCGTCGTGCTGCGTGGCGAGAAAAATCTTCTTTTCGCCCGCCAGTGCTTCCTCAAGGGCCCGAATGGAGCTTTCGCGTCCCACCACGAAAGGAGTCATCATGTGCGGGAAGATGACCACGTCGCGGATGGGCATCATTGGTAACGTGCGAGTTTCGTTCTTTTCACGGCCAGAAAACATAGGGGAATCCATTAACCTGCCTTCTCGAGGAATGTGGAGCTGAAGTTGATCTCGTGGTTCTTGACCATTTCTTCGGTCACGACGAAGTCTCGGAGTTTGCGCTGGCTGGGAAGGTGATACATCAAGTCAAGCATCAAGTCTTCCAGAATCATACGCAGCCCGCGCGCGCCCACCTTCCTTTCAAGCGCCTGGGCGGCGATGGTGGAGAGGCTTCCCTCCGTGAACCGCAATTTAACGTTTTCGAATTCAAAGAGCCGCTGGTATTGCCGGACCAGGGCATTTTTGGGTTGAGTAAGAATCTCCACAAGCGCCGCCTGGTCCAAGTCACTCAGGACACTCACCACGGGCAAGCGGCCCACAAACTCCGGGATCAGTCCGTAGTGGATCAGGTCCGTCGGCTGCACTTGCTCCAGAATCTCGATGTCGCGTCGGTTGTAAGTCACCGGCGTCGCCTGACTCTCGCCATGAAAGCCTATGGTCTTCTTGCCCATGCGGTGTTCAATGACCTTTTCCAGCCCCACGAAAGCCCCACCGCAAATAAACAGGATGTTGGTCGTGTCCACCGGGGTGCATTCCTGGTGGGGGTGTTTGCGGCCACCCTGCGGCGGAACGTTGGCCACGGTACCTTCCAGAATCTTGAGCAGTGCCTGCTGCACGCCCTCGCCCGAAACGTCGCGGGTGATGGAGGGGTTTTCATCTTTCTTCGAAATCTTATCGATCTCGTCGATGTAGATGATGCCCTGTTGGGCCCGCTGCACGTCGCCGCCGGCGCTTTGCAGGAGCTTCAGGATAATATTCTCCACGTCCTCGCCGACGTATCCTGCCTCCGTGAGTGTGGTGGCGTCAGCGATGGCAAACGGCACTTCCAACACACGCGCCAACGTCTGCGCCAGAAGCGTTTTTCCCGTGCCTGTCGGCCCAATCAGGAGAATGTTGGATTTTGTCAACTCAACGTCGCTGCGGATTCGCGTCAGGATGTTCCGTTTGTAGTGGTTGTAAACCGCCACAGCAAGTTTCTTCTTGGCCTTTTCCTGTCCCACTACGTACTGATCGAGGAAGGTCTTGACCTCGGTGGGTCGCGGCAATTTAGTTTGCGTCGAGGGCAGGCGGTCGCCACGGTCTTCTTCCAAGATAGAATTACAAACCGCCACGCACTCGTCGCAAATGTACGCCTGCGGATGCTCCCCCGGCGAAGAGATAAGCTTCGTCACGGCATCCTGAGGCTTCTGACAGAACGAGCATCGAAGCGCTTCCTCGGAACCAGGGCGTTTCAAAGTCATCTCCGTGGATCACTTGTGCTTGTAAATGATTTCATCGATGATGCCGTATTCGTGCGCCTGCTGGGCGCTCATCCAGAAATCGCGCTCCACATCGCGTTCAATCTTTTCTATTGGCTGATTGGAATGCTTGGCCATGATTTCGTTTAGGCTGGCACGAATTCGTAGAATTTCGCGGGCGTGGATATCAATGTCGGTGGCCTGCCCAGAGAGTCCCCCAATCGTGGGCTGATGAATTAAGACGCGAGCGTTGGGGAGGCCATAACGCTTGCCGGGCGTGCCCGCCGCGAGCAGCAGGGCAGCGATACTGGCAGCCTGGCCGATACAGATCGTGGCCACGTCGGGGCGAATAAACTGCATGGTGTCGTAAATGGCCATGCCCGCCGTAACCACACCTCCCGGGGAATTGATGTAAAGGGAAACGTCTTTCTCTGGATCCTCGGCTTCCAGGAAGAGTAGTTGGGCCGTCACTAAATTAGCAACGTTATCATCAATCGGCGTTCCGATAAATATGATGTTATCTCGCAGAAGGCGGGAGTAAATGTCGTAGGCACGTTCGCCGCGGTTGGTCTGCTCGACCACCATGGGGATCAACGTCATATTGGGCTGATTACTCATGGTCTCTATTTGCGGACTCCTTTAACCCGAGCCGACAACTCACACATTTTTCCGAGTGATTTTCGCGTTGCGGTATATGAAGTCCAGCGCTTTTTGATTGCGGCGAGTAGACTTCAGTGTATCCAGCTTTCCTTCTTGTGTCAAGCGTGTCTTTAACTCCGCAGCGGTTATGCGGCGCTCCTGCGCGAGTTCCCGAATCAAATCATCCACTTCCTCTTCCGCCAGCTCAATCTTTTCCGCCTCAGCCACCCGGGTGAGGATCAAGGCTACTCGTACTTCCTTTTCGGCATCAGGTTTGGCATCCTCTCGAACCTTGCGCCAATCCACCTGGGTTTCTCGCGGGTCGATCCCCTGGGAAATCAATTGCGTAAGCGTCCGCTCCATCTTGCGGTCCAGCTGCGTCTCAACCAGCGCCTCCGGCACAGGAAAATCATGCGCCTCCAGAAGTTTTTCTGCCAGCTTCTGCTTGCTGGTCATTTCCACCTGGCGTGCCGCCCGCTCTGTCAAGCCATGGCGCAGCTTAGTGCGCAACTCCTCCAGCGTCGCAAACTCGCTAACTGACTTGGCGAGCTCATCGTCAGCCGGGGGAACCACTTTCCTTTTGATGCTTTGGATCTCCACTCGGTAACTCAGGGTTTTCCCTGCCAGGGATTTTTGGGGGTAATCTTCCGGGTAACTCGCTTGGATTTCCCGGACCTCACCCGCCTTGGTGCCCTGCAGGTTTTCCGTGAAAGCAGCCACGGTTTGCTTACTGCCCAGGTGAACCAC
Source organism: uncultured Acidobacteriota bacterium (assembly GCA_963804995.1). Classification (GTDB taxonomy): domain Bacteria; phylum Acidobacteriota; class Terriglobia; order UBA7540; family UBA7540; genus Bog-366. Next base: position 76,172 of record CAWDSK010000002.1, read on the forward strand.
AGCGTCTCGGGCTTCCACTGGCGGACTTTGGGGTGAGTTCACGTCACGCCCATGGTAATTAACCGTGACATAATCATCGTCTTCGGCAGGACGGTCCATTACCACTTCGAAGGTGGCAGCCTGCTCGCGTAACTCCTCAACGGCTTTTTCCAAGTCGGCATCCGTAACGCTCGCCTTCTCCTCTTCGACTTCCAGTTCCTTGTAGGGCTTCAGCTCAAAATCCGGAAAGATCTCAAAGATGGCTTTGCAGGTCAGGGGCTGGTCGTTTTCAAACTTCAAATCGTCGAAACGGGGCTCGCCCACGATCGCCCACTTCTGATCTTTCACGGCGTTTGTAAAAAACCGCGGAACCAGGTGTTGAACTACCTCACTGCGAATGTCGTCGCGAAAGTGCTCGCGAACTAGCTGGGTAGGCGCGCGCCCGGGGCGAAAACCGGGGATGCGTGCCCGCTTGGCGATCTGTGCAGCTACCGAATCCGTTTCGCGCTGCACCACGTCTACGGGAATCTCAATAGCGAGTTCTTTTTTGCAGGTTGTGGCTTCCACAATGCCTCAAAGGTTGATTAATCAAGGAGGTAAAATGCGGACGGCAGGGTTGGTACAGCACTAGCAATTCCGCTATGGTACCCCGAGTCCCACCTGGTAGGCGTCCGAGCCTCCTCAGACCCGAACTTCCTAAGTATAGCACACACCCTCACCCTGTCAACGTCCGCTGAACCTCCGACCCCACCCGACAGTCCGAAGGTGCCAAACGGCTGCCTGGGTCCCCCTAAGACATTTTTCATACCCCCTTGACATTTCGAGAATTGAGTTTAGAGTGTAGACAGGCATAGTAGCCAGTTTCGCCGCGTTATCGGCCAAGTAGGATTGCGGGGCGCACGGCTGCAGCGGGCAGTTCGAGTCGCCACGCCCCCTATCGTAACCGATCACCCGGCCTGTATCCCTTCCAATGGTCTGCCTCCACGCCCGAGGAAGTGGGCGCGAAAGGAGGTCGCCGTGTTCCAGATGATTAACGAGGCTGCATCGGAGCCCCAAGACCGCAAGACTTTCTTCGTCAAGATTGGTATGTTTCTTGTGGCCTTAGCTGCGCTGGGCGGTGTAGTTTATTTCTTTGGGTTCGTTTCTTACGCGAATCATTAAGGTGGGGCGAGGGGAAACTGCTCTTCCACGAAGCGTAATGCCTCGGGGCGGGAGTGAATGCGCCCCTCCAACTGGGCATCCTCCACGGCTTGGAGGATTCTTTTGAAAATCGGGCCGGGATTATACCCCTGTGCGATCAAGTCGTTGCCGCTTACCAACGGTAGCGGCTTGATCTGTTCCTGCGGCGTTTCCGCCAGCATCTTCCGCGCCATTTCATAGTTCGTCAAATCGCCGTGACTAGCCAAGCAATCCAGCCGGTGGAGTTCCAGGTGTTCCGGGAATCCCTCCATGCGCAAGAAACGAAGCTGGGTGGAGCGTTTCATACGGGGAAAATCCTTGAAGCGCAGATGGTGGCGCACGAGTTCCACCACTCGCTCCGCATCGCACGCCGAAAGCCGCATTCGTCCGCAGATCTCCTCAGCCATTTTCGCGCCCACTTCCACATGATTGTCAAATCGGATGCGCTCGCGGATAGCAAAAGTGGGTGGCTTGCCAACGTCGTGTAGCAACACGCCCAGCGCCAGCGTGGGGGTTGGGTGACGCAACTCCTCAAGCATCATCAGGGTGTGAATCCATACGTCGCCCTCGGGGTGAAATTCCGGCGGCTGCTCAACACCTTGCAGGCGCTTAATCTCCGGCAATACCTGTTCCAGTAACCCCGATTCATCCATCAGTTCGAACCCGCGCCGCGCTGGTCCTTCCGTAAGCAACTTCACGATCTCGTCGCGCACGCGCTCAGCGCTCACCCCGCGGATCTGGGCCGCTAACCGGCGAATTGCCGCCAGCACTGTGGGATCGATCTTGAGGTTAAAGCGTGCAGTAAAACGCACGGCGCGCAACATCCGCAAGTGGTCTTCGTTGAAGCGCTCCAGCGGGTCGCCAATTGTCCGCAGGCGGCGCGCGCGGATGTCTGCCTGCCCGCCCACAAAATCCAATACTTGTTCACTTGCCGGATCGTAGAGCAGGCCGTTGATCGTGAAGTCGCGTCGGCGCACGTCCTCCTGCGGGGTCTGGGAGTAGCGGACCTCGCGCGGGTGCCGCCCGTCTGCGTAAAGACCGTCGCTGCGAAACGTCGCCACCTCAACGTTGCCCGCCTCGCGCGGCACAATCACCACTCCGAACTGCGCGCCCACGGTGAGCGCGTCAGGATAAAGCTTCAGCACTTGGGGGGGCGTCGCGTCGGTGGCCACGTCATAATCTTTGGGTTCGAGGCCCATCACCATGTCGCGCACACACCCGCCCACCAGGTAGGCCTGAAACCCTTCGGACCTGAGACGGCGCACAATCTCAGTGGCGACTTCACGCTTGGTATCCATCAGGCCTATTACATCCGAGGATGGGCGTCTCTGCAAGTGTTCTGGCAATGGCCGCGGTGGAATTTACTCGGGTGAGAGGGAGGTTGGCTACCCGCGGTGTGATAACCCGAGGCTAACGTGACTGCAGCGCCTCTTCGATGCTGCGCAGCATAAAAACATCTTCCTGGTTATAAGCCAGCACCTCGTTCTTTAATTGCTCTTCTTGCGTGGCTTCGTATTTCTTCCAGGTTTCGTCTGCCCACTTGCCATCTTTGCCCGGAAGCTTGCGCTTTAGTCCCAGGCTCTGCTCAACCACCTTCTGCCCTCCCCAGAATCCTTTACGCCAGCACTCGGGGCACAGGTCAACGTGCTTGAACTCTTCGTCCAGCACTACTCCGAGTTGTGCTGCGATGACGGGGAAATCGAATCCGGTGTAACCCTTCACTTTATCGGGAATCGACCGCCCATTGTAAGTCACCAGCCGATCTACTCCCTTGAGCACCAGCATCAAATTGGCCTTCGTCGCATCTTTCCCCACAAGCTGGATGAAGGAGTCGTTCCCACCTTCCAGAATCCGCACACCGATAACCGTGATCTGGTGGTGCTTGCAGTCCTTGAACAGCCGCTGGTCGGTGAACTTACCCACGTAGCGTGTTTCGATATCAAGGTAAGCGGTTTTCATGTCTGCTCCCAGACTCATTCCAGTCTACTCCCCTCGGACGCCGCGGCGACAGAGGATGGAGTGGCTTTACTCGCGCCCCAGGAACTCACGCCTCTTGCGGGTTTTCGCCTGCTGGCCTGACTCAACGGAGCGCGCCAGTTGCACGGCATCAAATCCGAACTTTTCCCGAACTTTGTCAGCGGCCTTAAGCACTTTGTCAAGCTTCTCATGCTGTGCGGCATCGATCAGGCTGCGCTGAAAAGCGGCGCGCCCCAGGTTTGACGATCGCACCCCCACCAGGCGAATCTTCTGCTTGCCGTTCCAGGCATTCTCAAACAGCCGCAGCACGCTGGCAAAAATGACGGAGTCAAGGTTGGTGGGTTCATCCAGAGTCAGGTCGCGAGTCAGGGTTTTGAATGGGGCGAAACGCAGCTTCAATCCCACGGTGCGCGCGAAGAGGCGGTGATCGCGCAGGCGGCGGCCCACGAGTTGTGCGAGATAGGAAAGCGTACGCTCAACTTCCTCCGGGTTGTCGATATCCGTGTCGAAGGTGGTCTCGTGGGAGATTGACTTCGGCTCCTCTTCGTACTGGTAGGCTTCGATATCCAGGCCGCAGGACTTGGTGTAAAGCCAATCGCCGAATTTCCCAAAGCGCTCGCGGAGTTTGTCGCGCCCCATCTGCTGCAAGTCGCCAATGGTGACGATGCCAAGCGAGCGGAGTTCCGGCTCCGTGACTTTTCCGATTCCCGGCATGCGACGGATGGGCAGAGGGGCCAGGAACGCCGCCTCGCAACCGGGCAGCACATAAAGCAAGCCGTGGGGCTTCGCCTGATCCGACGCGATTTTGGAAACCAGGTGCAACGTCGAAAGGCCAATCGAGCAATTCAGGTCGGTTCGTTCCTTAATGGTGCGAATCAAGCGGTCGGCACCTCGAAACGCCGAACCGTGCAGGCGCTCGCACCCGGTCAAATCGAGGTAAGCTTCATCAATCGAAACCATTTCGACAACGGGAGTGAACTCTTCGAATATTATGTGGATCTTCCGCGAATACTCCCCGTACTTCCGGTGCTGACCGCGCAGAAAAATGGCATGCGGGCAGAGCTGCTTGGCAGTGCGAATCGGCATGGCGGAATGCACACCAAACTTGCGCGCCTCGTAGCTTGCGGCCGCCACCACACCGCGCCCGTCGGGGTCAGCCCCCACAATGACAGCGTTACCTTTGAGGGAGGGATCTTCCAGTTCCTCAACGGAAACGAAAAACGCATCCATGTCGACGTGCAAGATTTGGCGCAACATCGTCCGTAGTCCGTTGTCAGTAGTCCGTTGCTCGTAGCCGGTGGTCCGCTCAGATTACCACTCCCAAGGGGAGAAGGCTTCAATAGATAAAGACGAGAATTGGATAAGCGTCCTCACCGGGGGAGAATCCATGATTAGGGTCGATACTCGTTACCCACATAATCCCAATGAACAGCGGGATGGGCGCAAAAAAAAGGAGTGCTTGGCTACTGACAACGGACCACTGACTACGGACGCCCTTTCCTCGCGCTCACGACGCGCGGGATTCCCGCCAGATCGGGCACCACTTCGATTTCGTCCCATTCGCCGCACAGTAGCGCCAGCACGCGGTCGCGCATATTGTAGCCAATCTCGACAACTATGTATCCGCCCGGCTTGAGCGCCTGGAGCGCCTGGGGAAACAAGCGCGCATAAATCTCCTCCCCGCGCTCGAGGTCGCCACCCCAGGCGAGGCGTGGCTCAAACTCCCGCACTTCGCGCTGCACCATGTCCACTTCGTGCTTGCCGACGTAAGGAGGATTTGAAACCACGAAGTCGAATGTCCCGGCAAAGTCCGGCTCAAGCAGCCGCCCCAGCAGATCGCTTTCCAGGAACTTGACGCGCTCCGGCAACTTCAGTCGCACGGCGTTGCGCGAAGCCACCACCAGTGCGGGGCGCGAGATATCGGCGCCGAACAGAATCGCGCGGGAGAATTCAGAAGCGAGCGCCAGCGCCACGCATCCTGAGCCCGTGCCCACATCCACGATGCGCAGGCGCGCGTCCTTGGCGTGGGCCTGCCGGCGCGCCAGCTCGAGCACACGCTCGACTGTGTGTTCGGTCTCCGGCCGCGGGATCAACACGTCCGGCGTCACCTCAAAATCCAATCCCCAGAATTCCTGATGCCCTGTGATGTACTGCGTAGGCCTGCCCGTGGCGCGTTCCGCGATCAATTGGGAATAGCGTTCTAGGACCTCGGGAGGCACCTCCTCCTCCGGGTGGGCGTGGAGGTAGGCACGGTCGCATGCCAAGACGTGCATCAGCAGCAGCTCTGCGGCAAGCTGCGATGAAGGCACCTGATGGGAGAGAAGGGTCTGGAGTCCTTGCCGAAGTGTGGCGCGGAGTGGAGGCATTGTCGATTGCCGATTTTCGATTGTCGATTGACGATGGCGCCAGAGGAACCTTCAGTCTTCGGTTCTCAGTTTCAATGAGAGGCGTTTACTGACTACAGAGGACTGACGACTTCCCATCGATAATCGGCAATCGACAATCGGCAATTCTATCCGGCGAGCGCGGCGGGCGGCTGGTCCTCCTTGGGTTCCCGCGTGGCTGGTCGCTTCAGCTTCTCAGCCTGATAGTGGGCAATAAGCGCTTCGATGATGTCGTCGATTTTGCCGTCGATGACCCGGTCGAGCTGATGAAGCGTCAAACCGATGCGATGATCCGTGACGCGATTCTGGGGGAAATTATAAGTCCGGATTTTCTCGCTGCGGTCGCCCGTGCCGATCATCGAGCGGCGCTCCTCGGTGATCTGCTTCTGTTGCTGCTGGAGCTCCAATTCGTAGAGCCGCGAGCGCAGGACGCGCAACCCCTTGGCGCGGTTCTTGATCTGCGATTTCTCGTCCTGGCAGGAGACGATTGTCCCGGTCGGCAAGTGCGTGATGCGTACGGCGGAATACGTAGTGTTCACCGACTGCCCGCCCGGCCCCGAGGAGCAGAACGTATCAATGCGAAGGTCTTTGGGATCGATCTGGATATCCACTTCGTCCGCTTCGGGGAGCACGGCCACGGTGATGGCGGAGGTGTGAATGCGTCCTTGCTGCTCCGTTGCCGGAACGCGCTGCACGCGGTGCACGCCGCTTTCGTACTTGAGCTTGCTGTAAACCTTCTGGCCTTCGACGAGAGCGATGACTTCCTTCAGTCCCCCGACCGCCGACAGGCTGGTGGAGAGCACTTCCACCCGCCAGCGTTGCGTCTCGGCGTAGCGGGTGTACATGCGGAAGATTTCCTGCGCGAAGAGGGTGGCCTCATCACCGCCCGTGCCGGCGCGGATTTCCAGTACTACGTTCTTCTCGTCATTGGGATCTCTGGGCATCAGCAGGATGTTGAGTTCCTGTTCCACCGTCTCCTGGCGCTTTTCGAGTTCCAGCAGCTCCTCGTGGGCCATCGCTTTCATCTCGGGGTCGGAGGAAGATTCTTCCACCAGAGTTTTGGTGTCCTTGACCGCCTTGTGGACTGTCTTCCACTCCCGGAATTTCTCGACAACCTCGGTGAGGTCCGCGCGCGCCTTGGCGGTCTTCTGGTAGACGGAGGGATCCGCCAACACCTCGGCCTTGCCGAGCTGCTCCGTCAGCCCCTCGTACTGTGCTTCGATTTCCGCCAGCTTGTCCAAATAATGCATGGCGAGTCAGTCGTCCTCTTCTATTAGTCCTTGCGGGACGAAACTCGAATCTCGCAATGGGTTTCGAATTCCGCTTTGCGATGACGGCCAGCGTCCCTAAGCGACCACCAGCTCGCCGCCACGATTCTGCTCAAGCGCCATCGCTGTTTCGAGGGCCTTGATAGCCGTTTCAAGCTGACTGTCATCCGGCTCACGAGTCGTGACCCGCTGTAGCCACAGGCCCGGCTGCGATGCCCAATCCCATAGCTTGCCTTTGGAGCGCGCCGCAAAGCGGATGAACTCATAGGAAACGCCGGCGATTACCGGCAGCAGAACAATTCGCCCCAGGAATCGCAGCGCGAAGGAATGAAAAGGCAGGAACATGTAAAGCACCATGGCGATGAACATCACGACCAGAAGAAAACTCGTTCCGCAGCGGGGATGGAAACGCGTGCAGGCGCGCGCCGCCGCCACGTCAATCGGGCCGCGTTTTTCAAAAGCCCACACCACCTTGTGCTCGGCGCCGTGGTACTCAAATACCCGCTGGATTTCCTTCCACTGCGCGATGAGGACAAGGAAAACCAGGAACAACGCGATTCGAATCGTTCCGTCAATCAGGTTGAAAGTCACGTTGTTGTCAGTGCGCGGATAGTGGTGCGTTACCACCGTGGCCAGATACAGGGGAACGAGTTTGTAAAGGACGATGAAAAAAACCAGCGAGAACGCGATATTGAGCGCCAGTATCCAGCCGCTCAGCTCAGTTTTCTTTTCCGGTTTGGTCTCAGCGGAATTTGCTGCTTCCGGGTTCTCCAGTGCCTGCTCAGCGGAGTAGCGCAAGGCGCGAATCCCCAGCACCATCGCCTGGCCCAGTACCCCCAATCCCCGAAGTACGGGGTACTTCAACCAGGGGTGCTTATCCGACGGGCGGTCCAGGTATTCCTGCGTCACGGCCAGCGAACCACTGGGCTGCCGCACCGCCACAGCGTAGGAATGCGGCGAGCGCATCATCACCCCTTCGATGACCGCTTGGCCCCCCATCAGAACCTCTTCCGGCGCCTGGAGGAGTGGGAGCGCCATCAGCCGCAGAACCTGACGCGCCGTCGCTTTAAAGTCGGTTAATATGGAAATCATTAACAATTCGTCTCGCCCGGCCCCGGGGCTTCACACCTCGCCAGTCATTTCGTGGATGTAACCCCTATTTCTGAAGGTTACGGGAAGCACACCAAGCCCATACGCCAGAATAACTACAATTCCCAGGGGTGTCAAATCACGGGCGCCTGATCAGGACGCCCCAGCTAGGGCGCGCCACCCCTAAACAATTTGGCCTGCTCCCCGCCATCAAAAGTGGTCTTTTTGGGGGCCCTGTGGTACAAAAGTGAGAGTGGGTTGGTTCGGGCTTCTTCACCGGCGGCTTTGGACGCGACAAACTCCATTTACCTAGGACCTTGACGGATGCCGAGGATTCGAAAAGACGTTCTTCCCAACGGGCTCACGGTTCTCACCGAGTCCATGCCAGCAGTCCGCTCGGTTTCCATCGGCATCTGGTTACGCACGGGCTCACGTCAAGAGAGCATTGAGGAAAACGGCGTCTCGCATTTCATTGAGCACATGCTTTTCAAGGGGACGAAGAACCGCAGCGCGGAGCAGATCGCGCGCGCCGCGGACTCCATTGGCGGCCAACTGGATGCCTTCACCGCCAAGGAGACCACGGGCTTTTCGGTCAAGGTCCTGGATGAGCACCTGCCGCGGGCCTTTGCCATTCTCGCCGACCTGGTGAAAAACCCGCTTTTCGAGCCCGCGCACATCACCAATGAATGCCGGGTCATCCGGGAAGAAATCAAGATGGTCGAGGATACACCCGACAACCTGGTGCACGAGATCTTTACGCAAACTTATTGGCGCGGGCATGCGCTGGGCCGTCCGATTCTGGGCACGCGCCACACCGTGGGCAGCTTCGATCGCAAACAACTGGTCAGCTATTTTCGCCGGCACTACACGCCCAACAACATGTTGATTGCGGCGGCCGGTCATCTCCGGCATGGTCAGGTGGTGGACCTGATCGCAAAAGAATTTGGTGATCAGCCGGCGGGCCCTCGCGTCAAGGGCGGCCCCGTCCCCGTGCCGCATCCGCACATTCAGGTGCGGCACAAGAAAGATCTCGAGCAGGTGCATCTTTGCCTGGGGGCCCCCTCCTATCCCCAGCCGCATAAGAACCGGTACCCCTCTTACATCCTGAATTCCGTGCTGGGCGGCGGCATGAGCTCGCGCTTGTTTCAGAATATCCGCGAGAAGCGCGGGTTGGCTTACGCCGTCTTTTCCAGCCTGAGCAGTTTTCACGATGCGGGATGCCTGAGTGTTTATGCGGGCACGGCCACCGACAAAGCACGCAAGGTCATCGACCTGGTATTGGCGGAATTCTGCGAACTGAAAGCCAATCCCATCAGTGTGGAAGAGTTGCAACGCGCCAAGGACTACCTGAAAGGCAGCCTGCTGCTGAGCCTCGAGTCGTCCACCAGCCGCATGGGAAACGTGGCCCGGCAGGAAATGTACTTCGGCCATTACACCACTCAGGACGAGATCGCCCGCCGCGTGGACGCTGTCACTGCCGAGCAAGTGCTGGCAGTGGCGCGGGAGTTCTTTCATCCCGACCGCCTGGCCATCACTGTGCTCGGGCCGCTCAACGGCTTCAAGCTCTCGCGCGCCGACCTCGCCTGCTGAAACAACCCCCCCGCTGTTGGTCGCACCACGGCCCCAAATTGCTGTCCAGAAACCAGGGTGATAAACTGGAATTGCCGGGGATATGGCCCTGCCATCTCTCGGGCGGCCCAAAATCAATTCGAGGTGTAAACATGCGGAGCAAACTACTGGCGTCTGCGATCCTTGGGGTATTGTTTGCCCTTTGCGCCCAGGCCCAACGGGAAGCGACCCCGCAAGCGGTGGAGCGCATTGTGAGGGAAGTGCGGCACGAAATCTTGCTGCTTCCTTACTATGGTGTCTTCGACAACATCACGTATTCGGTTTCCGGTTACAACGTGACCTTGATGGGGCGGGTTACGAACCCGACGCTCAAGCAGGACGCAGGAAACGTCGTGAAGCATATCGAGGGCGTGGAGAAAGTGGATAACCAGATCGAAGTCCTCCCCCCCTCGCCCATGGATGATGGCCTGCGCCTGAAGCTCTATCGTTCCATCTATGGTTTCGGCCCACTCGAAAAGTACGCCATGCCTGTCATCAAGCCCATCCGGATTATCGTGAAGAACGGCAATGTCACACTCGAAGGCGTAGTGGATAACGAGACCGACAAGAACCTGGCCAATGTCCGGGCCAACACTGTTTCCGGCATCTTCTCAGTCACCAACAATTTGAAGGTGGTCAAACGGTAGTTAGGATCCATAACCTACGGGCCAGCGTCCATCGCGTTTGTCGCAAGGTATGCGGTAGCCGCGGGTTCACCCTGCCACACTCTGGGAGTTACACGTGTGCCCGTCAATCCGACATGGAACTAATGCTTCTCTCCATGAATGAACCAAGGAACGTGTGAGTCGGGGAGTTGATGCCGGACAGGCGTCTCATGTGCGTCATGGCACGGCCTGCACGATCGGCGCGCCGGACCCCTCTTAACTCTTTTTGAAGAGCCCTTTGAGGCGGCCCATAAGTCCTGACTGCGGATCATCGCTGGCGGGCGCAGGAGCGCGCGGGGGAGGGACTGGGGGCAGGGGCGTGGGATACTTCGGGTCCGCCGCCACGGCATTCTGTGCAGGTTTGGGCCGTAGAGGCGGTGGCGTGGGCGCCGCTGGATTCTTAACCAGTGCCGGGTCAGGGTCAGGCGGCGGTGGGTCCACAGTAGCGGCAGGCTGGAGCTTGGGCGATTGAGTGCCGGGTGGCGCAGCGTCCGCCACGGGAGCGCCGCACACATCGCAAAAGTCCCCCGCCAAATCCAAGGGACTTCTACAAAAACGACAGAGCACCACTCCCGGCTGGGTGGAGCGCTTCTCAAAGGAAGCCTTCAACAATTCCTCGTCGATCTCCACCAAGTCACGGCCCAGGCTGGGGCGCGGACGTTCAAGCGGTGCTCCCGTGCGAGGAGCAATCACTGGAGAGGGAGAGATTCTCAGGGCGATTGTGGATTGCGGCGTCGGTCGTGGGCGGCGCACTGGCTCAACCGGCGGGGCAACCGCTGCGGGCGCGGGAGGTGGGGCAGAAGGCGCTGGTGCGGTGCTGAGCGGAGTGCTGGCGTTCGTGGCATTAATCTCCACGGAGCCGACATCTGCTATGGGTGTGCCGCACTGGAGGCAGAAACGCATCCCCTCCGGAACAGCCGCGTGACACTGGGCACAAGTTGTCATACGTCCCGTCTCGAAGCGAAGCCGGAAATCGATCTCCACTCCCTTTGGGGCATCTTATTACAGCCGACGCGACTTCTCAAGCACCGTTCGCGCTTCGGCTTGACACCCGATTGATAATCGACTGCAGGCTCAAGCTTGTAATTTCCTGGGAGGCACAGATGGCGGCTTCTGATCGAGTTGGGTACGCGGTGGTTGGGTTGGGGCATTTTGCCGAGGGCGTGGTACTTCCTGGCTTCCGGAAGAGCCGCAAAGCCAAGCTGGTGGCGCTGGTGAGCGGCGATGAACGGAAGGCGCGGCGGCTGGCGAAGAAATTCGGCCCCAGCGACTGCTACTCCTATGACGACTACGCGCTCTGCCTGAACCATCCGGAGGTGGAGGCCGTTTACATTGCCACCCCCAACAGCACGCACCTGGGTTTTACCGTGCAGGCGGCGGCCGCCGGCAGGCACGTGCTCTGCGAGAAGCCCATGGCCAATGATCTGGCGGAATGCCAGCAGATGATTGACGCCTGCCGCTCGAACCACGTGCGGCTGATGGTTGCCTATCGCAAGCATTTTGAGCCTGCCGCGCTTGACCTGAAGATGCTGGTGGAGAGCGGAAAACTTGGCCGGCTGAAGATCATTCACTCGGTGTTCTCAACCTACCTGCGACCCGGGCCGAAGATCCCGAGCTGGCACTTTGAACGGCAGCGGGCGGGTGGTGGAGCGCTGCTGGACGTTGGAATCTACTGCATCAACACGGTGCGCTGGGTGACAGGCCAGGAACCGCTGGAAGCCGCGGCTTACCAGTGGACCGTCGATCCCGGAGTCTTCCGCGAAGTGGATGAGAATCTGGCGTTCCGGCTCAATTTTCCGGACGGCCTGGTGATGCAGGGAACGGCAAGCTGGGGCGCAGCGAAGGCGTCGTTCCTGCATGTCATCGGCGAGAATGGCTGGGCCAACCTCGACCCCGCCTTCATCCGCAATGAGTCGCGGCGCCTCTGTGGGCGCATTGGCGGGCGATGGTTCGAGAAGAAGTACAAGGTCATGAACGAAGTGGCGCATGAACTTGACGCCTTTGCGGATTGCGTGCGCCACAACCGCGAGCCGGAACCGAACGGGGCCCAGGGTCTCCGCGATGTGGCGGTGATACAGGCCATTTACCAGGCGGCACGCGAAGGTCGTCCGGTGGCGATTAAGGCATGACGAGATCCTGAGCGGAAGTTTAGCGCGGCGGAACCGCACGTCAAAAATCATAGGAAGAAAACGCATGAAGTTGGGAAATTAAGTGGGACCTCGCTCGCTATGCCCCGCGGAGAGCAACATGTGGGACAGTCCCACTTCTTTACAAACAGTCGCGGGCCTACATAAGTAGAGTGGGACAACAGGCGGGGCTCGGCCCGACCTCCCCGCTCCCCGGCCGGCCGGACATGCAGATTTCCCACCGCCGGGCTTCACGTCAACTCTCTTAAGACATCCGAGTCTCGCAGCAGGTGGCGGCGCACTACGCTAGAAATTCTCCAGGATGGCGGTGACAAGAGTGCGGGCAAGGTCACGCGAGAGACGTTCGAGGGCGGGCTTGTCTTCCTCAAAAAGCGCGGAGGGAGATTCGTTTACCTGGTACTGCTCACGAAAGATGTAGTTGTTGTTGGAATACAGGACCTTATGCGAGTGCAGATCCTCCAGCCGCACGTTGGCCGTAACCTGAATCTGCAAGGAGGTGGCACGGCCGGTGTTGAGGTCAAAGGTGAGGACGCCGGAGCGCACATCCTTGACCGTACCCTTCAATACGGCGTCGGCGCCTTCAGGATTGGGCGTGACTTGAAAGTGCGTGCGCTCCAGGAGCTCGCGGGTGACGGCAGCGGTGAGCTGCTGCTCGATCCGGAAAGTGGCGGTTTCGTTCTTGAAGGCGGGCACGGCGATGGTCTTGACGTTCGGGCGGGATGAGGTCCCCCCGGCCGGCTACGTGGTAACCGCAGGCGGACAGGAATAACAGCAGCCAGGAGACGGTAAACAGCAGACCGCGCTGGCTCCTCGAAGAAGTCAAGGGAGTTGTGGCGGTGGTCAGTTTGGAATTCATAATTCTATAATGTCAGCACCACCCCGGCGCGCGGCCCCGATCATCAATTTGGAAAGAACGCGCTATCGGGGCTCGGCGCGCCACCCCTCCTCATCTGAGGAGGGGAGTATTTTCACGACAGCTCTCAAGCCCGTGGCCCAGCCCGCAAAGTGGCCGCAATTTCAACGGCATTGCTGGCGGCGAGGTGGAGGTTATCCGCCACCGCCCAAATCCACAGCCCGGTTGGATGCGCGGAGTCGCTCGAAACGCTGTCTACCAGGATATCGTTTGAGCCCGTGGCCTCGACGGGGGTAGGAGGTTCCTGTGCCGGCCGCCGCACGCGCACCCGCTCACCCCCGAGCGCCGCGGCGGCAGCCTCCGGGGCAACGGGCGCGGCGGTCTCTACGTAGAGCGATACACCGACGGAATAGAAAATCGGGGCCTGGACCAGGCGCAAGGCAGGCCGCGGGACGCGCTCGCCCAGATAGTCATGCAACTGGACGCGCAGGCGAGCTTCGAGTGCGGCCATTTCACCCGTGGCCGCGCGCCCCAGGCGCGATAGCACGTTGAAGGCGAGCTGCGTGCCAAAAACCTGGTGCGGAGTTTTTTGAAAGCTCAGCAAGCCCACCGCCTGCTTCTGGAGCTCTTCGATTCCCCGCGAGCCGGATTCCGACGCTGAAATGAATACCTGGGCCACCGCGGTCTTAAGCGGAAAGCGCGCCGCAAGACGAAGCAGCAGGCTGCTGATCACGATCACGGCAGGATGTGGGGAAACGTGCAGCAGCGGAAGGGCGGATTCCAGCCCCTTGACCGGGAAGCGGCGGTCGAGGAACGGCACGCTCACCAGGCTCTCGAACGGGCGGGGCAAGCGGTTCCGCGGCACTTCCGCCCAGGCCTTCGCCCACCAGATCGATCACCGTGCAGCGTGCCTCAGCGCGATGCTCCTGCCAGGAGCGCAGAAAGGCCGGCACTTGACGCTGGCGGGCCGCCAGGAAGGCAAAATCCAATTCCGCCTCGCTCACCTCTGCGTCCTCGACAGCAGCCTGGAAGCCGGCGCGCAGATCGATGATGGGGAGTTCAGGCTCGCCCTCTTCGGTGTCAAGGGTGACCAGTCGGGAGATGGGGAACTTCTCGTCCTCGAGGACAGTCACCAGTTCCTTGCCGAGCAGAGAGGAGGCGCCTACCACCGCCACCCGGTACCCTTCTTTCCCAGGTTTCATGCGGCATGAACCTCTTCAGGCGCCGGCGGATGGGGACGGAACTTGGAGATAATCCGCAGGACGATCCCCGACAGCCCGTAGGTAAGGGCCATGGTAAGCAGGACGGGCTCGGAGAAAAGTGCAATGCCCACAACGATGAGGCCGATGAAGATGATGGCCAGGTGAGAACGGCGCCTTTGCAGGTTGACCGTCTTGAAAGTGTAATAGCGCATGCGGCTGACCATCAGGAAAGCCAGAACGCTGACCACCAGCAGCCAGCCCACCGCGATTTCCCAGACGCTCAACGGCGTTTTTTGCCAATGCACGATGGCGGCCACCACGCCCGCGGCGGCGGGAATAGGCATGCCGACAAAGAAGCGGCGATCGGAGTTGGGCTTGGCGGTATCGATGTTGAAGCGGGCCAGGCGCGCCGCTCCGCAGATCACGTAAGCGAAGGTGGTGATCCAGGCGACTTGCCGCAAATGCAAAAGCAGTGGCCCGCCGGCATTTTCCATCACCCCGCGCACCCCCCAGACGTAGGCCAGAAAGGCGGGGGCCACGCCGAAAGCGATGACGTCAGCCAGCGAATCGAATTCGCGTCCGAAGGGCGAAGCGGTGTTGGTAAGGCGAGCGATGCGGCCATCCAGACTGTCAAAAAGAATCGCCAAGCCGATGGCCCGGGCCGCGTTGTCAAACAGCAAGCGGGCGCTGTCCATGGCCGCCTGGGCCTGGTCAGGCCCGAAAGTGCCAGCCAGTTGCTGCCCGGCGCGCAGGGTGGAGATGATGGCGTAGTAGCCGCAGACGAGTGTTCCTACGGTGAAAAGGCTGGGGAGAACGTAGATGCCGCGACGTAATCCGCGGCGCTTATTCGCTAGTTGTGGTTCCAAGGATGCTGCTCCCTGCCCACACGCGGTCCCCGACCTTGACACGCCACTGGACCGTGGGGGCTACCAGCACGTCAACGCGTGAACCGAACTTAATCATTCCCACGCGCTCGCCGCGCTCGAGCGTATCGCCCAAGCGTTTCCAGAATACGATACGGCGGGCCAACAAGCCAGCGATTTGCTTGACCACGACCTCACCTTGCTTGCCTTGGAGGGTGAAAATGTTTTGCTCGTTCTCGACCGAAGCCAGGTCCTGGGAAGCCACCCGGAACGAGCCTTTCTTGTAACTCACCGCTTGGATGACGCCGGCAATGGGAGCACGGTTCACGTGGACGTCCAGGGGCGACATGAAGATGCTCAACCGCCGCACCGGCCGGCCCTCAAATTCTTCCTCGGCAAGTTGCACCACCCGCCCATCCGCGGGAGAAATGAGGGCATGCTCCTCCTGGGGAATGGAGCGCTCCGGGTCACGGAAAAAGTTTAGAACCAGGAAGGCAAGAACCAGAAAGAAGATGGAGAGGAGAAGAAGAAATAGGCTCCGCTGGCGAAGCCAGAATCCCATCAGGCCGCCAGCAATCAACACCAAGGGCAGACCGTACCAGTAACCTTCCTTGATCATGGAGCGTCACGTGTTGGCCCAGCGCCACCCGGCACGCTTCGGGAGAGCCTGACGCTAACTACACCTGTCAGGCATCCTCTGGTGTCGCCGGGCAATTCGTCCCGAACTCCTGAGCCCACGCCGGTCCCAATACGTCTAGTGGACAAGCTGAGCTTGCCGGACCAACGACTCCATCTGATCTTTCACGCGCAGCTTCAGCTTCTTGAGGCGCACTTCCTCTATCTGCTCTTCTTCAGAGAGATGGTTTTTGGTGGCCAATTGGTCAAGTTGGGAAGCGTATTGGGCGTGTTCGTCGCGGAGACGTCGATACAGTTCGTTGTTGGCCATCAAATGATCCCGGACGGCCTCGGTAGGGGTGCTCACGAGCGTGTCACCTCCTGGCTGTAATAAATGCGTAACAAAGGTAGCACAGGGCAAGGGGAGGTTCAAGGTAGAAAGGGGGATCACCGCCGAGGCGCGGAGACGCAGAGAAGGAAGGTAGCGCGGACCCCCGTGGTTGGGGTCCGCGGTTCTTCGTTTGGAATAGTCGCAAATGGTGGTAACGGAGAGCCGCGCTGAGCCTGCATAAACTTGATTGCACGGAGGAAGAGCCGAACGAGCAAAAGTATCTCGCGCAGAGACGCAGAGGCGCAGAGAAAACAAATCAGTTATTTGCTTAAAATCTCTGCGCCTCAGCGGCTCTGCGCGAGATTATCTATTTTTTTCACAGTTCTTCGTTAGGAATAGCCGCAGAGGGTGGTATCGGAGAGCCGCGCTGAGCCTGCATAAACTTGATTGCACGGAGGAAGAGCCGCAGACCTCAAAAGCGGAGGTCTGCGCTGCGTTTCCTCTGCGCCTCCGCGTCTCTGCGGTGACGAACAATGATGATTGTGTTTAGGGAAGCGTCAGCTTAGCTTATTCCCCGCGTGCAGGCCGCACTCTTTCTTGGTGGCTTCTTCCCACCACCAGCGGCCTTCGCGTTCGTGCTGGCCCGGCAGAACGGCTCGCGTGCAGGGTTCGCACCCGATGGAAATGAAGCCGCGCTCATGCAAGGGATTGAAGGGAACGTTGTTTTCCCGAATGTAGTCCCAAACTTGCTTCGAGCTCCAATTGGCCAGGGGGTTAAACTTCACCAGGTCCCGTTCCGGGGTCGCGAACGTGGGGTCAGCTTGTACGACGGGGACAACGGCGCGCGTCGACGGACTCTGGTCGCGGCGCTGCCCGGTGACCCAGGCGTCCATGGTGCCCAGCGCCCGTCGCAGCGGCTCCACCTTGCGAATGCCGCAGCACTCCTGGTGCCCGTCCTTATAGAACGAGAAGAGGCCTTTCTCGCGCACCAGCTTTTCCACCGCTTCCGGCCGCGGGAAGAAAACCTCGATGGGCAGGTTGTAGTGCTCACGCACCCGGTCGAGGAAGCGCAGCGTTTCCGTGTGCAGGCGCCCGGTGTCGAGTGAAAAAACGCGGAACTTTCCTCCCAGCTTCGCGGCCAAATCCACCAGCACCACATCTTCCGCGCCGCTGAAACTGATGCCGATCTGGGGAGAGAACATTTCAAACGCCAGCGCCAGGATCTCCCGCGGATGTCGCTGGGCGTAGGTTTCGGCCAGTTCGGCCCAATTTGCAACTTCAGTCTGCATGGTTGTTTTCCTTTTCGAGTTATAAGTGAAGGTAGGAGACAGGAGCGAGGAGCTAGTGTGGTGTCCCGGTTAATATTTGACAAGGCTGTCCGACCCCCTCACCCCCCAGCCCCTCTCCCCCAAAGGGGCGAGGGGAGAGTTAATTTTCTTGCCCTCGCCCCTTTGGGGGAGAGGGTGGCTGGCCGAGGCGTTCTCATCAGCCGAGGCCAGACGGGTGAGGGGGTTCTACCCATTGTCAACTCTAACTCGGGACACTACACTAGGAGTTAGAAGGGTTGTGGGCAGATTGTGGAGGCATTCAGCTTGCCAACTCCTAACTCCTCACTTCTAGCTCCTTACTCCTGCCTTCTGAGTTCTGACTCCTAACTTCTAGCTCCTAGCTCTTCACTCCTAGCTCCTGCAGCTTATCCCACCAGCAGGCGCGCTCCCAAAGAAAAATAGAGAACACTAAAGAGCCAACTGAAATAGCGCTCCGGAATGATGCGGGTCAGGCGGCTCCCCAAAACGACGCCGGGGAGTGACCCCGCCGCCACGCGCAGGAACAGGTGGCTATCAAAATGCCCCAGCCACACGTGCATCGTTCCCGCCAGCGCCATGGTGGCGAGACCATAGAGAATGTCCGTGCCAACCAACTCGCCCAGCGGGTAAGGCGTGAGCAACAACAGGAAGACCATCAGCAGGCTGCCGCTGCCAATCGAGGTGAGCGCCACTAGAAATCCCACCAGCGCCCCAGCCAGGACCAGTTTGATGCCGGCAGAGCGGGAAGGCGCATCCACCCAAATCTTGGGCGGCTTGATCTTCCCCAACCGCACCAGCGGCAGCACGAAGGCCACAATGAAAAGCGTGACGCCGAGCACACTCCGCAGCACATGATCGAGTTGGCCGACTCCAAGGTGAGCCTTCAGGTAGTGAATCAGCAGCATTCCGCCCACGGTCCCCGGTACGGTGCCCGCAATCAGGAAAGTCGCGAGTCTCCAGCGAACTTGCCCGAGCCGGCGGTGCTCAAACACACCCACGAGCTTGGTGAAGGCGCCGTTGACAATGTCCGTGCCGATGATGGTGACCGCGGAATATGGGGTCAGCACCATCAACAAGGGAGTCAGCAGCACGCCGCCGCCGGTGCCCGTCATTCCGATCAGTGTCCCCGTGATAAAGCCGATGATGGTAATGAACATAAGCCGTTACCGCCGATTGTTCCCGCTGCTTCCCGCCCTGCAAGCTGACTGACTCTCGCCAGAAGGCCACCCAAAAACAAAAACGCCCGCTGGCGTTATCTCCGTCAGCGGGCGTCTCAGATTAGGAACTGTTTGAGTGGGTCTTACAAGTCCTACTTCTCTGAGGTGACAACGCCGCTGCCGGATGGGGTACAACAACACATCCGCCGGGCGCCCTGGGTCCTCATCGAGTTGGAACTTGTAGCCATTAAGAAAGCAGACGATACCATGGCCACGACACTCTGTCAATACGCCTGGATGAAATTTTTGATGCATGGTTGTTATTAGCATGATAGGGGTCATTATGTTGGTGCCCGTGCGGTGCTGGCGCGGTTCGGCTAACCATTGTCAAGTAAAGAGCAGACGCACCCCTAGTGTGGTGTCCCGTGCTAGAGTTGACAATGGGTAGAACCCCCTCACCCGTCTGGCCTCGGCTGATGAGAACGCCTCGGCCAGCCACCCTCTCCCCCAAAGGGGCGAGGGCAAGAGAATTAACTCTCCCCTCGCCCCTTTGGGGGAGAGGGGCTGGGGGGCATAGGCGCTAGAATAGCTCATTCGATGCTCCTAGGCGAAGTTGTTGCGCGTGGAGGAGGCGGTTCATAAGGAGCGAGAGCGGGTGCCGGAATTTTTCTCGATCGTAGATTCGTTTTCGAGGTGCCTCGGTTAAAGCCTGACGCGCCAGGGGCCAGCGATGTTGTTTAACCCGCAAGGAGAAGGTCCCGTAAATGGCCAGGATCAAATCCAAATGGTGCAGATGCACCCATCGCCACAGGCTAAGCCGCGACGCTCCGGCAGCGGGGAACTCCCCAGGGGGAAATAGAAACGGCCTCCTCATGCAAACACTGAATCAGGGCCACCTCAATCAACTTGGCCAGACAGTAGGTGCGCACCAAGCCGGGGTCGAAGGCGCGGAGCTGATCAAAATGCAAGAGGCCTTTGCAGCGTTTAAAGAACAGCTCAATCTGCCAGCGGATGCGGTAGAGTTCCAGGACCACGTCGTCACTGGCGAGGGCTTCCGGCAAAGTGGTCAGCACACAGAAATAGCCGGCCAGACGCAAGGCGGTGGCCTGCGGGGTGCGGCCTTTTTTGGCGGCATTGCGGCGCAAGCGCTGACGGCTGCGGTGGGCTGCTTCGCTGGGCAGAGGGCGAATCAGCAGTCGCACCGGAGCAGGGGCTTTACCCGAAAGGGGGACATATGCAACGGTCCCCGTATCTCCAGCGTCCGCCCTTTTCAAGGTCTGGTTCAGATTCAGAGGCTGTCCCTGGGCGTCGTGCAGCCGAATATTCTGCCAATGCATGCGCAGCAGAACATAGGCTCCGGCTTCGCTCACCGCATGAATACCTTGGGCGCGCGCCAATCCCCGGTCCCCGCAGACAATGTCCCCCGGCTGCGGGCGGTCGCGATCCAAGCGCTCGCCGCCCTGGTGGTCGGTAATCTCCACCCGTCGGAGACGACACTGGGCGGGATCATAGACGGCATGCAAACGCCAATCCGTTCCTTGGCTGCCGGGGATGCTCAGCACGGTGGCGTTGAGGATCCGAAAGGCTGGCCCCGGGGCAGGCTCGGCCCGCAGTCGCTGCGTCAGCAGATGCGCCAAGACTCGCTCCAGCAGAGGAGGAGCCTTGCGCAAACGATGCAGGATAGAGGTGTCCTTGAGCTCCAGAGCCGCCTGGGCGGACCAAGCCGCCGTGCTCC
The DNA here is from genome assembly GCA_963804995.1 of uncultured Acidobacteriota bacterium. Lineage (GTDB taxonomy): Bacteria > Acidobacteriota > Terriglobia > UBA7540 > UBA7540 > Bog-366. The sequence continues at coordinate 96,531 of CAWDSK010000002.1, forward strand.
GCAAAGAGAGGTCTTCGATGGCATATGCTAGAATAACTCTCAATAACTCCTCACCGCTCTTAAGGTTGCGCCATCGCGCCACGGCTCCACTGCGCTTAGCCAACTCACTCATATTGGCTGGCAAATACTGGCATAGATACTTCCAGTCGGTATCCATTAGATTCTTGTTCATGCCAGAAGCATACATCAGCAGCAGAATAAGTCAATTTCTTATTCTAGCGCATATGGGGCTGGGGGGTGAGGGGGTCGGACAGCCTTGTCAAATATTAACCGGGACACCACACTAGGATCAGATATAAGGCGCTGAACACCCTACTGAGGGCTTGTTCAGAGATCCGCGACGTTCAAACGGCTCCCCAGCATGACCCCCGGCAGCGCTCCGACCAGCCGCCGGAAGAAGAGTCCCGAATCGACATTGATTTCGGGCGCGGGCGCGGGGGAATAAGGAACCTTACAGCTAAGGCGTGGAGCAGGTCTATGACCGCCGTCAGAGGAAGGCGTTATACCTTTTCGAGTGCCAGTTCCAGGTCACGGATGATGTCGTGCCAATCTTCCAGGCCGATGGAGAGCCGGATGCCTTCCGGGTGCATCCCGAAGGCGCGCTTCTGGTTGTCAGGCAGGGCGGAGTGCGTCATCGAGAACGGGTGCTCACAGAACAAAAACAAGCAGTTACTTCTATGGCGGTTAATTTCTTAATGTGCTTTGACATTCGAAGCAATTGGAACCTCATTTGCGCTTATTTACGAGGGATTTGCCCGCGAAATAGGCGCTTTTCCCTTCTGCATGTGTAAGTGAGAACCGGAAACCACAAGCCTTTGGGGTATTTGCCAAGTGCCCACTGCACTTTGGATAGTAAAATTTTATGTTTCAGGACTCGCTTCTAGCGGTAGAATAAGAGAAGATAGCCTGAAAAACACGAAGGGTAAGAAAAGAGCCGGCAGCGCATGGCTGGCCGGATCGCGGTTTTTTTGAAATCAGGTTGGGGCAGGGTTTCGTTCGTTTCCAGGTGGCTCAGGGACAGACATAAAATTCAAGTGAATCGCGGCAGGAGCCGCCCATAGGGAGTGTAGACTATGTGCAGGAAACTTTTTGGTCTGCTGGCTGTGCTTTCGTTAGCAATGGCCGCGCTGGGACTGGCTGTAACGCCCGCCAGCGCGCAGGGGAACTCAGGCAAGGCTATCGTCATAAAAGAGGTGAAGCACGACAAGCATGCTTCGAGTCCGGACGACCAACTTCCGTATCCTGGGGGTCAATCGGCCTCCAACCATGAAAAGGTCCTGCGCCAGACGCATGCCCCAGGAATAATGCGCAAATTGCGGGACCCGGCGTTGCAGACCTCGACTGGTCCCACCGTGGCGACGACCTCGGGAGTGGGTTTCGCGGGGGTGGGGGCCAATGGCTGGGCGCCGCCAGACACCAATGGCGCGGCAGGATTGACGCAATACGTGCAGTGGGTAAACGTCGAATTCGCCGCTTTCAATAAATCTAACGGGAGTATCGTGTACGGCCCGGCCGAGGGCAACAGCATCTGGAGCGGCTTCGGCGGCCAATGCCAAAGCAATAACAGCGGCGACATCATCGCGCAGTTTGACAAGCAAGCGGGCGTTTGGGTGATGATGCAGGCCGCTTTCACTTCTCCCTATACTATTTGCATTGCAGTCTCCACCACTGCCACCTGGACCAGCAGTGGCATGACCTGGAACCGTTACGCATTTCCCGTTCCGAACGACACGACCAATTTCCCGGACTACCCCAAGCTTTCCGTTTGGCCCGACGGGTACTACCTTTCCTACAACAGCTTTACCAATGGTAATAGCTGGGCCGGCCCCCAGGCGTGCGTCATGAACCGCGCCGCCATGTTGGCGGGCACGACGGCTACGATGCAATGTATGCCGAGTCCCGGGACATCAATTGAAAGCATGCTGCCTTCGGATCTGGATGGCGCCGTCCCGGGAGTCTCCGGGACCACGCAAGCTCCACCCGCCGGTTCACCCGCCTACTATGTGGGCATCTACGGTGGCAGTAATGCCGAGTTGGCCTTGTTCAAATTCCACGTCGACTGGACGACTCCTTCCAACTCCACCTTCACCGGCCCGACCTACGTCAGCGTTAGCACATTCAACGAAGCCTGCGGCGGAGGGACTTGCATCCCGCAGCCGAACACGACTCAGGAACTCGATTCCCTCGCCGATCGGTTGATGTACCGGCTGGCTTACCGCAATTTCGGCAGCCATGAGTCGCTGGTGGTTTCGCACTCCGTCGACCCGGGGACGGGGCAGTCCGGCATCCGCTGGTACGAAATCCGCAGCCCCGGCTCTTCGCCGACCGTGTTTCAACAGGGCACTTTTGCACCGTCCGATACCAGCTATCGCTGGATGCCCAGTATCGCCATGGACAAGGCCGGGGACATCGCGGTGGGATATAGCGAGTCAAGTTCCACCGTGGCACCCTCAATCTTTTACACGGGCCGGCAGGCGAGCGATCCCGCCGGCACCATGGAGTCCGAGGCGCCCATCCTGAATGGAGCCTTCTCGCAGACCAGCGGCCTTTCCCGGTGGGGCGATTACAGCGCCATGTCCGTTGACCCCGCGGACGATTGCACCTTCTGGTACACCAACGAATATTTGCCCTCGAATGGCACTTTCAACTGGGCCACACAGATTGCCTCGTTCGTCTTCCCGGGATGCTCCAGCCCGCCAGGACCCAGCTTCACGCTTTCCCCCAGTCCTTCTTCACGAACAGTGACCGCTGGGAATCCGACGAGCTATACCATCAATGTGAATCCCTCCGGTGGATTCACAGGGGACGTCACTTTGGGTGTGACTAACGTGTCGCCTTCGCCTTCGAGCGGCAGCATAGGCACAAGCTTCGTCGGCAACCCGGTCACTATAAACAGTCCAAACTCCGGCTCGGCGACGCTAAACGTGACGACGACAGCCGATGTAACGCCGGGTACGTACACCATCACCGTCCAAGGAACCAATGGCAGCTTGAATCCCACCACCAGCGTGACGCTGGTGGTCAACAGCTCTGGACCACCGCCCGACTTTGGTGTCGGCGCTGCTTCCGGAACCATCACGGTACCGGTCAACTCGAAGGCCACGGATAACATCACCGTGACGCCTTCCGGCGGATTCACGGGCAACGTCAGTCTCAGCCTCACTGGTTTGCCTTCGCAAACAAGCTCCAGCTTCAGCGTCAATCCGGTTTCGATTACTGGGGCTGGATCGGGAAGCTCCGTCCTGACCATATCGACGAACCGGCATGCCACGCAAGGCACTTACTCCCTGTTGCTTACCGCGACCAGCGGCAGCCTGACACACATGCTTCCCCTGACGCTGGTCATTGGGACGCCACCGAACTTTTCGCTTTCGGCATCGCCATCCAGCCAGACGGTGGTCCAGGGATCACCCACCAGCTATACGGTGACAGTTACTCCATCCGGCGGATTCACGGGAACCGTGGGCTTTGGCGTCACCGGCTTGCCGAGCGGTGCCGGCTACACCCTTCCTTCGGTTAGCGGCGGCTCCGGCAATTCCACGCTGAACGTCACAACCAGCGGCTCAACGCCGACAGGCAGCTATCCGTTGACGATTACCGGCACCAGCGGCAGCCTCACTCATACGGCGTCGGTCACGCTGGTGGTCAATGCCCCCCCCACGGGGAGCATCTCGCTCAGCCCCAACCCCGGCAGCGTGTCCATCTCACGGGGTAAATCCGGCAGCAGCACTATCACCGTGCAGGGCGCGAGTGGATTCTCGGGATCCGTGACGTTGACCATTAGCGGGCTGCCGTCCAAGGTTACCGGCAGCTTCAGCCCCAACCCCGTCACGCTCACCACGAACGGCTCAGCGGGCTCCTCGCTTACGATCACAGTCAACAAAAAGGCCGGTACGGTAACCAACCAGACGTTGACGATTACAGGGAGGGACTCCACTGGCACGATCACCAATACGACGACGATACTCCTGACCATTACTTAGTTCGCGCTATGCCAACTCGCAAACGTGAGAAGTAGACACTTTCAGGGCCCCCGTTAGGGGGCCCTTTCTTTTTCCGCGCTGGATGCAGACTATTCCCTGCCCGGCGCTCAACCCCGCTCGCCAAAAATTTGCATGCGCCATCGAGGGAGAGAAGAAAAAAGGTGTATCCTGTGCGATCCATAGGGAGGCCGGAAAGCAAGCCAGCACGCTGAGAGAACGGGAGGCCGTCGAGTGAGAATCGTCAGCATCGGTGAAGTCCTATGGGATGTTATCGGGGATAAGGAATACCTGGGCGGAGCGACCTTCAACTTTTCCGCGCATGCGGCACGGCTCGGGCACAGCGTATTTTTTGTGAGCGCCGTGGGGCAGGACGCACGCGGGCAGCGCGTCCTGGAGCGCATGGCGGAAATGGGCCTCTCGACGCGCTTCGTTCCGGCGCTGGCCACGCACCCCACGGGTGTGGTCACCGTTGAGCTCGATGCGGCGGGCCAACCGCGCTTCACACTTCACCACCCCGCGGCTTATGATTCGCCGCAACTCACCGAAGCCGAGATGGCTGAGCTCTTATCTCCCCAGCCTGACTGGATCTATTACGGCACTCTGTTTGAGATGAGTCCTCAGGCGAAAGATCTGACCTACAAGTTGCTGGACTCCCGCGGCAGTGCACGGCTTTTCTATGACGTCAACCTGCGCAAGGATCACTATCAGGCCCCGCTGGTGGGTGAGCTGATATCGCGCGCTCAGGTGGTGAAGATGAATGCGGACGAAGCGAGCGAAGTTGATCAAATGTTCGGCCGAATCCCGCAGTCGCTTGAAGACTTTTGCCGCAACCACGCCCGCGAGTTTGGCTGGGATGCTGTTTGCATCACCCGGGGAGAGAATGGCTGCGCCCTGCTGGTCGGCCACGAGTATGTGGAAGCGAGCGGTTACCCCGTGCGCACCCAGGATACGGTAGGAGCAGGGGACGCGTTCGCCGCCGCCCTCATGCACGGCCTGAGCGCCCACTGGAGGCCGCGCGAGATTGCGGACTTCGCGAATCGTCTTGCGGCCCTCGTCGCTAGCCGCCCCGGAGCCATCCCGCCCTGGACCCTCGAAGAAGTGCGGGCGCTCTCGAAGCCGTGAAGGATTACTATCTTTACCGCAGAGGCGCTGAGACGCAGAGATATGGCCTTTGGACTTCTATTAAGGCTTGGCCGCGCTGCTACGGCTTGAGAAGGGACCCTCCCACAGGGACTAAGAGCTTATCCGTAAATAATAATTGTCTGTCGCCAGCAGATCATGGCCGCGGCTAAGGTTAGTAGGGCGACGTAGCTTTCCTCGGTCTTTTCAAAGCTCACCAACACCTTGCGGTATCGGTTGAGCCAGGAATGGGTCCGCTCGACCACCCATCGGCGAGCCTTGTAACCGGGGACGATACGTTTTGCTTCCATCTCTTCTCGCTGTTGCTTGATATGCGGCCGGTAGTGGCGGTTCGTGGCCGCTTGCCGAGCGCGGGATCCCTTGTAACCGGCATCGGCACAAAGGTGCTGGGGCTTTCTCGGTCGCGGTGCCGGTCGCGCTCTCACCACCTGGTCGAGGGTGGTGGCCAGCAGCTTCACATCATGCAGGTTGGCTCCGCTGACGGCGAGCGATAGTGGGACGCCACGCCCGTCGACTAACAAACTTCGCTTGCGCCCATTTTTTTCCCCGATCGGTGGGATTGGGTCCCACGCAAGTCAAGGCCAGCGGGGCTTTCACCATCGCTCCGTCGATGCTTTGCCAGTCCCAGGCAATGCCCTCCAGCTCATCGTACTCGGCCAGCCCCGACCGCCAGAGCGCCAGAAAGAAACCCGCCCGGTGCCACTGTTGAAAATGCTTGTGGACCGCGCTGGCGCTGCCGAATTCCTTGGGCAAGGCCTTCCACTGACATCCCGTGCGCAGCACATACACAATGGCCGAGAAGATCCGGCGCGCCGGCATTGGCTTCCTCCCACCCCCCGGCTTCCGCCTATACTTTCGGCCTTTCGACCGCTGTCGAACCGGAATCAGCGGTTCGACTTTCACCCAAAACTCGTCGGATACTTCCCAAGATTTTATCTGCGGCATCTTGGGTCATAATCATGCATCAAATTGCAGCAGACTTCAATAAGTATTTACGGATAAGCTCTAAGGTTCTCTTGAAGGTGGCGTTCGTCACCTCAGCAAAAGCCAGATACAAGGCGTCGGCTCCGGTAACTAATCCCACCCAACCTCCTGCCGTGTGCCACCCCGCTCCCATTCCCAGGTCTCCACCTGCCAGCAGGAAGAAGGTAATCCAAAGGAGAAGGAAGATAGTCCAAAGGGTGAAGTTGGCGCGGAAGGTGGCAACCCACATCAGGAACGTGAAGATCCCCCACATCAGAAGGGTGACTCCCACGGCGTTGGCGGCGGGTGGCTTGATCCATCCCGCCCCCACGGTCCAGAGGAGGAAGGCGTACCACCACCAGAACAGACCATAGGAAGTGAAGGCCACGGTCCCAAAGGTGTTGCCGTTTTTGAACTCCAGTATGCCGGCAATGATTTGCGCCACGCCTCCATATGCGAATGCCAGCGGAACAACCACCGCCAAAAGCGTTGGAGTGTCTCCCTTCAATAACCCCGCATTAATTGAACTCAGAACCACTGTGGTCAGCCCGAACCCTGCCAGTCCAAGAGGGGCGGGGTTGGCCGGATGTGCCATCTCCTCAGGCATGGAATCCTCCTCGCTGCTGGATTTGACAAGCTAAGCCGCTGGGAATGTAGATTGGTGCACCAGGACTAGATTCAGGCTTCCCGGCGTGGAGGGATTATATACCTAACGCTTGTGGTTAGGAGAGGCATCCGCGTAATCTGTGGACGCGTACCTATACAGTCGATGCGACTGAACCGAAAATGAAAAGTCCGAGGGAAAAATGCAGGAAGGTGGGGAAGTTGGTGGGACAAGGGCCGCGTAGGGCCGCGGAGAGCTACAAGTGGGACAGTCCCACATTGACAAAAAGTCGTGGGCCTACAGAAAGTAGAGTCGGAAAGCACGCGATGACGAGCCCGACCTCCTTCCCCGCAACTATCCTGACCTGGTCGGGAGGGCGTCCGCATTTGTTCTCCTTCGACCGCCTTCAGGGCCGAGCTTCCAGCACCAGGTTGAAGGGCGTCTCGGCGGCGCGGCGGAAGCTCTTGAATCCCCCCTGCATCACCACGTCGCGCAGGCGCGCCTCACCCGCTTGGGCTCCGAGCGCCAAGCCCACCTCCTGCGCCCGTGAGGCTGGCGTGCAAATCATTGTGGAAGCGGAAAAGTAAACCCGCCCAATGGGATTGAGGTTCTGCTCCACGCGGTCGTGCGCAAAGGGTTCGACGATCATCCATGTCCCATTCGGCGCGAGCGTCCCACGCACGTGCGCCGCGGCTCCGGCGGGGTCGCCCATATCGTGCAAGCAATCGAAGAACGCCACCAGGTCGTAGCCCTTTCCCGGGAATTCCTTCGCCCAGGCCACCTGGAAGCCCACACGGTCGGCAAGCCCTGCCTTCTCCGCGGCCTTCCAGGCATGTTCAATCGAGGGCGCGTGATAATCGAAGCCCACGAACTGCGACTTCGGGTAGGCCTTGGCCATCAAGATCGTCGACGCTCCGTGCCCGCAGCCCACATCGGCGACCTTGGCGCCCGCCTTCAACTTTGCCTCCACACCGTCGAGCGCCGGGATCCACGAGCTGATCAGGTTCGCCGCATAGCTGGGCCGGAAAAAGCGCTCGGTGCCTTGAAACAGGTCGGCGCAGTGTTCGTGCCAGCCCACTCCGGCCCCGGTGCGAAAGGCCTCAGTGATGCGGGGTTCATCTTTCAGGACCGAGGCGACAACTTGAAAAGCCCCGGGCAGGTAGGCGGGACTATCCTCAACTGCCAGCGCAAAGGCCTGCTCATCCGGCAGCGTGTAGCGCGCCGTAGCGGCGTCGTAGGTAACGAATCCGCCCGCCGCCTGGGCATTCAGCCACTCGCGCACGTAGCGTTCCGTAGTGCTCGTCTTCGCGGCCAACTCCGCGGGAGTCAGGGGTCCGGCCCCTGCCATCGCCTTGTACAATCCCAGCTTGTCGCCGATGATCACCAGCGCAGCGTTCATCCCTGCGCCAAGTTCTCCTAGTGCTTGACCCATGAACTTATCGAGTTTGGCTGGATCGATTTGCATGGCTCCTCCATTTTGTTCAAGTGTATTCGGGAAGAAATACGCACCGAGGGCTCTGCTTCATGAACCAGGCGCACAGGAATTTGAGTTGTCAGGTTTGAGCCCTTACTGCAATAAGAAGTTTAGCCTGAAAGCCACCGTGAAACAAGAGGAGGTCAACTGCGGTCATACTTGACTCCGCCTTGCCGCCCTGTTCATAATCTCTTGCGCCTCTAAGAGGGAAGTCTGTCAGGGTGAAAGGGCAAACTGATTGCGACCGGGCCCTATGGGGGGCGATGCGCCGGCGAGCTTGTCGAGGGGGGAATATGCCAGACGTTTATCGGAATTATGTGGCGGGTGAGTGGGTGGAGTGCAGATCGAAAAAAACCTTCCCGAATATCAATCCCGCCAACACTGGTGAAATCATTGGGCACTTCCAGGCTTCCGGCCCGGACGATGTTCAGGCGGCGTGTGAAGCCGCGGCAAAAGCACAGCCTGCGTGGGCCGCAGCGCCCGCACCCCGGCGGGGGGAATATCTCTTCAAGGCGGCGGAATTGCTGGAGAGCCGCCTCCAGAAGATCAGCGAAGAGATGACCCGCGAGGAAGGCAAAACCCTGCCCGAAGCCAAAGGCGAGGTAAAGCGCGCCATCAATATTCTGCGCTACTTCGGCGGCGAGGGCGCGCGCCAGTTCAGCTACCAGATTCCCTCTGAGCGCGAGAAAGTCTTTTGCTACACCCTGCGCAAGCCTCTGGGTGTGGTGGCCCTGATCACTCCCTGGAATTTTCCGAGCGCCATTCCCGCCTGGAAGATGGCGCCGGCGCTGGTGGCCGGGAACACGGTGGTCATCAAGCCCGCGTCGCTGGCGCCGCTAAGCGCCTATCGCATCGTCGAGGCGCTGGTCGAGGCGGGAATCCCGGCGGGTGTCCTGAATTACGTGACCGGCGCAGGGGGCGCCGTCGGCAACACCCTGATTGAGCACCCCGCCATTCGCGCCGTTTCCTTCACGGGTTCGTGCGACGTGGGCAATGGGCTGTATGAAAAGGTCACGCGCCGCCGGGTGCGCGTGCAGCTTGAAATGGGCGGCAAGAACCCCACCATTGTCCTGAAGGATGCGGACTTGGATTACGCCGCGGATGTGCTGGTGAACGGCGCCTTCTTCTCCACCGGGCAAAAGTGCACCGCGTGCAGCCGCGCCATCATTGAAAAATCCATTTACGAGCCCTTGCTCGAAAAACTCATCGCCAAGACGCGCAAGCTGAAGGTGGGCAACGGGCTCGAACCCGGCGTGGAGATTGGCCCCGCCGTGGATGCCGCCCAGCTCGAGACCGACCTGAAGTACATCGAAATCGCGAAGAACGAGGGCGCCAAGCTGGTGGCGGGCGGCAAGCGGCTGACCGGCGGAATCTACGATCAGGGTTACTTCGTTGAGCCCACGCTCTTCACGGGTGTGACGCCCGGAATGCGCATCGCGCAGGAGGAAGTCTTTGGCCCCGTACTGGGCTTGATGGTGGCCGAGGATTTCGAGGATGCTATGCGCATCGCCAACGGGGTGCGCTTCGGCCTTTCGGCCGCCATCGTCTCACGCGACCTCACACGCGTTCACGAGTTCATCAACCGGATCGAAGCCGGGCTCATCACCGTCAACCTGCCGACCGCGGGCGTCGAGTACCAGCTTCCCTTCGGCGGCACCAAGGAGTCGAGTTTCGGCATGCGTGAACAGGGACCGGCGGCGCTCGATTTCTATACCGAGACGCGCACGGTGTATATGAGGTATGCGCAGTAAGGAATGGTCCGTTGTCAGTGGTCAGTGGTCCGTTGCAACCACGGGACGAAGCTGAGATCTAACAACGGACAACAGACTACGGACAACTGACGTTCTTCAATCAGGAGCCACTTATGAAAAAGACTCAGCAATTCCTTGCCAAACTCAAACTGCCCGCGGAAGACAATCATGCTTTGAAGCCCAGTTCCAAACGCTTCAAGGATGGCGGGCAGTATCGCCTGGAAATCCCCAGCGTCGAAGGGCCGCGCGTATTCCACGAAGTTCTGGAATCAGCCAAGGCTCACAAGGTGCCGATTCATCGCGTCAGCCAGGGCAGCGGGGTGATGCTGCTGACGCGCAACGAGATTCGCGAAATGGCGCGAATGGGGCACGAGGAAGGCATTGAGGTGTGTCTCTTTGTGGGCCCGCGCGCCACGTTTGAGACGGGTGCGCAAACAGCCTCCTCCGCCGGCAAAGTCATCGGCCTCCAGCATCGCGGCGCGGACCAACTGGTCTACGCCATCGAGGACGTGCGGCACGCCTGCGATCTGGGCATCCGCAGCATTCTCCCTGCCGACCTGGGACTCATCTGGGTGCTCGAACCAGATGAAGCAGAAAGGCGAATTGCCGAAGAACCTTGTCATCAAGAGCTCTGTCACGCTGCCCGCCGCCAATCCCGCCACCGCCAAGATCTTCGAGCAGTGCGGCGTCATGACTATGAATATTCCCACCGATCTAAGCCCGGCGCAGATGGGCGCCATCCGCCAGGCGGTGGATATCTGTATCGATATCTACATCGAGGTGCCCGACAACTTCGGCGGGTTCATTCGCTACTACGAGATGCCCAAGATCATCCAGGTGGCCGCGCCGGTCTACTTCAAATTCGGGCTGCGCAACGCCCCGGACATCTATCCCTGCGGACGCCACATCGAGGACCTGGCCGTCAACATGGCCCGCGAGCGCCTGCACCGGGCACGCATCGCGCTGGACCTGCTCGAGGAATACGCCCCGGATTTGAAGATGTCGCCGCTGGGTTCAAAAGATTTGGGCATCCCCGAATTGGTTTGAGTTTGATGTAGAGGCGGCGGAATTCATCCCGATCTGATCGGGACGGCGCCCGGGTGTAGAGGCGGCTTTACGCCGCCATATGGCGAGGTAAACTCGCCGCTACATCATCAAAGTGAGGCACTACGGATTCCCAGCGTCGCACCTAAAAAGGTGCTAGGATAACCCCATGGCTATGCTCAACATCACGCGGGATATCCAATCGCTCACGACTTTTCGCCGCCGTTCCGGCGACTTTCTAAAGCAGCTCAAGAAGAGCAAGCGCCCGGTGGTACTCACGGTCAAAGGCCGGGCGGCGGCCGTCGTGCAGGACGCCGAAGCCTATCAGCGTCTGCTTGACCTTGCCGCGCGCGCCGATGCCAAGGAAGGGATCCGGCAGGGCCTCGAGGACGCGAAGAAGGGAAGAATGCGGCCCGTGGGAGAGTTTTTTGACGAGTTTGAAGCCGCCCATGGCCTACGTCGTTAACATCACTGCCCGTGCAGAACGCGACCTAATCCAACTCTATGCGGACCTCAATGCCGGGAATTCCGAAGCTGCCCTCGCTTGGTACCGCGGTCTCAAGGAAGCCATCCTAAGCCTTAAGGAACAACCCCACCGCTGTCCGGTAACACCAGAGAATGTCAAGTTCAGGCACTTGCTGTACGGCCACAAACCTCACATCTATCGCGTGATCTATCAGGTTTTGAAGAGGCAGCAGAGGGTTGAAATTCTTCACATCCGCCATGGCGCAAGGCAGAGTTTGAATTCATAATTTGCAAATTGTTCCGACGCCCCGCGCCTGTAAGTAACCCCTCATCCGGCCTCCTACGTCAGCCACCTTCTTCCGCCACGGCGGATCTGCGACCCCTGGGAGAAGGCTGGGATTCATGCTGCCTAGCCCTCTCCGAGGGGAGAGGGTGGACCGCAGCCGGCGTTCTCATCAGCCGGGGCGGGACGGGTGAGGGGTCACGTAGGCGTTTGAAAATTCCAGGAATTCAAAAACTATCAGGTCGGCGCTACGACATCGACCCTGACAAGTAAATGTGCCCCGATTTGCGACGTACTACACTAGTTTCCCTACCAGAAAATCCACTGCAGCAGGGCGAAAATGGCGAAGGAAATTGCCGCCCAAAAGATGGGGCGTTTGAGCAGCGGCAGGTGGCCTTCACTGGGGATTGCGGTGCAACCGTAAACCAGACCGGTCAACTCTTCCGCAGATTTCGGGCGCGTCACGAGGCTCAAGGCCACGGTAACGATCAAAGCGACGAGGCCTGACCAGAGTTCCCGGTACATGTTTTCGGCCATGGGCTTGGCGTGAACCGAAAGGGCAATCCAGGCGAGCTTGGAGGGATCCAGCTTGACCAGCAACCACATGCCCAGCGAGGAAAGCGTTCCCACCAGCAACCCCCAAAAGCCCCCGGCAGGCGTGGCGCGTTTCCACATCATCCCCAGAAAGACGGTAGAGAAAAACGGCGTGATAAAAAAGCTGAAGACGGCCTGCGCGTAATCCATGATGCTGGCGAACTGCATCACCAGATACGCGGTACCGATGCTGATGATCACTCCCAGGATGGTGCACCAGCGCCCCATCAGCACGTAGTGGGCGTCGGACGCGGTCTTGCGGAGGAAAGGCCGGTAGAGATCGTACGTCCAAACCGTCGCGAAGGCGCTCACGTTGCCCGCCATGCCTGACATGAACCCGGCGATGAGCGCGGTAATCCCGAGCCCCAGCAAGCCCGGTCCACAATAGCGCGCCAGCATCAACGGCAGCACTTCGTTGTAAGTGTGTTGCCCGGGCCCGGCGGCGCTTTCCGGCAGGAGTTTGAAGGGCAAAAGGCCGAGCCCCAGCAGCCCGGGCAGGACCACGATGAGCGGCACGGCCATCTTGAAATAGGAAGCAATGACCGGCGCGAGCTTCGCGGCGCGGAGGTTTTTGGCGGCCAGCGCCCGCTGCACCACCAGGAAATCGGTGGTCCAATAGCCCAGCGACCCCATCAATAATCCAAAGGCGATGCCCGTCCAGTGGATGCCCATGGGGTTATCCGTAAAATGGGCCATGGGCCGCCACAAGTGGGTGTAGTCGCCTTCGGGAAAGTTGCGATGAATGCGCGCGACCAGGCCCGACCAGCCCCCCGCCTCCACCATGCCGAGAATCGGAATCATCAGCGCGCCCAGCCAAATCAGGAAGAACTGCAAAACCTCATTGAAGATTGCTGAAGTCAGCCCTCCCAAGGCGACGTAGATGGCTACCGTCAGCGACGAAATCCAAATGCTCAGGTGAATGTCCCAACCCAGCATTACTTTCATGACGACGGCCATGGCGTACATATTGATACCGGACATCAGGATGGTCAGGGCGACAAAAGACAACGCTCCAACCAGGCGGGTCGGTTCGCCGAAGCGGAGTTGCAGGTAGCCGGGCACCGAATGGGTCTTGCAGATGTAATAGAAGGGCATCATCACGACGCCCAGAAAAAGCATGGCGGGAATCGCCCCAAACCAATAATAATGCGCCGCCAGAATTCCGTACTGGTACGCCGACGCCGCCCATCCCATTAACTCGAGCGCCCCCAGATTGGCGCAAATGAAGCTGAGCCCCGCCACCCAGGCGGTCATATCGCGCCCCGCCATGAAGAAATCTTCACCGCTCCTGGTGTAGCGCTTCAAGTAGAAGCCGATGGCGAGCACCACCACGAAATAAATGGCAATGATGAGGAAATCCACGGGGTGCGTGGAGAGGATCGCCGGCGAGCCGGCCAGAAGCAGGGCAATGGGGAAGCAAGTGGTCATGCGGCGTTTTCCGCGGCAGATCGAAAGGTGAAGCTAAATGTTTCGAACCAGCCGTTGTTACCCTGTGCAACCACCCCCACCCTCGGCCAGCCCTTAAGACTTCTTCGGCAGGTAAAGGTAAACATAAATGCCGCCGATGACGGTAAGCAGCGCTCCCCACCACACGGCCGGATGCGTGCTGGCGAGCACCGTGGGAGGGGGGCTGGAGAACTCGTAGATGCCGGTACCGAAAATGATTAACCCGTAAATCAGCAGAATGACGCCCACGAAAAACCAGACGGGAATCATGTGGTGATCTTCAGCCATAAACTTAGACCTCGCGGTTCAAGCAACCAGCTCAAAGTGGCCAATAATCGTAGCGGTTGCGGTAGGGATACCGGTTACCCGGTACCCCCCGCACGGATCCGTACGTGCGCTGGTTAGCGCATACGGCTCTTATCTCGGATGTGTGGCGGCGAACCGTTGGGATGGCCAAGGATGCACAACGTGCGGAGCAGGCAACCAGCAGGCCGCAAGCTTCCCCAGTCGGTCCCAGTTGAGGCGGTGGCGTTGACTGCGTTGACGCAGTTGTGTTCGCCACAGTCGGGTCAACCGTTCCCGAAAGATTCGCAGGCGGTTGAGGTTTCCCGGTACCGCGTGATAGTTGAAGTAGCCTTGCACGACCGACCGGAGCCATTTACCCGTATCCGCGATGGGATCGTGCCGACGCTGCCGGAGTTGTTGCTTGAGTTCCTGCAACTTCCCCCGCAGGCGCTTGCTGATCGTCTTCCGCTTCACGGTAAATTGCCCCCTCCGGTTCTTCCCGCTGATATGCGTGAAGCCCAGAAAGTCGAACGTCTCCGGCTTACCTTCTCCTCTCCGTTTCCGGTAAAGTTCGGCAAACGGCCCGAACTCGATCCGGCGCGTTTTGTCAGGATGCAGTTCCAATCCAAACTTCCCCACCCGCTCCCGGAAATCCTCCAGAAAGCGGTCGGCTTCCGTCTGCGATTGGAATCCAAGGACCGTATCGTCGGCATACCGCACCACGACCACGTCTCCCCGGGCGTGCTTCTTGCGCCACGCCTGCACCCACAGGTCAAAGACGTAGTGCAGATAGATATTCGCCAGCAGGGGCGAGACCACCGCCCCTTGTGGCGTACCCATCTCCGTCTCCGACCATTCGCCTTCCTCCCTCACCCCGGCTTTCAGCCATTTCTGGATGAGCCGGAGAATCCGGGGGTCGGCGACGCGATGCTGCACGAACTTGAGCATCCATTCGTGGGATATCGAATCGAAAAATCCACGAATGTCCGCGTCAAGAACGTAGTTCACGTGCTTCACCGTGAGCGCGTACGAGAGCGCGTCCAGCGCTTGATGCTGGCTGCATCCCGGTCGAAAGCCATACGAGAAGCCCAGAAAGTCTTCCTCGTAAATCGCATTGAGGATGGTGACCACGGCCTGTTGGACGATCTTGTCCTCCAGTGCCGCAACCCCCAACGGACGTTGCCGCCCGTCGCCTTTCGGGATATACGCCCTTCGCGAGGGCTTCGCTCGGAATGCTCCGCGGTGGACCCGGCTGTGCAGATCGACGAGTCGACCTTCCAGCCCGCTTTCATACTCCTGCCACGTCATGCCGTCTACTCCCGGTGCAGCTTTTCGCTTCAAGGCGTAAAAGCTTTCCCGCAGCAGATCGACCGTTAAGTGGTGGAGCAAGGCCGTGAACTTCATCTCCCTGTGTTCCTTCGCGGCTTTCCGCACACCCGCGAGTCCCTGGGACACGCGTGCCCCGCTCTGTGTCGGGTGCGTGTTAGGCCAACGGGTGTTCTCCTTGATCAGCGGCCTTCCCTCCTCATTCTCCGCCAACGGCTTCCCGTCTTTGTTCAAATGATTCATCGGTACTGTTCCGCTGTCCGACTCCTCGAAAGCGTGCAGGCGGGCTGTACGGCCATCGCCTTTTCCCGCCGTCCGGCCACGATCTACGGCGGCCGGCGCCTCCGAGGTCTCCCGGTTCTCGTGCAGAAAGTGTCTAGGCGTGTCTGGGGTCTACGACTACGCAGGACTGTGCCGGAACTCGCGTTGGCGTCCCGGCCTCATGTTGCCTTCCGTTTAGTCTGAAAACGTCGGCGTCCTGATTGGACATTTTCGAAGCTCAATACCCAGCCCACCTATTCCCCTGTTTACGCTTCACCGTGCGCCTCACGACGCCCAGCGCAAAACTCGGGGCCGAGTGGATCGCTGCTCCTTCCTCGTGAGAAATTTTCATTCTCTGCTTTCTGCCGGTTTATCCCGGCGCACCAGACCTCCGCTTTTGAGGTCTGCGGTTCTTCCTTAGTTTCACACTACCAAATCCACCGGCAGCCCCCCGTCGTTGAGAGCTGGGTCTTTCGTACGAAGAGCCGCGGACCTCAAAAGCGGAGGTCCGCGCTACGCTCGCTACCAAAAGATCCACTGCAAGATCACGAACAGCCCGGCGGAAATCGCGGCCCAGAAGATCGGCCGTTTCCACAGGGGCAAATGTCCCTCGCCAGGCAGTTCCGTGCAACCGTAGACCAAGTTCGTCAACTCTTCCACGGGCTTGGGCTTCGTAAGGTAGCTGACCACCACCGTGACGATGACGCAAATCAGCCACGACCACAAGGCGCGATACATATTCTCCGCCATGTCCTTGGCATCTGGCGAAAGGGCTATGACGGCAAGCATGCGGTGATTGAATTTCACCATCAGGAACATGGCAATGGAGGAAACGCTGCCGGCAAGCAGTCCCCAGAATCCACCCGCGCTGGTGGTGCGCTTCCACAACATGCCGAGCAGCACGGTGCCAAACAGCGGCGCAATGAAAAAGCTGAAGAGCGCCTGGACGTAATCCATGATGCTGCCGAACTGCATGACGAGGTAGGCGGTGCCGATGGAGACGACGACGCCCAAAATCGTGCACCAGCGCCCCATGCTGACGTAATGGCCGTCCGAAGCCTGCTTGCGGATGAAGGGACGGTAAAGGTCGTAAGTCCAGACCGTGGCAAAGGCGCTGACATTGCCCGCCATGCCCGACATGAATCCGGCGATGAGCGCAGTGATGCCCAACCCCAGCAGGCCAGGGCCGCAATAACGCGCCAGCATCAGCGGCAGGACCTCGTTGTAGCTATGCTGCCCGGCGGTGACCGCGCTCTCCGGAAAGAGCTTGAAGGGCAACAGGCCAAGACCAAGCAAGCCCGGCAGGATAACGATGAAGGGCACAGCCATCTTGAAGTACGAACCAATGATGGGCGCCATCTTGGCGGCGCGAATATCCTTGGCGGCAAAGATGCGTTGCACGACGAGAAAATCGGTATTCCAGTAGCCGAAGGAAATCACCCAGCCGAGGCCTAACACGATGCCGGTCCAGTGGATGCCCATGGGATTGTCGGCAAAGTGGCCCATGTTCCGCCACAGGTGAGTGTAATCTCCTTGCGGAAGATTCTGGTGGATGCGCGCGACGAGGCCGGACCAGCCGCCCGTCTCGACCAAGCCCAGAATGGGAATCAGCAGCGCGCCCAGCCAGATGAGGAAGAACTGCAGGACCTCATTGAAGATCGCGGAGAAGAGGCCGCCCAGGGCGACGTAAATCCCCACCGTGAGAGAAGATACCCAGATGCTGAAATGAATGTTCCAGCCCAGCACAACCTTCATCACCAAGGCCATTGCATACATATTAATGCCGGACATCAAAACAGTCATGAAGGCGAAGGAAATGGCGCTGAGCGCGCGCGTGGATTCACCATAGCGGAGCTGGAGATAACCCGGAACGGAATGGGTTTTGGAGATGTAGTAGAACGGCATCATGACCAGGCCCAGGAACAGAATGGCTGGGATCGCGCCCACCCAATACCAATGGGTCGCCAGAATGCCGTACTGGTAGGAGGCGGCCGCCCAGCCCATCAGCTCCAGGGCGCCGAGGTTCGCGGAGATGAAACTCAGGCCCGCCACCCAGGCGGTCATTTCGCGGCCCGCCAGGAAAAAGTCCTCACCACTTTTGGTGTAGCGCTTCAGGTAGAAGCCAATCCCCAACACCATCAGGAAGTAGATGGCGACGATGGCCATGTCCACCGGATTCAGGAGAATAAGTCGCGGGCCGGCCGGGGCGGCGAACCAGAACAGGGCCAAGGGAATCGAAATAGGCAAGTTCATGATGGGGCCTTAAGAGCGCAGGGCTGCCTTCCTGTGACCTGTCCGGCAACCAGACTCCAGCGCCGCGGCTGGTGCAATCGCTAAACGCTTCGCGTGCGGGGCGGCGAATTTCTTACCCGCAACCTCCGCACTAACGCTTCTTCCCTGGCTGGCCGTAAGTCGTGTGGTAGCGATTCCACCACTTCTCCACTTCCTGGGGCGGCAAGGCCGTGGGTTTGCCGAGCAGCAGGGCCAGGTGAACGGTCTTGGCTATGTCTTCGAGCATCACGGCGGCCTTGAGCGCGGCGCGGGGCGTCGGTCCCCAGGTGAAAGCGCCGTGCTGGCCCAGGAGAATCGCGGGCGCGCGTTTCCTGTACTGCACGATCGCCTGGCCGATATGGTCGGCTTGGTTATCGACGTACGGCGCGCAAGGAATCTCCTCGCCAAACTCGTCGGCGATTGCTGTCAGATACGCAGGGATCGACTTGCCCAGCAGCGCCAGGCTGGTGGCGTAATTCGAATGTGTGTGGATGACTCCGCCCACCTCCGGGCAGTGCTGGTAGATGTAAAGGTGATCGGGCAGGTCCACGGAGGGATTCCACTTGCCGCGGATTTTGCGGCCCGCGAGGTCCGTCACCACCATGTCGGCCGGGCGCATGCGGTCGTAATCCATGCCACTTGGTTTGATCAGCACGAGGCCGCGTTTCCGGTCGATGCCGCTGGCGTTGCCGCTATGCATGGTGACCAGGCCCCCGCGCCAAATGCCGAGGTTGGCGTGCCAGACTTCGCGCCGGAGTTGTACGAGGGTCAGCATGGAAGAAAGCTCTCAGCGATCAGCTTATTTTGCCGCTGTCTCCCGCTTCAGCGATTTCAGCCGCTTCATCGCGTCGTTTCCACCGCGCCCGAAGTAATCGTGAAGCGCCTGGTATTCCGTAAAAAGCTTATTGTAAGTCGCGTGGTGCTCTGCGCGCGGCCGGAAGGTGTGCTTCTGCACCCTGGCCATGTGCTGGGCGGCTTCAAAAATCGAGTCGTAGCCGCCGGCAGCGCGTCCCGCGGCAACGGCGCCGTGCATCGCTGCTCCCAGCGCCGAGCAAGTCTGGAGCGGGTCAGCCAGCTTGATTTCGCGCCCCGTGACATCGGCGTAAATCTGCATCAAGAGCCGGCTCTTCTCCGGCAAGCCGCCGCACGCCACAAGTTCCTTTACGGCGATACCCTTCGACTCGAACGCCTCGATGATGGTGCGTGTACCAAAGGCGGTGGCCTCAATCAGGGCACGGTAAATCTCTTCCGCGCGCGTCGAGAGCGTCATGCCCAGGAGTACGCCGGAGACGTCAACATCCACCAGGATGGAACGATTGCCATTCCACCAGTCGAGCGCCACCAGGCCCGACGCGCCGGGCTTAAGCGCCGCGGCACGCTTTTCCAGCGCCACTTGGAATGGCACTTTCAGCCGGCGCGCGTCACGATGTATGTAATCCGGCACCCCGTGCTCAAAGAACCAGGCGAAGATGTCACCGACAGCGGATTGCCCCGCCTCATAACCCCAAAGGCCGGGGACAATGCCGTCCTCGACGACGCCACACATGCCCTCCACCATCTGCCGCTCCTTCGCGAGCAGCATGTGGCAGATTGACGTGCCCATGATCATCACGAGCGAACCGGGCTCGGTCACCGTGCAGGCCGGCACCCCCACGTGAGCATCAACATTACCGATGGAGACCGGCGTCCCTTCCTGGAGACCGGTTTGCTTCGCCCAAAATGCGGTCAGGCCGCCAGCCCTCGCGCCCAGCGGATAGTACGTTTCACCAACCTTCTCCGCGATGACGTTCTCAAGCCGGGGGTCAAGCGCGCGGAAGAAATCTGACGAAGGAAATCCCTGACCCTTCACCCACATGGCTTTGTATCCAGCCGTGCAAGTGTTGCGCTTCTGTTCACCGGTCAATTGCCACACGATCCAATCCGCCGCCTCAATAAAGCGATCGGTGGCGGCGTAGACATCCGGGGCTTCGTTCAGCACCTGCAAAAGTTTTGAGAAGAACCACTCGGAGGAGTACTTCCCCCCATAGATGCGAATGAATTCCTCGTTGCGCTCGCGGCCGACCTCGTTGATGCGATTGGCTTCGGCTTGAGCGGCGTGGTGTTTCCAAAGTTTGACATACGCGTGCGGATGCTTGCGGAATCTGGTAACCCCACAGAGCGGCACTCCGCCCGGCGTTGTAGGCATGGGGCTGGAGGCGGTGAAGTCCGTGCCAATGCCGACCACATCCTCCGCCTTTACTCGCGCTTCCTTCAGCGCTTTCGGTACCCCCTTCTCCAGGACGCGCAAATAGTCGAAGGGATTCTGGAGCGCCCAGTCAGGTTCCAGCGCAGGACCACCGGGGAGACGCTCGTCAATCACGCCGTTGGGGTAAGCGACCACTGAGGACGCCACCAGCTTGCCGTCGCGCGCGCGAACCACAACCACGCGCCCTGATTCCGTCCCGAAATCAATTCCCAGCACGAACTTGTCTTTGGACATGGGGGCCTCGGCCTGAGAGCACTAACACCGCAGAGCAGCGGATCGCAGGGCCAACTCGCCTGGGCGAAGGTCCACCAAGACCCATTCGAGTGGCCGGCCGAACATCATCGCCCACCGTGGGGAGGAGCGCAAGAAGGAAAAGCTGCTCTGGGTGTAAACACTTACCACAGGTTGTTTGCTGTGTCCTGTTAGCCCCAAATCGCCATTTCTTACCATTGACGCCGGGCCGCCACTTGGTGTACGAATCCCACTTACCCTCAAATCGGAGGTGCTTGTGGAACTCTATCCCCACGTCTATCAGATCCAATCCTTGTACGGTGGCCGAAACCTCTTTCAGTACCTGTTTGTTGGCGACAACACGGTGCTGGTCGATACAGGCATCGCGGAAACGCCCGAAAAGGTGATCTTCCCTTACCTGGATTCACTCCAGCTCAAACCTCAGCGCCTGACGCTGGCGGTGACGACCCACTCTGACCTCGACCACCAGGGTGGGAATGACTCGATCAAGCGCGCCTCGCCCGGCACGTGGCTCAGTTGCGGCGCCGCCGACCGGGAACTGGTGGAGGACCCACGCGCGCTCTTCGACGTCCGCTACAACTTTTTGCGCGCCGAGCATGACGTGGGTATGAGCCCTGAACCGCGGCCCGAGGCCGGCCGGCGGCGCCCGATGGACGTTTGCTTTACGGGAGGTGAAATCATTCGCTTGCGTGAGGACTGGCACCTGGAGGTCCTTCACGTGCCCGGCCACTCGCACGGCCATCTGGCGCTCTATGATCCTCAACACCACGCGGCGTTCGTGGGCGACGCCATTCACGGCCGCGGTTGCCCAAAAGCCACGGGCGGTATGGGCATCCCCGTAACTTACTACTACGTGGATATCTACCTTTCGACCCTCCGTTACTTCGAGCATCTACCGCTTGATGTCCTTTACTCCGGGCATTGGCCCATCATGCGCGGCGAGGAGATCCGCGACTTCATCGCCCTGTCGCGGCAGACCGTCGAGTTGTTGGATCGCGTGATCCTGGAGAGCCTCCGAAAGACCCCCACTGGGCTCAGCATGAAAGAGCTTATCGATGCGGTCGCGAACGCCGTGGGTGATTGGCCGCCCGATTCCTGGACGCTTGCCATGTTTCCCGTCAAGGGCCACATGGATCGCTTGGAAGAGCAAGGCAAGGTACACGCGCTGCGGGGGACGCGGCCGGTAAAGTGGGAGCTGGCTTGAAGGCTTGGGATTTGGGGTTCGCGATTCGGGAAGGAATGTGGGCAGTAAGCAGAAGGCAGTAGGCAGTCGCAAATTCTGAATTATGAATTCAGAATTAAGATTTCCAGACGATCGTTTATGCAGCTTTTTCAGAATTCAGCATTCAGAATTTAGAACATCGCTAAGGAGAAAGCCGTCAGCGATTGTATTTCGGCGTGATGCCGCGCAGGCGCTTCCACACTGCGTCGCAGCGAGAGAGAACAGACTCATCCAGCGGCACACCTTCTGCGGCCTTCAGATTTTCCGCAAGTTGCTCGACCCGCGAAGCTCCCAAGATGATGGAATCGACCGCAGGCCGCGAAAGCAGCCACTGGAGCGCGAGTTCGACCAGGGTTTTGCCTGACTCCGCCGCGATCGAGCGCAACTCTTCCACGGCGGCGAAGTTGTCGTCAAGCCAGTAGCGATCCTGGTACATCTTGTTGCCATCGAAGCGCGTGCCGGCGATGGGACCGCTGGCGCGGGAGTGTTTTCCGGTCAGCAATCCGCCCGCCAGGGGATTGTAAGGCACGACCGCGACGCCCAAGCGCTGGCAGAACGGCAGGTATTCCTCCTCGATGCCACGCGCTAGCAGGTTGTACATGGGTTGTGAGATGTAGTAGGGCTGGTAACCGCGTTTTTCACAATTCCACAGAATTTCGCACACTTGCCACGCGGCGTAATTCGAAACAGCCGGAAAGCGTACCTTACCCGCCCGCACCAAGCTCTCAATCGCCTCCAGCGTTTCCTCGATGGGCACGCCGTAGTCGGGTTGATGCAAGTAGTAAAGATCCAGGTAATCGGTCCCCAGTCGCGCCAAGCTGGCGTCTATGGCTTTGGTGATGGCCGCGCGCGACAGGCCCTCGTCGTCGAGTGCGTCTCCCATCTTGCCGCGGACCTTGGAGGTCAGAACGATTTTGTCGCGCCGGCCCTTGAGCGCCTTGCCCAGGATCGTCTCCGACGCTCCCCTATTGTAAATATTTGCGGTATCAAAAAAATTGATGCCCGCATCAAAGCAGATGTCCACCATGCGGGTAGCGTTGGCTGGGTCAGTCTGCGCGCCAAAAGTCATGGTGCCGAAAGAGAGGCGAGATACTTTGAGTCCGGTCTTGGGAAGAGTGCGATACTCCATGTTCACCTCATTGGGATTGAGTGCGGCGCCGGATGCTGCGCGGTCAGACGCCACTTTCGATGACGTTCTACCGAGGGGGGGCCAGCGCGCCATGACGGCCGGAAAACATCGGGTGGAACGTCCGGCTCCGCCCAACCTCCTTTTCAATCTCTCACATTCCCGTGGTGTATTACAATACCTGTGCATGCCGGAGCCGCCGCTGTTACAGCTCGCCCAGGAACTCGAGTGGTTGGGATGCGAGCTCGAGCATTACGGCCAACTGCACGCCGAGCAGGGGTTTCCTCAATCCGGGCCTGCCTGGGAAGCGTTCTGCGAAAAGCAGCGCGGCGTGTTGGTGACGACAGACAAGATCGAGCGCGAAGTGAAGAGCGGCGTCCGGTATAATCCGGCGCGACTGGTAGGGGTTGAGTATCCGCTGGAGGACACCTTCAACTCGATTGCGAACCTGATTGGTGCGGTCGAAGAGATCAAGCAGTGCACAGTCTTCGCCGTCGACGCGCTCCCCGCCCAGGTTCGTGCCTTCACCAAGCTGGTCGAGGGATATCTCCAGGCAATGGGGAGCGTGGCACGTTAGCGTAAGGGCGGGGCCACCCACGCGCTATGTTTCAACGCAAAGGAGAGGCGGTCACCTCTCCAGCCCGCAGCGTCGCCCAAGTGGGGGTTGCAACCCCCCGGTCAAATGTTGAGGGATTGGTATAGAGTTTAAGAATTCAGTATTTCTAGAAGAGAAGCACAACGCGCTTTCAGGCGGGTGGCGAGCCTTTCACACCGAGCTTCCCGGGAAAGCTCAAGGAGATTCTGCAATATGGACGAACAACAGTTGACGAAGCAGTTGCTGGATGAGGGATTCGACGATGTTTACGTTTGGGAGGACGGTCCCAACGTATTCTACCCGGAGCATCGGCATCCCGGCGTCTCAGCTCACATCATCCTGGAAGGCGAGATGACTGTCACCCTCGATGGGCAGGAGCATACTTACAAGCCTGGTGAGCGCTTCGATGTACCGGGCAAGACGGGTCACACCGCCCGCGTGGGGCCGGAAGGTTGTAAGTACCTGGTTGGAGAAATGTAGAATCCGCCGGATGCGCGACCGCTTCGAGGATCAGACCTAAGACGCGTTTGCTCCGACAATTATCACTCCTCTTAACGTAAGAAACGGTCGGATTTACCCCGGCGTTTGGGGTTATTGATTCTGTCGGCTGAGTGCCTCCTGCTTGGCGCTTAGCCTTTCCCGCCTATCCCTGTCGCCAATCTTCCCAGTCCTTTCGCACAGCGTCGGCCATTTTCTTGGCTGCCTCGTGCAGCCATCCTGACTTACGCCGGGCAAAGTCGCGGCGCACCGCCTTGATGGCGCGCTTGCTGCCCAGATGAATGTTGGCCGTCTCATAACCCATAGCGTGCAGCAAACGCTCTTCGTCGGGCTGCTTGGGAAGCGCCGTGAGCTCAATCCGTGAGCAGTGCGGCGCGAGGCGACGGACGATCCAACGCCCCCGCAAGTGAACGTAGGGATCCAGGGCGCGGGCCGCCCCGGTGATGATTTCCTCGTAGAGAATCTTTTTCGAACCCTTGTCATCTTTTGCCCACACGCACGCGGAGGGCAGCAAGGCCTTGGCCTCGCGCGCCACGCGGCCTCCACTCCAATCCGCCAGCGCAACGTAACGCTCGCGGCCCAGACTCCCGAGGCCAGCCACGCGATGCGCAACGCGATAAATCAGTCCCGGTGCGGGCAGGAGATCCTCCAGCGCCTTGCGCGCACTCTTGGGAACTTCGCCACGCACGGAAGGAAGTTCGTTCATCTTCCCCCAGAAATGCACCGGGTCGCGCAGTTCGCCGGTCGCTGCCTCACGCAACCATCGGTTGTTTTCTTCCAGCACGAAGGGCTTACCGCCGGACTCCAACCCCTCGCGATACCCCGCCAGGATGGCACTGCAGGCTTCCTCGTGTGAAAGGACCAGGTGGTTGGCGCTGATCGCCAAGTGCGCGCTGACGGCGAGCCGAACCAAGTCGTTCGTGTAGGCCATGGGATAGGCTTCATCGAAATCGTTCACACCCCAGATCAGTCGCGATTCCTGATCGCGCCAGGTGCCGAAATTCTCCACATGCAGGTCACCCACTGCCAGCACACGCGGCGCTCGCACCAGCTCCGCACAGACCTCGGGCCATACCTGCACCCATCGGTAGAAGGTGGCGCGCAGAAACGAGAAGGCGCCTTCAGCCATCCGAGTGTGCTTCAGGGCCAGATCATTCTGAACGATCGTAATGTGTTTAGCCAGCCACGCTTCATACTTCTTGGTCGCTTTTTTGATGCGCATAACGCGTCACCTTCCTGGCTCTTGTTGCTGCCGACGGAAATACGACTCGACCTTTTCGAGGTCCTCTTCCGTATCCACTCCGATGGTATCGAGAGGGGTCTCCACAACCGCGATGCTAATGCCGTTTTCAAGAAAGCGTAGTTGCTCGAGCTTTTCGAGTAGTTCGAGCGCGGAAGGCGGCAGGTGGTGGAATCTCTCCAGTGCCGCCGCCCGAAAAGCATAGATCCCCAAGTGCTTAAAATAAGGCGCGTCTCCACTTCCATCACGGTCGTGAGGGATAAGAGCGCGGGAAAAGTAGAGTGCCAGGCCACGAGCATCGGTCACGACTTTCACATTGTTCGGATCACGGGCGCGCTCCACGTCGATGGCAACTTTGAGGGTTGAAACCTGGGCCCCAGGGTCGTCGTGGAAGGGGCCGAGGAGGCGCTCCAGGTGGTCCGGAGTGATCATCGGTTCGTCACCCTGGATATTGACGTAGACCTCAGCCGGTTCGCGGCTCATAACTTCCACCACCCGATCCGTGCCGGAGCGATGGGCGCTTGAGGTCATCATTACCGGTATCGCCTGGGCGCGGCAATAGGATTCGACCTCCGCGGAATCGGTGGCCACCACGAGATGATCGAGACTGGCCGCTTGGCGGGCACGCTCATACACCCAGGCAATCATGGGGCGGCCGCAAATCGCTCGCAGCGGTTTGCGAGGCAGCCTCGTAGACTCCAGTCGCGCCGGGATTACTCCCAAGACTCTGTGCATGGTGAGAAGCCAAAGGGAGATTATGCTTAGTTATGGCCGGTTTGCAAGACCCTGATCGACTGAGGACAAGTTCCCTCAGAAAAGTGGCCAGATCCACACCAGGGAGCTATACTCGCCTGACGATGCCTGCACCCTCTCATTTTCCGGTCGGCAAATTGCCGGCGGCTGTCCTCCGGAGTCTTCTCCGGGCGTGCCGGCCGCCCGCATCGTCCCGCGTGGTGATTGGCCCGCGCTACGGGGAAGATGCCGCCGTAATTGATTTCGGGGAAAAATACCTGATCGCCAAGACCGACCCCATCACCTTCACCGAGGAGCGCATCGGCTGGTACGCCGTCAACATCAACGCCAATGACATCGCGACCATGGGCGCGCGGCCGCGCTGGTTCCTGGCCACGCTGCTCCTCCCGGAGAACCGCTCCACACCTGCCCTGGCACGCCGAATTTTTAGGGACACGCTCCGCGCCTGCCGTTCGCTGGGCGTCACGCTATGCGGGGGCCATACGGAAATCACCACGGGCCTGCAGCGGCCTATCGTTGTGGGCCAGATGCTGGGTGAGGTTGAGAAATCGAAACTCATCCGGAAGGATAGTCAGCGCCCCGGCGACCTGGTGATTCTGACACGCGGCGTGGCGCTTGAAGGCACAGCCATTCTGGCGCGGGCCAAACGGGCAGAGCTCGAACGGAAGCTCGGCCCCAGCGTGGTTCAGAGAGCCAAGCGATTGCTCTTCGATCCTGGAATCAGTGTGGTTCGCGACGCAACACTCGCGGTTCGATGGGGGGAAATCCACGCCATGCACGACCCGACCGAAGGCGGGCTGCTGGCTGGCTTGGACGAGATCGCCCGAGCCGGACGAGTGGGTCTCCGGGTGTGGAGAGAAGAGATCCCCGTTTTGGCGGAGACGCGCGCCTTCAGCCAGGTGCTGCGTTTCGATCCCCTGGGGCTTATCGCCTCAGGCGCACTTCTGATCGTTGCAACTGCAGAATCCGCTCCGCGCCTCCTGCGGGCCTATGGGCGGCGAGGAACTCCCGCCACCGTAATTGGAGAAGTCCGCCGTGAGAGCGAAGGCATCATGCTTTTCCAAGACGGTCAAGCGAAGCCTTTGCGGGTTCCCAAGCGGGATGAAATTGCGCGGCTTCTGGGTTGAAAGGTTGCCAGAGGAGTTCATTCAGTCGTTGTGCCGGCACGCTTTTCAGCGCAAAGTCGAGGGAAAAAGCTGGCAATTCTAGGGTTTAAAAAGTGCTGTGAATGGGTTAAATTTTTCGTCGTCGGGAAAAGCGGGCATTGGCGCGCCCCGAAAGGCCTCGGAACCTCTCAGAGGCGCTATTTTCAAGGCTCCGGAGGGGTATGCACGCGCCTGGATTCGTGCTATATTAGAAGAGTGAAACGAGTCAATTCCGGCAAGTTATTGCGCCTTCTTAGGACCGTCTCAACACACAAAAATGGGAAAACCCGTGGACAGGTAGCGATGTTTGAGGCGCCTTAGTGACGCCAGTTCTTTCACGCTCGCAAAAGGGGCTAGTCTCGGACCAGCAGAGCTCCTACCCGGTAGGGGCGGGCGGTTGTTTTCCCTCTGAAAGCACCATGAACGCTTGGCAAGAAATCCTGGGTTACCTGAAGACCAAGGTGAACACGCAGAGTTACCAGACGTGGTTGCGGCCGACCCGCTTCAGCCACGTTGACCAGGGAGCACTCGTGGTGCGAGTTCCTAACCGCGAGTTTCAGGATTGGATTCAGGAGCACTACGGCGGGATGATTCATGATGCGGTCACTGAGCTCCAGTTAGACTTGCAGAAAGTCCGCTACGTGGTGGAAGAAAGCACCGACAAGAAGCCCATGGAGAGCGGGGAGGGAAAAACCTTTCAGGCTAAGCTGGATTTTGAATCTGTCGACCACCAACTGAACCCCCGCTACACTTTTGACACTTTTGTGGTCGGGAATTGCAACCAGTTTGCCCACGCCGCTGCGCAAGCCGTGGCGGAAACGCCGGCCAAGGCCTACAACCCGTTGTTCCTCTATGGCGGAGTAGGGCTGGGAAAGACGCACCTCATGCAAGCCGTCGGCCACATGATCAAGGGTAAGTGGAGAGAAATGCGGTTGGCCTATGTTTCCTCCGAAAGTTTTACGAACGAGGTGATAAACTCTCTCCGCTACGACCGCATGGTTTCTTTCCGTGATAAATACCGTAATGTGGACGTCCTGCTGATGGATGATATTGAGTTCATCGGTGGCAAGGAGCGAACCCAGGAAGAGTTTTTCCACACCTTCAACACTTTGTACGAGGCGCAAAAGCAGGTCGTGATCTCCAGTGACTGCCCGCCCAAAGAGATCACGGGACTGGAAGAGCGTCTCCGTTCGCGCTTCGCCTGGGGTCTAACCGCGGATTTGCAAGCACCGGACCTGGAGACGAAGCGGGCGATCCTGGCCAAGAAGACAGAATCGCAGAGCGTGGTTCTGCCTGACGATGTCAGTGAGTTTATCGCCCGCAAGATCAAATCGAGTGTTCGCGACTTGGAAGGGGCACTGACGCGTCTGATTGCCTACTCCTCATTGACGGGCGCCTCCATCTCCCTCGTCATGGCGCAGCAGGTACTCAAGAACCTGATTGACCTGGAGGATCGGCGAGTTTCCATTGAGAATGTTCAGCGGGCGGTTTGCAGGGAGTTTGGACTTACCTTGCCGCAGTTAAAGGCCAAGGATAACAGCCGAGCGGTTGCCTATCCGCGGCAGATCGCGATGTTCCTTACCAAGGAACTGACTCCGGCGTCGTTGCCTCAGATCGGCAGGGAGTTTGGCGGAAAACATCACACCACGGTTCTGCACTCGATCAATAAAATCGCGGAGATGCGGGAAAGTGACAGGGATTTGAACAGACTTCTTAACAAGCTACGTGATGGCCTGAATTGAACTTAAGGGGTTATCCAATTTTTTGGTAAGTGGGAAATTTGTGAATTCCGAGGATCGGGTCGAAGTGTTATGGTAATCCTCAAAACCCTGAAAGCAATCCACACAGGGAGGACAGGTAAGTTACGGTGACCATAGAGCTTCGCGGATTTTCCACAAATCCACAGCACTACGACTAAATACTATCTCTTGAGGGAAAATCTTTATGGAATTTTCTACTAGCAAATCTGATCTCCTCAAAGAGTTGACACTGACTCAGGGAGTCGTGGAAAAAAAGACGACCATTCCCATCCTCTCCAACCTATTGTTTGAGGTTGAGGAATCCACCCTGCGCATCAGCGCTACGGATCTTGACTTGGGCATTCGCTGTGGATGTCCCGCCAAGGTGAAAGAGGGTGGTTCGGGGACGATCCCGGCGAAACGGTTGTTTGAAATTGTCCGCTCCTTGCCCGACGCGGAAGTTCGCTTCAAGGTTCTGGAAAACCACTGGGTACAGGTGACGTGCGAGCGCTCATCCTTCAAATTGGTGGGAATGGCCCGGGATAACTTCCCGGTCCTCCCGGTCGTCCCCAAACCCCTTGCCACCCTTCCGGCGAGCGTGTGTGGCGGGATGATCCAGAAGACCATCTTCGCAATCTCCAACGAAGAATCCCGATACACCTTGAATGGCGCGTTGCTGATCTTGAAGCCGGAAAGCGCCAGCATGGTGGCGACGGATGGGCATCGGCTGGCGCTGGTCGAGCGTGATGTTCAGGTGCAGGGACTGAAGAATGAGTTGCGTGTTCTGGTGCCCAAGAAAGCGATGGCTGAACTTCTCCGTCTGCTATCGGAAGTCGAAGAGGATACGCCCGTGGATCTTTCGAAAGATGACAGCCATCTCTTTTTCGAAATTGGCAGCCGCGTCTTGATTTCGCGCATGCTGACCGGGCAGTTCCCCAACTATGAGGCGGTCCTCCCCCGCGACAATACCCGGATTGTGGAATTAGACAAGGAGCAGATTGCTGCGGCCATCCGCCGTGTCGCTCTGCTTGCGGATGAACGTTCACATGCCGTGCGCATGCAGGTGGAAAAGGATCGCGTGGAAATATTCTCCTCCAGTGGCGAGTACGGTGAAGCGCACGAAGTGGTGGACGCCACCTACGACCAGGAATCCATGCAGATTGGTTTTAACTACCAGTACCTGCTGGATTTCATGGCCGTCGTCGGCGATGGGGGGAAAATCCGGTTGGAGTTGAAAGACGAGCAAAGCGCGGGGCAACTACGCCCGGCTGAGCAGGGCGCTTATCGGTACCGCTACGTTGTCATGCCCATGCGGATCTAGCCGAAGTTGTAGCGTCCCGACCTGTCGGGATACCTGCCGACCTGAAGGTCGGCGCTACAAGTGCGGGAAGGCGGCAGCGGGGGAAGCAGGATGCGCAGAGGACCGAAGTGAGAAGGGTCCGCCTGAAACTACCTAACGATTCTCGAGGGTGTCGGATGGCCAGCGGCCGGCAGGGAATCTTATTCTCCGCCGGCGTTTTCGTCTAAGAGTGAGCCCTTCAGGAGGTTGTCGACCCACGTGAGCAAGCAGAAGGAGCCAGAAGTAAACGGAGCTCATGCCTATGATGCCACAAGCATCAAGGTGCTGGGTGGGATGGAGGCAGTGCAGAAGCGGCCGGCCATGTACATTGGCTCAACCGGGGCCATGGGACTGCATCACCTGGTGTGGGAGGTGGTCGACAACGCCGTGGACGAGGCCTTGGCGGGCTTCTGCGACCTCGTGATCGTCGTCGTGCACGGCGACAACTCCGTGACCGTGACCGACAACGGGCGCGGCATTCCTGTGGATTTGCACAAAGAGGAGGGCCGCTCCGCCGCGGAAGTCGTCATGACCGTCCTGCACGCGGGCGGGAAGTTTGATTCCAAGAGCTACAAGGTCTCCGGCGGATTGCACGGCGTAGGCGTTTCGGTGGTAAACGCTCTCTCGGAGTCGCTCGAACTTGAAATCTGGCGTGACGGTTACACTTGGGAGCAATCGTACGAGCGCGGGAAGCCGCTCGCTCCCCTCAAGCGGGCCGGCAAGACTGAAAAACGTGGCACCAAAGTAACTTTCCTACCCGACTCCAAAATCTTTGACTCGATCGAATTTAACTTCGATACACTGGCGCAGCGCCTGCGCGAACTCTCGTTCCTGAATCGGGGCCTGACCATCCGCCTCAAGGACGAGCGCAGCAACAAGCAGAGCGAGTTTCATTACAACGGCGGCATCTCCGAGTTCGTCAAGCATCTCAACAAGAACAAAGAGGTGCTGCACGCGACGCCCATCTACGCGGAAATCGACCGCGACGACACCCACATGGAGTTCGCTCTCCAATACAACGACGGCTATGCGGAAAACGTTTTCTCTTTCGCCAACAACATCAACACCGTGGATGGCGGCACGCACCTCTCCGGCTTCCGTTCCGCCCTGACGCGGGGCATCAATCAATTTGGTCAGAACCAGGGCCTCTTCAAGGACGTGAAAGAGAACCTGCAGGGTGAGGACGTTCGCGAGGGCTTGGTGGCGGTCATCAGCGTGAAGTTGCCGCAGCCGCAGTTTGAAGGTCAAACCAAAGGAAAACTCAATAGCGACATCCAGAGCACCGTGGCCAGCTTCGTTTATGAGAAGCTCATGGAAAGTTTCGAGAAGAATCCCACGGTGGGCCGCAAGATTTGCGCCAAGGCCATCGACGCGTCGCGGGCGCGGGAAGCCGCTCGCAAGGCGCGGGAGCTCACCAGACGCAAAGGAGCGCTCGATTCCGGCGGCCTGCCCGGTAAGCTGGCGGATTGCCAGGAGAAGGACCCGGCGCGCTGTGAACTCTTCCTGGTGGAGGGCGACTCCGCCGGAGGCTCCGCCAAGCAGGGACGCGACCGGCGCTACCAGGCCATCCTCCCGTTGCGCGGAAAAATTCTGAACGTGGAGAAGGCGCGTTTCGACAAAATGCTGGGTCACGAGGAAATTCGCGCGCTGATCACGGCGCTCGGAACCGGCATCGGCAAGGACGACTTTGACATTGCGAAGTTGCGCTATTCCAAAGTCATTATCATGACGGACGCCGACGTGGACGGCTCGCACATCCGCACACTTTTACTGACCTTCTTTTATCGCCAGATGCCGCAACTGGTTGAGCGCGGCAATATTTACATTGCGCAACCCCCGCTCTACCTGATTAAGAAGGGTAAGAAATCGCAATACATTCACGACGAGAAGGAATTCCGCCGGGAAGTGCTGCGCCGTGCCACCGAAGATCACGCCGTGGAATTTGGTGAGGGTAGCAAGAAACTGAAATTGGAGGGCGGCGAGCTCACCAATTTCCTGATGGCGTTTGGTGAATACATCGAGCTTTACGGGAAGCTCGAAAAGCGCATAGGCGACGGGCGGCCTATTGATGCTTTGCTGCGCGCCGAACTTTCCAAGAAAGCCGAACTGGAAGATCAGGCAAAGCTGGAAAAGGTAGCGAAGGATTTGCGTGCGGAAGATTTCAAGGTCGCCATTAAGCTGGACGAAGAGCACAACCTCTACTTCCTGGCCTTTCACAGTCTGACGCAACCCGAACGTACCCTCGACTGGGAGTTGCTCTCCAGCCCCGAATACCGCCGCCTTTTCGATCTACACAAACGCGTGCACGAATATGACCGCCCGCCCTTCACCATTACCTCCAATGGCAACACGTTGACCATCGAGGACCGCAAGGAACTGGTGGAACACGTCATGTCGGTGGGAAAGAAATCTTTCACCGTGCAGCGCTTCAAGGGTCTGGGTGAAATGAATCCCACGCAGTTGTGGGAAACCACCATGGACGCCGAGCAGCGCACCATGTTGCAGGTGAAGGTGGAAGATCAGGTGGAAGCGGATTCCATCTTTACCGTCCTCATGGGCGACGTTGTCGAACCCCGCCGCCAGTTCATCGAAGATAACGCGCTCGACGTGAAGAACCTGGACATCTAAACCGCTATGGAAAACACCGAAGGCCATCCTGATTGGGAAGACTTTGAGGCCGCAGCCAAAAGACCGATAGAGCAACATATACGTAATTCGTTTATCCACACCTACAAGCCCGTTCTGGATGATACGGAGTACCGCTCGTTCGACACCATGGAGGAGTATCGTCAGTGGTGTCAAAGCAATTTGCCGCGCTGGCTTGGCTATCATCGAGACTGATTCCTTTAATTACGCAACGGCCCCTATGATGTGGACCTGATCTTTGCACCCGACGGCATCGAAAGATTTGAGGATGCCTGGAAGCGGCGCCTCGAACGCCACGGTTTCCCGGTTGCCAGTATCGATGACATTGTGCGAAGCAAACAGGCGGCGAACCGTCAGAAGGATCGGGAATCACTGCCACGATTGTTGTCCTTCAGGGACTGGTTGAAGCAGCACAGGTGAATTTCTGGAATCGCCTGGGCGACATCCTCGAACCCCGCCGCCAGTTCATCGAAGACAACGCACTGGATGTGAAGAACTTGGATATCAAACCCTGCGTGGGTTAGATTGACCCGAGTTCAAACCAAGTGTATACTTCGTAGTGTACACTTTGGCTAGGATGGCGATTTATGGTTGTCACTGCGAAACAATTGCGCTTAAACACCTCAGGGATCCTGAAGAGGGTTCAACGCTTGGGTTCCGTTACGGTCACGTTGCGAGGCAAGCCCATCGCGAGGCTATCCGCTCTGAAGACAAAAGAGCCAATGCGCGTTGAAGACCATCCTGCCTTTGGGATGTGGGCCGACCGGGAAGACATGAAGGATGTTCGTGCTTGGCTGAAAAAGATCCGCACTCCCAGGTACCTGCGTTGATATTCGACACAGACATTCTCATCTGGGTACACCGCGGCCTGCCCGCGGCTGCCCGGTTCGTCAATAGCGTTCCACTGCCGGACCGAAATTTGTCAGCTATCTCCTACATGGAGCTTCTGTACGGAAGCCGCGATGCCGGTGACCTGAGAAATATCGAGAAGATGGTGGAGGAATTGTTCACCGAAGTCGTTCCCATAACCGACAGCATCAGCGTGTCAGCGGTGCGCATCATGAAATCGTTTGTTCTGGCGCATCGCCTCGATGTGAGTGACGCGCTGATTGGTGCTACCGCGCTTATTCGCCAAGAATCGCTGGCAACCGCCAACTATAAACACTTTAAGTTCATTCCCGGACTTAGCGTGCGGAGGTTTCACCCCTGAGCAAGACCTTGGGGTGCGGCCTTCGGATCACCGGAGCGGGAGGCAAAAGAACTGCGCCTCACAACTTGGCATACCTATCTTGTCTTAGACCCCAATTTTCTGACAAACAGCAACGTTATTCTCTTGACATTCGTTACTACTATGATACCATAGATAGGTAGTCTAAGATTCTTGGTGGGAAACCTGCCCACGGACCCGCTCAGCAATGCGCCACACTCCATGAACCCTCGTTTCCGACGAATCCCGAAACCATATTCCAGGCACGGCCACACCGGCTGCCCCAATCCTTAACTGCTTAGCATTGGCTACCATGCGCTAACCACTAACCACTTACCACTAACCACTGCTCTTCGGAGGTCTTCCATGTCGCTCGTCAAAAAAACCACCCTGACCAAAAGGAAAGCTGCCGCCAATCGGCGTAACGCGAGTCAATCCACAGGTCCGGCGACGCCGGAGGGGAAGGAGCGCACAGGCGCCGCCCACCTGCGTCATGGCTTTTATGCCAAGGCGCAGGAGGACGCTTTGCGCGATTTGGGCGAGGACCCTGCCCACTTTGAGGAACTGCTCGCCGGACTGCGCCAGGAATTCACACCCCAGGGCGCCTTGCAGGACGAATTGGTTATCCGTCTGGCGCGAGTGCTGTGGCTGATGGGCCGCGCCGATCGCTCGCAGGAGGGCGCCGCGCTGCGCCGCGCCAGGAGCGCCGACCAAGGGCGCGACAACCGGCTGCACGCGCAGATGATGCGCCTCAAGATGACGGCGGAGCGATTGCGCTTGCTCGTCAAATCCGTAGCGCGCGAGCATTACGTCACCACTCCCGAGGACCTCGAAAAAATGAAGAACTTGCACCAGGAGGAAGTGTTAAAGGATATGGGCGATATCACTCTGGCCCTCTTCTACCAACTCCAGGCCCCGGGCACGGATGAGAACGGCATTGACGAGATGGAGAAAGCGCGCAGAATGGTCGCCCAGGCCAAGGAGATCTTTGGCATTGGTGCGACCGCCTCGTTCCCGCCCCAAGCGAACGTGGCGCCGGGTTCCAGCCAGCAGGAAACGCCATCCAGCGAAGCTTCGGGCGTTAATCCGGCGCCTGCCGACCCCGGGGTGGGCGCTACAGAAGAGGAAAAGGATGAGCGATATCCCAACATCATTGCGGCGGATTGGGAGGCGCGGGAGCGTCCACGCCAGCTTCTGGAGAATATCCTCACCCGGCAGGTGGAGAGTTGCGAGGCTCAGCGTAAGGCCCTCCTGAGGGAGTCGGTGGCCGGTCCTTCACCTTACGAACTCGCCGCGGAAATCGCTCCCAGCCACGCCGATGCCTTGCTAATGCGCCGAATGCAAGATGCCAACATGCGGGAAGTCCGCCGACTCACCAACCTGCTGCTGAAAATCAAACGCCAAGAGGGCAAAAGGGAAGCCGTGGAAGCGAGCGAAGAGGATATTCAAAGCCACGATATAATAGAAAACAAAGGCAGTTAGCGGTAAAATGGCGGAAATGTCCAAACACCTATGTTCCTGAAATTAAATAACATAGCGCGTGACAATGATGGGAGGTCCAGCGAAAAGGGGGAATTAAAAATGAAGGTTAAAGCCACAATGTTGTTGAAAACACATGTAGAAAAAATGTCAGTTTTCCGCAAAGCCACGATGTTTATGATAATACAAGTAGTTAGCAACAAAACCCAGCAAATACTTTTAACGTCGGTTTGGGCCAAACACAACTCCCATTCGGCGCTGAAATCCGGTAAAATGGAATGTACGAGATTACGAACACTAAGGACCGCAATTCATGGGTGATCAGGAACTAATAAAGCCGTCGCGGGACATTCCCGTCAACATTGAAGACGAGATGCGCAAGTCGTATCTCGATTACGCGATGAGTGTGATTATTGGCCGCGCCCTGCCCGATGTGCGCGACGGGTTGAAGCCCGTCCATCGCCGCATTCTCTACGCGATGTACAAAGAGGGCAACACCTCCGACAAGCGTTACATCAAGTGCGCGGGCGTGGTGGGCGAGGTCATCAAGAAATATCACCCGCACGGTGATGCGGCGGTTTACGACACGCTGGTACGCATGGCGCAGGACTTCAATATGCGCTACCCGCAGATCGACGGCCAGGGCAACTTCGGATCCGTGGATGGCGACCCGGCAGCGGCATACCGGTACACGGAATGCCGTCTGGCCCGCCTTGCAGAAGAGTTGTTGGCCGACATTGAGAAAGACACCGTGGACTTCATTCCCAACTTTGATGAGTCCACGGAAGAGCCCACCGTGCTGCCCACGCGCGTTCCGAATCTGCTGATCAACGGCTCGGATGGCATTGCTGTGGGCATGGCCACCAAAATTCCGCCCCACAATCTGACGGAGATTATCGAAGCGACGATTCTGTTGCTGAGCAAACCCACCGCTTCCATCGACGAGGTGCTGGCGCTCGTTCCGGGGCCGGATTTCCCTACCGGCGCCTACCTTTACGGCAAGAGCGGGATCAAGTCCGCCTATTCGACGGGCCGGGGCCAGTTCACCATGCGCGCCAAGGCGGCCATCGAGCGCCCCGCCAAGGAGAAGGTGCAGATCGTCATCACCGAGATTCCCTTCCAGGTGAACAAATCCAAAGTCATTGAGCGCATTGCCGAACTGGTACAGGACAAAAAGATTGAGGGAATCTCCGACATTCGGGATGAGTCGGACCGCGACGGCATGCGCATCGTCATTGAGATAAAGCGCGGCGAGCAGCCGGAAGTCATCCTGAACAATCTGTACAAGCACACCCAGCTTCAGGAGACGTTTGGCATGATCATGCTGGCCATCGTGCATGGCCAGCCGCGCACGCTCCCTCTCATCGACGCTTTGCAACTCTTCATCGACCACCGTGTCAATGTGGTCCGGCGCCGCACCGAGTACGACCTGCGCAAAGCCCAGGAACGCGCCCACATTTTGGAAGGTTTTCTCAAGGCGCTCTCGCAGCTTGACGCCATCATCAAGCTGATTCGCGCCTCCAAGACTCCCGCCGAGGCCCGCACGGGATTGATGACGCGGTTCGAATTTACGGAGCGCCAGGCGCAGGCCATCCTGGAAATGCAGTTGCAGCGCTTGACCGCTATGGAGCGCGACAAAATCCAGGCGGAGTTTGACGAGCTCCAGAAGAAGATCGCCGAGTACCAGGAAATCCTGGCCAGCGACAAAGTGCTGAAGAAAGTCATCGTCAACGAGCTGAAGGAAATTCAGAAAACTTACGGCGATGTCCGGCGCACGGAGATTATCGAGGAGCAGGCCGATATCAAACTGGAAGACCTGATTGCCGATCAGGACGTTGTCATCACGGTTTCGCATTCCGGTTACACCAAGCGCACACCGCTCAGCATCTATCGCCAACAGGGGCGCGGTGGCAAGGGCCGGCTGGGTATGAAGACGCGCGAAGAGGATTTTGTTGAAAACCTCTTCATCGCCTCCACCCACAGCTACATCCTGGTCTTTACCAACGCCGGAAAACTCTACTGGCTGAAGGTGTATGAAATCCCTGATGTCGGCGCCGCGGGCAAGGGCAAGCATATTTTGAATCTGGTTAACCTGTCGAAAGAAGAAAAGGTTGCCGCCGTGGTGGCCGTGAAGGAGTTGCCCGAGGAGCCGAAGGACGTAACCGTGGAGGGTGAGACGCTGGCCGCGGAAGGCTACATTACCATGGTCACGCGCCAGGGCATCATCAAGAAGACCCGCCTGGCTGACTTTTCCAATCCCAACTCGCGCGGCATCATCGCCATGAAGATTGAAGAAGGTGACGAGCTCATCGCCGCCCGCCTTACTTCCGGCCGCGACAACATTTTCCTGGCCTCCCACGAAGGCATGGCGATTCGCTTTCCCGAGGCTGACGTGCGCGATATGGGCCGCGCCGCCTACGGCGTTTACGCCATGGATCTGGAAAAAGGCGACTACATCGTCGGCATGGAAATCGTGGGCGAAAAGGAACTGATGCTCTCGGTCACCGAGAAGGGTTACGGCAAACGCACGGCGATTACGGAGTACCGTTTACAGTCGCGCGCCGGCAAGGGCGTCATTAACGTCAAGACCGTGGAGCGCAACGGCAAGGTCGAGGGAGTGCTGCGGGTCACCGAGGAATCCGAGGTGATGATCATCAGCCAGCAAGGCAAGATCACCCGCCTCGATTCCAGTGAGATCCGCGAAAGCGGTCGCTCCGCCCAGGGCGTGCGGCTGATCAACCTCGAAGAGGGAGACCAGGTCGCGGCGGCTTGCCTGATCAGAAGCGATACCAATGGCAGTGGGCCCACGCAAGGAGTCCTGATTCAATAGCCACCGTACAGTTGCAGGATCACCAGGGCACGGGTTGCCGTGCCCCTTATTTGCAACCGGGGGTAGTAGGTCAATTTAATGTAGAGGCGGCGGAATTCATCCCGATCTTATCGGGACGCCGCCATTTGGCGAGGTAAACTCGCCGCTACGACATCAAATTGACCCACCAACGAAGCGGGTTGAGAGTTGAGCCCAGTCGCGCTATTCTGAGATGTGGGGTTGTAGTCATGGATGAACTGGAAAGCAAGCTACAGCGGCTGGAGTCGCAACTGGGTCAGTTGCCTTCGTTGATCGTCGCCTACTCGGGCGGCGTGGATTCCGCATACCTTGCCTATGCGGCCCACCACGCGATGGGTAAGCGCATGCTCGCGGTGACGGCTTTGAGTGCCAGTTACTCCGCGCGCGACCGCGCCGAAGCGGAGAAATGCGTAGCGCGCTTCCAGTTCCCCCACGAGTTCATCACGACCGATGAGCTCGCGAATCCGAGCTATCGCGCCAATCTCGGGGACCGCTGCTATTTCTGCAAAGATGAGCTTTTCGTAAAGCTCGACGAACTGGCTGGCCAGCGCGGCATTGCGGCCGTTGCCTACGGAATTAATGCGGACGATCTGGGTGACTGGCGCCCCGGCCAGCAGGCCGCCCGCGAGCACAAAGTTTTGACGCCGCTGCTCGATGCGGGAATGACCAAGGCGGATATCCGCGAACTCTCGCGTCGCGTCGAACTGCCCGTATGGGATCGTCCCGCGTCCGCGTGCCTTTCCTCGCGCATTGCTTATGGAATTGAAGTAACGCCGGAGCGCCTGGCCATCGTCGAGAAAGGCGAAGAGGCCCTGCGCGCGCTCGGCTTCCGCCAGTTCCGCGTGCGCTATCACGAAGAGCTGGCTCGCCTTGAAATTTCTCCGGAGGAAATGCCGCGGGCACTCGACCCGGAAATGGCCCGCAAGTTTGTTGAGATCTTCAAAGCCCTGGGCTTCAAGTTTGTCACCCTGGACCTGGAAGGCTACCGCACCGGGTCCATGAATTCTCTCCTGGTGAGCATTCAGAAGTAGACTTCAACTGCACCCCGCTGTAAAAATCGGAGGTCGTGCATGCGCGCTCGCAGTCTGGTTGTAGTAGGTCTCCTCCTTGCGTTTTCTGCACCGTGCGGCGCGCAAAATCAGAACCTTGCCCAACGGCTTGGATATCCTTCTGATGCAAAATTACTGATCCTCCACGCTGATGACTTGGCGGTCGCGCACTCCGTGGACATGGCCACCTTCGAGGCCTTGAATCAGGGCGCCGTGTCATCCGCCAGCATCATGATTCCGTGCCCATGGCTCACCGAAGTGGCGGAGTACGCCAAGGCTCACCCCGAGGCCGACCTCGGCTTGCACCTCACCTTGTCGAGTGAATGGAAGAGCTACCGATGGGGATCCATCTCGCCGCGCGACCAGGTGCCGTCACTCTTCGATCCGCAAGGCTATCTCTGGCCGACGACGGCCGAGGCGGCGCCCCGTATCAATCCGCAAGAAGCCGAGCGCGAAATACGGGCGCAAGTAGAGACGTCCTTGAGGATGGGAATCCACCCCACCCATCTCGACTCCCACATGGGAGTGCTGTACACCAAACCTGCCCTGGTGGCGGCTCTCGCGAATGTTGCGCATGAGTATCACATCCCATTCCTATTGCTGAAGGTCCCCGGCGCGCCTCCCAACATGTACGCAGCCATTAAGCCTACAGACGTGCTTGTCGACCACTTGTTCGTGGCCAGTCCGCCCATCAAGGCGGATGACTGGTTGAGCTACTACACGCACCTTGTCGAGACGCTCCCCACCGGCGTTTCGGAGTTCATCGTTCACCTCGCCTACGACGACGCCGAAATGCAGGCCATCACGGTAGATCATCCCGACTACGGCAGTGCCTGGAGGCAGCGCGATTTCAACGTTATGACCAGTCCGGAATTCCGCCACATGCTGGAGGAGAACCACGTCCGGTTGGTAACGTGGCGAGAACTGGGCAAGCTGCTGCCGATGCAGTAAGCCGCCGGTGGCTTCACGCCGCCACGTCCACTGGCCGGATAAGGCTATGTCCGGAGCCTGGCGATTCGTAATCGCCGCTACTTCGCAAATTCCTTTGCGACTCGAATTGTTCGGGTGTGGATTTCGACGGTGTCCTCTACGCGGCGGGCATAACCTCCGGCGAGCGTGACTGCCACTGGGATTTTCCTGGCGCGGGCCTTCTCAAACACCAACCGGTCGCGCCGCTCGAGTCCCTCAGAGAGAGCCTTAGCCCGCCGAGTTGGTCATTTTGATAAGGGTCCGCCCCCGCCACGTAGAACATCAGGTCGGGCTGGAATCCGCTGAGCGCTTGGTCGAGGCCTTTTTCAAGCTCCTGCAAGTATTCCGCGTCTTCGACCGCGTCGCGCAGGTCGATGTCAAGCGTGCTGGGAGGCTTGGGGTAGGGATAGTTGTTTACCTGGTGGATGGAAAGAGTGTACACGGTGTGATCGCCGGCGAAGATCGCGGCGGTCCCGTTGCCTTGATGCACATCGCAGTCCACCGTCATGGCGCGCTCGATGACTTTGTCTTTCTGCAAGCGGCGAATGCCGATGGCGAAATCGTTCAGCACGCAGAAGCCTTCGCCATGATCGGGATAAGCGTGATGAAAGCCCCCCCCACGTTTACGGCTACGCCGCCTTCGAGCGCCAGGCGTCCCGCTAGAATCGACCCGCCTGCCGAGCGCCACACGGCGCGCACCAGCTCGGGGGAGTAAGGGATTTCCAGGCGCAGGATTTCAAGGTAGGAAAGTTTGCCGGCCTGCAGCTTGCGGATATAGTCGCGGTGGTGGACCAGCGCCACATCCTCATCCGACGCCGGCGGCGGCTCGACAAAATCCTCCGGACCGGCAATTTGGTCACGCAATACCTTCTCTTTGATCAAGCGATATTTGATGGAGGGAAAAACGTGGCTCCCCAGATTCAAGTCGTATTGGTCAGAGTAAACGAGTTTCAAGCTATTCTACCGTCACTGACTTCGCCAGGTTACGCGGCTGGTCCACGTCGCAGCCCCGCAATACTCCGATGTGGTAGGCCAGCAATTGCAGCGGCACCACTTCCAGGATCGCCGAGAGCAGTTCATTGGTATGCGGCAGGACGATCAGGTGGTCCGCCATGTCGCACACTTCGCGATCGCCTTCGGTCACCAGCGCCAGGATGGAAGCGCCGCGCGCCTTCGCTTCCTTGATGTTCGAAATCGTGCGCTCGTAACGGGTGCGCGAATCCTCCGCGCTAAAGTCACACGTGGCGATCACCACCACCGGCAGGCCATCGGCGATCAACGCGTTCGGCCCGTGCTTCATTTCGCCGGCAGGATAGGCCTCGGCGTGGATGTAGGAAAGCTTCTTCATCTTCAACGCGCCTTCGAGCGCCACAGGAAAGTGCACGCCCCGGCCAAGGAAGAGGAAATCCGATGAGCGGTAGAAATGCCGCGCCAGGTCTTCAAACTCATCGTCCTTCTGGAGCACGCTCTCGAGTTGTCCGGGGAGCGCGGTCAAAGCCGCCAGCAGTGGCTTTGCTTCCGCGCCTGTCAGATGGTGGCGGGTTTGCGCCAGGTAAACCGCAAACAGATAGAGCGCGGTCAACTGCGCGGTGAACGTCTTGGTTGAGCCCACACCAATTTCCGGACCCGCGTGGGTATAGATGGTGCCATGCGCCTCGCGCGGCGCCATGCTGCCCAGCACGTTGCAGATCACCAGCGTCTTCGAACCCTTGGCCTGCGCCTCGCGCTGGGCGGCGATGGTGTCAGCCGTTTCGCCGGATTGCGTGATGAGCAGCGTGAGTATTTGAGGATCGACCAAGGGGTCACGGTAGCGGAATTCCGAGGCGTAATCCACTTCCACGGGCACGCGCGCCAGCCGCTCAATCAATACTTTTCCCGCGAGGCCCGCGTGCCGCGAGGTCCCGGCGGCGACAATCTTGATTTCCTTGAACGACCGGAAATCCTCCTCGCTGATTTCCATCTCATCCAGGAAGACCTGGCCGGACTCAGGCGAGACTCTGCCCAGAGCTGTGTCGCGCACTGCGCGGGGCTGCTCGTAGATTTCTTTAAGCGTGAAGTGCTTGAACCCACCCTTTTCGGCCAGAATGGGGTCCCAGGTGATGTGCTGGACGCGGCGCGTCACAGGATGGCCATCGAAATCGGTCAGCGTCACGCCGTTGGGAGTGAGCACGGCCACGTCGCCGTCGGCCAGGAAGAACAAGTCGCGGGTGTGGTAGAGGATGGCCGGGACGTCGCTCGCCACAAAATATTCGTCCTTGCCCAGGCCGATTACCGCAGGCGGTCCCTGCCGCACCGCCACGATCTTGTTCAAATCGCGCGTGGAAATGATCGCGAGCGCGAACACCCCCGTGAGCTGCCGCACGGCCGCGCGCACGGCGTCTTCAAGACTGGTCGCAGGGTGTGCGGGATCTAAGCTCCCCAGGTGCTTCTCCACCAGGTGAGCGATCACTTCCGTATCGACTTCAGTCGAAAACCGGTGGCCTTCGGCTTCGAGCTGCTTCTTCAGCTCCAGGTAGTTTTCAATAATCCCGTTGTGAACCACCATGACGGTGTGGTGACAATCGGAATGCGGATGCGCGTTCTCCTCCGTGGGCGCGCCATGCGTGGCCCAGCGCGTGTGTCCGATGCCATAGGCTCCGTCCACGGGATCGAGGCGGATTTTCTCCTCAAGGTTGCGCAACTTGCCCGGCGAGCGGCGGATGTCGAGCTTGCCCTCGCGCATCACCGCCAGGCCGGCGGAATCGTAGCCGCGGTATTGCAGCCGCTGCAATCCTTCCAGCAGTACGGGTACCACGCGCTTGTTTCCGATGTAGCCGATAATTCCCGACATGATATTTCTCTTTAAGGAAGGTGGTGCAGCCCGAAACTCTCACGCCAACGCGGCGGCGAGTTGATGAATTGCTGATTATAGCAGCAGCACGCTCAGGCACACTGGAATATGACAGGGCCACTCGGGGTGCAGGTTTGTAGCGGCAGCTCGTTTTTCGTCAGCGCCTTCGAGGAATAAATCCCGCCTTAGTGCGGTCACTCACACCACCGGCTGCGCGAAGTAGGCGGGGTAGTGGCGCGGGAAGGACTTCTTCTCGCGATAGGAGCGGGCGAGTTCCATATAAATCCCCAGGTCGCGGTCGAGGTCCGACTGCGTGCCGTCGAAGTAGAAATTGCGGATGGGGATTCCGCCGTAGGCTTTACTGAGCTTCGGGTAGATGGCCTCGCTCACGATGCCGTTCATGCAGGTGAAGGGGCTGATATCGATGATGCCGTCGGCGCCATGCTTGGCAAGGTACGCGGCCTTGCCCACGCTCAGCACCATCTCACCCAGCGCACCGCCGGTGGGCAGATAAGGCCAGGCAAGCTCCAGGATTTCTTCGATGGGAGGCTCTTCATAGCCCACGAAATCATCCTCGAAGGGCGCCAGCAATGCCTTCTCGTCGGAGTGTTGGATGTGTGAGGTCAGGTGGGCTTTGACCATTGCCAACGAGAGTTTCCGGCCGGTCAGCAGGAGTTTACGTTTCTGCTCGTTGTTGGTGTACTCAACCCATTCGCCAATGTGGCTCAGCCAAGCCTCCGCCCCGTAGCTTTCCATCTTACGGACGAGGTCTTCGTTGGAGAAGGTGTTGAGGCGGCAGAAAATTTCGCCCACCACGCCGATCAGCGGGATCTCGCGATCGTAAAGCGCCGGGACACGCTGGAAGCGGGCACGGGCGCGGGTCATGGCCGCGGCGATAGACTGGAGCTGGCAGGCGGCCTCGGCGCAACTTGATTCGATCGTCTTGCACACGTCTTCCAGAGATTCCTGGAAGGCGCGGTCGGCAGCACCCGGAGCGGTTTCGTAGGGGCGCGTCTTGAGCAGCGCGCGGTGCAGCGTATCAGCCGCGAGCAGCGCCCGCCACGCCGTCCGCAGGAAAAGGTTGGCGATGTCAGCACCCAGGTCCGCGTACCCGTTCTCGCTGGTGGGGGAGAGAACTTGCACGTCGCCGTATCCCGCGTCGCGCAGAATCTTGCGCAGGAAGGGCGCGTATTGGCCGAAGCGGCATGGTCCGTCGGCCGTGGGCATGAAGAAAGCCGTATGTTCCGCGTTGAAGCCGGGCTGCTCGATCACGCGCAGGAA
Source organism: uncultured Acidobacteriota bacterium (assembly GCA_963804995.1). Lineage (GTDB taxonomy): Bacteria > Acidobacteriota > Terriglobia > UBA7540 > UBA7540 > Bog-366. The sequence continues at coordinate 140,884 of CAWDSK010000002.1, forward strand.
ATCGCCCACCGTCACCTTGGCGGGATAGCATTCGTCGCCGGTGGTGTATTTAGCGCCCAGCTCACGCGTGCGCTCGTCGGACGGCGGTGTGGGTTTCGCGTCCACCCCCAGGAAGCGGAACGCCGCCGCAAAGGCTTCCGGACTGCCCTCGCCCATTGTGGGGATATAGAGGGTCTTCCCGCTCAGCGGGTGGCCGGGGTCTATTTTGCGGCTGACATGACGGTGTCCGAAGAAGGGCATCGCAAGAATCCTTTGCTGTCGAGATACGCTTCGCAGCGGGTGATGAAGCCTGCGTCGTTCGAGTGCCCGTCGAACTGCAGGATGAGCGAAGGCTTGCCCGCGGCGTCGTCCAGAAACGACTTGATGTAGGAGTCGGGGCCACACTTGAAGTTCGAAATGTAAACCAGGTGCAGATTGGGGTGGCGCCGCGCAATGCGGGCCGCGGCCAGGATGCGCCGCCCCGAATTCCAATACATGTTGGGATTAACGTCTGAGATATCCTCGAGGTCCAGCGGCAGGGCATCCATGGGAAGCACGTTCACACCATAGAGCGCGCGAAGCTTGCGCGGGATATCGCAATTCACGCTGCGGTCATAGAGATTGTACGGCCGCCCCACCAGCACCAGGGCCGGTTCCGAAGTTTCCCGCAACTGATCGAGAGCCTCTCTACCCGCGTCCAGCAACGCGTCTGTGAAGGCGCCCTGCGCCGCGTAGGCAGCCATCACAGCCCGAGCGTTCGCGCGCGCCGACACACCCAGGCCTCGGGCGAACTTAGCCAGCGCCTTTTCCACATGCTTTCGTCCGAGGCGGAAATGCACGGTGGGCGCCAGGAACTTGGATTGGGCAGCTTCCAATTGCGGCACCGCGCGGATGACGAACGGGAGGGTCTGGTTCCAGGGGCAGAGGTGGGAATCAACCTTGCTCGGCGGCCCTTCCACGTTCACCATGTTGGGAATCAGGATGTAATCGATGCCCTTCTCAAGCAGGTTCTGGACGTGCCCATGCGCCACCTTCACCGGGAAGCACGGCTGGGCGATGGCCAACTCTTCACCCGCCATGGATATCTTGCGGTCGGTCGGGGAAGAGACTATGACGTCATAATTCAGTTCCTGGAAATACGCACACCAGAAGGGGAAACGGTCGTAGTAATACATCGTACGGGGAATCCCCACGGTGGGGCGGTTTCCCTTGGCCGGCAGCAGCGTTTCTTCCAGCAGTTTTTCGCGCCACTCGATCAAATCTTCGATCACGGGCTTGCGGTCAGTGCGTGCCCTCTTGCGGAACTTGTCAGAGCACTTGTCTCCCCAGTAGGTGCGTTGTCCCTCAATATTGAATTCCTTCATGTCGCAATAATTGGAGCAGGCCTGGCACACGAACTCGCGAGTGGTGAAGTTCACCCGATTCAGGTCATAGCCCCGGAAGCGGCTGGCCTCGGTGGTGCCCTTCATGCGGTCGCGGGCGATCAGAGCCATCCCAATGGCGCCGATCACGCCGTTGTGCGGCGGCACGATGACTTGCTTCCCAAGAATCTGCGAGAAGGCCGCCGCCACCGCGTCGTTGTAAGCCGTACCGCCTTGGAAGAAGATCACGTTGCCGATCTTCCGTCCCCGCACCACGCGGTTCAGATAGTTGAGCGCCACCGAATACGCCAGGCCCGCGGCCAGGTCTCCCACCTCCGCGCCTTTGTGCATCAACCCCGTGACGTCGCGCTCCATGAACACGGTGCAGCGCTCGCCCAGGCGCGCGGGGTTGGCGGACCCCAGCGCCAGCCGCGCAAATTCTTCTTTGATGGAAATCCCCAGCTTCTCCGCCTGCTCTTCCAGGAACGAGCCGGTGCCCGCGGCGCAAGCCTCGTTCATGGTGAAGTCCACCACCACGCCCTTGTTGATGCGGATGAACTTGGAATCCTGCCCGCCGATTTCGAAGATGGTGTCCACGGGTTCCATGCCCATCTGATTGCAGACGTGCATGGAGCCGGTCTTGTGCGCGGTGATTTCGTCGTTCACGGTGTCCGCGCCTACCAGTTCGCCGATCAACTCGCGGCCGGAGCCCGTGGTGCCCACGCCGCGAATATCGAGCGACGTGGCCAGCTCCGCCTCGATTTCCTTAAGGCCGCGATCCACAACCTCAATCGGCCGCCCTTGAGTGCGGAGATAAATCTCCTTCAGCAGGTTTCCCTCCGCATCGATCACCACCAGGTTGGTTGAGACGGAACCGATGTCGATGCCAAGATAGGCTTCCACCCGTTCGCCCGGAGCAGGCAGCCTCGCAGGTTCCGCGCGGTCGCGCAGCAAGAGGACATGCTGCATGGAGAGGGGATCTGAACAGGCAAAGTTCTTGCGGGCGGCCTCGTGCTGGCGCAATTGATGAATCCGCTTGAACGACCGCTTGCGGTATTCCTCCGCTTCCAGCATCGCCGCGCCCATCGCTCCCAGCCACGCGTAGTGCTCAGGAATAAGCAGGTCGGATTCGCTGAGCTTGAACGCCTCACGCAGGGCGTTTGAGACTCCCTGGTTCATGGCCACGCCGCCAATAAACGCCACGGGAGGGACCACGGCGCGGCCCTTCACGATGCTCGATTTGTAATTACGCGCCACGGCGTCGCACAGGCCGCGCAGAATCTGGTCTGTGGTATAACCCTTCTGCTGGGCGTGAATCATGTCGGTCTTGGCGAAGACCGAACAGCGGCCCGCAATCCGCGCCGCGCAACTGGCCCCGCAGGCCGCGGGACCGACTTCCTCAATTGTGTAGAGCAGCCGTGTGGCCTGCTGGTCGATGAACGAACCCGTCCCCGCCGCGCATTCGCCGCTGGTCTGGTAATCAAGAATGCCCAGGTGCTTGCCGGACACGTTCGGGTCCATGCGGAGGTATTTGGAAGCTTCCCCTCCCATTTCGAAAACCGTGCGCACTTGCGGGTAGAACATCCGCAACCCCTTGGCAATGGCGCGGAATTCATTCTCGAAGTAGATGCCCAGAACTTTAGCAATCAGTTGGCTGCCGGAGCCCGTCACGCGAATGCCTTCCACGCTTTCTTCCGGCAGGTGGTCGTAGAGCTCCTTCAGCAGGTCGAAGGTCGACTGGATGGGGCTTCCTTGCAGGCGGCGGTAACGCGACATCACCAGCGGGCGGCCGGCAAAGGGACTTGCCTCCGGGAAGGAGGCGGCGTAAAAGGTTTCGGATTTCTCGGTAAGCTGCCGAAAACCGGGTCCATCGTCCGGGCCCCCAATGGCCGCCAACTTTAAACTAACGGCGCCGATATCCAGACCGATGTTGATGCTCATAGGCTTCCAGGGATTGCTATTGGACGCCAAGGATAAGGCCACTTGGCCTGCTCATCCACCCCTTCTGTTCCGGCATTCCCGCCGCTCGCCCTGGCACGAGGGATAGTAGGTTCGGGTCAAAACACGCTAAGGCCGACTACAAGGAGAAACACCGGCAATTCAGATTCCGAGGGGCGACGGGAGGTCTAAAATCGGCCAATTTGACAGTTAAAATCGGAAGCATAGTCCGATTTATTGCGACAATCTGTCTCGCCCCTTGATTCATCCGGGCCATCTGACCTGTCGTCGCTTTCCGCGCCAATCATGATATGAGCTCCAAGATGGTTTCTTCCTTAACGAAACTCTCCGTGTCCTCCCTAACGCAACATCGCAAATCCTCTTTTTGAGCATAAGTTTTGAATTTTCACGTAGGGCCGACGCTTGGTGCGAATGGCGATGGCTTGGTCCATTTTTCTTCCCATTTTCTTCACTAACTACCTTTCTTTTCATAAACATCGTTAGAAAGAATACATAACTTACTTGCTTTCATCAACTTGGAGAAGCTTGCTCCATTTTTCTTCCCACTCTTTTCATCTAACTCCCTTTCTTTTCATAAACATCGTCAGAAAACATTCATAACTTACTTGTTTTCATCAACATCGTTAGACTTGCCAAATTGTCGCTTTTGTTTTCCTTTGTTTTCATACACATCGTTAGACTATCCTGATCGAAATTATTTGCGCTATTTTCCTTACCCGCAGTAAATGTAACTCATTTTATTTCAACTAGATAGGTTTTTGCCAAAAAACCTCTTTCCACGCCTAACCCTCTTTCTTTTCATAAACATCTTCAGAAGCAGCGGGCGCTGGAGGCCGAAAGACGGAAGAATTTGGTCTTGGCATGGCGCTGCGCTCTCCCCAAAGCGTCTCCGTGACCTCGGGGAGAAAGCTCTTCGGGATGCAGAGGACACAGAGACATGTTTGCAGACACAAGAAGCATTCTCGGCGGGCTGGCGCAGAACGAGCTCAGCTCCGCGATTTATGGCTCTCGCCGCCCGAACACGCTCGGATTTGGATAGGCCCGTTGATATTTTCATTTCAAGTTCTGAGCAAGACGCAGAGCCAAAAATCCTGGCTCTGCGCCACCCGGCCCGTCAACTCTCCGTGACCTCTGTGCCCTCTGTGGTGAGTCTTTTCTGCGCCGCACTCGAAGACGTTGGCGCTTAGTGCTACAGAGACTTGTTTGCAAACAGAAGAAGCATTCACGGTCGGGCACAGCAGCCCTCCGGTCTCGGGGTCCCCGGTTCTTCGAGGGCTGCCTGGACACCTCATGGGGCTAAACCTTCCTCACCTCTATTGTGCTCTTAATCGACTGGGTTATGTCAATAAGATAAATGCACCTTCAGGCTACCGGTAGCCCAAAAGTGCAGTGAGGGCGCGTAAATGTCCGGAACTCCCCAAAAAACCACCGCTTTGCCGGGTTTTCACGCAGATCTCCCTTCCGACGACCCGAAGTGTATGCCGCAGCGAGTTGAGAAATAACGGCCAACAATCGAAATCACAATTGCCCCTTTATCCACCGCGTTTTCCACAAGCCAAGTCATTGAAAATAGGCTAAGGCATTGAGGTTTTCCACATGTGGAAAACCCCGCGATCCTGAGGCACTCGGCGCGGTCAGCGAGGCAACGCAGGCGCAGTATGTTCAGCAAGTGAGGGCAATCCTGCCGAGCCTGCCTTACGTGGAGAGGGCCCATTGGTACCAATTGCAGGATGCCTGCAGCCGAGCCGATGATCCGGAATGCAACTATCGGCTGTACCGCACCGATGGTTCGCCCAAGCCGGGGGTGCTCAATTGGTAGGGAAGCAAGTCAGTTACAGATGCTCGCACGTACGCCAGCCAGCTTACTCATTCCATCCTTCGTGCTCCTGCCAATCCACAATGCGCACGTGCTTCTCTTCGCGCGGGAGTTCGGAGTAGGTCTTCCGTTCCCCTTCTGCCAGGTTGCCGTCCTGCGATTGATAGATCCAGGTCATTTCCTGCTTTAACGCCGCGGCCTCTCCGCTCAGGTGGATGGTCACGGGTTCATACTTGTAGGGAGCGGGTTTGAAGCCGCCGGCACCGTAAGCCTGATCGCCCAGCACGATGGTCTGGGGGTTGAGCAGCTTCTGCTTGAGCATCTCCTGACAAGCTTTGATAACGAACCAGTTCGTGGTGCGATGGTCCACGTGCCGCTCATCGGGATGGGGCAGGGCGATCATGGCCGGGTGGAAGGTGGTGATGACTTGTTTGATGGCCTCCAGCACGGCGTCGCGCGCGTACGGCATGTTGGGCTTGTAGACGTGTTCGTAGGGTACGTGATCGCAGGCGAGATAAATGGAAAGGAAGGGATCAGAAGATTTCTTGTGCTCGGACCAAATCGCGCCCGATCCGCCGTCCGGCAAGCCCAGGAACTCCAACTTATCACGCGAGAGGCCCACGTGTTCGAGCGCCTCGGTGGACTCCGCCATGCGAATCTTGCCGAACTCACGCGCCTCATTGGGGCCGCAGGGCTTGTCGTAGTAACGCTCACACGCGCCCACATCACCTCCCGTCAGGAAAAGCACCTGAACCGGAATCTTGGCCTCGACCGCCGTGCGGATCAGTCCTGAGTAAGCTTGTTCATCATCCTCGTGCGCGCAAACGACCAGGAGCGACGCCGGCAATGCGTTCACCGCGATTTCTGTCGTGGTATGAGCGAGCGGCTTGCCCCCTGACTCAACAACTTCAAGCTCTACCCGATAAGTTCCGGGCGCGACCGTAGCGGGAATCGCCCACGCGTCCGCAGCCACGGCCTGGGTCTTTCCGGGGGGCAGGTTAAGGGCGGAAACCAGAGTAGTGGTGTGGAGCTCTTTGCCGGTCATGTCTACGATGCGGGCCCGCAGGTCGGCGCCACTCCACGCTTCCTGCCAGGGATTCTTCAGAGTGGCCACGATCTTCACGGTGTCTCCGGGACGGTAGAGCGTCTGAGAATGATCCACGGTAATCACCGGAGAACCTTGTCCCGGCGGATAGAAGTCGCGGTACTTTTTGTAATCAATATCGGAATTGTAGGGATGCGTGAAGTTGCGGCTGTAAGGCTTGGGCACCTCGCGGTCCCAGGTTCGCACGATCGCCGGGGAAGTGAATTGCATGTCGTAGAGCACCGTGCGGTCGGCGTTCCACACCGCGAGGGTGTACATATCCACTTCCGGTGGGGGGGATTTTTCATTGCGCATGGGGAGGCCTGAGCCCACCACTTCTTTCAGCTTGCCTTGTAGCAGCGTGGCGGTGCCGGCGGGCATCATGGGGATGGTGACGGCGCCGCCCGCGGGAATGTCCAAATGATTGCGCAACACTTTTACCGCCAGGTCGGGGTTTTGCTCGCCTTCCTTCGCAAAGAGGGCAATCCAGGGATAGTTGGCGTTTGAGAACTCCACGCGCAGATCCTTCAGGTCGTGGTCGGACAGGTTCTCGATCGCGACCTCGCAGTTGATGGGCTCACCCACGGTGTAAAAGGTTTTGTCGATGGTGGTACGCGAAATCCGCACCAGCTTCTTGTAGGCGACAAAGCTGCGAATCTTCTGCCCTGCCATAGGGCGATGCTCGACCCGGTCCTCGACCCGCAAGGTCACCGTATAAATTCCGGTGGGGGCCTGGGGAGGAATCGGCCATCCCACTTCATATTCCGCCACGCCCGCTTGCTTGGCGGGAAGCAGGTTCATCTGCACGCTCGTGGTTGAGGTCGTTCCGTAGTATTGGATTTCGGCGAAGACCACGTAGCGGCTGCCCTCGCCTTTAATTCCGCGCAGCGTGGCGTGAATGTTCGCGAATGATCCGATGTTGAATCCTGTGTCCATGGGCGCGCCTTCGAGCGTTATCTCCGCCCCCCAAAGCGGCTGGCCCACTACCAGAAGTCCTCCCACCAGCAAAGTCCACCACCACTTGCGCTCCATCTTCTCGTCTCCTCACACCCGTTTGGAATGCAACCATTATTGCTGTCACGCCTGATCAGTGCAAAGCAAATTCTGCACAGCCTGCAAATGGCCTTGCGCCGCCTGCATGTCGCATTTAGAATGGGCCCACGCGATAAGTCCGTGAAACATAGATATCTTCACCCCCGCTGCCAGGCTCCCTTGCAAGGGATGCGTGTGTTCGGATGGGTTTCGTTACTTGCCCTGTTGCCGGTCTTCGCGAGCTTGATTTTACGGCATGGGCTGGTCCACGCGGCAAGTCCGCGGGGCTCTGAGAGCAACACGGTTGAGAGCACCTCGCCCACGGCCGCCGCGACTTCGCTTGACCTGTCCTGGCACGACAGCCTGGGCGATGGTTTCCCTGACAGCGCGCGCTTGGATAACGTCCAGGACCGCATGAACTTTCTCCACTGGCTGACTTTCCTGGCCGAGACACAGTATTACGCCCCTTGGCCGAGTGCGCAGGGGGAGATTCAGGATTGCGCGGGGCTCATCCGCTTCGCTTACCGCAATTCACTTCTCGCCCACACGCCAGCCTGGCGGAAGGATGCGGGGCTCCCATTCGATCCTGGATTCGGTGACATCCGAAAGTTCAATTACCCTTACGGACCACTCGGGCGAGCGCTGTTTCGGACCCAGCCCGGCCCTTCAGGCCCGGAAGACCTTACCAGAGGTGCTTTTGCGGAGTTTGCCGACAGCTCAACACTGCTGCGGTACAACACGTTTCCAATAGCACGCGACCTTCGGGCCGCGCGGCCCGGCGACCTGTTGTTCTTTCACCAAACTGTTGAGCGGGAGCCTTTCCATACCATGTTGTTCGTCGGCAGATCGTACTACCAGCCGCAGGCCTCCGATTGGATCGTTTATCACACGGGAGACATTAACGGCCACCGGGGCGAGATTCGCGAGGTGCGCGCGGCTACCTTATTCGAACATCCCGACCCGCGCTGGAGGCCGCTCGCGAGCAACCCCAATTTTCTGGGAGTCTATCGCCTGGAAATTTTGCGTTAGCGGTTGTGGGGGTACGGGTTGCCGTACCCGCTTAGTTCGGTCGCGCGATAAAGAAGATGAGGAGAGCCAATGTCCCACCCTGTCATCCTGAGCGCAGCGAAGGACCCCTGTAGTTCGTAGCGGTTGGTGCACAGAGCAAACTACGGGGGTTCTTCGCCCAAAATGCGGGCTCAGAATGACAACGCAAGCAATGCTCTCATGAATGGCGACGTGCACTATCACGGCAGTACATCGCGAAAAGCCTCTTCATCACGAGGGGCCCGTGGAGCTGCCAGTGCAGCCCTGGTGGCCGCACTTCTGCTTGCGGGCCTGTTTGTAGCGCCCCGCGCGGCCCTGGCGCAAGAAGAAACCCCCTCCACCGAACCATCCTTTTCGATCTCCTCGCGCCAAACATTCGCGCCTTCCCAGCAGCCGAAGGTCTGGATTAGCTTCCGCCAGGTTGACCATTTGGATTTCCGGGTCTATCGCGTGAAGGACCCCATTCAGTTCTTCTCCAAACTGAAAGACGCCCATACTTTCGGCAGCGAGAAGGCGGAATTGGCCCGCGAGAAAACCTGGCTCGAGCGTCTTCATGATTGGAAGCGTGACCTGCGATCGAGGATCCGGGATTTCTTCCGCGCGCAAGTGCGCTTTGAAACGCGCTTGCAAATCCACGCCTCGCACGTGCAGGGGCGGAAACTTCAGCGCATTCCCCTGGACGTTGCGGCTTACGCGCAGGTGCCGCTCCTGAACCGCGAGCAACTCGTGCTCGGCTGGCGGGAACTTGTGCCCAAGACGCGGGACTCGGAGTTCCAGGAAATCCCCGTCGATATTCACGAGAGGGGTTTGTACCTGGTGGAGGTGGCGTACCGCGAGCTGCGCGCCTACACCTTGGTGATGGTCACCGACCTGGCGCTGGTTTCGAAAACGGCGCCGGGGCAGGTGCTGCTGTTTGTGGCACGGCGGGACTCCGGCACACCCGTGGCAGGCGCCCAGGCTGCAATCTTTAACAACCATCAGGAGCTGGCACGGGGCACGACGGACGCTTCCGGCATCTTTCAAACCACCTTCCAGCAAATCAAGGTCGATAACTCCATCATGGTGGCGGTGGCCGATCAAGATGTGGCGGCGACCAGCATCGAGCCTTTCCTCTTCTTCGACACTTCGGCGACGGACTACCTGGGCTATATCTACACCGACCGTCCCGTCTATCGTCCGACGCACACGGTAAATTTCAAGGGTATCGTGCGGGCGCGACGCAGCGGTCAGTTTAGCGTCGACGTGCCGGGGCCGATCACAGTCGAAATCACCGATCCCAACCAGAAGACCGTCTATCAACAGAAACTCAACGTCTCCCCATTCGGTTCGTTCCACGGTACGATCACGCTCGGCCCGCTGGCGGCGCTGGGTGAGTACGGCGTCACGGCGCACATTGGCGAAAAGCGCGTGTACGGGTCATTCGAGGTTCAGGAATACAAGAAGCCGGAATATGAAGTCGCGGTTTCGACGGAGAAGAGCCGGTACCTTCAAGGCGAGACGATCCAGGCCACCATCAGCGCGCGTTACTATTTTGGCGCGCCGGTTTCGAACGCCCGCGTGAAATATTCTGTCTTCCGCTCGAGCTATCAATTTCCCTACTGGCGAATCCTCTGGGGTGACGAAGCGTACGAAGGGGACGAAGGCGAAGGGAATTACAATGAAGATTACTTCGGCGAGGAGATTAGCCAGGGCACGGGTCAATTGGATGCGGACGGTGTGCTGCACGTCTCCCTGCCTACAGAAGTTGATAAGCAGAAGCACGACTGTCGCTATCGCATCGAAGCGCATGTGACCGACGCCAGCAATCGCGAAATCTTGGGCGGGCATGGCGTGCTGGTCACGTACTCGACAGTCGTGGTCTTGTTGGAGACGGATCGCTACGTTTATGCTCCCGGCCAGCGAGCGGAGATTACCGTCCGCACCCTGGACTACGACTCCAACCCCGTCTCGACCAACGTCCAGCTTCAGTTTGAAAGCCACGAGAGTTGGGGCTCCGAGGCGCAACGGCGGGTTTTGTCACAGGTGAGTGTGTCGACCGACGCCAACGGCTTGGGGCACACTACCTACACCGTTCCCAAGGTTCCCTGGCTCACCCTTCACGCCAGCACCTTCGATCGCAACCAGCGCGAGGCAAGTTTCGAAAGTAGCCTGTGGATTGCCGGCGCGGGATTCTTTGCCGGCGAGATCCAATACCGCCGCGTCGATCTCTTCCCCGACAAGCATTCATACAAGCCCGGCGATACCGCGCACGTGTTGATTGTGACCCATGAACCGGGTGCGCAGGTGCTGGTGACCTCCGAAGGCCAGCAGGTTTACTCATGGTCCGTGCACACGGCGCCCGGCGATTCGCTGACAGTCAACGTCCCCATTGAGGAGCGTTTCGAACCGAATTTTTTTGTCAATGTGGCCTTCATAAAGAGCGAGCAACTGTTCGAAAGCTCGAAGAACCTCTCGGTGCCGGCGGTCGAGAAAGTCCTGAAGGTCACGGTTGAAACCGACAAGCCACAATACCGGCCCGGCGATCAGGTGACGTACACCCTGACGGCGCAAGATCAGCAGGGGCACCCCGTGAGCGCGGAGTTGAGCTTGGGCGTCGTGGATGAAGCCATCTACGCGATTCGACCGGACATTGTTCAGCCTCCTGAAAAAGTGTTCTACGCGCGCGAGTGGGACCGCGTCTTTACCCAATTCTCGACTGCTTACTGGTTCACTGGCTATTCGGGGCGGCATAAGATGGATCTCGCCCAGCTTCGCGGGCCCACGCGCCTCGCGGATTTCAAGAACCCGGGGATGGTCCAGCCCAAAGTTCGCAAGTTCTTCCCTGACACCATCCAGTGGCTGCCCACGCTGGTGACGGATTCAAGCGGCAAGGCGCGCGCGACTTTCAACTTTCCGGATTCGCTCACCACCTGGCGGGCCACGGTACGCGCCTTTACTCGCAACACGCTGGTGGGCCAGGTGGTGGGAAAGGTAATCACGCGCAAAAACCTGATCCTGCGCCTGGAAACTCCCCGCTTTATGGATCAGGGCGATACGGCGACGCTGACCGGAATCGTGCACAATTATCTCGCGACAGACAAGACCGCGAAGGTCTCGCTCTCGGCAGAAGGTGTGGAGGTGGCCAGCCCGGCGGAAGCCACCGTGAACATTCCCAAAAACGGCGAGGCCGTGGTCACCTGGAACGTACGCTCGCCCAAGATTGCCCAGGCGAAGTTGCTGGCCAAGGCGCTGACCGATGAAGAATCGGACGCCGTCGAACTGGAGATGCCGGTGGAGCCCTGGGGGCTTCAGCAGAGCGTGGCGCAATCCGGAGCGCTGCGCATCGACAAGGATGAAATCACGCGCGCCCTGGTTCTGCCGCAGGATATTAACGCCGACGCCTCCGCGCTGCGCATCGACGTGTCTCCTTCGATAGCCGGCACGCTGATGTCTGCGCTGGATTTCCTGGCCACCTATCCTTACGGGTGCGTCGAGCAGACCATGTCGAGCTTCCTGCCCAACATCCTGGTGATGAAAGCCGTGAAAGATTTGGGGCTCACCCCACCCCCGGCTTCCGCCGAACTGGAAAAGAAGATCGCCGCCGGACTCGAGCGTCTCTACATGTTCCAGCACGACGATGGCGGATGGGGCTGGTGGCAAACGGACGAGACGCATCCTTTCATGACCGCTTATGTGGTGGCAGGGTTGGCGCAGGCGAAGGCGGCAGGCTACCCGGTCGATGAGCAGCGCCTAAAGCGCGGCCGGGAATCGCTCCTCAAGCAAATTAAGGAGAATCCCCGCGCGCTCGCGGACATCCGCGTTTACATGATTTACGCGCTGGCCCTCAGCGGCGACATTGATCACGCGCTAGTGGAAGACTTGTATTCCGCGCGCGAGAAATTCTCCACGCACGGGCAGGCGTTAATGGCGCTGCTGCTAATGCAACTCAAGGATTCGCGCGCGCAGGAATTCGTGAAACTACTAGAAAGCAGGGCCCACTCCCAAGGTCCCTTCGTTTGGTGGAAATCTGAACGGGAGGCCATGCTCAACTTCTCCTCAGACAATTCTTTTGAAACCACCGCGTACGCGCTCAAGGCGCTGGCGAACCTCGACCCGAAGAGTGACCTGTTGCCTCGCGCCACGCGCTGGCTGATTGAACATCGCTCGGATGGCTACTACTGGGATTCCACGGAGCAGACCGCGACCGCCATTTACGGTTTGATCGACTACCTCAAGATTTCCGGCGAACTCAAACCCAATTACACGCTGACTGTGTATCTGAACGGGCAGAAGCTCACCGAACGGACCATCACAGAAAAGGATGTAGCAAGCCCATCTCCCCTCACGCTCACGACCGGTGCGCCGCAGGTGCACGCGGGCTCGAACGAGGTCCGAATCGTAAAGTTGGGCGCGGGCGTGCTCTACTGGTCGGCGGCGGCTTCATACTTCTCGCGCGAGCCGAAGCCTGCGCCTGCGGGCAGCGCTGCATTGAACGTCCTGCGCGATTACTTCAAGCTGGTGCCGGAGCGGTTGAACAATCGCATCGTCTATTCCGAGCAGCCGCTTGCGGGCCCCGTAGAGAGTGGCGATGTGATCGTGGTACGCCTGACCGTCAGCACCACGCAGGATGAGCAGTACTTGCAGATTGAGGACCCGATTCCGGCGGGCCTCGAGTTCATCGAGCAGGAAGGCTTGTACGAGCTCAAGGAAAAACCGCCTTGGTGGGATTTCTATTACACGCAGCGCGAATTTCACGATGACCGCGCCGCGCTGTTCTCCACCACGTTCCGGCGGGGGCAGGGGCAGTTCCACTATCTCCTGAAGGCCTTGACACCGGGAACCTTTCAGGCGAATCCGGCTCGCGTGCTGCCCATGTACGAACCCGCTCGGCAGGCGTCGACACACGCGGCCACCGTGACCGTAACGGGGCACTAGGAAAGAAAAGCGGTCAGCTAAGGAATTAGCTGACAGCGGAATACTGATCGCTGGAAGCTAACAATGAAGAAAGCCTTTGCAGCCTGGACGTGGAGCTTGGCGGTGGTGGTGCGCAGTTATTGGATCCTGCTCGCGCTGGCCACGCTCATCGCGCTGTGGGCATGGGCAGCTTACGAATGGCTGGGGCTGCCGGAGTCCTCCGGGTTGCTGCTGTTGCTCGCGCTGGTCTGGGCCATCATTCAGCTTCTGGCGCTGGTGGGTATCATCACGGCGAACGTGTCTGGCACAGCCGAGGTGGCTGTTTCGGAGGGTAGAACATTGCCGTTCGGGGCTCTCTGCCTTAGTGATCGAAAAAAGCTTCTCAAAGCTCTGATATTTTCCCTCGCGAGTTGCTGCCTCGTGTGGTTAGTCGCAGCCGTTTTTGACTGGATCAACAATCACTCCGTTGAGGTTGCATCCTTCCTGACCTTTCATTCCCAGAAACCCGTCAGTCATGTGCTCATCGAAAATATTTACCGGATCATTGAGGCGCTGCTGTGGATTGTATTGGGAGGTTTCCTCCTCAGCTTCCTGCACGTGCTTCTGCATGACGGTTGGCGCGAGGCGCGGAAGCAGATGTGGAAACTCCTGGCAGGATGCACCTTCCACACTCCCTTCTGGACGAGCTTGCTGAGTGTTGTGGTATTTGGTGGCTTGGCCTATGAGCTGGCGAATTGGCATCCCAAAGCTTCTGTGGGTTTCTGGGATTACACCCAGATGATCACGCGATTCGCTCTCGTGCTTATCCTGCTTGCCGCTGGATGGTTGTTCTGGCTGCTCTCCCTGGCGCGACTGTATTTCCCGAAACAAGAGAATTCGTGATTTCATCCGGGCGGATTATTGCCCCGCGTATCCGTGTTGAAGATTGCAAAAAAACTTCTGACCTTAGTGGTAATCTGTATTGGTGCGGGGTTAGCGCGGGGGCAGCGACTGGCATTTGACGCAACTTTTTCCTTCTAACAGGGTTTAACTAGTCTGAGGGCGGACCACCGCAAGAGGCGGCAGACGATTCCACAGACCGCGTGAAAGGGAACGCGCGGGCGTTCCTGTCTGCCCAAGGCGGGCATGAAGAAGGATTCTTTCATGAAAGAAGATTGGACCACACCGCTGCCTGCAAGCGTAACTGCCTGGCATTTCCTCAGCCGCATCAGTTTCGGTCCGCGGCCCGCGGAATTGGAACGCTTGAAGCAGGTCGGCATGGAAAGTTACCTGGATGAGCAACTCCACCCTGAGAAGATCAATGACTCCGAGGTGGCGCAGCGAATTTCTTCCCTGCCTACTCTCACGATGAGCCCCGCGGAACTCATGGAGGATTTCCCTCCGCGCAAACAACCGAACAATCCTGTGGCCAAGCAACCTGGCAGAGATGAGAACGTGGCCACGCCGCCCACCGAGGGTGGCGCGTCCATGCAGCCAGAATCCCCAATGCATCCGGCGATGGAAGAAGATAAGCCGCGCCAGATCATCCTGGAACTGGCACGCGAACAATTCTGGCGCGCAGCTTATAGCAATCGGCAGCTTCAAGAAATCATGGTTCATTTCTGGATGAACCATTTCAACGTATATGCCGCCAAGGGAGTCGACAAGTGGCTCCTCACCTCCTTCGAGCAGGATTCCATCCGGCCCAACGCCCTGGGTAGATTCGAGGATTTGCTCGCGGCCACCGCCAAAAGTCCCGCGATGCTTTTCTATCTGGATAACTGGCTGAGCGTCTCCCCCAACATGGTTTCCGGCGCATTTCACCCGCGGCCCGCAAGGACTCCCTTCGGTTTTGGCCGCGCCAACGCTTCAGCCATGGCCCGGATGGCAAACCGCCAGCCGGCCGGGGCCGAGCGACGCGGTTTGAACGAAAACTACGGCCGCGAACTCATGGAACTTCACACCTTGGGGGTGGATGGCGGCTACACGCAGGGTGACGTAAGGGATGTGGCACGATGCTTTACAGGTTGGACGATTGACCGGCCGCGGCAAGGCGGGGGATTCATCTTCCGGCCGCGATTCCACGATTACGGCGAGAAGGTGGTCTTGGGGCACAAGATCAAGGCGGGGGGCGGGGTGGAGGACGGGATGGAAGTTCTCCAGTTGCTCGCCGCGCATCCTTCCACCGCGCATTTCATTTCGTTCAAACTTTGCCGCCACTTCGTCGCGGACGAACCCCCGGCCTCCGTCGTGGACCGTGCCACGCGAACCTTCACTCAAACCCAGGGTGACATGCGCGCCGTCTTGAAGAGGATCCTGACGTCGCCGGAGTTCAACTCGCAAGCCGCATTCCGCGCCAAGGTCAAATCGCCATTCGAAGTTGTGGCGAGTTCGCTCGAACGCTCGGCGGGGAAACCGACGGCGGCGCGCCGCTGATGATGTCGATTGTGCGCATGGGGCAGCCGCTATTTCTCTATCAGGCCCCTACGGGTTTTCCGGACCGGGCGAGCAGCTGGATTAACTCCGGAACGCTGCTGGCGCGCATGAACTTCGCGCTTGCCTTGGCCACCAACCGGATTCGGGGTACGCAAGTCGACCTCCCAAGTGCTACGCCGACGGATGACGCCCAGGCTGTTTGGGTCAGTTGGTGCGGCGAACGCTCGGCGGGAGCGTCTCCCAGGAAACGCGAGCTGCAGTTCATTAAGAGTCTGGATGATTTGAGCAAAGGGCCGGGAGGCAATCTAGAGCGCATTCCCGGCGAGCACGATCGTGGTGGCCTTGCTTCTCGGGTCACCGGATTTCCAGCGCCGGTAGCGCTGGTGGATTTGGTCCGAAGCCCGAGTGCGAGCCGGGTCCATGTTTGTAGGTGAGGCAACGATGGCTATTTCGCGACGCTATTTTTTGAAGAATTACGGGCCTGAGCCTTTTCGGCGCAGCTTTCGTGCCCAGTTTTCTGAGGCGCGCGGCGTTTGCGATGGACCAGCCCGCGGTGAGTGCTCGCAAGAAGGTTCTGGTGGCTATCTTTCAGCGGGGCGCGGCGGATGGGCTGAACATTGTGGTTCCCTTTGGCGAAAGGGAGTATTACGCCCTGCGTCCTTCGATTGCGATCCCGGAGCCCTCGAACGCCTCAGGTGACGGCCCCCGTGCCATTGATCTCGACGGTTTCTTTGGTCTGCACCCCAGCCTCGGCTCACTGAAGCCGTTATTCGACGCCCGGCAACTCGCCATCGTGCATGCCGCCGGTTCCCCGGATAGCACGCGGTCGCACTTCGACGCGCAGGACTATATGGAATCTGCGACCCGGGAGTCAAGTCAACCCCCGACGGTTGGCTGAACCGATTCCTGCAAGCCGCGCCCCTGGCGGACGCGACGCCCTTCCGCGCCGTGGCCTTTGCCGCCACCACGCCGCGCACGCTCGCGGGCGACGCCCCTTGCCTCTGCACACAGGATCTGGGAGGCTTTCACTTGGGGGGCAAGTCCAACACGCCGGGTCGAGGCGTGCAGGTGCTCGCCAGCGCTTTCGAGGAAATGTATGCCTCTGCTTCGGACCAACTGTTGTGCAGCACTGCGCATGAGACCTTTGAAGCCATCTCCACCTTGCAACGGATTCAAATGGGCGCCTATCAACCTGAAAACGGGGCGGAGTATCCGCGCGGTCCGCTCGGGCGGAACCTTCAGCAGATTGCGCAGCTCATCAAGTCAGACGCTGGCCTGGAGGTGGCTTTTGCGGAGGCAGGCGGCTGGGACCACCACGTGAACGAAGGCGGCGTAAAGGGACAACTGGCCGCGCGACTCCAGGAATTCGGTGACGCATTGGCCGCTTTTTACAAGGACATGGGTGACCGCATGGCGGATATCACGGTTCTGACCATGTCGGAGTTCGGCCGCACCGCGCGTGAAAACGGCAACCGCGGCACGGACCACGGTCACGCCAATGCGATGTTCGTTCTGGGCGGCGCTGTGAAGGGTGGCAAGGTCTATGGTGATTGGCCTGGCCTCAAAGATCATCAACTGCATGAGGGGCGTGATTTGGCCCTGACCACAGATTTCCGTGATGTCTTCGCGGAGGTAGCTGTCCGCCATCTTGCTTTGAAGGACCCCGGCGGCATTTTCCCCGGCTATCAAATATCACCCAAGCGCTTCCGCGGCTTCCTGGGCTAACCCCGCCTTCTTCTCTTTTCTCGGGTGCACGCCTGGGAAATGAAATTCTGGGAAAGTGGGGTTGAAATAAGTTCTCTCTTACGGCTATAATAGCCGTAAGGAGGAACCATGGCTCAGTCTTTTGAAGTTCCTGGTCCGGTCCGTGAGCTTGCCGCTCGGTTGGGTCAGTCCCAGCCCATGCGGCGCGGCTCCCTATCGGAGCGTTATGTGAAATGCGGCAAGCCGGGTTGTGGTTGCGCGGAGGATGCCAAGGCGCGGCACGGCCCTTATTACAGTCTGACGCGGGCGGTGGGAGGGCAGACCCGCTCCCGCTTCTTGAACCCCGAGGAAGCGCAGCGGGCGCGAGAGCAGATCGAGACGGGCCAGCAGTTTCGGCGTCAGGTGGAGGCTTACTGGGCTGCCTGTGAGCAATGGGCGGATGCCCAGCTGGAAGCCCGGGAGGAAGAAGGGCAAGCCGAGGTTAAAAAAAACCGCACTCGGCGAGGCTCTGGCGCACGACCTCACCGCTGAGATTGAGCGCCTGGTGGGTCGGGAAGCCACGGCGGCTCTGGACTTCGAGGCGGTGGAAACGGCCGTACGCCGTCAGGCTTTGCGCTTCGCCGCGCGGGTGGTGGAGCAGCGGCTGAATGCCGACCACTCCGACTTTACCGGAGCCCGTCGGCCGTGTTCCTGCGGTCAGCCCGCGCGCTATGTAGACCGGCGGGCCAAGCCTTTCCAGACCGTGCTGGGCGAATTACGGCTGGAGCGCGCCTACTATTATTGTGCTGCCTGCCAGCGCGGGTTCTGTCCTCGTGACCAGCAGTGGGGAATGGAGGACACTTCTCTGTCCCCGGCGGTGACACGCATGGTGGGCACGGTGGGAGCCTTGGTGAGCTTTCAAGAAGGGCGTGAACTCCTCGGGGAATTGGCGGGCGTGGAAGTAAGTGCCAAGCAGGTGGAGCGTACGGCGGAGGCGCTGGGAGCGGAAGTCGCCGAGGATGAACGCCAACCGGTGGAGGCGGTGAGGGAAGGACCCTTGCCGCCCACCCTCTATCTCGGCCTGGATGGTACCGGCATTCCCATGCGCAAGGAGGAACTCACGGGGCGAGCGGGCAAGCAGCCGGATGGCTCCGCCCAAACCCGCGAGGTCAAGGTCTGCGCCATCTGGAGCGCGGAAGCGCGCGATGCCGAAGGCCGGCCCCGGCGTGATGCTGGCTCGGTCAGCTACTCGGCGGCCATCGAGACGGCGGCCTGCCGCGACACCGACTCCCAGATCGCAGCATTTACCCAGCGCGTCGAGCGTGAGGCGAAGCGTCGAGACTTCGGGCAAGCCTCTCGCCAAGTGGTGATCGGCGACGGGGCTCCCTGGATCTGGAACATCGCCGCGGAGGTGTTCCCGCAAGCCCTGCAAATCGTGGATCGTTACCACGTGAAGGAGCATTTGAGCCAAGTGGCCAAGGCCCTCTATGGGCAAGCGGAGGCATCCCATCGCTGGGCGCAACGTCGGCACCAAGAATTGGATGGCGGGCGTTGGCGGAGTCTGACGACGGCGCTGGCCCGCCATGCGGCCCGCTCACCGGAAGCCCGCAACTGCCTTCAGTACTTGCAGCGCAACCGGCACCGCATGCGCTACGCGGAATTTCATGCCCAGCACCTGTGTACTTCCTCAGGGGTTCTGGAGGCGGGTTGCAGGGTCGTCGTGGGGTCGCGCCTAAAACGTTCGGGCATGCATTGGACCGTGCGCGGCTCCAATGCCATCATCGCTCTGCGGTGTTACAAACTCAGCGGTCGCTTCGAAGACTTCTGGGAACGCCGGGCGCACAGGGTGGGGGCGTGAGCCCGCTCACTCCTTCGTCGTGCACCCTCTTTTCTCGCAAACTTTGCCAAATAGTGTAACCTTGACCATTGGCAACAGCGGGAGAAAATCGAATGAAGGCTGCGCACATTCGCGCCATTTTCTTTGACGCAGGAAACACTCTGCTTTTTCCGCGCCTCGACGAACGGGCCCGCGACTTGGCGGGGCAGGGCTACACGGCGAGGGTCGAAGATTTCCAGGCCGCTGAGCGCACCGCCAAGCAGAAGCTTGACGAGTGGCTGTGGCCGCAGATTCGCAAGGGTGAGGTGCCGCGCACCATCGACCATTATTACTGGGCTGAGTATCTCGAGGCGCTGATGGTTTTGATCGGGGCTCCGGACGGTGATCGCCCTCGCTTAATACGCCTGGTGGCCGATGGGTTCCGCAACATTCGCTGTTGGTCGGTGGTGAGGCCGGAGACTCCCGGTTACCTGGCATCCTTGAAACAACAGGGCTATTTTCTGGGAGTGATCTCAAACTCCGTGGGTACCATGGAGGATCAATTGAAGCACGAGGGCCTGCGCGACTACTTCCAGGCGGTTTTCGACTCCGCCCTCGTCGGGGTCGAGAAGCCTCATCCGGAGATCTTTCGGATGGCCCTCGCCAGTGCGGGAGCGGCGGCCGAAGAGGCTGTCTTTGTGGGCGACACGAACGCCACGGATATTGGCGGGGCACAACTCGCCGGCTTGCGGGGCGTGCTGATCGACAGAATCGGCGCCTACCCCCACGCCGAATGCCCGCGCATCACCTCCCTGCCGGAGCTCGATAAAATCCTCGCGACTTGGTGAGATGAGGGGCGGTTGCAGCGTTCCCGCCGCGTTTTGAGCCTTCGAAATTGAGGAGCACCCTAAGACTTCCAAGAAACACAAGAACAACTCCATGTTGCAAGAGGACGAAGTTGAGTGGGGAGGGCATCGGGGAAAGGATGGCTGTTCGATGCGATGCTGCTCCGCAGCCTTGCGTTTCACTTGAAATCTGGTATATTGACGATGGCAACGAATTCAGTGGTTCCGCTGAAACCAGTGGGGGGTCTAAGTTACCTTCTGCGCCACAGAAAGGTGGAGAGCCATGTCATTCCAGGAAGCTTTGGAGATGCTCTCGCGAGATGAACGTTTCAAGGCAACTGTTTATGCCATGAACAGCCTCCTCATCCAGAAGGGCGTCTACACTCCTGAAGAGTTTGAGCAGATGTTTAAGGAATGGGCGGAAAAAGAGCGCGCCAGAACGGATGCCACCAATACACCCCACCTTGCCGCTCCCACCCTTTAGTTTTTCTTCCCGGTTACCAGATCCCCCCAGCTTGGCCATTCACATCCCTTTGCACGTATGCCGCAATGAGACCCAATATCACATTGGGCACAAAGGCAATCACACTTCGGAGGGGATTTTACCTTTCGATCAGGCTCCTTTTCAGCCTTTTTCTTCATATGGTGAACCTATCTCTCCCGGGTGAACTCCGATGCGTCGTTCACTCTGCCTTATATCGCACCAGGCGGCGCATTTCTGCCTCTGCCTGGTTCATCGGGTGCGCATCCGCTTGAGCCCGCAGTTCTTTGAAGGTGGGGTAACCCGCGGCTTGGTCGTGGCGCCACTCAGCGTCGAACCGCCCGTCGCGAATTCCCGCGAGAGCGTTTTCCATGAAGCTCCGAATCTCCTTCGTAAAGCTGATGACACTCGCGCGCGACAGAGTTCCGTACTGGCTGGTCTGCGAGTGCAGCCGCATCTGTTTAAAGAACCCAACGTGAGCCATTTCGCGGAGTATCTCAGCGGCCTCCTCCGACCCGTACATTTCGAGCGCCACCATTTCAGGCGGGAAGCCGTGATCGGCCAGGAATTCGTACGACATCAGCATAGTTCGGATGAGGAGTGGCCACAGCGCCTGTTCCTGGAAAAGGTTGAGCTCGGTTTCCTGCGCAAACGTCGTCTTGAAGGCGCCGGCGCGTGTGGCTCCAATTCCCCGCGACCAGCCGAGCGCAGTCTCGAGGGCATGACCGGAGGCGTCCTGCGCTACGGCGATGTAAGCCGGCACGCCACTTCCTTCGACGAAGGACTCGCGCATACGGGCGCCGATCATCCGCGGGGCTACCATAATGACGTCCACGTCCGGGGGCGGCGCGATCAAGCCGAAATGAATGTTGTACCCATGCGCGAAATCCAAGGTCTGCCCGGGGCGGAGGCGAGTGCGGAGGATGTCGGTGTAGACTTCGCGCTGGACTTCGTCGGGGATCAGCAGCGCCAGGACATCGGCCCGCTCGACAACCTCCGCGACGGAGCGGACTGCAAAGCCGTCTTTTTCCGCTTGCGTGGCGCTCTCATCACGCAGGCTCCCGATCATGACTTCCAGTCCCGAGTCGCGCAGATTCAGCGCCTGCGCGCGGCCTTGATTCCCGTAACCGATAATTCCCAGCGTTTTGTGGCGAAGTACTTCCAGGTTGGCGTCCGGATCATAGAAAGCTTCCATTCGTTTGTTGGCACCTTTCGTGAACTTTTTGAACGTGCAAGGGGTTCCATTATCGGCGCGGGGCAGAGGGGTGTCAATCAAGCCGGGGTTCCGGTCGGCAGGAATTCCCGGAACGCCACAATGCGACGCTTCGCATTCCCCTCTCCCATGCCTATGCGTCGCGATGGGATTCATCTCCGCGGTGGCGAGGGCCTACTGGGGCACCACGGGAAGAATCAACGCTGAGGGATGCTCGCGATCGTGATAAATGACATTCGTCGCCTTCACCATGCGCGCCGAATGGCCTTGGTCCTCGCCGGTGTTGAGGTTGCGGTCGAAACGTGGAAAGTTGCTGCTGGAGACCTCCAGGCGCAACTTATGACCGGCCATGAACACATTGGATGTTGACCATAGGTTGAGGGTAAGCTTGCACACCTCGCCCGGATTCATGAGCTCAGCTTTTTCACGGGAGGATCGATAACGAGTGCGCAAAATTCCTTCCGTCAGATTCCGGGCAAAGCCCTCAGGTCCTACATCGACCACCTTCCCGGTAAAGTCCGTGTCCACGGCCGAGGAACTCACATAGATTTCGAGCGCGATGGGTCCCGTCACTTCGGTGTCCTGCTTGAAGGCGGGAGTGGTGTAAACCAATACGTCCTCGCGGTTTTCGACAGGCCGCTGGTCGAAAGCGCCGGGAGGTTGGTGAGTCCCGTCGCAGCAGAGGGGTCCACCGTGGGTTGGTGCGGGATCCGCGGGGTCGTACACGTACTGGTCGGCCGTCTCCGTGGCGGGCGCTTCTGGGCCCAGCGATCCGTCACCTCTCAAGGTGTTGGCCTTGCCCGATGAGTGCAGGTAATAGCGTGTATCATGGGCGCGCTTGAGGGGCCAGCCTTCCTCCTCACGCCAAACATTCTTGCCCATCACGAAGAGCTTCACAGGCTTCTCGCTGCCCATGCCGTTGTTAATACCCTTCAGCAGGTAGTCGTACCAGCGCAGGATAAGAGCGCTTTCGCTGAACACCGAATCTTTGCCGAAATCAACTTCGCCGATTATTGGCCCGGAACCCGCGTGGCCACCCACGATCACCAGCAAACGCTGGCCGTTCCGAGCCGCAGCGCTGCCGCCGCGGGCCTTGATCCCCAGATAGTTTTGCAGGGTGCCGTCCTGGAAGAGGTCATACCACGCGGCCACATGCAGAGCGGGGACCTGGATCTGTGAGAAGTGTTCTTCAATCGACACCTGTTTCCAGTAATCGTCATAGGCGGGATGGGCTAACCAATCGAGATAATAATCCGCCAGGCCTTCGGGGCTGCCAAGATCCAGCACGGGGTAGTGGATGAGCGGGAGTTTCATATCCCAGCGGCTTGCGTACGAATCCCTAGCCATGCGGCGGTCGAGCGTGTCCATCGCCAGGCCCGTCGTCCAGGATTGGTCAAACCACTGTTCAAACGCGCCGCCCTGATAGGTCCAGTTCTCATGATAGTTGGAGGCGGTAACGACCGGGAGGATTCCGGCCAAGTGCGGTGGGGCGGCGATAGCGGCGAGCATCTGCGTGGCGCCGACATAAGAGCCGTCATACATCCCGACCTTGCCATTGGAGTAAGGCAGCGCGGCGGCCCACTCCACGGTGTCGTAGCCATCGCGCGACTCGTATTTGAACGGGTACCATTCACCCTCCGAAGTGTAGCGGCCGCGCACGTCTTGGATCACCACAACGTAGCCACGCGCGGCAAACATCGGCCCGTAGGACACATCATCTTTGCTCTTGTTGTAAGGCGTGCGGGTAAGCAGGACGGGGAATTTGCCCTCGGCCTTGGGCCGGTAGATGTCTGCGCGCAGCACAACTCCATCTCGCATTTTGGCAGGCACGCCGAATTCCACCGTGACCTCATAGGGTCCGGCAGCATGCGCCAGGGCTGCGCCCCAGATAAGGGTCATGATGAACGCGCAAACCACACTTCTCTTCATGGAAATCCTCTTCGGTTGGAAAATGGATGTCGTCTACTCTCTGTCTTGAGAAGCGAGATTATCTGTCACGCAGCGGCCCTTCGCAAGCGGCCCGCTGCCCGTTAATCCTTCATCCCAGAGCCGACGCTGTTGACGGCCTGCCCGGCAGATTTGCTAAGCGCCAGGGGCAAGCTCGCCGAGTGCCTCGAGCAACCGGTCCACTTCCCCCGCGGTGTTGTAATGTACCAGGCCAATCCGCAGCATTCCGCCGGTCGGCTCGACGCCCAAACGTTCACTGAGGTTCAGCGCGTAGTAGTTGCCATCCCATGTGAAATTGCCGCGTTCCCCGAGATACGTTGCGACCTCGCGTGGCGTGCGTCCGGCGATACGCACCGCCACGGTGGGAACACGCTGGGCGAAGCGTGTGGAGTCCGTGATGCCGTAAAACGTGAGGCCGGGGATCTTGAGCAATGCCGGAACCAGTTGCTCGAGCAACCTGCGCTCGTACACGCGGATTGCGTCGTAGGCGGCAAGAATCGCGGCCCTGCGGCCGCTTACGGTGGGCGCGTGGTGCCGCCCAAGTTCAGCCAGGTAATCCACGGCGGCGGTGACTCCGGCCAAACCCTCGTGGTTCTGGGTTCCGGTTTCCCACCGATCGGGAATGCGATCGGCCGCTGGGCGCACCTTGTAGGGCCGCAGGCGCGTCAGGTGCTGGCGCTTCCCGTAAAGCGCCCCCGAGTGCGGGCCGAAGAACTTGTAGGGAGAGCAGACCAGAAAATCGCAGCCCAGAGTTCGCACGTCGATGGGCCCGTGCGGCGCGTAATGGACCGCGTCGATGTACGCGAGCGCCCCCACTTTGTGAGCTAGTCGTACCACTTCCGCGACGTCGTTGATGGATCCCACGGAATTCGAAGCGTAGCCCACGGCCACTACGCGCGTGCGGGGAGTCACCTTGCTTCGCAAGTCATCCATGTCGAGCGTGCAGTCGGCAGGGTTGATGTCCACCCAGCGGATCACGCAACCGCGCTCTTCGAGAGCCGTCCAGGGTGAAACATTGCCGTCGTGGTCGAGTCGCGTAACCACGATTTCGTCCCTCGGCCCGAATTCGCGGCCGAGGGCGCGGCTGATCGCGAAGGTCAGCGTGGTCATGTTGGGACCGAAGACAATCTCCGCGGGATCGCAGCCGAGCAGGTCAGCCATGGCTGCGTGAGCGGCGGCCATGACCTCATCACTGCGTTGGCTGGTGACAAACGCCCCGTGCGTGTTGGCGTTCGCGGAACTCGAGGTACGCGCTGATCGCGTCGATCACGCGCTGCGGAACTTGCGTTCCTCCCGGGCCGTCGAAAAACGCCGCGGGGTAGCCATTAACTTTCATCTTAAGTGCAGGGAACTGTGACCTTACCCAATCAATGTCAAACGTTGTCATGGGAGACTCCTCTGGAACCGCTCATCATGCGCAGGGAACTCGGAATGA
Organism: uncultured Acidobacteriota bacterium; assembly: GCA_963804995.1. GTDB lineage: Bacteria > Acidobacteriota > Terriglobia > UBA7540 > UBA7540 > Bog-366. Next base: position 165,890 of record CAWDSK010000002.1, read on the forward strand.
GCAAGGGAAAACTCAGACTATGGAGGGAGGATTGTTATGGCAGGGGAGGGCTGTGCCATCTGCGCGAGTTTAGCGTGGCAATTCCGCACGTGAAAAGTCATAGGAAGAAAACGCATGAAGTTGGGAAATTAAGTGGGACCTCGCTCGCTATGCCCCGCGGAGAGCAACAAGTGGGACAGTCCCACTTTGATAAAAAGTCATGGAACTTACGCAAGATGAGTCGAAGCGCACACCCTGCCGAGCCCGACCTTCCCCCCGGCGCCGAGCCGGACGTGCCGATTTTCCACCTCTGGCTCTCACGCCAATTCTATTAAGAACCGCGTCTGAAAGCAGGCAGCAGCAGGGCGAAGTGGCAACCCAACGATCGAGCCCTGCTTATTGTCGTAATAACACAAATGGCAGAGAATCCTTGCTACGAAAGCCAGGAATTGCGGACTTGGGTAATGGTGCAGTCTGATGTGGAGGCGGCGGCATTCATCCCGATCTGATCGGGACGCCGCCATATGGCGAGGTAAACTCGCCGCTACATGATCAAACCGCGCCACTATCCGGACTTGCATTGCGGAGCATTCGCCCACGGCCTCGCGGGCGCGTCGAGCCACGGCGTTAGTTTCCTTCCTCGTGCCCCTGGGAGACGCGGACGAGCTCGATCAGGGTCTTGTCGCCCTGGCTTTTCAGCGCCACCACTTTTTCCTGTTTGTCGTGCTTGATTTCGAAGACGGTTTTGCCCTCTTCGTCCTTTTCTTTGTACTTCGTCACCTGATCGCCCAGGCGGTCGTGGTAGAAGGCGCGGACTTTATCCACGGAATCGGGGGTCTCGAACTTCCCGGCGCGAACACGAACCTTTGCTTCGTCGGCGATATCGATATTCACCGTAGCGGATTCCTGATCCGGCACACGGGTGGCGCCGGGATAAATCGGCAGCCCCAAGCTGGCTTCATTCACGTCGGGGTGGACCTCCAGCGAGCCGAGGGGCGTTTTGATGGAGACTTCCTTCTTTCCGCTGTCGGCTTGCTGGACTTGCACGTGGACCGCGCTCGACAAAAAGCGCAGTCCTCCCCAAACGGCCATGCCGGCAATCACGACAATCAGCGCCAGAACGAGCAGGGCGATGGCGACGATATGGCTGCTACTTTGGGGCGCCTGCGGCGGCTGGGGAGGGCGTGGAGGTACAGGACCTGTGGCCATGGTTTAGGGCTCCTTTTTTGCTGACTGATGGTATTTACGCCTGCTGGCCCTCCAAAGTTCCACGCCTCCCAAATGTCTTCTGCTGCGATCAACTCCAGACGCATGGCCTGGCACCCGCAGGCCTGCCCGGCCAATAAGGTCTGCCACGGCCGGGAATCTCGTGAAGCATCACCGCAGTCGGCACGTCAGCGGGTCGTCAAGAAAGGTGTTCTCCACGGCCCTTCACGCCGGCTCTGGCTCGTCCTTACGGCAGCGTCAAGGTCGGGTTCAGTTCCTGGGCGCGGCGAAATTCGGCTTTGGCCGCTTCCTCCTGCCCTGCTCTCCTCAGTGCCAGACCCAGGTTGTAGTGCGCGTCGGCATAAGTCGGGCGCAGGCCGAGAGCCCGGCGAAACTCGGCGACGGCCTCCTCAATCTGTCCGCTCTCGAGCAACGCCAAGCCAAGGTCGTTGCGCGCCTCCGGGAAGTCCGGTCGAAGCTTTACCGCCTCGCGAAATTCTCGAACCGCGCCCTCGAGATCATGCTTTTGCTGCAGCGCCAAGCCAAGATTTAGGCAAGCGTCAAGGTAGTTCGGATTCAGATCGAGCGTTTCGCGAAACTCGCTGACGGCGCGGTCCAGCTCTCCGGCCTGGGCGGCGGCCAGCCCTCGGTTGTAATGCGCCTCGGCCGAGTCCGGCGCGAGAGCGATGGCGCGGTCGAACTCAGCGACAGCGCCGGGGTGGTCGCCGGCTTGCCAGAGTAGCTTTCCCAGGCTGGTGTGCGCCTCCAGATAGTCGGGCTTCAGCTCGATGGCCTTTTCGAAATCACTCTCGGCCGAGCGCGCATCTCCCTTCTGTTCCCAGGCCAGGCCCATCAACTCGTAAGCCACGGGGTTCTCTTTCCACAATTCGAGCGCGCTGCGCGCATCTCTCAGTGTTGCGTCCGGGTCGTGCTGCGTCAAGTGGTCTGCGGCCGAGGCGGTCAGGCGCTTGGCTTGTGCGAGATTTTGGCGCGACTGGCTCAGCCCTGCAATCTGCTGCATCTCAGCGGCCGCCGCTCCACCCTGCCCTGCCTGCCGGAGGACCACGGCGCGGTTGTAGCGCGCCGCTTCGTAATCGGGCTTGATAGCGAGGGCGGCTTGGAATTCGGCCAGCGCCTCAGCAAGCTTTCCCTCCGTGCGCAGCGCCACGCCCAGGTTGTAGTGGGCTTCCGCATCATCAGGAGCCAGCCGCGCTGCAACACGGAATTCCTCCCTGGCCTCCGCTTCTCTGCCCAGCCGGCGCAGCGCCACCCCGCGTCGCTCGTGAGCCGGCGCGAAATCCGGCTTGAGACGAACGGCTTGGCCAAACTCGGAAACCGCACTCTGGAGATCACCTTTCTGTCCGAGCGCCAGCCCCAGGTTGTAATGCCCCTCAACTGACTTCGGGTCCAGCTCAACGGCGCGACGCAATTCCCGCAGGGACTCTTCAAGGTCATACTTGTTCAGGAGGGCTAATCCGAAGGCCAGGTGGATGGGAGCCGAGGAGGGACGGAGGCGCGCTGCCGACCGGAAAGCTCCCAAGGCCTGATCGAGGTCCCCGATGTGTTCCAGGGAAACTCCCAGATTGTAATAAGCCTCCGCATAGTCAGGGCGCAGCCGGATGGCTTCGCGAAATTCGCGCAGGGCGGCGACGTGGTCGGTTTGGCGCGCGAGCGCGATGCCTTGCTCGTTATGGCGGCGAGCCTCCTCTTGGGTATCGACGGTGCCCGCGGCGGTGGGTGGTGTCGAAGCCGTCCCCGGGCTTCCGGCGGCCACCCCCAGGAAAAGAACGGGACTCGCCACGGCGGCCCAGCCTAGCCAGAAAACTAATTTTTTGGTCCCTCGCATCACGTCGCCTAAAAGTTCAGTTTGAGCGCGACCTGCCCGATGCGCGGGTCGCGGGCCCCCGTGATCTGGCCAAAAGTCCTCGAGGTGATGCTGCCGGACGGATTGATGAACTGCGCGTGGTCAAAAATGTTGAAAAACTCGGCGCGGAACTCGAGGGAGGACCGCTCCTTGATGGGGGTCGTCTTGTGCAGGGCGAAATCGAAATTGTTGAGACCCGGACCGTGGAAGAAGCGCCGGCTGGCGTTCCCCGCCACACCCAACTGCTCGGTCGAGAAGGGCCCGGTATCGAAAAACTGATTGTTGGCGGTTTGGCGCGGGTTCAGGAACCGGATGGGCGTGCCGTCATAATTGGGCCGGTCCACTCCCGAGCAGCCGCAGAGCGCGAAATCGTCACCTTCACCCATAAGAATGGGCAGGCCGGTAGTAAACCGCGTGATCCCCGTGAACGTCCAGCCGTCCAGCAACCCGTGAACTGGGCCGTGCGTGGAACTCGTGAGACGCTTAAAGGGCAGGTTGTAACTGTAGCTTATGACGAAGTTCTGTATGAGGTCGAACGCAGACAGCGACTTGCTAATCAGGTGGTTATACGGGTTGGTGTTATCGTCGGCATAACCGGACGAGTCGTCGAGTGACTTCGACCAGGTGTAAGCGCCGAGGAAGGTGAAATCACCCGCTCTTTTCTCCAGGCTGACCTGCAGCCCGTTGTAATTGGAAAACGCGTCAGTGGCCGTATAGCTGTTGAAACCGGAGAAGTCCAGTATGCCTTGGCTCAGGTAGCGGCCGGAAGTCACCGAGTAGGGACGTGTGCCATAGAAGGTCTGGCCGTTGATCTGGTAGATGGAGTCCTCGCCGCTTGCCCCGCAGCCTTGGCTCAACTCTCCGGCCGCCGTGAAGAGCGCCAGAATCTGAAGGCAACTCGCGGGGTTGCCGGGGTTGAAATCGTACTGCGAAACCAAGTGATGGCCCCGCGTTCCGATGTAACCCATAGTCAACAAGGTAGTGGAGCTGATCTGGCGCTCGATGCTGAAATTGAAATGCTCAGCGTAGGGCAGGACGTTGTCGGTCTTGAAACCGGGCGAATAGGAGATGGGCTGGAATTTGGCGAAGTCGACATTGGACGGCACAGGAAGCGAGTAGGGGAAACGCTGTCCGGGATCGTTGTTGCGCAGGCGGTCCTTGTAAGGCTCTTCCAGATAAACGAGCGTCGGCGAGGTGTAGAGCTGCCCGAAGGGTGCGTCACCGACCTCATAGAACAGCGTCAAGTCCTCGATCGCCGTGTAGTAAATGCCGGTGGCGGCGCGGATGCTGGTTTTGCCCGGCCCGCCGAAAAGTTTGCCCAGCACGCCGTCGGTGAAACCCGGCGAGTAAGCAATGCCCGCACGCGGCGCGAAGTTGTTCCAGCGCGTCGGGGCGATGGTCTTGGGGATTCCCCGATCGCCTGGGAATACCCAGCCCGTGGGAGCATTCGGAAAGACCTGAGACTGCTGGCCCGGCACGAACCCCTGGATTTTGCCCTGAGTATCGTAGAACGGCTCACTCGCCTCCCAGCGCAGGCCGTAGTTGAGCGTGAAGTTCGAACGTATCTTGTAAGTATCCTGCCCATAAAGCCCGAAGTACTTGGTGCGCGAATCCAGGAACTGCCGACTCAACTGACTGGCCTGGTCGGGAGCGCCGAGCAGATAATCTGCGAAGTCATTCCCCGTTTCACCGCCGCCGAAAGTGAACGAGGCGTTGACGGAGGCGGAGTTTCGCTCGTTGATTTGGAAGAACCGGAGTTCGCCGCCAAACTTGAAGGTGTGCTTACCCGTCACTTTCGATAAATTGTCCGTAATCTGGTAGGTGTTGTTGGCCTGCTGGGTCGTGAGAGAAGGAGTGCCCATAATGATTCCAAGCTGATTGAGGAAGATCTGGGGCATGCCCTCGATGCTGGGGTTCCCGGGAATAATGCCCAACCCTCCCTCCACGAAGCCGAAGCTGGAGATTTTCCCAAGTCCTCCCGCCGGTTCGCCCAGGTGCGTGGCGGAGCGTGTATAGTTCAGGCGGAGCTCGTTGACCAGGGTGGGACCGAAAATGTGCGTGTTGTTCATGTTGAACTGTTGCGCTCGGGAGGGCGTGATGGAAGGAAAGCCGGGGACGTTGGAGCCGTTGCCCACCTCGGAGGGAAAAGGAAGAAAGACATTCGAGTCATCGAAGTTGTAGTAGAAACTCCAGTTCCCTGCCCGCTGGCTGTTCAGATCAATGCGCGCACCAAACTTATCGTCCCGCACCATTTGCTTGGAGGAAGCCGACGAATAGAAGGGCTGGCCTCCCGAGGTGCCGGTGGGAGTGGGAACATACTGCAACGTGCCTTGGGCGGCGGGGGACCACGCGGACTGGGGAATCACCTGGCCCGGAAACACGCAGGTTCCCGCCAGGGCGTCACCCAGAGTATCGGCCAGCCCTGGACCCAATAAGGCTCACCGGCCGTCACCGGGTATCCGAGCCGCGAAGTCAGGGTCTGCGCGAAGTCGCCGGGAGCGTTGTCGCCGCGCACGCTGCCGGTAAGAGCCGCGAACCCCGTCGTGCCAACGTCGGAGAAGTCTCCACCCCGCTCGGTCGGCGAGGGCACGGGAATGATACCGGTGGAAAGGCCACGCCTTTCCCGTGTCCCCTGATAATCGCCGAAGAAGAAAAGCCGGTTCTTGAGGATAGGCCCGCCGCCCGTCCCACCAAACTGGTTGCGCTTGAAGTCCCCCCGGGTCGGATCGAAGAAATTACGGGAGTCCAGCTTCTCGTTGCGCAGGAAGTTGTAGGCGTCGCCGTGAAACGCGTTGGTCCCGCCCTTGGTGACCACGTTGACGAGGGCGCCCGAAAAACGGCCATACTCAGCGTCAAACGAATTGGTCAGCAGGCGGAACTCCTGGATGGAGTCAAGCGTGGGGGCAATCGCGGCGCCGTTGTTTCTACCCTCTTCCACATCGCCGCCGTTTACCATGAAGGAATTCGCAGTCTCTCTCTGCCCGTTCACCGAGACATTGCCGGCATTACCGGTTCCCGAGACCGGGCGATCCGACAAGGTTGCGCCGGAATTGATGGGAACAACGCCCGCCTGAAGTCCCAGGAGGTCGATGTAGCTGCGACCGTTGAGGGGCAGGCCGGTCATCTTCTTGTCTTGGATCACGTCCCCGAGTTGATTGCTGGTAGTCTCAACCTGGACTGCCTGCGCGGAAACCTCGATGGTCTGCATCGTGGAGCCGACCACGAGTTTGAAGTCGGCGCGAAAACGTTGATTCACCAGGAGCGTGATCGCGGTCTGGGTGGCTTTCTGGAATCCGTTGGCCTCGACTTCGACACTGTAGTTCTCGCCGACCGGAACGGAAAGGAATTCGTAGCTGCCCGTGATGTCGGTGACGGTCCGCCGAAAGGAGCCGGTTGCTCGATAGCGCAAGCTGACCGTCGCGCCCGGCACGGCGGCGCCCGTCTGATCCGTTACCACGCCGAGGATGGTGCCCGTTATGTCGGCCCTGAGAGGGGAAACTGTGATGCAGATTGCGGTGAAGGCGAACAATGCCACCCAATAGCTGCCTTTTTTCATGCTGGTCCTCCTGCCGATTGGCCCGACGCTCGTTCATGCGCGTACACCGTATTTCTGCCAATGTCAAGCTGCCCGGTCTCTTCCCGCCCGTTTTTTAACACATATGTAATAAAAGGTGAAGAAAAAGCATGAGGAGGAATCGCCGTGAACCCAGGTTCGCGGGTGGTGAAGTAACCCCTCACCCGCCTGCGGGCCGAAGCTAACGTTGTTTGCTGTTCCCGGGTGCCCCTTCGGTGGGCGCAGGCCCGTCCCGCCTCCCGATAGAATGCATCGGGACGGCGGTCCACCCTCTCCCCTCGGAGAGGGCGGTTTGACTTCCAACCTTCTCCCAGGGGAGAAGGTGCTGAGGTACGAAGCGGATGAGGGGTTCCTTGGATCGAAGTCGCGACATTCAATGCGCCCCCCAAAAGGTTTGCTAAAAAAACAAGAATTTACGGTATTGCATTCCAGGGCGGCAGAACCGCAATAAGATTGTAGCGCCGACCTTGAGGTCGGCATGTGTCCCGACAGGTCGGGACGCTACATCTTCGTCCGAGCGTTACCGGACGTGTTTAGCCGGCGAGTTACGATCCCCGGCGAATTTCTGCTGATGCCAGTAGGGGTAAGGCAGCGGGGGGGCGCTGACTTCGTCGAGGCGTTCCACTTCGGCATCCGTAAGGGTCCAGTTCGCGGTGGCGAGGTTGTCGCGGAGTTGCTGCTCGTTGCGGGCGCCGATGATGACCGTGTCCACCCCAGGTTCGCGCGTCACCCAGTTCAGCGCGACCTGGGATATGGAAACCCCGCGCGGGGAGGCGATTTCGGCAAGGACGTCGACGATTCTGAAAAGCCGCTCCTCATCAACGGTGCCGGGCGCGTCGAGAGTGTTCAGCCGCGACACAGAAGGCTTCGGCTGGCCGCGGCGGAATTTGCCGGACAAAAGGCCGGCTTGCAGGGGGCTCCACGCCATGATGCCCGTCCGCTGGTCGAGGCCGGCCGGCACGAGTTCGTATTCTGCGTCGCGGGCGAGCAGCGAATAGTTGATTTGCTGCGAGATATAGCGCTCGAATCCCGAGCCGGTCCGAAATGGACAGGGCTTTCATGAGTTGCCAACCCGAGTAGTTTGAGCAACCGGCGTGGCGGATCTTACCGGCGCGGATCAAATCCTCGAAGGCGCGCAAGGTCTCTTCGAGGGGCGTGAGGGAATCAAAGTTGTGGGCCTGGTAGAGATCGATGTAATCAGTTCCAAGACGGCGAAGACTCGCCTCGCAGGCTTCCAGGATGTGGCGGCGTGAGAGTCCGGCCTTGTTGGTTCCGGCTTCGAGTCGCACGAAGACTTTCGTCGCCAAAACGATATCTTTGCGGCGCGCGCCAAGTGCCTGGCCGAGAACTTCCTCCGACTTGCCAAACGAGTAGATGTCGGCCGTGTCAAACAGGTTTACGCCTGCTTCGATGCAGATTTCAATGTAGCGGCGCGCCTCCGCCGCTTGCACGTTGCCCATCGCGGCGAACCGGCCTTCACCGCCCAGCGTCATGGTGCCGAAGCTCAGCACCGATACTTCCAGACCACTCGCGCCTAGCAATCTGTATTCCATGCTTTCTCCTCTGACCAACAGGGTTCTTGCGCATTGCCCTGTAGCCGGTCTCTATGATCGCCAGGCTGGCTGGCGCCGAGCGCAACTCCACACTCTAGCGTGGTATATTAGCGCTGGTCATGCCCACCCACAAACGGCCTTTTGCGTTGGGACGCTCCAACCTCTGACCCGCAGCGCCTATCGCTGCGCCCGCGGCAACAAAAGCGGCGTCCGCACTACGTTGCCGGCGTGACCAGAAAGACTTTTGCTCCCATCGCACGGCACACGTCGATTACGTGCACGACATCCCTGTATGGTAAGAGCCCGTCGGCATTCACGCGAACCGCTTTCTCACTGTGGTTCTGGAAGAGTTGCCTTAGCCGGCTTTCGAGATTCGCCCAGGGAACATCTTCGTTGTTGATCTTGAGCCCCGGCTGTGACCCTTCCGAGTTGAGAACTTGCACGACGGTTGATTCCGCTCGCGAGGGCGTCGGAGGCCCCACCCGCACTTCCAACCCTTTCGGAGACACTAATTTCCCGGGTTCCGGCTTCTTATCCTGGCCGGTCAGCAGGTTGGGCGCGGTGACGCCTGCCACACGCACAGCGTCCAGAACCTTCGCGACGTTGGCATAAGGAGTACGCGCGTCTGCCTTGATATAGAGCTTCTCCCCGGCACGACCGGAGAGGCCCTGCTTTTCCGCCAAGGCTGCGGGAGTGATGGGATCGATTCCCAAGTACACGTTGCCGTTGCGGGTAACAGCTACGATCAACGATCCATCTTTGTCCGCATCGGGCATCGCCACCGCATGACGGGTGACCGCTAACTCTACGCTGACGCCCTTTCGCAACGCCTGGGCGGCGCCCCTGGGGGCAGCATAGAGCATGGTTATAAAGATCACGAACGTGAGGCTCCACACCCGGCGCCAGGGTCTTCCCCAAATATTGCAACTCATATCTTCTTCTCCTTCTGCGGCCAAGCACCCGTTTGGGAGTGCGGCAGCTTGGTGCCGCTTTCCTCCCCGCGAGCTGGCTCGCGGCAAACTTCACCTTGGGCGTAATCGCGCCAAGGCACGGCCAGCAAGCTGGCCTGGGAAAAAGCGGCAGCGAGCTGCCGCACTCCAAAATTTCGCATGCCGGGCGTTACTGCCCTTTGCTCAATGCCGCCGTGCCCATCATGCCGCCTAAACCCATGGTCTCAACCACGGAGGAGGGCACAATCACCATGGAGCCCCGCTCCTTGATCGCTTCATAAAGCATGTTCATGGCGCGCAAATGCAGAGCCGTCGGGTTGCCGGCGTAGACTTGCGCGGCATGCTCGAACTTGGCCGCAATGTCCATCTCAGCTTGCCCCAGGATGATGCGGGCCTGGCGTTCGCGCTCGGCCTGGGCCTGACGCGACATGGCGTCTTCGAGGGCCTGGGGAATGTGCACGTCGCGAATCTCTACCGACTGCACGGTGATGCCCCAGGGATTGGTCTTCTCATCCAAAATGCGCTGCAACTCATGGCCCAGGACTTCGCGTTCGGTGATCATTTGCGCCAACTCGTGACGCCCAATCGATTCCCGCAGAGCCGTCTGCGCGCTCATGGTGATGGCGTCCACGAAACTCTCGACTTCCAGGATGGACTTCTCCGCATTCCACACGACCCAGAACACGATGGCGTCAACGTTTACGGGAACCGTGTCGCGCGTCAGGGCTGACTCCGCCGAGACTTTTGAGACTCGCACGCGCTGGTCGACGTAAGCGCTCAGCGTGTCGACCACCGGTATGATCATGACCATGCCGGGGCCGCGCAGTCCGAGGTAGTGGCCGAAGCGCAGCACCGCCACCTTCTCCCATTGGCGAATCACCTTGATGGCGAACAGGAAGTAGACGCCCACCAGAGCCCCGGCAATCAAGGGGGCGGGATGTTTGAGGACGGCGCCCACCGCCACGCCTACGCCTACGCAGATTACGCATACGGTCTTTCCCACATTGCTCACATTCAATTTGGACATGGTTCACCTCCGCTTTTTGCCGTCGGATTCAGGGACCAGTTCCTTGAGCCGCTCGACCAGTTCATTTACCTTGAAGCCACCCGCTCCCGCTCGGGCGGCAACGTCGCGTACGAGTTGATCCAACTGCCGCTCCCGCTCAACCTCATCCGGGGGGACCTGCTTCTCCGCTATGAATGTTCCCGTGCCCTGGTGGGTCTCAATCACGCCGCGGATTTCGAGCTCGCGATAGGCGCGCAGCACGGTGTTGGGGTTGATGGCAAGATCCACGGCCACCTGACGCACGGTGGGAAGCTGGTCGCCTTTCTCGATCCACCCGGAAGCGATGCCACCTTGCACCTGGTCGATGATCTGGCGATAGACCGGCACGCCGCTCGCAAGATCGAGGCGGAAGGCGAAGGGAGCTTTACGGATTGGAGTCGTCTTATTCATTTATATGTCTAGTGTACTAGTTAACTAAGACAATGTCAAGAGAAAAATGCAAGGGGGGGGAGACCCGCAACAGGAGGATGTCGCGCAAGGCCCGCACGTAGGTCCGCCAATCTTTAGGGCGGACGGCTCTTCCACCGCGACGTGGTCTGGGCGGCGCGGTTTTGATGCTGAAGAAACGTTGTTTCAGACGCGGGCAAAAGAAATGCAGATTATCTAGTTTGCGGCGCAGAAATGACCCCGGCCGCTGGAAGAGCCGTCCGCCACTAAAATTGGCGGACCTACGTGCGGGCCCTGCGCTACAAAGCCGGTCCGCGGTACGCCTGACCTGCTACATGCAGCTCGGAGGTGTTGGCGTAGCGACATCCTGAGCGTACAATGCTCGGGCAGATTTAGCCGCTCAAAGGAAATCGCATGATGCCGAATCAAGATGCAGCCCCCGCAGCGCAACCGGACATCCTGGTGATTGGCGCCGGCGTGGTGGGAATTTGTTCCGCGTATTACCTGGCTGGGCAGGGCCAGCGCGTGACGGTCGTCGATAAAGGTGAAGTAGGCGCCGGCTGTTCCTATGGAAACGCGGGGCTGCTGGTCCCCAGTCACAGTGTTCCGCTGGCGGCCCCAGGAGTCTTCCGCAAGGCGCTCAAATGGATCGGCAATCCGGAAAGCCCTCTGTACATCAAGCCTCGATTAAGCCTGAGCCTGCTTTCCTGGATGTGGCGATTCCAGATGGCCTGCCGGGAAAAACCGATGCGTAAATCCATCCCCATACTGCGGGATCTCAGCCTGGCGAGCCTTGCCTTGCACCAGGAACTCGCTGGCAAAAGCGGGATGGACTGGTGCTATGCCGAGAAGGGCCTCTTGATGGTCTACCATAGCAGCCAGGGTCTCAAGGATGGAGGGCACGAGGCGAGCTTGCTTGCGGAGTACGGGATCAAGTCACGAATACTCGCTGCCCAAGAAGTGCGAGAGCTAGCGCCAGAGGTCAGGCCGGAGATTGTGGGCGGCGTGTTCTACCCTGACAACGCGCACCTCCAGCCCCATCAGTTCGTCCAGAGCGTGGCCCGTCTGGCAAAGGAAAAGGGAGTAGAAATCAGGACGGGCACCGAAGTCGTGGGATTTGAGACCGCGGGTGGAAAGATCCGTACCGTCAGAACCACGCGGGGTGACTTCCACCCTGGGCAAGTCGTCCTGGCAACCGGCTCGTGGTCACCCGGCCTCACGCGGGATTTCAACCTGGACGTGTGCATTCAACCCGCGAAAGGTTATAGCGTGACGGTTCGGCGGCCCGCGCGGTGGTCCTCCCCGCCGCTGATGCTGTGTGAAGCCAAGGTGGGCGTAACACCTATGGGCGATCTCTTGAGATTCGCGGGGACGCTCGAATTGGCGGGCCTGGACTTTTCCATCAATTCAAGGCGCGTCTCAGCCATTCAACGCGCCGCTCGTGAATACCTGGTGGGCGCGGAGGAAGCTGAACTCGTGGAAATCTGGCGGGGTCTGAGGCCCTGTACGCCTGACGCTCTGCCCATCATTGCGCGCTCGAAATCGCCTGAGAATCTGATTGTCGCCGCAGGACACGGCATGCTGGGCGTTTCCTTGGGACCGATTACCGGCAAGCTGGTCTCGCAACTCGCCACCCTCGAGACCCCCATGATTGACTTGTCGCTGCTCAGCGCAGAACGATTTCAGTGACGCGGCGGGCATCATAGCAAAGGAAAGGAAAACCCCATGAAAGGCGCAAAGGACGCGCTGATAAGCCTGGTCTGCGTGATAGGGCTTCTTGCCGGCATGAAGGTGCAAGCCCAGAGCCAGCCGCCAGAGACCCCGGTCACCGCTCGCGAGCGGCTCCAGTGGTTTCAGCATGACAAGTTCGGGTTGTTCATTCACTTTGGTCCGTATTCTGTCCTGGCAGGCGAATGGCAGGGCCGCCAACTGCCGGTGGGCACCGAGGCCGAATGGATCATGCACCGGTTCAACATCCCGGTCAAAGACTACCGGGAGATGGCGCACCAACTGAATCCGGTAAAATTTAATGCTGACGACTGGGTAAGTTTGGCCAAGGCCGCGGGAATGAAGTACCTGGTGATCACGGCGAAACACCACGATGGCTTTGCCATGTATCACTCCCAGGTCAGTAAGTACAACATAGTCGACTGGACGCCGTTCAAGCGCGATCTGCTGAAGGAACTTGCCGACGCCTGCCGGAAGCAAGGCATCCGATTCTGCTTTTATTATTCCCAACGTGAAGATTGGGACGACCCCGATGCCTTCGGGAACGATTGGGACTATGACCGCTCGAAGAAGAACCTGGATCGATACCTGGAATTGAAATCCAAGCCGCAACTGCGGGAATTGCTGACGAATTACGGCCCCGTCGGGCTCGTCTGGTTCGACCGTGGCCTCAACACGCGCCAACAGGCCGAAGACTTCGCGAGAATCGTCCGCGGCTTGCAACCTCGCTGCCTGATCAATGGCCGCCTGAATTACTACGATCAGGATTTGATCGGGGACTACCAGGATATGGGCGATAGTGGCATGCCGGTGGGAGGAATAGAAGAGCCCTGGGAGACGCCGCACATCCTCAACAGCACTTGGGGTTATAGCAAGTTCGACCAGGAATGGAAGCCCCCCGCCGTGGTGATCCGGGATCTGGTGGAAACGGTCAGCAAGGGAGGCAATCTTCTGCTCAACGTTGGCCCCATGGCCGACGGCACCATGCCCGCGCCGGCCGTGGCCACGCTCCATAGCGTGGGGGCGTGGGTGCAACAAAACGGCGAAAGCATCTATGGCACGACAGTAAGCCCTTTACCCGAGTACCCCTGGGGGCGCACGACGGTGAAGGGCGAGAAAGTGTATCTGCACGTTTTCAGTTGGCCCGCGGATAACGTGCTGCGGGTTTCCCGCTTGGGGTCGAACCAGGTGAAGTCTGTATACCTGCTGGTCCGCCCCGCGGAGAAGTTGGCCATCAGCCATAGCTATGGAGTTGTCCTGGTGTCCCTGCCCGCCCGGATGCCGGATGTAAGCGACACGGTGGTGGTTCTGGAATTGGCCGGACCGCTCAAGGTGGATCCGCCTTTGGTGACGCAAGACAGCGATGACGACTTCCAATTGAGTTGCATGAATGGCGTCACGTCCGGAAAGGCGTGGAAGCGCTTTAATCGCAAAGGGGGCTTCTTCATTTCCAAGTGGACCAGCCCGGAAGACTCTGCCACCTGGCATCTAATGGTAAGCCAGACGGGGAGCTACCGGGTGCGGATCAATTACGCGGCCCGCGCCGAGTGGCAAGGCGGCAAATACTCAGTGACGATAGGGACGCAATCGCTCACCGGAGTGGTGGAGCGAACCGGCGAGGATTTTGATTACAGGACGGCCGATCTCGGGACCATAACACTCCCCCAGGCGAGCCTCATAGTGGTCCAAATTCACCCGGCGGAAGCGTATGAACACGACCTGATGCAATTCCAATCCCTGGAGCTGAGTCGGGTCCAGTGAAGCGAAGGGGTTGATGAGGGCATCTGATTCCCGGCAGCACCCCCGCGGGTTGCGCTTGGCCCGCCGGATGACTTGATAATCGCAACCGGTGATTACCGAATTTCTTCCCGTGCGGCTTCATACATGGCCACGATGTTTTCCGGCGGCACGTTGGCCAGAATGTTGTGGACTTGTTGGAAGACGAACCCTCCGCCGGGCGCAAAGGTGCGGACGCGTTCGCGGACATGCTGCTTCACCGCAGCGGGTGCCTCAGACGCGAGCGCCGTCTGCGTATCACACCCCCCGCCCCAGAAGACCAGGTCGCGGCCAAAATCGGCTTTCAATCCTGCCGGGTCCATCCCTCGGCAGGAAGTCTGCACAGGATTTATAGCGTCAAGGCCGGCCTCGATGAGATCCGGAATCAGCTCGCGAACCCCGCCGCAGCAATGGAGCATCACTTTCACATTGGCTAGTTGCTTGGCGCGGTGCCAAAGCAGGCTGTGGCGAGGCTTGAAGAATTCGCAATACATCTTGCGCGACATGAACGGCCCGGTCTGCATCCCCAGGTTGTCGCCGAAGTTGATGACGTCAATGTAGCGGCCGACCGCTCCCAGAAAACGATCGAGGTTGGCGAGGTGAATTTCCACCACCCGGTCGAGAAAATGGTGCGCCTGGGCGGGTTCGGCGGCGAGAAGCATCAGGAAGTTGTCATTGCGGTAAAGGAACTGGCCCATCTCGAAGAGATTTCCGCCGAACAAGCCGATGATGGCGCGATCGGTGCTGGCCCGCAGCGCACGGGCGCCTTCCGCCAGTCGGCGTAGACCCTCGGGCCCATCGGCGAGCGGTCCCGGCGGGGCACGGCGCGCCGTCCACATGCACTCATTCATTGCCTCGGGAATCGTCTTCGGCCCACCCTCCTCGGCAAAGGGAAAATAGCATTGCTCGAAATAAAGCGCGCCGTCAGGCATGCGGGAGAGAACTTTTCCACTCTCCGAACGCATCACCCATTCGTTACCTCGACGCTCTGGCTGCGCCCATTCAAGCATCTGGCAGGGAGTCCCATCGGGCAAAACCCAGTCCGCCCACACGTCGTCAGCGAGCGCGAATCCCCGGCCGAGCTCGAGCGTGTCCACGCCAAACAAATCCAGCACATCCTTGTCCACGATGGCAAGCTGCTGAACCGGGTCGTAAACACGCAGCGGCCTTTCGGGCAGTCGCAGATGCTTGCGCAGCTTGGCATAGGCAATCGCCGCGATTCCAGACGATCGATGCCCGGAAAGGTCGATGGGAACCCGATCAGGTTCGCGATGATTGAGCGTCGCGAGCACGCGTTCCCGCGACGTCATCGGCGTGCTCCCTGCACTTGGTCTTGTTTCGACGGCACTCTGTGGCTTCTCGTTCCCCATGGCTCTACCTTCCAATTAATGTTGGCGAATGACCTGGGCAAGTCTAACGCAAGTCGGGGCGGTTCAATAGCCGCTAATTCGCGCGTGCGGGCAAGGTGTCTGGTGGGTGCACAAGTGGCGAAACCCGCTCCCAATCAATCGCGACGCCACGGCAACTTGCCGGCTTGCTCCCCTCTCACTGGTTCCGTCAAAGTTGCCAGTGTCGCATGCCACTAGGGCCGTGCATGTATCACCTTCGAAGAGACCCCTCACCCGTCCCGCGCCGGCTGGTGAAAGCGCCGGCCGCGGTCCACCCTCTCCCCCCGGAGAGGGTTAGAAATCAGAATCACCGCTCACTCCCCTCGCCCACAAAGCCTTGAGCAACTCGCAATCCCGATGCTATGCTGCATGATTCAATACCAACGCACTTGTTTCCGGAGAGACGCCATGCGTTTGCGCAAGCTCGGCAATAGTCCGCTGATGGTCTCGGCCCTGGGGTTGGGCTGCATGAGCATGTCTGATTACTATGGCCCCCGCCACGATGAGGAATCGCTCGCGACGATTCATCGCGCCCTGGACCTGGATATCAATTTTTTGGACACGGCGGAAGTTTATGGCGGCGGTGACAATGAAATACTCGTCGGCAACGCCATCCGAGGCCGCCGCAACCAGGTTGTCTTGGCGACGAAGTTCGGCATGCCGCGCGATGCCGAAGGCCGCCCTTTGGGAATCAGCGGCCGCCCTGAATACGTCCGTCGAGCGTGCGAAGGCAGCCTGCGGCGGTTGCAGGTTGAAACCATCGACCTTTACTATCAGCACCGTGTGGATCGCACCGTGCCCATTGAGGAAACCGTGGGTGCCATGTCGCGCCTGGTAGAAGAGGGCAAGGTTCGTTTTCTGGGACTCTCTGAGGCCGCCCCCGCGACGATCCGGCGTGCGCACAAGACCCATCCGATTTCGGCGTTGCAGACGGAATACTCGCTCTGGAGCCGCGACCCCGAGGAAGAAATCCTTCCCGTGTGCCACGAATTGGGTCTCAGTTTCGTCGCTTATAGCCCGCTGGGCCGCGGGTTCCTTGCGGGCCGGTTCACGAGCCTGGAAGATCTGGCGCCGGATGACTGGCGGCGTAACAATCCGCGGTTTCAGGGTGAGAATCTTGAACGGAATCTGGAACTCGTCCGGCGCATCGAGCAGATCGCCACTGCGAAGGGTTGTAAGGCGTCGCAACTGGCGCTGGCCTGGGTCATGGCGCAGGGCGAAGAGATCATTCCCATTCCGGGGACCACGCGGCGCGCGCACCTGGAAGAAAACCTGGCGGCGCTCGAAATTACGCTGACCGCCGAAGACCTGCAGCGCCTGAACGAGGTGGTCCCCAAAGGGGCGGCGGCGGGGGAACGTTACCCCGAAGCAGGGATGAAAGTTGTCAACGGGTGAGGTGGCCGCTTCGATCCGTTGGCGCTCCGAAAATCTGGACAACCACAGCGGTGTGATACGATCTTTTCTTCGGGGTCTGCGCAAAATCCATACGACAGAATTCAGGGTCTTCTCAGCACGCAGAGTTTTGTTGAGGGGCAACGATGGCGGATTATGACTTCGATATGCTGGTAATCGGATCGGGACCGGCTGGGCAGCGGGCGGCGATCCAGTCAGCGAAGCTTGGCAAGCGGACGGCCCTGCTCGAGCGCAAAGCCGTTATCGGCGGCGTTTGCATCAACACGGGGACCATTCCCAGTAAGACTCTGCGCGAAGCAGTGCTCTACCTTTCCGGCTATCGCCTGCGGAGCATTTACGGAGACTCCTATACCCTCAAACAGAATATAACGATTGAAGACCTTCTCTTCCGCACCGAGTATGTCATCCGCCACGAAATTGATGTCACGCGCCACCAATTGCAGCGTAACGGCGTGGAGATGATCAACGCTGAGGCGGCCTTTGTGGATCCCCACACCCTGCGCCTGTCGATGGTGGATCGCTCCGGCGAGCGTACCGTGACCGCTGCCAATGTGATTATCGCCGCCGGGACTGAGGCCACGCGCGACCCCAAGATTCCCTTCGACGGCCAGAACATCTTTGTCAGTGACGACATCCTGGGCATCAAGAAATTGCCCCGCACGCTGGCCGTGATCGGCGCCGGAGTGATCGGCTGCGAATACGCCAGCATCTTCGCGACGCTGGGCATTCGCGTCACTCTGATCGATCGGCAGCATCGGCTTCTACCCTTCGTGGATGCCGAGATTGTTGAGGCACTCAACTACCATTTGCGGCAGAGCCGCATGACGCTGCGCTTCGGCGAAGCCGTAAGCGGAATCGAGTTGGCCCCGAATGGCTCGGACTCACGAGTAAAAATCCACCTGGCAAGTGGCAAGGAAATTGTGGCTGAAAAGGCCTTGTACAGCATTGGCCGCACCGGCGCCACGAGCAGGTTGAATCTGGAGGCGGCAGGACTTAAAGCTGACGAACGCGGCCGCCTGAAAGTGAATGAGGATTACCAGACCGAGGTCCCGCACGTCTACGCGGCGGGCGACGTGATCGGCTTCCCCAGCCTCGCCTCAACTTCGCTTGAGCAGGGCCGCTTGGCCGCCTGCCACGCCTTCGGAGTGGAAGGCAAGAGCACTCCCGCACTTTTCCCCTACGGGATCTACACGATCCCGGAAATCTCTTACGTCGGAAAGAACGAGGAAGAGTTGACGCAGGCGAACGTCCCGTATGAAGTGGGGAAGGCCAGCTATCGCGAAATTGCTCGCGGTCAGATCATTGGCGACAGTATCGGGATGCTGAAGCTTCTCTTCCACCGCGAGACGCGTGAATTGCTGGGCGTGCATATCATCGGCGAAAGCGCCAGCGAGCTTATCCACATCGGGCAGGCGGTGCTGGCTTTTGGCGGAAAGATCGACTACTTCGTAAATACCGTCTTCAATTTTCCCACCCTCGCCGAATGCTACAAGAACGCCGCCTTCGACGGCGTTAACCGGTTGAACGGGTGAGCAGTGACAAAGCCGTGCTAATGAATCGCCACCCGGTGTGTGCGTCCCCTGCGTATGGCCTTTGCTCTCTCTTCTTGAGTTTCTCTTTTGAATGAAATATAGTTGAAATATATGGAGGATTGAGATGGCGACGCCGACGACGGTGTATATCAATCCGCAACAGCGAAAGCGGCTTTTTCAGCGCGCCAGACGGCGAAGGACAAGTTTCTCAGAGGAACTGCGTACTGCCTTGGACTTCTATCTGGACCTACCGCCGGACTTTGACCAGCAGGCTTTCGGCACGCTTGTGCAGGAAGCGCACGCATCCCTGGAGCGCAGTATGATGAGGCTGGACGCCATGTCGGACCGAGTGAGGACGACGGGAAGAAAACTCGACGAAATCGACCAAAGACTCGATGAGCTTACCCAAAACCGTATATGACGTGCTCAAGGCAGTAATGACGACCGAAACCAGGCTTGCGCACCTCGACGAGCAGTTGGCGGGTTTGAGCGACAAGGTTGAGGCGAACGCTTCCCGGTTTGCTGCTGTGATGGAGAACCATGCCGAACGCCTTGCCCGCCTGGAGGGAAAATTCGAACTCCTCGAAAACACCTTCTCCGCTCGCCGTCGCAGGCTTCCTCAAAAATCGTCCTAAAGCCTAACTTGGACAGCGTGTTATGCCCCCTCCCAAGGTGTTTCCTGATGATTCCATCGACCGAAGCGACATCCTGCTTTCCGTTGGAGGTTAATGCCACACGTACTTGGGCGCAGCCGGTCTCATTACTTACCGAAGACCTCTTCCATCGTGTGAAGCTTACCGGCCCGGACATGAGCATCAATCCGCTTCGCGAGTTTGCGAAGGCGCGTGGTGAGCTGGCGGTCGGCAAGGATTTCCAGGGTGGCTAAGACCGACTCACGCTCGCGCATCCCGATCGCGGCGTGGTCTTTTCCCTCCAGGTGAAGCTCTACCGCCTCGCGCAAGTTGCGCGTGACTTCATCGAGGGTTTTCCCCTGCGTCACCACTGGAATCTCCAGACACTCGGCGACGTAACCAGATTGGTCGCCTCGACGGATTACGACTTTAATCGTGCGCTGTAGAGCCATCAGGTTGACCTCCGCTCGTGTCGGGCTCACAGTCCGTGTCAACAGATTGATTTTTCCGCAATCCTTACACGGCGGCCTGAGAAGACCCGCGCCAGCGCGGCTACTGTTTGTTAAGTTCTGGTTCTCGGCCCGTTTTCTGTCGTGTACGCGCTAGTGCGTACAACTCAGCCGCAGCGACGATCCCCATCTTTCTGAGGTCTCGCGGCTTTCGCTCTCTTTTTGCTGTTACACATGGAACCGGCGCCCAGGCAAAAAAGAAATCCTTCCTTGGGTTGAGTTGGCTATATCGTTTACCTTGGGCCAATTTCTTGAAAAATCTCATAGCTGCACTGTGGTGCGACCCATCTTCGAGGCCCAGAACAAATTGTGCGAGCCGGGTTTTCAGCCCCGCATGGTTACTCATACCAATGTAGAATATATCTCTCTCGTCTAAGCGCCTGCCTCCAAGATTCTCGTCGGAGTATGCGATGGCGTAGATGCCTGGGTATTCGCCGCCCTCGCGAGCGCTAATCTCCAAGTGCTCGGGATCAAGCTTCGTCCATTTCCGCGAGAAGAGGCGGGATAAGACTTCGCCGACCGTGGGGATGGGGCCATTGAGTTCTGCCTTCGATCGGTCGGGCCGTGGGGGAGCGTCACCGACACAGAAACCCAACTGACGAAAGACTTCGTTTGTGAACCTGCCGCCGGAAAATGTGCTTGTGGACTGTCCAATTGCCAAGCCCAGAACACGCTTCGGCGGGTATATCTGGCCGTCATGAATCACTGCAAATTTCGTCCCGGCGATCGGCTCTTTCACTCTATACTTCCTATCGAATTCTTTCATTGCCAAAAGGATTCTGGATCGGTCCACACGGAAGGTATCGTGATGTAACTTCAGAATTACGAAACCGGTTGTCCGGCGCTTCATCGTTCCCTCCTAGCGGCGGTTGAGCACTTTATGTCTTCGCTTTCCATTGCTCTCCGAGCGGGGCTTCCTACTCCGTAGTCCCCTACTTATACGCCGGCATGCCGGTCACGTGCTCGCCGATGATCAGCGTGTGGATATTGTGCGTGCCTTCGTAGGTGAACACCGATTCCAGATTGCACATGTGGCGGAAGATCGGGTATTCATCCGCGACGCCGTTCGCGCCCAGGATGTCGCGGGCAGCGCGGGCCACGTTCGAGCGCTATCTTCACGTTGTTGCGCTTCACCATGGAGATGTGGGCAAAGTCAGCACGACCCAGGTCTTTCACGCGTCCCACCTGAAGTGCCAGCAACTGAGCCTTGGTGATCTCCGTGATCATGTCGGCGAATTTCGCTTGCACAAGCTGGTGGGTGGCGATGGGCTTGTTGTCAAACTGCTTGCGCACCTTGGCGTATTCCAGCGCCTCGTTGTAGCAGGCCATCGCCGCGCCGATTGCGCCCCAGCCAATGCCGTAGCGGGCCTGGGTCAGGCAGCTCAGTGGACCTTTCAATCCCCGTGTCTGGGGAAGCATGTTACTTTCCGGCACACGAACATCCTGAAGTGAGAGTGTGGACGTCACAGACGCGCGGAGCGACCACTTCCCTTTGATATCCTTTGCTGTGTAGCCCGGCGTGCCTTTCTCCACCAGGAATCCGCGAATCCCTTCGTCAGTCCGCGCCCACACCAACGCCACATCGGCAATGGTACCGGAGGTAATCCACGCCTTCTCGCCGTTCAGGATATAGTCACTCCCATCCTTCACGGCGCGCGCACGCATGCCGGCGGGATTGGATCCGAAATCAGGCTCCGTCAATCCAAAGCAACCGATGGCCTTGCCCTGTTGCAGCGCAGGCAACCAGCGATTTTTCTGCTCCTCGGACCCATACTGGTGGATGGGGTACATCACCAGCGCCCCCTGGACGCTCACGAAGCTGCGCAGTCCGCTGTCGCCACGCTCCAGCTCCTGCATGATCAGCCCATACTGCACGTTGGACAGGCCCGCGCAGCCGTACCCTTCAAGGTTGGCGCCATAAAAACCCAAATCGGCCATGACCGGTACCAGGTGCAGAGGAAACTTGCCCTCGCGGTTCCATGCTTCGACATGAGGAATGATTTCTCGCTCGACGAACTCGCGCACGGTCTGGCGCACCAACTTTTCCTCGTCGTTCAACAGGGAATCGATTTCCAGGTAGTCAACGCCATGAAAAGCAAACATACGGCCTCCTTAATTTCCCGGTGTCAGGCGCCGGACATCTCACTCAAAGGCCCACGCATTTTTGCGAGGGCCTGGTCGATCTGCACGAGGGAGTCCTCCATGGCTCCCTCGGTCGTATCCACTACCAGGTCCGCGTGCGCTTTGGTTGGCTCAATATGGAGGCGATGCATGGGCCGGATGCTATTCCGGTATTGTGTGACGGTGGAATCGAGCGTCCGGCCGCGCTCGCGCACATCTCTCAGCAAACGGCGCAGCAGGCGGATGTCCGCGTCGGCATCAACGTAGATCTTCAGGCCCATCAGCGCGCGCAGCCGCTCGTCGCACAGCGCCATAAGCCCCTCAATGATCACCAAGGGAGCGGGACGAACCTCCACGATTTCCGCAGTTCGCGTGTGGGTTACAAAACAATAGTGAGGTTTGGGGATGGGCCGACCAGCGACGAGCCGCTCGACATGGTGCACGAGCAAATCATAATCCAAGGCAGCGGGCTCGTCATAGTTGGTAAGAACACGCTCCTCAAAGCTGAGGTGCGCCTGGTCCTTGTAGTAAGAGTCCTGGTCCAGGATGACTGTGCCCAGGCTGGAGTATCGCGCGGCCAGCCGTTCGGCAAGAGTTGTCTTGCCCGTTCCTGTTCCACCTCCTATCCCGATAATGAAAGGGCGGCGCGTAGAGAGAGAGGACATGGTGATGAGGCAAGACTCGGGTTCGCGGAGGCTGCGGTCGCGGCCCGCCTCCAGCTTACCTGAAGGTCAGCAAGCCAGCATTCTAGTGGGCGGCAAGGGGTGGGTCAAGGAAGCTGCCCGGCGGGTAGTGTTTCAGTTTGATGATGTAGCGGCGAGTTCACCTCGCCAAATGGCGGCGTAAAGCCGCCTCTACCGCAAACTGCAACACTACCAACTGGCGTCCCCTTTGCAGAACGGGGGGAGGTAGCCAGGCCGCCCCACGGTGATTTTGGAATCGTGCCGTGCCAGCATATAATCAAAATCCTTATGGACGAACGCAAGCGGCTGACCGCGATGGTGAAAGCGGCGGGTTGAGCGGCCAAGTTGAGTCCAAGTATTTTGGACTCGGTGCTCTCCAAGTTGCCGAAACAATTCGACCCCAACGTGCTGGTAGGCTTCGAAACTGCCGACGACGCCGGAGTGTATCAAGTCACCCCCGAATTGGCGCTGGTGCAGACCGTTGATTTCTTTACGCCCATCGTGGATGACCCGTACACCTTCGGCCAGATCGCCGCCGCGAATTCCCTCAGCGATGTTTACGCGATGGGGGGGCGGCCAATTTCCGCGCTGTCCATCGTCGGGTTTCCGAACACCGGGCGCGACGTCGAGATTCTCGAGAAGATCCTCCAGGGTGGTCTCGCCAAGATGCAGGAGGCGGGCTGCACGGTGATTGGGGGCCACTCCATCGGCGACGACGAAATCAAATTCGGCTACGCCGTGACCGGGCTCATTGATCCGGCCCGCGTGTTGAAGAATGTGGGCGCGCGGCCGGGTGACCGGCTGGTCCTGACCAAGCGCCTCGGAACGGGCGTGATTGGCACTGCCCTGAAGCAAGACCGCGCGAGCAAACTTTCGGTCGAAGCGGCCATCGAATCCATGTGCACTCTGAATCGGGCGGCCTGCCAGGTGGCCTTGCAGTTCGACGTGCACGCCGCCACCGACGTCACCGGCTTCGGATTGCTTGGCCACGCGCGGGAAATGGCGGCGGGCAGCAAAGTGAGTTTCGTGTTCGACTCGACTCAAATCGGCTTCCTGCCGGAAGCGATTGAATATGCTCGCCAGGGTTTTCTTCCCGGCGGTTTGAAGCGGAACATGGATTTCATTGGCGGCTGCGTGGAGTTCGGCGAGCCCGTCGTGCAGGAAATCCGAAATCTGCTTTTCGACCCGCAAACCTCCGGTGGGATGTTGTTCTCCGTGACCTCTCAGCAGGCCAGCCAGCTTGTGGAAGCCCTCCGCGCCAAGGGAGTGGAGGGGCGGCAGGTGGGCGAAGTCATCGAGAAAACGCATCCCCTCATTCAGGTTCGTTGAATGCACGTTGACATGTGCCCACCGATGCCGGGGCTCATCCTGCCCCCTTGAGGCTGGTCACCCCGACGTGCTCGTTGCTGATGAGTGGGGTTGTTGCGCCGCAGTGGAGGCAAAAGCCGGAGCGGCCGCCAGTGAAACCTGCATTGCACCTTTTGTCAAACACAGGTTAATATGACCGCGATGAAAAGTCAGATACCTACGCAATTAATCGTTGGTTTAGGGATTCTCCTGGTCGGGGGTGGAATCATCGGGGGCGAGTATTTCCTGGTGAAATGGTTTCCGCGCCACAAATTGGCAGTGAAGGAAGAAACATTGAAGCTCGCGCCTTATCAAAATCGCAGCCTGGGTGTCGAGATGCAGGTGGCAGCGGGCTTTAACGACAAAGTGGAATCCTTTCCGGGCGGCGTGCGGATCTACTCTCCGAGATTCTGGAGTATTGGCTCCTCCATCACGCTCACCTCGCAGCCGAATCCCGATCAAAGCACCGAGTTCACTCCCCAGGTCCTTGCCAAGTGGCAGACCGACGGCGTCACGCAGGATCTTCCGCGCTACCACTTTGAGCACTCGCGGATCAACAATCGCGACGCGGTCCTGATCTGGCAGTACAAAGACCGGGCGATGCTGCTTACGGCGCGATTTATCTCGCCGGACCGTATTGTGGAGGCGGATTGCACGCCCGGCCGGGCCGACGAGGATCTTTTCATGCAAGCTTGTGATGAGACCCTGCGAACCATCAAAGTGGCGGGACCGGAGTCTCCACCGCCTGTTGTCCCAGGCGTGATGGAGATTAATCCCGCGGAGCAAACGCCGAAAAAGCATTAGGGGAGGCGTTTTCTCTTTTTGCCGGAGTCGGCGGGGCTCAACGCCGTAAAGCACGATTCACGGCGCAAAGTCTCTTGAGGGTTCTCGTTTCCAGAAGTGTGCTTCCTGGAATAGAGTAGATGGCTTTGTCGATTGTGAAGGGAGGTCGCTGGGTTGAGCTATGCCAAAGTGGGAACTCATCGAAGGAAACCTTGCTACGCCGTTGGGATTTCGCGGCGCCGCAGTTGCAGCGGGAATCAAGCAAAAGCGCGACGCCCTGGATCTCGCCCTGGTTTTTTCGGACGTACCGGAAACAACTTCGGCTGGGGTCTTTACCACGAATCGGGTTGCGGCAGCTCCGGTCCTGCTCTCGCGGCAGAACCTGATCGAGAGCCGCGGTGGTTGCCGGGCCATCGTGGCCAATTCCGGAAACGCCAATGCGTGCACAGGACGCGAGGGGCTGCGCACCGCGCAGGAGACCGCGCGCGCCGCCGCCGAACTGTTGGACATTAAGCCGGAACAGGTCCTGGTAGCTTCCACGGGTATCATCGGTGTTCCCCTGCCGGCGGAAAAGATTGTGAAGCAACTCCCCAAACTGTGCGGGATGCTCTCCCAGGAGAACGCTGCTGGGGCCGCCCAGGCCATCATGACCACCGACACCGTTCAGAAAACCTGTGTGATCCGATCGGAGTCAAAAGGCAAAACCGCGCACATCGCCGGGATTGCCAAAGGCGCGGGGATGATTCATCCGCACATGGCCACCATGCTCTGCTTCTTGACCACAGATGCGGCCATCGGCCCGCGCATGCTGCAGAACCTGCTCAGCGCGGCGGTTGAGGATTCCTTCAACCGCGTCACCGTGGACGGCGACACTTCCACCAACGATACCGTCGTAGTTTTGGCCAGTGGCCTTTCGGAGGTCTCGGTGATTCCCGGGAACGACAGCCGGGGATGGTTTATGGAGGGGATTTCCCAGGTATGCCAGACCCTCGCCCGCATGATTGCTCGCGATGGTGAAGGGGCCACCAAGCTGGTCACGGTTGATGTTGTCGGGGCGCGAACTCCGCTGGAGGCTGACCGCGCCGCGCGGGCGATTGCCAACTCCCCCCTGGTGAAGACCGCCATTGCCGGCGCTGACCCCAACTGGGGCCGCATCGCCTGCGCCGCGGGTTACTCGGGCGCAAAATTCGATCCCAACAAAATCGACATTTCCGTGAACAGTCTGTTCGTTTGCCGTAAAGGCATTGACGCCGGTTTTGACATGGCGGCCGCTCAAAAGGAAATGAGCGGGAAGGAAGTTACGATTCGTGTGGATTTGCACGCGGGAAGGTCTTCAGCGCGCATGTGGACTTGTGACTATACGGAAGAATACATCAAGGTTAATACGTCGTTTCGCACCTAATACAGCCTTGTCAAGGCTCCGCGCGTCAATGATAGACGGGCGGGCAGACACCGCCTTAGGCGGCGAGGAATGGGCGCAGGAATTCTGCTGAGGCCCGAATCTCCTCCAGGCCGTTCACGCCGTCTTCAATTGAAACCCAACCCGTAAAGCCCACTTCCCGCAAGGTGCGGAAGATGTGCGGGTAGTCATTCATCCCTTTACCAATCACACCGTGCGCCAGAATGGAGGCGTACCCAACGGAATCCTCCGCCGCCTTCAGCTCCTCGAGCGTATGGCCCGGCTTCAGGTGACGGTCGCTCGCGTGCATGGTCACCACGCGGTGTTTAACTTTCTGGAGCAACTCCAGCGGATCCTCGCCAGCCACGATCGCATTCGAGGGATCAAACTGCACCCCGAACCAGGGCGAATCGATCTGGTTCACGATCTCCAGGAAAACGTCCTGCTGCTGGGCGAATTCGGGATGGGCCCAGAAGTTGTCTTTGTAATGATTTTCGATGGCGAGCACGACCCCACGCGCGGAACTGTATTCCACGAGATCGCGAATGCACTCTACCACCCACCGCACTCCCTGCTGGCGCGAAACTTCCGGGCGGCGTTGTCCGGAAAGCACGCGGCAGAACTTCCCGCCTAGTCGCACGGTGACGTCCACGACGCGCTTCTCACGCTCCACTTCTTCGCGGCGCTCTTCGGCTCTCGGTCGCGTGAAGTCCGGGGAGTAGCACATCATGGGCATTGCCAGGTTGTGGACGGTGAGTGCGGCCGAGACCTTTTCGAGGTAGGCCTCCTCGAAACTCTCCAGGAATCCGTCGTAAAGTTCCAGACCGTCAACCGGCAAATCAGCGGCCATCTCAATCCACTGGAAGATACTCATGGTGCGGTCGCGCACCAGTTCGTCCATATAACATTTGGGGAAGGCCGCAAGTTTCATTTCAGGATGGCTCCGGGACTTTCCAATTCGATCGGGGCGTTGAAAGGGAGTTGTTCATAATCGATTACGGCGCCGGAAATCAGCTCGTTGGTAGCGAAGAACAGGGCGGCGTTGGCGATATCTCCGGGCAGCAAGAGGCGGCCGTAGGGGCGCGTCTTCAGCGCGTCCTCCAGCCAGTTTTCGCCTTTGCCCTCCACCACCGACTGCGTGTAGTGCTCCCCTTCGGTCAGCACCCAGCCGGGATTAATCTGATTCACGCGAATGCAGTATTTCACCAGGTAATTTGACAGATTGATCGTGAAGGTCATCAGCCCGCCTTTGGCGGCGGAATAGGCCAGCACCTTCTTCAGCCCGCAATGCGCGTTCACTGAGCCGATGTTAATGATGCAACCGCTGCGGCGCTCCTTCATGTGGCGCACGGCCTCCTGGGTGATGAGGAATGGGGCGCGTAGATTGGTCTCCAGGATCTCGTCGAAGAGCTCGCGGGAAGTGTCCTCAATCGTGCCGCGGTGCACCACACCGGCGTTGTTCACCAGAATGTCGACCCGGCCGAAGCGCTCCAGGGCTTTCCGGACGATGTCGCGGCAGTGAGCTTCGTCGCGGACGTCACCGGTCACGAGCGCTGCCTGGCTTCCGGCAGCTTCAATCGCCTGTACAGTTTTTTCGCCGCCCGCCCGCTGACTGTCTCTTCCGTGCACCAGCACCTGTGCACCATGCTCGCCGAGCTTCCGGGCGATTCCAGAGCCGATGCCCTGCGTTGACCCCGTAACAACTGCTACCTGGCCTGTAAGCGGTCGCTTGCCATCATTAGCCTTATCCATGGGCTCCCCCTGGCGATTCACTCCTCACGCTTTTGTTCGTGTAGGAGTCAAGACAGCTTTCACAATTTGCGCGCTGCCCATTTCCTCAAAACACGCACGCCAATTAGCGAACGGTTCGATCCGGTCCACGATGCGCAGAGGATCGAGCTTCCCTGAGGCGAGCAGCGCGATTACTTTTTCCCAGATATGAAAATTGTGGCTAAAGCTCCCCTGGAGTTGCACCGCTTTCTGCACCAGAGGGTCGAGTGAAAAGTTGAGCGGCTGCGGTCCCCACCCGACTTTGGCGATTTGCCCTCCCGGCCGGACTGCCGCGAGCGCCGTTTTAAGTGAAGCGGAGGCGCCGGCCGCGTCGATCACGACGTCCACTCCAAACCCGTCTCCCAATCCCCGCAGAACTTCCCGAAGCTGCTCCTCGCCCTCACTCACCGTGGCGTCGACACCCAACGTCTGAGCGGCCTTGAGGCGCGTCGCGTCTTGCTTCAGCCCCACGACACCCAGCCAGCTTGCCCCCGAAAGGCGCGCCACCTCGAGGCATAGCAAGCCAATCGGTCCCGGGCCCAGGATCAGAACGGAATCACCGGGGCGGATTTGGGTCTTCCCGCAGGTGGCGTTGTAAGCCACGCAGCAGGGCTCAGTAAGCGCGGCCTTCTCAAACGATACGGAATCCGGCAGGTGGTGCAAGCAGCGTGCCGGTACCTTCACCCATTCCGCCATGGCGCCGTCCACGCCGTAACCAAAGCCCCGCCGCTCGGGGCAAAGATTGTATTCACCGGTTCGGCAGTAGATGCATTGGCCGCAGATGCGAGCAGCGGTTTCAGAAACTACCCGGTCGCCCTCGCGAAACCCGCGCACTGCCTTGCCCAAGGCTCCCACTACACCCGTGAACTCGTGCCCCAAGATCACCGGTACATTAACGGGCCAGCTTTGGCTATTATGAAATTGATGAACGTCGCTTCCACAAACTCCCACGGCGCGCGTCCCGAGCAGCACCTCGTCTTCGGCCAATTCCCCGGGCTTTGGGACCTCGCGCAATTCTACCGCGCGCTCCTTGATGGCATAGTGAACGATCGCGGTCATGGAACCAGTCGACATATGCAATTCCTTCTAGGCTTGACAATCGAAAACCGAAAACGCAAGTCAGGAGTCAGAATGCAATGGACTCTTTTAAGGCACCAGAGCCCCCCCGCCGCTTGTATCCATTATGCGATTCTGGCTTCTAGCTCCTGACTTCTGATTCCTGTTCTCAGCCCCGCAGCTTGGCAATAATCTCGCGCAGCAATCCTTCCAGGTCGTGCGAGGGAGATTTGAAAGCGTCTGCGTCAACCGTGAGGGGAGCGCCGAGCACTAGATGATAGACGCCGTACTGCGGCAGTTGCAAGACCTGTTCCACGGAAAGGCCGCCTACCGCTTGCACAGGAATACTGACAGCATTCACGACGGCCCGGAGCTCGTTCGAGCGGGCTGGGCATCACTCCACCATGGGCGGCAATCACCGCTGGGTCGCGGCGTTCGTCGTAGCCCACGTGGTGCACAATGTAGTCCACTCCCAGGTCCTGCATCATGCGGGAGGCGGCGGGCTTATCCTCGCAGCCCAGATCGTCGCCCATGACTTTCACTCCGTAGTCGCGGCCCGCTTTCACCACAACCTTGATGGTCGCCGGATGCGAGCGCGCCATTACCACGACGTGCGTCGCGCCTGCTTTGGCCATCATTTCGGCCTCCAGGTAGCCCCCGTCCATGGTCTTCAAATCCGCCACCACGGGATAATCCGGAAACTCACGCCGCAACGCCTGGACCGCGTGCAGGCCCTCTCCCAGAATGAGAGGCGTCCCCGCTTCCAGCCAGTCCACTCCGGCGCGCACGGCTTTGCGGGCGTGGTCCAGGGCTTCTTCAATGGTGGTCAGGTTGAGCGAAATTTGCACGATGGGTTGAGTAGACATGGTCATGGCATCCTCAAGCGATCACGCTGTTGCCGAAATGCGAAGGAAGAAGGTACCCCACTTTCGCGGATACCTCAATGGTCCTCTGAATAGGTTTGCAGCCAGTGGTGTGTAAAATGTCAGCCATCCCGGAAATCAATTGTCAGGAGAGGTGCAGTCCTGTAAGCTCGGCCTGCCATAAACCGGCAGCGGGAAGAAGGGCCGCTGGGGCCTCTCTTCGCGCTGAGGTTTTGTACAGGACCACAGAATCGAGTTGGGAGGTGGACGATGAATCGGCGTGACTTCTCAAAGACTCTTGCCGGGGCGACCCTCGGTACGGCCGCGCTCGCGGTCGAACCCCTTGCATTTCCTCTGCACTCCGTTGCGGACGGCAGCGTGGTGGAAACGCCCTTCAAGATTTCCGTCATGCTCTGGACGGTTTTCTCCAAACTGCCCTTCGAACAACGTCTGGAAAAAGTTGGAGAGGCGGGATACCGGGCCGTCGAGTTGGTGGGTGAGACAGCGAAGTGGACGGAGGAAGATTTTCGCCGGGCCAACCGCAAGCGCCGCGAGTTGGGCATCACATTCGATGTCACGGCTGGCCTCAAGCACGGTGTTGCTGACCCACGCACGCGGGAGAGTCTGCTCGCCGATGTCCGCGACCAGTTGAAAGTCATGGAGAAGATCGAGTGCCCCGCGCTGATCATCATGTCGGGTAATGTCGCGCCTGACCTCTCCCCGCAGGCACAGCACGCAAGTTGTGTGGAAGGCCTGAAGCGCGCGGCGGAACTTGTGGAAGGGAAAGGCGTGACCCTGCTGCTGGAGAATATCGATCTTGAGGAAAACCCGCAATACTACCTCTGGTCAGTCCCCGAGGCATTCAAGGTCATTGAGGAAGTCAATCATCCTCAGGTCAAATTCCTTTACGATTTTTTCCACGCCCAGATATCGGGTGGGAACTTGATCGCGAACCTCGAAAAGAACATCAACAAGGTTGGACTGGTTCACATTGCCGATGTCCCCGGTCGCCACGAGCCCGGCACGGGCGAAATCAATTACCCCAACATCTACAGGAAGCTTGCCGGGTTGAATTACAACCGCTACGTTGCCATGGAATTCCATCCCACGGGTGACCCGATCAAAATCCTTGCTGCCGCGCGTGAGGACGCCCTGCACGCTGCGCAAGCCAAGGGTTAGGTTTGGACTGTCAGTGGAATAAACTTTATCAGGCGCTTATTGAATCCGGTCACGCCACAGGTACTCGCGATTCACGCCAGCTTGGCAAGCCGGGTGGAAACTTCCTTTTTGAAGTTCTCAATGAATCCCAGAATGTACTCGGTGGGATCGAGCGTCACGTTCACAATCAGGGGAATGAGATCGACGCCGTAAATGATGGCGGTGCTTTCGTCTACGGAGTGTGAAGCGAAGTATGTAGCATTGGCCCTACGCCTGCCCCAGGTAGCCAGGTCGTAACGCTTGCCACCGCAGATCTGCGAATCGAAAATCCCCACAAGCGATAAGGCCAGATTCTCTCTTTCGTGCACATCGAAGACGACCTTGTCTTCGTCGTTCAGCCAATCAAGGCTCCGCCACACCTCGCAGCCGTAAAAGTGCGCCGGGCGCGCCTCGCGGGGTAGTTCGCGTAGCGCGCGGATGGTGCGCAAGGCCACGGAGACATGAGTGTCGTGCTTGTCAGCGAGATTGTGGGTGTAAATCACCTGCGGGCGCGTGGCATCCACAACCTGCTTGAGGTCAGCAATCACGTGAGCGTTCTTGCTGTCCTTCACTTCGCCGCTTGTGTAATCCAGAAAAACCTGCGCTGCGTATTCACCCACGAACGCAGCCTTCTTCTGCTCGGCTCGGCGCACCTTCTGCATGTCTTCATCCGTAAAGTGCGCGTAAATGCCCTCGCGCGCGCTGCCCGCTCCATTCGTCACCGTCAGATTCGAAAAGTGCCGGTCGTCGCGGCCAAAGCATTCCAGGATCCCGTGATAAGCCATGATTTCGGTGTCGTCCTGGTGAGCGCCGATGGCCATGTGTGTGGTGCGAGCGAACGCCCCTTCCGCTGGCAACCCATCCGGCACGTAAATCTCGGAGGTAGATTTGTAAAGGTTCATGGCTTGGTCTCCTGATACTTATGGGATCATGGGCAAGCTGGCCGCCGCGACCGCCTGGCCCACCCGGCGGCTTGATTCATCGGGCAGGTTGAGGGCCAGCTTCGCTGCGAGTTCCGGAAACTCCTTCTGCAACACTTGTCGGGCGCCGTTCAGGATAATGCTTCCGCCCTCTCCAGAAGTGACCCGCCCCAGGATGAGCACATGCCGCAGCTCGTAGAAGTCGGCATAATGAGCGACGCCATAGCCCACGTAGCAGCCGATGGTTTCGAAGATTAACCGCGCGCGCGCGTCGCCTTGGGCAAGCAGTTCCTGCACGGACTTGAGCTTGTCCGCCAGACCCAGTTTCGAGTCAAGCGTGATGCCCGCCAGGGGCGCGAGCCGAAACACCGCCTGTTGCGAGAAGTAATTGGCGCCCACGCCGCGGTCGCCCGACCACTCATCGATGGGGGCGTCGGGATCGTAATCAACCGGACAGAAAGCGAGTTCGTTCAGCCAAGTGGTCAGCTCACCTGTCGGTGTCACGTACCCGCCTGCCTCGCTCGATCCCAGCGCCACGCCCAGCACTGCGGCGTCGTGCAGCGACATGGCCCCGGCCAGCGCCGTCACTTCGCCATCGTTCACAACGTCAAACGGGATTCCGCCCCACGCCTGTTTCAAGTCCGTAAACAGATTGCGAATCCTGGTGTCAAACAGGGGTTTGGGGATTCCCCGGTATAGCGAACCTACGCGCGGGCGGTTATCGATGTACACGCCGGCGGCGCTGCCCCCCACTGCATCGACGCGCGGCAAGTGCTGGGCAGCCGATTCGAGCGCCGCGTTAATCTGGTTGAAGTGATAGCTGGGATCAGTGGCATTGCGCGGATCCCAAACCACCTCTTCTGTGTAAACCGGTTCGCCATCTTTCACCGCAGCCACTTTGCGATCGCTCGCGCCCAGATCGAAGCCGATCCGGCAACCTTCCAAGTGTCCACCCAAGCGCACCGCGTCCTCGTGGGGTGGCGGAACCTTCTCGGCTTCGGTGATCTCGACTGTGAAGGGGTGCTCGTAAATTCCCGCCATAAAATCGGCGTCGAATGCCCGCGCATCTCGAGGCGAGTAAACCTGCCGGATGTATTCGCCGACGCTCGGTGGCCCTCCGACGATAACGCGCCATCCCCCTCTTTGCCAGAGCAGCATTTTCACAACCCGCTCGGCAAAAGGCAAATTCAGCGCAGCAGACGGCGCGCCTTCCTCGAAGCATTCGGTTCGGTACACGGAAATCGCTTGGCTGCCGCGCTCCAATCCGATCACCAAAGGAACTGCGTGACCGGAGCTTCGCGCAGAATTCCAGAATGAGTGATTTGCTAAAACTGCCGGGGCAAACCCCGGGTGAAGTGGTGGGATAACGCGCGCTACGGCCCTCTTAGAGGAATCTTTCATGTTTGAAGCTCCCATGCTACCGCCAAAAAACGTAAGCAGCCGTAAACATCCGGAACACCATGATAGGAGCGCTGCCCCGCCGGGTCAACGTGGCAAAAAGTCTTACATGGCGGGAGGGGCATTTCCGGTTGTAGGAGTCTCCCCTGAATCTGGGACAGCCCGGCTGGGAGTGGCTGAAGTGACCGACTCACTTTGCATCACAAAGTACTTGACAATAGTTTTCAGCTCCTGTATACACTCCCCATGCCCTGTGCCGGCACAGTTCGGACTCGTCACTCGCGGCCCGCCCCGCAGCACGCCCATGCCATTGAGGACCTCCGCTTCATTCGCGAGACCATGGAGAACGCCGCATCTTTCACCGCCGTCCCCGGATGGGGTGGTGTGGCGATGGGCGTGACGGCGCTTGCGACGGCCGCCGTTGCCCCTCAACCCGCGCGCTCCCAGGCGTGGCTGATCACCTGGTTGCTGGCTGCCGTGGGCGCTTTTGCTTTGGGCGCCCTGGCCATTTATTGGAAAGCGCGACGAGCGGGCACGCCGGTGCTTACGCGCCCTGGCCGCAAATTCGTTCTCAGCTTGTTTCCGCCGCTGCTGGCCGGGGCCATCCTCTCCCTTGCCCTTTTCGGAGCGGGAATGACGCGCCTGCTGCCGGGCGTCTGGCTGCTGCTTTACGGCGCCGGCATCATGTCGGCAGGAACTTTTTCCATCCGCGTGGTTCCGGTGATGGGCATGTGCTTTGTGCTGGCGGGCGCTGCCACCGTGTTCTGCCCCGCAGCCTGGGGCAATCTGATCATGGCGGCAGGATTCGGGGGGCTGCACATTCTTTTCGGAGCAATTATCGCAAGGAGGTACGGTGGCTAGATCGAACGCCCTCGCTGGGCACAGGTCAGGAGAAACTCGCCGCATGACGCGGGGTGGGCAGGTGGAACGCAAGGTATCGCCGGCCACCGCCGCGCCCGAGCTCGACCGCCTGATCCACGAGCGCATCCGCTTGGGAATTGTTAGCGCGCTGGCCGCGAATGAATCCCTGAGCTTCAACGATTTGAAGAAGCTGTTGCAGACGACCGACGGCAACCTCAGCGTCCATGCGCGCAAGCTCGAGGAAGCGAAATACATTGTTTGCGCGAAATACTTTGAAGGCCGGCTTCCGAAGACCGTATACCGCTTGACGACGAGTGGGCGGCAGGCGCTGGAGAGCTATCTGGATCAGATGGAAGCTCTGATTCACTCCATGCGCGGACGCTGACTTGCGGGGCAAATTTTTTTGCCTTTGTGCTTTGCGTTGCAAAGTACATTGTGGAATCACAACGCCATTTCGCGTGGACCCCCGATCTGCGAGGCAGCGCGCGGGACGGCGACCAAATTCATCGCGGAGAAACATTATGTCCAACGGCAACGGCGATCAGTCCTTCGGCGTGGAGCGCGCGGGCCTGCACGTGGCGATCATCATGGATGGCAGCGGCCGCTGGGCCACAACTCGCGGCCTGGCGCGTTCCGCGGGCCACCGCGCGGGGCGCGCCGCCGTCTGCCGCGTCGTGGAAGCCGCGCTGTCCTGCGGCATTCGAGTGTTGACACTCTATGCCTTCTCTTCTGACAACTGGCACCGGCCGCCTCACGAGGTGGACGAGTTGTTGCGGATTTTCGAGGGCTTCTTCACCGTGGACGCGCCGCTACTAATCCGGCGCGGCATCCGGATCGGTGCCGTAGGGCGTCGCGATCGCCTGCCCGCGTCTCTATTGGAAGCCATCGAATATGTGGAGGCCACAAGCCCGCGCGGGGATCAAGTGCAGGTGCGTCTCGCGATTGACTACTCTGGCCGCGAAGCTATCCTGCGCGCTGCCAGTCAATTCGGTCCAAGCTGCGATGCAGAAGTCTTTGCTCGTCTGCTCAGCGAAGCGGACCACGTGCCTGAGCCTGTTCCCGACGTAGATCTGCTGATTC
Source organism: uncultured Acidobacteriota bacterium (assembly GCA_963804995.1). Classification (GTDB taxonomy): domain Bacteria; phylum Acidobacteriota; class Terriglobia; order UBA7540; family UBA7540; genus Bog-366. The sequence continues at coordinate 200,925 of CAWDSK010000002.1, forward strand.
GCACCGGCGGCGAGCAGCGCCTGAGCAATTGCCCGCTTTGGGAAGTTGCCTACGCCGAGCTGTATTTCACTTCCTGTCTGTGGCCCGACTTCGGCGCCACGGAGCTCGCCACTGCCGTTGAGGAGTTTCGCACGCGCCATCGCCGCTTCGGCCGAATCTTGGCCGGGGTGTCTTGATTCGTGAATTCCTTGGCCTGTTGGTTTTACATCCATAAGGAGCGGAGCCTGGTCCATGAATGACACAGCCAAATTAGAAGTAACGACCCTCGCGGCAGCAATCACATTGGGAATCCTGGGCGACGCGCTCCTCCGCAGTTTTCCGTGGGGAGTGAATTTCGCGCTGTGGGGCATTGCACTCGCGGCGACAATGGCTTTGTTAGGCAGCTCCCGGCGCGAGGCTTTTGCCCAGGGCGGATACTGGCTACTTTTGCCACTGGCGCTTTCTCCGCTGGCATTCCTCTGGCATGATTCGTTGGCTCTGACGGCGCTTAGCATGCTCGCGTTATTGACCGCGCTGTCTCTGGCGATGCTCCGATCCCACGGCTTCCATCTGCGAGTTTCAAGCCTGATGCAATACGTTTTGGGCAGCTTCCTGGCGGGGGGCAACGCAATGTTTGGGATGTTTCCGTTGCTGTTTGGGAAACGCGAATGGAAAACGGCCCTGGGCGGCGGAGACTCGCGGCGAGCCACCGCGGTGCTGTGCGGCACGGCGGTGGCTCTTCCTCCGCTGTTGATCTTCAGCGCGCTCCTGATGGGTGCGGACGCGGTCTTCTCTAAGCTCATCCACCGCATCTTTCACATCGACTTCACCCAACTTGTGCTGATCACATTCATTACTTTCTGGGTCGGCGGCTATCTGCGGGGCTTGCTGTTTGGCAGAGCGCTGGAGCTGACGCCGGGGAGACGCCTAGTGCCTTTTTCCCTGAGGTCCATCGAAGTGGGGATGATGCTCGGCTCACTTGATCTGCTCTTCCTGATTTTTGTCGTCGTGCAGATTCGATACTTCTTTGGTGGCTCGGCCCTGGTGCAGGCAACCACGGGACTGACCTACGCGGATTACGCGCGCCGCGGCTTCTTCGAACTGGTTACGGTGGCCACGCTGGTGCTTCCCCTCTTGCTCGTCACCCACTGGCTGCTGCCTTCGGAGGATTCCCGGGCGCAACGCCTGTTTCGCGTGCTGGCAGGAGTGCAGGTGATTCTCCTTTTCGTCATCATGGCATCTGCCTTCCAGCGCATGCGCCTCTATCAGGCGGAGTACGGCCTGAGCACGCAGCGCCTCTACCCGACGGCTTTCATGGGCTGGCTGGCGGTGGTGTTTGTCTGGTTTGCACTCACGGTTCTGCGAGGGCAGCGCGAGCGTTTCGCCTTCGGCGCCATGGTGGCGGGGTTCCTGCTCATTGCGGTCCTGCACGCCCTCAACCCCGACGCTTTGATCGCCCGCACCAACCTCGAGCGGGCCCGGGCCGGGCGAGTTTTTGACGCCCACTATGCAGGGAATCTGAGCGCCGACGCGGTTCCAGAGCTGGTTGCGGGGCTCGCGGCATTGAATCCCCGGGACCGCGGCACGCTGGCGAAGGCGCTGCTCGAACACTGGTCCTCGCCCCAGAATTCCAACTGGCGGTCGTGGAACCTGGCGCGCTCGCGCGCCTTGAAGGCTATGCGCGAGAATGCTCCCGCCATCCGCGCCGCGGCGGGTTATCAACCCAAGAGTTGAAACCTTCGGATCTACACCGCCCACGCTTTGGCGCGTTCCACGGCGCGCTGCCAGCCGGCGTACAATTCCTCACGCCGGGAGACGTCGATCGCAGGCTCAAAGCGCCGGCCCACTTTCAAATGCGCCGCCAGTTCACCTTCGTCCTGCCAGAAACCGGTCGAGAGCCCCGCCAGGTACGCCGCTCCCAGCGCCGTGGATTCGGTGGTTTCCGGACGCTCCACGGGGATGCCCAGAATATCGGCCTGGAACTGGCAGAGGAAGTCATTGCGCGCCGCGCCGCCATCCACGCGCAACACTTCCGGGCGCAAGCCGGAGTCCTGCGCCATGGCATCCACCACTTCGCGCGTCTGATAGGCAATCGATTCCAGCGCGGCGCGCACCAGGTGATGGCGATTGGCTCCGCGCGTGATGCCGGTAATCGTGCCGCGCGCGTAAGCGTCCCAATGCGGCGCGCCCAAACCCACGAAGGCGGGAACAAAATAGACGCCATGCGTGTCAGGCACGGCGCGCGCCACGGCCTCGCTTTCCGCCGCGCTCGTGAGCAGCTTCATTTCATCGCGCAGCCATTGGATGGCCGCCCCCGCAATGAATACGCTGCCTTCGAGCGCGTAAGTCGTGCGGCCCTGGCGACTCCAGGCGACTGTCCCCAGCAGCCCGGATTGCGAGCGCGGAATCTCAGTACTGGTGTTCATCAGCAGAAAGCAGCCAGTCCCGTAGGTATTCTTCACCATGCCGCGCCGGAAGCATTGCTGGCCGAAAAGGGACGCCTGCTGATCGCCCGCCACCCCCGCAATCGGCACCGATGCGCCGAACAGCGTCGTGTCACCAAACACTTCGCTTGACAACTTCACCTCCGGCAGGAGCGAGGCGGGAATGCCGAAGTAGGTCAGGATTTCTTTATCCCAGGCAAGCGTGCGCAGGTTGAAGAGAAGGGTGCGCGAGGCGTTCGATACATCCGTTGCATGTACGCGGCCGCGCGTGAGTTTCGAGATCAGCCACGTGTCGATGGTCCCGCAGGCAAGTTCGCCGCGCTGGGCGCGTTCGCGCGCGCCGGGAACATTCTCCAACAGCCAGGCAATTTTGGTTCCCGAAAAATAGGCGTCGGTCACGAGGCCCGTCTTCTCGCGCAACGTGCGGTCAAAACCCTCCGCCCTGATGCGGTCGCAGTGGGCAGCGGTGCGGCGGCACTGCCACACGATCGCATTGTGCAGCGGTTCGCCGGTCGAGCGGTCCCACAGCACCACGGTCTCGCGCTGATTGGTGATGCCAATCGCGGCCAAATCTTTGGGGCCAGTTTTCGTGTCGGCAAGGACTTTCTCCGCCACCGCGAGTTGGGAGCGCCAGATCTCCATCGCGTCGTGTTCCACCCAGCCGGGTTGGGGATAATGCTGCTTGAATTCCAAGCTGGCGGCGCCACGCGTGTGACCCTGATGATCAAACAGAATCGCTCGCGAACTTGTTGTGCCCTGATCTAGTGCCAAGACGTATTTCGGCATGTGCGGTCCTTAGAAGAAGGTGCGTTCGAGCCCTCCTTTATACCACGAGCGCTGTGGCGGGTTGGGAGGGGGGTGTACCGCAGGGCCCGCTTTCCGGCCCTGCGGCTCTTCCAGCGGTGCGGGTTCTTGCCGCGCGGCCTAAAGCACGTCTGCGTGGAAGAGCCGCAAAGTTTGGGAAACGGCACTTTCCTAATTCTCCGAAAAACGTCCTCCGGCTGGGGTATTAGAATGCTGGAACATCTGTAGCCCTATCGGTGTCAGAGGAGTTCTGCAGATAGGTTTCTCCGGGCGAATCGGGGTCGGCCTCACCCTGTTCGCAATCGCGGCGGACATTAGGAAACGGGTCCACGCTCGGTAGATTTCTGCCGTCTACAACCGACAATTTGGCGTCCCCTGCGTCGGGCAATATGTCTTGTGAATTTCGCTTTTTGGAATTCTTTGTAAGTGGGTTTTCTTTCAGTATGTTCTCGGCTTTGGCAGGAGCAAAAACCTTGTTTCGGAGCCTTTGTTTTCTATAAGTTCTCGGCTTTGTGTATCTTTTACATTCAGGGACAATCTGTCACAAGGCCATTGCGCCATTTTGTCAGCCCGCCCCTTCCACTGATCTTGTACCGCTCGAAGGCGGCGAAGGGGTTGGGCGCTGGCCGCCGGGCGGAAGCAGCCTCCCTTCACAATTTCATTCTAGCCTATAGGGTGTGGGGGTGTCAAGATAATAAATAGGTTCTTTGATATGAGCGGGCCTGCGATAGTTGCGCCGGAGACCCCGCGTTACCGAGCCTGACCTTTTCTGTCCGCCTCGAGCCGGACGGGCAGATTTCTCGCCTCCCGGGCTCACACGAATTCTCGCCCTACTGAGAACCGTAGCGCGGCGGAGTCGCAGCCCAGCATGCAAACTGGATCCCGAATTCTGGGGGCCCGCCCCGCCCAAAGCACGTCGCGGTGGAGGAGCTCTGGCAGTAGAGTTGTTCTTGAACTCCGCGACTTGTATACTCCGGAACCGTCGAAGAGGTTCAGGGGTTAAAAGACAGAGCTGCGCTTGCGTGGTTACCAGTTTGGGTTATGTAGGAGGACCTCATATGAGCACCGTATCCATGCGTCGGCCTGGCGGCAATTGGTCCGTTTCCAGGATCGATAAGGCCGAACACTACCAGACAGTTTTATACGAAATCGACATGCTCCGTTATTCCTATTCCCAAATCCTCACCCCCCCTGATGCGGCTAAGGACGCAGATGTCTGGGCCTACTTGGAGTCGTTCTTGGTGCACTACAGGAACATGCTAGATTTCGTTGGGAAGGCAGTCGCGAGCAATACGGACCTCACACTCGGTCACCCTGAAATGATATGGTCACCTGGTTCGGGTTTGACAGATCGCGCACCCTGCCAAAAGACTCTCGAACAAGATGCGCGCCCTTGGCCAGAAGCTCCGGGAAAAGTATGAGGACCACAAGAAAAGAAAAGACACTATTTCCAGATACCTTCAGCACTGCACGACGTTCAGAATATCTCCGAAAAAGTGGTTTCCTATCGAGATGATGGCGGAGATAGAAGAGATCTTGATACTACTTGAGCATCACCTTCCCGAATTTAGGCCAGCGACTCAATCCCGCGCAGTCGTTCGTGAAAACTTTCGGGGAGGTGAATCCATCAGCACGCATTCGAGCGGGTAGCCGGCACAATCAGTTTTATTGCCTACCGTGGGCCCTTCATCACGGTAACTAGTGCGTGCGCTGCCGGCAAACCACCAATTCAACTTGCTGCGCAGCAAGAACTTTGTTGAGAACCAGGTAGATCTTAGCTGCAACAAGCACCCCTGTGTTCGGGATTTCCGCAAGGTCGGCCGCCAAATGGAAATCGTAGGGGTCAATTGCCTCATATGACATGGCCTTGGCATCCAAGTTAACTGCGTGTACCTCATCAAGGATATCAAGCAGCCCTAAGGCAGAGGGGTTATCGGACGCCCTAAGTGTTTCCAACAGCGGTTTCAGCTCACGAATTCGGCTCCGTTCGTAGTCCAGCTGCTGTTTGGCGTTCTGTGAGACGCCATATGCAGTAGTCCACCTGCCGAAGTTTATCCTATCAGTCACCTGCTCAAATCGCATGAAAAGGGCGCTTGCCTCACTTAATGCGTTCGTGACCTCATCGTGTGTTGGTCGCGGCACAGCCAAGCCAGCGGACGGCATGGTTGCCACAAATGTCAGGAGAATGCAAATTAGGATTTTCATTTTTCCCTCCAGTTCATTAGCCCGGACGTTACCTCCGGATACTCCCAAGTGCCCCTGCAGGGCACTGGACCTATCCACCTGCCCTCGTCATGCCGTGGGCCAGGGCCTGGGTGGCGGTATCTGTAAAGTTGAGCACTTCGGCCATTTTCGACCAGGGAAGCCGCCCGCCGATGGCGAGTTTGGCCACTCCGTGCACGATGGACCAGGCTAGCAGGGCCGGGGGGCGGGGATCTCCTGGGGGTAGCAATCCCTCTTTTTGGCAATCCTCAACGTAGCCAAGGAGCGTGCCGAAGGCGCGTTCACCCGCCGCGCGCGTTTCGGGGTACGGCGCGAAGCTCCAAGGAGCGTCAAACATCACAGCAAAGTGCTGAGGGTAGCGCAGCGCGAACTCAACGTACCCGCGCCCGCTCAAGCGGAATCGCTCCGCGGCCCCGGTAGCGGCGGCGGTCGCCTTTTGCATGGATTCCGTCAAGCGATCGAATCCCTGGGCGGCCACGGCAGCCAGCAACTCCTCCTTATTCCGAAAATGCCGGTAGGGAGCGCTGTGCGATACGCCTGCCCGCCGCGCCACCGCGCGTAAAGTGAACGCGCCGGGACCGACTTTGCGAATCAAGGCGAGCGATGCTTCGAGCAATGCCTGCTTCAGGTTTCCGTGGTGGTAAGAGTGGGGCGTTCTCATGACCCTTTCTTTATAGCAGAAATATGTTGACACTGACAACATTCCTGATGCAGAATGTGGCCAGTGTCCACATTGAAGGGCGGGACACTGAGGAGGTCAAGGTCATGGCGAATACAACCGTAGGGTTCTCTTACAAGCAGAAGACGGTCGCGGGTAATTGGGATGCCATCGTGATCGGCTCTGGTATCGGCGGGTTGGCCGCGGCGTTGCTCCTGGCACAATACGGCGGCAAACGGGTGCTGGTGCTGGAGCGGCATTACGTGGCGGGAGGATTCACGCACGCCTTTCACCGCCCCGGCTACGACTGGGACGTAGGTGTTCACTACATCGGCGGAGTGCACGATCCGGCTTCGGCGGAACGCGCTGTCTTCGACCACCTTACGGGAGGGCGCCTGGAGTGGAACCGCATGCCAGAGGTTTACGACCGCGTCATGATCGGCGACCGCGAGTATGAGTTTGTGTCCGGCCTCGAACGTTTTCGCGAGCGAATGAAGTCGTATTTCCCAAATGAGACCGAGGCCATCGATCGCTACGTCCGCGCGGTCCGCTCTGCGGCGCGCATGAGCGGGGGGTATCTTGCGGAGAAGGCCATCCCGCGGTCGATTGCTCGCGTGGTGGGACCGTTGCTGCGTGCCCCTTTTTTGCGCTGGGCGCGTCAGACTACCGCCGAGGTCCTTAGCAAGATTACGACGAACCGCGAGCTCGTCGGCGTCCTCACCGCGCAGTGGGGCGATTACGGGCTGCCCCCCGCCCAGAGCAGCTTCGGCGTGCACGCGACCATTGCTGCGCACTATTTTGACGGCGCGAGCTTTCCCGTGGGCGGAGCCGCGAGTATGGCGGCCACCATTGCACCCTCGATTGAATCCGCCGGCGGCCAGATCGTTTACAGCGCCGAGGTCCGCGAAATCCTGCTGGACGCTGGACACCGCGCCGTGGGAGTTTGCATGCAAGACGGCCGCGAGATTCGAGCGGGCATGGTGGTGAGCGACGCGGGAGCGTGGAATACTTTCTCTTCGCTCCTGCCACCCGGGGCTCCCGGGGTCGCGCCGGCGCTTGAGGAACTCAGGTCTGTGCCGGCATCGATGGCGCACCTGTGCCTCTATGTGGGAGTGAAGCAAAGCGCGGCGGAGTTGGGATTGACCGGGACGAACCTGTGGTTCCACCAGACTCCGGACCACGACGCGAACCTCCAGCGGTTCGAGGACGATCCCTCGGCGCCCTTCCCGGTGCTGTTCATCTCTTCACCTTCGGCTAAAGATCCTGACTTCGCACGGCGGCATCCGGGCCACGCCACGCTGGAAGTGATCACTCCGGCGCCCTATGAGTGGTTTGCGCGCTGGGAGGAAACTCGCTGGAAGCGGCGGGGGCAGGACTACGACGACTTCAAGAACCAATTGGCCGCGCGTCTGCGAGCGGGTCTGGAACAGTACGTGCCCGCGGTGCGTGGCAAGATCGATTACGCCGAGCTTTCCACACCGCTTTCGACCCGCCACTTTATGAATTATCAGCGAGGAGAAGCCTACGGTGTAAGTGCGACTCCGGCGCGCTTCCGCCTGCGCTGCCTTACGCCGCAAACCGCCGTGCGTAACCTTTACCTTACAGGGCAGGACGTTTGCACGCTGGGCGTTATGGGGGCGATGATGGGCGGAGTCATTACCGCCTCCGCGGCGCTCGGTAGAAATCTGATGTCAGCGGTTACTAAGCCCTACGGGGCTGCTAAGGCCGCGGCGTAGGGCTGCGAAACAATCCCTCCTTTTCACCGCAGAGGCGCTGAGGCGCTGAGGTTTTAAAATCAAGAGGCTTTCTCTCTGCGTCTCAGCGCCTCAGCGGTAAAAATACTGGTTGTTCACGGCATCTTGCCGTTGTAAGAGTTTGACGACTTCCGGATTTCCGATGGGCCGCGATCAGAAATCCTCATGGTAGTATGGTAGCCATGGGCGACAAAAAACTGAGTGGGAAGGTTGCGGTTATTTCCGGAGCCAGCAAGGGCCTCGGACGCGCCATGGCGTTGGCGCTGGCCGGTGAGGGGGCAACGATTGCGCTGGTGGCGCGCCACCTCGACCGGTTGAGCGAAGCGGAACAAGCGGTAAAGAATTCCGGCGGCCAGGCGCGAGCTTTTCAGGCCGACGTTTCCCAGGAAGACCAGGTGCGGAAGCTTCGAGCACGATGTCGTCGCGGCTTTCGGCAAGGTCGATATTCTGATCAACAACGCCGGGACCAACATCCGCAAGCCGGTGGTGGAGTACACGCTCGACGAGTGGCGCCACGTGGTTGACACCAATCTGACCAGCGTTTTTCTGATGTGCCGGTCCTTCATTCCGCACATGAAGGGCCGGGGGTACGGGCGCATCCTGAGCATGTCGTCGATGATGGGATGGATCTCACTCCCCGCCCGCACGGCCTATTCATCCACCAAAGCGGCTCTCTTTGGTTTCACGCGCTCCTTGGCGCTCGAACTTGCGGGCGACGCCATTACCGTAAACACCATCAGTCCCGGCCCTTTTGCGACGGAGATGAACTCGCCGATCATCGACAATCCGGAACTCCACCAGTTTTTCATCTCGCGGATTCCCCTGGGTCGCTGGGGGAAGGTGGAAGACATCGGGCAGCTTGCGCTCTTCCTTTGCTCGGAGGAGGCGGGGTTCATCACGGGTACGGATGTCCTCATCGACGGCGGCTGGGCGGCGCAATAGAGTGGGCACTTGGCGCAGGGTCATGCGACCCCTGCAGGGTCGGGGAACCAGCGTCGCGAATACCAAACCGGTTGGCGTTTACGGCGTAGCGCAGACCTCCGCTGTTGAGGTCTGCGGTTCTTCATGTGCCATCTGAGCGAATGTAGCCACCCGTATGTCCGGAGTTTGCGGATTTTTCAAGCCAAGAACCGCGGACCCCAAAAGCGGGGGACCGCGCTACGCTTAATGCCGACGATGCAGAGGCTGCAAACCTCGTAGACCTCCGCTGTTGAGGTCTGCGGCACTTCCCGCGAAAAACTGCAAAACTCAACCCCAGAGATCTGCTCGCAGAATCAGAGGCGCGAATCTGAGGAAGAACCGCGGACCCCAAAAGCGGGGGACCGCGCTACGAAACTAACCCCTCACCCGTCGCGCTCCGGCTGGTGAAAGCGCCGGCAGCGCGCCACCCTCTCCCCAAGGGCGAGGGCTATGATTGCTTGTGCGCAGGGCTTCGGAGTATGCCGAGGGCTATGTAAACCCTTATGGGCCGTCGTTTCGGCTACTATCTTGTGCCCCTACGGGGCATGAAAAACCTCCCCTTCGGTCTTGCCCCTCTGCACCCTGTTTCTGAAATCACGGATAGCAACCCTTCGGTAACGGTTGCTCACGATTTGATCAGCCGACAATCCCTGTTTTAGGCATGCTCTGAAGCGCCTTTTGTTCAAGGGGCTTGCCTGAAAAATGTCAGTTGAACTCCTCCTCAAATGGAGATATGCATTACGTGCCGAAGCGTGGCCTTTTCGGATATCGGTATCGAGCGCGCCTTCCTTCGACACGCCTCGGCGAAGCAGGTTTTCCCGGAGGACTTATGCTGATCATCGAGAATGGGACCGTTTACACACCCGCCCAGGTGATTCCAGACGGAGTCGTGATAGTTGATGACGGCCACATTCAAGCTGTCGCGCGGCGGGGCGATAGAGCGATTCCTGCCGACGCCCGAAGGATCGACGCGCGGGGCGGATCCGTGGTGCCGGGCCTGATCGATATGCACATGCATGGGCTCCATGGGCACGACATGATGGACGGGCAGGCCGCAAGTTTACAGGCCATGGCCGAGGTGTTGCCGCGGTATGGAGTCACGTCGTTCGCTCCCACGACGGTAACGGCGACGCTCGAATCCATTGAGGGCGCCTTAAAGGCCACGCAGGAGGTCCGGCAAGCCGGAACCCAAGGTGCGGAGATTCTGGGCGTGCACATCGAAGGGCCGTACCTTAGTGCACAGGAACGCGGCGCGCATCGTGTAGATTTGCTGCGCGCCCCCAACACTGAGGACTATCCGATGTTCTGGAAATACGGCGACCTTATTTGCTCCTTTACGCTGGCGCCGGAGCTGCCGGGGGCGCTCAACCTGATCCGCCAGCTCAAAGAACGCGGCATCCTGATTTCCGCCGGACACAGCATCGCGATTGACAATGAGATGGAACAGGCCGTGGCGGCGGGTGTGTCGCATGTGACGCACATGTTCGGCAATATGGGCACGTTGCGGCGCTTGAATCTGCGGCGCGTGGCGGGGCTGGTGGAATACACTTTGCTCGACGATCGTTTGACCACGGAGATTATCGGCGACGGTTTCCACATTTCACCCAGCCTGACCAAGCTCATCTTCAAACAAAAGGGGGCCGAGCACCTGGCCGTGATTACGGATGGAAGCCCACTGACGGGCCGGCCGCCTGGCACGTACCGCGTCTGGGGGATTGACGTCGTCGTGGAAGAGAAAATCGCCTTCGTGGCGGATCGCTCCGCTTACGCCGGCACGGTTGCGACACTCGATCAGTGTTTGGCCCGGGTGATTGAAAACGCCGGCACCACATTCCAAAACGCCCTGCGCATGGTGACACTGACCCCTGCGACGATTCTGAATGTGGCCAAACGGAAGGGGAGTCTTGAAGCCGGCAAAGACGCCGACATCACAATTCTGGATAGCAAACTGACCGTGACTCAAACCGTAGTGGGCGGCAAGGAGGTTTACACCCGGGCGTAGAAATATAGGAGCGAATCGAGGGGAGAGATGACGGGAAAAGAACGCATGATCGCGGCACTGAAGCACCAGGAGCCTGACCGCGTGCCCATCGGCGAGATGGGGATTGATTACTCGGTCACCGAGCGCGTGTTGGGGCACGAGACGTTTTACCGCGCCAAGACCAAAGAGCGTCAAGCCATCTGGGCCGGCCGGCGCGATGAGGTGGTGGGCAGCCAGAAACGCGACCTGGTGGATCTGGTCCGGGCGCTCGAATGGGATTTCGTCCCCGTGTTTCTGACCTATAGCGATAAGGTGGATTATCGCCCCGCGCGCTTCCTGGACGATCACACCTGGGAAGACGCCGAAGGCAACGTTTGGCAGGAGTCAGTCGAAATTGGCGATGCCATCTGTACCAAACCCCACGAAGTAACTCAAAGGGATATCGAGCGCCTTCTGACCGAACCGCTGGTCATCGACGAGTCGCAATTTGAGTTGGTGCGTTACGTGGTGGAAAAACTGGGACAAACCCATTTCATCATTGGGCGCGGGTGGCATTCGCCGGCGAGTTGGCTGGACGGCACGTTTCCCGTGCCCGGCGAAGGCTTGAACATGCACATGGACGCCTTCGTGCTGCGCCTGGTGGATGACCCGCAATTCATCTGCGAGTTGCTGGATGCTTATACGAAGCGCGCCTTGGAGTACGCCCGTGCCTTGATCGCAGCGGGAGTGGATGCCGTCCAGTTGAATGCCGACTATTCTTACAACGACGGCCCCTGGGTTTCTCCTTCCCAATTCCGAGAATATATCCAACCGAGGATGAAGCAGCACTGCGACGCCTTTCATCAAGCGGGAGTCTTCGTCCTGAAACACACGGATGGAAACAGCCTGCGCTTGCTCCCCATGATGATCGAGGCAGGGATGGACGCCCTGCACGGCATTCAACCCTCGTGCGGAATGGGAGTGAAGAAGCTGAAGGATATGTTTGGAGACCGGATCACGCTCTTTGGCGCCGTCGAATGCGACACGCTCGTCCAGGGTACGCTGCAGCAAGTTGAAAAAGAGGTTGTCGATTGCTTGCGGGACGGCGCGCCGGGTGGAGGGTTTGTTCTCACCTCCAGCAACTCCATTCAGGCGGGCGCAAAATTCGAGAATTACATGGCCATGCTGGAAGCAGCCAAGAAGCGCGGACGATATCCGATCGTGGGTGCATGAGGTTTAGCGGTTGGAAGAGCGGGGCTTCAGCCCGGCCGCAGATAACCACCCCGGCGCTCGGCGCGCCACCCCTCCTGAATCAGGCGGGGAGTTCCTAAGAACGCTCCCCTCCTCAGATGAGGAGGGGTGGCGCTCTGAGCGCCGGGGTGGTGCTGACAAGGGAATAAATGGGTGGCGTCGGGACCCCTCACCCGCCTGCGGGCCGAAGCTGAAGTTGTTTACTCCTCCCGGGTGCCCCTTCGGTGGGCGTAGGCCCGGCCCGCTCCGGCTGGTGAAAGCGCCGGCAGCGGGCCACCCTCTCCCCACGGAGAGGGCTAAGTAAATCTTCTTCCGGACAAGAGGGGTAGGGGTGGTTGAGATTCCCGGTGGTCCGCCTCGGGCAGAGATTAAAGACAGCGATAACTAAGGGGGTTGATCATGGAAAGAAGAGCCTTTCTAAAAAATACAGTTGCGGGCGTGGGCGTTATTGCCGGATTGAAGACCGTCGACGCGACAGGTGAACCTACGGTAGAGATCGCGGCGACTACCAAGGACTTGATTGTCCCGGCGGACGGTTACGAGGCCCCCAGTTGGATGCGATACATGCGGGCCATCTATTATGAGGGCTTCACGCCTCCTATGCACCCCCACCTGGATGAGTTCGACGCCGAGCGCCTGGTCAAAGTCGTGCAGGAATTGGGCGGCGACACCCTGCGCTTTCAGCCGATCGGATTCTGGGCCTACTACCCCACGAAATCGAAGTACCCCATCCATCCGGAACTCGGCAATCGGGACTTGCTGGCGGAGACAGTGCGCGCCTGTCGCAAAGCCGGCTTGCACATATATTGTTATACGAAGTATGGCAATCCCTTCCTGCAAGCTAACTATGTGGATGAGCATCCGGAATATCTCGACTGGGTCATGCGAGGCCCGGATGGGAAGCCATCCGTGACGTTCGATAATCTCGGCTGGATGATGTCACCGAGGGCGGATGCCACAGGTGACGCGTTTCGCCAAGCCGTTCACCAGATCATAAAAGAATACTGCACCTATGATATCGATGGCGCCTACTTCGATGCGCCGAGTGGCTTTGAGTACAGCGGGATTTGCTACTGCAATACCTGCCGGAGGAAGTTCAAGGAATATTGCGGCATGGACATGGATCGCCTGCAGAACCGCGACGACATGGAAGCTCGCATCGCCTGGTATCAGTGGTTCGATGAGATGGAGCTGGCGGACCTGCTGGAGTTCCGGAAGGTGCTGCACGGCAATGGGAAGTTTATGCTCTGCCACAACGGGGCCACTTGGCGCCCATACTCATTGCGTCAGCAGTATCGTATCCCCGACGGATTCATGGTCGAACATCAAGTGCAAATCTATCGCCGCTTGATGGCGGGACTGATGGGCGCGGCGATGGCTCGCCCCACCAAAAAGCTTCCGCAAATGTACATGGGGGGCTATTGCCTGTCGGATTTCGAGCAGCCGCCGCAAAGCAATCCCTGGCCGCTTGAAAATACCAGCGAAGAGGACGGCGACGAAGTCCTGATGGAAGGCATCGCGAACCTGGCCTGCGGCGCCGCTCCCATCTACGCCACGCTCAATCGTTTGTATTACGGCCTGGGAGGCGGAAGCGCCCGGCCCGCTCAGGAAGTTTACGAGGTGATGCAGCGGGTTGAACCGCTGGTCAAAGATAGTGTGGCGGTTCCCTATGTCTCGGTGGTGCCCTCCTGGGAGGCATTGCAAGTTTGGCGCACTAACCGCCAGGGCTGGAATGTGCAGATGAGTGAGGGCTTCACACTGGCCATGCTGGATGAGCATTTGAGCTTGGATGTTTGCCCGAGTACGGAGGTAACCGCAAGCTGGCTCGAGGGCCAACGCGTCATCGCCCTCTGCGGGGCTTCGGGATTGACCAACGATACGGCCAAGCTCCTTACGGACTGGGTCGAGCGAGGCGGAGGATTGCTTGCCACTTACGACACGGGCCTCTACGACGAGAACGCCAAGGTGCGGCAGGGCGGGGCTCTGAAAGAAGTCCTGGGAGTTAATTTCAAGGGTGAGGCGCTCCCCACCGAGCCGGAGTGCTATTACCGCATCAAGGAAACGCACCCGGCGCTGGGGGAATATCATTCCGGGGCGGTCGTGAAGGGTGATGGACGCCTGTTGCCGGTCGAGGCCGTGGGGAGCGCGAAAGTGTTGGCCGACTGTTGGAATCTGGGCACCAAGGAGTCCCGCGGCCCGGCGATTGTCGTGAATACTTTCGGCAAGGGCCGGACTGTTTACATCAGCGGCAGCTTGGAAGCGCATTACACATCCAGCCGAGTGCCTTCGCACCGCCACATCCTTGCCTCCGCCGTTCGCTACCTGGCGGGAGACGCGCCGGCGCCGTTTACGATTAGCGCTCCGCGTGGCGTGTATGGCGTATTACGGCGCGCGCCGAATGCGGACTTGACGCTTTGGCTCCTCGCCAATGTGGGATTCAAGGACGCTGACATCGGACGCATGCGGCAGGAATTCATGCCCGTGTCGAATGTGGAAGTCCGGATGCTGATTCCTGAGGGGCGGCGCGTGAAGGCGGTGCATCTGGTGCGCTCTCGACGTGAGGCGCCCTTCACGCTCGTGGATGGCTACGCGGTGGTGACGATTCCTGCCGTCCACGTTGCCGAGATTGTTCATCTGGAATTAGGGTCGTGACGCGATGACTGACCAGCCTCCCAGGTCTGCGAAATCCCTTTCAGGATTCACGTGGGGGATTTGCGTGCTGCTGTTTGTGGGCACGCTCCTGAACTATCTTGACCGGCAGGTGATGGCGCTCACCGCGGACAAGATCATTGCCGATTTCCACCTGAGCAAAGAGGACCTGGGAGGAATTATCGCCGCCTTCCGCTACGCGTATGGAATTGGGCATCTGGTGGGCGGCTTTCTGATTGATGCTTACGGACCCCGGTTCGTTTACCCCTCGGCGGGAGCGCTGTGGTCGCTGGGCGGCATGCTGATGGGCTTTGCCACCACGGCCGGGCTGTTGCGAGGCTTTAACGCCACGCTGGGGGCGGGCGAGGCTTTCAACTTTCCCAGCGCGCTCAAAGCCACCGCCGCGCTGGTGCCACCGGAAGAACGGCCCTTGGCCAACGGCATCTTCAACAGTGGCGCACCCATCGGGGCGCTGGTGGCCCCCATCATCATTACAGTTCTGACCATCTATTACAGTTGGCGAGCGGCCTTTGTGGTAACGGGCGCGCTGGGCTTTTTCTGGGTGGCCGCGTGGTTGTTATACACCCGAGGGTCAGGCGAAAAGCTTAAGGGAAGCGGATTCGTCTTCAGTGAGGCAGTGCGCGTGGCACGCCACATCATATCCTTGCCGGGTTTTTGGGTGCTGGCGGTCTCCGCTATCATTATTAATAGCGTGAACTACTACCTGGCTGACTGGGTCCCGCTGTATTTGAAAACCACTCGAGGGTTCAGCTTCGCCCGCGGCAACGTGCTCTCCATTGCGGTTTATGCCGGCACGTGGCTGGGTTACATTCTGGCCGGGCTCCTCGTGCGCAAATTGATCGGGTGGGGCGTCACGATATCAGCGGCAAAGAAATGGACCCTCTGCGTCAGTTGCGTGCTGCTGGGCTCGGCGGTGGCGGCGGGCCTTACTCCGAATCGCTATGTGGCGGTGGGCTGCCTGGCCGTGACGGGGATGGGCATGGCCGGCTTCATGGTGATTTACCTGACCCTGGCCCAGGACCTTGACCCCGCCCACGTGGGCGCGACCTCCGGCTTGCTGGGTGGGATGGGCAACCTGGTGTACGGTTACATGAGTCCGTACATCGGGAGACTCGCGGACATGAAAGAGTCCTTCCTCACGCTCACCCTGATCGGCTGCCTTCCCTGGCTGGCGTTTCTTGTGATCTTCTGGGGGATCAAAGAGAAGAAGACCATTGATTCCTTGCCTTGACCCTGAGGCTGTAGTGGATTACTCTCTGTTCGCCAAATCCAATTCCTGGGGGCCAACGTGCTTCGAACTACTGTTACATTCTTGACGCTTGTTTTCCTGGTGCTCTTCCCCGGTTGTAAACAGCCGGAAGTGGCGCCTCCGCCGCCGGCTCAAGCCACCGCGCCGAAGACGCTCGCGGCGCGTGTGTTCAATTCGGGTTTCGATCTGTCGCATGACAGCTACAACGCCATCAGCCCTGCCAGTGACGGGAAGATTTACTACGTACTCTCCTCCGAATCCATTGATACGGGGGCACAGGTGTTCTCTTACGATCCCGCCACCGACAAGATCACGCACCTTGCCGACCTAACCGAAATCTGCGGGGAAAAAGGGTTGAAGGCCATCCCCCAGAACAAGTCGCACGTCGACTTCTGGGAGTCGGACGGCAAACTCTACTTTGCAACGCACATCGGCTACTACACCATCCGCAACGGCATGGAAACCATGGGAGTGCCTCCGCCGGGATACAAGCCTTATCCGGGCGGCCACTTCGTCTCCTACGATATGAAGACGGGGAAATTTGAGAACTACGTCATGGCGCCCCACGGCGAAGGCATCATTACGATGGGCCTGGATGGAGCGCGTGGGCGGCTTTACGGTATTACCTGGCCGACCGGCTATTTCATCCGCTACGATTTGGCGAAGAAAGAGTTGAAGGACCTGGGCCGAACCTCTGCCATGGGAGAGAGCGTTCGCGGCCCGCAGTATCGCACCCTCTGCCGCTCGCTGGCGGTTGATCCTGCTGATGGCTCGGTTTACTTCACCACCTCTGAGGGCGACATCTTTCGCTATCGATACGATAAGGATGCCATTGAAAAGGTGGAAGGCGAGAATCTGAAGAAGGATTACTTCGGCGTTTACGATCCGGCTTCGGCAGGGAGCATGGGTTACAACTGGCGCCAAGTCGTTTGGCACGCCCCCGACAAGATGGTCTATGGAGTGCATGGTAATTCCGGCTACCTTTTCCGCTTTGACCCGAGCCTCCCGCGCGTGGAAGTGCTGGACCGGATCACCTCGCTTCCCTCGCAGCGCAGCGGAATATTCGATGAGTTCAGTTACGGCTATCTGGGCTTTGCCCTGGGACCTGACGGTAACACGCTGCACTACCTGACCGGCGGGCCCATCTACGTCAATGGCAAGCGCGTGGCCGGGAAGGCAACCACCGCCAAGGGAGAGTCGAAGGGTGAAGAGGACCTGCACCTGATTACCTACGATATTCCGACCTTGAAGTATGCCGACCATGGCCCCATCTTCTTTGGTGATGGCCAGCGGCCCTCCTATGTCAATTCGATTGCCGTGGGCAAGGATGGATCGGTTTACTTCCTGTCGCGGGTTACCGAGAACGGTAAGACGCGCACAGATCTAGTGGCTGTCAAAGGCCCCTTCTTCAGCCAGTAGAACCTCAGGAGGCGCAACAATGAAGAGCAAAGGTTTCACGCGCCGTGAGTTTTTGGAGAAAACCTCTGTGGGGCTCGCCGCGGCAAGCGTGGCGCCTCGGGCCCCGGCAGTTTCCGGTAATCCCAACGCCCTGGCCTTGAAGGGCGGGACCCCGGTTCGCACCAAGCCCTTTCCCAGTTGGCCTCAGACGAAGGAGATTGACGAAGCGAATATTCTCAAGGCGTTGCGTAATCACCGCTGGTGCACTTTTGACGGAGAATTCATTCCCAAGTTTGAAAAAGCCTGGGCCGCCGATTTGGGGGTGCGCGGGGCCGTGATTACGCCTTGCGGCACGCATGCCCTCCACATGGCGTTGGAGCTTTTGGGCGTGGGCCCTGGAGATGAAGTTGTGGTGGCGCCCTTCACCTATATCGCGACCATCCAGGCCATCCTGATGTGTCACGCGCTGCCGGTGTTCGCGGACACCGACTTGCGAACCTACCAAATCGACCCGGATGACATCGAACATCGGATTACGGAGCATACGCGTGCGATCCTGCCAGTCCATATCAGCGGGGCGCCGCCGCACATGGACAAAATCATGGCGATTGCCGGGAAACATAATCTCCCGGTGGTGGAAGATGCCTGCCAGGCGCATGTGACGGAGTGGAAGGGGAAACGGGCGGGCACCTTCGGGGCCATCGGCTGTTTCAGTTTTCAGGAATCCAAGGTGTTGCCGGGCGGGGAGGCCGGGGCGCTGGTCAGCAATCGGCAGGACCTGATCGACCAGGCTTATATCTTCCGCGATTTTGGCTATGATCCGAAGCACAAAAGCTTTTACACCCGCGGCACCAAGTTCCGGATCTCTGACTTTGCCGCCGCTGTCCTGGTCGCGCAGATGACTCGGTATAAGGATATTTGCCTGCTTCGAGAGAAGCATTCCGCTTATCTGCGGGAAGGCGCGCGGAAAATTCCGGGGATTACCATCCAGGAGCATTATCCCGAATCGACGCGCCAAACCCATTTGGACTTTAGTTTTACCTACGACAAGAAACAATTCGCCGGCCTGGGACTGAAACGCGTCATGGATGCGCTGGACGCCGAGGGTATACCGGTAGGCAGCACCTACCCGGCGCTCAACCGCGAGCCGTTCATTGAGAACACGCTCAACTCGCGGGGCTATCGCGCCATTTATTCCCAGCAGCGCCTGGACCGATACCGCGCCCAGAATCATTGCCCCCACAATGACGAACTCTGCGCCACCAGCATGGGCATTGACCAGCATGTGCTGCTGGGCGAGAAGAGCGATGTGGACGATATCCTCACTGCCATCGCGAAAGTTCAAAAGGGTGCTGCGACATTGTAGGGACTCGTATGGACATTCTCAGGAGGGAAACATGCAATCCTTATTGCCAAGAGTGTGTTGGAGTTTATTGGGGATCATTGCCCTGATGTTGCCCTATCCACGAAATTGTTTTCCGCAGGCGGGATCAGATAACCCGATCCGCCTGGGGATCATCGGCCTGGACACGTCTCACGTGGTTGAATTCACCCGGAGATTTAATGACCCCACTGACAAGGAGTATGTTCCCGGCGCCAAGGTGGTTGCCGCTTACAAGGGGGGCAGCCCGGACCTCGAAGACAGTTGGAGCCGGGTGGATAAGTACACGGCGGAATTGCGTGACAAGTGGAAGGTTGAAATCGTCGATGACATTCCCACTCTCTGCTCGAAGGTCGATGCGATTATGCTGGAAAGCCTGGATGGCCGGAAACACCTGGAACAGGTGAAGCCGGTTCTGGCGGCCCATAAGATCTTGTTCATCGACAAGCCGCTGGCGGCCAATTATCAAGACGCGCGGGAAATCGCCCGGCTCGCCAAAGAAGCCGGAGTGCCCTGGTTTAGCACGTCCTCGCTGCGCTTCTGGGATGAAACCGAGCGCCTGAAGAACACTTCCGAATCCGGCGGTATCGTCGGCTGCAGTGTTTACGGGCCTTGCGAACTCGAACCTCACCATGTGGACCTGACCTATTACGGGATCCACGCCGTCGAAATTCTTTTCACGATCATGGGCCCCGGGTGCGAGTCCGTGAGCCGGGTGCACACGGCTGATACCGATGAAGTGGTGGGAAAGTGGAAGGATGGCCGGATCGGAACGATGCGCGGAATTCGCAAGGGTCCCTACAGCTTCGGGATCACCTTGTTCGGTCAAAAAAAGATCCTCAACTCCGAACCTCATCCCTTCAGCTATCGCCCCATGCTGGTTGAGATCGTAAAGTTCTTCCAGACCCGTGTCCCTCCGGTGAACGCGGATGAAACGCTGGAAATGTTCGCGTTTATGGAGGCGGCTGACCTCAGCAAGAATCGCGGCGGCGCCCTGGTGCCCCTCAGCGATGTGACCAAGTAAGTCCGCCCCCAAACGGGAAAGAAATGATGTGAGGAGGATGGTATGCGCAAATCATTTCTGGTTCGTATTCTAGGGTCTCTGGGTCTCTTGCTGGGGATTTCTGTGTCTTTCGGGGCGCCCAGCGGACCTCTGCAAGTTGGCGCGGCTCGGGTCGACATCACGCCGGCCCCCGACGCCGCGCTTCCCATGGGGGGGTACGCGGGCCGTACGCAGGGATTCCAGCGGATTCACGACCACATTTATGTGCGCGCCATCGTGCTCAGCGACGGCACCCATCAGGCCGCGCTGCTGGAGTGGGAGCTCATTTTCATGCCCACCAAGGTTTGGGAAGAGCTTTCGCAACGGGTCTCGAAAGAGCTGGGCATCCCGGCGGAGAATGTTATTTACGCGGGAGTCCATGACCACAGCGCCCCGACTCTCGCGGGGATGTTCGGAGGACCGCCGCCCCCGGGCGCTCCTCCCAGAACTCCCCCTTCACCCGGCACCATTGCTTATACGGCCAAAGTGGAGAATGACGCGTTTGAGGCCCTGCGCCAAGCCAAGGCAAATCTTCGGCCGGCGCAGGTGGGATTCGGAACCGGCATGGCCTACGTGAACATGAATCGCCGGGAGCCCTTTCCCAAGGAAGGGTGGTGGTGGCTGGGCTACAATCCGGAGGGACCCTCCGATAAGACCGTGGCGGTTCTCAAGTTTACCGATCTCTCGGGCAAGCCCATCGCTCTGTTCATCAACTATCCTGTGCATGCTGTGGTGATGGGTGGGGATAACCTCGCGGTTACGGGCGATCTGGCGGGCGCGACGTCTCGTTACGTCGAGCAGTATTACCAGGGCAAGATCGCGACGCGCTCCGATGCGGGATGGGATTTGGGACTTCGCCCGGAGGAGAAAGTTGAGGGCGACGGAGTGGTGGCTCTTTGGACGAGTGGCGCGGCGGGCGATCAGAACCCTGTATCCATGGACATGGGAGAAGACTTCACCATGGTGGATGCTCTGGGGAAGATCCTGGGAGAAGAGTCCGTGCGCGTGGCCAACAACATTACCGTGATGGCCTCGCAAGCGCGCATCGAGGGCTCGCAGCGTGTGATTACTTGTCCGGGGCGGCGCTTAGCTCCGGGACCCAGGCCGCGCGCCGAATACACCTTCGAGGATGCCGACCCGGTTAACATCCGCATCAGCCTGCTGCGGCTCAACGATATGGCTCTCACCGGAGTGTCCGGTGAAGTCTTCACGCGCATCTACCAACACCTGAAGAAAGAGTCGCCACTCAATGCCACGCTCATGGTGACTCACGCTAACGGGACCAGCGGATACATTCCGAGTGACGACGCGTTTGAACCGATCAGTTATGAAGTCACAACCTCTCGTCTCAAACCGGGCTGCGCGGAATCCGGAATCGTGAACGGGCTTTTGGAGATGATGGGATCGAAGTAAGTGTCGTGAGTTCGACGGCCGAATCTTAGCGGCGTGCCCAGGCCTGACACTTTTTGGCGATGCGTCTAAATCTTTTCCCCCGGCGTATTTTGTGTCCCAGACCCTCGTCTTTTGGTGGGACAACGCCCGCTACGCCCCGCGGAGAGCAACATCTGGGACAAACGTGTCCCACCTAGCCGCCTCGGAATTGGAGGGATGTCCCAGCTACCTGCCCCCCGCTTGCATCCTCTGTCTTGCGTTCTAGCCCTCAGTCTTGGCCATTCGCAGGTTATCCACCTCACGTCCTGATTGACACCGCAACCAAAGGAATGTTATACGACGCGTCAACGGTATTTTCAGCGTTGAGGGTTAACGCCGGGCTGCCGAATTGAATGGCACCAGATTCCTCGCTTGAGGGGGTAGCTATGGAAGTGTTTGACAAGGTCAATCAGCAGACACTCGACCGTCGCGATCGGCAGCTATCAATTTTGGCATTGGCGATGATTGTTATTCTGGGAGGAGGGATGGCCCTGCTGATGTACCCCTCCGTATTCAGCAAGGCCCCCGCCGCGGGAGCGCCGCCCTCGCGCGCGCTTTTCTTTGGATTTTGCGGGATGTGTCTGCTGATGGTGGCCTATCTGGTGAACCGCCAGTTTGTGGTGCAGTCGCTGCGCAAAAAGCTTATGGAGGAGCGGGAACAGATGGCGCAGCTCCTTGAGCAATCCAGCTCCGAGCTGCTGGGCACGCTGCTGGGCTTCAGCCATTTTCAGGACCGCCTCATCATGGATTTTCGCCGCAGCACGCAGACCCAGGAGCCGCTCTCTCTGGTTCTGGTGCGGCTGAACCCCTCGAAGCATTTCGCGGACGGTCCGCAATCCCGAGTGGCTCTTGGCGACGCCGCCAAAGTTCTCAGCCGGAAGCTGCGCGCAGAAGACTCCTTGTATCGCCTCGCCTCGGAAGTTTTCGGTATTGTCCTGCCCAACACCGGTCACGCGATAGCCCAGCAAGCCGCTGACCGCCTGGCGGATGGCCTGGCGGACGCCTCCGGCGCCAGCAACCGCTTCACGGCGGAGATTCAAGTGGTGAACTATCCCGATGACGTCAACGCCGCTTCTGAGATGGAACATCGCGCGTCTTCGATGATCAGCAAGGGGTGAACAGCGGCAGGAAAAGTCACCCTTATTCCCCTGCACAGCACCATCACCTTTATCGCTGTTTAGCACCACTGGTGAATTCCTTGTTCATCTCCACCCCGCACTACCCCTCTTCAGCACCACGGCGGAATCGCTCGTTCTGCACCACGGCGGAATCCCCTTTTCAGCACCACCCCGTCGCTCAGCGCGCCACCCCTCCTCATCTGAGGCGGGGAGTTCTTTCCTAAAACAACTCCCCTCCTGAATCAGGAGGGGTGGCGCGCTGAGCGACGGGGTGGTTGTGATGGCCGGGGTGGTTTCCCCTGCAAGCATGCGTAGCGCGGGAAAGTCCCACGCGAAGGGGTAGCGCCCCGATGAATCGGGGCGCCACAACGTGGTAGACTGCCCGTGTCCCCGCCTTCGGGAGGCGCCGATGCGGGCCCGATTATTCCTGCTTCTCCTCGTCCTACCCCTGATTCTGACGCTGCCCATGCGGGCGCCGCAAGGCATCACGTTTCGGGAAAGGGGTGACAAGAATCCTGCTTGAATAGATGTACAGACGATGTATATTGTTAAATCATGGGAAACATGGTACGGACTCAAATCTTCCTTACCGCAGAGCAACGGCGTTATCTGCGAGCGTGGTCCAAGCTGGAGAAGAAGACGGCCAGCGCCTTGATCCGGACCGCGATCGACGAGCGCTACGTTTACCGCCCCACCCCGGCGGACTTTCGCGCCGCACTGGACGAGGCGTTTGGGTCGTGGAAGGGACGGAAAACCTCAAGCATAGCGATGGTTCGCGCCTTGCGTCGGGGAAAACGTCTCAAGGGCCTCTCGGGCTGAAAATCATCAGAATTCCCCTATCCGAGGAAATTGCCGTCGCCGCCGGAGATATGCTGAGAACCTATCGGCGAAGTCACGGGACTGAACTTGGCGATGCCTTGATTGCCGCGACCGCCGTCGAACTCGGCGCCACCCTCGTCACCCGCAACGTCAAGCATTACCCCATGCCCGCGGTTGCGGTGCTCCGACCGTATTGAGAGCATGATTCTGACCGCCAGGCATCCTGCGGCAAGTACGCGCTTGAAAACGTAGCGCAGGGCCCGGCCTACGGCCCCTTCGCTCTGCTCAGGGCAGGCTCTGCGGCTTTTCCACCGCGACGTGGTCTTGGCAGCGCGGGATTGATTCTGCGCCATCGGGGTGATGGTCAAGGGGAAAGGGGGTGCGCATGCGAGTCAGCGTCCGTACACCTCGCGCCGGTGCGCAATGCGGGTGATACTGACAATTACCCACGGAACCGCCCGCGTTTTACCAAGTCCGCTTTGATCTTCTCCAGCGGTATCCCCTTTTCGTGGCGGCGCGATTCGGAAATCAGCCCGTCCCAAAAATCCTCTAACACCGCGCCGTACCTTTTCAGGTTGATTTGAACGGCCACCTTGCGGCCTTTCGCATCAGTTACGAACTGGATTCCGGTCATAGGCAGTGCACTCCTTGGGTCCTGTTCTCACTCTAATTTTGCCGCCTGTCTCTGTCAACCCAAAAGGATTTCACCACAGAGGTCACAGAGGTCACGGAGATCGAGCGAAGGAAAAGCTGCGAGCAAATATAATATTTACCGCCGAGGCGCTGAGACGCAGAGAAAAGGCCTTTGGATTTCAAGACTCTGTGCCTCCGCGCCTCTGCGGTGAGTCCTGCCTGGGTTGCGGCTACGCACCGCTGCGCTAAGTGGTAGAATGCTCCCGATTCCCGCGTTCGGGAGGCGCCGATGCGGCCCCGATTATTCCTGCTTATCCTCATACCCCTGATTCTGACGCTGCCCCTGAGGGCACACCAGAAATTTGTAGCGCCGACCTTGAGAGCCTGCCCTGAGCTCGCCGAAGGGTCGGCTCTCAAGGTCAGCGCTAGGACAGCCGGAACCAGTCCCGGCCTCGACGGCAACCCGGCAAAGCCCTTTACGCGGGAGCAGGTCGAAGGCCTGGTGCGGGATGGATTGGGCGACGATTCGGGCGCAAAGCTGATCGAGCAGCGCGGGATTGATTTCGCCCCGTCTGAGGACTTTCTCCAAACCCTCAAGGCCGCAGGCGCGAGCGAGGCATTTCTTAAGGCGCTGAGCGCCGCCAAGCAAAGGGAAGGTCCACGGCCATAAAAGCGGCGACCGTGCCGGCTTGTAATATGCCGACTTGCGGGAGTATCCTTTGGCTCGTTTCATGGTAGGCGTGCTCACCGAGATTGCTTTGACCTCCTGTTCGGGACGGAGTTGAATATGACCCCTCGTCCGTGCGAAGCCCTCCGGGAAATCCAGCTTGGAAATAAGCAGATTCAAGACTTCGACAAACCACAGGTTTTTGAATCCGATTTATACAAACAATATGGCGTCACGATTTCACACCTTCGGCAGCACCTGCGGGATTGCAAATCGTGCATTGCGTCCACCCCTATAGCGCAGAGCCAATTAATCCAATACGACGAAGTGCAGGCAGAGGAATTCAAGAATCTACTCGAATTGCTCGATCGATTTGTGATGGTGCGATTGGAATACGAAAACCAAATTGCTAGAGACCGGGCGACCGACCTCGTTTTCGGTGATTCGGAGGACCCCCCAGAGTTCGATCGTGCTGAGGCCCTCGCGGAAGCGTACCGCACAGAATGTTTTGAGGAGACCGAGCCGTGGATTTACCTGTGGGCGGTCCAAACACACGTCGGAGCGGGGGACATGGCGCTGGGCTGGTTGGAGACCCTAACCCCGCCCAGTTTCGCTCGAGTACTGCTTTTTACCGATCGGCTCGAAAGTGGAGGTCATCCACTTCCAAGTCGGAGATTTACTTCCACAGCTGAGGGCAACAGGCGAAATACCAGGATTGCTGCATAAAGCAAGCCCCCGTTTCGGCCCCTTCCTGGTGCGTGCGCTTCTTCTTCACCAGGCATTCTCCGGACTGCTCCCCGACCTAAGCTGGGAAGATTTGGTTCATGAGGGCGGCAAACCCATAGACAAAAATCGAGACACGTTTGGCATTAGTTGGAAGAGTGTGTGGGGCGACTATTCGCTTCTCGCGGAGCTAATTGCTGACCAACTCGTCCGTCGCGTGGACATGTCTCAGAGTATCCAGGTGAAAGCAACGCCCTTCCCCCTGGGACCCGTAAGTAAGCCAGCCATTGAGAACGAGCCGAGTATGGCTGACTTGCTTCAGGGCCAAACCGCAATCATGGCCCACATAATGGAGTTGGGAAAGGTCGTGTCTGACATCGAGAAGAAACTCCCTGCCGAATTGACCGGCTTGAACGAGATGCCTTTGTCGGACCTTATTTCAGCCGGAGAATCCTACAAGCTCGAGTTCAAAGCAAGCCTCTGTTGGAACTACAGACAGCAGCGGGCGGACACGGACCTCAAGAAAGAAGTTGCCGTGGCTGTGGCGGCAATGCTGAATACCCATGGTGGAACTGTGCTTATCGGGGTGGCAGACGATGGGTCAGTTTGTGGTATTGAGCAGGATTGGCCTACCCTGCACAAGAAAGACCAGGATGGGTTTGGCCAAGCATTGAGCCAGACCATCTCTAATTTTCTGGGTCCCGAGTTTGCCGACTTGATCCACATTGGGTTTCAGAGCAGCAATCAGAAGACCGTGTGTCGCATTTCCATAAGAGCCAGCACTAGAGCTGTGTACATCAAGGAAAAAGAGGAAATGGAGTTCTACATAAGACTGGGTAACACCAGTCAGAGACTAAACACCCAGAAGACCCAGGACTACATCCGATGGCATTGGGGAAGTGGGGATTGAGGGCGGTTATGAGCGACCAAATTAAGCGCGCAGTGTCGAAGGCCATCTCCACACTGATGAGGGATGATGGGACTCTTTTCGATTGTGCAATAGAGGAGGGATTTGGCTACAACTCTAGAAAGCTGCACGAGGTATGCATAAATCATAGGCTCGCGATTTACCTCGAACAGGAAATTCTCCCAATTGTTAACGGGACCGATCAAAAATATTTCGTCGATATAGAGTTTAACAAAGAGGGAATTAATAAGAAGAAGATACTGCGATGCAACGGTCAGGAACTTGTCGTCAGGCCGGACATAATCATTCACAATCGGAAATCCGGTGACCAGAAGGAAAACCTGCTCGTTGTGGAGTGCAAGAAAATTGGCGCGACGCGAGCGCAGATACGTAAGGATCGGGAGAGGGTGTTAGCGTTTATGCGGGACGTAAGGTACAACTACTCTCTCGGTCTCCAAGTGGTCTATGGAAAGGATGCGATTAAAGGAACTTTCTTTTACAAAGACGGCAACCACATCATACCAGAAGAGATAGTACCAGCTAGCGACGCACTGGAACCGTGACGGCTTCAGAGGCTCCATTGTTCCGCCACCTCAGTTGCCGAGTACGGGGGGGGGCGAAGCGTTATGCATTTGCTGCGGCGCTGAGGCTGGTCCGAGCGGAAACAAATGACCAGTGCTGTTAGGCGTGTCGGGGGGACCTTCCCGATAGTGGTTGCCTGAAGTCGTTGTCCACGAGGTGGCCATAATGGAAGACTTCACAGAAACAGACTGCCCATTCTGCCATGGGACGGGAAAAGTTCCTGGGGTTCCAGAGAAAAAGTGCGACTATTGCGGAGGGACGGGCAAGAGGCGAGTTGAAGAATTGCCACCGGGCAGTAACCCGTTTTCGGAATAGCGGGTAGGCACTGTCAGTGTTCTTATGAATGTGGGCTTTTCCTTCGATGACGAACCCACGGTCAATTCCCAACACGAATTGGCCGTGGCCACCTCCGGGTCACACAACCTCAGGCGCCGTTCGAATGGGTGAATGCAATCAAGAGATGTAGGGGTAGGGCTTGTCCTACCCGGCGTTCCGCAGGGTGAATGCGGAACCAGCGGGCGGTCCGTCGGTTGACGGATCCCCCTACGGCGAAGGGGGTTGCGGGCCTCGGGGTCAGTCTGGTAGCGCAGTGACCGCTCTTCGGCGCTGCGGCTCCTTCAGCGGGTCAGCCTTTGCCGTGGCGCTTGCGGTCAGTTATAATCTTAAGCAAGGAGGGCGCGATGACTCAGGTCCCGATGGATGACGCAAGGCTGAAAGCGCTTTTCAAGACGGCCCTTGTGGAAGTGCTGGAGGAACGCAAAGACCTCCTGCGCGACGCGATTGAGGAAACTCTGGAGGATATTGCCTTGGCCCGCGCCATCGAGGAAGGCCGACGCACCGGGGAGGTAAGTCGCGAGGAAGTCTTTTCCGTTCTTGAGGGCGGACATTGAACGTTCGCTTCCAAGCAAGCTTCGCCAAAGACCTGCGAGCGCTGAAAGACAAGGCCCTCCTGGAGCGAATTAAGGGACTGATTGCCAACGTTGAGGCCGCGCAAAGTCTGGCTGAGGTGCCGAACCTCAAGAAGCTGCGGGGTGGTGGCGGGTACTATCGCGTCAGAATAGGTGATTACCGGGTCGGATTGGCTACGGAAGAGGGAGTGATCGTTTTTGTAAGAGTGCTCCATCGCCGTGAGGTTTACCGCTACTTCCCCTAGAGCGGTGAGGAATGAAAGACTACTACGTTGCTCACGCTGGCCGTTATACGAAGTTCTGGCTGGCGCCTGTTGCACTCGCGGACAACCGAGGTTTCCGCGGCCACGAATTGACCGAAATCCGCCGGATCGTCGCGGAGAATGAAAAGTTCTTCCTGGAGAAGTGGCATGAGTACTTTGGTCGAGAGAGCTGAGGCGCTCGCCGTAAATGTGTCGTGTACCGACGACGATCTGAGCGTGGTCCTGTCCGACGGTCGGACGGTGGCGGTTCCCCTTGCCTGGTTCCCGCGGCTCGTGGGGGCGTCGGCAAAGCAAAGAGCCGACTGGGAACTCATCGGCGGTGGCGTTGGTATTCACTGGGAGGCCGTCGACGAAGACATTTCGGTTGCCAGCTTGCTCCAACCGGAGAACTTCATGCGGCTGCCTGACAAGGCGCTGCGACCGACGAGCCCCGCCCCGCGCGGTGCCAGGAAGATCAAGCCTCTTCGCGCAGCTCGCGGATGACAGGCGATCTCGCCGCGGTTTTCCAGACAAACCCACGGTCAATTCCCAAGGCGAATTGGCCGTGGCTACCTCCGGGTCACACAACCTCAGGCGCCGTTCGAACGGGTGAATGCGATTACGCGACGGAGGGGTAGGGCTCCCGACTTCGTCGGGACAGGTTGCCCTACCCGGCGTTCCGCAGGGTGAATGCGGAACGAGGGGACGGCAAGCCGTCCCCCTTCGCCTTACGCATCTCGATTATCAGCCATAAGGCGTCCTCCCTGCGAAAGGCCTTGTGGACATCGGGGTGATTTGTAATCGCCTAGACCCTACGCACGGCTTTCAGCCGGGGCATAGCGCTTGATCGAGATGTCCCGCGCGTGCTCGCGCGTTTTCGCCACGTCGTAAGCAAGCTGCATACGGAGAAGGTGATCCATGTCGGGGCCGAACGCCTTTTCGATGCGCAGGGCCATTTCCGCCGTCAATGCCGCCTTGCCGTGCAGAAGGTCGGAGAGTGTGGCGCGGCGCACTTTCAAAATCTCCGCCGCCTTCGACACGCTGAGGCCGAGGGCTTCGATGACTTCGGTTCTAATCAAGTCGCCCGGATGGGGCGGGTTCTTCATGGGCATTTCGGCCTCCTAGTGGTAGTCGATCAGGTCAATATCGCTGGAGGTGTTGGTCCGTTCGTCGTAGCGGAAAATCAACCGCCAGTTTCCCGTGACCGTCAGGCTCCATAATCCTTTCAGGTCGCCTTTAAGAGGATGCAGCTTCCATCCGGGAAACCGGCCGAGTTGCTCCAGCGTCGCAGCGGTTTCGAGACCAAACAGAAGCTTGCGCAGCTTGTCGGCCATCGCGGACGGCACCCCTTTGGCGTTTCCGTCCTCATGGAGCTGCCTTAGCCCTTTGTGGCGAAAGCGGACAAGTTGCATGTCATCCTTTCACCCTTCCAGTATGTACGGTTATACCGTACACGTCAAGCGTTTTATGGTGGAAGCCACGGTCACTGCTTTTGTCGGTTTTTTCTTCGATGACGAACCCACGGTCAATTCCCAAGACGAATTGGCCGTGGCCACCCCCAGGTCACACAACTTCAGGCGCCGATCGAACGGGTGAATGCAATCACGTGACGTAGGGGTAGGGCTCCCGACTTCGTCGGGACAGGTTGCCCTACCCGGCGTTCGGCAGGGTGAATGCGGAACCAAGGGGACGGGTCGCCGCGGCGACTCCCCCCACGGCGCAAGGCCTTGCGCTACGTTATCAGCGCAAGTTCTCATGCTGGCATGGTTCGAAGCGCGCCTTGGTCAACAGGGGCGTGGGCGGTAGGGGGCTTTGGCACGTAGCGCTTTACCTTGATACTTGTCTCCCGGTCGCGAGCCTTGGCAATCTCGAAGGCAGTCTGCATCCGCAGCAAGGTGTCCATCCTGACGCCAAAAGCCTTCTCCACGCGCAGCGCCATGTCCGGCGAGAGCGCGGCGCGGCCGTTGAGAAGGGCGGAGAGCGCGGGCCGGGTTACGCCAAGGACCTGGGCGGCTTTGGTAACCGAGAGACCGAGAGGCTCAATGATCTCCATCCTGATGAATTGTCCCGGATGGGCCGGGCGTGCCATGCGCATCATGGTTTTCGTTTCCTCCTAATGATAGTCCTCGTAATCGAGGTCGAGAATCTCGCCTTCCGTCGGGTCGATTCTGAACGTAATCCGCCAGTTGCGGGTGACCGTAAGACTCCAGGTTCCCTTCTGGTCGCCCGTAAGCTGATGCGCTTTCCAGCTTGGCATATCACGAAGCTCCTGGGCGTCTTCCATCTCCTGCAAGAAAGTCAGAATGTTACGGACCTTCTCCACGACAGCCGGAGCCAAGCCGGAGGGATCATTGCGCTGAATGAAGCGCCGCAGTCCCCGATGAACCACGTTCCGGATTTTCATAAAGTTAGACTACACTAGAATGCGTAAACTGTAAAGCGACGCTTTACGGCAGGCAGTCAGGGTGCCGCCGCGGCGGAAGGTCCGCGCAACTTGCCAAACACTCCCTCAGGCGCCGAGCAGGTGGGGAACTCGCAAAAGTTCGGCGTCCGTGGAGTCATTCGGGACGGAGCAACCCGGCGCGAGAATGAAGCGTTTACCGGCCTCTTTCCGGGCACTCTCATACTGCGAACGCAAGGTCTCAGGTGAGAGTGACCGGAAGCGATCCTCATCCAGCCCCCCCATCAATACCCCGCTGCATTGTTTGCGCACGCTGCTGATGGGCACGCGCGTTCCTTGCACGGAATAGTTGATCACGCTAGCCGCCCACCCCTGGTAAAAGCGGTCGAGGTAGACTCTGTTGCCATGCAGATGCAGGGTGTTCAGAGGAGCCTCGGCCGTTGCCTTAAGGACCTGCCGGTCAAACGGCTCGCTGAACTTCGCGTAGTCGTCCTGTGAAAGGATGCCGTCCTGGGCGTTGGCAATCGCGAGGAAGATACCGCTCGCTCCCGCCTTGACCGCCCGCCGCGCGTGATTCGCTTCAGACTTGGCAATCACCTCCAGCGCATCGAGCAGGCGCTGGGGGTTCTCCTCCTTCATCCGCAGGACCTCCGGCGCGGAGATCAGGTTCTCAGCGACCTTCCAGGGGTTGAAGATGGTTTCCACGAAATAAGCCTGACGTCCAAGATTTTTGCCGATGGAGGTCAGGGCCTGGATTTGGGCGGGGAAAGGGTTGACTTCTTCCCGGAGGTCGTACCACGGGCCAGCGGGCTGGGGATAAGGGAAGTCGCTCATCACTTTGACCAGGTCAGTCCTGAACCGGGCATGGAAGTCCAAAGTTGCCTGGATAAAGCGCTCCGGTGGCTCCTTCTGGAGGCCGAAGTGGTGCCAGAAACTGAAGGGGGGGCGATCGACCTCACGGCCTTCGAGGGCACGGTCAACCCGCTCGCGGCTGGACAGGCGCGTCTCCGCCGGAAGGTTTATTCCCGTGGCGAGAGAACCGGCAGCAACTGAAAGAAAACATCTCCTGCTGATCTGCATGGTAGCTCCAAAGCCGGAATTAACGTTTCACAAATTTCCGCGGCCTCTTCCCGTCAGCCGTTTTACGGCGCGGCGTGGTCGCGTCTTGTCGTGCTGCCACTGGGTGTTTGGGCTGGTATAGGCCGAGCCGGCCGCCTCCGGGCAGGGTCAAGTGCGTCAACAAGCCCCAGCCCAGGTCCGCCACCGGATCACATTTGACCTTTTGCTTTGCCAAGGTTTGAAGGGTGGCGGCGACGTTGTCACAAGTGAGGTAGATCTCGTGCTTGCCGTTCTCGTCCGCGGGGTGGAAGGCGATTTCGGCGGGTGGCAAGGCGAAGATGAGCCATCCTTGGCCTGCATCCACCCAGGGAAAGGCCAGAACGTCACGGAAGAAAGCGCGATCCGCTTCCGCATCCGCACTGTAAATAATCATGTGTGCACCGGAAATCATGGTCCACCTCATGGGGGCAGTATCGCATAGATGAGGACTTATGGGCAGACCGTACAGGCGGGCGCAGAGGGGTCGCCTTTTAGCGCCGGAGGGCATTACTTTCGTACTATTGCAATCAGAGGCGATCGGGTATACTTTATGTGCCGATGCTCAATCGGGGACATGCCGAATCGCAAACTCGCCATGGGCAAATGTCCAAATAGCTTGAACAGAGAGGACGGTGGGCTATGAATAAGAGCGATGCTGAGTTGAAGGACCAAACGAAACCGGCGGCGAACGAGGGTCTGAAGGATGAAGATCTGAAGGAAGTGACCGGGGGATTCAATCCCCAGCCTGACCCCCCCGGAAGATCCTAACCCGGGTTGGAAGCTAATGATTGTCTCGGGTTTTAGCTTGCCTAAATCCCCATCAATGTGCACCGGGGCCCTGTTTCGACAACCATCCAGGGCCCCAGTGCTTCCTGCCCTCGGCTTTCGGATTATTTAGGCTGCGGCGCGGTAGCTACCTGCATTGCAATACCGTAATTTCTTTTTTTTTAGCAAGAATATTGTGCTACTTCCCGAAAGTGACCCCTCACCCGTCCCGCCCCGGCTGATGAAAACGCCGGCCGCGGTCCACCCTCTCCCCTGCGGAGAGGGCTATGATTCTCTCTTGGTTGCGGCATCGCCGCCCTGCGCTGCTTGAAGAACCGCCCCGGTGAATCGGGCGCTACGCACCGAGCGAGGGATTCCCAGCGGATCTCAGCTTGCCGCGCGCGGGGACACGGCCGCGATGGGCTGTGGGGTCAAGGTCGTCTTCACACGTTCCGGTTCTTGCAAGCCTTCTCGCAGGATCTCGATCTTACCCTTAAAATACGCGCCGTCTTCGATGGAGATTCCGGGAGCAATCAGGTCACCCACCACGTGTCCGGATTTGTAGATTTCGACCCGCTCTTTTACGGAGATGTTGCCATGCACGGTGCCGTAAATGACTACCCGGGCGGCCTGAATCTCCGCTTTCACTTTGCCCTCCGGCCCGACAGTAAGGCAATGCCCCTGCAAGTTGATCGTGCCTTCGAACTGGCCGGAGATCACCAGGTCCTCATTTCCCGACAAATCTCCTTTGACCACTAGAGAACGGCCCAACTGGGTCCGCCCTGAGTCAGCAGGAATGCTCACGGGAACCTTCATTGGTTCTACCATAGGTTTTACCTCAAGGGGTTTCTCAGGCGGAACCAGGACCGGCGCCTGAGTTTGCCGGACCACGGTCACCGGTTTCTTTTCCCAAAACATGACAAGTTCCGCTTTATGCGCCTGAGTTCCAGCCCTTTCGCCCTTTTCTTGCCCGCCGCTGAGACTCGGTACCGTGCGCACACTTCCCTTCTTTGCGGATTGTGACCTGCGCCTGAGGCGGGAATTACTGCACGTTCGCTGCCAGGTGCACGCAATACTAACTGTAAGGTAGTCAGCAGGTTGAATTGCAGGGCCGCCGGGTGCTGCACTCCGGTCTGGAAGATGTTTCCTGGCGCGAGCAGATTTTTCCTGGTGCTGACGCGTGGCTTCCGCACTTGCGAAGCGACCCCTCACAAAACGTGGGGCGCCCTCCCCCCCGGCTGGTGAAAACGCCGGCGGCGGTCCGCCCTCTCCCCTCGGAGAGGGCTATGAATTCAGTTTCTATCCCTCGGGGGGGTGAGAAGGATGCCTCTTTTCCATCCGCAAGAGGTGGCGCACCAAGCGATTCCCCGCCGGGCATGTCGTAGGGGCGGTTCGCGAACCGCCCTAGTCAAGAATCGCGCGAAATTTCACCCCCTCCCGCCCTTCGAGACCTAAAGGGGCCTGGGTGAAGCGTCATAAACAGAATTTATCCTGAAGAGTGATATTATTTATTTATAACTATTGACATCTTTAGTTATGATGGGGTCTGTCATGAGGAGGTCAAGAATGAAATTGCATTTCCCTAGAACCATTCTCCTTGCCGCGTTATTGTTCGCCTGCCCGATGCTCATGGTCTCCGAGGAGCCGTTCACGAGTGAGCCCAAACTATCTCAAAGCGAGGCAGAGTCCCTGGTGAAAAACTTGGCCGCGCAGGAGGAAGAGTTGGAACAGTCGTGCCGGCGTATCGCCGCGACCTATCGAGAGATGGCGGCGCCTTCGCCCTCTGATTCAGCCTCGATGCGGGAACTGAAACGTCAGTATGAGCGTCTGGCTGACAACGAAGAAAAGGCGGCCTCGGCGGCGAAGCGCATGGCCACGTATCATGCCCGGTTGGCGGTTCTGATCAGCCATTCTTCGGATGTGACGAAGACCAGGAACTTATTGGGAGATGCCGCCTATCGGCGCTGAGTACTGAAAGACCTTCCCGGCGCTTTCTGGAGTGCCGCCCTGTCCTTTCCGATTCGATCTTCGCGCTAGAGGCCTCCCCCGGCTTCCCGCCGCAGCTTCCGTAAAACCCCACAACGCAGAAGCTGTGAAAATATCCCGTTGTAGCGGTGGTCTCCGACCGCCGAATTGGCTGATTCTCAAAGCCGGCGGTCGGAGACCGCCGCCTGGCCTTTGGCCTTTTGCAGTTCAAGCATTGGCGTAGCAGAGGGCGGAGGCGAGGGGGAAGGTACAATTCTGGGGCTTCGTTGTAGAGGGTTGGGGAGGCGCGAAGCCGGAGAAATGATCGAGACCCAGTCCCCGGCCCCAGACCTCGGCGCGCAGTTGATGGATGGCGTGTTGGGTGGAGATGCGGGCAGTGGGGGCAGCGTGGATCCACTTGGGGCGCGGCAGCAGGCCGTGGCGGGTACGGGCGAAGGCGCGATGGGTAGCGAGGAGCAAGAGGGCATAGGCGGCCACGGTGAAGGCGGGGGCAGACTCGACCGAATGGGGGGAGCGGACCTGGGCTTGGCCCACTCCCAGCAGAGTTTTTTCATCGCGGAAATTAACTTCAATGTCCCAGCGTTGGAAGTAAGTTGTGATGAGGAGTTGGGGGTCGAGGTTTTCGTCGGTGCAGAGGAGGAAGGCGGGTTGGCGATAGAGCAGCTTGGAACCTTGGCGCAGACGATAGGCGAGCGGCGCGATGACGACAAGTTGCAGGAATTGGTGGGCGCCGGCGGCACGCCACAGGAGGCCGGTGCGGCGCTTGAAGCGGAGTTGATGGGGAATGCCGTGATGGGTAAAGGTCAAGGTCTGCCAGGGAGCATCGTCGGTGCGGACCTGCTCGGGAGTGGGAGCGGGAGGCCCGTAGCAGAGACGGCGACCGCGCGCCTTTTGGGTTTGGGGATCGGGCCGGAACAGCAACTGAGCATCTTTGCGGAGCCGGCCGATGGCGGTGGTATGGGGAGGAAGGCGTTTGAGGACGGTGCGGTTGGTGTATCCGCCATCGAAGGCGACGAGGAGAAGGCGCGAAGCGGAGGCGGGATCGGAGTCAAGGGCCGCACGCAGATCGTGGATCTGTTCGCTGGCGCGTTGACCGAGGCGGGCAGCGCGCGCTTGGGTGCGGTACTGCTGCTGCTCGGCGGCGGGGGCCTGCCGGGAAGGCTTGCGGGGCGTGGGGGCATGGCGGAAAGCAATGGGGAGCAAGCGGCAGGAGCCGTCGGGAGTGGGGAGCGCGAGGGAGGTTTGAAGAAAACGCTGGGCGCGCACGAAGTTGGTTTGAAAGCGCGGGCCCAGCGGGTCGCGGCGCCAAGCCACCCCGGGAGTGCGCCGACCGGAACGACGCAACAGCGAGTCATCGAGGAGGGCGCAGACGGGAGCGCCGGGTGCGAGTTCGCTCACCACCGCGCGGCGCACCACGGAGAAGAGCGCCTCAACCCGCAGACGGTGCTGGGAGAAGAGCCGGTAACTGGAGGTCCAGTCACGGAACTGCAGGCCGCAAGTGGTGAGCAGACCGGTCACGGTATGGCGTCCCAGACAAAGCAAGGTGCTCAGCGCGAGGGCTTGGGCGTGCGCGGCAACGCGGCGCTGGCGGAAGCCCGGGAAACATTGGCTCCAGAGTTGTTCGAGTTCGGCGAGGACGCCGGTAGAGTTTTTTTTAGCACGGAAGGCGGCGGCGAGGCTCGTCGCAGGGCCAGCAGACCTTTGTTTTCGACGAACCATTCGACCGATTCGCCGCGCGCAAACTCCATGGCTTGGGCGAGGGCGGAAGGAAAGTTGATGTACCACTGCTCGCTCGCCTGGCGTTTGATAAGCTGTACTTTGGTAGGGAACCCCATGAGAAAAGCCTCCTTGAGGAATATCTAGTCATATAACTAGATATCAGAAGACTGGCTTTTCTGCAAGTAAATACTTTCCGACAGCCTTTATCTAGTTAAAGGCCAAAGTCCAGCCGGCGGTCGGAGACCGCCGCTACAGCTCGCGACAGCGATTTTTTCACAGCTCCTCAGCCATTGACCTGTGATAAGAAAGGTGGCGGAAGGGCGGATTTTCGATTTCCTTCATCGCCGCATTCTTCAGAAGGAATCCATGCAAGCCACGGAAGTTGCAACGGAACAATACGGCCCCGGTCGCTACGCCGTCCCCACTTGGCCGGCGCGTGTGGAAAGTTTGCGTGCCGCCACAATACTGGGGGCGCTGATGGTTGCCACGATGCTCGCACCCGGCCGGGCCCAGGCGGAGGATACGATGGGCGCTCGGCCGGTGCGTTATCTCGCCAATTTGCGCGTGTGGGTACTCACTACCGAACACGCCTCCTATGTGATGGGGCTCAATGAACACGACGAACTGCAATCCCTCTATTGGGGCGGGAAGCTCGGAAGCGACCAGGACCTTTCCGCGGCGCGCCTCTCCCCTGGACGCGCCTCCTTTGATTCCCAGGAAACCATGAGCAATCTGGAATACCCCGGATGGGGCGGGCGGTATTACAACGAGCCCGCCTTGAAGGTGACGCTAGCCTCAGGCATGCGCGACCTGGTATTGAAATACTCGAGTCACGAGATCCGCGGTGACACGCTGGAAATCCGTCTGAAGGATATTCAGTATGACTTATTTCTAAAACTCACCTACCAGATCTTTCCTAAAGAAGACATCATCCGCAAGCAGGCGGAAATTGAGAATCGCACGCCGCAGGTTGTCACCCTGGAGAGCGCGCAGTCCGGCGTCTGGTACGTGCCCGCCGGCGAGGGCTACCGGCTTAGCTATCTCACCGGGCGCTGGGCGAATGAAACCCAACTGGTGCAGGAACCCCTGCATCCCGGGGCGAAGGTGCTGGAAAGCCGCCGCGGCAACACCAGCCACCAATTGAATCCGTGGTTCGCCATCGACGAGAGGGGGGAGGCTGACGAGGAACATGGCCGCGTGTGGTTCGGCGCCCTGGGCTGGAGCGGCAATTGGAAACTGGTGGTGGAAGACACGCCCGGCGCCCACCAGGTGCGGGTGACCGGCGGTTACAACGACTTCGACTTTTCCTGGCCGCTCAGGCCGGGCGAAAGCCTCAGCACGCCGCCTTACTACGGTGGCTTCAGCAATCGCGGGTTCGGCGAAGCCTCGCGGCTGATGCATCGCCTGGAGCGCAACGAAATCCTTCCCGACCGCGCGCATCCGCAGGTGCGGCCGGTGCTTTACAACTCCTGGGGGGCCACCACGTTCAATGTGGACGAGCCGGGGCAAAAGGCCCTGGCGGAGAAGGCCGCCAAGCTCGGCGTGGAGCTTTTCGTGATGGACGACGGCTGGTTCGGCAAGCGCAACGATGACCACGCCGGGCTGGGCGATTGGTACGTGAATCCGCAAAAATTCCCCCAGGGCCTCGGGCCGCTCATCAGCTATGTGAACGGCCTGGGCATGGATTTCGGTCTGTGGTTCGAACCGGAAATGGTAAACCCGGACAGCGACCTCTATCGACGTCACCCCGACTGGGCGATGAACTTTCCGGGACGCCCGCGCAGCGAGGCTCGCAACCAACTTGTCCTGAACATGGCGCGCCAGGATGTGAAGGATTACATCTTCGGCGTGCTCGACAAAATGCTTTCCGAGAACAACATCAAGTACATCAAGTGGGATATGAACCGCCACTTTGGTGAGCCGGGCTGGGCGGAAGTTCCCCTGGCGGAGCAGAAGGAAATCTGGGTGAAGTACGTTCGCAACGTGTATGAGATTATCGACCGCTTGCGCTCGAAGCACCCCCACCTCGATATCGAGGCGTGTTCGGGAGGCGGCGGGCGCGTGGACCTCGGGATTCTGGAACGTGTCAACATCGTGTGGACTTCCGACAATACGGAGGCCTTCGATCGCCTGGGAATCCAGGAGGGCTTCAGCTACGCCTATACGCCCAAGATCATGTCAGCTTGGGTGACCGATGTTCCGAATCTGAACGGACGTTCGACGCCGCTTAAATACCGTTTCCTCGTGGCCATGCAGGGAGCGCTGGGTATCGGAGCCAATCTGAACAAGTGGACAGCCGAGGATTCTGCTCTTGCCACGCGAATGGTCACGACCTACAAGAGCATCCGCAAAACGGTGCAGGAAGGTGACCTCTACCGCTTGTTTTCTCCCCGCCAGAAAGAGCTGACTGCGAATCAATACGTTTCCGCGGACGGTAAGCAGGCGGTTCTGTTCGCATTCCTCCACTCCCAGCAGTACCTGCGCCCGGCTGCCACTGTCTGTCTGCGCGGACTTGATGAAAACGCGCGGTACCAGGTCAAGCGGCTTGATGACAAGCTGGTGGAAAAGCAGGAGGTTTTAAGCGGCGCCTTCCTGATGCGCCACGGATTGAATCTGAATCTCACCGGAGACTACGACAGCACCCTGGTCATTCTGGAGCGGATGGAGTAGCGGGGCCCACTGGCTCGCCAAGCGCACCTGAAACTTAACCCGCACTTCCGCCCCTTGAGCCAAATCAATTCCCGCGAGCGTTTCTCATTGACTAAGGGCCGTGGCGGGTGCAGAATTTTCATTGGGGCTGTCAGGAAAGCACATAATTCAAGTTTGCGGTAACCAGCGTTTCCGCAGGTCAGGCTAGCGCCACAATCATGCAAAACAAAAAGTGGAAATTCGGGATAGGTATCGGCATTATTCTCGCTGTAGTGGCTTGGGAAGCTGTTTCCGGGTTCCAGCAGAGCAAAACCTACTATGTGACGGTTAATGAACTCACCCAGGGGCAGAGTTCGCGGCGCCACATCCGCGTGGGGGGCGTGGTGACGGAGGGATCGATTGAGCGCCGGGGCGGACAAGTCACTTTTCGTCTCGCTCAGGATGCTAAATCTATTCCCGTGACCTACGTGGGGTCTGACACCCTGCCGGATACCTTCAAAGGCGGCGCGCAGGCGATTGTGGACGGCGATTACCAGGCCGACGGGGGATTCCGCGCCGAAAAAATCCAGGCCAAGTGCGCCTCCAAGTATCAAGCCGCGCCGGGTTCCCGGGGACCCGATAACAAGAGCCCCGTCGCCCGGATGAACGGCTCGACCTAAACTTCAGGGTGTAGTACCGCAGTTCGCGTGCGGCCTCCATTCCCGCAATCTTTCTCGGAGTTTCTATGAATCAAGTTGGTAGCGTCGGTTTGATCGCCGCCCTGGCCTTCGCGGCTTTCGCGGTGGTGGCAGGAGCCGTGGGAGGCAAGCTCCGCAGCGCCCGCGCTACCCGCAGCGCTGAGCGTGCCACGCTGGCATTCTTCGCCATGATCACCGTGGCCATCGTGGCGCTGGAATACATGATCCTGACGAACGACTTCCACAATGCCTATGTGGCTGAGCACTCCAACCGCGATCTGCTGACCTATTATAAGGTCGCGGCGCTGTGGGCCGGGCAGGAAGGCTCGCTGCTTTTCTGGACGTGGCTGCTTTCGATTTACAGCGCCCTGGTGGTCTGGCAGAACCGCAAGAAGAACCGCCAATTGATGCCTTACGTCGTCTCCGTGCTGATGGGCACGGGGACCTTCTTTTCGCTGCTCGTGTTCTTCGTGGCGAATCCCTTCCAGGAACTCACGGTGGTTTCAAGCACGGGCACGCAGGCCTTTGTGGCGCCGGATGGCAATGGGCTGAATCCGCTGCTCCAATACCACTCGATGGTGATTCATCCGCCCATGCTCTACCTCGGTTACGTGGGCATGGTGGTGCCGTTCGCCTTCGCTATGGCGGCGCTCCTCACGCGGCAGTTGGGTGACAATTGGATTCGCACCACGCGGCGCTGGACGATGGTCCCCTGGATGCTCCTCGGCTGCGGAATCCTGCTGGGCGGCAACTGGGCTTACGCCGTGCTGGGCTGGGGCGGCTACTGGGGATGGGACCCGGTGGAGAACGCCTCGATCCTCCCCTGGCTCTCCGGGACGGCTTTCCTGCATTCGGTGATGATCCAGGAAAAGCGCGGCATGTTGAAAGTCTGGAACGTCGTGCTGGTGATCCTGACCTTCTTCCTGAGCATCTTTGGCACGTTCCTGACGCGCAGCGGGATCGTTTCCTCCGTGCACGCCTTCGCGCAATCGAACATCGGCCCGTTCTTTGCCGTTTTTCTTTCCATCATTCTGTTCTTCTCGCTCACCCTGCTGTTTTTGCGGCTCGACCACCTGAAGAGCGAGAATAAGCTCGACTCCATGGTCTCACGCGAGAGCGGCTTTCTTTTCAATAACTGGATTCTGCTGGCGCTGGTGTTCGCAGTGCTATGGGGAACGTTGTTTCCGGTCATCTCGAAGGCCGTGCAAAACGTGACCGTAACGGTGGGCGCACCCTTCTTTAATAATGTTGCGATTCCCATGGGTCTGCTGCTCCTGCTGCTGACGGGAGCGGGCCCGTTGCTCGCGTGGCGGAAGACCTCGTTCCAAAGTTTGAAACGTAACTTCACAATGCCGCTGATCCTGGCGCTCGTTGCCGGCGCCGGCCTGGTGGTGGGCGGTGTTCGCCATTTCTACGCGTGGATGACGCTGGTTCTCTCCATCTTCGTCGCCATTTGCATCCTGGGGGAATTCTGGAAGGGTGCTCGGACGCGCATGAAGACTGCACAGGAAAACTTCGCCGTAGCGCTTTACAACCTGACAATGCGTAACACAAGGCGTTACGGCGGGTATATCGTGCACATAGGAATTGTGCTACTTTTTGTCGGTTTTGCGGGCCAAGCCTTCAAGGTGGACACCAAGGGATTGATGCAGCAGGGCGACTTGCTGAGGGTGAAGAATTATTTGCTGCGCTGCGACGGTCTCACGACCGGTGACAACCCCAACTACGAATACACGCGCGCGCTTATCAGTGTGACCAAGAATGGCGAGGCTTTCGCGTCGATGCATCCTGAGAAGCGCTTCTACAAAGCCAGCCAGCAACCCACCAGCTACGTGGCCATTCACCCCACGCTGTCAGAAGATGTGTATGTGGTACTCGCCGGTTTGGATCCCGACACGGGCAAGGCGATCGTACAAGTTTTCATCAATCCGCTGGTGATGTGGGTGTGGATCGGCGGCGTGGTGACGCTGCTGGGCACCCTGCTGGCGCTCGTTCCCAGCCGCGTGGAGCGTGAGATGGAAGAAATGCGGCAAGCGCAGGAATTGGCGGTACAGGCAGGCGATGGGTTCTGACGGGAATTCGCTGCTTGGTGGATGGCATGCTGAATGACCCCCTCACCCCCGGCCCCTCTGTCGCCGTGGTGACCGAGGGGGGAGTTAATTTGGGTTTACTCGGATGAGTGAGGGAGGAATTCATTCCCCTCGCCCCTTTGGGGGAGAGGGTGGACCGCATCCGGCGTTTTCATCAGCCGGGGCGGGACGGGTGAGGGGGTTTCAGGTCGAACCCGGAACAGTTGTTCCATGACAACACCTAGATTAGCTCCGGTCCTTCTGCTCGGCACGCTCCTCGGTGTGTCAGCAGCGCGCGGCGACAGTCCGCGACAGGTGACTTTGGACTCTCTCGGCAACCAGGTGCAGTGCGTGTGCGGCTGCATAGCCCCGCTCAATCAATGCCCGCACATCGATTGCGCCACGCGGACCGAGATGCAAGCGTTCATGAAGAAGGAAATTGCGGAGGGCAAGGACGAGACCGCCATCCTCCAGGACCTTTCGCTCCGTTACGGAGTGCAGGTGCTGGCGGCTCCACCTGCCCGGGGGTTTAACCTGGCGGTTTGGATTCTGCCGGGTGTGGGCTTAATTGTGGGGCTCGGCGTCGTGGTGGTCATCGTGCGGCGCTGGCGGGGCAAGCCTGCTCCACTGGCGCCCGCGGCAGCTTCCATCCCCGCTGACCCCAAGATGCTGGCGGCGGTGGAAGAGGAAATGAAATCGACAGGGTTGGGATAGTATGACACTTGGCATTGCAGTTCTGATGGCTGTCGGATTGGCTGTCTATATCATCTTTCCGCTGCTGAGCGCAGAAACCGCGGGTGGCTCATTGCCCGTGGATGTGACCGTGCTTGGCGATCTGAAGCGCCGTCGCCTGGTGGTTTATGACAACTTGAAGGACCTGGAATTTGAATTTCAGTCCGGCAAGATTGCCCAGCAGGATTACGAAGCGCTGCGTACGAATTATCTTGGCGAAGCCACGGCGCTGATGGCCGCAACCCAGGATGCGGAGCAGGTCAAAGAAAATGAAGCGATGATCGAACGCGAAGTCGCGGCGCGGCGGGCGCAGAGGAAAAAACAGCCCAAAGACGAGTACGCCTGCCCGGCCTGCGGCTATGAGAATCCCTTGCCGGTGAAGTTTTGTGGAGAGTGCGGAGCGCGAATCGTTAATTCGCCGAAGAAGGTGTGAAGCGGTGCGGAAGAGCAGTAGGCAGAAGGCAGAAGGCGGTAGGCAGCGAGCATGGTTGGCGAGTCCCGATATGTCGGGCTAGGCAATGTGCAAGGGCGAAGAACAAGTCAAAAGTCAAAAGGCAAAAGTAAGAACCCATGAAACCTTCTTTCGGTCGTTGTGATCAATGCAGGGGTTTTGGCTTTCGACTTTTGACTTTTGCATTTTGCCTTTTGACTTGTTTTTCCCCTTTGGACAGGCCTGGCCCTCAAGCCGGCCTCCAGGTCAACCCAAAGTGAATTTACTTCATTCCAAACTCCGCTGGACTCTCGTTGCGTGTGCACTACTACTGGGCGCAGCCTTTCCTCTTGATGGCGCCCAGGTCAAGATCCAGGGGCAGGTGTCAAACGGCACAACTGGTAAGCCCGTCGCGAACCAGACCCTTCAGCTTCTGATGCCGCGGGGCGGAATGCAGCAGGTGGCGACGGCGGCGACCGATAACAGTGGCCATTTCGTTATTTCCTCAAGCGAACTCGACCCGGCTTCGTTCTATTTGCTCCAGGCGACCTACCAGGATGTGAATTATCACGCCCCCGTCAAGTTCGACGCCGACGGCACAGCCCAGATTGACGTCACAGTTTACGACGCCACACACTCCGAACCCACGCTGCGGATTCAATCCGCACGTGTCATCGTGCGCGTGGAGGGCGGCAAAGCTCGCGTGCAGGAAATGTTTGCGGTTCGCAACTCCACTTCCCCGCCGCACAGTTATGTGAACCCCGACGGAACGTTCCACTTCCGGCTTCCCAAGGCTGCGGGCGAGCCCACGGCGGCGGTTGCCGGATTGATGAACATGCCGCTGCCGCAGCCTGTCAATCCCGGGAAAGGGCCGGGAGATTTCTATCTTCAATATGCGCTTAAGCCCGGCCTGACGGTGATGATGGTGGCTTACGACGCGGATTACGCGGGAAACAAGTTGGAACTCGGCGACTCCGTTACGTATCCCATCGAGGCTGCGGAGCTGTTCGTTTCGCCACCGGGCCTTGAGGTAGAATCAGCGCTATTCAAATCCGCCGGGACTGACGCAGAAACCGGCAGCCAGAAATATTCCGCCGAAA
Source organism: uncultured Acidobacteriota bacterium (assembly GCA_963804995.1). Taxonomy (GTDB): domain Bacteria; phylum Acidobacteriota; class Terriglobia; order UBA7540; family UBA7540; genus Bog-366. The sequence goes on from CAWDSK010000002.1 coordinate 244,354, forward strand.
ACCTGAAGGCCGGCGCGGCGCTTGCCGCAACCGTCAGTGGAGAAGCGGCAACAAGTGAACCTGCCACGAGCCAGGCAGAAGCGCAGGTGAAGAGCCTTCCTAATTCCATGACGCGCCTGGGCGGACCGCTGCTCGCCTGCTTCCTGCTGGTCTTGCTGTGGGGGCTGGGCGTGCGCGTCGCCAAGGAGTGGCCCGCGTGGAAGGCCCGGCAAAGCGCCAGCCAGATTCAGAAGAAGCTTGCGGCCGAGGTGGAGGCGTTGTTAAATGCCCTGGCGGACCTGGATGAACTTTTCGCCGACGGCAAAATTGCAGAAAAGCCTTACTGGAAAGAGCGCCTAGAACTGAAAGCGCGGTTGGTGGCGACGCTCAAGAAAGCGCCCCCCGCCCTGCTCGACTCTTATGCCACCCGACACAATCCCCGTTAGGCGCGCGCTCGAACTACGCGACGTTTCCAAACAATTCGGCCACCTGCAAGCGTTGAGTGAAGTGTGCCTGCACGTTGAGCCGGGTGACTCGGTTCTGCTCTATGGGCCGAATGGCGCGGGCAAGACCACGCTGTTGCGCGTGCTGGCCACGCTGGCACGGCCGAGCGAGGGCCAAGTCCTCTACGCCGACGGCGACGTGCACCAGAATCCCGCCGCGGCGAAGGCCGCTATCGGATTCGTTTCCCACACAACCTTTCTCTATGGCGAGCTGAGCGCTTGCGAGAACCTGGAATTTGCCGGAACGCTCTTCGGCCTGGCAGATTTGCCGCGGCGGATTGCCGCCGCGCTCGATCTCTTCCACTTGCGCGAGCGGGCCAGGACTCCGGTGCGTGAACTCTCGCGGGGATATCAGCAGCGCGTTTCACTTGCGCGGGCGGTTTTGCACGACCCGCAATTTCTGCTGCTGGATGAACCCTTCACGGGACTGGATGCGGCCTCCACGGAATCCCTCAGAGCCTCATGAAGCGCTGGCAGTCACAAGGCAAGGCCCTGATCTTTTCAACTCACGATTTTGAGCAGGGCGCGGCGATTGCGCACCGGTTGGTGGCCCTCGAAGCGGGAAAGGTTCGTTATGACGGGCCACTCGCCCTGGCGCCGCTGGCAGCGTTGAGAATAGAAGTTAGAAGCTAGGAGTGTGGAGCCAGGAGTGAGGAGCGAGAAGTGAGGAGTTAGAAGCTAGGAGTCAGGAGTCAGAAGCCAGGAGAGAACACGGGTGGCGCATACATTGCTTTTCATGTATGCGCTCAACCAAGGCTGCAACCGAGGGGTGGCTCACGTGCTGTGAGGTCGTCTCAGAGGACGGGGCGCATACATAAAAGGCAATGTATGCGCCACCCGTGAAAGAGATTGCGGAAGGCAGCAAGCAGAAGGCGGAAGTGGTAGCGCGGACCCCCGTTTTTGGGGTCCGCGGTTCTTCATCGGGAATTATCGCAAATGTTAAACACAGACGTGTGCGCCGTGCCTGCTTCTTGGCCACGGGACATTCTCTCAGATGACGCACGAAGAACCGCAGACCTCAACGGCGGAGGTCTGGTGCGCCGGGATAAACCGGCAGAAAGCAGAGAATGAAAATTTCTCACGAGGAAGGAGTAGCGATCCACTCGGCCCCGAGTTTTGCGCTGGGCGTCGTGAGGCGCACGGTGAAGCGTAAACAGGGGAATAGGTGGGCTGGGTATTGAGCTTCGAAAATGTCCAATCAGGACGCCGACGTTTTCAGACTAAACGGAAGGCAACATGAGGCCGGGACGCCAACGCGAGTTCCGGCACAGTCCTGCGTAGTCGTAGACCCCAGACACGCCTAGACACTTTCTGCACGAGAACCGGGAGACCTCGGAGGCGCCGGCCGCCGTAGATCGTGGCCGGACGGCGGGAAAAGGCGATGGCCGTACAGCCCGCCTGCACGCTTTCGAGGAGTCGGACAGCGGAACAGTACCGATGAATCATTTGAACAAAGACGGGAAGCCGTTGGCGGAGAATGAGGAGGGAAGGCCGCTGATCAAGGAGAACACCCGTTGGCCTAACACGCACCCGACACAGAGCGGGGCACGCGTGTCCCAGGGACTCGCGGGTGTGCGGAAAGCCGCGAAGGAACACAGGGAGATGAAGTTCACGGCCTTGCTCCACCACTTAACGGTCGATCTGCTGCGGGAAAGCTTTTACGCCTTGAAGCGAAAAGCTGCACCGGGAGTAGACGGCATGACGTGGCAGGAGTATGAAAGCGGGCTGGAAGGTCGACTCGTCGATCTGCACAGCCGGGTCCACCGCGGAGCATTCCGAGCGAAGCCCTCGCGAAGGGCGTATATCCCGAAAGGCGACGGGCGGCAACGTCCGTTGGGGGTTGCGGCACTGGAGGACAAGATCGTCCAACAGGCCGTGGTCACCATCCTCAATGCGATTTACGAGGAAGACTTTCTGGGCTTCTCGTATGGCTTTCGACCGGGATGCAGCCAGCATCAAGCGCTGGACGCGCTCTCGTACGCGCTCACGGTGAAGCACGTGAACTACGTTCTTGACGCGGACATTCGTGGATTTTTCGATTCGATATCCCACGAATGGATGCTCAAGTTCGTGCAGCATCGCGTCGCCGACCCCCGGATTCTCCGGCTCATCCAGAAATGGCTGAAAGCCGGGGTGAGGGAGGAAGGCGAATGGTCGGAGACGGAGATGGGTACGCCACAAGGGGCGGTGGTCTCGCCCCTGCTGGCGAATATCTATCTGCACTACGTCTTTGACCTGTGGGTGCAGGCGTGGCGCAAGAAGCACGCCCGGGGAGACGTGGTCGTGGTGCGGTATGCCGACGATACGGTCCTTGGATTCCAATCGCAGACGGAAGCCGACCGCTTTCTGGAGGATTTCCGGGAGCGGGTGGGGAAGTTTGGATTGGAACTGCATCCTGACAAAACGCGCCGGATCGAGTTCGGGCCGTTTGCCGAACTTTACCGGAAACGGAGAGGAGAAGGTAAGCCGGAGACGTTCGACTTTCTGGGCTTCACGCATATCAGCGGGAAGAACCGGAGGGGGCAATTTACCGTGAAGCGGAAGACGATCAGCAAGCGCCTGCGGGGGAAGTTGCAGGAACTCAAGCAACAACTCCGGCAGCGTCGGCACGATCCCATCGCGGATACGGGTAAATGGCTCCGGTCGGTCGTGCAAGGCTACTTCAACTATCACGCGGTACCGGGAAACCTCGACCGCCTGCGAATCTTTCGGGAACGGTTGACCCGACTGTGGCGAACACAACTGCGTCAACGCAGTCAACGCCACCGCCTCAACTGGGACCGACTGGGGAAGCTTGCGGCCTGCTGGTTGCCTGCTCCGCACGTTGTGCATCCTTGGCCATCCCAACGGTTCGCCGCCACACATCCGAGATAAGAGCCGTATGCGCTAACCAGCGCACGTACGGATCCGTGCGGGGGGTACCGGGTAACCGGTATCCCTACCGCAACCGCTACGATTATTTCTCGACACGAAAGGGAATCAGGAGGTTTTATTCTAGCTTCTAACTCCTGACTCCTGGCTTCTTACCGACACATGCAAACGCTCCGCGTGGTCTTCGCCATTTTCGTGAAGGATTTGCGCCTCGAATGGCGTCACCGCGAGACGCTTGCCTCCATGTGTATCTTCGGCCTCCTGGTGGTGTTCCTGTTCAACTTTGCCTTTGAGCCGGCGCGCGAGGAATCCTTGCGCCTGCTGCCCGGGCTTCTGTGGATTGCGTTTGCCTTTGCGGGTGTGCTGGGATTCAACCGTTCATTCGCAGCGGAGCGGGAAAACGCGGCGCTGGAGGGAATGCGCCTGGCTCCGATCGATTCAGGGGCGATTTATCTTGGCAAGATGCTGGCCAACCTGCTGTTTCTCAGCATTGCCGAGGTCCTCGTGGTGTTCGCGGCTAGCCTCTGGTATAACTTTTCTTTCCTGCCCGCACTCGGGGGATTTGCGCTGATCACGTTTTTCTGTACGCTAGGTTATGTGGCGGTCGGCACCACGTTCGCGGCAGTCGCTGCCAATACCCGTATGCGCGAGGTGATGCTCCCAGTGCTGCAGTTTCCGGTGGCCGTCCCGGTGTTCATCGCGGGAGTGGAAGGTTCAACCGGAGCGCTCAAAGGCGACCCGATGAGCGACTACGCGGGCTGGATCAAACTGGCGGCGGGATTCAGCATCATCTTCGTGGTCTTGTCGTATATGCTGTTTGAGTTTGTTTTGGAGGAGTAGTACGTCGCCGGGAAAGAGCGAAATTCGAAAATCGAAACTCGAAAATCGGCCCGAGTTTCGAATTTCGAGTTTCGTCCTTTGTTGACTGACGGCAGCGGCGTATGGACCAAGAACACCCGATGAAGAATATTTTCCCACCCATCGTTCACCTGCTCGTGACGCTTGTGTGGCTCGGCGTGGCGACGTACCTGATTTTTCTCTACGCGCCCCAGGAACTCACCATGGGCGAGGTGCAGCGCATTTTCTACATCCATGTGTCGTCGGCGTGGACGGCGTTGCTGGCTTATTTCCTGATTTTTCTCGGCAGTGTCGGATATTTGTGGAAGCGCTCCATGGTGGCGGATGATTTCGCGCACGCGGCGGGGGAAGTGGGATTTGTCTTCTGCACCTGTGTGCTGGTGACCGGGCCGCTCTGGGCGAAACCGGTTTGGGGTATCTGGTGGACGTGGGACGCGCGCCTGACGCTTACTTTCGTCCTCTGGCTCTTGTTCGTGGCCTACCTGATGCTGCGGAGTTACGTCCTCAACCCCGCGCGTGCGGCGGTGCTGGCGGCGGTGGTGGGCATTATCGGCTTTGTTGATGTGCCGATTGATTACATGGCGATCCGCTGGTGGCGAACCCAGCATCCGCAACCGGTGATTGCGGGCGGGGAGGGCTCGGGGCTCGACCCGCAAATGTGGGTGACGCTTCTGGTGACCTGGGGCGCGTTCCTGTGCCTGTTCTCTTACTTAGTGCGGCAATACCTGCGGCTGGCGGCGACGCGGCGCGAGGTTGCGCACCTCCGGCGCTTGCTGGGTTCATCCCTGAGGGCATAGCATGAGCAACTCATACCTGGTTCTCGCATACTGGTTCCTGTGGATCATCTTTATGCTCTATGGGCTGGCAACCCAGCGCCGCCAAGGGCGGATTGAAAAGGAACTCGAAGAGCTGAAGAAGGCTCTCGACGCGCGGGATGGGCGCGGTTCCGGCACTCCCTGAGGCGACCCAAACCTGCGGCCGCTGACCCCTACACGCGCGGCTCAAGTTGTGATATGTTGGCTTTGCAGCAGGTTTAAATCCCAGTGGTTAGCTTGGAGGTTGCCCGGATCCAGGGCAGGCGCCTTCTTCCTCGTGCGTGGCTGGGGAATTCTCCCTTTTGGAGTGGAGAAGAATACGCTTGCGTGCATTCATCGTGAGGGCAGGTCAGGCTCCAGGAAATCCCCGGCTTCGGCAACATCCCTGGAGCTTAATTTAGAGAGATGCGCGCGCGCCGTCTTGGGTGTGAAAAGGTTACACCTCCATCCCTAAAGAAGAAGCATGAAGAAGTTCGGGCGATACGACGTCATTGACGAGCTGGGCCGCGGTGCGATGGGCATCGTTTATAAAGCCGCGGATCCCACCATCGGCCGTCAGGTGGCTTTGAAGGTGCTCGCCCTTGAGTCGACGCACGACGAAGGAACCCACAGCCCACAGGCTATGTTCATGCGCGAGGTCCGCGCCGCCGGCCGGCTGGCGCACCCCTCCATTGTCACTATCCACGATGCCTTTGAGGACCAGGAGACCAAGACCAGTTGCATCGTAATGGAATTGGTGCCGGGGAAGACCTTGGAAAGTATTCTCCTTTCCGGTCAGATCTTGACCCTGGACCAAACCCTCAAGATCATCCGCCAGGTTGCGGAGGGCCTGGAATACGCACATCAGAATCAGGTGGTGCACCGCGACTTGAAGCCCGCGAATATCCTGGTCACCGACGACGGACGGATCAAGATCACGGACTTCGGCATCGCCAAAGTGCTGGCGCGCGAAGGGGTGGCGCGGACCATTGGGGTGATGGGGACACCGTCTTACATGTCGCCTGAGCAAGTGAAGGGCGGCGAAATCGACGCGCGCACCGACTTGTTCTCACTGGGCATTATCATATTTCTCATGCTAACGGGACAGAAGCCGTTCATGGGTGACACAGCCTCGGTAATGTTTAAGATTGTTTACGAAGATCCCGCCCTACCCAGCGGTATCAATTCCCAGCTTACACCCCCCTACGATTACGTGGTCCTGAAGTGCCTGGCGAAGGATCGCAACAAGCGTTACGCTTCGGCGCGCGAATTGTTGAATGACCTGGATGACCTTCAGCAGGGACGCCGGCCACGCTCGCAGGCGGTCACTGCCACGGTGGCTGTTCCCGCCCCCAAGGCTCCAGTTGCGCCGCCGGCAGCCAATCAAACTCTTGTGATGACTGTGCCGCTTATTAAGGAATCGGCGCCGAAGAAACAAGCGGAGCAAGCAGCAAAACCGGCGGCGCCACCGGCAGCACCACCACGCCAAGCCCCGCCCCCGGCACCCGATGCCGTGCAGCCAACTGTTGCTGTGCGGCCCCCCGTGCCGGTCGCGCCGCCGAAGAAGCCACCCGCACAACCGGCAGCCCCGGCGCGCCAAGCTCCACCCCCTCCACCCGTTAGCGTGCAGCCCACCGTTGCCGTGAAGCCACCTGTGCCGGTCGCGCCGCCGCAGGTCGCACCAGTCGAGCCGGTCGTGCCGGTGGAGGAAGAAGCTCCTGTTGCCCCCAGGGCAAAATCCAATGCGCTTCCCATCGCTTCAGGCGCAGTCTTGCTGATTCTGCTGGGCGCCGCGGCCTTCGGTTATTGGAAGTATCACCAGGTCACGGCCACTCCGGTTCCGCCACCTCAGGCCGTCGTGCTCCCCCCGCCTTCGCCTCCGGCGGATTTGGTGCCGACGGAGCCGGTGAGCCCTCCTCCGGAACCTGAGAAGAAACCTGTAGTGCGCAAGCCGAAACCCGTGGTTGTCTCCAAGCCGGTAACGCCCGAACCCGCGCCTGCTCCACCGCAACCGGCCATCGCCGTGCTGCCACCTCCCAATCCAGGAACTCCGCCGCCCGGCGCAGATATTCTTGCCAAACCCGCGGTCCCCAAGGTTTCAAATGTTCCCCGCATCGTCCAGATTCACTGTGACTACGATCTGAAGGATGCTACCTATAGCATTGTGGGGGGCGGTCAGACACTTTTCCAAAGCTCCTTCAAAGGGAAGAAGAAGGGCGGCTTTCTTGGAATTAAAGGCGCTTATGAAGGGACTTTCTCACGCACGGTCACGGTGCCCGCCGGTGTGACGGAAGTTTCTTTCCACGTGTTGGGCAAAGATGGGGCGATTGACTTGACCAAGTCAATCCCCATGCCGCCGCCCGGGGGCTTTGTTCCCACGCTCCAAGTGGAAGTTGGCGACGATCAGGTCCAGCTGAGCTGGCAGGGTTCCTCCAATCCAAATCCATAAGGTACCCCCCCGAAACAGGTTATCCCCGGCAGCATCGTTCTGCCCGGAGTTTCTTCTGGATTGGCCCATGCCTTTCCGCGCCCACTCTGCCACCGAATCTTGAAAGGGGTCGACGGACAATGAGGGCGCGTGCTACCATCATATGGAGTTTGCTCAACGCAGTCGAAAGGTGCGCGCGAACCATATCAGACTTCGGGCTCTGTGCGACGGATGTTCGCGAACCCCGCCAGGTCCGGAAGGAAGCAACGGTAACGAGCCTCTCCGTGTGCCGCAGATCAACCCGAAGTCTGGCCCAATTTCGAAATTCGAAACTCGAAGTTCGAAAATCGCAGTGTTCCGCCGCCGAAGGCGAGTTTCAAGTTTCGATTTTCGAGTTTCGCTCTTAAGTAAGCTCATCGTACATCATTCCGCGTCCACAATTACTTCCCATGTCCTACCAGGTTATTGCCCGCAAATATCGCCCCCAGACATTTGACGACGTGGTGGGCCAGCACCTTGTCACCGACACGCTAAAGAACGCCATCCAAACCGATCGGGTCGCGCACGGATACATCTTTTCGGGAGCGCGGGGTGTGGGGAAGACCACGACGGCGCGCATCCTCGCCAAGGCGCTCAACTGCTCGAACGGGGCCGACGATTACGCCGGACGGTACGTGCGCCTCATGCACTGAAATCGCGGCGGGAAACTCCGTGGACGTGCAGGAAATCGACGCCGCCTCGAACCGCGGCATCGACGAAATCCGCGAGCTACGCGAGGCGGTGCGCTACCTGCCCGCGCGCGACCGCTACAAGATCTTCATCATCGATGAAGCGCACATGCTGACTACAGAGGCCTTCAACGCGCTCCTCAAGACCCTGGAAGAACCCCCCCCGCGATCGCTCTTCATCCTGGCCACGACCGAGCCGCACAAGCTGCCCTCCACAATTCAGTCTCGCTGCCAGCACTTTGCCTTTCGCCTGTTGGATTATGGCGAAATCTTCGATCGGCTTCGCGGGGTGACGGCGGAAGAAAACATCTCCGCTGACGAAGGCGCCATCTCAACACTGGCCCAGGCCGCCGAGGGTAGCATGCGCGATGCGCTGTCACTGCTCGATCAGGTGATCGCCGCCTGCGGTGAGCATCTGGATGAGAAGCGTGTGCGCCAGGTTCTGGGCGTGGTGCCCACGGAATTGCTGGCGAGTATCGTCAAAGCCATCCATGCGGCGGAGGCGCGCCAGGTGCTTGAACGCGTCGGGCAACTGACTTCCGAAGGTTTCGAGCTCGCACATTTCTGCGGGGAGCTTACCCGCTTCGTGCGCGACATCATGGTGGCGCGAACTTGCGGCGCTGACAGTCCACTCTTGCAGGTTACCAGCGACCAACGGCGGCAGCTTGGCGAACTGGCTGGACTTTTCATCGAAGAGGACCTTTCACGGTTCTTCAACATTCTACTGCGTACCGAAAGCGAGATGCGCTATTCGCTGGTGCCGCGCTTCCACCTGGAATTGGCCCTGATGAAGCTGGTGCACGCCCGGCGGTTGACGTCGATTGAATCGTTGCTGAGCGGCCTGGGTGGCGCTGGCGTGGCGGCGAAAACATCCGGTCCCCCGCGCCCCGCGCCGGCGGCGCCTGTGCGCTCGGCTCCCGAACCACCGCGCAAGGTTCACACCGAAAGCGTTGAGAGGCCACCCGTGAGTGTGCCCTCTCCTGCCCCTCCCCGCGAAGCGCGCCCGGCCGTCGCACCTGTGGAAGATGTTCACCCGGCCGCACCGCCCAGTCACCCCGGCGAAGACTCGCGCCTGGCGGCCATCAAGACCAGGGTCTATAGCCAATCGAATTTCCTGGGCAGTTGCCTTGAACATCTGTCAGGCTGGCGCCACCGGGATGGCGAAGTCGAGTTCCGCTTTGCCCAAAAGGATTCTTTTTTCGCGGATTTGCTGAAGAGCCGGGAGCAGCAAGAGATGCTGCGGACGGTCTGTACCGAGGTGCTGGGCCAACCTGTAAAGATTTGTGTTAGACTTGAAGGCCTGGGAGTTGTGGCAAAGACGGATCGGCCTAGCGCGCGTGAACGCGCCGAGCGGGATCAGGGAGTGGAAGCTTTTCGCAGGAAGTTTGACGGCACGGTGTTAGACGCGAAAGACCTGAGCCGGGAGTGAGTGATGAAAAACTTGCAGCAGATGCAACAAATCCTGAAGCAAGTCCAGCAATTCCAGGAGCAATTACAGAAACAACTGGATGAGCTGATTGTGGAAGCCGCCGCGGGGGGAGGCATGGTCTCCGTTAAGATGAATGGCCAAAAGCAACTCCACGAAGTGCGGATTGATCCGGAGGTCTGGGCTTCGCAGGATCTGGAGATGTTGCAGGATTTGATCCTGGTGGCGGTCAACGAAGCCGCGCGAAAAGTGGACGAGCAACTGGCCAGCCAGATGGGCAACTTGGCCGGCGGCATGAATATTCCCGGCCTCACCTGAGAAGAGACGAATTTTGAGTTTCTATCTTCGTTTCTCCGGTTACCGACCCCATGAAAGACTACGCCGAGCCGCTGGCTCGCTTGATTGATGAGCTGAAACGTCTGCCTGGCATCGGGCAGAAATCCGCACAACGCATCGCCTTCCACCTGGAACGCGTGTCTCGGGAAGACGCTGAGCGCCTGGCCGTGGCCATCCTCAACGCCAAGGACAAGATACGTTTGTGCAGTGTGTGCAATAACCTGACGGAGCTCGATCCGTGCGAGTACTGCACGGATACCCGCCGGGATGGGGAAGTGATCTGCGTGGTCGAGACGCCCTACAACATCATCGGTGTGGAGAAGACGCGCGAATTCCGCGGGCTGTATCACGTGTTGCATGGATCCCTTTCGCCGCTGCAAGGCATAGGGCCGGATCAACTGAAGCTGAAGAATCTTCTGGAGCGGTTAAGGAGCGGCAAGGTGAAGGAGCTGATCATCGCCACCAGCCCCACCGTCGAGGGCGAGGCCACGGCTGTCTACCTTTCCAAGCTCATCAAGCCGCTGGGTGTGAAGGTGAGCCGCATCGCCATGGGAATTCCCGTGGGCTCGGAGTTGGAATATGCGGACGAAGTTACCATGATGAAAGCGATGGAAGGCCGCCGGGAGATGTAGCCCTGCCCGTTTCTATTTCCATTAACGAATCCAGTTGAGATCCTGCGCCGCGCCGCGTATTTCCGCATCACCCTAATACAACCCCGTTCCTGTATCTTCGGCGGTTCGCTATAATCTAATACTCTGGCCCTCCTGATTCTTGGGGAGAAGATCAAGGAGTTAGTATTCTTAAGTTACGGATGCTCGATCGCCTCCGCCCGCTGTGGCCGTATCTTGCCCGTTACCGAGGGCGCTACGTCTCGGGGTTTGTGTGCCTGCTCATTTCACAGTCCGTTGGCGTTTTTGTTCCCCTGGTTATCAAAACTGGCATTGACGATCTGAGTCAGCATGCGGCGCTGCGGCGGCTCCTGGTCGTCGTCGCCTTACTCTTCACCTTAGCTCTGGTCAAGGCGGTGTTCCAGTTCTGGATGCGCTGGATTCTGATTGGCATCTCCCGCGACGCCGAATACGACCTGCGCAATGATTTGTTCCGGCACCTGATGCGGCTTTCGGCGCGCTATTACACCGAGCACCGCACCGGCGATTTGATGTCCAAACTGACCAATGACCTGAACGCCGTGCGCAATATGATCGGTCCGGGCATCATGTATTCCGCGAATACGGTGGTGGTGGGCGTCGCCACCATCGCCTTGATGATTCATCTCGACTGGCGGCTGACGCTGATGGCGCTCGCGCCGTTGCCTTTTGTATCGGTGGGCGTCAAGTTTTTCGGAGAGCGCATTCACGAGCGCTTCGAGAAAATCCAGGCGCTTTATTCTGAACTCACGGAGCGGGTCCGCGAAAATATTGCGGGCGTGCGAGTGGTCCGCGCTTTCTGTCAGGAAGACGCGGAAATGGCCAAGTTCGACGTGATGAACCTTGACTTCGTCGAGAAGAACAAGGGGCTGATCTGGATTACCAGCTTCCTGTGGCCCGCCATGGCATTGATGTTTGCCGTGGCGCTCATGCTGGTGTTGGTGGTGGGCGGGCGGCACGTGCTCCAGGGGCTCATCAGCGTCGGCACTTTTGCGGCGTTCAATGTTTATCTGACCTATTTGATTTGGCCCATCATCGCGCTGGGCTGGGTGACGAATCTTGTGCAGCGCGGACTGGCATCGCTCGGGCGGCTGTGGACGATCTTCGAAGCTCAACCCGACATCGACAACCGCGCCATCCCGGCAAATCCCGTTACTACGCTCGGTGGCGAAATCGAATTCCGCAATCTGAGTTTCAGCTACAACGGGCACGCGATTTTAAAGGGGATCAACCTGCACATTCCCGCCGGCAAAACCGTGGCCGTGGTGGGCGCGACGGGATCCGGGAAATCCACCCTGGTCAGCTTGATTCCGCGCCTCTACGACGCCCCGGCAGGCTCCCTGTTGATCGACGGGGTTCCCATCCGCGAAATTCCTCTTCAGACCCTGCGCGCGCACATCGGGTTTGTGCCCCAGGAAACATTTCTCTTCAGCCAGACGATTCGTGAGAACATCCGGCTGGGAACGCCGGGGGCGTCAGAGGCAGAGGTGGAGCGCGCCGCGGAGATTTCCAACATCCTTCCCGAGATTCGCGGCTTCCCCAAGAAATTTGACACCACGGTCGGCGAGCGCGGGTTGACGCTCTCCGGTGGGCAGAAGCAGCGGACGGCCATCTCCCGCGCGGTGATTCGCAATCCGCGCATCCTGATTCTGGATGATGCCCTCTCAAGCGTTGATACGTATACGGAAGAAACCATCCTGCGGCAACTGACCGGCATCATGGCGGGCCGCACGACCATCCTGATTTCGCACCGCGTCTCTACGATTCAGAATGCCGATGAGATTGTGGTGCTGCACGACGGGGAAATTGTGGAGCGTGGCACGCACGCGGAATTGCTGGCGCTCAATGGGTTCTATACGGAGCTTTATAACAAGCAGTTGATCGAGGAGGAGTTGGAGAAGGAAGCGTAGCTAAGGAGTCAGAAGTCAGGAGTCAGGAGCCAGAATGGAAGCACCGCTCAGGCCGTTCAGGCTGCCGGAGTTATTCGTTCTGACTCCTGACTTCTGACTCCTGAGTCCTCACAAGACCTATGGCTGATACGTTCCACGAAGAAGAGGTCCTCGGCAAAGCGTACGACTCGCGGCTGATGCGGCGGTTGATGGAGTACCTGCGCCCGTATTGGCGGATGACGCTGTTCGCGCTGATCGCCATCTTGTTTTACGGAATCCTGCAGGCCGCGCCAGGTTACCTGCTGAAAGTGGAAGTGGACCGTTACCTTGACCCCACGGGTGGACAGCGCCTGCCGGCGGTGCTGGCGCAATACCTGAGCAACGATCCGTTGAAAGGCATCGCGCAAATTGCCTTCGTGCTCTTTCTGCCGACGGTGATCCTCAGCTTCCTCCTGGAATTCTCACAATCTTTCGCCATGCAATTCGTAGGGCAAAAGGTGATGTACGATCTGCGCAAGCAGATTTTCCTTCACCTCCAGCGGCTGGAGATGGGCTTTTTCGACCGCAACCCGGTGGGCCGACTGGTGACCCGCCTGACCACCGACGTGGACGTGCTGAACGATCTCTTCGCCTCCGGCGTGGTGGCCATCTTCGGCGACGTCTTCTCGCTGCTCAGCATCATGGTGGTGATGCTGAAACTGAACTGGAAGCTGGCGCTGCTGACTTTTTCGGTGCTACCCATAATCGTGATCATCACCGGGGCGTTCCGGCGCGCCGTGCGGGAATCGTACCGGCGCATCCGTGTGGCCATCGCGCGCATCAATGCGTATTTGCAGGAGCACATTACCGGCGTGGCCGTACTGCAACTCTTCAATCGCGAGGAGCGTAGTTACGACGAATTTGAGGAGACCAACCGTGCCCACATGGAAGCCTACAAGGATTCCATCCTGGCGTATGGCCTTTTCTATCCCGCCGTGGAACTGGTGGGAGTGGCGGCCGTCTGCATCATTCTTTATATGGGCGGCGGGATGACGTTGCGCGGCATTGTCAGCGTGGGCACGGCCATCGCCTTCATTCAGTACTCCCAGCGCTTCTTCCGCCCCATCCAGGATCTGAGCGATAAGTACAACCTGCTGCAGGCCGCCATGGCGAGTTCGGAACGCATCTTCAAGCTGCTGGATACGCCGGTGAAGATCGAGGATCCTCCCCATCCCAAGCTGCTTGAGGATCCCCGCGGCCAGGTGGATTTCCAGAAGGTCGGGTTTGCTTACCGGGAAAACCAGAAGGTCGTGGAAAATGTCAGCTTCACGATCGAGCCGGGCGAAACGGTGGCAGTGGTGGGACACACGGGCGCCGGCAAGACCACCCTCACCAACCTGCTGCTGCGCTTTTACGATGTGCAGGAGGGCCGGATTACGTTCGACGGCGTCGATATCCGCAACCTGCGCCTGCGTGATCTGCGGAAGAATTTCGGCATCGTGCTGCAAGATCCATTTCTGTTTTCGGGGACGATCACGAGCAATATTCGGCTGGGCAGCGATTGGATTACCGATGTGCAGGTGCGTGCGGCGGCGCGGCAAGTGAAGCTGCTGGATTTTCTCGAAAGCCTTCCGGCGGGTTTTGACGAACCGGTGAAAGAACGCGGCGCCACGCTTTCGGTGGGTCAGAAGCAACTACTCTCTTTCGCGCGCGCCCTGGCGCACAATCCGCGGATATTGGTTCTGGATGAGGCCACTTCGAGCGTGGACCCTGAAACCGAGCACCTCCTGCGCGAAGGCATGCGCCGCCTGATTGAGAACCGCACTTCGCTGGTGATCGCGCACCGGCTCTCAACGATTCAAAACGCCACCAAGATTGTGGTCATGCACAAGGGTCACGTCCGCGAGGTGGGCACGCATCAGGAATTACTCCAGAAGCGTGGAATTTACTTCAAGCTCTACCAGCTTCAGTACAAGGATCAGGAGATCCCCCTGGCGCCGGTTGGTTCCGCCACGGAGTCCTTGCCAGAACGTTCTTAATGGACTACATTCGGGGCGCGTGATCCGGGACACGGGTTACGGGACACGGGACACGGGATACGGACGAACCCCAATTTTCGAATTCGGGGTTCGAACGAGGGCCAAGTGAGTTCACCCAGGGAATCGGCTATCCCAACCCCGTGCATCGGGACCGGGTCATTACCTTGCAAGATGTGCGCCGAGCTGTCGGCTGACAGACGCCGCTCCTGAGTCCCGAAACGCGTATCCCGTTCCCCGTGTCCCGTACCCCGTACCCCGTACCCCGTATCCCGAGCCTCAAAGTGAAATGTCCAAAGTTACCATCATGATCGTGGCCGGTGAGCGCTCCGGCGACATCTACGGCGCCGGCCTGGCACGCGCTCTGGAGAAGCGTCTGCCCGGGTTGGAGGTTTTCGGCTGTGGCGGCGATGCCATGCGGCAAGCCGGAGCCGTCACCGTCGTGGACGCGCACCAGATGGCCATGGCCGGGGTCACGGAAATCATCTCAGGAATCCCGCGCGCCTATCGCGCCTTTCATCGCCTGCTTGAGGAAGCCGACCGCCGCAAACCCCAGCTTGCCATCCTGATTGACTTTCCGGAATTCAACCTGCGCATGGCGCGGCAACTCAAGAAACGGAACATCCCGGTAGTCTACTTCGTGAGCCCGCAGGTCTGGGCGTGGCGCAAGCGGCGGATTAAGAAATTGAAGGCCCGCGTCGCCAAGATGATCGTCATTTTCGATTTTGAAGAAGAGATCTATCGGAAGGCGGGGGTGCCGGTCGAGTACGTTGGGCATCCGCTCCTGGACATGGTTCGGCCGCATCTGACGCGCGAGGAGTTCTTCAGCAAAGTGGGCCTGGACGCTTCTCTGCCTACGGTTGCACTGCTGCCCGGCAGCCGCGAAAAGGAAGTCACCAAAAACCTGCCGGTGATGCTGGACGCCGCGACCCGCCTGACGGTCGATCACAAATTGCAGTTCGTCGTCGCCGTAGCGCCCTCCATCGACCCGGTCTGGCTTGAAACCACCCTGCTGCAATTTTACGTGGGTCGAGCGGTCGTCCGCCCGGCCGTGCACATCACCTACGACGCGCTGCAACACTCGGAAGTGGCCGTGGTGGCCAGCGGCACGGCGACGCTGGAGGCGGCCCTGCGCGAGCGTCCCATGGTGGTGGTTTACCGCGTCTCACCCCTCACTTGGTTTGTAGGAAAGCTTCTGGTGGACGTGCCCTATTACAGCATGGTGAACATCCTGGCGAAGAAGGAGATTGTCCCCGAGTTGATGCAGCACGATTTCAATGCTGCGAACGTCGCGTCGCGGGTAGAATACTTATTGGAACATCCCGAAGCCCGCCAGGCGATGATCGAGGGGTTTCGGGCCTTGGTGCCCCGCTTGGGACCGGGAGGCGCCATTGCGCGCGCCGCCGATGCCGTGGTGGGGGTACTCCAATCTTCCGGCACAGCCGCCCCGGCGACTTAAGAAATCGACCGCGACTCGAATTTAACTTTTGTGGGATGCAACGCAGAGGTCCAGCGAACAATCCAACCGAATGGTTGCCCTTTTGAGGGGCGGCGGAGCGAAACCATCGGGTTGGCATCCACGTCAAGGTTAATACAGGAATGGTAGTGGTACAGGTGGATGTAGCGGCGAGTTTACCTCGCCATATGGCGGCGTCCCGATCAGATCGGGATGAATGCCGCCACCGCTACTTGGACCACTGCCAAAGGAATACGGACCCCCTGCCGCGCGTCAGCAATCACTTTCAAGTCGAGTGGCAGGCGACGTGGTGTGAGATGAAAACAGGCAGAGGGGGGTTCACCCGCCTGAGGTGGCAGTGCCAGCGCGGAGCGCACAACACAACGATTCCGCGAGGAGAGCCGAGCATGACGCAAATCAGATCAGGGGGCCCGTGGGCATTTCCGGGCACTTTCCGCTTCAATCCGCGGTGGCTGCTCGAAGCGGGACTGCTGAGCCTGATTTTGGCAGTAGGGGCGGGCTTAGGCAGGGCGCAAGTCTCCGCGCCCCGGTTTGAGGTCACCAACTACCTCATCAACGCGGAGTTGTATCCCTCCACGCACGTCCTGAGTGCGAAGGTACGTGTAGATCTTCTGCCCAGGACTGACCTTACTACCTTGTCGTTCGAACTCCACAGCAACCTCCGAGTTGAGAAAGTCCTGGATACCAAGGGTCAAGAGGTGTCTTTCAAGCAAGAAGGCCAGGCTCTGACCCTGTCACTCTTGAACCCCTTACCCGCGGGCAAGCCGGCTTCGATCATGCTGAGTTACGGTGGAACACTCAATACCGCCGATGGCAGCCCGGTGGAAGGACTGAAGCTGGCGTATGTGGGCACCGAGGGCTCTTACCTTCTCTACCCGGGCCGGTGGTTCCCTGTTAGCGGCTATGGGGTCAATCGTTTCACTGCCACCATGAAGATCACCGTCCCCTCAGAAGAGACCGTGATTGCTTCCGGGAAATCCGGGGGCCTGGAACGCGAGGCGGGAAAAGTAACTTACACTTATGAGTTCGGCAAGGCCTCGTTCCCGGGAACCGTCATCACGGGCCGCTATGTGGTACAGCCGGCCACCGCCGTCGGCGCGGATATCGCTCTCTACCTCAAACCCGGCCATGAGAATCTTGCCGCGAGCTATGGTGATACGGCGGCGAAGATCCTGGCCTTTTACAGCGATGAGTTCGGCCCGTTGCCGAGCGCCCACCTGGCGATCGTTGAAATCGAAGACGGCACGGTGGGCGGTTACACGTCACCCGGCGTGGTAGCCCTGGCCTCACGTGCGTTCACGACCACGGTCAATTACCGGCTGCTGGCGCACGAGATTTCCCACTTGTGGTGGCGGTGCCTGGTCAATCCCGCGACTCCTAATGATGCCGTTCTCAACGAAGGCCTGGCCTCTTACTCAGCCGCCATGTATGTGCAGCAGTTTGCAGGGGACGCAGCCTTTGAAGATCTGATGCGTGAGACGGAGGTGGGCGCGCTGACCCATGAGGAGGTGGCGCCCATTGCGCAGGCCGGGCAATTGCATGAGTTCACCCCTGAGTACGACTCGATCGTTTTCAAGAAGGGGTCCATGGTGTTCCACATGCTCCGCTGGGTGGTGGGGGACGAAGCGTTTCGTAAGACGCTGCGGACCATGGGGCAGGAGTACGCCTGGAAATCCATCTCCACGGATCAATTCCAGCGCCTGGTGGAAAAAATTTCCAAACAGCAGTTGACCTATTTCTTTGCGCAGTGGGTCAGCTCCACCGGTGTGCCGCAATTTAAGCGGAGCTGGGCCGTTTATCGGCTGCAAAAGGGCTACCAGGTGATTGGCAAGGTTCAACAAGACCTGGATATCTTCCGCATGCCGGTGGAGGTTCGGGTCATCTGCCAGGGTTCCAAACCCGTTAACCAGCGCATAGAAATGGTGGGCACGACGGCGGACTTCACCATCGATACTCGCACCAAGCCCCTGCGCGTCCTGGTCGACCCGGCCAGCCGCATCCTCAAATTCGACGATAAAACCAAGTATCAAGTTGAGCTGGCCCGCGCCGATCAGCTTGTCCAGCAAGAGGCGTATCTGGAAGCCATCAAGCAGTATCAGGATGTCCTGGAGCTCAATAAGAACAGCTCGCTGGCCCACTACCGGCTGGGTGAATTACATCTCAAATTGCGCAATTACAACGCCTCGATGGAGGAATTCCGGCGCGCCCTGGATGGCGATTTGGATCCCAAGTGGGTGGAAGTCTGGGCGCACCTGCAACTGGGGAAAATTTTCGACGTGACCGGCCAGCGCGACCGCGCCCTTAACGAATATCAACGCGCCCTGCAGACCAATGACAATACCCAGGGAGCGCTGGACGAAGCCAATCGGTATATCCAAAAACCCTACACAGCCCCGCAGACCGCGACAAGCTGAGGCGCTGGCGGCTTCAGCCCCTAAGCGCTAACTTAAGTCACCATGGTCGTAGCGGCGGGTTTACCCCGCCATTTTCGCGGCGGCGTCACGCCGCCACATGGCGAGGTAAACTCGCCGCTACGTACCGACAGGCTGGCGCAGCTCTGCCACTCATCCGTTTCGCTTACCATATCGCAGAGTTTTACTCTGCGCCGGCCTATGACGGTTCCTTATTGGCAATCTTTGCTAATTCTGCCACAATCTCCTTGAGAATCGATACCCCGATAAGGAACGACCCATGCCCACGCGCAATGTGAATCTGACTGACGAGCTTGATCGTTTCGTGCTGAAGAAAGTCGAAAGTGGCCGTTACGAAAACGCCAGTGAGGTTGTCCGTGCCGCCTTGCGCACCTTGGAGCGCGAAGAGCAGCAATACGAGGCGAAGCTTGCCGCGCTGAGGATGGCGATTGATGAAGGTGACGCGAGTGGCGTTGCCGACGGGAATTCCTTTGCGCGCGTCCGGCGGGCTGGCGCAGGGTGAAACCCTGCGACTTTGGGATCGACCCGCATCGAACCAACGAGTCTTAGAGCGTTGCGTTACCCTGCTGCTCCCCATGTGACCATAATCAGTCAACAGCAGGTTTTGTGGTCTCAGAATTTGAGGCATGATGACAGCCTGCGCGGATGCGGCTGGGGTTATACTGGAGGCAGCAGCGGGAAGGCAGTATGAACACTCTGCCCTATGAACTCCGCTCCCGCAGGCAGTGGCGGGTTTTCGTCTCTTGCCCTCGGTTGCTCCCCCTGCCGGCTCGGGGAAGGGTGATGTCGTCGCTGAAGCATTTTGCCGCGGTTCTGATTCTGTGTGGCCGGCTTGCCGTGCCCCACTCCGCTGCCGCCATGCCATCCCAGCTTCTGCCACCAGACGAATTAAGGTACTACGATCGAGCCAGGTCCGTTGTGGACCTGACCCCGGCCGAACTGCGGAAAGCATACCCCGAACTCTATGATCTGGATCCCGTGCGTAGCCAGAACGACCTCGGCCGCATCCTGCAAAAGGTAGGCGAAGGGGTTGAGGCGTTCATCCGTGACTTCCCCAACACAGCGTCGCTCGAAAGTGTGCGGCGGGAAAGGCTCGACCGGAAAGGGATTGTCCTGGAAAGCGATACGCAGACTTTCAACTATCTGGCGTTGGGTCGCAGCGAGGGAAGCAAAGGGGGCCTGAGTGAGATCCGTACGGACAACATGGGCAGGCCCCTCGAACCCCATGCCATGAACGGGCCCTCCATACTCACCATTGGGTTTGTGTCCATGGTGATGTACTTCCACCCCAAACTCCAGCCCGACTCCACCTTTCGTTACCTCGGGCATCTGACGGTCGATGGTCGTGACGCCTATGTGGTGGCCTTCGCGCAGCGGCCGGAGGCAGCGCAAGTGGGCACCTGGCTCGAATTTGGAAGCCAGTCCAGCAGGATCCTCGTGCAGGGGATTGCCCAGATTGACGCCGATTCCTCCCAGATTCTTCAGATGCGTGTGGACCTGCTCGCACCACGGCCCGACCTGGGAGTGAACAAGTATTCCACGGAACTCCATTTTGGCAAAGCTCGGTTCAGACAAATCTCCAAGACGTTGTGGACCCCCCATAAGGTGGTTGTGACCTTGGATCTGGGCGGCCAATTATTTCGGAATTACCACCACTACTCCCACTTCAATTTGTTCAACGTGGAAGCGAAGATAAAGGAGGACGCCCCCTAGCCGCCCCCCGCCGACCTCCCCAAGCCCAGAAGCGGCCGGCTGGCATAGAGCGCAGCTCTGCGACTCATCCGCATCGCTCACCATATCGCAGAGTCTTACTCTGCGCCCACCCGCCGACGGCACATTCTGTAAGACTGCGCGGGCACGGGGTATTTCTGCGGGTAGGCCGTATTACGACCGAGTGAGTCTTCTCGCCTGTTGATTTTGCAAGAAAAAAGTGTTATTTTTTCTTGCAAAACGAATGGATAAAGTATGGCGCAAACAATTGAAAATAAGGTCGTAAGCCGCATTCGAGGAACCGCTAGAGGGTGGGCATTCTCGCCACGTGATTTTCTGGACCTTGGCGAGCGGCCAACCATCGATTCTGCCCTGCATCGCCTTGCCCAACAAGGACAGGTTCGGCGCATCATCCGCGGTATCTACGACTGCCCGCGCTCCAGTAACCTTCTAAAACAACCCTTGAGTCCGGACATTGACCAGGTTGCCCGCGCCTTGGCGCGCAAATTTCGGTGGCGGATTCAACCCAGCGGGGCAACCGCTCTGAATATCTTGGGCTTATCAGCTCAAGTTCCAGCGCGCGTTGTCTATCGGTCCGACGGCCCGGACCGTAACTACAGGGTTGGCAATACGAACTTGGTTTTCGAACATACTGCGCTCAAAGAGGCGGGTTTCAAACTGCGGGAGAGCGGCTTAATCGTTCAAGCCATCCGCTCTCTCGGGCAGGAACACGTGACGCCGGATGTCGTTACCAAAATCCGATCATGGTTGCCGCCTTCTCTGCGCTCCAAAGTCCTGGCGGATACCAAGACCGCTACCGGATGGGTGTACGCCACGATACAGCGCATTACCGAGGGGGAGCAACGTGGATAAGATCGCGATGCGGCCAGCCTCCGACCGGCGAGACCTATTTAGTGAATCAGCGAGCCAACTCGGGATGAATCCGGTCATCATCGAGAAGGATTTCTGGGTGTGCT
Source organism: uncultured Acidobacteriota bacterium (assembly GCA_963804995.1). GTDB lineage: Bacteria > Acidobacteriota > Terriglobia > UBA7540 > UBA7540 > Bog-366. The sequence continues at coordinate 265,424 of CAWDSK010000002.1, forward strand.
GGATTCTGAAGAGGCTATTCGCCGACCCTCGCCTGAAAGATCAAATCATCTTCAAGGGTGGAACTACCCTTTCCAAAGTCTACAGGCTCATCGACCGGTTCTCTGAAGATGTCGATCTGATTCTAGACTGGCGTCTGCTTGGCTATGGTCCACCGCAGGGGGACGATCCCTGCCGGGATCTTCCCTCTAAGACACAGCGGAGTCGTTACAACCAGGAGATCAACGCACGGGCTGCCGGGTACATTCGCGATACACTTCTCCCACAACTGAGTTTACTTCTTGGCACAGTGCCGGAAATCGCCATCTCCATCGATGCAACTGATTCCCACACCGTGAATGTAAGTTATCCAGCCAGCTTTGCTGCTTCCTACATCCGTCCAGAGGTCCGGCTCGAAATAGGTCCATTAGCCTCCTGGCTTCCCTCAGGCGAACACGCTATTCGACCCTACGCCGCTGAAGTGTTTCCAGACGTATTTGAGGACGCAAGCTGCCCAGTGGTCGCAATCCACGCAGAGAGGACGTTTTGGGAGAAAGCTACGATTCTCCACCAGGAGGCACATCGCTTGGGGACCATGCCGGCGCGCCACTCGCGTCACTATTATGACGTTTACAAAATGGCGGGCAGCAAGATAAAGGATGCGGCGTTTTCCGATCTTGCACTACTCCTTGACGTGGTCGCCTTCAAAGAACTCTTCTACTACTCCTCTTGGGCGCGCTTTGACTTGGCAAAGCCCGGATCCTTCCGGCTGAGCCCCCCGCCCCGCCAGATCACAGCACTCCTGCGCGATTACAAAGAAATGCGCGACATGTTTTATCGAGAACCGCCGGAATTCGCAACGATTCTGGCGGTCCTACCGCTCCTTGAAGAAGAAATCAACAATCTTGGCAGGCAGCGCTGAGCGGCACGTAACGCGCGGGTCGGACCCAATTCGAGGTCCGCGCTACGCTTGCTCCAACGACCGAGATGCGCCAGCCTGCCCAGTTGACGCAAAGACAACTAATCCGGCAGTGGAAATGCGGTCGCGCGATGGAGGTTCAAACTTTTCCTTCTTTGTGATATATGGATGCAGTCTGGTTCGACCCATACTGGTCTATCGGTGACCGTTTGATCAGGCAACTCGAATCGATGAAGCTCCTTCGCAAACACGCTTGCTTGATGACGGTGCTCATTTTGGCCAGCGGCAACTTCACGCTTGTTCTCGGTAATGACAGCGCCGCGTCGACCGCAATCGGTGGAATTCAGTTGCGCCGGGAGGCGAATATCTCCATGGAAAAGGAGCGCCTAACGATCAGTGAGGCCAAAGTTACAGTTGAGTATGAATTCCTAAACCAGACGGATAAGAACATCACGACCGAAGTCGCCTTTCCAATTCCGCCTTATGATGTTGCATTCATGGATGCCGGCGGCGTAAGAGATTTCGACAACTTTCGTTTGTGGGTCGAAGGTAAGGAATTGAAGTACAACATTGAAGTCCGAGCGAAACTACGCGGCAAGAATTACACTGATTTGCTCAAGAGTCTGGGGATTGACATCGCATCATTCGGTCATTTCGATGTAGACCGGGAGGGAGAACCGACAGGTCAAATCACCAAGCTTTCCAAGGGACAACGAGATCAGCTATTTCGGTTGGGACTGATCTCTGGACCTGATGCTTCTCCACCGGGAATGCCGGCGTGGGATGCCGTGAAGACATATTATTGGATGCAGACCTTTCCAGCTCACAAAGTACTGCGTGTTCGTCATGAATACACGCCGAGCTTTGGCTTCAAGGATATGTCCGCACGCGACCTAGACCCCAAGACGCCGCACCCCAGTGATATCCGCGGTCAAATTGAGAATGCGTGCGTCGATCCATCCTTGCGGAAGGGACTGACGGACCAAGCGATTAAGAATTACAAAGCCCCTGAAGAAACGCTAATGGGCATGGTTTGGGTAGACTATATTTTGACGACAGCCAATTCTTGGAAAACTCCAATCAAAGACTTCACCTTGGTCATCGACAGGCGAAGAGATTCGAAGCATATTGCTGGAGTGGGGATGGAATACGTTAGCTTGTGTTGGGACGGACCGATCAAAAAGCTGGATGCCGATCACTTCCTGGTGCACGAAACGAATTTTGTTCCCAAGAAGGAACTCCACGTTGCCTTCTTTTCCTTCCTTGTGCCGCCAGACAAGTAGCCACCCTCCGACGGCCGGCTGGCGCAGAGCGCTCCTCTGCGACTCATCCGCTTCGCTCACTATATCGCAGAGTTTTACTCCGCGCCAGCCAGCCCCTTTATCCCTTGCTCAGCACTATCCCTTTTAGCTTGTCAGCACCACCCCGGAGTCAGCACCTCCCCGTCGCTCAGCGCGCCACCCCTCCTCATCTGAGGAGGGGAGTTCTTGAAAAACTCCCCTCCTGATTCAGGAGGGGTGGCGCGCCGAGTGCCGGGGTGGTTACGATAGAGCGGTTTGCGCCGGGGTGTTCTTCCACCTTTTCACCCCGCTTCGGCGCGGGCGTACTTCAATCCCGCGAGTTCCGGCCGAGAAACCCCGCGGTGCTGAACGAGCACTTTGAAGACTTCGCCCATCCCGACCGGAGAGATCAAGCGTTTCAGTTTGAGCCGGGCATCGAGCCTCTCAACTTCACTTTGACCTGCGTCGTAGGCGTCCGCGAACTCGTTAGCCTCGCCCAGGCCCAGCAGGAATCTCTCCTGCGTGGTGAATCCTGCCAGCTCCAGCCCCGCCGCCTTCCCCGCATCGATCAGGGCGCTGAAGTTCACGTGCGCGGTCAAATCGCATTCACCCGGTGTAGAGAAAAACTCCTCTGAGACGGTGTGGACGCGGTACGCCAGCAACGTCCCGCGCGGGCGGTCCGGCGTGTAGAGCCGCTTCGCGGTGTCCCCGTAATCGACCGTGATCACAAAACCGCGTGCCAGTTTGGCGGCGACGGCGCGCATCCACTCCTGCGCCTGCCGGTTCACCTCCACGCGATGACCTTCCTCAAGCTGGTTCGCGTACCGCGCGACGTAGGCCGCGATGGCGGGATCGCTGATGGGGCCAAGCTTCTCGCCCAGGTTGTCGCCTTCAGCGGTTACATAGACTTCCTTGAGATGTCCACCCGCGCGCGTGATCACGCTGACCGGAAAGGCGTCCACAAGTTCGTTCGAAAAGAAGCAGCCGGTGGTGGCCTCAACTTCTGCAACATTTGCGAGGAGGCGGACCCGCCGCTCCAGGCCCGCGCTGGCCAATCGGGTCGCGATAAGCTGGCGCTGTGGCCGCCCGGGCTCGATGGCGACATAGTCGAGCGCCACGGCAAATTCCGGCAGCGCGCGGGTTGTCCAAGTCAGGAAGTCGGTGGCAAAAAGCCCCCGCCCCGTGCCCATTTCGACCCAGGTGAAGCGCTCGGGCCTTCCCAATGCTTGCCACATCTCCGCCGCCTGCCGCGCCAGGAGTCGCGCAAATATCGGGTGCAGGTCGGAACTGGTGAAGTAATCGCCGTCCTTCCCGGTGCGCTCCCGCCCCTGGGTGTAGTAACCGAAATCCGGATGATAGAGACACAGCGCCATGTAACGCTCAAAGGTGATGGCGCCCTCGCGGCGGATAGAGTCGAGAAGCAGTTGTTCGAGAGGTGTTTGGCTCAAGGAGAACTCAGGAGTCCCTCAGTACCTTGGCACGCGAGGGTCGATCTCTAGCGACCAGCGGTCAATGCCCCCGCTCAGGCTGAGCGCCTCAACACCCTGTTGTTTCAGCCACGACGCGACATCGAAGCTGCGCATGCCCGCATGGCAGTAAACCACGACCGGCTGGTCTTTGGGAATCTCATCGAGGCGCTGAGGAATCTGGCGCATGGGAATCAGGGTGGCTCCTTCAATGTTTGCCGCCTCGAATTCCCACGGCTCGCGACAATCGAGGAGGAGGAATTTCTCTGCGCGCTCCCGCATCTCGTGGACTTTGCGAGGTTCGATGGTGAGTTCGTCGTTCATGTTGCACCCCTGCCTTCCCTATGGCGCAAATGCCGTCCGTCGCCAGGCTCATCAGGCGATCGACATCTCCGGCCTCGACGGCGGCAAGCCACTCCGCCTTGACCTTTTCGATTTCCTCGGTTTCAGGAGTGGCTGGCACGGCGCTCCGCTCCCTGGCGGCATTTGGCTACGAACTGCACAAAGATTTCACGCTGCTCCGCGGATTGGCTGACCATTTCCTCCGGATGCCACTGCACCGCCATCAGGAAGGGATAGTTGTCGGCTGATTCCACGGCTTCGACGAAACCGTCTTCAGAGCGCGCCGTCACTTTCAATCCGCGCCCCAAGCGCTTGACCGCCTGGTGATGCAGGCTGTTGACGCGGCAGGTCCGCGGGACCATCGCCCCCAGAGTCGACTCCGGGTCCGTCACCAACACCGTGTGGGTCGGCGCCTGGCGCGGCTGGCCCAGGTCCGTCTGCCGATGCTCCAATTGCGGGGCGGCTTCGAGATTCATGTCCTGATAAAGCGTGCCGCCGAACTTTACGTTGATCATCTGCACGCCACGGCAAATGCCAAGAATAGGGAGGCGGCGCGTCAAAGCCAGATCGAGCAATGCGAATTCGAATTCATCGCGCGCGGGGTGGTCATGGACACTGTCGTGGTGCTTCGCCTCACCGTAAAGCGAGGGATTCACATCCTCCCCACCCGTGAACAAGATGCCGTCATAGCCCTCGGCGTGCACGCGGCCGGCGTCCGAAGCCGACACCAGTTCGATTTCATCCGCCTTCACGCCCACCTCGAGGAGCGCCTGAAAATAGGGGGACTCCGGCCCTCTGGCCTTTTCCTTCTCGGCGACCGATAGGGCAATGCGCATCTTCCGAACCATCCTTGGCCCGCTGGTTTTGTTCTGTCGCCAATGCTTCTGCGTCAGTGCCCACTCGAACTTCCCTAATATACCGCATCGACACTGCATCTCAGGAGAGACAAATTGGGGAATGTCCCGATAGGGTGGATTGAATTGCAGAAAGGGGGTAGACCCGAAGACGGGAAATCTGCACATCCGGCTGGACCAGGGGCGAGGAAATCAGGATCGGCGCCGCGTGTGCCCCACCTCGGTTTTCGCAGCTCAGCGACTTATTGTCATCAAGGTGGGACTGTCCCACTTGTTGCTCTCCGCGGGGCATAGCGCGCAACGTCCCACCAAATTCCCCACCCTCAGGCGTTTTTCGCCCCCTGAATTTGATTGGCGGATCCGCCGCGCTACCTTGCTCTTATACTCATCACCCGCGGCGCCGCCAAGTGCACCGGATCGATCATGCGGAGTGCCCGTCGGTGATCAGGCTGCGGTCTTCAGCGCGCCCTTTGCACGCTGGGAAGCTGCCTGGTGTTCAAACGCCCTGACCGTGAAATAGATCGCCTTGTCGAAGAAGTTTTCCACCAGCCGGTAGAGTTCCCTCTCCTGATGTAACTCCACGGCGGAATCCATCAGGCCTGCGGAACGAATGTAATCGTACAGATGATTCCGCGTGGAGATGAGTGCGAACACAATTTCCTCGAGGGGAACCCCTTCCTCGAAACGCCGCTTCGCCAGATCGCTGTAAGTGGCCTCAATCGGCTCCTCCGTCTTATGGCCGAGCCAATGGCCGAGATTCCGGTAGACGGTGTAGGTACGATAATGCAACTCCTCATAGGTCAATCGATGGTAATGGGGAGTACGAAAATGAGTCTGAAGCGTGGTGATAACTCCCCGCGTCAGTTCTTCCGCGTGGTCTTCAATCATCTGCACCAAGCGAACCGATAGCATGGGGCGCCTCCTCGCTAACCTGTCTCTGGTTCGAGAAGTGGAACAATCTCGCGCTGGTTCGTGGCCACCATGAGGGCCTTCTTTTGCGAGGTTCGGGTGGACGAGCTGACCCAAGAGTAGCCCTCGGAGTGGCGATAGTCAAGCGAGGGGCACGGCAGGGGTGCGCGACATAAATGTAACGCTCTGGGCTGGCTCTTTTTTTGTCGCTTATATCCTAACGTATATGATACGTTAGGATAGAGGAGGCCTTAACATGCCCCAATCCCTTGACGTCCTGGAGAACCAACGGGCGGAGTTGATCCGCCAGATCGCCCAACTGGGTGACCTCCGCAGTGGTTCGATCACCAGCATTACCGCCCGCTGCGGCAAGTCCAACTGTCACTGTCATCAGCCCCATCATCCCGGCCACGGCCCTAACTTCCGGCTCACTTACAAGGTGCAGGGCCGGACCGTCAGCGAAACCTTCCCCAGCCCTGCCGCCCGGCACCAGGCGGAACGACAGATTGCCGAGTTCCGCAGGTTTCAACAACTGCGCCGGGCCTTCGTGGAGGTGAACGAAAAAATCTGCCGTCAGCGCCCCCTCCCCCAGGAGGCCGAAGCGGCGGAGCAGGAAAAAAAACGGCGGAAGCCATTCAGCGGGAAGTGGCGCGAGAAGTAGAGTCCCTGCTGGCGGTGATCTTTGCTGGGCGGCGCAAGTCCGGGACGCTGGATTTGGAAGCCGTCGAGATGGCCACACGCGCGGCCTTGCACCGGGCGGGGGCGGCGGTGCTGGAGGAGTTGCTGGCCGCCCCGGACGAGTGCCCTCGCCAAGTTCCCTGCGGCTGTGGTCGGGGGGCACCCTACCGCGGCAGGCGTCGGAAGCAACTGCTGACCGTGCTGGGGCGGGTCGAGACCGAGCGTCCCTATTACGTTTGTCCGGCCTGTCACCGGGGACAGAGTCCCCGCGATCAGGAACTGGATGTGGAGGGCACGGAATATTCTCCTGGGGTGCGACGGATGATGGCGGTGGTGGGCAGCGAAACCTCCTTTGCGCTCGGTCGAGAACAACTGCAACTGCTGGCCGGGTTGGAGGTGACCACCAAGGCCGTGGAACGGCAGGCAGAGGCTCTGGGCGCCGAGATTGCTGCCCAGGAACAAGCCTCAATCCAGCAAGGCCTGCAACGGAACTTGCCGCAGGTGAGGGGACCGGAAATTCCGGTACTCTATGTGGAGATGGATGGGACGGGAGTACCGGTGGTGAGTTCGGAAACCGAGGGTCGAGCGGGGAAACAGAGCGAGCAAGCGCGCACGCGGGAAGTGAAATTAGGTTGTGTCTTCGCCCAGACGACACGGGATGCCCGGGGCCGACCGGCGCGCGAAGAAGGCTCCACCACCTACACGGGAGGCATCGAAACGGCCGAGGTTTTTGGGCGACGCATCTACCTCGAAGCATATCGTCGGGGCTGGAACCGGGCCCAAAAGAAAGTGGTGATCGGCGATGGTGCTCCTTGGATTTGGAACCTCACCGCCGAGCACTTTCCGGGAGCCATTCAGATTGTGGATCTTTATCATGCCCGACAGCACTTATGGGAGCTGTCGGGCCAGCTCTGGCCCACCGACGAGCGCCACCGCCGAAGGTGGACCAGAAAACGGGAGGAGAAGTTGGAGAGCGGGCGGATCGAATCCCTAGTGCGCGATTTGCGCTCGCTGTTCCCAGCCACGCCCGAAGCCGCCGAACTCTTGCGCCACGCGGCAGATTATTTTACCGTCAACGCCCAACGGATGCGCTATCCGACCTTTCGGCGTCAGCATCTGTTCGTAGGTTCCGGGGTCGTCGAAGCCGGCTGCAAAACCCTCATCGGCACTCGGCTGAAGCGCTCCGGTATGTTCTGGAGGGTCCGCGGGGCCAATGCCATCATCGCCCTTCGCTGCCATCGCTTGAGCGGCAAATTCGAGGATTACTGGGAGAACCGTCGCCCCCGCGCGGCCTGACCCACACAGATTTGTCGCACACCCGTTGAAGGGGCCAAGCCAGAATGGTTCAACAGGCGGCATGGAAAGTCCAAAAGTTCAGAGCGTTGGTTTTCCGACTACGGCCTGTCCAGGTTCTGGCGTGACATGCCTAAGGCGCTCACTGTCCGAGGCATTTCACCTTCAACCCTCAACCTTAAACCTTCAACTGGTCCTTAAATGGTAAAGCATCCAGTACACCGCGACCCCGGTGACGGAGACATAGAGCCACAGGGGCAGCGTCCAGCGAGCGACACGGCGGTGCAGGTCGAAGCGCTCGCGCCAGGCGCGGTAGAGCGTGGTGAGTACCAGGGGAACGATCGCAACGGCCAGGATCGTGTGCGAGCCGAGTAGCGTGAGGTAGAAGTTGCGGACGAAGCCATGGCCCGGGAAGCGCGTCACACCGTGGAAGTAGTGGTAGGTCAAGTAGCAAATGAGAAAGAGAACTGAAGTGGCAAAGGCGGAGAGCATGCAGGCCTTGTGCGCCGGAATGTTCCTGCGTCGAATGAAGTAGAAACCGCAGGCCAGCAGCAAGGCGCTTGCGGCGTTGAGCGTGGCGTCAACAGCAGGGAGGTAAGGGATCATTTGGAATCCGTGGTGGCTTCACTTGAGGAATCGCTTGACGAGGAAGATTTCCGGAATCCTTTCAGCAGGGCTTGGGCCTCGCCGGTGTAAATTGACCAGGCGATGTTCCCTCCAAAGACGGTGGCCAGCGTCAGGCTGATCAAGGTTAGCCAGAGTCCATCGATGGAAAAGAAGCGGCCGGTGGCGAGTTCCCAAACGACCAAACCTAACCCGCCAACCGCCAGGAGGAGACAGAAGACGATTAGGAAAACGTCCTCCAGCAGGGCAACTCCTTCTTCGCCCTGCTGGACTTCACCGGTAGATTGAGCCTGTGCCATTACTGTCACCTCGAAGGTCTCTTAGAGTTTGGGATACAGGAGGCCCCATGCAATTCGTCCAAAAATGGGCTTTTTGACCCATCCCCCAAGTATCGGGTTGTGTTAATCCATCCGCTAAGTTGCCCGGAATCAATCAATTTCCTATGGCAACTCAATTGCACTAACATAAATGCTACCCGGTCACCGGTCCCCTGAACATGATTGCCAGAGGGCTGGAAGGAGGCAGAAACCATGGCAACCGACCTAAAAGAGATTATAGAACAACTCAAGCTGCAAAGAGACATTCTGAAAGACGGCGGGTATGGCCGCTCCGTGCGCACACCCTGGAAAGCGGAGATTCTCTTTCGCGACTCCGTCACCTGCCTGAACGTTGGTGAGCAGGTCAAGAAACACCCGTGCAACGAATGCCTCCTGTGGGAATGGGTGCCCGAGGAGCATAAGGACCAGGACATCCCCTGCCACTTCATCCCGCTGAATGAGCAAGGTAAGAGCATTGCGGAGTTGGAAGAAGCTGGAAAGCACGAGGAAGCCGAGCAAGCGTTGCGGGTTTGGTTGGATTCCACGATTGAGAAGTTGGAAGAGAAACTTGCGAAGGAGGAGCCAGGAGTCAGAAGCTAGAAACTAGAAGTTAGAAGCTAGGAGTTAGGAGTCAGAATAAGGACTACCAATCTCATGACTTCTCGGTTCTGACTTCTAACTCCTCGCTTCTAACCCCTTCCTTCAAGCCAGGAGCTAGAAGAGGGGTCGCTTTTCTTCTGACTCCCAACTCCTAGCTCCTAACTCCTAACTCCTAACTCCTTCTTATCTCCCCCGCGTCTGATCGAACATCAAAAGCGCAAAAACCAAGGGCAAGTAAACAATCGACGCCATCAGCAATTGCTTGGCGAGCACGTTGGTCCGCGTGGCCGCCAGGCGCGCGCCGGAATACAAGAATCCCGCCCCAAGAATTCCTGACCCCACTAAGTAAATTGCTCCGGCGTGCCCGGTCAGAGCCGGAATCAAGCTCACCGGCAGGAGCGCGAGTGTACAGCCCAGGATTTGCCGGACGGTCTGGCGGCCGTCGCCATCGTTTCGCGGAAGCATTTGCAAACCCGCGCGCGCGTAATCCTCACGATACATCCAGGCAATCGCCAGAAGATGCGGGAACTGCCACAAGAAAAGGATCGCGTAAAGCACCCACGCTTCAGCGCTCAGACCGTTGCGGACCGCCGCCCAGCCGATTAGCGGCGGCATGGCTCCGGGGAATGCGCCGACCAGAGTGCAAAGGGGCGTCTGCCGCTTGAGCGGGGTGTAGAGAGCAAGATACGTGGCAAGGGTCGCGAGCGCCAGCACGCTGGTGAGCGGATTCGCGACGATCCAGAGTTCCGCGCCGCCCGCGACCGCAAGCAGGATTCCGAACCAGAGAGCTTCCGCAGGCGCCAAACGCCCCGCCGGCAAGGGTCGGTTCGCTGTGCGGCGCATGAAGGCGTCGGTGCGGCGCTCGAGGTATTGATTGAGCGTGCCGGTGCCGCTGGCTACGAGCAACGTCCCCATCAACGTGTGGAAGAGCAGCCAGCCGTTCATGGCCCCAGTGGTGGCGAGCGAAAACCCCACCAGGGCGCTTACCAGAACCAGGAAGTTGACTTCGGGCTTGGTCAGCGTCCAGTAGTCCGCCAAGTGTACAAGCCAAGCCGGGTGTGCGGGCTGAGCCAGGATTACGCCCGCGATTTGCGAGTTTTGCTTGCCACGCGTCATGTAGTCGCCTGATGAGGATCCGAAGCGATCTTCATTTCTTCCTTGGGAGTCGTAAGATAGCGATGCGTCTGATAGGTGAGGTATAGACTCGTCACCATGACCAGCGCCCCCACCGCCACGTGCGTTGTGGTGATGTCCACCACGGGCGGCTGCGGCTGCGGAGCACCCAGCGCCGCCATCTTCATAATGTAGGAACCAATGCCCAGAAAGACCTGCACCACCAGTAGTCCGCCCAGGAGCAGCGCGGGCCGCAGCAGCGCAGGCTCTATCGCGAAGTGGGTCACGATCCGCACAATAACCCAGCCCACCAGCAAGGTGACCACGCAGGCGCCCACCACGTGCGGGGCGATCCTCCCGAATTCAGAATGACGAAAAACAGCCCCGAGGATCAATTGCATCAGGATGACCCCCGTCGTGGCGATCGTGAGATGCTGCAACGACGGAGAGGACGCGTCCTCAAGCTTCGCCCCATCCCAGCGCCAGTCGGCGCGAGTGAAGAAAGCCAGGCTTGCCGTGAGGCAGAAGAAGATCTGTCCCAGGGTCGCGTGGGCGGTGGAAATCGCCACGGGCAGATAGAACAGCACCGTGATGCCACCCAGAAGGGCTTGGGCAAAAACTGCCATCACTGCCCCGAAGCCCACCCAACGTAGCCAGCGACGCGAATCCTTCATCCAGAGCCCAATCACCAGCAGAATAGTAAGAATGCCAACCGTTCCAGCAATCATGCGATGGCCGTGCTCAAACTTTATTCCTCCCACCATACGCGGCATGCGGAAGGTGCCGAACGAGGTGGGCCAGTCGGGTACGGAAAGGCCGGCATCGTTGCCGGTCACCAGAGCGCCCGCAATTATCAGAAGGAACGTGCAGCAGGCGACGAACGTCGCGTAACGATGAAGCCAAGGATGGTTTTCCCCCATTGGATTTACCTTGCCCCTTGAGATTTGGATGACCTCCAACTCCTGATTCACGGCTTCGCGACGGGCTCAATTTCCCCGAGCATTTCGCGCAACTCGCGATCATGCTCAGGCTGCCAGTCGGCCGGGTAACGGAACCTGTTCCGGTATTTATAGATTACCACGGCTATGATTGCGAAAATCACCATGGGCGGCACCAGCAAAATCAAGGTGCCGTTGGCAAGGGCTTCCTTCGCGCCCGTCTTTGCCGCGGAAGCACTGTTATAACACATGGCGCAACCCTGGGCGTGAAGGGCTGCAGGCAGTAGGCAGAAAGCAGAAGGCAGTAGGCAGTAGGCAGTAAGCAGCAATTTCGAGATTCGGGATTTGAAACCTGCAAGGCTGCGGCCAATTTCCGATTGACGATTGTCGATTGTCGATTGCCGTGCCACATCCATATGCCTTCTCACCTAATTCCCGCTTACCCTGCCCACTGCTTCCTGCCTATACCCTGTTGCCTTCTGCCTACTTCCCACCGATTTCCGCCTTCCGCCTACCGCTTTCTGCTTTCTGTCTGCTGCTCTAATGCGGCCTCATATGCAGCAGACGTAGGCTGTCAGGGAGGAAGATGTTCATCAGTACGATGACAATTACCAGCGCTGGCATCAGGGCGAGCGCCATACTTGCCCGCTCGTATCGGAGGTGCATAAAGTAAGCGATGATTAACCCCGCCTTGATGACCGAAAGGCCCATCAGCAGGATGAGCATGAGCTTCAATTCCAGTTGCTTGTACCCCAGAAAGACCTCAACGGCGGTCAGTGCCAGGAGCCAGAACCAGACAATCATGAAAACCCGTGTCGTGCCCTCGGCGTGGGTGTGTTCCGTTAACGAGCTCATGAAACCTCCAGAAGACGAATATCGAAACTCGAAATTCGAAACTCGCAAATCCCCCGCTATGTCATCCCCGCGAAATCTCGAATCCATGACCTCATGAACACCCCCCTTCGGGGGGGCGCCGTCGCGGGGAGTGATTCCCGAGTTTCCATTTTCGAATTCCGTCCTTTTCCGACAATGGACACTCTATCATCCTTGCTTGATCGAAAGAATGTAGACCAGCGGGAAGATGAACATCCACACCAGGTCGACGAAGTGCCAGTAGAGTCCCGCAACCTCCACATCTTCCGACCCCAGTTTGCCTTTGCCGAACCAGCCCGCTACCACGGCCAGGTATACGACGCCGCAGAAGACGTGCGTCATGTGCAGCCCGGTGAGCGTGAAGAAGGCCGCGCCGAACAACGGCGAGCCCCAGGGATTGTGGAACAGCCGCACGCCTTCCCCCAACAATCCCGCCCACTCCGTCGCGTGGATGATAATGAACAGTAAGCCGCCCGCCATAGTGGCCAGGATCCACTTCACTGCCGAGGCGCGTTGTTCAAGCTTTGCGGCCCGCACCGCCATTACCATGGTCACGGAGCTCGAAAGCAGAATAAAGGTCATCACCGTGGCCTTTATCAGGGCGGGATAGAAATCAAATGGCGTCGGCCAGTTGTCGCTAGCCACGCGCACGTAACAATAGGCCATCAGCAGCGCGCCAAAAGTAATGGCGTCCGACATGATAAAGAGCCACATGCCGAGCTTTTTCGAACCCGTGGCGAACGGCGCAACGCCGCCCCCCCACGCCGATTCCTGGAGACCCTGGAGATTTGCGCCAATCGCTTCGTGGCTCGCCATGCTATGCCCACCTCGTCAGTAGGAAGAAGATGTAAATCCAAAGCGCATCCATAAAGTGCCAGTAGATGGCGGTAACATCGAGCGCCGTGCGGCGCTCCCACCCGCGCGCCATGCGGACGCCGTGAGACACCACGTAACCGAGCGCCAGGACACCGCCCGCAAGGTGCACGGCGTGCGTGATGGTCAGAACGTAAAAGAACGCGCTGCTGGGGTTAGTCGAAAGATAAACGCCGCGCGCCGCAAGCCCACGCCAGGCCACGAGCTGCCCGGCAAGGAACCCCAGACCCAGCACCACTGTCGCTGCCAGCCAGCGGATAAAATTCACTGCCGCGCGGTCGGTCAACGCGCGCCTGGCAAACTCCAGCGTCAGGCTGCTCGCAATCAGTATGCCGGTATTTGCCCAGAGGACACGTGGCAGGGCGATTGAAACCCAGTCGAACGACATCCCACGGCGCACCACCATGGCGCTGGTGAAAGCCGCGAAAAGCATTACGATTCCAATGAGCGCGAACCACATCCCCAGTTGGTAAGTACGGCTTGGAACACGATACTCCGGGAGGCCAGAGTCGCCGCCACCCCCGCCGAAACCATTGCCGCCCGGACCGCGGCCGTGATCGTCCAGCTTCCCGTCTGCTTCAGGCCTTGTCGGTGTGAGGATGGTTGATGCCATGATCCTTCTTTCGAAACTCGAAATTTGCCAAGCTTGATTAAGTTAGCCCCGAATTTCGATCGTCTGATTCCTGCTAATATTCCTTCACCACTTCCGTAGAATTCTGCATGACGTAATCCTTCTCCGCGCCCGGGACGGCGAACTCATAGGGACCGTGATGAACCACGGGATGCACGCCGGCAAAATTGTCGAAAGGCGGTGGCGAAGGAATCGTCCACTCAAGCGTGGTGGCTTCCCAGGGATTCCCCGTTGCTTTCTTGCCCCAAAACATGCTCCAGATGAGATTTACGAAAAATATGATCTGGGCCGCGCCGGTGATGAACGCCGCGATCGAAATGAACTTGTGCAACCTCATCAGCGGCAACAGGAAGTTGTCAATAAATTCCGAGTAGCGCCGGGGATTGCCTTCCAGACCCAGATAATGCATGGGCATGAAGATGGCGTACACGCCGACGAAGGTGATCCCAAAATGGATTTTGCCCAGTGTCTCGTTCATCATGCGGCCGAACATCTTGGGGAACCAGAAAGCGGTTCCCGCGAACATACCGAAGATGGCCGCTACACCCATGATCAGATGGAAATGGGCGAGGACAAAGTAAGTGTCGTGGAAATAGATGTCGATGGGGGGTTGGCCCAGGAAGATTCCGGAAAGGCCGCCGCTCACGAAGATCGAAACGAAACCGAGGGCGTAGAGCATCGGCGTTTGGAAGCGGATCCGGCCACCCAGAAGCGTCCCGAGCCAATTGAAGGTCTTGATGGCGGACGGCACGCCGATGGCCATGGTGAGGATTGAGAACGCGAAGCCCGAGTACGGGCTCATGCCACTTACGAACATGTGGTGGCCCCAAACCCCGAATCCTAAAACCGCGATGGCCGCCATGGCGTATACCATGGCGCGGTAACCGAAGATGGGCTTGCGCGCAAAGGTGGAGAGAATGTGCGAAGTCACGCCCATGCCCGGCAGGATCGCGATGTAAACCTCCGGATGGCCGAAGAACCAGAAGAGATGCTGCCAAAGCAGTGGCGAGCCGCCGGTGTGATTCGACAAAATCTTGTCGCTGACAATCAACCCGCCGGGGATGAAGAAGCTTGTGCCACCCATGCGATCCAGCAGTAGGAGGACGCCCGCCGCCAACAGAACTGCAAATGACAGGAGACCGAGGATGGCCGTCAGGAACCATGCCCAGCAGGTCAGGGGCAGCCTCATCAAGGAAAGCCCGCGCGCACGCAAATCCAGAGTGGTGGCAATAAAGTTGATGGCACCCAGCATCGATGCGACGCAGAAGATGGCGATGGAGAATACCCAAAGCGTCTCACCTACTGCCATGCCCGGTCCGGCGGCCCCTCCCACGGCGGACAGTGGCGGGTAAGACGTCCAGCCGCCAATGGGCGGACCGTCATGGATAAAGAACGTGGCAATCAGGACCACGAGACCGAGGAGTGTCACCCAGAAGGAAAGCATGTTGAGGCGCGGGAAGGCCATGTCTTCCGCGCCGATTTGGATTGGCAGGAAATAATTGCCGAAGCCGCTCTGGGGCGCGGTGGTGAGCACGAAGAAAACCATCAGCGTACCGTGCAGAGTCAGGAGCGAAAGGTAGTACTCGGGGCTAATCACCCCGTTGGGCGCTCCGAGGGGTGAGAGTTTGTCGAGGAGCGGCACGCTCGCCTGCGGCCACACCAAATGGAGGCGCATCAGGATGGAGAGCGTGAGGCCGATAAACACACTGAATAACGCGAGGAACCAATACTGGATGCCAATCACCTTGTGGTCGAGGCTGAAAATGTATTTCCAGATGAAACCCTTCGGAGCCTCGTGCCGGTGAATTGCTTCCGCGTGTGCTTCTGCCATCAACAACCTCCGCTTTGAAGAAGGGAGAAGTTAGAAGCTGGAATGAAGAGCTTTGCCCCTCCGCCTTTCTTGTTGACGGCGGATTTCAGGCCTCTTCGGCCATTCCTTCTAACTTCTCACTTCTTATTCCTGACTCCTGCTCTTATTGTGCCGCGGTCATGTTTTGCAGCCATTTCTGGAAGTCTTCCTCAGTCATCACATCCACAAAGGCCCGCATCTTGTAGTGGCCCAGGCCGCAGAGTTCAGCGCAGGCAAGTTCGTATCGGCCGGTTTTCGTGGCCGTAAAGTGAATGGGAATCTCCATTCCGGGAACCAAGTCTTGCTTCATGCGCAGTTCGCGAACGAAAAAAGAGTGCGTAACGTCTTTGGAGCGGAGAATCAACTGGATTTCGCGATTGACCGGAAACGCGAGGGTGGCGGTGACGATGTCGTCCTTGGACGCCGCGTCGTGTTCACGGTCGAGTCCCAGAAAATTGCCCATGGCATCGTCAACTTTTTCCACGCGCACGGGACCGAACTGGCCGTCGGGTCCGGGATAACGGAAGTACCACGCGAACTGCTGGCCCCACACTTCAATCTGCATGGCACCCGGCTGCGCTCCCACAAAGTGGATGTTGGCCCAGGTGCGGTAACCCATCAGATTGAGGCCGATGAAAAGGATGGCCGCGCCGATGGTCCAGGTAGCTTCCATCAGGTTGTTGCCGTGGGAGTACCTTGCTTTGCGGCCGTTGCCTTGGTCACGATACTTCCAGATCGCGTAGGCCAGCGAAACCTGCGCAGCCACGAAAATGATTCCTGTGATGATCAGGGTCAGCATGAACTGATGATCGATGGCAGGGCCGTGCTGGGCGATGTCAATCGGGAACCACCAAGTATGTGCCCAGAAAAAGTAGCCGGAAAGCAAGGTGATGATGACCACCGCGAGCGCGATTGCCAACGCCATAAGTCAATGCTCCTGGATAAGTTTCCCTGTTCGCAGATGGACAACCCTGTACAGGGGCGCACAACCATGCACACCGCCGCAGTTACCGTACACACACCGGAACTGCTACAACTTACAAATCAGATTGTGGGAAAAAGCCCCAACTTAGCGCAAAGGGACACCAGACCTAATGTCGCGGAAAATGTGTCCGAGCGCAAGAGACATTATGTCCCTGTCCCATTTCTGCTGAACAACTTCAAGCTGACGGCACGCCCCACGCGAGCCGTAGCGAGCGTAGTCCCACCAAAAAGAAACCGCAATGTGTTTTGCCAGGCCACCCCTCATCCGTCCCACTTAGGCGGATGAGGGGGCCTCGTCCCATACACGACTATCTATTCCGAAATAGTTTTCAGGACGCCTTGAACTTGAAATCGGCCGTCTTGCTTTCCTTCGCGCCGACCGTCACTTTCTGTTCCTGCGTTCCGAAGGTTGCCGTCCAAGCTTCGATCGTGTAATCGCCGGGCGGCAGCCCCTGGATGGTGAACGTTCCGTCAGGGCCCGATACGGCGTAGAACGGGTTCGACGTGACCCCGACCCAGGCGCGCATCCAGGGGTGCTGGTTGCATTTGACCGGGACCATAATCTCCGGCCGCGCGAACTTCTGCTCGATGGGCGCAGCGCCGGGCGCCTGCGACATATTCCACTCGCGATTATCCTTGGGCATGGGGTGGATGTTGTGCGCGGTGGCGTCGCTGGAAACGATTTTCAGCGTCTGTCCCGCCATGATGCCCAGGACGTGCGGTTTGTACATGCAGCCATCTTGGTCGAGGGTCACCGCATCCGCCGGGGGCGCAAAGGTGTACTTTTCAGCACCGGACTTCACGTAGACAAACACGTTGGAAAGTGTGCCGTTCTCATTTACTTCGCCATCCTCGGCGAAAACAACTTTGCCACCATGCTTCTGCACGCACACGGGGTCCTGATCCATCATGATCCGTGCCGGCTTGGGCTTTGCACCTTCAAAAGTGATCTTGCCGGTTACCGAGCCCACCGTAGCCTGATCAATCGGCGTGGGGGCGGGCGCCGTCGTGGTTTGGGCGGGCTGCTCAGGTGCCTGTTCCTCTTTCTTCCCGCAGCCGACGAGCCCCAAGACTACCAAGGCTGTAAAGAGCAAAATCCATTTTCGGTTATTCATGGGATAAACCTTTCCTCGAAATTTGATTCGCGTACCTCAATTATGCGCTTTCGTGAGAAAACTAGCGAGAGTTGGATTCTTGTGGCGAGATGGAACTGCAGCCAATGCTTGTGCGGGGGAACCGGCGCTGTGAACAGGGGGCTCGGCTCGATTCTCCGATGTCTTCAGCAGTGCTCCGCTCAATCCGATCAGCCGTCGCTGCTCGTCCGGTGTAATCTCAAACAAGTAGCGCATCAGCAATTCCGGCTGGTCGCCATCGTAGCCCTTAAAGATATCAGGCGTGGGGCCGGCAAAGACGTAGTGGTCAGCCTGGGGTTTAAATAAGCCCGAAGGCATTGCTGTTCCGGGGCTGATCATGGAGGGGTTGAGCATCCAGCGACGAGCCCAGCCGGGCTTCAGGCGATCCCGAGCCAGGAGGAAGTTGGGCGCAGTAGCAAACTTGTCGTGCGCCGGGTCGCCCGTGGCGTGGCACTTCAGGCAGGGCGCGGCTTTGCTTGTGAACAGCGCGCGGGCCATGGCAATTTCCTGCTCCGATAGCGGGTCGAGCTTGGGTGCGATGTAGGGCATGGGCTGGCCGGAAAGCGCCTGGAAGAAGCGCACCAACTTGCGCAGCTCGATGGGAGAAAAGTGGAAGGTCGGCATACGCGCTTTCAAATAAGGCCGCACCCCGTCGCGATCTGTGTCCTTCGGATCGAGCGCGGGATTCGACAGGAACTTCAGCATCCAGTCAGGATTGGCGCGGGCACCCTCGCCCATAAGTTTGGGCGGCAACTGATCCTTCCACTCGGGCGTCTGATAGAGCGGCAAGGTCATCAAGCGGCTCGACTGCCCCACCATGAACTGGTGGCAGCCCATACAGTTGTACTTTTTAACAATCCACCAGCCTTCCTGGATATTGTGCCGCTGGTCCTCCGGCGCATCCCAGTAACGACGCGGATATTGCGACTCTACAGCCCCCATCAAGAACGTGGTGAGGGCGGTAATTTCCTGAGGCTTCATATCGAAGTCGGGCATGCGCAGTCGGTCGTTGGGATCGCGGTCGGTCCAGTCGCGCCCGGTGTCGTAGACCTCGGGCTTCTCAAGCTTGTGCTCGAAGAATCCCTTGTGGCTGTACCAGTCGGCCTTTTGGGCCTCTCCGGTGAGCAATCCAAAATCAATCTGCTCGAGGGGCTTGGAACCTTCCTTGGTGAGCTCCGTGCCGATGCGGCCTTCATCTTCCATGCCCGCAATCTCGTGGCAGCCTGCGCAACCGTAACGCTGCACGAGGGTGCGGCCTTGCTCCTTGAGCTTGGGGTCGTACAGGAAATCGGCGCGGGGATATGTGGAAGGATCTTCTTCCTTCAGCGTGACCAGGTAGCTGGCTATGTCGCGCGCTTCCCCGATCGACAAGCGCAAGTTGGGCATGATGGTTTCCTGCTCCACCTGCAACTCGTGACCGTCGTTCGGACATCGCGAGTGGCCGAGGTCAAATACAAACGGCAGTCCGTGACGCTTGTAGTCCGCTTCCGTGAGGTCGCGCTTTTCGTACGGGCAATAGGGGCGCGTGCGTTCGCGGGGGTCGTGAATCCAGCGCACCAGGTAATCGTAATTATCCTTTTCACCCACCTTCGAAAGGTTAGCGGCAAAACCGGCGTCGGAATCGCTCAAGGAGTGGCAGCCCATACACCCGCGGGTCTCGAAACTTTCTTTGCCCTTCACCGGATCCCCGGGTGGCTGGTGCGGCAGCGTGCCATCAATACCGCTCTGCCAAATGAACGCGGAAATCTCTTTTACTTCGTCCCCGCTCAAGCGGAAACGCGGCATGCGCGTAGTGGGGCGCCAGGCATGGGGGTTGGAGATCCAGACCGGGATCCAGTCCGGCCTAATCTTTACGCGCACTTCTTTCAAATCCGGTCCGACTTTCTTCATGCCGCGCATCAGGTCTTTGGAGCGGCGATCGAGCTGCTCGATGCGGCCGTCGATGTCGCTGATGGAAACGCGCAGCATATCCGCCTGGGTATAATACTTCCGCGCGGTGTCATTGTCGGGCGCCTGATCACCCATCTGGATGGCATGCTGGATGTCGCGCTGCGCGTCGTGCCGCCGATTCTCAAGCTGCATCATCTCCTGCTGGCCCGCCACCAACTCTTCCGGCTCCGGATCGTAATTCTGGAACCGGTGGCAGCCCACGCAGCCCCGGTATTGGAAAAGTTCCTTGCCAGAGCTCAGCACAGGCGCGTGGTCGACAAGCATGTCGCTCGCGTGGCATTGCTGGCAGCCAGCCTGGACGTTCTCATGCGGGTGGAGCGGCCACAGCCAGTGCTCGTAGTTGCCGTGCGCTTTTTCGACGCTTTCCACCTGCATGCCGTTACCATTGTGGCAGGGGGAGCAACCGAACTTCTCCGGGTCATGAAGCGCAAGCAACTCGGGGTCCGGGTGGCTCACGAATACTTTCTTGCCACCCATGTCCTTGGCCGTAAGTACGACCGGCTCGCGAATCCCCGCGTGGCAGGACTCGCACCGATCTACAATGCCTGCGTCAGGATTATTGACCTGCCGAATATCAACTACGGAACCATTCACCTTGACGAGAAGGCCGTGCAACTGCTCAGCGGTCAGCCCATTCAGGTGGTCCGCGACATACGCATCGCGCTTCTTGCGCAGATCCGAAACGGGCCGCAGCAGCGCAGCCTTTTCCTCCAGCATCTTCGCCTTGTCGAGCTGGACACTGTTAAATTCCTCTTGCAGTTGTTGGAAGGTGTAGCTGCCCTTCTCGCGATGACCGTCCGGCAGAGTGGGCAGGGAGAGTTCGAAAGGGCCAGCCTCGTACTTGGCCAATCCTTTCTGTATTGACGCTTTGCTGCCCGCCGAGGTGTGCTCAATCTGGTAAACCTGCGTCGCTACGTAAGCCCGGGCGGTCGTGAAGGTATCCGTGAGGGTGGAAAAGCGCGCGTCCAGCACGGCGATCTGCCGGTCCAGTTCCTCCGTCTTGTCCTTTACTTGGGCTTCCGAAGTCTTGAGTTGCTGGTCGAGTTGCTGATACTCGGTGGACTTCAGAATGGCTTCCTCAGCAATCTTTTGTTTGGGAATCTCCTTGACCAGAAAGGAATGGTAGCGGCGCGCAAATTCGCGTTGATAGCTCTTCCAAGGGCGCAGGCCGAAAAATTCGCCATAGAGCGCCCAGACGAGCGTCAGCATCAGGAGGACAGACGCGGCCACAAAGAACGTGGCGAGCGATGTCGTAATGACGGGATCCTTTTCCTCAGGCAACCTAAACCCCCAAAGTTCGAAGCTCGAAAATCGAAACTCGAAAATCGAGATCCGCCCCGAGTTTCGAATTTCGAGTTTCGGATTTCGTCATTTTGCTTTTCAAAGATTGAACCAGGGCGTCACCCAGATATATTTGATTCTAAACAAATGCCGTATGAGTATTTTGATCGGAAGCAGCAACATGATCGTTAAGAAAGCCTGCATGGTCATGTACTGAAGGAAGCTCATCTTCTGGTAAATCTTCTTGTTGAAATCATTCCAGGTAATCAACTTATGCACGAATCCGCCCGCCACCACGAAGTAGACCCCCGTAACAATGGCCCCGAAGATCACCTTGCCCCATACGGAGGAGATAAAGAAGATGTCGGGCAAGTCCCGGTTCACCTCAAATACCTGACGGTTGGGATCCCAAGTCTGGCCAGGCCAGAACCACATCCATCCGGGGCCACGGATGAAAGTCCCGATCACCACCATCAGCAGCCACAGCAACATGAAGCCGAAACAGAAGGTCCCAATGGCGAAACGACGCTGCTTCCAGGTGTAGTACCC
This sequence comes from uncultured Acidobacteriota bacterium, assembly GCA_963804995.1. Classification (GTDB taxonomy): domain Bacteria; phylum Acidobacteriota; class Terriglobia; order UBA7540; family UBA7540; genus Bog-366. The sequence goes on from CAWDSK010000002.1 coordinate 286,857, forward strand.
GGAGCCCAGCGGGTTGGCGTCGATATAGGGAATCACCATCAGCCCCACGATGATGAGTGTGGGCATCACCACCCCCGCCATCCAGGGATCGAAATAGACCAGCATTTCCTGGAGGCCCAGAAAATACCACGGGGCCTTGGCGGGGTTCATGGTCAGGTTGGGGTTTGACAACTCCTCGAGCGGTGCGTTGAGCGTGATGGACCAGACCATCAGGATAACGGTGACAATGATGGCGGCCAGGAATTCAATGCGCAGCAGGAAGGGCCAGACAGGAACCTCCTTGGTCCAACCGGGCTTCCAGGGTAGCGCCTTGCGATGATGGGTCTTGGCAAGCTGCGGGTCGGCTTCCAATTGCACGATCAGGCGGTCGTTGGCGAGCGCCTGCCGGAGGCCATACCAGGTATAGAAGGGTACGAGCCCGATCAACGCCACGATGGGAACGTTGTCAGGCGCGGAAGTAATTTCCCAGAGTTGATGCCAATCCATTTTGGCTATCAGCTTTCAGCTATCAGCTCTCAGCTCCCGGCCATCAGCTTGGAGGCGATGCCTCGACTGACGGCTGATAGCTGATAGCAACTTGTCATTCTGTGTGCTGCGGCACCACGTACGGCAGCACCTTCATCTTCAGCGCTTCTTGCTCCAGGATCACGGGCGCGGGCCCGGAGATGCCGCCGTCTTTTCGCACCCGCCAGAAATGCACACCCATAAAGACAGAGGCAATAAGTGGGATTGCAATACAATGCCAGATATAAGCACGCAAAAGAGCGTTGGCATCCACGATGGAGCCGCCCAGCAGGGCAAAGCGCACGTCGTTGTAAGGGGTCATGCCGAGTTGCGCGCCAAAGGGGCCCTCATGCCCGAGCAACGGGGTAGCGCGCGCCATGTTCGTGCCCACCGTCACCGCCCAGAAGCCCAGTTGATCGTCGGGAAGCAAGTAGCCGGTAAAGCTGAGCAGCAAGGTGAGCACCAGCAGGATGACACCCACGCACCAGTTGAACTCGCGCGGCTTTTTGTAAGAGCCCGTGAGGAAAACCCGGAACATGTGAAGCCAGACAGTGATGATCATCAGGTGTGCAGCCCAGCGATGCATGTTGCGCAGCAGTGACCCGAACGGCACGTCGCTCATCAAGTAGACGATGTCTCGATACGCCTGACCCTTGGTGGGGTGGTAATAGAACATCAGCAGTACGCCGGTGATAGTCAGGACCAGGAAAAGATAAAATGTGATGCCGCCCATACCCCAGGTATAGCCGTAGCGCACGGCGTCACGATTGATCTTGGAGGGATGCAGGTGCAGGAAGACATTAGATAGCACCCCCAGGGCGCGGCTCCGGGAACTGTCATCGTGCTTGACACGGAAGATGGACTTATAAAGGGTGGTCTTTTCAGGCCGCTTAAGGCCCTCGATATCCTCTTTGGCCTTACCCTTCAGCACTTCCGTGGTTTCGCGCACCTCCTCGAGCACAGCAGCGATGCCCTTTTTAGAGGGCGCCGCGCCCGGTTCCTCTTTCGGAGGGTTGGCGCCGTGTTCGTCAGCCATTGATCTCTCCGCTTCAAGCTATCAGCCGTCAGCTTTCAGCCAAACCCTAGGGTGACTGCTGAGCCCAGATTGCAGATTGTTGTTTCCTTGTCAACTCTTCAACTCTCAGCGGTCGGCGCTCAGCTCGTCATTGAGCTGATAGCTGACGGCTGAAAGCTGATAGCTACACGTTAATGTACGAGCCGGCATCATTAAATTGATCCACGCCCCCCTTGGGCCAGGAATAGAGGCGGCTGGTGTCAACCACGATCTGTCCCGTCGCGTCCAATTCCACATGCGCACGGTCCATGGGTCGGGGAGCCGGCCCTTCAAAGTTAATTCCTTCAGGCGTGTACCCGCTGCCGTGGCAGGGACACTTGAATTTGTGCTCCGCAGGTTTCCAATCTGGGGTGCAGCCGAGATGCGTGCAGCGACCAAAGATCACGAAGATGCGGTCGGCTTCGCGAACCACCCAGATGCGAGCCTGTGCTTTGAAGCGCTCATCTACACCCGGCTGGAAATCCGCGGGATATCCGATTTTGAAGACGGTGCTGGGTTCAAAAAGTGTGCGAGGAAAGAAGAAACGGAGGAACATCAGGAGATTGGCGCCAATGAAACCCCAAATACAACTCCAAATGATTCGCCGCCGCATCGTGTCCGCCGGTGACGCTTCAGCCGTAACGGTTTTGGCCTTGGCAGGAGCAGTCGGTTTAGGAGCGGGTTTGGCGGGAGCTGCGACGGCAGACGGAGACGGTGGAATAGGAGTAGGAGTGGCTGCGTCGCCCGCATTCGCCATAACCAGACCTCGTGGGTTGGCTTTCGTGATTACTAGTTCAGGTGAATTCCTGTTAGCCCAGAAAAGAGAAATATAATGGAAGCCCCACAAGTCTGTCAACAATCGATCGCTACGGTTTTCCGAAAAAGATGATTTGCTTGACGACCGTCAAGCTATCAACCCTAAACATATCGCAATGTGACAGGTTTTGAAGGGAGATCACGGGCACAGTATTTGTAGCGCCAGCGTCCCCGGGGCGTTTCAGCGATAGAGCGGCGCCGCGGCGACCTTTGCCCCTCTGAAAAACTGATCTCCGCTGGAGCCAGCGCCGACTGCGTCGGGGCGCGAATTACGATGCACCCGGGTTAAGCTGCCGCGGCCCACCGGTCGATCCCCCGATGAACCGATGGCCCGATCGCCCGATAGCTCTTATTCCATCGGCATAAACTTCACACACACGGGCGCCCCGATCTCCAGCACCTGCCCGCTCGGCGTAAGGCGGCCGGTCTTCACATCCAGGTGAAACACCGTAAGGTTATTGGAGTTCTGATTCGCAGAAATCACGTAATGACCGGAGGGATCGATCTCAAAACTGCGTGGCTCCTTGCCGCCGCTGGAAACAATTTCGACCGGTGTGAGCGTCCCCTTGAGGGGGTCAATCGAGTAGACGGCAATGCTTTCATGCCCACGATTCGAGCAGTAGAGGAATCGCCCGGAAGGATTCACTGCGATCTCCGCCGTGTTGCTCTGGCCCTTGAACTCCTTGGGGAGCGTCGTGATGGTCTGCAATTCCTTCAGCGTGCCGTTTGTCGCGTCGTAAGAAAACGCCGTGACGATGTTCCCCATCTCGCTGTTCACGTAAAGGAATTTGCCGTTGGGATGAAACGCCATGTGGCGCGGTCCGGAGCCGGCCTTTACTTCACCATAAGGGGGATTGTTGGGTGTGAGCTTTCCCTGGTTGGCATCAAATCGATAGACAACGACACGGTCAGCGCCCAGATCAGCAGCCAGCACAAAACGGTTGTCCGGCGAAGGCAGAATGCAGTGCGCGTGCGGGCCCTCCTGGCGCTCGGGATCAATGCCATGCCCTGTGTGCTGGACGATAGATGATGCCTTGCCCAAACGGCCATCGGCGAGAATGGGGAAGGCCGCCACACTCCCGCTCGAGTAGTTGGCAGCCAGAACATATTTGCCCGTCTTGTCGACAATCACGTGGCAAGGGTCGAGGCCGCCGGAGGCAACTTCGTTCAGCAAGGTTAGTTTCCCCGTCTTCCGATCTATCGCGAAGGCGCTAACCGCACCGCTTTTCTGACCTGCAAAGTTTCCGATTTCGTTGGCCGCGTAAAGAAAGCGGTGGTTGGGATGAATAGCCAAAAAGGAAGGGTTCGTCGATTCCGCCGCGAGCCCAAGCGGAGTCAGCTTCCCCGTCGCCGATTCAAACTTGTAAACATAAATTCCCTGGCTTTTCGGTCCGGTATACGGCCCGACGTACACAAAATAGTTGTCCATGGTTCCAGGCCTTTCGGCGCCCAGGGCGGAAACCAGCCAACCGCTCAGGGCGAGGAGTGTGAAAAGGAGCAGCGCGGAGTAAGGTATGTTTTTCATGCCCCCTATGAAAGCGCAGGGCAACGAAAAGCGCAAGGGAAGTTTTGCCACCCGCGCCCGGGGGACAGGACAATGGCTAGAGGGGAGGTACTGCCCACCCATCTCAATTCCGCAACCCGCTCGCGAGGGTCCGAGATCCGCCGCGGCGGAAGAGGGGGTGCGAGATCCGCAGGCAGGCGGGGTTCTGTTTCTACCCTTGGAATTGTACGTCCGCAAAGCGTGGATACCTACTCTTGCGGGAATCGCGTCCCTACGGGGGTAAGCGTTGACTGCAGACCTACGCCGGCACGCGGGTGCTGACCGTGTGGAGCACCAGGTCCGCTAGGGCGGTGACGAATGAAGGGGAATCGTTCAGGCCTTCCATGGTTTCGAAATGGTGTATGCCAAAGTATTCAGCTTGTTCGCGCGCTTCCACATTGATTTCGTAGAGGGTTTCCACGTGGTCGGAGACGAAGGAAATGGGCACCACCAGCACACGCTCGGCGCCGCGCACGGCGAGGTCTTGCAAAGATTCGCGGAGGAATGGCTGGAGCCAGCGGCCCGGGCCGGAGCGGCTTTGGTAGCACAGGCGGTGCGGGTTTGCCCAGCGGCCTCGCTCCATTACCAGCTTGGTTGTGGCTTCGATCTGCGACCGGTAAGGGTCACCCTTGTGAATGACGCTCTCTGGAACGCTGTGCGCGCTGAACAGCAGGTGGACGTCTGCGGGCACGCGCGCGGCATGGCCGTTGGAGCGCCGAAAGCGCTCCAGGCCTTGGTTGATGCGCTCCACTATCGCGTCGAGGTAAAGAGGTTGGTCGTGAAAATCGCGGATCACTCGGACCTGCTGGGCGTGGTCGTGCGGAAAGTGGCGATGCCACTCGTTCAGGCTGCTGCCCGTGGTGGTCGAAGAGTACTGCGGGTAGAGTGGCAACAGCACAATCTCCTCCGGCGCGAAGGCCTGCAGCTCTTCTACCGCCACTTTCGTGAGCGGATGCCAGTAGCGCATGGCTACGATCACGCGTGCCGCGAAGGATTTCGAAAGTTCGATTTCGAGCGCCCGGGCTTGGCGTTCGGTGAGCTCGCCGAGAGGTGACTTGCCGCCGATCTCCTGATAGTGCTTGCGTACCTTGCCCGCGCGCCTTGAGGAAATCAGCTTGGCCAGCGGTTCGCGGGCTAATCGCGCAAAGGGGAAATCGATGATGTCTGGATCGCAAAACAGGTTGTAAAGAAAGGGTTCGATGGCCTCGAGCGAATCCGGCCCGCCAAGTTGAAAAAGTACAACCCCCACACGCGTACCCGGACTGCAATTCGAATCGCTCACCCCTTGACAACCTCTCGAAAGCAGGATTGTAAGATTCCGCCGGACCGCCTAGTCCCCAGCGTGCTGCTAAGCTGCAGTCAGGAAAATATCCTACACAGTGGGGCTGGAAAACAGCAAGGGAATCCATCATAAGGAGCTGGTTAGTGGCAGGAAGCGAGTACTCAATCAGCCTTCGTGGCCGCGACTCACTGACCCGAGGCCTCACATCAAAACCTATGAAGGTGACCGCCCGGGGATTCTGGCAGCGATCCACATGAATGCTTTCGACGTGATCTTGGCAACTCCTCCTATTGCCTTTCAAACGGGAGGGATCATGCAAGGCCACATCACTTTTGCGTTGCCGGATGAATATCCGGTTCGATGTAGCCCTTGCGGACTCGAAACAGGAGATCGTTGAGCCCTGAGGGAGAAATGAATCGAGTCCAAATAAATCCGCCGAACCCGCTGACCCTTACCTGACTCGCACCCAGCTTGGAGGCATAGCTGAAGATCATGTCCGCCAATTCCCCTGGCCCCGACAGATTGTCTATAACTGCCTCAACGGGATGAGGCCGGCTGTGAAGTTCCTCAATTGCCTGTTGCACGTGTGATTGAAGAGCCAAACAGGGTTCGGTATGACATTCCAACATCTTTTCGACGGAATAGAGCGCCGTATAGTTAATCCGATCAACGAAGGCCAAGTAAAGATGTCGTGTGGAAGGGATGAAGTGGACCGGAACCATTTCTGCAATTTCCAGCAGTGGAAAGGGGACCAAGTCCGCACATTCAAGATAACGGTGGGTCTGATTGAGCGGAAAGACAGGGATTGACCACTGCACTCCCAGCACCTGGGTAACCTGTTCCTCGGTTGCGGCCCCCATGTGCCGAAGCCATTCCCCGACTCGCCCACTCCCGGAGTCTTTCTGGGCCTTCAAAGCTTTCTGGAGTTGCTCCTTGTCCACATAGCCGCGCGAAAGCATGAGCAGCCCCAGTGGAACCCTGTGAGGCTTCGTTTGAGGCCGCGTGGCAACTTGAAGTAGTTGCTCGATAGCAGTGGTCAGAGCACCATGAAAACAATCTTCGCTGCAATACCACCGGTCGTCGAGCAAGAGACCCCGCTGAGGTTCAAGCCATGCCCGCCACGGCCTCTTGCGATGGGGACATACAGGGGATTCACATTGTCGTCGGACCCGCTCAGTCTTCATGTTGGTTATGAAACCCATTCAATCTGGACGCTTTACAAAGGTCCCCGCGGATCGTCCTCCGATGCGCTCTTTGACTAGCTCCGCAGTGACTCAATCCGTTCGAGTGGGCTAACAATCTCCTTAACACGTAACCCGTAATTGCCGTCCACGACGACAACCTCACCGCGGGCGATCACCTTCCCTCCCACAAGTAAGTCGACGGGGTCTCGGACATTCTGGTCGAGCTCAACGACTGATCCCGCATTCAGATCCAGGATGTCGTGCAATACCATGTGCTTTTCTCCAAAGCGCAGGGTAACGTCCAATTCCACATCCATTAACAGCTCGAGTTTTGGGTCCCGGGCCGGAGCAAAGGGAGCGGGAGTGGGGGTTGGTGGCGGCAGCTCCAGGGCTGCTGGGACAGTCGGCTGGGGGGGAGGGTTGAGAACCTTTTCCAAATCGGAACTGATCTCAGCGATAAAGGTAAAAGGCGCCATCGCGGAGCTACTCCATTGCAGACCGATCCGGGCTGCGGGCTCACCCGCCAGGCGTTCCATGCCTGACCACTTAAAGTTCACTTCTCCGCCGGCTAAGTCTTTGAGGGCGCTCGCCGCTGCTCCTGCAAACTGCCGAAACAACTCGCTGACAGCGTCGCGGTGGTCGTCGCTAAGGGCGGCCGCGCCGTCTTGGGGTTCTGTCAGCAACAGTTGAGCAAGCCTGACGGCGTCGCCTTTCGACAGCACAAACCCTTGTTCACCGGACAGGTGTTGAGCCGCCTCGAAACGGACGCCGAGTCCATCTTCCTTAAGCGTTTTCCAGAGCGCTTGGGTGGCTTCCGGAGAGAGTTCCTGGGGGGTATTGGGGGTACCCGCCACTTCCTGCAGGACGCGCCCTATGCTTGCGGTCCAGGCTTCGGCATACTCCTGCATTTTCGGACTGCGGGCTGCCTTATTCTCAGTGCTCATGCGCTCTCCTTGTACACAGGACTGGCAGTGTGCACACGTTCCTCCACTTGTGCTGCGCGACGTAGCCCGCAGCGGACCGGGTGGGCGCGAAATAATCTTTTGCCGCTGACCAGCACATCGCCAGCTTCCGAAAGAGCGCACCCCAATTTCAGGACGTCCCCACACTCCAGTGAAAGAAGCTGGGAGACGGGGACGCGCCCCTCCGGCAGGACCAGTTCCACCGGGAAGACGCAATGGTCCAAGTGTCTGCGGATTTGTACGGTGCTATCTGCCGTGCCTCGTTGTTTTCGATAGACAGCCTGCTGCATGAGTTTCCGTAGGAGGGCATTCGAGACCGCAGCCGGCAGGGCCACATTCAACATCCCGCGCGCCTCAGGCATGCGGATTTCGAAGCTTAGCGACAGGACTTTTTCATTGGGCGCCATCAGGCGGGAGATTTCAGCCTGCCGAAGCCGTTGATCGAAGCAAAATTGCACCTCCAGCGCAGAGTGCCACGTTGTTTCCAGTTCTCTCCCAATGACCTTCACCACACTTTCCAGAATTTCTTCTTCGATCTCAGTGATCTCGCGCACGGTGGCCTCGGCCCGGCCTGGTCCCCCGAGCAACAGATCGATGATGGGAAATGCGAGGGGCAGGTCGATCTCGATCGCTGCTGCAACCTCCACTGGGCGGAGAGTCATGGACACCAGATAGGTCACCTCCGGGATACGTTGCAGGAACTCACCATAGGAGAGCTGTTCTGCCGAGACGAGATTCACCTCGAAGGCGACGCGAAGATAGGCGCCCAGTGAGTAGGTTAGATTCCGCGCGAAGGTTTCGTGTAATTGACTTACCGAACGGAGTTGGTCCTTCGAGATCTTCGCTGACTGCCGAAAATTGCAGGCCGTGGAGGCGCGGATAGCCACGGCCGGTTTTGGCTTTTCGGCGATGCGCCCCTGGGCAGCGCGAAATAGTGCGTCGATCTCTTCCTGGGTTAGAATCTTCTCCATGCTGTCTCCACGGGGCTGGAATATGTTGGGGGCGGACCTTCTATCGAGGGCGAAGCTTTCTCCAGTAAGGCGCGCATCCTCGCCCGCAGTCGAACTAGGGCGGAGGAGTGAATCTGCGAAACTCGCGCCTCTCCTACTCCCAGGACGGCTCCCACCTCCTTCATGGTGAGCTCTTCAAAGTAGTAGAGGGAGAGGACCTGGCGTTCCCGTGGCTGAAGCTCACCCACGGCGCGGGCTAGGAGATCACGCAACTCCCCTTGCAAACACATAGTAAAGGGCTCCTGGTCAGAACGCTCCGGATGCGCCGCCATCGATTCGCGCTCTTGGCCGGACTCGGTAAACTCATCTTGGAGGCTGCCGAGGTCAAGTCCCCGCAAGTCACCCAGGAGCCGATGCAGTTCCTTCAGCTCCATCCCCAGTTCGACCGCCAGCTCGGGCTCCGTGGCAGGGCGGCCCATCCGGGCTCGAAGTTTCTGATGGGCCTGCTCAAGTTGACGGGCCTTCTTGCGCAGAGGGCGTGGGCTCCAGTCGAGGTCGCGCAAGCTGTCGAGGATTGCGCCCTGAATCCGGTGCTTCGCGTAGGTCTTCAGTTCCACATTCTTGCCGGGGTCGTATTTGTGGAGCGCTTCAATCAGCCCCAGGATGCCGGCCTGCACCAGATCATCCAGTTGGATGTGGGAGGGCAAACGATCGTGAATCCGGCGGGCGATGTAACGAACCTGCGGAAGCTGCTCCAGGAGCAGGCGTTCCTGATCTGCGGATTCCATATTTGAAGCGGATTCATAAGCTTTCTTGGCTTCTTTCATGATTCTTCCCCTTTGCTTTTTGGCACGGGTTCCATCCGCCAATTCACTGCACTACCCCCAGGGATTGAATTGAAACCGCGGCTGGAATCTCCGCGGGGGAGAGGACCACCAGTCTGGGAAGGAACGGCTCCAGAAGGCGGCGCAGGTGGAAACGGGTCGGACTGCTACAGAGAACGATAGGTGAGGGAACGGTCAGCGGCTCCCCCAGAAGCTTCTTCAGGCCTTCCATGATTCGGCGAATCAGGGAGGGCTGCAGGGCATTCGACGGTCGACTGGCGAGCTGCGGGTCCAGGATTTGAGCGAGTTGCTCCTCCATTGTTGAGTCAAGCTGGATGACGGTGAGTTTGCCATCGTCACCGAGCAGGGGTTGAACAAGGGCGCGGCCGAGCGCCTGCCTGACGGTTTCCACTAAGAGAATCGGGTTCTTGTTCAGGGTTGCCGTGTCGAGTAACGTTTCCAGAATTGTTACCAGGTCGCGCACGGAAACTTGCTCACGCAGCAGTTGCTGTAACACCTTCTGCACGTCGCCCAAACTTAGCAATTTGGGAACGAGTTCCTCCACGAGCTTGGGCTGCGTCTCTGCCAGGGCGTTGAGCAGTCGCTTGGTTTCTTGCCGGGTCAGAAGCTCGTGGGCATGCTGCTTAATGACTTCCGCTAGATGGGTCGCCAAAACCGAGGTTTGATCCACGACGGCGTAACCGGCTGCCAGAGCCCGCTCGCGAAGGTTCGGCGCGATCCATTTAGCGGGTACCCCGAAAGCCGGCTCCAGGGTTTCACGTCCCTCCAGGGGCTGCGCTGTGGCCTCGGAGCTGATGGCGAGTAGCCCGTCCTGTGCCATCTCCCAACGCGCGATCTCCACTCCCCGGAAACGGATGACATACGCGCGGGGATTGAGCTGAACGTTGTCGGTAATGTGGACAGGTGGGACAATGAAGCCCAATTGCAGGGCGAGGTGGCGGCGCAGGGCACGGATCCGAGCCAGCAACTGTCCCCCCTGGGCTTGATCGACTAGGGACACAAGGCCGTAGCCCACTTCCAGGCTCAGATCGTCCAGCCGCAGGAGGTTCTCCAATTGCTCCTGAGCTTTTTCCGGTGGCAAAGTAGTGGAGGGAGTTACGGCTTCGGCCGCCTTGGCAGAGGTCGCTTGTTTTGCCCGGCGCGCCAACCAGACCAGAAGCCCTGCCATGAGGAAGAACGGAATCTTGGGCAGCCCCGGGACTAGCCCCAAGGTGGCCATGACCCCGGAGACGATCCACAAAGGATGGCTGCGAGGAAGCAGTTGCCGTGCGAGGTCAACCCCCAGGCTTGACTCGGAAGAAGCTCGCGTGGCCACCATCGCTCCGGCAACGGAAACCAGCAGCGAAGGGATCATGGTGACCAGGCCGTCCCCAACCGTGAGAATGGTGTAAGTCTTCAGTGCCTCGCTGAGCTGGACGCCATGGTAGAAGACTCCAATTAGGAATCCTGCGACGATGTTGATTGCGGTGATGAGCACTGTGGCCAAAGCATCGCGCTGGCTAAAGCGCGCAGCGCCATCCATGGCCCCATAGAACTCCGCTTCCCGGCCCACCAGTTCCCGGCGGCTGCGGGCCTGGGCCTCGTCAATCAGCCCAGCGCCCAAGTCAGCGTCAATCGCCATTTGTTTGCCGGGCAAGGCATCCAACGTAAAGCGCGCCGTCACTTCCGCGATGCGTACCGCGCCGTGGTTGATGACCAGGTACTGAATAGCGATCAACGCCACAAACAGGACAAAGCCCACGATGTAGTTGCCGCCCACCACGAATTGCCCGAAGGCTTCGATCACATGTCCGGCGGCGGCGGAACCCTCGTTGCCGTGCATCAGGATGCGGCGACTGCTGGCCAGATTGAGTGAAAGCCGGAATAACGTCAGCAGCAGAAGGAGCGAAGGAAACACAGAGAATTGCACCGGCCGCGAGATGTACATCGCGACCAACAAGACCAGCACCGACGCCGTGAGGCTCAAGGAAAGAAGGAGATCGAGGAGGAAGGTCGGCAGGGGGACGACCATCACGAACACCATTGCCACCGCAACCAGCGGGACCATCCAGTCCAGGCCTATGCCTTTGTTGACGGGGGCCGGGTTGAGTGTCGGTTTCATGTCCAATTCCTAACGAGGCTTTGCCCTACGTGAGCCATCCCGCAGGGCTGGACCGTACTTAGAACCACAGAAAAACACACCGCAACGCCTTCCTCCGAGGTTGGCGAGCGTCTGAGAGAGAGGGCGTCACTCCGGCCTGATCGACGTTCACCGGGGCGAATCCGGCGCGGCGATCCCAACCCTTGCCGAGATGGTAGAATTTGCCTCATCGCCACCCCACTCTTGACCCCTTGGTTCTACGTTGGCTCATCCCTGTTTCCCCCCGCGAGCTGCGCCTGGATTCATCAGGCCCTGGGTCCGGTAGATGAAGGCCAAGATTTCCGCGACTGCGGTGTACAATTTCGCCGGAATCGTCTGGCCGACTTGGGTGGCTCGATAGAGGGCCTGTGCCAGAGGCGGATTCTCCACCAAGGGAATTCCGCGCCAGCGTGCCTCCCGCTTGATCGCCTGAGCGAGTAGGTTTCGCCCCTTGGCCACGACCACGGGCGCTCCCATGCTTTCGGGCTTGTACTCGAGAGCTACGGCGTATTCGCTCGGGTTCGTCACTACCACAGTGGCGCGTGCCACATCCCGCAGCATTCGACGGCGCCGCATCTCCCGCTGCAGTCGCCGAATGCGCCCGCGGATAGCCGGATGACCTTCGGTCTCCTTGAAGTCTTCGCGAACTTCATCGCGGGTCATGCGGTGTTGACGCTCGTAGTTCATGCGCGCTAGAAGGAGATCGAACCCCGCCCAGAGGGTAAAGACCAGCCCTCCCTTCCAGGCGATTTCGAATATGCGCGTCAGCATCCAGCCCAGCGAGGATCTGACCCCCACGCGGGACATGACTAGGATCTGGTTCCAGTCCCGGGTCATGATTGAAACGGCGAGATAGAGGACCAAACAGGTGGGCACCAGCGACTTCAGAAGGCCTTGCAGCGCACCCACCGAAAAGAGCTTCCCTAAGTTCTGGACTGGGTTCATCCTCTCCGGCTTGGGGGCTAATGCACCCGGCGCCATAACAAAGCCGCCCAAGGCGAAACTGCCGGCCAAGGCCACTAACCAGCTCAGGAACATGACCGGCGCCGCCCAAACAAAAGTTCTCCAGGCGACCCAATTGAGCAACGACGTGCTAACCGTCATATCACTTTGCGTGGCCGTGTTGAGTATTCGCTCAAAGAGTACGCGCCATTCGCCTTTCCAATTCTGGGGATACCACCACAAGAACAACACCAGAGTCATCAGGGCGAGTGCCGCGGGCAGTTCGCGGCTGCGCGGGACATCTCCCTCCTGCCGGGCCTTCCAGCGCCGTCGGGGGGTTGCTTGTTCAGTACGGTTTCCCTCTGCCAATGGTCCCGCTCCCTATCGTGCCAAATGCATGAGTCGCTCGCTCGTCCCCAGTGCCTCCCAGAAATACTTCTGCATGATCCCCGGCCAGAAGCGCAGCGCTCCCACCATAACCAGAAACGCCACTACGCTCTTGAGGGAGATACCCACATACATCACCGGGAGCTGCGGCGAGGCCTTCCCCAGCAAACCTAGCGTCAGATCCACGAGCATCGTCGCCGACAGCGCCGGGATGGCAATTTGTATAGCGACAATCAGCATCCCCCCCGCCGCGCGCCAGAGTTCCGCGGTGACGGCCGGCGTCGCCACAATGGTTCCCGGTGGACAATACGTGAAGCTCTTGGCAAGACCTCGCAGCATCCAATGGTGAACGTCAAGCTGCATGAAGATCAGTATGGCCACCGCCTGGTAAAAGTTGGAAAGGACAGATGTCTCGACATCGGTCTGCGGATTAATCACGTTCGCAAGCGAGTGCCCGACTTGAAAACCCATAATCTGCCCTGCCAATTGCACCCCCTCAAAGACAAATTGCAGCGTGAGTCCCATGATCAAACCGATGACAAACTCCCCACACACAATCTGCCAGGCGTTAGTGCCATTCAGGGGAATCAAGTCTGGAGCGACCACCGGGTAGAGCAGAGCAGTCAGCGCCACGGCGATACCTGCCTTGATGCGCGGTGCAATGGTCGCGCTCCCCAGGAAGGGAGCGAAGATCATGAGCGCACTCACGCGTGCTCCGACCACAACGACCCGGCCCACGATAGCTTCGAGCCCCAATTCCATTTGTCACTCCCCGCGTCTCACCCGAGCCAGCGGTGGAAATCAGTGAAGAGGTCCAGGGTAAAGCTCACCAGCCTTCGCAACATCCACGGCAAAAGTATGAAAATGGAGGTGGCCACCACCGCCAACCTCGGTACGGTTGCCACGGTATGTTCCTGGATCGAAGTCATCACTTGCCCAATACTGATCAGCAGGCTCACCACGGTGGCGATCAAGAGGACGGGCGCCACCAACCATAGAGTTGTCAGGAGGGTTTCACGAGCAAGTTGCACGGCCAAATCTGCAGACATTTACCGACCTCAATAGAAGCTTTTCATTAACGAACCAACCACCAAGTTCCAGCCATCGACCATAACGAAAAGGAGAATCTTCAAGGGGGTGGAAATCACCACGGGTGGTAATTGCAACATTCCTACAGACGTGGTCACCGAGGCGACGACCAGGTCAATCACCAAGAAGGGAAAGAACAGGATCGTCCCGATTTGAAACCCCGCCTTCAATTCCGAGAGGATGTAAGCCGGGATGACCACCCGCATGGAAAGATCCTCCGGGCGGCGCGGGCGAGGTTCCTTCGCCAATTCCACAAACAATGCCAGGTCCTTCTGCCGGGCATACCGCAGCATGAACCGCCGCAAGGGCCCCGCGCCCCGCTCCAAGGCTTCCATCGCCGTGACCTGATTGCTTTGCAGGGGAACGATGGCAGTTTGGTAAATCTCCACTCCCACGGGTTGCATCACGAAGTAAGTCAAAAAAAGCGCCAAACCGATAAGAGTTTGATTGGTCGGGGTGTTTTGAGTCCCGAGTGCCTGCCGGAGAAAATGAAAGACCACTAGCAGCCTCACGAAGGGTGTCATCGCGAGAAGCAGGGCGGGCAAAAGGGTCAGCACCGTCAACAGAACGATGATGGTCCAGGGCAGCGACGTCCCGTTGGGGGTCAACCCGGGAATCGTTAAACCGCTGGGTGAGGGTGGTGGTGCTCCCCAGGCCGAGGCGGAGAAGGCCCCTGCCGCTACACAGGTTGCAGAACACCCCAGGAGACGAATAAGTAATATGCGTTTCATGCCAGAACTCGCCTGACCTCAGACCATGCGGGTATCAGCCGACAGGTGCGGCTCGGTGATAACCTTCCCCTCCTGCACCCGGGCCAAGAGGGTGAGAGAACTTCCGCTCCCAGCCACCAAGAATTCCTGGCGGTCGAATTCTATGACCGCCAAAAACCGCCGGTCGCCGAGCGACAAAGACTCTCGTACACGTAGCCGCCGACTTTGGCGGGATTTCAGGGCGCGGTGAACCCAATGCCAGAGCCCTCGAAAGGCCACCATCCAGCTTGCTTCTGCTCTATCCTTGCCTGGATTCGTGAGAATACCTTCCATCGTCTACTGCTCCTTCCTCCGGGGCGAACCAGGAGTGGGGGGTCAAACCATCTCGGTAAGACGGACCACCAGCCAATCCTCGATCACATCAAATTCCGCCCACCCCACCATGACGCCGTTCACGTTCACGGGGACATGTGCACCTTCGTGCCGTCGCGTATCCACAATGGAGTTAACCTCCAGCGAGAGAAGAGCCCGGATTGTGAAGCTCGGAACCTCCAGCGCCACGCTAAGGCAGCAAGACAGATCCAGCACCTCCGTCCAGAGCTCCCGGAGGGGGGGAACTGACTCAACCACGCGGGTTTGATCTTCGTTTCCCATCGCTCAACGTTGTACGAGGAAATCCGTGAAATAAACTTCCTTCACACCTAATTCCGGCGCCCGCTCACGAAGCGCGCGTACTAATTCCTGTTTGAGCTTTTGCTTGCCGTCGGGTGCCAACAGAGCATCCGAACGCCAGGTCGACAACACGCCCAGAATCGTGTCGCGGAGGCGGGCCGTTGAGATCCCCGGATCTTCCCCCTTCCCCTCCTTGGCAGAGAGTGGGTTTTCAAGGCCCAGGTCAATCCCAACACGCAGAAACCGACTCTCTTCAGGGTCCGCCAGGTTCACTACGAAGGTCTCCAAATGCATGACCGCCTTTATCTCCGTAGTCCCTTGGCCTTTGTTGCCAGCAGCGTTGGCTTGTTTCGACGCGTGCTTGCACCCCCAACAGGCGGTTCCGGCAAACACTAGCAGCCCTACCACCACGCACGCGGCGCGCAGCGATGACTTCTCGCTTTGTATTTCTTGCACTTGAGCGACGCTGGCCATATGCGCACATCCAGAAAAAGCAAGTCGCTGTCCAAAGGTAGGAAAAACCTGCCTGCCCTCGCAGGTTGTAAGTGCGGGGGAGAACCCTTTATGTTTGCTGTGGTTCCAGGCGGGCTATGATTGCCTTTGAGTAACCGGAGTTCCCCATGTAAGAGCTCAGAAGGTTCCAAATTGGGAAACGCTCATTAAGGAGTTCTCAGTTGGCACGCCCCCTGATCTTTCAAATGAAGGGACGGAGGGTTGTCCCAAAAACCCTAGCGGAAAACTGCCAAGCATCAGCCAAGAGGCTTAGCGCGGCGGAGCCGTAAAAATCAGGGGGTGAAAATCGGCTGAAGATGGGAAATCTGGTGGGACCTCGCTCGCTATGCCCCGCGGAGAGCGACAAGTGGGACAGTCCCACTTGCTTACAAAACGTCGCGGGCCTGCAAAATTGGAGCAGGCGAGCAGGCGATGCCGGGCCCGACCTCCTCACCCGGCGCCCGGCCGCACGTCCAGATTCCTCGCCTCCGGCTCTCACGCCAACTCACCCAAGTCCCACCTCAGAGTCTCGATGCATCTGCCGCACTGTGCAGCCGCGACCCAAGGATCGAACCATTCTTATTGTAGTAATACCACAAATGGCACAACATTCTTGCTAAAGTAACAACGGTATTGCACTGCAGAGGAGGACACTTCCTTCAAAAACGTGACAGGGAGGGAGGGGAAATCTGCGTGGGCGGCTGGCGAGTTGCCTTCAGCGAACGCATCGGTGAGAGTCTGGGGCTTGGGCGCCATGCCCCCCACCAAAGAATATAGTCAAGCCACGTCTTCCTCCATCGCTTTGCTGGCTCGCCTTGTGGTAAGGTGCGCCCTATGAACCGACACGAATAGGAGGAATCATATGAGACGACGAGAGTTCATGGCTACCACCACCGTGGGAGGCGTTCTGGCCGGCACCAGCGCTCGCGCCGCTGCCCCGCAACTGGCGAGCAGCCACTCCCTAGCGGAACTCACTCGCCGGGAGGAGATTGTGATCGAGCCTGCAGCTCCCGGCAAGCCCCATGCCGGCAAAGTATTGGCGGTAATCCAACCTCACGCTGACGATATTCCACACTTCGCCGCGGGCACCGTGGCAAAGCTCATTGACGAAGGCTATACCGGCTATCTCATCCGAACCTCCAACGATGACATGGCCGGGGTAGGCACTCCCGCTGAGACCATGTTGAACAACGAAAGGGACGATGACCGGGTGGCCAAGGTTCTGGGCCTTCGCAAAGTCTTCGATTTCGGTTACCGGAATCATCGCATGGACGGAATTTCGCGCGAGGAGATGCGCTGCCGGTTGATCTTCCTTTTTCGCCTCCTGAAAGTTGACACGATCATCTGCTACGACCCCTGGGGTCTCTACGAAGAGAATCCCGACCATTACGTCACCGCCCAGGTGGTGGAATCAGCCTGCTGGATGGCAGGTGGGGATAAGGATTATCCGGAACATTTTGAAGCTGGATTGCAACCGCGCATGGTGGGTGAGAAATACTACTTTGCGCGGGGCCCGCAGCTTGCCAACCGCATTGTCGATATCTCGCCCTACATCGACAAGAAAGTGGAGGCTAACCTCGCGAATGTGACGCAAGGCCCGGCCGGGCAAAACGGGTCACGCCTGCGAGCTCGACTGGCCGCCCAGGGGCACCGTCTTCCCGTCCTGGGTTCGAGCGATGACAGCGCCAATCGCCTCTACATCAAGCACATTGTTTTGGACTATGACTCGCTCAGCCTGCGCGGAGTTCCGTCCGACCGGGAAATGGGCCGTGCCTATGGGCTGGAATGGGCAGAGGCATTTCACTACATCGGTCCCCCTCAGTCTAAGCTCGACCGATACATCTCCGAAAACGCCGTGGCGCTCTAGGTGAGCGGTGGGTCGGATCGAAATAAGCTCCCCGATCTCGCGCCGACCGGTGGGGAGCCGGGCGCCTTGCTCGCACCCACCGGGCCGGAGGTTTCCTTCCGGCCCCTGGAGTCAATACATTCTTTGGCTCATTTTCTCACCTGAATCGACCGATTACCGATTTGGGGAAGTGTGTCACGGCGGGGGCGGGCAAGCGGAGGATTCTGGTCATCGGGAGATCGGGTGACTTGCGATTTCCGAAGGGTCGCAGAGTCTCAAAGAGCGTGAGATGCGCTACCCCGAATGGTCACGTAGGTATGAATTTGCCTGGACGGATAGAAGCGGGAAAGATGGGGTAGCGCAGAGTGTGGCCCTTTCACACTCTGCGGCTCTTAATTTGATAAACATGCAATGCAACGGTATGTCCGCGAGCAGGGCGCATCTGAAGACGAGCCGCAGAGTCTCAAAGAGCGCGAGACTCTGCGCTACCACTCTCTGCAGCTTTTCCTCGGATGACGAACTATAATCGGCCTCATGTCGCGTCTCCGCCGCCTCGTGTTGTCCGACCGGTATTTCTTTATCACCTGCCGCGTCCTGCCGCACCGGAAGGCGCTGGAGGAATCCGAGTTTGAGTGCTTGGCCAAGGTGGTGGCCGAGCGACGGGAGAAGCACGGGTTTCTGCTGACGGCCTGGGTTCTGCTTCCGGACCATTGGCATGCCATCTTCTATCCGCGCTCTCCACTCACCATCTCGCGGGTTATGGAGTCCATCAAGGTGGGCGCCACCTCGAAAATCAACAGCGCCCGAAGGGAAAGGGGCCTCCTGTGGCAGCCGCGTTTCTTCGACCGCGCCATCCGTACCGTGAAGGAATATTACGAGAAAGTGGAGTACATTCACCAGAACCCGGTGAAGTCGGGCTTGGTGAGCCGGGCGGAGGACTGGGCGTGGTCAAGCGTGCGCGAATACTCGGGGACGGTCCATGCGCCCCTGAGCCCGCACCCTATTCTGACGATCAACCGCGTCACGCTACCGGCGGAGCTGCGAACCCGGATTTGAGGAAGGGCCGCAGAGTCTCGAAGAGCGTGAGACTCTGCGCTACCCCCGTGTGTTGGCATAGGAGAGAATTCGCTTAGACAGATGCAAGCGGGTCAGATGGGGTAGCGCAGAGTGTATGCCTTTCACACTCTGCGGCTCTTAATATGATAAACATGCACTGTATTATTAACACATGTCTTAACCACCTAACGTGGTGATCCAGTTTCCCTGGGGGACACAAGCGGTGAACGGAAGCCGCGCCCAACAAACGAAGAGCCGCAGAGTCTCGGAAAGCACGAGACTCTGATGCGCTACCCGCTCATTTCAAGACACGCAGATGTGCGGAGGGGGGCTGTACTAGCGGCCATGGACATGGAACGTTTTGAACACGCGATTGCTTTGCGCAATGCCGGTCGTGTTGAGGAGGCGCTGAGGGAGCTTGCCATGCTCACGGAATTGACCCCCGAATCCGAAGGGAAGGCCACCCTGCTGGTTAACCAATCGACGTGCTTGATAAGCCTGGGCCGGATACAGGAAGCGAGGCGGCAGCTCTCCTCGGCTCGCCACATAGCTCCGAAGACGCAGATACAACTCTACCTGGAATTTGAGGACGCTGGCTTATGCTCCCATGAGGGCAAATGGGACAAAGCTCTGGCAATTCTCGACAGCCTGCAACAGAAGCATGGTGACCTGCTGCTCATGACAGAGCACCGGGAACTCTATGAACAGGTCCAGGTTATCCGTGGCGGGGCGCTGGTGGCGCTTGCCCGTTTTCGGGAGGCGCGCACTATCTTGGAAGAGTGCTTACGATTTCATCTCGGCGCGGACGACGACCGACACGTACTTGCTAACCTTGGTGCCTGCTATAAGAACTTGGGTGAAAAGGCCCTCGGCAAGCAGGCACTCCTGGAGGCGCTCCAGAAGGGTGTACAGGGTTCCGATGCAGTCTCCGCACACTACTATTTGGGGACGATCTACTCTGCCGAGAAAGCACATGCTAAGGCCTTGATGGAGTTTGAGTGGTGCCTGGCTCACGTGGAGGGAGGCCAGATTCCCAAGCGGCACATATGCGAGTGGCTCGCCAGCACAGCCCGAACTCTAGGGATGAGGGAGGATGCAGAACATTACGAAAAGCTCACCAAAGAGTAGGCAGGCTGGCGCAGAACGAGCACAGTTCTGCGATTCAGTGCAAATCAAGTCAGTCGGTCCGGGGAGGGCAACAACCATGCCGACGAATCGCGAAGAAATTATTGCGGACATCCAGGGACACATTCAGAAATTCGGTGGCGGGTTGAGCGAATGGTGTGTGGGCACGGCCAAAGACCCTCGTGGCCCGTTTTCCAAGGGCAGTGGCTAGTTGCTAGTGGTTAGTGGCTAGAAGAGCAGTCCCAAGCCATTCGCGACCACTTCGTAAAGTCGCCGCGGCGACCGGCCTCGAACTCGACCTCGAAGACGCCCCCGAGCCCGGCAAAATCGTCTTCGTCTACTCAAGAATAGGGAATGGGGAATAGGGAATAGGGAACAGGTGACAGGGAACGGAAGTACAGGGAATAGGGAACAGGTTACAGGGAACAGGTGATAGGGAACAGGGACGAGAAAGAGTGCTGAATTTGCTTGACCAAAGCCCGGGTCCGAGTCAGAAATGTACAAACTCCAGGGGCCGGAAGCTTCCTTCCGGCCCTCCGCATTTCCCGCAGCATCTTACGCAAGCCTAACCCTGTATCAACGCGATGGAAGATTGCATCACGTTGTCGGCCGTCGTGATTGCCTTGGCATTTGCCTCATAACCGCGTTCGGCCTGGATAAGTTGGGTGAATGCCGTGGCAATGTCCACGTTGGAAGCCTCCAGCGAGCCTCCGTCCAAGGTTCCACGGCCACCGCTTCCAGGTGTCCCCACGCTAGCAGCCCCGGAAGCCAAACTCGTTTGGTAGTCGTTCGACCCAAGGCGTGTCAGACCGTCGTAATTCGGGAAGGTTGCGAGCGCAATCTGGTCCAACGAAACAGTTTGGCCGTTAGAGAGAACCCCGTTGATCATCCCGGAAGAGTCGATGGTGTAGCTCTGCAAAGTTCCGGCGCTATAACCATTCTGATCTTTGGCAGATGTGGCAGAAGGTTCTGCCGTCTGGGTAATGACGGCATTCCCCGGTGAATTGTAGAGTTGCCAATTGATGGCCATGGTTTTGGCTCCATCAGCCAAATTACTGACGCTGATTCCCGCCACGTCTGCTGAAGGCAGAACCAAATTCCCGGACGAGTCGAACTGTAACGTCCCGCTAGCCACTACTTGGGGGTTGCCCGCGGCCCCTACGTCCGCGGCAGGAATGGTGATCTGATAATTCCAAGTCCCGGCCGCTGACTTATTGAAATTGAAGTTCAGAACATGGCTATTGCCGAGGGAATCATAGACGGTCATGGAGTCGCTGAACGTTCCTGCGTCGGCGCCTCCCGCCAGGTCTGCGGCCCCGAATGAACCGGTAATACCGGAGGCGGAATCCCAGGTGGTCGAGGTGACCATGGCGTTGCCGCTTGCCCCACTATTAACTGCCTGAAGGTTGAGTGTGGTGGCATTAGAACTGAGGGCCGTAACCGAGGCGTTGGCGACGGTGTTCGGGCCGTAAGTCGTTCCCGCTGCCTGCCCTCCCACTCCTGACGCGTTGATGGCGCCCACCAGGTTGGCAAGGGTATGTGCGACGTCGGCTCCGATCAGAACGGTGTTCGGTGCGCTCGCGCCTGTGATGGAATTTTCGAAGGTGTAGGTCGTTCCGCCAATGTTAACAGTCTGGCCCTGGACCGGGAGAGGAACCGGCACGGTGAGCGCCCCGGTCGCCGTCACCGCGTTCACGCCTCCCGCCAGGTCGGCGCCCCCGAATGAACCGTTGGTCCAAGTGGTGGAGGTGCCGACATTGTTGCCCAATTGTCCAATGGGAACTGCCGTCAGGGTGAGCGAGGTGGCCGTAGGATTCGAGGCCGCGGCCGAGGCGTTGGCGCCGGCGACAGAAGCGATGTAGTCAGTGCCTGCATTCGGTCCCGCGTTGATGGCTTCCTCCAGGTGGGTAAGGGTATTCTGGACGCTTGCTGGGTCGATCAGAACGTCGTCGGGGTTGGCGAGGACGGTCTGGAAGGTGTAGGCCCTTCCAGCGATGGTCACGGTCTGGCCCGCGGTGGGAACAGCCGACGCAGTAAGCGCCCCGGTCGCCTGCTGAACGGTCACGCCTCCCGTCAGGCCTGTCCCCCCGAATGAACCGCCAGTCCAGTTGGTCGTGGTGACATCGGTATTGCCGAGGGCCCCAGCATTTTTTGCTTGCAGGTTGAGTGCGGTGGCTGTGGAACCGGTGGCCGTAACTGAAGTGTTGGCAGCTATGGTGTTGGAGGAATAGGTAGTGCCTGCCCCCGCTCCCAAATTGATGGCGGCCATCAGGTTGGCAAGTGTCGATTGGACATCGGGTCCGATCAGCACAGTGTCTGCCGCACTTTGGGCCGTGAGGGCTGTAGCGAAAGTGTAGGGCGTTCCCCCAATGGTAACTGTCTGGCCCGCGGCCGGGAGCGCCAGCGGCACCGTAAGGGCCCCCGTTGCCGTCGCCAGCGAAGTGGCCGAGGCATCCAAGTTCATGTTCAGTTCCACGTTGGAGGTGGCGTTGGGGGGATAGCTCTGGCCGCTGGAAATGACGATCGGGGAGAGGACTTGGCTGGTGCTGATAGCACCGTTCACGGCGGTGTAGCCCATTACGTTGTTCCCATTGCTGTCCACAAGATTCCCTTGAGAATTCAAGCTGAAATTGCCCGCGCGGGTGTAAACCTGAGTGCCATTCTGACTCAATATAAAGAGCCCGTTCCCTTGGATGGCAACGTCCGTAGGTACGCCCGTCGTGGAGATATTGCCTTGCGTAAGGGGCGATGAGACGGAACTCATCGTGGTGCCCACTCCCACTTGCACCGGGTCACCGGCCCCGTCTGTGCCCAACATCTGGTAGAACAAGTCGCTGAAAATGGGGGTCCCCGTCTTGAATGCGGTGGTGTTCAGGTTGGACAAATCATTAGAAATAACCGAGAGGGCCTGTTCCTCGGCATTGAGACCGGAAAGTGACGTGGAAAACGATGACATGTTTCTCCTCCTAATTCGATGTGGGCGTCTAACTCGAGGTCGTTGCCGAGGTGGCATACTGCTGCACGACCTGGTTGATATCTGTCACTTGCTCGAGTTGGTTCAACTGAACAAGCTGCGACATGAAAGTTGTGGGATCCATAGGTTGCGTCGGATCCTGGTTTTGGATTTCTGCAACCAATAGGGTCATGAAATCGTTGGGATTCACACCACTGGTAGAGCTCGAAGAACTGGATGACCCTGAACTGTTAGTGCCATTAGTGTTCGTCGTCGCCGCGTATGCGTGAAGACCATTTATCGTCATCGGTATCATTCTCCTTCGGCTCCGGCTAAGCCCGAACACTCAGACCGGCTGCCGGATCTGTTGATTCCTCACTCTCCGAAGAACTTCTCGCCGCGCTGCGGGATTGCGGCGGGTTGTCCCACGGCAGAACTTGATGCTGCGGTGAAGGGGAAGAGCCTGACTGCTGATCGTGCTTCTCCCCCCCGTTCATTCCTCCACCTACGTGATCCTGGTAAACGGCAAGGTTTCCCACGCGCAAGTTCCGTTCTCCCAGCGCATGCTTCGAGCGAAGGTAAGCCTGCCGTCAGCAGCGTGTGGGCTTCTTGACCCTCGACATGAATCTCCGCCCCCACGGACCCTTCGTGCACGATGGCGCGAACATCCAAGGGGCCCAAGGTGCCAGAGCGAAGCTCCACATGCATTTCCGCGCCATTGACAGAATCACTGAGCGACGCCGACCGCACAATTTTGCCTGCGCCGCCGTCGTAGTTCTGCCAGGCTGAGAGTGTTGCGGCCGGCTGGCTGGAAGACCGTGGGGCTTGGGGGGCTGAGTTATCGGCATGGGTCAAGGGAACGCTGGGTGCATGAGCCGTGAGGAGATTCGTGGTCGCATCGGGGGCCGCCAGGTTGTTGGCGAGGCTGGGAACAACTGCTGGGATGCCTGTAGGATTGTCTCCTGACCCTGGCCCGCCTTGTTGCCCGGATTTCCCATGGTCACTCGTCGATGGGTCCGAAAGGTTGGAGTGGACCGCGCTATCACCTGAACTGGCAGACACTGCGCCACTGGGCGGAATCCCGTTGGCCTCCGGAGCTGCGTTATTCTGCAAAATTGTTGCCGGCGTGGCAGGTTGCGAATTCGCGTCGGATGGCGGGACTGTAGCACCGCTTTTAGCTGTGAGGATTGAGTCGCGCAGGTCCGTGGGCTCCACCCCGGGGGCCTTCTGCAAGGCAGGATCCAGAGCCGAAGCGTTGGAAAGCGGCCCGGAATGCCCCTCCCCCTTCTCCGGATGGCCGCCAAGGGTTTCAGGTTTGGTGGTGAGCTGACTCTGGGGAGAGCTGGCCAACACCTGGACCGGTTCACCGCTGGCAGGCACAGCCGTCACCGGGGAACTCACCGGGCTGGCTGTCTCCGCCACTGCGGGCCGTCCCGACTTAGTTTCCGGGACCTGGAGATTCACCTCTGCTCCCGCGAATTTTGCCAGCCAACTTGACACCTCGGCTAAATCAGAGGTAACAGGCCGTGCGAATTCAGGCAGGGGCGAAGCGAGTTCCGTGGCCGCAAGGGGCACAGGCGGTTCGAGGGGAGATGCAGACACCGAGGTGCTACCTTGAGCCACGGGCGCCGGAGTGGACACTGGCGCGGCTGGCACCGGGACAGGCCTCTGCTGTTCCGGTTGCGTCGAAGGCTGGTCGCCAGGAAGTTGAGGGAGCGCAGGTGGTGCGGGCACCGTGTTCAGAGTCGCCTGCGTTGGCAGGGGTGTGTTTCGTTCTGAGAAGGGCAGAGACCTCTCCGTTCCCGTTAAGGCTTGCGATGCATGGCTGGGCACGGGCCCGGTGACTTCTTGGGCGCGGACCCCATTCGGCTCTTTCGACTGGGAAGCTGGCACAGCTAGATTGGGCGCACTCTTGAACCCCTGAGTTGCTGCGGGGGAGAGTGCCTCTACGATCTGTGGTCCGACAGGCCCGTTCGGGGCAGGGAGTTCCTGAATCTCCGGAGTGCTCACCGGTGTTGTCATCATCGGCTGAGGGGAAGGAGCGGGGCCCTCTCGATTTGGACCGTCCGTCGGGATTTGTCTCGCGCCGGGCGCAAGCGGCTTTGACGGCTCCGAGTTGCCTGTCTCTACCTTCCCAACGACCTTACCGACCCTGCCCGAAAGAGTATTCAGGTTAGCCACGCCTGGCAGGGCCGTCGAGGCAGTGGCTGCTCCCACGTATTGGCCTGGCTCGTCCGCGGAGGAAGCCGGTAGAGTCGTTGCGGAAGTGGACTGAGTGGCAGGCGCGACACCAACCTGGCTAGGAAGAGGCTGGTTGACCTGGGTGCCCGAGGCAACAGTCGGTGCGGGTTGGCCAGAGCTCGCGACGAACCAACTCAACAAGAGCCCCGCCATCGTGGAGAAGTCGCTCAGGGAGTTGTCCGTGGGAGGTTTCTGACGCGGTGAGGCCTTCGGATCGCTGCTCGGTGCGTCCAGGATTGGGGTCGGCTCGGCACCCAAGGCACGGCCAAGCGTCAACGAGAATGACTCACCCCCAGCCGGGACTCCGCCAAGTCCGCCGGAAGCGGGAGGCGTTGGAGTGCTTGCACCTGCGGGTTGAACAAGAGGGGTTTCCATAAGAGCATCGGCCCGTTGGGCCACCGACCTAGGAGCAGGAGTAACGCCAAACACGTTTTCGTCAACGGGAATGCGCCCAGAGCCTGAATCTCCTTGAGAACTAAAGTAATTTCGATCTGGGCCGAACTAAGGGCGTAGAGGATTTGCTGCGGTCGGACTGTCTGGAGAGGAAATGTTTGCCGATTGACTGGGCAACAACTAGCTGGATGCCTGCCCGGAATGCACCATGAGGAACCTATCGTCCATCTGTTGTTGCTCTCGCCGGTCTCGAATCAGGCGGTAGGCTGCAAACTGCCGGTCCCGAAGGTTTTCCAGAATTTTACGCCCCTGCTGGGCTTTGCGGAACGCCTCGAGCTGGCGAACTCGCAACTCCTCGAGTTTCAAGACGTGTTCTCTTATTGCCACGATTCGCCGGGCGCGCGCCCGGTCACACGCCATCTCGAATTGAAGTTCGGCTACCCGTAGACCGAGACGCAGCTTTTGCCTTAACTCTCCCACGGCCCTAACCCTTTCCTGCTTTGCTTCCTCGCCTTGCTGGCGCGCCTTCGCAACCTCGCGGGTGATGACTTGCAGCCGCAGACGCTCACGACGCTCGAAGCTTTCGCGATAGCGGAGCACGGCTTGTAAGGAGAAGTGAAATGCCATGGGTTAGTTAGCCAGGCAGCGACTGGAGGGCAGCCAGGGTTTGAGCGAGGGAAGCCTTCTCATCGCCCCTCTGTTGAAGAAAAGCGGTCAGAGCCGGAAGAACCTCGATGGCCTTATCGAGGGCGGCGTCCAGGCCTTTCTGGTACGCGCCCACGCGGATCAAATCTTCGGACGCCGTGTAAGCTGCCAGTAGTTTCCGTAGACGCCGTGCCTTTTCGAGATGCTCAGGCGTGCAAACGGCGGGCATCAAACGGCTCAGGCTATCCAGGATAGAGATAGACGGGTAATGGTTCTGGGCGCTCAGGCGGCGATCCAGTACGATGTGGCCATCCAGCAGTGCGCGGACGGCATCCACCAAAGGATCTTGTTGATCGTCACCTTCCATGAGCACGGTGTAGAAAGCCGTGATGCTTCCGGCGTTGAAGTGGCCGGCGCGTTCAATCAATTGCGCCAGCAAAGTGAAAACCGAGGGCGTGTAGCCTTTCGCCGTAGGGGGCTCACCGGCGGCCAGCCCGATTTCACGTTGGGCCATGGCGAAGCGCGTCAAAGAATCGACCACCAGTAATACGGTCTTGCCCTGGGCGGCAAAATATTCAGAGACGGCTGTCGCCACCAGCGCCGCGCGGATACGGAGCAGGGGCGACTGGTCCGAGGTCGAGACCACGACAACCGAGCGCCTCAAGCCTTCTTCGCCCAGGGTTCCCTCCAGAAACTCCCGCACCTCGCGGCCGCGCTCGCCGACCAGTGCCATCACGGTCACGTCGGCCGAGCTGCCGCGGGCCATCAACCCCAGCAGAGTGCTTTTTCCAACCCCGCTGCCCCCGAAGACGCCCACTCTCTGCCCACGCCCGCAGGTTAGGAAGGCGTCAATGGCGCGCACCCCGCAACCGAGCGGTTCGCGGATGGACAGCCGATCAAGCGGCAAGGGGCCGGGAGAGTGGAGGGGCCAGTAATCCATGGCTCGGTAGTCCGGACGGGAATCCAGCGGCCTACCCACCCCGTCAATGACCCGACCCAGCAACTCTTCCCCCACCCGCAAGGTGGGCTTGGCGCCCCAAGTGACGATTCGATCCCCATAGCGGATGTCGCTCAGCCTGTCCAGAGGCATGGAGAGCACCGTGCTGCCGCGGAATCCCACCACTTCTCCGGCGCGGGCTTGACCCGTCGGGCCCAAGACCTCACAGCATTCCCCCAGAGAACAAAAGGGTCCTTCCGACTCCACGATGTGACCCACCGCTTTCGTGACTCGACCGAACCAGCGTGCCGTGGAGAGGCTCTCTAACCGACGGAAATAGGGGGCCAGAAGGGAGGGGCTATTCATGCGGCTTTTTGTGGCCTCTGCGCCAGCAAATCAAAGAAGCCCTGCTCGATTTCTTTGAGTTGGGCATCCAGAGTCAAATCGGTCGAGCCCAGTTCAGTTTCCAGGCGGCATTGCCCGGGTCCCAACGTCGTATCCCCCATCAGCTCCGGAACAGATTGGAGGTCGGGTTGTTGGGCAAAGAATTGCTGCCAGATCTGGATTTGGTCCGGATGAACTCGCAACCTGACATGGGTTCCCGCGGCTACTTTGTTCGAGCCCGACACGTACGACTCCCGCCAGCAGCAGAGGATCAACCTGCGCTTCCCGATGCAGGATCTTCCGGGCGATCGCGAGGGCTAAACCTACTACCTCTGCTTCCACCCGGCCGAAGTAAGTCTCGCGCTCGCGCATAAACTCGCGAATTGCCTGGGCCAACTTTTCACGCTCGGCTGACAACCCCTTCTCGTATTCCGCCCGCGTCTTGGCCGCCGCTTCCTCCCACCCTTGCTTGCGGGCACAGGCTTCACGCGCTCGAATCTGCTCCTCGCTGGGAGCCTGCGAAACCGAGCCTCTTGCTTCTGAACCCCAAAGGCTTTCCAGAGTGGAAGAGTTGCCAGGCGATGAAGCAGGCTTCGCTGCGCCGGGAGCGAGGGGAGGCGGGTAAACATAATCTTGCGGTTGCGCCCCCGCTTCGTTGATGGCGGGGTTGGGATCAGACCACATACGCGTCATCTCCAAAACTCTTCAGTGTCAGTTTCCCATCCGCCTCGAGCTTGCGCGCGTGATGCACAACTTCTTGCTGTGCTTGGGCCACCTGGCGGGAGCGGACGGGCCCGAGCGCCTCCATATCTTCCTTCATCATCTGGACAGCGCGTGAAGACATGGTCTTGTATATGTGGTTCTTCATCTCTTCCGAAGCACCCTTCAAGGCCAGACACAATGTCTTTTTGTCAAGGTTACTAAGCAACTCCCTGATGCTCCCTTCCGGTACCGTGAGGAGGTCTTCAAAGGTAAACATCAGGTTGCGAATCTTGAGGCCCAGGTTGGGGTCGTCCTGCTCGATAGCCTCCAGAATGGTCTTGGCGACGGACGGCTCAATCCGGTTAAGCAGATCTGAAACCGCCTTGACGCCGCCATAGGCGCGGCGGTTTTGCTCGCCCAGCGCCTTGAGCTTCTTGTTGAGCACCACGGAGATCTTTTGGACCATTTCGGGAGAGAACTGGTGCATTTCCGCGAGTCGCCGAATAACTTCGGCCTGCGTTTTGTCCGGCAAAAGCAGGAGGACCGCGGACGCCGACCGCATGCCCATGTGGGCCAGAACCAGCGCGATCGTCTGGGGATGCTCGCCTTCCACAAACATCACCAACTGTTGGGGGTCGGCTTTTTGCAGCGAATCTAAAGTGGCGTTCCGGGCCTCCTGATAATGCATCACCTCTTCGAGCAAGTGCTGGGCGCCTTCATCTCCAAAGGCTTTCACCAGCAGTTGCTTGGCATAATCGGACCCGCCCTGGGTGAGGTACTCTTGCGTGATGCTCAGGCGGTGGTATTCCTGAAGAACCTGGCCGGCGATTTGGGGAGAAATGTATTCGAGGCCGGAGATTTCTTCCGTAAGCATCTGAACTTCTTCTTGGGGGAGGTTCCGATACACCAGGCTGGCCGCCTCGTCTCCCAGCAGCACTAGAAGAATGGCCGCCTTGCGAACTCCGGTCAGATTCGACTGCTCCGCTGTGGCCTTGGCGAATTGCGTAGCCTCGCTCATATCTTCGTCTCCTGCCGCATCCAGTTTTGGATCAGGCGACTGGCGGTTGCAGGTTCCTTCTTAACCTTCTCCAGCAGATTCTTCTTCAGCGCGACAGCTTGTTTAACCTCGCTCGGTGACCCTTCCAGTTGAAGTGGAGCAGAACCGTCCAGTCCTGCCGCATCTTCTCCTCCTGCTACACCTTCGGCGCCACCCTCTCTAAGCGCAACCTTGCCACTCTTGGACGTTCCGATTTGCTTGGGAAGCTCCCGCAAAGTGGTCACAATCTGTCGCTTGATAGGCCGCAAGATCAGAGCGTAGACCAGCAGAAACAGGGCGGCGAGCGCTCCGTAGCGAACCACATTAATCCACTTGTCCACCATGGGAACCACCCGCTCAGTCAAAGTGGGCGGCGGTGGAGATTCCAAAGGAAGCGTCTGGAAAGAAAGGTTTTCGACTGCCAGCTTGTCCCCCCGCGTGGCGTCAAGACCAATTGCCGCGGTGACCAGTTCCTGGATCTGCTTCATCTCTTCCGGCGTCCGCTTGCGGCGCGTTTCCACCTTCTGCCCGTTGTCTTCCTTGGTTTCCACCGCGTCGTCGACAAGCACGGCGGCGGCAAGGCGCTTCAGGCTTCCTGCGGGTTGCACCACGTGGCGGACGGTTTTGCTGACTGCGAACGTTTTGCTTTCCGTGCGCATGCCTTGCGTCTGCGCAGCTAGGGTAGCGGGGGGCTTGGTACCTGTCGCCGCCTGTTTTCCCGGAACGTTGGAGGGGGTTCCCGGAACTCCCCCCGCGTCGGTCTCGCCCTCACGTTCATCGGAGATCTGGGAGGTGAGGACCACGGTAGCGTTCGGGTCATAGGTTTCCTGCGTGCTGTCGCTGGTGGTGAGGTCATATTCCACCGTGACATTGGCGCGGGCCTTGCCCGGCCCCACCACCGGCTCCAAGGTAGCGATGACCTTGTGGGAAAGAGCCGTCTCGAAATCTGCCCACTGCCGGGAACGGTTTGCCGAACCCCCGCTGCGCGCCAGGATCGGCGTGCCGCCATCGGCATTAATCAAAGTGACGTTTTCAGGCTTCAGGTTATCGACGGCACTGGCCACGAGGTGCGTGATAGCTTCCTGGGCGTCGTCCCCCAGTCGCCCGCCTCGGAGCCTGATCACCACCGAGGCCTTGGCCTCGCGTTCCTGTTCAGTGAAGAGCGATTCGTGGGGCAGAACCAGGTGCACGCGCGCTGCCTCAATCTCACCGATGGTTTGGATGGTTCGCTCCAGCTCGCCTTCGAGCGCCCGCTGATAATTGACCTTCTCGGCAAAATCGCTGCCGGACCAGTTAGGCTTGTCGAAGAGTTCGAAGCCAAGCCTTCCCGTTTGCGGCATTCCCTCGGCTGCCATGTCGAGTCGCGCCTTATCAAGCTGATTGGCAGGGACGCGGATACTGCTCCCGTCGCTCGCCAACTCGTACGGGACGTTCTTGTCAGCCAACCGCCGCGCCAGGGATTGCGCATCGCTCGGTGACAAGCCCGAATAGAGCGTCTTGTAATCGGCTTTCCCCAGAAGAGTGACAAACGCCCAGAGCGTTCCCGCCACGACCGCCGCTCCCACCACCAAGCCGGCTTTTTGGCGGAGGGTCAGACCCCGAAAGAAAGTGCTGACTTGATTCGTGATTTGGTCCGCAGTCGCAGCCATACTCTACTTACTCAAAAAGCCATCTGGGAGACTTGCTGGTAAGCCTGCACGATCTTGTTGCGTACCTGCATCATCAACTGAAAGGAGAGATCCGCTTTCTCGACAGCAATCATGGCCGCATGCAGATCCTGCCCGCTGCCCTGCAGAACGTCAGCCACCTGCTGCTCGGCCCCCGACTGCAACTCTCCGGCTTTGTCGATGGCGCTTTCCAGGGTGTGAAAGAAATCCGTCCCGCCGCTGGAGGGCTTGCTGACCTCCAGTTGGACATTTCCCCAGTCGATTTTCGGCAAACTTGCGATCGGGTTCCCCACAGCCTTATACCTCCCGGCGCGCCTTCCGCAGCTAGTGCCAGTCCAACTTATTGAAGCTACGTATTCCGCTCTTCTGTTTCACGGTATCGACTTGCCATCGGGCTTATACGAATTCGTCACAAAAAGTTGGACCGGTACTAGGTCAAGATCTGAATCGATTCCGAGATCATGGATTTGGTGGCTTGGGTTGCCGCCACATTAAGCTGGTAAGCCTGGGCAGCCCCCATCAGGTTCACCATCTCCTCCACCGGGTTAATGTCCGGAAAAGAGACATAGCCCTGGGCGTCGGCGTCCGGATGACCAGGTTCATAGCGCCGTATGGGGGGCGCCTTGTCTTGCACCACCTCCGCTACTTTCACACCCCGCACTTGCAGATCACCGAGCCGCGTCAGAGTGTGAGCAAAGTTCGCGGGGTTCGGCCGGCCGGTCCCAAAGACCACAAGCTGTCTTTTGTAGGGACCCCCCTTGGGCGTACGGGTGGTTTCCGCATTTGCCATGTTGCTGGCCACAACCTCCGCCCGGGCGCGTTCGGCGGTCAGAGCAGAGGCATTAATGTCAAGAACTCCAAAAAGGTTCATGGTCTTATTTCCCTTCGTTGATCGCGGACGCCAGGGTGTGGATTTCCGTTCGCAGCAGTTCCACGCCGGCGCGGTACTGGAGTTGGGTTCGTGCCAGAGCCAAGCCCTCGCGGTCCAAACTGACGTTGTTGCCGTCCGGGCGCTCGATCAATCCCTGGACTTCCTCGACGCGCGGCGAGCCCGGGTCACCCTGTAAACCGAACTCGGCCCGGCGCATTTCGCTCTCAAAGTCCAAGTCCCGGGTGCGATAGCCGGGGGTATCGACGTTGGCCAGATTGCTGGAAACTAGTCCCTGGCGGAACGCCACGAGGTCCAGGTAACGTTCCAGGCGGCGCATCATGGGGGTTTCGATCCAGTTCATGCGGCCCTCCTGGGAGGTAAACCAAATTCGCGAATCTTGTTGCGTACCGTACGCAGGCTAACACCCAGCATGCCTGCGGCGCGGGTGCGGTTTCCGCCTGTTGCCTCCAGCGTCTTCTTCGAGGAGCGTGCGTTCGAGTTCGCGCAGCGTTACCCCAGGTGAGATTGCCCCCAGGGGCGGCGCATCCTCTTGAAGATCGGCTTCCGGCAGCAGCTCCACTCCGGCTACGGGTCCGGGAGAAAGCACCAAAGCACGACGAATGAAGTTTTCAAGCTCGCGCACGTTGCCGGGCCAGTCGTAGACTTGCAGCCGCTCGAGGAGTTCCGGCGAGAGCCCCACCACGTTGGAGCGTGAGGCTGGCGCGTATTTGCGGAGGAAGTGCTCGACCAAATCGGGAATATCTTCGCGCCGCTCCCGCAAGGGCGGAAGCGAGAGCGGAATCACATTGAGTCGAAAGAAGAGGTCAGCGCGGAATTTCCCTTCCGCCACCAGCCCCCCCAGAGGCCGGTTGGTAGTGGCAATGACCCGTACGTCCACGGGCAGAGGCCGCGTGTCACCCAGCCGGTCGACTTCCCGTTCCTGGAGGACGCGCAGCAGTTTAGGTTGCAGGCCCAGCGGCATCTCGGCAATTTCATCCAGCAGCAGCGTGCCCTTATGGGCCAATTCAAATTTGCCGGCCTTGGAACCCATCGCCCCTGTGAAAGCTCCGCGCACGTGGCCGAAGAGCTCGCTCTCGAGGTAACGTGTCGGGGAATCCCGCGACGTTTACGGCCACAAAAGGCCGCTGGCTGCGGGGGCTGGAGCGATGGATCAGTCGCGCCAGAACTTCCTTGCCCGTCCCGCTCTCGGCCTCCACCAGGATGTCAGCGTCCGTGCGTGCCACCTGCCGGGCGCGCTCAATCAGGCGCTGCGTCATGGGGGAATTCCCAACGAATTCCACACTGTTCTGACCCGGCTCCTTGCCCCCGCGCGCCCCTAGTACGCGCAAGGCAGCCTCTTTCAATTGCTCGAAGGAGACGGGCTTTACCAGATAGTCGCAAGCGCCGGCGCGCATGGCATTGACAGCCTCCGGCACGTTGGCAAAAGCCGTCAGAAAAATCACGGCTGTCTCCGGCGCCAGGGCCCGCACGCCCTGCATGACGCGCAGACCGTCTCCATCCGGCATGCGCATATCGGTGACGACCAGTGGGCAGGGCGCGGAGCGGAAGCGCGCGAGCGCTTCCGAAGTTCCCGAGGCGGTAGTCACTCTCCACCCCTGGCGGCGGAAATTCGCTTCCAGCGCCGCCCGCATGCCGGCTTCATCGTCCACTACTAGAACCTGATTCATTCCTCGACTCCTTGGACCGGAAGCACCAGCGTAAAGGTCGTTCCCTGCCCCTCCCGGCTCTCGACGTGGATCGTGCCGCGATGTTGCTCGACAACTTTCCGGGTAACCGCCAATCCAATCCCGGGGCTGCCGGGATAGGTCGTGAACCCCGGCGCAAAGATCTTTTCCAAATTCTCCGTGCTGATGCCCACCCCTTGATCGGCAAAGCTGACGGTGGCAGTGGAGCAGGATTCTTCCTCGCGGCGGCAAACACTTACCCGCAGCGTCCCGCCCGGTTTCATCGCATGGAAGGCGTTGAGCACCAGATTGAAGAAGGCCTGCTGCAGCCGGGGGGGATCGGCCAGGATGGGAACCGCGCCTTCCGCCACTCGCAGCTCGACGCGCATTCCCCGCTGCCGCGCCAGCGGGCGAAGGAATTCCACCGTCTCCCTGACCACCCGCGCCATGTCCACCGGCTGGAGGTTCGCGGGAGGCTGGCTGTGGAAATGCAAGACATTGTTTACGGTGGCCGCCAGCGACCTGAGACCTGCCTGGACGTGGCTGACCCAGGCTTGCATTTCCGCCTCACCTTCCAAGGCATCCGCCAGGAGCCCGGCGAAAAGTTCCAAACTTCCCAGGGGATTTCGAATCTCATGGGCCAGCAACGTGGCCATCTCCGCCAGCGCTTGCGACCGTTGCCCTGCTTCCCGTTCACGTTCGAGTTGCTTGGCTTCCGTCATGTCACGAAGGATGAGAATGGAATCGGTCCCTGTACCGGGGGCGCCCAGCACAGCGCGTGTCACGCCGAGAGTCCGCTCACCCTCCGGGCCCTGGACGGTCCATTCCTGTTCCAAGTGGAAATCTTCATTAGGAAGCGCAGCGAGCAAGGATCCCAGCATCTGCGGAACTGCCGCCTCCGGTGCCAGCGGTTCCTCGCTGACTGTCAAGAATCGTTGGGCGGCCGGGTTAATCATGCGCAGGTTGTTGTTGCTTTCAAACACCAGCACCCCGCACGGCAGTCCTTCCAGAATCCTGCCCAAGTAAGACCGCATGCGTTGGTTTGCTTCCAAGCTTTCCGCCAAGCTGCGGTTCTTGTTTTCGAGTTCGTGGCGTAGCCGGCCGACTTCTGCCTGGAGCTTCGCGTAGGTCGTTTCGAGCGCCCCTGCGGTTTGATTAAAAGAGGCAAAGGCCGCGGCCAGCGACTTGCGGGTCGCGCGGGCTGAGCTCCCCGGGGGGGGCAGCTTTTTTTGCCGATCAACAGGCAAATTCTGCATGGCGTTGACTCACGGAAGCACGGAGCGTGCCAACCTCAGGCTATCCTTCTTAGATTTCTCTCAGCTAGGGGCTCCCCCATCCCCAAGGAGAAATGTTCGGGCCGGAGTTCTAATTGCTCCTCGGCCAAGATGAATGCCCGCTCGATTGCCTGTCGCAATTCGCGAACATTTCCCGGCCAGGAGTAGTGTTCGAGCACCCCCGCGGCATGCGGCGAAAAGGTTTTAGCCGGAACATGCGCTTCCTGGCAGAAGAGGTTCAGGAACTGGCTGCAGAGTGGTGCGATATCTTCACGCCGCAGCCGCAGGGGCTCAATCTCAATGGGGAAAACCGAGAGGCGATAGTAAAGGTCTTCACGGAAACGTCCCTCTCTGACAAGTCGCGGGAGGTTAGCGTTCGTGGCGGCGACGACCCGGACATCCACACGCAAGGTGTCGGGGCTGCCCAAGCGCTGGACTTCGCCCTCCTGTAAGAAGCGGAGAAATTTGGCCTGCATCGAAGCCGGAAGGTCGCCGATCTCGTCCAGCAGAACCGTTCCGCCTTGCGCCAGTTGCAGGCGACCCAGGCGAGACTGGAAGGCGCCGGTAAAAGCGCCGCGGTTATAACCGAACAGCTCGGCTTCCAACAAAGGTTCAGGAATTGCTGCGCAGTTGACCACCACGAAAGGCCGGTCACGGCGGGGGCTCAATTCGTGCAGGGCGCGGGCTACTAATTCCTTTCCGGTACCGGTTTCGCCGGTGAGTAAGACGGTCGTCTGCCGTGCGGCGACGAGCCGCACCAAGCGATATACGCGGCGGAGTGAGAGACTGTGACCTATCATGCCGGGCAGGGGATCAGCGCCCTCCACCCCTGCTGTGGAGCTGCGCAGCGAGTCAAAAATCGGCGCGGGCAATTCGCTTGGGATTCGGGGCTCGCGGGAGTTTTGGAGCAGGTGAAACATCTCGCTTGGAGTGGGAAGCAGGTTGGGGTTATCCCCAAGGGGCGCGGGACTAATCTTGGACTCGAGCAAAAGGACTTCGACCTGCGGATACCGGGCGCGAATCACGCTGACAAGTTCACTCGCATCCAGGTCCGGCAAGCAGGGGTCGAGCAAAATGGTTCTGTACGTGCCCGTCTCGAGCAAAGCGAGAGCCTCCGCACCACCGCCAGCCTCCTCTGCGGATCTGCTGCGCGCAGCCAACGTCTTAAGAATTCTCTCCCGGAAGAGCGGGTCAGGACTTGCCACCAGAGTGGGGAGACGCTCCCTTTGGGCAGCGTTGAAGGTACTGGTCATCATTATCTCCTCGCCGGGTAAGCTCCATTTGTGTCACGATTTTCTTAGACGGGGATTAGTTTGGAATTAAAGTTCTCTAGGCCGGAGAGTTTGCCAGGTTGCCATGGCGACTCTGTGGCATAGGCCATCCCATGCACTGGGTCCAGGGGTTTCATGAGAGGAGGCCTCCAACATCAGGTCGTAGGTGCCAAGGGAAGGCGCATGCGAATGCAGCCCGCGCCTGGACCATCGGTGACGATCTCAATCCTACCTCCCAGGCCGTCCACAATTCGTTGGTTAATGGCCCATCCGAGCACGCCGTTTTTGGTTGCATGAGAAAACAGCAAGCCGGGATTTGCGATATCCTCAAGCATTCTGATCTGCATGTACTGCAAGTCCATGCGAGGAGGAACAAGGGCCACACGAGCCTCTCCCTCGGAAGTGGAAATCTCCACATCCAGGACGTCCCCTCCGGCGCTGTTCTGGATGACCCAAGCGAACAGATTCTGAAATGCTTCGCGCAAGCGGTCCGGATTCAAGCAAACCTTCGTTGAACCTTCCGTAGTGACTTGAAATCGAATCTCGCGGGTTTCCGCCACCGCTTGGACCTCCCCCTGGACCTCCCTCACCATCTGCTCCAGAGTGACCTCCTGTGGTGAACCAGCGGGGGCACTCGATTCGCCCAGGTCCCGGAGTGAAACGATCAACTGTGCCATGTTGTCAGCGAGTTCGAGTGACTGCTCGAGGATCGCCCGGTATTCCGCTACCGAGTGTTTCCCCAGCAACCCCAACTCGATCCCACCCCGCAAGGCCGTCGCAGTCTGGGCCAGTCGGTGAGCTGTCGCGGCCAGACATTCACGGCAACGGGTGGGCGTTGCCTGGTAACTTGCCGGAGGGCCAGCCGGGACCAATGCAGGTGTAGCCGGATTTCCTGCCTCGGGCGTCTCTGTTCCAGCCAAACCGCAGGTAAGTTCAGCCGGAATTACGTTTTGAACCTGCCTAATGTCATTTGGCATGGTATTAAGCCTCATCCCCGATCTGGTATCCCACACCGCGAACCGTGTGGATCAACTTTTGCTCGTGGCCGCTATCAACCTTCTTGCGCACATAGTTGATGTATACATCCACGACGTTGGTCATGGTGTCGAAAGAAAGATTCCACACGTGTTCGATAATCATGGCGCGGGTAACGCAACGGCCGGCGTTGCGCATCAGGTACTCGAGCAGAGCGAATTCTTTGGGCGTGAGCTCGATAGACTGGCCAGCGCGCTTCACGATCCGTTCCACGCGGTTCAATTCCAAGTCGCCCACCCGGAGCACCACCGCCGCAGGTTGCGCGGCCCGCCGTAACAGGGCGCGAACCCGGGCGGAAAGTTCAGTGAAGGAGAAAGGTTTGGTCAGATAATCGTCGGCGCCCAAATCCAATCCCTTCACGCGGTCTTCGACACGGTTGCGGCCGGTCAGAATCAGGACAGGCAGGGCCGGCTTGGTTTCGCGAATGTGTTTCAAAACGTCCAGCCCGTCCACACGGGGAAGCGATAGATCGAGCACCGCCACGTCATACTCAACTTGGCTGACCATGAACTGCGCCTCATCTCCATCCTGAGCCACATCCACAGCGTATTGCTCGGCTTCCAACCCCTTTTGGACAAAACTGGCCACCGGTTTATCGTCTTCAGCTATTAGGACACGCATCTTCTCACCCTATTCCCATTTTGAGTGGGAGAGGCAATGCCCGGCTTCTGGTCCGTTTTTGCCTCTCTCATGAAGGACTCGCCTTCATTAATCACACCTTAATTCGGCGGGAACGGGGCAAAGGTTGAGGAAATCTCACGGAAGGATTTTGCTCACGTTAGAAACGGGAAGTTTGTCTGCTTCGAAAGTGCGCCAGGCGTGAATCTCATTATGCGCATGCTCGTGCAAGGGTCTGGCTGAGACAGTTATCTGCGAGGTCGTTTTCCGATGCCATCGTAGAGGAAACCGAAGCGAGGAAGTGTCTTCCTTCCTTGAACCCAACCTCCCATCATCCCACCAGACACAACGTCCCAAATCCACTTAAGAGACTTCGCCTCAGGCCGATGAAAGTTAACGGAGAGATACTCGTGGCTTAGCTCCAGCCCACGGGTTCTTACTCCGCGCCGAGTCGGTGGTTTGGGAAGGCCATGATTAACCGCATGCTTCCGAAAGTGTTGATCGTGGACGACGACCCTGCCGTCCGTATGTTCTTCCGCGAGGTCCTGATGCCTTTGGCGGCGCGTGTGGCTGAGGCCCCTGACGGTCCCTGCGCGCTCGATGCCATCGAAAGCGGCGACTTCGACATCATCGTGTGCGACGTCTGGATGCCCGGCGCCTCGGGGCTTGACCTCCTATCCATGGCTCACCAGACACGCTGGGACATTGGATTCATTCTGGTGACTGGGGAAGTCCAGGTCGAAACGGTGATCGCCGCGCTGCGCCTGCAAGCCGCCGATTTTCTGCTCAAGCCCGTGACGCCGGAAGAATTGACGCGAGCCGTGACGCGGACCTATGAACGGCTGGAGACGCTCCGGCAAAGGCGCGCTTACCAGGGTTCCCTCGAAACCAGCATCCAGCGCCGGACTGGTGAGCTGAAGGCCGCCCTGATTGAACTGGAATCCAATTACCAGATGACGCTGGAAGCTTTGGTGGCGGCGCTCGATGCCCGTGAACATGAGACCTTCGCACATTCCATGCGGGTGCGCACCTACACGCGCATTCTGGCCCGGCGGGCGGGTTACCCACCGGCGCTGCTGACGGCGCTGGAACAAGGCGCTTTGCTGCACGATATCGGCAAAATCGCTGTGTCGGACGCAATCCTGCTGAAGCCTGCCAAGCTTACTCCCGAGGAATGGGTGGAGATGCGCAAGCATCCCGCGGCCGGAGACGAAATCCTGAAACGCGTTCCCTTCTTGCGGCTCGCCAGTGACGTGGTTCGCCACCACCACGAGCGCTTCGACGGCACAGGTTATCCCGATGCCCTGAAGGCTGCGCAGATTCCACTCGGCGCACGGTTGTTTGCCATGGCCGACACGCTGGACGCCATGACCTCTGACCGCTCCTATCGCAAGGCTCCGGGGTTTGATGCGGCGCGGGCCGAGGTGGAGCGCATGAGTGGCAAACAATTTGATCCCCAGATAGTCGAATTGTTCCTCAAGATTTCCCCCACTATCTGGATGGACGTGCGCGCCAAAGCAGGAAGCGCCTCCGTAGTTGGAAGGTGAATCTTCGCATCTCGGTCGCCCCAGCAAGATTGATTGCACCTTCCACCACTTTCCCCACGAATCTTCCGGCAAGCCTGCCTGTAAGAAATAAACTGGGCGTTCTATAGTCACCTCAGCAAGCCAAGGGCAAATCAACACCTCAAGTTCCCACAAATTGTTTTGTAGCTTAGAATGGGCAGCGCACGGCCGCGGCGTTGCCTGCCAACCCTCGCGAGTTCTGCTCCAAGGAGTGCAGCCTTGAAACGCGCCACCGGTTTCCTTTTCGGATTCTTCCTTCTCAGCCTGCCATGGCTTGAGGCTCAGTCTGCGAAGAAACTCCTGACGGTTCAGCAGGTCGTGCAGAGCGGCAGCATCGTCGCGCCCGGCATTTCCGCGCTCGGTTGGCGTCCGGGCGGGAAGCAGTTGACCTTCGTGCGTCCCGGGCCGCCAGGCAACGCCAGTGCTTCGACGCTCTGCGCGTATGACTTGGAGCGCCATGCCGAGACGGTGCTCTTCAATTCCTTGGACCACAAAGAAAAGCTCAACCTCAGTTCCTACCAATGGTCTCCGCGAGGTGATGCGATTCTGCTGGAAGGAGACAACGATCTGTGGTTGCTGGAGGCTCGAACGGGGCAACTGCGGCGACTGACCCACGATGCCGATACGGAGGAAGTCCCCGCCTTTTCTCCGGCAGGTGACCGGATCGCTTTCGTGAAGAAGCACAACCTCTTTGTGTTGGACCTCGGCACCGGCGCCGCGCGGCGACTGACCCGCGATGGAAACGACACCGTCTACAACGGCCGGCTCAACTGGGTCTACGAGGAGGAGTTGGCCAATCGCTCCACGGCGCGAGCTTTTGAATGGTCGCCGGACGGCAAGCGCATCGCCTACTTGCGCCTCGACGATGGTCCCGTTCCCGATTACCCCATTACCGATTACCTGGCGACGCACGTGCGCCTGGATCACGAGCGTTTTCCGCAAGCAGGCGATCCCAATCCGCGAGCTACGCTGCACATCATCACATTGGAGGATGCCGCCGCGCAGCCCGCAACCTTTACCCCGAACGCGAAGCTGGTGGAATACCTTGGCCCCTCCTTCACGTGGACTCCGGATTCGACGGCACTCTGCTTCCTGGCTATCAACCGCGCGCAAACTGAGGTCACCGTGCATCGCTGGGAGCCCGGCACAGGGAAGGATAGCGTTCTGTTCATCGAGCATGACTCTTACTGGGTGAATTCGCTTGAGCCTCCGCGCTTCTTGAAAGGTGGCCATGAGTTCCTGTGGGTTTCCGAGCGGGACGGATGGCAGCACGTCTATCTGTACACGGCGGAGGGAAAGCTGGTCCGGCAGATTACCCGCGGGGCGTGGATGCTTGACCGGCCGGTGTTCCTGGATGCTCCCCTTTTCCAGGTGGACGCGCAGGAGCATTGGCTTTACTTTGCCGCCACCCACCCCGATCCGCGCGAGAGGCAGCTCTACCGCATTCATCTGGATGGCAGCGGCATGGAGCGCCT
This sequence comes from uncultured Acidobacteriota bacterium, assembly GCA_963804995.1. Lineage (GTDB taxonomy): Bacteria > Acidobacteriota > Terriglobia > UBA7540 > UBA7540 > Bog-366. The sequence goes on from CAWDSK010000002.1 coordinate 327,187, forward strand.
TACGACGGAGCCCGGCTCGCATACGCTCAACCTTTCGCCCGATGGCCGCTTTCTGGTCGATCAATTCTCCACCCCGGATTCGCCGCCGGTCGCGCGCCTGCTGAGTTCCGAGGGGAAGGACGTGGCCACTCTTGATGCCCCGGCACATCACCTGGACAACTATGCCTTGGGCAAGCGCGAGTTCCTGGAAGTGAAGGCTCCGGATGGCGCCACACTTTATGCGCAATTGCTCAAGCCCCCGGACTTCGACCCCACGCGCCGGTATCCGGTGGTGGTCGATGTTTACGGCGGGCCGCATATTCAGCTTGTCCAGAAGCACTGGGATCCGAACAGCCTCTTCGAGCAACTCCTCGCTGAAAACGGGTTTTTGGTTTGGACGCTCGATAATCGAGGCTCCTGGGGGCGCGGCCACGCCTGGGAGTCTGTGATCTTCAAAGACTTGGGGAAGCACGAACTGGAAGATCAACTGACCGGCGTCGAATATTTGAAATCGCTCCCTTACGTGGATGGCGCGCGTATCGGGCTGCGCGGGTGGTCCTACGGCGGCTACATGACGCTCTACGCGCTGACCCATGCGCCGGAAGTGTTTAAGTGCGGCTCGGCGGGAGCGCCAGTGACGGATTGGAAGTTCTACGACAGCATCTATACCGAGCGCTACATGCGCACGCCCGGCGAAAACCCAGAGGGCTACAAAAGCTCGTCGCCGCTCGAGGCCGCCGCAAATCTGCGGGCTAAGCTGCTGATCATCCATGGCACGTCCGACAACAATGTGCATCTGCAAAACACCATCAACTTCCTCGATGCGCTGATCCGTGCCGGCAAGCCTTATGAGATTCATTTGCAGCCGGGACAGAAGCACGGCTTTCAGGGAAACATACCCCGAACCTATGTCGACCAGCGCATCCTGGACTTCCTTAAGCAAGGTTTGTGAGGGGCGAGTTGAAGAAGTTGAAGAATGAAGATCTCCCGGCTTTTTCAATAAGTCCTTTTCTTTTCATAAACATCATGGGTTAGCGACTATAACTAGCTTATTTTTCATAAACATCATGGGTTAGCTCAAAACCGACATTTTTTCTACATGTGTTTTCAACAACATAATGGGTTCATCCTTCATTTTTAATTCCCCCTATTTTGCTGCGCCCAAGCCCTTTGGACGATATATCTGATTTAATTTCAAATACTTAGACACGTGGACATTGTTGCCATTTTACCGCTAAGTACCTTTGTTTTCTGATATATCATGGGTTAGAACGTCCTCTTCGCTCGCTTCCCCCGGTTCCATCCTGCCCCCCCGTCGTTGATTTTCAGGTGCAGATTGGTGAGGCGGCTGACTTCCCGGAAGCTGGAATCTCCTTTTAGAGCTCACAGCTCACAGCCGACAGCTTACGGTTAACGGCGCGCAGCGGTCGGAGTTTTGGAATCAGAAGTCAGCGTATCCCGACTTGTCGGGACTCGCAAAAGGCGCTCGCTGCCTACAGCTTCTCCCAGCCCCCAGTACCCAGATTAACATTTACCTTAGGGGTAACTGCAAGTGGAAGATTTACGACTTGGGCTACCGGTAGCCCAAAAATGAAAGAGATCGGGCAAATCGCCCGTCGCCGAGAAGAAATATGCGTGGAGAAAACTAAAAGTGCCCCAAGGGCGGGCGCCTCAGGCCGCACTTCCACCCGAGGCCCTCGCCCTCGCGTACAAGAGGACCAGCGACAATCCCAGGAGCGCCCAGATTTGATGCACCATGACGATGGGCTCCCACCAAAACTGGCGGGAAATTACCAGTGGAATAGTTCCTTGGGAACTGAGTATGTGCAGCAATGCCCCACCCGGGACGAGGAAAACTGCCACCAGGGCGAGACTGATTCGGGCAGCCGCGGCGAATTCGGAATGTAACTTGGCAAAGGCCCACGCCAGCGGAAGGACCAGAACGGCAGCTTCGTACGACCGGTGGTAAAGGGGGAGCAGACTCAGAACCGCCACCGTGCTCGCTTCAACGAGCTCCGTCGCGGAGTTTCGCTTTCGCGTGAAATAAAGGAAGGCTGCGACAAGCACTCCCGTGAGCGCATACGCCAATACATTGGCGGCGAGCGTACTGGGGAACATCGCGAAGAGCAGCACTTGCAAATTAATCATCGTGAATCGCATGGCGTTGGCACCGGTGAAATCTCCGCCTCCCCCAGGCACTTGGAGCCGTTGTAAGTTGGCGCTCAGGTCGGCCCACCAGTGATTATCATGCATGCCCATCCAACCCACGGCGACCGCCATCACGACGGCTGTGCCGGCAAAACAGTATGCGCCTAAGCTCTTATCGCGCCGGATGAGCAGATAGTACAGCAGCAAGGCACATCCCAAGGGCGGTTTCAGGCAAAGGCTTATCGCCAGGAGCAAACCCGCCAGCCGTGGGCGCTGGCGCAGCGACGCCCACACCGCCAGGCCCGCGAGCGCGACTGAGAAAACCGCCGGATTCGCCAGATATATTCCCGTATGAAAGGGTGCGAGAGCGAGAGCCGCAGCCACGAAAAGCAACTTCCAATGGTTCGGGAGGGCTAACACAGAAGCCAGCATGAGGACGAGTAACACGACCGAGGCGGCTTCGGCTAGTATCCATGCTGTCATCGCTAGATGCCACGGTAGCATCGCAAAGGGTGCGATTAGCGGCAAGGTGGTCGGCGGATAGACGGGGTCGAGCGCGCATCACGCGATTAAATGAATCGGAAATGTCAAAGGGCTCCCCGCCGAGGGAGGTCCAGATGCGAACCAGGTTGGCGGCCTGGTAAGGTGGCGAGCCTTGCACCCAGGCCCGCGCCGCAAGATAAGGACTGGCAAAATCATTCCACTCCAACCCAGGGTCGAATCCCCGGACCGGTCCCCGGATGAGAAACTCCGCGACGGCCATAAACAAAATACACAGAGCCAGGACTCGGTACTTGTCGACTTCTCGAAAAGCAGACATCCCTCTCCTGACCTCCGGCCCTTGCGGGCGAAACGCCAGATGGTCGGCGCTTTAAACACAGATTTCCTTTTCGGCCGGGAGACTTATTCTCTCGTTAGGCAACAGTATATCTCACAGCGTCGTTCCAGGAAGTCTGTTGCATTGCGCCTTGGCGCCCCGAACGCCTAAAAGCTTTCGTCCAGGCTGATCTCCGTGAGGATCTGGTTGAGTTGGTCAGTGGCCTGCTGATTCTTGCCCTGCAGGTCGGCGAGTTGGCTGCGCAGCGCGGCGAGGCGGTCTTCCTGCACATCCAACTGGTGCGTGTAGCGTTGCAGCAGGGATTTTTCCTCCGGGCTTCCCTTGAGCGCCTTCATGTTCTCGCGGATGCGCCCCTGGTCAGCCGTAATCGAGTCCACTTCCTGCTGGCGCGATTTCAACTGCGCGTCGAGCCCCGCGATCACCCCCTTCTGGTCCAGCACGCGCTTGAACGCCTGTTCCATGGCCGGCGTCAGACGCTTCTGCTCAGTCAGCACGGCGATGTATTCGCTTGAGACGTTGCTCAGCACGATTTCCGCGGTCTCGGGATGAAACTCCTCCACCACGAGTTGTGCACCCTTCTTCGCTTCCACCGGCACTCGGAAGCGATAGAGGGATGCTGTCGTCTCGTCCGGCTTCACGCCGTCAGCGAGCTTCCAATCCTCGCGCGCCGGGTGCTCGATGATGACCACGCGCGCCGTCGTGTCAGAGGAGCGTAGCGCGGACCTCCGTTTTTGAGGTCCGCGGCCCTTCCTGCGAAAAATCACAGATGACCATGAGGGGGGCTGCCCGCGGATTCGGTAGCGTGAACTTAAGGAAGAGCCGCAGACCTCAAAAGCGGAGGTCTGGTGCGCCGGGATAAACCGGCAGAAAGCAGAGAATGAAAATTTCTCACGAGGAAGGAGCAGCGATCCACTCGGCCCCGAGTTTTGCGCTGGGCGTCGTGAGGCGCACGGTGAAGCGTAAACAGGGGAATAGGTGGGCTGGGTATTGAGCTTCGAAAATGTCCAATCAGGACGCCGACGTTTTCAGACTAAACGGAAGGCAACATGAGGCCGGGACGCCAACGCGAGTTCCGGCACAGTCCTGCGTAGTCGTAGACCCCAGACACGCCTAGACACTTTCTGCACGAGAACCGGGAGACCTCGGAGGCGCCGGCCGCCGTAGATCGTGGCCGGACGGCGGGAAAAGGCGATGGCCGTACAGCCCGCCTGCACGCTTTCGAGGAGTCGGACAGCGGAACAGTACCGATGAATCATTTGAACAAAGACGGGAAGCCGTTGGCGGAGAATGAGGAGGGAAGGCCGCTGATCAAGGAGAACACCCGTTGGCCTAACACGCACCCGACACAGAGCGGGGCACGCGTGTCCCAGGGACTCGCGGGTGTGCGGAAAGCCGCGAAGGAACACAGGGAGATGAAGTTCACGGCCTTGCTCCACCACTTAACGGTCGATCTGCTGCGGGAAAGCTTTTACGCCTTGAAGCGAAAAGCTGCACCGGGAGTAGACGGCATGACGTGGCAGGAGTATGAAAGCGGGCTGGAAGGTCGACTCGTCGATCTGCACAGCCGGGTCCACCGCGGAGCATTCCGAGCGAAGCCCTCGCGAAGGGCGTATATCCCGAAAGGCGACGGGCGGCAACGTCCGTTGGGGGTTGCGGCACTGGAGGACAAGATCGTCCAACAGGCCGTGGTCACCATCCTCAATGCGATTTACGAGGAAGACTTTCTGGGCTTCTCGTATGGCTTTCGACCGGGATGCAGCCAGCATCAAGCGCTGGACGCGCTCTCGTACGCGCTCACGGTGAAGCACGTGAACTACGTTCTTGACGCGGACATTCGTGGATTTTTCGATTCGATATCCCACGAATGGATGCTCAAGTTCGTGCAGCATCGCGTCGCCGACCCCCGGATTCTCCGGCTCATCCAGAAATGGCTGAAAGCCGGGGTGAGGGAGGAAGGCGAATGGTCGGAGACGGAGATGGGTACGCCACAAGGGGCGGTGGTCTCGCCCCTGCTGGCGAATATCTATCTGCACTACGTCTTTGACCTGTGGGTGCAGGCGTGGCGCAAGAAGCACGCCCGGGGAGACGTGGTCGTGGTGCGGTATGCCGACGATACGGTCCTTGGATTCCAATCGCAGACGGAAGCCGACCGCTTTCTGGAGGATTTCCGGGAGCGGGTGGGGAAGTTTGGATTGGAACGGCATCCTGACAAAACGCGCCGGATCGAGTTCGGGCCGTTTGCCGAACTTTACCGGAAACGGAGAGGAGAAGGTAAGCCGGAGACGTTCGACTTTCTGGGCTTCACGCATATCAGCGGGAAGAACCGGAGGGGGCAATTTACCGTGAAGCGGAAGACGATCAGCAAGCGCCTGCGGGGGAAGTTGCAGGAACTCAAGCAACAACTCCGGCAGCGTCGGCACGATCCCATCGCGGATACGGGTAAATGGCTCCGGTCGGTCGTGCAAGGCTACTTCAACTATCACGCGGTACCGGGAAACCTCGACCGCCTGCGAATCTTTCGGGAACGGTTGACCCGACTGTGGCGAACACAACTGCGTCAACGCAGTCAACGCCACCGCCTCAACTGGGACCGACTGGGGAAGCTTGCGGCCTGCTGGTTGCCTGCTCCGCACGTTGTGCATCCTTGGCCATCCCAACGGTTCGCCGCCACACATCCGAGATAAGAGCCGTATGCGCTAACCAGCGCACGTACGGATCCGTGCGGGGGGTACCGGGTAACCGGTATCCCTACCGCAACCGCTACACTGGCGCCGTCACTCAGCAATCGAGAGAGATTGTCGTAAGACGTGTCCACACCATTCGGCCGCGTCAGGGAAGTCCGCCGCCCCGCAAAGCTCGGGGTTAGGGATTCGGGGTTGGCGATTGGGGGGTGGCGCATACGTGGCGTATTTTGACATGTATGCGGTCACTACGTTTGGTTTATGTGTAGCGGTTGCGAAGAGACCCCTCATTCGTTTTTCAGCACCCCACTTTTATCCTTTCAGCACCACCGGCCAATCCCTTGTTCAGCACCACCGCATTATTCCCTTTTCAGCACCACCCCGGCGCTCTGAGCGCCACCCCTCCTCATCTGAGGCGGTCTCACAACTAGCAAATTCACGGTTTTTACGACGAATAATCAATAACTTACGCTGTGCAAAAGTCAGAAATACCTAGTTTTGAGACAGCCTCATCTGAGGCGGGGAGTGTTTTTAAGAACTCCCCTCCTGATTTCCGTGGCGGTCCGACCGCCGGGGTGGTTACGGTGGGTGGCACCTTGGGCGCCGGCGAGGTTATCCGCGTTGCGGCGCACTTCCGCAATATAGGGAATTGATTTGACAATCGATACAGGGTTACCTATCCTGAATTGCTTCGGCTCAGACAGCTCGAAACTCTCGGCGAACCCCGCAAGGTCCACTTAGGTTTTTCCGAGGCCGCATACCACCCATAAAGGACAACCCTTCATGCCTGGCATTATTAAAGAGAGACTCTTCACTCCCGGTCCTACTCCTCTGCTAATGGAGGCGCAGGCACGTACCCTGACGGCGGCCAACGTTCACCATCGCACCGAAGCGTTTCGCAAAATCATGACGGAGACGCTCGGTTTGCTGAAGTACTACTACGGCACCCAGAACGACGTGCTGATTTTCGCGAGTTCCGGGACGGGGGCCATGGAAGGCTCGCTGACGAACCTCCTCTCCCCGGGCGAGCGTGTGCTGGTGGGCACGGCCGGCAAGTTCGGCGAACGCTGGTTGGGACTCGCCCAGGCCTACGGGATCGAAGCGGTGAAGGTGGAATCGCCTTACGGGCAGCCTGTGAACATCGACGCCATGAAGCAGAAGCTGGCCACGGACGGTCCCTTCCGCGCCGTGTTCATCCAGGCCACGGAAACTTCCACGGCGGTGATGAACGATGTGCGCGCGCTAGGTGAGGCGGTGAAGAATTATCCCGAAACCGCATTGGTGGTTGACGCCATCACCGGCCTTGGAACCTCCGATCTGCGCATCGAGGAGTGGGGGCTTGACATTGTGATTGGCGGCTCGCAAAAGGCGGTGATGATTCCCCCCGGCCTGGCGTTTGTGAGTGTCAGTGAAAAGGCCTGGGGGCTGATTGCGAAGTCCAAGCTGCCGCGCTTCTATTTCGATTTCTCCAAGGAACGCAAGAACCAGGCGAAGGGTGAGACGGCTTACACGCCAGCCACCACGCTCATCATCAGCCTGCACGCGGCGCTCGAGTATATTCAGAAGCTGGGTCGCGAGAATCTGATTGCCAACGCGGCGCTGCTGGCGGAAGCTTCACGCGCCGCGGCGCAGGCGCTGGGGCTGAAGCTGTTTGCATCCAGTTCGCCCGCCAACGCCGCCACGGCTGTTTGCGCGCCCGCGGGCCTCGATTCCGGCTCCATCGTCAAGGAATTGCGCACGCGCTTTGGCGCCGTGATTGCCAACGGCCAGGGCAGCATGAAAGGCCTGATTTTCCGCCTGGCGCATCTGGGCTACTACGACATCACTGATCTGTTCGCGATCTTCGCGGCGCTCGAAATCGTGCTGTTGAAGCTGGGGCAGAAAGTGGAACTCGGTTCCGGCGTGCGCGCCGTGGAAGAGGTTTATCTGCGGCACGAGGCGTAAAAGCTGTCCGTGGTCCGTTGTCTGTTGCCAGCAGTCAATTGTCAGTTTTCCGTTCGGCCCTGCCCCCCTTGTAAGTATGGATGGGTACTTGAAGGGGGGTGCTAAGACAACTGACAACGGACTACGGACAGCTGACACCAAACAGAAACACACCAATCTATTGTGGGAATCAAAATCATGAAAATTCTCATTGCTGACAATGTCTCGGAGCGTGCCGTTGAAATCCTTAAAGCGGAGGAATCCTGGAACGTCGTCTTCCTCCCCAAGAAGCCGGGGGCGACCGCTGCCGAGGAGGTGCGCGACGCCGATGCGTTGATCGTGCGCAGCGCCACCAAGGTGACTGCCCAGTTGCTTCAAAATGCTGAGCGGCTGCGCGTGATCGGCCGCGCCGGGGTGGGCGTGGACAACGTGGACCTGGACGCCGCTACGCAGAAAGGCGTGGTGGTGATGAACACGCCGGGCGGCAACGCTGTGAGCGTGGCCGAACACACGCTGGCGCTGCTGCTGGCGCTGGCCCGGCGCATCCCGCAGGCTGACGCCTCCATGAAGCGGGGCCAATGGGAAAAGAAGAAACTCCAGGGGACGGAATTGCGCGGCAAGACGTTGGGGCTGGTCGGCGTAGGGCGGATCGGCTCCGAGGTGGCACGCCTGGCGAAAGCCTTGGAGATGGAACTGATCGCCTACGATCCCTACGTCTCATCGCTTCTGGCAGGTGAGTTGGAACTCAAGCTGGCCACGCTCGAGGAGGTGCTGAAGACAGCCGATTTTATCAGCCTGCACGCCTCCTCGACGCCGGAGACCCACCATCTGATCAATGCCCGGACGCTGGCGCTCGCCTCACCCGGGGTGCGCATTGTGAACTGCGCGCGCGGCGAACTGATCGATGAAGCTGCTTTGCTCGCGGCGCTGGAATGTGGACTGGTGGCCGGCGCGGCGCTCGATGTTTTTGAATCCGAGCCTCCCAAGGATTCCAAGCTCGTCGCCCATCCCAATGTTATCTCAACGCCACACATCGCCGGGTCGACCGAGGAGGCCCAGGAAATCGTGGGCATCCGCATCGCCGAGCAGGTGCGAGATTTCCTGCTGCTGGGTGTGGCGCGCAACGCCGTCAACATGCCGGCAATCTCCCCTGAGGAATTTAAGAAGCTCGAACCCTACATCCAGCTCGGGGAAAAGCTGGGGGCGTTTGCGGCGCAGATTGCGGGCGAAAGAATCCGTGAGGTGCAGATCAGTTACGACGGCGGGCTGGTGGAGCTCAATACCCACCTGGTGAAGAACGCGGTGCTGAAGGGAGTCCTCTCGCACGCGCTCTCCGAACCGGTAAACCTGGTTAACGCCGGGGCGCTCGCGCAACAGCGGGGGGTGGAAGTGGCGGAACGGCGCAGCGGGCGGCGCGCGGCATTCTCTAACTCGCTCGGTATCGCGCTTACGACGGAGGGGGAATCCGCCACAGTGCTGGGGATGGTGGGGCTGCGCGGCGTCCTGCGCATTCTGGGCATCAACGACATCGATATCGAAGCACCCCTGCGCGGCGTGCTCCTCTACATTCGCAACCAGGATGTGCCGGGGGTCATTGGACGCGTGGGCACGATTCTGGGCGACCGCAAAATCAATATCGCCAACTTTGCCTTGGGACGAAACCCCCAAACCCAGCAGGCGCTCGGCCTGGTCAACGTGGATAATCACGTGCCTGACGAGGTGCTGAACGAAATCCGGGCCATCCCCGCCGTGCGCACGGCTCGGGTGGTGGAAGTCTAGCGCTGTGCCGCTTGACAGGAGTAGCGGTTAACGGTAGGGTTTGCGTCAGGGAGCTGAACAGGCGTCAACCGAACGTCTGAATAGAAAAATGCAGGGGAGGGCCCGTCTCCCGGGTGTCTGGAGGCGTTCATGAGCGCTGTCGCTGAACCTGTTGCCATTCCTGCGGAGCGAATGCCGGCTCCTCAACCTCCGGTGACCAAGGACCGCCTGCTTTCCCTGGACGTGTTTCGCGGGATCACGCTTGCGGCCATGATCTTCGTGAACGCTCATGTCGATGGGCTCGGATACCCCCCCATCATGCACGCCCACTGGCATGGGTGGGGGCTTGCCGATCTTTGCTTCCCCTTTTTTCTTTTCATAGTAGGGGTGGCCATCCCTTATGCCTTTGCCAGTCGGCTGGACCGCGGGGTGAGCCCCAGCAAGCTGTACAACCATATCGTTTCCCGGTCGGCTATTATTTTTGCGTGCGGGCTCTTCCAGAACTGTATTCCCCTGGACGACGATCCGTGGTTCCATTTCTCCACCTTCCGCATTCTCGGAACCATGCAGCGAATCGCCTTGTGCTATCTCATCGTTTCCATCATGTATCTGAAGAACGCAAAAACCAGGGGACTCGCCGTGATTACGGGGTCGCTGCTGGTGTTTTATTTCATCATGCTGAAGTTCGTGCCAGTGCCCGGCCACGGCGCCGGCATACTGGCGAGAGATGGTAATTGGGTGCAGTTTATCGACATGCATCTGATGCGGGGCCACCTTCAAACCCCCAACTTTGAAGGGAAAGGCGTGTTGAGCACGCTGCCCGCTATTGCCAATACGCTGATAGGAGTCATGGTGGGCATGCACCTCCGGTCAGCGCGGTCGGCGCTCGAAAAAATAGCTCAGTTTTTCTTGATCGGAAACGTGATGATGTTCCTGGGTTTATTTTGGAGTATTTGGTTTCCCATCAACCAAAACCTCTGGAGCAGTTCCCTGGTGCTTTTCATGTGTGGAATGGCGACGGTCATCCTGGCTGGCTGTTACTATGTGGCGGACGTCCGGAAAGTCACTTGGTGGACCAAGCCCTTTGTCATTCTGGGGGTCAATTCCCTCGCGGTTTACAATGGAACTTGGATATTCATGTCGGTCCTGGACAAAATCAAGGTGCATCCAGCGGACGGCACCGTCATTTCCGTGTGGCACCTGATCTATTACCGTGGCTTTGCTTCCTGGGCGGGCCCGGTGCCGGCTTCGCTGCCCTTTGGCTTTTCCAATGTCCTCTTGTTCCTCGCCCTTCTAACCTGGATGTATAAAAAACGAATTTTCCTCAAGGCTTGAGGCGGGCCATTGAATCGATGGCGACCTGGGTCTTCAAAATCAACACCAAGCGGGGCTGGGAATTCGACCAGTATTTTCGCTCCCGCACGCGCGGCGTCTTCGAAATGGGCGATGAAGGCTGGATTCGCAGCGCCTCGAGCCTGCGTTACCTTCGGGAAGAAGTGAAGCGCGGCGACCTGTTTCTTTGCTATGAGACGGACCGCAAACAGGTGCTGGGAGTGGCCCGCGCCGCTTCTGACGGCCGCGATGTGGGCCTGGGATCGTTGATCGATTTCTGTCCGCCGCGCCAGGCCGTGCGCCTGCAGAACCCTCTTACGCGGAACCCGGACCTCGATCACATTCTTGCTTTCAGTCCCCAGCGGGGGCGCGGGACAGTGCAGAGGATCGACGCCGATGAGTTCCGCCGCTTGCGCCGGATCATTCTTAAGAAGAATCCCGGGCAAGCCGAGAAGTTGCGTGTCTTGCTGGGCGAATGACCCGCCGCCTCTTTGGCGAAGGCGTCTCCGGCCGGCACGGCGCGATATACACAATCTTTAATTGAGGAGGATAATCTCATGACCAAGTTTTTTTCCGGACTGCTGCTCGGACTTCTGGGGTCCGTGCTGATCCTTACGGCCCAGCAGCGCCCTAGCCAAAAGGTAATTCCACCGCAGGTGATTCTGGACAACGCCAAAGTTAGAATCGTCCGCTGGGTCTTGAAGCCGGGCGAAGGAACGCCGGTGCACCAGCATGTCCTTGACCACGTCTCGGTGGTTATTCACGGCTCGACAACGCGCTCCTTCCCCACCGAGGGTGCGCCCAAAGATACAACCCAAACTTCCGGACAGGTCGAGTTCGTCCCGGGGACCGGCAGCAGCCACTCTTTCACGAACGTCGGCCATGAAACCTGGGAGTCGATTGCCATTGAATTGAAGAAGTGAACCGGCTTTGGTTCGCTTCGAATCACGCCGGCTGCGCAGGGTGGAGGAGCCGCAACCAAACGAGAATCATAGCCCTCTCCGAGGGGAGAGGGTGGACCGCAGCCGGCGTACTCATCAGCCGGGGCGGGACGGGCCTACGCCCACCGAAGGGGCAAATAGGAACAGTAAACAACTTCAGCTTCGGCCCGCAGGCGGGTGAGGGGTCACTTTCGGGAAGTAGCTCAATATTCTTGCTAAAAAAACGAGGAGTTACGGTATTGCATTGCAGGGTGGAGTTACTCCGCATTCCATAAACGCCTGGAGTCGCACCTTCCAGCGAACGAGAGGCGAGACGTGAATAGCCGAATCTCGCAATTCTTCCAGATCGAAGCTCACGGCACGACGATTCAGCGCGAGATCCTGGGTGGAGCCACCACCTTCCTCGCCATGTCTTACATCATCTTCGTGCAGCCGGGCGTGCTGTCGCTCGCGGGCATGAATTTCCAGGCGGTGCTGACCGCCACGTGCCTATCCGCCGCGGCGGCCACGCTGCTCATGGGCCTGGTGGCAAACTACCCCGTCGCGCTCGCGCCCGGCATGGGCGAAAACTTCTTCTTCGTCTACACGCTCTGCGGAGCCGTGCCCCTGGGCTTCGGCCTCACCTGGCAGCAGGGGCTGGCCGCCGTGCTTCTGGCGGGAATCTTTTTCATCGCCATCACCCTGACGGGCCTGCGCGCTCAGATCGTGAACTCCATTCCCCATTCCTTGAAGTGCAGCATGGCGGCGGGTATCGGGATATTCATCACCCTCATCGGGCTTGAGTACGGCGGCCTGGTGGTGGGATCGCCGGGCACGCTGGTGCGCCTGGGCGACCTGCACCAACCCGCCGCCATCGTGACCGTGCTGGGCCTGCTGGTGGTGATCGCGCTGCTGGGATTCCGAGTGCGCGGCGCCATCCTGATCGGCATCCTTTCGACCACCGTGCTCTCCATGCTTTTCGGCCTGGTCCATTACCAGGGGATCTTTTCGGCGCAACTTCATCTCGCGCCCACGTTCTGGAAATTCGATCTCCGCGGGCTGCTCGGCGTCTCACCGGCGCGTTTCGGCGCGGCAATATTTGTGCTTTTCTACCTGGCGCTTTTTGATACGGTGGGTACTCTGGTGGGAGTGGGCCAGCAAGCGGGTCTGGTCCGTGACGGCAAGCTGCCGCGCGTCGATCGCGCCCTCTTCTCGGATGCGGTGGGGACCACGGTGGGCGCGGCTCTGGGGACTTCCACCGTCACCTGCTACATTGAGTCTGCCGCGGGGGTTTCTGACGGCGCGCGCACGGGCCTGGCAAGCGTCGTCACCGGACTACTGCTCGCTGCTTCCCTTTTCTTCAGCCCGCTGGCTGCCATGATTGGGGGCGGGGTCAAGGTGGGGCAGGCGACGCTCTATCCGACGCTTGCGCCCGCGCTGATTGTGGTGGGCTCGATGATGCTGAAGTCCTTGCGTGAGATTCCCTGGGAAGACCCCACGGAGTACCTGCCGGCGTTTCTCATTATCGTGGGCATCCCCTTCACCTTCAGCATCGCGAATGGCATCGCCTTCGGACTCATCGCCTATTCCTTCGCGAAACTCGCCACCGGCCGCTGGCGTGAGTGCCCTACGCTCACCTACATCTTCGCCGCCCTCTTCGTGGTCCAGTTCTGGATTCTTTAGAGGCAGCGCGAAGCCGGAACGTTACACCGCCGCCGCGGCGGCATTCATCGTGGCGCGCGTTCCCTTCCAAATATCGAGATAAGGTTTAAGTTCCTGCATCATGGCTTTGAACTGGGGCAGGCTGAGGGACTGCGCGCCGTCGCTCATGGCCTTTTCCGGGCAGGGGTGGACTTCCACAATCAAGCCGTCCGCGCCCACCGCCACAGCGGCGCGCGCCAGGGCCGGCACCAGGCTCTGCCGGCCCGCGGCGTGACTGGGATCGACGATCACCGGCAGGTGCGTGAGCTCATTCAGCACCGGCACCGCGGAGATATCGCAGGTGTTGCGCGTGGCGGTCTCAAAGGTGCGGATACCGCGCTCGCAAAGGATGATGTTGGGATTGCCGTGCGCCGTGATGTACTCCGCCGACATCAACAGCTCCCGGATGGTCGAGCTCATGCCGCGCTTCAGCAGCACCGGGCGCCGGCATTTACCCAGCGTCTTGAGCAGCGCGAAGTTCTGCATGTTGCGCGCGCCCACCTGCATGATGTCAGCGTACTCGGCGATCAGCGGAACGTCGGACTCGCTCATCACCTCCGTGACGATGGCGAGACCCGTAGCCGCGCGCGCTTTGGCCAGCAGCCTCAGCCCGGCTTCTTCCATTCCCTGAAAATCATAGGGGGAGGTGCGGGGTTTGAACGCGCCTCCGCGCAGAATCTTGCCGCCTACCGAGGCCACGAATTCCGCCGCGGCCATGATTTGCTTCTCACTCTCCACTGAGCACGGTCCGGCCATGACCACGAACTCGTCACCCCCGATGGAAACTCCGTTAATAGGAATCCGCGTCCGCTCCTGCTTGAACTCCTTGCTCACAAACTTATAGGGCGATGAGATTCGCATGGCGCTGGCAACCCCCGGTGCAACTTCGATCGCTTCCAGACACTCGGTCACATCACCCATTCCGATCACGCCAATCACCACGCGTTCCTCGCCTTGGATCGAGTGGACCTTGTAACCGAACTCGCGGATGCGTTCGCAAACATGCTCGATCTGTTCCTTGGTGGCATTCGGTTTCATTGAGATGATCATTGCCTTGTCCCCCCTGAAAACACAAAAGCCCACTCCATTTCGAGTGGGCTGGCCTTTCTAGAATCCCTTTTTTCTTTTCAGACCAACGCCACCCTACTGGATCGGAGCAAAGCTCCAATACCAGTAGCTAAAGTACCTAAACGAATTGGCGTAGGTCCCGTACATCAGAGGGGCAGTATACCGCAAGCGGTGAGAGGGCGCAAGATTTCTGTGGGTTTAGGAGTGACTCATTTTGAGGTGCCACGGGCGTCCGAAGGTGTGAAGAAATAGTATTTTTACCGCGGAGGCGCTGAGACGCAGAGAAAAGGACCTTTATTTTCATTCCTCTGCGCCTCAGCGTCTCTGCGGTAAGGAGGTTTTAGACGATTTTTTCACACCTTCGGACGCCCGTGGCACCTCGCATTGGGGGGGGTACGGCCAGTACACCTTGGACGTGTTAAAATAGGCGAACCAAAAAAAGAGGGCCTCCACGGAGGAGGCCCTGCGAGTCAAGTGTATCGACGGTCCGGGTGTGGTGAGCGGGGGAGGGGAGCCCCTCAGCATTACCCTCTTCCCGCTCACTTACATCCCGGAAACTCCCCGGAAACCCGTTCGGCGGTCCCACCAATCTGTTCATCGGGTCTCTATAACATCTTGGTCGCTGATGGCCAGCATTTCCGCCTAATTTGTTTCCGTCTTAATCACGGCTCCTTCTGATGCTTGAACCACATGCAGAAGCAACCTTGATGTTGGGGGTCTGCACCAGAACCCCAGTTGCGTCCATGATGAATTGGGCAAGGCAGCAGGTCAAGAGGTTCAGAGGGGAGAGATGAAAATAGTTCGGATGGCTATACAATCCCTAGTAGCTTTTTGCTCTGCGTACCTAGATATTGTATGTCCTTGTGATCTACCCTGCCCCTAGTGGTTCGAGCCCCTGGGCCCCGCGCTTCGGCACTCTTTACATCCAGGTCCACTGTTTTTCAAGTCGGCATTATCTCCGACTGTAGAATCTCCTTCCAGTGGCAGGCGCCTGAACACCCGGAAAGCAAAGTCATCAGAGGGCCGTGCCCGCCCAGGCTCGTCCAAATTACGCCCATAAGGACGGGTGACGATCTGCGGCTCCGCCGCTTGCTGTGCGGAAAGGCTGCGCCTTTCCGTGGCACGCGTGATCTAACCGACCTCCTCCGCGCCGTCTGGAAGGCTCAGCCTTCCAGACGGCGCGGAGGAGGAGAAAGTGTGTCCTCTGGACCGAAAGGGCAGACCGCTTCTTGGATCTACCGCCCTCGCCCCCTTGGGGGAGAGGGTGGACCGCCGCCGGCGTTCTCATCAGCCGGGGCGGGACGGGTGAGGGGGTCTAAGCCGTGAATATCGGAGATAGGATGAAGTTCGTATCTCTCCGCCGCAAGATTCGGTCACCGGCGCACCGCGTAGTGCAAAGTGATCGAGCGCGCCAGTTGCACGTCGCCCCCACCGAAACCGAGCCAGCGGCAAGGTGCTGGCTGCAACGTTCGGGAAGCACCGGAGATGTGGGTGGAGAAAGTGCTGCGCGGCGTAGGGTCGGTGCCGGAGGTCTTGGCTGAAGGGGTGCCGGAGAGCGCCTCGAGCCTCGACCCCCTCACCCGGCCCGCCCCGGCTGGTGAAAGCGCCGGTTGCGGTCCACCCTCTCCCCCAAGGGGGCGAGGGCAGAGATTCTTGATTGGGCACTTTGAAAATGTGGAAACTCCAGGGAAGGGCAGAGCCCTTGTCGCCGCGGCGACCGAAGCCCATCAAATGCCAGCGTTGCTCGCTAATTTGGACAGCCTTGCGTGCCCGCAGCCCCCTTCACTGGGTTACGCCGCGTTTTTTGGCGACCCAGTCCTCCCACTGGCCAAATCCCTTCATTTGCTCGTCCAGCTTGGTGTCACGCAAAAGCTTTTCCACTTCCGCGCGCGTCTGGCGCGGCGCCGGACGGCCGGGGCTCTCCGCCAGTCCCCAGATCAGCACGGCGGCAATGGCGGCGTTGGTTTTGGCCTCACGGGGATTCACCGCGTCATAGACATCCGATTCGGCGTGGTAATTCGGCAGGTAGGGAGCCCACTCCTGGCGCGCCACCAGGTTGGGAACGCCGGAGATGAGAAAATCGAAGTTGTCCGTGCCGTCGATAGCCTCCAGGGTGTCGTCGGTCGCGTTCAGGCTGGCCACCGCGGCGAGGGCCTGGTCGACGGGCGGGCGCAGCTCGGCGCGGCCATTCAGATAGAAACCCAGGGTACGGCCGGAGCCGGTGTCGTAGGTGAGCATGGCCACGTGACTGCCCATCTCAGCGGCGTGCCGCTGGACGTAGGCTTCAGAGCCAAGCAGGCCTTGTTCTTCTCCGGTGAAGAGCACAAATCGCACGGTGCGGCGCGGCTGCAGGTCCAGGGCTTTGAAGCTGCGCGCGATGTCGATGACCATGGTGGAGTTGACTCCGTTATCCTCGGCGCCCGTGCCCAGGTCCCAGGAGTCCAGGTGCGCGCCGATCAGGACGATCTCCTCAGGCTTCTCGCGGCCGCGGATTTCCGCCACCACGTTGCGCGCTTCAAAGGGGCCGCCCACGCGGCTGGGCAGGTCCAAGCGCAGGCGCACCGGCCCCAGCTCCGCCAGCCGAGCCAGGCGCGCCGCGTGATCACGCCCTACGATGGCGGAGGGAACCGACACCACTTCGCCGCCCAGCCCCATGGGGTGGCGATAGAGCAACAGTTTCTGTTGTGATGATTGCACCAGGAGCGCCGCGACGCCCGACGCCCGCGCCGTCGCCAGCAGGTTGCCGTCGCGCGTGTATTCGGCAAACAGATCGGCTTCTGTCTTCATTTCCGGCGAAAGCACCAGGGCGATGGCGCCCCGCGCGCGGTCGCCCAAGCGTGCGAACGCTTCCGAACTCCCATCGCCCGCGTTCACCAGGGGAGCTTCGAGAGCGTGTCCGCCGGGCGTGGGAGCGGTTGAGGGCGCTGAGGCCACGCGGACGGGGAATTCGACGGGCGCCAAGCACTGTGCCTGGTCATGCCCTCCCTCCCAGGCGCCGGGAATCGTATAAGTCTCAGTCCACACGGAATCCACCCCGGCGGCGCGGAAACGAGCCACAGCCCAATCCACCGCGCGCTCACAGGCTTTCGAACCCGTGGGACGGCCGCCGATGCCGTCACAGAGTTCGCGCAGATCGTCGAGCATGGGGGTGGGGCCGAGCTCGCGTCCCGCCAGGAGTTCAGCCGGGCGCGCTTCTGCAGCCTCACGGCCGGCCGGAACCTGTGGCGGTCGGGCGCCCATCTGCGGCAAGAGCCAAACCAGCCCGCCGACGAGCGCCAGGGCGAACCAGGTCTTTCGTAGAGCATGCACGTGCATGGCTTATCCCTTCAGATTACATGAATGCCAATCGCCGCCCTGCTCAGCCGCCTGACAAGCCGCTGAGAAGACCGAATGGCAACGATATGTGAATCCTCAGGGAAGTCAAGAGTGGCATAGTGGGCCTGAAAGTTGCGGAGCGAGGGATCGACAGATGCTGGGCTGAAGAGACTGCGGAAAAACTCGTGGCGCTGTCATTCTGAGCCCGCATTTTGGGCGAAGAACCCCCGTAGTTCGCTCTGCTCACGGCCTTCAGAACTGCCGAGGTCCTTCGCTGCGCTCAGGATGACAGTATCGGCGGGTTTTTCGGTAGTGTCTCAGTTTGATGATGTAGCGGCGAGTTTACCTCGCCATATGGCGGCGTAAAGCCGCCTCCATCAAACTGAGACACTACCGGTTTTTCCGCAGCCCGTAAAGCCCGGCGCTAAAATGGCCACGCTGAGGATTTGCCGCTGTGACGGACATCGACGGCCATTTCGGTCTTTCGCGCCGTTTCCAGCCGGTCCGCCACCTGCCCTGAGTACCCCGTCGGTGGTATGATTTAGATCATGAGCATCTACGCGACACTTTGGAAGTTGAAGTTCCCCTTTGCGGATTTGTACGAACGAATCTGCTCTGCTTTGCGAGGCAATCGGGCGCCAGTGATTGCTGAAATCATTCTTCCGGATGGGTCAAACCAAATCATTCGCCACCGACCAAAACCCGCGCAATAACATTGTAAATCGCCTTGGTTGATCTAAGTGGTGCCGCGGAGGAGAGCCAGGTACGCCCACCTCCCCGCTCGCTTTTGCGGCCATTGTTCTGTAGAATCCGCGCCACAGGAGAGTTTCACTGGCGCTTATGAAGACCTGCCCAACTTGCCAGCAGACCTACTCCGATGATGTGGAGTTCTGTCCGCGCGACGGGGCGGAGCACGCTGCTGTAGCGGCGGTCTCCGACCGCCGACGGCGATCGGAGATCGCCGCTACAACCGCGCTGAGGATTTACCGCTGTGACTGAGATCGACGCCCATCTCGCTGCGAGTCTTTCACGCCGTTTCCGGCTTATCCGGCAATTGGGCGCGGGCGGCATGGGAGCGGTCTTCCTCGCCGACCAGATCGGTGTGGGCAACCGTCCCGTGGCGCTCAAAGTCCTGAACCGCAAGTTGCTGGATGACCCTGAGTTCCTGCTGCGCTTTCAGAGTGAAGCGGCTTCCACGGGGCGCATTCATCACCCGAACGTCGTCACCATTTACGAATCCGGCCAGGCCGATGACGGCACGCCCTACATCGCCATGGAGTACCTCGAAGGCGAATCCCTCCGTCAGGCCCTCGCGCGGCGGGGCGCGCTTCCCGTTGCGGAAGTTGCGGATATTCTCCGGCAAGCGGCGCGGGGCCTGAACGCCGCGCACAAGCTGGGCATCATTCATCGCGACCTCAAACCCGATAACATTTTCCTGACATATCCCGACGACGACGCTGTAGCGCGGGTGTCCCCACCCGCGAACGCGCCGGTGTCCCCACCGGCGAATGTTCAGGTAAAACTCGTCGATTTCGGCATCGCCAAGCTGCGCGAATCCGGCCCACACACACAGACCGGCATGGTCCTCGGCACGCCTGCGTATATGTCATTCGAGCAGGCATCCGGCATGAGGAGCGATGAACTCAACGCGCGCTCTGACATCTATTCGCTTGGCGTGGTGACTTACGAAATGCTCACCGGCCGCACGCCGTTTCATTCCGGCACGCCGGTCGGGTACCTGCGCATGCACATGCAGGAAGACCCGCCGCCATTCCGCACCGTCAAACCGGATTTCCCCGCGCTGCCCCAACTAGAAAGTGCGGTGATGAAGGCCCTCACCAAGGACCGCAACCAGCGCTACAGTTCGGTGTTGGAATTTGCACAGGAGTTCGCACAGGCAGCCGAAGCCGGTTCTCACATTGCTGCACAGCCCGAGGCGCAACGGCAAGCCACCAAGACTCAGCCGCAAACCACCGTCACGCCTGTACCCAAGACAATTGTTCCCGCTGCCGTGGACGGCACGGTTGCCGCCAAAGCCATCCCCGAAGCTGCTCACCCCTCACGACGAAAATGGCTCGTCACCGGGTCCCTTGTCGTTTTGCTTATTGCCGGAGCCGGGGGCTTCTGGTATCGGGCAAGGTTCGGATGGAGACCGGCACGAGGACAAGTTGAGTCTGCTTCCGCTGTGCCCTTTAGCCCGTTCGTAATCGAACATACACTTGCGGGCGACAGCGGCGAGGTTATATCCGTCGCCTTCAGCCCTGACGGGAAATTGCTTGCCTCGGGTGGCAGGGACAAGACGGTCAAGCTCTGGGACGTGGTCTCTGGGACGCTGAGGAAAACGCTGACCGAGACCACCTGGGGAGGGGTTGGTCCTGTTGCCTTCAGCCCGGATGGCAAGCTCCTGGCCTCTGGAAGTGACGCCGGACCGATTAAGCTCTGGGACGTGGCCTCTGGGACGCTGAGGAAAACGCTTAGCGGACACAGCGTTGTCTACTCGGTCGCCTTCAGTCCGGATGGCAAGCTCCTGGCCTCTGGAAGTGACAACGTTAAGCTCTGGGACGTGGCCTCTGGGACGCTGAGGCAGACGGAGAGCGGACACCACGGCCTTGTCAACTCGGTCGCCTTCAGCCCGGATGGCAAACTCCTGGCCTCCACAATCATTGAGTTTCCCAGTCAGGATGGGAAATGGCTGGCCTCCAGAAGCGTTGACTTTATGCTCTGGGATGTGGCGTCCGGGACGCTGAGGAAAACGCTGACTGACTCCCACATGGGGTTTTCCCTCGCCTTCAGCCCTGATGGAAAACTCTTGGCTTCGGGAAGCGGTGACAAAACAACAGTCAAGCTCTGGGACGTGGCCTCCGTGATGCTGAGGAAAACGCTCGCTGGGCACGAAGACTCTGTCGACTCGGTCGCCTTCAGCCCTGATGGAAAACTCTTGGCTTCGGGAAGCGGTGACAAAACAGTCAAGCTCTGGGACGTGGCCTCTGGGACGCTGAGGCAGACATTGACCGGACATAACTCATGTGTCAATTCCGTCGCCTTCAGCCCGAACGGGAAACTGTTGGCCTCCGGGAGCGCCGACAAGACCATCAAACTATGGCGGCGTGAGGAAAATATCACTGGTTCAACCGGACGAGAGACCGGGGTCGAAGCCACAACCTCGCAAATGGTCCGAACCCCAGGAGAAATACGGGAGAATGCGAAAGATGGTCTCAGGTATGTTTGGATTCCACCCGGGACGTTCATGATGGGCTGCTCGCGAGGAGACAACGGATGCATGGACGACGAAAAACCATCACACCGGGTGACCATCACCAATGGTTTTTGGATCGGGCAGACGGAGGTTACGGTCCGGGCCTATAAGCGCTTCGCGGCGGCCACGAGGCGGCAAATGCCACGTGAACAGATTCGTGACGAGCCACCGCCCAATCCCGGGTGGGGTGATGAGGCCATGCCCATTTTCAATGTGACATGGGGTGATGCCCAAGCATATTGCAGTTGGGCGGGCGGGAGGTTGCCGACCGAAGCCGAGTGGGAGTATGCGGCGCGTGGTGGGAGCACCACAACGCTTTATGGACCGCTGGATGAAATTGCATGGTACCGTGGCAACAGTGGCGGCCAGAGCTTAAACGAAAAAGTTTACGGCATGCACGAAGTGGGCCAGAAGCGCGCCAACGGATTCGGGTTGTACGACATGCTGGGTAACGTTTGGGAATGGGTGAACGACTGGTACAGCCCGAACTACTACCACACCAGTCCGTCTCAGGACCCTGCAGGACCCGAGAGCGGGACAGAGCGAGTTCTTCGCGGCGAGTCCTGGTTCAACAATGCCAGTGACATTGGCGTATCTGGCCGCAGCAGGGATGAGCCAAGCGGAAGGGAAAGCGGCTACGCAGGATTTCGTTGTGTCGGAAGAGTGTTTGCTCCCTAACCCTTTTCCCTTTCCCTTGACGCCTTGTTGAGCGCATGTGGACCCCTTGCACTCCACTTGTCAATGCCCGAGAATTGAGCCCGGAGGCGGAAAACAAAGGCCACCACGGTGTAGCGTTTGCGCTTGCATCACGCTCTGGTATACAGCCCGGAGGCAAAAGTGGACAAAACCGATGAATTCGTGCGTGCCCGCAGCCGACTGACTGGCCTAAAACAGAACATCCCGCCGGAATACGGCTACGTCCAAGAAGATTGCGTTAACGAGTACCATAAGGTTTTGGACAACCTGACCCAACTGGGATGTGATCTGGAGGAGTTTAAGATTCCTGACCAGTGGATGGAAACTTACACTTGGCAGGTCCCCGATGGCGAGGGCTATGAGACCAGGTATAGCAGCACGCGTCAGGTAATAAGGGAGAAGTTCCTGATGAAACTTGACTCGGTCCTGTACTACCTTTCGTCCCTGGCTTCATCGAAAAGTCAGGGTCCGATTGGCTTCAGATGATGCAGGAAGTATATCGAATTTACAGGGATAATGATGTAGGTTTTCAACCTTCGGCTAGATGTCAATGTAGGTAATCTTCTCATTAAATTACGGAGCGAAACAAATGGAGCAACCCAAAGAGCGAAGCACCCAGGTAACGGTTACGTTTCAGTATAAGGGGCCAACTGATACAAGGCCGTGGGATGAAGGACAAGTCGCGGATCTTACCTTTAAGGTCCCGTATGGAACACCGATAGTTACTGTGCCCATACCGGCCGTAGGAGATAGCGTCAGCTTAGAATTGCAAAAAAAAATGAAATCGTACAAAGTCTTAACGCGACATTTCTCCTATGATGAAGTTGAGGGCAGCCTGCTTATCGCAATAAACATAGTTGTCACCGATATAAGTAGTAACGAAATGTTGGAACGGTTGAAAGTGTAGCTTTTCTCATGCCTGATGCCCTTGGCATCTCACGCCTTGTTCATGAGCGTTCTTTCCACCGCTTTCGGGTTTCGATCAATCACCGTCAAGTAGGCGCGCACCGCGCTTTCCGGCCGCCTGCGCCCTTGCTCAAAAGCAGTGACAAGTGACGAGTGGCGAGAATAACAATCCTCGAGTGGGGCCGGAGGCAACGCGGCGCCCCACGAACACGGGCAACATCTCTGTCACCGCGTCCTATCCGTGGCCGGTTCTGGCTTCTTAACGGTCGACGGCATAAAGGGTGATGGCGTCGCCACCCCACCAGTTTAGCGCTGCCAATACGTGAGTCACGGTTTCGCCGCGGGCAGCCGATCTTTCAGAATCTCTTTCAGGTCCTGATTCCCGTGCAGAATGGCGATCACTTGCAGTGGCTTGCTTTGAGGACGGTAGACGATGATGTAATTCGGGTACTTGGGAAGGGTCCAGAAAAGCACCGGCAGAGGTGTAATATCCCGCCTTTTATGCCCCATGAAGGGATATCCAGCGAGCCTGTGGCAGGTGGCGATAATCTCCGCTTCCACCCGGTCGGCGGCTTGCCCGCTGTCTTCCTCAATGAACCACCAGATGGCATCAAGATCTTCGGTTGCCTGAGGGGTGAGTTGGAAGGGCGCACTCATTCCCGCGTCTTCAAGCGTGCGGCGCGGCGCTGATGCAGCATCTCAACCGCCGCCTGACCGTCCATGAGTTCGCCGCGCTCCGCTTGCGCAAAGCCGGTGGCAATATGGGCCGCCACTGCTGCACGTTGCTCCGCCAGCCAATCCTCGCTGTGGAGTTGTGCGCGGATGATCTCGAACGCCTGGTCCAGCACCTCGCCGGAGTCGTGATAAACTCCGGATCGGATGGCCAAGTCGATCGTTTGCTGATGTTCCGGCTTCAGTTCAATAGTCATGGCCGTGCCTCCGTGGGTGTGCCGTCGCCTCCCACCCATTCGGCTTCCCCTTTTCCGGTCAAATCTAATAGTACAACATCACATCCTTGATGTCTTGCAGCTCCTCTAATATCCGGTAACCATGGTGTCGCCGCGGCTGAAAGTCCGCCAATCTTGAAGGCGGACGACCCTTCCTGACCGTGCGTTTTCTCATGCCTGATGCTCTTGGCATCTCACGACTTGTTCCTGAGGGCTTTTTCCACCGCTTCGGGGTTTCTCCCGTCAAGCAGGCGCGCCCGGCGCTTTCCGGACGCCTGTGCCAGCCGGTCGTCTCAGCGATAGTTGCCGGTATGGAGCAACGCTTTGACCTCATTGTGATTCCCCAGGAAAGAGACGAACAAGTCCGATGGCCGGTCCTGAAAGATGAAGCGTAACGAAACATTGCCGCGACACTCGAAAATCTTGTCGCCCAATTTACGAATCCCCAGGCCGCTGTGCACATGCGGGCGGCCAAAGGCCTCCGGCAACTCGCACAGCGCTAACAGGCACTCGGCTCTTTCGTTCTTTGGCAGGTTCTGTAAGCGACGTAACACCGTGGGGTCAATCGACAGAAGCTTACTCAAGCAGGTTCCTCAGTTGCTCGGTTGAAATGGTCAGCAATTTCCCTGACCGCTTGAGCCGGCGATAGCGTTTATCAGTCGAGTCCGCGAACGCCGCAATCTGCTCTGGCGTCGCCCCGTATTCGCGTTGCGCGTAATCGGTGGGTTCCACCTCAACCCTGCGCAGAGCAATGATTTCGGCCCCGCGGATAATTCCGATGTCCTCCCCGCGGGCGGCAGCTTCCAGCCAGCGGCTTAGATTCTTTTTGGCGTCCGTAATGGTAAGAGTCTTCATAGAGTCTTTATACAGTCTCTAAAGGGCTTTGTCAATCCCCTCCCGCGGGTGGCGACCTGAGGCATCGGGGCGCGCCACGAACCCGGGCAACATCTCTGTCACCGCGTCCAATCCGAGGCTTGTTCCAGGTTCTTAACGGTGGCACAGGCACTCCTGATGGTTGTCATTCGCTGGGCGGAATTTGCTGAGCGCCGTGGATGACGGCAAGCACGTCGATTTGATCAGGCTTGATGTAGTAGATGATTCGAAAGGGGCCTTCCACTACCTGCCGGATTTGGGGGACGCCGAATTCCGCGACCTCGCGCCCCGATAGGGGGAACTCAGCGATCTGCTGGGAGCGGCGTGTCAGGCGGTCCACAACGCGCAGAGCGTATTCAGGTGAATTTCGTGCGACGTAGGCTTGAAGGGCACGCAAATGATCGCGCGCCGTGTCGGTCCAGTGAACTTTCACTTTTCGAGGCCAAACTCTGCGCGGACGGTTTCGACGCTGGTTGTGCGCCCGGCCTGACTATCAGCGAGCCCCGATTCGATGGCCTGACGCACGTAGATCTTGTGCATCAGGTCGTCCCAGGTGGAGTCGTCCGGCATCTTTTCGATAATCTTTCGAGCCTCGTCCTTGATGTTGGTCGTTGCCATCGTCAGTTTCCCTTCGCCAAACCCAGCGTGCCTCCAGCAATAGTACGACGGCACGCATCCACGCGCAACCAGTATCAGGGCTAGTCGGTGCCCCGACGCATCGGCGCGCCCCACGAACCCGGGCAACAGCTCTGTCACCGCGTCCTATCCGCGGCCGGTTCCGGCTTCGGTAGCACAGGCACTCCGAAGGTGTGAAAAAATACCATTTTCACCGCTGAGACGCTGAGAAATGACCCTTTGTTTTCAAGCCTCTGCGCCTCAGCGTCTCAGCGGTGAAAGGTTTGATGGGATTTTTTCACAGCTTCTCCTGCCTGTGTCCAAGGTTAATGCAGAGCCCACAGGCAGGAGTGCCTGTGCTACTTACGACTTGTTCATGAGGGCTTTTTCCACCGCTTCCGGATTCCTATCTATCACCGTCAAGTAGGCGCGCACCGCGCTTTCCGGCCGCCTGCGGCCTTGCTCCCATTCCTGAAGCGAGCGCGGGCTGACAACGTATCGCCCCGATGCATCGGGGCGGGTCTTCCTTAGGTTCACTCTCCCGACCCTGAGGGTACACTCCTGTTCTTGAGATTTGTGGTTTTCCCTGCGGAAGAACCGCGGACCCCAAAGACGGGGATGCGCGCTACGCTGGCTATGTTTTCTGGCGGGTAAACATCTCGACCAGCAAGGTCGAAACTGAGGCTGCTGTTTTTGGGGAAATCCTGCCCAACTTGCGGACCAAGCGTTGCCGGTCTATGGCGCGTAGCTGGTCAAGCGCCACCTGCCCTTGCTTGCCTTGGAAGGTGAGCGCCACGCGTGTCGGATAAGGTCTCGCCACAGTGGTCATGGGGGCAATAATGACAGTCCGCAGGTGGCGGTTGCTCTCGTCGGGTGAAACAACCAGGCAAGGACGGGTTTTCTGGATTTCCGCCCCCTGCGTGGGATCCAGAGATACCAACCAGACCTCATCCAAGCGCGGTAGGTCGACTACCACCGCCACTCCTCCCGATCGAACTGACTCGAGGGAGTGTCGAGCAACAGTTCATCGTGGGCGGAAGAGCCGGCGGCGCGGAATGCTTCCTCCCAGCCCTGGCGCGGCAGACGGGCCGGCGCGATCACGAGATGATCGTTTTCGATCCGAAGTTCAACGGCGTCCTCGAAGCCGCACTGTTCGATGATGGGCTTGGGGATTCGGATACCTCGCGAATTTCCAACCCGGACAAGTTCAACCTTCATGGCGGTCAATGACCTCGTGCTTACATTGTAATCACATAAGAGCTTTTTGGCAAGCGCGGGTGGCGCCCCGATGCACCGGACCGCCACACACGGGCAACATCTCTGTCACGCGTCCCATCCGTGGCCGGTTTTGGCTTCAGTAGCACCCCGATGCATCGGGGTGTGCTCTGCATGGAATGCATCAGCTCGAGCCACAGGCAGGAGTGCCCCTGCTACCCTCGGTCCGAAATCGTGCTTGCAATTCTGGGATGAAGAAAAGGGTGCAACAGCCGCCTGGGGAAACACGTCGGGCGAAGTCTGAACCTCAATTCTGCCTTTAGAAGCGTCCGCGAAAATCGAACAGGTCGTCCAGGGAAAGCTGCCAGCCGGGAAAGAGGTTGGAGGTGAGAAGGTGATGGCCTGCGTACGTGGCTTCGACCATATACTTTGCCCCCTGGAGTGTCAAAACCTCGACGGTCTTGGCCTGGGGGTCAATAAACCATACCTCGGGCACGCACGCCTCGGCATAAATCGGGAGCTTGGTGGCGCGGTCGTGTCCGGCCGTGGAAGGGGACAGCACCTCCACGGCAAGGTCCGGAGAACCCGCAATCCAATTCTCCTGAATGATTCCAGCGCGCGCATTGGAAATGAAAATAAGGTCCGGCTGCAATACCGTTTCTTCACCCAGGCGCACGTCCAAAGGTGCTGGGCAGACTTCGCCCAAGTGGTTCTTATAGACGTACGGCCCTAAGTCTTGCAAGAGATGCTGAAGGGTGAGTTGGTGCCGCGTGGCAGGAGATGGAGTCACATGCACCTCTCCATGTACGAGCTCATAGCGCTTCCCGTCGCTGGGAAGTTCGCGGAATTGCTCAAAGGTAAGCTTGGGAATGACTTCTGTGCCCATGTGCTTATTATACCCCCACGCGGGCGGCGCAGACATTGCCTTTTATGTATGTGCCCGACAAAGGGCAACATCCCTGTCACCGCGTCCCATCCATGGCCGGTTCTGGCGTCTTAACCTGCCTTTCGCACTTCCACCCGCTACCGGGCTGATTTTGGCAGCTTGCGGTGCACAAGGTCTTTGCCTTCAATGGGCGCGGGTTGAAGAGTGCTTGTAGGCCCGACCTACCCTCTTTTCTGGGGCGCGAAGGTCTGGCATTCTGGGGCGTGCACCTGAAGATTCATCGACGCAAAAAGGACGGCAAGGAACATCGTTATTTCAGCATCGTCGAGAGTCGGCGCGTGTCGCGCTCGAAGGTCGTGCATCGGACGGTGCTGTATCTGGGCGAAATCAACGACAGCCAACAATCCGCGTGGCGCAAGACGCTGGAGGTTTTTGACGAGGACCGTCGCGTCCTCGCGTCCCTGAGCCTCTTCCCGGAGGACCGCGAACTTCCTGCGGATGCTGTGGACGGCGTACAAGTGAAGTTGAGTGAAATGCGCGTTGAGCGGCCGCGCACCTTCGGTGGCTGTTGGTTGGGCTGCGAGCTGTGGCGCCAGTTGAAGCTGGACGAGTTCTGGCAGGCGAGGTTGCCGGAAGGGCGCGAGGGAGTTCCGTGGGAGAAGGTGCTACGGCTGCTGGTGGTGAACCGGTTGATCGAGCCGGGCAGCGAATTCCGTGTGCATCGGCACTGGTTCGATCAGACCGCCATGGCCGAGTTGCTGGCAGTGAACTTCGCGGTGGCCGAGAAGGACCGGCTCTATCGTTGTCTGGATCGAATACTGGCGCACAAGGCGGAGTTGTTCCAGCACCTGCGGCTGCGGTGGCAAGACCTCTTTGCGGCGCGCTTTGATCTGCTCCTCTACGATCTCACCAGCACCTATGTGGAAGGAGAGGCGGAAGCGATTCCCAAAGCCCGCCACGGTTACAGCCGGGACGGGCGGTTCGACTGTCGGCAGGTGGTGATCGCCCTGGTGCTGACGCCGGAAGGTTTCCCGCTGGCCTACGAAGTGATGGAGGGGAATACTTCCGACCGGAACAGCTTGCGCGGTTTTCTGGACAAGATCGAGAGCGTGTACGGCAAGGCACGGCGGGTGTGGATGATGGATCGGGGAGTTCCCAGTGAAGAACTGCTGGCGGAGATGCGCACCCCGGGGCGGGAGATGTTTTACCTGGTGGGGACGCCACGGGGCAAGATCCGGCAGTACGAAGCGAAGTGGACGGAACTGCCGTGGCGGAAGGTGCGCGAGTCGGTAGAGGTGAAACTGTTCGCGGAGGAAGGCGAGTTGTATGTGCTGGCGAAGAGCGCAGGCCGCCAGGCGAAAGAGATGGCCATCCGTCGACGCAAGCTGGCACGGCTGTTGTGGAGGCTGCGGGCCTTGCGGCGCGTGTGTCCGACGCGTGATGCGTTGCTGATGAAGATCGGAGCAGCCAAGAGTGAAGCCGGACGGGCCTTCGGTTTCGTGAAGATCAGCGTGCCCAAGGCCCAGGAAGAAGTGACTCGCCAGACCTTCCAGTTCCGGCTCGAGCGCAGCAAGTTGGAGGAAGCGGAGCGGCGCGATGGACATTATCTGTTGCGCACCAATCTGACGGGGGAAAATCCCGAGGTGTTGTGGGACCGCTACATGCAACTGGCGCAGATCGAAGCGGCCTTTAAGTGTTTGAAGAGTGAGCTGGGAATTCGGCCGATTTATCATCAAATAGAACATCGCGTCGAGGCCCACATCCTCATTGCCTTTCTGGCGTACGGCTTGTGGGTGACGCTGAAACAGCGTCTGCAGGCCCACGCTCCGGGCCTGACGCCGAAAGCGGTGCTGGAGAAGCTGGCGGGCATGCAGATGCTCGATGTGTCTTTCCCGACCACGGATGGGCGCCGATTAGTGATGCCCCGCTACACCGAGCCGACACCCGAACAAAAGCTCCTGTTGCACGAACTGCAGCTCGTGCTCCCCACTCAGCCACCGCCCAGGATCACGGTCCAGCCGGAAATCTTTCCTGCTGGAATGCTGCGTTTGTAGGCCAGACCTTGGCAATGCCTGTACTGAAAAGAAGCGAGTTAACCCAACTCAACACCCTGAAGTGCGAAAGTTCGGTTAACGGTGGCAGCCCAGGTTCCCAGCCTGCCGGGCGGGGAAGACAAAACGCTTGTTACTCCCTGGGTGGAATTTGCTGTGCTCCGTGGATGACAGCCAGGACGTCGATCTGGTCAGGCTTGATGTAATAGATGATTCGAAAGGGCCCTTCCAGAACTTGCCGAACTTGTGGGAGCAGGAGGGAGGAAATCTGCAAGTCCGGCCGGGCGAGGGGTCAGGAGGTCGGGCTCGGCATCACGTACGCGCCTGGTCTGATATTGCAGGCCCACGACTATTTGTCATTGTGGGACATGTCCCATATGTTGCTCTCCGCGGGGCATAGCGAGCGAGGTCCCACTTAATTCCCCACCTTCATGCGTTTTCTTCCTATGACTTTTCACGTGCGATTCCGCCGTGCGAAGCTGCATTTCTCCCTCGGCGGGCTCATGCCGCACCGCATAAAACTTGCGCACCTGGGCGCGCGAAACTTTGAGGGTCTACGGTTGTTCCTTCGGACCCGGATCGCTGTGGGTTGGGGTGGCAGGCTCGCGGGTTGGCATGTGGCACTGGCCGTCGAAGAAACCTCCGGGATCGACCAGCAGGCAGGGTGTATAGATATCGCCGAGCACGATGCCGTGTTCCTTGATTTCCAGACGCTCGGTGGCGTGCAGCGTCCCTTTCACCTTTCCGGTAACGCTCACGACCTTGGCCTGGATGTCGCCTTCGACTTCTCCCTGGTCGTGGACGACCACCGCGCCTTCCGAAGTGATCTCGCCCTTGAAGTGGGAGTTCAGGCGGATGAGCCCGGCGGCGACCTTCATCTTGCCTTCCATCTCCACGCCCGGTTCGAGCCACCCGACCCAGTCGTCGGGCAAATCGGAAAGTTCCTGGCGACGCGTTGTGGGTTTGCCGATGCCGAATGCCATCTCGCCCTCCCAAGAGCAGTGGTTATTGATCAGTGTTTAGTGGCCAGCCTGTAGGAACCAGCAACTACCACTATGCACCAACCCCTCTCCACGAACCACTGCTTTTTTACTGTTTCGCGCTGAATTCGTGGGTGCGATTCAGAAGCCGGTGGTCAGCGGCTAGCCACTAACCACTCAGCACTAGCCACGGCCCTTATTGCCGCTTCACAATAAATTCGTAGATGCGATTCAGATCTTCCGCCGAGTAATAACTGATTTCGATCTTACCCCGTTTCTCGTCGCCGTGAATCTTAACGCGGGTACCGAGCGTGCGTTCCATTTCGAGCAGTGCCGCGCGTACATTGGCGTCGAGTTTGGGCGCTTCGGGCGCGTCCGGCTTCTTCCCTTGCTCCCGCGTGCGCAGGGCCACCAGGTTTTCGACCTGCCGGACCGACAAGCCCTGCTTCACGATCAGGCGAGCGAGCTGCAGTTGCGCTGAAGCCGATTCCAGTCCCAAGAGTGCCCGCGCGTGGCCGGAGGAGACTTCTCCGTTTACGAGCATGTCCTGCACTTCGGGGGGCAGGCGCAGTAGGCGAAGCGTATTGGTTACGGTCGAGCGCTCCAGTCCGAGCTGCTGGGCAATCTCCTCGTGGCTCAGCCCGTGTTTCTCGTGCAGCACCTCGTAGCCCTGCGCCGCCTCGATGGGGTTCAGGTCAGCGCGCAACAGGTTTTCCGTGAGGGCCAGCGCCAGCGCGTCGCGGTCGCCGATGTCGCGCACCAAGGCGGGAATCACGGTAAGCCCCGCCAGGCGCGCGGCTCGCCAACGCCGCTCGCCGGCGATCAGTTGAAAGCGACCGTCAGAGCGCCGCAGCAGAACCGGCTGCACCACACCGCTGGTCGCTATGGAATCCGCCAACTCCTTCAGCTTCTCCGGGGGAAAATTGCGCCGGGGCTGGAACGGGTTCGGGTCGATTTGGTCGAGGGCCACCTGCTCGAGGCCCGAGGTAGTGGTCTCAACGGTGCGCAGAAGCGCGTTAAGCCCGCGCCCCAACGCCTTTCTGGTCATGACGGATGACCTCCTGCGCTAATTCGAGATAACTGGTTGCGCCCTTACAATCGGGGTCGTAAAGAAAGATCGGCTTGCCGAAACTGGGCGCCTCGGCCAGCCGGACGTTGCGTGGGATGATCGTCGAAAATACCTGGTCGCCAAAAAAGTCCCGTAAATCATCGCGCACCTGGTGCGAGAGGTTGGTGCGCTCATCATACATGGTCAGCAGAATGCCCTCGACCGCCAGCCGGGGGTTGTGGGCGCGGCGAATGCGGATGAGCGTGTCAAGCAGTTCCGAGACGCCTTCCAGCGCAAAGTACTCGCACTGCACCGGAACAATTACCGTGTCTGCCGCCACCAGCGCGTTGAGCGTGAGCAGATCGAGCGCCGGGGGACAATCGAGCAGGATGAAATTGAAGCGCTCGCGCAGGCCGTCAATTTTCTTCCGCAGAACGTGCTCGCGCTCGGCCTGGTCCACCAGTTCGACCGTCGCGCCCACAAGGTTCTTCTCCGAGGGAATCAGGTGCAGCCCTTCGATGCCACAGGTCACGATACAATCCTGCAAGGGCACGTTGTGCATCAGGGCGTGATAAATCGAGCGTCGCGCCGGGTCGCGGGGAAAGCCCAGACCGCCGGTCGTGTTCGCCTGGGGGTCACAGTCGATGACCAGCGTCCACATGTCTTGCTTTGCCAGCGCCGCGCCTAAGCTGATGGCCGTGGTGGTCTTACCGACTCCGCCTTTCTGATTTGCAATCGCGATGACTTTACCCAATTTCTTTCCCGACTCTCTGGATTTGAGGTGAATCTAACAGAGGCAGAAGTTTTCCGCAAGCTGCCGGGGCCAAGCGGTGGGTCGACCTGAATACTGTTACACCAATTTTACCCTGCCAAATGGCGGCGTCCCGATAAGATCGGGATAAATTCCCCCGCCTCTGCATTCAATTGACCCACCACAGGGGTTTGACACGCCTGCTCGTGGGGCGTAGCATCAATCATTATGTCTCAAGCCCAACGCGGTCCCAAGAAACTCGAAGTGCTTTGCCCCTGCTGCGGAGCGACATTGACTGTGGACACCCAGCTTGGCAAGGTGCTGTTCCATCAACCGCCGCCCAAGCAGGACAGGGGGCCGGATCTGAACGACGCCGTGCAGCTCTTGCAGAAAGAAGCCGAGCGTCGCGAAGCCATGTTCCGGCAGAGCGCTGAGGATGAGAAGGTCAAGTCGGATTTGCTGGACCGCAAGTTCAGAGAAGCCTTCGAGAAGACCAAGGACCAGCCCACCGGACCCCCGATCCGGGATTTCGATTTGGATTAGCGCACACAGTGCAATCCCAAGTTGCCAAATCAGCCGATAGGGGAATAACTGAATGACCGGCTAACCCAAGGGCGCAACCCCCAATTCACCGATCACGAATTCGATCGATGACCCAATTTTCAACTATCCCATTGCCACTCAGTCACTTCCATCCGTGAAAACGGCTCAACCCCCCTTGCATTTTGCCCCCGCTTTCCTTGACAAGCCTTGTGTGGAAGCTATAATTATTGTTTTGCGTTTATGAGGGTGGGGTGCGCATAACCCTTGCAGAACTTGAGCTTCACCGGGTCATTGCCTCTGAGAACTATGCCCCGGGGGCGCTCGATTTTCACGGAGCGGAGTTCCGGCAGGCGGCGCCGCTCAAAATTGACGCGACGGCGGAGCTCCTGGGAGCGGAAATCCGCATTCGAGGGCATCTCTCAACCAACCTCGAAGCTAGTTGTGATCGTTGCCTGGCCGCGGTTAAGATTCCGGTGAGCAGCGATTTCGACCTATTCTATAGGCCGCTCCAGACCATTGCCAAGGAAGAGGAGATCGAAATCCCCCAGGAAGAGCTGGAAATCGGCTTCTACTCCGGGGATGGCATCGAACTTGCGGACGTGGCCACGGAGCAGGTAATTCTCTCCGTGCCCATGAAGGTAGTTTGCCGGACAGAGTGCCAGGGTCTGTGCCCGGTATGCGGGGTTAATAGAAATCTTGTATCATGCGATTGCTCGCCCCCGCAGGAAGACTCACCTTTTGCTTCGCTCAAGGAAGAGTGATTTCGGGGTGGCTCGGAGATACGATTCAGGTTCGAGTCGTCCTGGTTAAAAGACAAAATGAGCCGGGTGTCAGACCGGCGGGCAGCAGGTGTTCGTCCCCGCGCTGCAGACCGTAATTGAGGAAAGAAGAGTAACTATGGCAAATCCGAAACGACAACATTCCAAAGCGCGGCGGGATCGCCGACGGGCTCATGACCATCTGGCAACTCCGGGGATGGCCGAGTGCCCTCACTGTCACGAAAAAAAGCTGCCTCACCAGGTCTGCCCGCACTGCGGCTACTACCGCAGCCGGGAAGTGGTTCTGGTGGAGGAATCAGCCTAACGTGCCAGGCGATAGGCCTCCGAGATTCGAGCCGGTGCGACCTTCTCTTCCCGCGCCGGCCATATTCCAAAGTTTGAATTGACCACCATGCGACGCATCGCCGTTGACGCCATGGGCACCGACGCGGCGCCCGGCCCCGAAGTTGAGGGAGCCATCCAAGCCGCGCGGGAAGGATACGCGGAGGTTCTGCTGGTCGGGCCGCAAGACAGCCTTAAGCCCGAACTCAGCCGCCGCGGCGCCCAGGGCCTGCCCATTGAGATCGTGCACGCCAGCGAGGCCGTCACCATGGGGGACAAGGCCACCAAGGCCTTCCGCCAGCGGCGCGATTCCTCCCTCCGCGTTTCGGCCCGCCTGGTGCACGAGGGCAAGGCCGACGGCATGATCACCGCCGGCAACACCGGCGCGGCGATGACCACCGCCAAGATCGTGCTGGGAGCGCTGGAAGGCGTGGACCGGCCGGCGATCGCCCAGGTTTTTCCCACCTCCAAGGGCACTGCGTCCGTGCTGCTCGATGTGGGCGCGAATGTGGATTGCAAGGCCCACCACCTGGTGGAGTTCGCGGTGATGGGCGAAACCTATTACCGTGTAATCTTCGGCGTGGAGCGGCCGCGCGTGGGCCTGCTCTCCATCGGCCAGGAGGAGCACAAAGGAAACGAACTGACGCGCGAGGCGCTGGGGCTGCTCAAACTGCTCCCCTTGAATTTTATCGGCAACGTAGAAGGCCGCGACCTTTATAATGGCCGCGTAGAAGTAATCGTCTGTGACGGTTTTATCGGCAACGTCGCTTTGAAAATCAGCGAAGGGGCAATTGAAGCGATCTCCAGCCTCTTAAAGGAAGCTTTTTCAAGTTCACTCTCTTCCAAGGTTGGTTACCTCCTCTCCCGAAAAGCCCTCCGACGATTTAAGAAGCGGGTGGATTATTCTGAGTACGGCGGCGCGCCCCTGCTGGGTGTGAAGGGCGTGTGCATCATCTGCCACGGCGGATCGAACGACAATGCCATCAAAAACGCCATCCGCGTTGCGGCGGAATTCGCCGAAGGTAAAGTAAACGAGAAGATTGAACGCGAGTTGGCGGCTGCTTCCCTGGGGAATCCCAAAGGGTAGTCAAGGGTTCCAGATTCAGTGCCGCGTCCCTCTCTCCCGGAGAAAGCTTCCGGAAACCTGAGGAGTCTCTATGTGTTTAGCGGGTGTTCTAGGAACCGGCTCAGCCTTGCCGGAAAAGGTCATTACCAACGCGGATCTCGAAAAGATGGTAGAGACCTCCGATCAGTGGATTACCGACCGCACCGGCATCAAAGAGCGTCGCCAGGCCGCGCCCCACGAAACCACCTCCACTCTATCGGTAGTTGCTTCACGCCTGGCTCTGGAAAAAGCGGGGATCAAAGCCGCGGATCTCGACCTGATCATTTGTTCGACGATTTCGCCCGACATGCCGCTGCCGGCCACGGCCTCGCTCATCCAGCGCGACCTTGGCGCCCGTGGCTGCTGCGCCTTCGATCTGGCGGCGGCGTGTTCCGGGTTCCTTTTTGGGATGACCGTGGCCGAGCAGTTCATCCGCAACGGTACGGCAAAATACGTCTTGGTGATCGGCGCTGAACTGCTCTCGCGTTATCTCGATTATAAAGACCGCGCCACTTGCGTCATTTTCGGGGACGGCGTCGCCGCGGCCGTGTTCGGGCCCGTGGAGCCACCCTCGGGAATCTTGGCGCACGAGTTGCACACCGAAGGTCAGTACGCTGACCACCTTTTCATCCCGGCGGGCGGCACCGCTATGCCGACTTCCTGTGAGACCATCGAACAGGGCGCGCACTACATCAAGATGCGCGGCAATGAGCTTTTCAAAGTGGCCGTGCGCAGCCTGGAAGAGGTCTCGCGCCACGTTATGAAGAAGGCCGGCGTTACGGCCGATGATATCGACCTCTTCATCCCCCACCAGGCGAACCAGCGTATTACGGAAGCGGTCCGCGAGCGGTTGGGCGTGGCCCCCGAAAAGCTCTATTCCAATATCAGCCGCATCGGCAACACCTCCTCGGCCTCCATCCCCATCTGCCTGGATGAGTGTGTGCATGATGGGCGCTTGAAGAAGGGGGACTTGGTGCTCATGTCCGCCTTCGGCGCGGGCGTGACGTGGGGGGCGGTTTTAATGAGATGGTAGTCCGTTGTGCTTTGCGGACGATTTAGGAGAGCCGAAACTCGAAAATCGAAACTCGAAACTCGCCGCGATTTTCGAATTTCGGCCTTACGGGCCACAGGTAGGTTCCAGGGTTTCCAAAGTGAAGACAGCCTTCATCTTTCCCGGTCAAGGTTCTCAGTACCCCGGCATGGGCCGAGAGTTGGCGGAGAATTTCGGAGTCGCTCGCCAGGTTTTCGACGCCTCGGACGCGGCGTTAGGGTTCGGCATTTCCAAGCTCTGCTTTGAAGGCCCGGCGGAAGAGCTGCAGCTTACTGCGAATACTCAACCGGCCATCCTCACTGCGTCTGTTGCTGCTGCCATGGTGTTGCGCGAGAAGGGAGTGCATCCGGATTTTGTTGCCGGCCACAGCCTGGGGGAGTACTCGGCGCTAGTGGCGGCGGGCGCACTCAGACTCTCGGACGCCGTGCGCCTGGTTCGCAAGCGTGGGCAGTACATGCAGGAAGCCGTGCCGGTGGGCCAGGGCGCGATGGCGGCGATCCTGGGCCTGGACGGGGCCGTGCTGGAGGAAGTTTGCCGGGAAGCCGCGCAGGGAGAAGTAGTCTCGCCGGCGAATTTGAACTCGCCGGGGCAGGTGGTAATCGCCGGAAGCGCCGCTGCGGTGGCCAGAGCTGTCGAAGGGGCGAAAGCGCGTGGCGCCAAGCGCGCCATCATGCTCAACGTGAGCGCACCCTTCCACAGTGCCCTGATGAAGCCCGCCCAAGACCGGTTGAGTGTGGATTTGGATGCAACCGAAGTGGCCGACCCGCAAGTGCCCCTGGTGAATAACGCGGACGCACAGGTTGTGAAGTCCGCATCTGTGGTGCGCGATGGGTTGAAGCGCCAAGTGACGGCTCCCGTGCGTTGGGAAGAATCGATGCGCCGCCTGCGCGCGGAAGGTGTGGACTTGTTTGTGGAGGTCGGACCGGGTAAAGTGCTCTCGGGGCTGCTTCGGCAGGTCGACCGCGTGGCCGAGTGCTGGCACGTCGAGGACGTGGCAACGCTGAGCGAGGTTATGGCGCATATGGCGCCGAAGGTTGACGTTTAGGGGCGGTTCCCGATCCGATCGGGACAGTTTGCGCCCTGCCTTCCTTTGCGTCTAAACAATCTTTCGGCCATCCAAACAGATGGGAGCAGGTGAACGTATGTTGAGCATGGAAGGACGCGTGGCGATTGTGACGGGCGGCGCGCAGGGAATTGGCCGGGCCACGGTGATGGTTCTGGCGGAGCGGGGCGCCAGCATCGGCTTGACCAACATCCGCTGCGCCAAGCTCGATTCGACGATCAAGGAACTTGAGGACATGGGAAGAAAAGCCCTCAAGTTCTGTGTGGATGTCACTGATGTGGAGGCAGTTGAGGAGATGGTGGAACAGACCGTGGCCACCTGGGGGAAGATTGACATCCTGGTGAACAACGCGGGCATAACCAAGGATAACCTGGTGATGCGCATGAAGACTGACGACTGGCAAGCCGTCCTCAAGACCAATCTGGATGGGACCTTCTACTGCACCCGCGCGGTGCTGCCCCACATGGTCCGGCAGCGTTATGGCCGCATCATCAATGTGGCCTCGGTGGTGGCGCAGGCCGGGAATGTGGGCCAGGCGAACTACATCGCCTCCAAGGCGGGAATCATCGGCCTCACCAAGGCCGTAGCCGCGGAAGTGGCGCGGCGCAACATTACCGTAAATGCCATCGCGCCAGGTTTCATCGCCACCCCCATGACGGAGGGGTTGCCGGCCGAGATCAAGCAGAAGATGCTGAGCATGATTCCCATTGGCCGCATGGGAACCGACGCCGAGGTGGCCAACGCTGTGCTTTTCCTCGCCTCTGAGGAGGCGAGCTACATTACCGGTCACGTCTTGAACATTAACGGCGGAATGTTTATGGCTTAGTGACTGAGCCCGCCGGGCTGCGCTCGGCCGCGCTTGACGCTTTCCGGGAGCGCAGATAGAATGAGCGGCCTTATGTAACTTTGAGGAGGATAGACTGATGGCATCGCCCGATGAGAAGGTGAAACAGATAATTGTAGAGCAGCTTGGAGTGGACGAGTCGGAAGTGACCCCGACGGCGCATTTCGTTGACGACCTCGGCGCCGATTCGCTCGACATCGTGGAACTGGTGATGGCCTTTGAAGAGGCCTTCGAAATCGAGATTCCTGACGAGGACGCGGAAAAGATCACGACCGTCAAGGACGCGATCGATTACATTCAAGCCCACACCAAGGGCTCGAAGAACTGACCAACCCAGGGCAGGTTTCCAGAGGAGGAGCACAGCTTGACGCGTAGAGTTGTCGTGACCGGTGTGGGATTACTCACCGCCGTCGGCCTCGACACGGCGGAGTCGTGGCAGAATCTCCTGGCCGGCAAGAGCGGCGTGGCGCCCATCACACATTTTGACACCACGGGCTTCGCCGTGAGCATCGCGGCGGAAGTCAAAGGTTTCGACCCTTTTCAGTTCATCGAAAAGAAAGAACTGAAGAAGATGGGGACCTTCATTCAGTTTGCCCTCGCCGCCGCGTCTTACGCGATGCAGCAGTCTCACCTCCAAATCAACCCTGACTTTGCTGAACGTGTGGGTGTGTACATCGGTTCGGGCATCGGCGGATTCGATGTCATCGAGCGCGAGCACACGGCGCTCCTGCAGGGTGGGCCCCGCAAGATTTCACCTTTCTTCATTCCTGCCGCCATCGTCAACCTGGCATCCGGCCACGTCTCCATCCGCTACGGCGCCAAGGGGCCGAACTCCGCCACTTGCACCGCGTGCTCTTCGAGCGCGCACGCCGTGGGTGATTCCTTCAAGCTCATCCAACGCTGTGCCGCTGACGTGATGATTTGCGGTGGCACCGAGGCGGCCATCACTCCCATGGGCGTGGGTGGATTTGCGGCCATGCGCGCGCTTTCCACCCGCAATGATGAGCCTGCCAAAGCCAGCCGCCCCTTCGATAGAGAACGCGACGGCTTCGTGATTGGCGAAGGCGCGGGGATCCTGATCCTGGAAGGATTGGACTTCGCGCTCAAGCGCGGCGCGCCGATTCTGGCTGAAATCGTCGGCTATGGCATGTCGGGCGACGCCTTCCATATCACCCAACCCGATGAAAATGCTGACGGCGCGGTGCGCGCCATGCGGGCGACGCTCGCGGATGCAGAGATCCTTCCCGAGCAGGTCAGTTACATCAACGCCCACGGCACCTCGACACCTTACAACGACCGCCTGGAAACGCTGGCCATCAAGAAGGTTTTCGGTCACCACGCTTACAAGCTGCCGGTGAGTTCCACGAAGTCGATGACCGGCCATTTGCTGGGCGGCGCAGGAGGCCTGGAAGCAGGCATCACCGCGCTTGCCTTGCACGACCAGGTGCTGCCGCCTACCATCAATCTCGAAAACCCCGACCCCGATTGCGACCTCGACTACGTTCCCAATCAAGCGCGCAAGGCTGAGGTCGAGTACGCCCTCTCGAATTCCTTCGGCTTTGGCGGTACCAACGCTGCGCTATTGATGAAACGCTACACCGGCTAGCAGGCTAGGGTGCACGCCTGGGAAATGAAATTCTGGGAAAGTGGGGTTGAAATAAGTTCTCTCTTACGGCTATAATAGCCGTAAGGAGGAACCATGGCTCAGTCTTTTGAAGTTCCTGGTCCGGTCCGTGAGCTTGCCGCTCGGTTGGGTCAGTCCCAGCCCATGCGGCGCGGCTCCCTATCGGAGCGTTATGTGAAATGCGGCAAGCCGGGTTGTGGTTGCGCGGAGGATGCCAAGGCGCGGCACGGCCCTTATTACAGTCTGACGCAGGCGGTGGGAGGGCAGACCCGCTCCCGCTTCTTGAACCCCGAGGAAGCGCAGCGGGCGCGAGAGCAGATCGAGACGGGCCAGCAGTTTCGGCGTCAGGTGGAGGCTTACTGGGCTGCCTGTGAGCAATGGGCGGATGCCCAGCTGGAAGCCCGGGAGGAAGAAGGGCAAGCCGAGGTTAAAAAAAACCGCACTCGGCGAGGCTCTGGCGCACGACCTCACCGCTGAGATTGAGCGCCTGGTGGGTCGGGAAGCCACGGCGGCTCTGGACTTCGAGGCGGTGGAAACGGCCGTACGCCGTCAGGCTTTGCGCTTCGCCGCGCGGGTGGTGGAGCAGCGGCTGAATGCCGACCACTCCGACTTTACCGGAGCCCGTCGGCCGTGTTCCTGCGGTCAGCCCGCGCGCTATGTAGACCGGCGGGCCAAGCCTTTCCAGACCGTGCTGGGCGAATTACGGCTGGAGCGCGCCTACTATTATTGTGCTGCCTGCCAGCGCGGGTTCTGTCCTCGTGACCAGCAGTGGGGAATGGAGGACACTTCTCTGTCCCCGGCGGTGACACGCATGGTGGGCACGGTGGGAGCCTTGGTGAGCTTTCAAGAAGGGCGTGAACTCCTCGGGGAATTGGCGGGCGTGGAAGTAAGTGCCAAGCAGGTGGAGCGTACGGCGGAGGCGCTGGGAGCGGAAGTCGCCGAGGATGAACGCCAACCGGTGGAGGCGGTGAGGGAAGGACCCTTGCCGCCCACCCTCTATCTCGGCCTGGATGGTACCGGCATTCCCATGCGCAAGGAGGAACTCACGGGGCGAGCGGGCAAGCAGCCGGATGGCTCCGCCCAAACCCGCGAGGTCAAGGTCTGCGCCATCTGGAGCGCGGAAGCGCGCGATGCCGAAGGCCGGCCCCGGCGTGATGCTGGCTCGGTCAGCTACTCGGCGGCCATCGAGACGGCGGCCTGCCGCGACACCGACTCCCAGATCGCAGCATTTACCCAGCGCGTTCGAGCGTGAGGCGAAGCGTTGAGACTTCGGGCAAGCCTCTCGCCAAGTGGTGATCGGCGACGGGGCTCCCTGGATCTGGAACATCGCCGCGGAGGTGTTCCCGCAAGCCCTGCAAATCGTGGATCGTTACCACGTGAAGGAGCATTTGAGCCAAGTGGCCAAGGCCCTCTATGGGCAAGCGGAGGCATCCCATCGCTGGGCGCAACGTCGGCACCAAGAATTGGATGGCGGGCGTTGGCGGAGTCTGACGACGGCGCTGGCCCGCCATGCGGCCCGCTCACCGGAAGCCCGCAACTGCCTTCAGTACTTGCAGCGCAACCGGCACCGCATGCGCTACGCGGAATTTCATGCCCAGCACCTGTGTACTTCCTCAGGGGTTCTGGAGGCGGGTTGCAGGGTTGTCGTGGGGTCGCGCCTAAAACGTTCGGGCATGCATTGGACCGTGCGCGGCTCCAATGCCATCATCGCTCTGCGGTGTTACAAACTCAGCGGTCGCTTCGAAGACTTCTGGGAACGCCGGGCGCACAGGGTGGGGGCGTGAGCCCGCTCACTCCTTCGTCGTGCACCCAGCAGGCTAAGTAACGTTGACACCCTCTGGACCGTCCGTTATAGTGAACCACGGGTGCCGGAGCCTCCCTCCTTTGGCACTGGTATTTTCGGCGGCCGGGCTCGAATGATTCCTCCCCTGGTAAGGGCTGGGTTCGAAGGCTCATGAATCTCCCTATCTCGTTAACCCTCCTCCGAATCTTCTTTGTGCCCATCGTGGTTGTTCTGCTTCTCACTAAAGGCGAGAACATGGACCTGTGGGCGGTGGGGGTCTTTCTGCTCGCCGCCGCCACCGACCTGCTGGATGGTTACCTGGCGCGGAAACGTGGCCAGATCACTACCTTGGGCATCTTGCTGGATCCCATTGCCGACAAGTTGCTGACGTCCGCCGCTTTTATCTCTTTGGTGGAACTCCACTTCGTGCCAGCCTGGATGGTGGTCATTATCGTGGGCAGGGAGTTCGCTGTCTCCGGCCTGCGATCGATTGCCAGCGCGGAAGGCTACGTCCTGGAACCTTCGGAGCTGGGCAAGACCAAGATGGTGTTCCAGGTGGTGGCGATTACCGTCATCGTTCTGGAAGGCAGCCGGTATCCTGGAGTGCGTCCTCTTGGTGAAGTCTTGTTATGGATGGTCGTGCTCTTCGCCGTTGCCTCAGCGGTGCAATACTTCTGGAATTTCTGGAAACGCCTGGACGAGCGCGTGAAACGTCACTCCTCCCGCCGCCTGATGGTGATCCGGGCCGGCGAGAAGGAACCGGAGGAGAAAGATGTTGCCGCTCAGTGAAACCGATCAGCAAACCCTGCTGAGGATGGCGCGCGAAGCCATCGAAGGCTACCTCAACTCAGCTCAAATCCCCAATATCCCGGAGCCCCCAGAAACGCTGCGGCAGCCCTGCGGGGCCTTCGTAACTTTGCGCAAAGGCAAACACTTGCGAGGATGCATCGGCTATGTGGAGGCGCGCAGGCCCCTCTACGTTACGGTCCGCGAATGTGCGGTGAGCGCGGCGCTGCACGACCCACGCTTCCCTCCCGTCACGAAGAAGGAGATGCCGGGATTGAATATGGAAATCTCCGTCCTCTCTCCCCTGGTTGAGATTGCCCCCGAGAAAATCGAGATCGGACGGCACGGGCTGCTGATCTCTCGCGGAGCTCAGCGAGGCCTCTTGTTACCCCAAGTTGCAGTGGAATGGAATTGGGGGCGGGAACGATTCTTGGACGAAACCTGCTTGAAAGCGGGGTTGCCATCCGACGCCTGGCAGCACGGCGCAAGGATTCAAGCCTTCACGGCGCAAGTCTTCCCAGAGCCTGACCCTACGCGTTCTTCTCAGCCCGCGGCCTGAACTCTTTCACGGCCTTGCCCCGCTCGATTGCGAAGCCACTAGGTCTTGCCGCGCTCTAGTGCCGCTTTCCGCATTTCAAGCGACACAACCCGAGTGCACCGGCAGCGCCGGCGCCATTGCCGGCGCAGCCCATGTGCCTGGAAGGACCTGGCGTTAGTTATCCACCGAACAGGTTTTTTCCCCCGGCGGGATTATTCTGCCTCGATGCTATCCCCAGCGGCGATTTCGCGAAAACTGTCGATGATAATCGCCACAGAAGACCTCTCGTGCACGGAAAGCACGACCGCCTCGCCCACCGTCTCGGGCGGCAAGAGCCTACCTCCCCAAGTGATGTGCTTGTAAATGCGAAATCGCTGGCCTGTCTTGACCTGACCATCGTCACCCATGCTCAGATACACAATGCTTCGTGTTCCGAGAACGCCATAGTTATTGAGAGCTGCGGCGATGAATCCGTGTGCTTTCTTGTCATCGGTAGGCGTGAACTTGTCGATGCGCGGGGTTACCGTGTATTCTGGAATGGGGCGGACTACGTAGGGCACCAAAATATCTCCGGTGTTGATCGGGCCACAAGCGAAAGTGACTGCCGCCACGGTTCCTTCGGAACTCACGTGGGTCACCTTCACCTTGCCGATATCCTCGTAGGGCCGGCCCAGTCGGTTGATATCCCGATCCTGACCTGAATAACGGGAGGTAAGGTAGATATCTTTACCCGGACGTATCACGGAGTATTCCGAGCCGATGGCGAATTCCACCTTGCCGCGACTGCCGATGTAAACCGAATGGCCGGGTTTAAATCCCCGGAGCGGCGCTTGGGTATCATCATCCTCTCCACCGGCCACAAACATGTCGTTGGAAACTGAAGAGCCGGCGATGAAGCCTGTACAGTCCGCTTCTGAACGCGTGGCGGCGGGCTTAGAGGCCAGTGTGGTTGGTTGAGTTTCTTGGGCTAGAGCGGCAACCGCTGAGGCCGCGAGGAACACTAGGGCTATACCGAGAGTTATTCGACGCACAGGTTTCCTCCTTAGATTACCAACGACTGGCGCAGGCGGATCATCCCCCAATGAAGCCGCCGACGAGCAAACCCCTACTACAGCGCAAGTGTAAGCAATAAAGATACCTTGTGTCAAGCAAGGTTATACGGGGTCAAGCACCCCGGTAGAAGGTGACAGGGTCATCCAAGTCCCACTCGGTCGTGGCGCGAAGTCGCTTCAGGAGATCGCGCTGTCCATTTTCGTCCAGGTACGGATCTTTCATGACCGCTCCCATAAGCGCGATGGAACCCGGCATTTTGGGGGTCAGCCGGGTGGTGGGAGGCTCCTTCTCATGGCCTTTCCATTCTGTTCCGGCGAAATACCGCCAGTCATAGGAATAGGCCTTCTTCCCGCGGTCGGCGGCGAGCCGCGCCCAGCGGTAGGCATGGGCCGTCCTCTGTTCGATAGAGAGCGGGGAAGGTTTTCCATCAGGAAACAAAATCGTCCGCGAGAGATGCGTGAAGGGTTGAAAGCGCGGGTCTGCGTCCAACCATGCCGTGAATGACGCTTCATCGTCGGTGTTCCAACCGAAGATGTAATGAATCGGTTTGGCCAAACCTTCGAGACCGGCCGCCATGGCTTCGGAGGTTGCCTTGCCCCCCGTGTCATTCATGTGCAGCATGACCTCGACATCAGGCTTGATCTTTTTAAGCTGCTCGGTCACGAAATTCACCATGAAGGTATCCAACTGGAAGCGGTTGAGGGCCCGGCACTGATCGCAGATGCAGTTCTGGGAAGTCTCCGGGGGCGGCTCGAACACGATTCCATCCATCTGGGGCTTCGAGCCTTTTGGCCAGCGTCTTGGCCACCCAGGCTCGTGTCTCGGGATCGTGCGGGCAAAGCGCCACCTTCGTTCCTTGGGCGCTCATCCGCAGCAAATGAGCAGGTGCGTTGGGCTCTGCCATTTTGGTTTCGGGTTCCCCGCTGGCGAAGACATAACAGGCTCTCGCCACTCGGAACCCAAGGGAATGCGCGTAGGTGGAGGCTTTTGCCCAGGCGTCCTCAAATTCCGGAGCGTTCGTCCAAAATACAATAAGCCAGTTCAAACCCGCTTCGTGTACGTGGTCAAGATAGCGGTAGTTGACTGAAATGTCCTGGGGGCGAGTGGACCAGCCCTGGCGCTTGAAAATGTTCCAACCGGTATCCTGCGAGGTCCGAACCTCAAATCCTCCTGTAATCTTCTCCGCGCCAGACAAATTCCCGAGCCCCACCAAAGTGGAACCTGCCAAAACCTTCAGC
This sequence comes from uncultured Acidobacteriota bacterium, assembly GCA_963804995.1. GTDB lineage: Bacteria > Acidobacteriota > Terriglobia > UBA7540 > UBA7540 > Bog-366. The sequence continues at coordinate 371,802 of CAWDSK010000002.1, forward strand.
AGGTTTCTTCGGGACAGCGGAGCCTTGGGTGCCTCGGCTGATAGCTTGGGTTTCATCGCGCGAGCTCCTTCCGTTTGAGGACTGAACCACAAATGCCGTGCGGCCTGACGGCGAGATCATCGTAAACCGAGGGCTCGTTACCCGCCAGTTAAAAAAGCTCCGAGGTGGCATCGCCTGGAATGAGCAGTGTTTAAATGCAAGCGGAGGGGGATGGTGGTCAGGGAAGGGAGCCATCGAGCAGCAGCCGGTCGTCGTCGACCAGCAGAACCCGGGGGCGATCGAGTTCGGCCAAGTCAGGCCTCCGCCAAAAGTACATGCACACTTGCCGCCATGACCCGCCAGTCCGAGAGTTGCTGTTCGACACCAAAAGCTACCAACTCCTCCAGGAGGGGGTCGGGGTGCTTTTCCAAAGGAACGTTGAGGGGTGGCGCTTCCTGTTCGTGCGCCAGGACGTTGGCGGCATAGACGGCTGAAACCGCGTCGAAATTCTGATGCGGCACGCGGTTGGGGCCATGGTGAAGGGCTACAGCCTCCACCACAGAGTAAGGTAGTCCCCACAACCCCAGAAGATAGGCCCCAATCTCCGCGTGACCGAACCCGTACTCACGCTCTTCCACCGTGTAAAGGGGGCAATTTTCCTCTGCAGCTTCACGGAGCTGCTTCGCGAATCGGTCGGGCAGCTTCCAGGCCAGGATGAGCTTCCCCACGTCATGAAGCATGCCCGCCACCAGGGCAACATCGACCAGGTGTTTGGGAATCGGCAGGCGTGCCGCGACATTGGCGGTGAAGCGCGCATGGCGTTGCAGTTCCTCCAGGCAGAAACCCGGCACAGGCTTCTTGGGCTTGAATATCCGAAAGATTTCCACGGAAAGGATCAGGCTCTTGAGCGTGTTGATGCCGACGTAGCTGACGGCACTTTGAATATTGGTGATGGAGCGCGAGACGCCGAAGAATGCGGAGTTGACCAACTGGAGAATCTTGGCGGAGATCCCCACATCCTGCTCGACGATTTTGGCCACCTTTAGGAGAGAGGTGTCCGGGTCCTCCAAACACTGCGTCAACGCCTCATAGGTGCGGGGGAGGGACGGCAGATCTCCCAGAGCGCCGACGGTGCTGCGGATGGACTCATCGTGGAGCAGCGCCTTCAGATGGCAGGCCCTCTCGACGGCAACGCGCAGCATTTCAGCGTCACACGGCTTGGCTAGGAATTGGTGGGCGACGGGAACCACGCGCAAGGCCGTGGAAAGCTCCGTGTGACCGGAAAGTACAATGCGCACCACATGGGGAAACTTCTCGCGCACCTGGCAGAGCAAGGCCGCTCCATCCATTCCGGGCATGCGCATATCCGAGATAATTACGTCAAAGGAGGAGGCTTCCATCAAGGCCAGCGCAGCGTCCCCGTTGGGGGCGAAAGCCATCTCCCAGTCGTGGCGTTGGGGACGCAGCATACGCCGCATGCCCTCCAGATTCCTGGGCTCGTCATCTACAAAAATTAATCGTCTCATGCCGTCTTCGCCTCCATAGAGCATCCCACCAGGGAGGCCAGAAAGGCCTGCGCTTTCTCCGCCGGAATACGATCTGTCACGTCCTGGCCTGTATCCATAACTCAATACGCTGGTTACAAGGTCTTATAGACAATATGGCCTTCCAGTTCGGTCCCGGAGTTCCCGCCTGCGCGGGAGCACAGACCCTTTTCAAGCTATCTTTCCTTACTATCGGTGTCTTGAGCGAATTCTTGAGGAGAAACTGAGGAAGCAAGCAATGCGTCTTGCCGGCTGCGCCAGCCGCGAGGGTTGTGGTATGCTCTGCGGAAATGGACGGGAAGAATAAGCTCTACTTTGGCGATAACCTGAAAATTCACCGCGACCACGTCACGGTCTCAAGCGACAACTACAACGTGCTCTTCAAAAGGAATGTAGCGCAGGGCCCGCACTCCCACCCTGCGTTTTTTCAACTGTTTCCCGCCGCGCAGATCACGGCCTTTGATGCCACAAGAGAGTCGGACGCGAATTCGTGATAACATCCCTGGAATGCAGATTCGAGGCAAGCAGTGACGCGCTACACTCTATATCTCGGCGATTGCCTCTCCTGGATGGAGAAAAGGGATAGGAACTCCATTCACGCTATTGTCACCGATCCCCCCTACGGACTGAAGGAATACACAACCGTGGAGAAGGAAAAACTTCGAAACGGGAACGGGGGGGTGTGGCGGATTCCTCCGTCATTTGATGGCTGTAAGCGCGCCCCTTTGCCGCGTTTTACGGTCCTTACCGAGAGTGATCGTGCCAAGCTACAAAGCTTTTTCTCGGAATTTGCCCGCCGGGCGGTTCGCGTGCTGGTACCGGGCGGGCATTTGTTTGTGGCGACAAATCCCCTGCTGTCACACCTTGTTTATGTGCCGTTCGTTGAGGCGGGCTTCGAAAAGCGTGGCGAGATCATCCGCCTCGTCAAGACCCTGCGAGGGGGGGACCGCCCGAAGAACGCCCACGGGGAGTTTGCTCACGTCACGGTGATGCCACGGTCGGGCTGGGAGCCGTGGGGTCTATTCCGCAAGCCGTGTGAAGGTCGAGTTCAGGACAATCTACGCAAATGGAAAACGGGTGGGCTTCGGCGGGTTTCACCGGAGAGACCCTTCGAGGATATCATTCGCTCAGCGCCCACCCGCGCCGCCGAACGAGCCATTGCTCCGCATCCCTCATTGAAACCCCAAGCCTTCATGCGGCAGGTCGTGCGCGCCTCGCTTCCGCTCGGCGTCGGGGTTGTGCTTGACCCGTTCATGGGGGGCGGATCAACCGTCGCTGCCGCGATGGCAGTGGGCTACGATAGCATCGGAATTGAAAGTGATCCGGTATTTTACCGCATGGCCGAACGGGCCATACCCGATCTCGCGAAACTGAGTGCCGAAGGTAAGCCTTCCCCTGCTACGTCGGTTCGTCGCGTGCCGCACGATGACCGAGTGCTTTCGTTGCCCTTCCAGGTGTGAGCAGGGGTTAGGAGGAACGTTTGGGCTTTGATGCAGAAGGGTTCGACAGAGACGTACCGCTTCCCCCTGACTTTAAGGTATCGCACATCCGGAAGGCTATCGAATACATTGAAAGAGAAGCCACTGAGCTTATTGAGGTCTACTACGAGCAAGCGAATGTGTTTAGTGGCTTGGTGGGAATCTTCGGTGTGCGAGCATTGCATTCGCTGAGCCCTTACAAAAAGCATAAACACCCGGATGTGGCGCAGCAACGATTCCCGGATATGTCCCTGGGTGGCAAGCTGAATCCCCCTCCCGAGCAGGCCTTGGAGTCAAAGGGAACCACCCGTCCCTGGACCTTGCAGTCGCATTATAACCATGCGGGCTGGTATATCGTATGGCGGTATTTGGTCGATCCCGCCAAGATTATCAAGGCCGGAAAATCAGTGGTTATCTGGAGGGTCGACGTTGCCTTCCTTCATGAGGACGACTGGAAATACGAGGGGAGCAAAGCCGGCGAGGGTTGAGGCGGGCGAACCCATACTTTTGGCATTAAACTCCCCGCGAGTCGCTTCGCAGGCGCCATTGTTTACCGCCATCCCAAGATTGTGCTGCGTCAAAGCAAACCAACCCTTGCCAATGGCGAGGCGTAACCGGCTGCAACCCCAATTGGATTTGACCACCGACGACCCGCACCAAAGAAGATGGTCCATCGGCGCTCCTATGACCCTGCGCCAAGCCACCAAGCCGATGCTCACGGAAGCCGCCGCCACAGGCTTCTACGAGTCAAAAGACTTTCCGGGCCGCTATCCCCGCCTCCAAATCCTCACCATCGCCGAATTACTGGCGGGAAAGGAACTCGAATACCCAACCCACCGCGTCGAAACGTTCGCCAAAGCGGAGAGGAAGACGAAACACGAGCAGGAAGACTTGTTCTGACACAACCCAGTGCCGGGCTATAATTCACGACGGTCTTAAACGTAAAATCTGACCTCCGGGTGAGGACCCAGTCAGGACAAGCATGATGCCGGCGAGGGACATCCCGAACCCCAAAGAATCGCGTCCACCTCAACTCGCCATGCAGCTTTCCCTGGTGGTCGGCTTCTTCATGCTCGGCGCAAAAGCACTTGCCTATTGGATGACCGGATCCGCGGCTATCCTTGCCGACGCTGCCGAATCGGTTGTCCACGTGGTGGCGGTTTCCTTTGCCGCCTATAGCCTCGGGTTGAGCCGCAAGCCTCCTGACCCCACCCATCATTACGGTCATGAAAAGATTGCATTCTTTTCGGCTGGGTTCGAGGGCGCCATGATTGCGCTTGCGGCGTTTTATATCGTCTATGAGTCAATTCACAGGTTGGTTGCGGGCCCCAAACTGGAGAACCTGGGGGCAGGCACTTTACTCGTTCTGGTCGCCGGTCTAATCAACGGAGCTCTGGGCGGCTATGTCGTGTGGGTTGGAAAGAAGCATGGGTCGTTGATCTTAGTGGCCGATGGTAGACACGTTCTCACCGACTGCTTGACCAGTCTCGGTGTCATCGTGGGACTTGCTTTGACCATCCTTACTGGCTGGCTGCGCTTTGATCCTATCGTTGCGATCCTTGTCGCCCTGAACATCCTTTGGATAGGGAGCAAGTTGATTCGCCAATCGATCGGTGGGTTGATGGACGAAGTCGATCCGACGACCCAGGCTCAAATCCAGCGACTGCTCATCGAGATGACATCCGAAGGCGGGGTTGAGTTTCATGGGTTGCGGCTTCGTAATGCTGGCAATACAACTTGGGTAGAATTCCACCTACTCTTTCCCAAAGACACTTCTTTGGAATCTGCTCATTCGCTGGCCACGAAAATTGAAGAGAGGATTCAACAAGGTTCGACCATGAGAACCGAAGTGATCAGCCATTTGGAAACACTGGAGGACCACCATGAGGTCCACAGTCGTGGTCACTTTGAAAAGTTCGACGTATAAGGTCTGCCGAAATCCAAATCTCCGCGGGCCGGCGCTTGCGTCGGCCTTGGCCGGGGCGAGCCTCGGCCCTACAAATCCACGGGACATCCGCCTTGCATGTTAAGTTGAGGTCCTGCCGCGCTACACCCCTGCGTGCAGGGACAATTTCGGACAATCAGTCTCCCCTCCTGTACGATTTGGGCTACCGGTAGCCCACGCGTACATCTTCCGCTTGCAATTACCCCTACGATAAATGTTAATCTATATATTAAGCGCTCGAAGGTGCGCGCCAGGTGCTGGGGGCTGAGGAGAAACAGCAGGCAGAAGGCAGTAGGCAGAAGGCAGCCAGCGCCCTTTGCGAGTCCCGAGTCCCGGATCCCGAACCCCGCCCCTTGGAGGGTCCCATGTCGCTCGCCAAGAAAGCCATCTTTCACCAATCTGCTGCTGAAAATCAAACACCGAGAGGGCAAAATGGAACCCGTGGAAGCGGGCGAAGAGGACCTTCTAACCCAATATATACTAGAAAACAAAGGAACTTAAGGGTGGGATGGCAGAAATGTCCAAACGCCTATGCATTTGAAATAACACAACTTAGTTAGATCCGACGGAGTGGGTGCAGGGAAAAAGGGGGAATTAAAAATGAAGGTTGAACCCATTATGTTATTGAAAACACATGTAGAAAAAATTTCAGTCTCCATTGAACCCATTATATTATTGAAAAATAAGCTAGTTAGTGTTGCTAACCCATTATGTTGATGAAAAGAAAGGGGGTTACGTAAAGAGCAGAGGAATCCGCACTCTTTGCCCTTATCGTCGGGCAGGCGCTTGGCGGTCGTGATAGATTGGGTGAGGGGAAATTGGTGACATGGAGCAACGACACAGTTTCGCATGGATGGACCTGCTGTGGCTGGCATTCCTGGCTGGGTTGGCCGTGCTCACGCCCGGTCTGGATATAATCCACAAACAGCTCATCCTGCTCGCCATTGGGGTGTTCCAAATCTTCGAGTACCGCTTCCTGGGGTGGTTTCCCCAGCGCGGGCGCACTTACAGCGTGATCCTGAAAATCCTGCTGGCGTCAATGCTGGTGGATCACACCAATAAAATCAATAGTAGCTACTGGCCGATCTACTTCGTACCTGTGGTCACGGCGGCGATGTACTTCGATCTGTGGGCCACGCTGGCATGGACAGCGTTGACGTCGGCGGCTTACTGGTCCTTCGTGCTCTGGGAGTTGAGTGCATACGAATTGACGGGGGAAGGCGCCGCCGAACTAGCCCTCCGCAACCTGTTTTTCTTTCTTGCTGCCATTATCGTCAATCGTTTCGTGACGGAGAATCGCCAGCAAGCGAGGCGCTACCGGGAGCTCGCTGAGACCCTGGCGGAGACCAATCGCCGGTTGGAACAGGCACAAGACGAGGCGCGGCGCTCCGAGCGGCTGGCGGCGCTGGGTCAGCTTTCGGCGGGTCTGGCGCACGAATTAAGGAATCCGCTGGCGGTAATCAAAGGCTCGGCGGAAACGCTGACTCGCAAGCTGGCGGCGGCGGACCCAGTGACCATTGAAGTCGCGGGCTATATTTCCAGTGAAGTGAACCGCATGAACGTCATCGTGACACGCTTTCTGGATTTTGCGCGGCCCCTCAAACTCGACCGGCAACGCGAGCTAATTCCGGCTCTTATCGAGCAGGCGCTTAAAGCTGCGCACGATCGCTGGCCGGACGCCAAGGTGCAAGTGGAGCGGGGATTCGCGGGCACCCTGCCGGAAATCTCTGTGGACCGCGAATTGATGGAGCAGGCGTTCACGAACCTGGTGCTCAATGCCTACGAAGCCATGGGCGCCGAGGGCGGCAAGCTGCGGGTGGCCATCAAACCGGCGGAGTCCGAGGGGCGGCGGGGAGTGGAAATCACTTTCAAAGACACGGGGCCGGGTATCCCTGCCGAACTGTGCGAGCAGATTTTCAATCCCTTCTTTACGACCAAGGAGAGCGGCGTAGGGTTGGGGCTCTCGATTGTTTCCAAGATCGTAGACGACCACCGCGGGCTGCTTCGCGTTGAGAGCGAGCCCGGTAATGGCGCGTGCTTCACGGTCTTCCTGCCCGAGGACGAACCTCCAGCGGCGGCCTCGTAAATGTGCAGCGATCAAGCGCGGGACCGAAATCCCGACCGTCTATTTGGGATGGAATGCCTCGCCACCATGGGGCGAGATCTTGGTCAGTTCCGTGATCAGCGGAAGAGCCGCCGTCGGCACCTTCACCGCGCCCTTGAAGAGGATATCTTCAGGGGCCACCTTGCGGCCGTAAAGCTTCGCGTTGGCGTCGTCATCCTGCTTGAGAATCTGCCCATCCAGAGAGACGCCGGCAAAGGCGCCCCGCGAACGCGAGTAGGTGAGGATCTCCGCATGAAGTTGCAGGTCCGTAGAACCTTCTGCGCTGCGGCCCACGGGACCACCGGCGGCAGAAGCGTCCGCGCCCAGTTTGGTCTTATCGTGCAGGAGTTTTTCCGCGCCCCGGGCATTCATGACGAGCAGGACAAAGTCCGTGGCTTGGCCCCCGATCTGGAAACCGACGTTGGCGCCGCCCACCGTGAACATGGAGGGCGCATCCCAGGGCCCGTTGCCATTGCGCCGGCAGATCAGCGCACCGCGCCCGTAGCTGCCGCCCAGGCCCAGAGCGAGTTTCTTTTCCGAGGGGATGATGCCTACGCACACCGACTTTGCAAGCAGGTCTTGCGGAATACCCTTTTCGGGAGTCCTCATGATGTCGGTAAGGACTTCCGCCGAGTTTTCCAGCCGCTCCGATTCCTTGTCAGCGGCCAGGGCAACGCACAGTGCACCACACCACAGGAGTGAAAAACTTACCGTCAGCACATATCGCATCGCGAACTCCTCCAGCGAGAAATGTGGTTGCGCAAGCCCGCAACCAGGGTTTGAGAATTTGAGACCGTGAACACCCTTGAACTTTCTTATTCTGCCACAGACTGGCGCGAGAGAGAAAAAATTTGGTCCCTTAAGGGTGGAGGTTCAATTTGATGTAGAGACGGCGGAACGTTTCCCGATCTCATCGGGATGCCGCCATGTGGCGAGATGGACTCGCCCGTACAGCATCAAGAATACAACACCAGTCGAGCGCCTGAATTCTGACCCATCGCGGAGAGGCTCGTGTGCTAATCTATTAAAGGCTGGCGTAATTCTTGGTCCGAAATTCCCGTGGCGCGAAGTGGGGTACGGCGCGAAGGACCTGCAGCCCCGGTAACCCGCGCGGCACAGCAGATTGGAAAGGGGATACTTGCTTCGGCTCTTCCCAGCCAGCTCCAATCAGTTTCTAGGTACGGGCCTGTAGCTCAGACGGATAGAGCAACGGTTTCCTAAACCGTGGGTCGGGGGTTCGAATCCCTCCAGGCCTACCATCCTTAACCGTGTGAAATCCACATTCCCACCGCTGAATTTCGTTGCGACGAATTCGGGACTCGCGGAAGGCGGAAGAGAGTCGATCGGATCATTCTGGAGGGAGAGAAAGGACCGCCAGGGGTTGGTAGTGACAATCGGGTGTATACTTTCGATCGCCCTAAAGCGAATTCTGGTTGGAATAGGTGGCTGCCAAACGATGGCAGCGTGGCGACCGCCTTCGGTCTTTGATAAATTTGTTAATTCGTGCTCTGTTGGTCATCCTCGAATCTCCTTTCACCCTGTTCGCTCCGGGCTTTTTCCTGGTGCGGCGTCTCCCCTTCGATCCCGCTGAGAAGGCCGCATGTTCAATCGGCGCTTCGATCTTTATTCTCTACCTGTACTCCTTTCTGGTTTTTGGTCTAGGACTGCCCGCGGTTTGCCACGTGTTGTTCAGCGCAGGCAGCCTTATGGTCGCTTGGCGCTGCCGAAGGGACTTGCGCACTCTTTTCTCCTCGCCGGAAGTGCAACGTCTCTTCCTCAGCTTCCTTGTCCTGCTGATTTGGACAGCCGCGGCCCTGGAACTGGTTCGGAACTATTCCGGCGGCGATTGGGGGGGCGACTGGTACGAGCACTACCATCGGGCCCTGTTTTTTGCGCAGCCCCTTCCGCTCAACACCATCTTTCTTGACGGGTACCTGCTCCCGGCCCGCCCCCCCATCTTCAACCTGGTAAGCGCGCACTTTATGGTCGAGCTGGGCAACGAGTACCCGATTTACCAAGTCGCCGCGATGCTGCTGAATCTGACTGTGTTCTTCCCTGCCAGCCTTTTCTTCCGCAGGCTGGCGCCCCAAGCCGCGACTGGACCGCTTCCGCTCGCCATCGTGATGGGTCTCAATCCCTCGGTAATGCAGAACGCGACCTATACCTGGAGCAAGCTGCTGACCGTCTTCTTCGTGTTGCTGGGGGTTTGGCTTTATTGCCGTTTCCTTGAGAAAGGTGAAACGCTCACACTCTACCTCGCCTTTGCCGCCCTCTCCATCGGGCTCCTCACGCACTACTCGGCGGGGCCTTACATGATTCTTGTGGGGACTCATTATCTCTGGCGCCACCTTCGCCAACCCCGCTGGAAAGAGATGGCCGGGCTCCTCACGTTGAATGTGCTCATCCTCTCCACGTGGTTCGGCTGGTCAATCGCTCATTATGGTACTCAGGTTAATTTGGACTCGAACGCTTCCGTGGCAAAGGAAGCGCGACGCAGCCCGGCTGAGACCTTACCGATGATCGCGGGGAACCTCCGCGACACGCTGCTGCCACCCTTCACGCGCGCCAATGACCCGGGGAGGGGCCTAAAATTCTCAGTGCCGGCCCTGCGTGATTATTCCTTCATGCTTTACCAAAGCAATTTCTTTCTCGCGCTGGGATCGGCCGGGTGGCTGATTGCGATCCTACAGGTATTCAAGCTGGCACGGCGCGCCGTCGACAAGACCTTGCTCCACTTCTGGGCCTGGTTTGTGCCCGGGGCGGTGGTCCTTGGAATCGGCGTGGTGGGGGAGCGGCATACCTGGGGCCTTGTGCACTTGGACCTCCAGCCGGTGATCCTGCTGGGCCTGGTTGTGATCGCCGCCGCTTGGCCGACGATTTCGAAACCACTCCGCGTCTTGATGATCCTGGGGCTCGGTTGCGATTTTGCACTGGGCGTGGCTCTCCATTTTGCCTACGAGCACTGGTTGTTGCCCTTGCTGTTTGTTAACACGGTCGGTAATTTCAACTGGGGATTTAAACAAGAGCACCAACTGGCTTTTGTCGGCGACTACTGGCCATCCCCTCTGTTCGTGGCTGAAGCCCTCCTGTTGTGCCTCGTCTTCTACCGGCTTTACCACGACCGCCGGGACTTGGATTCCACTGAAGAATCAGCCGGTTAGGAAACCTGCTCTGCAGGGATGTGAGAAAACTCACCGTGGTTCGAGGTTGGTGATCTGACCTAACGTTCTCACTCATTTAAGCCGATAAAGGATAAGGGTGGAACTGGGTTGATTGAAGTTGGATCCAGCAGAAGCACCCAAGTGCCTTGAAGGGGCACAACACCATGGTGAGCACCACGGAACCGGTGTGGAAATTGTGCCTGCGGATGAGGCTGAGCTGATGCCTCTAGCGCGCCTATTAACCGATCGCCAGCGGCGTTGGTTCGCCCTGCTTGGGCTGCTGCTCGTCTGCCCACTTTCCATAGCCTTAGGCGGGGATAGCTCCAGCCGTGACTTAAGCCCTCCGCCCCTGACAAGAATTGAGCAACTCCGGGAACTCACCCGGCAGCAGGCCGCTTTAGCGCCTGAAGTTTGCTTCCACGGCGTCGTGACTTATTACGACCCGGGCAACCTCGATCTCTTTGTCCAGGATTCGACGGCGGGGACTTGGGTGAGTATCGAGGGGGTGCCGAAGTTTGACTTGAAGGTGGGTGACTGGGTGGAGCTGCGGGGCGTAGGTCAGTGGCTCGACTTCGCTCCAGAGGTTGGAAAGCCCCGCATCCGAGTCCTAGGCCGGGCCCTATTGCCCCCCGCACCGCCGACCTCCTTCAACCAGCTTACTTCGACCAGCACCAACAGTCGGCGCGTCCAGGTGGAAGGGACCGTACTCGATGTGATCAAGCAAGGGGACCTGCTGCGGCTGACTCTCGAGGTGGACGGCGGGACTGTCAACGTTCCGATTTCCTTTGCTCCAGGTCCGATTCCCGCCAATCTTGTCGATGCCAAGGTGCGCATTCAAGGGGTGTGCGGGGCGACGTCCAACAAGAAGAATCAGTTAATTGCGGTACGAGTATGTCTCCCCAGCCTGGCGGACCTGCAGGTGATTGAGGAAGGCCCCGGAGACCCCTTCGCAGGGCCGGTCCATAGCATATCCAGCATTCTCTGCTTCGTTCCCAAAAAGGAGCCGGGCCGTACCAAGGTGCGAGGTGTCGTGACGCTTCAGCAAGTCGGGCGGGGCCTCTTTATTCAGAACGGAAACGATGGACTTTATGTTGAAAGCAAGCAGAGAACCCCTCTCCAAGTCGGGGACTACGTTGAAGTCGCGGGATTCCCGAGCGTGAGGCAGGGGCTATCACCCATCTTGCGACACGCCATCTTTCGTAGTTTGGGAAGTCGTGCCCAAATATCTCCTCGCCCCATCGTCGCCCTGCAAGCGCTCCAAGGAGAGCATGATTCCGAACTGGTGCGAATCAACGGTCGCTTGCTGCACGAAGCGGAGTTTCATGGCGAACGGGTTCTTACTTTGGAGGCCGACTCCTCGACCTTCGAAGTTGATCTCAGGGCCCAGGGTCGGAGCCCAGGTTTACCGCCTCCGGAAATCGGCAGTCTCCTCGAAGTAACAGGCGTCTGCTCTATCCAGGCCAATGAGCAAGCGGACCCCCTTGGCTTCCGGATTACTCTCCGCTCCGCGCAGGACATCGTGGTCCTCCGCACCCCGTCCTGGTGGACCACCGAGCGAACCTTGAGCGTCCTGGGCCTGACGATCCTAGCCGGCTTGTTGTCCCTAGTTTGGGTCTACGTCTTGCGGCGCCGCGTGCATCAACAAACGGAGATCATTCGGCTCCGGCTGGAGAGCGAAGCCGCCCTGGAACAGCGTTTGCAGTATGTCGTCCGCGCCACCAACGACGCCATCTGGGAAGTAGATCTCTTCACCGACCAGGTCTGGTTCGGCGAGCAATTTTATACGATTTTTGGATACTTGCCGGGAGAGGTCGAACTCACCACCGCCTGGTGGTACGGCCAGATCCATGCCGAGGATCGCGCCAGAGTCCAGGCCAGCGTACGGTCAGTCGTCGAAGGCGGCGAGAGTCTCTGGTCAAGCGAATACCGTCACCGCCGGGGGGATGGCTCTTACGCCTACGTGTACGACCGGGGTTATGTAGTGCGTGACGCGGCAGGCAAAGCCTTGCGCTTGACCGGCGCCATGATGGACCTTAGCGACCGCAAACGCGCCGAGAAAGAATTGGAATGGGCGAAAGACGCCGCCGAAGCCGCCAGCCGCGCCAAGAGCGAGTTCGTGGCCAATATGAGCCATGAGATCCGAACCCCCATGAATGGCATCGTCGGGATGACGGAACTGGTGCTCGAGACGGAACTCACCCCGCAGCAGCGGGAACACCTTGGCATGGTCAAGGCTTGCGCGGAGTCCCTGCTCGATATCATCAATGACATCCTCGACTTTTCCAAGATCGAGGCGGGCAAGCTGGACCTCCAAGCCCTGCAGTTCGACGTGCGCGACACGGTGGAATCCACGGTGAAGTTTCTGGAGATGCGGGCGAGTGAGAAAGGTCTGGAACTCGAGAGCCATGTTGAAGCTACCGTTCCCCAGACGTTGCTGGGTGACCCGGGCCGCCTCCGTCAAATTCTCATCAACCTGACGGGTAACGCCGTCAAGTTTACCGAGCAGGGCAAGGTTATCGTCCGGCTTGAGTGCGAACCCCCGGACGGAACATTCATAGTCCTCCACTTCAGTGTTAAGGATCCGGGGATCGGCATCCCGCGCGAAAAGCATGAAACTATCTTCGACGCTTTTACCCAAGCAGACGGTTCGACCGCTCGTCGCCACGGCGGCACAGGTCTGGGGCTGACCATTTCCAAGCGTCTGGTTGAACTGATGGGCGGACGCATCTGGGTGGAAAGCGAACCGGGTCAGGGCAGCACTTTCCACTTTACGGCCAGACTAAAGGCAGGGAAACCAGCGCGGCTATCTCCACCCACTTCGCTGGACCACAAAAACTTGCCTGCGCCGACGGCGGAGGAAAGAAAGCTGCGCGTGATGTTAGTGGAAGACAATCCCGTAAATCAGACGCTGGCTTTGCGCTTGCTTGAGAAACACGGGCACCAGGTGACCGTGGTGGGTGATGGGCGCAAGGCCTTGGCCACCATGGGCCGGGACAGGTTTGATATTGTCCTGATGGACGTCCAGATGCCTGAGATGGACGGGTTCGAAGCGACCGCCGTGATCCGGGAAAGAGAACAATCAATCGGCGGGCACCTGCCCATTATTGCCATGACCGCCCACGCCATGAAAGGTGACCGGGAGCGGTGCCTTTCCGCCGGCATGGACGGATATGTATCGAAGCCAATCCGCATCCAGGAATTGTTCATGGTCATTGACGATGTGCTGAGTCGGGACCCGCACCTTCCGTTAGGGGAAATGTGACCGTGGCTCCCGTAACACCGTATCGCCAAGCCGGAATGGATTGTTCTTATACTAAATAGCCTCAGTACCCGGCGTGCTTGTCGACGATGTTTTCGAGCGGCTGTCCCTTCACAAATCTCTCCAGATTCTCGAGGAAGAATTGCAAGGACAGGGCTTGCCAGTCGGGAGTGTGGTCCGCGATATGAGGAGAAAGCAGAAGGTTATCCAGTCCGTAAAAAGCGTGACCGGCCGGCAGCGGCTCGGTCTCAAAGACGTCCAATGCCGCACCCCGGATGCGATTTCCCTCCAGCGCCCGGACCAGTGCGGCCTCGTCAATGGACCAACCCCTGCCCACATTAATCAGAACCGCTTCGCGCTTCATGGCGTTGATCTCAGCCTCACCGATCAACTTGCGAGTCTGGCGCGTGGCGGGGGCAGCCAGCACTACATAATCCGAGAGCGCCAGCAATTCGAGAAGGCGATCCGCGCCGAAGACGCGGTCCAGCAGCCGGTCGCCCGCGGAAAGCTCCGGCCGCCGCCGCAGGCCGATCAGGGTCATTCCGAAGGGTTCGAGCCAGTTTCGCACAGGCGCGGCCGGTCTCACCGTAGCCGATAATCCCCATCACCTTGCCGCCAATTTCCTCCACGTCGTACCGCTCCCACACCCGCGCTTCCTGGTTGCGCAACATGCGCCGTAAATCCTTGGCGAAGTACAGCGCGCTGGTAATCACAAACTCAGCCAGGGATTCCTTGAACACGCCCCGCGCGTTAGTCATCACTACGGGACTTCGAACCACATCCGGGATGAGGTACGATTCGACGCCGGCCGAGAACGAATGCAACCAGCGCAGGCGAGTCGCCTTGGGGAAGACGGCTTCCAGCAGCTTCACATCCGCGGCAATCATGATGACATCGGCTTTGGGGGCCACCTCTTGCAAGACGTCCAACTGATCGCTGATGGTAACGTGCAGCGATTCCGGCAGGCGCCGCAGGGGTTCGAGGTAGTTACCTTGGGGGTTGTCGATCACCAGCACTGTAGTCTCGGCCATAGGTTCTCAATCCTCATCGTCCCAGGAGGATCAGATTGGGACTACGCAAGTTTTGGATTTTGGGCCACAAGGGTAGCTCGCCGGTCAACCCTGGCCCATCTCGGGAACCGGTTCAGTCACGATGCGGTGTGTAGCGTCAATGCCGAACCAGAGGGCCGCGGCGCCCACCGAAAAGACACTCGCCACACCAAAGGCAACCGGCCAACCGAAGTGGCCGGCAATCCAGGGAGTCAGGATGGTTGAGAAGAATCCTCCCAGATTACTCCCGGTATTCAGAAAGCCGGTGGCAGCCCCGGCGCTGGCGCCGCTCATTTCTGCCATGCTTGCCCAGGTGGGTCCTTCCGCGGCCAAGGTCAGGGCTGCGCCCAGCGAGAGGATGACCACGGCAGCCTTGGGCCCCGGCACAATCCCTCCGAAGTAGACGAGCACGGCCGCGACGAGGAGCGTCACAATGGGAACAATGCGGCGGCCTTGACGGCGGCCGAACCGCAGGCTGAGGCGGTCACTGATGCCGCCGGCCAAAGGTGTGGTGATCGTGGCGACAATAAACGGAATCGAGGCCAGTATGCCACTCCCCAAGACGCTGAACTTTCGAATCTCCACAAGATAGTAATAGACCCACCAGATGAACATATAGCTGGCGTAAGATTCGGCGCCATAGGCGAGCGTCAGCTTCCAGGCTTGCATGCTCTTGAGGATCAGCTTCAGGTCCGGGCCAGTCGGTTTCTGTGCACTGTCCGTTACTGGGTCGCTGCGGATAAATGCCAGCTCAGCCGCGTTGACGCCGCGATGCTGCTCCGGGCGGTCCTTGCCGTAGGCCATCCAAATCAACACCAGGGTAGGAGCCATGAGGGAAGTCACCATCATGGCATTCCGCCAACCCAGTTTGACCATGAGATAGGAAATCAAAGGTGCGGTGACCGCGGTTCCCAACAGTCCTCCGGTTTGAACCCAGCCGTTCGCGAAGGCTCTTTCGGAGTTTGGAAACCAAAAGGAAATTGCTTTGGCGCCCCCCGGAAAGGTGGGGCTTTGAGCAGCTCCCAAGATGGTGCGCAACGCCATCAGGCAAATAATGATGCCCACGGTGGACGTAAACACCAGGTTGGGTGTAAGGGCTTGGCCAAAAGCCAGCACGGCCCAAATCAAAGCCGAAACGGACAGGATGAAGCGAGGACCATAACGGTCCAGGAACATGCCCGCCGGGGTCATGAAAACTGTGTAGCTGACCAGGAAGGAGGAAAATACCCAACCCAATTGCACCGGGGTGAGGTGGGTTTCCTGCATCAGGGGATGTTCGGCAATCGTAATATTGACTCGCAATACGTAGGCAGTAACGCTGAAGCCCACGAGGAGGATCAGGATCTTCCAGCGTACGCGTGAAGGATGCTCAGAGGATATGGGGTTCATGGGGTTTAAGCAAACTCCTGGCGCAAGGTGGAGGCTGCCGGAATTCCGCATCAGGCTTGCTCACCTTGTCAGCCTCACCGCTTTCCAATCTGCCGCAAGATTTCGAGATTTCGTCGTTAACTGCCCTGACCTAGTGGCCAGTGGAATCATACGGTATCAACGCGCAAGTTGCCAATGAGTTTGGTGGTGGTTCAGTATGATTTTGTAGCGGCGAGTTTACCTCGCCATGTGGCGGCGTCCCGATCAGATCAGGATGAAAGCCGCCGCCATCTGTACCACTACCGTGAGTTTTCCGTCACAAGACGCGTCAGGGCTTTCTGAGCAGGGCAGCGTGGCTGCGCCGAACCACCGGACGATCTGCCAACTCGAATCCAGCCTTGACCGCTGCCTGCAACTCGACTTCGAAATCCGCCGGCTTCACGTGCCCTGCTGGTTCGGCAAATAGCAAGGTGGCGCCGGGCTTCGAGGCCTGGGCGACCTCGCTGAAGAAGCGCTCAATCGCGGGAATCTCATGCACCAGGGCAAAGGCGAGAGTAAAGTCCACGCTTCCCGCAAGGTCGGCCAAGCCCAGGGAATCGGGCGCGGCCACACGGGCGTCCACTCGCTCCCGCAACCCAGCGCGGGCCACGCGACGTTTGAGCGCAGCGATCATCTTGGACTGGATATCCACGGCCACCACGCGGCCAGAGGGTCCGACCCGGCGCGCCAGTTCAAGCGTAAAGAAGCCCATGCCAGGACCCGGCTCAAGCACCGTCATGCCTTCGTGAACGTAAGGGGCCACAGGCTCGCGCGGATCTTGCAGCAGGCGGCGTATGGGGCTGGCCAGCAAGTAGCCTAACCACCAGGGACAAACTCGATGTGACATTTTCCTCCACCTTTCCGCCGAGGGCGGTCGAAAGAGATCTGGTGAATGATCGCCAAGCCGAGCGCCGCCTAAATGGCTCGCAACTGCGGCCTGCCGTTTCGAAGCGGTAGTCGGCGTTGGCACTAGAGCCGCCGCTCGGAGCGTGGCTACGCGTGCCGTCTGCTGCGCCAAACTGCATAAGCCAGCGAAAGCGTGGCAAGCCAGGGAACTCCGCTGAGCAAGGTTATGCGCATGCCGGGTGTAAACCAAGTGGATACGGTTACCAAAACCAGTCCTGCCAGCGCCAGCCCATTCAGCCACGGGAAGCCGGGCATCCAAAACGCCGCCTTGTCGCCCCGGTGCGAGCGGCGGAACCGCAGGTGGGTGAGGAGAATCATCATCCACACAAAGAGGCCCGTAAACAGCGAGATTCCCACCAGAGCCAGGTAAGCCCCTTGAGGAAAATATATTTCCGCGAGGACGGCCAGGAGCATGCCGCCGCCGGAGGTGGCTAGTGCATAAATGGGAATACCTCGGCGCGTGGTGCGCCCCAGGCCGGCGGGCGCATAGCCCCCACGCGCCAGCGAAAAGGCCATGCGCGCTGAAAGATAAAGCAGGGCGTTGGCGCTGGAGAGCGCGGCGCTCAGTACCACCAGGTTCATCAGTGTGGGCGCGGCGCTAAGGCCTGCGGCTTGGAAGGCGCGCACGAAGGGGCTTGCCTCCAGGCCCGCCGCACGCCAGGGCACGAGCCCCACCATAATGGCGATACCGCCGATATAGAAAAGCCCCAGGCGCCAGAAGACCGAACGCATAGCGCGGGGGATGGAGCGGCCAGGGTCGCGCGTCTCCCCGGCGGCAACCGCTACCTCCTCCACGCCGAAATAGCTGAACGTGGCGAGCGAGCTCGCCAGCAGTACGCCGCGCCAGCCGTTGGGGAGAAATCCCCCCTGCCCGGTGTAATTGCTGAGGCCACGCGCCGGGAACGGCCCCCAACCGAACAGCAACACCAGCCCGACCACAATGAATATTACGATGGTTAATACCTTTATAAAGGCCAACCAGAATTGGAACTCACCGAAACTCGAGACGGTCCAGGCATTGGCGGCGAGCAGGACCAGGGAGAAGACCACCACCCAGATCCACCCTGGCACGCGGGGGAACCAGAAACCGCAGTAGATGGCAGCGGCGACCACCTCGCTGCCCACTGCGATACTCACTCCCAACCAGTAGGAGTAACGCATGGTGAATCCGGCCCAGGGGTGGACGTAGATTTCCGCGTAAACGCCAAACGCGCCGGCCACGGGATGCACAACCGCCATCTCCGCTAGCGACCAGGAGATGACTAAGGCGATAAATCCCGCGAAGATATAGGAAAGAATCACGCCGGGGCCGGCCAGATGCACGGAGACGCCTGAGCCCAGGAAGAACCCGGTGCCGATTGCCCCGCCCAGCGCGATCATGCCCACCTGCCGGGGACTGAGCCGGCGCGCCAGCGTGTCCTCACGCGCCGTGACGGCATGCGGTTCGGGAGGACCCGATGATAAAGGCGGTAAAGGACGGCTTGTCAAGACCTCGCCATGGTAATGGTACGTCGACGGCTGGTCAACAGGAGGTCGCTTGGAACCGCAGGCGGAGTGCGCCGCCTGCACAATCTGTCATCGCGCCTCGAGCCTGTCGCGACGGTTTTCCCCGTCGCTTCTAAAACTGCGTCCGACCAAATTTGTGGTGACAAATTCGCTTTAGTGATACAAGAGCCCCATCATGCATTCACACTTCTCAGCTTTTGATTGGGTGCTGGTCATTGGCTTCCTCATTCTCTATGGCTGGTTGGGCATCGCTGCGAAAAAGCGTGCTGGTACGCTCAACGATTTTCTGGTGATGGGAAGGAAGCTGGGTCCGATTTGGGGCGTCGCCACGCTCTCCGCGACGGAGACGGGCCTGGTAACCCTGATCTACTTTGCCGAGGAAGCCTACCTCAGCGGCTTCGTGGCCATAATCCTGGCCGGCATCGCGGCCCTTACCATGTGGATGGTCGGGTGGACCGGCTTCGTCATCAGGAAGCTGCGCGAACTGCGCGTGCGCACCGTGCCGGAGTACCTGGAGACTCGCTTCAATATCAAGGTCCGGTGGATCGCCGGCCTGGCTTCCTTTGTGGTCGGCATTCTGAACCTGGGAATCTTCCTCCAGGTGGAGGGAGCTTTTCTCACCGTAATCATGGGCCTGCGACCAAGCTTCCTGCCGTTGATGATGGGCATCCTCCTGGCCGTGGTGCTGGCTTACACGGCGCTCGGCGGCATGTTCTCCGTGGTGTACACCGACATCGCGCAATTCGTTCTGGTCGTGGTGGGAGTCACCGTTGCGTCATTCCTGATCATCCGCGCCGCAGGAGGCTGGGGCCACATGGCCGCGGTGGTGATGACGCGCTACGGAAGCGGCGGTTTCACTTTCTGGGATTCGCCTCGCTACGGGATTCTCTTCCTGGTCTGGTCAGCCCTTTACTACCTGGCAGGGTGGAGTTCCTGGCAACCGGTGGTGGCGCGCGTACTCAGCATGCGGGATATCGAGACCGGCCTGCATCTGTACAGGCTCAGCAGCGTGTTCATGTTCCTGCGCGCCGCGGTGCCGATGGTCTGGGGCATCGGGGCGCTGGTCATCGTAGGAACCGTCACGCCTTCGAGCGCCGCGCTACAAACCGTAATGGTCCGCATCCTGCCCGCGGGATTGATTGGCCTCACCACCGTCGCCTTCGTCTCCGCGACCATGTCCACGTTCTCGAGCTATTTTCTCGCCTTCAGTTCCATCCTGCTCCAGGATGTGATTGCGCCGCTGCTCCGCAAACCTCCTTCTGACGCTGTGCGCTTGAAGCTGATGCAACTCTGCACGGTGGGGATGGGTGTAGTCATTTACATCTGGGCTTCCTTCTATCACTTTCCGGAATCCGTGTTCCGTTACCTTACCGTGACGGGTTCCATTTCCTTCGCGGCCACACTGACCACACTCGTGGGAGGAATTTATTGGAAGAGGGCAAGCGTGTGGGGCGCGTACTTCGCTTTCGTGGGAAGCACGATCTTCCCCGCCATCTGCCTGGCGCGGCCTTCCTTTTCACCTACCGTGGCGGGGTTGCTCAGCTTCGGGCTGGCGCCACTCGGCATGATCCTGGGCTCGCTGGCTTACCCCAACCGCCGCGCCGGGGAAGGTGTCCGCGTACACCTGGACCAGGTTTCCCAGGAGGCCGGAACATTCTCGTAGAGAAATCGGAAAGGCGGAGCTAAAGATTCTTTGTGAAAACTTGGAATCGTAGCGGCTGGTTTGTTGCAGGGGCGCTTCCCGATCAGATCGGGACAGGTCGCGAAGCGCCCCTGTTGGTTTTTCCCCAGCCCCTAGTCCCAAGCCCCCAGCACCTGCTCTACGACAGCATGCTCGCGTTCTTCTGCACCTTGTCGAACGCCGTCAAGATATCGTCAACGTCGCTCTTTTCGCCGACGAGCATGTTTTGCTCGAGGTAAAGGGCCGTTTTGCACAACTCGTCGTTCTGCGGAAGGTGGTTCCCCCGGCGGTATTTCTCCAGGCGCTCCGCTGAGAACACTGACTGGAAGCTGCGCAGGTTAAGGCTGTGCTCGATGAAGGGTTCCTTGTTCATCGGGGGATAACCATCGACCGCCATAATACCCTCTGCCCTGAGGGCTCGGACGACCAGATTGCGCGGCACATGGTTGAACTGCTCGGGATCATAACGAAGGCCGAAGCAGTAGTAGTTTTGATGCGTCGATTCAGGGTAATGCTCCTGCAACAACACGCCAGGCATTTTCTTCATCTCTTCCCGCAAATAGGCCGCGTGCTTATCCCGCTTGGCACACAGCGCGTCGTAGCGTTCAAGCTGCCCCATCAACGCCGCCGCGGCAAAATCGGAGATGCGATACTTAAATCCACGCGTCGCATAATGGTGGGTTTTGGGGTCTGAGCCGAAGTTTCTGTACATGTATGCCCTGGCGATCAGCTCTTCATCATTGCTCACCAGCGCGCCGGCCTCGCCGCCAGGCAGATTCTTGGTTTCCTGGAAGCTGAAGCAACCCATAATCCCGAACGTGCCGACGTGCTTCCCCCTCCACTCCGTATTGTGTCCCTGGCAGGAGTCCTCAATGACCGGGATGTTGTGCTTCTTGCCGATGGCCAGGACTTTATCCAGATTGGCGGGAGCGCCGTACATGTGGACGGGCATGATGGCGCGGGTGTGCTCGGTGATTCGGTGTTCGATGTCGTCCGCGTCGATTTGGAAAGTCTTCAGATCGGAGTCCGCGAAAACGGGCAGGGCGAAGCTGTGCATGATGGCCTGGAGGGTGGCGATGAAGGTGTATGGCGCGACGATGACTTCGTCCCCCGGGCCTACGCCAATCAGTTCCAGGGCCATTTGCAGAGCGTGGGTTCCGCACGGCGTCATGACGCAGCCGGGGGTGCCGACTCTTCCCGCCCATGCCTTCTCAAACTTGGGAATGAACTCTCCATCCATGGTGCACCAGCGGTGGTTGCGGAGCGACTTGAGGATGTACTGGTCATCAGCCTCAGCGGTCTGGGGCCAATCGGGAAAGGGGGTGGAGCGAACCGGCGTGCCTCCGTGCAAGGCCAGAGCGTTGGGGTTGCCCGAAGCGGCAAGGCTGCGGGGGACGACGCTGGCCGCGGCCAATCCCACTGAGGTCGTGCCTAGGAACTCTCGTCGCGTCAAGGATGACTTTCGCATGGACTCACTTCTCCTTTGTGGAAAGGTTTTGCGCTGGTGGAATGAAGCACCCGTCTACTCGCGCCTGCCCTAACCTTACTGCGCAGGGTACGGCATGTCAACTGCGTGCGGCTGGGAAGCGGTTTGGCGAGCGGAACGCGACGGAACCGCATGTGAAAAGTCATAGGAAGAAAACGCATGGGGTTGGGAGATTAAGTGGGACCTCGCTCGCTATGCCCCGCGGAGAGCAACTTGTGGGACATGTCCCACAATGACAAAAAGTCGTGGAGCCTGCAAAATCAGACCAAGCGCGCACGCCACGCCGAGCCTGACTTCCACGCCCCACGCCAGGTTCTTCCTGTACCGATTGAGGCAAGGTATTGCGGCAAAGAATCCGCCCGTTTTGGGGGTCTCCGGATTTTGCATAGGACGCACCGCCCACCCCCAAAACCCGGGGGCCACCCCACGCTAGCCGGTTGCTCTCCCGGTCCGCGGCAAATTATCGCTAATGAAGGGCTTCTCAAATCCGTGTGCAGGCAGGCGCTCATTGTTGATACTGTCCTTTCAGCATATAATCCCCCTTGGCTCCACGCGCGTTCAAGCAGTCACCTTACTGTCCTTCCTGATATGTATCTTGTTTACAGCATGCTCTTCACGCTGGGTGCGATACTAAGTGCGCCTTTCTATCTGTGGCGGAAGGGCGGCAAAATGGGGGGTGGCTTCTGGCGCGAGCGGTTGGGGCGCATCCCTTTTGAGGAAGCCCGCCCGGGGGCAATCTGGGTTCACGCGGTTTCCGTAGGTGAGACGGTCGCGGTGGCGGGCCTGGTGCAGGAAATCCAACGGGCGTTTCCCGAACGCAAAATCTATCTCAGTCACATCACACCGGCGGGCCGTGAGGCCGGAGCCGCGCGTTTGCCGGCCATCGCGGGCCGCTTCTATCTTCCCCTCGATTGGGGATGGGCGGTGCGCCGGGCTCTGGCACGACTGCGGCCGGCGTTGCTGCTAGTGGTGGAAACGGAATTATGGCCAAACCTTCTGCGCGAGGCGCAGCAAGCGGGCACGCGGGTGGTGGTGGTAAACGCGCGGCTTTCGGTGCGGTCGGCGGGCCGTTACAAACTGGCACGGCCGTTCATGCGCCGCGTGTTGGCTGATGTGGACGCCATCTGCGCGCAGTCGGAAGCGGATGCGGAGCGTTTCCGCCAGATTGGCGCCAAGCCCGAGCGCGTCAGAGTGGCCGGCAATCTTAAGTTTGACGCGCAGCCGCCGCAGCTTGGTGAGTTGGCGCGAGCCTTGAAGGCGGTCCTCCACCAGGCGCAGAGGGGTCCCGTGCTGGTGGCGGCCAGCACCATGCCGGGCGAAGAGCCGCTGGTCCTGGAAGCCTGGGACCTGATCCAGGCACGCTACCAGAAGGCGCTGCTGATTCTCGCTCCCCGCCACCCGGCGCGCTTCGACGAGGTGGACCAATACCTTGCGAAAGCGGGCCGCCGATTTATTCGCCGCACGACCCTGAAGGTTGAGAAGGGGGAGTTGTCCGGGCAGCTTGCCGCGGCCAACATTCTCTTATTGGATACGATTGGGGAACTAGCGGGAATTTTCGAAGTGGCCGATCTGGTTTTCATTGGCGGCAGCCTGGTTCCCACCGGCGGGCACAACCTGCTCGAAGCCGCTTACTGGTCGAAGGTGATCGCCTTCGGGCCGCACATGGAAAACTTCCGCGACATCGCCAGGCTCTTTCTGGACGCGGGCGCGGCCATCCAAATCCGCACCCCCGGGGAATTGGCCGAAACCACCTGGCTGCTGGAAAACTCCGAGACCCGGAACCGCCTGGGCGCGAGTGCCCGGCAGGTTCTGGAGGAGAATTCCGGCGCGACGGCGCGCACGCTCGAACTGTCTGCGGGAATTTCTGGCCCACGACGCCGAGGCCGCAAAGAAAACAGATTAGTTATTTTTCTTGAATTCTCCGCGCCTATCGGAGCCAGACCAAAGCTGAAGGCATGGATGGAATTGTCGTAAACTCGCCGGAAGGCGTCTTGGACTGCGGCCGCGAAGCTGCCGCTTTGGGTTCGTTCCTAAACGATCGCACCTCCAATACGCCCAAGACAAAAGCGGGAGCTGCTGCTCCCGCAGTCCAAAGCGAAGCTGCCGCTTTTGATTTTGAGTGTTGCTGTCTTCTTGCAAGATTGGTCATTCGGGCGAAATCGTTAAAGCGGTAGCTGCGCGACCGCAGTCCAAACGCGTCCTTTGCCCGCAGCGTTATGAGCGATTGGCCACACAGTCCGGTGCATCGATTAGCGAAAGGTGGGGCCTACATGGTCACCTGCGGCACCTATCTGAAGGAACACCACTTTCGAGGAATCCGGCGGGTACGGTTCCTGCACGATGCCCTCTTAAACCTGGCTGCGGCCTACGGTTGGAATCTCCAAGCCTGGGCGGTATTCTCCAACCATTATCACTTTGTGGCCATGTCGCCGCCAACCGCCGATAGCCTTGTTCTTTTCCTCAAGAAGCTTCATTCTGACACGGCGATGGAAGCGAATCGATGGGATGGCGCTCCTGGCCGGCAGGTGTGGTTCCAATATTGGGATACCCACTTGACCTTCCCCAAGTCGTACTATGCGCGGTTGAATTACGTGCATACCAACGCCGTACATCACCGGCTGGTGGCTGAGCCGTCCCTTTACCCCTGGTGTTCGGCGGGGTGGTTTCAACGCCGAGCCACGACAGCTTTTTACAAGACGGTCATGGGATTTAAGTCTGATCGCATCAATGTATAAGACGATTTCGAAGTCGATTGGCACCCGGATGATGAGTGACGGTGACGAAGCCCCTTTTTGGACTGCGGCCGCGAAGCTGTCGCTTTTGCATTTAAATTTCGCTCTCTTCTTTCAGAAATTGTTGTTCGCGCCAAGGGGTTAAAGCGGCAGCTTCGCGGTCGCAGTCCAAAGCGCTTCGCGCAAAGGCTGAGTGTACATCAACCCGTCGGGCTGGTTCGAGGGCGTTCCTGAAAAAGTCTGGAGCTTCCACATCGGCGGGTATCATGTCTGCGAGAAGTGGTTGTAGGACCGGCAGACCGATGAAAATCAAACTGAACCAGTACCCGCTGCTGCTGCCGCTCTCGGCGGTATTTCGGTTGGGCGTTGCCCTGCGCCATGCTGCCTACAGGCGGGGATGGCTTAAGACGCGCCGCCTGTCGCGGCCGGTCATCAGCGTCGGCAACCTGACGGTGGGTGGAACCGGCAAGACTCCGCTGGTGGTGCTGATCGCGAAAATGCTGCTGCGGCAGGGTTGGAAACCGGGCATCCTCACGCGGGGTTACGGCCGCCACAGCAAGGCTGACCTGATTGTCGTCGCGCCTTCGCCGGCCCGCCAGGCGGAGGCGGGGGAAATCGGTGACGAGCCAGCCATACTCGCCCGCGCGCTCCCGGAAGTTCCAATAGTTATCTGCGCGGACCGCTTCCGCGGTGGGCAAGCAGCAGAACAGCGTTTCCGGGTTAACGTCCACATCCTCGACAACGGGTTCCAACACCTGGGGCTCGAACGCGCTGTGGACGTGGTGGCGCTGGACGCGACCGAAGAAATCTCCGACTGGGGTCTCCTGCCTGCGGGCCGCCAGCGCGAACCTCTTGGGGCGCTCCGTCGCGCATCCATCGTGGTCATCACGCGGGTCGATTCCGGCGATCCGAAATCGCTTGAGGAGATTATTCTGAAGGTTCATCCCGCCGCGAAAGTCTTCCACAGCTCGACGAGATTTGTGAGAGCCGTGGACTCACTAAGCGGCGAGAGGGTTCCGAGCGATGAAATTCGTACCCGGAAGGTAACGGCGTTCTGCGGTATTGGCAACCCCGGCGCGTTCTTTGCCGACCTGCGGCGCTGGGGCTTCAAGCTGACCGCCCAGGACGCATTTCCCGACCATCATGTATACTCTCAACAGGAGCTTCGCCGCCTGGTCGCGCTTGCGCAAATTAAGGGAGCGACGGCGTTGCTCACGACGGAAAAGGACGCCGTAAAGTTTCCGAAGGACTTGCAGCCGGATTTGCCCATCCTGACCTGCGTCGCGGAGGCGCAGATCCGCGAGGCGGAGGAATTTGAAAAAACTTTGTTAACCCTGCTCGAGCGGTCGAAGAAGGCGGATTGATGGCGAGCCTGGCGCGCTCCCCAAACTGGCAGCGGATTCTGGTGAGGGCCACCAATTGGGTAGGCGATGCGGTGATGTCTCTGCCGGCGCTGGAAGCGTTGCGGGCGCGCTTCCCGCGGGCGGAAATCGTGCTGGTCTCAAAACCCTGGGTGAGCGAGATTTATTGGCATCATCCGGCTGTGAACCGGCAAATCATCTATAAGCCACAGAGTGAACACCGCGGGGCGCGCGGCCTTTGGCGGTTCGCCCAGGAACTCAAAGCGGAGCAATTTGACGCCGCCATCCTTCTGCAAAACGCTTTTCACGCCGCCTGGATGGCGTACCTGGCGCGCATTCCGGTGCGCATCGGCTACGCGCGCGATGGGCGCAGCTTTTTGCTGGACGATGCGATTGAACCACCCTTGCCCGCCGCCTACGGGCACCAGGCGTCGTACTATTTGCAGCTCCTTTTCCGCGCCGGCGTGATCGATAAGCCTCGGCCGGTCGAGGAAATCCGGGTGTACCTTACGGACCCGGAACTGCAATGGGCGGCGAAGAAGCTGGACAACCTGGGCCTCAGTGGGCCGCGCTTCCTGATCGGCCTGAGTCCGGGCGCGGCCTTCGGCCCGGCCAAACGCTGGATGCCGGAACGCTTTGCCTCGCTGGCCGATCGCTTGACGGGCGCGCTGAACGCCGATGTGCTAATCTTCGGTTCCCCGGAGGAGCGGCCCCTGGCGGAGGAAATCGCGCGCGCCATGCACCACACGCCGACGGTGGTGGCGGGTGATACCTCCCTGCGGCAGCTCCTGGCGCTGATGGCGCAATGCCGGTTGATCGTGACCAACGATTCCGGCCCCATGCATCTGGCCGCGGCGTTGGGGGTGCCCCTGGTCGCGATTTTCGGCTCCACCGACGAGCGCGCCACGGGGCCGGTGGGTACGCGCCTCCGCATCGTCTCACGGCGGGTGGAGTGCAGCCCCTGCGGGTTGCGCCAATGCCCCATCGATTTTCGCTGCATGCGCAGCCTTTCGGTGGAGGAGGTTTTCAAAGCCACCCTGCAACTGGTCAAGCAGTGGAACATTACGCATGAGCACTAAACCTGAACGTGAAATTGCGGGCCGCAGTGGGGGGCAAAAAACCGCCGCGCTGACGATCACGGCCGCCGACCGCTCTGCGTTGCTTACGCTGCTGGAGCGTTTCCCGCGTCAGCAGGTGGTGATGCTGGGCGATCTGGTGGCGGATGAATCCATCTACGGCGAAATCGCACGCGTCTCCCGCGAGGCGCCCGTGCTGATCCTGAAGCAACGTGAAAAGCAGGTGCTGCCCGGAGGTGGGGCCAACGCGGCCAATAACCTGGCGGACCTTGGCGCGCGAGTCATTCCCGTGGGCGTGGTCGGCGATGATGAAACCGGCGACGCGCTGCTCCGCTATTTTCGCGAGAAGCAGGTTTCTACCCGGCACGTGGTCCGGGTGCGCCATTACCTGACTCCTACCAAAACGCGCATCCTGGGGGGATTGACGCACTGGCAGCGCCAGCAGATTGTCCGCATCGACCGGGAACCCGCCCAGCCGCTGGCGGCGGAAGTGCGCAGGGGCCTGACCCGTGCCGCCGCGGCGCTGCTCCCCACCTCCACGGGGATTTTGATTTCCGATTACGGCTACGGGGCGACCAACGCCGGGGAAGTTGATTCGCTGCGGCGGCGTTTGCGAGGAAAGGCGTTGCCCATCACCATCGACTCCCGCTACGACCTGGTGACTTACAAAGGGCTGACCGCCGCCACGCCCAATGAACCCGAGGTTGAGACGGCGTTCGGCCAGGCGATTGGCAACGACCTGGACCGTCTCGAAACGCTGGGAAGGAAAATGCTGCGCCGCCAGTCCCTCCAGGCGTTGCTGGTGACGCGCGGGAGGGACGGCATGGCCCTGTTTGAGGCGGGCCGCGCGACGCGGCATCTTGAGATTTTCGGGTCCGGCCATGCGGTGGACGTGACGGGCGCGGGCGATACGGTGATCGCCGCGTTCACGCTGGCGCTCGCCGCCGGAGCAAGTTTTCTACACGCCGCCCTGCTCGCCAATGTCGCCGGAGGACTGGTGGTCATGAAGCGCGGCACCGCCACCGTCACGCTCGCCGAGATGCACGAGGCCATCCAAAACGCATGAGCGCCACCCTGATCACACGCCAAGAGGTCCGCGCCCTGGGCGACCGCCTGCGCCGGGAGGGCCGCCGCATCGCCTTCGCCAACGGCTGCTTTGATATTCTCCACGTCGGCCATGTGCGTTACCTGGAAGGGGCGCGCCAGTGCGGGGATGTGCTGGTGGTGGGAGTGAACAGTGACCGCAGCGTTCGAGGGCTTGAAGGGCGCAGGCAGGCCGCTGCTTCCGGCCGAAGCGCGTGCGGAACTTGTGGCGGCGCTGGAGTCCGTGGATTACGTGGTCATCTTTGAGGAGCTGACCGCGGCGGAAATCCTGTGCGAATTGCGGCCCGACGTGCACTGCAAGGGCACGGATTATACGGTTGAGACGGTTCCCGAGAGGGAGATTGTAAAGGGCTATGGCGGCGCCATACAAATTGTGGGTGATGCCAAGAATCATTCCACGCGTGGCCTTTTGGTGGAGATTGCTGGCCGTCGGGGAGAAAATAACAGGCGGTAGGCAGTGGGCAGTAGGCAGTAGGCAGATGGGGAAAATCTCTACTGCCCACCTCCCCATCTGCCCAACTGCCTGCTGCCTTTTCGGTTCCAGCCCTGCCAGGACAGGTGTTAGGGATGACTGATTCGCCGCAGCGATTCCTGATCGTCCGCCTCAGTTCGATTGGCGACATCGTGCACGCGCTGCCGGCCGTGGCGGCTCTGGGCGAAACGTTTCCCCAGGCGGAGATTTATTGGGCCGTTGAGAGCCGTCATGCCCTGCTGCTCGAAGGCAACCCTTATCTTCGTGGGGCGGTGAAACTCGATACGCTCGGCTGGCGCAAGCGCTTGACCGCCGCCGCAACGTGGCATGAAATCAGGGATGGAGTACGGGCGCTCCGCAAGGTCCGGTACGACGCCGCCCTTGACTTTCAGGG
Organism: uncultured Acidobacteriota bacterium; assembly: GCA_963804995.1. Taxonomy (GTDB): domain Bacteria; phylum Acidobacteriota; class Terriglobia; order UBA7540; family UBA7540; genus Bog-366. Next base: position 400,446 of record CAWDSK010000002.1, read on the forward strand.
CCTGTGGAAGTCAGCCGTGATCGGATGGATCAGCGGCGCGCCGGAGCGGATTGGCTTTGCCGATCGCTGGCTGCGTGAGCCTGGCGCCGCGGTGCTGTACACCGAGCACGTCTCGCCCCGCGCGTGCCGGCACGTCATCGAAATGAACCTGGCGTTGGTCGGGCGCCTCGGAGCGCGCCCTTCCAAATGGCAGTTTCCTTTGCCCTGGAACGACACGGACGACACCTACGTGGATAACCAACTCGCGGTTCTCGACGCGAAGGATTTCATCATCATCAACCCGGGCGGGGGCTGGCGGTCGAAGTGCTGGTCTCCGGAAAACTATGCCGAACTCCTGCGGCGCCTGGAAGAAAGGTGCGAAGAGCAGTTGATATTGACCGGCTCGGTGGATGAAGAGGATATGATCTCCGGGATTCTTGCAGCGTGCCGATGTCGCGCGCGCGCGCTATTTGCCCACCACGCTTGTGCAGTTCATCGCGCTCGCCCGGCGCGCCCGGCTCTTCCTGGGAGGGGACACGGGACCGTTGCATCTGGCGGCTGCGGTGGGAACTCCGGTGGTCGGCATCTATGGTCCCACGGACCCCTCGCGCAACGGCCCATTCGCGAAGGATGACATTGCCCTGTCGAACCTGGGCCCGATCGACCACACCCGCCGCGAATCGGCTTACCTGCCGGGAATCACGGTGGAGTCCGTGCTGGCCGCTATCGTTGACCGACTGGCGAGGGCGCATGGATAGTGCCTATCGAGCTTGGGCGGCGCGCTGGCGGGTGCCGTTGGGCTTTGGACTGGGCGTGGCCTACCTGGTTTTCTGCCGGCCCACGGTGGCACTCTTGACAGCGGGCGGGGCCATCGCACTGGGGGGCCTCGCCATCCGCGCCTACGCGGCGGGACATCTCGTGAAAAACCAAAACCTTGCGACGAGTGGGCCCTACGCGCGCACCCGCAACCCTTTGTATCTGGGGAGTGCGCTGATGGGGGCGGGATTCGGACTGGCCGGGGGGTCATGGATTCTGGGCCTGGCCCTGGTGGTTTTTTTTGGAGCCATCTATTGGCCCGTGATCCGGCGCGAAGAGGAATTCCTGCGCCAGCAGTTTGGCGATGAATACGCCCGCTACGCCGAAAGCGTTCCACTCTTCCTGCCTCGTTTCGGCAGGTCCGGCGGGGGGAAGAAATTCCAGTGGCGCCAGTATCGGAAAAATCGCGAGTATGAAGCGCTTGTGGGGTACCTCGCGGTGATGATTTTTCTGGCTTTCAAGATTTGGCGGCGCTAGAGTGGGCCAGGCTGCGTTTGTAGGTTGCCCCGCGTCTAACTGTTTGTATGCAAATGCCCGTTTCCCGATTGGCCAGCGCGTCGCTACTCGCCCTTCTCCTGATCGTATCCACTCCAGGGAGTGCCGAGAACGTGGATCCCTTCACCCCGGGTGAGAAGCTGACCTACGATGTGGTGTGGTCGGTCTTCCACGCCGGCGAGGTGACCGCCACGCTGCAACGCAAGGTGGAGGGCGCTTCCGACACCTACGAAGTCACAACTACGGCGCGGTCGGAGGGCTTTGTTTCACTGCTCATCGACGTTGATAACGAGCTCCATGCCGTGTTCAGCCCCCAAACTCTCTGTTCCGACCGGATTCACAAGCGGATCAATGAAGGTCACCGGCACAAGGATACGCAGATCGTTTTCGACGGTATCAGGAAACTTGCCATCCTGGATGAGCGCGACCTGAGCCAGCCCGGAGCGCCGGCCAAGCACGCCGAAAACGAAATCCCTCCCTGTGTCGAAGACGTGGTGACGGCGTTTTACTACCTCCGCCGGCAGCACATGGAGGTTGGCCACACCATCGAATTGCCCGTGAATGACGGCAACAAGACCCAGCGGGTGGTGGTGGAGGTTCAGGCGCGCGAGAAGGTGCAGACTCCCACGGGAACGTTTGATACTTTTCGCGTGGAGCCCAAAGTTTTTAACGGGTTGTTTCAACGCAAGGGCCGGATGCTGATCTGGTTCAGCTCCGACCCCCAGCACTTGCCGGTGCGCATCAAGGCGATGATTTCCGTGGGCTCCCTCACCGGCACCTTGCGCTCCATTACCCACCAGGCGCCTGCTACGCCCCCTGCCAAACATTGAAGGGATTCAAATCACCTGGTACTTCTCAGCCAGGAGCCGCTTGAAACGGCTTTGATAAATGAGGTCGTAGGTCTGTTCCTTGTCGGGGAAAAGGTGCAGAGCATACTGCCGGGTTTGCGCCACCAGGGCCGCCGCTTCTTCCACGGGCATGTCGGATTGGTAGAGGAGACTGGTCACCAGATCGACGACGATCTGCAGCCGCCGCACGCGGCGATTCTCCTCGCGGATTTCCTCCGCGGTGGCCACGGGTGGAACCTCCCTTCCTCGGCCTCAAATAGCACTCGCCCCGAAATGCAGAAATCTAGTATAAGCTAAGGTTCAGGGGGAGGTGAGGGTTTTGCCCTCCTCCGGGGCGGTCGCGGGCTTCGAGGAGAAAGGCCAACGGAAGTGTTCCTCAAGCATGGGAGAACTCGCACCAACGCGCTGGATGAAGATTCGCCATCTGCTCGTTGAAGCTGTGGAGAGCTTTCTCGCCGAAGACGCGCTGATGGTCTCGGCCTCCATCGCCTACCACAGTTTGCTGGCGATTTTCCCCTTGCTGCTCCTGCTGCTGGGGATCAGCGGTATTTACATCCGCCACTTCGAGCTGGTGGGCCGGCTGGCCATGGTGTTGCAACGCTACCTGCCCGTCCGAGCCGACTTCATCATGCAGAACCTGGTGGGTATCTCCCGTGCTTACGGAAGAGTCGGCGTCGTGTCGTTTATCCTCCTGCTGTGGAGCTCCTCGGGAGTGTTCCTCCCTCTCGAAAAAGCCATGAATCGCGCCTGGCAAGTCACGGAGGCGCGCTCCTGGTGGCGCAGCCGGCTGTTGGCTCTGGAGATGGCGCTGGTCTGGGGCTGTCTGATTCTGATCGCGTCGGTACTGCTGGGTGGGGAGATTCTCCTTCGCCACTGGCTGGAAAGCGTGCTGAGCCTCCCGATGCGGCCCCTGATCAAGTTGTTCTATAATCTGATGAACTCGCTGAGCTCCTTTGGCTTGGCTCTACTGATGTTCGTGGTTCTCTTTGAGCGCCTCCCCAATCGCCCCATGCGGCTTCGCCAGGCTTACCCTGGTGCTTTGCTCACGGCCCTGCTGTGGGAAGCGGCGCGCTCACTTTTTATCTTGTGGCTACCCTACTTCAATTACCGTCATATCTACGGATCCATCGGTGTCATTGTGGCTCTTATGACCTGGGCGTATATATCCTCCGCAGTTTTACTTTTCGGAGCCCAGGTGTCGCGATCTCTCTATGGAACTTTGAAAGTGGCCCGGCCAGTCCTCAACGCAACCGCTCCAGCCGCAGCCCCAGCGCCGGAAACCATCTCAGCTTCGCCCCAGCGGTGACCCGCCCGCCCTTTGAACGGTAGGGGCGGGGAATCGGGCCATCTGGTCATCGGGCCATCGGGCCATTGAGCCATTGATTCATTGTGTGATCTTGCGATGGGGGATTGTCAACCTTACAAACAAGCTCCGCCCCAATCGCGGCCGGGCCAATTCGCTTTGGTAGTGTCCTAATTTGAACGTAGCGCCCCGATTCATCGGGGCTCAATGCCGGCTGGAAGCCGGCGCTACGTCTGAAATTAGGACACCACCTTCGCTTTGGCGAGGTTGTCCTTAAACTCTGCGGCTTGTATACTCGAAAACGGTTGGGCTTGAAGTCGAAAATGAATATTCCGAGGAGGAGGTTAAGACCCTCTTGAGATCTGCCCTACGCATTCTTGCGAATTCACTGGCTACGTGCGCAGTGATATCCCTTTTCCTGTTTGTGGCGCGGCCGGCAGAGAATCCCAGCTTCCATAATGCGCCGGAGTCGGCCAAGGCCATGAAGAATCCGTACGAAGGCCATCCTCCCGCCGCCGCTCAGTCGGCCTATCATCGCCGCTGCGCGAACTGTCACGGAGAAAACGGGGTCGGTACGGGAAACGTACCTTCCTTGGCCAGTGGCCGGGCGCAATCCGCCAGTGACGGCGAACTCTTCTGGTACATCACCCAGGGCGATGTGGGGAACGGCATGCCGTCCTGGAAGGATCTATCGACACAGGAGAGATGGCAGATCGTCAGCTTTATCCGTGTGCTGGGCGGGTCCAAACCCGGTTCTCCCCGGGTGCGCATTACACCCGGCGAAGCCGCCGCGGCGGGCACGAGCGCACCTCCGCCCCAGGCCCCCTTCACGGACTACCGTTTTGAGAAGCCCGGCACAATTCGCAAGATCACGGTAGAGGACCTGCCCGCTCCCTTCGCCACCAGGTCGGCAGGCAACAGCCCTGAAATCGCGCCGCGCCCGGAGAACGCCTGGCCACAGGTTCCGGCTGGCTTCAAAGTGGAGCTATACGCGGCCGACCTCAATAATCCACGCTTGATCCGCACGGCGCCCAATGGCGACTTCTTCGTCGCCGAAAGCGAACCAGGCGACATTCGCGTCTTCCGCGGAATCACCGCCGAGGGCAAGCCCGGGCAGGGAGAGATTTTCGCCACCGGTCTTAACCAGCCATTCGGCATCAATTTTTATCCTCCGGGACCGAACCCGCAATGGGTCTACGTTGGAAATACGGACTCGGTGGTGCGTTTCCCTTATCGGGATGGGGATCTGAAAGCGCGCGGCCCCGCGGAACATATTGCCGACCTTCCCCACGGCAACGGCCATTGGACGCGCGACATTCAGTTCACGGCCGATGGCGGGATCATGTTTGTCTCCGTGGGTTCGGCCTCGAATGTGGACGATGCCGATACAACGCCGGCGGAAAAGAATCGGGCGGACGTTCTGGAATTCAATCCCGACGGCTCAGCCATGCGCGTTTACGCTTACGGCATCCGCAATTGCGTGGGGATGGCGATCAATTCGCAGACGGGCGAGTTGTGGTGTTCGGTAAACGAACGCGACGCCCTGGGAGACAATCTGGTTCCCGACTACATCACGCACGTCCAGGAAGGCGGATTTTACGGCTGGCCGTGGTGGTATATGGGGGGCCACCAGGATCCGCGGCACAAGGGCAAGCATCCCGAGCTTAAAGATAAAGTCATTACCCCTGATGTTATACTTCATCCGCATAATGCCTCACTGCAGATGACCTTCTATGAAGGCAAACAATTTCCGGCGGAATATCAGGGCGATATTTTTGCCTGCGAACATGGATCCTGGAATCGGGCGGTGCGCGTGGGTTATGAGCTGATTCGCGTGCCGCTGCACCAGACGGGTCACGCCAGCGGTGAATACGAGGACTTCATGACGGGATTTGTGGTGGACAATGGACACGTTTGGGGGCGCCCGGTGGGCGTCACCGTGGCTCCCGATGGTTCTCTGCTGGTAACCGACGACGGCTCGAATTCCATCTGGCGCATCAGCTACACGGGAAAGTGAGCCCGCAGGGCGGTCGCGGGTTTTAACAAAATCTCCAAGACGGGGTCCATTCCAGGGGCCGCTAATGGGTCAGCGGACCTCGGCCCTGATGCCGGGGTCCGCTACCGTGCGCCCCCTCCCGATCTCACCGCTACCCCCGAACTGCTGTAACTTCGCACCACCAGTGCCCCCTCCGACCAATCAACGGTTGTGGCGCCATCGATATCGGTGCGCAGAACCCTTACCCCGGCGTTTCGCAATAATTCCAGCGTCTCGGGGTTCGGCAAATTCCTGCCGCCCCCGGCCTCGGCGCTGATGATGGCGACGCGGGGCGCGACGCGGGCAATGAACTCCGGACTGGAAGATGACTTTGAGCCGTGGTGAGCCACTTTGAGCACTTGACTATCCAGTGGCGCCCCTGACCGAAGGAGCTGTCTTTCCATATTTCGGCCTGCATCGCCTGGCAGCAAGAAGCATATACCGCCTGCACTGATCCGCATGACCAGCGAGTTGTCGTTGGCTGGAGTTCGCGCCAGAGGCCGCTGCCGGGCCGGCCACCACACCTCAATCGAAGCCCCCCCACGGGAAATTGTGTCCCCTGCGTAGAGAGTTCGCATGGGGATTCCGCGTTTCAAGATCTTTTCCAGGAGTGCCGCCGAGGTCTCCGGATTCTGAGCGTGCCAGAATTCACCCACGTGGAAGTTCTCCAGAATAGCGCCGAGCCCACCCCGGTAGTCTTCATGGGCGTGGCTCAGTACCACTACGTCGATCTTCTTGATGCCCCGCGACCACAGATAGGGTGAAACGATATCCTCGCCGGGATCCCAACGGCGGCCCTGGGATGCGCCATCGTGTGCGCCCCGCGTACGGCTGCCTCCAGCATCCACCAGCATCGTGGTCTGGTCGGGAAGCACCAGGAAAAGCGCGTCACCTTGGCCGCAGTTCGAGCGCCGTAAGTTCCAGAGTGCCGTGCGGTAGGCAAGGCGCAAAAGGGTGAAGGGCCACAAGAACCACAAAAACCCCCGCCGTCGCAAACGCTGGGACCACGGCCCGCTGAGCAAACCTCAGGGCCCAGGCCGCCAGGACAAACGCCGCACAGAATCCCCACGCCACCCACGGTGGGGGCTCGGGCACTCGGTAGGAGAGCCATGCCGCGAGTCCGGGCACATGGGTCAAGCCGAAAAGCACCGCCATCACCAGGCTCAGCACCTTGGCAGGCCAAACTGCAAGTGCCGGAGCTATGACGCTCAGCAGATTGATCGGCAGGGCAAGCGCCAAAAGCAGTGTCATCACGGGAATCGCCAGAGCATTCAGTCCCACTCCTGCAAACGTCACGCGGTGGAAGGTCTCAACCATGGGCAGCAGCAAGCCCAGTTGCAGGACGGCGGAAAACACCAGGATGTTGGCGGTCCAAACCAAAACCCTGGCGGGCGCGACCACCAGGTTGCGAGTTAAGTCGGGATAGCGAGCGAGGAAACGGGCGCGGCGCAGGAGGTGAACCAAGGCTCGCAGATCAAGCCGCGTCTGGGCCAGGCGAGGCACAAAGCGGTCATCGAGCAACACATCATCCAGCCGATGGAGGGCCCTCCGATAAGGTTCAGTTGAGCGCGCGAGCAGGGGGACCGCCACACCCACAATCAGCAGCGCCGCAGCGAAGGAGAGTTGGAATCCCGACTCGAACAGCCACGACGGGCGAATATAGAGAAGGATGAGCGCCACGCCACCGATGGCGTTCAGAGCGGAATGGTTCCTATCGAGAATGCGCGCCACCAGATAAAGGGCGATCATCAGCGTGGCACGCAGGGTGGGGGCACGCTGCTCAACCAGCATGGAGTAGCCCGCCAGGAAAGCGAGCACGATTACAGACTTCGTCGTGGGGGTTAAACGCCACAGCCGAAGCAGGAATCCCAAAAGCAGAGTGAGCAAGCCCACGTGGAGGCCGGCAATCACCAGTAAGTGGTAGAGGCCCGTCTTGCGAAAATCGTCGATGGTGTCGGAATCGAGCGAGGTCCGGTCACCCCAGAGCACCGCCTTCAGCACCGCGCCATAGCGGCCCTCGGCCGACCAGGGAGGGTAGAGATCATCGATTCCGCGCAGCAAGCGTTGCCGCACGCGCTCGAGGCACACGGTCAGCCGGAAGCCCTGTGGCCCTTCCACCTTCTCCATCAGCCGCGGGTCCTTGACGGTGCCGACCCAGTAAATGTCCTGGATGTCTTCCATCCAGCGGCGAAAATCAAAGCTGCCCGGGTTTTGATAGACGTGCGGTTTGCGCAGGTAGGCGACGGTCCGGATCGTGTCGCCGAACTGGAGTTCCACAGGTTCAGTGGCGCCTGCGGCTCCGAAACCCGACGAGCCCGCGACGCGCAGACGGATTTTCCCCTTTACAGTGTAAGTCCTCGAGCCACTTTCGATCTGTTGGGTTTCGATGTCAAATTGCAACCCGTAGCCGGTGCGCGAGGGAGTGGAAATCAACCGACCTTCCAGGCGCACCGGGTCGCGCAGGTCAACGCCCAGAGATTCGAGGTGCGAGACATGATGCAGAGGGAAGCGACGCTCCCAGAGACGCCCGGAGGCTACACCAGTGGCCAGCAGGCTCGCAAGCGCCAGCCCGACGGCCGTGCGTTGCCAGTCCGCACGCAGCAGGATGAGTCCGACGAGAATCGAGAGCCCTGAGCCCGCCAGAAACCATGTGACCCCCACTGTGGCGTGGAAGGAATGGGCCCACACAATCCCTAAAGCAAAACTCACCGCCAGCGCCGCCAGCGGGGCCGTGAGGGTCCCCCGAGTCTGGGTGTTAGGCAGATGGTCAGGCAACAGATCTCACCTTTAACTTAAACTACGGTTCCGTTCCAAACCGGAACCGCTGGTTCCAGATCGGTCCGAGCTTCCCTTCGTAGATCAAACTACGGGCCCTGGGGGCTCCGCAAGTCACTCATTTAAAGCAGGTTGACGGATGGGGACAGTGCCCTAATCTCGCGTGCACTCGTCGTCCGTCCAGGAGGGTTAATCAGGCACGTTCGCGGCCACGGCGCGACAGCCGGGCGAGGGATTCAATGTGGTAGGTTTGAGGGAAGAAATCGAACATTTCGAGGGCGTCCAAGTGGTAGCCCTGCTGAACCAAAAAGGCGAGGTCGCGGGCCAGGGTGGGAGGGCTGCACGATACATAGTGGAGGCGCTTAGGTCGCAAGGCCATGAGTAGTCTTAAAGTTTCGACACCTACGCCCGCGCGGGGCGGGTCCATCACCACCAGGTCTGGTTCCGACTGGGCGCAGCGGCGCAAGAAATCGAAGGCCGTCTCGGCCACGGACCGAATCTTTTTGCCGGTCACGGCTCGAGCGTTTGCCGCAAGATCAGCCGCCGCCTGGGGATGCGACTCGACGGCGGTGACTTGCTCAAACCGTTGCGCGAGCGGCAACGTGAACAGGCCCACACCTGCGAAGAGGTCAAACGCCACCGCGCCGGTTTCTTCGCCCGTGACCGCGGCCACAAGTTCAAACAGCAGGAAGCGTGAGCTCTGGAAGAAGGATGCGGGGCTTACGCGGTAGGCGAATTCTCGAACGCGGTACGTAAAATACGGCTCACCGAAAACCTGTACGCCTGAACCCGGCGCGATTGCTACGCTCACGACACCCGGCAATTTCGCCAGGCACTCGCGGGCGAGCGTCTCGGCCTCCTGGGGATTCGAGCTTCCGCCGAGCGTGAGCATCACCTTTTCGTCGCGGTCATCGGCCAGGAGGTCGACCTCGCGGCAGTTGGCCAACGGCTTCGCCCAAGTTTGACCGCGCAAATCCGCCAGCAGAATGTTCAATCGTGGGGAAAGTAGCGGGCAACGATCGATCGAAACCAGCCGGTTTGATTCCGCCTCAAAAAATCCCAATTCCGGGGCGCCCTCCGGCGACCGTCCGACTTTCAATTGCGCCTGGTTGCGATAATTCCACGCCGGCCCGGAGTGCACAGGAATCTCGGCTTCCCAGTCAACGCGCCCCAGTCGTCGTAGTGACTCGCGCAGGATTTCTACTTTCGCTTTTGCCTGACTTTCGGGCGCGAGGTGCTGATACTGGCAGCCACCACAGCGGCCAAAGTAGGGGCATGGAGCTTTCACGCGCTCGGGGGACGGGGCGAGAATCCGCAGCGGCCGCGCGTGCACCACGGCTTTCTGGGTGCGAACTTCTTCCACCTCGGCGCGCTCCCCGGGCAAGACAAGCGGGGCCAGCACCGTGCGCCCGGCGTGGTAGCCCAGCGCCTCGCCGCCGTAGACCAGCTTGACCGGTGAGAATTCAAAAGGTGGAGAAGATTCCCTGGCTGTCACATTACATCCTCTATGCCATTATGCTATGGCCAATGAGTGTCCTGAGTCAGAAGTTCGCTGACAAAGTCTCACTGGGTTCAAAGGGGACCCCCTCACCCGTCCCGCCCCGGCTGATGAAAACGCCGGCGGCGGGCCACCCTCTCCCCCAAGGGGGCGAGGGCAGTAAATTCAAATGAACTCCCCCCTCGCCCCCTTGGGGGAGAGGGGCCGGGGGCATATGCGCTAGAATAAGAAATTGACTTATTCTGCTGCTGATGTATGCTTCTGGCATGAACAAGAATCTAATGGATACCGACTGGAAGTATCTATGCCAGTATTTGCCAGCCAATATGAGTGAGTTGGCTAAGCGCAGTGGAGCCGTGGCGCGATGGCGCAACCTTAAGAGCGGTGAGGAGTTATTGAGAGTTATTCTAGCATATGCCATCGAAGACCTCTCTTTGCGGAGCACGGCGGCTTGGTCCGCCCAGGCGGCTCTGGAGCTCAAGGACACCTCTATCCTGCATCGTTTGCGCAAGGCTCCTCCTCTGCTGGAGCGAGTCTTGGCGCATCTGCTGACGCAGCGACTGCGGGCCGAGCCTGCCCCGGGGCCAGCCTTTCGGATCCTCAACGCCACCGTGCTGAGCATCCCCGGCAGCCAAGGAACGGATTGGCGTTTGCATGCCGTCTATGATCCCGCCCAGTGTCGTCTCCGACGGGTGGAGATTACCGACCACCAGGGCGGCGAGCGCTTGGATCGCGACCGCCCGCAGCCGGGGGACATTGTCTGCGGGGACCGGGGATTGGCGCGCGCCCAAGGTATTCATGCGGTGAGCGAAGCCGGAGCCTATGTTCTGCTGCGCATGCATTGGCAGAATATTCGGCTGCACGACGCCCAGGGACAGCCTCTGAATCTGAACCAGACCTTGAAAAGGGCGGACGCTGGAGATACGGGGACCGTTGCATATGTCCCCCTTTCGGGTAAAGCCCCTGCTCCGGTGCGACTGCTGATTCGCCCTCTGCCCAGCGAAGCAGCCCACCGCAGCCGTCAGCGCTTGCGCCGCAATGCCGCCAAAAAAGGCCGCACCCCGCAGGCCACCGCCTTGCGTCTGGCCGGCTATTTCTGTGTGCTGACCACTTTGCCGGAAGCCCTCGCCAGTGACAACGTGGTCCTGGAACTCTACCGCATCCGCTGGCAGATTGAGCTGTTCTTTAAACGCTGCAAAGGCCTCTTGCATTTTGATCAGCTCCGCGCCTTCGACCCCGGCTTGGTGCGCACCTACTGTCTGGCCAAGTTGATTGAGGTGGCCCTGATTCAGTGTTTGCATGAGGAGGCCGTTTCTATTTCCCCCTGGGGAGTTCCCCGCTGCCGGAGCGTCGCGGCTTAGCCTGTGGCGATGGGTGCATCTGCACCATTTGGATTTGATCCTGGCCATTTACGGGACCTTCTCCTTGCGGGTTAAACAACATCGCTGGCCCCTGGCGCGTCAGGCTTTAACCGAGGCACCTCGAAAACGAATCTACGATCGAGAAAAATTCCGGCACCCGCTCTCGCTCCTTATGAACCGCCTCCTCCACGCGCAACAACTTCGCCTAGGAGCATCGAATGAGCTATTCTAGCGCCTATGGGGGCCGGGGGTGAGGGGGTTTTCCAATAATCAGCGAACTTCTGACTCAGGACATGAGCAGGGAGTGGCTTTTGCCCTGCTTGTCAACTTTTGACAACCGTTGATAATCGCGGTAAGCTCTGCGTATGAATGCCAATCTGGGTCCAGTTCTCGAACAGTTCGTGACGGAGCTTCTCGAAACCGGCCTCTACCAGTCGCAAAGCGAAATCATCCGCGAGGGCTTGCGCCTACTGAAAGAACGCGAGGAACTGAAGAAGCTTCGTTTGGATGACTTTCGCAAGGAAATAGCTCTGGGAATTCAGCAGGCCGACCGGCGCGAGTTCGTGGACGGTCCCCGGACCTTCCAGCAAATTCGCCGGCGCCGTACCCAGCGGCGCAGTTCATGACCCCCTTCACAAATAGAACAGACTCAAGCGCGGAATCTTGTAATGCTCGAGCAATCGGTTCTTCAGGAATCGCCGTTCGAGCGATTCAACCTCGGGATTCGACATCTTGCGGCGATACGGGGTGAGGCTGCGATCCACTTCCGCGCGGAATTGCGCCAGCAGTTCGACGGCGGTCGCCCGCAACAACGAGGCCGTTACCTTCTCTTCGAGGGCGGTCAGGTTCCGTTCCATTTCTTCGAGGTCACCGCTAGGCTGGGCTGCAGCGCGCGCGCCAAACTCCTGCAAATTGGCGGCAGCGGCGGCCAATTCTCCGGCCAGAACCTCGTGCCCAGTCTCCCGCGCCTGCCGGGCGGCATTCTCAACGGCCCCCGCCGAGCGGGTGAGAAACCGCGAAATTTCCTCCGCTGAAAATGGCGCTTGCGGCTCAGCCGCCGCCTGGCGTGTTCCGCCCTCGGTCGCGGCGGTGCGGGCTTCCTCAACGGCGCGGAACACCTCCTGCGAGCAGTACGCCAAACTATTCACTTTGCGATAGCTGCGCTTGCCAGCCCTAAATTTTGCGAAGGAGCGCTCGATGCCGGCCAGCACCGCTGCCAGTGGAAACCCCTGTTCCTTCCACGATTCGATGAGCGCCCAATCGAGCGGCGAGAGAAGCGTCGGCTCGGAGCGGCACTTGCGGAACTGCTCCTCAATCTCGGTGAAGTAGTTGAAGTAGTTTTCCACGGGCAGATCCAAGTTTCGGGAAAGGACGAAACTCGAAAATCGAAATTCGAAAATCGCGAGCCGTGTGCCGAATTTCGAGTTTCGAATTTCGAGTTTCAACTCTGACGCCTACGGCCTACTTCCGCCGCGTCGAAGACTGATTGCGCTCGTAGATAATGCGCAGACCGTCGAGCGTCAGAGAAGAGTCAATGGGGGGGCGGTACTTGGAAGCTCCTGCCACGAGCACCGCCTGCCCGCCCGTGGCGATCACCTTGGTCTGCTTGCCGAGTTCCGCGCACAGCCGGTCCAGGATGCCATCCACGGCCGCCACCGCGCCATAGAACAGCCCGGACTGCAAGCTGTTGACCGTGTTCGTGCCAATCACCCGGTCAGGCTCGCGGATTTCCACACGCGGCAGCTTGGCGGTACGTTCAAAGAGCGCCTCTGCGGCGATCCCGATTCCCGGCGCAATGACCCCGCCCAGATACTCGCCCCGCTTCGAAATTGCGTCGAAGGTGATGGCGGTTCCGAAATCCACCACGATGCAGGGCCCGCCATATTTCTCAAAGGCCGCGACGGCGTCCGCGATGCGGTCCGCGCCCACTTCCTGCGGGGTTTCGACCAGGATGGCCATGCCGGTGCGGGTTCCTGGCCCTAGAAACGTGGGCTCGATCTTGAAATACTTTCGGGCCATTTCCCCCAGCACGAAGTTAAGTGGCGGCACAACGCTGGCAATCATGATGCCGGTAATTTCGCGGATGGGAAGCTCGCCCAAAGTGAAGAGGTTGTGAACCAGGATGCCATACTCGTCGGCCGTCTGCTCTTGGCTGGTGGCGAGGCGCCATTGCGCGCGCAAGTCAGAGCCCTGGTACACACCCAGCACAGTGTTGGTGTTTCCTACGTCGATTACCAAAAGGTTGGGATTTGCGTTTTCCATGTTATTTCACTTCCACTACCTCCCCCGCCACAAGCGACCCTTCGCGGCCGTTTTCATCGCGCACGCGCAACGCTCCGCTGGGGTCAATGCCCGCGGTTTCGGCCAGCCTCTCGCCGCCTGCGGTGACCACCCGTACCCGCTTTCCATAGGCGTAAGTTGAAGCCGCTGCCCAGCGTTCCGTGATGGCGGTATTGCCGTCCCTGAGCAGCAGGTGATAGTGCCGGTCCAGTTCCCGCAAGAGCGCCACCAGCAAGGGCACGCGCGAAAAAGTTCGATGCGCTTCGAGACGCAGGGAGCTCGCGGTCGCCCGCAGGTCCGCGGGCATCTGGCTATGATTCACATTCAACCCGATGCCGAGCACCACCGCGTGCAGGCGGTCGAGTTCCGCGTTCATCTCGGTCAGGATTCCGCACACCTTCTTGCCGTTCACCAGCAGATCGTTCGGCCAGCGGATGTCCACAGCAAGGCCGGTGGTGGAACTCACCGCCTGCTGGGCCGCCACGCCCGCCATCAATGTCAGCACCGGGGCTGTGGCGGGGGAAAGGGGCGGCCGCAAAATCACAGACGTATAAATACCACTCAACTTTTCCGAGTACCAGGTGCGCCCCAAGCGGCCACGCCCGGCGGTTTGCTCCTCTGCCACGACCACCGTTCCGTGCGCGGCGCCCTGAGCGGCAAGCGCCATGGCCACATCATTGGTCGATTCAGTTCGGAAATAATGAACGATGCTGTGGCCGATGACGTGATCGCCCAACTCCGGGCGCAACAGGCTGGGCACAAGAATGTCGGGAACCGTTACCAGTTGATAGCCCGTGGATCGCAGCCCCCGGATTTCCATGCCCAGCGCGCGCAGCTTCTCAATCCACTGCCACACGGTGGAGCGCGGAACGCCAATCTCCGCGGCGATCTTGGGGCCCGGCACGACCACCATAGCGTTCTTCACCAGCAGGTGAATCAGCTTGTCGATTTTGCGATCGGTGCTTCCGGGGGCCATGTACTTATTCTGCTCCTGGTCATCCAAGGCCGTTCAAACCGAAAGGCGGTCATCAACAAACTTGGTTAAGACGCCGCACAGGGAATCACTTCTCAATTTGTTTCTGGCTGACCCCCTCACCCGTCCCGCCCCGGCTGATGAAAGCGCCGGCGGCGGTCCACCCTCTCCCCCAAGGGGGCGAGGGCAGTAAATTCAAATGAACTCCCCCCTCGCCCCCTTGGGTGAGGGGGCCGGGGGTGAGGGGGTTTTCCAATAATCAGCGAACTTCTGACTCATGGCACTAGTCTCGTGCGTCACAGATATGGGTACTTGTAGCGCCGACCTTCAGAGCCTGCCCTGAGTGAAACGAAGGGTCGGCAGGCGCTGAGCTAAAGCTCTGCGCTCTGGAGTTTATACATTTTTCGTGCGGTGCGCACCTATTTCGCTTAGGGCTCAGTCTAGAAGGCACGTCGCCGCTCAGGCTGCTTGCCGATTCGCGTTTAAGGCGGGCCGTGAGTGTTTGAGGTTTGCGGGTATTGGAAACGAAGAGCTGATAGCCCCCGATGTGAAAATTGCAGACGTTTTCGGGAACGCCCTCGAACCACCGCTTTGGGTTAATGAGCACTCTGTTTCTGCGCGACGCGCTTTGGACTGCGGTCGCGAAGCTGCCGCTTTAACCCTTCGGTGTGAGCGACAATTTCTGAAAGAAGATGGAAAATTATCAAGGCAAAAGCGGCAGCTTCGCGACCGCAGTCCAAAACGCCTTCGGCGAGTTCACGACAATTCCATCCCTGCCGTAAACGTTGGCAGGCTGGCGCATGGCGAGCCCAGCCATGCGATTTCGTGCAGATCAAGCAGGCCGGCAGGCTGGCGCAGAGTGAGCGCAACTCTGCGATTCTGTGCAGATCAAGCCAGCCGGTCCATGGTCAAGACGGACGAATCGTTCCGATAACAAAATCAGGAGCTGGACGTGGCCGGGCTTGTAATAGCATCTGTAGGTCGGGAACCTCGGGGGGAGAAGCTGTGAAAAAATCCCATCAAACCTTTCACCGCGGAGACGCTGAGGCGCAGAGGCTTGAAAACAAAGGGTCATTTCTCTGCGTCTCAGCGTCTCAGCGGTGAAAATGGTATTTTTTCACACCTTCGGAGGGGCAGGGACGTGAATCGCCCCGACCGGTCGGGGCGCCAGCCGGCCGGCAGGTAAGGATTCGCTTTCCCCCAGCCCCTAGCACCTAAATCGGCACTACGCGAAAATTAATATCCACGGCGGCGGCGGAATGCGTGAGGGCGCCGACGGAAATATAATCCACGCCCGTTTCCGCATAGGCGCGAATGTTGCTCGCGTCGATGCCGCCGGAGACTTCCAGGCGCACGCGGCCGCCGGCGCGAATCACGCACTCGCGGACCAATTCCGGCGTCATGTTATCAAGCAGCACGCCGTCCGCCCCGGCAGCAATGGCTTCTTCCAGTTCCGGGAGGGTGTTGATTTCAACCTCCACGTGGTAACCGGCGGGGCGCTGTTGGCGGGCGCGCTCGATGGCGGTGCGAACGCCACCTACCAGCCGCAGGTGATTCCCTTTGATCAGGATGCCATCATCCAGCCGCAGCCGATGATTGCGCCCGCCGCCCACGCGCACCGCGTATTTTTGCAGGCTGCGCAGGCCCGGCGTGGTCTTGCGTGTGTCGAGAAATTCCGCGCGCGTTCCCGCCAACTCTTCCTTCAAGCGGGCCGCAAAAGTGGCAATGCCGCTCAGGTGTTGGAGAAAATTCAGAGCCACGCGCTCGCCGGATAGCAGCGATCCCGCCGTGCCGCGAACTGAGGCGAGCGCCGTGCCCGGCTCTACTTCCACGCCGTCGGCCACAATATCCTCCCATTCCAGTGAGGAATCGAGAATCTCAAAAACCTTCTGGGCGATGGGCAACCCCGCCACCACCAGGCGTTGCTTGCTCTGAAAGGTTCCGCGGGCCCGGGCCTCCTGCGGGATGGTCAGGCGAGTCGTCAAGTCGCCCTGCCCCAGGTCCTCGGCCAGCGCATGGAAGATCAGGTCGCGAAGCTCCTCGGAAGAAAAATCCAGGGCTTCGGAGGAGGCGTCTGCGGCCGGTGGACTGAGGTATCCCCCCACGTTTCAACCCAACCTTTCGAGGGAATCGAGGACTTTGCGGAGATGCTCCTCGAGTTCCCTGGACTGATGCTCGGCGCCGCGCACCACTTCCTGCGGGGCGCGCGCCAGGAATTCCTGATTGCTCAGTTGCGTGCGGACCCGCGCCAGTTGCTGCTCAAGCTTCTGCTTATCCTTCAGCAGGCGCGCCCGCTCCGCCTCGTGGTCAACCTTCTCCTCATGCAGAATGCGCAAGTCGAACGACACGCCCGCCCGCACATCCGATAGGTCCGCCGCCAGATGGCCGCGCGTGAGGTGCAGGGCTTCCAGGCCGGCCAGGCGCAGAATCGTTTCCTGATGGGTGCGGAAGATCTCCAGCAGCCGCAAATCCTCAGAGGCAACATGCAGGCTGGGCTTCTGCTTCTGCAGACCCATCTCCGCCTTGGCGTTGCGCGTCGCAACCACCAACTCCTGGATCATTTCAAACTGCTTCTCTGAAACCGGGTCGGACACGCGCTCGCCCACCAGGCTGAAATCCGTCAGTGAAATTGACGGTCCGGGATTCCCGTGCGGCAGGAGGTGCCAGAGCTCCTCGGTGATGAAGGGCATGAAGGGGTGGAGCAGGTGCAGCGCGGCTTCGAAGCTCCGCGCCAGGTTGATCCACGCGGGCGGCGCCTTATCACCCTCCACGGGACGCGTAATCTCCGGCTTGACCCATTCCACGTACCAGTCACAGAGCTCGTGCCAGAAAAAGTGATACACCTTGAAGGCCGCTTCGTGGAAACGGTAATTTTCGAGTGCTTCACCCATTTCCCTGGTCACGGTCGCGAGACGCGAGAACATCCAGCGATCCGCCAGCGCCAGGTGCTCCGGCCCCGCCACCGGCTCAAAACCTACGCCCGGGATCGGTTCCAGTGCCTGGGCAAGCTGGCGGCGTGGATCTTCCGGCAGTTTCTGCAAGTTCATCAGGATGAATCTGCCCGCATTCCAGATCTTGTTGGCGAAGGCGCGATAGGAATCGACTTTCTCTTCCGAGAACGCGATGTCCGTGCCGGGCGCGGCGCTGATGGCGAGTGCGAAGCGCACCGCGTCCGTCCCATACTTCTCCGTCACTTCCAGCGGATCGAGCACGTTGCCCTTGGTCTTCGACATCTTCTGGCGCTCCGCGTCACGCACCAGAGCGTGGATGTAGAGTTCGCGGAAGGGCACGGCCTTCATGAACTTCAGACCCAGCATGATCATGCGCGCGCCCCAGAAAAAGAGGATGTCGAAGCCCATGATCATCAGATTGTTGGGATAGAAACGCGCGAGATCGGCGGTCTCATCCGGCCATCCCAACGTGGCGAAAGGCCACAGGGCGGAACTGAACCAGGTGTCAAGCGTGTCCAGGTCCTCACGCAGGGAGGCGCTGGAGCACTTCGGACAATGTGTCGGCGTCTGGCGAGCCACAATTGCCTCACCGCACCCGTCGCAATACCAGGCCGGAATGCGATGTCCCCACCAGATCTGCCGCGAGATGCACCAATCGTGGATCTTGTACATCCAGTCGAGATAAATCTTCTTGTAGTTGTCCGGAGTGATGGGGATTAGCCCTTTATCCACCACGCGAATGGCGGGCTCGGCCAGCGACTGCATTTTCAAGAACCATTGGGTCGAGAGCAGCGGCTCAACAACGGTTTTGCAGCGCTGGCAGGTTCCCACGCTGAGCGGATAGTCTTCAATCTTCTCGAGCAACCCCTGCGCGCGCAGGTCCTGAACCACGGCCTCCCGCGCCTGGTAACGATCCTTACCCTGGTAAGCCGGGCCCGCGTCAGCAGTCATGCGCGCGTGCTCGTCAATCACCACCACGCGCGGCAGGTTGTGGCGCTGCGAAATGGCATAGTCATTCGGGTCGTGCGCAGGCGTCACCTTCACGGCCCCGGTGCCAAACTTCGGGTCCACAAACTCATCGCCGATAACGGGAATAATTCGGCCGAGCAGAGGCAGAACGATCTTGCGGCCCAAGGCGGCGCGGTAACGGTCGTCGGTGGGATTCACGGCGACGGCCGTGTCACCCAACATCGTCTCCGGCCGCGTGGTGGCCACGGTCAAATGGCCCTGACCGTCCTCAAAGGGATAACGAATGTACCAGAGGTGTCCCGGGCGATCCTCATGCACGACCTCCAAATCCGAAACTGCCGTGCCACAGCGCGGGCACCAGTTGACAATGTATTGGCCGCGATAAATCAGCCCTTCTTCGTAGAGCCGGATGAAAACTTCCTGTACGGCGCGCGAGTAGGCGGGGTCCATGGTGAAGCGGTCGCGCGTCCAATCGACCGACGTGCCCAGGCGTTCCATCTGCCGGCGGATGGTGCCGCCGTTTTCTTCCTTCCACTTCCAGCAGCGCTCGAGGAATTTCTCCCGCCCCATTTCGGTGCGCAGGCGTTGCCCTTCGCGCTGCCAGGCGCTCTTCGCTTGTGACCCTTCAAGGTCAGGCAGCGCTTCGCGCCCCAGTTCCCGCTCCACGATCATCTGCGTGGCGATGGCGGCGTGATCAGTGCCCGGCAGCCACAGCACGTTTGCGCCGCGCATGCGATGCCAGCGCATCAGGATGTCAATTTCCGTGTGCTCCAGCATGTGCCCCATATGGAGCATCCCGGTGATGTTGGGCGGAGGAATCACCAGGCAGAAGCCCGGAGCGGCGCTCAAGTCCGAGGGCCGATAGAGGTTCGCGGCCACCCACTGGCGCGCCCAGCGAGGTTCGATGTTCTCCGGTAGATAGACCTTGGAGATCTCAGTTTCCAAAGCGACCTTCCCCTAAAAGATTCCAGCTATGCAATGAAATCAAAATACTATAACGGCTGCGTAAAAGTGAGTCAAACCATCACGCGGCACGCGTTCCCCGTGTTACAAAACAGGAATCGCAGGCGTAAGGCTTAGACTTGAGGTGGGGGTGATACGACGCCGAATTCGGGGGCGATTTCGTCGGCAACCCTCCGGGCCATCTCCTCCATGGCGTCGGCGTGCAGGGCGTGCGGCGACATTTCCACAACTACTTTGTGGACGATCGAAAAGAACGTGCTCCAATCGAGTACCGCAGGAGGTGCGGGAACCTCGGCAGGAGCCTCAGCCGGTGTCTCAGTTGGAGTCTCGGCAGCCGCAGCCTCGGCAGGAGCCTCGGCCGAAATCTCGTTGGCGGTAATCTCAGCGGGAGCTTCAGCCGCCATTTCGGAAGCTGCAACCTCGGCGGGAGCTGCAGCGGGAATCTCAGGCGCCGCAACCTCAACGGAGGACTCAGTAGCCGCAACCTCGCTGGAAGCCTCGGGCGGCCCAGCCTCGGCAGGCACAGCTTCGGCTAAAACCTCAGGTGAGACAGTCTCAGCAGCTTGCTCGGCAGGCACGGTTTCCGTCGAGGCAACTTCCGCTTCCTCAGAAGCAAAGGTTACCTGGCCGGCGGCGGCATCGTCCAGCGAGAAGCTATCCAGGCTCGTGGCAGTTACCACCGGACCTTCGATCAGCTCCTCGGCGGGGGAAGGCTCCACAGACGTCTCTGGGGAGGCTGGGGGCGCTTCTGCTTCGAGTTGCGGCTCGAGTGCGGGCGCGCTAGAGGTTTCCGGAGGCGGCGGGGAGGGAACGGTCTCATCTCTCCACACCGGCTCGGCAATCTCCACCGGAGCGCGGAAAATCATCGTTCCCGTTCCCGCCTGAATATTCGGAAGCAAGGTCATGGGCACGGTCTTTTCTTCGATGAAGACGGGCTCGGATGAGGACGTTTGGGGTTCGTCAACAAGCACGGGACTTTCCCCGCTGGGGGGTGGCTGGGGGGCAGCAACCGTGTCGCCGGCTTCGGCCGCCGGTTCCGCCACCTGCGCAACCTCCGGCTCAGGGTAAGGAAGAGTCTCTCCGGTCTCTACGGTTAGCAACTCTGGTGAATGGGCTTGCTCCGGTTCGGCGGCGGGCTCACTCTCAAAGGCCACACCTTCGGGGACCACGGAGAAATCCGCGGGGGCGACATCTGCCGCCGGTGGCAACTCTTCCGGTTCTTCACTCGTAAGGAAAAATTCCCGAGTCGGCGCAGGAAGTGGCACGGGCGTAACCTGCAAAGTTTCCGTGTTCCCGGCCTTCAGTGATGCCTCAAACTGCGCGGCGAACCTCTCAACCATGGAGATTAATTCGTGCGGTTCAAAAGGCTTCTTGATTCTTCCATCCGCCTGGACCTGCGCGCCCCGCGCTGCGTCGTAAGGTTCCATGTCGCTGGCTACCAGCAACACGGGCACGCGTGAAAGTTGCGCTGACTTCTTAACGAAGTCGCACACTTCGTAACCGTCTCTGCCTGGCATGGAAACGTCGGCGAGAATAACCACGGGTTGCATCGTCGCCAGACGCTTGATGGCAGCAACACCGTTGGAAACGGTTTCGACGTTCAAACCCCTCACCCTTCAGAATTCCGACCGCCTTCTTCTGAATAGTGGGACTGTCGTCGGCGACCAACACCATACGAGCCACGGGGATTCTCCTGTGTAGCGCTAGACCCGGTTGCTTCACCAATACCATGACACTGCGCCGAAGTCAAGGCGCAACCGGTTGGGAATCTTAAGGTTGCAGGGTCGCGACGGACCCAGGGCCGACCCCTGCTCTTCCGCCGCCGGGAATTCTCGCGTCCCGCCTAAACACCAACTAGTCGCGATCGGGGGTTGGCACTGATTTAGATGGGTTTAATGATCTTCTTCAAGATATGGAAGCGGCTCTTTTTCTTGGCCGGCTCGTCTGGAGTCGTAGAATTGGGTGAGCTTTTATCGGGCGCAGTTTCCTTGGGTTTCGCGGTAGCGTCGTTGGGCGCCGCTTTGGGGTCGGTGGGCTTCGCCGGGGCCAAGCTGGATTCTCCCACGGGCTGGACCACGATGCTCCCCACGGGGGGTTGGACGCCACCTGCCGGTCGGGTCTTGACTACTTGGACTTCCCCGGGCGGCGGGCCGATGTGCACCGGCCCGTGAAGCGTGGCGCTGGTGTCGGGAGCGCTCGAGATGCCCCCTACGAATTTGCTCAAGAAGTCTTTGTGGACCTGGTGCGCGGCATCTGCTTGGGCTCGCGCCATCATGGCACGGGTCGGCTTGGGAATGGGTTGCTTCATCGCCGTCAGCCGGTCTTTGGCCTCCGCCACATGCGGGCTCAAGGGGAAGTCGGTGATGAGGCGCGAGTAATAAGGTACCGCATCATTTGCCTTCTTCAAGTGTTCCAGGCTCTGCCCCAGATAAAAGAGCGCGTCGGCGCCTTCACTGAAGTTCGGGTACTTGTCGACAATCTCCTGAAAGCGTGAGCGCGCGGCCAGGAAGGCGTTGTGGGTGAAATAGAAGTTGGCCGTATAGTATTCACCCTCCGCCAGCACCTGTTGGGCTTCCCGCATGCGCGCCTTGACGCGAGGCATCACCGGGCTATCCGGATACTTCAGGAGGAATTCCTTGAACTCAGCTTCCGCCAGACGAGCTTCGGTTTGGTCGCGGTCAGACTTCGCCATTAATCGGAAATGCGCCATGCCTACCCGATACTGTGCCTGCGGCGCCTCCGGAGCGGTGGGAAAGAAAGTGATGAAATCCTTGTACTCTGCTTCCGCCTGGGTCAACCCGGAAACCCCTCCTTCATCGTAATAGGAGTCCGCTATTGCCAGCTTGGCTCGGGAAAGATACTCACTGTCCGGATAGGTGTTGATCAGGGTTTGAAGGGTTAGCCGCCCCACGTCGAACCGATTATGCTTGATCTCGTTGGTGGCTTTTTCGAAAAGAATCTTGTCGGGCTGATCGCCGGGGCCAAATTGCAAGGCGAGCTCCGGGCGCCGGTGCCGCCGAACAAACGCGCATCCCGGAAGGAAGGCTACGAGCAGCCCCAGCAGCATCGCCAAGGCGAAAGCGTTTCGGGTTGCGGGCTGGGTTAATCCTTTGAACAGAAAGCTAACTCCCCCTCAATATCACACGCTGGTAATTCGGCCTGATGCCGCGGCGAGACGCATCATCTTCTGGAGGCGCGCGCGTGGGTCACCGTCTTGAAAGATGTCAGAACCCACCACCAGGATGTCTGCGCCAGCGCTAACAAGTTCGTCCAGGTTCTCGAATCCTACGCCGCCCCCCTCAACCTGGAGCGCGAAATTGTGCCGGCCCTCTTCCCTGGCTCGATACGCCTGTTGAAGCTTGACGACCGTACGCGGCCGATAATCCTGCGAGCTTGCATTGAGCAAGGGCTCAGAAGTCATCAGGGTGAGGAAGTCGATATCCCCCAAGACCTCTGAAACCGCTTCTATAGGAGTCGCAGGGTTGAGGGCGACTCCTGCCTTGGCGCCGCGCGCACGAATCAGTCCTAGCAACTGGGGCAAATGCAGCGTGGATTCTACCTGCACGGCAAGCCGGTCAGCGCCGGCATCCAGAAAGTCTGCCACGAATCGTTCCGGCCGCTCAACCAGTAGGTGGATATCCAGGACAAGGTCGGTGGCCTTGCGCAAGCTTCGAATGACCGGTTGGCCCACGCTGAGGTCGGGAACAAAGTGCCCGTCCATGACATCCACGTGAACCATGGATGCGCCCGCCTCTTTGATCCGCTGGAGTGCCTCCCCCAACCGAGCAAAATCCGCTGCCAGCAGAGAGGGCGAAATCAAGGCCATAATCGCAGTCCCACGGTGAAGCTTATTTCCGTGAGCAACGCCTCCTAGAGTAGCACAAAGTCTTCGGATTCGGGAAGTACACGGCAACACCTTTTACGGTCCCGCTTCTGCTTCTATCCCCCAAAGGTCAAAATGACCTGCCTCGCATGGTGAATCATGCCGGCCAGCCCGGGCCTGAGTTCGTACTGCGAGCTGCGGCAGTTCCCCCCAGCAAGACCTCGCGAAAAGTCTCAAAGACACCCCGAAATCACTTATGTCTAATGAATCAACCGCCGATGTTCTTAATTGTTAGCAGGCGGGATAGCCCGCGTTGAGAGGCTCTGTTTGCGCGCCCGACGATCGCCGCCAGGGCACGTTCGCACCCGCCTGGTCACGGGGCGCTGCGGTTGAGCCAAAGCCTTCTGCCGCGATCCCGGTTGACCGACTGCGTTTGCCTATGGTTAAACGAACGCTCTTATTATTACTCTCCTCCCTTCTGGTGATCGGTGCTGACGGGGCCCGGTTGTGGGCCCAGAGCACCCCATCACCTCCCGACCTCATGGATATGAATCTGGAAGACTTGATGAAGGTTGAGATCGATTCCGTTTATGGCGCTTCTGGGTACAAGCAGAAAGTGGCTGACGCGCCGGCCTCGATCACCATCATCACTGCCGACGAGATCAGGCGATATGGTTACCGCACTTTGGCCGATATCCTGCGCAGCGTGCCGGGCTTTTATGTGACCTACGACCGCGTATACGATTACCTAGGCGAACGGGGCTTTGGCCCCCCGGGAGACTACAACAGTCGCTATTTGCTTCAGGTGGACGGCCACCGGGTGAACGACAACATTTTTGACCAGGCTTTTATAGGCACCGATTTTCCGGTGGATGTCGACCTGATCGACCGGGTTGAGGTCATCCGCGGCCCGAACTCCTCGCTGTATGTGGCGAGTGCCCTCCTGGGAATCATCAACATTGTCACCAAGCCGGGGCGCGACGCCCAAGGCCTGACCGTCTCGGGTGAGCTGGCGAGTTACGGGACTTATAAATCGCAACTTACCTATGGCCACCATTTCCGTAACGGCCTGGAAATGCTCCTTTCCGGTTCCTATTACCACAGCCACGGACAAGACCTCCTCTATTTCAAAGAGTTTGACAACCCCGCTACCAACTATGGCCTGGCGCAAAACGCTGACTACGATGAATACGCTCATCTCTTCGCGGATCTCTCCTACGGCCATTTCCGATTGGAGGGGGCGTACGGGTCGCGGGAAAAGGGGATTCCCACCGGCGCCTTCGGGAGCGTCTTCGATGATTCCGCGAACCACGCGATCGACACCCGGGAATACTTCGACCTAAAGTATGACCGCAACTTCGGGAGCGATTGGGGCATCATGGGCCGCGTATACATCGACCGCTACCCGTATAGCGAGAATCTTATCTATCGATCTTTCGTCCTTTGGCGGCCCTTCCCGCGCGGTAATCAATGCCCACGGTCCCGGGGAATGGTGGGGTGCGGAGGGCGCAGTCTCTAAGAAACTCTTTGGCAACCAGACGCTGGTCGTGGGCTCGGAATTCCGCGACAATTTCCAGCAGGACATGGTGGAGAATCTTCTGCAACCTTCTATGACGGTCGCGAACGTTCGCACCAGCTCGACCATTGCGGGAGTTTACGCCCAGGATGAAATTTCCCTGCACCACAATCTCACCTTGGACTTAGGCCTCCGCTATGACCAGTACTCCACTTTTGGCGGCACCGCCAATCCCCGTGCCGCCTTGATCTATCAACCCTTCGAGAAGACGACCCTCAAGCTCCTCTACGGCCAGTCGTTCCGCGCCCCCAACGCTTATGAGCTGTACTTTCAATCGACCAATCCCTATTTCCAAGCGTTGCTCCCCAACGGTAACCCGAATCTTAAGCCCGAAACCGCTAGGACCACGGAGCTGGTGGTCGAACAGGGTGTTGGCCATCAATTCCTGTTCGTCGTCTCAGGCTACTACTACCCGGTCCGAGGGCTGATCAGTGCAGAATCGGATCCCGCCACCGGGGCGTACGAATACCAGAATGGCCACCATGTAAATCTGCTGGGCACTGAGATCACCCTGAAAAGACAATCGCGCTCGGGGTTGGAGGCGGGTGTGAGTCTTAGTCTTCAGGATGCCCAGACCGGCACTGCCGGACCCCCACTTACCAATTCGCCCCACACCTTGGTCCAGGGGAATCTAAGTGTGCCCTTATTTCACAGGAAGCTCTATGCCAGTACTGACATCAACTACGTCAGCCGCAGGAGCACCCTGCAAGGTAATTTTGCCGACGCTTACGCCGTTCCCAACTTCACCCTTTTCAGCAACGCCTTCAAGCATTGGGATGTATCGGTGAGCCTTTATAATGCCTTCAACCAAAGATTCGGTGACCCAGCCGGTCCTGAGAATCCGCAAGACATCATTTTTCAGGATGGGCGAAATTTCCGGGTAAGGTTTGCGTACCACTTTTGAGCTGCGATGAAGACACCTAGGCGCAAACACGACGATCTGAAGCCGGGGTGCGAGGGCCATTTCGGTGCCAGGCCTGCCTGGAAGACGTGGGCCTTCCTCTGGCCCGTGGTTTGCTGTGTTTTGATTGCTGCCCCTCCCCATGCCTTTGCGCAGGGCAATGATGAGGGTGAATATCGCGTGAAGTTGGCGTTCCTTTACAACTTTGCCCAGTTCGTGCAATGGCCCGAGGACACATTTCGCGACGCGGAGGCGCCACTCGCCATCTGTGTGGCGGGGGATAATCCCTTCCAGGGGGAGATTGAGAAGAGCTTGCGTGGCCGGACGGTCGGGGGCCGCTCCGTGGAAGTCAGGAAACTCAATCCGGACGAGGATCCCCACGCCTGTCAGATGATCTTCGTGAGAGCGACGGAAAAGAAGGTGACCCCACGGATTCTTGCCAGCTCCAAGGGTTCGAGTACGCTGACGGTGGGCGAAGCCGAGGGATTCGCCGAGCGCGGCGGCATTATCAACTTGACGAGGGAGCAGAATAAGCTCCACTTCGAAATCAACCTCGATGCCGCCACCCAAACCCGGCTGAAGATAAGTTCAAAGCTGCTCGCCCTCGCCAAGATCGTCAAGGAGTAGCGGGACCCGGGAACAACCATACCGGCCTTGCATCAGCGGGGCTAAAGAGCTTTCGGAAAAACCCGTTGGCGCTGCGCTCATCAACCCCGCCCCTTTATCCCCTTACCAGCACCTCCGACGGGGTGGTTATCCGCGCTGGGGTGTTTTTTGAACCCTCTAAAGCCCGGCGTCGTGCAGTCAACAACCGCTTTCTGCTTTCCGCCTTCTCCCTTTCCCGACTCTATCGGGACTCGCACAAAGCGCTCGCTGCCTTATGCTCTCCCGCCCCGCCCTTCCAGACCCTTGGTGAGAAATCCGCATTAGTACCTCACGGTCATGGAATCGACTGCTTGTTCGGCGCCTTTCCGGCCTATGGCGCGCAGTTGGTTGTCGCCGGATCGAAACTCCACCTCCCACGCCGTGGCTGGGCTTTTGATCCCGAGACTCTTGCCGTTCAGGAACAACTCGACACGATCGCAATTGCTGTACAACTTGATGCTTTTCTTCTCACCGGGCGCTCCGTGGCGTTCCGTCCAGGTGTGCGACACGATGTAGACCATGGGCTTGCGCGTCCACTGGCTGGCATAAAAATAGAACACGTCTTTGGGCCGACGGTAGTAGTCATACATCCCCTTCTGATTGAGGTGAGGTTGCGTTACAAAAATCCGCTCCTGAACGGCCGCGTCGAACGCCACCCAGATCGAGCTTCCGGCGAGGAAGGGCCGCTCGTTGATCTGCTTCAGGTACGACTCATGGAACTGCAAGCCCCATTCCTCGGAGAAGTCGTAGCGCTGCGGATGTTCAGTATGCAACCCCAGTTCGATACCAGCGCCGTATTCGCTGATCATCAGCGGTTTGTTCGGGTGTCTGCGGTGCAGGTTGTCAACTATTTCGCCAAAGTCTTCGAACTTGCCGGAGTACCAGCCCTGGTAGATGTTGCATCCCACCACGTCGACCAGATCCATCAGGCCCACCTGGTCAGCGCGGTCGAAGAGGTTGATTGCCACAGCGGTGGGGCGCGTCGCGTCTTCGGCTTTTACCACGGCGGCCAGTTCCTTGGTCATGCTGGCCACGGCTCTCCATTCCGTGATGGTGGCGCCGTTCATGTTCTCATTACCCAGGCTCCACAAAATGATGGAGGGGTGGTTCCGGTCGCGCTGGATCATCTCCCGCGCCATTTGCTTGATTGTCTCGGCATAGTCGGTGGCGCCCTCGTACGGAGCCAATTGCCGGCCCTCGCCGTCCAAGGGAACTTCTTCCCAGACCATTAAACCCAACCGATCGCAGGCCTCCAGTACGGACGGATCCTGAGGGTAGACCGAGAGCCGCACAAAGTTGGCTCCCATTTGCTTGATCAGTTCCATGTCCTTGATATGGAGTGCGGCCGGTACGGCCCACCCCATTCCTGGGTAGTCCTGTTCACGGTTGGTTCCCCGCAGCTTCAGCGCCTGTCCGTTAAGGAATAAGCCCTTGTCAGGATCAAAACGGTACCAACGCAAGCCGAGCGGGGCCGCCTCGTCATCCAGAAGGGCGCCGTTTTCACGCAAGCTGAACGAGGCATGGTACAGGTTCGGATCGTCTGGTGACCAGAGTCGCGGATGGGGGATCTTGCATTGTTGTCGCACCACGGTGCTCGCGCCCGGCTTGAGTTGGGCGGCGGACGATAGCGCTGGCAGCTTCGTTCCATCGGGGGCGAGCACATCGGCCGCGACCTCGAGGGTTCTCTCCCGGTCGCTACCATTGTGAATCTCGACCTCAAATTCGACGGCTGCTTCCGAATCCGAGACTTGGGGCGTGGTCACTCGCGTGGAGACAATGTGCGATGGATCGGTCGCGATGAGCCAGGCTTCGCGATACAGGCCTCCCGTCATGTTGAAGTCGCCGTTCTGGGGACCGACGTCCCGGCGCCAGCGATTGTCCACCTGGACGGCGACGAAGTTTGCGCCGCCCGGCCGAACCACGCTCGTGATGTCGAACTGGAAAGGTGTGAAGGCGCCTTTGTGTGCGCCCATGAGTACGTTGTTGACCCAAACGGTCGCCACTTGGCAGGCCGCATCAAACCGAAGCAAGATGCGCTTGCCGGCCCACGCCGTAGGCACGGCGAAATTCTTGCGGTACCAGCCAATCCCGCGGTAGTAGCCCTTCTCGTCGGAGAAAGTATCTGTGGTATTCCAGGTGTGGGGCAAGCGAACGACGGTCATGCCGCCGCCATCCTCATAGTCAGAGCTTTCGAGGCCAGCGGCATTGACCAAACTGAACTGCCAGCCCTCGGAGAAATTCACCTTCTCGCGCCCCGCGGCCTGCAGGGTTGGAACGAAGCACAAGAACGCCAACCCTGCCGCCACCTTTGATAACTGCGTCATGAAGTTTCTACCGTTCATGATCCACTCCCTTCTGGTTTCATGACCTTCAACGCAAAACTCTTGCAGCCTTTCGACCGGTACATTTGTGGAGACGGATTCTACGAGTCCCGAAGTTGCCGGATGACTTCTGCATCGAGTTCAATCCGGAATTCATTTCTTGCGGTTCGGGCGCCGCAGAGTATACACCCGGTTTTCTCCGACCCAGCCCTTTCGTGGCACTTTCACTACGACATGCGAGACCGCGCCGCAGAGGACAAATTCGGGGGGCGAAAACCGCGTGCAGTTAGGGAATTTAGTGGGACCTCGCTCGCTACGCCCCGCGGAGAGCAACTTGTGGGACAAGTCCCACCATGACAAAATGTCATGTGTCTGCAGAGACAGAGTCGCAGAGCACGTGTTGCCGAGCCCGACCTCCACGCCCCGCGTTCGAGCCGGACGTACGGCAAGCGTAGCGCCCGATGCACCGGGGCGGTTCTTGCTGCGACATTTGAGTGAACCTATCGTGGCGAAGACGCTGCCCAGATTCGAAACTTGTGGGTTTTGCCAATGAAGAACCGCGGACCCCAACAACGGGGGACCGCGCTACGCTTGCTTCACCCAGGAGCACCCACGTCTCGCAAGTGGCGCCACCAACCGCCACCAATTGCCCAATCCGCGGATCTCATGCTATATTTGTCTCAGGGAAATAACATTTAAATCAGGCTTGTGGGGCTATTGGCAGGTGCTCGTAGGTGCGTAGTCCAGCTCCTGGGATATCTGACTGATCGCGATGGATCTGGTTCTGCTTTTCTGACCTGGCCGACTCAACCTGACACAGCGTGGAGAAAACCATGAGGATTTCGCACTTTCGTTCGAGCCGCCCGATGGTGGTCAATCGTCTCGTCCGCGTGGCCGGCATAAAATCTTGCCTGCTGGTGGTTCTAGTTCTATCCGCGCTCCCGTGGGCAGTGGCGCAAGATGTCCTGACCTATCACAATGACAATGGCCGCACCGGCCAAGACCTGAATGAAACGATCTTAAACCCCACCAACGTCAACGTGAACACCTTTGGGAAACTTTTCATCCTTGCGGCGGACGGCAAGGTGGACGCCGAGCCGCTTTACGTCTCGAACCTCACGGTAAATGGCGCGCAGCACAACGTTGTCTACGTCGTGACTGAGAACGATAGCGTTTACGCCTACGACGCGGACACGGGCGCGCTGCTTTGGCAGGTCTCCGTGCTGGGGTCGGGCGAGACTCCTTCTGACAATCGCGGCTGCGGCCAGGTCACGCCGACCATCGGCGTCACCTCGACGCCCGTCATCGATCGTTTGAGCGGGCCGAATGGCACCATTTATTTGGTCGCCATGACCAAGGATTCCTCCAACAACTATCATCAACGCATCCACGCCCTGGACCTTTCGACCAGCGCGGAACAGGTCACCTTCAACTCGCCCAGGGAAATCACCGCGACTTATCCCGGCACGGGTTCAGAAGGGAACGGCACAACCCTCACCTTTAACCCAGCGCAGCACAAGGAACGCGCCGGCCTTCTCCTGCTGAACAACGTAGTTTACCTGGGCTGGTCTTCCCATTGCGATATCAGTCCCTACAATGCCTGGATCATGGGCTACGCCGAAGGCACCTTGGTCCAGACGCAATTGCTGAACATCACTCCCAATGGCAGTGAGGGCTCCGTCTGGCAGAGCGGCGCGGGAATGGCCGCCGATTTGAGCGGCAACATTTACTTCCTCACCGCCAATGGGACCGCGGATACCACGCTCAACGCGAGCGGCTTTCCGATCAATGGCGATTACGGAAATGCTTTCATGAAACTTTCCACCAGCCCCTCGCTCGCGGTGGCGGATTATTTCAACGAGTACAATACCGTGTCGGAATCGAACGCTGACGAAGATCTGGGCTCAGGGGGAGCGCTGGTTGTGCCCGACTTTATCGTGGGCAACACGACGTATCAGCTCGCCGTAGGGGCGGGCAAGGACCGCAACATTTACGTCGTCAATCGGAATAACATGGGAAAGTTTAATTCCACCTCCAACAATATCTATCAACAGCTCACGACCCCCTTGGCCGGCGGTGAGTTTGGCATGGCGACCTACTTCAACAACGCGATCTACTACGGGTCGGTGGGCGATAACCTGAAGATGTTTCCCATTTCCAATTCCACCGCCCTGCTACAGACCACCCCTTCTTCGAAGACCAGCATCACCTTCACGTCTCCCGGCACCACACCCAGCATGTCCGCGAACGGCACTGCGAATGCCATCGTGTGGGCCACGGAGAACACCAACCCGGCAGTCTTGCACGCTTACGAGGCCTCGAATCTTGCCACCGAATACTACAACAGCAATCAAGCCCCCAACGGCCGCGACCAATTCGGGACCGGCAATAAGTTCATTACTCCTATGATTGCGAACGGCAAAGTCTACGTGGGCACGACCACCGGCGTGGGGGTCTTTGGGTTAATATCGACAACTACGGCTCAGTTGTCACCCACCGGCCTCACCTTCGGCCCCCAGTTGGTGGGGACGTTCGAGCGCTTCGCAGCCCCTCACCCTGACGAACGAAACGGCCAATGCCCTCGCCAACCTCAGCGTTGCCGCCAGTGGCGACTTCAGCCAGACCAACAACTGCGGAACGGGCCTCGCCGGCAATGGGACCTGCACCATCAATGTGACCTTTACTCCTACGGCCTCGGGGACCCGCAACGGCTCGCTGACCGTCACTGACAGTGCGACCAACAGTCCCCAGACCGCTACCCTGACGGGGACAGGCACCGGCCCCGCCGTAACCCTCTCAACCAATAGCCTGACGTTTCCGGCGGAAATTGTGAAAACCACCGGTTCCGCGCTTTCCGTAACCGTGAAGAATACGGGAACGGCCTCGCTCAGCTTTTCCAGTTTCACCACCACCGGTGACTTTGCCGTGAGTACGGGCTCGACCCCTTGCAGTACGACCACCAGTCTGGGAGCGACATTGAGTTGCTATATCTATGTGACGTTCACTCCTACGGCGAGCGGCACGCGCAGCGGAACCCTGTCTATCGCCGACAATGCCAGTGGCAGCCCGCAGTCGGTAACGCTTTCCGGCACGGGCATGGACTTCTCCGTCACCGCCTCACCCACCTCGCGACAGATTGCAGCCACGGCCTCCACAACCTTCACCCTGACTGTGGCGCCCTTGAGCGGATTTACGGGAACCGTGGGAGTCAGTTGCTCCAGCCCCAATGCCACCGTGACTTGCACCTTCTCGCCAACCTCGGTGATTCTGGGCTCAAGCAAGACGTCCACTGCCACTGTCAAGACGGGAGTCGGAGGACATACGCCGAGAGGTACTTACAAACTGACCATGACGGGTGCAGATGGCGCGTTGAGTCACAGCACCACGGTTTCGCTGAAGGTGAAGTAAGAGGCTAAGGGCGCGTTGCTATCGCGGATTTTCCACCGCGGATTCGGAAGGGCGCGGCGGAACCTCAAAAGCAAGTCAAAAGGCAAATTGCAAAAGGCAAAAGTCAAAATTAAAGGCCTGACCTTCGCAAATCCTCTCTAAAAAACAAGGATTTGGAGCGGCGTAGCGCAGAGTCTCGTGCTTTCCGAGACTCTGCGGCTTTAGCTAATTTGACTTCTCAGGTAGGAATCAATACGATGTGAGTATGAAAACAACCGTATCGGAAAAGGGACAAATTACCATTCCGAAGCCCCTACGGGTCCGCTTGGGAATCCACGTCGGCCAGGTCCTGGAGGTCAAGGAGGAGCGCGGCCGCCTGGTCATGTCCAAGCAGGCAAGGCCCCACGACGCGATCGACAAGCTGTACGGAATCCTGAAGCTGGGCCGTTCCACGGATGAAATTATGGAAGAACTTCGCGGTAGTGAGAAGCCCAGATGATCACCGCCGTGGATAGCAATGTCCTGTTGGATGTCTTGGGCCCCGATCCCACTTTTGGACCGCCTTCCGCCCACGCCCTGCGCACCGTCCTTCGTGAAGGCCAGTTGCTGGCTTGCGAGGTCGTGTGGGCGGAGGTTGCTGGTGCGTTCGCCTCTGCCGCGGCGGCCGAAAAAGCCCTGACACTCCTGGGCCTGGAGTTCAGCGCTCTGACCCTGGAAGCGGCTCTGGAAGCAGGCCTCGCCTGGAAAGCCTTTCGGAAGCAGGGCGGACAGCGAACCCGTGTGGCCGCTGATTTCCTGATCGGCGCCCACGCCCTGTGCCAGGCCGATCGCCTGCTGACCCGCGACCGCAGTTTCTATCGATCCTGCTTCAAGCGCCTGAAGATTGTGGATCCCACTTCAGTTCGGTAACCCTCGAAATCGAGGCACGTGATGGCCTTTCAAGGGAACAAGTCTATTTTCGGAACGTTTCGTCCATCTTGACCAGGGACCCGTTGTAGCGCGGGTGTCCCCACCCGCGTCTTCGCAAGAACCATCGCGGGTGGGGACACCCGCGCTACAAAAGCAGAGATGAACTCGCTCTAATGCGCGAGCCTGCTGCCCGCCTATCGCTTATCCCAACTCTGTCGGGACTCGCACCAAGCGCTCGCTGCCTACCGCCTTCTGCCTTCTGCCTACGGCCCTCCGCCCCCCGGACATTTCGCCCGCCACAAAATCCTCCCAACAGGCAGATGTACCCTCAAGTGATGGTCCGTTAATGCCGAAGATAAAGATGGGGTTATGTCCCTAGGTCGCTACCCCTCCGTCCACTTTAGCTTTGAAGTGGTGAGGGGCAAGTGCCACACAGGAGATTTGCGCGCATGTTCTTGTTCCGTCGGTTCTCGATCCTGCGCAAGATGCAGCTCATCACCATCGTGGTGGTTGCGGCCGCCCTGATCCTCTCTTGCGCGGCCTTTGTCAGCTACGACCTGGTGATGTTCCGCAGCTCATTACGGCGGGATTTGGAGACGCTCGCGGAAATCGTGGACTCCAACAGTACGGCCGCTTTGGGCTTTGGTGACCAGAACGCCGCCGCGGAGCTCCTTTCGACGCTTCGCGCTAAACCGCACATCACCACTGCCCTCCTCTATTCCACCGACGGGAAACTGTTCGCCGGATACTACCGCACCGGCACGCCCCGGGTTTCGAGCGCACCCAAGCTGTCGGCCGAAGGGGCCCGGTTCGAAGCGGACCGCCTGGTCCTCTATCGTCAAATCCGGCTCGATGACCAGCCCATCGGGGCGCTGTACCTGGAGTCTGATATTGACGAAATGCATGAGCGGCTAGCGGACTTTGCCTGGACCATTGCCCTCGTCCTGGTGTCAGCCCTGCTTGCCGCGCTGGTGTTGGCGCACAAATTGCAAGGCGCCATCACCACTCCCCTGCTTGATCTCGCGGGGGCAGCTCAGCGCGTTTCGTCCCAGCGTGATTACGCCATTCGAGCTGTGCGGCAAAACGACGATGAACTGGGCGACCTGGTGGACAATTTCAACGAGATGCTGGCGCAGATCGAGCAACAGGACGCGGAGCTTAAGCAGCGCCGTGCTCACCTGGAGGAACAAGTCGCCGCGCGCACCACGGAATTGGTGGTGGCGCGCGACCGGGCCCAGGCCGCCAGCCGCGCCAAGAGCGAGTTCCTGGCCAACATGAGTCACGAAATCCGGACTCCCATGAACGGCGTGATCGGGATGACGGAACTTGCCCTCAACACGCCCTTAACCACCGAACAACGCGAGTATCTTGAAACCGCGCAGTCTTCGGCAGGGTCCATGATGACGGTGATCAACGACATCCTGGATTTCTCCAAGATCGAGGCGCAGAAACTCGCCCTGGAGAACATCGATTTCGATCTTCGCGACTGCGTGGGCGAAGCCACCAAAACCCTGGCGGCGGGCGCCCATCAAAAGGGATTGGAGCTGGCTAGCGACATTGCCCCAGAAGTGCCGGAGAGGGTTTCCGGCGACCCCTTCCGATTGCGGCAGGTGCTTTTGAATCTGATTGGCAATGCCGTCAAGTTTACCCAACAGGGTGAAGTGACGGTGCGGGTCGAATCGGAAGCCGCGACTGGTAATGAAGTGACCCTCCACTTTCAAGTCATCGATACCGGGATTGGAATCCCCAGGGAGAAACAGGCCTTGATCTTTGAGGCCTTTGCCCAGGCGGATGGCTCCTCCACACGGCATTACGGTGGAACCGGGCTGGGGCTTTCCATTTCGGAAAAGCTCGTGGGATTGATGGGGGGGCGGATTTGGGTGGAAAGCGAGCCGGACCAAGGCAGCAAATTCCACTTTACCACACGCTTGGGGCAGGTCATCGGGGAGGGTAGCGAAATCTCCCATTTCCCGGGCCTCAACGAGCTGCGGGATTTGCGGGTGTTGGTGGTCGATGATAATCAGACCAACCGGCGCATTTTTAAGGGAATCCTCGACAATTGGGGCATGCATCCTACGCTTGCCAGCAGCGGGCCGGAGGCGCTCCGCATCCTCGACGCGGAATCGCCCTTCTCCCTGATTCTGCTCGACTATCAGATGCCGGACATGGATGGCATCGCCGTGGCTCAGCAGATCAGAAGAAATCCTCGATTCGCCACCGCCACGATTTTGATGCTCAGCTCCGGGGGCGGCCCCGAAGAGGCAGTGCGGGCTCGCAAGTCCGGGATCTCGATCTGTATCTTCAAACCCTTCAAACAATCTGAACTTCTCGCTGCTGTCCTTGAGGCGTTGGGTAAGACCTCGCCCCCGGAGGATCTCGCGAGAGCCCCCGCCCACCCCGAGCCGCGCGAAGCGCTCCCGCCTCTGCGTATTCTCCTGGCTGAGGATAATGCCGTGAACCGTGCCGTGGCGACCCGGCTGATCGAAAAGCGGGGACACACGGTGGTGCCAGTTGAAAATGGCCGCGACGCCGTGGCGGCCGTTGAACACCAGAGATTCGATTTGGCGTTGATCGACGTGCAGATGCCGGTGATGGACGGCCTTCAGGCGGTTGGCCTCATGCGCCGGATTGAGGAAGAAACACGACGAAACCACCTTCCTACCATCGCCCTCACCGCTTACGCCATGAGCGGAGACCGCGAACGCTGTCTCGAGGCCGGCATGGATGGCTATCTTGCCAAACCCATTAACGCCGATGAGCTTTTCACTGTCATCGAGACCGTACTACAAAAATATGGCCCGGCGGGTATACCCTTCCCGCCTCCCACCGCGGGAGAATCGCCCGCAGACCTGCTTAATCTGAGCGACTTTGGCCCGGAATAACGTAGTGACTCATTTTGGCGTGGCACGGCTGACCTGCCCCGATCCATCGGGGTCTTGGCCGTGATTGGACACGGGCGGGAGAAGCTGTGAAAAAATCCCATCAAACCTTTCACCGCGGAGACGCGGAGGCGCAGAGGCTTGAAAACAAAGGGTCATTTCTCTGCGTCTCAGCGTCTCAGCGGTGAAAATGGTATTTTTTCACAGATTCGGACGCCCGTGCCACCTCAAAATGAGTCACTACCCGGGATAACGGTCGATCGGCTTTCGGCGTATTCCAGACACCATGTTTTGAGTTGCGCCTACTCGACCCGGATATTCCCCGAGACGGTGCTTACATCTAACGGAAGTCCGCCGTTGCCGACTTTCCCCTCCAGTTCATGGGGGCCGACGGTTCCCTGTACGGTCATCTCGCGCGCGGTGTGAATGCTGCCGGAGACCGTGTGAGCGTGGAGCGTGTATCCCTGTTGGCTGGGCAGGCGCACGGTGACATTGCCGGAAGCAGTGGAGAGCCGCCAGGAGCCTTCGCCCTCGCCCTCAACCAGGATGTTGCCGCTGGCGGTTGAGGCGTGTAAGGCCCCGTGGACACCCTCAAGTCGCAGCGAGCCGGAGCCCGTGCTGACGTCAACGTCCCCCGGCGCGGTTTCGAGGAGCGTGACGCTGCCGCTGCCGGTTGAGGCATGCAGGCCGCCTGCCACGCCGGTTGCATGGATTTCGCCGCTGCCGGTCGAGGCATGCACCCTTCCCTTCACGTCATCCAGGGAGATGCGCCCGGACCCGGCCGTGACTCTGACCGTATCCCCGATCTTGGAGAGCGTGATGCTGCCTGAACCCGAAGACACCTCCACCGGCCCGTGCAGGCCACTCACATTCTGTTCGCCGGACCCGGTGTTCGAACGCAAGCGGGTCTCCACCGGAACTATGATGTCGTAGCTAATGGAGATGTTGCGCTGCAATTCCTCGTCTTCCATGTGGCCGATCTTGATCACGTTGCCGTGCTGCTCGATAGGCGGGTTGGCTTCGAGTCGGTGGATCCTCTGATCCGCGCCAGTGTTGTCGGACCAGCCGCCGCTAGCCCGGATGGCGCCGGTGACCCGCACGGTGGAGCTCTCACCCGCGCGTACGGTGATGCTTCCTGAACCCGTATCAACATTGAGGTCCACAGGCCCAGTGACCTGCAAAGTGCGGTCGAAGTGCCCTTCCGCGGCGCGTGCGGGCGCGGCGACACATAAAGAAATGGCAGCTAACATCAAAAACCCAAGGGGAAGAAGGCGGTGGGATTTCATACAGGCTTTCTCCTTTCGACGTTGTTTCGGTAGTGTCTCAGTCTGATGCAGCGGCGGCGGCATTCATCCCGATCTGATCGGGACGCCGCCATATGGCGAGGTAAACTCGCCGCTACATCATCAAACTGAGACACTTCCGTCGTCTCGTAAGGGTATACGCAAACTATGGCCTGGAAGTTTAGACGAAAGATGTTCTGCAGGGTGAGCAACGGCGGGTTGTCTGGTGGCGAGGCGTCAGGACGGGGGTTGTAGGGCCCCACCGTAGGAGGGCGCCGCAGCTCCCACTTCGTCATTGGTCCTTGACACGAAGCCTCCCCTGGAGGAAGCTGTGACCCTTTGTAGAGGGGAGAGCTCTGCCCTCACGCGGCAGCGCTTCCCAGATGGGAGGATTGATGACGCGTATTTCTGAAGTGATGCCCTCATACGGCGGCAAGATCATTAGAGTGACCCTGGCCGCGCTGGGTCTCGCGATTTTTAGTTTCTTTGGCTTCCTGAATTTGTCCTTTTCGCAACTGCCTCCTTCTACCAATGCACCGCACGTGGGGCAGAAGGCGCCGGACTTTACCCTGCCTGACCAGAACGGCAAGCCCGTCTCACTCCCAAGCCTGCTTAAACCATCGGGTAGTACGGCGGGAAAAAGTGGTGGGGTCATCCTGATTTTCTACCGGGGCTATTGGTGACCGTTCTGCGTCTCCGAGTTACGGAGCTTCCAAGAACAATTGAGCGAGTATGGCAAGCGAAACATTCGTGTGGTGGCGGTGAGTGTTGACCCTGTGGAGGTTAACCTGGCGCTTAGTAAGAAAGTAGGTCTTACGTTTCCACTGCTTGCGGATCCCAGCGCCCAAGTTGTCCGCCGCTACGATCTGCTGCACGCTGGGGCCGGCCCGGGCGGTCATGACATGTCGCGGCCGGCGGAGTTTCTGATCGATACCACCGGTACAGTCCGCTGGGTGAACTTGACGGAGAATTTCCGCGTCCGCGTGCACGGCGAGGAAGTTCTCAAGGTGTCGGACCAACTGGGAGTGGGCGCTCGGCCGTAAAGTTGGCCGTGGCGCGTCACCCACGCTTCAGCTTTTTCCAGTCCTTCAGGATTTCACGCGCGGCGTTGTGGCCGGGGGCGCCCATTACGCCGCCGCCCGGGTGTGTGCCGGAGCCGCATAGATAAAGACCGCGCAGGGGCGTGCGGTACTTGGCCCAGCCCGGCACGGGCCG
Source organism: uncultured Acidobacteriota bacterium (assembly GCA_963804995.1). Lineage (GTDB taxonomy): Bacteria > Acidobacteriota > Terriglobia > UBA7540 > UBA7540 > Bog-366. Next base: position 438,631 of record CAWDSK010000002.1, read on the forward strand.
CAGGAAGTAGAGCTGGTCCACGCTCATCTCGCCGTGAAAGATGTTCCCGCCCGTCATACCGTATTCCTCTTCCAGGTCGAGCGGCGAAAGCACGTGGCGGTGCAGCACGGTGCTTTTGAAACCCGGCGCGTACTCTTCGATCATGTCCATCACACGGTCGGCGTAACTTTCCTTGATCGCATGCCAGTTCGGCGCCACCTCGGGCGACAGGGTATAAGGCGTGTATTGCAGGAAGATGTTCATCACGTGTTTGCCCGCCGGCGCGAGCGTGGTGTCGTACGTGGTGGGAATCGTGATTTCGAGCATGGGCCGGGCGCTGGGGCGGCCGTATTTGGAATCATCGTAGGCACGCTCGATGTATTCCAGCGTCGGGCAGATGTGGATAGTGGTCTTGTGATGCGGCGCAACCTCCGCGCCAGGCAAGCACGTAAAGTTGGGCAGACCGTTGAGCGCCAGGTTGATCTTCATTGAAACGCCTTCGATCTTAAGGGCGCGAATCGCGGAATAGAAATCCGCGGGAAGTTCGCGCTCTTCGAGGAGCTTCAGGAAAGTCACCTTGGGGTCAGCGTTCGAGGCGATGACGCGGGCGCGAATCTCTTCGCCGCTTGCGAGCGCCACACCCTGGGCGCGGCCGTCCTTCGCGAGGATACGCATCACGCGCGCGCCAGTGCGAATCTCCGCACCTTGAGATTCCGCCGACGCGGCCATGGCTTGGGTAACGCCACCCATGCCGCCGCGCACGAATCCCCACAGACCGCGTTTGCCGCCTACGCCGCCCATGCAGTGATGGAGCAGCACATAGGCCGTGCCGGGCGTGTAAGGGCCGCCCTTGGTGCCGATCACACCGTCCGTGGCAAGCGCCACCTTCAGCTCCTCCGACTCAAACCAGGGATCGAGAAAATCCCTCACGCTTTCGGAAAGGATGCGCAGGTGGCCCACCAGTTCTTCCGCCGGCATCTTCGCGACGCGACGGCCCAGGCCCGCGAGGGTTTGCCAGTCGGCAAGGCTGCGGCGGGTGATGTCCGGCGGAGTTTCGAGCAACAACGGTTCGATGAAGCGCGCCAGGCGGTCGACGAATTCCTCGTACTGCGGGTAGCGCTCGGCATCCCGCGCGGAGAATTTGCGGATCTCGTCGCAGGTCTTCGCGGTGTCGGACCACATGATCAGGTGGCGGCCGTCGGGCAGAGGGCTGAAGAAGGCAGGGTCTTTGGGATAAACGTAGAACCCGAACTTTTCGAGCTCCAGGTCCCGCGTGACTTTCTCCTGCATCAGGCTACACAGATAGGAGGTGGTCGAAAATTTGAAGCCGGGAAAAATTTCTTCCGTCACACACACGCCGCCCACCACCGGGCGGCTTTCGAGCACCAGCGTCTGCAACCCCGCACGCGCCAGATATCCGGCAGTGACCAGGCCGTTGTGGCCGGCGCCGATGATGACGACATCGTATTCTTTGGGCATAGGTGACCAGAGCGTTGGATTATAATCCGGGAGCGAGCTTATCCGAGCATGCACCGTGGACGCAAGCGTTCTGCTGGACGGGTGGAACCCAAGTTTGCGAATGGGAATTCGGATGTGCTCCGGCTAGCGAGGCACTCCACTGGAGGTGCGTATGATTATGCTGAAGTTGGCCGTTGTCACATGCTCCTTTTACCTTGCGGCAACAGTGTTAATGTGGGCAGCGACCGTAGTGTTAGCCCACTTGTTAGGTGGCTTTGGGTATTCTGTAACCCGTTGGGGATGGGCTGCCCTTTTTGGAACCGTCTGGCTCATCTCGTTTCTTTTGTCATGGCGTATCGTTGTGACGCCCATTATCGCAAAGATTCCAAAATGAATTACTGGCGGACGGAGATGATCCGATGGGAAGGACACAAGTGTTGGCAGTGGCGATTTTGGGCGCGTGGTTGATGACGACATTGTGCATGTGGTTTGCGGCCACCAAGAGCTTTGCGACCGTTGAGCGCGTGATGAAGCGGGCTGACCCGCAATTCATCGAGGCTACCAAACCCCTGAGCGAAGCTTCCACACGCGTGGTGCTGCGTTATATGGCTTCCGAAATCAATCGCACCCTTTTCTGGGGTTACGGGGCATTGCAGATTGCGTTGGGAGTGATTCTGTTCCTGCTACTCTGGCGGCAGACGCCGCGTAATGGGGTGGATATCGGGGTGGTGGCGACGATGCTGGCCTTGTCGGTGATCCTGACCTTTGTGATTACGCCTTTGATTATCTCCCTCGGCCGAAGCATCGATTTCGTTCCGCGCAATCCTCCTCCGCCTGTCATGCCACGCTTCTGGGCGCTGCACGGGTCGTTCACGGGACTGGACGGCGTGAAACTCCTCGCCGGGCTCAGCCTGCTCATCCGCTGGATCTTCCGGTAAGCCTATTGACATTTACCTTTTGGTTTTCTCTTGCGGCCCAGCCACTCTGCAGTGCAATAGCACAAATTCTTGTTTTTCGAGCGGGCAATTTCGCGAAGTGGGACTGTCCCACTTGTTGCTCTCCGCGCGCTCTAGCGCGCGTTGTCCCACCAAATTCCCAACCTTCTTGCGTTTTGCGCATGGACTTTTCACTTGCGTCTCCGTCACGCTAAGCTGCTTCGGGCAGCGTGATACTTCACTTCCCGCTCACCTCATTCCACAAGAATGCCAACTCGTCGGCGGTGTCTTTGATGGCCTGCGTAATCGAAACGCCTGCGCTATGGCCGCTGACGGTTTGGTAGCGCAACAGGATGGGCCGGCCGCTCGAGTTATCGGCTTGGACGAGGGCGGTCATTTTGCGGGCGTGCAGAGGATCAACGCGCGTATCGCTATCGCCGGTGTTGAACATGATGGCGGGAAACTTCGTGCCCGGCTTCACATTTTGATAGGGCGAATATTTCCGCAGGTAGACGAACTGGTCCGGATTATCGGCTGATCCATATTCGGTAGTCCACCACTTGCCAATGAGGAAGTTCTGGAAGCGCAGCATGTCGAGCAGTGGAAACCCGCACCAGATGGCGCCGAACATCTCCGGGTGTTGGGTCATGGCCGCGCCCATCAAGAGGCCGCCATTGGAGCGCCCACGTATGGCCAGCCGCCGGGGCGACGTGTACTTCTCGTCGACTAGATACTGAGCCGCGGCGAAGAAATCGTCGAAGACGTTCTGCTTGTGTTCGAACATTCCTGCCTGGTGCCATTTCTCGCCGTACTCACCCCCGCCGCGCAGATTGGGCTGCGCATAGAAGCCACCCTGCTCCATCCACCAGGCATATTCGGGGTTCCACGCGGGGTCCAGGCTGACCATGAATCCGCCATAGCCGAACATCAGCGTGGGGGTTTTGCCATCGCGCTTGACGCCTTTCTTGGAGGAGATGAACATGGGCACGCGCGTGCCGTCCTTCGATTTGTAGAACACCTGCTTCACTTCATACTGATCGGAGGCAAAGGGGACCTCCGGTTTGGCAAAGATTTCGGTTTTCCCGGTGTTGACGTTGTAGTGATAGATGGTCGGCGGGATGATGAAGGACTCGAAGCTGTAGAATCCCTCCGGGGCGTCAGCGCGGCCGGACAGCGCGCTTGCCGCGCCCAGGGTGGGGTACTCGATCCTTCCGGTCTCGTTCCCCTCCAGCGTAAAGATGCGGGTTTCCGTCACCACATCGCGCAGTCCGGTGACGAAGAGTTTTCCACCGACAATCGAAATGTCGGAGATGACGTCCTTCCCCTCGGGCACGAGGTTGGTCCAGTGCTGCGGTTCCGGGTCCGCAATGGGCACCTTCACCACGCGATAGTTCGGCGCCTGGTAGTCGGTCAGCACATAGAGATCGTCGCCGTAGTTCTCAGCGGTGAAGCGGCTGTCGATTCCATGAATGATCCAGCGCATCGGCGAGCCCGGCTGGCGCAGATTTTTCGCGGCAATATCGACGCGCGTGGCCGGAACGCCGTGCGCTACCTCGATTATCAAATAGCGCCCGTTCTCTGTGATCGAGGCGCTCATGAGCTGCATGGGGCCCAAACTCTCGCCTTCGAAGCTCTTGCCGAACACCAGTTCATCGCTCGCCGCGGGTGATCCGAACCGGTGGTAGAAGACGAGCGAACCCGCCGGATTGGCGCGCGCGTAGTAGAGTCCTTGTTTATCGGGGCTAAGCTGGATGCCATCATAACGCGCGGCGGGCAGAGAGTCAGGGAGGTCCGCCCTCGTCGCCACATCGAAAATGTGGACCGACATCTCATCGGCGCCGCCGGAACGAATTCCGTAAACCAGCCGCGTGCCATCCTTCGAGATGTCCTCGATCTGTACGGAGGTGTTTTGGTCGGCGCTCAGTTTCGTTGCGTCGACCAGCCGTTCCTCCTTTCCGTGCAATCCGCGCCGCAGATAGATTGATCCCTGGTTCTCGTCGGCCAGCCGCTTCTTGAAGAAATAATTCCCGCCGCGCTCAACTGGAATGCCGTAACTCTCCACGCGTTCGAGCCTGGTGAGTTCCTTGACGATCGCGGGCCGGATCTTTACCTGCGAGAGATATTGTTCAGTGTATTTCATCTGCTCGCCGATCCAGGCGCGAGTCGCCGGACTCTTCCCATCCTCCAGCCAGCGATAGGGATCAGTCAGTGTGGTTCCATGAAGGTTCTCGGTCACAGGCTGGGCCTCGGTGGGAGGCGGAGGAGGAAGGATGATTCCGTTGCCACCCTTTACCTGGGGAGACTTGTCGGCGGCGAGAGTAAAGAGTCCGAACAGGAGGCAGATAATCAATCCGGGAATTCCTTTGGGACGTCGAAATCGGCCGTGGGGCGCGACCCTCTTGCCCATCCGCGGCATGGTAAAGCAATTTCTCATGGGAGCACTCCCGGTCGTGCGTCATCTGCACCGGCACGCCCGAAGTCGTCGCCATTTGCGACCGGTTATGGCAACACCCTCACTCCTCCGGACTCAGGTGAGCGCGATTCCCGAATGCAGACCCCACCACCTTATCTTTCCATACGCCGCTACTGGCATGATTTCTATCACAACATTCCGCAGAAGTCCTGATAAGCCGCCAATACGGGTGTATACTAGCACTCCCCGACGGTCTCCCTCGCCCGTCCCGTCCATATCGTGGCGGCGCTGTGCCATGCTTATAGTACAACTGCCGCCAATCTCAAGGAGCCAATCATGAAGGGTAAACCTGAAGTGTTGCAAATCCTGCAGGAAGCGTTAACCGATGAATTGGGCGCGGTGCACGGATACATCCTCCACGCCGAGATGTGCGAGGCCTGGGGTTACAAAGGTCTCGCGGGCCTGACCACCAAGCGGGCGATTGAAGAAATGAAGCACGCCGAAAAGTTGATGGCGCGGATTCTTTATCTCGAAGGCGCGCCCGACGTGCAGTCGCTGCCCAAAATCGTGGTGGGAAAAACCGTGGAAGCGCAGTTGGCGGATGGCCTGAAAAGTGAGCAAGGGGCCATGGTGAGCTACAACCAGGGAATTGCCGCATGCGCCAAAGCCGGGGACAATGGCTCCGCGGACCTGCTGCGCTCAAACCTGCTCAACGAGGAGCGGCACGCCGATTATCTGGAGACGCAACTCAGCCTCATTAAAGAAATCGGCTTGGCGAATTACCTGGCCAGGAACTTGACGGAATAAATGTAGGTGGAAAGCAAGGCGTGAGGATGCGAAGCTTTGGAGTGCGGTCCGCCGCGGCGAACCGCACTTCAAAGCGGACTTCGCCACTCAACCCGTAGTGGCCCGCGCCTCTAAGCTTTCACAAACCGCTGTCCTTTGGCGCCGCAGATAGGGCATGCCTCAGGAGCTTGGCCCATTTTAATAAATCCGCAGACGGGGCACAGATAGAAATCGACGCCCTCCAAATCTTTCCCGTTGGCCACAGCATCCAGCGCCATTTGGTAAAGTTGCGCGTGCACGGCTTCCGCTCTCATGGCGTAGTCGAACATGCGCTTCGCCCGATGGCCATCCCCCGTCGCTTGCTCAGAGCATGGGCGGATACATTTCCTTGTACTCGTACGTCTCGCCTGCCACGGCCGCGCGCAGGTTGTCTACCGTCGACCCCACGCCATCCAGGGCCCCGAAGTGCCCCAGTGCGTGAATGGTTTCCGCCTCGGGCGCGGTTCGAAACAGTCGCGCCACGTTGGCGAAACCCTCCTGTTCCGCCTTTCTGGCAAACGCCACGTACTTGCGGTTCGCCTGACTCTCGCCCGCGAACGCGTCCTAAAGATTGCTTTCCATTGTGGCCATTAATCGACTCCTTATATCTATGATTGCTACGAGATTTCGGACCCTTAGGATTGTGGCAACTTCGTTTTCAACCGTCGACATACACAATGTCAGACAACGCACAACCGCAAAATCTCTAGGGTGCAGAGGGCCTCGGGTCGTGACGCAGGGTTCAGGGAAAAGATTCTCATCTTGGGTATCGCGCGGGTTTTGACATCTTGGTGGGCTGCACATATCTTAGGAGAATCGTAAATCCCTGGGAGGTTACTGATGGCTGCGAAGCGCTGGTGGCACTCTGTGCTGGGAGCTTCGACGCGCGGCATGCTGTGGATTCTTTTGCTTCTGTCTCCGGCCGAGGTCTGGCCATGGGGGTGCGACGGGCACCAGGCAGTCGCCATAATCGCAGAGAAGCATTTGAACGGGCACGCGCTGGAGATGGCGAACCAGTTGTTGAAGAGCGCGCCGATTGATCCTGCGCTTCGCCGTTTTTGCAGTGGTCAGGGGCTCGATCTATTCGCGGATGTATCTACCTGGGCGGACGACGAGAGAAGCGTGCGACCGGAGACAGGTCCGTGGCATTACATTGACATCCCCCGGGGGGCACCGCGCAGCACCGTGGCGGACTCTTGCCCGTCTGCCACGGGTTGTGTGACCAGCGCGATAACCCATCAACTCGAACTGCTCCGCAACAGCGCAACTGATGCCAGAACGCGCGCCGACGCTCTGCGTTATGTCATTCACTTTGTGGGGGACCTTCATCAACCCCTGCACTGCACAACGAACAACGACCTGGGGGGTAACTGCGTGCCCATCGTCTTCTTTGGAGTTCCCCCCACCCTAACGAACCCGCAAACGGAATCCTATCGGCCGAATCTGCATGCGGTCTGGGATTCTCAAATTATTCAGCGTATGAGGGGGAGCGCTTCAGTGGAGCAGTGGGCGGCCTCTCTTGAGCGCAAGTTCCACTCGCAAACCAGCGCTTGGCAGAAAGAGGGCGTAAACCTGGAGGCATGGGCCTGGGATAGCCATCAGTTGGCCGAATCGGCTGCGTACGGGCGGCTGCCGGCCTCCATCCCCACGGAGAAACCTGAGACAGTGATTTCGTGCAGTGCGGACAACCATGTTTCCCAGCGTATGCTAAAGCTCGATGAACAAGTGTCGCAGCAGTATCAGAACGCGGTGGCGCCGGTCATTGACGAGCAAATCGCGAAGGCGGGGATCCGGCTGGCAATGATCTTGAACCAACTGTGGCCCTGAGGCGGGAGTCGACCAAGTAGCGAGATTTCGTCACTAAGCGTTCAACTCCGCCGTCGGCAAGAACGTTGGCGGGCGGCGGTGTTGGGTGGCTTGTTCAAATGCGTAGGCGATTTTGATGAGGGTTGGCTCGCTCCAGGCGCGGCCGAAGAACGAGATTCCCACCGGCAAGCCGAAGATGAATCCCAGTGGAACGCTGATATGCGGATAGCCGGCGACGGCTGCGGCGGTGGAACTGCCGCCCAGATCGTGGTCGCCATCGATGTGGTCGGTCACCCACGCAGGCGCGCCGGTGGGGGCCACCAGCGCGTCGAGCTTGAACTTGTCCATCACCGCGTCGATTCCTTCGGCGCGCATCAGACGTTTGCTCTTCTCCAGCGCATCCAGATATTCCTTCCGGAAAATCGAACCCGTGGCTTGCGCTTTGATAAAAAGGTCCTGGCCAAAGAAGGGCATTTCCGTTTCGCGGTGCTGCTCGTTGAAGGCGATAACTTCTTCGAGCGAATGCACCGGCGCGGTGGGCCCGAGGCCCGCCAGGTAAGCGTTAAGATCCGCCTTGAGCTCGTAAAGCATCACCCGGAGTTCCGAGTCGCCGAGTTGATCCAGTGTCGGGATGTCCGCGGGATCCGTGATCTCCGCACCCTGGCGCTTTATCTCTTCGATCGCCTCGTTCATCAACTTGTCAACAGCATCGCTGAAGCCAAAAATCTTGCGCACCACGCCGATCCGCGCGCCGCTCAATCCCTTGCGGTCCAGGAACGTTGTGTAGTCGGGCAGGAGCGCCTTATTGTGAGCGCTTCCCGCCACCCGAAGGCGTGTACCGCCGAGGTCAATATTCGCCTTGTCTGGGAAAATGTAAGCGCGGTCACTCTGCTGCGTCGCGGGATCGTCAGGGTCGATTCCGACCAGCGCGCCCAGCAGAATCGCGGCATCGGTAACGGTGCGAGCCAGGGGGCCTGCGGTGTCCTGGCTGTGCGCGATGGGGATGATGCCGGCGCGGCTTACCAATCCCACGGTGGGCTTGATACCCACAAGGCCGTTGGCGTTCGCCGGGCACACGATGGAGCCATCGGTCTCGGTGCCAATGGCCACGGCCGCAAGGTTGGCCGCCACGGCGGCGCCGGACCCTGAACTCGAACCGCAAGGATTGCGGTCAAGTACGTAAGGATTGCGCGTCTGGCCGCCGCGCCCGCTCCAGCCGCTGGTCGAGTGTGACGACCGGATGTTCGCCCACTCGCTCAGGTTGGTCTTGCCGAGAATCACCGCACCCGCGTCACGCAGCTTTTTTGCGAAGAAGGAATCTTTGGGTGGCACGGATCCCACCAGCGCCAACGAACCTGCCGTGGTCTGCATGCGGTCGTGGGTGGCAATGTTGTCTTTGATGAGAATGGGAATGCCATGCAGCGGACCGCGCGGCCCCCGGGCTTTGCGCTCGCGGTCGAGATCGTCGGCAATGGAGAGCGCGTCGGGATTCAGTTCGATCACCGAATTGACGTTGGGCCCGTGCTTGTCAATTTCGTCGATGCGTGCGAGATATTTTTCGGCCAGAGAGCGCGCCGTAAATTTGGCGGACTTCATACTGTCCTGTAGGGTCGTGATGGTGATTTCGTCGAGCTCGAAGGGCGCGACAGCCGATGCCCTGGGAGTTGCCTCCCCGGCGGTTGGGCCGGCTTCCGCCGGCCGCGCTTCGAGTGATGGCATTGCTGCCGTGGCGCTCACTATCCCGGCTTTCAAAAAGCCGCGGCGATTCAGATTCAATAGGGAAGAGGGCTTCAGGGTGGGTCCCAAGGTTTCTGACCTCCTGTTAGGTCGCCATCACGAGGCGTCGCGTTCCCGGATCGCAGGACGGTGGCTCGATCTGCTGTAGCGGCGGCGGAACCTGTCCCGATCTTATCGGGACGCCGCCATATGGCGAGGTAAACTCGCCGCTACAAGAAAACCAAAACGACCCACCACGTGTTACAGGCTCGAAAGGGCCGCGAGGGCGCTTTCGATTTCTGGCGGATTCCACCACACCGGCACACTGAGGTCCGTCGCGACGGCGTGGGCGGAATTATACCCGCAAAGTCCCGTAACGTTGCCCCCAGGATGAGTCGAGCCACCGCACAAATAAAGCCCGCCGATCGGCGTGCGGTACTGGCCCGCCCCCAGAAACGGCCGGTTGTACCCTACCTGGTTATTATCAAAGGATCCGACCAGCAAATCGCCACTCTGCATGTTGGGTAGAGTTCGTTCCGTGTCGAGCGGGGAACGCGTAAAGGAATCGATAATGGTCTTGCCTTGCAAGTTGGGTGCGAATCGCGACCAGAGGCGGAGCATCATTTCTCCATGGCGATCCTTTATTGAATCCCACTTTTGGGCCGAGCCTTGTACCGCGTAGGGCAGCTTCTCCCACATAAAAGCCGTGTGTTTGCCGGGAGGCGCCTGGGTGGGATCGAACAGCGTGGGACAGGCTCCCCACATCACGGTGGGGGGAATCTGGCCCTCTTGGTGCGCCGCTGCTATCTCCTCAAACTGCATAAACCTTTCGAGCCCCAGGATAACCATGAAAGCCTTATTCAACTCTGGCCGCTGTTTGGCAGCCTTGTATTGAGGGGGCTCTGCCAGCGCGACGTTCAAGGCGAAGAGGGGGGCGAGCAGGTTGTATTGAAATCCCGCCGCCTGCTTGAGAACCTGACGCGGGACAACCTCAGCATTCATCAACTGCGCGAACGTCTGTTGCGGATTCAGTCCGGAGGCCACAAATCCGGAGGCCATGATCCTCTCGCCGCTCTTCAGTTCTACGCCCACGGCTTTCCCCTGGCGGACCAGGATGGCTTTGGGCTCAACCTTGGTCACGATTTCGCCGCCGTGCTCCTGGATATCGGCCACGAGGGCCTGAGCGAGTTTTACGGAGCCGCCCTTGCACATCTGCGCCATATGCTGTCCGGCGAGCAGCGCGGGAATGCTGTGGCCAAAGCCCTGGAGGTTCAGGTCGACTTCCCGCAGGCCATTGAAGAAGAGCAGCCCTGCGCGGATCACGTCGTTTTGGAATTTCTGCTCGACGAACTCCAAAGGCGAGAGCGCCGATACCGCCAGGAGCTTCTGCCCCAGGGGAGACCGGTTGAGAAGTTCGCGCCGGCGCTCCGGAGGAAGCGGGAAGGATTGCGCTTCGGGCAAAAGGATTTTTTCCACTATGGGCCGGAAGTCCTCCACCCACTGGCGCAAAGTAGCCGCATCTTTCTTTGAAAACTCCGCAAAGGATTCAAACGTCCTTTCGATCGTTGTCCACCATTCCAGCACGCGCCCGTCGGCCAGAATCAAAGCCACGTTCAATTCCGGCTCAAGATAGTCCGCGCCGTGCCGGGCGAGCTCTAAATCCCGATACCAGGGCATGGCGGTGAGAGCCCGGTGAAAAAAGGAGTGGGTGTTGTGCCAAAATCCCGGGAAACGAGGATTCTCGATGGTCGCCAAGCCACCCCCGGGGACATCAGCCCGGTCGAGAGCGAGAACCCGCAAGCCGCTGCGACACAGGTAGGCCTGCATCACCAGCGCGTTGTGACCGGTGCCTAGAATAATTCCATCGTATTGTTCTTGCATGGCGTCTCCAGTCGGACCGGAAGGCTGCCGGAAGAAATTCCCTTGCCCCCTCTCCCCAGCAGCTCCGTTTTCAGGGGTGAAGAGCACCGACCGATTGAGGAGGGACGCTCACCTGCCTTGCCTCTGGCGTACCACCCCGGCTAAACGGGTGCATAATAACACTTCTTGCACCTGCAACCTATGGCAACATGCCCTGCGTACAACACCTCCGAAACGTGGCGCATCTCAACAGAAGGTGTGAGGGTTATCCATGAAGCAGGTCTTGACGCCCGGAGTTCTTCTGCTGCTGACGCTGGCCGCGTGTTCCTGCCTCGGAGCGCAAGCCACCGCTCCGCCCAAGGTGCGCACTAATCCGGCAGCGCCGGCCACAGGTGCTGCGACGTTTAAGGTGGACGTCAACCTAGTGCTCGTCGAGGTGGGCGTCCACGATGAACAGGGTCACGCCGTTGGAGATTTGAAGCAGGAAAACTTCAGGGTCTTTGAGGACGGGGCAGAGCAGCAAATTCGCGTCTTCTCCCACGAGGAATTGCCACTGGCGGTAGCGCTGGTCGTCGACAACAGCAGCAGCGTCGCCGCGGCAATCAATGAGCTGCGCAGAGGCGTTCTGGATACCCTCGCCCTGCTGAAGCCCCGGGACGAGATGGCCCTGTTCAGCTTCACGGAAAAACCTGAGATGGAGGAAGGTCTGACGGGGAATCGCGCGGCCATCGCCGAAGACCTTTGGGCCCTCAGCCCCGGCGGCGGAACCAACATCAACGATGCCCTGTACGCAGCCGCGGTCTACCTGGGCGGCACGGCGCGCGACCGGCGCCACGCTATCATTATGGTTTCTGACAATGAACCCTCGGAGGAAGGCTCGCACGATCTGCACCAGGTGGTGCGAGCCTCCCTGGATTCCGGGACTCCGATTTACAGCATCAAGGTGGGATACCTGCAACACACTCATCGGTTCTTTCTGACGCATTCGGAAGCGGCCCTGCGGGATGTGGAGAAGATCTGCCGGGAAAGCGGCGGCACGGTGGTCGAACCGGCGCGCGGAAGCTCTGTGACCGTATCGATGAAAACCATCCTCACCTGGCTCCAGCAAGGCTACACGCTCGGCTATAGCAGCACCAATCCGCACCAGGACGGCGCCTACAGGACCATCGAGGTCCGCCTCACTGAACACGGCAAGACCTCCACGAAGAATCACACCGTCTACGCGCGGCAGGGCTATTACGCGCCCGTGGCGCAGTAAGACACAGCCTCGGCTTGGAAGTGCGCGACGAAGTTCCGGACGGTCCGTGCTCAAGAACGTTCCTGCCGCAGGCGCCGGCCGTGAACCTGAACAAACAGGGCATCCTTGATGGATTATTGAACGTCAGATATTATTAGGATGCAGGGGTGAAACCAAATTTGAAGTGTGTGCGACTGGGCGCGGGTTGAGGGACCGTCGAACCAAATGCCGAACCGCTTCCGGGACTGGCGAAGGTGAACCATGTTGATTAAGAAGAGCGAGCAGATTCGTTCATCGGAGGTCACTCCGCAATGGCTTTATGTGAACCGGCGCAAATTCCTGACGGGCGCGCTGGGACTGACGGCGGGGGCGCTGGTGGGGCGGGCTTTGAAAGAGGTGGCGTGGCCTGCTGAGAGTGTCAGGGCAGAAGGCAAACTGAACGTGGCCCTGAAGAGTCCTTTCAGCACGAACGAGCCGATGACGTCCTTTAACAACGTCACTCATTACAACAACTTTTACGAGTTTGGCGTGCAGAAGGAAGACCCCGCCAAAAACGCGCAAAAGTTTCGCACTTCCCCCTGGACCGTCAAAGTAGGTGGGTTGGTGGAGAAGCCTCGTACCTTCTCCGTCGAGGAGCTCCAAAAACTGGCCCCGCTCGAGGAGCGCATTTACCGTCACCGGTGTGTTGAGGCCTGGTCGATCGTGGTACCGTGGATCGGCTTCTCCTTCAACGCGCTGCTGAAAGAGGTAGTGCCCAAGCCCGACGCAAAATTTGTGGCGTTTCAAAGTTATTACGACATGGGGCAAATGCCCCTGGGGCGGTACGCGGGCATAGAGCTCCCTTACGTCGAGGGCCTGCGGCTGGACGAAGCCATGCACCCGCTGGCGCTACTTTGCTTCGGCATGTACGGGCAGACGCTGCCCAACCAGGATGGCGCGCCCGTGCGCATGGTGCTGCCATGGAAGTACGGGTTCAAAAGCATCAAGTCGCTGGTGAAGATTGAGTTGGTAAAGAAGCAGCCTCCCGCCACCTGGAACATCACTAATTCCCAGGAGTACGGATTTTATTCAAACGTCAATCCCAACGTTGACCACCCCCGTTGGAGCCAGGCCAAGGAGCGCCGCCTGGGTGAGTTTTTGCGGCGCCCCACACTGATGTTCAACGGGTATGCCGACCAGGTGGCATCCTTATACGCCGGCATGGACCTAAAGAAAAACTTCTGAACGGGGTGCGCTTGAGAAAAGTTCTCGCCAGCAAGTGGACCAAGCTGCCGGTCTTCCTATTGTGCCTGGGCCCGGTGGGCGAGCTTGCCTGGCGGGCGTTCCACCACGATCTGACCGCTAATCCCATCGAGTTCATCACGCACCTGACAGGGGATTGGACGCTGATCTTCGTCGTCATCACACTGGCGGTGACCCCGGCGCGCAAGCTGCTCCGCCTGCCGGAGCTCATTCGCTTTCGCCGCATGCTGGGCCTGTTCGCATTTTTCTACGGGCTGCTGCACTTCAGCACCTGGATTGGGCTCGACAAATTCTTCGATTGGACGGAAATGCTGCACGACGTGCGCAAGCGGCCATTCATCACGGCGGGCTTCACTGGTTTTGCGTTGATGATTCCCCTCGCCTTTACTTCCACTGCAGGCTGGATTCGCCGCCTGGGAGGCAAGCGCTGGCTGGCTTTGCACCGGCTCATCTATGTCACGGCCATGGCGGGCGTGGTCCACTACTACTGGCTGGTCAAGTCGGATGTTCGCAAGCCGCTGTTCTACGGTGCGCTGGTGGCGCTGCTCTTCGCCCTGCGAATTGGATTCTGGTTGGTCGCGCGGCGCGCGAGGCCGGCGGGCAAGGCGATTCAATCAAATCTCATCACGGCCGAGACCGCTTGACGCGAGTAGCGCAGCTAAACCGTAGATTGTGGCGCGGCCACTTTCCGCGCCTCCTGGCGGGTGAAGAGGATGCGGTGAATGACGGTGACGTTCGAGAGCACGGCGATCAACCAGAGCACGGGAGCCATGCGATCAAAGAGCGCCCCAATGATGATCAGCACCACGCGCTCCGGGCGCTCCAGGAAACCTACTTTGCAGGTAGGGATCAGATTTTCGGCACGGGCGCGCGTGTAACTGACCATGACGGAGCCAATCATGGCGACGGCGACCAGTGACACATAGAAGTAGCGGTTGATGCGGCCGTAATAAGTGAGCAGCCCGATCAGGAGGCAGAGGTCGGAGTAGCGGTCCATGACCGAATCGTAGAAGCCGCCGAAGGGAGTGACGCGGTTGATCAGGCGGGCCACGCGGCCGTCGGTCATATCAAAAATGCCGGCCAGGACAATCGTGGCGCCGGCCCATCGGAAATAACCGTACGCGAACAGGTACGCCGCCAGGCAATTGATGGTGAAACCGATGAAGGTGAGGAAATTGGGGTTGATGCCCGTTGCGGCAAATCCCCGAACAATGGCGTCCAGGACGGATCGAAGTGTGTCGCCGATCTTTCGGGTCACCATGAGGAATCACCGCGCGCGCGGGCGGCGGGCGCTCGCACTCGAGGAGACCATTCTACACCTGTTCGTGGATGGTTTGGACGGTGCGGATTTCGAATTCGCGGGAGCCGTTGGGCGTCGTCACTTTGACCGTGTCACCCATTTTCTTGCCCATCAGACTGCGGCCAATGGGTGAGGTTGTAGAAATCAGCCCCTTGCTGACGTCAGTTTCTTCACTGGTCACCAATCGGTATTCCACCTGCGCATCGCGGTCGACGTCGTAAAGGACCACTCTGGATCCGAAGGCGATGCGGTCCTTGGGAATGTTGTTCATGTTGATCAGGGAAAGGTCCGCGAGGCGCTTCTTGAGCTGTGCCAGGCGCGCGCCCACGATATCCTGGCGCTGCTTGGCCATGATGAATTCGGCGTTTTCACTCAAGTCACCCATGGCCCGCGCACGTTTCAATTCCTTCGGGAGTTCGTGATTGAGCTCGTGCTCGAGCGCTTGGATTTCTTCTTGCAGTTTTTGGACGACGGATGACGCCATAGCGTTGATCCTTACTTTTGTGAGCCCTCGACCATTATAGGTGAAACGGACAGATTGGTGCAACGGAAGGAAGGCCAGGGGGTGCGCGACATAAATGTAACGCTCTGGGCTGGCTCTTTTTTTGTCGCTTATATCCTAACGTATATGATACGTTAGGATAGAGGAGGCCTTAACATGCCCCAATCCCTTGACGTCCTGGAGAACCAACGGGCGGAGTTGATCCGCCAGATCGCCCAACTGGGTGACCTCCGCAGTGGTTCGATCACCAGCATTACCGCCCGCTGCG
Source organism: uncultured Acidobacteriota bacterium (assembly GCA_963804995.1). Lineage (GTDB taxonomy): Bacteria > Acidobacteriota > Terriglobia > UBA7540 > UBA7540 > Bog-366. The sequence continues at coordinate 454,172 of CAWDSK010000002.1, forward strand.
GCAAGTCCAACTGTCACTGTCATCAGCCCCATCATCCCGGCCACGGCCCTAACTTCCGGCTCACTTACAAGGTGCAGGGCCGGACCGTCAGCGAAACCTTCCCCAGCCCTGCCGCCCGGCACCAGGCGGAACGACAGATTGCCGAGTTCCGCAGGTTTCAACAACTGCGCCGGGCCTTCGTGGAGGTGAACGAAAAAATCTGCCGTCAGCGCCCCCTCCCCCAGGAGGCCGAAGCGGCGGAGCAGGAAAAAAAACGGCGGAAGCCATTCAGCGGGAAGTGGCGCGAGAAGTAGAGTCCCTGCTGGCGGTGATCTTTGCTGGGCGGCGCAAGTCCGGGACGCTGGATTTGGAAGCCGTCGAGATGGCCACACGCGCGGCCATGCACCGGGCGGGGGCGGCGGTGCTGGAGGAGTTGCTGGCCGCCCCGGACGAGTGCCCTCGCCAAGTTCCCTGCGGCTGTGGTCGGGGGGCCCCCTACCGCGGCAGGCGTCGGAAGCAACTGCTGACCGTGCTGGGGCGGGTCGAGACCGAGCGTCCCTATTACGTTTGTCCGGCCTGTCACCGGGGACAGAGTCCCCGCGATCAGGAACTGGATGTGGAGGGCACGGAATATTCTCCTGGGGTGCGACGGATGATGGCGGTGGTGGGCAGCGAAACCTCCTTTGCGCTCGGTTGAGAACAACTGCAACTGCTGGCCGGGTTGGAGGTGACCACCAAGGCCGTGGAACGGCAGGCAGAGGCTCTGGGCGCCGAGATTGCTGCCCAGGAACAAGCCTCGATCCAGCAAGGCCTGCAACGGAACTTGCCGCAGGTGAGGGGACCGGAAATTCCGGTACTCTATGTGGAGATGGATGGGACGGGAGTACCGGTGGTGAGTTCGGAAACCGAGGGTCGAGCGGGGAAACAGAGCGAGCAAGCGCGCCCGCGGGAAGTGAAATTAGGTTGTGTCTTCGCCCAGACGACACGGGATGCCCGGGGCCGACCGGCGCGCGAAGAAGGCTCCACCACCTACACGGGAGGCATCGAAACGGCCGAGGTTTTTGGGCGACGCATCTACCTCGAAGCATATCGTCGGGGCTGGAACCGGGCCCAAAAGAAAGTGGTGATCGGCGATGGTGCTCCTTGGATTTGGAACCTCACCGCCGAGCACTTTCCGGGAGCCATTCAGATTGTGGATCTTTATCATGCCCGACAGCACTTATGGGAGCTGTCGGGCCAGCTCTGGCCCACCGACGAGCGCCACCGCCGAAGGTGGACCAGAAAACGGGAGGAGAAGTTGGAGAGCGGGCGGATCGAATCCCTAGTGCGCGATTTGCGCTCGCTGTTCCCAGCCACGCCCGAAGCCGCCGAACTCTTGCGCCACGCGGCAGATTATTTTACCGTCAACGCCCAACGGATGCGCTATCCGACCTTTCGGCGTCAGCATCTGTTCGTAGGTTCCGGGGTCGTCGAAGCCGGCTGCAAAACCCTCATCGGCACTCGGCTGAAGCGCTCCGGTATGTTCTGGAGGGTCCGCGGGGCCAATGCCATCATCGCCCTTCGCTGCCATCGCTTGAGCGGCAAATTCGAGGATTACTGGGAGAACCGTCGCCCCCGCGCGGCCTGACCCACACAGATTTGTCGCACACCCAAGGCCAGGGTCTAAGTTGAACTCTTGCCTTGCCGCGGAGGGGAAACCGCATAAATGGCAATGGCGCCGAGGATTCCTGCCGTAGTGATGATGCCCCAGGCAAGATTATAACTGTGGGTGGCTTCGAAAATCCGGCCCGCCAGCATGGGCCCAAACCACTGGCCCAGCGAATCAGCCATGATGATAAGGCCCAGGAGTTTCCCGAGCGCCACGAGTCCAAAGCAATCCGCCGTGACCAGCGGTATCAGCATGTAATCGGCGCCCATGGCGAAGCCGAATATCACCGCGAAAGACCAGAGCGCTACGGGCTTGCTCGCCAGGAAAAGCAGAGGAATCGAGCAAGCGAGAACCATGTAGAAGAGCGCCATCAGATTCTTCTTGCTGAAGCGATCGGCGAAATATCCCACCGCGATCCTTCCTGCCAGTCCCGCAAATAGCAGGCCACTGGCCACGCGCGAGGCCTCAATCGTGGTATACCCGGTGTCGCGAAGGAAGAGCACGAATTGTTGAATCACGGTTCCGATGGCGCCGATAATCAGCGTGCTGCCCGTAAGGATGAGCCAGAAATTTGCCGTACGCACCGCGCCGCCCAAGCCGACCGAGGGCAACACGGCCGTGGCCGCCTGGGTGGCCGCAGAATCACCGCCGTCCGGGGTGAGCCCCATGTCGCCGGGCGTCGAGCGCGTCAACCACTTGGCCACAGGGAAGAGAACCGCCAGAATCATGACCCCGGTAATCATGAAGGCGTGCCGCCAGCCGAACCATTTCACCAGGTGGGCGGCCAGCACCGGCGCCGCCACCCCTCCGAGGCCGAGGCCCAGGTAGGAGTAGCCCATGGCGCGGCCACGCTTGGCTCGAAACCAGTTTGCAACCAGCACCTGATTGGGGACTGGCCCGGTGAGGATGTAGCCAAAGACCTCCAGGATGCACAGCACGTAGTAGTGAGAGAGCCGTGTCATCCAGCCCATCAAGATCAACGGCAGCGACACGAGAAAAATCCCCAGTAGTAGGACGCGACGCGCTCCAAAGCGGTCAATGACCGCGCCCATCAGCGCGAAAACGGGGGAGAGCAGTACATAGCCGAAAAGGATTCCCTCCGTCACCTGGCTGCGCGTGAAATGCAGGGAATCCACCAGCGATGGGTAGTAGACGGGCAATCCATAGAAAACGATTCCTACGGCGAAGAACAGGTTCAGGAAGGTTGCGAGAACAACCCACCAGCCATAGAAAACCCGGGTTGGTTCAGTTTGGTTCATGTGAGAAATTTCTGCCCCGATATCTTAGTGCGCGGCCGGGAACGACCCCCTAACCGAACTCGGGGCCCAGGATCGCACACTGGAGTTCCGGCCGCCCCGGAAAATCATTACGACCGCGATACATGCGAGTCAGGGGGCGCGCGTACTCAAACCCATACTCGGCGAGCAGATTCATGGCCCAGGGACTTGGCCTCATGCCATCAACAAATACCAGCTCCCGGCGCGATCGCCGCAGAAACTCGTCGAGCATGCTGCGCGCTGCGGCTCCATCCTGCGCTACCCAGGGGCCCAAATGGTCCGCCCGCGAACCCTTGCGTCCGAAGGCATACCCAGTAAGCCTTCCCTGGCTGCGCGCCTCGAGCACGAACTCCGGAGCGTCTTGAGCCACCGACCGCAACAGCTCACGACGGTCCGCGCCGAAAATCTCATGGTCGAGCGCCAAGGCGTCTTCCAGATGCATCGCGCCAGTTTCTGCCACAGCCTCCGGAGCCGCTGGCCTCTTGAGCAACCAGCGTTCAATTTCGTATTCGCTCACGAACCCGAGCTTCTCGTAAATCGGCTTGCCTTGCGGGGTCGCGTCGAGCTTCATGCTGGGGATGCCGCAGGCGTCCAAATACTCAATGGTCTTCTCCAGCAGTTTCGTGCCGATGCCCTGACCGCGCGTCACGGAGTCCACCAGCACCATTCCAATCCAGGCAAAGCGGGCTTCATAAACAATGGTCGTCGCCGTCCCCATGACCCGGCCCTCCACCTCTGCAACAAAGCAACCCTCGGGGCCGGCGCGAAGAAACCTTTCCCAGTCTCCCCGGGTCTGATTCCACCCGGCAATTTCCTTAAGGCGCATGCCGTCGGGAATGTCGGCGGCGGTCATCACACGGAGGTGGCAGGTCATCCTTAGGGTTCCTTGCAACTCGCGGGAACGGCAGAGTGACGGGTGAGTCTACTCGATTTGACTGAAGGTGAGAATAGCGAAGTTTTAGGGGGCACAACGAGTTTTTTGGTGGGATATTGCGAGCGCAGAGGCCCTGCGGTAAACTTTCCTGCTGGAGGTCAAAATGTCACTTCGCCCCATTAAACGCGTCGTTAAAGCCAAACCCACTCTCGAAGGCGCAGGCGTGCATCTGCGTCGCGCCTTCGGCTTCGGCAATACATCCGACTTCGACCCCTTCCTCCTTCTTGACGACTTTCGCAATGACATTCCAGATGATTATCTGGCGGGCTTCCCGTGGCATCCCCATCGCGGGATTGAAACCATCACCTACGTCCTGGCCGGGACCGTGGAGCATGGCGACAGTATGGGGAACCAGGGCGCCATCGCTGCCGGCGACGTGCAATGGATGACGGCGGGCAGCGGCATCATCCACCAGGAGATGCCCAAGGGCGACGCGGCGGGCCGGATGCATGGATTTCAGTTGTGGGCGAACTTGCCGTCCGCGCTCAAGATGACCGATCCGCGTTACCAGGAGGTGAAAGCGGTCGATATCCCTGAGGTCAAGGATGACAACGGGACGCGGGTGCGCATCGTGTGCGGAAAGTTTTGGGGAAAAACCGGCCCAGTGGACGGCATCGCGGCTGATCCGATCTACCTTGACGTGTCGGTTCCGCCGGGCAAGAGGAAGACCCTCCCTATCGAGACCACTCGCCACGCCTTCGCCTACGTTTTCTCCGGGGCGGGTAAGTTCTGCAACGCGTCGGGTCCCTTGGCGGTGCCGACCGAAGCGGTGGGCTGGGCTGATACGGCACCTCCCGCCGAAGCTGACAATCGCTCGTTGATCCTCTTTGACCGCGGCGATGAACTGATGGTCCAGGCCGGGGACGACGGCATCCGGTTCCTGCTGGTCTCGGGCAAGCCGCTGGAGGAGCCTGTGGCGTGGTACGGTCCGATCGTGATGAATACGCAGGAGCAGCTCCGGCAGGCCTTCCAGGAACTCCAGGAAGGTACGTTCCTTAAGCGGTGAACTGGATGCTTTTTGTAGAGGCCGGCTTCAAGGCGGCAAATGGCTTTCAACAGACCATGCCCGCCTGACCTGTCCCGATGTTCTGGATCGGGAAGGCGGCCTCACTATTAGTTGAACGCGTACTTCTTCCAACTACTTTCCCTGGCAACTATGGACAAGCCATCGTTTGACCCCGGCTTCACGGAAAAATATCGCGGCGACTTGCGGCGCATCATCAACCCCAGCGGGCAATTCAATGTTCGCCGGCGCGGAACCACCTGGCGCGACATCCATCCTTATCTTTTCATGATCAACGCCTCGTGGCCGGTTTTCTCGGCGCTGATTTTTGCCGGATACGTCATCGCCAACGTGACCTTTGCCTTGATCTACTTGAAGATTGGCGTCGAGCACCTCCAGGGCGCGGACACCAGCACGGTGCTCGGCCGCTTTATGAGCGCCTTCTTTTTTAGCGCGCAAACCTTTACGACGGTGGGGTACGGCCACCTCTCTCCGGACGGCGCTCTGGCCAACTTGGTCGCGTCGCTTCAGGCCCTTCTGGGATTGATGGCGTTGGCCATTGCCACGGGTCTGCTCTTTGGGCGATTCTCGCGGCCTGCGGCGCGCCTGGCCTTCAGCAAACAGATGGTGGTGGCGCCCTATCAGTCCGGAACCAGCCTGCAATTCCGCCTCGCCAACCGGCGCAGCAACAATCTGATGGAAATTGAAGCACGCATCCTCCTGATGACCGTGGAACCCTCAAATGGCGGTCGGCAGCGCAAGTACAAGTCTCTCGCGCTCGAACGCTCCAACGTCCAGTTCCTGCCGCTCACCTGGACAGTGGTTCATCCCATCGACGAAGCCAGCCCGCTCTGGCGCCAAACGGCCGAAGACCTGGCCAGGCAGCAGGCCGAGTTTCTGATTCTGATTAAGGCCTTCGACGACACCTTTTTCCAGACGGTGCACGTTCGCCACTCCTACCGCCACGAGGAGATGGTCTGGGGAGCCCGCTTCGTCCCCGCTTTTGACGCCGACGAGCGAGGCGAAATGGTTCTCGACCTCAAGCGGCTCAGCGAAATCGCTCCCACCGAAAAAGCCCTTAAGGCGTGATTGGTGCGGCTGCTGTGGCAGTGCGCCTCCCCGGTCCCTGCAACATTCGTGCAGTTTGGATTGGCGTCTTTCTCAGATCATCTTTCGGGATTACAAACCACCCCGTCGCCAGGGGCGCCACCCCTCCTAAACTTAGGAGGGGAGTTCCTCACAATGCTCCTCTCCTGATTCAGGAGGGGTGGCGCACCGAGCGCCAGGGTGATCACCCACTCAACCGAAATGACACCACTAGTTAGCCGCCGTTGCTTTGCGCTGCGGCTCATAGTAGAGTTGCAACTTCAGACAGGGCTCCTCATTCACCATATCCCGGCAAGGAGTTTGGCCATGGGCATACCCCATTCTTCCCTTCGGGCTATGATTGCCGGCGCGACGCTGCTCGTCTGTACCACCTTTACCGCTCCCTCGCCGGGTCTTGCCGACCAGAGCGTTACCCTCAAGGGTCAGATTACGACCAAGGATGGTCAGGCCATTACTTCTGGTCTGACGGTTTCCCTGGAGACAACCGGAGGGGAGATGATGGGAAACCGTCCTGCGGATGCTTTCGGGAATTACACATTTGAGGGGATCCCCGCTGGCAGGTATCAGTTAACGGTTACGTCTGACAAATTCCAGATCTTCCAGCAATCCCTGGACCTCACCTTCCGCGATCAGACGTACTCGGTCAATGTCATCCTCACCCCCAACAACAAATCTGAGGTCAAGGTACCGCCGGCGCTGACGGATGATGCAGCGCCTAAAGCCGTCCGCAAGGAATTTGAAAAAGGGGAGCACGCCCTGGAGGCGAACAACCTGCCGGAGGCTCGCCGCTACCTGGAAAAAGCTGTGGCGGACTACCCGTGTTACGCGCGGGCCCAGGATGCTCTGGCGCAAGTCGATCTTCACGAGCGCAAATTGGATACCGCCGAGGCCTGTTTCAAAAAGGCCATTCAATGCGACGGGAGCTTTCTGGATTCCTTTTCTGAACTCGCCCAGCTCTACATCGTCGAGAAGAAGTTTAACGAGAGTGAGAGCACTCTGAATGAAGGCCTGCGGCTCTCGCCGAAGGCCTGGCTTTTCCGTTATCAGATGGGACTGGTTCATTACGGAATGCAAAAATATCCGGAGGCCGTCGAGGACTATCTCCAGGCGCGGTCCCTCCATGCTGAGGTGCCCGCGGAGTTTCATATCAAGCTCGGCAATGCTTACCTTAAGACCAGCGCCTATGACAAGGCTTTGGCGGAATTTGATACTTATCTGCGTATCGAGCCGAATGGGAAATTCGCCCCCGGTGCCCGTAAGATGTCCGACATGATGCACAAGGACGGCATAACCGCTGCCACCACGTCCCCCGCTCCCAAGCCTTAGGAATATCCGGTAGTGGTGCAGTTTGATCTTGTAGCGGCGAGTTTACCTCGCCATCTGGCGGCGTCCCGATCAGATCGGGATGAATGCCGCCGCCTCTACATCAAACTGCACCAGTACCGAACATCCCGGTGCTTAACGAAAAGCCGTGAAGTGTATAATGCTGCGTCGAACCATGTGCGGATCTGCGCGGGTACAAAAACCAGCAAGGACCGCCAAACCAAAGGACAAAACTCATGCCTAAGAAACCGACAACGATAACCCTTCTGTTCATGTGCGCAGCTTTTCTCGGGCCCTTGTCTCTTCCGGCTCAAGGGCCCACCGAGGATCCGGTTTTGCAGTGGATGGACCAGATCGCGCAGCGGGAACTCGATCAACGGGATCTCGCCATTGGGAAGATTCACACTTTGGCTGAGGCGCAAAGCCGCCAAAAATGGGTGCGTGAAAAACTCCTCGAAGTTGATTGGCGGTCTGCCGGACTACAAGGGGCCGCTGAATGCCAAAATCACCGGGCACATCCAGGCGGAGGGCTACGTCATCGAGAAAGTGATTTTTGAGAGCCTGCCGGGCATCTTCGTCACGGGAAATGTTTACCGGCCCAATCAACCCGGCCATTATCCGGCAGTGCTGTTCCAGGCCGGGCACACGCAGGAGGGAAAGGCTGAGCCGCAATTCGCCGCTGCCAATCTGGCTCTCAAGGGTTTCGTGGTGCTGTGCTTTGATCCCATCGGGCAGGGTGAAAGATTGCAATCCTACGACCGCCAACTGGGCCGGTCGGCGTCGGATTACGGCGGGTCCGGCAACGACCACGTGCAGGTGAGCGCCCAGGCCGTGCTCATCGGCCAGGGTGGGGCGCGCTACTTCATTTGGGATTCCATCCGCGCCCTCAACTATCTGGTGGGCCGGCCGGATGTGGACGCGAACCGCGTGGGAGCCCTGGGATGCTCGGGCGGCGGGTCATCGACAACCTTCATCGCCGCCCTGGACCGCCGAATCAAAGCGGCCGCGCCCGCCTGCTTTACCAATTCCTATCGCCTGTTGTTTGCAGGCCCTGACCCTGATCCGGAGATGGAGTTCCCCAGATTCCTCTCCAGTGGTTTGGATCATGCCGATTTCGCGGAGTTGGCCGCCCCCACGCCCTGGCTCATCATGGCGACCGAGCATGACTATTACTTGCCCGAAGGCGCGAAGCTTGTCTATGACGAAGCTCGAAAATGGTACAAGTTGTTCGGCGCCGAGGACAACGTGCGCTTTTTCGTGGGCTCGGGGCAACACGGCACTCCTCCGGAATCTCGCGAGGCCATGTATGAATGGATGATCCGCTGGCTTAAAGACGGCAAAGGCGATTTTCTCGAGCACCATGTTAAGCAGTACAACAACCACGAACTTCAGGTAACCCGCACCGGCCAGGTTGAGGATGAACCGAACAGCCGGAAAGTGTATCAAGCGATCCTCGATGAGTATCATGCCAGGAAGCGGCCCGGATCCCTCGATGAACTCCAGGCCGAATTGCGCCGACTGCAAATCCCCTCGGATGGCTCCGCACCTCCCACCAAAGTCCTGGACGTGAAGAATTCCTTCGAGGGGCAAGTCGAGAGCATTCAGTACGAAAGTGAACCCGGAATCGAAATCAAGGGCAAGCTCTACATCCCCAACCTCCCAGAGGGACGGAAGCCTGCGGTGCTTCTGGTAGCGGATCGGACGGGCAACCGGTGGATCATGTCCAGCACCCAGTTCGCGGAGAAGCTGGAGAAGTCCGGATACGTGGTGCTGGAGATGGACCCGCGCGACTCACCCTTTCCCCTGGAGCCTTACAGCTCTGCGACCTCCGCCGCGGCCGCGGCAGCCCGGGCCCAACAGTCATTCGTCGGCAATTGGCTGGCTGACACGCGGGCGGATCTGATTGGGCGCAACCTGCCCGCCCTGCGGGCGCACGATATCGTGAGAGGGGTTGATGTGCTCGCCGCGCGCAGTGACGTTGACCCGGCCTCGATTCGCGCCACGGCCCGCGGTATACCGGGATTCTGGCTGTTGTTGGCTGCCGCGGCGGACCCGCGCATCGTCAAGCTCTGGTTGGATCATACTCCTTACAATCTGCGGTCAGCGCTTGAGAACTCCATAAACATTCACTTGTATGATGTGGCCATCAGCGGCTTTGCGCTGCATTGGGACGTGGAGGACCTGATGAAGGCCATGGGGAACCACTCGGTCGTCTGGAGTGACGCGACGAATTGGAATGGCCAGATTGCTTATATCGGCCCGCCCGACCACTACCGGTGGGTCCTCGGCGATAACAACGATATCCGCGATGAGATGGACCAGCCGTATATCGATGAGTTTCTCAAGTGATGCGGGCTCGCGCCGGTCGCGGTGATTTCTCACCAGGCCGCGATCATCTCATCGAGCGTCTGAAAGGGATTGAATTCATAGCCCTCGCCCCTTTGGGGGAGAGGGTGGACCGCCGCCGGCGTTTTCATCAGCCGGGGCGGGACGGGTGAGGGGGTCGTCCAGGGACCCCTTGAGAAACTTGGAACCTGCACGCCACTCCACTCCTGAAAACACAGGGCTGGACACGCACCGGATAATTTCGCAGAATACTCCCGGGCCTCGTAGCCGTTGCCCTAGTGGTCTGGCATTTGGGATGGTGTAACTTGGGAACTTCGCAGCCGCCGATAAGGGAAATGGTTTCAGTCGCCGAGTACGTCGAGAGCAACTTTGTTCCGCTGTCGCACCTCGCGCATGAGTGGGAATACCACGCCGGACTTACCCTGAGCCCCGCGGAAGAGCGCACCATGGTACGTGAGCCGGCGCAGGCCGTGCCCGCCGCCATGGCCGAGCGTCTCGGCAAGGTGCGGGTGTTGGCGGTCCCTTACATCGCCTGCCTGGAATCCGGTGACATCATCACCCGGTTGAAGCCCAAAGGCGAGGCGCACACCGCCGCCTGGGTGGAAACCGAGGGCCGGATCAACGTCCTGCTCGCCTGCCGGGAGCTTGATGCGCATGACACGGGGTTCGAATTCCTGGGCAGCGTGGCGGAGTTGCTGCGGCCGCGCCTGACCGGTTCGGAATTGGCCGCTTACAACCGCCTGCTGGAGGAAGAAATCCGCACCGGGGTGCGCGGCGAAATTGATGAGGATGCTTTGAACGCCAAACAGGCCTACCTGGCCAGCCGCACGGCGCGCCGGCATCGCCCCCAATTCGACCAGTACCGCGATATCTCTTTCGTAAGCACCGCCGCCGAGTATATTCACGGCTTGTGGCACGACGTGCAGATTCGAGTGGGCCCGGAGCACCTTCCCGTGGCCCAATTGCGGCGGCGCATGGACCTGCTGGCCGAACAGTTCCCCCCCAACCCCGGCTACCACGTGTTTGACGAGGCCATCGAAAAGACGGAGTAGTCACCGCGTAGCGCTGACCTTATGGTTTTTTTTATAAGTTGTAAATTGTTCTGACGGCCCGTCCGTGGAGGTAACCCCTCATCCGTCCTCCTACGTCGGCCACCTTCTCCCCTGGGAGAAGGCAGGGACTTACGGTCCCTAGCCCTCTCCGAGGGGAGAGGGTGGACCGCAGCCGGCGTCTTCATCAGCCGGGGCGGGACGGGTGAGGGGTCACGTGGGCGTTTGAGAATTCTACAAGTTAAAAATTCAAAAACCTTCAGGTCAGCACAAATTCGAACCACCCCGCACCGTAAAAAGCTACAAAGAATAGCGGCCATCACCGCAGAGGCGCGGAGACGCAGAAAGCGCCCGTTGGTCTTTAACTCTGCGTCTCCGCGCCTCTGCGGTGAGGAGCCGGTAGCGCAAAGGTAGGCGCAGTTTGCTTTCCTTTGCGCCTCGTAGAATCGGAAATTCAACGTCTTCAATGCCGGGCAATGAGAAAACGCTTCAGGCTACCTCAACCGCGTCATGATGAAGAACCATTAGTTGGTCAGAGCGTAAGGCGAGCGTGGCGTAGGTGTGTCCTTCATTGTCGCAGAATTCGACCTCGAATACGCCGGGCGCCAGCGGTTCCACCACGGTTCCCACTTGGCCACGCCGCAAGCCGCGCTCCAGCTTGTCTTCCAAAAGTGCGACCACGGCAAAGGGCTTTACATTTTCCATGTTGGTCTCACTCACAATACATAGCAACTGGTCAGGCGGGGGAAATTCTCTCCGTGCAGGATGATCCAACTGCTCCTTTCAACAAGAATTTTATCCCATTTGCGGTATTACGAAAATAAGAAGGCCCGATCGTTCGGCGCCAGCCCTACGCACTTGTACGGGTCCGCCGTTATAGAACCATGTGGCGCCCACTTGACGGGAAGGCGACTTTTCAGTCCGGATCCCCAGTAGCGGCGGAACCTCCTGCATGGCAGCAACTTGCAGTGAGACGAGCGAATAGATTCTTCGGCGACCTTACGACAGTATTTCCCGAGTGCGCGACGAGAGTTGAGCGACATCGCTCTACCCTACGCGATCAATTCCGCGAGTGCTGTACCAGCACAAACTTCCTCGAAGCAAACTTCGATTAATGACGCCCGCCGCCGCGCGATCCGCCGCCCGCTGGCTGCTGTTTCTGCTGCATCTTCTGCGTCTGCTGCGTGTGGGTTTGCTGCAATTTCTGCGTCTGTTGCTGGTGTCGCTGCTCCACCTGCTGCGTTCTTTCGGGAGCAGCATGTTGTTTCGTCAATTGCTGATGCTCATTTTCCTGCTTCTGCTGGAGTTTCTGCCGATCCTGGGTCTGCCTTGCGACCAGCTTTTCCTGTTGCTGCTGGTATTTCTGGTCCACCCTCGCGTTCCCTGTCTTGGAAGCAGCGGCATGTTCGACGGGCGGCAGTTCCCTGGGATGGACGGAAAGGTTGGGGTGAGCGGTCGCAGCAACTGCCGGCATGCCGTGGTTCGCAGAAAACTTTTGCTGGGGGTTACTGCGGGCAGCGTACGTATGTTGAGTCTGAGCGCCTACAGGCCTGGCATGTGTCTCATGAGCAGCAGCCTCTTCCCGGGCGCTGGCGCGCGCGTTGATTCCGCCGTTACCGCCGTTGAAGCTGACGCGGTTCCTCTCGCCCTCGTTCACCCTGGTGTTGTAAACGTTGTGGAAGTTACGGTCGTCCACGCGATTATACGCCGTGTTGTAGAAAAAATGCCCGTGGTCCCAGCGTCCGCCTTCATAACCATTACCGAAGTAACCGAAGCCATAGTTGATCCCACCATAGAAACCTACGGACGGGCCCCAGTAGCCTTCATTGAAAAAATATCCGCCGTCGCCCCAACCCCAATAGCCTGGAGTCCAGAGGTACCCGACATCCGGAGGCTCCACCCATGTGCCCGGTACCCAATAGTACTCGCTGCCGTCCCAATCCCAGTATCCCGGCGTCCAGATATAGCCGTCGCCCGGGCAGATCGGTTGCTCATACTCGGGCAGCGGCGGCGGAGCTATGCCGACCCTCACTCCCACGGAGATTTGCGCGGAAGAAGGTAGCGGTATCGCCAGGTACACTGCGAGTACGAAAAATAGCGGCAGAATCACACGAATCATCTTTGTCGTTCGCATTTTGGTTCACCTCCTGAGGTTTTAATTCCCGCGCCATTCATGCGCGCGGATGCAGGGACTGCACGCCGGACATGCAAATCCCAGGTGTTCAGATCGTTGAGCATCCAGTCAGCCAGGAACTCCATTTTGATTCCAAGGCAACTGAAGATCACGGAGAATCAGAATCTGCGACTAGGGTAATTGAGTCGAGAATAAGGTGTCTGTATAAAAGGGAACACCGCTACTCGTGTGCGCATCAGGCCGGAATTCGCGATTGGGGCCTGTGGCTCGCAGGAGGGGAGACTCATACCGACGGTGGTTACAGTATGCTATTCGCTCAGGATCACGCTCAAGAGGCCATTGTTAACCGTCAACCCGCCGTTGCCCGCGTAATCGATAAAGCCCAGCAACCGGAATTTGTTCATGAGCAGACGCACCATCAGCGCCTTCTCGATTCGGCAGGCTGGCGCAGAGCGAGCTCAGCTCTGCGATTCACCTCTCCGCCCATACCCGCCGATATAGATAATATGCCGATCTATGGACGCCATTTCGAGCCTGGCCAGTTGCAGTTCATCACCACCAGCACTTACCGCCGCAGCCGGCTCTTTACCTGTCAGCGCTTCTGCTGGACCTTCGTCGAGACTCTACGCCAACTCCGCCAGGAAACCAAATTCCTCCTGATCGGCTGGGTGTTAATGCCCGAGCACTTTCACCTGCTCATTAAACCCCAACCCGCCGAGCAAATCGTCCACTTCATGCAGGAGCTGAAGAAGCGATCCGCGCAACAGATTATCGCCGCTCTTGCCAGGAATCAACACCAGCTCACCTGCCGCACCACGCTGGCCCGGTTGCAACTGCCCCCCACCGTCCACAGCGATTCGCACTATCGACTCTGGCAGAGGCGCTATGTCCCGTTTAACGTTTTCACGGAGAAAAAGCGCTTGGAGAAGCTCAACTACATGCATGGCAATCCGGTAAAGAGAAGGCTGGTGAGCTCTCCCGATCAATGGCCCTGGTCAAGCTTTCGATTCTATTATCTGAATGATTCGTCCGTCTTGAGCATGGACCGGATTACTTGATTCGCTCTAAATCGCAGGGCTGCGCTCGCCCTGCGCCAGCCCGCCACGTGTTTACTGCATATGCTTTGATAAAACTCATCAACTCGGATGACTCCGAGCGGGTAGCCACGGTCACCGCTTTTGTGACCGTGCGTCCTTCCTTCGATGCCGAACGCCCCCTGGATTGTCTCCGTGACTGCGGCCAGTAGCGATGGTCACACTGGGTATGAGAAAAGCCCACGGTCAAGAAATCATTGACCGTGGCTACCACCGATCACCTGGACCGTTTTTCACCTTATCGCGGACGTGGGCCGAACCGGTGGGGTGGGGCGCTTTGTTCAAACCCGGCATGCGGCGCCGGCGCTGGCCTCGCCTATGGCGCTCGACGGATTCAGGGTGGGACTGCCGGTGCTGGCGGGGATAATCGGGATTTTGGCTGCGCCATTTTTGCTGGCTGTCCCGGCAGCCCTGGTCGTACTCGGTATCGCGTGCTCGCCGACTCTACTCGTGTAGGTCCACGACTTTTTGTCATGTGGCGAAACGTCCCACATGTTGCTCTCCGCGGGGCATCGTCAGGTCGGATTTGTAGTCGGAAGGTTTTCTCCTAACCAATTGTAATTAAACACAGTATTAAGTCATATGCATGATATACTTGCATTTGAACGGCGTAATTGACTTGCATTGACACGGCATAATATACTTGTATTCGCACAACACAATAAACTTGTTTTCGCACGAAACGAGAGAGGTTATATGGCGACGCCGAATGAGAAACTGGCGGAATCCCTGGAGGTGCTCAAAGCGCTTCAACTGGGTGGGAGACGTGTGTTCCGTTCGGACGACCTGACCCGCGTCCACCGGGAACGGCTGGTTGCGAACGGCTTTCTTCAGGAGGTCATGAAAGGCTGGCTGATCTCCTCCAACCCAACCGCACGCGAGGGCGAAAGCACACCCTGGTACGCTTCGTTCTGGGAATTTTGCGCGCGCTACTGCAACCACCGTTTCGACGAGGAGTGGCACCTCTCGCCAGAGCAATCGCTTTTGCTCCATGGCGAAAGAACGGTCATCCCCGATCAGGTCGTGGTCAACAGCCCGAAAGGCACGAACAACGCCATCGAGCTTCTGTTCGGCACGTCGCTGTACGACCTGAAGGTACCCGCGATGCCGGCCGCGGCGGATCTCGTGTTGAGGGACGGCTTGCGGCTTTTCTCGCCGCCGGCGGCGCTGGTGAGGGTGGTGGAATCCTTTTTCCGGCGAAATCCGGTCGAAACGCAGGTATTGCTGGCAAGCCTCGTCGATGCGTCGGACCTGCTGCGGCTGTTGCTGAATGGCGGCCACTCGGCGAAAGCGGGTTACTTGGCGGGAGCGTTCCGGCAGGCAGGCCGACCCGATTTGGCAGGTGAAATCATTAGCGCGATGAAGAGCGCCGGCTACGACGTGCGGGAGAGCAACCCCTTCGAGGCCGGGCAGATATTCGGCACGCTGCGCCGGGCTCGGCCACCCATCGTGGGGCGCGTGGAGATGCTCTGGGAGTCGATGCGCGGAGCCGTCGTGGTGACATTCCCGAAGGAACCGGGACTTCCGCAAGACCGGGATGCCTATCTTCGTTTCATCGACGGAATTTATCAAAGCGACGCCTACCATTCTCTCTCCATTGAGGGATATTCGGTCACACCGGAGGTCATTGAGAGGGTACGGCAAGGGGACTGGGACCCGGAACATCACGAGGATGACCGCAAGAACCGCGACGCCCTGGCGGCGCGCGGATACTGGCAAGCGTTCCAGCTCGTGAAAGGATCAGTGGAGAAAGTGATCGCCGGAGAGAATGCCGGCGTGTGCGCGCGCGCCGCACACAAGGATTGGTATCGCGAATTATTCCAACCCTGTGTCACTGCTGGCCTGATCGAACCAGGCGCACTCGCCGGATACCGCAACATTCCGGTCTATCTGCGGACGTTGCGCTATGTGCCGCCACGGTGGGAGGCGGTTCGCGACGCCATGCCTGTGCTTTTTGATCTTCTTGAAAGGGAGCCCGAGCCTTCGGTGCGCGCCGTGCTCGGTCACTGGCTGTTCGGGTATATCCATCCCTATCCGGACGGCAACGGGCGCATGGCACGCTTTCTGATGAACGTGATGCTGGCATCGGGCGGCTATCCTTGGACGGTCATCCGGGTCGAGGATCGCAATGCTTATTTGGGTGCGCTGGACCATGCCAGCATCGACATGGACATAAGACCCTTCTCCACATTTGTGGCGCAACGGGTGCGATGGTCTCTTGACCGACGGGATCATTCGGACTCTTGATATTAGGAGTTGATACATCAGGTGGTCGGAATTCCCCACTGGGTTAGCCAATAGACCGAGTAAGCGGTCAGATGAACAAGTGAGAACCCCCGGTAATTCTTCTTTTCCTTGGCATCGGCTTTGAGCAAATCGCGTGCGGTTTCTGGTTGCAATGTACCCATCCTCATGCGTTTTCTTCCTATGACTTTTCACTTGCGGATTTGCCGCCTGATACGTCCGCGTCTCTGCGGTGAGAAGGCTATTGGTTTTTTTCGCGGGTGGCGCCCCGATGCATCGGGGCGGCCTTCGAAGGTTGTAAGATGACCGGGTGCCCCGGCAGAAACATTTTTACGGTCTCAATTACCTGCCTGACATCGCCCGCAGCACCTATCGTCGGGCCCGCCTGTTCGACTCGGAGCCGGTAGCGCAAATGTAGGCGCAGTTCGCTTTCCTTTGCGGCTCGTAGAATCGGAATTTCGACGTGTTCAATGCCGGGCAATGAGAAGAGGCCGCGGAGGAATTCGGCTCGAAGCCAAATACCTCCACCCTACCCCGCTGGTTCTTCTGAGGCCTGCGCAGGGTCTCGCCTCAGCCGTCCCAAGACCCCCTATTCCCGCCGGTTGCAGCACTTCGCACTTGTACCGGTCGGGCGTTTTACGACCAAGTGGCGACCACTGGACGGGAAGGCGACTTCCTAGGCGGAATCGATAACTTCGATCGCGAGCCGATCTGATGGTGGTTGCACTCTTGATGTGTCGTGGATAGGATGAACTTCGTGATCTACCTCGACCCCAGGAAAGAAAGTTCATAGTTGACAGTCGACAGTTAACAGGCAGGGCGTTCTCGATTTTTACTATGAACTGTAAACTGTGGACTGTGAACTTTCTCAGGGCAATCCGTTCGAGCGCTTACAAGTTCGGCGCGAAATTGAAGTCGGTTATCGAAACGGCTCGCGAACAGGTGGCGGAGTTGATTGGGGCGCACCCGCTGGATGTGATTTTTACTTCCTGCGCAACGGAGAGCAACAACGCTGCCATCGCGGCCACACAGAAGCGTTCGCCCTAACAACCCACTAAGGCAGTTGGAGGCAGGGGAACCTGTCGAGTTCCGGCCAATCGTGACAAGTCAGGTAAATGACCTGGCCGGAGTTCGCGTGCTCTTCCAGAATCTGAATTATCCGGCCCCGGCGTTGGGGATCGCAAGAAACAAGCGGGTCATCGAGTATCAAGGGGGGAAGGTCGTCAGCAAAGATGGAGCGAATTGCTTCAAGCCGCAGAGCCAAGTAAAACTGGTCCACAGACCCGCTGGACATTTCATTTTGTTCCAGCTTATCACCTTTCTCGTCGGACCAGACTTGCAGGTTGAATCCATCCCCCTCTACGCGATGATAGCGGTCAGCCGTGATTCGCTTCAACAGACTTCCGACCCTGTCGGGAATGGCCTCAAGCAATTCCGCGAGCGCCTTGTTCCTTGCTTGTTGCAGTAGGTTGAGTACCGCGTTGTCTATTTCAAGCCGGTGTTCAAGCCTTGCGATTCGGCGTTCACGGTCGGCGATGTTCTCTTTTAGTTCGGAAATACGCTCCTGGTTTTGCCCGGCGGAGTCAGACTTTACCTTCAGTTCTGCTCGGGAATTGCGCAGCTTCTCCAGTTTGTCCTTGAGGGCCTTCACCGCGCGACCAAACTCGATCCTTTCGCCGGGGTTCGCGAAGGCGTACGAAAGATTTGCTTGTCTGGTCTGGTCAGCCACGGCGGCCTTGGTCACAGCCTGATTGAATTTCTGGTCGAGCTCTTCCGCCAGAAGCATCTCCCTTTCTTTTTGAAGGCGCGATAGCTGATCGCGCTTCTTTCCCAGTGTCCCTTCCGACTCCATGATTTCATTCCCAAGCTCGATCAATTCCTTGTCGCTAAGAGCAAATGGCCGGAGTGACTCAAGCTCTTCAGTGAGTTTTGCGATGGTCTCCGTCTTCGCCTTATGCCCGGCATACATAGCACTTTCGTGTCTTTCCTTCAGGATGCCCGCCTTGGATTCTTGAATCTGTGCCACCCAATTCGCGTATTGGTTGTATTCATCTTCCAGAGCTTTCAGGCCGGCCGCGGTTTCACGCTTTGTGCGCGAAATAAGAGTGGTCATCTCCTCCTGGGTATTGCGCATCTTCTCTTGCTGAGCCTGGACGGCCTTTTGGCTCTTGGCCAAACTGTGGACTAACATTTGCACGCGGGTTTCGGCTTGAGCGCGATCTCTAGCGAGCTCTTTAAGTCTTTGCCGGTGGTCCGACAAATCCTTTTCGACAATTGACAATTCGCGAACCGAAGCGAGCTTCTCAAGCTCGGCGGCAACGGCTGACACTTTTCCGCCCAGTTCCGCGAATTCCTCGTCCCAGCTTTCCTTGGAACGAGACTCCAGCGCCGCCTCAAGACTTAGCTTATTGCTTTTTGCCTCCGCTGCCAGTTGATCGCGTTCTTCAATCCGTCGCGCCAGATCGTCCGCGTCCCTAGTCGCAGCCCTGGAGAGAATGGCGGAGATTTCGCTTTGCCGCTGCTGCAATTGTTGTGCGGTTTGGCTTTCATTCGTCAGCCGGATTGTTCCCACGCCTGGAATGTAGGCATTAATCTCCCTTCGTCCGGTAAACTTCTGAGGCGTCTCCAGTCGGATTTCTCTTTCAGGCTCGCTGTCGATTTGAATTCTGATTGGGAGTGGATGGTCAGGGTTTAACTCGAAACCCAAACCTTCACCCTGGAGCGCATTTTCAAAGTGGTTAACGGAGGCAACAGCTTCGTGAAACGCTCTGGGATCAATGTCACTCAAACTTCTGAATGGCTCGAGTTTCGAAGTAAGGCTGAGCCGCTCCGACACGAGGGTTGTGAGCCGTGCCACCTTCTGGGAGACCCTGCGGTGATCGACTAATAGCTGCTGGTGCCTGGCCTTCGACTGCCGGGCTTGCTCCGCCAAACCGCGCTCGGATTCAAGTGTGGCAATTGCCAGCTCCTGTGCCGCTTCCTGGTGACCGAGCAGCGCCAATCGACCCCGGCTTTCCTCGATGTCCTTGACGAGGCGGGATTCCTCGTCGCGGGCTCGATCAAGCTCCGTGTTGCCGTCCCCCAGTTTCTGCTCCAAGGCATGGAACTGGTGAAAATCTTCGGGAGTAAGGCCCAAATTGGTCAACGGGTTCGCCAAATCTCTTAATTGCTGATTGAAGGCTTCCAAATTTTGAATGTCGGTGGCCAGCTGCCTGGCTTCGTCCTCCGCGTTTTTCAGATCGGCGGTCCTCTGCTTGTAACTTAGTGCCTGCTCGCGCTTTGCCTTTTGCTTTTGAAGCAGGTCCGCGATCCTTCGTAATTCAGCATCTGTAGATTCCAGAAGCTGTGGTAACTGCCCTATACGTGTTTTCTTGGCCGTGAGCTCTCCAACCTCTAATTCCTTTTGTTTGTAAAGACTTTCGGCTTCCACATATTTCCGATCCAGGTCCTCCCTTTCTTCTGCCTGACTAATATCTCGTGTCAATTTCTCGATCTCCGCATCGGCCACTTCAAAGTCGGCCACCGCGGCCCCCGCTTGCACTTCCCTAGCCTCCCTCTCGGCCAAGTCGTCCCGCAGATTTTGCAGCTCATCCAACAACACCTTGACGGGCCCAGGATTCCTGGGGGCCGTCGTGAGCCAGCCCTTGCGTAGGTCAGTGTTGTGGTTATCGAGCTCCTTCTGTAGGCTTGCTAAATCGCGTCCCGTAGAACTGAGCGAGCGGTTTTCCAATTGGCTCTTCAATTGGCTCGGGTTAATGTCACTCTTGATCTCATCCTGTCTCACGCAAGCAGTCTGCCGAAATGACTCTTCAACCGCGATGGGGAGGTGTTCAGCCAAGAAATTGCGAACCTTGTCCTTTGCTTGAACTGTCTTACCCGCAAAGGTGAATCGATTCTTACCGTTTTCGAAGTCGCGCTCAAGCTTGATTTGGCCCGCCTTCAGCGCAAGATTCAGCGCCACATAAATGTGCTCGGCTGAGTTCCAGCGGCGGTAGCCCTTATATCTTTTGTCGCTCGATGCTGCGTCCGCATAGAGGCCGGCCAGGATCGCTTCCAGAAGGCTGGACTTGCCGGCTTCGTTTGGGCCCCTGACTACCTGAAATCTAGTATCGAACTTCCATTCGCGGTCCGTCAGGTTCCGAAAATTCCGTGTCTCCAACGATAAAATCTTCACTCTGTCACCCCTTCGATCCCCTGAAAGAGAGCGTGCCCACGACGCAGTACCTCACTCAACCGTCGCTTGGCCTCCGGGTCCCCAGTAGCTTCAAGTTCCGCCCGCACTAAGTTGACGAAGGCGTGTTCTACGGTCTTCTCCCGGTAATCCTGCTCAAGTGCTTCTAGCCGGGTCTCATACTGCAACACGTGCGTATCAATTTCGAGGTAGGCGAACCCTGGAGCAAGCTCTTCGGTGAGGCGTACCGCATCAACGGATTCGTCGTTTGAGATCGTACCTGCCAACTTAACCCTCAGCACGCGATGGGGGTCTGCCATGCTGTCAATTTTCTCATTTAGCGCCTCGGCCGAACCGACTTTCTCCCAAGAAAGGTCTAATTCGGTCCATTGATAATGTCCGGTGCTAATTTTCTCAACGGTGACCCCACTTTCGTCCAAACTCACCAGTGCCACAAATCCGGACTCTCCTTTGTCGTTGAATTGGAGCGTTTCTGGTGAGCCGGAATATTGAACAACCGTTTTGGTATTGTCGTAACATCGCGTAAAGGTGTGCCGGTCTCCCATCGCAAGGTACGTAAAGCCGCAGTGTTCCACATGCTCCCTCTTCAGGAGTGATCCGTGACTCTCCTCTGGAATCTGAGGCAATGCGATGCCCGTGTGCAGTAAAAGAACATTGAAGTCGGCGCGCGGGTCAGGCGTGATCCCCTCTAGCGGGTTGTCCGAGTCTGGCAATAACGCGCGACCGTGAATAGCCAATCGACCCGAAGCCAATTTAGTGGTCTCGACTGTCTCCTTAGTGAATATGTGGAGGTTCTCGGGTTTGTTTAGCTGAAAATGCCGGGAGCGGAAAATGGCTCTTTGATTGATGCTATCGTGGGTCCACGTACCGGGGAGAAAGAACACGGGAGTCGGCTGGATTGAGCTAACAGTGTCCATGAAAAATTTAATGTCCAGCGGCGAAATCCTTTCGGAGTCGAAGACATCGCCTGACAAGAGTACTGCATCCACCCGCCGCTCTGAAGCAACCGCAAACACCTTTGCGAATGTTTCTTTGATTTGTGATCGCAGTATTTTACCAAACGCTCCGAACTGCTCGAACGCTTTACCGAGATGAACGTCAGCTGTGTGGATAATCTTGAGCATTCCGCACCCTTAATAAACAATTTCCATGGGGAAGCGCCACCTACGCGCTCTCATGCCCCGGAGACGAATTTCAAAGCTTTGTTGGCGTACGCCTGGAGTTGAACGTCATCCACTTGCTCAGAGTCACTTCCGCTCTGGCTCGGGTCGTGGTGATACTTCTTCGAGTAATCATTGATGGCCTCGAGCTCGCTTAGCTTCGGCTGGAGCGAGTATAAGATATCGTTCGCAGGAGCGCCCCTTATTTTGCCTATGAACTCACCAAGCCATTCGGTTCTAGTGAAGTGTTTTGGGAATCTCAATCTTAGGTTTCTTTCAACCAGCGGTCGGATGCACCGTGCAATATGTCGCAGGTCTCCCGTTACTCCCTTTTCCAAGTACTCGTCTAGGGTGAAATAGTCTTGGAGATAGGCATCCCGGGTCGCCTTTTCTATGTCCCATGCGTCTAGGGCACTATCCTGACCGGTTCTTACGATCTGAAGATTCTTGACCGTCGATTTAGTCTCTTCACTCCAAATGGACAATAGAAAATAAGGATCGTGCGAGAGCACCACAGCTTGCTTGACCTTTTGGGTTAGGCCGCGAATTACCTGTTGGGTACATGCGCGGCGGTTTGAGTCCAGGCTCGAAACTGGATCGTCAAAAATAATTATCCTGTCCGAGAGATTGGGATCGCCTTCCAGCCTCGCAATGAAGAAGGCCAACGCGAGCGTGCTTTTGTCACCCGCACTTAACGTGTTCTTGAAGCAAGGACCACTCACTGCTGACTTTGAATCGCCCAAGTTTACGGGGGTATCGTTTATAAAAAGTTGATAGTCAATCGCCGGTTTGCCTCCCGTAAGTTTCGTGGCCGAATTACCAATCTTGAAGGTCGCCCCAAAATTCGCCAGGTGGGTGTCGATACTGGTTTCGTACCTCCCGAGAACCTGTTCTGAGTAGCGCTTGAGATCCTTGTTGGCTTTCTGTTTCTCGTTGCTAAGAGTTTCCTTCTCCTCAAGCAACTTATTGTACTCGTCGCAGAGTTTCTTCACCTTCGCGTCGGTGTGACGCTTCCTCGCATTCTTCAGGTCCTCCAGATCTTTGTCCACGAGACGTTGATCGGCACCTGTTGTCCTTTTTTTCTTTTCGTCGATTAAACCATTTGCGGCTTCGACTTTGTTGTTATAAATCGAGGCGCTACGGGAGAAGCCGTCGAAGGCTGTAATGGCCTGCTTCAAGTCGTCACCTATTTCGATTGTTTCCAGTGGCGACGCTTCCTTGCGCCTGAGATGTTGTTCGAGTCGGCTGTGAAGCTCCGCCCAGGCGCTTTGGAGCTTGTCGAATTCGATGATCGGGTAGTCTGCCTTGACGTGCCCCTTCCAGAATTCGATGTTCGAGTTGTTCGCATCAATTGTGCGCTGCAACTTCAGAATTGCTTGCTGAGAGAATTCCGCCCCAACTTCCGAGATCATTTGGCGGATCTCAGCCTTTAACCCCGCATATGCCTTGCTGAAAAATGCTCGATACGCTCTGATGAGTTCTAGTCCGGTAAGTGGCTGACCGCAGAACGGGCAGCGATCTGCCTTTATGTACTCGAGTCCACTGTTTATCCACGTCTCGCCCTGCTCGTTCATGCAGCTCGCCACGTGTTGTCTTATCAACTTCTCCGCAGTCTCAGCAACGTCGGCGATTGTCTTGCCTAAAAGCGACTGGACGCCGGCCAAGGCGAGTTGGGGGAGCGAAAGCTTTGTCAATGCGGGTTTATTGGCAATAACTGTCGCCTGTTTGATAGCTTCGATTTCGGCTTCCTTTTCTGCAATCTGTCTATCCACATCAGTAATAAATGGCAAGTTGACAAATTGTTCAACGCCCAAACCACCCAAAATGTTCTGTTGAATCTCTTTTCCCTTGGACTTAATCTCCTCACTCTTGTCCCTGCTTTTGCTGTCGAGGTCATCGACGGCGTTCGCTAATTGCACTCCCTTCTTGCCCACTATGAATCGGTAGAGATTTTTCCTGTGTTCGTGATCCACGTAAACACCAGAGTAAACATTTTCGTTGATGAATGTGGTATCGAAAACCTTCGAGTTCGGGGACTGGATTGTCCCAATTGCCGTTTTTGAAAGTGTGGCTGGCGCTGTTCACTCGGATACAGGCTTCCGGTTCCTTGGACGATTTGATTGACTTTCTTTCAAGCAGGCATTGCGCATCTCCGGTGCCGAGTGACCGCAGAATCGCAGAAAGCATTGTCTTCCCGCGCCCGTTCTCGCCGAAGATCAATGTCAATTTCTGAAACTCGACGTCACCGTGGCAAGAGTAATCCACGAACCTCCCAACATTTTTAATGAAGAGGATCTTATTAATCATGGCTTGCACCTCCAGTCACAACGAGCTACGCGCTAAGAATGGGCTGGTTGGAAACCGAGACGCGGGGCAAGTCAGGATGCCGCCGCAATCCGTTACGCGTTTGGCGTGCCGCCATGGTTTGGGCGCGGGTGGAGCTTTCAGCACGGCGCGCGCCGAAGTGCAGGATGGCCTCTCCCCAATGGCCAACACGCTGCTTCACCAAGGCGTTTACCGGATCAATCTTCATCCGCTGTGTGCACCAGCGGAAGGTGCGGTTGGGGGGAGGGTAGCCCCGTCCAATGATGTTGACCCAAAAGGATTCTTCGAGGAGGGGCTTGAACAGGTTGGCGTCGATATTCAGGTTGTTCTGCTCGGAGCACTTCCGCATGCGGTCCAGTGTGCCTTCGATCATCTCGGCAATGGCGGGAATCTCCACGCGCGTGTCCGTGCAAAGGACCGAGATGGGCTTTTTTCGCTGCTCGGCGGGAATGGACAGTACGGCGTCGAAAATCAGCGACGCCAGCATCGTGCTGTCCTTGCCGCCGCTAAATCCGACCAGCCAGGGCCGCTCGTCTTCCAGGTAGAGTTGGCGGAGGGAAGTCTTGAAAAACATCGTCACTCCCGTCGCGGGGAGTATACACCCCCCCCTTTTATTTTCAAGTAATGGCTTTAAGATAGCATTAACGGCGGCTGGGGGAAAAGGGCTGCGCTTGCCCGGGAGCAATGCTGACTGGGTACGTAGTCGAATTGGGAACGAAAACGCCCTTCTATGACAGTGGGGAACTGCATCATCACGTGGATCAGTTTGACGGTTTGTCGCCTTATCGCGGACGTGGGCCGAACCGGCAGTGTTGGGCGCTTTGTTTAAACCCGACATGCGGCGCCGGCGCCGGCCTCGCCGCTGGCGCTCCACGGATTCAGGGTGGGGCTGCCGGTGCTGGCGGGGATAATCGGGATTTCGGCTGCGCCATTTTTGCTGGCTGTCCCGGCAGCCCTGGTCGTACTCGGCATCGCGTGCTCACCGACTCTACTCGCGCAGGTCCACGACTTTTTGTCATGTGGGGAAACGTCCCACTTGTTGCTCTCCGCGGGGCATAGCGAGCGAGGTCCCACTTAATTCCCCATCTTCATGCGTTTTCTTCCTATGACTTTTCACTTGCGGATTCGCCGCCTGATACGTCCGCGTCTCTGCGGTGAGAAGGCACCCGCGGGTATTCGTCTCAGAGAAGGCGGAGATGTGACCTTAGTTCACGGCGAGTGAGGCCCGCTTGGGGGATTCGTCTTCGAGATGAAAGATGGTGCGGACAACGTCGATGAATTCCGAGCGGTCCGGCCGCAACGCAGCCTGTTTAAGTTCGGTGAAGGGTGTGTGGAGGATCTTGTTGACGAGCCCATGCGTCAAGGCCTCGAGCGCCCGCTCCTGCTCCGGCGTTAACTCGCCAAAGAGGCGACGCGTGCGCTTCATTTCAGCCTGACGTATCTCCTCGACACGCTGCCGCAAGGAGACGATGGTGGGCACGACGTTCAACTGCTCCTGGCGCTCGCGGAAGAGAGTGATTTCTTCGTCTAAAATCTGACCGGCAGCCGCAAAAGCCTTTTGCCGCTCCTGCAGATTGTGGTTCGTCACTTCCTCAAGGCCGTCGATGTTGACCAGCGTGCAGCCCGGCACTTCCCGGATCGCTGGGTCAATGTCGCGGGGCACGGCAATATCGATCAGAAAGATCGGGCGGCCCTCGCGTTCTTGCATCAGGCGCACCATGTCGTCACGAGTGATGATGAAGTGCGGGCAGCCGGTGGAACTGAGGACGATGTCGGCGCCGCGCATCGCTTCCCAAATCTGGCTGAAATGAACGGCCAAGCCGTGCAGCTCTTCTGCCAGGGCTACGGCGTGCGCGTGGGTCCGATTGCTGACCAGAACCGTGGCGGCGCCCTTTGAAACCAGGTGCCGCGCAGCTAACTCGCCCATCTGCCCGGCCCCGATAATCATCACCGTCTTATCCTGCAGGCTGCCCAAGGTCTGCTCCGCAAGCTCCACGGCCGCAGAGCTGATTGAGACGGGCGCTTCCGCTACGTGGGTTTCAGTCCGAATCCGCTTGGCGGTGTTGAAGACACGATGGAACACCGGGTCGAGGGCGTTGCCGCAGGTCTCAGCTTGCTTGGCCAGGAAATACGCTTGTTTGACTTGACCCAGAACTTGCGGCTCACCCACTACCATTGAATCCAGGCCCGAGGCCACACGGAAAAGGTGCCGGAGAGCCTCCTCATCGCGATGCACGTAGAAGCAGTGGGCAAACTCGTCCAACCGAATGCCGTAGAACACTTCGGCAAACCGCCGGAACCCCGCCATGCCGTCCTGCTTCTCAAAGGCGCTGAGCACAAATTCCACACGGTTGCACGTTGAGATGATCACCGCTTCTTCGATTTCAGGCTCAGCCTGTAGCCGACGCAGCACTTCCGGGATCTGCCGCTCATTCAGCGCGAAACGCTCGCGGATTTCGAGGGGTGATGTCTTGTGGCTGATTCCCACGACGGTTAGGTTCATGAATGCGTTTCCAGAAGTTCGAATATTGGGTGACGGATGTCACATACCGCCTTCCCTATTGTCACCCGAAGAGAGATGAGGCAAGCACGATGCCATGTTGTCTTCAAGCCAGTGAGTAGAAATTCCACAACTCGTATGGTGCAATTAGGCTTTGGGTTCAAGAAGATGACGGCGGGGGGAAGTCAGTGCCATAAAGTCGCCTGTAAGGAAACTCCACACTTTGATGAGTCATTTCCCGCAAAAGTGTCAGAGATTTCGCGCAAATGGTTTCCTTGCAATCAGCTAGGTCGCTCAGGAGAACCCCTAAGTTTTTGTATGTCCTACCTGTACAGAAATTTAACAGCGACTCCCTGCTGGTATTCAGAGTGCATCCGAAATGTCAGGCAGGTGAATCTGATGCCACATGTCCGTTTGTGAACACCTGCCCACATTATGTCAAGGAGATTTTCATCGATGAGACTCATTCAGACATTCTTGCTGGTAGCCCTTGCGGTTGTGGTCATGGTCCCTTTCAGTTCAGGCAAAGCTGAATACGCCAAGAAGGAAGGAAGGGCCTGCACCTTCTGCCATCCTGCCGGAAAGTTCAAGGAACTTACCGACGCGGGGCAATACTATAAGGATCACAACCACTCGCTGGAAGGATACAAGGCTCCCGCCGCCAATTAACCCTATAAAGGGGTTGTAAAGGGAGAGGCTCAGCTAGAAGAACGTTTCGCTTGGTCATCCGGCTGAGTAGAATGTGAACGTCAATCTGGTGGATTATCCCGCCCGGGCGTCGCATTCAGAAGCAGTTGTCGCTACAGGTTTTTCAGCACACTAGCCAAGTCTAAGTCATAATAGCTGGCCGTTGAGGCGGTTGGCTGCCCAGCCGGCTGTTTCGGTCAGGTTAGGGGCGGGGCGCACAAAGAGCGCCCCGCGCTCGTAGCAAGTTGGGAAAGAAGGGACCCAGGTTTTGCCGGAATCCGCCAACGCCAATGCAGGTAATCCTCGGGCAGCTTGGACGAAGCTGCGCGAAGATTTTGTCCACTTCATTCGTCCTGCCGTCTATCTCAGTCAGAATCTGATCAGCCGCACCGGTGTGGTTTTGGCCACGACGAGCGGCATCACTCTGGTCTTTTCGTTTGCCTCACTCATCTTCGGTTTTCAACCCAACCCTTACGCGGGGATTGTGGTCTTCATGATTCTGCCCGCGATTTTTGCCTTGGGGCTGGTGTTAATTCCCATTGGCATCTACCGTGATCTTCGCAAGCACCGGCGGCTGGGCACTCTTCCAGTGGCCTACCCCACCGTTGATTTATCCCACTCCGGAGTGCGAAGGACGGCACTATTTGTCGCGATCATGACGGCCATCAACGTCCCCATTTTCGCGATTGCCACTTATAGCGGGACAGAATTTATGGAGTCCACCCAGTTCTGCGGCCAGACCTGCCACTCGGTGATGGACCCGGAATACACGGCCTACCAGCGCTCTCCGCATGCGCGTGTGGCTTGCGTTGAGTGCCACATTGGACCAGGGGCGCCATGGTTTGTGCGCTCCAAGATTTCCGGCAGCTACCAGGTTGTGGCCGTAACCTTCAAGCTCTATCCCCGTCCCATTCCCACACCCATACATAACTTGCGCCCGGCCCGCGAAACCTGCGAGCAGTGCCACTGGCCCGAGCGGTTCTCCGGCGACAAGCTGGTCATCAAATCGAAGTATGCGGACGACGAAAAGAATTCCTCAACCAAAACCGTCCTGTTGGTGCATATCGGCGGGCGCAACCCCGACCGCAAGCTCGTGGGGATTCATGGACGCCATCTGGGCCTCGTGTCATACCTCGCGGGAGACCCCAAGCGGCAGGAGATTCCCTGGGTGAGCTATCGCCACGAGGACGGAACGGTGACGGACTACGCCTCGACGGAGACTCCGCCGAAGGCGGACTTAGTGGCGCGCGGTGAGCGACACACGATGGATTGCATGGACTGCCACAATCGTCCGACCCACACCTTCGACATGCCGGAAAACGCCGTGAACCGTGAAATAGCTGCCGGCCGAATCAGCGCCTCTCTGCCCTTCATCCACAAAGTGGCGATTGATCTTTTGAAGACAAACTATTCCAGCCGAATGGCAGCGCAGTCGGCGATACCGGAAGCTTTACGCGAATACTACCGGAAGAATTATTTCGCTCTTTACAATTCCCAGCGCGCCCAGATCGAAGAGGCCGCGAAGGCGATTCTGTACATTTACGAGGGTAACATTTTCCCGGAGATGAACATCACCTGGGGAAGCTATCCCAACAATCTCGGGCACAACGATTTTCCGGGTTGCTTCCGTTGCCATGACGGCAATCACAAATCGAAAAGCGGGGGTGAGATCACGCAGGATTGCAATGCCTGCCACTCCCTGCTGGCCATGGACGAACCCGACCCCAAGATTCTGCACGAGCTGGCGGGAGGGAACTAGGGGTTGGGCGTAAGCTTGCTCAGCGTAATTTGTTGTCTTTTTAAGCTATAAGCGATATAAAATTCACCCCCCAGGAGGAATCCATGAGGTTGCTGAAGGTTCTAGTTGCTGTTGCCATCCTAAGCGGGTCACTGCTGACCCTTGCTACTGCGAAGCCCGAGTATGCCAAGAAGGAAGGCAAAGGCTGCAAGTATTGCCATGTCACCCCGGGCAAGCCTGACCTGAACGACACCGGAAAGTGCTACAAGGCCAACGACCATTCGTTGGAAAAATGCACGGCCCCGGCGGGCAGTTAACCAGGAATTATCATCACGGAGGGGACGGAAGTGGCTCATGAGCCCACCCTTCCCGAGGCCCGACTACGAGGGATAAAAGGCCCGACGTGCGTATCACCTCGCGTCTCAGGCGGTGTGTCGCCGGGCCTTTAGCGTAATTCTAAGGAGAGGGTGTGCCCATGTCTGCTCCCGAGCAAAATCCAACCCCCCAGCCCGGCCGCCGATGGGTGAACTTTCTTCTGGGAGGCGGCTTGGCTGCTTCCGTGGTCTCTTTCCTCTACCCGGCGATTCGCTACATCATTCCTCCGCTGGTGGCAGAATCCACCAGCCGGTCGGTGGTGGCCGCCAAGGTCGCGGAGCTCAAAAACAACGCCGGTAAGATTTTCAAGTTCGGGTCCAAGCCCGCCCTCCTGGTGCGGACCACTGACGGCAACTATCGCGCCTACTCGGCAGTCTGCACGCACTTGAACTGCACAGTTCAATACCGTGATGACCTGCACCAAATCTGGTGCGCTTGTCATAATGGACTCTACGATCTGGAAGGACGGAATGTGAGCGGCCCTCCGCCTCGGCCTTTGGAGACGTTTGAAGTTCACGTCCAAGGTGAGGATGTGGTGGTCACCCGCAACTCTTAGCCATGAGTACTCTCTTTCGCCGCACTCTTGACTGGCTGGACGAACGGTTCGGCGCCGGAAGTATTGAGGAGTTCCTCCGCCACAAGACCGTCCCTATTCACAAGCATACCGTGTGGTACTACTTCGGCGGCATGACGCTGTTCCTGTTCATCGTTCAGGTGCTCACAGGAATCCTGCTGCTGCTTTATTACCGCCCTACTCCCAACGACGCCTTCGAGAGTGTTCAGTACATGATGACGCAGGTGCGCTTCGGCTGGCTGATTCGCTCCGTGCACAGTTGGTCGGCGAACCTGATGATCCTCGCGGCCTTCATCCACATGTTCAGCGTCTATTTCACCAAGGCCTATCGCAAGCCGCGCGAACTGACCTGGGTCAGCGGCATGCTGCTGCTTTTCATCGTCATGGGGTTCGGATTCTCGGGGTACCTGCTTCCCTGGAACACTCTGGCTTTCTTCGCGACCAAAGTGGGGACGGAGATGGCTGGCTCGATTCCCATCGTGGGAAAGTGGTTCCTGATTTTTCTGCGCGGTGGTGAGGAAGTGACGGGCGCGACGCTGACTCGTTTCTTCGGGTTCCACGTGGCGGTTCTTCCCGGACTGGCTACGACGCTTCTGGCCATCCATCTGCTATTGGTGCAGAGGTTGGGAATGAGCTCGCCGCCGAGCGTTGAGCGGGCCGCGGCTGAGGGGGGACCGCCACTTCGCTCCATGCCCTTCTTCCCCAACTTTCTCCTGCGCGACGCGATTGGCTGGTACGCGGCGCTGGGGGTTTTGGGCGCGCTCGCTGCCATCTTCCCTTGGGAGCTGGGAACCAAAGCCGATCCTTTCGCGGCGGCTCCAGCAGGCATCCGGCCCGAGTGGTATTTTCTATTCGTGTTTCAGACGTTGAAGTACATCCCCGCGAAGGTCTTCTTCATTGACGGCGAATTGCTGGGCATCTTCGGATTCTCCGCCGCCGCCCTGGTTTGGGTGGCTGTTCCATTCCTCGACAGGCATGTGGGCTTCGGGCGAGTCACGCGGTTCTTTACGGGCCTGGGGATCTTCGCGCTCGGGTACATGGCCGTTTTCTCATGGCTGGCTTTGCGGTAGTCACTTGAGTCATGTGTCAGTTTGATGCGGTAGCGGCGAGTTTACCTCGCCAAATGGCGGCGTACCGATATGGGCGGGACAGGTTCCGCCGCCCCTCCAGCAAGGCCTGACGTTGGGTAAGGTGTGGCGGTGAAGATTCTGACCGCCACCCGGGATCGCTATGAAAACTGCGGTTACAACACTCCTGATGTTGATCACCGCCTGGGCTTCCACCGCCGCGGCGGCCCCGGGCAAGAACTCCTGTATGGATTGTCATTCGTTGCTGGAAGACGACCGGCTCGTGAAACCGGCCAAGCTCTTCGACGTTGACGTTCATCATCAGGCCGGATTGACCTGCGTCGACTGCCACGGTGGCGACCCCAACGATGATACTCCCAACGCCATGAGCCCTGCGAAAGGGTTCCGGGGAGTTCCCAAGCGAGCCCTCATTCCGGACTTCTGCGCCCATTGCCATTCCGACATCGCTTACATGCACCGCTTCAATCCCAAAATGCGCGCTGACGAGTTGAGCCAGTACCTGACCAGTGTGCACGGCAAACGGCTGAAGCAGGGCGACTCGAAAGCGGCCACTTGTGTGGATTGCCACGGCATTCACAACATTCTGGCCGTTTCCGATTCACGGGCGCCCGTCTATCCGACGAACGTGGCTACCACGTGCGGCCGCTGCCACTCCGACGCCGCCTACATGAAGGACTACAAGATTCCCACTGACCAGGTGGCGCACTACCGGAAAAGTGTGCACGCCCAGACGCTCGCCCAGGGTGACACCTCCGCGCCCACTTGCACCACGTGCCACGGCAACCACGGCGCCACTCCGCCCGGCGTCGCTTCGGTCGCCAACGTTTGCGGAACCTGCCACGTCTTCTTCGCCCAGCTTTTCGAAAAGAGCCCCCACCAGGCCGCCTTCGCTAAAATGGGATTGCCGGGCTGCGTGCAGTGCCACTCGAACCACGAGATCGTGAAGCCCTCCGATGATTGGGTCGGGATGGGCGGCAATGCCGTCTGCGCCACCTGCCACGCCGCCGGCGATCCGGGCGCCCAGAGCGCCAAAGCCATGGCCCAGGACCTGGCGCGACTGAACCTGGCCATTGCGCGCGCTGAAACCGTTCTTGACACGGCGGAGCGCGCCGGCATGGAAGTCTCAAACCCCAAGCTCGAACTCGCAAGCGCGCACGAAGCTCTAATCAAAGCGCGTGTCAACGTGCACACCTTCCGCGATGCGGAAGTTGAGAAGGTCGCAAAGCCCGGTCTTGAAATCGCCACCCACGCGGACCAGGCAGGCGTCGCAGCCCTTGCGGAATTGAACTTCCGCCGCAAAGGCCTGGGAATCTCCCTCATCACCATCCTCGTGGCCATCGCCGGCCTGTATCTGAAAATCCGCCAAATGGAATCCCGCCCACAGAAGTAAGCCAGGGTTTCGCGACTTCGTGGCGACCCCGTTTGCCGTGGTAGAATGGCCCCGCCTCGTTCGATCCCCGCTTTTGGGAGGTGCCGATGCAGCCCCGACTATTCCCGCTCCTCCTCGTCCTACCCCTGATTCTGACGCTGCCCCTGCGGGCGCAGCAGAAGATCGTAGTGCCGACCTTGAGGTCGGCACAGAAACGTGCCACGGGCATCCTGCCCGTGAAGGGGCATGGCCAGGACCCCGATGGATTGGGGCAGGTCGGCCATGGCACGTCGATGAGTGCTGACCCTTCGGCGAGCTCAGGGCAGGCTCTAAAGGTCAGCGTTACAACAGCAATCTCCAGCACGGCAAAGCCCTTTACGCGGGAGCAGGTCGAAGGCCTGGTGCGGGACGGGTTGGGCGATGATTCGGGCGCCAAGCTGATCGAGCAGCGCGGGATTGATTTCGCCCCGTCCGAGGACTTTATTCGAACCCTCAAGGCCGCAGGCGCGAGTGAGGCGTTTCTCAAGGCGCTGCGCGCCGCCAAGCCGCCCGAGCCCGCGAGCGCGAAGAAGCCGCTGAACCAGGTGCAGGTTTTCGCCCTGCTGGTGGGCCAAGTGCCCAGCCACCGAGTCACCATGCTGGTCCAGGAACGCGGAATCGATTTTGAGCCCACGGATGACTACCTTCAGGAAGTCCGCTTGGCTGGCGGCGAAGACGAACTGATCAGCGCGCTGAAGATTGCCAATGTAACGAAGCCCGCGCGCGTTGACCCGGCGGTCCAGGCTCGGCAGGCCGAAGTGCAGCACCACGCGGCGCACGGAGCGGAACTCGCCAAGAAAGGGCAGTACGCGGAGGCTGAACTGGAATATCGCGCGGCATTGCTGCTTGATTCTCAAAATGCGGACCTTTACGAAAGCTTGGCCTATGTCTTGAGTCAGCAAAAAAAGTGGGACGATACCGCGTCCGCTGAACGCGAGGCGCTGCGCCTGAACCCCAATTATGACTTGGCGCACCTCGGCCTCGGTATCGCGCTCGGACAAAAGGGCGACTGGGATAGCGCGATTGCGGAATTTCGCGAGGCCCTTCGCTTGAACCCGAATCTTGCAGACGCGCACGTCAGCCTTGGCGTCGCGCTCGGAAACAAGGGCGACTGGGATGGGGAGATCACCGAAGAGCGTGAAGCATTGCGCTTGAACCCCAAGACTGACATGGCGCACTACGACCTCGGCTTCGCACTTGGGCAGAAGGGCGATTGGGACGGCGAGATCGCAGAAGAGCGTGAGGCACTCCACTTGAACCCCAGTAATGACATGGCGCACAACAGCCTCGGCTTTGCACTTCGGCAGAAGGGCGACTGGGACGGGGCGGTCGCGGAAGAGCGTGAAGCATTGCGCTTGAACCCCGATAATGACATGGCGCACGTCAACCTCGGCGATACGCTCAGAGAGAAGGGCGATTGGGATGGGGCGGTCGCGGCGGAACGCGAGGCGCTGCGCTTGAATCCCAATAATGAAGCGGCGCACGTCGGCTTGGGCAACGTGTTTATTAGCAAGGGCAACCCTGGCGGCGCGATTTCTGAGTACCGCGAGGCGCTGCGCTTAGACCCCAGCGATGATGCTGCGCACGTCGGCCTGGGCAGCGCATTCTATAATGAGCGTGACTGGGATGGCGCGACCGTGGAGTACCGCGAGGCGCTGCGCCTGAACCCCAACTATGACTTGGCGCACCTCGGCCTCGGCCTCGCGCTGGAGCAGAAGGGCGACTGGGATGGGGCGATGGCTGAATTCCGCGAGGCGCTGCGCCTGAACCACAATAATGATATGGCGCACGTCAACCTCGGGATCGCGCTCGGAAGCAAGCGCGACCGGGACGGCGCGATCGCGGAGTTTCGCGAAGCAATACGACTCCAGCCTGTAAACGCAGAGGCACACTACAACTTGGCGGAGGTGCTTGTCCATTTGCCGGACCCAATCTCAGGCAGGTGGTTGGAGGATGATCCTGGTGCAGCGGCGGAATACCGAGCGGCCCTGAGAATCAAGCCGGACTACCCCGAAGCACACTTAGGTCTCGGGAAGAATCTGTACGCCAAAACTCTAAAGCTTGTGGCCGGCAGAAGCCTGGAAGCACTGCGGAACCCGAACCTGGATTGGCCTGTCCAGAGAGAGATAATTAGAGCCAACTACTTTCCGTGTCAGGCGAAAGGATCGAGCAGACAGGTAGCGGCGCTTCTGAACAGTGGCTCTGCGGGAGAGGCGGTTGCAGAACTGCGCAATGCAGTAAACCTGAAGCCTGACTGGGCCGAGGCGCACTACTGGCTCGCCTGCGCGCTTGAATTAGGTGGGGAGTGTGATGCCGCTGTTGCGGAGTACAGTCTTGCGTGCTCGCTTGAGCCGCAGAATGCGACGTACCGAAGCCACTGCGAAAACGGGGGCAGCAAAAAGAAAAAAAGGTGACCAGAGTCCTCGCCGACGAGGAGCCCAACAAAGGAAAAAAAAGGCTGAACCCGGGCCCTTGTGCGGAAGTGCGGACCCCTGTGACCCCGGACAATTCCCCGCCGTTCTGCGTGGATGCGCGCCAGGTTACCGCAGGCTGGCGCAGACGTTAAAAAGCGACCGTCTGCGCTAGCCGACCCCGCATCTGAGAGAAGAAGCCACAGGCTTAGAAAGCAGGTCTTGCCCCTGCTCGCTATCTGAGATGCTGGTAGGCGGATAGGAACCATCGGGTGTACAGCGCCACCGCGAAGAAGGCAAAGCTGAGAATCCTGTTCTTATGGGACAATCGCGCCACCGCGACTCGTAACCAACCCTGATGTTCTTCGTCGCCATGACGCTCGCCGATCAGATTCGGCGTGCTCAACATAAAGCTCCACCCGAATCCGAAAAATACCAGACGAATCCCCAGCACGGTGTTATCCTGCCTATTCTTCACCACGTCGCTGAGAACCAAGAAGAGCCCCATAAGAATAGACAGGGTACGAACCTGAAACAGGTACCCCGACACACCTAGAACGGAATGAGCAAGCCCCGCCGTCGGATCGTCGTTCATAGCCCATCCTCACCGACCCCGGCTGGCAGTCTAAATCAGCCTCGATAGTTCCGCATGGCTGCGTTACGCACCTAACGCTGCGGCGCTCAGCCGCGCGCCCTCAAGGCCAGTGTCCCGGCGGCTCCATTCGCGTGTTAGCCGGCGGTCTCCCCTGCAGCATCCCCAGAGAGCGCTGGCTTGTAGAACACTTCGAACAACGGGTCAGAAGTGTCGACGCACTCAATCGCGCTCCCGATCCTGAAAAGGCGTTCCGGAAAGCCGATGAACTCAGTCAACACGGCAAAGGCGGCCGCAACGCATCGACGTGCGTCGTCCGGCAGCGAGTTGATTGGTTCTGAGTGCAGGTATCGGCACCTGATCTTGTAGACGTGATTCAGTTCGGCGGCCAGACACGGCTGAAGGTAGCCCCACTCCTGAAGCGCTTTGATGTTGTCGGGCCAAGCGTTAAGAGGCCCCTTCTTCCAGAGGTGCTTTAGCCTCCGGTTGGAATGCTCGTGAAGCCGCATCCGAGCGTCATTGAGCATTCGTTCGATGGTCACAACGGATGCGGCGAGTGCCGAGAAGTACTGCCCAAGAACGAACGTGCGCTCGATCTCCTCGATGATAGGGTCGAAGGCAACCGTCACGCGGAACCGCGGGGGTCGAAGGTCGAGGTACCTAGCCACCATCGAGTCGGTGACCAGACACTCGGGAACCATCGAGTCCAGGACTGCGTCTGCCACGTCCTTCGGCACATGAAACAGCCGGACGCTCTTTCGTGCTTCGGTCTGTCGGAAGGGACCGTCGGGCATGTAGCGCTCGCTGCCGATGGTGAGATTCACTTGGATGAACATTACCCCGCCTCGATTATGCGTCGGGCAAAGGCCACGGCACAAAAACGCCGCCGTAGCCCGCTGCTCCAAGTTGCGGCTCCCTCGCGAACCTACCCTGCGTCGCTGTCCCATCCGTAGCGATTCCCGTCTGCGTCGAGGGGAACGATGTGAGGGATGGGCAGACCAGTTTTTTCCCGAACCGACTGGAGTATTCGGTCTTTGGTTCGTTCTCCAAAAAAGGTGGTCAGCAGAGCCTTCGTGGCGTGCAACTGGCCGCGCCGATATTCAAGCTGCGGGCTGTCCCGATACCTCGCTTCGAGATCGGCCATCATCTTTACCTGCCACTCAAGATTGCGGGTCACGATGGTAACGGCGTTTATAGAGTTTTCCATCATCGCCCGAATCATACCGGCCCTAGGGCGGCGCTCGAATTCAGCGATGCGATCAAATTCTTCCAAAACGTCTCTTGGGACGCGGAACGAAACCACTTCAACAGCTTCCCTCCTCGGTGCCATAGTTAGAGCATAGTTTATAAAAGTACGAGCTGTCAACAAGATAATAGCGGGTACGGTCAGTGCTCTCGTGACCGTGTGCTTTTCCTTTGATGACGAACCCACGGTCAATTCCAAGGACGAATTGAGAAGGGCAGTGGCGATTGACAAGTGACGAGTGACGAGTCCAACCGCGAAGATTCTTGTGTGAGGCGCCGTTCGAACGGGTGAATGCAATCCGCAGACGTAGGGGTAGGGCTCCCGACTTCGCCGGGACAGGTTGCCCTACCCGGCGTTCCGCAGGGTGAAGGCGGAACCAGGGGGCGTGTCGCCGCGGCGACTCCCCCTACACCATGCGCAACTCGATCACCGAGCGTAGGGCGTCGTTAACGGCTCTTTCACTGCGAAAAGCCGTGCGGACATCGGGGGTAGCGCAGGGCCCGCTCTCCGGCCCTGCGGTTCTACGAGCGGTGCGGGTCCTTGCCGCGCCGCAAACTAGATAATCCGAATTCGGTTGGGCCGCGCCGCCAAAACCACGTCGCGGTGGAAAAGCCGCAGGGCCGGAGAGCGGGCCCTGCGCTACAAAGTGCCCAAGGGCTGCGGACCTACACACGGGTCTGCTACCTGGCTTCATGTTCCAACTCACCAAAGAAATGGCCTCCTGATTCAGCGGGTAGGTTTTCTCTTGAGATCCACAGTTGAACCTAATCGCTCAATAACAAAGTGGCCCGATCGGAAAAGCGGTGAGGGGTAGCCCACTTTTTTCGGACAATTTGCAGCCCGCCTTGCATTTTTGGGCTACCGGTAGCCCAAATCGTAAGCAGGGGTATTGACTTAGCCATAACAATAGTGGTTATCATAAGAGGTAGAGGCAATGGCATTCCCACGAAGCAGTGCCGAGCCTGCCATGAGTGGGACGAAGGATCGGCAGATCGGGCACCCGCGAAAAAAGCTCCCCATAAGGTGACGCTGCAATGACCTCGGCTCTCGCGATGTGTCGCATAATAAAGGTGTTAGCGGTTAAGACTCGAAATTTGCCGAAACCATATCTCACTCATTTAAAAAGGGTTAGCTTGAACTGCGTGAGCCGATGCGAAAAAACGCGGGGGGAAAAAATGAAGGATAGTCTCGCGATATTATTGAAAACAAATGGTGGCAAAATGTCGGTTTCTGGCCTTTCCACGATGTTGATGAAAACACATGAGTTAAAATCGCTCTCTCGCGATGTTGATGAAAAACAAGAGAGTTATTGGAAATACGAGTGACAAGTGATGATTGCCGAGTGACAAGAAAAGACAGATTCGAAGGGCCAAATACGGGGCAGGGCAAGGTCGCGTTAGGGCCTGCGTGCAGATCAACTCGACTACCTGCAAGGCTCTCGGGGCTATGAAAAGGGGTTGCTCATGCAAAGGATGGAAGATTCCAGGCTGCGCCAATTGTGGTGGCTCACCCGTGAGCTATTCAAGGTCCGCCGGGGGGCGCTGATCCGTAGAGATGTTAAAAATGAAGGTCGATCCGGCGATGTGTATGAAAACACGAGAGAAATGACAATTTGTCAGGCTATTTTTCGACCTTTTTTGCAGAAAATTCCGGAGTTTTGTGACAATCCACGACAATCGATCGGGATTGTGGGCGGAAAATACGCGGATTCGCCATAAATCAGTGCGTTCTAGAACCGGTGGGCGTACTATGGCGTTCCCGGAATCCCAAAGGAAATGGACTTGGAGACGGGACACGCGGAGAATCACCGATGACGATTGATCTGAATTTGGAACACCTGCCCGTTCCTCCCCGCAAAAAGGATTTTCGCATCGGCGCGGTGGGTGCCGGTTTCATTATGCGGGACATCCATCTGGTCGCCTACCAGAATGCCGGCTTTAACGTCGTGGCCATTGCATCACGAGATCCTGCGACGGCGCGCGTGGCCGCTGATCTCCGGGGCATTCCCAAAGTTTACGACACCTGGCAGGAGCTTCTGGCTGACGATTCGATTGAAGTGCTTGATGTCGCCGTGCCGCCCCAGGCGCAACCGGAAATTGTGCATGCCGCTCTCAAGCACCGGCACATTCGCGGCATTCTGGCGCAGAAACCTCTGGCCACGAATTACCCGGACGCCCAAGGCATAGTCGAGGCATGTGAGGACGCCGGCGTGCGGCTGTGTGTGAATCAGAACATGCGTTACGACCAATCAATCCGCGCGCTCAAGACGGCGCTCCGGCGGGGATACTTGGGAGAGCCCGTGCTCGGCACCATTGAGATGCGCGCCATCCCGCATTGGAAACCCTGGGCGCGGGATTCCGCCCGACTGACTTTCCTGGTGATGAGCATTCATCACCTGGATTGTTTCCGCTTCCTGTTTGGCGATCCCGAATGCGTCTACGCCAGCGCGCGCCCAGACCCGCGGACGACGTTTCCCCATCGCGATGGCGTTGTGCTCTACATTTTGGAATACCCCAATGGCCTGCGCGCCGCAGCGTGGGATGATGTCTGGGCGGGGCCCGCACTCGAAGGCGCGGCGCAGGACATCTACATTAAGTGGCGAGTGGAAGGAACCGCCGGGATGGCGCAGGGGACGATCGGCTGGCCAAGCTATCCCGCCCGCGTTCCCAGCACGATGCGGTTCACGACCCAGCAACAACCCGGTTGTTGGATTTCGCCGACTTGGCCGCAAGTGTGGTTTCCCGACGCCTTTGAAGGGACGATGGGAGAACTGCTGTGCTCCCTCGAGGAAGGCAGAGACTCGGTCATCAGTGGGCGAGATAACCTCAACACAATTGCGCTGGTGGAGGCGTGTTATCGCTCGCTCGAACAGCATCGGCCGGTGCGACCGGCGGAAATCAAGGAGGAACACGCATGAAACTCGGACTCATTAATTCCGCTTGGCTGGACTCCCCCGTGGGCACTGCGGAAGGCATCCGCCTGACCAAGGAGATTGGCTTTGACACTATCGACATCCTCGCCGACCCGCTCGAAATCGGCGTCAAAGAGCGCCGGCTCATCAAAGACACCTGCCACGCCGCCGGCCTGCCGGTAATCAGCGTCTGTTGCTGCGCACTGGGTATCGCGGATTTCAGTCCCTCCGTCCGCCGGTTTCACATTGACCGTGCCAAGGCGCATCTGGATTTTGTTTATGAGCTCGAAGCCCGGAACCTGCTGCTGGTGTTGGGCGAATACATTTGGCAGCAGGAAGTGATTGCCCCGCGGAATCAATGGAATTGGGCAGTCGAGGCGGTCAGCGAATTGGGGAACTACGCCGCGGGGCTGGGGCTCGAAATCGCCATCGAGCTTGAACCGTTCCGGCTTTCCATTGTGAATACGCTTGCGAAAATGGTGGAATTCTTGGATGACGTTCACGACCCCGCCGTGCGCGCCAATCTCGACATCTCTCATCTGGCGCTGGCGCACACGCCCGCGGAAGAAATTCCCAACCTCCAGGGGCGCATTGCCCACGTGCATTTTTCGGATTGCGATGGCACGAAGCACGGCGACCTGCCGCCAGGCCGTGGAGTGGTGGATTTTCGCCCCTACCTAGCACAACTGAAGAAGGTGGGATTTGGCGGCGCCATCAGCATCGAGCTCGAAGTATTCCCCCGAGCCGGCGAAGATTGTCGACTGGGTCACAGAGGCCTATCGCGAAACCAACAAGCTGATGCTGGAGATTGGAATTCGCGGGTAGCCCTATGACCATCGCGGCAATTTCGCATCGCCGCATCCGTAGCGGCGAGTTTACCTCGCCAAAGGGCGGCCTGAATCAGCTTCTGCCTCAAATTGAACCTGCTCCCCTCGAACTCGATTGAAAGTTTTGGGAGATGCCGCTAAAATAAAGGATTGCCCTCGGGCCTAGAAGGAGTTCTATGAAGAAGACGATTCACCCCAACTATCACGAAGTTAATGTGGTTTGCGCGTGTGGCAGCACTTTCAAAACGCGCTCAACCTATAAGAGCGATCTCCTGCACCTGGAAATTTGTTCCAAGTGCCATCCGTTCTTTACGGGCAAGCAGAAGCTCATGGACAGCGCCGGCCGTGTGGAAAGGTTCAACCGGAAGTACGCCGACTTCAAGAAAGCCGAAGCGGCGCCCGCTGGAGCCAAGGCAGCACCCCGCGCATAGGTGTGCATTGCGCGGGCGGCGGCAT
This sequence comes from uncultured Acidobacteriota bacterium, assembly GCA_963804995.1. GTDB lineage: Bacteria > Acidobacteriota > Terriglobia > UBA7540 > UBA7540 > Bog-366. Next base: position 494,800 of record CAWDSK010000002.1, read on the forward strand.
TTTCAGAACGTCATTCGCATTGCAGTCTAAAGCTCAAGGCTTGGCACGATCCAATTTGACCGGAGTCTGATGGCTACAACTCCACCCACTGACCCCTACATCAGCAAACCCAAGGTCTACCTTGTCGGGCGCCAGTTCGTGGCGGAGGGAGAGGTGGCGCGCTTCCTCGCAGACGAGGGAATGGTTTTCTCAACCGATGCCCCCACGGCTGCCGAGGTCCTGACTGAAATTGCCGGACGCACCTGCTACATGTCGTTTGGCAAAGGGCGAAAAAGCAATCGCGAGTATCTGGAGAACATCCTCTCCTCAAAGCACGGCAGTGTGCTGGAACACGCCGTGTGGTGCCTGCTGATTACAGGGGTCAGCCGCGCCCTTACGCACGAACTGGTCCGGCACCGCGCCGGCTTCGGCTATTCGCAACTCTCCCAGCGTTACGTGGATGAAAGCGATGCGCGCTACGTTGTGCCGCCGCTTTATCAGGAAGACTCGGCTCTGCGCGAAAAATGGCAGCAGACCATTGAGAGCATCCGCAAAGCCTATGCCGACTTGGCGGAGGCCACCACTGAATACGTGCAGCATAAGCACCCGGAAATGGCTCCACGCGACCGGCGCAAGTGGGCGCGCCAGGCGGCTCGCTCCATTCTTCCCAACGCTACTGAAACCAAGATTTTCGTGACCGGAAATTCCCGCTCCTGGCGTCACTTCCTCGAGCTGCGCGGCAGCGTGCATGCCGATACAGAAATTCGTCTGCTGGCCGTTGAGATCTACCGCGTCTTCAAAAAAGAATCCCCAAACATTTTCCAGGATATCGAGCTCGTGGATGAGCCCGATGGCATGCCTTCAGTCCGCGTCACGCACTCCAAGGTCTAACGAGGCTCACCCGTGAGCACGAGCACGGTGGGAGAGCGATCTCCCGTTCCCGCCTTTGCAATCCTTCTCGGCGGATCAATCCTGACGTTTCTTTTTCTGATCGTGGCGATATCAGAACTCGGGTGGCTCCTCGGAATACCCATTCACAGTTTTGTGTTGCCCGCAGCCTTCGCAGGTTCATGCTTCGTGACCGGGTGGGGAGCGCGAAACTACTTTCGCCACCCGATCCACATGATCCTGGCAGTGGCCGCGCTCCTGGCCTTACTGGTGGCGGCCTCAGCTTGGATCAGCCTGGCCTTCTACGATGTCTCTTATGATGGCCAGGCGTACCATCAGGAAGGTGTTTATCAGCTTGCCCATGCGTGGAATCCGCTCTTCGCTCGTCACATCAGTCCGCTCTCCATCTTCCGAAACGTCATATTGAATCACTACCCCAAAGGGCCCTGGATAGTTGCAGCGTCGATGTACCGTTTAACGGGACGCATCGAAACCGGCAAGTTTGCAAACTCTCTCCTGGTGGGCGCGGCGTTTCTTATGGCGCTGGCAGTTCTCGCAGGCTTTAGAAAAAAGCTGGGCGCCTGGCCTGTGGCGATGGCCGTGCTGGTGGCGGCGAACCCGGTGGCGCTCTGCCAAATGTGCACTTTCTATGTCGATGGGCAAGTGGCCTCGCTCTTTGTCTGCCTGGCTGCCCTGTGTTTCCTGAGCGCCGCCGACAGCCATCCGTGGGTGAACCTGTTACGGTTTGAAGCCGCCATTCTGATCATTCAGCTAAAGTTCACAGGTTTGGTGTACGTCACGGTCCTCTTCGCCGGATTTCTTGCCATGCTCGCGTGGCAGAAGCGACCCTGGCGGAAGCCCTTCTCCAGGGCGGTCCTGGCTTTGGGGATCGGGACGTTCGTCTTCGGAATGAATCCCTATGTGTTCAATATCATCGAGAATGGCCACCCGTTCTATCCTTTTTTCGGAAGAGGAGATTTACCGAATTTCAGCCTGACGAATGATACCCCTCCGGAATTTTTGGAAGCCAACCGGGTTCGGAACCTGGCGGCTTCGATTTTCTCCACGTCCCGTGCCTGGCCGCCGGAGTCCACGCTCAAAACTCCTTGGCAAGTCGACCGTAGCGAATGGAGGCAATTTCAGGAACCTGATGTGCGGACGGGAGGATTCGGCCCCCTCTTCCCAGCGGCACTGGTGTTGTCTTTGGCGTTCCTGGCGATCTGTTTGGGGCGGGGTGGCGCCGCGCCCTGGATCGCAACAGCCACTATTCTGATAATCATTGCGTCGGTATTACCCGTCCATGCATGTTGGTGGGCTCGCTATGCCCCGCAGGTATGGCTGGTTCCTCTGGTGGCGCTCGCGCCTCTCGGCGGTGACGAAAGACCACGCTGGCGCCGTCTTTCCTGGTTGGTATTGCTCATCCTCACTGCGAATGTAGCTGGGATCGCCACGGTCAATTTCCGCGCCAACCTTAGCGCCACTCGCGAAATAGCCGCGAATATCCAGGATCTTCGGTCCCATGCTCCCTTTAGGGTAGCCTTCGGTAATTTCCGCTCCAGCCGTTTCCGCCTCCAGGAAGCCGGAATCCCGTTCGTCGAGGATGAAGGAATTCTGAAGTGTGATCCCGAGGTCAAAGAGTACGACAACTTCTGCATCGAGCACTAAGCCAGAAAACGCAACACGCAAGACTGGCCAGCGTGCCGACCTCATGGTTTTTGAATTCCCAACCTGTAGAATTCTCAAACGCCCACGTGACCCCTCACCCCCACCGCGCAAAACGTGGGGCCCCCTTCCCGCCCCGGCTGATGAAAACGCCGGCGGCGGTCCACCCTCTCCCCTCGGAGAGGGCTAGGCACCGTAAATCCCAGCCTTCTCCCAGGGGAGAAGGTGGCCGACGTAGGAGGACGGATGAGGGGTTACTTCCACGGACGGAGCGACTGAACAATTTACAACTTATAAATTCAAAAAACCATAAGGTCGGCGCTACAATCGATTTCATCAACCCCTAAGCGCTCTTAAGGTAAGTCCAGGATTCCGGAGCAGACGGAACCGCGATCGAAATGCGGTGGCGAAACGGCGCCAATTCCTGAGCAAGCAGCCGCAGATCCTTCGGTTCAGCGTGCGTCCCCTCAGCCACCACCACCTTCACGTGCGCATCGTTCCCGTGCAGATGGCCGAGGATGCCGGCCGCCAGGCGTTTGGCACTGGAGCGGTCCAGGGCTCCTTCGATTTTAACCAGCGTGCTGTGCAGCGCCCGTTCCATGCTGACTCGCAACTCACCGAGTTGGCCGGGGCGCAGAGCCCAGGGAGCGGTGCGATAGGCGCGCCGCACCAACTTGGGGTGTTGGAACAAGTTGTGACGCAACGTGAATCCCGTCCAGGCGGCCGCCAGCGGCGCCAGCAACGAACGGGTACGTTCGCCCATGTTAGGCGGGCCGAGCGCAGCTCGAATCTCCGCCTCGAGCGCGGCAGCGGCTTCCGGTGTCGGTCCCGACTGCCTGGCCACGCGGAAAAGGGGATAGGCATATCGCACTTCTTCCGCCCAACGTTCGGCTTTGGCGCGCAGGTAGGGAGAGTCGGAATTGCGATAACGTTTCCAGCCCTGAAACCAGACTTCCACCGACCGCAGGATGGAGGGGCCATTCAGGCGGAAGTCCGTGTCAAAACATTCGCTCTGCAAATTCTCAATTTCGCCGGGCGTCATGGTGGGATGCTTCACCATGGAGGTAAACCCGTCGCAGGAGCGGTAATAGCGCTCCGGATCCGCCACCATGTCCGGACGCATGCGTCCCTCCTGCATCACACGGTCGTAGAAGGGGGTTCCCGGCGTGGGTCCGTAAATCAGAAACTGGGCATAAGTGGGCCGGAGCGCCAGAAATTCCCTCATCTCCTCGCGTATGATTTCCGGCGTCTGGTAGTCGAAGCCCACGATCATGGAGGAGAGCACGGTGACGCCGTGCGAGCGTAATTCCGGAATCAATTCCTCCACCGGCTTGCCATCCTGCTTCGCGTAGCCGGAGCGTTTTCCCTCATAACCCACCCAAACCCCGTCCACCCCGGTCTCCAGCAGTTCCTGCGGAGTGAACCGGCTCAAGGCCTTTACGGAAGCAAAAGCGAAAACGGAGATGGGCGTGCCCCGCGCGAGCACCAGCTCACGCAGGCGGATGGCGCGGTCCTTGGCGAGCAGGAAATCCTCGTCGAGAATCGCCATGCTCATGCGTGGATCGACCTCGAGGTAGCGCTCGATGACGCGAAACATGTCGTCGCCGGTGGGGAGCAGTCGAATGTGGTGGCGCTTGAAAAAGTAGGAGGTGCAGCAGAAGTCGCAGCCATTCGGGCAGCCGAGGCCGGCAAAGATCACCCCGGTGCGATCCATGGGCATGGAGAAGACTTTCAGGTCGAGCATCACCAGCGGATGATCGTAGGGCATTGGCCGCGGCGGCTCGCCGAGCAGCGCCCGGAAATAAGCCACGCCTTCTTCGCGACAGATGTGGTCGCCGTAAGGCGCCAGGGTCGCGTCGTCCAGAACCGTTCCATAACCGCCCAGGACAATCTTGGCGCGCGGCGCGTACTTGCGCACCAACGCCACTACTTCCTTCATGTGATGGAATAAAACCAGGTTGAAGGAGACGCCGACGTACTCCGGCCCCTTCTTCAATTCGCGAATCAGTTCCCGTTTCGACGGATACTGGAGCACCACGGCGGGCGCATCCAGGTTGGCGGCAATGTAGTCCAGTGCGTAGGTGAAATTCACGGAGCGGGGACTGAAGACTCCCTGCGCGCGCGTAATCTGCCCGTGCAGGACTTCATAGCCCACGCTGGGAGCGTCGCCGTGAGCGGGCCCGATGGGTCGGCATACACTGGTCAGGAGAACTTTGGGATGCCGGGGAGACGTACCCCCACCCGCCTCGCTCGCCGAGGATTCCTTCCCCGCGCGCGCGTGCGCTTCAGTCCGAGTTGTGGTCTGCATCATTGCCTCAATTGCGAGGGTTGTGAGGCCCGACTGGATTCCACCGGAGGGGGCGAAGAGTGCCACGGGCGGCAAGATCCAACACTCTAGTGTCCATCGGGGAGTCGTCTCCGTCAAGCGAAACTTCGGTGGGGGTACCGTTTGATGTAGCGGCGGCGGAACCGGTCCCGAACTTATCGGGACGCCGACCCTTGGCGAGGTAATCTCGCCGGTCACTTCCCGATTGAAAATGTCATCGTACCCAATGCGCGTGTAGGGCGGACTTGTTTTGTAAGTCCGCGGCTTTTCCCTGCCAATAGTGAACTTGCGATTGGGCCATCGGACCATCGGATCATCAGGCCATCTATAACCAACCACGTGATCAGCCGATGGATCGATGAGCCTATGAACCGATGAGCCGGTTTTGCCTCCGCAGCCATTCATATTTCAGAATTCACCATTGAATCAATCTTGCCTCCAACGAATTTCCCCTTTCTTCTCATCAACATAATGGGTTAGCGACTATAACTATCTTATTTTTCAATAATATAATGGGTTCAATGGAGACTGAAATATTTTCTACATGTGTTTTCAACAACATAATGGGTTCAACCTTCATTTTTAATTCCCCCTTTTCTGCTGCACCAACTCCGTCGGATTCAACTAAGTTATTTAATTTCAGACACATAGGCGTTTGGACATTTCTGCCATCCCACCCTTAAGTTCCTTTGTTTTCTAGTATATATTGGGTTAGAAGGTCCTCTTCGCTCGCTTCCACGGCTTCCCTTTTGCCCTCTTGGCGTTTGATTTTCAGCAGCAGATTGGTGAGTCGGCGCACTTCTCGCAGGTTGGCATCTTGCATGCGCCGCATCAGCAAGCCATCCGCGTGGCTGGGCGCGACTTCCGCCGCGCGTTCGTAGGGCGAGGGCCCCGCCCAGCGACTGCTTCAGCAGGGCCTTGCGTTGCGTCTCACAACCCTCCGCCTGCCGGCTCAGGATATTCCTCAGGAGCTTGCGCGCCCGCTCCCGTGCCTTCCAGTCGTCCTTCGTGATCTTGGGGTACCGATCATCCTTTTCCGTATCTTCTCCCTCTTCATCATCGGGAAGTCCATCGATCTCTTCGGAGCCTTCGGGCCGGAGCACTATGCGCTCTCCGGAGGGGGTTAGCATAGAGACCGGCGAATCTATCGTCTCCAGTCCGAAGATTGACCGGAAGCTGTTGATGGCGCCGCGATACCTCTCCTCTTGGGAAACTCCCTCCTTGTCCGCGCCAGGGTCCCGCAGTTGGTAGAAGAGGTCCAGGGCAATCTCACCCATTTCGGCCGCTACCCCGTCCTGCTGCAGTTTTTTCATGACTTCCAGGTCTTCGCAGGTGGTGACGTAATGCCAGCAGGCCACCGAGCGGGCCAGCGAGCGCAGCATTTCCACCGACATCTTGAGGCGCATCATCCGCGCGTGCAGCCGGTTGGGACGTCCCTGGTCAGCGCTCTGGGCGCGACGCAGCGCGTCGCCCTCCTGCGAACGATCCGCACGGTCCATCAGCCACAGGACCCGCGCCAGTCGGACCACCAATTTTTCCTGCAAGGCGCCGACGGGAGTGAATTCTTCGCGGAGTCCCGCGAGCAGTTCCTCGAAGTGAGCCGGGTCCTCCCCTAAACCGCACAAAGCCACCTCCTGCGCCCGGGCATAGAAGCCATGACGCAGGCGCGCGGCGCCAGCGCGCTCCTTCCCCTCCACGGTCACCGGGCCTTGGGATTGATTCCCGTTGAGCCGATTGGCGGCCAGTTTCTTGTCCGACAGTTTATGTTTCTTAACTAGAGACATGGAAAACCTCCAAGAGCAAAAACGCGTTCAGCCATCAGCCGTCAGCTTTCAGCTTACTGCCTAGTGCCGATTCCGACTTGTCAGGACTCGCAAAGGGGTCTCGCTGCCTACTGCTTATCCCGACTTGTCGGGACTCGCAAAAAGCGCTCGCTGCCTACTGCCTTCTGTTTCTCCCCAGGCCCCAAGCACCTAGCACTCAGCGCCGGGCACTTCACATTAAGATTAACATTTATCGTAGGGGTAATTGCAATGAGAAGATTTACGCTTGGGCTACCGGTAGCCCAAATCGTACACGAGGGGCGTCTAATTGTCCGAATTCGTCCCTGCGCTACCCTCGATGTCCGCAAGTCCTTTCACCGTAGGGGGAGTCGCCGCGGCGACACCGTGGCCCGCTCGTCTCAGGGCAGGAGCAAAAAGACCGCAGTCTGCGCTGGGGAGCCGATGTACAATAGGGTCGGAGGTTGTGAAACGATGCGGGGTTACGAATTCACGGTGGTGATTGAGAGGGACGAGGATGGGCGGTTTGTGGCCATTTGTCCCGCCCTCCAGGGTTGCTATACCGAGGGGGAGACCGAGGAAGAAGCACACCAACTTATTGAAGACGCCATCCGGCTGCACGTCGAGAGCCGAATTGCGAGAAAGGAATCCTTCGCCAAATTATGAGGGATGCGGAACTTACTTTTGACAACATGATGAAGGGGTGACCCTGGCTGGCGCAGAGATTACAGTTCGAACCGCGCCTGAGGTTGTGTGACCCGGAGGTGGCCACGGCCAATTCGTCTTGGGAATTGACCGTGGGTTCGTCATAGAGTATTCTTTTAGCACCTAAAAAGGTGCTTTTAAAGGAGCAGGTCCATGCTTGACATTACCAAGGACATCCAGTCGCTGACGACCTTCCGCCGCCGGTCCGGCGAATTCATGAAGCATCTAAGAAGGAACAAGCGCCCCGTGGTGCTCACCGTGAGGGGGAAAGCAGCGGCCATCGTACAGGACGCCGAAGCCTATCAGCGATTGCTCGATATTGCCGCCCAGGCCGATGCCGAGGAAGGCATTCGTCAGGGCTTGGATGACGTCGCCCACGGACGCACTCGCCCGGCGAGAGAGGTATTTGACGAGATTCGCCGCAAACATGACATACCTCGTTGAGTTTGCCGCTCGCGCGGTCCGCGATCTTGAAACCCTTTATGTGGAAAAGAACGCTGCGGAGTCACACGCTGCGGGGCGCTGGTATAACGAGTTGGAGCTGGCGGTCTATGCGCTCGCATCGTACCCCCATCGCTGCCCCGTAGCCCCGGAGGCTCGGAGGATGAAGCGAGAGTTACGGAACCTGCTTTATGGCAAGAAGCCTCACGTTTATCGGGTCATTTATGAAGTCGATGAAGGCCGCCAAGCGGTGTCAGTGCTCACCATCCGCCACGGCGCAAGACGCAAGATTAAGGCGTCCGATCTCGCATAGCGGGTAGCCCGGGGGTAGCGGTAGCGCAAAGGTGGGCGCCGTCTGCCCTCCTTTGCGGCCCTTTTCGGTGAATTGCGTTACCATGCGCGCCGTCGGTCCGCCGCGTACGGCTGCCCACCATGACCGCGCATAGGTTGGCCGCCAGGCAGGAGCCTCACACAACATTGGGGCGATGAAAAGCTGCGGAGGAACGCAAAGTACGCGTACCTCCGCGCTACCCTGCTCGTCCTGGCTACCGGTAGCGCAAATCGTACGGGAGGGACGTCCTTTTGTCCGAATACGTTGCTGCGTCACCCGGGCCCTCCCGCCGGAAGAATGTCCCACGTCGAGCCAGCCGTGGGATGCAGATGGTACGCAGGCGGATTCCGATCAGATCGGGACAGGCCGCGAAGCGTCATACTTGCTGAGTGACCCCTCACCCGTCCCGCTCCGGCTGGTGAATGCGCCGGCAGCGGGCCACCCTCTCCCCTCGGAGAGGGCGATGCATTCGATTTGTGCGGTGTCCGGGAGAACATCACTAGGGCATCGGTCACTTAGCTCTTTATATGATACGAAACTCAAGATCGTTGGAGGGAAAACCTTCAGGCTTTTGATTGGCGAGGTCAGGATTCATCCACGGGTATGAGGATTAAATGTAGGATGTGCTAACCCTCTCCGAGGGGAGAGGGTGGACCGCAGCCGGCGTTCTCACCAGCCGGGGCGGGACGGGTGAGGGGTCATTCAAGAACAAATTGAAGAAGATGTGCAGTTGCCGGGCAGGTTCGAATGTTGACCCGAAATCGCCCGCTGCGCGGGCTGTGATGCTGAGCGAGTGTCGCAGGGGGCATCAGATGCTCGCGGCTTTTCGATAACGCGCCATGTGTTCCTGAAGGTCAGGATTATCAGGGTCGAGGGCGAGTGCTTTTCTCTGAGTATCGACTGCCTTCTGAAAATCCTCGTTGACGAAGTAAGCTTCCGCCAGAGTATCGATGAATTCCGACTCTTTCCATTGCGTCAACTCCACCGCGAGCTGGGCGTGGGCCAGAGCAGCTTCGGGGTCGCGATACTTCAGGTCTTCGCAAGTGGCGTACAGCCACGCGAGGTTGTTGTGAGCTGCCGCCATGGCGGGTTCCAGACGCAAGGCTTCGGCGTAGTGGGCGATTGCCTCGGGGTAGAGTTTCTGTTCCGCGTAAAGATCGGCCAGCAACCTTTGGCCCTCAGCAGTCTGAGGACTCTTCCCCAATACCTTCTCAAAAATCTGCTGCGCTTTCGGGAGGTCGCCTTTCAAGCGGTAGACCATACCCAGTCTCAGTTGAGCCTCGGGATCGTCCGGGTCGAGGCGAATCGCTTCTTCGCACTCGCGCAGGGCCTGGTCATACTGCTTCTGGGCGAGGTAAAGCGCGCTCAGTTGCTCGTGAGGGCGCTCGTCGTGGGGAGCCCGGCGCGCAGCTTCCTGGAAACTTTGAAGGGCTCGATCATACTTCCGGGCCGTCGCGAACCGCGAGCCCTCCGCCAGCAATCGGTTGACGGCCTGGGTCGTTCGATAGTGTTCCCCCGTCCCCGCCATGGCGAGCAACACCACCACGACCGGCAGCACTACCATTCCCTGTGAGGGGGACTCCACAATTTCCCCCGGGACACGGACGTGTTCAGGAGGCGGAATCACCAGTGCCAACAAGATGCCACTCGCGAGGCCACCCAAGTGTCCCCAATTATCGATGCCGTGCGCCCAATACCCGGAGGCCAAAACGAGGACAATGAAGGGAATGATTCCCTTGCCGAACGACCTGCCCCAGCGGGGAGGAACGGCGTCGCGGTGAAGGTAACCGGTAACCAGTATCGCGCCGGCGATGCCGCAGATGGCTCCTGAGGCTCCGGCGGAGATGTTGGTTGATACCGTCATCGACAGCAGCGCGCTGCCCATCCCCGCGGCGACGTAAATCGCGGCGTAACGCCCGTAACCGTACACACGTTCGAGCAGCGGTCCCAGGAAAAAAAGCGCGTAGCTATTCCCCAACAAATGACCCCAACCGATGTGCAGGAATATCGGCATGACCAGGCGCCAGTACTCGCCGCGCCGGAAATAGGGACCGTAAGCAGCGCCGAAGTCGAGCAGGACTCCGGTTTTTTCTGATCCCCCGGCGTACGTCTCCAAAAGGAAAATCAGCAGATTGAGGGCGAGGATGACGAAAGTGGCGATTGGCCAGGAGCGCCGGGGAGGAGAATCCTGTTGCGGTACCGGATAATTTAAAGGTTGGTCGGCCATCAGTCTCAGTCAAATGTCAGGGGTTGGAAGCGGGCGAGCCGCTTACGCCTTGGGGAGCTCCTCATAATAGCTTTCGCCGGCGCACGAACGGCACAAAACTTGTCCCGCGACGTGGCGCTCGCGGCCATCGTTGATTCCCTCCCCGCAACGGGTGCAGTTCACACGGGATCGTGGCCTGCCCGGAAGGTCGCCAGGATCGAGTTTCACGCGCACCCACTGAACGGTAAACAATTCGCCGTCACCCATCACCTTGTAGGCTTCGAGTTGCGCCTGATGGGGGTCGGAAAGAGCGGGAAACATTAACTTGGCGCGCTGGCGCGAATCGTCGCGGGCCACGATGCGAACCGCGTGACCCGTTTCCGTATCGACGAAGGTGGCCGCCACCTTGCCGTAATCGTGGAACTTGAGGGTGCGCTTCCCCAACCGGCAACCCGTTACCAGGCTGATGGTGTCGGTCGCGCAACGATCGATTTCAACAAACGTTAACAGGCGCTTGCAGTGCTTTACCGGATCGTCAAACCCCAGCGCCTGCAGGCCGTAGATGGCCATGCGAATTCCCAGCATCTGGCCGGGACACATGTGGCCATGATTCTGCCCCGCCAGCGTGATGTACTCTTCCAACGTTTTCATGGGCGCAGCCCGCAGTGGGAAATTATACCATCCCGCTGCGGGCCGCGGCGTGCGTCGGCGGCGCTTGGGTTGACTTCCTTGACAGTTGCTTTGGGGTGGGAAGAGAATCGTTGTAGCTTGTCGGCGCGCAATTGTATGGCTGGAGGGGCGCGGTGGAAAGAGGGAGAATCGCTGCCTCACGCACCAGGAGAGGAAACCATGTTGGGTAAGAAAACAGTTCGAGCGTTAGTGCTGGCACTGCTGGTTGCGATGGCGAAGGCCACGGCGGTCACCCCCCCGCGCCCTGCCAATCCGCACGACTTTGCCGTGATGGCGTGGGACAACGCGCCGTCCGACCCGGAACAGTTGCGGCTGATGAAGGAGGCCGGGCTCAACATCGCGGGATTCTGTGCGCCCCACGATGTGGAACGCGTGCACGCTGCGGGTCTCACTTGTTTCGTTTCGGACGGACGGGTAAGCGGCTACGATTGGGAAAAGCTGCCGCCGGATATAGAACTCAAGAAAAATATTGCGGCTGCGGTTCACGACGTGGCAGGCAATCCCGCTGTCCTCGGCTACCTGCTGCGAGATGAACCGCGCGTAAATCTGTTCCCAGGGCTGGGGCACATAGAGAGACTGCTGGCTGAGGCAATGCCCGGCGGCTGGCCTTACGTAAACCTCTTTGCAGCCTTCGGTGGCCGCGCTTTCACGGGCGCCGACGACTACGAAACGTACCTGCGGGAATATGTCGAGAAGGTTCATCCCCCCTTCCTTAGTTATGACGACTACGCGCTGGTGGAAGGTGAGATGCGCGATATCTTTTACACCAATCTCGAATTGGCGCGCCGGGTGAGCCTGGAAGCGAAGATCCCCTTTTGGAATTGCATTCTTTCGACCGCCCATTATGACTACATGGTGGCATCGGACGCGACCTACGGACTTCAGGTATACAGCACCCTCGCTTACGGCGGGCGCGGCATTGAGTACTACACCTATTTCACGTCAGAGGGCGGAAACCATCACCTGGGTCCCATCGATCAATTCGGCTTCCGCACCCCGACCTGGGATATGCTGCGGCGCATTAATTACCAGATTCATGCCCTGGCGCCAACGCTGATTCACCTTCACAGCACGGGCGTTTACCACTGGCGGGATGTGCCGCTGGAAGGTCACCCGCTGGCGGAAAGCCGCCTGGTGCAGAGGATTGATGTTGCCACGCCCTCTTTGCGCCACGCGAAGGAACCGCGCTTTCTGCTGGGAGAATTTGAAGATTCCCAGGGCCGCCCTTACCTTATGCTGGTCAATAAAGACCTCGGCCAGTCCTTCACGTTCAAGATTCAACTCAAAGAGGCAGGGAAGAAATTGATCTGGGTCTCGTCTTTTACCGGAGAAGAGGCTGGTGAAACCCCGGACGCCTGGCTCGCTCCCGGCGCCGGAATGCTATATCGCTTGCAGTGATTACTTGCTTTGCCGCCCGCAGTCGCGCACCGTTTCGTACATGGCCAGGACGTTTTCAATCGGGACGCCGGCTTGCACGTTGTGGGTGGTGTTGAAGACATATCCCCCACCCCTTCCAAAAGTGCGCAAGCGCGCGCAGACTTCCTTGCGAACATCCTCGGCGGTTCCGAAGGGCAGGGTGCGTTGCGTATCCACACCGCCGCCCCAGAAAGTGACGCTTCCGCCGAATTCCTGCTTGAGTTCCTCCGGCGCCATGCAGGCGGCTGAGCACTGCACGGGATTGAGGATGTCGAAGCCCGCGTCAATGAAGTCGGGGATCAACGCCCGCACGGAGCCGCAGGAGTGAATGAAAGTCTTCCACGTCGTGTGCTGATGCACCCAATCGTTGACAGCCTTGTTGAAGGGCTTAAAAAGGTTGCGATAGGTTTGGGGTGAGATGAAGGGGCCATTTTGCTGCCCGAAGTCTGTCCCCGACAAAAAGGCCACCGTCACGCGCTCACCTACGACCTGGTGGATCCTCTCAAGGTTCCTGATACCCATCTCGCACTGGCATTCAAAAATCTTGTAGATGAAATCGCGGCGCGTGAGGGTGCTGACGTACCATTCCTCGACGTTGCGGATTCCCTTGGGATGTTTCAGCCAGGGGCCGGGGACCAACGCGATGTCGCCGAAAGCCGTTCCTCCAAAATTCCCCAGCACGGCTTTATCGGTCTCGGTCCAGATTCTTTCCGCCTCGCGTCCCAGATGCGCCAGGTCTTCGTCAGCAATGGGGCCAAACTCTTCCAGGTTATCTTCGAGGTTCAGGTTGTTGTCGTCGAGCGGAGCCTGGCGCGGGATCGAGTCAAAATAGAAGCCGCCTTTCGGCATGCGGCCACTGGGTGGGACGGACTTGTCTCCCTCGGGATACATCAGGATGTCGCCCTGCGCGTCCGGTTCGGTATTGAAGCCTTCGGGAACCAGCACCGGGGTCCCCGCAAAGTTGTCCAAGGCTTCCAGCCCTGGTTTTTGAAACCGAACATGGTGGCAGGCTTTCCCAGCCCCACCACGTCGACGCCAAGGGCCTCCATCAGGTCCGCCTTGATTTCACCCAGCATTTGATAGGGTTCCATCACCTTCACAGGTGTGCCGGGCGCGTCCAGGCCGAGCGCCTGACGGAGTTTGTAGACTGTATCAACCTGCATCCCGGTTACGGCACTAGCGCCGAGGTCAACCGGCACGCGGTCGGCTTCCTGATGATTCAGGGCAAGATTGACGCGTTCACGTGAAGTCATGGAAGACACCCCCAGGGACAAGTGGCGAGAAATCGAAAGACGAAAATCGAAACTCGAAATTCGAAACTCGCCCCGACTTTCGACTTTCGGCCTTGGTTAGGCCAGCACACGTCTCTTGTCACTCATCATTGACATAAGGCTAAGCCGCGGCGTCCAGACGTAAGGGATAGGCGCCATACTCGCGCGCGGCTTGATACATGGCGAGCACGTTCTCAACCGGCACGAGCGCTTGGACATTGTGAACGGCGTTGAAAACGAAGCCTCCACCAGGACCAAAGGCCCTGATGCGTTCGCGAACCTCGTTGCGAACGTCTGCCGTCGTGCCGAAAGGCAGTGTGCGCTGTGTGTCCACCCCGCCACCCCAGAAGGTCATCCGGCTGCCGAATTTCGTTTTCAGATCGAAAGGATTCATGTGCGCCGCTGAGCACTGCACGGGGTTGAGGATTTCGAAGCCGGCGGCGATGAAATCCTCGAGCAGCGCCCACACGGAACCGCAACTGTGGATGAAGGTCTTCCACTGTGTGCTGCGGTGCACCCAATTGTTGACCTGTTTGTGGAAAGGCTGGAAAAGTTGGCGGTAAGTCTTAGGCGAAACAAAGGGCCCATTCTGAGCGCCGAAATCCGTGCCGCTAAGGTAGGCAGCGGTCACGCGGTTGCCCACCACCGCGAAAATCTTTTCGAGGTTCGCCAGATTGATTTCCGTCTGGCGTTCGAAAATTTTGTAGATGTGATCTTGCCGCGAGCTCAGGCTGACGTACCACTCCTCGACGTTGCGAATTCCCTTGGGGTGGATCAGCCCCGGCCCGGGAACTCGGGCGATGTTGCCGAGCGATAGCGCGCCCAAGTTCAGCACGATGGCCTTGTCCGTCCCAGTGTAAAGCTCCTCCGCGCGGCTACGAAAATGTTCCAGTTCCTCGTCGGTAATGGGGCCGAACTCTTCGAGATTATCCTCGACGCGCAGGTTGTTCTCGTCCAAAGGTTCCTGCCGCACAATGACATCAAAGTAAAATCCCCCCGCGGCATGCGCGCGGAAGGTGACGCCGAGTAGTCGCCTTGCGGGTATAAAAGCAGGTCGCCGTTCGGGGCGGTCCGGGTGTTGAAACCGGAGGGGACCAGCGCCGGGGTGCCGCCGAAGGTCTTCCACTCTTTCCACCCTTCCAGCTTGAAGCCGAACGCCGTCCCCGTGCCGGGCAGTAACACCGTATCGATTCCCAAGGCGTCCAGCAAGTCAGGCTTGATCTCCCCCAGCATCTGGAAGGGCTCGAGGATCTTGACGGGTGTGCCGGGGGCATCCAAATCCAGCGCTTGCCGCAGCCGATAGACGGTGTCCACATGCATTCCGGTCACCGAAGTCCCCCCCAGGTCGAGGGGAAGGCGATCGGGTTCCTGGTGCGCAAGCGCAAGTTGAACTCGCTCACGGGAGCTCATCATGGCCTAACTCCTACTTCTACGCCGCGCCCGCGCGGACCACGGCGTTCCTTAGAATTTTTGTCGGCGCGGTTCCAGGCAGCGCCAACCGGGACCCGTCCCAACATCGTCGGGAGGTCAGCGCTACAGGACGCCATCGGACTTTTTGCTCGTCAGGCTGCGGCGACGTTCCTAGCCAATTCCACGGCGGCGGGCGCGTCCTTGCCGTACCCATCCGCGCCGATCGAGTGTGCCCAGGCATCGGTGACGGGTGCGCCGCCCACCAGGACTTTTACTTTTTCGCGAAGTCCGGCCTTCGACAGCGCCTCAATCACCGACTTCATATTCACCATCGTGGTGGTAAGCAGCGCCGACAGCGCCACGATATTGGCCGAGTGCTTTTGGACCGCTTCCACGACCTTCTCAGGCGTAACGTCAACGCCCAGGTCGATGATTTGAAAACCGGCGCTTTCCAGCATCATGGCCACGATATTCTTGCCGATGTCGTGCAAGTCACCTTTCACGGTGCCGCACACGACCGTGCCGGCGGATTTGACGGACTCGTCGCCCACCAACAGGGGCCGCAAGATGTCCGTCGAACCGCGCGCGGCGCGAGCAGCGATTAGCACTTCGGGAATGAAGAATTCACATTCCCGCATGCGGCGTCCGACTTCGTCCATGGCCGGGATGATGGCCTTGGGGAAAAACTCAGCCGGCCGAATTCCTTCCTTCAGCATTTTGTCGGTCAATTCCTTGGCTAATGGAGCTTTCCCATCGATGATTGCCTGTTGAAGTTCTTCAAAGCGTGTCATACGTGTCTCCCTTTTAAGTTAGACATGGGTCTTTTGTGGAAAAGCCATCTCCTCCACAAAGATTTCTTGAAAACTTGCGTCCGCGTTGAGCGGCACATGCTCGATCCTGGCACGGAGCTGGGCGTAGGAACCGTCCTCCCCATCGGGACTGAAGAGCGCCAGCTTCGCCCCCAGCAGCGCCGTGTTCCCGGCCGCCTCAACTTTTCGAGAGGGGATGCCGAGTAGCCCGATGCGCTCCGCGCTCGTGCGGTTGATATAATTACCGAAAGCGCCCGCGAGATAAAGCTTTTTGACATCGCCCGGTGAAGCGCCCAGCTGATCGAGCAGCATTCGGATGCCGGCGGCAATGGCTCCCTTAGCGAGTTGCAACTCGCGGATGTCCGCCTGGGTCAACGTCACCGGAGGGGACAATTCCCACGCCCCCGTGCCATTTTGAAATCGTCCGGAAGGCTGGATTCTGCCCAAATCGAGTCCCACCGCAACGGCATCCACCAGCCCGCTTCCGCACAATCCCTGAGGCGGGACGTTGCCCAGAACTCGGCAGTATAATTCATCCCCTTTCACTTTCACCTCTGAGATGGCGCCGGTCGAAGCGCGCATGCCCATCGAAATCCGCGCGCCTTCAAAGGCCGGCCCGGCAGCCGTTGAAGCACACAGCAAGCGCTCCCGATTCCCGATCACAATTTCACCATTCGTGCCCAAGTCGACCAGTGCATTCAGATCCGCACGCTCAGCAAGGTTCGTGGCCAGGATGCCGGCCAGGATATCGCTGCCCACAAACCCGCCCAGGCAAGGGAGAAAGCGCACGCGCGCGCTGCCAGGGAACCCCAATTCGCTGGCGGTCAGAGTCTGGAGTCCCAGGTGCTCCGACTCGAAAGGGTAGCGCGAAAGCGGTTCCACATCCAGCCCGCAAAACAGGTGGTGCATTACCGTGTTGCCCACCAGGGTGACATCATGAATCTCAGTGCTCGGCACCTGCGCGGCAACTACCAGTTGCTTGATCAAGCTGCCGATTTCGAGACGAATGATGTCGCAAAGTTCCTCCAGCCCGCCTTCCGCCACCGCGAAGCGGACACGGCTCATGACATCAGCGCCGAACCGCGCCTGGGCGTTGAGCGCAGTGCGCACGGCCAGCACGCGCCCGGTCGTGAGATCGAGCAACTGGGTGACCAGCGTGGTCGTCCCCACGTCCACGGCCACGCCGAAGCCGGGCCGCGGATGGAAGGAAAAGGGAGTCTCGTCCACCAGGATGGCGGCGTCCCACTGGCGCAGCTCGATGACCAGATCATCCTCAAGCGTGCACTGGCAAGCCAACCGCCAGCCGTTCGTCAGTTCCTCCGCGCTCAGGCGCTCGCGTTGCGCGGCGTTGACCTCCACCGATCCTTCCAGCACGTGGACGCGGCAGCCGCGGCAGAGGCCCTGCCCTCCGCAGGGGAATTCTACTCCTTGTGCGAACAAAAGGTCGCGCAAAGAAGTCCCCCGGGGGGCAGTGAGCTCCGTTTGGAGCGGGCGTAATGTTATTCGGAATGTTTTCTGTTTGGGCATAGCTTAGAAGCTGGGAGTTAGGAGCTAGGAGTTGTAGCGCCGGGCGTTAGCCCGGCAGGTGTCCCGACAGGTTGGGACGCTACAAGTACCATTACCTGCGACGCTCCACTAGAAGCTAGGAGCTAGAAGCTAGCAGAGCTCGTGAATATGAATTCAAAAGCCGGCTGACTTCGTCCAGTGCGTCCACCAGGGAATTGGTCTCAGCATAACCGAGGTCCCGCGCCAGAATCAGGTAGTAGTGACTCTCGTCCAGTGACCCCTCGGCGATGTTAAAAAATCGCGCTTTGTCCGCCTTTCCGCGTTTTCGAAATCCTTCCGCAATGTTGGCAGCAATGGAAGTAGCGGCCCTCCGCATCTGACTTGAAAGCCCGTATGTCTCCGGCTTCGGGAAAAGCGCCGTCAATTTATAGACCCCCAATACGAACTCATGCGCTTTTCGCCAAACCACAAGATCCTCGAAACGTTTCGCGGGCGGTAGGTTCAATGGCATTTTAGCTCCTAGCACCGAAATCCTTGCTCCTGGCTCCCGGCGCCTAACTGCTAGCTTTTAGCTCCTAACTTCTGTTCCCTCGCGTACCGCAACAAGGCCCGCAAATTTTCATCCGGGGTATCGCGCGGCACTTCACACCCGGCGCTTACGATGAAGTTGTCGCCCGTTTGCCGATGGCATTCGGCCATGGCGGTGTAGACCTCTTCTGCCGTCCCGTTGCGCAGCACGCGCACGGGGTCGATATTCCCCAGCAACACCTGCTTCGGCCCCATGGCCGCACGCCCCTCGGCCAGCGGCGCAAGCGAGTCGAGATCGACCACATCGCACCCGAGTTCACCCATGAGACCGAGAATCGGGCGCGTGTTACCGCAGATATGCAACCGCGAGCGCACACGCATAGCGCGCAGTCTCGCCATCATACGCTTTTCGTATGGCCACACGAATTCCTTATAAAGCTTTGGACCCACCAGCGACGCGGCCGCATCGCCCACGCCGATCAATTCAGCGCCTTCCGCCACCTGCGCCTTTGCAAAGGTGAGTTCAAGCTCTACGACGAATGCGAACAAGTCGTTGATGAAAGGCGGGTCGTCAAAGAAATCCGTCATCAAGGTATTTACGCCCCGCAGGTCAGCGGCCTGCGCCATGGGCCCTTCGATCCACCCCTCAATCAGCTTTTCTTTGCCCACCCGTTGGCGGTAGAGGCGGAGAGCCTCTAGCCGATTGCTCATGCGGGGGCCGGTGGCGGGATCTGGAACCTTCAAATTGCGCAACTTGCTTTTGTCAGCCAGCAAGGCGTTGGCCTCGTCGAGTGCGGGCGGTTGATCGGGAAAGAACTTCACGGACGCGCCGCAGTCAGCGGCTTCACAGGCGGGGTCCGACATGGTGTTGACGTAATCGAAATCAAACTGTTCCGCCGTGCGGATTTGCCCTTCGACCAACACACGGTAGTCGGTTGAGTAATCACGATACTGCGCGCCGATGCGGTCGCACGCAAACATCATGGTCATGGGCATGAAGGGGAGGCTGTCTGCTGGCTTCCCCTCCAGTCTGGCAAGAATGCGTTCGCGTCCGGTCATGGCGCAACTGCCTCCGTGGAGATGATGCCGTCATCGTAGCTCGCCACGATGCGGTGGCCGGGTTCGACCACCAGGAATTCCTTCGCGTCCCACTGGCCATTTACCAGGCGCTCGATCATTCCTATGTCACCTGCGACCTTCTCGTAGGTCCACCCGCGCTCCTTCGCTTCGTCGCGGGCTCGCTGCTCAAAGCTCGCGTCGGGCTCGACGCCCATTTCGATGAAGGTGAATTGGGCGTAGTGTCGGGCCAGATTCTTGCCGAACTCCTCCCACAGATAGCGGGCATTGTCCTCGCCGTACTTGGCGACCATCTCTTCATAGCTTTGCTTCAAGCCCAGCTTTTTGCCTAAAGCGAGTTGGCCCAGTTCGCCGTCCGCCTCGCCGCGCTCAATCCAACCGGTGGTCTTGAAATACACGCCGGGATGACTCTCAAAGTAGTCCATGTAGCGGGCCGCACTGCCCAGGAAGAGCGTGATGCAGTCGTGCGCGCGGGGAACCACCAAAGGAATTTCTTTGGCGGCGAGCCCCACGATGCCGTTGTTGCAGAGCCCGTAGCCAAGCAGCAGGGCGTCGTACTGGCGCTGGTCCACACGGTCGACGGCCGCCTGTAGCCGCGCTTGCATGTCTTCACACCCGATGTCATGCAATCCTTTGGGGAGAAACTCAATATCCACGGTGTGCGGCGAGCGCGCCACGCAGGCACAAAATTCACGAAAGAAAATTTCGCAACTTAGAAGTTTTAGACGCATAGGTTTTCTGCGACGACGCTTCGCAATATATCCTGCGGAATTGCACAGGACCTTTTCGCGGCTGGCAGCGTGGCTGTTTAAACACACCCCTGTCTGTCGCCTGCTCGGACCCATGACGGGGCATTCGCCGCGCCCTGCAGGGGCACGATACAATAGCCGGGGGCAACGCCCCCGGAACAGCGTCCAGAACATGCGCCGACCCTGACGGGGTCGATAGGTTGTGCTTCACAACCACAGATAACGCTCATCAAAGGGAACCCGGTATTTCTTCAGCAGCAGCAATAACTCTTGCTCGAAGGTTTGCCTTTTGTGTCGTTCCTTCTGACCCGTTATGTAGATCTTCAACGCCTCCACTTGGGACTCGCCGACGGTAAAAGCTCCGTACCCGTCCTGCCAACTGAATGACCGAAACGCGTTGCCCTTCGTTTTGATCCACTTGGAGGAGCTTTTCTTCAGTTCCTCCATCAAATGGCAAAGGGCAATTTTCTTGGACTGCGAGACCAAGAGGTGGACGTGATTTTCTGTCCCGCCGGCAGCAAGGCAACGTGACTCTAAGTTCTTCGCCGTCCCCCCCCATATATGCATAGAGCTCAGGCTCGACCTCGGGGGTGATCAACGATTGGCGGTTCTTGGTCGAAAAAACCACATGTACCATCAGGCTTACTAGCGTCTGAGCCATGGTTGTCCTGCTGCTGAATTGACCCTTTCAGGGTCAGTAAGTAGGCGCCCACTTTCCGGGGGCTTTGCCCCCGGCTATTCAATTCATCCCCTGCGGGGATTCAATTGGTACCGGTCCGTAGCTTTCACGCTCGGCACGCCCCCAACTGTTAAATGCATCCCGTACGGGGATTCACCGCGCTTGCTGCCTTCCGCCTTCTGCCTACTGCTTACTGCCTATTGCCTGCCCCAGGGCGCGAATGAATTCCGGGTTGGTTCCGCAGCACCCACCCAGGAAGTTCGCACCCGCGGCGAGTAAGGCTGGCGCATGCCGGGCGAACTCCTCCGCACTCGTCCGGTATTGCGTTTGACCCTCTACGAGCTGCGGCAACCCTGCATTGGGCTTAATCCAAATCGGGAGTGGAGTTGAGTCGTGGAGCCGCTTCGTAAGGGGAGCATAGCTTTCGATGCCTTGCCCGCAGTTAGCTCCGATGACATCCGCGCCCGCGGCGGTGAGCTCGGCGGCTGCCTCCTCCGGCGTCGTACCCATCATGGTCCGGTCGTAGTTCTTTCCGGAATCAAAGGCCATGGAGACAATCACCGGGAGGCCCACACCTCGCGCCGCCTGAACCCCGACCTTCGCTTCCGCCAGGTCGCTCATGGTTTCGAAGATCAGGGCGTCAGCTCCAGCCTCTGCCAAGGTTTCGGCCTGCTCGGCGTAAGCCGCGCGGAGTTCCTCTTCATTGACCTCCCCCATCATCAGCAGCTTGCCGCTCGGCCCGAGCGAAGCGAACACGCGGGCTCGCCCCGCCGCGGCGCGACGGGAAATTTCCACGCCCAGGCGGTTGATTTCCTTCAGGTGCTCGACTCGCCCATGACGCTTCGAGCGCCAGGCGATTGGCGCGGAAAGTGTTGGTCAGGATGACTTGGCTGCCCGCCTCCACATAAGCGCGCGCGACTTCTTCCACGCGGTCAGGGTGCGTCAGATTCCAGACGTTGGGGCATTCACCGGCTTCGAGCCCACGCGCCTGGAACTCCGTTCCCCAAGCGCCGTCGGTAAGAATGGGTCCGTGCGAAATAAGCTGTTGTATCAAGGCGTGCATCTATTCCTTCTTAACGATTGACGATTGAGGATTTACGATTGCCAGTTGAAATCCGTCCTTCTTCAATCGTCAATCGACCATCGACAATCATCAATCCTATCTACGCGGCCTTTGGGGCCTCGAGCTTTTCCTTCACGGAAGGCACGCAAATAAGTGGCGCAATACTCGTCGCGTCCCAGCAAAGCTTCCGCCGCGCGGATATTGGCCATGAGTTGCGGGTCGCAGGGGTCGACGATACCGGCATCCAGGCCCCGCGCCATCAGCAGGACTGCAAAGGTCTCATTGAGCAGCTTGCGGACGGGCAGTCCAAACGAAACGTTACTGACCCCCGCGCTGATATGCACTCCGGGGTAACGCGCGGCGATCTGCCCGACGCCGTCCAGGATGGCTTTGCCATGTTCGGGGGCGGTCGAGACTGGGATCACGCAGGGGTCAACGTAGATGTCGTCGAGCCCGAAGCCCTCCGCAAGCAGCCGGTCCACCAGGTGGCACGCGGTCGCAACCCGCTCCTCGGCGGTCGAGGGTGGACCTGCCTCTCCCATGCACAGCGCGATCACCTTGGGGCGGAATTCTTTCAGGACGGGGAGCAGAGCTTCGATGCGGGTCCGCTCATCCGTGATGGAATTGATCATGGCGCGTTGCTTGCACAGCGGCAGAGCGCGGCGCAGGGCTTCGGGATCGGCGCTGTCGAGGCAAAGCGGCACGGGAACGGCTTCCTGCACGATGTTCACGAGCCACGGCAGAACCTCCAGTTCCTGGCCGGGCAGACCGCCGTTGACGTTGAGCATATCGGCCCCGGCGGCCACTTGCCGGCGAGCGATTTCCTGGAAGAACTGCACGTCCCTTTTGGCAGCCGCTTCCCCGACCTTCTTTCGCGTGCAATTGATCAATTCACCGATGATGAGCATGGAATCTAATTTCCCTCCTAACGGTAGATAGTGGGCAGAAGGCAGTAGGCAGTAGGCAGAAAGCAGAGAACCACATGTTGCCCTATTCCGCCGTCCGGTCTACGTTCCTGCTTTCTGCCCCGAAGGGGCAAACCGTGAGATGCGATCCGCAGGTTGAAACCTGCGGCTATTCATGGACGGCCCCTTCAGGGCCTGCCTACTGCTTACTGCCTACCGCATACCGCCTACTGCTTTCCGCCTTCCGCCTTCTGCTTTCTGCCTACTGCTTTCTGCCTACTGTCAACTCGATTCGCTTACCAAGGTTATCCAAGTGAACGAAACGATTGGCCAGGGCGTTGGTGCCATCCAGGCGCCAGTCGCGCGGGGGGATGAGCGTGCGAGCGAATTTTCGTGGATCGTCTCCCATCGCCAGCGCGCCGTGGTAAATCGTGTTCCAGATGCACGGTTGCTCGGGATGGACCTCACAAGTGCCGTCGATTCGCGAGCCACCGCAGGGGCCGTT
This sequence comes from uncultured Acidobacteriota bacterium, assembly GCA_963804995.1. Lineage (GTDB taxonomy): Bacteria > Acidobacteriota > Terriglobia > UBA7540 > UBA7540 > Bog-366. The sequence continues at coordinate 517,727 of CAWDSK010000002.1, forward strand.
GCGCAGCTCCTTGTAGCACCAGCGCATGGAGCAGCCGGCGTAATCAAGGTGGTCTTGCAGGCAATCGCCGCAACTCTTGCAACCCAGCGTGGCTTTGCGGTACAGGGTGGAGGGCTCAAGCAGCCAATACCACAGGCCGTGGCGCCAGGAATCCGTTTTGCCATTCGTCTTGAGGTGAGAACCAAAAAAGCGCGCGCCCAGCGAACCCTCGGCAATCAGGTGACGGTGCACCAGCTTCGAGAGCCACTGCGTGAAGGTGGCGTGGGGCTTCCGGTGGCTAAGTTGGTAGTTGCCCGTGGCGTCGCTCAAGCCCTCAGCAGCCGGGGGCAGCAGATAGAATTCGTTCGCGGTGGGGATCACCAACTCGTCCAGGCGCTTTCGCCAATCGCTTCCGATCGCCGCGGCGCGCTCCGCAATGGTCATAAAATCGCGATGCGCAAGGCCGAAGCCGCCCACGTGCGCTCCGGCAAAGCCCAGGTCCTTCACGGCCGCCACCATCAGCGCGGCCCGTTCCAGGCGTTCGGGTTTCTTCTCTTTTTCCAACCGCCTGATGAGCTCGTCGGGAATGACGCAGCCCGCCACTTCCCCGGCCTGCATCATCTGCGCGATTTTGGCCGTGGGAACATAGACGTTGGCGAGCACCGGGATGTGACCCAATCCCTCGCGCTCCAGGTATTGCTTCAGCTCGTAAAGCTTGCGCAGGTTGTATCCCAGTTGGGTGATGATGAATCGGGCTCCAACCGCGATTTTCAATTGCAGCTTGTAGAGCTGCATCATCAGGTCAGACTCGTGGACCTTGTAAGGGTTCACTACGGCGCCGCTGAAGAAATCAAAAGGGGTGCTGTGGATGGTGCGCGGGCCCAGGTTGTACTCAATGCCCTTGCGCATGGCCTCGATCAACCAAAGGATGAGGACGGAGTCCAGGTCATAGACGGGTTTCGACCTGCCCGCGAAGCCCTCTTTTTGTGCGTCGCCCGTCAGGGCCAGAATGTTTTCGACACCCAGGCGGGCTAGACTGTGCAGGCGGCCTTCGAGGGACGACCGGTTCCCATCCTTGCCCGTCAGGTGGGCAATCGGAGTCAGCCCCAGGTCTTTGATTCCTGCCACGAATGCTTCGGGGGGCAGCGCAGGGTTGCCGCCCGGCAGGTCTGTCACGCTGATGACCTTGATGCCATTGGCCTCGGCGGCGGCTTCCTTGACGAAAGTCTCCGCCTCCACGACGTTGTGGTCCCGCCCCAGCACGAGCTCCGCCGTGCAGAAGAATTGCTTCTTCTTGAGCGCCAGCTTCAAATGGTTTCCCGTTCCCGCTTCTTCGCCTGCAGTCATTCGTATTTCCTTTGGCCCGTCACGCTCGCCTTGCATTTCTCCGGCGCGAAGGCGGGGGTTCTGTCTGTGATGTAGCGGTCCCGATGCTCCCTAGCGGGTGCCGCGTGCCGAGCTTATCCCCCTGTCATCGGCTCTCGTTCTCCGTGTAAGGAGAGCGCCGCCTTATGGCTCTTGATCAGACGGCGGCCGATCAACGCCGCCAGGTGTTTGTAGAAAACCAGCCCGCTCGCACAATCTGCACGCAGAATTTGATCCAGGTGGTGGTTTTCGATCTTCAGGACCTTGACGGGAACCAGGCATTCCGCGGACGCCGTGTACGTCTCGTTGTCCACCAGACTCGACCAGCCGAGGGCGTCGCCCGGGTCGCTGGATACGTAGGCCAGGAGTTCTTTGTGCCCCACACTCAGCCGCACGCGTCCCTCACTCAGTATGTAGAAATCCGTGGCGGGCTCGCCCTCACGAAAAATGAACGCGCCCGCCGCGTACGATTCTTCAGTTGCGGCATCCAGAATCTTCCCGCGAGTTTCCTCGCTCATTCCCTGAAAAAGGTAAGCTGTTTCCAGGTACATTGTTCGCTCCTATCCTAAAACAATCCTGAAACCTTCCCGGTCTTCACATCCACATCCACCCGGCGGAATCCCGGGTTGGACGACGTGCCGGGCATCAAGCTGATGGTGCCCGCGCAGGGGCAAAGGAATTTGGCGCCCGAGTAAACCAGCACGTCGCGAATCGGCAGCACCCAGCCTTCGGGAACTCCCTTGAGCGCCGGATCGTGGCTCAGGCTCAGGTGGGTCTTCACCATCATGGTGGCATAGTCGGCGTACTTGGGGTCGGACTTCGAGCGCTTTGGATTTGGCTTCCGCTTCGGGCGTCCAGACAACTCCATCGGCGCCGTAAACTTCCTTGGCAATGTGCTCAACCCGATCGCGCAACTTCATCTCAAGCGGGTAGAGGTACTGAAATTTGACTTCGTCCCGGCAGGCGTCCAGTACCGCGTCCGCGAGCTCCAGCGCCCCCTCGCCGCCTTTGGCCCAGTGCTCGGAAGAGGCACAGCGTGCGCCCGTGGCTTCCACGGCCCGCCGCACCAGGGTGATTTCTTCTTTCGTATCGGTATTAAAACAGTTAATACAGACCACCGGATTGATTCCCGACCGGCGAATGATGCCCAGATGGTGCAGCAGGTTGGGAAGTCCCTTTTCGACGAGCCGCAGATTCTCGCGAGTGTATTCCTCTGCCAGCGGTAATCCGGGTGCGACGCGTGGACCGCCGCCGTGCATCTTGAGGGCGCGGATAGTGGTGGTCAGCACGGAGACGTTGGGCTTAAGCCCGCTGCACCGGCACTTGACGTTCCAGAACTTTTCGAAGCCGATGTCCGCTGCAAAGCCGCTCTCCGTGACGTGAAAGTCAAACATCTTCAGGCCCAGGCGGTCGCCGATAATCGACGACTGCCCCACGGCGATGTTGGCGAAGGGCCCGGCGTGCACCATGCAAGGCTGGTATTCAGCCGTGCTGCACAAGGTGGGGTTGATTGTGTTGCGCATCCAGGCGGCCATGGCGCCCGCAACTTCGAGATCCTGCGTGGTGACGGCATTCCCCTGCTTGTCGTAGGCGACGGTGATCTCCCCCAGGCGCTTCCGCAAGTCGGCCAGGTCCGTGACAATGGCGAGAATCGCCATCAGCTCAGAGCTGACCGTGATGGCGAACTTCGATTGCACCATGAAACCGTCTTGCTTGCCGCCGATACCGATGATGATGTTGCGCAGCGCCTGCGCGCAGAAATCGATGACCCAACCCATTTCGAGGCGCGTGGGGTCGATATCCAGGCGGCGCGTCACGCCGTGCTGCTGCAACTGCTGGTCGCTGTAATTCCGTTCGTGCTGTAAGCGCGCGGTGAGCGCCACCATGGCCAGATTGTGGGCATTGGCAATGTCGTTGATGTCGCCCGTAAGCCCCAGGGAGAACTCCGTCATGGGGATCAGCAGGGCGTTTCCACCCCCCGCCGCCGTGCCTTTCACGTTCATCGTCGGGCCGCCGGAGGGCTGGCGCAGGCAGCCGCCCACGTTTTTGCCCCGTTTCCCCAGACCTTCGATCAAACCCAGGGAAGTTGTGCTTTTTCCCTCACCTAGAGGAGTGGGTGTAATGGCTGTAACTTCAACGTATTTCCCGTCCGGGCGGTCTTTTAGTCTTTCGATGATCTTAAGGAAATCCAGCTTCGCCAGCCGCCCCATGGGGATGACTTCATCTTGTTGCAGGCCCAATCTTTCCTGCCATTCGTGAGGGCTGGGCATCTGGCGTTCTGCCGCCTCGGAAATTTCCCAGTCCTGCATCTTCGTCGCGTCGTACGCCATTCGAAAGACCCCCGATTTCCCGGTACGATTAAGTCTTCAAAGCACTTGCGGTGCCATTCCAAGGGGAGTGTGGAGAAATTCAACGCCCCTCAGGGTTATGTGACCTGGTCCTCTGGGGGGGGCCTGAGGTGGCAAAACAGGGAGTCGCGCGCCCCCACAATCGAAAACTCGTGCCTCCGCGCCCCCGAATCTCTATTCAACATGAGAGATTAACTAACACATTATAACCTTCCGGAAATCAGAATTCCCAATTCGTCATTACGATTTTGGCCTGCTTGCCTTTTTGGGGTGCGTCAAGTAGGATGGCGGGAATTTCAGGTCACCCTATGTCATCGAACGCTTCGATCAAGTTAGATGTGTGGCTGACCGTGGGTTTTGGCGCGGGACTGTATTATTTCTACAAAGGCTTTCGCATTTTTCGAGAGTACCGCGTGCTGATGGATACTCCTGAAATCCCGATTCGCAGTGTCGCCATGGGCCTAGTGGAAATCCACGGTAAGGCCACGGGTATTCCGCCCATACCCAGTCCTGTTACCCGAACTCCGTGCTACTTCTATAAAGTGGAGATCGAGCATTGGGTTCATGATAAGAATGGCGGACATTGGTCTCACATTGCCACTGATGCCGACGGAAAGAGATTTTATCTCGCGGACGCAACCGGCAAGGTGCTGGTGGACGCGCACAATGCGGAATACGATTTGATCCAAACCGCCAAGGTTGAAACGGGAGGCAGTTCCGGATTGAGCTTCGGGCGCCTCTTCTCGGGCATCGGTGGTTCCACGCCCGCGGTGACCCCTGGGCTTGACACTGACCTCTGGTCCTATGCTTCCGCGGCAGTCTCCCGCCGGAAAGGCAGCGGCATTTTTGGGGGCGGTGCGAGTGCGGGGGAGCGCTATCGGCTGACTGAGCATTTGGTGTTGCCCGATCATTGGTACGACCTCACGGGGACCTGCGTGGAGAATCCCGAACCTCAGGACGAACACGACCGCAATTTGATCACGAAGGGAACGAACGAGCCAACCTTCTTGATCACCTGGCGAAGCGAAAAGGAAATCAGACAGACATTGCGCAATCGGGCCGCCAAGTATATTTTCGGCGGCGGGGTTCTGGCTGTGGCCTGCCTGGGAATCCTACTCTTAAAATTGGGATGGTTATGACACGGAAGGAGACATACAACGATGGGTCTAGCGATTCTCGTGGGATTAGTGGTCGTCCTGGTGGTGGTAGGGGTCTTCGTCTACCTGATCACGATTTACAACAGCCTGGTGCGCCTCAAGAACGACATCGATAAGGCCTGGGCGAATATCGATGTGCTGCTCAAGCAGCGGCACGACGAACTTCCCAAGCTGATTGAAACCTGCAAAGGCTATATGCAGTACGAGCAGAAGACGTTTCAGCTCATTACCGAAGCGCGCACGGCGTTCATGAAAGCCGGTACCGTGAGCGAAAAGGCTCAGGCTGACAACATGATTACCGGCGCGCTCAAAAGCCTGTTTGCCGTGTCGGAGAACTATCCGGAACTGAAGGCCAACAACAACTTCATGCAATTGCAGAAACGCATCTCGGAGTTGGAAGAGAAGATCGCCGACCGGCGCGAATTCTTCAACGACGATGTGAATACTTACAACATTCGCATTCAGCAACTTCCCGATGTGTTCCTGGCGCGTATGATGAACCTGCAACACCATGACCTGTTCAAGGTTGCGGAGGAGGATCGCCAGGACGTTGAGGTGAAGATGAGCTAAGCCCCTGCGGGCAGATTTCCGGGCAAGCGGTTTGCACGCTTTACGCTTCCGCCCGAAAGGAGCCGGATATGATGCTAGCCATGATCGGCCTGGGGCTTGTGGTGGGACTGGCCATCCTCGTGTTTTTGGTCGTGATTGTTATCGCCGTGGTTGGGTACTTCGTGGGCATTTACAACAGTCTGGTCACGCTCAAAAACGACATCGATCGCTCCTTCTCCAATATTGACGTGCTGCTGAAGCAGCGGCACGACGAACTGCCCAAGCTCATCGACACCTGCAAAGGGTACATGCAATACGAACAGAAGACTCTCCAGGCGGTTACCGAAGCCCGCACCGCTTACCTGCGCGCCTCCACGCCCGCCGAGAAGACTCAAGCCGATAACATGGTCACCGGCGCGCTCAAAAGCCTGTTTGCCGTAGCCGAAAAATATCCGGACCTCAAGGCCGATGCAAATTTCATGCAACTGCAAGGGCGCATCACGGAACTCGAGGAAAAGATTGCCGGGCAGCGCGGCCGCTATAATGAAGACGTCAACGATTTCAATATCCGCATTGCTCAGATTCCCGCCAACTTCGTCGCGGGCTTCATGGGACTCCAGCCCCACGCCCTCTTCCAGGTTGCGGAAACCGACCGCGAAGACGTGAAAGTCAGCTTCACTTAGTGCCAACAAAAAAGGCCCGCTTGGGGGAGCGGGCCTGGGGAAAGGAGGAAACCTGAAACGGTTTCAGTCCTATCTTATCTCTTCTTTTTCTTTGCCTTCTTCGCTGCCATATTGTTCCCCTCCTTTGTTGGAATTTTTTGGGGCCTACGCGAGAGACCAGTATTTGTGGTCTGGCGCGCTCTTACCACTATATGTAGTATGCTTCGAACAACTTGTCAAGCAAAATGTTGGGCAATATGTTCGGCGACGATGCGCCGCTATCTTCCGGACGGTTTCGGTTCGCCTTTTTGTCACGAGGGACTTGTGTAGCGCTGCCCTTATGGATTTTGAATTTAGTAACTTGTTTCGATGCCGTGCGGGTGTAAGTAACCCCTCATCCGGCCTCCTACGTCAGCCACCTTCTCCCCTCGGGAGAAGGCTATTATCCGGTTCCGGCCAGGGGAAGGTTATATCGAAGCGCCCGCTGGCCAAATTGAAGACCCATTCTCTGCGTATGCCGATGGAGCACCCCCTTGAATAACCGCCCTCTCCGAGGGGAGAGGGTGGACCGCCGCCGGCGTTTTCATCAGCCGGGGCGGGACGGGTGAGGGGTCACTTGGGGGCTCGGGGCGTTTGAGAATTCCAGGAATTCAAAAACCATAAGGTCGGCGCTACGCTTGTCTGGATTGCCTCAGTGAGAGGGTAGGAGTAGAATCACCGCGCTTGCGGCCGCCAAGTGCGGAGTCCATGCGCACACCCGACCTGATGCTCTTAGCTGAGCCGATGAACCGATGGCCAGATCACCGGATCACCCGATCTCCCGATTCCCCCAGGTGCCCTATGAAACTCCACTTCCTCATCTTGGTTCTGTTGCTCGCCGTTGTCACTCAGCCCGCTCTGCCGCAGGAAGCCAACGTGCCACTGGGGAAGGACCAGGTCCTGGATCTGGTGAAGTTCGGGTTAGACAGTGGTGAATTGGCGAAGCGCATCAAGGAGCGGGGCATTGACTTCGAGCCGACCGACGATTACCTCGCAACATTGAGCCAGGCGGGCGCGCAGGAGGCGGTCATTCACGCCTTGCGCGAAGCCAGGCCGAAACCCCTGACCCGCGAGCAAGTGGGCAAATTAGTGGCAGGCGGAGTGCCCAGCCAGCGCGCCGTGATGCTGGTGAAGCAACACGGTATCGATTTCGTGGCGGATGAGCGGTATCTCCAGACCCTGCGAGTGGCGGGCGGGGACGACGCCTTGATCGCGGCTCTCCGTCAGGCGAGCGCCGCCGTGACGGCGGAACTGGTGGTTTCAACTTCCCCGAATGCCCAGGTCTTTCTGGATGGAGAACTCCAGGGGCACGCCAACGCGCAAGGTGATCTGACGATAAAATCAAAGCCCGGGGCCCACGCGCTGAAAGTTACTCTGGCAGGCAAGAATGATTTCGAGCAGAGCGTCACACTCGCCGCGCAGCAAGCAACCAAGATCCAGGCGCGGCTGGAGGATATCGTTTCACCGCCGCCGCCCGGTACCGTCCGGGAGAACCCAAAAGACGGGTTGAAGTACGTCTGGATTCCCCCTGGGACATTCATGATGGGGTGCTCGCCGGGGGACGATGAATGCTTCGACAACGAGAAGCCGGCACACCAGGTGACCCTGAGCAAGGGCTTTTGGATCGGGCAGACGGAAGTTACGGTGGCCGCCTACAAACGCTTCGCAGCAGCCACAGTACGGCAACCGACTTTCAACGGCAGTCGGGCGAATGACGCCATGCCGATCGCGCATGTGGACTGGAATGACGCACACGACTACTGCACTTGGGCGGGAGGGCGACTGCCCACGGAAGCAGAGTGGGAGTATGCGGCGCGGGCCGGGAGGGCGGAGGCGCGCTATGGGGCGCTCAACGAAGCCGCTTGGTATGATGCTAACAGCGGAGGGCAGGCCCACGAGGTCGCACAAAAGCGCGCGAACGGGTTCGGATTGTTCGACATGCTCGGAAATGTGTGGGAATGGGTCAACGACTGGTTTGGAGAGAACTATTATGCCGCCAGCCCGGAGCGGGATCCGCAAGGTCCGGACAGTGGTCAACATCACGCTCTGCGAGGCGGGTCGTGGTACTTCAGGGCCAATGTCATTCGTTTTTCGTGCCGTGCCAAGGGGGATCCAGCCGGTCCGATCCCTGGGCTCGGTCTTCGTTGTGCGCGGGAAGTTAATATTCCTTGATTCTTTTTTCTTTTCCCTTAACGTCTTTTTGAGGGGGTTCCGGGGCTCTACCCCGAACGAAAATTCTTGGGGATGACCCATGCCCTCTGGTGGCGCGGGCAGGTCGGCAATGCCACGGTCAGCGCTACATCTCATTAACCCTCGCCCCCTGGGGGTTCGACGTAGCGCCGAGCCCGCACGGTAGCACAGGCACTCCTGCCTGTGAATGCGGCTCGATGTTCGAGCATATCGACACAGCCAGGAGTGGCTGTCCCACTTTACTCGGACAATTCGTTGCCCGCTTTGCATTTTTGGGCTACCGGTAGCCCAAACCTCAACATTGCCTATTGACATAGCCCAGTCGATGAAGCGCACAATAGAGGTGAGGAAGCGTTGCGTCCTGATGTGTCCAGGCAGTCCTCCAAGAACCACGGACCCCTTGGTGGGCTTCCAGCCCGTGAAAGGTCACGGCCAAGACCCCGATGCATCGGGGCAGGTCGGCCGTGCCACGCTTGGGTTGCGGCTCTGCCGCGCTGTAGCACTAAGCGCCAACGTCTTCGAGTGCCGCGCAGAAAAGATTCACCACAGAGGGCACAGAGGTCACGGAGAGTAGACGGAGAAAAAATTGCGGGTTAACAACCAAGGAAGCGGGATCTCTACCCGCGCCATCAGAAGCGCTTTTCTCTGTGGTCTCTGTGCCCTCTGTGGTGAATCTTTTCTGCGCAGGTCCTTGCTCAAGCGGCCTAGGGTGAGTCTGGCAGCACGCGAGGCGTTCCAAATGGATTTGCTATTACACCCGACGAACACGCCGACCAACGTCCGGGAAGGGGCGCTGACTCGTAGAAATGTTAAAAATGAGGGAACCTCCGGGGATGTGTATGAAAACACAGGAGAGGGAACAAAATGTCAGGTTATTGTTCGAGCTTTTTGCAGAAAATTCCGGAGTTTTGTGACAATGGACGGCAATCGAACGGGATTGTGGGCCGACAATGCACAGGTTATACGGAAATTCGGGGCGAACCAGCGCCGACCTTCAGAGCCCTCCCCGAACACTTCCGGTTATCGGCGGGTTGGGACACGAATCTGAGCTCACCAATCGGCCTGGAGTTGGGCAATCCCGCACCCTCGATCAGGCGTCGCAGACGGGCGGAAGGTGGTGGGTCAAATGGAGAACGTAGCGGCGAGTTCACCTCTCCAAAGGTGGGCGTCCCGATAGGATCGAGATCGATTCCGTCCCGTCGGCATCCGGTTGGCTCACCACCCTATCCCACGATGTTTCAGATAACAAAAGGAGTTAGCGAAGAGGAGCAAAAACTCTCAAAATGTAACTCATTGAAACAACAAGACTAATTCAATCTGCGGAAATTTACTCAAGCCCATAAGCCACTATGTTATAGAAAGCAAAAGGGGTTAGCGAAGAGGAGAAGAAACTTGGCAAAATTCTATCTCATTGAAATAAGGCGAGTTAATCGATTCTGTTGCAAATGGGGTGAGGGAAAAAGGGGGAACTAAAAATGAAGGTTAAACCCACGATGTTGTTGAAAACAAAGAAAGAAGGAAGTGACATTTTGACTAATGCCACGATGTTTATGAAAAATAAGCTAGTTATAGTCGCTAACCCACGATGTTTATGAAAATAAAGGGGGTTATTGAAAGTGCGGAGGAAAGAGAAAAGAGGGACCCTCCATCGGAGACGGGGCTGGCAAGAGCAGGCGACGCGATGATTGGGGCGAAGCCGGAAGGCGCGACAGGCGTTGGACGGGAGGTCAAAGGCGGTGAGGCCCGCTGCCCTAACCGACCCGCCGCAGCCCCCTACGACGGCCACCAGTTTTCACCACGGCAACAGAAGACCGCAACGGCCCGACAGACTCGCGGCGAGCGACCAACGCCGCCGACTGAATGCCATGCGCCCGTGACACACTCACCCACATCGGTAATCGGATGGATGGCACAGGAACATGAGCCCAATTCGGCCGACCGGAGATTTGCAGCAATTCGCCTGTCCAAAGATTCGATCACCCGATGGCCCGATCACCCGATCTCCCGATCGCTCGCCCCCGCCGGCACACACTCCCCCATATCGGTTATCGGCGGGTTCGACGCCAGGGATGAGGCAAATTCAGTGGCCCGTGACAAGCGGCTTGACCCCTCACCCGCCTGCGGGCCGAAGCCGAAATTGTTTACAGTTTCCAGGTGCCCCTTCGGTGGGCGTAGGCCCGTCCCGCCTCCCGATAGAATGCATCGGGACGGCGGTCCACCCTCTTCCGCCACGGCGGATCTACGACCCCTCGGAGAGGGCTATGAATTTTCGCCTTGGGCTGATGAAGCGATCGCCCGATCTCCGGATCAACCGATCGCTAGCCCCCGCCGGCCCACACTCCCCCGCTTCGGTTATCGGCGGCCTCAGGTGAGAAGATGAATCAAATGTGGACATCGAATATCGCCAATCACAAATCGCCATTCACAAATGACCCGATTCCCGATCACCCAATGATTCAATGGCCCGATGATTCGATGAACCAATCCGCCAGTGCCATACTCCTCCCTAATCGAAGAAGTCTGGTCACACTGCGGGTGCCATTATTTTTCAATGGAAGCCACGACCGCGTTCGAGACGAGCCGCAGGAAGAGGCCGTTGTCCACAACCAGTGGGCGACTGGTCAAGACAACGCAGATTACTTGAGTTTCAGGGTCGGCCCACTCCATGGTTCCGGGCGAGCCGTTGTGGCCAAAAGCGCGGGGCGACAAGAGATCGCCAAGATTTTTGCCAGGGGAATCGCCCAGCCGCCAGCCCAGCCCCCACGGCGCGTTGAGATGCGCATTCTGATTGGAGAGCATGGCCTTCACGGTCATCGGACTGAGCAGTCGTTTTCGGCCATCGGTGCCGCCGTTCAAGAAGGTTTGGAGCAGGATGGCCAAGTCCGTGGTCGTCGTGTGCAGCGTGCCCCAGGGGCATCCCAGATTCCGCCAGTAGGTGCTGTTGGGCCCCCAGTCGCGAAAAGCTTGCAGGTCTGTTTCCGTGCCTACCTGAACTTGCACTGTATCGGCGAGCCGGAATTTCCCCGTCCCCAGCGACGTGTGCAGCATGCCCAGCGGTTCGAAGATCTCTTTGCGTTCGAAATCCTGAATCGACATGCCGGAGAGCTTCTCGACGATCGTCGCCGCCAGCAGAATTCCCATGCTCTGGTAGCTGTAGGCCGTGCCCGGCGTGAACAGCAGTGGCGTCGCATACGTGTGCTTCACGAATTCGCTGAGCGGCGCATGGGCCTGGCGCAATTGGTTGTTTTCCGGCAACTGATCGGGGAGCCCGGAAGTATGCGTGAGCAGATTAATCACGCGCACCTTATTCCTTTCGCCTCCAGTGAATTCGGGCAGGTAAGTCGACACCGGTTCATTCAGAGAAACCTTGCCGCGCTCGACCAGTATCATCAGCGCCGTGGCGGTCACGGTCTTGGTGATCGAACCGACAACGTAGACGGAGTCGGGTCCGACCGCGGGCGAACCGGTCTCAGAGGAAAGATGACCAAAGCCTTTGTGCAAGACGATCATCCCATGCCGCGCTACCAGGATCGAGGCAGCGTCCACACCTCGCCCGTGAACTTCCGCATCCAACATTGCGGTTACACGGTCAAGCCCGGCGCGCGACATGCCCGCAGCCGCAGGGTCTCCAGTCCGAAGCTGTGCGAGTGCCGGCAGGGCGGCGAGACTCAGAACAACCAAGCCGCAGCAAACACTTCTCAGCACCATGGTGTTAATACCTCGGTGGATTATCAGCTATTTGTGACGGTAACGCATTCACTTCTCCACGGCCGCCACGACCGCGTTCGAGACGAGCCGCAAGAACAGCCCGTTGTCCACGATCATCGGGCGGTTCGTCAACAAGCCACAAATGACCTGGGTTTCCGGGTCAGCCCAGGCCAGGGTGCCGGCCGCGCCATTGTGACCAAAAGTTTCTGGCGAAACCAGATCACCGAGCTGGCCTCCCTCGGAATTGCCCAGCTTCCAGCCGAGCCCCCAGGGAGCTTTCAAGCTTACGTTCTGGTCGGAGGTCATGGCCTTCACGGTAGCCGGACTGAGCAGGCGTCTTCCCCCATAGACGCCGCCATTCAAAAACGTCTGGAGCAGGATGGCCAGATCCATTGTCGTTGTGTGCAGGCCGCCCCAAGGGTGACCGATGTTGCGCCAATACTCGCTGTTGTCTCCCACGCTTGCCAAACCCTTTGCATCCGTCGCTCCGGAGGAGTCGCCGGACGCCTGGATTTGGACCGTGTCTTGAATCCGCATATTTCCCAATCCCAGCGAGCTGCCTTTCATCCCCAACGGCACAAAAATCTCCTGCCGCTCGAAGTCGCGAATCGGCAATCCCGAAACCTTTCCGACGATCTCCGCGGCCAGCAGGATTCCCATGCTCTGATAATGAAACGCCGTGCCGGGAGTGAACAGCAGCGGAGTCGTGTAGGTGTGCTTGACGAACTCACTGAGCGGCGCTTGCGACTGGCGCAACTCGTCGACCTCGGGCAACTGATCCGGCAACCCCGAGGTGTGCGTCAGCAAATCGCGCACGCGCACCTTGTTCCGTTCGCCTCCCGTGAACTGGGGCAAGTAGGTGGACACCGGTTCTTCGAGCGAGACCTTACCGCGCTCGACCAAAAGCATCAGCGCCGTGGCGGTCACGGGTTTGGAAATCGAAGCGACAATGTACACGGAATCAGGTTCGACGGCGGGCGCCCCGCTCTGCGCGGATAGATGGCCATATCCCTTGTGCAGAACGACGGTCCCATGCCGTGCCACCAGGATGGAGGCGGCGCCAAGCCCTCGCAGGCGAACTTCTGATTCCAGCAGCGCGCTTACACGGTCAAGCCCGGCACGCGACATGCCCACGGCCGCCGGATCTCCAGGTCGAAGCTGTGCGAGCGCCGGCAGGGCGGAGAGGAGGAGAACAACCAAGCTGGCAGAGATTTTCACCATAGGTTTGATATCCCCCCGGGTCATATGAGCCGTCCCACGGTACCGAGACCCGGAAGGTTTGTCAACGAACCCAAATGCGACGAGCTTGAGCCCGCTTTGGGCGGCAATAACCTTGCTTGTGAATTATCTCAGCCTTGAGTTCACAGTGCTGCTGACTTATGATTCTCCATCTGAAAAAATCCACGGGGAGACCTCTATGAATTCACGCATTCATCGCCGCAAGTTTATGCAATCCGCTGGACTGGGGGCCCTGGCAGGGGCAGGGCTGGCGCTACCCCAGAAAACCGCCGAGGGTCAAACCCCAGCGACGCAGAAGCCCCGGCTGCTGGTGGGCTTGTGCGCCTACTCCTACCTCAAGTACCTCGACGCTGGAAAAATGACCATGGAGGAATTTATCCTCAAGGGCGTGGAGTTGGGCGTGAATGCCTTGGACATGACCACCTACTGGCTGAGGTCAACGGACTCTGATTACCTCTTATCCTTGCGCCATCTTGCCTTCAAGAACGGCTTGCCTTTTACGGGCGTGGCGTGCGGCCCTGACCTGCTCCAAGCCGACAAAGACCTGCGCCGCCAAAATCTGGAGGAAGTCAAGACTTGGGTCGATCGCACGGACTTGCTGGGCGCCTCGCACTTGCGTGTCTTCGCGGGATTGCTTCCCGCCGGAGTAACTACGGCCCAGGGAATAGAGTGGACCGTGGAGTCCATGAAGGCGGCCTGCGACTACGCAGCCAAGAAGGGAATCACGCTCGGTGTTGAGACCCATGCGGGAGTCACGCAGAAAGCTGATGCCGCGCTCGAGATCATTCACCGTGTCGACTCCCCGTACGCGGGCATTACTCTCGACATCACCCATTTCCTTGGCGACTCCGACGAAGATATGTACAAACAAATCGAGGCCTGCATTCCTTACGCTACTCAAACGCACATTCGCGAGATTTTCGACAACGGGCATCCCATCGACTTCGACCGCGTCTGGCAAATGTTCGCCAAGGCCGGCTACAAGGGATACATGTCGTTGGAGTACCAGGGCCGGGAAGACGTTATGGTCGCCGCACCCAGAATAGTTGAGCGGATGAAAACGTTGGGTAGGAAGTACTCGTCGGTTTAGTGTTGACTGGCCGTGCGGGTATGACGATCAACCCTGGCGGGCCTCAGACAAAGCCGGTGTTTTGCGGTCTCTGAGCATCCTGCTCCCAAAGAAGGGCAAGCCCGAGAGCAAAACTGCTACTGCTACGACAAATCCGGGATAGTAAGAGTGCGTCGTGGCGATGAGCAGGCCGGTGGCGATGGGTGCAACGATGCCTGAGAGGTTTCCGCCAAAATTCATGAAGCCCGTCCACAACCCAACCTTATCGGACGGCGCCACGCGCTGCAGCAAGGCGAGCATATTGCCGGTGGCAAGGCCCACCAACGCTGCCCCGCCTATCAACAGGATTGCACCCGTATCGTTCTCGACGAGTCCGACCGGCAAGAACATCAGGCTGCTGAGAAATGCAGCCGTGATGACTACTTTGCGGCTGCGCATTTCGCTCCAGCCGAAGTGCACCAGGCGGTCCGCGATCCAGCCGCCCACAGGTTCAGCGGTCCCGTAAATCAGATAAGGGATGGCGGCGAAAGCGCCGGCTTTGCGCAGCGGCATGTGCCGCGACACCACCAAGTAGTCGGGCAGCCAAGTCACCAGGAGGTACCAGTAATAGCCGTAACAGAAATTCGCGCTGGATAACGCGAGAAGATTGCGGTCCATCCAATCGAAGGATCGGCCGGGGTTGTGCCTGGTTGCCGGGGAAGGGGACTTGGTGTGCACGGGATAAACAAGCAGCCAGGGGACAATCCAGATCAGGCTCGCAAAACCCACCCAAAGGAAGGTGTTCTTCCAACCCAGGGCCACGACCAGCATGGCAATCAGCGGCGCCCCTATGGCCAGTCCGGTGCGGGTGCCGCAGTTGACCAGTCCGGAAGCCAGGCCGCGGTCCTTGGCATCGAAGAACAAGCTGACCGCCTTCATGCCGCCGGGCAAGTAGACCGACTCACCCACGCCCAGAATGACGCGCAGGACGATCAAGATGCCCAGTGTGGAGGCAAACGCGGTAAAACCGCAAGCCAGTGACCATAGCGCGAACGCGCCCGCATAGAGCCAGCGCAGGTTGTAGCGATCGGATAACAACCCCATAGGCACTTGCATAAATGCGTATGACCAGAAAAAAGCAGAGAGCAACACCCCTTTGGCCGCCGGGCCCAGGTGCAGATCAAAGGCAATCACAGGCAAGGCCACCGAGATGATGGCGCGGTCCAGATAGTTGATGAACCCGGATATGAACAACAGCCCCGTAATCGCCCAGCGCCGCGCGTTCGATACCCCTGCACTGACACTGGTCATTCCCACACTCCGTGAACCCCCACACCACCGCCTGTCACGCGTGGGTCAGGCCTTCCCGTCACACTGGTTAAGGTGTTCCCCTTGCCATAGTGCCATGTTTAGCGCCGTCATGTTAGCTGAATCCCAGGTTACTCCGGAACATTTTCTCTTGCCCTGCTGGTCTTTTGGTTGTCGCAAGCCCCGGGCTTTTGATTGACCGCTCTCCCGCCGCCCATTTAACATTGTCGGTCCATACCATCTTTCAAGGGGCGCCACCAGGAGAGGACATATGCACCTCCGATTTGCGGGAAGAATTCCGATTCCGTTCGTTGCTTTGATTGCGAGCCTGGCGGTGGCCGCTCCCCTCCTGGCGCAAGGACTCGTAACCAGCGACCTCTACCTCTTCCGCTCGGTGAAAGAAGTGGCACTATCTCCCAACAATCAGCGGGTCGCTTACACCGTGACCATGTTCGATCGCCCCGGGCGGCCCTATTCGCAGGTTTGGATTATGGACCTCGCGAGCCACCGGAGCACACGCCTTGGTGAGGAGAAAGGGGCAAGCTCGGAACCGGTGTGGTCGCGGGATGCCAACTGGCTGGCCTACCTGGGCGGCGAGGGCGATCAGGCCGGGCTTTGGGTGGCGCGCGCGGATGGCTCCGGCGGCACATTTCTCGCGCCGTTGATGGGCTCGAACTCTCCTCTTCCCGACCAAGGCGCGGTGATCACCTGGTCACCCGACAGCAAGCAGATTGCCTTCGTCTCTTCGACCCCGGGGCCTGAGACGGCCGACGCCCAGGCCGACCCTATGGTGATCACGCGCTATCTCTACAAGCCCACCGCGACGGAAGGCTTGACGCATTTCAATGACAATCGCCGATTGCACATCTTCGTGGCCGACGTTGCCACGCGGCAGGTTCGCCAGATCACTCGGGGGAGCACCGATGAACATTCCATCGACTGGTCGCCGGACGGCAGGGAGATCCTCTTCGTCTCCAACCACGACCCTAACTCCGACGAATTCTTCAATTACGACGTTTTTGCCTTGAAGGTCGCGGATGGCAGTGTCCGACGCCTGACCGCCACGGAGAGTTGCGAGTATGCACCGCGTTGGTCGCCGGATGGAAAAAGCATCGTCTACGCCGGCACCAAGCGCGGGCTGACCGACCGCGAAACTACCATGGAAGATACGCACGTCTGGCTGATGGATTCTGACGGAAGCCATCGCCGCGAGATCGGCGCGGGGATCGATAACCGCCAGGGGCAGCCGCAGTGGTCACCGGAAGGCGATGCCGTCTATTTCACGATGGAGGAACGCGGCAGTGTTCACTTGGTCCGCCTACCAATTTCGGAGTCCGCCTCAACGGGCGCGCCGCAGGTTGTGGTGGCTGCGCCTGGAACGGTCGGCGGGTGGTCGGCCGGCAAAGCAGGCTTGGTGGCCTATGCCCTCACCACTCCGCGGGACATGGCGGAGCTATATCTTCAGACGGGAGGCGTGCCTGCGCATAAGTTAACCGACTTGAACGCCGCGATTCTCGCGAACCAGAAAATCGCTGAGGTCGAGCCCTTCACGTTCATCAGTAACGATAACAAATACGAGGTTGAGGCGTTTCTGACCAAGCCGCAGGGTATCACCGAAGGGCTGCCGGATATGGCGCTCGCTGCCAAGCATCCACTCATTGTGAGCCTGCACGGCGGCCCTCACGCGCAGAGCGGGCCGGCCTTCAACATCAAGAATCAGATTTATGCGGCACACGGTTGGGCGGTGTTGCAAGTGAACTATCGGGGGTCTACGGGCTATGGCCAAAAGTATGCGGACCCGGTTTTTGGCGACCAGGACGGAAACGAAGCCCAGGACGTCCTTTACGGGGTCAGTGCCGCCCTGCGCCGCTATCTGTGGCTCGACCGGGAGCGCATGGGCCTGGAAGGCACGAGCTACGGCGGCCAGTTGACCGAGTGGCTCATCACCCAGACGAATGAGTTCAAAGCTGCGGTGCCCATCCGAGCGATCGCCAATATCGTCAGTTATAACTACATGACCTATTACAACCAATATGAAGAGATGGAATTCGGCCAGTTCCTGCATCAGGGGAATTGGATGGACTTCGCCTGGGAGCGCTCCGCTCTGAAGCACGTGGCGAACGTCCACACCCCCACTCTGATCCTGCACGGGGAGAGCGACGCGGACGTGCCGATTGCGGAGTCCGAGCAGTTCTTCATCGCGCTCAAGGACGTGGGTGTGGAAACCGTCTTCGTCCGCTATCCCCGCGAAGGGCACGGATTAAACGAGACCCGGCACTTGGCTGACTCGATCGACCGCAGCATGGCGTGGTATGAGAAGCATTTCCCCCACCCCGGCCAGGAAGGCGTGACCAACGTCCAACCGTGAAGGCGCGGAGGAGGTTGATGAGGCACATGCACCATGGAAAGGCGCAGCCTTTGTCACCGCGGCGACCAGAGCCGCAGGTCGCTACATGTCCATATGAGAGTGGTTTGGACAACCCTGTTCCGGAACCGCCCCTACAATACATGAAATACCGGCCCGCTAGCCGCGCCCCCAGGCACCGACCCTCAGTAACCCGTAACCCCGGCTTTGTGGTAGAACTCTCTGACGCCCTGGTATTCCTCGTGCAGCTCCACCAGGCCCAGGCCGCGCAGCATCTGGCGGATCGTCATATGCGGGTCATTCGACCAGAACATCCCGCATTCTTCGTCCTGGTAATAACGGTAGCCCACTTTATCGCCGTAAAGCTTCGTGAGGGCTTCACCCCTTTGCAGGGTCCGACTGTACCCGACGATGGCGTAGCTCAGGTTGAGCTCCTGCACCAGGATGTTGTCTTCAGGAGGGTTGATGTTACCCACCTTGACTTTATCATCCCGCATGGCCCAGGTTACTTGAGAGACGATTTTGCCGGTGGGTTCGAAGATGGAAGCGTTGTTGTGCCAGGTGCTGGAGACGATGTAGTAGTGATTATGTTTGGCACGACAGGCCGGCTGGGAAGTCTGGGGAGATTGGCTTGGCCAGGCCACAATCTCAGCCCCTTTGCGGGCCAGTTCCCCCCAACCGTAATCAAAATCCATGTCGTAGCAAATCTGCATCCCCAGCTTGCCGAAATCACACTGGAAGACGGGTACTTCCTTCCCGGAAGTGCAGCCATGTTCCATGGAGCCGGTTTTGGTATCGACCACGAGCTGCACCTTGCGATAAATGCCCACGACCTTTCCCGTCCGGTCAAAAAGAATCGCGGCATTGGAATATCGGTTGGCAGCCCGATCCTCCTGGAGGTAAGTGGTCGCGATAATGTAGCAATGGCACTTGCGCGCCTCGCGAGCGAAGGTGTCCTGGAGTTGACCTTCCAGTGGATACGACCAACTCGCCACGGTCCCTTTGTCCTCGCCTTGACCGGTGACGGCTACTTCCGGCAGCACCGCCAGATCCAAACCGCGGCCATACTTCTTCTCGGACTGCGCCTGCATGCGGTCGACGATTGCCATCAGTTGCTCCAGGCGTTTTTCGAGGCCCGGATATTTCCCCCAGAAGGGTTGCATGACGGTGCCGACGATGACCTTGCGGGGCGGTTGGTCCGAGGTGCTCTTCACGGGAATGTCTGCCCCCGCGGCGCAGAGTGTCAGCAAGCACCCCAGGAACCCCATCACTAACTTGACGAGTATGCGTGTTGGAATTAGGCGTTTTGTTATCACAATCCCTCCGTTGCGGAATGATCCGGCAGGTAGCCACGATATCGCCAAGCCCGAACATCCGCCAGTTTTAACGGTACCAGTCCTGACCGTGCGATTTTCTCATGCCTGGGGTCCGGCAGCAACACGCCGTCGTTAATCAGTGGGCGTTGACAATGCAGCAGTGTTAAGGTAGCGTCATCTGCGAATTTGGTAAGGGCCGAAGGCCATAGACGTAAGGAGATTATCATGCGACGAATTCTATATCTAGTGTGTGTAGCCTTCCTCTGCGCCCTGAGCGCGCACGGCCAGGAGGCGGCGCTCACCGGCTTAATCACTGACGCCTCAGGCGCCGTGGTACCGCAGGCTACGGTCTTGCTGCGCAACCAGGATACTAGTGCCCAATATCAGACGGACTCCAATGGCGCCGGCGTCTACACTTTCCCGTTCGTGAAGCCCGGGCCCTACGAGATTAACGTCGAGAAATCCGGGTTCAAGAAGGCAACCCGAACAGGTATCAAGCTGGAACGTCTCGCAGAATGCCCGAATTGACATTGCCTTGGAAGTAGGGCAGACAACCCAGGTCGTGGAGGTAACGGGGAGCGCTCCTGTGGTTAACACGACGGACGCGACCGTTTCGCAGGTCATTACCGGAAAGCAGATTGTGGACCTCAACCTGAACGGCCGGAACTACGAAGCCCTGGTCATCCTGACCCCCGGTTCCTCTCCTGATAATCCCTCAGGTTCGCAAGTGAGGAGCGGCATTGGGTTTAACCCTACTGAAGCTGGTGGGAACTCCGTTGTTTCGGTATCGTTCAATGGCAATCGGTTAGGAGCCAACACTTTCGCCATTGACGGCATGGACACGGCCGATGATAGTGGGGGAGGCTGGTCAACGGTGGTCGTTCCGGACGTTGACTCCATCTCCGAGTTCCGAATCTCCACTTCGAACTATGGCGCTGACGTTGGGAAACGCGGCTCCGCCTTCACCGAGATCGCAACTAAATCCGGGACCAAGGACTTTCATGGCACCGCCTTCGAATTCGCACGCAACGAAGCCATGAACGCCAACCCTTGGTTTGCCAACCAGGTGCCCTGGAGCGGCTTACCGGCATCGGACTGCGGCGGGAATCCTGCCGGACCCTGTAATGCTCCCAAAGCCGCCCTGAAATTAAATGATTTCGGCTACAACTTTGGTGGGCCCTTCTACATTCCCGGCCACTACAACACCGACAAATCCAAGACCTTCTTTTTCTGGACGCAGAGTTGGGGCCGGTATCGAACCGGGACCGTCTTGAACGCGACTGCGCCCACAGTCCGCATGCGCAGCGGCGACTTCAGCGAGTGCGACCCCGCGTCAAACAACTTCAACGCCATTGCTGCCTCCAACTGCACGTTGCCGATTAACAATGCTACCGGACTGACTTTCCCTGGGGACATGGTCCCCGTTAACCCCAACGCGGCGACGCTGCTCAATGCGTTCGTGCCTTTGCCCAATAGTGGCCCGGTGGGCTGGGAGTCCGCCCCGGACCTGCCCTCGAACTCCCGCCAGGAGAGTCTGCGCGTCGACCAGAACATTAGCGACAAGACCACCCTCTTTGTCCGCTTGACTCAGGAGGCTTGGAACCAAGAGATTATTCCCACGCTATGGTCATCCTCCGTTTTTGACACGGTCCAGACCCATCACGCGCTTCCTGCCAAAAACGCTGTGATACACCTGACCCACAACTTCAAGCCCAACCTGATGAACGAGTTTGTCATGGGGTTCGTGAATGACATTCAGAGTGAAAGCGACTCGGTCGGTCCAGGATCCATATCCGGCTCAATCACCAAGCCCTCTTCGTGGACCGGCGGTACGATTTTTGCCGTGAATCGGAAATACTCGGCTCTCCCCGGCATCACAGTTGGCGGCGGTACGCCATTTAGCTTTTCGGAGGATCCTGCTCCTTGGGGAGTTCCCGGCCTCGGCAATTTCTCCTCTACATTCTCTGCGGCTGATACGCTGGTCTACATGGTGAGGAAGCACACCTTAAAAATGGGGCTCTCCTTCGTGGACACTCACGCTGACGGCGCACTCGCGTCGGCCAACCCGGAGGGCAAATACACGTTCCAAGCCCATTCACCGACCTCCACGGGTAATGCCCTGGCTGACATGTACCTAGGCATCATCGACAGCTATCAAGAGGGCGCGTATGGTCCGGGTGGTGCGCCGATTAATGGGGTGGGTTGGAATCGCTCGCGACGACATGACTTCGAACCCTTTATTCAGGATGACTGGAAGGTGGACCGGAGATTAACCCTGAATCTCGGTCTGCGCTACTATTACTATACGCCCCAAAGCGATGTATCGAAACCTTCCAACGACGCCGACTTCTTCCCGCAACTTTACAATCCCGCGGCGCAAGCCCAGCTCAATTCCGCCGGCAACATTGTCGCCGGCACGGGCTACAACTACTCTGAGATTGGGAATGGGCTGGTGAGATGCGCGTCAGGGGGGATCCCGCGGGGATGCCGAAACCAGCCTGCCGACTTGTTCGCCCCGCGATTTGGGTTTGCTTATGATCCCACGGGGAGCGGTAAGACCTCGATCCGTGGCGGGTACGGCATCTTCTACGATCTCGGCAACGGCGAGGGCCAGTCTCAGAACGCTGCGGGGAGCCCTCCGAATACCTTCAACACCACCGGCTACAACATCGTGGGATACCAGAACGTTGTTCCCGGTCCGCTGCCACCCGGCTCCCTGACGGCTTGGCCCGAAAATGGTCCGTGGATGGGTGTTCAGCAGTACAACCTGACCCTCGAACACGAGTTCCCAGCCCATAACTTTGTGAGCATTGGATATGTGGGGACTTTGGGACGCCACTTGAGCCGCAATCATGGCCTCAATCAGGTTCCCAACGGGGAAGGGATCGTCAACGTTCCCGAGTTGGCCGGGGCCCCGGGCTGCGACGCCTTCGGCAACTGCAATGTCCAAAACGCCCTGATCAATTCGGAAGAGCCGGCCCTCTTCTTTGCCCCGTATCGCGGATATAACGGGATTACCACCAACGAGCTCTCCGGATCCTCACACTACAACTCGCTGCAAGCGACGTACCGGCATCCCGTCGGGCATGGCCTCAATTACCAGCTTGCTTACACGTATGCGCATGCCATTGACAACGCGAGCCTATCAGCCTCCTATGGCGTGGACGACACCAACCTGGATCGCTGGACCGGCAATTCGGACTTTAACCGCACCCAAAGCTTGCAGGCGAGTTACATCTACGACTTGCCTTTTTTCAAGAACAATCCCAATCACCTCGTGAAGAACGCCTTGGGGGGATGGCAGTTAAGTGGAATAACCAGCTTCTACACCGGATTACCTGTGGACTTCAATTGCGGAGGGACGGGCCTGGCGAGCGGCATCGGTCAGGGCATGCGCTGCAACACGAGTGGGCCGCTCAAAATCCAGAAAGGCGTCACGAACGACCCTGTGTACGGGCCGGTGCCCACATGGTTTAACCCGGCGGCGCTTCAGCAGCCTTTGGCGTCGCAGTATTTTTCCAATGGGGAAGCGGGGATGTTCGGCTATATGGGACGGAACGTTCTGATTGGGCCGGGCCGGAATAACTGGGACTTGGGCTTGCACAAGAATTTTCAGACGCCCTGGTTCGGAGGCGAACACGCTTCTCTTCAAGTTCGCCTCGAAACCTACAATACCTTCAACCATCCGCAGTGGGATTCCGTTATCGCCTACTGCGGGGGTAATACCCCGGCGGGAACTGCGTGCAGCGGCACCGCCAACAACCTTGGGAATGGTGAGGTTAATGGCACTTGGAACCCCCGTAACATCCAATTGGGTATGAAGTTCCTCTTCTAGACCGATGGCTCTTGCTTCAGCCCTTTAGCGCAACGCCGGTGGCACCCGCCACCGGCGTTTTCATCAGCCGGGGCGGGCCGGGCCTACGCCCACCGAAGGGTTACCTGGGAGCCGTAAACAACTTCGGCTTCGGCCCGCAGGCGGGTGAGGGGGTTACCCAGTAAGGAATCGAGGATCAAGTAAGGGCGCTTCGCGAACCGCCCCTACAGTACGTAAACCCCCCGCCGGCCCCTACCCTCACTTTGAATCCGGCGGGAGAGTGTAATACTGGTACGACACCTCCCAGGTAAATTCACGGCCGGGTTCGATGGTCATCGCGACGAAAGGCTCTATGGCCAGCACGCTGCGAATCGACCACAGATTCAGGTGCGAGAGCGGACGATTTCCGCGGATGAGCATGCCGGCGCCCACGTGGCGGTTCTCGATGCGGATCTCGTTGTCTTTGGGACTGTTGCCATACCCCAGCATGGGAGTGCTCACCACATCCTTATTCGCGAGCGTCTGCAAGTAGACCACCTGGTTGCCACGAATCTCCGCCAGGTCTTTGTGGGGCGGCTCCGGGGAATGAATCTGGAAGGGAACCGTGAGGGAGAAATCGGGACCGGGCGGCTGGTGGTCAAGCACCAGGAAATTGTGATTGTAGACGCTGCTGTGGATGGTGAGGCGGCCGGTGTTCTTCAAGGTGTGCTCCAACACCATCTCCGGCTTGCCGGGAATGAGGCGCACGGTCTTGTGATAAACGTAACCGTAGCCAGTGGCCGGGTCGGTCAACTCCTGGGTGAAGTCAACGGAATCCGGATGCGTTTTGACGCTCCATTTGCCCGGGTCAACAATCTCGTACTGCTTGACGTAATCGTATTTTGCGCTGACTTTGCGCAGCACTCCCACTCCGATCTTGATGAAAGTGCCGCCCACCTTGGCCTCGTCGAATCCGAGTGCGCTCTGGTTGGTATCAAACTCTTCGACAGGACCGGGGATACCGGAACAAGTTGAGGCGACGATTTCCGCACCCTCGTACTCGAAGTCATTGACCCGTGGATCGACGCGGCTATACCAGGGCCCGTAATAGTTGTGACCCTTGTACTCGAGTGCGGCAACGACTCCTGACCAATCGAAGCGCGTTCCTCGATAGTATCCCTTACGGGCATCGGGCAGATAAAGTTTAGCCCGAAGCGGGCCGTTAGTAATTTCCGCCTGCGGCACGTCCGCTTCCGGCGCGTCCCAACTAGCCGCCAAGCCCAATACCACGGTCAGGGCCAGCACCGCCGTCGATCCGATTGCAAAAAGTGAGTTCATCATTTTTGACCTTCCGTTCTTGAGGGTTGATTGCCACTTGCCAATCATTGTCTCCTGGCAGCCAGTGTTTTAACACAAGTTGCGGGTACTTTTATAGCTGGGACTTCGCACCATGCCCAACCTCTTCGTAGCGCGGTCCCCCGGTTTTGGGGTCCGCGGTTCTTAGTTTGGAAAACCCAACAATCACTATCCCCGGCGGTTGTGCCATGCCACCCTACGTGCGCAGAACCTTGGAGCCTCATTGAAACTCCTGTAATATGACTCCGCAAGGGGCGGGTTGGGAATCGCAAATAATGAGTTGCACCAAGACGACAAAGCCCCAGGACTCCGGCCGGCCTGTGCCGGGATAGCCTGCCCTGCTCATCCCGATTGCCAGGGGAAAGGATGGAACTCATGGAAAAAGAGCGTAAACCGATTGCCGGGTCAAACCGAGGGAACGGAGTTTCGCGTCGGCGGTGGCTGCAAGGCATGGGGTTGGGCGCCACAACTGGCTTTGCGCAGAGGCTTTTTGCGGTTGGAAATTCCCACGCGATAGATGGCGATGCGTCGGGGGCGGTCGGCGGAGACGAAGCGGAACCAGCGCAACTTCTTCCGGGAACCCGGGCACTGACCGCTACCGGCGATTTCTCCGTGGAAATGCGCAAAGGTTTCGACCTGTTCCTGAGCCGCGAATTGGACCGTTCCATCGAAGCCCGGCAAAAGTTTTGGCAGAGGAACACATCCTCAGCCGCGGCATACATCGACTCCGTTGAGCCGAACCGGGCACGCTTTCGAACCATCATCGGATTGGTCGACACGCGAGTTCCGGTCACTGCACTCATGTACCAACACACGACGGAGTCTCCCGCGCGGGTTGCCGAAACGGCTGACTTTACGATCGACGCAGTATCCTGGCCCGTGCTGGAAGGAGTCTCCGCAGAGGGCTTGCTGCTCAGACCAAAAACTAAACCTGCCGCCCGCGTCGTAGTCATTCCCGATGCCGACCAGACCCCGGAAATGCTGGCGGGACTCGCAGCGGGAACCCCACCCGAGCAGTGGCTGGGCCTGGCGCTTGTCATGCGCGGCTGCCTCGTGCTGATTCCCACCTTGATTGACCGCAGCGATACCTGGTCAGGCAATCCTGCTGTCTTCTTCACCAACCAGCCACACCGCGAATGGATATACAAACAGTCGTATAGCTTGGGACGGCACATCATTGGATACGAAGTTCAAAAAGTTTTGGCGGCCATCGATTGGTTCGCCAAGGATAGAGGGAACGACCCGCAGAGAATCGGCGTGGCGGGTTACGGCGAAGGTGGGCTCATCGCTCTCTATGCGGGCGCGGTGGACGGCCGGATTGACGCCACTCTGGTCAGCGGCTATTTCAATTCGCGCCAGCAGGTGTGGCAGGAGCCGATCTACCGCAATGTTTTTGGCCTGCTGCGTGAATTCGGGGATGCGGAGATTGCCAGCCTGATTGCTCCGCGTAAGCTCATCATCGAGCACAGCCCGGGGCCACAGATCGACGGTCCTCCCAAGCCTGAGGCGGGTCATCACGCAGGCGCGGCCCCGGGGATTTTGAGGACGCCGGAGGATTCCTCCGTCGCGGCGGAAGTCAAGCGAGCCGCCGAACTCGTGCCAAAAACCGGAGCCTTCGAGGGCTGGATCACCCTCGTGGCGGGGCCCAACGGAACCCCGGTTAGTCCCACTTCCCCCCGCGCCCTGGCACGGCTGTGCGAGGCTGCGGGGGTCTCAGCGGGCGTCGTCCCACCAAAGAATTCCCTCCTGCCGGATGCCCGCCGGAATTTTCAACCTTCAGAACGCCTGCATCGTCAAGTACAAGAACTCGTCGCCTACAACCAAAAGTTGTGTCATCAGTCGCAGGGCTGCATCGATCACGGCAATTCTTGCGAGCAGTTTTGGAAGAAAGCCCAGCCTACCAACGCGAATGAATGGAGAGCAGCAACCCAAGCTTACCGTGACTACTATCGCGACGAAATTGTCGGCAGCTTCACCGAGCAAATGGTTCCAGCCGATACGCAGAGTCGCAAGACTTTCGAAAGACCTTCATGGATTGCTTACGAGGTAATGCTTAACGTTCTGCCGGATGTTTTTCTGTGGGCCTACGTGCTCGTCCCCAAGAACCTTCGTCCGGGTGAGCGCCGCCCCGTGGTCGTCTGCCAGCACGGCTCTGATGGCCTTCCCAAGCATGTGTTCGACGAGGACCCGAAGTCCCGCAGCTACGGATACTACAAAAATTTCGGAGCCCGCTTGGCCGAGGAGGGCTTCGTTGTCTGCGCCCCGCACAGTTTTTATCGAGGTGACGACGCCTTTCAAGTTCTCCAACGCAAAGCGAATCCCTTGAAAAAGACGCTGTGGGCCCTGGCCGTGGCGCAAAAACAAAACCTGGTGGAGTGGCTCGCGACCTTACCCTTTGTCGATGCCAGCCGGATCGGGTTTTACGGTGTTTCTTATGGCGGCGCAGAGGCCATGTACGTTCCACCGCTGGTGGAGCAGTTTTCGGCAGTGGTGTGCGCAGCCAACTTTTCGGAAGCGATTCGTAGGGCTATAGCAACGGACATTCCCTGTAGCTCGGTCTTCTACGATATGTACGAGTGGGGTGAATTCAACATTGCCAACACCTTTGGGTACGCGGAACTTGTGGCCTTGATGGCTCCGCGCGCCTTCATGGTTGAGCGCGCCCACGGCGACCCCGTCTCTCCCGATGAGTGGGTCGCATACGAATATGCCCGCGTGCAGCGCTTGTACAACGCCTTGGGTATTCCAGAACGGACGCGCATCGAGTATTTCAATGGCGGTCATACCACTAATTGCGTGGGTACCTTTGAATTCCTCCGCCAACAGTTGAAATGGAACGTTACGTAGGCCACGGCGGGTCCATTAATTGCGGGAATGGGCACAAAAGATAAAATCGACATGCGGTTTGTCGAGCCAGTAATGTGGAGCGCCACATGAGCACATTTTCTTCGATCCAAGGCCTGCGGTGTCTAACTTGTGGCCGCAACTATCCGGTCGCCCCGATGCAGGAAGGCTGCCCCGACTGCATTGCCGCCGGACGGCCTGCCATCCTCAACGCGGTATATGGGCTGGGAGTTGAGGAAGCCGGCGCCCTCAGGAAGGCGGAGCGCTTTTGGGATCACCATCGATTGCTCCCTGTTCCTGAGCCCGCATCAGTGGTGACTCTGGGGGAGGGCAACACGCCGCTCCTGGCTCTCCCGCAGGCAGCAGAGGAGACGGGTGCTGATCAGGTCTGGGTGAAGTATGAAGCCGTTAACCCCACGCACTCCTGGAAGGATCGAACCAACGCCATCGCCGTGGCCATGGCCAAGCATTTCGGGTTCTCCAAAGTGATGTGCGCTTCAACGGGCAACCACGGCGTTTCCTTGGCCGCTTACGCCGCGCGGGCCGGTCTGCGCTGTTTGGTAATCCTACCTGCTGCCGCGCCTCCGGCTGCCGCACAAGAACTCGGATTCTTCGGGGCCACCCGGGTCGCGGTGGAAGGAAACGTCCTTCCGCTCATGCACGAACTGTTGCGTGAGCACGGCTGGTACGTCTCCCAACGAAACTCGCCGGGCACGTGGGGGCGCCCTTTTGGCAATCCATATGGGACTGACGGCTACAAGACGATGGCATACGAAATCTTTCATCAGCTCGGGGAGCGCGTGCCGGATTTGGTTTTTGTGCCGGTCGGAGGAGGGGACGGAGCGTGGGGGCTTTACAAGGGGTTCGTAGAGCTCACAAACCTGAACTTGGCCTCAAAGGTACCCCAAATCGTTGCATGCCAGTCGGCAGCGGGAGCATCTCTAGCCTACGCTTGGCGCGAGCAACTCCCCCAAATTGAGCCAGTTACGACTTCACCCACCATCGCGTTTTCGATTGTGGACGGCCTTTCGGGCGATCATGCGCTCCTGGCGGTCCGGCGATCGGAGGGTTGAGCGGTTGCTGTCGAAGAGGCCGAACTGGTGGCAGCGGAAGACATGTTTCGCAAGACCGGCATTTGCGTGGAACCGTCTTCGGCCGCATCGCTTGCCAGTCTACGCAGGCTTGGCCGGGAGAAGTGGGGAGTAGCGGGGAAGTCGGTAGTACTCATCGCCACCGGGACCGGCCTGCGCTGGCCAGCCACGTTTGAGGGAATCAGCACCACGCCACCGAAAGTCGAGGCATCGATTTCGGCGCTCAGCCGTGTTGTCGAAATTTAAGCATCGTAAGCCGCGCCACGCGATTTCCCGGAAAAGAGAACTCAGACCGTGGAGGGGCGCGTAACTCTAACCCGCGACGATGGCGGGTAGTGATGGATCGCGTTCCACCTGGCGAGCGGCTACGGCGCGCGCAAACGCTTCACGAGATCGTCCACCTTTTCGGCGATAGTCTCTTCCACGGCCCAAGTGAAGGGAGCGGGCTGACCGTAGACCAGCATCGCGCCGCCGCCTTCATAGCCGCCTTCGAGCAGCACTCGGCGAGAGGGAATGTACGCAAAGACGTTCATTCGAGTAGCCCGCCACCCAGACATTGTCATAGCCGTACTGGCGTTTGAAGCGCAACGAGTAATCCACCACCACCTCGCCGCCGAGCACGATCAGGGTCAGGTCATTGCCGAACTGCCAGACTTCAATCGGGTAAGGATAGTGGTCCGGCAGTTTACCGTCGCGATCCATTATTTGCAGCATGAGCTTGGCATGGCGGCGCAAGTAAACATCCGGGCCGCTCAAGTGGCTTTGCAGTTCCTCCCGCGAGGGCGGAGGCTCGAAGGCGACATCCACGCGCACAAAAGCGGCGCGGAGGGGGCCGTTAATCGGCCGCATCTTGCCGTTCAAAACTTCCTCGGTGGCCTCGGCGATTGTCTCACCATACCTTTGGGAAAGCTCCACGGAGTGGCGCGGCAAGGGGTTGGCATCCGCACCGCAACCTTCGATGAACATGGCCATGGCCTCGGGGTGCGTCTTCTCGATCGCAGCTTGCGCAAAGCCAGCCCAATCACCGTTGACCTGGTAGTCGTCCAAAGAGGTGTTGTGGCAGGCATAGCCAAAAACGACGGCGCGCAACGAGCCGTCTCGCCCGCGCACGGCGAGCACGGGGACGTCCTGATCGACCGGCCCGGGATACTCGCGATGGCCCACGCGGCGGCGGTTGACGGCCACCCCGGCCAGCCCCTGCTCGAAGGAGATCTCCGCCGGCGACATATCGTGGAGGGAACGGCCAATCACGTCCACGACCTGGCCCTCCAGCCAGTCGGTGTAGCGCGCAATGACTGCCAACTCAGCGTCACCGAAAGGGTACGCCGGAAGAAGCATGTGACCGATCACGGGAGCGCTGTGGGTGTGGGAGGAGTTCAAGAACAACCGCTCACGAGGCAGGCCGAATTGCTTCTCGACGCGCGCGGCGATGGGGTCTGAGACCTCGCGGGGGAAACCGAGCAGGTCCGAGCTGACCAGGACCGACACCGTGCCCTGGTCGTCCTTGAGGGCCAGCGCCTTCA
This sequence comes from uncultured Acidobacteriota bacterium, assembly GCA_963804995.1. Lineage (GTDB taxonomy): Bacteria > Acidobacteriota > Terriglobia > UBA7540 > UBA7540 > Bog-366. The sequence goes on from CAWDSK010000002.1 coordinate 547,607, forward strand.
CGAAGATGTGCATTCGAACCCCTTCGGAAGGATGCGTGCGAGCACCATAGCCTGCCAGCCAGATGGGTTGGGTGGGCGTGATATCCACGCGCGCAACGCCCGCCTGCCACGCGGCCGAGGCAGGAAGACTCACGGCCAACAACGCCCACAAGACAAAAAAGGTACGCAAACAGTTTGACTGCGAGTTTATGGGGTTTGACATGGCGCTATCCTAGGCCAAGGTGAGAACAACGTTCGAGCGGATTTTCAGTCCTATCCTGCCGCCGAAAGATTAGTACGCGGTTGATGTGGCCCCACACTTCACCGCATTGTTGAATCTTGGCCGACACGCAAGACACGGTGAACAATCGACAGGCGACTGGAAGGGGAGATGGTCCGGTAGCGTGGAGTTGTGTGCATCTCAGCACTACCCCGCAGATTGAATTCCTGTTGCGGGGAGGGAAGGCAGTTTATAATCCCCTCAGGTGCTCCTGACGGACCCGGGGAACCTAACCGAGAGAAGTCTTTGGTTTGGCTGAGGAGAACTCGCTATGGACCCTTCGATAACCCAAGAAATCGTTGAACGCCTGCACGAGTTGCCGGCGTCGCAACAACAACTCGTGCTGGAGGTTGTCAGGTCACTGGCAAGCCCTAGACCGCAAGGAGTTCCCGCCAAAGACCTGTTGCCGCTCACCGGAGCCATAACTGCCGAAGACGCTCGCCAGATGATGAACGCGATCGAGGAAGGCTGCGAAAGAGTCGACTCGAATGCCTGGTAGCTTTCTTCTTGCATTTGGATTGCCGCCCACGCCCAACAGTACGATCTCACGCTGGTTACCCGCGACGCGCACTTCAACGCCGTCGAGGGTATCAGAATCGAAGCATGGTGAAGCAGGTAACGCCGAGCTGGGCGTATGCGGCCCTGCGATTCTAGTGCGGTCTGATGACGTGAATCGTAGACCTGGGCTCGCTCTGCGCCAATCGGCTACTCTATGATCGTACCGAAGGCAGCGCGTGCCCGCGCTACAGCCGATGGGCGAGACTTTAAAGATGAGCCATCTTCACCCCCCGCGGCGAGCCGGAGGATCCTGCCAGGAGGGAACTTCTAGCCTCCGCCTTTCGCCACCTTCACCTCTCCCAACGAGCCGCGGTCCAGACCTCGCGCATCGAGGAGATGCACGGAAATTCTATCCGTCGCGGGAGGCGCCGGAATGGTCGTGTCCAAAGCGACGGGTTCCGTTGGCTCGGCACGGATTATCTCCACTTTTTTGAGCTCCACGCCCTGAGCGTCGTACAAGTGGGCCAGCAGTCGACCGGCATAAAAGACTCCGAAGAAACCCGTAAGCCGCAGCCCGCCGCCGGTGGGGACGGCACCAAGTTCCTGACCGATCACCCCGGCATCGGTTACATCAGTGAGCCGCGGGGTCATGCGTGTGGGGAACCACTCACTTTCGAAAGCGTACTTCTCGCCGGGAGACAAGGTCACCAGCGGGCTATTCAGTTCCGCCTCCATGTAATAGGGCGCGTCCTCCCGCTTTTTCGGCGAGATCTCCGGCATTCCTTTGCTGTTGAGGCGCAGGCTGGGCCCATCAATGTAAAAAATCACCGACGCGCGCTCAGGATAAGCTGCGCCGGGGAGAACATGGAAGCGCTCTACCATAGCGAAATTCGAAGAGCCGTCCACCACCGCAACCCACCCCGCCGTTGAGTCCACCCCCACTTCGCCTTCCATATAGCGCCAGTGCAGCGCGAATAAATTGTTGTCCTGGATGTTATAAGAAGGATGGTCGATCGGACCCGCATGAGCATCGAATTTGCGGTTAAAAACGCTCGCGGAGTTGGCGGGTGTGAAGGCCCAGAAATTGCGATTGTAATTCTCCGGATCACCTGGCGCCGCAGTGTTGTACTGGGATACGGATTGCACTGACCAGCGAATTCGGTGTCCGGTAATATTCTGCATTTCCGCATGGAAGCCGATCTTCGGCGTGTCGCCATCCATGCTTATTTCCCGGGAGTACTCGAGGCCGGTTTTTTCGTCCGGTGGGCCTTGCAACCGTACGGTGCAAGTATGGCCGGTAGAGAGAACTTGAAACTGATAAATCCCGTCATCCAAAATATCCGAGCCGCCCGACCAGTGCTGTTCATCCTCCGAGCCTTCGGGGAGAGGCCAGATCTTGTCACCTCCGTAATTGAACCATTTTCCCTGCGCCGCGCCCTGCGAAGGGGGGAAGTACTTCCCGAGGTACAGAGGATTTACAAATAAGTAGTCGTGCGAGCCAAACGTGACTTGCATCAGCCGGCCGCCGAGCATCGGAACGATAATTAGGCTCACCCATCGATTCGCCATGCGCTGGGCATCCCATCCCTGAAAGGTAACGGGTTCCACAGTGCAAGTTGAGGGAGTCTGATCAGTTTGCGCCTGCGTGCTGGCGGGGATGAGCGTGAAAATGACAGTTAAGACTGCGAAAAGCGCCGTCCCCACTCTGAGAATGGCATTTGGTTTGTCCTCTTCGTCGCCTATTTGAACCGGAGAAGTCAGATATTTCTATCCAAAACGATGCCGATGCTTGCAATAGCCCGCAGATGCCTTTGCAATGAGGCCGGCTGGCGCAGGGCGAGCGCAGCCCTGCGGTTCTAGCGCGACGAGATGGGGTGAATCGCCCCGACTGGTCGGGGCGCCAACCTGCCCATCCCGCCGTCTGCGCCTGTCGCTCCAGTCAATTATAGACCACTGATTAATTTGTCGGCGCAGATGAATCCCGAGTTGGTAGCCACGGTCAACGCTTTATTGACCGTGGGCTTTTCTCATGCCAATTACGGCAATCATAATTACGCCCGCCGTCACGGCAGCGATTCAACAATCGTTCGAAACGAAGGAAGGACCCACGGTCAGAAAAACGCTGACCGTGGCTACCCACTGCGGAAACTTTCAATAGTAGGAAATCAATAGTAGACTCGGTGCGAACGGGAGACACCAGTTCATATCAAGGAGACCTTCATAATGAGTATTCCGAAAACCCCTGGGAATCCCAGCGAAACTACGCGCCGAAAATTTCTTCAAGCAGGCAGCATGGCTTTTGTTGGTATGGCGATGCCTGCGGGTAGAGGCTTGACCCCGACGTCCGAAACCCTGGCCATAGCCGGAGGTTCCCAAGCTGTCTCGGTTCCAAAGGAGAGGATCGAAAGCCTCATTCGCTGGCCTCGCTATGGAGACAATGAAAAGCGGGCGCTCCATGACCTGATCGACAAAGCCACACTCCTTAACAATGAGTACTATAGCGAGGCGCCGGCTCTCGAAACCGAGTGGAAGGCTTACATGGGAGCGCCGTACGCCAAGGCCCACATGAATGGCTCCAGCGCGATCACCAGCATGTTTTTTGCGCTCAACCTCCCCCCCGGCAGCGAGGTCCTGGTGACCTCGTGGAACCATTTTTCGGACTGCCTCACGGAGCGCTTCTTCGGCTACGTTCCGGTTTTTGTCGACATTGACCCGCACACGGCCTGCTTCGACCTGGATGATGCCAAGCGCAAGCTGACCAAGAACACCCGGGTGCTTTTCCCCATGCATTGTTTTGGTCTGCCCTGTGAAATGGATCACATTATGGGCTTTGCCAAGGAGAAGGGCCTGCTGGTGATCGAGGATGCGGCCCATGCGCATGGGGCTTCGATGCAGGGTAAGAACATGGGGAACTGGGGTGTGATGGGCATCTTCAGCTTTCAGGTAAGCAAGGTCATGCCGGCCGTCGAGGGCGGAATGGGTGTTTACTCGACGCGTGAATACTATGAGCGTGCCGCCGCGTTCGGGCACTTCGAAGCTCCTGCCAAGTTCCCCGTAGATAGCCCGGTTCATGGCTATGCGGGAACCGGCTTTGGGCAGAAGTACCGCATGCATCCTTTCGGTGCGGTCGTCGCTCGCCAGCAATTACGCGTGCTTGACGAGCAGAATGCCATGGTTCAGGCCAACGTCCGGAAGCTGAACGATCGGCTGATTCAGCTTCCTGGCTTAAGTGAGCCCCGCCTCCGTAAAGACCAGAAGCGCGTGTACTATGAGGGGAATCTGCTGCTGCTCGATCCCGCCAAAGCCGGCTTCTCGCGCAACGCGCTGCTGAAAGCGCTGCGCGCGGAAGGGGTGCGTGCCTTCGTGTGGCATTTTCCCCAGAACCATAAAATGAAGATTTATTCCGAGGCCAAGTGGTGGCACCACCCGCCGCCGATCGCACCCTCCTTCCCGGGCAATGATGAGGTGGACAACAATCATATCTTTGTCTCGCATCTCTACGCCGAAGCGGATGAGGTGATCGATCAGTACGTGAAGGCGTTCGAGAAAATATGGGCGCACAAGGAAGAGGTCGCCAAGCTTTGAGCAGTACGAGTGACTGAGCTGGACGCGGAAAAATGCAGAAACTTGGCCACCCCACGTTCAGCCGTCTCACGTCAAATCACATCTCGCCAAGAGTCATCAGAGGAGGGAACGGTTAAATGTTGAGGAAAATCCAGTTGCCACGCCGCAATTTTCTAGCTTTGACAACGGCAGCCGTAGCGGAGCCTTTTACCAGGATGTCAGCGCAACCGGGGGGGCTCTCCCCGTCGAGCGAAGGCCCCGCCCCTGCCTTCAAGCTCGCGGGGATGAGCTTGCCGGAACTGCGCAAGCGTTACCAGGCGGAACTCTTTGATGCCTACCTCCCGTTCTGGGATCGGTATGGGATCGATCATAAGTATGGTGGCTTCATGTGCGCGCTCGATCACGATGGAACGCTGGTGAACGACACCAAGTTCCATTGGTTCCAGGGGCGCGGTGTCTGGGTCTACAGCTTCCTCTATAACCATTTCCGCAAGGACCCGCATTACCTGGAGATCGCGAAAAAGACCAAGGATTTCATGCTCGCCCATTTTCCACAGAAAGACGGGACGTGGGCGAAACTGGTTTCGCGCGAAGGGAAGATGCTCAAGCCGTTTAACGGCGACCTGTTTGGAATGTTTTTTGCCGCCGAGGGCTTGCAGGAGTATGCCTTCGCCACGGGGGACAACGAGGCTCGGGAGATGGCCACCCGTCTCATGAAGCAGCTCTTCGCCAAGCTGATGGATCCCGCCGTTCCGGACCCCGAAACCGGATTGATGGGCGTGCGCTCGCAGGGCGTGTGGATGGTAACGGTTCGAACCGCCACGCAGATGTTGAGAAGATGGCCCGATAGCGAGATCGCCGCCATGGCCGACCACAGCGTCGATGCGGTGATGAACAAGCATTACAATCCTGAATTCGGTCTCGACACGGAGACGTTGAATCTGGACAACAGCCGCCCCAAAGATTTGGCCAATGTAACCGTCTGTGGCCACTCCGTTGAAACCTTATGGATGATCCTGGATGAAGCTCTCCGTCGCAAAGACCAGGCCCTTTATGATCTGTGTGCCGCGCGGCTGCGTCATCACCTTGAAGTGTGTTGGGATTATATCTTCGGAGGTCTGGCCGATTCCATTAATGTTAACCAGGGAGCGTATCAATGGCCGGTGGATACGCCCGTGGGCACTAACTACGCATTCCGCGAGGTGGGCGAGTACAAATGGGTGAAGACTTCCTGGTCGTTTGATGAAGTTCTCATTTCGACACTGAACGTCATTGAGCACAAGAGAAGCGAGTGGGCGACCCGCTATTTCAATTCTGCCTACGAAACCTTCGACAAAAAGATGTCCCTAAAATCGCACGGCCTGCCGCTCTTCAATGGTTTTGCCGAACGCGAGATGGCTTTCCAGCCCCACGTGGTGCGCCAGGAGAACTACCACCACGCGCGGCAACTTATGCTCAATCTGCTGGCCCTGGACTGGATGATCAAGGGGGAGGAATCTGCTGCGAAGGCAGGATGAATCAAGGCTTGCCTTACGAACAATGACGAACGGGTAGCCACGGTCAGCGATTTTCTGACCGTGGGCTCTTCTCATGCCAATAATGGCGATCAAAGCTAGACGTGCCGTCGCGGCGATAGTTCCACGTTCGTTCAAGATCGGAGAAAGAACCCACGGTCACAACAGCGGTGACCGTGGCTACCAGCTATGATTCTCGTTGGGTTGCGGCTCGGCGGCGCTGCTTACGAAACATGACGAACGGGTAGCCACGGTCAGCGATTTTCTGACCGTGGGCTCTTCTCATGCCAATAATGGCTCAAAGCTAGAGGTGCCGTCGTGGCGATACTTCCACGGTCGTTCGAGATCGGAGAAAGAACCCACGGTCACAACGGCGGTGACCGTGGCTACCACTGCGCAACCTGCTGCATCCCAGGTCCAGGCGATACTACGCCGCGGCTTGAGTCCCGCGGAATTCGCGATAGCTCACCAGCTTGATCCCCCGCTCTTCCACCAAGCGTTTAATACGAGGGCTCGTGTAGGCCAGGGTTTCGGCGGCACGAAGCTTGCCCACGCCCAAGAGCATCACATCTTTCGGCTCGAAGTGCACCAGGGCTTCGTTCTCGAGCGCCGGGTAGCCGGGATGCCCGATCAACAAATGAACTCCCGGTTCCAGATCGCGCAGAATCTGGGCGAGCGCTTTTTCCTTTTCTTCGGGAGGGAGCGAATAGACGCCGAAATCGTCAAGGGGGACTTCGCCAAGCAGGGATGAAACCGGCACCTGGTAGTCTTTGCCAATGCGCTCCACCATGGGCCGGAGCCTGGGATCATAGGGCATATGATAATGGGTATCGACGTACTCCACCTTCACGCCCTTCTTCCTGGTAAGGTCAACCTGGGCGCGGAATTCCTTCTCCAGTTCGGCCATGTCGGGTTTGTGCCCCCAAAACTCCGCGGGGGACCCCCAAAGGAATCCATCTTCGTCGACCAGGGTGCGAATTTCGGAATAAGGCAGAACGGGACGCCACCGGTAGCCCCGCCACTCCCCGATGATGCCAAGGTGAACGCCAAAGCAAAGGTCGGAGTTCTCCCGAGCGAGCTTCGCGGCCTCTTCAAACCAGGGCGCGACCGCCAAAATCGCGGCGGATCTCAAGATGCCATTGCGGAGACAATCTATTATGGCGAGGTTTCCCGTATGGGTATAGCCCATGTCATCAGCTCGCGCCACTAATATGATTTCCTTCTTGTCGGTCTGCATGGTTTTCTCCTGAACGTTTAGTATTCGAACGATGCCGGGACGCCAAGCCTAAATCAAGAAGGCCTCCCCGCCCGTCGTTTCTCTATCACTTCGTCAAATATTCGTAAATTAGCTTATGCCTAACAGAATAACGGCGACAAATCCTATGCCAACCCCGAAGAGGGTCAAGCGGTTCATTCGCTCGTGGAAAAACACGCGGCCGGACAAAGCCACCACGAAGATTGATCCGCCGATGGCGATGGGAAACACTACGTGCCCGGGCACGTTCGCGTCCAGGGCAACCGCCATGGCCACTTGCCCCGCCAGGCTGAGGGCAGCCATCACGGCGCCGAAAATGAGTTCTTTCCGTCCCAGCTTCAAGCCTTTGAGGAGCATCGGCACCAGGATGCTGGCCATTCCCCCCGCATACCATATGCATAGGTAGGGAAACTTCAAGGTAGCGGGATCCGCCCATCCGGCAATGACCTTCAAGCCGTAGGCGCTCATGCCGTTGGTAATCAGTATGACAAGCATCAAGAGGAACCACATGAGTGCTTACTCCTTCCCTGCGCTCGAATTCGCCGCGGCGCGGGCATCAATCCTCTGGCCCTGAAAAAGGCACAAAACTGAGATCAGGCCCAGCGCGAAAGCGATGATTTTTATCGGAGTCAGTTTTTCGTCATAAACCCAGATGGACACTACGGCGGGCACGCCCGCAGAGAGATTCATCATCAACCAGCCGACGGTGACTTTTCCCACTTTGATGGACGTTTGGTAAGCGAAGTAAGCCACTGCGGCGCAAACCCCGCAGGCGACCGCGACCGGAACCACTTTTAGAGGTATGTGAAATCCAGTCGGGAGCATAAAAGTTCGGACCAACATGGCCAGGGCCGCCCATCCACACATACCGACAACCAGCCCGGAGGCGGCGCATTGACGTCGCTCAGCTACCTTTGAGACGGACCCCAACACCCCAAATGCCAGAGCGCCTAAGAAACAGAAAAGTAGACCCACAGGATTCCCTCCCCAACATATCTTTGGTCGATGTCGTAACCACGCCCAGGCAGGGCGCTGCTTCCGGTGCCGAACTTCCCTCTGGTCTTGGATGCAAAGCGTGAGTGGCTTGCTTCCCATCCTGAGCAAGACCACGGAAGCAGTTCGACTGATCGTGCTTAGCGAATAGGCCGAGCCGGGAAACATGCTCCCGCTTGACCGGCCATCACTCTATCCCCATCGCCCACAACTTACCAGTGCCAACTCTCGGAGAGCCGTACCCTCCGCCCGCCGTCACCCTGAATCTCGTTTATTTCAATGCCCGCTCAATAGCCGCTTCCGCCACCGGAGCCATCGCGGAGTAGCTACGATCGTTGGCGTGCGCACCATCTTCTGAGTAACCTTCCTTCAGCATCCCTTTACTATCCACGGTCACCGAGTAGTAATCCGCAAGCTCGGCATGGATTTCAGCGGCGTAGCTGCGCAGCCAGTTATTAAGTTTGACGATGTCAGCGAGCGGATGTTTTTCAGTTTGCTTGTGAGCGGTGTAGTCGCTAACCGGGAGGATCGAGCCGAGAATGACCTTGATGCCATTGGCCCGCGCCACCTGGGACATAGCCCGGATATTGTCTTCGATCATTTCGGCAGTCTCAGGACCCGTGTTGCCCGCGATGTCGTTAACCCCTCCCAGGATTACCACCGCCGCAGGGTGGAGATTAATCACGTCGGGATAGAACCGCACCAACATCTGAGGAGTGGTCTGCCCAGGAATGCCCCGGTTCAGATAGGGCTTGCCGGGGAAGAATTTGGCCAGATCCCACGGCTCCGTGATCGCATCTCCAATAAAAACCACGCGTCCCTTCTCCACGGGCTGCGCTTGGAGTTTTGCATTCTCTGCGTGGTAGTAGCTGAGTTCGGCCCAGTCCTCCGCCTGCCTGGCAACAGCCTCCACGCGCTCCGCCAGGGCTTGCACCTGAATGGTCGGGCAGCAGGTGGACGATTTAGGGTGTGTGAAATCCGGCACGAGCTGTGCCCGGGCCGGCGCAGCAATCCAAAGTCCAGCTATCAATAGAAAAAAGAGTTGCACATAACGATTCATGGTTTCCTCCACAACAGAATAATTCCCAGTTCCCGCTGGCACGGGCCAAGGTGGAATGCGGGGATGGGCGCGTTAGATATTGAACCCGAGCTTTTCGAGAGCCGCTTTGTTGATGCGGGCAGACTCTGTCGGTCCACCAGGTGGCGGCACGTAGCGATCGAGTTCGACAATCACCCAACCCTTGAACTTGACATCGCGAATCGCCGCCATGATGGATGGGAAGTCGACAACTCCCTGGCCGATTTCGCAAAAACGGAGTCGCGCCCTTGCGCCTTTCTCATAATTTTCACGGACGAGGTCAGACGTATCCTTGCGACAGTCTTTAAAATGGAAAAAGGCCAAGCGCTCGTGGTAGGTCCGGATTACCTCCGCGGGATCCGATCCGCCCAGAGCCAGGTGGGCAACGTCTACGATGAGCTTGACGTATTCCGGCCGGGTGGCATCCATCACCCGCGTCACTCCCTCGCGCGTCTCGCCCAACGTTCCGAAATGCGGGTGGTAGCCGAGGGTCATGCCGGAATCCTGGGCAATCTTTCCTAACTCGTTCATGGAAGCGCACAAGGTTTTAACGTCGTCAGCGGAATACTTTACCTTCGGGTGACCCCCATCCGTCACCTGGAAGAAAATCCCGCCCAAGGTTTTCATGAAGTCCACGTCCAGGCGAAAGTTCGCATAAGAAACGTCGGATTTTCCCGGCGCAAGGGGCACATTGTGGCACGACAGAGCGGTCGCCACGAGATTCAACTTCTTCAATCGATCCCTTAGGGCGAGGGCTTTCTCGCCGGGGTAGTTCGCCACGACCTCTCCCATAAGTTGAACGCCCTTGTAACCCACGGATGAAATTCCCTCCAAGGCTTGGTCGAACTGATCCTCGGGCCAGGAGATTACCGAATACCCCGCGGGATTCGAGAGCCCGCCTGGGAAAGCGCTGGAAAATCGTGAGGCGGCGCCCCAACCTAGCGCCAGGGCACCTATCTTTTTTAAGAACTGCCTGCGCGCCACACAGGCCGCCGGCATCGATGCTGCCTCCCTTCCACTTTCTGAAAGCTGTAAGGATTTCCTATTCATCTCCACCTCCAACCCCCCCAGCGAACTCCTCGCGCGGCGATGCAAGCTTGGATTCTCAGTCTGGACGCACCCTATAAATGGGCGCGGATAATATAGCCGCTCCCGGGGGCTTTCGGTAGCCGAAATCGCGTGAGCAATCTCCAGCCTAGGATGGTCACCGAGCGAGGGCTTGGTGCTTGCATACCGGGCTCGGTTTGCAATCTTGACTCGCGCCATGATGAACCACCCCCCCCGCCAACCGCCCCGAGTTACAATGCGCACTGAACCTGACCGGGCAGAATCCTTGGAGGCGTGATGCGCATGGCTAAGTTTCTCGGGATCTCGGTACTTGGATTGTGGCTGGCGGCCTCCGGTTGGGCAGCATCGAATCCACCACAGATCATCACGTTCAACGATGACGGAGGATGGTGCTGGTTTCAGGATGAGCGCATGCTGGTGAAGAACGGGAAGATCTACATCGTCTCTACAGCCTCGGGGGTGCACGACGCGCAGCGCCAGGGAAATGTGGAAGTCGTAACCTACGAGATCGCCACAGGCTCCACGCAACGAGCTGTGTTGCACTCGCAGTTCTATAACCATCCCGGCAAGGGCGATTACGATGACCACAACACGCCCGCTCTCCTATCCTTGCCGGATGGACGGTTCCTTGCGGTCTATGCAACGCACGGGACTGAAGCACGCTTCCACTACCGGCTCTCTACTACCCCAGGCGACGCCGTTCACTGGGGCGTAGAAAGCACGGTCGACGGCGCAGCGAATTCGCGGATCACCTATTCGAACCTCCACCTGCTGAGGGATGAGAACGGGGGCAAGGGGCGGATCAACAATTTCTTCCGCGGATACCAGGACTCAAAACCGTCTTACGCCTTCTCCGACAACGGCGGTGAATCGTGGAAGATGGGGGGCGTCTACATCCGGTCGATGGATCCCCGGAAAGAGCGTCCCTATGTGCGCTACGCCTCGGACGGGCGCTCAACCGTGCATATGTTCTACTCCGACGGTCACCCAAACCTATTCGACAACAGCGTTTGGCACATCTTCTACCGCGATGGGCAACTGCACCGCTCCGACGGCACCGTGATCGCGCCCTTAAGCCAAGGCCTTTCCGAGCCGACGGACGGGACCGAGGTCTTCCATGGTGACGCGAACAACGTCGCCTGGACTAGTGATATTCATTTGGACGCGCGCGGGCGGCCGTACGTGGTCTATTCGGTGCAGAAGAATGCCGCCGCTGTTCCACACGGTCATCGCGGGCAGGATCTTCGTTACCGGTACGCGTTCTGGAACGGCTCGCGCTGGGTGGACCACGAAGTTGGGCACGCCGGCACTTGCCTCTATCCACAAGAAGACAACTACACGGGTAACATCGCGCTCAACCCGAGTCACCTTGATACGGTTTATATCTCGACCAACGCTGACCCCGTGACCGGCACGCCGCTCATCAGCCAGACCGATCATCGGCGACACTACGAGATCCTCAGAGGCGTGACACCAGATGGGGGCGCCACCTGGATCTGGAAGGCCATCACCAGCAATTCCACGGCGGACAACATCCGGCCAGTCGTTCGCGCCACGGATGGGAAACACATCGCCGTGCTCTGGTTGCAGGGACGTTACACGGCTTACACGGACTACGACCTCTCGGTGGTCGGGCTGATTATCTCCGGAAAGTGAGATCGGGGGAGGGGGGTTCCAATCCCGGCTTGTTCCGGCGTGGCGTAAGTTGGTCAACGGAAGTGAAGTGCCACGGGCGTCCCGCCCGTGTCCAGTCACGGCCAGGATGGCCGTGGCACCTCAGGCCAGTCATGGGCGGGACGCCTGTGGCACCTCGAACTGCACCCTAGGTTGAGGCCTCGGATGAGGTTTGCAGTTGAGGCCGAAAGCTACGCCAGGTAGCTACGAGAAACAAAATGGCTGAAAGCACGGTGACCACGGCGGAGATTGCCATCAGTCCGCTCAGGCCCAAGCTTTGTTTCCAAACCCCTGCGAGCCACATGGCGAGGGCAGCGGAAACACCTCCCGCCATGTTATACACGCCGCCAGAGAAGCTGTAATTCTTGTCCGTCACCGTGTCATAAGCTGCCGCTATCCCATTCCCCACGTTGAGGCCGGAAATCAACCCAAAGAGCAATGCGAAGAACCGAAATTCTCCTATCGAGGTGACCGCAAACATAAGGTAAGCACACGGCGCGCTCAGCAAAAAGCCAAAGCCCGTCAGGTACAACCGGCCGGCCGGTATGCGGCGAACAATTCGGTCAGCCAACCAGGCGCCCCCTACCACACCCGCGAGGCAAGTGAACTGGATAAAAACGGTCGCGTTGAACCCGCTGGCTGTGAGCGAATATCGAAACCGCTCGTAGAGATGGTCGGGGAGCCAAGCGTAGACAATCCACTGGATTGCGCAAAAGCATCCGTAAACAAGGAGCAGTAGCCAGAACAAGAGAGAGCGAGGGAGCCGGCTTGGTAAGCGCTCGGCTTTAGGCGCCTTGCTGCCCTCTGCCGGTCGTATCCGGAACGCCACCAGCAGAGCCGCTGCGTATGCGATTCCGATCAGGAAGAGAAACCCGAATCCCTGTCGCCACCCGATGTGATCACCCGCCCAGCCGCCAAACCACCCTCCTGCCACGACCCCCATCATTTGGGCGGACTGATGAATCCCCAACGCCCGCGAGCGCGTGGGGCCGGCATGTGCCGCTGCGAGCAGACCCACCGCCGCGGGGTAGTACAGTGCCTCAGTCACCCCCATCGCCGCCCGCCAGGTCAAGAAGGAGGCAGGTGTGTGACTGAGGGCCGTCCCCAGCGTGCAGACGCTCCACAGGACCATGCTTGCCACAATCAAGAGATCGCGCCGGGTTGCATCCGCTATGTACCCCGCCAGCGGCATGCACAGTGCGTAAACCCAGATGAACATGCTCCCCACCAAACCGAGCTGGGCGTATGAAAACCCAAGTTCCTTCTGCAATACGGGGAAGACCGAGAAGGCTGCCTGGCGGTCGATATAGTTCAGCGCGAATGCGACCCAGAGGCAGGCGACGACCCACCACCGGGAGCTGAATCGTTTCATCATGTGCCCCAGTTCAAGCGAGGAAATTCTCTACGCCTGTGTAGCGCGCCACTGCGTCCAATCAGATCCTGAGTCTCAGCCACGCCCCACAAACGGCATTTGGGTTGCCATCACAGTCATGAACTGCACGTTGGCGTCGAGCGGCAGATTCGCCATAAACAAAACCGCCTCGGCCACGTGGCTGACGTTCCATCCGGGCCTCGACCATGATGGTTCCGTTCGCCTGAAGTATTCCGGCCGCCATGCGCTCAGTCCTCTCGGTGGCGGCGTTGCCGATGTCGATCTGGCCGCAGGCGATGTTGTGCATTCGGCCGTCCAGTGAAATCGATTTGGTCAGGCCGGTGATGGCGTGCTTGGTCGAGGTATAAGGCGCCGAGTTGGGACGCGGTGCGTAGGCGGAAATCGAGCCGTTATTGATGATGCGCCCGCCCTGCGGCTGCTGCGATTTCATGAGCCTGATCGCCTCCTGCGCGCAGAGGAATGATCCCGTCAGGTTGACGTTTACGACGGAGCTCCACTGCTCGAAGGTCAGGTCTTCTGTGGGAATGCCGGGGACGGTGATCCCCGCGTTGTTGAACAGAACGTCCAACCGGCCGAAAGCTTCCCTGGTTTTCGCGAAAAGATTGTGCACCGAATCGGGCTTGCTGACGTCCGTGGGTACGGCCAGCATCCTGCCGCCCGAGGGCGTGGCGAGTGCCGCGGTCTTCTCCAGTTCCGCGGCGCGCCGCCCGGCCAGAACTACGGAATAGCCTGCCCCTTGCAAAGCAAGGCTGGCCGCCCGGCCGATTCCACTGCCTGCACCGGTTACCAGCGCGATCTTATCTTTGGTCATCATATTACCTTTGATGAGTGGGTAAGGGTAGCCACGGTCAGTGCATTTCTGACCGTGGGCCCTTCTGGCCGTGGTCGATTTACAGCAAACTTACTTTGGACAGGGCAACGGTAGCGGCGTGTTCCATCCAGATTGACAACCTGCCGCTGGAGCATCGGGCATGAGAAAAGCCCACGGTCAGAAAAACACTGACCGTGGCTATCCCGCTGAGTTAAGACCCCGATTTCCTTTGTCTGCGCAGGAAATCGATGAGGAACGCGTCCCGACGAGACTTAACGGCATCCATACTGCGGACCGTCCAATCATAGAACCCCCGCCCCGAGGCGGCTCCAACGTCTCCTCGCTCAACTTTTTCATTCAGCAATGCTCCCGCATGTGTCTCCCCGCACAAGTCCGGCGTTACAGAATCCTGAATCGCTTTTACCAGCCTCAATCCCACATTATCAGCATGCTCAAAGATTCCGTAAGCCGGCATCCTGAGTCCGAAACCGGTCATGGCGGCGAGGTCGACATCTTCGGCACTGGCAATCCCCTCTTGCACGATGTATACGGCCTCCCGGATCAAGGCGTGTTGCAGACGATTTCCCAGCATGCCGGGCCGGTCCTTGCGCACCAGGACGGGCGCCTTGCCACACTGCCTGAGTATTTTTAAAGCTCTCTCGGCCTGCTCTTCGCCCGTCCGGTCGGTCATCACGACCTCAACTAAGGGCATCAAATGAGGAGGAAACCAGAAGTGCGCCGAAAGAATGCGCTCCGGGAAGCGGTGGGATTTGGCGGCAATGGCGGTGACACTCAGGCCGGAAGTATTGGTGGCAAGCAGTGTCTCACGGTCGGCTATCTTGTCCATCCGGGCGAACAACTCCTGTTTTATGCCAAGGTCTTCTTTAATTGCCTCAATAACGATCTGCGCAGATCGAACGCTGCCATCCAGGTCGGTAGTGGATATGAGCAGCGGCTTGGCGGACGCTGCCGCACCCGGGTCAATCAGTTCGTTGGCTTCGAGTTGGTCCAGAAGTTGATGGGCTTGCGAAATCCCACTTTCGGCCAATTCTGAGGTGAGATCGGACAAACGTGTTTCGATTCCCCCCAGGGCCAGCGTTATGGCAATTCCCGGCCCCATCATTCCCGCCCCCACCACTACCGCTTTCATCTCAGCCATTTATTTCCTCCTTTGCGTATATATCGCATCTCTATCCATCGGAATTTCCGCTTCTGGAATGCTCGCTCACGCACTGCAAATGTATATTTCGCCTTCGAGACAACCCGGAATTCGCCTAGGGGTGTTCCAGCCCCGAACAGTATACAACCGGTTGTCTCCAACCGTTCCCTTTCGGTGTATTTTCACTACCGGCTACCTGCTGACTGCAAGCCCGTGTTCCGCGGGTTCCGTCGAGCGCGAATTCACGTGGTTCGTCGGCCGCGGTTGGGGTTGGCGGGATCAACGAGGGGGAGTGTTCGAAAGATTTCTTTGTAAAATCCGCGGTCGCGCGAAAGGAGTTGCGACGCTTGGATCTGGGCGTGGGCGCCCACCAGGAAGTCCGTCAGAATCCGGCTCCGCTTGCCGCCTTCCTGACGATAGGTTCTCCACAGCCTGCTGGCCAGGAAACTCGCCTCGCGGGTCAAGGGCTCAACCCGAATGTCGTTTTCCTCGAGAAACTGATCGCAGTCGGCCCGGCGTTGAAAGTGAACGCACAACTCAGCGTAGACCAGATTACATACGACCAGTGAGCCGGCGCGAGCGGCTTCCTCCAGGGCCTGAACGGAGCGCTCGAAGTATTCAGGATTGGGAGCAAGGACATCGAGGAGAACGTTGGTATCGATGGCGGTGATCATCGTCCCCGAACATCCTCGATAAAATCGTCCACCTGCCGATAGCCCAGCGCTTCAAAACTCTTCTTGCACCGTCCCTTCCAACGGGTCAGGGCAAGCTTGCGCGGCTTCTTACGCAGAAGGATAGTGTTTTTGACAACCTGGAATTCCACTTCCGTTGCAGGCTTCAGTCCGAGCTTCTCCCGAAGCTCCTTGGGAATGGTAACCTGACCGCGTTCACCTATTTTCATACTTCCGAGTATGAATGAGATTACATACCAATACAAGACTGAAAACCGTAAAACAGGGGACAGAGACCAGGCTCACTGGTTCTTCCTTCGCCCAACCTCAGTGCTAGCGGGTAGCGTACGCGATCTTTGCGTTCTCCTGCGTCTCGCCTGCCATCAAAAGCGCGCATTTTCATCGGCGGGCAACCGCACTCGATCGATCGCGAGGCCGCTCGGGGTTGCCCGCCGGTCGTTGAGATTGCCGGTGTAATCCTGCACGCTTGACCAAGGCCAATCCTCCGCACTGCCTTTCCGCTTGACTCTCTTTTTGTTTTTCGTTACCGTTTTCGTTTCCGCGTGAAGGAGGGCAGGGCACACGCCGGGGATTAGTGTCGAATTTTTAATATAAGGATGAGTGCAACCATGAGTACAACGACGACCGCAACAAGCGCCGCAAATCGATACGCCGTCCATCGCGATTGGCAGTTGGAATTTCCGGTTATGGAGCGTGCGGAAGGAATTTACCTGTGGGACACGGATGGCAACCGCTACATTGACGGCTCCGGCGGCTCCTCCGTGGTGATCACCATTGGCCACGGTGTCAAAGAAGTGCCGGAAGCGATGTATCGCCAGGCAGAAAAATTCTCTTTTGCTCCGGCTCATTTATTCAGCAGTGCTCCAACGCTGGAACTGGCAAAAAAAGTAGTCGAACTGCTTCCCGAGGGGATGCGCGGAGAATCCAAGGTCTGGTTCTCCTTAACCGGCACGGATGCCACCGACGAGGCGGTGCGCTTGGCCCGCCAGCATTGGGTGGATAAGGGCGTAACTTCAAAATACTTGATCATCACCCGATGGCAGGCGTTCCACGGGAATGCCATTTCCACGGCGGGATTCCACGGCCATAGCTGGAGGCGGAAGGTATTAACGCCCATGTTTGTGGACCACCCCCATATTCCACCCGCCTTTTGCTACCGCTGCCCATTTGACCGCACGCTCCCCGAGTGCGGTTTGCGATGCGCCCAGGAACTGGAATACACCATTATGCAGTACGGAGCAGAGAACGTCGCCGCCTTTATCGCGGAACCCGTGGTCGGAGCGGCGCTGGGCGCGGTTCCCGGCCCCGAAGGGTATTTCCAGGAAGTCCGGCGGATTTGTGACAAATACAATGTGCTTTTTATCGTCGATGAGGTGATGACCGCCTGGGGGCGAACCGGGAAAATGTTCGGCATCGAGCACTGGGGAGTTAACCCTGACATCATCGCCACCGCCAAAGGCCTGACTTCGGGCTACATTCCGCTGGCCGCCATTATTGCGCATAACCGCGTCTGGGAGCCGCTGATCGCCCACAATTCTCCGTTCCGCGCGGGCCACACGTACAGTGCCAATGCCATCTCCAGTGCGGGCGCCCTGGCCGTGGTCGATTATCTCCTCAAGCACAACCTGGTGGAGAATAGCGCGCGCATGGGCGAATATTTTCTTGAACAAATGAAACAGAAGCTGCTGCCTCTCCCGATTATTGGTGATGTACGCGGATTAGGATTAATGCTGGGATATGAAATCGTCAAGGATAAAGCCACCAAGACTCCTTTCCCGGCCGCGATGAAAATGGCCAGCAAGATGCAAACGGAAGCCTTCAAGCGGGGCTTGGTGATTTTCTCGTGCACAGGCTCCTTCCACGGCGACAGCGGGGATATGATCCTGCTGGCACCTCCTTTGATTATTACGAAGGAACAAATTGACGAGTTCGTGGATATTCTGGTCGCTTCGGCGCAAGCCTTGAGCCATTAAAGACCAAACGGGTAGCCACGGTCAGCGCCCTTCTGACCGTGGTCTTTTCTCACGCACGATACTTCAGTGGCGGTTTCAGGTAGTCGATCTGAATGAAGCACGGAGGGAAGTACCCATGGTCAGAAGGGCGCTGACCGTGGCTACCCGTTCGGCGAAAAATGACTCGCGCTACCCCGCTGTCCCCATCCCCCCCACGCTATTCGCTTTCACCAAAACTCATGGGCCATCTTCGCGCTCCGTGGATCACTGAGAGGATTTGAATTTCATCCCGACTCTGGCGATAGACGACGATATACGGAGTCCGGGGGATGCTCAGTTCACGGGTTCCCGTGACGCGGCCCGGATGGCCTGCGGATGGGTAGCGGACCAGCATTTCTACCGCTTCGAAAACGCGCGCAACCAACCGTGCGGCGGCCTTCGCGTTGTCTTCGCAAACGTAGGCATACGCCGCCTCAAGGTCCTGCTCGGCCAGCGGCATCCATCGAATCTTCATGGGAGGGTCTTACCGGCTCACTTCAGGCGGCGCGCCCATTTGGCGCGTATTGCCGCGTGGTCCGAGCCCAGGCCCGCGTCCGCCTGGCGTATACCTTCCTGGATATGCTCGAGCTGCCAGTGCTGCACATCCAGATACGCGTCCACGGCTTCATTGAGCAGGAAAGTGCGCTCGCGTTTTTGAGTCCGGGCAAGTTTGTCCAGAGTGGTCACTTTATCCAGATCGATCCGGAAAGAGATAGTCCTCTTGTTGGAAGTGCGTCTCTGCATGAGAAAATAATACGCTGTATCATTTGGTAATGCAACTGAGCGGCACGGGGCGCCCCGTGCGAAACCGGCGAAACCGGGTCGGGGTAGAGACGACCCTTGCTGGAAACCGGGGGCAGACGGGTTTCTCGCAACTATTCATCGCGGGCTGGCGCAGACACCTGTCTTTTGGTGTCTGCGATCCCGAAGGGACGTTCTCCTCCGGCCCCGCACCGTAGAGAGCGGCGTAGCTAAAGCCCCGCCCTTCCACCGCAATGAAAACAGATCGCTAACTTCTGCAACTAAGCACTAGTTCGATAGCGAAGCAGCCAGCGTCACCTGTTTGTTGGCTTTTCGGTCTTCGATCGTGATTTTGCCATTCTCCAATCGCACGTCGTCAATTTCGCGCATGCCTTCCGGCGTATGCGTGTAGAACATGAGGAAGCGCGATTCAATGGTGGTCAGTGCGAGCAGCCAGCGATACACGGGGGCGCCGAACATCGAGTTCAGTTGCACCACCTCGCGCCGGGGGACATCGAACGGCTGGGTGGAAAACTCCAATCCGTGGGCCGACTGCTGGTTCGGCGGATAGTATTCCCAGTTCTGTGTCCACGGATATTCCTGCGGGTTGAACAAGTATCCCAGCAGCAGCCGCTTGCGTGGGTTGAGCATGGTCACGAATACCCAGTGGCGTGCCTCATCCATCAGACAGGTGGAGTGGTCGAGTGAGCCCGGTTCCGCCGGCGTGTGGCGCAGATTGACCGTGGGCGTGTTCACCCCGGGAGCTTCCGGCCAATTAAAATCCTTACCCGAGGGCATGCGGTGCGGCAGGCCATCGTTATCACCCTCGTAAGGCCGCGTCATCCCGCGCCGCGCCGACATATCCACCACGGTCACTCCCGGCTCGAGAAAG
Source organism: uncultured Acidobacteriota bacterium (assembly GCA_963804995.1). Classification (GTDB taxonomy): domain Bacteria; phylum Acidobacteriota; class Terriglobia; order UBA7540; family UBA7540; genus Bog-366. The sequence continues at coordinate 567,189 of CAWDSK010000002.1, forward strand.
GGCGGGCCGATGGTCGCGTGCTCAGCCCAAAACGCCGGCCGATCGAATCCCAGCAGGCTCTTCAGTTCGCTCCGCACGTAGATGACGTTTTCTCCATCGACCATGCGCACCGTTCGCGTGAAGAGTTCCTGCGTCATCGGCAGTTGGGTGGTAAGGCTTAGCGTGGTGGTGCTGCCGTCTTTGGCATAGGCCTTTACCGCAAACGTGGAACCGTGCGCTTCTCCGTGGCCCGGCAAGCCTGCGGCTTTCTCCTGGGGTGACACCTCACCAAACCCGTCCACACAGATGAAGTGGCCTTGCGCGGAATCCGGCTGGGGCTTCTCGCCAGCCTCGCGCGCCATGCGGACGGGATCCCACAGCGGGCTGAGTTTTCCCGGATCGTCCGTCAGCGTCACGCGTGCAAATGTGCTTCCCCGTTCAAGGACCGTCAGCTCCACGGTTCCATTCGACAGCAGAAACGCCGCTTGGTCTTCAAAAGACGTTCTCGGGGGGCCGCTGGTTTGCCCGAATGCCGGCGAGAGCGTGAAAAGAGTGCTGGTAAGAAGTATGAGGCCGAACCCGCTCTTCAGGTTCCGGCCTCTTGTCGCTACACTAGGTTGTTTACTGACCATATGTGTGGGCTCCTTGACTTCCGAAAGGTGTGGTCCGCTCAGGCCGCACTGGCCGCGAAAAGAGAACCTGGAAGCTCTGAAAAAATTGACAATTTCACGCAGAGACTCACGGTAATTACGGAAATGGCTCGCCGTGTTGCCTTTTGCATAACTTTGAATGCGAGTGCGTGGGTCGGCGGGTAACAACACGCGATCCACCGACAGGCCGCTCGGGGCTACCGGCGTATCGTGAAACCATCGGTCCGAAACGTCCAGGCGTCGAAGCCGCGACATGCCGCGCATTATACGCCTCGAATCCACGGCGGCAATGCGTCATTGAATGGTGCATTGAATTTTCCGAGGCGGAGGCGTTCCGCTACGCCCCGCTGCAAAGGTGTCAGGGGAGTGGATCAATCTTGTTCAAGGGGTTTGACTGCCGCGGTCAACTTCAGATAGATCGCATCGGGACATAGCTCGATCTCATCGTTCCATCGGATTTGCCTGGCGGGGCCCAAGTGGACCTGGGCAAAGAACTTCTCATCCTCCCACGCCTTGAAGACGCCCTGCCCCGCCAGCTCCGACAGGTCCACGGGGCCTTCCGTGCCATCCGAAAATACGACCCTGATTCGCAAGTTCGGCAACGCGCTTACCGAAATCGGTTTCACCATAGCTTGTCCTTTCACCTCACCTCGCATTATTGTATCAAACCAAGGGTAAAACGCGGCAGGTGATAAAAAACCACAAACTGCATGGCTAAGGCGTACACTAGCGCCTTTCCGCGGCCGTATAATGGCAAACCGGGTTGAACCGAGGGCCAGTTGACGAGCCATCAGAGAGGAAATCCAATGAAAAGCTGGAAGCGTCTCCTCGTTCTCATCGCGCCATTCATTACTGTCGGCATTCTCCTGCCGGGTCCGGGGCAGAGCGCGCAACACGAATCCGGAATGGGCTATGAGGATACGCCCATGTTGCCCGGCGGCAAGTGGCACGTGCACGATGCCGAGCGTCCACAACCCGCCAAGGTCACGGCAGGAACGAGCAGCACGCCGGAGCGCGCGGGACTTCCGCCTTCCGATGCGGAAGTTCTCTTCGACGGCAAGGATCTTTCCAAGTGGAAAAGCGCCAAAGACGGTCCCGCCCCCTGGACGGTGCGTGACGGCTACCTGGAGGTGGCGCCCAAAACCGGCGACATCTATACGCGCGAGGAGTTCGGCGACATTCAACTTCACGTCGAGTGGAGGACTCCTGCCCCGCTCAAGCCGGGTAACGTGTGGCAAGGGAACAGCGGAGTTTTCCTTTTTGGCGTTTACGAGCTTCAGGTCTTCGAAAGCAGCCGGAATCTGATCTATGCTGACGGCCAGGCGGGGGCGATTTACGGCCAATACCCGCCGCTCGTGAACCCTTCCTGTGACCCCGGCCAGTGGCAGGTTTATGACATCATCTTCAACCCCGCGCGGTTTAAGGAGGGAAAACTTGAAGCCCCCGCGTACGTCACGGTCTTTCAGAACGGCGTGGTGATCCACAACCACACCGCCATCCTGGGTGAAACCGGACACCGCATTTTCCCGCGGTATACCGATCGCGGCAAGCTGGGTCCGATCCGGCTTCAGGACCATGGCGACCTGGTGCGCTATCGAAATATTTGGGTGCGGGCATTGAAAGACCAGGACTGAAGTTGGGGACACGGGAGACGGGCCTGGCGCCCCGGCCGCCTCGCTGTCAACCTGCGTAGCGGTTCAAGGCCCAGTGTATCGGACAGTGGCAATGAGAATGCCTCCTGAACCGGCCCCACTGCGGACGAGGCATGGCCCAAAGGCTATCCCGACCCTCTCCTGGTTTAGAAGGGGGGCCGAGGCAGCCTGGCATTCTGTCTGTAACCGCTCCCTCACCGTGGACGTCAATGACTGTGCTGAATCCGGGCGAATCTGGTTTCTTCACTGGGCGAAAATCGGTAGAAGCGGATTACGAACCTGCCAGTGGATGTTGACCCCAGCAGAAGGACAGCTTTCGAGTAGTGGTCGCGGCCCCGAAGGTGGTGGAGTCGGATAGCGCCGAGTGACTGCACGGGATCATCTGATTCGCTGTCCAAGAGTCCGCGAGCATATCTAAGACAGTTATGGAGGAGAAGCTTTTATGAAAAGAATAACCTATTCCTTGGTGTTGGCATTCGCATGTGGAATGTTATTGATGTGGACGGGCAAAGTTTTGGCCGTCGACGAAGCCGCAAAGGTTGCGGGGACATGGGAAATGACCTCCGAGGGCCCCAACGGAACCATGACCCAAACCCTGGTGATCACGCAAGACGGCGGCACGATTAAAGGCACGCTAACCGGGCGACGCGGTGAGGCGCCGCTGGAAGGTACGGTCAACGGAAACAAGGTAAGCTTCACCGTGAAGCGCCAGACCCAAAGTGGCGACACAATGGTATTCCAATACACCGCCACGGCTGACGGGGATTCCATGAAGGGGAGTGTGCACAGCGAACGCGGTGACCGCGACTTTACGGCCAAGCGCACAAAGTAACGATGGCCGTGCGCGCGGCTCAGACTAAAAGAGGCTTGCTTGCATTAGGCCTTGGTTTACAAAACTGACCCCAAGGGTGAACGCCTTGCTGATATTCCGACCGGACATGCTCGGCGGCCGTCATCAGCAAGGCTTTCGCCTTTCTGGGAGGGATCCCAGGGCCGGTGATCTTGCCTTCCCAACCCTACGGCTTTTCCCACCGGCCTGATTCAGCCGACCGGAAAATGGCATCGATCACAGCCATATTCCGGATCGCATCTTCGACCGAAACCGGAACCTCGCCTCCTTCACGAATCGCCCTTGAGAAGACGTTACCCTGAATCGTGTACTGATCGCACGTCGGGAAAGTCTCCGTGCTTACGCCTCCGCCCAAAAGGTCCCGTCCGTCGTCGATGAAGAGCCGGCAGGGCCGGTCGTTTGGTGGATTAAACGGGACCTCGATCTCGATGCGCCCCTGGGTACCCATAAACTGCATCATCTGGTGGAGAACCAGTTGAGTGCTGCACGTGAGAATCGACTGCCCCGAGGGAAAATCGAGGAGGGCGGACGTCAGCCGGTCAGTCTTCATCTCCGGGTCGCGCTCGATCAAACCCATCACTCGGGAAGGCTCCTCTCCAAAGGCAAACCGCGACATCGTAATGGGATAGCAGCCGATGTCCATCAACCCACCGCCGCCGCACGCGGGGATATTGCGGATATTAGCGGGGTCGCGAAGGAAGTAACTGAAGAAGCCCACAATGGAGCGCAACTTGCCGATGCGGCCTGAGGCAATCAGCTCACGCAAACGGAGCCACTGCGGATGCGTGCGCACCATGAAAGCCTCACCGATCTTCATGCCTGTCCGGTCGCGTGCCGCCAAAAGCGATTTGGCCTCCTCCGCGGTCATACTAAGAGGCTTTTCGCAGAGAACATGCTTCCCAGCCTCCATCGCCTTAAGGGTCCACGGGACGTGAAGGTGATTGGGAAGCGGATTGTAAATCGCTTCAATCTCAGCATCCTGCAAAAGCTCCTCGTACAATCCGTAGGCCTTGGCAATGCCGAGTGCGCGCGCCGCACCCTCGGCCTTGCGCCGGTCACGTGAGGCGATGGCAGTGACCTCACTCCACTCCCCTCGCTGCATCGCCGGTATCACTTTCTCAACTGCTATCAGGGCCACACCCAGAACACCCCATCGAACTTTGTTTTGCGCCACGGCGTCTCCTTCCCGAAACTCGGCGCCCGATTCTATCGCGAACCAACCACCCAGGTCCATTTGTTCATCAGGAGGGTAGTGGGTCGATTTGGATTGTTGTAGCGGCGGTCTCCGACCGCCGGCTTTGGATTCGATAGATTCCGGCAGTCGGAGACCGCCGCTACAGCAAATTGATCCACCACCATCAGGAGGGGTGGTCGCTCTATGAGAACCGGTCGGGCTAGTGAGAAATCGGAGCTAGAGGATACAGAAGGCGATGGTTGAGTGGGTAGTTCTAATGCCGCTCACCTCGGTTATGCTACGACGCCAGCGGGGCACGAGGTGGCTGCCTTCGGTGCATTAAGCGGCGAGGGTATCGCGGCCAGGGGGTGGGCCGAGCTCTTTTGCAGAGGGCGGCGGAGAATATCGGCGGTAGACATAGCGCAGCACATGAATGGAGCAACCGATTGCTATCGCCATTACGGCGTTGATCATCAGGACCGCGCATGCCGTAGCGACGAAAGCCGCGGCATCCGCGCGGCGCATCTTGCGCAGACGCTTCCAGGTACTCCAATCGAGCAACCGGGCGCCCATCCAGGCCGTGACCCCAGCCAATGCCGCAAGTGGAATCTGGGAAAGGAAGTGCGTCCCCAACGTGATGAAGCCCACCAGAAACACGGCATGGGTGATATTGGAAACGGCCGTGGTGGCGCCGCACTGTACGTTGGCCAGACTGCGCGCCGGGATTCCCACACTCGTAGGCGCGCCAAAGGTCCCGCCGATGAGATTCCCGATCCCGTACGCTCCTAGTTCCATGTCAGCGTCGTGCTTCTTCATCAGCTTATGACGGCCGCGGAAGTGTTCCACCACGCGCGAGGTCATGAGCAGATCGACCGACGACACAAAGGCCAAACCGAAAGCAGCCGGGAGCACAGTCCACACATCCGACGACTCCCAGTGGAATCCCACCGGCGAGGGCAGGCCGGAGAATAAGGCGCCGACTTCCTTCTCGTGCCAGCCAAAAATCTTGCCCACGATCAGGGCCACCACGACTCCGAACAAGGGCGCGGGGCTCCGGGGAAGCCGATAGATCACAATCGTGGCAACCACTATGACGGTTAGGGCCACGAGGAAGGGTTGGATGCGCATTTGACCCAGGTTTTGGATGACCTGCACCAACTGCCCGAGCATGTGTTCTTTCCACCCGCCCGCCGGGGGACGTAGAGCAAAAATCGTCCGCAACTGCGAGATGATCATCATGCCGCCAATCCCGCAGGAGAACCCGGCCACGACCGAGTGCGGTACTTTGGCCACGTAGCGCCCCAGGCGCAGGACGCAGAAGATCATCATGATGATGGAGGCGGAAATACAGACTTTCGCCGCCCCAGGGATTCCCTGCGCCAGGACCGCCGCGGCGATGAAGGGAACGGTCACACTGGAAGTGCCGCCAATGAGGACGGGATTACGGCCCAATATCACGCAGAAGGGAGCGGTGATGATGGACGTATATACACCCAGGATGGGGGGGAGTCCCATCAACGACGCGAGCGCCAAACCATAAGGGAGTGCAATCAGCGAGGCGATTGCCCCACCTGACAGGTCGCCCAGAAAGCGCCTCAAGGTGTAATCCCGAAAAGTGTTTCGCCAGAGCAAACCTTTCTCCTGCGGCCGCTGCCTGCGCCCCTTCGGGGGGACGCAGGCGCGCAGCCTTCGTCAAATCATCCGCGGTTCCGTCCGCCTTAAGAGATCACCAGAGCCTGATACACCTTGCTGATGGCGGCAACGATGTCATCCAGATCGCGGTCGGTATACTTGGGGCCCACCGTCAACGTAGCAGTGCGGTTGAAGATATCCATGGTGCGCGGAACGCTCTCTGCGCCATAACGCATTTCCTTGCCGCGCGGTGAATTGAATGACGGCCACATCGGATGGGGGACGGCTTTGTTGGCAATGGGGGGTTGGGCTGGCAGGACCACCGCCGCGCTGGGCCGCTCCATGGGAACCATCTCCGCTTTCATGGCTTTCAGGAATTGGTCCCGCAGCTCCTGGCTCGACAGGATCAAATCCACCGTCAAGTGGAGTTCGCCGTTCGGATCGTTGCTCCGCCGCATTTTGATTCCCGGTATGCGGCTCACCCGGTCAATGACAGACCCGCCCCGACGGCGCTGTTCGCCCAGGATGTAGTCGAGCTTCCGCATTTGGGCCAGCATGACGGCTCCCGTCATTTCGTTCATGCGATAGTTGACGCCCATGAAATAAGGCATGGCGCCTTTGCCGATCTGGGCCACGCTGGGCGGCCTCAGCAGGCCGAGATCATGGAACCGCACCGCGCGTTCATACAACAGCGGGTCGTTGGTAACTACCGCTCCGCCCTCGCCCGCGGTGATCATCTTGTGGAGCTGGAAGCTGAAGATTCCAATGTCGCCGATGGTCGAAGTGCGCTTGCCTTTATACGAGCCGCCGGCGTTCTGCGCGGAGTCTTCCAACACCTTGATGTTGTGCCGGCGCGCCACCGCCATGATGGCGTCCATGTTGCAGGGCGATCCAAACAGGTGTACGACCATGATCGCCTTGGTTTGCGGAGTAATCTTTTTTTCTACATCCTCTGGGTCGATGGTGAAGGAATCGTCATCCTCCGCGAATACCGGCAGAGCACCGGTCATGAGGATGGCGTAGTAACAGGAATACCAGGTCCAAGCGGGAAGGATCACTTCATCGCCAGGGCCTACACCCAGGGCCGTCAGGGCCACATGCAATGCCGCCGTCCCTGAGGTGATGCCGAGCACGTATTTGACATCCAGGAGTTTGGAAAATTCCTTTTCGAAAGTTGCCACTTTATTGGGCTGTGGTTGGCCCTCCGGGCCGTACCAGCGAAACAAACCATGCGTTGAAATCGCCTCGTCGGTCAGGTCCTGTTCGTGATTGTCGTAGAATTGAGATCCGGGGCACGAGGTGTTGAGAATCGAAGTGCGCACCGGTGTCCCCCCCTTCAAGGCCAGCGCCGGGTCAACCGGAGTTGCCGGATCCGATACGGTTGCATGCGCGGTGCCCCGCAGCATGGGCACGGACGCGGCGACGGGAACAGAAGCGAGAAAAGTGCGACGACTTATCTTTCCGAAATCATTTGGTTTCATAATGCTCCTCTCTTGCAGGCCATCGAATGCTCACCCCCGGGGCACACACCAGCGAATGAAACTCTGGGAGCACGCCTCCCGGTCCGGTGACCAAGTCACGCTCGCGCCTCCGTAAATCCAAACAATTCAACCGTGATGGGGGCCAACTGATTGTGCGTGATGCTGGTTCTCTGGGCGGCCAAACTTGGTGCAGCCTCGCCTTCCTGCTTACGCGACCTAAATCTAATACAGACATGCTGCCTTTACAATCAATCTTTCCACTTCTACGAAGTGGGCAACAGGATGCGGACAATTCCGCACTCCCTTGGGTCAGACGCAATTTCTTGACCTCTTTTCACATTAATAGTGCCAAAAGGTCAACCTTCAGGCTGAACCAAGACCCCGCCGACCTTTTGAAGGCTTTAGATTCGGCTTGTATTAACATTCTAAAGGAGTTGGACGTGCAAGCTGTTTTCAGCCTTTTAGCGACTTCGTACCTCTTAGAACTTTGATGTGACGTAAGTTGACATTCCTGACCGCACCGGCCAGCCCCAAACTTAGTTCTCAGGCAGAAGTATCGACCACTTCAGGGCACATTCTCACGGTCCCGAAGGTGAAATCAGTGTAAAGTGTGTGATAATTGTGATTATCATTCAGGTTCTGGTGTGCGCGTTGGCAGTTGAGATTTGTCGTATCCAAAGCAAAAAAGGTTGAGGCATGAGGAAATCCGAACTTGCCCGTCTCTTGAAGCTCATTTATTCCGAGGGCGAGATATCCCGTGTGGATTTGGCCCGAAAAACCAATCTAGTTCCCAGCTATGTTTCCTCCATGGTGCAACGCTTGCGCCAGAGGAAGTGGATTCTCGAGGGAGGTCGAGTTCCCTCCGGTCGCGGTCGGCGGAAAGTGCTTTTGCACATCAATCCCGACTTGGCGCATGTGATGGGGGTGGAATTCGGTCGGGTCAACACGCGCCTAGTGGTTTCAGATCTCCTGGGTAACGTCTTGAATTACCAGAAACTTCCGCTGGACGTTTCCCACGGTGAGCAGTTTGTATTGGATCACGTCCATCAGGAAATCAAGAACTGTTTCAAGCGCGACCCCAAGATTCAAGGCATGGGCCTCGCCCATTCGGGATTCATTGACCGCGCCAGCGGGACGGTGCTTTTTTGGCCCAAGGTTTCTGGATGGCGGGACGTTCAACTGAAACGGATTTTCGCGGAGGAGTACGGCTTGACCACGGTGGTTGAAGACAGCGCGCGCACCACGGCCATCGCCGAACAACGTTTTGGTTTTGGGAAAGGGCAAAAAAACTTTGTCTTTGTGCACGCCGGAGTCGGCATCGGTGCGGCTATCTTTGTAGACGGGCGCCTTTACACCGGGCAGGATGGAATGGCCGGTGAATTGGGGCACACCACCATTGATGAGACCGGTCCCCTCTGCTCATGCGGCAACCGCGGCTGCTTGGAAGTTTACGCATCCGCCGCGGCGATCATTGATAACGTGCGCAAGGGTCTCGAACAGGGAGTGGCCTCGAGTCTCGCCGCCCTGCCGGAAGGCGAACGTCAACAGGTATCGCTGGAAGCCATCGCGGCCGCGGCGGAATCCCACGACCGGCTGTGCGAGACGGTTCTGGCCGAAGCCGGGACGCATCTGGGAACGGCGCTTGCGAGCATTGTGAACTTTTTGAATCCCGGCCGGATCATTCTGGGAGGCACTTTGCCCCGTGTCACGAAGAACCTGCTAACGGACCAGTTGGAGCGATCCTTACGCGCCCGCGCTTTCCAGCATTCGGTTAGCCGGTTGGAGGTCATGGTTTCCCAGCAAGGTGAGGATGCGGCGGCCGTGGGTGCGTGTCTCCTGACCGCGGAAGCGATCCTCGAGCAATTGTGTAGTGCCGAGGACAATGGTAAAGAAATCGCCCCCTCGAACTCGCTTACCCATTCCTTTACCCCCTAGTTTGAGGTTACCTCAAGCCGGGCGCCTCTCCACGAGCGCGGTCTCGATTCCCGTTTCAGTGGGCGCAGCCGAGTCTCCCCGCTGGCTCAAGGAGCTGGATAACCTCAACGCGGATATTATCCTGGTAGGCCATACTCACCATCCGGCCGTACGCACCATCGGATCGCGCGTGGTGGTCAATCCGGGGAGTCTCGGGCAACCGAAGAACGGGCGGCCTGGTGTATACTGGCACCGGCCCGAAGCCCCCAATGGGAACCCCAAACTATTCGTGAAGCAAGGAGGAAAGGCATGATGACGAGACGGAAGCTTTTGCAGACGTTCAGGACCCGCGCTGGTCGGCGCGATGGCACTGCCGGCGCTTGCGGAGGCCATTCAGACCTCGAGCCGGACCTACCAGCGGCCGAAACTGAAGATCACTGACGTCCGGACGGCCATGGTGCTTGTGCACGGCCCCCAGGCGCATATCCGGATTTACACCGATCAAGGTCTGGTCGGGCTAGGCGAATCCACGGATGCGGCCGAAGGTACTCCGGCGTTGATCCACAGCTTCAGGGACGCCCTCATCGGTAAAGACCCGCTAAACGTTGAGGCGATCTGGGAGGAACTGCGAAGGAATGTCTTCTCCGGCGCGCAGGGCGGACAGTACATGACGGCGCTCAGCGGGCTTGAGATCGCGCTGTGGGACCTGGCGGGAAAGGCGCTCGGCATGCCGGTATACCAACTTCTGGGCGGCAAGTTCCGGGATAAGGTCCGGATATACTTGGACACCGACATGGAGGACAACATGGGTGCGGAGGCCGAACGGAAGTTGGCCTTCGCTAAAGAGAACGGATTCTCGGCGGCCAAGATCGATATCGACCAAGAGCAGGATCCGAACCGCTTCGACCACTTTAACCGGACGGCCAACAACGCTGAGATGGATCGCATGCTGAGAGAGGTCCAGCACGTCCGGGAAAGACTCGATGCGAAAATCGAACTCGGCGTGGACATGCACGCGTTCTACGATGCGCCGACCGGCAAACGCGTCGCCAAGGAACTGGAACCTCTCCGTTTACTGTGGCTGGAAGAACCTGTGCCAGCGGAAAACATCGAAGCCATGGCGGAGATTAAGCGCTCGACGAATACGCCCATTGCGTGCGGCGAGAACCTGTATATGCGCTGGGGCTACCAGGAGCTGATGGAGAAGCGGGCGGTGGACATCATCCAACCCGACTTTCAGAAGGCGGGCGGTTTGGCGGAAGCGAAAAAGATTGCGAACCTGGCAGAGACCTATTACATCCCGGTCGCGCCGCATTGTGTCGTCTCCCCGGTGGGATTAATGGCTTCGGTGCACGTCTGTGCGACCTTTCCGAATTTTCTGGCTCTCGAATGGCACTGGGTGAATTATCCGGATCTCTGGAAGAATTGGGTCAAGGAAGGGGAGATTATCGAAAAAGGATTCGTTACGGTTCCGGACCGGCCCGGCCTGGGGGTTGAGATGAACGACGAAGTGGCGAAGAAGGCGCAAATGCCGGGCACGTCGTGGTTCGAGCCCCATGGCGCGGAATCATGGGGTGCAAGCTAGCCAATGTCCATAACGCCGGCGGATCGGCCGGCACTTTACCATCGAGGGAGAATATCATGACCATGCCGAAATCTGCGGTTGTTGTATTGGCGAGCCTGGCCGTGCTGGTGCCGGCGCGCGCCCAGGTGTTCAAATTGACGCGGGACCAGATGATCCAGTACACCGCGAACAATCCTTTCGACCGTTTTCCGGACGGGCGCCCGAAAGTTCCGGACTCGATTCTGGAGCGAGTGAAAGGTATGTCGGCTGAAGAAGTATTCGGGATTGAGGAGCAGGGCTACCCCAGCCAGTTCGACGGCAATTGGAAAATCGTGAAGCCCGACAAGATGTTGGTGGGACGCGCGGTCACCCTCCTGCTCATGCCCTTGCGGCCGGAGGTAGCCTCCGTGGATTCAACCGGCTTGCCCTCCAACGCTCCCCCCGAGCGCCAGATCACGCATCAGACAGCCCTCAACCTATTGCAGCCGGGTGATGTGATTGTCATGGATGCGCGTGCCATTTCGGGCGGAATTATCGGTGACAACCTGGCGACCTACATTCACGACAAGGGCGCGGGGTTCGTCATCGACGGTGATATCCGGGACCTGGACGGGATTATGGAAATCGACATGACCGGATATTATCGCCGCGCCGTTCCGTCGTACCTTAACAACTGCATGGTGGCCGGCATCAACATCCCGGTGACCATCGGTAAGGTAACGGTCATGCCCGGCGACGTGGTGTTGGGAGATCGCGAGGGTGTCTATTTTATTCCCCCGCAATTGGCGAAAAAGGTCGTGGAAGAGGCCGATGAAACGCACATCCACGACGCGTGGACCAAGATGAAGTTCGGTGAGGGGAAATATAAGTCAACGGATATTTATCCCAGCCCCACCGACCCAGCGCTCATCAAGGAATACCAGGAGTATCTGAAGAAACATCTGAAGAAGCATTAGTGCCAGCCCGGGGCTGCCCCAATTAGCGAATACTCTCACCGTGCCCTTGCGGTAAGTTTCGGAGTGCGGGAGCTTGCTCCCGCTTTTTCCACGGCTGACTCGTCAGCGGTGGAGGCATCGCCGCATCGAGTTGCGGCGAGAGAAAGCGGCGACGAGTCGCCGCACTCCGAAACACGAACCTGCACCCGCCGATTTTTAATCAAAGCCGTCCGAACACGCGCACCGCTTCCTCGATGGATTTATGTTGCTCGATGACGGGGTACATGGAATGCTCTTTGAAGTCCATCTGCTGAGCCAGGGCCAGCACCTGCGTCAACTGGTCTTGCGGAACCACCACCACGCCATCACTGTCCGCCACCACCAGATCGTGGGGGTTAACCGGAACGCCATCACAGGTAATCGGAATGTTGGCGCCGGCGAAGCGGTAATGATTCGCGGAAGTAGAGGGCACGGGGCCGAGCGCGTAAACGGGAAACTGGATCTTCCTCAGGTAAGCGGTATCACGCACTCCACCATCGATGACGGCCCCGGCAAAATCGCGTGCGGACATGGCGGTTCCCATCAGCCCACCCATGCCGGCGATGTCGGCTCCGTCTTCGACGGACATGACGTAAACTGAGTTGGGAGCGCCTTGGTCAATCGCGGTGAGCATGCCGTTGAGCGCCTGCGATCCCTGTCCTTCTTGTTTCTTCAAAGCCACGGTGACGGCGTAGCCGGCAAATTTGGCCGTAAAAATGGGCTGCATCCGATGCGTCATGTACATTCGGCGTCCAGTGATTTGTTCCAAAGCGTCGGAAACCGAGGCCACTTCCACGTGACGGTATGCCTCCAACAGGGCTTCAGCGGACGCGCCGGGGCCGGGATTGGCGGCGAGCGGCGGGATAGTCACAAGCCGGGCTCCCCGGTGCTGGGCAGGCGAAACAAGCCCGGCAGTTTCAGAAGTCATAGTGGATCGGGTTGGTTGCAGTTGCGCGAATAAGAGCCATCCTTTTACGAGCAGCCCTCCCGCCAGGCAAGCCGTGGCCAGGAAAGCACAACGCTTCAGGTTGAGGTGCGAAAGCGGTAGTTTCACGGGGTCCTCCAGATATCAGTGGTTTCACTCGATACAATGGCAAAGGTTAGCGATTATAGCCCACAGGCGCAACGGGGTTCGGAAGATTTGTGAAGTGATTAATCGTGGTTTCGGTCTTCCTGCTAAAGGGTGAGGGGTCAGTTTTGTAGCGCGGTCCCCCGTTTTTGGGGTCCGCGGCTCTTCATCTGAAAACTCTAAACCCGGCCGTGGTTTCTTCACATTCGTTCAAATGGCGCGCGAAGAACCGCAGACCTCAACGGCGGAGGTCTGGTGCGCCGGGATAAACCGGCAGAAAGCAGAGAATGAAAATTTCTCACGAGGAAGGAGCAGCGATCCACTCGGCCCCGAGTTTTGCGCTGGGCGTCGTGAGGCGCACGGTGAAGCGTAAACAGGGGAATAGGTGGGCTGGGTATTGAGCTTCGAAAATGTCCAATCAGGACGCCGACGTTTTCAGACTAAACGGAAGGCAACATGAGGCCGGGACGCCAACGCGAGTTCCGGCACAGTCCTGCGTAGTCGTAGACCCCAGACACGCCTAGACACTTTCTGCACGAGAACCGGGAGACCTCGGAGGCGCCGGCCGCCGTAGATCGTGGCCGGACGGCGGGAAAAGGCGATGGCCGTACAGCCCGCCTGCACGCTTTCGAGGAGTCGGACAGCGGAACAGTACCGATGAATCATTTGAACAAAGACGGGAAGCCGTTGGCGGAGAATGAGGAGGGAAGGCCGCTGATCAAGGAGAACACCCGTTGGCCTAACACGCACCCGACACAGAGCGGGGCACGCGTGTCCCAGGGACTCGCGGGTGTGCGGAAAGCCGCGAAGGAACACAGGGAGATGAAGTTCACGGCCTTGCTCCACCACTTAACGGTCGATCTGCTGCGGGAAAGCTTTTACGCCTTGAAGCGAAAAGCTGCACCGGGAGTAGACGGCATGACGTGGCAGGAGTATGAAAGCGGGCTGGAAGGTCGACTCGTCGATCTGCACAGCCGGGTCCACCGCGGAGCATTCCGAGCGAAGCCCTCGCGAAGGGCGTATATCCCGAAAGGCGACGGGCGGCAACGTCCGTTGGGGGTTGCGGCACTGGAGGACAAGATCGTCCAACAGGCCGTGGTCACCATCCTCAAGGCGATTTACGAGGAAGACTTTCTGGGCTTCTCGTATGGCTTTCGACCGGGACGCAGCCAGCATCAAGCGCTGGACGCGCTCTCGTACGCGCTCACGGTGAAGCACGTGAACTACGTTCTTGACGCGGACATTCGTGGATTTTTCGATTCGATATCCCACGAATGGATGCTCAAGTTCGTGCAGCATCGCGTCGCCGACCCCCGGATTCTCCGGCTCATCCAGAAATGGCTGAAAGCCGGGGTGAGGGAGGAAGGCGAATGGTCGGAGACGGAGATGGGTACGCCACAAGGGGCGGTGGTCTCGCCCCTGCTGGCGAATATCTATCTGCACTACGTCTTTGACCTGTGGGTGCAGGCGTGGCGCAAGAAGCACGCCCGGGGAGACGTGGTCGTGGTGCGGTATGCCGACGATACGGTCCTTGGATTCCAATCGCAGACGGAAGCCGACCGCTTTCTGGAGGATTTCCGGGAGCGGGTGGGGAAGTTTGGATTGGAACTGCATCCTGACAAAACGCGCCGGATCGAGTTCGGGCCGTTTGCCGAACTTTACCGGAAACGGAGAGGAGAAGGTAAGCCGGAGACGTTCGACTTTCTGGGCTTCACGCATATCAGCGGGAAGAACCGGAGGGGGCAATTTACCGTGAAGCGGAAGACGATCAGCAAGCGCCTGCGGGGGAAGTTGCAGGAACTCAAGCAACAACTCCGGCAGCGTCGGCACGATCCCATCGCGGATACGGGTAAATGGCTCCGGTCGGTCGTGCAAGGCTACTTCAACTATCACGCGGTACCGGGAAACCTCGACCGCCTGCGAATCTTTCGGGAACGGTTGACCCGACTGTGGCGAACACAACTGCGTCAACGCAGTCAACGCCACCGCCTCAACTGGGACCGACTGGGGAAGCTTGCGGCCTGCTGGTTGCCTGCTCCGCACGTTGTGCATCCTTGGCCATCCCAACGGTTCGCCGCCACACATCCGAGATAAGAGCCGTATGCGCTAACCAGCGCACGTACGGATCCGTGCGGGGGGTACCGGGTAACCGGTATCCCTACCGCAACCGCTACACCCCTTGGCCATCCAGGGAGGAACGGTCAGCAAACCACTGAGCGTGGCTACCCGCTGCTCCGTAGCGCGGTCCCCCGTTTTTGGGGTCCGCGGCACTTCATTTGAAAACTCTAAACCCGGCCCTGGCTTCTTCACATTTGTTCCAATGGCGCACGAAGAACCGCAGACATCAACGGCGGAGGTCTGCGCTACACCCCTTGGCCATCCAGGGAGGAACGGTCAGCAAACCACTGAGCGTGGCTACCCGCTGCTCCGTAGCGCGGTCCCCCGTTTTTGGGGTCCGCGGCTCTTCCTTTGAAAACTCGAAAATCCTAAACCTGGGTGACGGTTTCTCCGCCACGCTACATTTGGTGAAATGACACACGAAGAACCGCAGACCTCAACAGCGGAGGTCTGCGCTACACCCCTTGGCCATCCAGGGAGGAACGGTCAGCAAACCACTGAGCGTGGCTACCCGCTGCTCCGTAGCGCGGTCCCCCGTTTTTGGGGTCCGCGGCACTTCATTTGAAAACTCGAAAATCCCAAACCCGGGCGGCGGTTTCTTCGCCTCAATACATTTGTTTCAATGGCGCCCGAAGAACCGCAGACCTCAACGGCGGAGGTCTGCGCTACACCCGCAACCCGCCTGAAAACGAGACAACCTTTGGGTGGGAGAACAATGGTTCGCTCAGAGAAGGCCGAAGCGAAGGAGCAGGAGCCCCAGGCAAAAGGCGGCCAGCATCCCGCCTCCAAAAATCATCAACTGCGACCGCATCTGCATCATGATGTTGACGCCCGGCCGGGTCAGGGCGGAAATGAGGTAGGTGGGTTCATTTGCCCCCTTGTGAATCAGATTGCGGTCACTCAAATCCTTGGCCGCGGGATTCTGGGCGCACGTACCGCTGATATCGTAGTCATGGTCAGGCAGGATGCAACACTCGGTGAGGCGATACCGGCCGGAAGCGAGCGGGTGGTCGGGCGAGAATGGGGGGTCGGCAGCCGGCAGTGGATCGACAGCGGGCGGACTGGCAACCGGGGCTGCCCCATCGCTCCTCGGCGGGTCCGGCTGAGGCAGGGCAACACGACTGACCAGGCCCAGCTTTCTATTCCGGTCTTGCATTTGGACGATGCGTTGTCTCAGCTCATCGTATTTGGGATCCCAGAAAGGATACTTATTGAGTTCGATCAGGGCGAGTCGGACTTCCTCTCGGCGGGGATCGGACAATGGCCCTTCGGCCTCCAGCCCTTGTTGCATCTTCGCCCGCATCTGCACCACCTGGGGCCCGAGCAACCCCTGGAACAGCTCTTCCTGGGTGCTTTGATGCTTCATATACTTGGCTATGGCGTCATGCGCCCCTACCATTCCGAGAGGGTGATGGAGTCCCTGTATCTTGGGGGTCATACCCACGCGCGCCACGTAGGCGAGTAAATCCCGGTCGGAAACGCCGCCGACGGCGAGGCTCGAAGCCGTCGTGCTCGAGACCTCACGCCTCCCTATCATCTCCAGCTCGTACTCTGCGCCGCGCGGATTCACCATCACGCGCCCCGTGGCGTCTTCGAGGTAGAACCAGTCGCCGTCAGCCGCCGCCCCATAATGCGACCATATTCCGCTGTCCTCCCCTCCCTCACTATCCTTCCTTTTCTCCCATTTCTCGATCTCGACCGTATAGAAACAGCAGGGAGTGTGACTGACGGGGCTGCTCGCGAGCCGGTCGCTCTTGGCCTTGCCGTGAATTCGCACGAAGCCCATGGCGAGGCTGCGGATGGGCGTCCCCGGCGTGTCCTGAAGCAGGCGAGACTCACGGTAGATACGGAACCCCCGGAAAAACGTTCCCATCCCGCCGAAAAACCCCACCACCAGCCCGATATCGAGATTATTGATATGCGCCGCCATGACAGGTTCCTTTTAGGGATAAGCCCAGGATTGGTTCGAAGGGAAGATCACATTATGGATGTCTCGGGGGGCATATACAAGGGTTTGTCGGCAAGGTCCGTAGCGCGGCGGAGCCGGAACCAAATGAGAATCATAGCCCTCTCCGAGGGGAGAGGGTGGACCGCGGTCCCGATGCACTTGATCGGGACGCGGGACGGGTGAGGGGTCACTTTCGGGAAGTAGCACAATATTCTTGCTAAAAAAACAAATTACAGTATTGCATTGCAGAGTGTATGCCTTTTTGACGCTTGACGGGGTAACCCGGATTCGCTGGAGGTTATAAGTGGTGATCAGTAGTGGCACTCAACGAGCGAACAACCGCAGACCGGTCCGTAGCGCGGTCCCCCGTTTTTGGGGTCCGCGGCTCTTCATTTGGAAGTTCGATAATCCTAAACCTGGGTGACGGTTTCTCCGCCACGCTACATTTGGTGAAATGACACACGAAGAACCGCAGACCTCAACAGCGGAGGTCTGCGCTACACTTGCTTTCCATGCCGACGCCGGTGCCTGAATTCCGCCACAAGCTCGTCTTCGTTAACGTCAGCCAACGCCTTGGCAAGCCGATCCGCGGCCGCCTCCAGTTCAGCGGGTAGCCACGGTCAGCGTTTTTCTGACCGTGGGCTTTTCTGCTGCATTATCCGAAGGGTTTGCCTTAGCCATCTAGGGAAGAACCCACGGTCAGAAAACGTCGCTGCGGCGACACCGTGGCTACCAGCGCCACCCGCGCCATCCCCCAATCGAGAGAGGGCAGACGGAACAAAGCTGTTTGGATTGTAAATCCTCATCCAAAATGTTATATTAAAGTATAATCGAGAGGAAGGGCTATGCACAGAACCCATCTGCGTAAGGTCGGCGGCTCGGTCATGCTGGCGGTACCGCGCGCCGTGCTCGACCTCCTGCGCTTGCGGCCGGGAGTACAGGTCGGCCTTGCAATCGATCGCGGCCGGCTGGTGGTGGAACGGCAAAAACGCCCCCGCTACACCCTGACCGAACTGCTCGCCCAATGCGACTCCAAGGCCCGGCGCACTAAGGAAGAACGGGAATGGCTCCGTAACAAGCCTGTGGGTCGGGAGCTGATCTGATGAGACGTGGTGATATCTGGTTGGTGGGGCTTGATCCAGCCGAAGGGCACGAGCAAAAGGGTCGACGCCCTGTCCTGATCATCTCGCCCGATGCTTTTAACCGGGTCACCAAGGTGCCCGTGGTTCTCCCCATCACCAGCGGGGGAAGTTTCGCGCGGACCGCCGGATTTGCGGTATCTCTGACCGGCGCCGGCACCAAAACCACCGGCGTTATCCGCTGCGACCAGCCCCGCGCGCTGGATCTCGCCGCGCGCCACGGCCGAAAGTTGGAAAACGTACCCGATGCGATCCTGGACGAGGTTTTGGCGAAGGTAGCAACAATTCTTGAGTAGCGCGGTCCCCCGTTTTTGTGGGTCCGCGGCTCTTCATTTGAAAACCCGGGAATCCTAAGTCTGGGCGATGGTTTCCCTGCCACCCTGCATTTATTCAAATCGGGCACGAAGAACCGCAGACCTCAAGGGCGGAGGTCTGCGCTACGCCGCTTCTGTGGACTCGTCGGTGAGGAGTTTGCAGTGACAACACCTTTAACAGGAGTTTCCCAGATTGATGAATCCAAGGGAGGAATGGGGTATATTCCCGCGAGCGATCCCAGGATTCACATCTGCCTGGGTAAGCGAACGAAGCTTGACTCCCTGGAGATTACCTGGCCGGTGGACACGTCGATCGCTTGGCCAATGTGCCGATCCATCAGATCATCGCCGTCAAAGAGGGGGCAGGGATCGTGCCGCGAACTTTTCCCGGGATTGCAAGCACGAAGTGAGAAGAGATTCTTGCTTCGAAATGCCGGGTTGTTCTCAATTCTTAGCGTCAATTCCAGGGGAACAAATGTCAAACAAAGTATCTCGCCGTAGTTTCCTGGCCACGTCCTGCCTTACAGCGACTGCTATTGCCAGGTCAGCGTCAACAACGCAGCTCTCTACGAACCGTGCCGGGGAGACGGGTGCGAAGCTTGGCCGTTTCAATGGCACGGTGGCGATCTTTTACATCGCCCACTTCCAAGCCGTAAGCCGCGACTGGGACAGCATCGAGGAATACAAGGGCCCCTACCATCCGCTTCTCGGGTACTACCGCTACAAGACAAAGGATGACCGGCTCAAGCATTTGAAGTGGTTGCGGCGAGCCGGAGTGGACGCCATCGTCTATGACGTTCTATGGATTTGCCGAGTGGACGCCCATGGATATTGAAAAAGACCGGGTGCTCGCGTGGCTCCTCGAAGCCCTTGAGGACCAGGAGAAAGAGGCACGCAAGCTCCAACTGATTATTTGGGTCGAGCGGTATGATTCAAATCCAACTCTTGCGGAATACCATCACGCACTCAAGTACGTCCGGGAGCACGTGGCCCCCAAGCCGTACTACTTCCGGTTGAAGAACAAGCCCTTGGTGCTGACCTACATCAATGGCCCCGGGAACCCCGATCTGGACCAGTTAGAAAAGGAGACGGATGATTTTGCGCTGCGACGCGTGCGTGCCTATGACGGCACGGCGAACTGGTCATACTGCAACGAATCGCCGCAGCCGGCGAATCACGAATGGATGCCTGTCTCACCCGGCATCGATCCGTTCCTGGAGAATGCGTATCTCGGAAAAAAGAAAGGTGAGCCGTTAGACGTTTCAACGTGGAAAAGGTTTGACCGCCAGGATGGCGAGTATTTCAAAAATCAGCTCCTCACCGCCCGCAAGGTTGATCCAGAGTTCATTTTCATTTCGGGATGGAATGACTGGCAATATGGCCTCGAGATCGAACCGGCGGTCGAATATAGGTTTAAGTATGTAGACGAAGCTGCGCAATTACTCGGGCGCGAGGAAGAGACCAAGCCTTACCGGGACGAGGATTGATCGAGCTTCCGGGTTGGCTAAACGCCCTTTGAATAGGCAATTCGCCTTGGACTCGCTAGGTCAGGAGTGCGTGAGCGATGCAACACAGCTCGTCATAATCGGATATTCATTACCGGGCACCGATGCCTCGTCGGTTTCAGTGCATAGAAACTTTGCGCCCGCCCTCCTGAATCAGGACGGAAGTTGTCACAGAACTCCCCTCCTCAGATGAGGCCGTCTCAGAACTGGCAAAAGCACAGTTTTTAGAACGAATAATCAATAACTTACGCTGTGCAAAAGTATGAAATGCCTAGTTTTGAGACGGCCTCAGATGAGGAGGGGTGGCGCGCCGAGCGCCGGGGTGGTGCTGACAAGGTAAAGGCGTGGTGCTGATCGTGGCGTCAACCCACCGGAAATAGCTTGCGACTTGCGTACGACGCGGGAGTTGAGCGCCTTGGCTCTAACCTATGGCACTTTTCGCAGGTTGTCACCGATGACAGATTCTGCAATCCTGCACGGGCATGGGGCACTTCAAAGGGTAGGGCGTTTTACGGCCACATGGGTTGTTTTTGGTCTGCCCCCGTACTCCGGTTGGCCTAACTCCGCCTGTTTCGCTTTCGAAACTCTTTACAGGCACGTCAGAGAGCCGCTTGAAAGCTTTTGGTCTGATGTTTCATAATTGACTGAGGGCAGCGTTCACCCGTGCGGCATCACGTGGGGTCTGCACATATCCTCTTGCGAGGGCCGTGTGACTAGCCGACATATTGGCGGCGCGCGCCAGAGGATAGGATGAAAATCGGACGAAACCAACCTTGTCCATGCGGTAGCGGCAAAAAGCATAAGTTTTGCTGCGGGCGACCTCTAACCCGCGTAGAGTCGGCGGCACCGTCGCCAAGTCACCCGGACATCCCAAAAATGATTGACCGGCATCGAGCCCAAGAACAGATTCGCGAGGCCCAGCAGGGTCTCGGTCGACCGATCGTAGCGTTTAAGAGGGACGATCAGCAGCATGTCGCAGTCGCAAATCGGGTTTTTTGGTCAAAAAAGTGGAAAACTTTTCCCGACTTTCTGTGCGATTACATTAAACAGATATTAGACCCAAAATGGGGCAATGCGGAAATTGCGAAGCCGCTGTGCGAACGCCACCCTATCCTGCAGTGGTACGATGCATTTTGTCGCTACCAGAATGAAACGATCACAACGCCGGGCGTTGTACATTCAGCGCGGGTCACAGGAATCGTCGCATGTTATCTCGGGCTTGCATATAATCTCTATCTCCTGGACCATAACGTCGAATTGCAAGCCCGCCTTCTTAAGCGATTGAAGGACCCAGGTAATTTTCAGGGCGCCTACTACGAACTGATGGTTGCGAACGTATTGGTCCGCGCAGGTTTCGCGCTTACGTTAGAAGACGAGACGGACCGTGCGTCTAAACATTGCGAATTTGCTGCCGTTTCGAAGGCATCCGGTAAGAGGTATTGGGTTGAAGCTAAGATGAAAGCCGTAAGCGGGTTCTTCGGAAAGACAGATAAGGACGGCACCAGCGATCCAAACCCCATATCGCACATGTTTCACCACTTGAACGCAGCACTGGCGAAACCCGCTATGGACGAGCGGCTCATATTCATTGACCTGAATTCTGATGATGGCCTTAGCAGCGATGTAAAGCCGGCCTGGATCGACCGCGCGGTCGCGCGGCTGGAGCTGTATGAATCTAAAGAGCTTTCCAAAGGAACTCAGGCCTACGTGTTCATTACCAACATGTCATATCATCGAAAGCTGAAAGATGACATCCTGACCGCGGCTGTGCCATTCGGATTAGGTATTCCAGATTTCAATAGGCCCGGTTTCATGCGTCTCTCAGAAGTTTGGCGACGCAAACAGAAACATATCGACATGTTTAATATCAGTGCCGCCCTACGAAAGTACCCGCACTTGCCCGCCACCTTCGACGGCAGCTTGCCGTCAGAGTCCCTGCACGGGGAGCTCCCTCGGGTGATGATCGGGGAAACCTATTTTTTTGAAGGAGTCGGCGATGCCGGACTCCTCGGTACAGTCACGAGTGCTAGCGTTATTGAATCTCAAAGCGAGGTCCTTATCGGAGTGACCGAGCAGAACGGTGTTGGCCAGATCTTGCGCCAGCCCATTTCGCCGGCACAACTCGCCGATTACAAGGCTCACCCGGACGCTTACTTTGGGGTCGTCCGCCCCGCTCCCCGGAATGTGAAGGATAAGTTCGAACTATTCGAGTGGCTAATGGAGGTGCATAAGGGGTTGTCGAAAGAAGCGCTACTGGATCGCCTATCAAAACATCTAAGCATGGACACCTTGCAAATCAAAAGTCAATCCGATCTCCTCATCGACTATTGTGAGATACTGGCGGGGTCAGTCGAGGTTGATCGCCCCGGGGTCGGTCGGGATGCAACGATACCAGCCTAGGTACTCTTCTGTCGTTTTTTGGGTTTGCCCTACTTCTCTGCTCGTGTTTGGTTATGTGCTGCCCGGTGGGAAGGACGCGGCAGCGCAGGGAAGAGAACCGTTCCGACAAAACCCTCCGCCGCAGCCGTGACATGCCCGCCGATTGTACTTCGCGACCGCGATGGCGGAACGAGAGGCCGATTTTCCTGGGAGAATAATTTAGGTCCGTTCACCGCGGCCCTGTAAGTAGTGGTTGCGGCCACATCGACATTCTTTGTGGCCGATTGCTTTGACCGGTTTGGTTGCGGCCTAGCCGCGCTGCGTTGCCCGCGAGCACGAGTGGTCCCCCCCTGTCACACTGGCTAGCGGGCCGACTTTTCGAGCGGCGACAACACGAAGCGAGCAAATCCTTTCCCGATATCCGTCGCGCGCCCGATGAATTCCACGTGTTGCTGCTTGCGTTGGTACATGTCCTGTGGCCCTCTCGCGACAAGATGTTGCGGCATCGCGATGAGGCCGCGGTCCATCAGATCCTTGACAACCTGATGGAACATTGGAAAATCTGGATCGAACGGAAGATCAAACATGTCTGTGCGACGCGGGTTAACGAATAGCTCCAGCACCCTCAAATGCGAGGGGGTGAACATATCGATTAAATTCAGGTAGAAGCTTTGAATCTCTTCGTTCGGTTCCTTGCGGGTAGCCACATTCATCAGCGAGTTCCGCAGTGCCTCTAGCTTTTCCTTCTGATGACTGCGCATGGCGATTTGCGTAGCATATTGAACTGCTGAGATAAACGACGGGTTATCTTGCAGCGATTCAACGGAAAGGCCTTTAACGCACCTCTGAAGCTCTTGAATGGCAGCGCACACATTCTCCATCCACTCATCCATCCTCTTAGCAAGCGGGGGTCGTAAAAGAGCGGCGAAGACCTCCGCCGCAGGTCCGCCCAGTACGGGAATGCCACTGATTCCAGCCTTAGCAATCGTATGAAGCGCATCCCCCAATGCTGGTGTGGGGCGCGCGAGGTCACCCTGGACGCCGGGGGCCCCTCGATTCCCCCCGCGCCTCAGCTCAGTATCCCGGTTTTTTGCCAAAGTCCGTTCCATGGCTCACCCCTCGGCGGAAAGTGGATGCCTGCTGTGCCACCGCCTCAAAGGGCAACTGAGGCCATGGCACGTTCCGGCTGTTGAAGGCCGGGGATGGCGCAGATATGCTTCCCAACGTCTGTCGTTTCCCTAGTTACCGGAAAATTCCCGCTGACTTCGGCCCTCACCGAGAGTATACTCCCGCTGCCATGCCCTTTTACCACTGCACTTGCAGTCCCTGTCAATTACAATTCATCACCGCAAGCACGTTCCGGCGCCCGCGGCCATCCACCCGATTCCGAGGATCGACCGTCTTTTGCTGCCCGCCGACGAGCGCACACGCATATGACGAAAAGCCGCAGAGTCTCTGGGCAGTGGGACTCTACTACCCTCTGTCCCGATCGATCGGGGATGTTTTCAGGCAACAGGAAGAGTTCGACCGTAGCGGCCGTTTGGATCACTCGACCGCCAACTTCCGCCGGGCACGGAGGCCAGGATCGTCAGCAAGCATTTTCAGCGGCAGCGAGAAATCCTGCTTCGAGGAAACAATCCACCGACTCGCATAGAGCATCTGCAACGAGTTCACGCGAGTCACAACCTGAGGATGATGGGCGGAGGCGGTGCCGGCCTCCATCGGTTCGATTTCCTGGTTCACGCGATCCCGATTTTCTTTCATCTCCTCTAGAAAAGTTGCCGCACCTGCCGGCAAGCCTCCCGAAGCCATCCTGTTTTCAAACTCCTCGTAACCGGCTCTAACTCTTCGCGCGCCCTCGAACAATTCCTCCATCAAGGCCGGATCAGTCATCGCAAGACAGAGCGTAGAACTCAGAGGGAGATAGATCGTCACACCCGGCGACGCGAGGCCCAAGGAGCCGCTGCCTCTAATCAAATCGTTATCCACTACGATGGGATGATCCCCGACGTGAAACGGATCATCGGACGTACTTCCAATGAGGTGCCAGTATTTCGAAAGAAAATGAGGCCCATATTTCCGCGGCGCTTCGGCCAGCATACTCATCGAGAACGCCTTGATCTCCTCGTCGGAAAGCATCTTGAAATTCGAGACTTCGGAAGGGTCGATAGCGCGTTCACGAAGGGCCTCAGCGACGCCTTCGTTCAAGTCTTTGATGCGATCGCGAAATCCCTGCGTTCGAAGCATCTGCACAGCGCAGAAGCTCGCAATGGTGAAACGCTCCTCCTTTGTGAGAGCGGACAATTTCTGGTCGCGGACCAGCCGAACGAGTATCGGACTTAGGATGCCCTCGAGCTCCGAGAGCGGTTCTTCGAGGCTTAGCGTCTGGCCGTTGACTTCGATTTCGTAGAATCGCGTGCCCGACAACACGCCCCTGATATTCGCGGGAAAAACTTTGCCGGTCTGCTTGTCGAAGCACCAGACTTGTTGGCTTCCCTTTCTTGCCGATGGGTCGTTGGCGTGCAGCCGCAACAGCACCTGAGGCACGTAATGTTGTACCTCCGCTTTTCCGTCTGTCCTCATTTCAAAGCACGGCCTTCCAGGGGCTACACCGACGCCACAATGGATCCGCTACCTGCCGATTGTCTATGATCGTCTCGCAGTTGGGTCCGAACGCGCTTCTGATCCTGTCCATTAATGTAAGCTACACGCAGTTCTGGCCGGAATTTCCATTATGGTTGCGGACCGACCGACACGGTACTATTAGGCAGCCATAATTGCAATGACCAGCCCGCGTGAGGCGCATTCATTGGAGTTTATGTCTGCGACCCGAGCCTCCCGCTACGACCCATGGAAATCCTTCAGGCATAAGAAGCATTGTTTGCGCCTCCCAGGCTTTGGTTGAGTCCCCCGCAAGTCTTGTCACCTTGACGGGTTATCGCCTAACCGGAGATCTAAGCTTCACGATCCCGAGAGGCCGTGAGCAGAAATAGCTGCTCTGTAGTCGCCCTGTGTTTGCCGATGAGTCCGTAGGGTCAATCCGAGGGTCTGTATGAACAACGGGGCATCTGGAACAATCGTATAACGCCCCGAGGCGGGTCAAGTTAGCGCTTCCGCCCCAACAAGGTCCGACCCTGAAAGGGTCGATTCCGTGTAGTGGCGCGTCACCCTTGTGCCTCGCGGGGAGAAGGCTACTTTCTCCCCTCTCCGGTGGCGAAGCCATGCAGCTTCACTTCCACTTTCTCTTCCAGGCCGTCGTAGTACTCCTTCAGAATGGCGATAACTTCAGGTTTGGAGAATTCCGCTGGAACCGGCTTCCCTTCGCTCATCAATTTGCGAAGTAATGTTCCCGAGAGCAGCAGGCGCGCTCCGCCCTTATAGTTGCCATTCTCATCGATCACGGCCTTGGTATCGTGGGGGCAGGTCTTCATCGACGCCATGCTTCCACATTCGTAACAATAAAAAGTCCAATCCATGCACAGAGGGCGCAGCAGTAAGGCGTCGGCAGGAATCTCCGCGAAGATTTTCTGGGCGTCAAAGGGACCGTAGTAGTCGCCCACGCCGGCGTGGTCGCGTCCCACAATCAGGTGGGTGCAACCATAATTCTGGCGGAACACGGCGTGCAGCAGAGCTTCGCGCGGTCCGGCGTAGCGCATCTCCATCGGGTAGCCGCCCTGGATGACGCGGTCCTTGCGGAAATACTTGTTCACCAGCGCGTCGATGGCCTTCACGCGCACTTCCGCCGGGATGTCGCCGGGCTTGAGTTTGCCCACCAGTTGGTGAACGTACACACCATCGCAAACCTCGATGGCGATCCAGGCAAGGTAGGCATGGGAATTGTGCATGGGGTTGCGGGTTTGCATGGCGGCCACCGTGTTCCACCCGCGCTCCGCAAACAGCTTGCGGGCGTCGGCGGGACGCTGGTAAATGCCCTTGAACATTTCCGGGTAATAGGATTCCGATAGGACTTTCACGGGTCCGGCGAGATTTACGGGTCCCTGCTCCATAACTTTTTGCACGCCGGGGTGCGCGGAATCCGTGGTGCGGAAAACCTGCCGGCACTCATGCGCTTTGTCGATGGCGTACTTCTCCGTGACCTTCAGCGTGCCCATGATGGAATCGGTTTCCGTGTCCCAGAGCGCCACCTCCTCGCCGATCGCAATCGAATCTGCCAGGTCCTGACTGGCCGAAAGGGTAATCGGGATGGGCCAGAAGAGACCTTTGTGGCTCGGCAGGCTGTAAGTGTCACAGCAACCTTGCCAGTCGTCCTTGCCCATGAAGCCCTCGAGGGCGTGAACGCTCCGATTCCCAGCATGATGAGATCGCTGGTTTCCCGGGTGGTCATGGGAACCTTTTTCAGACTTTGCGCTTTCTTGTTTTCCTCTTCGAGCCGCCGGCCTTCGAGAAGCAGGGGCTTGAGCTCACGACTACCGTGAGGAAAAATCAGACTGCTCATTCATACCTCCTTACCCACTTTGGCGAGCGCCAGCACGTCCTCCGGGATCAGGCGGTCGTAGACAATCACGTCGGCAGCCGCGAGAAGTCCGGCGGCTTTCAGGGTGAGCAGTTCCGGATGGCCGGGACCCGCGCCCACCAAATAGACTTTCCCGGGTTGGATCAAGACGGTCGCTCTCCCCACGCTGCCCATTGCATCCGGGCGGATGCTTAACCATCATATCACGGCGAACGCAGGCACAGCCGTGCGGCTGGTGCGCCGGCGCTGCCTGCTGCCGGTTGCCTTCCGGCGAGAGTTGGGATAAGAGCCTGGGGTGGGAAAATCTGCACGTTCAGCTCGAACGAGGGGCGAAGAGGGCGGGTTCGGCGTCGCGCGCTTCCCTCCTCGGCTCTTGCAGGCCCACGACTTTTTGTCAATGTGGGACATGTCCCATTAGTTGCTCTTAGCGGGGCGTAGCGAGCGAGGTCCCACTTAATTCCCCAACTTCATGCGTTTTGCGCAAGGACTTTTCACTTGCGATTCCGTCATGCGGCACGGCCGGATTTTGGGAGACTGCTTGCTCCATGGCGCGCGGCAGGTGAGCGTAAGTCTGCGCGCTCGGCTAATTTTTGGCGGGGGGCGCAGCTTGGTTGATGGCGTCGATCAGGTCATCGCCGCCACCCGCAGCGCGGATCTCTTTCCAGTCGTCCGGCGTCGGGGAAAACTTGATGCCGCGTGCCTTCACTAATTCGGCCACTCGCGCGCTGGGCACCTCACCTTGTAACAAGCTGACGATTTCAGCTTTGCCCAACGCCTTCGAGTTATTGGATTCGACGGGCTGTGCTTTGGGTGCTGCGGGCGTGAGGTGAGCAACGAATTCCACTTTGGATTGGCCATGAGCACTATTGACGGCACTCACTTCAAAACGGTTTTCGCCGGGCTGAAGAGTGAGAGGGTCGGACGTGAATTGGGCTGCCTGCGCGCTGGTGGGGCGCATCGTCACGGACCTCCCGTTGACGGTGACGACGGGAATGCCGGAGGCGTCCATAACCACGCCGCGGATGATGAGGGGAGAACTCGTGACCTCCACGGTCTGCCCCACACCGGCTGCGGAGGGTTCAATCAGAACAATCGTGGGCACGGATGCGGGCGGTTGGGTCACGGTTACGAGAACGCTGGCCGCCTTCGTTCCCGCTGGACCGGTAGCGGTCAGCGTGTAATTCGTGGAGTCCTGCGGCACCACCGTCATACCCCCCGATGCTGCCACTCGGCCGACGCCGGGTTCAAGGTCGAGGCTGGTGGCGTTGCTGGAAGCCCAGACCAGCGTCACAGCGTGCCCCTTTTCCACTGTGGAGGGTTCGGCGTGAAAGCTTACATCCAAGGAGGCAGGGGCCGGCGGCTTCACCTCCGCCAGGACGCTATCAAAATTCTGCATGGCCCGTTGGATTGCCATCGTTCCTGCGAGGTTCCTCAGGGAAAACTCCGCGAAGCTGCGGGGCTTTCCCGCCACCACCCCCCAGAAGTCTTGCGGCAGGTAGATGAGCAGTGGCCCTCGATTGGCAAAGGTGATTTGCAGAAGACTCTTCACGAGTCTGATGTCTTGGATTTCACTTAAACTGACTTCAAACCCCTCGCTTCCTGCGGTGCTTTCCTGAGCAACTAGATAATCAACGCCTCCCGGCACGAACTTCGAACGGGGCGACGGCTTGGCTTTCCCTCCCGACTCAACCACCGTGTATCTAACACCAGTCCGGGTCACATCGAGCCAACCGCAAGAAATGGAAGAGCTCTCATTCACCGAGACTGGATACCGCAAGGTTGGGTTGGAATCGGCATTCAACAATTGGGGCTTGGGCGCCTCGCCGGCTTCTGGAGAAACGGCCGGAGACACAGCACCTTTTTTGGCCTTGGCCGACCCAATCCTGCCCATTCCGACTTGGATGGCCTCGACATTTAGAAAAGGAAGGAGAACTAAGATGACTAATAGCAAACAAGTCCGGCGGAAGCGTAAGCTGCGAGGCATAAAGGGACCCCTCCATGCGAGGGAGGCGGGCCGATTATAGCGTACCCGGCTTGGCGATAGCAATTGCGCTGGACCATGCGCCAAATGAGACTCGGGGCGAATTGTGAACTGAACAATGGCCTTGAAAGGCCTTGGATAATTCACCCAACTGCTGAACACGAACATTATTCATCCATGGAGCATGTGGTGGTTTGCGGGGTGTCGGTACGCGCCACTGCCCATCAGGCGCCAGGCAGGTTCACTTTTGGGAGGGTTGGGCTTTGCGGAGGAATTGTTCAAAGGCCCGGCGGGAAGCGAGTTGCCGCAGGAGTTGCTGACGTCGCGCGGCTGGCATGGTTACCCGTTGTAACTCTTCGCGCCGGCGGCTGAGGTAGTCGAGCCACGACCCGTACTCAGGACCGAAGCAAGACTCCAGTTCTTTTCGCAGGC
This sequence comes from uncultured Acidobacteriota bacterium, assembly GCA_963804995.1. Classification (GTDB taxonomy): domain Bacteria; phylum Acidobacteriota; class Terriglobia; order UBA7540; family UBA7540; genus Bog-366. The sequence continues at coordinate 596,418 of CAWDSK010000002.1, forward strand.
GTGAGGCAAGCTCTGGACTCGCGCCTCCCGTCGAAATGGCGATCTGCAACTTTCCCCGTCTCAGAACCGCAGGGTAATAGAAATCGCAGTTGCGGGGATCGTCCACGGCGTTGCACAGGACGCCGCGCCGACGGGCTTCCTTGAAGATGACAGCATTTGTTTCGTGTGAGGATGTGGCGGCCACCACCAGGACCATCCCGTCAAGGTCACGCGCGGCGAATTTCCTCTTGCGCCAAATGATTTCGCCCGATTTCGCGAGTCGCTCAACGCCCGCTGTCGCCTTCGGCGAAACCACCATGACTCGCGCTCCCGCACGCAGAAGGCTCTGGAGCTTGCCTTCTCCCACGCGCCCTGCGCCGACTAGCAAACACGGTCGTCCTTCGAGCTTGAGAAAGAGTGGAAACATATCCGGCCTCTCGGCGATAGTACCATGGGCGCGACGGTCCCTGAACCTTGGGATTGACAAGCGTTCATTACCCTTCATAACCCCTTATAAAATGATATAAGGTGTTGATTTCATGGAAGATGAAGAAGATGCCATGATTCCCGAAGTCCTATGTGACTGGATTCTCCCGATCGTTATGAATAAAGAGGAGAGATGGTCGGGGCGCCCAGATTTGAACTGGGGACCTCTTGGTCCCGAACCAAGCGCGCTACCAGGCTACGCTACGCCCCGACTTAGGGAACAGGGGACAGTTTAGAGGAAAAAACCGAAGTAACCTTAGTCTTTCCTGTAACCTGTTCCCTATTACCTTAACATGGTCGGGACGGCCAGATTTGAACTGGCGACCCCTTGCACCCCAAGCAAGTGCGCTACCAGGCTGCGCTACGTCCCGTCACAACCATCTGCGCCGCCCACAAGAACCTTTCCGTGGTCACGCGCAATTCTTCACGCTAGCACTTCCGCGAAAGCATTGTCAATAAGGTCTGCAACTCTTGCCGGATGGCTTTAAGTTGCGCCACATCGAGAGGCGATTGGAATAGATGGGTCTGCGCCGCGGGATTCTTATCATTGCTCGCCAGATGCTTGCGCGCCCCTTCGATGGTAAACCCCTTTTCATAGAGGAGCCGGCGAAGTTCGAATATCAGCTCCACATCTTTGCGGCGGTAAAGCCGGTGCCCTGACTTGCTCTTGACCGGCCGCAGTGAGGGGAATTCCGTCTCCCAGTAACGCAACACGTAGGCCTTCGTCTGGGTCAGCTCACTGACCTCTCCGATCCGGAAATAGAGCTTGTCCGGAATTGCCACATCGGCTGTGGGATTCGGGATCAAGCGTGCGGCGCGCGTGGCGCGGCCTCGGGCCATGGTGAGCCTCAACCTGCGGTTCTACTGCCGTCCAGCCATCTTAGAGAACCGGCCGATGCACGTCAAGCGTGCCCCATTTTTGGTAGTGGTTCAGTTTGATGTAGAGGTGGCGGCATTCATCCCGACCTGATCGGGACGCAGCCAATTGGCGAAGGAAACTCGCCGCTACAAGATCAAACTGTACCACTACCCCATTTCCCGCCTTCTGCCAGGAGGTGGGAGCGGCTGCCCTCCAAGACTGACCGAAGTTTTACGAGTTGTTACCTGAAAACTGGACCATGCGCTATACTCTCCCGGTTCAAGAACCCGCGCGGAGTGTGCTTCTGCGCTATCGCTGTACTTGAAAGGTCAACTATGGGAGCCCGACCCTCCAAATTACTCTGGGTATTCTTTCTTGCCTATTTCACCTTCGGGATGATGTACGTGCTGGGCGCGCTCACCCCCGACGTTATCGCGGAGTACAGTCTCAGCCGTTTCGCGGCGGGACTCCTCGGGTCGGCCTTCTATTTTGCCTACACACTTTGCGCGATTCCCACCGGTCTGCTCATGGACCGGCTGGGCGGCCGCCTCTTAATTCTTTCCGGCGTTTTTTTGATGGGCCTGGGTTGCCTGGTGGTGTCACGTGCCCACAGTTACCCGCTGATTCTGGCTATGGTCTTCGCCGTGGGCGTGGGCGTGACGATGCTCCAGACCAGCGGCAACCCTCTCATCAAACAACTCAACATACCGGCGAACTACGACCGCAACCTGACGATCACCATCGGATTTGCGGGGTTCGGGCCGTTCTTCGCGCCGTTCGTGCTTGCCTACATTCGCAGCACGGGGCGCCCCTGGCAGGCACTCTATCTGTTCTTCGCCTTCTTCTGCCTGGGAGTATTGATCCTGCTGGCAGTTTCCAAGTTCCCGCCCCGCGTCCAGAGCAGTGACCGCATGCAATTGGGAAAGGTCGGGCAGTTGCTCCGTAATCCGCTCATCATCGCTTACATGTTCGGCATCTTTTTTTACGTGGCGGCAGAGGTCGGGACGGCGTTCTGGATTCCCAAATTCTTTGAGGACGTGCACGGCGTGCCCGCGGCGGTAACCGCCAGCAACGCCGCCAGTTTATTTGCCAGGGCCTTCCCCAGTCTGCCGGCGTTCATCTTCGCGCTCTTCTGGGGACTGCAAGGCACCGGGCAGGCTGGTGAGCGGCGCCGTGTTAAAGAAATTCGGAAGCCGGAATATTCTCCGCGTTTTTTCGGTCATGGCGCTCGTCTGCCTGCTGGTTGCGACCTTCGGGTCGAAGACCCTGACCGCGGTGGGATTTGTCGCCTGTGGTTTCTTCACTTCGGTGTTGTTCACCCTGATCTTCAGCGGTACGATCAACAGTTTTGCGGAGAATCACGGCACCATCTCCGGGCTGCTGTGCACGGCGGTCTTGGGAGGCGCGCTGATTCCTCCGCTCGAAGGCTTAGTGGGCGATCATCTTGGCATGCGCATGGCCATGCTGGTCCCCGCGCTGTGTTTTGCCTACGTGGCGGGCCTGGCCTTTTGGGGCCGCGCTAAATACCAATAGCGGTTTTGGGGGCAGTGGCGCCATCAGATGATGTGGAGGCGGCTTTAGGCTGACATTTGGCGAGGTAAACTCGCCGCTACGCCTTTTGGGGCCGCGCTAAATACCAATAGCAGTTTTGGGGGCAGTGGCGCCATCAGATGTAGAGGCGGCTTTAGGCTGACATTTGGCGAGGTAAACTCGCCGCTACACCTTTTGGGGCCGCACTAAATACGAATAGCGTTATGGGGAAGGGAGTCGACTGGTTATGGGGAAGTTAATCATCGGCATCGACGTGGGCGGAACGAAAGTGGCGGGGGGGCTGGTCACGCTGAAGGGGCGGCTGGTGGAATCTCAGATTGTCCCCACATACGCCGAGAAGGGGTTTAGCAAAAGTTACGCCCAGATCGTCCACCTGATTGAGCGTCTGGTTCGCGCCGCGGGGGGAAAGCACAACCTGCGGGGGATTGGCATCTGCGCGCCCGGACCGCTCAATCCCAAGACGGGTGTGGTGATTAATCCGCCTAATCTCTCCGGCTGGCGGAATGTGGAATTGGCGAAGATGGTTGAGAAGCGATTCGGCCTGCCCGCCAAGGTGGAAAACGATGCCAACGCCGCGGGACTCGCGGAAGTTCTGTTCGGCGCCGCCGTGGGTTTCAAGGATGTCTTCTATGTGACGGTGAGTACCGGTATCGGAACCGGAATTATCATTAACGGAAAGATCTATCACGGCAAGAACGGTGTGGCCGGTGAAGGCGGCCATGTCTCCATCGATTGCCACAGCCCTTACCGCTGCGGCTGCGGGACACTGGGCTGCATTGAAGCGTTGGCGGCGGGCCCCGCCATGGCCCGGCGGGCGCGCGTGATGCTCGAGCAGGAACACAACCTGCCCAGCGCTCTGCGCGATATTACTGCAGGCCACCTGGAACAGATTACTCCGCTCATGATTGAGGAGGCGGCGCGCCGTGGAGACGCAGTGGCGAAAGCCGTCTTGAGCGACACGGGTTTCTACCTGGGGGTGTGGCTGGCCGGCATGATCACGCTTTTCGATCCCGAAGCCATCGTGATGGGGGGCGGTGTTTCCAGAATCGGCAAGCCCCTATTTGATAAGATCAAAGAGACTATACCGCAGTATTCCATCAACCGCCTTTTCGCCGTCAAGACCCCCCTACTGCCCGCCAAACTCCAGAAGAATGTCGGCGTTTATGGCGCGGCCGCAGTCTTCCTGCCGTCCGGGGAAGAAGCTGAGACAGGGGCTTGACGCAACTGTGTGACAACTAAATGCGGAAGATGATCGGCCTAGAGGGGATTTCTGACCACGAGCCTGGTAGCCGCGGCGACACCGTGGCTACCTGCTAATGGTTTTTGAATTCCTGGAATTCTCAAACACCCACGTGACCCCTCACCCGTCCCGCCCCGGCTGATGAAAACGCCGGCGGCGGTCCACCCTCTCCCCTCGGAGAGGGCTAGGCATCGTAAGTCCCAGCCTTCTCCCAGGGGAGAAGGTGTGCTACTCCGCGCGAAATCGCGGATCAATTTGCGAGTTTCGAATTATCGTTTCTTTAGCCTTTGAGCAGTTCCACACCGGAAGCCCTGGCCGCGGCACGCAAGTTCTTATCCAAGGTTGCGATAGCCACTCCCTCAACCTGAGCGAGATCCAGGTAGGCAGCGTCATAGGAGGAAAGCTGGTGCTGGCGTGCGAGGCGGGCAATGGACGAGTAGCTGCGTCCGATCCCGTCCAGGTCAACCGCAATGGGGAGGTCTTTGAGGTCGGCAATAAACGTGTCTAGTTGCGCAAGTGTGATGGCCTTTTGGCGTGCCGCCACCACCAGGCTATTAACCATCTCGAACGGCCAGAGGGCCGGCGCCAGCGCCTCATCTCCGCCGGCTAGACGGTCGAAGACGGCTTCGGTATACGCCGTCTTTTGGCTCGGGAAATACCAGCACAGCGCGACTGACGCATCCACGACAAAACGTGTCAAAACCGCCGCCCCTCCTCAATCAAGCGCCGCAGAGTGTAACCCTTGGGCAGGTGGGCATCCTTACGCGTCTGCCGAATGTGCTCGATCACCTCTCGCGGGGCGCGTCGCGAACGCCGGCTGACGGGCACCAGCATGGCGACTTCCTTACCGCGCCGCGTGATCATGAACTCCTCGCCCTTCGATGCTCTTTCCACGAGCTCGGAAAGGCCGTTCTTCGCCTGAAATAATCCTACACTGTGCATACACCCGATCCTCTTTCGAATAATCTAGCTAACAGTCTAGCTGAAAAGACTTCTTACGGTCAAATCTGCTTTGGGTCGAAGTGGGTAGCACTTCTTCAGATGCGCCCCCGCCCGCCGAAATAATGTTACAGCACATGCTTTTCATATTAAGAGCTTATCCGTAAATACTTATTGAAGTCTGCTGCAATTTGATGCATGATTATGACCCAAGATGCCGCAGATAAAATCTTGGGAAGTATCCGACGAGTTTTGGGTGAAAGTCGAACCGCTGATTCCGGTTCGACAGCGGTCGAAAGGCCGAAAGTATAGGCGGAAGCCGGGGGGTGGGAGGAAGCCAATGCCGGCGCGCCGGATCTTCTCGGCCATTGTGTATGTGCTGCGCACGGGATGTCAGTGGAAGGCCTTGCCCAAGGAATTCGGCAGCGCCAGCGCGGTCCACAAGCATTTTCAACAGTGGCACCGGGCGGGTTTCTTTCTGGCGCTCTGGCGGTCGGGGCTGGCCGAGTACGATGAGCTGGAGGGCATTGCCTGGGACTGGCAAAGCATCGACGGAGCGATGGTGAAAGCCCCGCTGGCCTTGACTTGCGTGGGACCCAATCCCACCGATCGGGGAAAAAAATGGGCGCAAGCGAAGTTTGTTAGTCGACGGGCGTGGCGTCCCACTATCGCTCGCCGTCAGCGGAGCCAACCTGCATGATGTGAAGCTGCTGGCCACCACCCTCGACCAGGTGGTGAGAGCGCGACCGGCACCGCGACCGAGAAAGCCCCAGCACCTTTGCGCCGATGCCGGTTACAAGGGATCCCGCGCTCGGCAAGCGGCCACGAACCGCCACTACCGGCCGCATATCAAGCAACAGCGAGAAGAGATGGAAGCAAAACGTATCGTCCCCGGTTACAAGGCTCGCCGATGGGTGGTCGAGCGGACCCATTCCTGGCTCAACCGATACCGCAAGGTGTTGGTGAGCTTTGAAAAGACCGAGGAAAGCTACGTCGCCCTACTAACCTTAGCCGCGGCCATGATCTGCTGGCGACAGACAATTATTATTTACGGATAAGCTCTAAGAGCCGCAGAGTGTGAAAGGACCACACTCTGCGCTACCCTGGCAAAGTCTCAATGGGTTCCAGGGCGACCCCTCACCCGTCCCGCCCCGGCTGATGAAAACGCCGGCGGCGGTCCACCCTCTCCCCTCGGAGAGGGTGGTTTGATTTCCAACCTTCTCCCAGGGGTCGCAGATCCGCCGTGGCGGGAGAAGGTGCTGAGGTACGAAGCGGATGAGGGGTCTCGAAGTCGCGCCTTTCAGCACTCGTCCCAAAATGTTTGCTAAAAAAACAAGGGTTTACGGTATTGCAATGCAGATTCTCGTGCTCTCCGAGGCTCTGCGGCTCTTCTTCAGATACGCCCCCGCTCGCTGAAATGATGTTACAGCGCATGCTTCTCATCTTAAGAGCCGCAGAGTGTGAAAGGCATACACTCTGCGCTACCACGCTACCACGCTTGGGGAGGAATCCCAGCTAGTGATGCTGGTCAACGTTTCGAGTCAGGAAGCCTGCAGCCAGGATTCGATGGTCCTGGCTTTTTCCACCTCCGGGCAGACCTTGAACTGAAGCCCTTCACTCGCCCCCGACTGTTTGAAAATCCCCAGAGCGTGTTCGTAAAGCGAAGCTAGTTGTGATTCCGGCAGGGGTTCGCCTCTGGCGTCGGTTGCGTTCAGGAGCCAGCAGCGACGCGGGGCCAGGCAACCAGCGAGGTCCGGCAAATCGAAGTGCTTCAAAACCCCGTACAGGAACCAGGAAACGTGCAGATAGTTCGCGCGGGACTCGACGATGGAGCGATACGTGGCGATGGGGCTATCGAGCAAAACCGAGTGCAGTCGATCGTCCATCACGCCTGCCAGCAGGACCGCGAGCGCCGCGCCGCCTTGGCCAAGCCCGTAGATGCGAGTGCGGTCCACGTCCGGTCTCGACTGGAGATAATCGAGGCCACGGAGGAAATCCCACACGCGCTGGCCCAGGAGGGGTTTACCCAAACAGAAACAGGTCCAAGGGTAGAACTCCTGGAGATTTTGGGAGCGATAGAAATAGGGGGGCGCCGCCGGATATCGTGGGATGCAGTCCCCGAGGTTACGTAAATCCACGGCGCATAGAGCGAACCCCTTTTCCACCAGCGCCGCGATTTCCGACCTCTCGTCGAGGACCTGATTCCGGTCTCCCTCTGAAACGTAAAGGATGGTGGGAAATGGCTTGCTGCCGTGGGCGGGCTTGAGGAGCCAACCGGGCACACGGATGTAAGGTTCGGAGTGAATCACGAATTCCTCGATGACCACATCCTTCCGCGCACCCGAGGAAATAGTCCGGGGATCGAGAGCGGTTCGCTCCGTGGGAAGGGCGAGTAATTCCTCGAGCGTGCCGCGCGCCCGTTCCCGGAAAGCCTGGGCGTCGGCCACCGTACTGCCCAGGGGATTCGCCGGCGCCAAGGCGCGCAGGTGGTCAGTGTTCAGTTGGACGATGGAGCGCCCGCCGAGTGAGGTCAGCACTTGTCCGGTGGTCGTGCAGTTCAGGGCATCGGGCGCCGATTCGTCAAACGCAGTTTCTTCGGTTCCCCAATCTTCACGGCCCAGCCAACGGTTGAACCATTCGCACGCGGCCCGGCGGCTGAAGAAATCGTAATCGTGGGGCAGCGCCTTGGTGTAAAGACTCACCTTTTCGACGGCGCCCATCAACCGATAGGCCGTTTGCAATTCCGCGTAGACTTCCTTGTTCCCCTCGGTGAACGTGGGAGAGTAGGTCGTTCCAGCGTCGGAAGGGGTGTAGCAAATCAGCAGGGGTTTGGGCGCAAAAGCCAGTAGCAGATCGCCGCGGTCGATGCCTTCCGGGAGGCTGCCGGGAATGTTCTGCTCGGAGTCCGCTACGGCGCCAGGAGGGGCATAGGACGGCCCCGCAAGATTCTCGGTGTTCCCGTCCACCACCACGGCAGCCTGGAGGCGCGGCTCGAGCCCGGCGAGGTACATGGTCATCGTTCCGCCACCCGATTGCCCCGTGCAGCCGATGCGCTCTGGATCGACTTCCGGACGCGAGAGAAGATAGTCCAGGGCGCGGATCCCGTCCCAGGTTCGATATTGGGCGAACCCTGAGCCCAACAACAGCATTGGCCGCCCGGCCAGCCAGTGTTCACCGCCCGGCCCATCGTAGCGGAGCGGCCCGGGAGTCGAGCCGAGGAACTGCCACCGTTCACCCTGCCCAAAAGGATCGTAGGTCAACACCATATAACCCTTTCTTGCAAGGGTCTGATTCAGGTATTGATAAACTTTCCAAAGCTTGCCGTTGTCCGGATGGCCGAGCGGGGAGATGATTCCCGGAAAGGGTGGCTTGCGCCGCTGGGGAACGTAGAGATGGGCGGTAACGAAAACCTCCGGTTGGCTCTCGAAAATCACCTTTTCAATTCGATAATCGCCGCGGTCGATCAGGCCCACAACTTGCGGCCGGAGGGGAGTCTTCTCAAACTGGCCGCCCAGCAGCCGCCAGACCGTGGAACGGATTTTCTCAATGCGCTTTTGGACGTCAGCCCCGCTCCGTAAGTTTTGAAGTTCAGAGAGACGCCGCGCCCGCGCTTCGTTCACGTGTGCTGTAAGGTAGGCGGGCCAATCGTTCCAATACTCGTTCGCAGCGGGTTCGTGTGGAATCGCAGCCTGACTTGAGGTGCGAGAGGGAGCGGCAAAGGCGCCGGCCCCTGTCGACGAAACCGCCAGCCCCGCCACATTCGTTTGCAGGAATTTTCGACGTGAGAGCACAGCGCACCTCCGGGGCTGTCCAAATCGTGAGTGACCCTGGCGGCTTCGCCGCATGAAAATGCGCGCAGCGCCTTGGACTGCGGTCGCAGCAGCTACCGCCTTCTGCTTGGAGTTCATACGGCAAGTGCGCAAAGGGTGGAGGAGAATGGCGGTAGCTGCTGCTCCCGCACTCCAAGGTGCCTTCCGCACAAATTTTCATGACAGCCCCCGCGAAAACGGAAATTCCCACCGTTTAAGGTCCAAAAACCAAGAGCGTAAACGAACCGGGCAGGGGCGCCGGGCGGGGGTGCGGATGGTCAGCCGAAGCGGGGGGGGGCGGTCCGAACTCCGCTGTCACTAGGAAGATATGATGCATCTTAGTATCCAGCGCCATGGTACGGGCGCCACGCTGAGTTGGAACGCTCGCGACCACCGTGAACTTATTGGGGGAGTCCTCATGCACGACGGTCAACGTGCCCTCGCCGTTGGAGCTGAAGGCAAGCTGAGTTTCCGGGTCGAAGCCGTTAGCGTCCACGCCCTCGCCGATGGCCGGTGTGGCCACAACTTTGCCGGTCGAGGCATCCATGACCGCCATCATATGGTTGTCGCAGCCGCTGAAGAGCCGCTCATGATGAATGTTCATGGCCATGCCCGAGGGTCCTTCGCAGGGGGCGAGCGGCCAGCGCGCTGTGACCGTCAACTTCTGCGAGTCGATCCGGACAACTTCGCTCTTGTCTTCCAGGTTGTTGTAGATGTGACCGTGACCGTCGGCGACGGCGAACTCCGGTTTCCCTCCCAGAGGAACGGTTCCCGCTACTTTTCCCGTAGCGGCGTCTATGGCCGTGGCATCGCCGCTGTGACCGTTGAGGGTGAAGACGCGCTTTGAGGCGGGATCGTAAAGGATTGCGTCCGGCCCTGTGCCGACCGCCACGGTCCCCAGCGTCTTGAGCGTGCGAAGATCGAAAATGGTGACGGTGTTTGAGCGGCCGTTGCTGGTGAAGCCACGGTTGAGCTCGGGAGCCAAGGCGATGCCGTGGACGCCATCCGTGCCGGGAATGTCTCCCACCACGGCGTAGCTATCCGCGTCGACCACCATCACGTGCGTGCCCCGCGAGATATAGACGCGCCGCGCCGCGCTGTCGCAGATGAGGTAGTCCCAACCTCCTTCCCCGCCCAGCGCCACTTTCTTCAACAAATGGTAATTGGCCGCCGGGGCAGCGTTATCGTGACCGGGGATAGCGGCGATGACCAGCAACGCCAACAGGATGGCGAAACCTATCCTCACGACCGAAAGGTTTCTAACGGCTCGTCGAGCGATGCGTATCTGCATAAATCCTCCTTGGGGGGAACGTCATCAAACTAGCATGGCCCGACGTTAACAGCAAGCGGCGGAGTATGAAGTTTCCGTAAATTTCTCTCGTACGGGAAACTGCGCTTCACACTCACAGTTCAACGCTCCCTGGCGCAGCCAATTTCGCCTCCGCGGCATCGATAACCAATACCCAATCGTTCGAATCGGGCGGCGTGAAGTCGTGGCCCCCTACATTCGCATAAGTCCCGATCAGTGCTGTTGAGCCGTCACGGGGGTTGAACCACCAGCAATTCGCTTGACGGCTGACGCTCGTGATCTTGCTCATGTCCACACTCAAGGTTGTACTATTCCCGTTCGGGATATACGAGATGATGGTCTGACCGTCACCGGTTCGGGCGGTTGTAGTCAGCGTCGAGCCTGAACCGTAGCCCGCCGTGACCACCGTGTGCCCAAGGTCCGGCGCCAGCTTCCAGTGCTCACGCGACCGGAAAAGCTTCCCGAACCATGACTGCCCCACCGACCCCGGCGAACCCAACTGGCTTTGCCACGTACTCCCATTCTGGCAAGGCACCGCGGAAGCCGGGTTGGTCTCGTTGAAGCACCAGATTGGATTGTTGCCGAAAAAGCTTCCCAGATAGGCGCCGCTGAGAACACTCCAATATTGCCGCGTCCGCAGGCTGAGCGGAGTGCTCCCATGCTCACCCTCGTACTCATCTTCACCCTGGAAGAACGGCAGAAAATCGGGGCGCGTGAATTCCGAGTTGAGCTTGCTGACGCTCGCAGCGCCATACAAATCGCTGATATTGAGCCAGGGGTACCCCGACCACACATCCAGAGAGGATTGCTGGCCGGCGTTGTCGGCCGTCATCAGATGGATGGAATCGGCAGACTTGATCCCCGTCGCCACGGCGTCGAGCTTCCCCATAAGAGGAGGAAAGCAAGTGCGTGGATCAGCATCACAGCCCAGAACATAGATGATGTTCGGAAAAGCCTTGTATCGATTGCCAACATAGACGCCCCATGCCCTCATGACGGCATCGGAGGCACTTGCCATGTCGGTCCCCCAACCTTCGTTTTTGATATTGCATTGGCCAGTTTCGTAACCCAGGTATGCAGGAAACAGAAACACCGTGATCCCGTGCGCGGCGGCGTGCCTTATTACATCATCGGCATGCGCGAAATAGGCTTCGTTGGGAGTGGAAAAAGTAGCTCCGATAAACGGCGCGTCCCCAGAGAAATCCGCCGGAGCGTGATCGGCGTACTGATGCTCGATCAAATTCACGATGATGGCGTTGAACCCTCGCGCGCTTCGATCCGCAAGATAGATTTCAACACCTGCATCGGAGGGTTGAGCGATCAAGGACCATGCCGCCTCCCCCGTGATGAATACTGGCTTGTTCGTAAGGGTGTTTATTAAGTGAGTTCTGTCCGGACTGAGTGCCATGAACTGGCCCGGTCCCGTCCCCGGCGCGCTGCTCGGCTTCCTGTGGATCTTGGCATGAGCCAGACTCCAAGGGGCGAGCGCCAACCCGATCAGGCAAACCCCCACTGCGACGGCAAACACCTTAAACTGGCCAAAAGTCGAAGCACGCTTAACCATCTGAGCTCCCCTTGAATCCTGCGACCGGCCATCGCCCATGTGGAAACCCTCTCCATCCATTGTTGGGTTCCGGGCCCTCTGATTCATCCACTCTTCCTCGGGATAAGGTGTCATTTCCGCCAGACACACCCGGCTAGTCGCCAGATGAATGAAAAAGAGCACGGAATAAGTAACCCAGCCTTTGACCGAAAGGACTGCCACCTCCCAGTCCCCGCGGAATCATGGAATAGCGATTGTAGGTTCTATGGGAGTTTTGGAGAAGGCACGGGAGAAATATTGATGACCGACGTTGTGGTGCCGAAGAGAGGACTCGAACCTCCACTCCCTGACGGGAACTACACCCTGAATGTAGCGCGTCTGCCAATTCCGCCACTTCGGCACGTGCGATTTCAGTCTACAGCAACCGGCCGGAGGCTTACAGAGTTCAGGGGCACGCCAGCCGCGACTTTTCATCTTGCCATTCGCACCCCCGCCTGTCAAGGACGGGCAGAAACAGGTGCTCTCCTAATTTCAAACGTAGCGCCGGCTTCCAGCCGGCATTGAGCCCCGATGAATCGGGGCGCTACGTTCAAATTAGTCGGTCACCCAAAAACAGAGGCGGCGGCTTTCATCCCGAACTGATCAGGACGCCGGCATATGGCGAGGTAAACTCGCCGCTACGTCATCCCGCGATTTCTTCCCTGGGAACTGAGTTCTGAGACGGCCTCCCTCGGAGAAGGCTAGGAATTCAAATCCCCGTGGTGAGGAGACCGGCTTACGCGACCGCCACGGGCAAACCCGTCTGCGCGGATTGTTCCGCCGCGGCCAGCACCCGGGCTGCGGCGAGGCCGTCCTCTCCGGTTACCATAGGAGCCTGGTCGTTCACGACGCAATCCACAAAATGCTGGATGGCTGCCACTGCGAATCCCACCGGTTTGCCATAAAGGTCCGCCGCCGCGGAAACGTCAGGGAACTCCACGCCCTTGTCGCTGTAAACCTCGGCCATGCGGTGATGGCTGGCGTTGACGTATGCCGTCCCCTTGCTGCACACGATTTCACTTTGAAAATCGAAAACGCTGGGGCCGTGCTCATCAAGTATCCAGCAATTTTCCACCACCGCCGTCGCGCCCGTGGAGAGTTCCAGGATGGACTGGTAAAAGTCCGGCGTGTCGACCCCCATACCCTTCAGCACTACCGACCGGCTCACCGAATAGACGCGGTTGATGGTGGCCCCCGAAAGGAAGCGGATGAGGTCAACCACATGACACCCCAGGAAGTGCAGGGGTGACGACTTGGCGGCCCAGCTCAACATTTGCGTGGGAACAAACCGCGTGTCGTTCAGCCGGATGTTCATCATCATCAGGGAGCCGAGTTGCCCCGCCGCAAGCGCCCGGCGGAGATTGACGAACGGCAGGCTCCAACGGTTGTGAAAATCCACCATCAGCTTGACGCCCTGCTGCTTCTGGGCCGCCAGGATTTCTTCGCACTCCCCGACCGTGGTGGCGAGCGGCTTTTCCACCAGGACGTGCTTCCCGGCCCGAATGGCCGCGAGCGCAATCTCTCCGTGGGCAAAATCCGGCGTGGCAATGCCCACCGCCTGAATATCCGGGTGGGCAATGAGCGCGCGCCAGTCCGCTAAGTGGTTACTGATTCCAAATTCCCCAGCGAGCGCCGCCGCCCGGCCCGCGTCCTGGTCACAGACCGCCACTAAACGCGCCGCCGTCGAAGCCGTGTAGGCGCGAGCATGAATGCGCCCCCAGTTGCCACAACCGATCAAACCAAAACCAACCTTGCTCATAAGTGCTCCTCCCCTGGAATCCAAAGTGACTATTTTATGAATTCGTCGAAGTAAATCTTTTCCAGTTCCTCCTTATAGGCTGGGGCGCTGCCGAAGATGGCATAGCGATACTCAAAGGGCGCACCGAGCGGCACGACCTCATCCATCCAATCCGTGGGGTCAACCCACATGAGCGGCCGGCTTCCCAGTGCCTTGATCAAATCCTCAGTATCCCAATGCAGCACAAAGCCCGGAATCACGGCACTGAATAGATCAGTGTCCATGGGCCTTTCGAGAGCGGCCCGCAAGCTGTGCGGGGTTCGGTCCAGCCAGATCTTGCTGATGCGGTTATCCACCGCAGCCGCCAGAAGAAGCCAGAAGCCCTTTACGCCCTTGGCCGCGGCGCGAATCGATGCGGGGTTGACATCACTCCGCGCCACAAGGACATCCACTCCGCGCAGAATGTCGTGGGCGCGCATGGCGGCCAGGCTGCGCCCGATCTGGTCAGCCCGCCAATTGGTGTACCAATTCCCAATGTACACGCGGTTGGCATCAAACTCTCGCGGTGAGTCGCGGGGCGCCAGTTCCAGCACGACCCTTCCTTCCTTCGCGAGCTTTTGTGCGAGCAACGAGGTTGAGTCATCCGCCACCAGAAGGACCGCCGGCTTCTTCCCGGGTGAATGGGGAATGTACAACGTTCCGCCAATTTCGACCCCCGGCTCGCTTTCGAACTGGATGCGCTGGCGATGGCCCTCCGGCGCCTCCGCGTCGTCCAACACTTTCACTTCCGGAGCGGGACCTTCCGTGGGGATTTCCAGTCTCCGCAGCTCCGCCAACATTTCGGGCACGGTTCCGGGCCGCCTCCGGGCATGATAATCGTCCAAGATCAGTTGATACACCTTGCGGCTGCCCGGCAGGTCTTCCACACGGCCCGTGCGCGTCACTCGCAGATCAAAGTTGGTGTAAACATGAATCGGTTGCTCATGGAAATCGCCCTGGCCGTTTTTCAGCCAGCGGATCATCCACTTGTAGACGGCTTCCCGGTTTTCCAATGGAGTCCCATGCGGGCCGTGGCCCACGAAAAGGTCTACCTTATCCTCAGCGCCGTAGAGCGCGAACCAACGCCGGGCCTCGTCGAACACCAGCTTTGCCCCCGCCGCCGGGAAATAATCACCATCGGTCTCCATGATGAGCCAGGGTGTGGGGGCGGACATCTCCATGAAATCGGCGGTGTCCAGACCACTCGCTATCGATTGCGGGAAACTCATTTCCGCGTCAGGGCCGCCATGCACCACATACAGCAATCGGTAGGAACTGGGAAAGCAGGCGGGAATAGCCGCTTTGATTCGCGGGTCCATGCCCCCGATAAACGTCGTCAAAGCACCGCCACCTGAGCAGCCCATCGCCCCAATACGCGTGGGATCAACGTCCGCCCGAGTGTCCAGGTAGTCGAGCGCCCGCATCGCGTCCCAAATGAAGTATCGAGCCAAAGCCTCACCAACCAGAATGCTCTGGGCGCCCGTGTGGGAGTGCTCATTCACGGACCAGCCCGCCGCCGGCCGGCTGGTGAGCCGGTCATACGTCTGCTCCCGCTCCCCTTGACCAATGGGATCGAAGGCCAGCGCGACGAATCCTTTCAAAGCCAGGTTGGCGGCAATTTTCTCTTCCGCAGGCTTGCCCTCCTGCACGTGGCCCGCCTGCAAAAGCACCGCGGGATATCGGCCCGGCTGGTTCGGGCGGTAAAGATTGGCGGTGACGTAGAAGTGCGGCAGGCTTTCAAAAATTATCTTCTCGATGACGTAGCTATCCGCCTGGATTTGACCGGTGACCTTGGCGTTCAACGGACCTTTGTAGGTTGGCAATCCGCCCAGAAGCTGGAGGAGTTTCTCGCGAACCTCTTTCTTGCGGCGCTCCGCGTCGGCCACAGTTTTGATTGCCGCAATCTTGTCCTCCCTCTCCTGAAGTTGCCGCTGCGCGGTCTGGTCCATCCACTGCAGAAGGGAATCTTGAGTGCGCTGTTGGGCGGCAAGCCAGGAAGGCATGAGAAGCGTGGCGCCTAGCAGGACAAGCAGGAGCGTTCTAGCTTTCAGTTTCATGGTATTACCCATCGCAGGGAGCTTCGATTTTCTGAAAACCTCGTCCCACCAACGCGTGGGGAAGTGGGACCTGGAGCGCTATGCCCCGCGGAAGCGCAACAAGTGGGACACGCAGCGGCATTTTGGCCGTCACCTTCTCAGGGTCTTGGCGGAGGCTCATTTCCGACCTTTCGGCCGGCACGACTATACACCTTCTTGTGCTTACCTGAACTAGGTGCGTGCAGTTTTTCACGCAGGGAAGGTTTCCGTAGCCCTGGCCGGCTCGGCTGGAAATTGCGAAGATTTGGAGTGGCCATGCGTCGAATGGCAGAAAGGATTTCGATGCAGACTTTGCACGCGCCCCTTTTCGATCCAGGGCGCAACACTTGGAAAGTGGATTGAAGTTCTCGAACCTCTCAGGAATCTTCTGACCCCGCTTGCCATTTTTCGAAGGCGGTTTGCATTTCAGGTTCGGGATCGATGCCGAGCGCGTCAGCGATGCGATTGATGTAATTGAAATAGGCGATGACTTCAACCGCGTCGAGGATATCGCGGTCGCTCAAACCGTGGAGGCGCAGGGTCTCGAGATGACGATCGGTGAGAGCCGCGGGAGCGCGCGTCGCCATCTCCGCAAATTTGCACAGAGCCTTCTGGCGTGGCGTAAGCTGGGCGCGACGATAGTCGTGCTTGACGTGCTCCGCCAGAACCTGGTCATTCGATTCGGCACGGAGATCCTCTCCGTGGGCTTCGATTCAATAGAAGCAGTGATTGGCCCAGGAAACCACGGTGCCCAGCATTTCGCGTTCGGTGCGCGAGAGGCCCGAAGGCGCAAGCATGGTGGCGCGATACATTTGCATAGACGCCCGCAACACGCCCGGATTCAGACTCTGCACCTTGAGGATGTTGAAGACCTTGCCGGCCCGCTTGAGGGCGGCGTCATATTCCTGCTTCAACTCGCCGGTGGCATCTGCGGGTTCGACCACTTTGATCCAAGGCATAGCGTTATCGCCTCAACATGGTCTTGACCGTTGTAGCGCCGCCCTTTAGGGCGGCACATGTAGAAACTCCAGGCGCCGCCCTTTAGGGCGGCAAGTACCGGGCTAAAGCCCGGCGTTACCACTGTTGCTGCACTCACGACTCAGTGAAATCAATCACGACCGGCTTCTCGCGGAACCAGTTCGTCTTAAAGCCCAGGTAGATGAGTCCGATTGTGAACCAGACTCCGCCCACGATTTTTGCCACGATATTCAGGTTGAGCCAGATCCAGCCGCAAAACACAAAGCCGAAGAGCGGAAGAATGATATCTCCGAGGGGGCTGATTTTGCGGCCGGTGGCGCGCTTGACGCCGAACTGCCAGAAGGTGGCAAAATTAACTCCCATGAAGGCGATGAAAGCGCCGAAGTTCAGTAACTCCGCGGCGTTCTCATAGCCATGTCCGTTCATGGAAATGCCGATTCCGCCGGCGAGAGCGAGGATGGAAACGATCCAGATATTGTAATTGGGCGTGTTGCGTTTCGGATGGAGGTGCCCGAAGATTTTCCGGGGCAGAACATTGTCGCGCCCCATGCCGAAAAGCAAGCGCGCGGCCCCCAAGCCTCCGGTAAGCGCGCTGCCTGTCCCAGCGAGAATCGTCACCGCAGTCATGCTGAGAAACAGCCAGCGCCCCCCGACTCGCATGCAGACATCCATAAACGCGCCGGTAATGTTTTCAAAATGATAGCCCGGCCACACCCGTTGCCCCAAGTAGACCTCAACGCTGCTGAAAATACCGGTAAACAAGCAGACCAGAACCGTGGCCAGGAGCACATTCCGCTTGGGATTCACCACATCCTCGGCCAGGGTCGTGACGCCGTCAAATCCGATGTAGGTGAGCGCGGCCAGCGGCACGGCGGCGCGGATGATCCGGTAGTCAAAGGTTTGGGGATCGTAAAAGGGCAGCGTGGAAAAAAGGCCATCCCAACCATCCAGGTGGAAAAGGTAGCGGATGGCCAGGAGCACAAATGCCGCGATGACCACCGACATGAAGAGAAGAAGCAACTTGTTGGCCAGGGCGCTGGCGCGGATTCCGCGCAAATTCAGTATGGTCACAATCCCTATAAACAGCAGCATCATCGCGTAGGTTGGAATCCAGTGCACCCAGCCGTGGATGGTTTCCGCCACCCACACGGCGTTGAGCAGGGGTTGCAGCAGATAATCAAGAATCATCGCCCACCCGACCAGGAATCCCAGGTGGAGATTGATGCCGCGACCCACATAGGTGTATGCCGATCCGGCCGAGGGATACAGAGCCGCCATGCGCCCGTAACTGAACGCGGTGATCATCATGGCGAACATCGCAATCAGGATGGTGTCTACAATGTAGCCGTGGGATTTTTCCTGGACAACGCCGAAGAGCGGAACGGGCGCGATCGGCTGGATCAGGATGATGCCGTAGAAAATCAGATCCCACAGAGTCAGTACGCGGCGCAAGCGCGGCGCTGCCGCCGATCCATTCGCCTGCCCGGAAGGTTTTGCGTCGCCCATAATGATAGTTGTCCTCTCGTTCGCCCCGAGCCAGCCGGAAGCTTCTCTGAAAAGCCAGCCAGTATCTCACGAGTGGGTTGGATGGTAAACGCGAATCTCCGTTCGGTAACGGTTCAGTTTGATGTAGAGGCGGCGGCATTCATCCCGATCTTATCGGGACGCCGCCATATGGCGAGGTGAACTCGCCGCTACAAGATCAAACTGAACCACTACCCTCCGTTCGGGAGTAGATCCATTCGGGAAACCAGAGCCGTGGGAGGATGGTTTCGGAGTGCGCCGTCGCTCGCCCATAGCTTCGGATTGCCCCTAAGGCAAAGCCCATAAACAAAAGGCGACAAGGCGGAGCAATTTCCCAGAACCCCGTTTGGACTCTCCCGCTGTCCGACCGCTTTCTCGTCGGCGCGCTTCCGATACAGCACTAACGTTTCGAGAGATGTGAACGGGACGGGCCATTTTTCCGGTTTGGCGACTATACATCCAAGTGACGAGAACGATTTTGATTTTTCCCACTGTCATGGCAGAGCGTTTTTCGCTCCCAATCCTGTGAACTACCCACTCGGCAAAGTTTTCGGGCCCACCGGACACAATCGCCGAAGGTGACTGGATAAACTATATGTACAGTTTGCCAACCACCCAGCCAATTCGTCCACGCGATTGACGTTGCGCCGGCTCCTTACCTCTATGGTCCCGGAACATCCCGGCGCGTCCCGCTCTAGTCCTCGGTTACGGCGGCTCGAACCGGGCAAAATGAGTGCCTCGGAGGCAGGATGGCTTCGTTAACAGCGCGGTACCCACTCCGAGTAAAATCCCGCATGGTTGATCAGGGAAAAGCCCCATTGCGCACAACTTGGAGGATACATAGGTTCGGAACAAGCTGCTCTCCCTTACAGGGACCCGACGGATTGTCTGGTCAGGGAAAGGGAAATGTATAAACCATCAACACAGGGCGCTAATTGTGACCCGGACCGGGCGGCTTTCCGCACAGAGACCGCCGCTCTCGATGCCCATTGGGGCGTATGCTCTTGGCACGTCGTGTGCAGTTTCACCATAGCGGTTGCTGAATTATGCAACTCCTCAGAGAGCGTGAGCCTCATGTGGGAGTACGTTCATCGCGTTGCAGCCAGACTTGCTGTCCCCTCGACGGAAATCTCACAAAGAAAAACGCGACGTTTAGAAGCTTGCGGAACCTCAGAGGTGTTACTCCACGAAGCGACGGGAAGAGGGCGGATAAAACCCACCCCGGTGCCTATTCGCGGCCTCACTAAGGAGCGCACCATGCGTTCGCCACGCTTAGCGTTCATCGCGATTCTTGCTTTCGCATTCATATGCCCCCCATCGTTATGGGCGAAGGAGAAATCCGGATATGGGATTGGCTCCTTTGCGAAGTACGTGCAGATTGCAGGCGCCACGCGGGTAGGTTCTGATACGTGTGTGCGGTGTCATGACCACGTGGCCAATGATTTCAGGCACGCGTTCCACGCCCAGCAAGGGGTGGAATGCGAGGACTGCCACGGCCCCGGAAGCCTGCACGTGGACGGCAATGGGGACGTGGCCAAGATCATCGAATTTCGTTCCCGGCCAGTCAAGGATGCCAATGGCGTTTGCCTAAGCTGCCACATCCAGAATGCGGGGGTCCGACACTGGGTGGCTGGCCCCCACGAGGCGAACAGCGTTCGATGCACGGATTGTCACCAAGTCCACGCCGCAGCCGCGCCGGGCCCGACGCCGCCCCGAATGAATTTTGACACAGCTTCCCCGGGCCACACCACGTTCGTTGAGAAATTCGTGCCGGAAAGTGGTGTGATGATGGAACGGCGGTCCGCGATAAACGATGCCTGCCTGAAGTGCCATCAGGCACAACGCGCCCAAATGCAACTTCCTTACCACCACCCGCTGCGCGAGGGAAAGCTCGACTGCGTAGATTGCCACGACCCGCATGGTGGCCCGGCGGGTAACAACCTGCGGATGGCCAATGCCAATCAACTCTGCCTGAGCTGCCACGCGCAGTACCGCGGCCCGTTCATGTACCAGCATCCTCCCGTGAATGAGAACTGCATGAATTGCCACACCCCGCACGGCTCGGCCAACACGAATCTTCTGACCTTGAGCGAACCGGCGTTGTGTTTGCAGTGCCACATCGGCCACCACGATGGGGCCGGGTTACCCCTGGTGGACCGATGCACAGATTGTCACAACACGATCCATGGCTCCGACGTGCCCACCGCCACCGGCGGCAGCAGATTCCTTGACAAAGGCGGAAATGGGGTGCCCAGCCTTCCTCCGCAACCGGCGATGGCTCAGGGGTTGAACTCGCAGCGTGTCAGGGCCGCTCTGGCGCCGGTCGCCGCTCACAATCCGATGATGCTTCGAACCCGAATTCCGCAACTTCTGGCCGCCCCTCCGCCGGCTGGAACCTTCTCGGCAGGGCACCTGTCTCCCGTACCATCTCATTCTCCGGTTATGAACCTGGCGGGGATGGCATTTCCCGGGGCGCTCGCTGCCTCGCTAGGAACCTTCCCGGGCGGGATGTCGGCGATGATGGGCGGGCTCCCGGATTCCGCCCAGGCTCCCAACAGCTACTGGGGCCTGTATTTCACTCCCGGTGCTTATCGGTTCAAAAATGTGACGGGATACGGCGGCCGGGTGGGAGAGTACGACAGCCTTCAGTCTTCGGAAGGCGGTGACTTCGAAGGGGATTACGTTTCCTTGCCTCACCACCTGAGCCTGCTCACGCGCGGCACGGTTCTGACCGGTTCAGATTTTGACTTCAAATCGCGACTGACGATGGGCGACAGCCTGGAAGTCGGAGCTGACCTGCGGAGCTTTGTGGAGCAACAGGATGATTATCCGTTCCTCTCCTCGACCATCTCTCCGGACATCACGGTCTCTGACGGCATCACCCCGGGAACCGTCTTCGGGGTGAAGAGGAGAATGGGCAACGCTTACGCCCGCGTGAAGGTACCGAAGTGGCCTGTGCATTTGTTTGTCAAGGGAAGCTGGCAGGCCAGGGTCGGCGAATGCCAGCTCAGGTATTTGGATGAGAACATCAATACCTCTTGCGGTATGACCTGCCACTATAATTCGCAGTTTCAGCGGCTGAACTACACCACGCGCGACCTGGGCGGCGGGGTGGAAGTGAACGCGCACGGGTTGGCCCTGACCTACGAGCATGATTACAGCAGCTTCAATGACCGGCTGCCGTTCCCGGTTGGCCAGTATGGCCCCATGCTGAACAAGGACGAGCCCGGTCCGGTTTTTGTGCCGGACACCCCCGCCGGCAACTATTATCTCTCCATCCCCTCTCCCAGCCGCTACTCAGCGGATCTGCTGAGCGTGAACTGGACAGCTTCACCCAAGCTGATTTTCAACGGCCAGGCCACCTACCGCCGCACACGCGACATATTCACCAACAACCCTCAGAATGGGTTCGATGCGGATACAACCCTGAGCTGGCACCCCCACGACCGTTTACGCATCACCGGTGATTACCGCCAGCAGAACCTCGTGAATGGCTTCGTTCCTTACTACGCATTATTCGGCAACATGTCCTACCATCAGTACTGGGCAGGCCTAAAAGGCGATTATGAGTTATGGGGCCATCTTAACCTGGAGACCGAATATCATCACGCTGGCATCACGCGCTCCAACGCCTTCCTGTGGCCTCAAATCTACTCCTTTGATAACACGGACAAGCTACCGGTCGTCGCCTCCTCATCCAGCAACAAGACGGGTGTGGCATTGCACTACCACTCGAGTGGCCACTTGAATGGGCGTGCGGGCTACGAATGGACTGGTACCCACAACCCTGGCTACTTGATCGTTCCCCTGAATAACAACCGAATTTTTGGGGACGTTACCCTCACGCCGGCGCGCTGGCTGGCCTTTACCAACGATACCAGCCTCAACGTGCAGAACGGCTTCCAGTTGATTCAACGCCGTGATCGTTTCTATGCCGAGACGGCAAGCGCGACCCTAACCCCCGTGCCCTTTTGGACGCTGGCTCTCGGATATTCGTACCAGCAGGACAATCTTGCCACGTACATGGGCTTCCAACACGACACTGTAGCCGGCTATGTTATAGACGAACCCTTCGTCCCCTTCCGCCAGCTCAGCCAAACCTATTGGGTTCAATCTGGGTACAAATTAAAGGATCGCTTCGGACTGAACCTGTCGCTCGCGCACAGCTCGGCACATAGCGGAATGCGGCCGGACGTAAACCCAAACGACTACTTGCTGTTAGGCAACGGGCCACTTGTGCAGGACGGCACTTTCCTCCCGGACGTTTTCCAGCAGGCCCTGACGCAAGGGCTCGCCTACGGAGCACAGGCAACGCAGGTCGACGTGCCCCAGTTCATTGGTCAAGGCAAAGTCTACTATTTACTGCCACACGGACTTGACGCGGGCGTCCTCCTCTATTACGGCAGCTATCGGGATTACACCAATCCGAGCCTGAATGGAATCCTCCGGTCGTACAGTATCTACTTCGGCCGCTCCTGGTAAATCCGCTCCTTTTTCCGCAGGGCGAAGGGAGCAAGGTAGGGGGCATCATTTAGTTCGGCGCTGGCAGGGGATTTGGCCTGGAAGTCGCCTTCGAGGAAGCTTGGGGTGGCACTGCACTCGCTGGGATAGACCGCGCACGTCGTAGGGTGAAGCAAAGTCGCTCAACTCCTGCATCTTCGCCAAATCAGAAGTGATCGAAGATTCGCCTTTCAAATTGGCCCTCCGCCCCAGGCCGAGACGCTGTGAAGAATCCTGCTGTAGCGTCCCGATTTATCGGGACAACGCCGGTCCCAGCCCCGCACGCACGGGATTCAACTATTCCAAGGGCTCACGTTTTTTTTCATCAAGGCACGAATCCACGGTAGAGCCCTGGGAGAAAAAACCAACTGTGACCTCCTAAAATGAGGGTGGGTTTGAGGTGGCACGGCCCACCTGCCCCGATCCATCGGGGTCTTGGCCGTGACTGGGCGCGGGCGGGAGAAGGTGTGAAAAAATCGTCTAGAACCTTCTTACCGCAGAGGCGCTGAGGCGCAGAGGAATGAAAATAAAGGTCCTTTTCTCTGCGCCTCCGCGGTAAGAATACTATTTCTTCACACCTTCGGCTGCCCGTGGCACCTCAAAATAAGTCGCGGCCTGAGGTTGCGGGGGTGGATTTCTAGGAGCACGACACCTTATTATGGAGAGCCCAGCGTCACGAGGCATCGCTGGATTCTCCTCTTTTTTCATGGGAGGCCCTCCGGTTGTCGAACCCACGCTTGCACTTCATCTTGACGGCCCACACTTGGATACGGCTGGCGAGGACTTTCCAGACCCTGACCGCTTTTCGAAAGATCATTCGTGCCGCGGCACGTGTCTTGATGCTCGCCGGGACAGCCCACCTGTGGTGCGTGCTATCCTTGGCGCAGGACGATGCTCTTTCGCGGCCCGTCTATCAGAACCTGCGACAGAACGAGGATTGGTCGGTATTGGCGAACCCCGGAGGAGTTCAGGGTCACGACTTCTTCGATCCCATTAAATACATTCCCCTGACCGACGATGGCTCGATTTGGCTGAGCCTGGGAGGCCAGGTTCGCGAACGGGTGGAGAACTGGAACGAGTTCAATTTTGGAGCCCCGATTACGGCTGTCCATGACGACACGTTTCTTTATTCACGGCTGATGTGGCACGCGGATCTGCACCTGGGGTCAGTCGTCCGCATCTTCCTGCAAGAACGGAGCGCCTTTTCGACTCATCGGTCGCTCACCGGCGGCGTCAAAGGAAATGTGGACGAACTGGATTTCGAAAACGCTTTTATTGATGTGAAAGTTCCGGTCTCCGAAAGTGCCCGGCTCACGCTGCGCGCCGGAGAGCAGGAAATTGCCTTTGGGAGGGAGAGGTTTGTCGGTGCGTCGGATTGGACGAATACCCGGCGGACGTGGTACGGCTTTTCAGGAATCCTGGATTCGGGAAAATCCAACCTTACGTTTTTCTGGGGGCGTCCCGTTCGAATAACAGAATATCATTTCAATCCTCCTGATTCCGGAACGCAGCTCTATGGGCTGGATTTCAATCGCAAGCTGCCCGCGCCCTGGGGAAACTTGGAGTTGTATTGGTACGGGTTGAATAACCGGTCCGCGACTTACGACGGGACAACCGGCCCGGAGAACCGGCACACCTTTGGCGGGCGCAATCTGAACCAGATTGGCAACTCGGGCTTCGATTATGACTTGGAGGGAAACGTCCAAGTCGGCTCATTGGGAATGCGCAGCATCCGAGCGGGCTCAATCGCGCCCCAGTTGGGCTATACCGTGCGCAAGATCCGGGGTACTCCCCGCTTCTATTTCGGTAGCGACTATGCGAGCGGCGGCCATCCAGGCACAGGTAGTGTGGGATCCTTCAACGTGCTGTTCCCGACTTCGCATGACACTCTGGGCTACGCCGACATCGTGGGCCGGGAGAACGTGATCGATTTGAACGGAGGCGTGGGCGTTAACCCGGCCCGTAAGTGGAAGGTTCGCCTCAACACCTACTCCTATTGGCGCGCTTCGACAAGCGATGCCTTTTATGATAAGCGTGGCGCGGTCATCCGGGCGGCCAGCCTTGGCACCGCGAGAAAAACGGGAGCGGAAGCGGACTTGACAGTCCGATACCAGCATGACGTTCATACCGTCATCCAACTTGGGTACAGCCACTTCTTCCCCGGACCGTTTGTGCTGCAGTCAGGCCCTCACGAGCCCGTGGATTTCCTCTATACCTTTCTTCAGTTCACATTTTGATAAGAGTAAGACGCGATCCGCTTCAACATTGATAACCTGCCCGGATGTGGCCCAGCGCCCCTGCGGAGAACCACGTTGAGGTCTGTCCGCCTTGAGCTGACCCACTACCGTCGGTCTGGTAGTGTCGCAGTTTGATGTAGAGGCGGCTTTACGCCGCCATATGGCGAGGTAAACTCGCCGCTACATCATCAAACTGAGACACCCCGTCGGTCTACCCGGCTTCTCGTTTCCGCGCCAGCTATGTTACGATGCATGATTAGCGAAATTTCGCCGAAACGCTAATCGACGAGGCCCCGGCGGGTCTCGGAAGGCCTCCAGGGGAATATCGAAATCAGTGAGCTCAACCACTCCTCTACGTCCACGCATTTTGAGCGGCATGCGCCCCACGGGCAAGCTGCATCTCGGGAATCTCGTGGGCGCTCTACAGAATTGGGTGAAGCTTCAGGACGAGTATGACAGCTTTCACTTCGTCGCCGACTGGCACATGCTGACCACCGGATACGAAAATACACGCGACCTGCGGCAGGACACCTGGGAAATGGTCGCCGACTGGCTGGCCTGCGGGCTGGATCCCACGAAAGCCACTTTCTTTGTCCAGTCGCGCTTGCCGGAGCACGCGGAGTTGCACCTGCTCTTCTCCATGGTGACGCCGCTGGGGTGGCTTGAGCGCGTGCCCACTTACAAGGAGCAACTCGAAAACATTCGAGACCGCGACATCAACACGTATGGCTTCCTCGGTTATCCGCTGCTGCAGGCCGCGGACATCCTGATGTATAAGGCCAACGCGGTGCCCGTGGGTGAAGACCAGGTACCGCACGTGGAGTTGACGCGCGAAGTGGCGCGACGGTTTAACCTGATTTTTGGCGAACTCCGGGCAGTAAACGCTGTGGGAACTAGTGCCGGTCGTCCGCTGAGTGGGGGCCGGGGTTCGGAGGCGAATGCTTCCGGCGATTTCTCGAAGGCATCCCTCGACCAGAAAGCGGAGTTCTTGAACAAGGGGCTGGCTGAGCTTCGCCCGATCTTCCCGGAGCCGGAGGCTCTGCTGACTTCCGCTCCCCGCCTTCCGGGCACCGACGGTCGCAAGATGTCGAAGAGTTACGCCAACGCCATATTCCTCACCGACGCGCCGGCAGCAGTCTCAAAGAAGCTGGCCGGCTACATGACGGATCCGGCACGCAAGCGACGCACCGACCCCGGCGATCCTGACGTTTGTCCGGTGTTCGACCTGCACAAGATATTTTCGCCTTCCGAGGTTATTGAGCGTGTCAACCGTGAGTGCCGCACCGCGGAGATCGGCTGCGTGGATTGCAAAAAGCTGGCGGCCGGTCATCTGAACAATTTTCTTGGCCCGATTCAGGAACGGCGAAAACCCTACGAGCAGAATCCTCAAAAGGTGTGGGATGTCCTCGAGGAAGGAACCGCGAAAGCCCGCAAGGTTGCGCAGGAGACGATGGCGGAGGTCCGCAAGGCCGTGAATCTTATGCCATGAAAGGGAGTAATCAGCCCTCAGCCGTCAGTTAGCGTCCCCTTCCTCAGCCCTTCTTCCTTGGAGAGGGTAGCAGAGGACAAAGGCCGGGTGAGGGGTTTCGAAAGCTGAAAGCTGAGAGCTGATAGCTGAAGGCTTTTTTCGTATGATCGACGAGCCTCGTGAGCCAAACCCGGAGACGCCCGAAGCGGGAGGCCCTGCGGAAGCAGCGCTTCCAGCCGCCAAGCGCGTTTCTCACGGCACGGCGCCGCCTCCGCCCATCAAGCTGGCGGCTTACGAAGGCCCCCTTGACCTGTTGCTCGACCTGATCCGCAAGCAGCAGGTTAATATCTATGACATCCCCATCGCCAGGATCACGCAACAATATCTCAACTATCTCCACATGATGGAGGAGTTGAACATCGACGTGGCCGGTGAATTTATTTTCATGGCGGCCACGCTTATCTACATCAAATCGCGGATGCTGTTGCCCGTCGACCCCACGGCTCCCCCGAGGAGCAGGAAGATCCGCGTGCCGAACTCGTCCACCGGCTGCTTGAGCACGAGCAGTTCAAGAATGCTGCGGAAATGCTGAACTCCAAGCGCATGGTGGAAGACGCCATGTGGTCGCAGGCCGGCATCGGCGAATTTGCGGAGGCGGAAGACGAGCCGGGGATCGCGGTGTCAGTATTTGATCTGATTTCCGTGTTCCGGGAAATTCTGGAACGCGCCAAGAAACGGACCCAGATTCAGATCAAGCGGGAAGAAGTCAGTGTGGCGCAGATGGTCGAGCACGTGAAGCAAGTGCTACGCCGCAGCTCCGGGCCCGTTCCCATTGAGGACCTGATTGGTGATTTCCTCTGGCGGCAGGCACTGATTGCTCTGTTCCTGGCGCTGCTCGAACTGGTGCGGCTGCGTGCCGTATTGCTCCGGCAGAAGGACCTCTTCACACCCATCACCGTGGCGAAGAGCCGTAGGTTTGATGAAATCCTCACGGCCACAACCGCGCAGGAATTGGCGGCAGGTTTGGATGAAAGTTTTAGCTAGTTGGCTGTCACTTTTGGCCGTCGAAAAATGAAACTCGCACCGATTTTTGGTTTTCGAGTTTCGACGTGATTGCCACGAACCACAAACATCTTATGCTAAGTGACGAACATTCTGAAGGCCCTCATCGAGGGCATCATCTATGTGGCGCCGGAGCCGGTCCCGCTGGACGTGATCTTGAAAACCCTGGAAGGCGAGGAGCGCGAGCGGATAAAAGCCAAGCTCGAAGAGTTGGTCGCCGATTACGAGCAGAACCAGCACGGCATTCAGATCAGGCAGGTGGCGAGCGGTTACAAGTTCTCAACCAAGGCTGAGCACCACGAAGTATTGCGGAAATATGTGAAGAGCTTGAAGCCACCGGTACGACTTTCGAAGCCGGCGCTCGAAACGCTGGCGGTCATCGCCTACCGGCAGCCCGTGACGCTCCCGGAAATCGAGGAGATTCGCGGCGTGGACACAGGCGGCGTCATCCACACGCTGATGGAAAAGAAGTTGGTGGTGACGGCGGGGCGGAAGAGCGTGGTAGGGCGGCCAATTCTCTACCGCACTTCGCGCGACTTCCTGGTGCACTTCGGATTGAAGGATGTGGGGGAGCTTCCCAGCCTGAAGGAATTCGAGGAGCTGGCCAAGCGCGCGCTGGGCTCCGAGTGGGCTGCGGAAGCACAAGCCGCCGGCCTCGAACCCGCGCCGGCTGCAATTGCGGAGCCTTCTGACTCAACGGCTGGAGAAGCTTCAGCGCCGACGGTCACGGAACCCGCGACTTCAACCGGAACGGAGACCGCTCCCGAACCAAGCGAGAAAGCGGTAGCACCGGCGAGCGAATCCACCGCTGCAGAGCCGGCCGCACCCAGTGAAGAAAATGCTTTACCACCTGCAGAACCCGCCCCTTCCTCCGCAGAGGGAGCCGCGTCCGGGGAGAATCAGGAAGGAACAGCTCCGGCAAGCGAATCGACTGAGAACTGAAATCAGACTTCGGACCCTATCTATGCAACAGCGCCTTCAGAAGATCATTGCTGACGCCGGGCTTACTTCGCGCCGCAAGGCCGAACAGATAATTCTGGAAGGCCGTGTCAGCGTCAACGGTGAAGTGGTCAGCAAGCTTGGATCAAAGGCCGATCCCGACCGCGACAAAATCCGCGTGGACGGCCGCCTCATGAAGCCGGTCACCCAGCACGTCTATCTGCTGCTCAACAAACCCGTGGGTTACGTCTCTACGGTCAGCGACCCGGAGCATCGGCCCACGGTGATGACTCTGGTGCGCGGAATCAAGGAGCGGGTCTATCCGGTGGGAAGACTGGACTATCACTCCTCGGGCTTGATGATTCTGACCAACGACGGCGAGCTGGCGA
This sequence comes from uncultured Acidobacteriota bacterium, assembly GCA_963804995.1. Lineage (GTDB taxonomy): Bacteria > Acidobacteriota > Terriglobia > UBA7540 > UBA7540 > Bog-366. The sequence goes on from CAWDSK010000002.1 coordinate 625,121, forward strand.
ATTTTCTGATGTCGGCCGCTTCGGCTATCCCCAGAACCTATCAGGTGAAACTGCCGGGTTCCCCGCAGGCCTGCCGAGCTTGCCAAACTGCAAAGCGGCATGGTCCTCAACGGACGCCGGACAGCGCCCTGCCAGATCCGCCCCCTTGCTCAAAGCGACAGACCCTGGTATGAAATCACGCTTGTCGAGGGCCGCTACCACCAGGTTCGGCGCATGTTCGAGCGCATCGGACAACCGGTGGTAAAGTTAAAGCGGGTGGGGATCGCGTTCCTCACTGACCATGGCCTTGGGCCGGGCCGGTTTCGCCACCTGACACGAGCTGAAGTTGAGCGGTTGAAAAGCTGGAAGGGGACAAAGTAGGGAAAGTCCAAGTCCCTTCTTGTGTAGGGTCCACACCTCCCCCAGACTCCACGCCGCGATCTTCCATTCACGACTTCCTTCCGCCCTGGTCTTCGTGCTGCCCTCCCCGGTGAGGCTTGGCATGCGTTGAAGGAAACTTCCGACCTCGCTAAACTATGAGGTCACCCAACCATTGGCTTCAAGACAGCTGTCGAGGGTGGTGTTAATGGTTGACTCAATCAAGGAAATCCTCGAGCACGGCAAGACGCTGGCGGTGGTGGGTCTTTCGTCGAAAGTCATGCGCCCAAGCCACGGCGTAGCGGAATATATGCAGAGCCACGGATATCGGATCATTCCCGTGAACCCGCATGAGGAATCAGTTTTGGGTGAGAAGGGATATGCCTCACTCGACGAAGTCCCGGAGACTGTCGACATCGTGGTGATTTTCCGTCGTCCGGAGTTCGTGCCGGAAGTTGTGGAAGCCGCAATTCGCAAGGGCGCGAAGGTGGTGTGGATGCAAGAAGGTGTGATCCACGAGGGAGCTGCGGAGACCGCTCGCCGAGCGGGTCTCGATGTCGTCATGGACCGCTGCATTCTGAAAGAACACGCCAAACGATTTGTAACCGAAGGGATTTAAGAGAAACCCGCCCGCCATCCGCCTTCAGGAAAGCTCTGCCGCCCGCCTTTGAAAGATTTCAATAAAGCAATTGACCAGTGAAACGGCCGCGGGCGTTATGCCGGGGATGCGTGAGGCTTGGCCGAGGGTGAGTGGGCGAACTTTGGTGAGCTTCTCCACGACCTCGCGTGAAAGGCCGGAAACCTTGCGGTAGTCGAACCAATCCGGAATGCGCCGTGCTTCCGCGCGCTTCATCCGTTCCATTTGTTTTTCCTGCTGCTGCAAGTAGCCTGCATATTTGAAGTCTGTCTCCACGCGGCGCGCTTCCTCGCGGGAAAGGACTGACGGTTCATGAATTGTCCCGGCCAACAAATCTTCGCCCCTCGTAGGGCCGGTTCGAGCATCGCCCCTACTACCCAATTCTTCCAGTCCCTTGCTGACCCAGGCTATTAAATCGTCAATGGATACGTCCGACCGTTTCAAGAGCTGTGCGCCAGTCAAGGGAGACGGGCCGGTAAAACGCTCGCCCTCCATCAACCCCAGCCGTGTGTAGACCTCGCGGCCCACGCGCGAGTCGGGAGCCAAGCGAGTTTCCAGCAGGAACTTCGTCGCGGCGGAAATGCGCAGTTTCTTCGCGAGAAACGCCTCGTAGTCTTTTTGCTTGACCGTCCCCACCTGGTATCCCAGCGGCGTCAGGCGCTCGTCAGCATTATCGATGCGCAGGTGCAGGCGGAATTCCGCGCGCGAGGTAAACATGCGGTAGGGCTCGTCCACACCCTTCGAGATCAGATCATCGATCAGGATTCCCACATACCCCTGGTCGCGGCCGATCGTCACGGGGTCTTTCCCTTCGACGCGCCGCGCCGCATTGATTCCCGCCATCAGGCCCTGGCAACCGGCTTCCTCGTAACCCGTCGTGCCGTTGATCTGTCCAGCCAGAAAAAGGTTCCGAATCTTCTTCGTTTCGAGCCACGGATAGAGCTCTGTGGGCTGCACCATGTCGTACTCGATGGCGTATCCGGGCCGAATCATGTCTGCGCTCTCCAGGCCTGGAATCGACTTCACCATGGCCATCTGCACGTCGATGGGCATGGAGGTGGACATGCCGTTGAGATAAATCTCGTTGGTGTCCAGTCCTTCGGGTTCGAGGAAGAGCTGATGCTGCGTCTTATCAGGAAACTTCACGATCTTATCTTCGATGGAGGGACAGTAGCGCGGCCCGATGCCTTTAATCTGGCCGGAGTACAGAGGCGCGCGATGCACGTTCTCACGAATCGTTCGGTGCGTCTCGGCATTCGTATACGTGATCCAGCAGACCGTCTGTGGCTGGGTGATTGACTTGGTGCGAAAGCTGAAGGGTGTGGGAACCGGATCGCCGGCTTGCATTTGAAACTTCGAGAAATCGATGGTGCGCGCGTCCAGCCGCGGCGGCGTGCCCGTCTTGAGCCTGCCCACTTCGAAGCCCTGCCGGCGCAGCGCTTCGCCCAACAGCACGGAGGGCGGCTCGCCCGAGCGTCCCGCGGAATACGTATTCTCTCCGCAATGGATCAGACCGTTCAGAAAAGTACCGGTCGTGACGATTACCGCGCCCGCCTCAACCGTGCGCCCGTCGAGCAAGCGAATACCCCGCACGTGTAGCGCTGGCCTCGTGCCAGCGGTGTCGTGCGCGGACGTGATGCCACTATCTTCCAAAACCAGGTCGACTACCTCCGCCTGCTTGATGCGCAGGTTGGGTTCCGACTCAAGCACCTGACGCATCCTGGCGCGATAGAGCTTCTTGTCGGCTTGCGCGCGTGGGGACCATACGGCGGGCCCGCGACTGGTGTTGAGCAAGCGGAACTGAATTCCCACGGCGTCGATGACCTCACCCATCACGCCCCCCAGCGCGTCGATCTCTCGCACCAGGTGACCCTTGGCGATGCCTCCCACAGCAGGATTGCAGGACATCTGCGCAATCAGATCAAGATTGATAGTGTAAAGCGCGGTGCGCAAGCCCATGCGAGCCGCAGCCATCGCCGCCTCGCAGCCCGCGTGCCCGGCGCCCACCACCACCACGTCGTATTTTTCCGTAAAGCTCGAAAGCATGTTTGGAAGTCCCGCCCCGTCCCGGAACAATCATTTTAACAGTCCGGCTCCTGTTTGGCACGTGGCACCGATACAGACTCATCCAGAAACCATATTTGTGAAGGTGGATCATCTTAGGCAACCGATGAGATTACAATTTGCACTAACGGATTGACAAACTCGGGTGATTGCGAATAGTGTACGCCATCCTATGAGAGTTTTAGTCCTCGGATCAGGTGGCCGCGAACACGCTCTCGCTTGGAAGCTGCATGAGAGCCAGCAGGTTGAGGAGCTGTATTGTGCCCCCGGCAATGCCGGTATCGCGCAAGAGGCGGAGTGTCTGCCGGTCGACCTCTCGCAGCCGAAGGCGATCGTGGAGGTCGCCAAACAAGTTCGCGCCGACCTGACTATCGTCGGGCCGGAAGCCCCGCTGGTGGCCGGGGTGGTCGATGAGTTCGAGAAAGAGGGCCTGGCGGTCATTGGCCCCAACAAAGCCGCTTCCCGCCTGGAAGGAAGCAAAATCTTTTCCAAGGAGTTCATGCAGCGACACGGCATTCCTTCCGCCCGATTCATGGTTGCCGATAACTTCGAATCTGCAATGCAGGGCCTGGCCCTCTTCCCACTTCCCGTGGTCATCAAAGCTGACGGGTTGGCCGCGGGCAAGGGCGTGGTCGTCGCACATAGCAAAGAGGAAGCAGAACAGGCGATCGACGACTTTATGCGGAAGAAGACGCTGGGTGACGCCGGCGACCGCGTGGTCATCGAAGAATGCCTGACGGGCGAGGAGACGTCCTTTATCGTGCTCACCGACGGCCGCGGCATTCTCCCTCTCGTGCCGACGCAGGATCATAAAGCGCTGCTAGATGACGACCGCGGTCCCAATACGGGGGGCATGGGAGCTTTCAGCGATGACTCCATTCTCAGCGAGGAGTTGCGCGATGAAATCCTCCGCTCCATCGTCGCACCCACGCTGGCAGGCATGGAGATGGAGGGCACCCCTTATCGCGGCTTCCTGTATTGCGGGCTGATGCTGACGCCCGCAGGTCCCATGGTGCTCGAATATAATGTACGCATGGGTGACCCGGAGACCCAGCCCATCCTCATGCGGCTGCGCTCCGATCTCATGGAATTGCTATTGCCGTTGCGGGAAGGCCAGCTCGCAGCAGTGGATGCCCACTGGAGCCCGAGCCCTGCGGTTTGCGTTGTTCTCGCTTCCAAGGGTTACCCGGGAAGGCCTGAGATTGGCAAGGTCATTACGGGCTACGAAGGGGCGGAGGCCCTGGGAGGTGTTAAGATATTCCACGCCGGGACCCGGGTGGAGGATCACCAATTGCTCACCGCCGGCGGTCGCGTGCTGGGTGCTACGGCTATCGCGGAGGATTTGCCTGCCGCCATCCAACGGGCCTATGCGGCGGTCAGCAAGCTGCAGTTTGAAGGGATGCAATACCGCAAGGACATTGGTGCCAAAGGGCTGCGGGGGATTGCAACCCCGGCGGCGCCCAAGCGTTCACGGAACACGAAAAGTGAGCGTCTTTCGCCACGTAAGTAGCACCGGCACATTCGGCCGGTGTCATTCAAACCGATCTGAAACGGAGGAGATAGACGATGCCTGAGAAGCCATTGGTTGGCATCCTCATGGGTAGTGACACGGACCTGCCTGTGATGACAGAAACCGCGCAAACCCTGAAGAAATTCGGTGTTCCCTTTGAAATAGAAATCACTTCTGCCCACCGCTCACCGGCGCGCACGTCGGAGTACGCGCGCACAGCCGTCAAGCGCGGGTTGAAAGTGCTCATCGTGGGCGCCGGGGGAGCTTCGCACCTGGCGGGCGTGATCGCTGCAGAAACCATTCTACCCGTCATCGGTGTGCCCATGGCCACTACCACACTGGCCGGACTTGACGCGCTGCTTTCTACCGTGCAGATGCCCGGCGGCGTGCCCGTGGCCTGCACGGCGATCGGCAAGCCGGGGGCAATCAACGCCGCTATCTTCGCAGCCCAGATCATCGCCACCTCCGACCCCGCAATCGCGCAGAAGCTATTTGAACATAAGGAACAATTGGCGCGCTCGGTTGCGGAAAAGTCGGAAAAGCTCAAGCGCGAGTTCCAAATCTAGTTCAGGCCAGGTGCAGCGCGGTTCGGTGACTGTTTCGGATTCCCTCTGGCGCGGTACTCTGTTTCCTGTAGCGCCGGCCTCGATGACATCTTAGACCAAGCCGCCTGCTCCTCTGGAGGCCAGGGTGCTGAGAATTGATTTCCAGGGTGGCAACACATCCCCGGCTAGATCCTTGCGGTGGTCGGCGCTGGCCGCGTTGGTCTTCCTCTTGGGCACGGCTTCGACGATGGCGGTGCAGGGCGCGACACCTATAAATCGCACCCCCGTGGATGACGCTACGTTCGCGCAGATCGCCGATCTTTTTCAGTACGACCACAACCTGCCGCTCGAGTCCGCGACTATCGGGGCGTGGCCCTATCGTATCCCCTACGTGATCGAGAAAATCACTTACCGCAGCGCGCACCACGAGCGCGTGCCCGGGTATTTTGCTCATCCCGTTGCAGAGCAGGGCCGGCGCTTTCCCGCTGTCTTGCTAGTGCATGGCTCAAACGGTTTCTGGGGCAAGAATGAAGATTGGGTGCTGGACTGGCTCAACGTGCTGGTGCGTTCCGGCCGCGCGGTGCTCGTGATCGATAACTATGGGTTCGGAGAACGCATGTTGACCCCCGACATCGAGGAGGAAAGACTCCTACCTTATGCGATGCGCGACATGGTTGTGCAGAGTGTGATCGACCAGCGGCGCGGCCTCGACTACCTTGAGACGCGCCCGGAAGTCGACCCCAAGAAGCTCGGCCTCCTGGGGGGTAGCAGAGGCAGTTGGATTGGGGCAATGGTCGCCGGGCTCAACGGCCGGCTCTCCGCCGTTGTCCTGATTGTCACGCAGGAATCGAACGGTTCGACTGATGACCTCGTCCGGCGCTATCGTCACACGCTCAACTTTGTACCTCGCATCACCGCTCCTGTGATGTTAGTGAACGCCACACAGGATAAACCCGTGCGCTCCGAGCTTGCCAAAGAGATGATGAAACTCCTGCGCGTACCCAAGCGCCAGGTCTGGTATGAGAGCGGGCATTACATCGCCCCGAAGACCGGCAACAAGGAAGCGTTGGAATGGTTTGACAACTATCTGAAATGACCGGGCGCGCGGCGAGTTCCGGGTGACCGCTGCGAGCTCAGTCAATTCCTTTCCATTTAGACTCCCTTTGCTGATTCCTATATTCGTAGTAGGCTCAGAGAGCACCGTCAGCAAGGAGCGTTTTTGATGTTCATCGGGCACTTTGGAGTCGCGCTGGCCGCGAAAAAAGTGACGCCACGCACCTCGCTCGGCACGCTGGTGATGGCGGCGCAGTTCACCGACCTCCTCTGGCCGATCTTCCTTCTCCTGGGGGTCGAGAAAGTCGTAATTGCTCCGGGCAACACGGTGGTCACGCCGCTGGATTTTATTTCCTACCCCCTCTCACACAGCCTGCTCGCCGACCTTGGGTGGGCCAGCCTTTTTGCGGGTATCTACAAACTAGTGAAACACGACTCGCGCGGGGCCCTCTGCCTGTGGTTTGTGCTGATGAGCCACTGGATACTTGATGCGCTCACCCATCGCCCTGACCTCCCACTCTATCCTGGTAGTTCAACATACGTCGGCCTGGGTCTTTGGAATTCGCGCCTGGGGACTATTCTCGTTGAGGGGGCGATTTTCACGCTCGGCGTGATGCTTTACGCGAACACCACTCGGCCGCGCGACCGTATCGGCATTTACGCATTCAGGACATTTGTTGCGCTGCTGGTCTTGTTCTACGTTGCGAACCTCTTCGGCCCACCGCCGCCTAGCTCGAAGGCCGTCGCCCTCGGCAGCCTCAGCCTTTGGCTCTTCGTAGCTTGGGCTTACTGGTTTGATCGCCACCGGCAGCAACCGCCCCTTCTAAATCCGGGTTGCGAATAAGCTTCAGTCCGAGCATGCTCCCGCCTCGGCAGCGTTCGGAGCGGTCTTTTGCAAATACGTAAACGCTGCTTGACTCCCACCACGCAGAACACTATCTTTCCTTCCATACCATTGCTGGGAACTTTCGCGAACCGTTGAAGACTCGCCGAAGGGGATTCCAAGATGCCCAAGCCCTTATCTGCTGTCGATTGCATCAGCCCCGCGCTGGAGCGGACCAAGCGGCAACTCTTCGCGCCCTTTCGCTTCCGCCGTTGGGCGCGCCTCGCGATCGTTTGCCTGATCACGGGCGAATTCGCCGGTGGTGGCGGATATACAGGGGGCTTCAACTACCAGCCGACACGGTCCCGCGGCGGCCACACTGCCTTACTCCTCCGGCCCATCGATTGGCGAGTTCTTGAAAGCTTCTTGCCATGGATTATCCTCGGCGTTGGCCTGCTGCTCCTGCTCATCCTCCTCTGGATTTATGCCGCCGCAGTGTATCGCTTCGTCCTCTTCGACTCCGTCGTTTACGATCGCTGCGAGTTGAAAGGAAGCTGGAGCCGTTGGGAATCTGCGGGCCGAAGCTACTTCTTCTGGTGCCTCTCGCTGTTTTTCACTGTCTGGGCAGCGCTGCTCGTGCTGATTGGCGGGCCGGTCTTTCTTGCATGGCGCGCCGGGATTTTTCAACACCCTCGCGCACACCTGGCCCCCCTGATTCTGGGCGGTATCGCGCTCCTCTTCCTGGTGGTTGTGATTTTTGTGACCAGCGCGATCGTGGCGGTCTTTGCCAAGGATTTCTGCGTTGCCGCTCATGGCGATGGAAAACGTGGGTGTGCTTGACGCCTGGCGCCGCCTGCTCCCCATGCTGGCGGCTGAGAAGATGGCTTACACCGGCTTCGTGCTGATGAAGATCATTCTGGCCATGGGGAGCGCCATCATCTTCGGCATCGCCACGCTGCTGGCCCTGATTATTGTGGCAATTCCGTTGGTCATCGCCGGAGTGATCTTATTCTTTGTGGGCAAAGCTGCCGGCCTCGCGTGGGGCCCCGCAACCCTCATCATCTTGGTTATCGTGGGAGGCATCCTGCTAACTGGCATTATCTATTTGATTGCGCTCATCAGCACGCCGCCCATGGTGTTCTTCCAATCTTACGTGCTTCACTTCTTCGGCGGCCGTTACCCGGCGCTCGGCGCCATTGTTTCTCCCCCTCCGCCTGAACCCCAGCCTGCTCCTTCCCTGGAAGGACCACCGGGATTTGAGCTGCCCCCGGCACCGGCACCCACAGCGTAAAACGGCTTCTTGAATTGATCCGGATTGGATAAGGGAACCTCGCGGAAAGTTATTCTAGGCCGCAGGAGTTAAGGGTATCCCACCAGTGGACCCGGAAGGTCGCTGGCTACTTCTTTGTTCGGCTGCCGGGTTTTACGGCGGGGATACCGGCTTTGCACAGCGGACAGTCGGCAGGATTGTAGTTCTGAATCTGCAGTGTGACGAGCGCGGCTTTGGGCAAACCCAGGTCCGCCGTGCCGCCGCTGCGGTCAATAAGCGCGCCCGTGCCCACCACCTTGGCGCCTGCCTGCTCGACGCACTGGATCGTCTCGCGCGTGGACAGGCCCGTGGTGATCACATCCTCAACCACCAGGGCGAGCTTCGCCGGGCGCCAGACTGAACCCGCGCCGCAGCGTCATGGCGCCTTCCTGCCGCTCCGTGAAAAGTGCGCGCACGCCCAGGGCTCGAGCCACCTCGTGGGCCACCAGGACTCCACCCAGCGCCGGCGCCGCCACCACCGCGGCTCCCAGGTGACGCAACTTTTCCGCTAATAAAGCGCCCAACTGTTCCGCCACGCGCGGATGTTGCAGCACCAGCGCGCACTGCACATAGCGATTACTGTGCAGGCCCGATGAAAGTATGAAGTGCCCTTCGAGAACAGCCGAATGTTTGCGAAAGATATCGAGAATCTCGTTTTCAGTCATGAGTGTTGAACCTGGGATGCAGGGGATAGGAGTGCCTTTTCCATTTCCGCGGCGATGGCGCCCGCGGCTGCAGCGGGGTCTGACGCCCCAGTGATGGGCCGTCCGATGACCAGATAATCTGCGCCGGCCCGGAGGGCGCTCTCAGGAGTTGCGATCCGGGCCTGATCGTCACTGGAGGCGGAGGCAGGCCTGATGCCGGGCGTAACAATCAGGAAGTCAGGCCCGCAAGCTTTGCGAATCGCGGAGATTTCCTGCGGCGAGGCCACGACGCCATCGACCCCGGCCGATTGCGCCAGCCGCGCCAACCGAACCACCATCTCTTCCGGAGAGCCCTGGAAGCCCACTTCCGCCAGGTCCTCTGCGCCGAGGCTGGTAAGCACCGTGACCGCCAGCAGACGGGTGGGCGTTGCGGCCCGCGCACTCTGAGCTGAGCGAATCCCTTCGAGGGCCGCTTCCATCATCTTGCGTCCGCCGGAGGCGTGAACGTTCACCAGGCTCACGCCCAGCGTTGCCGCCTGCCGTGCTGCCGCACGCACGGTGTTCGGGATATCGTGGAACTTGAGATCGAGGAAAACCTTCTCGCCTGTGGCAATAAGGTAGCGCGCCAGCACGGGGCCCTCCGCCGTGAAGACCTCTGAGCCGACCTTAAACATCCCCACATGGCCGTGCAGCTTTTGCGCAATGTGCAGGGCGGCGTCCGCGCTCGGAACATCGAGCGCCACAATGATTTTTTCTCTGGCAGGCATGGACCCCATTTTAATGGAACTGTGTTGAAAGGGGAAATTGAAACTTCCCGGGCCGCAAATCCGGCACGTTTCGTAGGGGCACCACGTGTGGCAAGCTTGTCCAAATTATGCTCCGCGCGGCAAGGCATGACCTGCGGCGCTGGTCGCCACGGCGACAAAGGCTGCGGAACTCCCCTCCTGATTTAGGAGGGGTGGCGCCGTAGGCGACGGGGTGGTTACCCATCCGCCGGGCGGGTTGACACTACGATCAGCACGACGTCTTTATCTTGTCAGCACCACCCCGGCGCGCGGCCCCGATGATCAATTTGGAAAGAACGCGCTATCGGGGCTCGGCGCGCCACCCCTCCTCATCTGAGGCTGTCTCAAAACTAGGTATTTCTGACTGTTGCACAGCGTAAGTTATTGATTATTCGTCGTAAAAACCGTGAATTTGCCAGTTTTGAGACAGCCTCATCTGAGGAGGGGAGTTCTTTTTACGGTGAGGCCGCTCGGGTCACTCGCTAATTTGGACAGCCCTGCCCCTTGTGGGCGCCCCCCACAAGGGCCCCACGAGGGGTGCCCCTACAAGATGCGTTGGTCGTGGCCTCGCCGCGCTGTGTCACCCTCCGCGCCAAAGAGTTCACGGAACTCATCAGAGGATTTCCGCAACGCCAGCCAATCCTCGATCAGGTCTGGTGTTTCGAGCCAGACCTGAAACCAGCGTGCGATCTCCAACTTTTCGCGGCGCTTTTCAGCCTTAACGCGCGGGTTCCGAGACAGGCTCTGCGCGCGCAACTTCCCTTTCTTCACGAGCGCCAGTACCCACCTTGCCCCGTCATCATCCCCGGCGCCTTGATACTCGCGATGCATGGTATCAAGCTTTCGCAAGGACCTTTCCGCGCTCGCGAGATCATGAAACTCCAGCACACCTTTCAGCCGGCTCGCGTAAGGCTCCGGCATCATAGGATCCGAATAACGGTCTTCGTATTGGACCTTGTACTCCGCGTCTCGTAGAACCGCGGCAATGTAAGCGAGCGAGGTCCGGTCGTCAGGCCCCAGCCGGCGCCGGAGCTCGTCGCGGATGGCGCGCAGGTCAGAAGCCTCGACGGTTTGCAGGTTTTGCGCCGCACAAAAATCAAGAATGATCCGCTTTTTGCTGATCTCGGGAGACATCTTTTTTTGCCCCGCCAATCTTCCGGGAGTCGCCCTTCCGCTGGGTCGTGGAAGATTTGCCGGGAGAATCGGGTTTTTGCGATGCCGCGCGCCGCAGGGCTGCAACTTCGCGCCGGTAATGCGCCACATTGCGCTGGTGTTCAGCAAGGTTTGCAGCAAATATGTGGCCCCCGTGATTGTTGCTCACGAAGTAAAGCGTATCGCCATCATCCGGGTGGAATGCCGCGCGTATCGAGGCCTCACCGGGACTGGCAATGGGCCCAGGAGGCAAACCTGCGTGTCGATACGTATTGAACGGTGAGTCAAAGTTCAGGTCTTTCGTTGTGATGGCGCCGATGGCCCGGTGGGCGATGCGCGCGGCGTAGACCACGGTTGGGTCGCACTGCAAAGGCATGCCTTTTTCGAGCCGGCGGGTGAACACACCTGCCACCATCGGCCGCTCCGCGGGGTTGGGCGTCTCCTTTTCCACGAGGGAGGCCAACGATATCGCCGCATGAAGTTTCTCGAGCCCCGCAGCCATTTCGTTATGAAAGCGCGTTTGGAGGACGTGCCGGAAGCGTGCCAGCATCGTGGCAACAACAGTCGCTGCTACTGTCCGCCGTGGGAATCGGTAGGTGTCCGGAAAAAGGTAACCTTCGAGTGAGGGCGCCTGGGGATCCAGGTCCTGGATCAGCGCCGTCTGCTCGGTGGTGCGCAGGAAAGCAGCAGGGTCGATACCCATGCGCTCCTCGAAGACTCGCGCCATATCGAATCGGTCGGAGCCTTCGGGAATCACCACGGGATGGAGATAGACTTCCCCCAGAATCAATTTGCGGTAAACATCGATAGGGCGCAGCGGCCGATCAAAAAAATATTCGCCTGCCTCTAGACGCTTATGGGCGCGTCCCAGGCCGTAGCGGATGAGAAAGGGAATCCGATGCGCGAGCACTCCCCGTTCGACGAGCAGGCCAGCGATGGCGCGCCCGTCCATGCCAGGTGCAATTTCGACCATTAGGTCGCCCGTGAAGCCGCGGTAAGGACGATAGAGGTCGCGTGCCACCCAGGCTGCGCCCGCCAGGCCCAGAACCACGACCACCGCTGCGAGTTTACGCTTCATTCCTCGGTCCTGCCCTGCCGGTTGCGTTCGTTTTCGAGGTAGTCCAGATAACTTTGCAACAGCAAGACCGCCGCCACGCGGTCGACGGCGCGCTGGCGCTTGCCGAGGCTCATTCCGGATTCCCGCAACGCCCGGTTCGCCTCGACGCTGGTCAGGCGCTCGTCCCGCAATTCCACCTTGCACGGAAGATGCCGTCGAAGCTTTTCCGCAAATTCCGCGGCCCGTTGCGACATGTCTGTCGCGCCGCCTCCGTGGCCGATGGGGTTTCCCACCAGAACCTGCTCAACGGAGTATTCCTCCACAAGGGCACGCAGTCGCTCCAGATCATGGGCCAAGCGCGTCCGCTCGAGCGTGGGCAAACCCTGCGCCGTGATGCCCAGGGCGTCAGACACAGCCAAGCCCATACGCCGGGTGCCAAAATCAATCGCTAAGATGCGCGAACTCATAAGCATATTCCGGTGGCCCGAGAAGCTGTCAGCCTTTCCAGCAGCGGCCTGAATACGCCATCTTCGCCGCTGCATCCTGAGTTCGATGATACACCCATCCAGCAGAATCGCGAGCGCAGACGGCAATCGTTGCGACGGCGGATGGTGGATCAATTGGATGTAGAGGCGGCGGAATTTATGCCGATCTTATCGGGACGCCGCCATTTGGCGAGGTAATGGCGAGGTAAACTCGCCCCTACGTTTCGAGGTGGCGGGGTAAACTCGCCGCTACGACATCAAATTAACCCACCCCCCGACGGCGCCCCTCCTGGGATTCGCGCGTGGGGCGTGATACACAATTGTCGAAGCTTGCTTGAGTTCAGGGATAATCGTATAACCAAGGAAACCGCTCGGGAGACGGGCATCAGCATACTGTGCGTGGACGGGACGGACGACAAACATGGCAGCTATAGAGAGCAAACAATCCGCACCGGTGGAGAGTTCCGAAGGCCATTCCGGTAATTTCCCCCGTCTTTGGCGGCGGACCATCCGTAATGAAATCGTGGGCAGCGCCATTTCAGTTTTGCCCGCCTGGTTCTTCTATAACGCGGCGTTCTCTTACACGGCGATACAGTTCAAAGCCCTGATGAAGCTTGCGCCCCTTCCGGTGATAGCTTTTCTGGCTGTGGATTTGAGTTTGAACTGGTGGTACCTCACGCCCTTTCGACGTCTGTCGAAGGATTCGCCAACTGCGGTGGAACTGAGCCGCGTCTACACGCGTCTGCACAATCTTCCGGTCTTCAGTTTTTTTCGCGTCTTCGGGCCACACGCGTTGACCGCCTGTGTCGCGGCTCAGTTCGGGGTCTTTTACGCCAACGCGCACTGGGACCTGGGAATGCCCCGCAGTGATTACTGGATCTACTGGTTGCTCAACCTCACGCTGGTTCCTGTCGGCCACGCTATTTATGAATATCATGCCAACGGCTGGGCCGCCCGCGAGGAGCTGGCTGAGCTCGCCGCAAAGTACCGGCTTCCCACCGAATCCCGCGACGTGTGGCGCGTAGGCCTGGCGGTGCGGCTTGCCATTTTTTACACTCTCCTGGCGCTCTCTCCGCTGGCGCTGCTTGCGGCCGCGTCGCAACTTCATCCCCTGCGTGCCACAACCGCGGGAATGGGTTCGGATGTGGTCAAGATTGTCGGCGGCGTGGTTGTTCTCAACCTGGTATTGCTGATTCTGTTTGCCTCCGACGTGAACCAGCAAACGCGCGTGCTGCTGACAGGCCTCGAAAAGGTGGAGCAGGGAGATTTTACCGGCCGGGTCGATATTTACACCCCCGACGAGTTCGGCACCATTACCGAGGGAATCAACAAGATGATCCACGGCCTAGCGGAGCGGCAGCGGATTCGCGACCTGTTTGGGGTTTATCTGAGCCCGGGAATCTCCCGGGCGATTCTGGAAGGGCGCGTGGCGCTGGAGGGTGAGGGGCGCCATGTTTCTATCCTCTTTTGTGACATCCGTGATTTCACCCGCTTCAGCGCCGCGCGCGGCCCCCGCGAGGTCGTGGGCCGGCTCAACCGATTCTTCACGTGCATGGCGGGGGCCATCAGCGCCCAGGGTGGAACCATCAACAAGTTTCTGGGGGACGGCTTTCTGGCCGTCTTCGGTGCACCGGCCGATCAGCCGGACCACGCCCGGCGGGCCGTCGAAGCCGCCCTCGAAATGGAGCGCGAACTCGCGACACTCAACGCCGAACTGGCAGGGTTGAACGAACCGCCCCTGGAAATCGGGATTGGCATCGACAGCGGTGAGGTGATTGCCGGCAACGTGGGGTCCCGAGATCGCCTGGAATACACCGTCATCGGAGACCCGGTGAACCGCTCCTCGCGCATCGAGCAACTCAACAAATCGCTTGAAACGCGCATCCTGATTTCGGAACGAACGCACCGCGAATCTCAGATGGAAGGCGGCCGGGCGCTTCCCCTCGTCAATGTGAAAGGGATTGATGAACCGTTGCAGGTCTACACGGTGGGTCTCAGGGCGCAGGGCAACCGCAAATCAGCTTGAAACTCCAGCCGTTTCGGTCGTGGGATCTTCAAGCTGCCGGGTGGGACGGTCGGCCAGGTCCAGCGTTACGGCCTTCTCGTTGCAGCAGGAATAGCGTTCGCAGCGCAGGCAATCACGCCAGACCTTGGTGGGGAATCTTTCTCTGGGCACTTCACGAAATCCCAACTTTTCAAAAAACGTGGGAGCGACCGTCAAGGCGAAGACGGTCTTCAAGCCGAAGCCCTCGGCCTCATCGAGGAGCTGCTCGGCAATCTCCCGGCCTATGCCCTTTGAGTGCAATTCCGCGTCAACGCACAAGGAGCGGATTTCTGCAATCTCCTGGCTATAGAGCTTAAGGGCGCCGCTGCCCACCAATTTGCCATCCTCTTCGGCTACGGTAAACTCCCACACGTTCTCGTAAAGGTCCGTAAGCGTGCGGGGCAGCATGATGCGCTCACCGGCGTAGTAGTTGATCAGCCGGTGGAGGTCAGGCACATCGCTTAGTTTGGCCTTGCGAATCATCAGTGAAACATTCCCTTTTTGAAGCCGTTCGCTGCCGGCCAGCGCCACGGCAGCCCCGGGGCATCCCCTTGTAGCGCTGACCTTCAGAGCCTGCCCTGAGCACCGCGAAGGGTCAGCACGTGCCGACCTGAAGGTCGGCGGTACAAGTACCTACCCTAGGTCCCCTCATTTTGCAGGAGCAGCATCATGAGCGCCTTCTGCACGTGCAACCGGTTCTCCGCCTGGTCATAGACGACGGATTGAGGCGAATCGATGACCTCGTCCGTAACTTCGTGGCCCCGGTGCGCCGGAAGACAGTGCATGAACACGGCCGCAGGATCGGCGCCGGCCATCAGGTCTTTGGTCACGCGGTAGTTCGCAAAGACCTGGGACCGCAGGTGCGCGGCGTATTCCTGCCCCATGCTGGTCCAGACATCAGTATAAACCGCCTGCGCCCCCAATACCGCATGAATCGGGTCGTGCATGGCCTCGATGGTCGCTCCGGTTTCGGTGGCAAAGGCGCGAGCGGTTTCCAGAATCTCCGCTTTGGGCTCATAACCGGGCGGCGTCGCGACGCGAATGGACGCCCCGAACTTGGCGGCCAGGATCATCAGCGAGTGGCAGACGTTGTTGCCGTCACCCACGAACGCCAGCTTCAATCCCTTCAGGCCGCCGAACTTCTCGTGCAGGGTGAAGAAATCTGCCAGCGCCTGACAGGGGTGGAAGAGGTCGGTCAGGGCGTTGATGACGGGAATGGACGAATTCGCGGCCAGCTCCAGAACGGAATCATGCGTGAAAGTCCGCGCCACGATGCCATGCACCCAGCGTTCGAGATTGCGGGCGATGTCCTTGATGGCCTCGCGCTCGCCCAGTCTTGGCTTGGTGTGGTCCAGGTAGACTGCATAACCACCCATGCTGGTCATGCCGACTTCAAAGGTGGTGCGAGTGCGCAGGGAGGGCTTCTCGAAAATCATTGCCAGTTGTTTTCCCCGCAGCGCCTGCGAGTATTTGCCGGGCACGGCCTTTACCCGTTCCGAAAGGTCAAAGATGAGCCTCAGATCGTCGTGCGTCAGATCCTGGTCAGCCAAGAGGCTCCGAACACTTAGGGTTACCGGTTTCTTCATGGTGGTTGTCATGACCGCGCTCATGCGTTCACTCCCTTCATCTCGACCGCAGGCTGGAGGGCAGCCAGGATCGGCCGTAGCACCGCAACTAATTCGTCAACATGCCGGGGTTCGATAATCAGAGGCGGGAGGAAGCGCAGCACCTTGTCCTGCGTGCAGTTGATTACCACACCTGCTTCCAAGGCCTGCTGGACCACGGACTTGCCGGAGGTCCAGAGTTCCGCCGCCACCATTAATCCCTCGCCGCGGACTTCCCGGATCACGGGAAGCTCCGACTGCAACTTTTCAAGCTGTGCGCGGAAATAAGCTCCCACTTGGCTGACTTGCGCTAAGAACCCGGGGCGCTCAAGAATCTCCAGCACCTTCAGCGCCAAACGGCATTGCAGCGGTCCACCCCCGAACGTCGTTCCGTGCATGCCGGGGGAAAATGCCTGCGCGACTTGCTCTCGCGCCAGGATGGCAGCCAGGGGTAATCCCGCAGCCAGGGGTTTCGCTACCACCACCACGTCAGGCTGCAAGCCGAATTTCTCGTAGGCAAAGAAGCGCCCGGTCCGCCCCATCCCGCACTGGATCTCATCACAGATCAGCAGCGCTCCCTGGAGTTTGCAGAGTTCCGCAGCGGCCTTCAGAAAGTCTTCGTGGATTCGAACGACGCCGCCCTCGCCCTGAATCACTTCCACCAACACTGCCGCAACACGTGGTGTGAGATTCTCACGCAGGTGCGCAATATCGTTCGGCCGGACAAACCGGACTCCGGGCGGCAGAGGCTCGAAGGGCTCGCGATACTTCTTCGGCCAAGTCGCCGAAAGCGCGCCAAACGTGCGCCCGTGAAAGGAATTTTCCAGGGCCAGAATCTCGTAACGATCAAAGGGCCCAGCTGGCGCGTGCTGGCGCGCATTAGCGCGGGCCAATTTCATCGCCCCCTCGACGGCTTCCGTGCCGCTGTTCGCAAAGAAGGCGCGGCCCATTCCCGAAAGGCGTGTGAGCTTCTCCGCCAACGGCGCTTGATACGGGTGGTAGATCAGGTTGGAAACATGCAGGAGGGTTTCCGCCTCGTCGCGCAGCACAGCCAGGATTTCCGGGTGAGCATACCCGAGAGCATTCACCGCCAGGCCGCCCAGGAAATCGAGATACTTCTTCCCATTCTCATCGTAGAGGTAGCAACCCTCACCGCCCACGGCCAGGAGGGGAAGCCGTTCGTACGTGGGAATCAACACCTGCTTTTCGAGTTCTGCAATCTGTTGGCGGTTCATTTGCCCTTCACAATCCGTGTGCCGGCGGTTTTCCCGCTCTCGATCGCACGCCGCAACGCGTTGGGGGCAGTCGTTGAGAGGATGTCTACTTCGCCCACGTCGTTGCGCAGCGTCCGCGCGCAGGAGAGCAGCTTCGGAATCATGCCGTCACGAACCACGCCTTTGTCGATTAGGTGGCGGATCTCACTGAGCTTCACCACGGGGAGCAGGCGCTTCTCCGCGTCCCAAACGCCGCCTGATTCCGTGAGGTAGAGGAGGCGGTCGGCCTTCAGCGCCACCGCCAGCGCCGCCGCCAAATCGTCGGCGTTGATGTTTAGAAATTCGCCGCGGGCATTCACGCCCAGGCTGGCGACGACCGGGATCATGCCGCCTTGCATGGCAATGTCCAGCACAGTGGTCTTGACCTTGTGCGGCCGCCCGACAAAGCCCAAATCCTTCTTGTGGCCATTCACGCCCACAGTCAACTTGCGCGCCCGCACCAGGCTGCCATCGCCACCACAGAGGCCCAATGCAGGCTGTCCCAGGCTTTCGAGCTCCGCCACCCACTGCTTGTTCACGAGGCCCGCCAGCACCATCATGGCTACGTCGCGGGTAGCCGCGTCGGTGACGCGCAGGCCGTTGTGAAACTCCGTCGAGATGCCCAGGCGCTCGAGAGTGCGGGTCAGAACCTTGCCGCCGCCATGCACCACCACTACGGAATGGCCGGCCCGGCATATTGCCGCGATTTGGCGCGCCAAGTTCTTGCGGCCCTTGGGATCCTCTGCACCGTGCCCGCCGATTTTGATGACCAACTTCATTTTCAAATCTCAAATTTCAGAGCAAGCCGGTTTCTTGAGGGAAGCCAAACATCACGTTCATGTTCTGAACCGCCTGCCCCGCTGCACCCTTGCCCAGGTTGTCGAGAGTGGAGACCAGGATCAGTCTTCCCGTCGCGGCATTCAGCGCGAACCCGATGTCGGCAAACTGCGTGTTCGCTACACCTTGGATCTCCGGCAACGTTCCCGCCGGATAAATGCGCACCATGGGCGCCCCTGCGTAAAAATCCTGGAAGAGCGCTTCGACCTCGCTCACCTCATGCGGCTTGGTAAGACGCAAGTAAATCGTGCTCAGGATGCCCCGCGTGATCGGCAGGAGGTGAGGCGTGAAGATGAAATCCTTTTCCGCGAGATCAAGAGCCTGAAGCATCTCCGGCACGTGGCGATGATGGAAAACACCGTAAGCGCGCAGGTTCTCGTTGACCTCAGGGAAGTGATATTTCTCGCCGGGTGTCCGGCCGGCTCCGCTGACGCCGGATTTCGAATCTGCGATGATGCCCGCGCGGACATCCACCCAGCCGGCCCGGAGGAGCGGCGCCAGCGCCAGGATGACGGACGTGGCGTAGCAGCCGGGATTCGCGATCAGCCGCGCCTTGGCGATAGCCGGCGAATCAAATTCCGGAATACCGTAAACCGCCTCGGCAAGCGCCTCTGGCTGATGGTGTTCAAAACCGTACCAGCGCGGGTAGACCTCAGAGTTTTTCAACCGGAAGGCTGCGCTCAGATCCACCACGCGCAGGCCGCTTTCAACAAGCGCCGGGGCCACCTGGAGTGAAGTCTCGTGGGGAGTGGCGAGGAAAACCACTTCGCACCCGGAGGCCGTCAGTTGCTCGACGTCCAGCGGCTCGCACAAAGCGGCAAAACGCCCCCGCAATTTGGGATGGACCTGCTCAATGGGGAAGGCCTTCTTGCCGCCCTTTCCGGACGACATCAGCCGGGTTACGGCAGCGTTGGGGTGGCGGCCCAGGATGGTCAGGATCTCGCCCCCGGCGTAACCCGTGGCACCGACGAGGGCGGCATGAATCAGCGGCCGGCTCACCGACCCTGCCCCTGTCCGTTTAGACGTCTTGGTTTCAACTGCAGTGCTCAAGGCTCTCCCACACCCCATGTTTGGCTAAAGCATATTTATACAGGCTGTGTATAAATATTCTCTTTTATAGCGGAGGAGGGGCTTGCCTGTCAAGAAAAAACTCAATCCCCTGAAAGGTTTAGCCGACTGGTAAGTGTGCGAACGGGCGCTCCGGCAGTGCCGAGAATTCGATTGGAGATCTCATGCTAAGCTCGGAAAGCGCGCCACTACCGCATCCGCTCAAGTATAATATCGGCTTCGGGCCCTGCCAGATTGAGGTTCATATGCCGGGAGGATTGGGAATGCGTCGTCTCGCCTTGCTTGCCTGCTGGTGTTTACTTGGAGTTTCCGCGACCGGACTTGCGGCGCAGGTCAAAACTCAGGACATTACCTTCCCCAGCGGCGATGAGACCATTGCGGGTTATCTGGCTCTACCCGAATCTGGCGGCAAGCATCCGGCCTTGGTGGTCATCCACGAATGGTGGGGGTTGAACGACTGGGTCAAAGAGCAGGCCCGCAAGTTGGCGGAGCAGGGGTACGTAGCTCTGGCAGTGGATCTTTATCGCGGCCAAGTTGCTTACGACCCCACCCTGGCCTACGAACTGAGCCATGGCATGCCGCAAGACCGTGCCCTGCGCGACCTGAAGGCCGCCTATGATTACCTGGCGGCGCGTCCTGACGTGCTGAGTGCGAAAATCGGTTCCATCGGCTGGTGCATGGGGGGCGGGCTTTCCCTGCAATTGGCGGTTAACGAGCCGCGGCTGGCGGCTTGCGTCGTGAGCTATGGTTCCATGCCCAGAGACGCGGCGGACATTCAAAAGATTCACGCCCCGGTGCTCGGCAGTTTCGGCGCTGAGGATCGCGACATTCCCCCCAGCGTCGTCGAGGCTTTCGAGAAAGCTATGGAGGCGGCGAACAAATCCATCGACGTGAAGATCTATCCGGGCGCCGGCCACGCCTTTGAGAATCCCAACAATAAATTGGGCTATAAAGAAGGTCCTGCTACGGACGCCTGGAATCGCACCTTGGCCTTCCTCGATCACAACCTAAAATAGCTCCGGAGGGATTCGAGACGCGGCACTAACCCTTGCTTTCTCATGCCAGGGGGTAGAAGAGCTTCCCTCCGCGCACCGTCACGACAGGAAAAAGCTTGTGCTGTCCCGTGCGGGTCTTGGCCACCGAATCCGTATAGGTGAATTCACCGTCGCGCAGTTCGAGGACGCTCACATCGGCTTCGGCGCCCGGCCTCAGCGTGCCGATTTCTGCACCAAAATCGAAGGTCGCGGCGGCATTCACGGTCGAGCGCGTGATGACATCTCGCAGGTTCATGCCTAAGAGAAGGAATTTCGAAAGCGTGGTGGTCAGATCGTAGACGGGTCCATTGATGTTGGCGGTGTACAGATCGCTGGAAATAGTGTCGGGCGGGAACCCATCCTGCAAGCACTTCTCGATGATGTCGAAAGAAAAGCTCCCCGCCCCGTGGCCAACATCGAATCGCACCCCGCGCTGTCGAGCCTCGCGCACTTCCGGGGTGATTTTGCCCGCACTGTCGAGCAAGCCATGCGGGTGATCATTATAAGAGTGGGTCACCACATCCCCCTTCCGCATCAGCGCCAGCAAATCTCCCAGAGGCGTGTAAGAACCTCCAATGTGAATCATCAAGGGCAGGCGTGCTTCGTCGGCGGCAGCACGTGCTCGCTTCATGCCTTCCAAATCGTTTGGCCCAGTATATTTCTCAGAAAAGCGAATTTTGAAACCCACGATCACATCGCGGTTTTCGCCCGCGACCTGGGCGGCGAGCTTGGGATCGCAATAGCGCAGGTCTTCGAGTTCACCCAGGTTGCCGCCCACCATGCCGATGGAAACGATGTGCAGCAGCGCCCGGACACGCGTGGCGGCTTGTGAAATTGTGAATTTGCGGAAGGCCGCGAAGGTAAACGCTCCGGAAGTCCCGGCGTCAATCACGGTTGTGACGCCGCGCGTGACGAAGTAGGGGTCAGGTTCAATGCCGTAAGGTCCGACGTAAGGAAACACATGCGTGTGCAAATCAATAAGGCCGGGCGTGACGATTTTGCCGGAAGCGTTGACCACCTGGCGCGCCTGTGCGGCGGGAAGGTCGCGCTCCAGGCGGGCGATCTTGCCTCCTGCGATGGCAACGTCGCGGGCCTCCTCGAGGTCTTGGGAAGGGTCGATGACTTTGCCACCCTTGATGAGCAAGTCAAAGGGTTTGCCATCGGCTGTCGGGCGGGCGAGGTCTGCTGTCCCAGGGGCGCCTGCCTCGGCTGGCCAGCGGTGAGGCCGCGAAGAGGAGGGGATCTCCCGGCGCCTGCCAGCCACTCCCGCCGCGAGAGGCTCAGCGCGGCTTGTCCCACTATTCCCATGGTGTTTCTCCTTTTAGGGTCCCTTTGTTGACAAAGCGATTTTTCCGGACCGGAGTTGTCGAATTCCAGTCTTGACGAAAAAGGCCGCCCGTGAAGGGCGGCCGTGGTCCGAAAAGCGCAGTGGTCGTCAAATCTTCCGGTACAGCAGCGCCTTCTTCACCTCGCCGATGGCGCGCGTCACATTAATGTCGCGCGGACAAGCCTCCACGCAATTAAAAATCGTTCGGCAGCGCCAGACACCTTCGACTGTGTTCAAGACTTCCATGCGATCCTCGCCGCCCTCATCGCGGGAGTCGAAGAGGAAGCGATGGGCATTGACGATTGCGGCCGGGCCCACGTACTCGCCGTCCGCCCAGAAGGACGGGCAACCGGATGTGCACGCACCACACAGAATGCACTTGGTCGTGTCGTCGAACTTCTCGCGGTCTTCGGGTGACTGGAGGCGTTCCTTTTCCGGCTCGGGAGTGTGCGTGATGAGGTACGGTTTGACACTGCGATATTTGGCCAGGAACGCGTCCATATCCACAAGCAGGTCTTTGATGACGCTGTAGCCACGCAATGGCTCGATGGTAATCTTCTGCCCCAGGTCTTTGAGCAGCAGCTTGCACGCCAGGCGGTTGGATCCGTTGATCTGCATCGCGTCGGAGCCACAGACTCCGTGCGCGCAGGAGCGTCGATAGGTGAGCGAGCCGTCCAGGTACCACTTTACATGGTTCAGCGCATCGAGCAGGCGGTCCGTGGGCTCGGCATCAATCTTGTATTCGCCCCACCAGGCTTGCTTGTCCTTTTCAGGATTGAAGCGCTTGATTCGAAGAGTGACCTGCATCATGAACTCCTGGGGACTGGAGGCTGGGTTCTGGGGGCTGGAGAGCGACTTAACCCAGTCCCTAGTGTGGTGTCCCGGTTAATATTTGACAAGGCTGTCCGACCCCCTCACCCCCCAGCCCCTCTCCCCCAAAGGGGCGAGGGGAGAGTTAATTCTCTTGCCCTCGCCCCTTTGGGGGAGAGGGTGGCTGGACGAGGCGTTCTCATCAGCCGAGGCCAGACGGGTGAGGGGGTTCTACCCCTTGTCAACTCTAGCACGGGACACCACACTAGAACCCAGCCCCTAGCACCGCTTTTTCAGTACTTTCTCTCCATGGGCTGAAACTTGGTAATAGTCACGGGTTTAAACTTCAGCTCAACACCCTGGGGTGATTGATAGGCCAGCGTATGTTTCAGCCAGTTAACGTCGTCTCGCTTCGAGAAATCTTCCCGCGAGTGGCCACCGCGGCTTTCCTGGCGTGCCAGGGCGCTCTCCACCAGAACATCTGCCAAATCCAGCAGGCCACCGAGTTCGATCACCTCCAGCAACTCGGTGTTGTAACGCATGCCGCGATCCTCAGATTTCACATGCCGGTAGCGCTCACGCAACTCCCGCAACTTCTCGCGCAGGGCGGTAAGCCCCTGGGCGTCGCGGAATACGGAGGCTTTGTCCATCATTTCGTCCTGGAGCACGTCGCGAATGTCCGCCGCGCGTTCCTTGCCTGTGGAATTGAGCACCTGGCTCACCATGGCGCGGGAGCGTTCGTCAGCGTTGGCGGGAAGTGGAACCCAGTCATTCTCCTGAATAAACTTACGCGCGTGCCGACCGCCGCGCCGGCCAAAGACCAGGATATCCACCAGTGAATTCGTCCCCAGGCGGTTCGCCCCATGCACGGATACGCAAGCGACCTCGCCCGCGGCATAGAGTCCTGGCAGCGGTGTATTCTTTTCGTCGATCACCACCCGTCCGTCAACGTCGGTGGGAATCCCGCCCATGGCGTAGTGGGCGGTGGGTTGGACGGGAACGGGTTGGGTCAGCGGGTCGATGCCCAGATAGGTCCTGACAAATTCTGTAATGTCCGGGAGCTTCTTATCCAAAACCTCGCTTCCCAGGTGCGTCATGTCCAGGTGAACGTAATTCTTTCCGTCGATGCCGCGCCCCTCGCGGATTTCCCGATACATGGCGCGTGAGACCATGTCGCGCGGAGCGAGGTCGAGCAGGGTAGGCGCGTAGCGCTCCATAAAGCGCTCGTTGAGCTTGTTCCGCAGGATAGCGCCCTCGCCGCGCGCCGCTTCACTGAGCAGGATGCCCATCTTGTAAATGCCCGTGGGGTGAAACTGGAAGAATTCCATATCCTCCAGCGGAATCCCGCGGCGATAGACCACCGCCATACCGTCGCCTGTCAGCGAGTGTGCGTTGGAGCTGACGCGAAACATCTTGCCGCAGCCACCTGTAGCGAAGAGGACTGCCTTGGCATGGAAGGTGTGAATCTCCCCCGTGGCCAGGCAGAGCGCCACCACCCCCGCGCACCGGCCATTCTCTACCAGCAGGTCAAGGACGTGATACTCGTTGTAGAAGTGGACGTTGTTCTTAATGCATTGCTGGTAGCAGGTTTGGAGAATCATGTGCCCGGTGCGGTCCGCGGCGTAACAAGCCCGGCGCACCGGAGCTTTGCCAAACTCCTTGGTGTGCCCGCCGAAGGGCCGCTGCGCGATCTTCCCTTCGGGTGTGCGGCTGAAAGGCAAGCCCCAGTGTTCGAGGTCATACACGGTCTCGATCGCTTCCCGGCAGAGGATTTCGACTGCGTCCTGGTCAGCCAGGTAGTCGCTGCCCTTGACCGTGTCGAACATGTGCCATTCCCAATGGTCTTCTTCCATATTGCCGAGTGCGGCGCCTATACCCCCCTGCGCCGTGCCTGTGTGCGACCGCGTGGGATAGAGTTTACTAAGCACCGCGACATTCCCCTGTCCGGCCAGTTGCAGCGCAGCCATCAGGCCGGCGCCCCCTGCTCCAACTACCACTGCGTCATAACGTTGGACCATGTGATCAAGCCTCAGAATAATTTCAAGCGTGTTGTGGCTTCCCGTTTTTGGTGGCCTCTGGGAGAATCTGTCCCGGAAGCTTCCTGGTCCTCCCGTCGCCGCTCAAGGAGCTACGGGAGCCTGGAATGTCAGGATAGCGATTGATCCCAGCGCCAGGAGAACAAAACCGAGCAGGTAAAGAGAAGCCAGGGAAGCGGCCCGCCAGCCGCGCGGACTTATGTAATCCACCAGTACAGTCCGCACGCCATTCACGCCGTGGATCATCGCCAGCCACAACATCACCAAGTCGTAAGTCCGCCAGAAGGGCGTGGCGTAACGTGCCGCCACAAATTGGAAGTCAATATTATCGACGTTATGGATAATGTGCATGATCAGGAGATGGCCCAGTGCCAGGAAAAGCAGGGCAAGGCCTGAGATCCGCATGAAGATCCAGGCGTAGAGCTCCAGCCCACTCTCCGGTCTCGGTTTTCCCGCTCCACTCATTGCTCCCCCCTACTTCACAATGAAGCTCAACATGTAGATAGCTGTGGGAATGAAAAGGATTGTGAAGGTGATCCCCACCGCGTAGCTAAGTTTACGGTGGGAGGCCATAGTCTCCGGCCAGAAATCGATGATACAGATTCGAACGCCGTTGATGGCGTGATAGAGGACCGCTCCCACCAGAGCAACTTCGCCCACTCGAAACGGCGGGTAACGATAGAGAAAAAGCAGCTTGTTAAAGACCTTTGGCCCCCATCCAATCAAGGCAATGTCTACGATGTGGATGAGCAGGAAAAGAAAGACCCCAATTCCTGTCAAGCGGTGGAGAATCCAGGACCAGTGTCCGGGCCCTCCCCGATACGTCAGATATTCCAGAGGTTTGACCATGCTTGTTCCATTCTCCTCTTCGCACTGCAGGCCCGGAATGGATGGGAATGCACAGTGCTAAATGCGTCTCGAAAGCCTGTGCCAATGGTTGCGCGCCCGCCCTGGGTCAATCCGCCATCCTACCGCAATCTTTCGACACAATGCAATCAAGTGAGCGCATTGGTGGTGGTGTCATTTGCTGTGGCACGGCCGACCTGCCCCGATGCATCGGGGTCTTGGCCGTGACGGGACACGGGCGGGAGAAGCTGTGAAAAAATCCTATCAAACCTTTCACCGCGGAGACGCGGAGGCGCTGAGGTTTGAAAACAAAGGGTCATTTCTCTGCGTCTCAGCGACTCAGCGGTGAAAATGGTATTTTTTCACACCTTCGGACGCCCGTGGCACCTCAAAATGAGTCACTACCAGCGCATGGGGAATTAGCTCCTGCCTTGTCGCCTTGTGTTTACCGATGAATCCGCAAAGGCAATCCGAAGTTCTGGGCGAGCAACCTCGTATATGAAAACTAT
Organism: uncultured Acidobacteriota bacterium; assembly: GCA_963804995.1. GTDB lineage: Bacteria > Acidobacteriota > Terriglobia > UBA7540 > UBA7540 > Bog-366. The sequence continues at coordinate 650,910 of CAWDSK010000002.1, forward strand.
GCGGGAGCTTCGCCGGATGGGGAATCAAGAACACCCAACTGAAATTGGCCAGGCTGAGCCGCCATCCTGTTTCGTAGCGCGGTCCCCCGTTTTTGGGGTCCGCGGTTTTTCCTTTGAACATTCTGCAAATCCCGAACCCGGCTTCGCCACGACACAGTTGCCCAAATGGCACGGGAAGAACCGCGGACCTCAACGGCGGAGGTCCGCGCTACGCTGGCTCGACCACCCGTGCCCGTCCGATTTCTGGAGTCCTCCATGGGAGTCCGCAAACCGGGCCTCCCGAACCAAAAGAGGAATTCGCAAACGCACAAGGTTAAAACTCCGCGCGCACGAATGATTTCGGACAATTTGCCGCACCTCATTTACGGTTTGGGCTACCGGTAGCCCAAACCCACACATTGCCTATTGACATAGGCCAGTCGGATGGGAGCACAATAGAGGTGAGGAAGCGTAGCGCCCCGATGCGTCCAGGCAGCCCATTCTACCCAAGAACCACGGGCCCCAAAAATCGGGGGGTCTCCCATGCCCTACCGTGAATGCTTGTTTTTCCAGGCAAGCATTTCTCTGTGCCCCTTGTGTCCCGAAGCGCTTTCACACAGAGGTCACGGAGACGCTTTGGGCGCTCTGTGTTAAAGCTTGCGAGGCACGGAGGACACGGAGAGTCTCGTTGTGGCGTGGGAGATGGAAACTGGTTTCCCCGCGATTATGTAGGGCCGGGGCTCGCCCCGGCCAAGGCCGACGCGAGCGTCGGCCCTACGTGAAATTCAGAACTTTTGCCAAAAAAATGAATTTAGGGTGTTGCGTCAGGGAGGACACGCAGAATTTCGTTGTGGCACGGGAGGCGTACCAACTTGATTGGCTATTGCACCTCGCGAAGTCCGGCGCGTCACGAACCTGCTGGTGAGGATCAAACGCTATGAGCGTCAGAGGGAAGCGTTAGAAAAAGCGCGGCTCTCCATGATGTGCAAGAAAAAAAGTGGGTTAGCCGTTGAGAGTAAGAATGTCTGAAATCTTTAACTCATTCAGATAGCGAGAGTTATGCTGAAATATCGGAGCCAAGGCGAAAAAACTGGACCGGCCCTCCATGATGTAATAGAAACAAAAGGGATTAGCCATGATCAGCAAAAATTGCGCAAAAATCTATATTATTGAAATTAAAATAGTTAGCTTGTCTTCGCTGGTCAGGGTCAAAGGAGGAAGGGGGGGATCAAAAAATGACGCTGACATTCTGTAAGTCACTGAAAACAAATGTAGAGGAAATGTCTGTTCTGCGCCTCTCCATGATGTTGATGAAAACACGCTAGTTAAACCATTCTCTCCATTATGTTGGTGAAAAGAAAGGGAGTTGTGCGCCGGGATAAACCGGCAGGAAGCAGAGGATGAAAAATCCTTACGAGGAAGGAGTAGCGAACCACTCGGCCCCGAGTTTTGCGCGGCGTGTCGCGAGGCATGTGGGGAAGCGCGGGACGCAAGGCCGAACTTCCTCAAGCCAATAGGCCGTGGCGGGGAGGACTCTGCCGCCGGCGTACCGGCGATGTTTTTTGACTCCCTGCCGTGGCTGTGTGAAGATAGCGCGGGAGTTTTTCCATGGCGAACAACCGGCGTGCTCGAATCATTCTGGCTTTGATCTTGTTTTTCCTGATCTTTCTGCCGCTCTTGACGAACGGTGTGGACCTGCTGGTGGATTGGTTATGGTTCAAGCAGGAAGGCTACCGCCTGATCTACCTGACCATCCTGCAAGCGCAGATTTCCCTAAGCGGCATCGCGGGTATGGGCTTCATTATAGCTGCAGGATTAAATCTCCTTCTGGCCCACATGTTGGCCAAAGGTTCGGGATATCGCGTCTACGGCGAATACATCGAGTTCCCGGCGCTCGATCGAATGAGTCTTGTCCTGCGCTGGCTGATCTGGGGGGGAGTGCTCTTCCTCGGTTACGTGATCAGCCAGTGGGGGATGGGTCATTGGCTGACCTATCTGCGCGCGAAGCAGGTGCCCGTGATGGGGCAGGCTGACCCGCTCTTCGGTATTGACCTGGGTTTCTATCTTTTTCAATTGCCCTACAACTGGTTTCTCTATCACCTCGCGTTGGTCACCATCATCTGCTGCGCTCTGAGTGCCACATTCCTCTACCTGCTGGAAGGCGGCATTTGGGTAACGCAGCGCGGGCCAGTGGTGGGGCGCCCGGCGCGGGCGCACTTGATGGTGCTGGGAGGCATTCTCTTTCTCCTCATTGCTTACCGCATCCGCTTGGGCATGTATGATCTGCTCTACTCACCGCGCGGCGTGGTGTTCGGGGCAGGCTACACGGACGTGCACGCCACCCTGCCGGTTCTGAAACTGCTGCTCATTCTCTCCCTGATCACGGCCGGCACTTTCTTCCTCCGCGCCTGGAAGGGAAATTTCCGCACACCTCTCTACGCGATTGGAGCCCTAGTGGCGGTCGGGATCGTCGGCGGGTCATTCTATCCGGAAATCATTCAACGCTTTATCGTAGCTCCCAACGAGATCGACAAGGAGCGGCCCTATATCGCCAACTCCATCGAATTCACCCGGAACGCCTACGGGCTGAATCGCTTCGAGGAGCGGAGTTTTTCCGCCGTCGAAGACTTGTCGTTGGACGATATCCGCCAGAACGAAGCCACTTTCCGCAATGTGCGCCTGTGGGACCACAAGCCTTTGCTGACCACCTTTGCGCAGTTGCAGGAAATCCGCACCTACTATGATTTCGTGCACATCGACAACGACCGCTACTTGATCAACGGTGTCTACCGCCAAGTCTCGCTTTCACCGCGGGAACTAAATCCCGCGAGCCTGCCCGAGCGGAACTGGATCAATGAATATCTTTATTACACCCACGGATACGGCTTATGCCTGGGGCCGGTGAACGAATTCACCAGCGAAGGGCTGCCGGTGCTCTTTATCAAGGATCTTCCCCCCGCTTCCAGTGTTTCATTGAAGGTAACCCGGCCGGAAATTTACTATGGCGAGCAAGGCAGCGATTATTGTTTCGTCAAAACGCGAGCGCAGGAGTTCGATTACCCCCGTGGCGACAAGGATGTCTACACCAGCTACCAGGGCGCCGGGGGCATTCCCGTCGAGAGCTTCTGGCGGCGCTTGCTGTTCGCCCTGGCTTTTGGCGAGAAGAACATCCTGTTCTCGACCGACATCCAACCGGAAAGCCGCCTGATGATTTATCGCCGCGTGCTGGATCGCGCGGAACGTTTGACGCCCTTTCTTCGGTACGACCACGACCCCTACATGGTCATCTCAGATGATGGGGCGCTTTACTGGATTCTGGACGGTTATACGCTCTCCGGACGGTATCCCTACTCGCAACCTGCCCCCAATGGGGAGAATTACATCCGCAACTCCGTCAAGGCCACCATAAACGCCTATTCCGGCGAAGTGAGGTTCTATATCAGTGACCCGGAGGACCCCTTCATCCAAACCTACGCCCGCCTCTTCCCGGGAGTTTTCCATCCGCTCTCCGAAATGCCTAAGGACCTGCGCGCCCACATCCGCTACCCAGAGGAAATTTTTTCCATTCAGGCAAACATGTACGCCCTGTATCACATGACCGACCCCCGCGTGTTTTACAACAAGGAGGATTTGTGGCGCGTCGCCCAGAGCGCTGCCGGAGGTCCTGGCACGCCCATGACGCCCTATTACAACATCATGAAGCTCGCGGAAGTGGGCACGCGCGAGGAGTTCATCCTCATGGCGCCCTTTACGCCCGCGCGGAAGGACAACATGATTGCCTGGATGGCCGCGCGCTGTGACGATCCGAATTACGGCAAGGTTCTGGTCTTTACGTTCCCCAAACAAAAGCTCATCTACGGTCCACAGCAAATTGAATCACGCATCGATCAGGACCCGGGAATCTCGCAACAACTGACTCTGTGGGGACAGGGCGGCTCGAAAGTGATTCGTGGAACTCTGCTCGTGACCCCAGTGCTTAATTCTGTTCTCTATGTCGAACCGCTTTACCTGGCCGCCGAAGCCGGGGGCGGCCTGCCCCAACTGCAGCGCGTGCTGGTGGCCTATTCGGATCATGTGGTCATGGAAGCGACGCTCGACGCAGCCTTGACCAAGATCTTCGGCGGCACCGTGACCACAACGGAATCGCGGCCTGCCTCGACGCCCGGCCAGCCGGCGTCGAGCACAGCGCTGCCAGGCTCGAAGCCCACAGCACCCGATACGCAGACGCTCATCCGCGAAGCTAATCAGCATTTCGAGCGTGCCCTGCAACTCCAGCGGCAGGGCGACTGGGCCGGATATGGAGATGAGGTTAAGAAACTTGGTGAAGCCCTGAAAAAACTGGCAGCACAGCAACACTGAAGCTCGGCAGCGCGAAACCACGATGAGAAAAGTCCTGGCCATTCCCCTGGAGGAAGTCCTTGAGCATTTCACGCAGAACGCTCGCCAGGATGTGAAAATCGTGGCGCCGGAAATCCTGGCCGTTGAGTTGATCGCCAGGCTGAGAGCCGCGGGCAAACTGCTGAAACCGGAGCAACCGGTGGAGGGCGTCGAATGGCAGCACTCAGCGAGCGACTCCCCGAATAAGCTGTGTGAATCTCGCGATTTTGCCACCAGGCTTGCCGAGGAGACGGCAGGCCCCTTCGCCCTCTGCTTCGCCAATGAAAAGGGCCCGCAAGACGCCCACTATCACCCGCATCATATCGAAATCTATTTCTCCGAGCATCCGCTGGAAGCAGAATACCGCAGCGATGCGGACACGCGCATTGAACGCGTGAGGCTTGAGCAGGGTGGAGTGCTTGTTTTCGCAGCAGGTGTCGTGCACCGCGCCCGCTTGGGTGGCCTGACGGTCGTCATTGAAATCCCCGCAGTTGCCAATGACAAGGTCGTCGCGGATCTCTGAGAGGGAGCCAACCGGGTGAAGGCCACTCGTGCCTTCTGGCTATTGTCTTCCGGGCAGGGTGCAGGACTGGCGAGCGCCTGCGGGATCAATGGCATCGGAGCCTTCGTCAATGTGGCGGATAATGCCGTCCCTGTCGATCACGAAGGTGACCCGGTTGGCGAAGAGGCGGGTGAAATTGAGGACTCCGTAGGCCTTGGCCACCTTCTTGTCGGTGTCGCTCAGCAGAGGAAATTTCGCGCCCGTTTCCTCGGCGAATTTGCGGTTTCTTTCCTGGCTGTCGAGGCTGATCCCTAACACCTGGGCGCCGGCAGATTCGAACTTGGCGATATCAGCCTGATACGCCTTAATCTCTTTGGTTCAACCCGGCGTTGAAGCTCGTATGTAAAACGCCAGAACGACACTCTTCTTTCCCCGAAAATCCTCGAGCTTGACGAGCTTGCCGTTTTGGTCGGGCAACGTAAAGTCCGGGGCGCGATCGCCAACCTTCAGAGTCGCAGCCGGGGCAAATAGTGGCATGAGGATTACGCTCACCCAGAAAATCATCGCGCTTTGTGCCGGACAAACCACGCGAGGATTAAGGCGGGGGCACTCGGTATGTCGCCACCCGCCTCTTGCTCCTTCACGGCCTTCTAACTTGTGGGTTCTGGTTTCTGCCTACTGCTTCTTGTGCTCGAGCAAACTACAGGCAGCGCCGGCGCCGCTCGGGTCAAGGGCTTCCTTGCCCATCTCAATATGCTGAATCACGCCGGTCTTGTCCACAACGAATGTGGCACGGTTGGCAAAACCATGTTCTTCGTTCAGAATTCCGTATTCTTTTGAAACTGTCCTTTGGAAATCGCTGAGGAGCGGAAATTTGATGTCCTCTTGCTTGGCGAAGGCACGGTTCGCAGGAGAGCTATCTACACTGATTCCCAACACCGCAGTTCCTGTCTTCTCGAATTTGGCGATATCAGCCTGATACGCCTTGAGCTCCTTTGTTCAACCGCCCGTGAAGGCGAGGACATAAAACGCCAACACTACGTTCTTCTTCCCCAGAAATTGATTGAGTGAAATCTTGTCGCCGTTCTGATCGGGTAGAGTAAAGTCCGGTGCCTTGTCGCCGACCTTCAACGCCCCAGTCTGCGCCGCGAGCGTGCTTGCCAGAGCCAGCAACGCCGCGCCCACCATTACGCGAAGTCGGGTCTGCATGGAGTAGCCTCCTTCTGAAGATGTCCTGGTCCAAAGCCCGAGCGGGATTATACGCCCAATGCGATGTTGCGAGAAGCCGTTTGACGACCTTGTGCGGCTCAAGATGGGGAGGCCGAGTCACTCTGTTCTTAAGGATCTGGAATGACGGGAAGAAATGAATGGGGGCGGGCTGGCTTGCCTTGGGAATCACTTGACAAGACCCCATGTCCCTATAAATAGACCTAACACCCAAGAAAAGAGGCTGTGCCTCAATGAATGGCCTCGTACCACTATAAGTTATTGAAAAAAGGCATAAAATAATACTTGACAGCATTACGCTCATATTTTATTATGCTAATGTATATAGGATATAGCAAGACCAACTTACGGAGGTATACGACCATGGCGATTGTTCGATGGGAACCTTTACGAGACCTGATGGCTACTCAGCGTGACTTTGACCGCTTGTTCCGCGAAGCCTTCTCTCCCGTATTGGGTGAGGGCGAGGTTTCGACCCGGACTTGGGCGCCGCCCGTGGACATCTACGAGAATGGCGACAACCTGGTGCTGAAGGCAGAGCTGCCCGGCGTGAATCCTGATGATGTGGAGATTCGCGTTGAGGACAACACCTTGTACCTGAAGGGTGAGCGCAAGTTCGAAAAGGAAGTGAAGGAGCAGAACTACCATCGCGTCGAGCGTTCTTACGGAACCTTCACGCGCACCTTCTCACTCCCCAACAGCATCGACGCGGACAAGGTTGCGGCGAATTACCAGGACGGCGTTCTGACGCTGACGATGCCCAAAAAGGAAGAGGCGAAACCGAAGACGATCAAGATCAACGTCAACAAGAACTGATATGGCGCCTCCATGCGGGTGGGGCAGAGCGGCTGAGCCTCCGCCCCTCTCGCAGGGTAGGTTTTCTGCCGCGTCGCGAACGCTGGAGAGCTCGACCACTCCGGTGTTTCCCGACGCGGCTTGTTTTCTGGGGGGATTATGGTGCGCGAGTATTTCGAACCCGCCGCCGCGTCCCTCCATCGGATTAGGTACAATTGAAGAGGAGCTGTCGGCTATCAGCGGTCAGCAATCAGCTAAAGACGGCGGTACCGCCCAGGGTGTCACGCAAACTTGATGATTAAGCCTTTGCCTACGGCTCGCCGTGGTTTAGGGCTGACGTTGAAAGCACACAAGCTAAGCAGGGGAGCGTAGAACAATCAGCCGTCAGCGATCATCCAAGGATAAAGGATAAGGGATGCGCACGCGGGTTCTTCCGAGGGCGGAATGCTGATAGCCGATAGCTGACAGCTAAGAGGTGTTTCAACATGTCCACACGGTTTGACAAATTCACAGTGAAAGCGCAAGAGGCGCTCCAGGCGACGCAGGACATCGCCGGGCGTCACGGCAACCAACAGATGGAGCCGGTCCACTTGTTGCTCGCTTTGATCGAGCAGCCGGAGGGGATTGTTCCGGGAATTCTGCAGCGCCTGGGAGCGACGCCTGCGGCGGTGGGCCAGGAAGCGGAAAAAGCCATCGAGCAGCTTCCCAAAGTAGGCGGCGCGGCGGACCACTTCATTTCGCCGGCGTTGAAGGAAACCTTTGACCAGTCCTTCAAGGAAACCGAGCAGTTTAAGGATGATTTCGTCTCGACCGAGCACCTGCTTCTGGCCCTGGCCAAGCGGTCAGACGACGCGGCGGGACGCATTTTGCGCCGGTTGGGAGTGACGCACGACGCCATCCTGAAGGCGCTGGTGGCCGTACGTGGAACGCAGCGCGTGACCGATCAAAACCCGGAAGCCAAGTACCAGGCGCTGGAGAAGTATGCGCGCGACCTGACGGAACTGGCCCGGCGCGGCAAGCTCGACCCGGTAATCGGCCGCGACGAAGAGGTTCGCCGCGTCATCCAAGTCCTGTCGCGCCGCACCAAGAACAATCCTGTGCTGATTGGCGAGCCGGGCGTGGGCAAGACGGCCATTGTGGAAGGCATCGCGCAGCGCATCGTCGCCGGCGACGTCCCGGAATCGCTGAAGTCGAAGCGCATCGTGGCGCTTGACTTGGGGGCGATGGTGGCGGGGTCGAAGTACCGTGGCGAGTTTGAGGACCGCTTAAAGGCCGTCCTCAAGGAAATCGAAGAGGCGGGCGGTCAGATTATTCTTTTCATCGACGAGCTGCACACGCTGGTAGGCGCGGGAGCGGCGGAAGGTTCGATTGACGCTTCCAACATGCTCAAGCCCGCCCTGGCGCGCGGCGAGCTGCGTTGCATCGGCGCCACCACGCTCAACGAATACAAGAAATATGTGGAGAAGGACGCGGCGCTGGAGCGGCGTTTCCAGCCGGTGCAGGTGGGTGAGCCGTCGGTGGAAGACACCATCGCGATTCTGCGCGGTCTGAAGGAGCGTTACGAGGTTCACCACAAAGTGCGCATCAAGGATTCGGCCATCGTCGCCGCGGCGGTGCTTTCCAATCGGTATATCTCCGACCGCTTCCTGCCTGATAAGGCCATCGACCTGATTGACGAAGCTGCCTCCGGCCTGCGCATCGAAATCGATTCCATGCCGGCCGAGATCGACCAGATTGGACGCCGCGTGACGCAGCTCGAAATCGAGCGCCAGGCGCTGCGCAAAGAAGACGATACGGCCTCGCGCGAGCGCTTACAGGCGCTCGAAAAGGAGCTGGCCGGGCTCAAGGAAAAATCCAGCCAATTGAAACTGCGCTGGAAGGCGGAGAAAGAAGTCATCGCGAATATTGGCAAGCTGAGGGAAGCCATTGAGCAGGCGAAGATTGAAGAAGCGCGCGTGACTCGCGAGGGTGACCTGAACAGAGCGGCAGAAATCCGTTACGGTAAGCTGGTGTCTCTGGAAAAGGAACTCGCCGCCGCGAGCGCCAAACTGGAGAGTATCGATAAAACGGGCCGGATGTTGAAGGAAGTAGTGGACGAAGAAGACGTGGCGCGCGTGGTCTCGCGCTGGACACGGATTCCCGTCTCCAAGATGCTGGAAGGCGAAGTGGCGAAGCTCGTCAAGATGGAGGAGCGTCTGCGCCTGCGCGTGGTGGGCCAGGAAGACGGGCTGCGCCTGGTCGCGAATGCCGTGCGCCGCAGCCGGGCGGGCTTGTCTGACCCCAACCGCCCCATCGGATCGTTCCTGTTCCTCGGCCCCACGGGTGTAGGCAAGACGGAATTGGCTCGCGCCCTGGCGGAATTTCTTTTCGCTGACGAGAAGGCGATGCTGCGCCTTGATATGTCGGAGTACATGGAGAAACACGCCGTGGCAAGGCTGATCGGCGCGCCCCCCGGCTACGTGGGTTACGAAGAAGGCGGGCAGTTGACGGAACTCGTGCGTCGCCGCCCTTACGCCGTCCTGCTCTTCGACGAGATCGAGAAGGCGCATCCCGACGTCTTCAACATCTTTCTCCAGATTTTGGAAGACGGCCGCCTGACCGACGGCAAGGGCCGCACCGTGGATTTCAAGAACACGGTCATCATCATGACCTCGAACATCGGCAGCAACTTTATCCACGAGGCCATGAACGGCGTCGACCACGCCATCGGCATGACCAAGAAACCGGGAGGCGCGATCGGCAAGGCAGGGGTCTTGAGTGATGAATTGAAACGGAAGATTCAGGAAGCGTTGCTCCAGCACTTCCGGCCGGAGTTCCTGAACCGCGTGGACGAAATCGTGATCTTCAATGCCCTTGGCAAGGAGGAAATCGAAAAGATCATCGACCTGCAACTGCAAAAGTTGCTCCACCTGCTCGCGGAAAAGAAGATCCAGATCGAGTTGACGGATAAAGCGCGCGAGATGCTGTTCGCGCAGGGTTACGATCCGCAGTTCGGAGCGCGGCCGCTCAAGCGCGCCATCCAGCGGCTCATCCAGGACCCGCTGGCGATGAAGCTGCTTGACGGCGAGGTTGCTCCCGGCGACTCGCTTACCATCGATGCCGACATGAAGAAGGGCACGATGACCTTTACGCCCGCCAAGGCGAAGGTTGCACGGAAAGCATGAAGGGAGGGTAGCGCGGACCCCCGTTTTTGGGGTCCGCGGCTTTTCCTTGCCCATAAGGGACGAGCCGCGGAATCACAAAACAGTCCGCGCTACAGCTGCTGATGGAGCGCATACATGAAAGGCCGTGTATCCGCCATCCGCGCTTCACTGGTAAACATTCTGTCGGATTTGCAGGAGTCTGTGTGTAACACCCGCTATGGAAGCTGGAATCACAGAGCATGAGTGGACGGTTGAAGAAATGCTGAGTAAATTTGGTCAAGGTATTGTTTATGTCATTAGAAGGCTGGAAAACACTATTTGAGTTAGGCGGAGTGATTCTGCTGTTTCTAACTTTCGTGTTTGGTGCTGGAGCGCTATTCACTGGGACTAAGATAAACGAACGCCAAGCTGGGGAACTGCGACAATTTGAGGCCAAACTTACTGATGCACAAACAGAAATGGGTAAGCAGCAAGAACGTGCTGCCAACGCAGAGGCGAGGTTGTCTGAACTCCAAAGGCAGCGTTTACCCAGAATGCTGCAGCTAACGAAGTTCATTGAGGCCCTGAAGCCTAAGCCTCATGCGACTGCAGAGATCATGTACAAAAAAGACGACGGGGAAGCGTTTTCTCTGGCCTGGCAGATAAATGGCGGATTGTCCGCTGCTGAATGGGAAGTATCCCGACCTGTGCCGATTCCAGAAGGTTTAACGTCTGGAGTAATGTCCACGGTGGACCCAGACCTTCTGCACGGTTTCCCGCTGAGCGTGCGGATTGGAGCACAGCCAATGGGGGTCACTATCATAGCGAGAACGCTGCCAGCCAATCCGGCAATGGATGTTCCGTTTAACGCCCTAACACACGCACTTAGCGAATCTCTTGGCCAAGTCTATGGTGGTTTCGATCCGGTTCTCCCAGAAGATTCCATCCGAATCATAGTTTTACAAAAACCCTAGACTGTGAAATTAGGACACAGCGAGGTAGCGCAGACGTAGGCGTCTTTTGCCTTCGTCTGCGGCTTTTCGCCATTTGACACTAACGGCCATGTGGATGGACCCCAGACTACGAGCCGCAGCGGTGGCTGGCGTAGATCGAGCCCAGATCTGCGATTCACCTTGACGTGTGGGACTTGCACGAAATCGCACGGCTGCGCTCGCCGTGCGCCAGCCTGCGGTCTCTATGGTTTTCGGCGATGGGAATGCTTCTTGGTTTTTTTATCCTTCAGGGCAAAGGTTGGCTCATAAAGTGGGATGAGTGTCTCGATGAAGTGCTTCGCGTCTCTGGTAGTGGCGCTGGCCTCGTCATCCTCTGAAAAGTAACCCTGATGGACAATTGCATTTCGCTTTTTGTTAATTCGTTCTGCGGTCGCCTTTAATGTTGCGATGGTTTTGTGATTGGGGCTGCCTTTGGTGAGAGGGAGCAAGAGGCGATCAATCTTTCCGGCAAGGCCATTAGCCCAAAGTAGAAGGCTGTCGACAAATTCGGAGTTAAAGCTGCTGTGTGACTGGAATTCCTTGCGGATAGCGAAGTTGGCGGCTAGTTCGGTAGCGGTTGCTGCCCGGACAATCGCGGCAGACCACTGTTGCTCATCGTTGAACCTCGGGAGTTTGTTCCATTGAGACTGTATCTTTTCAAGATCGGTTCGGCTCTCGTATGGTTTGCCCATATTCAACTCCCCCGTTCAAAACGGTCATGCGGACGCGGCGGTTACCCTTTTCGAGACGACTCATCAGGGGTTTTGTTTTTTATTTTCCGGTGCCGTATTGAAACAACTGAACATACCAAGAAACCCGCACCTATGTTCACTTCCGGGGATGCGCTCGCCGGGAGCGCGGTTCAACGCTCGGGCACATACTGCCTTTGCATCGTCGGTGAGTTTAATTCTGTCGTCTTGGCACGAAAGGAAGCGGCCCTTTTCGCTCATGTGCTCCAGCGCATAAGCGTTGGCCATGTGATGTTTTATTGCTTCACCACGCGTTCCATCAAAATCGCTTAAAAAGCCATCCCATGCGCCCAGCACAAGAGCAGAATACAGACAAATCGGCACCATAACCCACAGGACAGGTTTCGCTATTCGTTGGACAAGTGTGAATGTACCGAAACAAATCCCGGCTCCCAGAGTGAAGAAAAGATCGGAAATGACACCCGCGTCCCCTCTCGACGCAATCGCCTCAGCGCCGCTCCACCCGGCTTGACTTGCTGCCAATGCCCCTATCAGGAGGGCTACGGCAACAACCGGGGTTTTCCAAACGAACGACGGAGTCTTCATTGCGTTCCTCGGCGTGGGATGCGCCTAGGCGGGTTGCAGCTTCTTCAGCTTTATGCGGTCGCGGCGGACTTGCGCAAGGTCGTACTGGACCTGTTGCACAAGCCAGCCTTCCTCGGTGCCGCCGAAAACCTTAGATAACCGCACGGCCATTTCCGGCGATATGCCGCGCTTCTCGTTTACGAGTTCCGAAAGCGTGTTGCGCGTCACTCCCAGGGCTTCCGCTGCTTGCGTGATGGTCAAGCCTGTCGGCTCAATGCACTCCTCGAACACGACAACTCCGGGGTGGGGCGGGTTTTTCATGGTCATGGATCGTTCTCCCTGTCTAGTGGTAATCGACATAATCAACGTCCTCCGCGCCGCCGTCGAAGCGGAAGATAACCCGCCAGTTGGCACGAACGGTCACGGCCCAAAAATTCTTCATCTGGCCTTTGAGCGGATGCAACCGGAACCCCGGCAGGTCCATGTGGGCAACGGTTGGGGCGGCGTGAAGCGTCGCCAGAATATTTCGCAGTTTGCCGACGTGTTCCGGGTTTACGCCGCTCGGGTCGTCCTGTTCAAAAAGCCGTTTCAGTCCCTTGTGGCGAATTGTCCGTATCATCTCCCGTACCGTAACGCGCCACGTGGCGCATGTCAACAGCAATCTCAGCGGGGTAGCAGAGGTATTTGGCTCCGAGCCGAATTCCTCCGCGGCCCTTTCTCATTGCCCGGCAATGAGCAGGTCGAAATTCCAATCTTACGAGCCGCAGAGGAAAGCAAACTGCGCTTACCGCTGATGCGGTACCGGCCTGTGCCCTGCATGTCGAGGCCCCTGCTGCGGCAAGCGTACCGATTCAGTGATCTTCAGGAGGGCGCGCAGGGCGCCATTGACGGCGGCCTCGGTGGGAAAGGCCTTGGCCAGTTCGGGATCGAGGAGAATGAGGTTGGTGCCAGCGCGATAGCGCTTCGCGTACTTCCCGCGAACTCCACCCTTCATCGTGGCGAAATCGTACTCCGAGCGCATGTCGTTTATGGTTTTTCGATTAGCTTTCTTCATAGAATCTTCGTTCGTGGCGCGTAGCGCGCCTGGCAGTGATGATCCGGATCAGCGCGTCTTCCTCAGTGTGCGCCACCACCAGCAGGCGATTGCGGCTGGACACGCCGATGGTTAGGAACCGCGGTTCAAGGCCGGAATGATCGATGTCCGGGAAAGTGGTTGACAGCGTGTTGTCCAGCACCGTTACAGCTTCGCGGAAATCGACTCCATGCTTCTTTAAATTGGCGGCGGCTTTTCTCGGATCCCATACAAAAACCGCATTGCTAGTATACGCTTTATCGGGGCAGATGTGCAGAAGCGGGTAGCGTGGAGGTATTTGGCTCCGAGCCGAATTCCTCCGCGGCCCTTTCTCATCGCCCGGCGATGAGCAGGTTGAGATTCCGATTTTTCGTGCCGCAGATGAAAGCAAACCGCGCTTATCGCTGCGCTGCCGGTTGCCGGCTCGCGAGTATAGAGCCTATCTGGTGGTACAATTCTTGACAGAAGGTAAGGAGGAGGCAGCTTGAAAATCAAGGTTGTCGTGCACGAAGCGGAGGAAGGCGGCTACTGGGCCGAGGTGCCGGCGATTCCCGGCTGTGCCACGCAGGGCGAAACCATGGAAGAGTTAATGGCGAACGTCCACGAGGCCATTGAGGCTTGTCTGGACGTTGAAGTCGATCCGCCCGAGCATGCCCCCAGCGACAAGATATTGGAAATCGCCCTATGAAGGCGCTCTCCGGCAAGGACCTTGCCCGCCTGGTCGAGAGTCACGGCTGGCAACTCCTCCGAATTCATGGCAGCCATCACATTTACGGCAAGTCGGGCAGCACCGTGCGGCTTTCCATCCCCATCCACGGAAACACAGCTTTGAAAACCGGACTCCTGAAGCACCTCCTCAAAATGGCAGGGCTCGAAGAAGAGGGCATCCGTTAAGCAGGCGAAATATGCTCCTAGCGTCCGCCTTGTCGATTGAAGGCGCGAGGGTCACTGGCCAGGGCCGTTCGGTTCCGGGGGCTTTGGGGGGCTCTGTGGCGCCTGGCTTTCGGCTGCCTTGAGTATGGCGTCGACGTTGGCAAGATCTTGTGGTCTGCCGGACGCCAATTTCCCTGCGATCAGGTCCTCGCGGGAAATGAAGCTCGCTTTCAATCCGCTCGCCGGGTCAATGACGTCCTCAACCCGGCGCCCCCATGCGCCATCAAACTCAACGCCGGGTATGGCTGTGAGAATGTCAATGCAAACCGGCTCACGGCCCATGCGAAGAAACGGCCCTTGCTCCGCGAAGTCAGCGGCGGTCAAACCTTCAAGCGGCGCTCCGAAATGCGCCAGGGCCGCGAAAATCGCTTGGGCGTTCTCTGCGTCAGCCTTCACCAGAATATCGAGGTCTTTGGTTGCTCGTGGCTGTGCGTGAATGGAGACCGCGTAAGCTCCCACGATAAGATACTTAACGCGGTGCGCGTTCAAAACGGACAAGAGTTCTTTGAAGTCTGGATACATCCGTAACCGCGCCCCTCATCGCGAAATGCTCCTGGGTGAGTTCGGAAACTGCATTGACACGCTCATGCACGGGCCGACTCTGCCAGTACCGATATTCGTCAGCCTTCATTTCATCGAGGCTGGTGTACTTCTGGATGGTCTTGTCCATGCGTTCCTTTGTAGCACGTCCGGCGCTTCACTTCAAACCGGAAGGGGGGCGTAGGTTATGCAGCCTCTTTCCATACACCGCACGGGGTTTGCTATCGGCCCGCGAAAGAGCCCTGCCGCGCCTTGTGCCCTGCCTGTCGAGACCCCTGCTGCGGCAAGCGTACCGATTCAGTCAGTTTCAGGAGGGCGCGGAGGGCGCCATTGACGGCGGCCTCGGTGGGAAAGGCCTTGGCCAGTTCGGGGTCGAGGAGGATGAGGCTGGCGTCCGCGCGAAATCGCTTCGCGTACTTGCCGCGAACTCCACCCTTCATCGAGGCGAAATCGTACTCCGGGCGTATGTCGTTTACGGTTTTTCGATTAGCCTTCTTGGCCACTCGGATCCCATACAAAAACCACAATACTAGTATACGCTTCATGGGGGCACCTGCTTCGGACTTTTGAGATGCAACAACGACTTGGTTTACGGTAAACTTCCAAAGAAGTGAGACGCATCCCCCGCCTTCCCTGAATCCGCAGTGAGGAGCTGACCGCCAGATTATGAAAATGCCCGTTCTATTCGTCGGGCACGGATCGCCGATGAATGCCATCGAGCAGAACCGGTTTACGGAGACGCTCGCGGGGCTCTCGAAGCGCCTGCCGCGCCCGAAGGCGGTGTGCGTGGTCTCAGCGCATTGGGTGACGCGCGGGTCTGAGGTTCTGGCCGTCGCCCAGCCGCGCACCATTCACGACTTCTACGGCTTTCCTGCGCCGCTCTATGAGGTCGAGTATCCTGCGCCCGGTGCGCCCGCTGAAGCCGAACGAGTGGCGGAGGAACTCAAGATCCAACCGGATGAGACCTGGGGGTTCGATCACGGCGCCTGGAGCGTCTTACGGCATCTTTATCCCGAAGCCGACGTGCCGGTGTTTCAGGTGAGTCTCGACGAGCGTCGCGGCCTGGCGCGTCACGTCGACCTTGGAAGCGAGCTTGCCGGGCTGCGCGAGCGCGGCGTGCTTATACTGGGCAGCGGCAACATCGTGCACAATCTGCGCCGCATGGAGGGTGAGAAGAACGTCCAACCTTTTCCCTGGACCATCGAATTCGACTCGCAGGTGAAAAATGCGATTGAAACTCGCGACCTCGCGTCGCTCGCCGCGCCCGAGCACTGGGGCAAGCCGCTGGCATCACTCGCGCATCCCACGCTCGAACATTACGTGCCTCTGCTTTACTGCATGGGCAGCACAACTGAAAGCGATGCAGTGAGTTATCCCTACGAAGGCTTCGAGTATGGGAGCCTCTCGATGCGCATAGTGTTGTTTGGTGAGGAGTCGAAGTGAGCCGGTCGTGGATGTGTGAAGGGTCTCTTCGCGGGTGATGCGAACATGGCCTTGGAGGTACGCGACGCCCACGAATCTGACCGAGCGCTATGGACGCGCACCAACTGAGTTGCAGAATGATATCAATATGATATCATTGCAGTTGAGGAGGCCCAAGATGCCTAACCTGACCGTGCGGAAGATCCCTAAGGATATATACAGACGCCTGAAGGCAACTGCGAAGCGTAACCACCGGAGCCTGAACGCAGAAATCCTGGCAGTCCTGGCAGATGAGGAAGCCTGGGCCATACGCCGATTGCAGATTGCGGCCGTCCTGCCTGATCTTGCCAAAGCACGTGAGGAAATAGCTCGGAAATACCCAAACGCTCCTGAGAGCGTGGTGCTCATCCGGGAGGATCGTGACAGCCGATGAACATCGTCGTGGACGCGAGCGTTGCCGCGAAATGGCTCTTCTCAGAACGAGACTCCGACCGCGCCGAGGCGCTGTTGCTCGAGGCTGTGGGGGGACGACTGAAATCTCTGGCGCCAGATATTCTGCCCGCAGAGATCGGGAATGTCCTCGCCATGCGAGTCTCGCGAGGTTTGCTGCAACAGCAGCAGGCTTTAGCCGGATACCAACGGTTTCAACAAAGCTGCCCGGCATTGATCAGCAACGGAATCCTCGCCGACCGAGCCCTGCGATTGGCGCTCCGGCAGCGGCACCCGATTTATGATTGCCTTTACCTTGCTCTGGCCTTGGAGGCCGGGTGTGACCTCATTACGGCGGACGAGAAACTGCACCGCGTATTTTCCCCTAACTTCCCGCAAGTTCGCCTCTTGCGCGATTGGCAGCCGTAAGCGAGACCTGAAGGGCTGGTTCGGCATCTAATCAAGTGGCTTATTGGAGGATTGAAGGAGTAAGGCACGATGTGGAACAATTTCAAAACAACCATTTTGCTTGCTGCCATGACCGGCCTGGTGTTGGGCATTGGGGAGCTTTGGGGCGGCCAGAACGGCCTGGTTCTCGCCCTGGTGATCGCCGCGGTCATGAACCTGGGCACTTATTTCTTCTCCGATAAGATCGCGCTGGCCTCCTCGGGCGCCAAGCCTATTGCGCGCGAAGACAATCCACGCATTTACCAGATTGTCGAACGCCTGGCCGCCAAGGCCAACATCCCGGTTCCCAAGATCTATTTTATTCCCACCGACTCTCCCAACGCTTTTGCCACGGGCCGCAATCCCAGCCACGCTTCGGTAGCCGTGACGCGTGGCATTTTGGAAATCTGCGACGACGAGGAAATTGAGGGTGTACTGGCGCACGAACTCGGCCACGTCAAGAATCGCGATATTCTGACCAGCACCGTGGTGGCCACACTGGCCGGCGCCATCACCCTGATTGGCCGCATGCTCTGGTATGCCGAATTGTTCGGAGGATTTGGTGGCGGCGGTCGCAGCGATAACCGTCGTGGCGGCGTTTTGTCCATGCTCGCCATGATGATCCTGGCGCCGCTCGCGGCCACACTCATCCAACTTGCCATTTCGCGTTCGCGCGAATATGAAGCTGACGCCACCGGCGCGCGTATCACCGGCAACCCGCAAGGCCTGGCGCGGGCGCTCGACAAGATCGACAAGTGGGCGAAGCGCATCCCTATGCAGGTCTCGCCTTCGATGGCGCACCTATACATCTATCAGCCTCTCACCTCGGGTGAAATTTTTTCCAGCCTGTTCTCCACTCACCCGCCCATCCGCAAGCGCATCGAGCGGCTGATCGGACGCGAGTTTGTTTAAAACTTACGGTTCACCACCAGGACACCAGACACGAAAGAAAGGCATTAAATGCTTATAGGTTACAGGGATAAGGCGGTGCTTTTCCCTGTAACCTTCTACCTGGTTCTCTTGGTACCGATGTGTATTTGTGGTCGATGGATCGGTGCCGGTGGCCGCACTTGCTTAAGTGCCTCGAAGCAAGTTAGGATACAAATATTCTCCGAGCCCGCCGTGCTAACGGAGCCTTAAAATCCCAGGCGCAGCGGGCCGATAGGGTAGCGTGAGAAATCGCGCCGCCTCCCGTGTTTGGAAAGGAGAATGCCGCCGGCTCCAAACACGTGCCGGCATTTTTGTTTGGGGGACTTGCTAGGGAATAGGGAACAGGGAATAGGTGACGGGTCAGAGGAATGGTTATTGGTGACTATGAACAGCAAAATTGCCTTTCATTCACCTTATCTGTTCCCTGTTCCCTATTCCCTGTTCCCTTTAGCCTGTTCCCTGTTCCCTGTAACCTGCTCTTATGCTGCACGATAAATTAGGGCGTGAGATTCACGACCTGCGGATTTCGGTGACGGACCGTTGCAACTTCAGTTGCGTTTATTGCAAGGGGGCCGACCCGAAGAACTACTTCCCGCACCGCGACTTGCTGACGTGGGAGGAATTCCTGCGCCTCAGCCGCGTGCTGGTGGGCCAGGGGATTCGCAAAATCCGTGTGACGGGAGGCGAGCCGCTGCTGCGCGAGGGAGTCATCGATTTCATTGCGGCCTTGCGCGGTATCGACGGCTTGGCTGACGTCGCGATCACCACCAACGGCTACCTGTTGCCGGAGATGGCGCGGGAACTGGCGGCCGCCGGCGCCCCGCGCGTTACCGTCAGCCTGGATTCGACGGACCCCGAAAAGTTCGCGAAGATCACGCGCACACCGCGCTCTTATGAAAAAGTCATGGCCGGTATTGACGCCGCTCTGGAAGCGGGTCTGCGTCCGGTAAAGGTCAATATTGTTCTGGTGCGTGGCTTCAACGACGACGAAATCGTGGAATTCGCGCGCCTCGCGCGCCGTCGCGACATCGTGGTGCGGTTCATAGAATTCATGCCGCTCAACGCCGACCACACCTGGAAGAGGGAATTAGTGATCACGGCCAGGGAAATTGTGGATGCCATCCACCCCGTGTTTCCGCTCGTCGAGGTTCCCCGCCACTCGCCCAGTGAGACGGCGCTGCGCTACCGGTTCGCGGACGGCCAGGGTGAGCTCGGCATCATTGCGCCCGTTTCCATTCCCTTCTGCGGGCAGTGCAGCCGCATTCGGCTAACCGCCGAGGGTAAGCTGCGCACCTGCCTTTTCTCCATGCGCGAACATGACGTGCGGCACCTGGTCCGTAACGGCGCCACCGATCACGATATCGCGAGCTTCATGGAAAAGGTCGTGCACCAGAAGGAACCCGGCCATCGCATCAATGAACCGGATTTCGTGCAGCCCTCCCGTACCATGGTTTACATCGGAGGGTGATAAAATATCAGCAGGGCAATTATGGCGACGGCAACACTTACTCTTCTTCCCGAGACCTACGTTGAGCTTTCCGCGTTGGAACTCGAGGAGCGCATTACGCGTGCCAAGGCGCAACTCGGCTCGCGGCTGGTGATCCTGGGGCACCACTATCAGCGTGACGAAGTGGTGAAATTCGCTGATTACCGTGGTGATTCGCTGCGTCTCTCGCGGCTCGCTGCCAGCCGCCCGGAAGCGGAGTACATCGTGTTCTGCGGCGTGCATTTCATGGCGGAGAGCGCTGACATCCTGAGTGGCGAACATCAAATCGTCATGCTTCCCGACCTCAACGCGGGCTGCTCCATGGCGGACATGGCGAACCTCGAGCAGGTGGAAGTTTGCTGGGAAGCTCTGTGTGGGGTGAACAGCGGCAAGATCGTGCCGGTAACTTATATCAACTCCACTGCGGCCATCAAAGCTTTCGTGGGGAGGAATGGCGGAGCGGTTTGCACTTCCTCGAACGCGCGAAAAATCATGGAGTGGGCGCTTGCACACGGCGAGAAGGCCTTGTTCCTGCCTGATGAGCACCTGGGCCGCAATACGGGTTACGGGCTGGGGATTCCGCTCGAGGCGATGGTGGTGTGGGACCCGCGGGAAGAAAACGGCGGTCTCAGCGACAACCAGATTCGCGCGGCGCGCATTTACTTGTGGAAGGGTCACTGCTCCGTGCACCAGCGTTTCCGCCCTGAGCACGTCGAGCGTGTGCGCAAGACCCACCCGGGTATCCGCGTGATAGCCCATCCCGAGTGCTCATGGGAAGTTTGCCAGTTGGCCGACGAAGTGGGCTCAACGGAATACATCATGAAGCGCGTTGTGGAAGCGCCGCCGGGCAGCGCCTGGGCGGTGGGGACGGAAATCCACATGATTCGCCGCCTGGCCGCCGAGCACCCGGACCGGCTGGTGGTTTCGCTCGACGATTGTGTTTGCATGTGCAGCACCATGTACCGGATCTCGCCCCAGCATCTCTGCTGGACACTGGAGAGCCTGCTGTCCGGCCAAGTCGTCAACCGTGTGACCGTCGACCCTGAAACCAAGCGTTGGGCGCTCGGCGCTCTGAATCGCATGTTGGAAATCAAGTGACGGTGCAACGCGAGCCGAGCCCTTAGGCGTGCCCTGAAGCTGGCGGCAGGGCGGCGCAATAATTCACACGCGTCAGGCATCCTTACATCCCATGGCCGACAAATATTTTGACCGTCGCGAAGCGGAAGAACTTCTGCCCACCCTCACGCCCTGGCTTGAAGAAGCGCGGGGCGAGAAGAAGAAAATCGACGCTTACAAAGAAGAGTTGGCGCAGGCTGCTTCCCGGATCATGGTGCTGGGCGGCACCTTCCCACCTTTTGCCGACCTCATGCGCAAGAAATCTGAGCACGATGCCGCCGCGGCGCGCCTCTCAGAAATCGTCAATCAAATTCAAGAGACCGGGTGCCTGGTAAAGGACCTTGACGAGGGGTTGGTGGATTTCCCCAGCCTTCTTGACGGAGAAGAGATTTACCTCTGCTGGAAGCTTGGCGAGGAACGCATTGGGTTCTGGCACGGGATTGAGGAAGGATTCGCCGGACGCAAGCCGCTGGACGAATCGGGCCCCGCGCCGCCCGGCCCCCGGTTGCAATAGAGTTGCGCGGGCCACTGTCACCTCTGAAACGAATGTGAAACTTCATGACCACTGAGAAACCCGGTAACGAGCTGGCGCAGGCTGCCAGCGCCTATCTGCGCTCCGCGGCACATCAGCCCGTGCAGTGGCGCGAGTGGTCAGATTCCGCCTTTCGCCAGGCGCGCGAACAGGACAAGCCCATCCTGCTCAACATCGGCGCCGTCTGGTGCCACTGGTGCCACGTGATGGACCGCGAGAGCTACGAAAACACTGAAGTGGCGCGGATCATCAATGCGTCTTTCGTTCCCGTAAAGGTCGATCGCGACGAACGCCCGGATATCGACACGCGCTATCAGACGGCGGTGAGCGCCTTGACTGGCCAGGGCGGATGGCCGCTGACGGCATTTCTTACTCCTGACGGCCGGCCCTTCTACGGGGGAACTTATTTTCCGCCCGAGGACCGCTCCGGCCGCCCGGGCATGAAGCGCCTGCTGGAAGCCATCGCGCACAATTACCAGACGCAGCGTAAGCAGATTCATGAAAGCGCCGCGAAGATTGCGGAAGCGCTTAGCCAGGTGGAGCAATTCGAGGGAGGCTCGGATGGCGCTAACGAAGAAGTGGTGAAGTCTCTGGTGGAGGACATCGGCGGCATGTTCGACGCGCAGCACGGCGGGTTCGGCACGGCCCCCAAATTCCCCCACCCCAGCGCGCTCGATTTGCTTCTGGATGTTTACGTCCAAACCCGCCAGGAGTGGCTGTTGACCGTTGTCACCACTACGCTTGAGCACATGGGCAGGGGCGGCGTCTACGACCAGATCGGCGGCGGGTTCCACCGCTACTCAGTGGACGAGCGTTGGATCGTGCCCCACTTCGAAAAGATGTCTTATGACAACGCCGGCCTATTGGGAAATTACCTGCGCGCCTTCCAGATTACAGGCAACGCATTTTTCCGCGAGATTGCTTTGGGGATTCTTTACTTCGTCGAAAATGTACTCTCGCATCCGGAGGTCGGTTTCTACGCCAGCCAGGACGCTGATATCAGCCTTGATGACGACGGCGACTACTTCACCTGGACGCGGAGACGAACTGCATGCCGCGCTCGACGAGAAGGAGGCGGAAGTCGCGGCCCTCTACTATCACATCGAAGCCGAAGGGGAGATGCACCACAACCCCGCGAAGAATGTACTGTTCATCGACCAGCCGCTGGAAGCCATTGCCGCACGCCTGCGGATTGGACGGGACGAAGTCGCGCATATTCTGGTCCGTGCGCGGAGGAAGATGCTCGAGGCCCGCTCCCACCGCCTTACGCCCTTCATCGACAAGACGATTTATACGAGTTGGAACGGGATGATGATCTCCGCGTTGCTTGAAGCCTACCGCGTGCTGGGCGGGGAGGGCCCGCGCGACAGCGCCCTGGCCACGCTCAATATGCTGGTCGCCAAAGCCTATGACCCCGCAAAAGGCATGTACCACAGCCTGGCCGACGGCACTCCGCGCGTCGAAGGCTTGCTCGAAGACCAGGTGTTCATGATTGCCGCGCTGCTGGATGGCTTCGAAATCACGGGAACCGGTTTCTACTTCGAGCGCGCTCTGGAGCTAATGGAAATCACTTTGCGCCGCTTCTGGGATGAGCAAGCCGGGGGATTCTTCGATACCGCCCACGACCTTGCCGACCGCCACGGCAGCCTTACCATGCCCCGCAAACCGTTTCAGGATTCACCCACACCCGCCGCCAATGCCGTCGCTATACAAGTCCTCGATCGACTCGACGTGCTTGCCGACCGCGAGGATTTCGGCGAGAAGGCAGAAGCGACGCTTGCACTCTTCGCATCCAAGGCCGGTCAATACGGTCTGTTCGCTGCCACCTATGGCCTGGCGCTCGTGCATCACCTGCGCGCGCCGGTGGACGTGGTAGTAGTAGGCCGGGGCGATGACCAGCGCACCCGGGATTTACTCAATGCGGCGTACGAGGCGCCGCGGGCGGGTAAGCGCGTCTTTGCCTTCGAGCCCGCCACTTTGCAGGAGCGCAGCCTGCCCGCCGGGCTCGCGGCAACGCTGCCCAATCTGCCCTTTGACGGCGTTCCCGTCGCCTTGGTCTGCGAAGGTTCCGCCTGCCACCCACCCGTCCAAACTCCCGCGGCCTTGCGTGAGTTGCTTGCCCCAACGTCGAAACCCGATTAGGTGCACAGTTCGCCCTGCCGTGTTTGGCTGTGATGGCTAATGGTGTACGGCAAGTTGTGTGCCATCGATTTTGACGGTGGTAGCAGGTTGGAAGCACGCTGCCCCGTCTTGCGGAAGGTGCTGCGCGGTTGTACACTGGGGTTTCAGGGTTAGTTCATCAGAGAGTGAGGTTCGCTTATGTCGTCTCCTATTCGTGCCGACTGGGTATCCAAGCGCACCGGACCCATCGTGACGCAGATGCATTACGCTCGGCAGGGGATCATCACCGAAGAGATGGAATACGTGGCGAAGCGCGAGAACCTGACCGCCGAAACTGTGCGGGACGAGGTGGCGCGCGGCCGCATGATTATTCCTGCCAACATCCGGCACGTCGAACTCGAGCCCATGGCGATTGGTGTTGCGGCGAAGTGCAAGATCAACTCCAACATCGGAAACTCCTCCAGCGCATCGAATATTGACCAGGAACTCGAGAAGCTGCACACCTCCGTCCATTACGGGGCGGACACGGTGATGGACCTTTCCACCGGCGGCAATATTCACGACATTCGCGAAGCGATTTTGCGCGCCAGCCCTGTTCCCATCGGCACCGTGCCCATTTATGAAGGCCTGGCACGCGTAGCGCGAGTGCGTGACCTCACACCGGAAATCATGCTGGAGGTGATCGAAGAGCAGGCGGCCCAGGGTGTGGATTACATGACGATTCACGCCGGCGTGCTGCGCGAGCACATTCCGCTCACCCGCAAGCGCATTACCGGCATTGTCAGCCGCGGCGGCGCCATTCTGGCGCAGTGGAGCGTGGAGAACAACCAGGAGAATTTTCTCTACACGCATTTTGAAGAGATCTGCAAAATCTTCCAGAAATACGACGTTCTCGTTTTCGCTTGGCGACGGCCTGCGCCCCGGTTGCCTGGCCGACGCCAGCGATGAGGCGCAGTTCGCGGAGCTGAAGACCCTGGGCGAGCTCACTCGAAAAGCCTGGGAATACGACGTGCAGGTGATGATCGAGGGGCCCGGTCACATCCCGCTTGACCAGATCAAGCTGCAGGTCGACAAGGAAATGGAACTCTGTAACGAAGCGCCCTTCTATACGCTGGGGCCGCTGGTCACCGACATCGCCCCAGGCTACGACCACATCACATCTGCGATTGGCGCGGCCATGATCGGCTGGCACGGCGCGGCCATGCTTTGCTACGTCACTCCCAAGGAGCATCTGGGCCTGCCCAACAAAGACGACGTTCGCCAGGGTATTATCGCCTACAAGATTGCGGCCCATGCCGCGGATGTGGCCCGGCACCGCCCTGGAGCGCGCGACCGTGACGATGCGCTTAGTTACGCACGCTTCTTATTTGACTGGAACCGGCAGTTTCAGCTATCACTCGACCCGGAAGCGGCCCGCTCCATGCACGACGAAACTCTGCATGACGAGTACTACAAAGAAGCCGCGTTCTGCTCCATGTGCGGGCCCAAGTTCTGCTCCATGAATACCACGCAGGTTATGGAGAAGCATCTAGGGCTCGACCAGAAAGAGCGCGAGCACAAGTTTGTGGAATTGTTGACGAAAGTTCAGCATTGAGTATTGCCGCTCGGGCACCACGGGGTTTCTCCGAGCTGCAATCGATCAGGGCTTGATAACAAATTGAATGCGATGCTGGGCAGTGTGTCAGCACCAGTAGGGGATCACTGTCCAGTCGACTCCGACAGGAGCGGTCCCCTGCTCCAGGGAAGTGGTAACCCTTGTGGTGTATATGCCGTTGTACATGTTAACAATTGAGGAATGGGCATAAATTCGTCACATCTATCTCCGGAGGAGGAATTCCAATGAGCCAACCTGTAGCACCTGAAGTTGCCGGAAAACCGCAAGCTGCGGCGGCTGGGGCAGCCAACCCCTCTGCCGCCATGCCCAACCCGTCCCGGATTTTTCAAACCTGCAACGCTTTCCAACAGAGCGCGGCTTTGAAGGCGGCGATCGACCTAGATGTTTTCACTGCCATTGGGGATAAGCAGTCCACGGTTGAGCTGATCGCCCAACGCGCGGGCGCGGCCGAGCGCGGCATTCGCATCCTCTGTGATTTCCTGACGGTGATGGGTTTCCTTACAAAGCATGACGGCCATTACGGGCTTGCGCCAGACGCCGCTGTGTTTCTTGACCGCGGCTCACCAGCTTACATGGGTGGCGCCGTGCACTTCCTGAACGCGCCGGACTTCGTGAGGGCGTTTGATCACCTGGCCGATGCGGTGCGCAAGGGTGGCACGGTGATGAGTGAAGAAGGAACGCTGGGCACTGAGAACCCTTTGTGGGTCGAATTCGCCCACTCCATGGCCCCCATGATGATGATGCCTGCAGAGGTCATTGCCAACCTCGTAGGCGCCGGCCAGGGCGAGAAGTGCCGCGTGCTGGATATCGCCGCCGGCCACGGTCTGTTTGGCATTAACATCGCCCGGCACAATCCGCAAGCCAGAATCGTAGCGCTCGACTGGCCGAACGTTCTGGAAGTGGCCAGGAAAAACGCCCGAAAGTCCGGCGTCGAATCCCGCTATGCCACCATCCCTGGCAGCGCCTTTGAAGTCGACCTCGGCAACGGCTACGACCTTGTTCTGCTCACGAACTTCCTGCACCATTTCGATCCCCCCACCTGTGAAGAGCTCTTGCGCAGGGTGCATGCTGCGCTTCAACCTGGCGGCCGCGCGGTGACGCTGGAATTTGTGCCCAACGACGACCGCATCACGCCGCCCGAAGCTGCGACCTTCAGCATGATCATGCTGGGCTCGACACCCCATGGCGACGCTTACACCTTCGCGGAATTTGAGCGGATGTTCCGCAACGCGGGCTTCACACGCAGCGAGCACTTCCGGCAGCCTCCCTTGCCGGAATCGGTGATTATTTCGCACAAATAATGCCGACGCAGAGTATCGTTGATTCGCAGGCCGGCGACGACTCGGCGGCTTGGCGATATAATTGTACACGCTGCGATCATTGCATTGACCATGCCGGACCAAGCGCCAGAACAGCAACTTCGCGAGGAATTCAATCGTTGGGCCGAGGAGGGCCGCGGCGAAGGGATGGAAGAGCATCACCTTCCCATCGTCCGACCCACGCTCGCGCTCATGGCTATTGAACCTGGGGATTCGGTTCTCGACCTCGGCTGCGGAACGGGCTGGCTGGCCCGAATGCTGGCTGCGAGCGTGCCGGGCGGCCAAGTGGTTGGCATCGACGTGTCTGATGAGATGGTCCATCGCGCACACTCCGCAAGCGTGAGCTTCCCCAATCTCAGATTCCTCGAAGGTACGGCGGAGAAGATACCTGTGCCCGCCAGCTCCTTCCACAAGGTTATCTCCGTTGAGTCCGCCTACTACTGGCAAGAGCCCGCGCGCGGCATTGCTGAGATCTTTCGTGTCTTGCGCCCGGGTGGCACGGCCTGGATTTTGATCAACTACTATCGCGACAACCCCCACTGCCACCAGTGGGGTGCACATTACCTGACGCCGGCACATTTGCTTTGGGCTGACGAATGGGCGAATTATTTCCGCCAGTCAGGATTTGTGGAGGTAGCACACAGGCGGATCCTGGATCTTTCACCGACACCCGAGGTTTACACCGGCCAGTGGTTCCGCGACGCTGACCAGTTGCGGCAATTCAAGGCTGAGGGCGCATTATTGATCTCAGGTGGGAAGCCGCCCCGAGTTTAGCTTCCACCCGTTCAGCAGCTTTGAGCACCGGTCATTTGTAGCTATAATCTCTCTGGATTCTCCGAACATCTAAGGCGGGCCAGCAGGACATTCCAACACGCTGAGAATCCCACGAAAAGCTTTGACTTTAGGAGAGCTCTTGCTCGAACAGTGGAACCAGCGGCTTAAAAATCATCCGCGCCTGGCCGGCGGATTCTTGTTTCTCACCACCTATGTGGTCTTTTGCGGCACACTTTCCAATCTGTTTGTTCACGACGACATTCCCCAGATTCTCGAGAACCCTTTCCTAAGGAACCGCGGCCTCTGGACTCGCATCTTCACGGGATCCGTGTGGTCGTTCCGAGGGCCGGCGCAGCACGACAACATGTATCGGCCCCTGCAGTTCATCACATATTGGGCCTTGTACCGTCTGAATGGTCCCAATCCCATTGTTTTCCACCTTTTCCTCTTGCTTTTCTACGCCGCCTCAGTGTGGTTGGTTTTCCGTCTGGCATGCCACCTGTTACCGAACTCTCTCGTGGCTTTTGTCGGGGCTTTGCTCTGGGCGTTGCACCCCTTGCATGTGGAAACCGCCGCGTGGATTTCAGCTCTCCCTGATCTTGGCTCGGCGTTCTTTTATTTGCTCGGCTTTCTGCTCTTCATACGCGCTGAAGGATCGGAAGACCGGCCGGTTAGCCACCACCTACTTGCCGCTGCCGGCTTCTTTCCAGCGTTGTTTTTCAAAGAAATGGCGCTTAGCTTCCCCCTACTCATCCTGGTTTATTGGTTCTTCTTTCCCGGGAAATATTCCTGGAAGAGGAAGGTTCTTCACTGGATGATTTACGCGGCTGCCGTGGCGGTTTACATGGCCATCCGCATCGCGGTACTGGGGCGCTTTTCGGAAGCACCGCATTTGTTTCAGGCTTCCCGGCACATGGGGGCCGTAGCCGTCGGCCTGTTGGGCCAGCAGACCAAGCTTTTCTTTTGGCCCGTTCACCTTTCGCTATTTCGTTCGTTTGACTTGGTGACAAGCTTGCATTCGCCGTGGCCCGTTATCACTCTCCTGGGGCTTGTGGCTGCGCTTTTCCTGCGCAAGCGTGAGCCCCTGCTGGGGTTTCTGGTTGTCTGGTGGGGAGTAACACTTCTCCCCTGCCTGGACGTTCGTCAGGTGAATCTGCCGGTGGCTGACCGCTTTTCGTTTCTGCCCACCGTGGGTCTTTGCCTGGCCCTCGCATGGGTCGCCTTGGATTGGTTACCCCGTCACGTGGCGCATCCTCGAACTGCTCCCGCCCTGGGTATGGCACTCGTGACTCTGATGGCCCTGTGGATTGTCCAGGACGTGCGTTCGGTCGCCCGCTGGCACGATAATGTAACGATCTGGGATCAGGCCTACGTGGCCTCACCCAACTCCGCGCTGGCCCACATGCTGCACGGTGTAGTGCTGCAGCAGAGGGATGGGAAACTGGACGAGGCCGCGCAGGAATATCGGCTAGCCATCAAACTCAATCTGGCCAGCGAACGACCGCTCCCCGGGGTGACCTCCGACTGCTACGTGTTGCTCGGCCATGTTGCCAACGCCCAGGATCACGTGGACGAAGCCGTGAATGACTTCAACCAGGCACTCCGGGTGGTACCCGGCAACAGCCTCGCCTACAAGGCCCTGGGCATCATCTATTTCCCGCGCGGCAACTATGCCCAGGCGAAGGTGTATTTTGAGAAGGCCGTGGCGCTGGATCCTCAAGAGCTGGAGACTCGCTTTTATCTCGGAAGTTGTTATTTGAAGCTCGGGGAGCCGCGCGAGGCCGCACTGCAATTTCACGCCGCGCGCGAAGCCGACTCGACTTATATTCAAGCTTTCGAGGCAGAGGCACGCGCGCTGGATGCGGCGGGCGACACGGCGGAGGCTGCCCGCGTCCGGGCACTGATCAAGAAACCCTGACGGGGCCGGGGGAATGCCAGCAGCGAGAGAGGCGGAATCCTCTGCTCTGCGTCGATGACAAAGGCATGTGGATTATTCCAGGGGTGGGCCCTCAGATTTCACAGGGGAGTTAAACATTGTTGACCCATCTGAATGATCTGCTTAAGAAGTATCACACCATAGGCAGTTGGCTGCTGATCCTGGTGGCATTCGCTTCTTACCGGGGAGTTTTGACTTGCGGGTTTGTTTTTGACGACGTTGAACAGATCCTGCAAAACCCCTACGTCAAGAATCCGCGCCTTTGGAAACAGATTTTCCTGGGGCCGGTGTGGGCATTCGTGGGGCGTGGTGCGCAGACCAGTTTTTACAGGCCGCTGCACATTTTTTCCTATTGGCTCGTCTGCCGGGTAGCCGGCTTTTATCCCGGCGCGTATCACTTGTTCCAGCTCGTCCTCTACGCAATCAGCATTTGGATCGTGTACCGGATTGGCCGTAAGATCCTTCAGAACGAAGTGGCAGCGTTTGCCGGCGCCTTGCTCTGGACGTTGCACCCGCTGCATGTTGAGGCGGTTGCATGGATCGCCTCGATTCCCGACATCGGGTGCACGCTTTTCTGTTTGCTGGGGTTCTGGTTCTTCCTGCGAGCTGAGGATCACTCGCCGGCGAGCTTCCGATGGCACGCTTTGGCCGCGGCCGCCTATTTCCCAGCACTGTTCTTCAAGGAGGTGGCGTTCAGTTTCCCCCTTCTCCTGCTGGCTTACTGGTTCTGCTTTTCATCTGCGGAGCACTGGTTCCGGAGGGCGCTCCACTGGCTTCCCTATGTGGCGGCGGCCGCAGTCTGCGCGGTTATCCGCGTAGTCTTGATGGGCCACTTTTCTGAAAACTCCCCTCTCCAGGAATTCAAATTACAGGTGGCCTGGGCGGCGGTGGGTTTGCTGGGCCAGCATGCGAAGCTTTTTTTCTGGCCCGTTAACCTGAGCGAATTCCGCGTTTTTGATCTCGCGGCCAGCGTGCGTTCACCCTGGCCCTGGGCAGCGCTGCTGGTTCTGGCTGTCGCGTGCGTGTGGCGCCACCGCGAACCCCGCTTGAGCTTCCTGGTACTCTGGTGGGGCGTCACGATCCTGCCCTGCCTCAACTATCTGCACCTCAGTGTCCCGCTGGTTGCCGATCGATTTTCCTATCTGCCCTCCGTGGGTCTTTGTCTGGCGCTCGGATATCTGGTCTTCGGCTGGTTGCCGCGGCACCTTCCGGATGTGCGTCTCGACCGCGTGGCCGTCGCTGGACTGGCAGTCGTGGCAGCACTCTGGGCGGTCCAAACCGTGCGTGCTATTCCTCGCTGGCGCGACAATGATGCGCTGTTTGATTATTCGCTCCTTGTCTCGCCCAATGCCGCCCTGGTACACGTCTCGCATGGCGTGGTCCTGCAAATGCGGGAGAACGACTTCAATGGCGCCGCCCGCGAATTCCGCACCGCCTTGCGGCTGAATGCCGAAAGCTTCCGGCCTCTTCCCGTAGTGACTTACAACTCCTACATCGGCTTGGGCCAGGTCGCCCTGATTCAGGGCCGCGAGGCGGAGGCCATCGACTACTTTAACAAGGCGATCCACATGATGCGGAATTTTAACTTTGGCTACGACGTGTTCGGCTCTGTCTATTTTCCACGTGGAGACTACGCGCGTGCCGCGGGATACTTCGAGCAGGCAGTCCACGCAAACCCCCAGGACGTGGTAGCGAGGTTCTATCTTGGATCCTGTTGGATGAAGCTCGGAAAGCCCGCCGAAGCGGCAGAACAATTCCACGCGGCAAGGGAAGTGGATCCCACTTATTACCAGGCCTACGGGGCCGAGGCCCGAGCCCTGGAAGCGTCGGGTGACAAAGCCGGTGCGGCACGCGTGCGCAGTCTGAAACCGCCGGAGTAGGTTTTCACCGTCATCCCCTGTGCGCCACACTCATTGAATCGCGATACGCACACCAGAGCTTGGAACCTGGTTCGCTATTTCGGCGTCGGGAATTGTTGCGAACCTGCGATAGCCTCGGGGTATAATGAGTTGTTACCACAGGGTTTCCAGCACGATCATCAGGCATTCGCGCAGGGCATGAGGATGAAGCATGGGATTTATTGAGAACCGGTTCGAAAGAAATTTCATCATCACCTCCGTGGACTATCTATTTAACTGGGCGCGCAAGTCCTCCCTCTGGCCGTTGACTTTCGGGCTGGCGTGCTGCGCGATTGAGATGATTGCTTCCACCACCTCGCGCTTTGACATGGCGCGGTTCGGCGCCGAAGTCTTCCGCCCCAGCCCACGCCAAGCCGATCTGATGATCGTCGCCGGGACCGTAACGCTGAAGATGTCGCCGGTGGTAAAGCGCATCTGGGAGCAGATGCCCGATCCGAAGTGGTGTATTTCCATGGGCGCGTGTTCGAGTGTGGGGGGGCCGTTCAACACCTACGCCGTACTGCAAGGGGTGGACAAGATCGTTCCCGTGGATGTTTACGTCGTGGGCTGCCCGCCGCGCCCCGAAAACCTCTTTTATGCTCTCCTCAAGTTGCAGGAAAAGATCGATAGCATGACGCTGGGGAAACGGCCCACGGAAGTCCGCCTGGACGAAAGCATGATCGAGGACTTCAAAAAATCCATCCGCATCGGGAAGGCGGGAACTCCGGAACTGGTCCAGATCGGCTGAGCCGGCCTTTTCATTTTGGATTTTCGATTTTGGATTGAGGGGTGTGCCTCCCTGTTGCGATTCTTCAATCCAAAATCTAAATTCCAAAATCCAAAATGCACGATATTCCGCATCGAGAACCGGGGAGAAACCTATAGCGGAGTTTGTGAAAGTTGCCAGCCTGTCGGAGTTGAAGCCGGGCGCGGCGATGACCGTGGAAGTAAATGGGAAGGCCATCGCTCTCTACAATGTGGGGGGAAACATTTACGCCACAGACAACACTTGTCTCCACCAGGGCGGACCGCTCGGCGAAGGCATCCTGGAGGGCGAAATCATCATCTGCCCCTGGCACATGTGGGAGTACAACGTTTGCACGGGTGAGAAAGTAGGCTTCAGTTCCATCAAGCTCGCGACGTATGCCGTTGAGGTCGAGGGCACCGATATCAAAGTGGCGGTTTAGCCTGCCCTGTCGTGATAATGCAATCACCCGTGGGAGGTCCTATGCGTCGGGGAATCTGTGCTTGGTTCAGGTGCCTGCCGATCGTCATCGGCATGTCCGTAATTTTGGCGGCCGCCGAATCGCCCGATCTTCCCGCGGCACTTGTCCGTGGTATCCGCGAGGGCCAGGTGAAGATAATTGACCTGACGTATGCACTTGAGAACCTCGCCAATCTGGAGCAGTTGCCCGCCGCCGGCGCCGTCCTGATGACCCTTCCCATGAAGCTGCGGGGCGGCTCAGGAGGCCCGGCGCGCGTGGTCGCATTCGTGCCAGTAGCAGCCGCAGGCCGGCGTTAATTCCCTATGCCAGAACTTCCCGAAGTCGAAACCGTCGCACAAGGTCTCAAGAGGCACGCGGTGGGACGCCGCATTACGGCCGTTGTGGTGCGTCACTCCGCGGTCATCGTGGGGTCGCCAGAGGAATTTGCTTCTACCCTCGAAGGCAGAAAGGTGCTGAGGGTCTCGCGCAAGGGCAAGGCGCTGGCCCTCGAACTCTCCGGGGAGGACGGGTCTGCGGCACGCTTCCTCCTGGTACGCCTGGGGATGACGGGGCAGTTCACCGTTGCGCCGCGTGAGGCGCCCATCGAGCTGCACACGCACGTGCACCTCACGCTGGACGATGGCCGCGAGGAACTGCGGTATCGCGACGTTCCGGCGCTTCGGCAGGCTTAGATCCTGCACGCGGGAAGAGTTGGAAGCAGTCCTGGGTGCGCTCGGGCCGGATGCGCAGCGCATGACTGAACCTCAATTCTTGTCGGCGATGCGGGGCCGCAGCGGCGCGATCAAAAGCTGGTTGATGAACCAGAACTTACTGGCTGGCCTGGGAAACATCTACGCCGACGAAGCCTTGTTCGAAGCTCGCATCCATCCCCTTGCCCAACCCGGACGCGTTTCTTCGGAGAAGGCCCACCGGCTCTACAAGGCGGTCCGCAGAGTGTTGGACCGCGCCGTGCAACTGGGTGGTACAACTTTCAGCGACTACATGGACGTTGAGGGGCGGCCGGGCGCGTTCCTGAAGAAATTGCGCGTCTATCAACACACCGGCGAGCCCTGCCGGCGCTGTGGCCATGCCATCCGCCGCCTGGTGATTGCTGGACGCAGCAGCCACTTCTGCCCGCACTGCCAGCCGCGACCCCGGGTAACGGCCGGAAGGCGCGGACCGCGCAAACTGCGCGCCTGACCTCACACAAGCAAAACATGGAGTGCATGATAGGGAATAGTCGGGAAGGTGCCGAATCCATGGACCTACGGCCCCGCCCTTCGTCACATTAGTGAGAAATCCTGACTAGTGGCTTGCCTGGGGTGCGTCAGGAGCGGCGGGAGGCGAGGTTGGTTGAGCAGGCGTGGCCCCACCATGGGGGGCGCCCATACCTCCGGGGGATGAGCTCGATTCGACCTGCCATTGGTCACCCACTCTTCGCAGCACGTATTGTCTTGGCACGGCGAGGTCCGGCGATTGCTTGCTCCGGAACTTCACGTCGGCATTCGCTCGGTCACCCTCATATTTGACGTCCCCGACTTCCACCGACATGTTGTTAAGCAAGACATTCGACTGCTTCTGGAGGTGTTTTTCGATCGCCTCCTGAATAGCAGCTTTCGATTGGCCTCCACGGAACTTATTGCACCCGCCCAAGACCAGGGCTACCCCCAAAAGACAAAACAAACCAGCACGCATCATCACCTCCTAAAGCTCAATCACGTTACTAGATGGTGACAGGCCTTGTCAAAACAATCGTCTAGACAGACCTGGAAAGAGAGGTCAATTGCTTCCGGCCGGGGAACAGTAGATTTCTGAATCTATCGCGCTGCGATATTTGACAGGTCAGCAAGCATAGTTTAATCTGAGTATTCACGTTCATCACTGTCCGGGCTGTTTTGTCAGACATTCTGAGTTGTAAAGAAGGCCGCGCCGCCGGCCGGCGGTGGATTCTCTTCTGAAGTGGGAGTTCGTGGCGCGCCTTCGAAACTTTCGAAACCAAAGGAGCTGCTATGCCATTCACACTACCTGCGCTGCCCTATGCACCCGATGCCTTGGAGCCGTCCATCGATAAGATGACGATGGAGATTCACCACGGGAAACACCACGCGGCCTATGTGACCAACCTGAATAAGGCTTTGGAATCGGCCACGGATCTGGCCAACAAGAGCCTTGAGGAGCTGCTTGCCCACAACTGTGCGATTGTCCCTGAGTCGATTCGGACCGCCGTCCGCAACAACGCCGGCGGGCACATCAATCACTCCATGTTCTGGCAGATCATGGGACCGAAAGCGGGCGGACAGCCCGGCGGCGCTCTTGCCGGGGCCATCACGAGCACCTTCGGAAGCTTTGACGGCTTTAAGGAAAAACTTTCCGCCGCCGCCATGGGCCGCTTTGGCTCAGGATGGGCGTGGCTCGTCGCTCAAAACGGCAAGCTCGACATCTACTCGACTGCCAACCAGGACAGCCCGGTGATGGAAGGCAAACACCCGGTTCTGGGGCTTGACGTTTGGGAGCACGCCTACTACCTCAAGTATCAGAATCGGCGGGTTGAGTATGTCGGCGCCTGGTGGAATGTTGTGAACTGGGCTGAAGTCGAAAAGCGCTTTCACGCTGCGAAGTAGATTTCTGGGAACCAGTTTCGCTACTCCTCATCATTGCATTTTATCGAAGCGGACCGTTGAGTTCAGAGATCCCGCTCCCTGCCCTGAGAAAGACGAACTCAAACTCAGGGCCGGGGGCGGATTTCGCCCGCCCGCTCCCGAAGGAGAATCCCATGGCAGAGAAGAAAATTATTGCAGTCGTAGGTGCAACCGGCGCGCAGGGCGGCGGCATGGCCCGTGCCATCCTAGGCGATCCGGCGGGTGGATTTACAGCGCGCGTGCTCACCCGAGACGCCAATTCCGAAAAGGCTAAAGAGTTTGCCAAGCTTGGGGCTGAATTGGTGGTGGCGGACGTCGACGACGTCGAGAGCCTGAAGCGCGCCTTCCAAGGAGCGCATGGAGCCTATTGCGTTACGTTCTACTGGGCCCATTTTTCGCCGGAGCGGGAATTGAACAATGCCGCTGCCATGGCCCAGGCGGCGAAGTACGCTGGTGTGCCACACGTCATCTGGTCGACACTCGAAGACACCCGCAAGTGGGTGCCGCTCAGTGACAATCGTATGCCCACCCTGATGGGCAAATACAAAGTGCCGCACTTTGATGCCAAGGGTGAGGCAAACCATCTCTTCACCGACCTTGGCGTCCCAACCACGTTTCTTTTAACCTCGTTTTACTGGGACAACTTCATTTATTTCGGAAGCGGCCCCAAGAAGGGGCCGGATGGAAAGCTGGCCCTCACGTTTCCCATGGGCGACAAGAAGCTCCCTGCTATCGCTTCCGAGGACATCGGCCGGTGCGCTTACGGCATTTTCAAAAAGGGCCGCGAATTTATCGGCAAGACGGTGGGCATCGCCGGCGAGCATCTGACGGGTGCCCAAATGGCCGCCGCGCTGACCAGGGCATTGGGACAGGAAGTGAAGTACAACGATGTCCCACCGGAGGTTTACCGCAGCTTTGGGTTCCCCGGCGCTGAAGACCTGGGCAACATGTTCCAGTTCAAACGGGACTTTAATGATTACTTCTGTGGAGCCCGCAGCATCGAATTTTCCCGGAGCTTGAACCCGTCGTTGCAGAATTTCGAACAGTGGCTTGCACAGAACAAGAGCCGCATCCCGTTGGATTGACCTACCCTTGCACCAACGCTGTTCACTTAGCGTTCGTTTTCATATTGACTTGCGTGAAGCGCCTTGGACTGCGGTAGCAGCAGCTACCGCCTTCGGTTCTTACGGCAAAGGCGCAGGGCTAAAGGATGAAAGGCGGTAGCTGCTGCTACCGCAGTCCAAAGCGGGCTTCGCCCGCAACTGGATTTCCTAATCCGTGACGACAGCTAAGTGAACAGTATTGACCCCAGCGCCCGGCGGCACCGCTAAGTGGGATCACATCAACTAAGCGCAGCCTTGCAGCCTGCGGAGCGCCCAGTCTGCGTGTTCACGCACGAGGGGATCCGGATGTTCCGCCGTCTTTTCCAACCAGGGAATGAACTGGCTATCTCCCGAATTCCCCATCACTACGCACAGATTGCGCAACCAGCCTCGATACTTGACCCGCTTGATGGGCGACTGAGCGAAGACCCTGCGAAAATCCCCTTCTGTCATAGAAGCCAGCATTTCCAATGCGGGATTAAAAAGCGAAAACGGCTCTTCGGTTGGGGGCTGAGGGACCGGTACGTTTTCAGTCGCACCCTCCGCAAGCGATTCCTGCGATTTGATCTCAACCTGCATGGGTTGGAATTCGGGAAGCAGAGTGGTCGCCGCATACTCCTCATGGCAGACAGTGTTGAGAGGTTCAGCCAGCGAGGCATCGTCTCGCGACGGACTACTGACAACGGACCCCGGACGATTATTCCAGGGACAAACGTCCTGGCAAATGTCGCAACCGAAGACATTCCGGCCGATGGCAGTGCGGAATTGCTCAGGAATGGCGCCCTTGAGCTCGATGTTGAGATAGGAAATGCAGCGCGACGCGTCCATCACGTAGGGTTCCGTCAGCGCTCCGGTCGGACAGGCTTCCAGACAGCGCGTGCAGGAGCCGCATCTGTCGGGAGCGGGAAGATCCGGCGCCAACTCGAGACTGGTTAGAATGACCCCCAGAAAAAACCATGACCCCTTGACTTCATTGATGAGGCAGGTGTTCTTTCCCATCCAGCCAATTCCCGAAAGACGCGCGAAGGCGCGCTCCACGATCGGCCCCGTATCCACATAGACTCGCGTCTCAACGCCGGATGCCTCTTGCTCGAGAATCGTGCGCAACTGTTCGAGTTTTTTGCGCATGACCTTGTGATAGTCCCTTCCCCAGGCGTAACGCGAAATCCAACCTCGCGAGGGCGCGTCTGGTGTGGGTGCATTCTGGGCTTGGGAACCTAACTCGGCTGCGCCAGGGCCGCTGACCTCCATCGAATAGGGATGCAGCGTATTGTAAACGAGCCCCACACAGAGGATGGATTTCACCGACGGCAGGACGCGACGTGGGTCTTCGCGCTTGGGATCAGCAAGGTAATGCATTTCCCCGCCATATCCCTGCTTGACCCATTGGGGGAGAAACTCTAAATCGTGGAGGGCCGAAGGTGAGGCAATCCCCGCCAAGTCGAAGCCGACCTCAAGGGCGCGCTGTTTGAGAGAGTTCGCAGAAAGCATCGAGGGTAATGTTAACCCGGCGCACGCTCTGGCTAGAAGCGGTTATTGGGTTCGAGGGCAGGAATTGGGGCTTGAAAGCCATTGTGATTTATAGTAGGCTTAATGTGAAGTATTCTGGCCCGGGTCGGCGAATTTAGTGAAAATGAAACGCCGAAAGCGCTAAATGGAACCTGTGGAAGCGGGCGAAGAGGATGTTCTAACCCATGATATACTAGAAAACAAAGGTAGTTAGCTGTAAAATGGCAGAAATGTCCGAACAGCTATGTTATTTAAATTTAATAAGATAGCTCGTGCCGACTGCGTGGGCGCGGTGAAACAGGGGGAATTAAAAATGAAGGATGAACCCATGATGTCGTTGAAAACACATGTAGAAAAAATGTCAGTTTTGCGCTAACCCACTATGTTTATGAAAAATATGCTAGTTATAGTCGCTAACCCATGATGTCTATGAAAAGAAATGGAGTTAGCAGTTTTCTTTCACCATGGAAGGGGTTGATCGTGGCAAGCAGGGATGTGAGTAAGAATAGTTTCGGAGCATATGGTCATAACGCAGATCTGGCCGCAGTCAAGGCGCCAAACGGCCACCTGCCCGATCTCCGAACTCGCACTGGTTTTCCTGCCCTGGCCGCCCACACTCCTTCGCCGAGGGTAGTGCCTCAGTTTGATTTTGTTGTAGCGGCGGTTCAACTGTCCCGACGATTCGTATCGGGATGGCCGCCGACTCTTGATCCCAGAGAATCAGGATCTACCCGCCAAGGTAATTGATGTCGTAGCGGCGAGTTTACCTCGGCAAATGGCGGCGCCCCGATAAGATCGAGATGATTTCCGCCGCCTCTACAGCAAACTGAGACACCACGCTCTCTCGGGTGCACGCCTGGGAAATGAAATTCTGGGAAAGTGGGGTTGAAATAAGTTCTCTCTTACGGCTATAATAGCCGTAAGGAGGAACCATGGCTCAGTCTTTTGAAGTTCCTGGTCCGGTCCGTGAGCTTGCCGCTCGGTTGGGTCAGTCCCAGCCCATGCGGCGCGGCTCCCTATCGGAGCGTTATGTGAAATGCGGCAAGCCGGGTTGTGGTTGCGCGGAGGATGCCAAGGCGCGGCACGGCCCTTATTACAGTCTGACGCAGGCGGTGGGAGGGCAGACCCGCTCCCGCTTCTTGAACCCCGAGGAAGCGCAGCGGGCGCGAGAGCAGATCGAGACGGGCCAGCAGTTTCGGCGTCAGGTGGAGGCTTACTGGGCTGCCTGTGAGCAATGGGCGGATGCCCAGCTGGAAGCCCGGGAGGAAGAAGGGCAAGCCGAGGTTAAAAAAAACCACACTCGGCGAGGCTCTGGCGCACGACCTCACCGCTGAGATTGAGCGCCTGGTGGGTCGGGAAGCCACGGCGGCTCTGGACTTCGAGGCGGTGGAAACGGCCGTACGCCGTCAGGCTTTGCGCTTCGCCGCGCGGGTGGTGGAGCAGCGGCTGAATGCCGACCACTCCGACTTTACCGGAGCCCGTCGGCCGTGTTCCTGCGGTCAGCCCGCGCGCTATGTAGACCGGCGGGCCAAGCCTTTCCAGACCGTGCTGGGCGAATTACGGCTGGAGCGCGCCTACTATTATTGTGCTGCCTGCCAGCGCGGGTTCTGTCCTCGTGACCAGCAGTGGGGAATGGAGGACACTTCTCTGTCCCCGGCGGTGACACGCATGGTGGGCACGGTGGGAGCCTTGGTGAGCTTTCAAGAAGGGCGTGAACTCCTCGGGGAATTGGCGGGCGTGGAAGTAAGTGCCAAGCAGGTGGAGCGTACGGCGGAGGCGCTGGGAGCGGAAGTCGCCGAGGATGAACGCCAACCGG
Source organism: uncultured Acidobacteriota bacterium (assembly GCA_963804995.1). Taxonomy (GTDB): domain Bacteria; phylum Acidobacteriota; class Terriglobia; order UBA7540; family UBA7540; genus Bog-366. Next base: position 690,020 of record CAWDSK010000002.1, read on the forward strand.
TGGAGGCGGTGAGGGAAGGACCCTTGCCGCCCACCCTCTATCTCGGCCTGGATGGTACCGGCATTCCCATGCGCAAGGAGGAACTCACGGGGCGAGCGGGCAAGCAGCCGGATGGCTCCGCCCAAACCCGCGAGGTCAAGGTCTGCGCCATCTGGAGCGCGGAAGCGCGCGATGCCGAAGGCCGGCCCCGGCGTGATGCTGGCTCGGTCAGCTACTCGGCGGCCATCGAGACGGCGGCCTGCCGCGACACCGACTCCCAGATCGCAGCATTTACCCAGCGCGTCGAGCGTGAGGCGAAGCGTCGAGACTTCGGGCAAGCCTCTCGCCAAGTGGTGATCGGCGACGGGGCTCCCTGGATCTGGAACATCGCCGCGGAGGTGTTCCCGCAAGCCCTGCAAATCGTGGATCGTTACCACGTGAAGGAGCATTTGAGCCAAGTGGCCAAGGCCCTCTATGGGCAAGCGGAGGCATCCCATCGCTGGGCGCAACGTCGGCACCAAGAATTGGATGGCGGGCGTTGGCGGAGTCTGACGACGGCGCTGGCCCGCCATGCGGCCCGCTCACCGGAAGCCCGCAACTGCCTTCAGTACTTGCAGCGCAACCGGCACCGCATGCGCTACGCGGAATTTCATGCCCAGCACCTGTGTACTTCCTCAGGGGTTCTGGAGGCGGGTTGCAGGGTCGTCGTGGGGTCGCGCCTAAAACGTTCGGGCATGCATTGGACCGTGCGCGGCTCCAATGCCATCATCGCTCTGCGGTGTTACAAACTCAGCGGTCGCTTCGAAGACTTCTGGGAACGCCGGGCGCACAGGGTGGGGGCGTGAGCCCGCTCACTCCTTCGTCGTGCACCCCGCTCTCTCACTTGGCTTGACTAAATTCGTTCCGGCAAGGTATCTTAAATGATTAGCTTTGTTGCATGAAATTTGACCGGGGAGCATTGCCCTTTGAAACGCACCTTTCAACCGAACCGTCGGCGCCGCGCCAAGACACACGGCTTTCGCAGTCGCATGAGCACTCCGGGAGGTCGCAATGTCATGCGGCGTCGCCGTCAGAAGGGCCGTCATCGCCCGATTCCCTGAAGAGTTCGTTTGACCTCACAAGCTTTCCCCAAGACTTTCCGGCTGCTGCGCCGAAGCGATTTTCGGCGAGTGTACGACGAAGGGCAACGCCGGAGCGCGCCGTTATGCACGATTTTCCTCCGCCCCAACGGGTTAGCACAGACACGTTTGGGGATTACTGTCACGGCGCGGGTGGGGAATGCCGTCCTGCGCAATCGTCTGAAACGGCGAGTGCGCGAGGTATTTCGCTTGAACCACGCGAACCTTCCGGGCGGGTGGGATATTCTCGTGAATCCCCGCGAACCGGTGGGGCGTGTTCCCAACGCAACACTCGAGCGAGAACTGCTGCGATTGTTTCCAAAGCAAGCTCCGCCCCCGGTGCCGCAAGGGATCTCCTGAAACTCCTTACGCTGGGGTTAATTCGCTTTTATCAAGGGTGCCTCTCGCCCACCCTGCCGTCGGCTTGCCGTTTCTATCCCTCCTGCTCAGCTTATGCGCATGAGGCAGTTGAAAAATGGGGAGTGGGGCGGGGAGTGGGGTTGGCGCTCAGGCGATTGTTGCGTTGCCGGCCGTGGGGCCCTCACGGATACGATCCGGTGCCGGAAAGAGAAGGAGCCAGGAGTCAGGAGCAAGAATACAAACGCTTTTCTCCTGACTTCTGACTCCTGGCTCCTGATTCCTTGCCTATGAACCTCGATCAAGAAAAACGAGTGATGCTGGCCTTCGCGCTCTCCTTTGGGATGCTGATGGTGTGGCGCGTCTTCTTCGTCAAGGAGCCGCCACCGCAGCCGAAGAAGGCACCAGCCGCCGCGACGGCGACGATGTCCCCCGCCCAGCCCGGCGCGGCCAATCCGGGCGGGAATCCTGCCCAACCCGTTGCGCCTGCACCTGCCGCAGCATTGCCGGTAGCGCAGGGAAGCAGAGCAGAAGATATCGTGGTTGAGAACAAGCGCTACCGCGTGACGTTTTCCACCGAGGGCGCCGTCGTCAAGAGCTGGGTGCTGAAGGGATATCGCGACGCAAAGGGCGAACTGCTCAACACCGTGAACGGGTCGGCGTGTCAAACCTTGGGTTTCCCGATGAGTCTGAACCTCGCGGATGCCTCGCTTAAGACGCGGCTCAATCAGGCGATTTACGTGGCCGAGGCCGCCAAGCTGGTTCCTGGCCATGAATCCGAAAAGCTTTCCGGGAGCGCCTTCACATCTCCTGCAAGCCTTACGTTTACTTACAGTGACGGTAAGGTACAAGTGAAGAAGCAGTTTTCTTTTGGTGACAGCTTCGAGGCGAAAGTTACGGTCAGCGTTTTTGATGGTCAACGCTACCTACCGGTCGAAGTTACATGGCCCGGAGGGTTCGGTGACCACACGCTGGCGCCTTCCGTCGCCGACTCGCGCATCCAGGCAGTTTACGGCGCGGTGGGCAATCTCAACAAGGTGGCCATGGGCAAGGTCAAGGAGGAACGCATCTTTCCTGGCCCCTTGGAGCTAGCGGGTTTGGAAGACAAGTATTTCGTGGACATTTTCCTTCCCGACGCGCCTGACCAGGTGGCCTTGCGAGTCGTCCGGCAGGAGTGGTCCCCACCCGACTGGACGGAAAAGGATAAGCCTGCTCCCCTCACTGCCACGCTGGTGGAGACGCAGCCCAAGCCGCTGGCCTTCCGCCTGTTCGTTGCCCCCAAAGACCTGGACGTCCTTAGGGCAGAGAACCCTCCGCTGGATTCACTGGTAGATTTTGGTTGGTTTACGGTTGTCGCCAAACCTCTCTTCATCATGTTGCGATACACCTACGACCACTGGATTCACAATTTCGGCTGGGCCATTGTCTTTCTGACTGTCCTCATCAATCTCGCGATGTTCCCCTTGAAGATCAAGAGCCTTAAATCCGCGCAGGAGATGCAGCGGGTTTCGCCGATCATCAAGGGCATCCAGGACAAATACAAGCAATACAAGCTAAACGACCCGCGCAAGCAGAAGATGAACGAAGAGATCATGAAGGTCTATAGCGAGCATCATATCAATCCTTTTGGCAGTTGCCTGCCCATGCTCCTGCAGATGCCGTTTCTGTATGGTTTCTATCGTGTCCTCGATCTGGCGATCGAGCTCCGTCATGCGCCGTGGATGTTCTGGATTAAAGACCTGTCGGCGCAGGATCCGCTCTACATCCTGCCTGTGGCGATCGTGGTGACCCAATTCATCGTACAGCGCCTTACCCCGATGGCGACGGTTGACCCGGCTCAGCAACGCATGATGATGTTCATGCCACTCGTTTTCGGCTTCATGTTCTTCCGGTTTCCCGCGGGCATGGTACTCTATTGGCTCACGGGAAACCTTGTAGGCATCGCGCAACAAACCTATCTCAATCGCCACATGCGTATGCCCGATCCCCTCCTCGGACCCCCTCGCAAGCCGCCAGTGGCCAAGGAGTGATGTGCCATGGAAAGTGACCGCCCCGCTGCCGAACGTTCGATCGAAGACTATCTGCCTTTGATCGAGTCCTTGCTCCACGCGGTGATTCGCAACGCCCGCTTCGATCTGAAGTTTTCAATTCAGAAAGGCGAAGACCTGGGCGATGACCAGGAGGCGCCGGAATATGTGGTTGATTTTTCCGGTGCGGATGCCGGCCTGTTGCTGGAGAAGAATGCCACGCTCCTGGAAGCCCTCGAATACGTGGTGGTGAAGGCGGTTCGCGTGGACGAGGAACATTACAGAAAAATTGCGTTCGATTGCGAGGACTATCGGCGATTGCGCATCGAGGAATTACGCATGATGGCGCAAGTTGCCTCGGATCGGGTCATTGATACCGGGGATCCCTTTGCCCTCAGCCCCATGAACCCGCGTGAACGGCGCATCATTCACCTGGCCTTGAAGAACATTCCACAGGTCCGCACCCAGAGCGAAGGAATGGGGCCCGAACGCAAGGTGGTGATAGTCCCTGCCAACCCACCCCCGCGCCAAACGCGTCGCTAGCCTCCGAGTTTCCTTTATGACAAGCGAAGACACCATCGTCGCCGTATCCACTCCTCCCGGGCGTGGGGGCGTAGGTGTGGTGCGGCTATCGGGCGACCGCGCCATCGAAATCGCAAGCCATCTGATCAAGCTGCCGAACCTGCCACTTGAAACCCAGCGCGCCACGCTTGGGACGTTCCTGGAGCTTGACTCGGACCGCGTGCTCGACCAAGTGGTCGTGACCTGCTTTCGTCAGCCGCATTCCTACACTGCGGAAGACGTGGTGGAGATCTCCTGCCACGGCGCGCCGGTCATCCTGCGATACCTCGTGGAGTGCTGCCTCAAACGGGGCGCGCGTGCCGCCGACCCGGGAGAGTTCACGATGCGCGCTTTCCTGAACGGGCGCATCGACTTGACGCAGGCGGAGGCCATCCGTGACCTGATTGAGTCCCAGACCCTCTACCAGGCCCGCATCGCTGCACAACAACTGGAGGGTTCACTTTCTGCGCGCTTGCAGCCTCACAAGCGGGCTCTGCTTGACCTGATTGCACACCTCGAAGCCGGCATCGACTTCGCGGAAGATGATGTTGCGGTGATTGAAGGGCAGGAAATTCTGGCCCGCCTCGACCGCATTCGAACCGATCTCGAAAAGCTTGTGGAGGGCTACGAATACGGCCGCATCGTGCGCGAAGGGCTGACGCTTGCGATTGTGGGGCGGCCGAACGTCGGCAAGTCGAGCCTCTTCAACTGCCTCTTGAATGAGGAGCGCGCCATTGTCACGCCCATTCCTGGAACCACGCGCGACTTGGTCGCCGAAACCGCCAACCTCGGTGGCATCCCGTTGCGTTTCCTGGATACGGCTGGGGTGCGCCAGGCGCTCGATGCGGTTGAGAAGATCGGAGTGGAACGAACCTTTCGTGCCATCGCCGATTCGGACTTGCGGCTCTTGGTGGTGGATGCCTCGGAGCCATGGACCGAAGAGGATGCTCGATTGTTCGAGAAGTTGCGCCCCCTGGGGACGCTGGTGATCGCGCTTAATAAATCGGACCTGCCGCCGCGCGTCTCCTTTGCTGAGCTCGAGGAATTCACCCGGGCGGATAGGCATGCGGCAGTCTCCACACCTCAAATTGTGCGCACTTCGGCGCTCACGCGTGAGGGAATTGATGAACTCAAAGAAAGAATCCTGGAAACCGCGGCGCCTGCCCGTGGCCTCGGCCAGGAAGGCGAACTCATCACCAACCTGCGCCACCAGCAGCTAATTCGGGATTCAATCCAGGGTCTCGCCAAAGCCAGGCAAGCCGCCTTCGAGCGACTACCTCACGAAATGCTCCTGCTCAACCTCTACGACGCGCTGCGGCCCCTCAACCTCGTCACTGGCGCAACCTATGCCGACGATGTTCTCGATATAATATTCAAAACGTTTTGCGTGGGAAAATAGCGGAGAGTGTAGCTCGACCCTGAGGCCACAACCAAACGTCAAAGTGCGAATCGGATTTGTGGCTAGGCAGCTTTCTTTACTGAACGGCTGCACTCTTGCAGCAGGTTGCTCTCTCCGATTGCTTGGATTGCAGCATAGCCACCGGCTCGCTTCCGCCTATGAAGCAGGCCAAAACGAACGAGATTTCTGTTTCTGAATTGAGTGGTGAGATCAAGAGACGGTGAACCGCGGACCGGCATAAGAGTTACGAGCGCAGGCATCAGACCCAGGCTTCTTTGCAGAATCTAGGAGTTTTTCGGCGCCGACAGGTTGCTTTGGTCGGCTTGCGTTTCAGTTGGTCCGGCGGGGGAGAGATCCCCCAGGAGAGAAACCACGAAGGAGTGACCTTGACTCTCAAGCGTCAGCCGGCTAACCAACTGCCACTGAGGGGTTGTGTTCGCCCAGTCAGTTGGATCTGAAAGGGAGGGGAGCGATAGAACCACGGGTTGAGGGAGTAGCGCTTTCAGGTTTCCACCGACAATGTGGACAAGTTCACTCAAGGCATCCAGGACTTCGTCGCTCCCTACGCTTTCTGCCTGCACTTGGAAAATCAGCGCTGCAATCGACTGGGCGAGTGGAACGGGACAATGTAAGCGCACTTCTCCATTCCATGCCCCGGTGATTTTCACGCATACAGTCAATGCTCCGGCCACTACGGCTTCCGACCCCGACGAGCGCTCGACGTGGAATCCCAGAGTGGAGCTCCATGTGTTCTGAATAATCTCATAGAAGGCGTCTTCGGTTACCAGCATGGCTGCTCCCTAAGTTTTCCGGACTCGATAGCAAGTTGCCCGTTCAAACTGCAGGCGTTCAAAAGAATCGTCGAGGTTGAAGGTTGTCTCTGCCCCCCCCAGGAATAAATACCCGTCGGGTTTCAATACTCTGCGAACCTTGCCCAGGATCTCTTTCTTCGTTTCCGTCCCAAAGTAGATCAACACGTTACGTATCATGACAATATCCGCAGAAAAAAGCGGTGGCCAAGGGCCTGCAAGGTTAAGGATTTGGTAATCCACCATGCGGCGAATCTCATCGCGCAGTATCCAGTCACAGCCTTGTTTTTGGAAATACTTAATTAGAAAGCTGGCGGGAAGGCCGCGGTTCACTTCGAGTTGGCTATAGCGCCCCTCGCGTGCTCGGGAAAGTATTTCTGTGGAGAGGTCAGTTGCCAGAATGCGAAAATTCCAACTTGCTTGAAGCGGGAAGTACTCGCGCCAAACCATGGAAAGACTATAGGGTTCCTGCCCCGAGGAACAGGCGGCGCACCAGATGCTCAACTCTCGTTCCTGGGCGCGTTTAGCGATGAGATCCGGCAACACGGATTTTTTGAGTGCCTCGTAAGGGTGAAAATCTCGAAAGAAGGAGGTTTCGTTGGTGGTCATGGCCTCCACCGCTTTGCGATGGAGACCATTGAAGGGTTCGCGCTGCAACTTTTCTACCAGGACGCTCAACGAGACTAAACCCTCGCGGCGAGCCAGCGGGGACAATCGCGATTCGACGAGGTACCCCTTATCCTCTTCAAGGACAATGGCGGCTTGGTCCAGGACCAGGCGACGTACATAATTAAATTCTGTAGCACTCAGGGACATATTGAGCTACCTGGCTACCTCCGTCCGTGGGGTGGGGACGAACACACGGGTCATTTCCCGGCCGGTCCGGACCCGGCGGAGGATCTCCGGAGCGATTTGAGTTAGGGGCAGGATATTGTCGGCTAAACCGGCGTTGGCCACAAAGCCGGGCATTCCCCACACGACGCTAGATTCCTGATCTTGGGCCAAAACTTGTCCATCAAGTTCGCGGATACGTTCGCACCCTCGCAGGCCATCCTGCCCCATACCCGTCATTACCACGCCCAGCGTGTGAAGTTTGTACATCTCAGCAACCGACCGAAACAGCACATCCACGGCGGGGCGGCAAGAGTTCTCGGGAGGACCCTCGTGGGTGTGTAGAGTGATCTGATTTCGGTCATTAGCCACAACCATATGGTAGCCACCCGGAGCTAACCAAACGCAGCCAGGCTTCAGAACGGCCCCGTTGTGGCCTTCCTGCACGTCAATTTGCGACTTGGCCGCCAGCCGCTCAGACAGGAGACGGGTGAATATAGGTGGCATATGCTGGACAACAACCACGGGCACAGGAAAGTCACAGGGGAATTCCGGGATGAGTTCGGCTAGGGCATTGGGGCCTCCGGTGGAAACTCCGATGGCAACAATGTCGATTCGCTCCTCCCGCCTGGGAATCGAGACACTGTGCAGGAATGGCTTAGGGGCCACAGGCACAACCAAAGCGGGAGATGGATTCGCCACCCCTGAACAACCACAGATCGCCTTGATCTTCGGAATCAACTGGGTCCGTATACACTCAAGCCCCAACGCTGCGCTGCCGACGTTGGACGGCTTTGTGACATAGTCCGTGGCGCCCTTGGAGAGTGCCTCCAGGGTGGCTTCGGCGCCACGCTGGGTCAGAGTGCTGTACATGATGACCGGAAGCTTTTTATAGGTCTTGCGGACACACTCCAGTGTGCCGAGCCCGTCCAATTCGGGCATCTCAATGTCGAGAATGACGATATCCGGATTGACTTGCGGGATCTTGGCGAGAGCAATCTTCCCGTTTGCGGCGGTCCCCACAATCTGGAGCTGCGGGTCGGCGGAAAGAGCATCACTGACCATCCGGCGCACCACCACCGAATCATCGACGACAAGAATTCTGATTTTGGGCATCGACTATGAACCCGCCATCCCGAAGATTTGCAGCTTCTCCAGTATGACCTCTGGCGTGAAGGGTTTCATTACGTACTCATTGGCGCCGGCCGCGAGGGCGCGAACCACGTTGTCCGTTTCGGTCTCGGTGGTTACCATCATCAGGAGCACCCCGTCATAGATGTGGTCGGCTCGAACTGCCCGAATGAAATCGAGTCCATTCATCTCCGGCATGTTCCAGTCCACCAGGGCCAAGTCGACTTTTCCCGCCTCCGGCAGCCGGTTAATTGCGTCACGGCCGTTGGCGGCTTCGACAACTTCAAAGCCTATCTCCCGAAGTATTCTGCCCAAAATGCTCCGCATTGCTTTCGAGTCGTCAATTATGAGTGCGCGCACGATGGCTCCCTCCGAAGGTACGGCATCCCTTCTATTTACCTTTCGGCCACCCGGGGTAAAAGGTTTATTGGAAATTTCCACAGCGCTTGTCTATCCAACTGCTCACCCCCCCCGCTATTTGATCCGAGCTGAAGTTGGAGCAATTTGAGAATCCTGGCGGTTTGCCAAATGCGCATCGCGTCCCTGCCCGTCGTAATCGAGAGGGACTCTACCTGCCATGTAATTTTTCATCGGCCTCCTGTCCAACACCTTTCTCCTTTTCTTTCATCAACATAATGGAAAGACGGCTATAACTCGTGTTTTTTCATTAACATAATGGAAAGGCCGAAAACCGACATTTTTTCTACATTTGTTTTCAATAACATAATGGAGGTTACCTTCATTTTTTCCCCCCGCGTTTTTTCCACCCTGCCGCCAAGATCGAACTAACTATCTTATTTTCATTTGGATAGGTTTTTGTGAGATTTTCTATTTTTCCGCTAACCCCTTTTGTTTCCGGTACATAATGGAAAGCCGCAGCCTTTTGTAGCGCCGGGCTTTAGCCCGGCAGGTGCCGATCTAAAGGTCGGCCCTACCACGGCTTTCATCATCCTGAGCTTCCATCTTCCGCTCATAGCGCTTAATCTTCAGAAGCAGATTGGTAACACGGCGGACTTCCCGAAAGTTGGAATCCTGCATTCGGCGCATGAGGCGCGCGTTGGGGTGCGTGGGAGCGATTTCCGCGGCGCGTTCGTAAGGCGACGGCCCCGTCAAGGACTCTTTCAAGGTGGCCTTGCGCTGCGCCTCGCAAATCTCCACCTGCCGTTTTAGGATGTTCTCCAGAAGTTGGCGGGGCCGTTCGCGCGCCTCCCACTCCGCCGCGGTGATTCCGGGATATCGCCTCGCCGCTTCGGCAGCGCCAGCCTCCGGTTGGATAGAAGCCGACGCTCCGTCCGCTTCGGTTTCCTCCGTCGCTGGTGGGCCTTCCTGTGGGGGGCTGGGAGGCGGTTGTATGCCCGGTGGATAATAAGGCTTATCACCTAGGAGCCTGTCGGAGATAGATTTCGTTGTACGTAGAATTAATAACTTAGCGAGATTCGAGTGTCTGTAAGTTGTTGATTCTTCGTTGACGAATTATTATTTCCGACACACTCCTAGAGCAAAGATCTCCTTGATCTTGGCGAGGGCGCGGCGAGATCTCTCATTGGGGTCAATGCCGTCCTCACCCGTGCCCGGCGCCTGCAATTGGTAGAAAAGAGCGAGAGCGATTTCGCCCATCTCCAGCAACACACCCTCCTGATGCAGGTTCTTCATCTTTTCCAGATCCTCGCGAGAGGTGACGTAATACTCGTGCGCGACCGATTGGACGAGCCGCCCCAAACTTTCCGCCGTCATCTTCAGGCGCATCATGCGGGCGTGCAACCGGTCCTGCCGCCCGCTGCTCACCTCCAGGGCTTGGCGCACGGCGTAGCCTTCCTGCATGCGGTCAGCGCGATTCATCAGCCACGTGGCCCGCGCCAGACGGATCACCAACCCCTCCTGCGAGATGCCGGCAGGTTTATATTCCTCCCAGAGCCCTGCCAGCAGTTCCTGGAAGTGGCCCGGGTCTTCGCCCAGAGCGCGCATAGCTACCTCTTCCGCCTGCGCGTAGAACCCATGGCGCAAGTGCGCGTCGCGGATGCGCTCTCGGCCCTCCGGCGTCACCGGGACGTGGCAAAGCTTCTGGTTCCGCCGGTTCGCGGCCAGTTGCTTCTCCGACAGTTTATGTTTCTTGACGAGCGACATGGAATACCTCCAAGAGCAAAAACGCATTCAGCCATAAGCCGTCAGCTTTCATCTTGCTGGCTAGTGCCGATCCCAACTTGTCGGGACTCACAAAGGGGGCTCGCTGCCTTCTGCTGACTGCCTGCTGTTTCTCCCCAGCCCCTAGCACCCAGCGCCGGGCACTTCATACTAAGATTAACATTTACCATAGGGGTAATTGCAAGAGGAAGGTTTACGATGTGGGCTACCGGTAGCCCACATCGTAAAAGAGTACGTCACATTGTCCGAATTTATTTCCGCAGTCGCTCAGGGCCGTCCGGGCCGGCAGAATGTGTCCCACATCGAGCCAACCGTGGGATGCAGATGGCACACAGGTGGATTCGTTGTGGGGGCGCTTCCCGATCAGATCGGGACGGGACGCGAAGCGCCCTGGCTGGAACGTGGAAGAATCTTGACACGGGCGGGTCGCGAACCACCCCTACTGCTATCCAGGGCTGTTGGCATGGGCCACCTTCTGTCGCCGCTACGCGGCTTGCCTCCGCTCGCTTCGTTTCCCTATCGTGTGGTCTGGCCAGCCGAATGCGAAGGCGAGGATTTGAAGCTGGGAGCGGCAGACAAAAAAGTTCCGCGCTACGCTTGTTCCCGAACCCCTAACTTCCCGCTGGGCAAAGTAGGTATCCTTACTGGACGCGAGCAGTTGTGCCAGGCTGCGTGCTGATCTTCCGACTTATTTGCTAGTACCCTCCCTTACCCTTGCCCCTTGCGCTTGGGTTGGTCCCTGGTGGCGGTCAGATGGTTAGGGCCGTGAGGCTCCGGCCGGAAATGCGGTCACCTCCGGGTGGCCCGCATATGCCTTGCCTGATTGAGCAGCAGGTACCGGATTCTGCCTGAAGATAGGTCCTCCCACGAAAAACACGGGGCTGCCGAAAGTGGAATTCGCAACCTCGGCGAATGAGAGGTATAAGGCGTCAACGCCAGTAAGCAATCCCACCCAGCCGCCGGCCGTGTGCCATCCCGCGCCCATTCCCAGGTCTCCGCCTGCCAACAAGAAAAAGGTGATCCAAAGCAGGAAGAATATGGTCCAAAGCACGAAGTTGGTCCGGAAGGACGCTATCCACATCAGGAGGGTGAATACCCCCCACATCAAGAGCGCGAGACCCACGGCGTTGGCCGCAGGTGGCTTGATCCACCCTGCGCCTGCCGTCCACAGCAGAAATGCGTACCAGCACCAGAAGGCGCCATAAGAAGTGAAGGCTACAGTCCCAAAAGTATTGCCCTTCTTGAACTCTAGGATTCCCGCAATGAATTGGGCCACCCCTCCGTACGCGAACGCCAACGGGACTACTACTGCCAGCAGGTTAGGCGTGTCTCCCTTCAACAGGCCCGCATTGATACAACTCAGAACCACCGTCGTAACTCCGAATGCCGCCAAACCCAGGGGTGCTGGATTTGCTAAACGATTTGTTGCTTCGTCGGACATAGGGCTCCTCCTTATAGTTTCCGAATTGACAAAACACTCTCTTGGGAACGGGCCTCCGGGCAATACTCCGCATCGCTCACAAGTCGTCGATTACAAGTGATTGCGCGAAGGCCCCTTCGCCTGACGATTAATCATTTCAATCTCTGTTCACAAACCATGAGGGGTTCAAGATTCTTTGCGAGTATCCCGAACCCCTCTCTGCCCAATAGGGCCAGTGTGTTTCCTTACTGGAGTCGTGTGGTAGCACCCGGCTGAGGTTTGGCCCGGCTGGCGAACTGTGCCTCGCGGACCTGTTTTGCCCCCGGACGGACTTCCGCCGTCCCGGCACCGCTTCTGGCCCCATCGAACTTGAATTGCCCCACCAACCGCTGGAGTTCCGCCGCCATGCGGGCCAATTCCTGCGCCGCCGTCTGGGTGTTGGTTGCGCCTTCGGTAGTGCTTTTCGCGGCGGTGGCCACCGATACGATATTCTCGACAATTTGTGAGCTTCCCTTGGCCGCCTCACTCACATTGCGAGTAATCTCGTTGGTGGTGGCCGTTTGTTCCTCCACCGCGCTGGCAATCGTGTTGGAGATATCGTTCAGTTGGTTGATAATGGTGGTAATCTGCCCAATGGCCTCCACGGCGCCCTTGGTGTCTCCCTGGATTGCCTCGATTTTCCGGCTGATATCCTCGGTCGCCTTGGCGGTCTCCTTGGCCAGTTCTTTCACCTCGTTGGCCACGACGGCAAAGCCCTTGCCAGCCTCGCCAGCTCGCGCCGCCTCGATTGTGGCGTTCAGAGCCAGAAGGTTGGTTTGTTGCGCGATGGAAGTAATAACCTTGATGACCTGCCCAATTTCCGCGCTGGATTCGCCGAGCTTGCCGACGGTGGCGTTGGTGCTTTCCGCCGTGCGCACCGCGGCGGTCGCGATCTTGGCCGCTTCGGTGGCGTTTTTGGCGATTTCCTTGATGCTGGAACTCATCTCTTCGGTCGCGGTCGCGACGGTCTGGATGTTTTTGGAAACCTGCTCGCTCGCAGCCGAGACGACATTGGCTTGACTCGAGGTTTCTTCCGCGTTGGAACTCATTTGCGCGCTGACGGCGGAAAGCTCCTCGGAAGAACTGGCTAGGGTCTGCGCGTTTTGGCTTATTTGCCCCATGCTCTCCGAGAGTTTGTCCGCCATGGTATTGATGTCGTCCTTGATGCGCGCATGGTCACCCTGGTAGTTGCCCACGACATGGGCCGTCAGATCCCCTCCGGCAACCTTTTGCAGCACTCCCCCGGCTTCCTGTACTGGCGCGATGACGGCGTCCAAGGTCTCGTTTACACCCTGCACGACCCTACGGAAGTCGCCCTGGTGTTTAGTGGCGTCGGCGCGGGTCGCCAGTTTGCCTTCCACCGCCGCCTTCGACAGCACTTCCGCATCTTTCACCAGCCCCTCGATGCCTCCCATCATTGCGATGAGGGCCGGGACTAATTCATCATGTTCGGAGCGGCGCCCGATCTTTTGGTATTCCGGCAAATCCTCCAAGTTCCCTTGCGAAACCTTCTTCGCCGTCTCGATGACATGATGAACTCGCTTCTGAACAGTGTTTGTCCCCTCGGCTAACTCGGCCAAGGATCCCCCATAGTCACCCTTAACCTGAACGGTGTAGTCGTTAATGGCCATCCGTTTCAGGACATTGGTCACCTCGTCCATGGCCGGCAGAATCGTGTCGAGCATCTGGTTGATCGCTTTAGCTCTTTCAAGATGCCGACCCTGGAACCTGCCTTCATCGATTCGCTCTGTGAGCCGCCCTTCCGCGACGCCAGCGGCCAAGCGCGACGTTTCACGAGCCAGCGTGACGTCACCAACGGCGGGAAAAACGAGTTCCACAATACCTATTACCCGTCCTGCCGCGTCGAACCGTGGAGCTGCCGAAACTAGTACGGGCACTTCTTTGCCCTGAACCATGGGGAAGGCTTCTCCCTCGCACACCTTGCCCGTCTTTGCTGCTTCAGCCGCCGCACAGGTTCCGGCCCTGCAGCCGGGGTTGTCATACAGGTCCCAAAACTTTGCGCCGATGCAGTCCTCTTTTGGTTTGCCCGCTGCCTTAGCGGCGGGCTCGTTAAGATCCAGAATGGTGTGGTTCGTGTCCATGACGACCACCATGCCTGGAATCAGGTCGTAGACTTCAGCCTTGTCCACGACAACACTACCTTTACCAATACCACGCGGTTTTCTGTCGCTGCCTTTTGTCATCTGTCACCTCGCTCATTTATTTCAGAAGTCCGATGCTCTCCATTTAGAAATCCAAAGTGTGTGAGCCCCGCCATCGAGCGAGGCGGAGCGCTTGCCGGGTATGACTCGAATACGTGCATGCTCTGAGGCAAGGGGGATATCGCCCCTTCATGCGTCGTTGAGGTCTTCACCAAGAGGCACATGTATATTCTTTCAATCCGCCAAATATCCCTAGCCTCGATTTGTTCTGCTCCATAAAGAACTTAGCTTTAAGTCGTAAGCGTGCAAGCCGGACCTGCCTGGAGCGATGCCTTCGTGGCCCGCTTGACATTAAGCGATGCCGTAAATCGCCATTCGGCTTCTGGCTTGCCGTGAATCTCTGCGCTCATCGGCTTCCCATCTCCTACCATTAGAATCGGTAGGTGCAGAACACCCAGGGGTATGAGCTTCCGATCCCGTGGGCGTTTTCCTTCAGGAATTGACCCCAGAACAAGTAGCTCCACCCGGTACCCATTGTGAGCCAGGGGCGCGGGCTATAGGTGATGTAGAAGTCTGCGTCATGGCCGATATTGGTACTCAAGGCCCCACCCGCCGGCGCGTCCACAACCTCCACGCCGGAGGCGTTGTAAAGGCCGTCGTGGGCGCTTGCTAGCCACAGGAAATGGTAATCGAACGTCACCTTCAGGGTCCGGAGGGGATTGACCTCAGCACTCGCTCTAAGGTGCCGGATGTTGCGCCAACCGAACAGGTCGGACATGCCGTAGATGTTGTGAAAGGCCCCATACACCTGATCAAAGGTGGTCACTCTGCCGTCCGATTTGCCGCTACCGCCGGTTGCGAAGGTGTACTCAGTGGAAAAACGAGGTTTCAGGGGGACCTTGGGGACCGTGTATCCGGCAACCCAGTAGCCTGCCCAGGAGTCAAGGTCGTCGGTCGACAAGTGGCCACCTTGTCGGTCCATTTCCACTGTATAGTCGAACCCGGCGGGGAGTTTGCCAAACCAAAGAGCGCCCACAGTGTAAATATCGGCATTGCCCACTACGCCGGTTCCGCTTTTAGCCGTGGGCAGGGTCTTCCAGAGCACGTAGGGTTCAATCGTCGCTTTGGGAACGAGCTTGCTCAAGGTGCCATAAACGCCATACAGGTTGTGGCCCGGAGCACCGTCGAACTTATCAAAACGGTTGGTATTGATGATTACCGGGGTAGCTGCAAAGATGTCGACGCGGTTCCCACCCCTACTCAGTCCGATCTTGGCAACGTCAAAAGTGCGGGTGACGTTACCCCAATCACCACCGCCCACCACACGCTGGTTCCCCAGGTTGAGTTCCGTGCGCCCCACCTGCAGGCTGACCCAATTCTTCTCCCCTGGCTTGAATTCGACATAGCCCTGACGCAGGTCGAACGTATTTTTGAGGCTGCTGCTGACATGATCCGAAGCTATGTCGATAGGGCGGGAGTCCTGCCCCTGGACGTAGAAGTGCAACCATTTGGTGGGTTTCAGATCGAGCCCAATCCGCGTGCGGGTCAGTGTATAGGTATCGTTGTCACCCGCCTCATATCCGAGGGAAGTGCGGGCCTCTTCGCGGGCGCGAACCTCCAAAGTGAACTTCATCCAATGGGGCAAATCCTTATTGAGCTCGTCGCCCGGGTTCTTGGTGGTTTGGACTGCCGCCTGAGTTGTTGATGACGCCGTCTGGGCACGAAGGTTGAGGGCACCGAGAATGGCCACCGTCAGTGTTATGATCTTGAGTGAGCGGGACCAACGGTACCTAGCATGTCCACCTTGAAATTCATCTGTTGAACACATAAATCCTCCTATGGTGCCGTCAAAGTCTTGAGGCTTGGGCGGTTTTTTCATGTCCTTCTCCTGCCACGCTGACCGCGGCGCCAGTGTCCAGGACATGCATCAAACGATCGCTTAGCTTGTAGATCCCTCGAATAAGTTCTCGCGCCTTGCTGTCTATGGTTCCCGGAGGCAACTCAAAGGCCTCCTCCCCAACTTCCAAAACATCGCCAATTTCATCCACCAGCAGACTGACCGCGCCGTCCTCGTGACGGATCACAACGTTCATAGGGAGGTCGGTGGCGGTGCGTTCCCGCAGGCCCAACCGGCGTCGCAGATCAATCGCGGTCACGATCTGGCCGCGCAGGTTGATGAGACCTTTGACGACCGGGGGCGCCAGCGGCACGTGAGTCATTTCCTGATAGCGAATGACTTCCTGGACTTTTTCCACCTCCACTCCGAAGAGGAGTCGGTCGACCACAAAAGTTGAGAACTGTTTCATCCCTGCCATAGCTTGTCTCCTAGGTTCTGGGGACTGGCGGCTGGCTTCTAGGGTATTTCCCCTGTTCCTAATCCCCAGTACTCTGCACCTTTTCCCATTTAGGCTGCCGTCGGCTCCTCAAAGAAGCTCGGGTCTGCCTCCTGGATGATGCCTTTCACGTCGAGCAATTCGGTAACGCGACTTTGCACGACCACCGAACCCAAGCTGCCCTTGCGGCCTGCGTGCTTTTGGGCCTTGACTCTCTCGTGGGCGATGTCGAGGATGCGATCCACGACCAGTCCGACGCTGCGGCCATGATCGTTGTACACAACCACCTGGATCTTCTCGTCTTCCGCTCCCGACTCAGACAATGCGGGATTACGCGGTTGCTGACGGCGCTCCGTAAGAGTGCTGGAGAGGTGGATTAAGGGGAGGATTTGGCCGCGGTACTGGACAACGTATCGCCCTTCCGCCTGTTCCACGCTGCGGCTCGAAAACTCTTCCAAGCGCGCCACCAGCGAAAGCGGCATCGCCATCCGTCCATCATCCGGCCCGCGTAACAAGAGGAGCGATTCCCCATCATCGTGATGCTGCTCGGACTCGGCGGTCTTATCGCCTACCGCGCGGTCCCGAAGCTCGGAAACCACGTTGGCACGTTGTGCCAACCCCAGAACGTCCAGGATCAAGGCCACCAGACCATCACCCATGATGGTTGCTCCGGCGAACGTGGTGATGCCTTTGAGCTGTTTGCCCAGGGGTTTGACGACGATTTCCTCCGTATCATTGATCTCATCGACGACCAAACCAAACTGGCGATCATCTGCCTGCAAGACCACGATGTTGACGGCATTGCGGCCGGTGGTATGCTGCTTCGAGCTCCGTCAGCAGGGCGACGATCTGGCCGGAGAGACTCTCAACTTGCGCTAGTTCCTGCTCGGCGCGAGTAGTCTCGCCCGCCCCCTTTGAGGTAATGACCACCCGGACATGGTTATGAAGCTGCTGGTGCAGGGTTTCCAATTGCTGCATGGCCGGCAGGTCGCCAAACTGCTCTAATCCCGAGGAATAGAGCCAAATTCCCAGCGCACAATCCTTGTGAGATGTGGCCTGAGCTGCCGTCAGGGTGGTCTTACCGTCCAGGAAATCTCTCAGCCTCGATTTCCAAAGCAGGTGCTTACTGCGCGCGGCGGCAAAGTCCAAACCTTGTGCCTCAGATCCTGCTCCGGCCGAGCGCGTCTGGCCCGGTGTGGCTTCCGGATTTGAGCCGTCACCTTCCCCCTCCCCGCGAAGTTGATGTTTCAGGTAGACGAGAGGCAACAGCTTTCCACGCAGGCGGTAGACGGGCGCACCATGAATCATCTCGATGCCTTTGCGGGCCTGCTCGCTTTCCAGCCGCACAAGCTCCAAGAGGCTGACCTGCGGGATGGCGTAACGGTCGCTCCCACTGGTCACAATCAGTGCGGGGATAATGGCCAAGGTCAGAGGAATCTTGATCTTCAAAGTTGTCCCTTGGCCCATGCGGGATTGAATGTCGACCGTTCCACCAATCTTCTCGATATTGGTTTTCACGACGTCCATGCCCACTCCACGGCCGGAAACATTGGTCACCTTTTCGGCCGTGGAAAATCCGGGCAGGAAGATCAGGTTCAGGAGCTCGCGGTCACTCATGCGCGCTGCCTGGTCAGGGGAAATCAGGCCCTTCTCCAAACCCTTCTGTTTGACTCGCTCCAGATCGATCCCCGCGCCATCGTCGGAGATCTCGATGTTGACCTGCCCCCCTTCGTGGAAGGCCCGGAGGAATAGGCGGCCCTCGGGGAGTTTCCCCATGGCCAGGCGCTTTTCAGGCGGTTCAATGCCGTGATCGACAACATTGCGGACCAGGTGAGTAAGAGGATCTTTAATGGCTTCGATGATGGTCTTGTCGAGGTCTGTCTCCTTGCCCTCCATCTCAATGTTGACCTGTTTCCCACACGCGGTCGCCAGGTCGCGCACCACGCGGGGAAACTTGCTCCAGATGTTTCCGATAGGCTGCATGCGCGTCTTCATGACGCCTTCTTGCAGTTCGGTCGTGATGAGGTTCAAGCGCTGGGAGGTGTTGAGGAAGGCCGTATCCTGCTGCGAGGAGGAGAATTGCAAGATTTGGTTACGAGCCAGGACCAGTTCCCCAACCAAATTCATCAGCTTATCCAGCAAACCGACGTCGACTCTTATGTTGCTGTCAGAGAGGGCCGAGGAGCGGACTTCTGCCTGGGTTTGCAGGGCTTCCAGCACGGCGGAGGGCTGCGTGGCGCCTTTGTCTACGAGGATCTCGCCGAGGCGTCGAGAGTCCCCCTCCTGCTGAAGCTCCAGCGCCTGCTGAACCTGCTCCGGTTTTACCTGGCCTGCCTGAACTAATATTTCACCCACGGGCGGAACAGGCCCGGCCTCCTCGGGCTTCACCTGCGATTCCACAATGGCCGTTGGCACCGGGGGCTGGGCTGGGGCAGGAGAAGCCGAGGCTGTTGCAGCTTGGGCGGGCTTTGTCCCCTCACCGCCCTGCAAGCGCGTCAAGAGTCCGATGAGGGAGCTGTAGTCACCGTCCCCTTCCTGGCCAGTGTTTTCGATATTCATCAGCATCTGGCGGATAGCATCCACCAGGGCCAGAAGCCCCGAGGTGATTTCGGCATTCAGCAGGAGACGACCTTCGCGCAAACGGCTCAGGAGGTTTTCACCCACATGCGCCACGGATTCCAGCTTGGAGAAACCCAGGAAGCCCGTGGTGCCCTTGATGGTGTGAATCGCCCGAAAGATGCTGGAGAGAATGTCTCGCGCCGTGGGATCCTTCTCCAGAGTCACCAGATCCCGGTCAAGCTGGTCGAGGTTCTCATTGCTCTCAACGAGGAATTCCTTGACGATGTCGTCCATGTCACCCATGGCTGAATTTCTCCTTCCAGTTGGAAGCACCCTCACGTCGGTCGGATCGTGGGGGCCTTCATCCTCTCGCGACTCTTGAGTGGGAAAAGGACCTTGTTCACTTGCAGCAGCATCTTTCCAGCCTTGCGGCGCTTTTGCCGTGCCTGCCGAATCACCCAAAGGCGTTTGGAAAGCCTTCTCGTGTTCAGACACTGTTATCGGCGTAACGCCCAGTCTCTTGAAGGTTTTTTTCGGGGTCGGCTCATGGAGCTATCGGGGAGGGAAGTAATCTGGGCGGGAAATCCCGTGACCCTTGGGAAGAACTTGGTAACCTGAAGAGGGATTCATTTGGCGGCGCTCGGTAGAATGCGCCAGGATTCCTGTCAGGTTTTGAGCATAGCCTGGAACTGGCGGCTCCTTTCCCAGATACAGCCGGAACTGAAGTTAGGTGGTAAGCAGCAGAAAAGTGCGGCGGAGCCGCAAGTGAAAAGTCATAGGAAGAAAACGCATGAAGCTGGGAAAGTAAGTGGGACCTCGCCCGCTATGCCCCGCGGAGAGCAACAAGTGGGACAGTCCCACATTGACAAATAGTTGTGAGTCTACATAAGTAGAGCAGAAGAGTAGGCGATCCCGTGCCCGATCTCCTTGCCCCCTGACCAACGTGACCTCCTCACCCCGCGTCGAGCCGGACGTGCAGATTTCCCACCTCCGGTTCGCACCCCAACGCGCTCCAAATCAGGAACCGTAGCGCCCGAAGCACGTAGCCCAGCACGGTAGCGCCGCACCCAAGGTGTCGGGGCCAGCGCCTGCGCCCCAGGGCTGGCTTCTGGCGTCCACCCTTAGGATTGGCGGACTTCCAGCCGGGGCGGCGCCGGCCCGGGCCGAACGGTCGTCCACCCTTAAGATCGGCTGACTTCCAGCCGCGGCGACCCCTACAACGTCCGCGAAAGTCCTTGGTGAAATGACAAGAATTTGCGGGCTGGCAAGACAGGGGCCTCACTGGGGACGGTCAACTTCCTTTTTGGTTCTGGCACTGTAATGTGGAGGCAGCAGGCCAAGTCGCAGAAATGGTCGAGAAGGGCGGGGGGAGATGAATCCGGGAATGGGGGTCGAAGCCGTCGAGGTTCCTACGCTCAGGCGGTAAGCTGAAGGGAAGGTGGTTCCGACTCCTGGTAGGGGTCAAGGCGTGGTCTAGGGCTGGGGGGCGCGGTGGCGGAGGTAGGGGAAGGACGAGCAATCTGCTCCCACGCCTCACGAACCGTGGAGAACTGCTCGACCAGCGAGGCGAGGATTTCCTTGGAGTTTTCGACATTAGCTTTCATCGACTGGCCGCGGGCGTGCGTGTAAAACAGTTTGAGGGTCTGGGCGACTTCGCCGCCGCGCTCGAAGTCCAGGCTGCCTTCCAGTTGTGCGATGATGCCATCCAGGCGGCACAGATGGTTGCACTTTTTTTCGATGTCCTTGGCCTCGATGGCGGCGATGGCGCATTGCAGGGCGGTGACGGCGCCATCGTAAAGCATCACGACCATTTCCAGGGGCGTGGCGCCCTGGACCGACTGTTGCCGATAGGTGGAGGCCGGGTATCTCATGATGATTTCGGTGGATTGAGCGCGTCAAGTTGACTGTTGATCGCGGCAAGGGTTTCCGGCAGTTGCTCGAGCGTCGTGTTGATCAGACTGTACTCATTCATGAGCTGCGTCTGGGTCTGCTGGAGCTGATACTGGAAATCAGTGATCTGGGTGTTGAGATCGGTCACGTTACTGGTGATTCCGGCCATGTCCAGATTCAAGGGGCCGTTGGTAGGGTCGTTGAGCGAGACCAGACTCGTGTTGAGAGCCGTGGCCACACCCGCGCCCGCGGTCGAAGAAGCGGCCGATTGGAAGAGGTTTTGCACGGCCGAAAAATCATTGGTCAGTGCGTCATTAAGGCTCATGCTGTCCGGCGATGTGCTGCTGGCCACCTTTAACGTCCCGTCCTGCTGAAGCTGAATCCCAATTGACTGAAGATTCACCAGGCCATTATTCCCCGTGATGCTGGTGGTGATGCCATTCAGCAACTGTGACTGCAAAAGGTCTAAAGAGGGGTCTCCCAGGAGGGGGGGCGGCGTGCCGGAGGTGCCATCGTAGGCGTACTGGGCATTGATGTCAGTTATCACCTGGTTGTAGGCGGTGACGAAATTGTTGATGGCCGTACCCACCTGGGTCAGGTCAGGCTGGATGGCCAGCGTCACGGGCGAAGTTGACGTCCCTGACAACGTCAGAGTCACCCCCGGGATTGCCCCCGTCACCGTATTGCTGCCGCTGGAGACCGGGATACCGTCTACGGTCAGTTGGGCGTCGGCCCCGAGGACATGGCCATTTCCATCGGTAGCCTGGGTGAAATCCAAGCCACCGGTGCCGGTGGTGTCATTGGTTATATGCAAGGCTCCCGCCGCGCCGGAAGTCTGGCTGACCAGCGACAGGCGAGCGCCGGAGGTGTCTGTAATTACCGAGGCCGTGACCCCCAGGTTATGCTGATTGATGTAAGTCGCGAGGCCGGCCAAAGTGTTGGTACCGTCGGTGCTGTCAACCGGGATGGGCTCTACCGTGCCATTGGGGCCCACCTGAAGATCGAAGGATCCGGTGGGAATCACCGTCGATCCCGTAAGTTGGCTTTGGGAATAGGACGCGGCGGTGGTGGCGAGGCTCGATGACCTGGATAGCGTGCGAACCCGCCGTGGTGCCGGCCGCCGCGGTCGCACTGACCACATCATTATTGGAAGAGTTCACCGTCACCTGGCTGAAGGCGCCGTCGGGGTCGTTGAGCGCCTGCACACTGGCCTGCAAAGCCGTCAGGTCGCTTTGGATGGTTTTGAGCGCGCTGGTCTGGGCGTTGAAGGCCGTCACTTGACTTTGCAGGTTAACTTCGGGTTGGGCGTCGATTTGTAGAATGGCGTTCACGGTCGAGGTCACATCAATGCCACTCCCGGAAGTGTTGGTGGCTGAGTTCAGGATGGCATTCACGGCCTGCTGGATCGCCGTCGAAGTGCTCGTATTCGTCGAAGAGTTGGATTGCCCCAGGAGCTGGCTCAGCGTTTCCGTGGTACTGGGATTCAAGGCGGATAGAAGTGAATTGATCCCGGTGGTACTCATTCCTGTGTCTCCCTTGCGGCCTGACCGCGAACGTCATAGCCGGCTGGTGGCTTGCCAACTAGAGTATCGGCAGATTGCGGAAAAACATTAGGGAAGAGCGGAAGACGGGGCACGGGATACGGGCACCGGAAACAACCGGACGGCCTTGGAACGGCAGGGCGGAGGGATAGGTGGCACGAAGCGAGACGCGGGATAACTGTTCCGGGTCGCTCGTCGCGTGTCCCGTGTCCCGTGCCCCGTATCCCGTTTCCCGTCTTCCTCTCTTCCCCTACGACTTGACGTCTAGGCGCTGCGCCGCCTCTTCACTGGCCGCAGGTGTGAGGCTTCCCTCCTCCATGGCTCGGATCTGCTCGGAAGGAATCTCGCAGACCACCTGCCCGTTCTGATCATTGACGACCTGGTAGTAGACATGGTGTTGGCTATCAATCCGCAGGTCGGTGCTATCCTTGGGACTGAACACTTCGACGGGGGTTGGAGCCTCGGCTGCGGGGGCCGCTGGGGCGGTTACCTTTGGTAAGGGCTCCTTTTCAGGCGCGTGATCGCTGGTACCTGATGACGGCATGAATTGTGCTGGTGTGATGCTCATGGTTTTTCACCTATGAAAAAGCCTGCGGATGGGGCCGCGAGGCCCCATCCGTCAGGAATTCCCCAAGTGAGACTACTGAAGCAGCTTCAGAACCGCTTGCTCGTTGGGTTGGCTTGCGCCAGGGCCGAAATACCGGTCTGTTCGAGGACCTGATACTTGGACATATTGGCAACGACCGTTCCAACGTTCGCGTCCTGCATGGAGCTTTGGGCGGAAGTCAGGTTTTGTATTTGCGTATTGATGACATTGGTCGCCGAATTCAACCGGTTAATGCCGGCGCCAATGGTGCCGCGCATGGCGGCCACGTCGGAGATGGCGGTATTGATGACCGTCAGCGCCGCCGCCGCACCCGTCGAGGTACCAAGGTTTTGGGCTGCGAGGCTGATGGCGTTACTGCCAATCTGGCCGGAAGAGAGCAACCCGACCTGAACCGTAATGGTGTTGAACAAAGGATTGGTGACCTTGCCATCACTGATGAAAACGCTGGCGCCGCCATTTCCGCTCATCGCGGGTGCCACGAAAGAGTCGGCGTTGCCACCCTCCAGGGGGTTGCCACCCGTATTCGCCACGTACCCCAGATTGACGTCGTTATTCGTGGCCGCAAGGTCGCCCCGGTTCTGGGCATCGTTGATCACCAACTGAGTTGTGGCCGCGGGTTCGGCGAGCGCACCCGTTACCGCCGTGGCAGATCCGGCTGCCGCAATGTTGCCGCTGTAACTAGAGTCCGTGACCTGCAGTTTTCCGCCACTGTCGAGGAAGGCGTGAAACGGAGTGCCGGAGGTGTTGATCGCATCGATCATTCCCTGCACCGTGTCATTGCCAGCAGTGTTGAGGACGGAATCCTTAGTGGTAGCAGAGGCGGTATAAGTAAACGTATTGGGGTAAGTACCGTTTGCCTGCTGCGTGCCGCTGGTGATGGTCAGGGTCTCGCCGTCGGTTATAGCCGTGGCGCCGGTCAAACTACCCGTTGCTCCCCGGAGTTGGTTCGGGTTGGACACCGACACCAAACTTGCCGTTACCCCGAGGCCGCTGGCGTTGATCCCGTTGATCAGATCCTGGACGGTGTTGGTCGCCGCCACCGTGCCCAATACGGCGGTCATGTTGTTGTTAGCAACGGAAATGGCGCCATTAGAGCTGGTGACCTGGAAATTACCGGCCCCGGTGAGGGACGCCGTCATACCAAAACCGCTGTTGTTGATCGCGGTCATGAGGTCACCCACGGTGTTCTGGGTTCCCGCCAGCGCACCCACGTCGGTTATGTTGGCGGCGCTCTGCGTAACGGTGACGTTACCGTTAGCCGCAGTACCCGCGATTTGGAGATGACCGCCGGCGTCGAGGTACGCCGAAATGCCCGCAGCGGCGCCCGTGGTGTTGATCGCGGTCAGGAGGGCGGCCACTTTGTCGCCAGCCGTAAACGAGTAAGTCGCCGAGCCCGCACTATTGGTAACCGTGAGGCTATCGCCGGCGGTGAGTGCTGTCGCTTGGGTCAGTGCCGCAGTGGCCCCCGCGAATTTCAGCGTGGCAGCCGTGAAATTAACCGTACCACCGGTATTGGTAATACTGATTGTCTTGCCATTAGCGATAGTTGTGTTGGCCGTCAAACTGCCGGCGGTCCCGAGGAGGGTGGTGGCAGAGGCTCCTGCCGTATAGGTGTAAGCCGGGTTATTCCCCAACTGCACCGTCGTCGTGGTCCCCGCCGTCAAGAGACTATTGACCCCCAGGTTGGCGGTGGCGCTGGTGGCGATTTCGTTGGGATTGGCGACGTTCGCGGCGGAAAAGACGGAGGTGCCGTTGAAATTCGTGGCTTGGCCAATGCGGTTGATTTCAGAGTTGATGGAGGAATATTCATTGGTGATCGCCGAGAATTGGGCGGGCGTAAGCCCGCCGTTGGCGGCTTCCGTAGCCAGGGTCACGGCGCGGTTGAGCAGCGTGGTGACCTGGGAGAGCGCGCCGTCGGCGACTTGCAGTTGGCCGACGCCGGCCGTGGCGTTCTGCGATGACTGCTGAAGGGCGGAAATGTTGGCCTGCAACCCGTTGACGATGGACAGTCCGGCCGGATCGTCAGCGCCGCTGTTGATCCGCGATCCTGACGACAATTGGAACAGGGTGTTTTGCAGGTTGTTGTTGGTGACTTGTAACTGGTTCTGGGCTACCAAGGAAGGGATGTTGTTCAAAACGCTTAGTGCCATGCTAGTGCTCCTTTTAGTTTAGGTTTCCGTCTTGGGTCGCAGAACCTGGGGCCTTTGCGGTGCGCCATCCCTAGAGCCGGTGGTTCTTCTTTCCACCTGACGGAACCGATTCTCAGTCCAATGACCCCTATCGGCACTCGCGCCAAAACCTTAATCGCGGAGGGGCATTTTTAGCGGGTTTTGGCGCGGATGGGCGGCCGGCGGGAGGTCTCCATCCTTCTCTTTCCATCCTAGCCTATAATCTGAGCCTCCTGCGAATTTGCAAGATTGCCCCTGTGGCATGAAGGGGTTGGCGGTGGCTGTCTCGTAGCGCGGTCCTCCGTCGTTGGGGTCCGCGGCTCTTCCTTTGAAGAATCCACAAATCTCAAAGACGGGCGGCATTGCCACGACACATTCGCTCACATTGCGCAGGAAGAACCGCGGACCTCAACGGCGGAGGTCCGCGCTACGAGGGCTCGATCGCGCGGTGGTGCCCCAACCCCCGGCTAAAGTTTCTCCCTGCAAACGAGATATTAAGGATGGAGGGCGGGCCCGCTCCGGCCGGTCAAGGAAGAGATTCCTTAACTATGGCTGGAGTGAAGGGTGCCCGTTCCACTGGGTTTTGAACGATCGGCTGGCAAGGCTTGCGTGCTCAGCGAGGATGTCTCACTTTTAGAACTCCCCTCCTCAGATGAGGAGGGGTGGCGCGCTGAGCGACGGGGTGGTGTTGAACAGCGCTCAAGGAGCGGTTCGCGAACCGGCCCTACTTTAGTCTTGCATTTGGCGTGAGGTAAGGCTGTGTCCAGGCAAATGACCCAAGTCCGGAAGGTTTTGAAAGAAGGCATCAAGCACCGACCTGCGTGGCGCAGGGGGCCGCCGGAACGGAACCGGATTCTCAAGCCTGACCTGGACTGCGCCCCGGCGCCCCAGAGGCTAAGCGGGGCAGCTCTCGCAGCGGGCCAAGTTCAAAAATCCAGTCAGGAGTTGGGGGAGGCTCTCGCCCTCCATCCCGACGATCCCGAAACGTTGGGCAAGCTGGCGGAGTCGTGACTGGGCCAGGGTGAGCTTGAACAAGCTGCGGGTCATTTCCGGCGCCTGGAGGAATTGTGTCCCCAATCGGCGCGAGCGCATACCAGCCTCGCCCTGACGGAGGAACGGCTGGGAAATTTGCGGGCCGCTGCCGATGCTTACCGGCAGGCGCTGGCTCTTGAACCTGGTTCTCCTGTGGCATACTGCCAACTGGCCATTGTTCTACGCCAATTGGACGGTCTGCCTGAGGCGCTCAGGCTTGCGGAAGATGCCGTGGCCCTCGATCCCGCCCGCTTCGAAACCTACAACACCCTGGGCATCGTGCTCACCGACATGAATAACCTGGTGGCGGCGAGTCAGGCTTTCCAGTGTTCTGTCGCACTTAAACCCGACTCCGCCCTGACCGCAGTCGACCTGGGATACTTCTTCGTCAAATGCGGAGAAATACCGGCCGCGGCAGACGCGTACCGTTGTGCGGTCAAGCTCGATCCCCTTCTGTTCGTCGCGCACCTTCGGCTGGGAACCGCCCTCACCCAATTGGGTGACCGGGCGGGGGCGTGGGAGTGTTACGAACGGGCGCGAGCCTTAAGCCCAACCTCCAGTGAGGTCATCACTTACCTGGGACTCTTGCATTTGTCCGAGGGTAACTTCGCGAGGGGCTGGGACGAATTCGACCATCGCGAGAAGCGCCCGTCGCGCCCGGCGAAGGTTCCGCCAGCCCCAATGGAAGGGTGAGGCACTCGAAGGCGCTCGCATTTTCCTGCACGCCGAACAAGGTATGGGGGACGCCTTGCAGTGCGTTCGGTATGTTCCCCTGGTGGCGGCGCGGGGAGGGGAAGTCGTATTGGGGGTCCAGAGGAGGCTGCATCGCCTGCTGGCAGCAACTGAGGGGGCGCGGCAAGTCATCCGCGATAGCGAGCGACCCATGGAGTTTAGTTGGCACTGTCCCCTGCTCAGTCTGCCTCTGGCCTTCGCCACGGATTCGACCACCATCCCGGCCAGAATCCCCTAAATCCATCCAGACGCCGCGCAGGTGGAGGCCTGGAGGCAACGGCTGCAAGGGAATTCGCTGCGCATCGGGCTGGCCTGGGGGGGCAACCCGAATTATCCTCATGATCTCTGGCGCTCCATGCGGCTAGAACAGCTCGCGCCGTTGACCCATCTGGAAGGTGCAGCCTTTTACTCGCTGCAGGTGGGGCCGGCGGCCGCGCAAGTGAAACAGTTGGGAACTCAGGTGCATTTAATCGATCTCCAGGACGAACAGAAGGACTTTGCCGACACGGCGGCCATTGTCGCGAGTCTCGACCTGGTGATTTCTGTTGATACCTCGGTGGCCCATCTCGCCGGGGCCATGGGCAAGCCCGTCTGGATCCTGTTAAACAATTCGCCGGATTGGCGCTGGATGCTCGACCGCGAGGATAGCCCCTGGTACCCCACGGCGCGCCTGTTTCGCCAATCCACGTTTGGGAATTGGCAGGATGTGGTGGCACGCGTTGAGCGGGAACTACGCGAGTTGGTGGTAAGAACCGGTGGCGCGGCACGCGACGGACCCTGAAAGCATGAAACGCGCGGGCGGAGTAAATCACAGACCCGGCTGACTTCACTTTCCACCGTCATTAGAATGCACTAAAGCAGGCGGGAAATGCCGCCGGCCAACCGCGCCCGGGCGCGCCCATCTCTCATGGGTTTGCTCATTCCGGGCTTGGCAACGGAAGTCCTTCGGGTAATCTGACCTTAGAAATCACAAAGATTTTGTGGGGAGGCGGATATGTCTGCCCAAATGCCCGCTCGCGACGAAAGTGTGCAGAAGATTTGCCGATGTATTAATGCGGGACAGCCTCGCCCGTCTAAACCAGTGAGGTGTGGGTGTGGCCCCAAGGACTCAGCCGTCATGATCAAACTGACGCGACTCAACAATCGGCCATTGGTCGTGAACTCGGAGTTGATCAAGTTCATCGAGAACGCGCCCGACACGGTCATCACACTGATTACCGGTGAAAAGCTGGTGGTCCTGGAAACTGCCGAGGAAATAATGGACCAGATCGTCGAGTACCGTCGGCGAATCCTGGCGCCGCCTGCGAGCGTTCCGCCTCTGGAGGCTCCCCGCGAGCGACCGGAGAATCTGACTGAAGACGAGAAATAAGGGACGGGAGACGTGGACAAGAGCAGCGTAGGAGGTGTGGTCCTCGCGATAGGAGGCATTCTCGCCGGCCTGCTGTTGGAAGGTGGGAAGCTGATGCAGATTATTCAGCCCACGGCCGCGATGATTGTCTTTGGGGGTACCATCGGCGCGGTCATGCTGCAGTTTCCTCTCCCCGTGGTGCTGGCCAGTTTCAAGCGCTTAGCCTCGGTCTTTCTCGATTCCCAAAAAGACGCGCAAAAGCTGGTTAAACAGATTGTGGGGTTTGCTGACAAGGCTCGCAAGGAGGGCATTGTCTCCCTGGACCGCGAACTCGTGAACATCCCCGAACCCTTCCTGCGCAAATCCCTGATGCTGGCGGTGGACGGCACCGAACCCCAGGAGTTACGCAAAATGATGGAGCTCGAACTCGACAACCAGGCCGACCACGAGGAGCGTATTCCCCAGGTTTTCGAGGCGGCGGGCGGCTTTTCTCCCACTATTGGCATCCTCGGCGCCGTTCTTGGACTCATCCAGGTGATGCAACACCTGGACAACATTGATGAGGTAGGGAGGGGAATCGCCGTGGCGTTTGTCGCCACGATTTACGGCGTGGGCGCGGCGAACCTGTTCTTCCTACCCGCGGCGGGCAAACTGAAAATCCGTATCCGGAACGAACAACAGATGCGCGAGATGATGCTGGAAGGGATCATTTCCGTTCTGGAAGGCCTGAACCCGCGTATGGTCGAAACCAAGTTGCAGGGCTTTCTAGCCCACGCTCCCGGCGAGGAGAAGCCCCCGGAGCCCGCCTCATGAGGCGAAAGAAAAAAGACGGCAGTCACGTCAGCCACGAACGTTGGCTGGTTTCCTACGCGGACTTCATCACCCTGATGTTTGCGTTCTTCGTAGTAATGTTTGCTTCCTCACAAGTGGACAAGCATAAGGCCGTAAAGCTAGCGGCGGCCATCGAGGATGCCTTCCAAGGGATGGGGATTTTCCAGACGGGAAATTCCCGGTCTCCCCTGGTCACCGCCGACCTCGCACCTGCGGAAAACGTACAAATCATCCCGCACAAAGAGTTGGCGGGTTTGAAAAAGCAGCTTGAAGGGGCCCTGGCGCCGGAACTAAAGCGTCACGAGGTGGCGCTGACCGCCGGACATGATGGTCTGATTATCAGCCTGCGTGAAATCGGATTCTTCGACAGCGGCTCGGCGCAGCTACGACCCACCTCCGAAGCCACAGTCCGGCGTATTGCGGAGGCCTTGGCAGCTCAGCCTAACAACATTCGCATTGAAGGCCACACGGACAATGTTCCCATTCACAACGACCACTTCGCCTCCAATTGGGAACTCTCCACCGCCCGCGCTACGGAAATGGTCAAAGTCTTCATCACCCAGTATAGCTTTCCTCCCGTGCGCCTTTCGGCGGGCGGATACGCGGAGTTCCATCCCGCGGCGACGAACAAGACGGATGAGGGGCGCGCCCTGAACAGGCGCGTGGACATCGTCGTGCTGGCTTCTGCCCCGGCACAGATTGCCGAAGACCCGCCGTCGGCTGTGTCAGCTCGTTGAGCCCGTCCTGGTTAGAGTCTCAGGCAAGGGGGGCGACACCTTTTTCCTCATGATGAGGAGGGTTGTGGCCGATAGGTTAAGGGAGGTTCAACTAGGCCTATCATGACCCCTACTCTTCGAGAGCTGATCCGCGAACGCGTGGAGAAGTTGAACTCCATCCCCACCGTTCCCGCCATCATTCGACCCCTCCTCCATTACCTCGAGCGGTCGGTCGATCAGATTGAAGTGCGCCGCATTGTGGACCTGGTTTCGTGCGACGAGTCGATTTCCGCACAGTGTCTGCGCGTGGCGAATTCGGCCCTGTTTTTCCGCTCCCGCGAGGTTAACTCCGTGCATGGCGCTGTCGTCGTGCTGGGGGTGCGGCAAATCCGCGAAATCCTGCTTTCCTGCAGTCTGCTCAATCTTTTGCCCAAGGACAGTTGGGTCATCGAACCGCTGACCTTCTGGGAGCACTCGCTGGCTTGCGCGCTGGTGGGCCGCTATTGCGCACGCAAGGTTCGGTTCCGTGAGCCGGATCGCGCCTATCTGGCTGGACTGCTGCATGACCTCGGCGAGCTCGTGAACATGCTCTCGTTCCAGGAGGAGTTCCGGGCCGCGGCGCATCTGGCGCGCTCCGAAAAAATCCCTCTGCATAAGGCCGAGTATGCAGCTTTGGGTTTCACCCACTGCGACACGGGCAGAATCCTCGCCGACCATTGGCGGTTGCCCGAAGACATCACGGAAGTCGTGGAGCACCACCATGATGTTCAGCAGGCGAAGCTTCATCCCGTCCTGGTGGCGATCGTCGGCTTGAGTGATAGCCTCTGCGACCATAACGAGTTAGGTTACTGTACGGAGGCGCCTTCCGACTGGAAACTGGAGAATGACCCAGCCTGGGCAATCCTGACCAGGGAATATCCCATGCTCGCTCAGACGGAGCCCGAGCGCTTCCTCTCCGACATGGAAGAGTTTATCGCTGAAGCCCGGAAACTCGTTCGCTCGATCCTGCGGAATTGACGCCCGCGCACCAGGCGGGACATCCCACCCCGCCGCAGACCATGAAAATGCTGGTAAGCAAATGCCGGGGCTGCCCCACCGGCGGCCACGCACCACCCTTATCGTGGCGGGGTTGATTAGAGGAACGAGAAGCGCAGATCGGCGTCTCCCTCTTCCTGGCCGTCCGGGAAACACCTGAGCTTACGATGGGAAATCTGACCCACGAAGGAGCAGGTCCAGCAAGGTAACCGCGTGGCTCGCCTTATGGCGCGAGGACCCTGCGGGGGAGGAATTGACCGGGTTAGGCTTCCAGGCCCTCGCCTTTTAGGCGCTGGTGGCTTTCTGGAAGCTGGCGATCGCTTTGGCCTCGTCGTCGTGGACGTCAAAAACCGTATAGAGCTTCGTGATCTGCAAGAGGTCGTGAACTTTCTT
Source organism: uncultured Acidobacteriota bacterium (assembly GCA_963804995.1). Taxonomy (GTDB): domain Bacteria; phylum Acidobacteriota; class Terriglobia; order UBA7540; family UBA7540; genus Bog-366. Next base: position 721,180 of record CAWDSK010000002.1, read on the forward strand.
GGTCAGGTTCAGGAGCTTTAAGGATCCGCCTTGCTTTGCGACACCGGTGAAACCGCTGACCAACTCGCCGATCCCCGAACTGTCGATGTAAGTTACGTCGGCAAGGTTCAACAGAATATTCTTGTTGCCTTTGCTCAATTGGTCGCGGATCAACTCCCGCAATTGCGTACACCCTTCTCCCAGGGTGATCCTGCCGCTGACATCGACAACCGTCACTGAATCAACTTGTCGAATTGTGGCTTTCATGCTCACGGTCGGTTCCTCCTTGTTTTGACTGGATTCCGGAACTTAGGCGTTTGACCATGGTCACTTCGGTCCCCAAACCGTTGATGTGCTCCACGCGGAACTCGTCCATGAAGCTGCGGATCAAAAAGACCCCTCTCCCGGACACGTTCAGCAGGTTCTCCTGCGCCAGCGGATTGGGAACGTGGTTCGGATCAAAGCCGCTACCCTGGTCCCGGATGCGAATCTCCAAACGGTCGCGATGGATTTGAAACCGCAACCAGACGGTCTTGCTCGAATCATTTTTATTGCCGTGCCAAATGGCGTTGATCATTGACTCGTGCACGGACATCTCGATGCGACGCTGTTCGTCCTCGTCGAATCCTGCCGTGCCCGCTACCCGGCGAGAGATCTCCTCCGCCACCTCGACATTCTTGAGGTCACTCTCCAAGGTCACTTCCACGACGCTGCTTTCAGGAGTCATAGGGTACGGGAAGGGCCACCTGGCCCATTTGTGAAATTAACCCAGGGGTGTGGGAAAGTCAATGATCGCGTGGACTTTCTCACTACCTCTTCCCCCCATTTCTCATTCTCCATTTCTTCCCACAGTGCTGATTAATGGTTCAGAGCCTCGCCGCGGGCCTTTCCAGCCGCGAGGGCGCTGGAGTAGCACAACCTCCATCACCAGGATCCAAGCCGCCTGGTTCACTAACGGGCGAAGAGAATAATCGAAGCCCCTCACGGCGTCAATGAATTACCAGAGGTGTGAACCGGAGTGCCTTGACCCTCCGACGAATCCCACTGGACCCAGACGCGATTTCGGTACAATGGGGCCGGCAACCCGTAGGCTGTGACGCACCCGGTAGTGCGTCGCGGCGCCCTGCCGGCCGGGGCCTGAAAGGAGATAGAAGTCGCATGTTCCTGATGAAAAAGATTGTCTCTCGCTTCCTCTTCCCCCTTCCATTTTCTTTAGAGGTCATATGTGTGGGGTTATATCTAGTCTGGTTTACGCGTAAGCAGCGGGCCGGAAAAATCGTGATCACTTTCGGAGTCCTGCTGCTCACGGCGCTGAGTTACCGCTTCACCTCGGATGGGCTCGTGCGCGTGCTGGAGCGGCGCTACCCGGCCTATATCGTAGCGTCACGCGCCGAGATCCCCACCTCTACCGCACCTTTCATCGCGGTGTTGGGAGGACATGCGAACCTTGACCCGGCAGTTCCTGTCACCAGCCACATTTCCTCCTCCCTGCTGGCCCGCTTGGCGGAAGGGATACGCCTTTACCACCAAACTCCCGGCAGCAAACTCATCCTTTCCGGGTATTCCGGGTCGGCGGAAGGCATGTCAAGCATCGCCCAGGCACTCGGCGTCAACCCGCAGGACATTCTGCTGACGCCCGAGCCGCGTGACACCGAGGAAGAGGCACGCCGGATTAGTAGCCTCGCCGGAAAAGCGCCCCTTATCCTGGTCACGTCCGCCATCCACATGCCGCGCGCCATGGGACTGTTTAGAAAACTGGGCGTCGAGCCGCAGCCCGCCCCTGCTGACTATCTTGCCCCTCAGTATCCACTGGAGACCGACAACCTCTTTCCCAATGCCGCGCAGCTTAACAAGTCGCAAATCGCCATCTACGAGATCCTGGGCTTGGCCTGGGGGAAATTGCGGGGAAAGATTTGAGCCAAGATCGCACAAGCCTGCGAGTCGCCCCGCGAAATGAAAATGCGCCGGGGCTTTCCTCTCTTTGACAAGGAGAGCGTGGGCGGTCGGGGCAGCGACAACCGCTAAGAGTTTGGCGGGCGCGCTATCAGTTACCGTCGGCCCGCGAGCCGTGCCGTCGCATGATGGAGCGCCAAAACCCGGCGCTGTGGATCTATTTTTGCTCACTTCCCTGCCTTCCTCTGCCGATAAACGATGCGGAGGAGTGTGGGCGGCCGGGGTGGTGATGACCACTGAGAGTTGCACAGTCGCGCTGTCATTTGCCGTGGGCCCGGGGGCCGTGCCGTTGAATGATGGTGCTCCAGGATCCGTCACGGCGGGACAATCTTTACTCACTTCGTTGCCTCCCTCCGCCGATAGACGATGTAGGGGAGTGTGGGCCGCCGGCGCAGGAGATTCAGGGATTCCTCGGAGATCAGGCGCGCAATCGTTTGTCGTCGCAAAAACGGTTAGCACTGCGTCAAGTTCTGTTGTGGTGTGACCATTTTTACTCACTTCGCTGTCTCCATCTGCCGATAAACGATGCGGGGGAGTGTGGGCCGCCGGCGCAGGAAAATCAGTGCGAGTTCGGAGATCGGGCGGATGGCCGCTTGGCGTCATGACTGCGGCCAGATCTGCGTCAATACCTGGCGCTGTGAAGCCATTTTTTCTCACTTCCCTGCTTGCCCCCATCGACCCCTTCCGTGGTAAAAGATAACTGCTAACCACCTTTTTTCATCAACATAATGGGTTAGCGACACTAACTAGTGTCCTGAGTCAGAAGTTCGCTCAATAAATGGCAGTTCCCGTGCATTGGGTTTATAACCAGGAGGAATCCAATGCCACGAGGACGCCCTATACCGAAATTGAGTTTGAGCTTGGAAGAGCGCGAAACCTTGCAGCGCTGGGCACGGCGGCCGAAAACGGCGCAAGCGCTGGCGTTGCGCGCGCGCATTGTACTGGCCTGCGCGGAGGACCAAAGCAATACCGAAGTGAGCCTTGCCCTGCGGTTGTGTCAGCGAACCGTGGGCAAGTGGCGAGGCCGATTCGTCGCCCAGCGTCTGGAGGGGCTGCTGGACGAACCCCGCCCCGGAGCACCGCGCCAGATCCACGACGCGCAGGTGGAACAGGTATTGACCATGACGCTGGAATCGATGCCGTCGAACGCGACCCACTGGAGCACCCGACTGATGGCCCGGCGTTGCGGGATGAGCCAGAGTGCGGTCAGCCGCATCTGGCGGGCCTTTGCCTTGCAACCCCATCGCAGCGAAACCTTCAAACTGTCGCGCGACCCGCTGTTTATCGAGAAGGTGCGGGATATCGTGGGACTCTATCTGAACCCGCCCGAACGGGCCTTGGTGCTCTGCGTGGATGAAAAGGCCCAGATCCAAGCCTTGGACCGAACCCAACCTTTGCTCCCCCTGCGACCCGGGCAGATCGAGCGGCGAACGCACGATTACGAGCGCCATGGCACCACCTCGCTGTTTGCCGCTCTGGAGATGGCCAGTGGCCAAGTCATCGGCGAGTGCCATCGTCGGCATCGCGCCATCGAGTTTCGCCAGTTTCTGGACACGGTCGATGCCGCCACGCCCGCCCAATTGGACGTGCACCTGATTCTGGATAACTATGGCACGCACAAGACGCCCTCGATTCGACGCTGGCTGGTGCGCCATCCTCGCTACCATTGGCACTTTACTCCCACCGGGTCGTCCTGGATCAACTTGGTCGAGCGCTGGTTCGCGACCCTGACCGAACGACAACTCCGGCGCGGAGTACACCGCAGCACCCAAGAACTGGAAGCGACCTTGCGGCACTACGTGGAAACTTATAACCAAGACCCTAAACCTTTCATTTGGACCAAAACGGCTGACCAAATTCTTGAAGCCGTGGCCCGATTTTGTAAGCGAACTTCTGACTCAGGACACTAGCTTATTTTTCAGTAATATAATGGGTTCAATGGAGACTGAAATATTTTCTACATGTGTTTTCAACAACATAATGGGTTCAACCTTCATTTTTAATTCCCCCTTTTCTGCTGCACCCACTCCGTCAGATTCAACTAAGTTATTTAATTTCAGACACATAGACGTTTGGACATTTCTGCCATCCCACCCTTAAGTTCCTTTGTTTTCTAGTATATATTGGGTTAGAAGGTCCTCTTCGCTCGCTTCCACTGCTTCCCTTTTGCCCTCTTGGCGTTTGATTTTCAGCAGCAGATTGGTGAGTCGGCGCACTTCTCGCAGGTTGGCATCTTGCATGCGCCGCATCAGCAAGCCATCCGCGTGGCTGGGCGCGACTTCCGCCGCGCGTTCGTAGGGCGAGGGCCCCGCCCAGCGACTGCTTCAGCAGGGCCTTGCGTTGCGTCTCACAACCCTCCGCCTGCCGGCTCAGGATATTCCTCAGGAGCTTGCGCGCCCGCTCCCGTGCCTTCCAGTCGTCCTTCGTGATCTTGGGGTACCGATCATCCTTTTCCGTATCTTCTCCCTCTTCATCATCGGGAAGTCCATCGATCTCTTCGGAGCCTTCGGGCCGGAGCACTATGCGCTCTCCGGAGGGGGTTAGCATAGAGACCGGCGAATCTATCGTCTCCAGTCCGAAGATTGACCGGAAGCTGTTGATGGCGCCGCGATACCTCTCCTCTTGGGAAACTCCCGCCTTGTCCGCGCCAGGGTCCCGCAGTTGGTAGAAGAGGTCCAGGGCAATCTCACCCATTTCGGCCGCTACCCCGTCCTGCTGCAGTTTTTTCATGACTTCCAGGTCTTCGCAGGTGGTGACGTAATGCCAGCAGGCCACCGAGCGGGCCAGCGAGCGCAGCATTTCCACCGTCATCTTGAGGCGCATCATCCGCGCGTGCAGCCGGTTGGGACGTCCCTGGTCGGCGTTCTGGGCACGGCGTAGCGCGTCGCCCTCCTGGGAGCGATCGGCACGGTCCATCAGCCACAGGACCCGCGCCAGACGGATCACCAGTTTTTCCTGCAAGGCACCTTGGGGAGTGAATTCCTCGCGGAGTCCAGAGAGCAGTTCCTCAAAGTGTGCCGGGTCCTCCCCTAAACCGCACAAAGCCACCTCCTGCGCCCGGGCATAGAAGCCATGACGCAGGCGCGCGGCGCCAGCGCGCTCCTTCCCCTCCACGGTCGCCGGGCCTTGGGATTGATTCCCGTTGAGCCGATTGGCGGCCAGTTTCTTGTCCGACAGTTTATGTTTCTTAACTAGAGACATGGAAAACCTCCAAGAGCAAAAACGCGTTCAGCCATCAGCCGTCAGCTTTCAGCTTACTGCCTAATGCCGATTCCGACTTGTCAGGACTCGCAAAGGGGTCTCGCTGCCTGCTGCTTTCTGCCTACTGCCTTCTGTTTCTCCCCAGGCCCCAAGCACCTAGCACCTGGCACTCAGCGCCGGGCACTTCACATTAAGATTAACATTTATCGTAGGGGTAATTGCAATGAGAAGATTTACGCTTGGGCTACCGGTAGCCCAAATCGTACAGGAGGGGCGTCTAATTGTCCGAAATCGTCCCGGCGCTACCCCCGATGTCCGCAAGGCCTTTCGGACGGCTTGCCGCCGGACCAGGAAACGTAGGGGCACCCCTCGTCGGTGCCCTAAGGGGGCCGACTCGGCCCCGGCCAGGGCAGGCACGAGACCTGCCCCTACCTCCTCCTAGCCCCAAAGGGGCGAGCTTCCATAGCCCAGGCCAACGGCCCATAAGCGCTAAGATAAGGTGCCAATGCGGCCAAATTTGCGGAATCGGCAACTCAAAAATGGCCAGAATCTCATCGTATCTTAGCGCTTATGGGCCAACGGCCTGGGTAACGGCCTGGGTGAGGCACCCAATTCCCTTTTAATTCCATTCCAGCCCTGAAGGGGCGAGCCAATTGCAGGGGGCCGTACCGGCAGGCGCATCCTTCTATCACGCCCATTCAGGGCTCATGCGTCGAAATGGTTTATGCCGTTTACCCAGGCCGATGGCCCACCATTAAGACCGGCGGACCTTCGGCCTGGGCTGTGATAGGTCGCCCCGTTGGGGCTCAGAGGTTGTATGACCCGGAGGTAGCCACGGCCAATTCATCTTAGGAATTGACCGTGGGTTCGCTTTGCACGCCGTCGATTTCGGCGGAGCCCGTGCCGCTCGATTCGACGGTGAGGTTTAGGCTTGCGTGTAACTACAAAAAGAGCTACATTCAGAAATGAGACGGAAATGAAATACGAATGGGACGAAGCGAAGAACCGGAAGAACGTCGCCAAGCATGGCCTCAGCTTCGAGGATGCCGAATCGGTATTTTCCGGACCTTGCGTCACATTCGAAGATGACCGTTTCGACTACGGGGAAGAACGCCTTTGGGCTTACTGGCCGGGCGTCTGGTGGTCATAGCCCATTCACCGCGCGATGAGGGAACGCGCATCATCTCCATGAGAAAGGGGCGCCGACGTGAACAAAAAATCTATCAAAAGCGACTTGGCACGGATTGACCGCATGCGGGATGCCGATATTGACTATTCGGACATTCCCCCGCTCGACAAAACGTTTCTCAAAAAGGCCACGACGCCTTGGCCCCCGGCGAAAAGGCAATTGACGATTCGTCTCGATGCGGACGTGCTCGATTGGCTCAAGGGCCAGGGCCGGGGCTACCAGACGCGCATAAACCGCATTCTGCGCATTGTGATGGAGAATCAGCCCCACGGCTAGGTCATCGGTAGAACCTTTCGAGGGCCCTTTGCGCCATTGCGCTGACCTACCGGAAATGGCCGTGAGGCTGTCCAAGGTTTTCGGAGGCAGCGCCGAAACCTGGCTTACGCAGCAGGCGCACTGCGACCTTGCCGAGATTCACGCCGAGCGTCCGGAATCAAGGAGATTTCTTAGGAGGCATTCCCTTTGGAGGAGGGACATAGATCGTCCTGATAAACTGGCCCAATGGGTGTGCGAAGGTACGGCGGGGGCCGATCGGCGGGAAATGTAAACCTTGTATTCCCGCTTCGTCGCAAAGTCCAGAAAAGAGACTTACTATTTCAAATCGTGTGGCATCCATCCACTCCGCCACTTGCTGATCGTTAATGCAGTAGAAGCTTGAGCCGTCGGCTTCGGGGCCAAGATGGATTTGTCCATGGCGAACCGCGAAATCGTATCGAGATCGGATGGCACGAAGCATGTCAACAATGGTATCGAGGGTAGTGCGCCATTCGGGATTTGAGATGAATTTCTTGCCCCGCGCTCGCTGAAGCACCGGGCCATCTCGCGACCGCAAGCAGCCGGTGTTAAACGCTGTAATAGTGTCCTCCATGGCTCGGTCAAAAGCCTCCATCGATCCCTCTTGATGGAATTGATCCTGGAAGGCGGGCCGATCAAAGCATTGAGCGTAGAATCGCAAGAGCTCGATATCCGTCTTGAGAGCAGCTTCGTCGCACCCCGATTCGACGGCTAATCTTGCTGCCTCCTCAGATAGCTGCTTCCAGCGACGGAGCAATTCGCTCGTGTAGTGCGTTTCGTCCCTGTCGACCAGCCTTTCACACTTCCCACAAAGCCATATGCCATTGTCAACTGACTTTCTGGCCTCCGAGGTCAGCGCGGCGTCAAAACGAGGGCCGCCCGGAGAGGCTGCAGCTATGTGCGCCGCCACGCCAACGTTGACGGATTTCCGGGAAATGTCTTGTGGGCCGCTTGTTGGGTTGCGGCAGTTGGGGTTCGAACATCGGTACCCCACGCGTTTGGCTAGGACGTCCCTTACTGGCTTCGGGAACTCGTCGCGCATAGGTATTATTTGGACTCCTCCTTTGAGCCATATCGAGTAGCGCCGACCTGTTTCTTGGTTTCGCGGCGCTTGGTGCGACTGAGAAAGGCTCCTCGCATGCAGTGTCGGGTTGCGGGGGCGTGAATTGAATCAAGATTTGTGAACTTGCACGACTTCCATCGTGTCTAAATAAAAGATGGCGTAATCTGTGGCCAAACCTAAAACGATTGTTGTGCTCTTGAGTGGTTTGGTCACGAGTAGCTGCCTGTGCTTTCCGTCCACGGCGAGGATGACGCTTATGTTGTCCCCGGCGAGGTGTAGCTGCGTTTGTTTTCCAACGATCGTTGCCGGGAGAGTGGTTGGCTTCTGGGAATAAGCGAAGATCACAAGCGCACTTTCGTCTTCGTTTCTGAGGCCAGCGCGTACAGTTCCGCTAGGGTCTCGGAGCGGGATATAATCTTTTAGGAACACCGCAACGGTGGTGGCAGGGGTCTGGCCCGGAAGGCGGTACGCCAGAAACTCCTCGTCCGGCGCAATTCCCAAGAAGGCGAATAGGTCAACTTCCATAGGTTTCACGATACAGAAGAACCTCACTTGTGGCAAGTTGCGTGATGGACCCATTCTGAAACGAAGGGCGGGCTTTACCCGCTCTAGCCGGTCTTTCTGGCTGCGTAAAGATCCTCGAGGATCTTCCTTGTGTTCAACAGTACTTCGTCAAACTTATCGTCGGGAAACTCTCGCCTGAACTTCTCCAGATCATGCACTGCCCAGTTGCCAGCCTTCCTGATTCTTTCTGCCCACTCAGGTCGGTCATCAGCAAGGATTCCCAATCTTTCGGCTTTCTCCACTAAATCGGTGATATAGGATTCGCCCTTCCCTCTTACCCGTCGCTCGAGAACACCGCCGCGGTCGATAGTCTCCTTTAATGCCTCTTCCAAAATCGCCCTACACATCACGGCACACGCAACCCTGAAACCATAGAGGTAACAGTGATGCACTTCACGGAAGTATTCTCTGACAGGAGGCGGCGGGACTTTCCCCGCCTTAAAAGGGTCAAGCCGGCTGACGCGCGACACTATCTTCGCGATCTTTCCCACAACCTCGTGCGCGTACCGCGCATCTAGGTTGTCCACTTGGGGGTCATAACCCGCCGATTCGGATCCATGCGCCAATTCGGATCGATGTACCCTTATAAATTCCTCAATCTCTCCGCGTGATTGCTTTATCTTTTCGCACATCGCGAGGAAGGCCTCTATCCCCTGCGGCGAGTGCTTGTCGATATCGAATGGGGATTTCGGTTCAGGGATGTCGCCCATGGTCGTCCGCTGGGCGGAAAGCGCATCCCCTTCCATGGTCACGTTCCTGCGGACTTCCTGAAGAATGGCACGACCTTCCTTCTCAGCCTCCGATATCCCCGGGCCACTGAGGATTTTCCGCGCCAATTCAGCGGTTTCGTCGTCGGAATTCTCCAGCCACGTCGCTACCGGCCCAAAAATCAAATAATCCTCGCCTTCGTACCAATCGCTAACGTCAAAGTGGTCCAGAACCTTTTTCAGGATTTCAGCCCGTCTGGACTTTGGGGGTTTATGGTGGTGGTTCATATACAATTACCTCTTCGGGTCACTTTCTAGGGCCCGCTTCCGCCAAGCGAACTTCCTGAAGGTAGTCATCCGTGGGCTCAAAATCGATTCCGCGTTCCTGGACCAGCATGGTGACGCGGTGGCTCGGCACACCGCCTGCCAGAAGTGCGAAAACCTGCACTTGATTCAGCGGCTTCTTGCCGCTCGCAGGCGCAGGCGGCTTGGCGGCGCGCAGGGCGTTAAGAAACGCCTCACTCGCGCCTGCGGCCTTGAGGGTTCGGATAAAATCTTCCGCCGGGGCGAAATCAATCCCGCGCTGCTCGATCAGCTTGGCGCCCGACTCATCGCCCAACCCGTCCCGCACCAGGCCTTGCACCTGTTCCTGCGTAAAGGGCTTTGCCGGGTTAATGCCCGGAGTTGTAGCGCTGACCTTGAGGTCAGCATGCCGTAGCGGCGGCTTCATGCCGCCATGGCGAGGTAAACTCGCCGCTACATGAGCATGTGCCGACCCTTCGTTCCACTCAGGGCAGGCTCTCAAGGTCGGCGCTACAAGTTTCTGGTTCGCCCTCACGGGCAGCGTCAGAATCAGGGGTATGACGAGGATGAGCAGGAATAATCGGGGCCGCATCGGCGCCTCCCGAAAGCGGGAATGGCGGCATTCTACCACTTAGCGCAGCGCTGCGTAGCCGCAACCCAGGCAGGACTCACCGCAGAGGCGCGGAGGCACAGAGTCTTGAAATCCAAAGGCCTTTTCTCTGCGTCTCAGCGCCTCGGCGGTAAATATTATATTTGCTCGCAGCTTTTCCTCTGCTCGGTCTCCGTGACCTCTGTGGCCTCGGGGGTGAAATCCTTTTGGGTCGCAGCTCGGCCGTGCAGGTTTTTTCCCTACAGAAGAACCGCGGACCCCGAAAACGGGGGACCGCGCTACGAAACGGGTCCGCGCTGCATTACCGGCTGGGAAACAGGATCATTGCTTGCTTGCCGCGATTCGCGAGAACTCGAGCCGCAAGAACTTGTTCGAATCGGGCGGCCCCATGGTCACCTGAAAGAAGGGTTTGTCGGACAGGGTCATGAGCGTGGCACCAAAGGAGAACGATGCATCGCCCACCCCCAGAGATCTGCAGATCGGGTTATCCTTCGAGTCCTTTGAGCGGAGCGTTGCTTTGACCACTTGTTCGTCGATGGCTGAAGCGGGCATTCGCAGGTGTGTTGCCAGCGAGTTGAGCCTTACTTCGCTGTTGTCCCGGTTCTTCTCCTCCAGCGTCATCGCCCGGATCCGTTTCAAGTGCCAGGGCTTCAAATCATCATTTGCGAGCGGGTGGTTGGTATGGTACACAACGCTTCCGTCAGGCGAGGGCCGGAACTCAACGACCTTATGGGCCGAGGCTTCAAAATCGTAGACGCGGTCGCCCACGCCAACTATGTAATTCTGTCCTGAGGCATGCTTAATGGTTTTGATAAAACTCAACACGTCTTCGCCCTTCGCTCGCGCCAGCACTCCGCGCACAACGCAAGCGACCGGGAGTCCGTCGGGCGAGGCGCTGAGTTGCAAAAGTGTATTGGTCGTGATCGCAATAGACCGGTTGTTCATGCCATTGGTGGCGATCAGGCCGGCCACGGTGAAGACAAACTGTTCGGGGGTGGTGGGGCCGGGGGCGATGTGCAGGACAACCTGCGAGCCATCCCGGTAACTTTCCAGGTCCATATTTTGCGCAATGTAAGCCGGATGCGATTCGCTCCGTATCACTCCCAGGCTGCTGCAATGATGCGAATCGGCCTTATCGAAATAAACCCAGATTTCATCGACCATCTGATAGGCCAGCATGGTCTGATAAGGCTGGCCGGAACCTTCCGCGATACCCTTGATTTCGTCCAGCAGTTCGGGGGTCCACCGCTTGATGGCGGGCAAGAAATTCGTTTCGGCAAAAAACTTCTGCACAAAGGCATCCGGATCCATCTTGGACTGTTCTTGCAGGTCCTTTTTCCAGAGGCCCACCATCCTGGCGATTTCCGGGCGCATCGCCCTGCCATGCTGCAGCCCTCGCTCGTAGGGCGACCCACTGAGCTGGAGAACCCTGGGCATTCGCTCTCCCTCAGGAGGCGGGGCGGCAGTGGAGGCGCCGGAATCCATGGCCTCGAAAGAGAGCAGTGCCAAGGCCACGACCACCAGCGCCCTCAGAACTGGATTTGCTGAACGGGACGGGGGTGAAGTGACATTCCAGTTACCGGACTTGTTCATGAAAGGTTCTCCTCAGAAATGCCGTAGGCCTGGCATCGGCGCAGTTTACAGGACACGACCAAGGGACGCATACATAAAAAATAATGTACGCGCCACCCGTGATGGGATGGGTCCCGGTTGGATTCGTGCACTCGCAGCTTGCCTCCGCTAAGTTACTGAGGAGATTGATCAGTCGGCAAACGCCTTTTGATTCCCTCGCTTACGCCGGACCAACGCGGCAATTGTGGGACATTTCACACCGATGCAACCTACTTGAGCCTTTACACCTCTATAACGGTATGGGATAATTTGTGTATACGTCTCTAAGCGGGGCAAAAAAGGAACTATGACAATGAACGTTAAGAAGATCTGCATTGTATTGAGCCTCCTACTATTTTTGGGAGGAAGTTTATGGGCGGCGCAAGACCCCGCACAGGCGGGCCCGGGAAAGGGGCCAGGGCAGACGCCGACGGCCTCCTCGGCCACTCCGGACCACGCCAAGGCTTACTACCACTTCATGATGGCCCGGCGGTACAAGGAACTGGCGGGAATCTACAATCGTGGCGATTACATTGACCGCGCGATTTCCGAATACAAGGAAGCCATTGCCGCTGACCCCACCTCGCTCTTTCTGCGGGTCGAGCTGGCTGAGCTTTATTGGCGCTCGAGCCGGATCGGGGACGCGGTAAATGAAGCTGAAGCCGTCCTAAAGGAAGACCCGGATTATCCTGACGCCCACCGTCTGCTGGCCCGCATTTACTTCCACATGTTGGACAACACCCAGGCGGATCGTAATACCACCAAGGAAAGCCTGGGCAAAGCGATTGAGCATTTGGAAGCCCTGGTGCGCCAGACTCCCAACGACACCGATTCCTGGCTGTTGCTGGGGCGGCTCTACCGGGCCAGTAATCAGCCTGCCAAGGCGGAAGAGGCTTTCCGCAAAGTATTGAAGACGGATCCGGACTCGAAGGTGGGCCTCGCCAACTTGGCGGAACTTTATTTTCAGGAGGGCGATTACCAGCAGGCTGCGGACGCCCTGACCAAGATACCTGAGGGCGATGCCGATTCCCAGATTCTCGGAATGCTGGCTTTTGCCTACACCCAGACCCATGATTTCGATAAGGCCATCGCGACTTACGAGAAGGCGCTGGCACAGGACCCTGACAACTCAGAACTCCGCCGGGCTTATGCGGAGGCGCTTCTGAACGCCGGTAAGAACGACGCGGCGCGGGTGGAACTACAGAAGGTCCTGAAAGCCGAGCCCGAGGATGATGCCAGCTACATGCACCTGGCCCAGATTGATCGCCAGGAAGGGCGCTTCGACGAGGCTCGTCAGGAACTGGAGAAAGCCAGAAATATTAAGCCCGACAACCTGGAAGTCCCTTACCAGCAGGCGATGCTGGAAGACACGGTCGGCAACTCCGACAAAGCCATTCAGATTATGCAAGGATTGGTGAAGCAGTCGGAGCGGCCTGAAAATCAATACACCGTGGCGGAAGCCAACAACCGGGCGATTTTCCTGGAACGGCTGGGACTGGTTTACCGCGAGCAGGAGAAGTTCCCTCAGGCCATGGACTGCTTCAAACAGATCCAGGCGCTCGGCAAAACGCAAGGCCCGCGCGCGGAGTTCCTGATCACTGAAACCTTGCGCCTGGAACACCAACCGGACAAGGCGCAGGCCGAAGTCGATAGCGCCGTCCAGGCCTATCCGCAAGACCATGCCCTGAAGATTCTGCGCGCCACTATGCTGGGTGAGAAGGGTCATGTGGACGAAGCGGTGGCGCAGCTCCAGGCCTTGCTCTCCAAGAGCGCCGGCGATCGCGAAATCTACATTTCGATCGCCCAGGTTTATTCCCAGGCCAAGCGCTTCGAAGATGCCGAGCAAGCAGTGCACAAATCGCTGGAACTGACACCCAATACGGACGATCAGGAATACGCGCTTTTCGTGCTCGCTTCCATTTACGAACGGCAGAAGAAATACGAGGTGGCGGAAGAGACGTTCAAGAAGGTGCTCGCGGTGAATCCTCTGAATGCCTCTGCCTCAAACTACCTCGGCTATATGCTGGCGGACCGCGGCATCCGGCTGGAGGAATCGGTCAAGTACATCAAGAAGGCCGTGGATCTGGAGCCCAATAACGGCGCCTACCTCGACAGCCTGGGCTGGGCGTACTTCAAGATGAACCGCTACGACTTGGCGGAACCACACTTGGAAAAGGCCGCCCGCCTGATTCAGAATGATCCGACTATCCACGAACACCTGGGCAATCTCTATCTGCGCATGGGTAAGTCGACGATGGCTGAGGAAGAGTGGGAGCGCGCCCTGAAGGAATGGCCCGAGGCGGTTTCCAGTGACTTCGATGCCGGGCAGGCCGCCAAGCTCCAGAAGCAGCTTGACGATTTGAAGGCCCAGGCGAAGCACGATAAATCCGCGCATAAATAAACATTCGGCATTTCCCAACGCTTCTCCCATCGCGGCGCAAAGTGGACCGCGCCGCGTCTTTCTGAGGTAAGATTCACCTGCCTGTACTTGCTTCGCACCTTGCGTGCGGAGCCATCCGGAGATCATCCCGGGCTGGCCGCATGGGGTCCCGCCCGGCTGCGCACCTGCCTTGAAAAAGACACTACGCCTTCGCGCTTTCGCCAAGATCAACGCGGGTCTGAAGATTCTCGCCAAACGGCCCGACGGCTATCACGAAATCCACACTGTTTACCAAACCATCGCGCTCCACGATCGCCTGAAAATCACCTTGGCGAAACCGGGGAAGGGGATTGTTGTTGAGTGCGATGACCCCAGCGTGCCCGCCGGGCGCGGCAATCTGGTTTACCGCGCCTGTGAGTCCTGGGCGAGCGCGCTCAACTGGCATGGCGGCATCGAAGTTCAAATTCAGAAGAGAATCCCGGTCGGCAGCGGGTTGGGCGGGGCTAGCACCGACGCGGCCGCCACGCTCCTGGGCCTCGAGCGCCTCACTCGCGATCGTCTGGATTCATCCGCACGCCACAAGCTTGCAGCCGCGCTCGGCTCCGACGTTCCGCTGTTTCTGCTGGGGGGCCGTGTCCTGGGCTGTGGCCGTGGTGAGGAGATCTACCCGCTCAGCGACCTTCCCTCGCGGGCCTGCCTGGTGGTCTTTCCAGGTTTCGCGGTTTCCACGGCGGAGGCCTACCGCGAGGCTGGATTGCGGTTGACAGGGCAGGCCGGAACCGCTTACATTGGTAGTGTCGGTGCGTGGCCACAATTTCCCCTGATGAGCTGGGGACCGGCCGAGAACGACTTCGAGTACGTCGTTTTCGCGAGGTGGCCTGAGCTGGCGCGCTTGAAGCGCCGGCTTATCCGGGCCGGGGCCGAAGTTGCTTCCTTGACGGGCAGCGGGTCTGCTGTGTACGCCCTCTTCTCTTCCGCTCGTCAAGTGGCCCACGCCTCGAAACTCATCCCCAACGGATGGCTCTCGTTCCGGACGCGCACACTGACGCGCCCCGGCTACCACCGGAAGGTATTTGTGGATTGACCTATTGCATCATCGGGTCAATGAATTATTGAATGCCTGGGGACGTGGATCGAGCCCCGCAATGGCTCAATGACCCGATGGCTCAATTTTTTTTGGGAGGTCGTCCAGTGGTAGGACACATGCCTTTGGAGCATGGAACTCTGGTTCGAATCCAGGCCTCCCAGCCAGTTTATGTCCCAAGTTGATAGGTTCGCGCGTGAGGTGAAATGAATTCCGAAAGGGTTCGGCACACGCTCAAGGTTTTCACAGGAAACGCACATCCGGCGCTGGCGCGGGAGATCTGTGCTGACTTGGGGGTGCCGTTGGGGAAGGCCCACGTGGGCCGCTTTCCGGATGGCGAAGTGCGGCTGCAAATCCAAGAAAACGTGCGCGGCGCCGACGTTTTCGTCATTCAGCCCACTTGCCGCCCCGTGAATGACAACCTGGTGGAGTTGCTGGTCATGCTCGATGCCTTAAGCCGTGCCTCCGCCAATCGCATCACGGCCGTGATGCCTTATTTTGCTTACGCCCGCCAGGACCGCAAGGACCGGCCGCGCGTGCCCATCTCTTCGAAACTGGTGGCGGACCTGCTGACCTCCGCGGGAGCTGACCGCGTGCTGGCGCTGGAACTGCACACGGGCCAGATTCAGGGATTCTTTGATATTCCTGTGGATCACCTCTACGCCACGCCGGTCACGGTGGCTTATTTTCGCCGCTTGAAGTTGAAGAACCTGGTGGTGGTTTCGCCTGATACCGGCGGTGTGGATCGCGCCCGGGGCTTTGCCAAAAAGATGAGCGTGCCTCTGGCGATTATTGACAAGCGCCGGGAAGACGCGAACGTCGTGGAAATGTTCAACGTTATCGGCGAAGTCGAAGGCATGACCTGTTTGATTGTCGACGATATGGTGGATACCGCCGGGACGCTGGCCAAGGGCGCCCAGGCGCTGATCGACAAAGGTGCAGCAAAAGTTTACGCCTGCTGCACGCACGGAGTCTTCGCCGATAATGCCATCAAGAAGATCAGCGCGGCGCCGCTGGAGCAAGTGGTGGCAACGAACTCCATTCCCCTTACTGCGGAAGCGGAGCAGTGCGGCAAGATCAAAGTTTTAAGTGTGGGCAAGTTGCTGGCGCACGCCATCCGTTCCATTCATGACGAGACTTCCGTTAGCAAGCTCTTCATTTGAAGAACCGAAGGCGCGAGCACAACCCTCACGACGAGGAGTAGAAAGCCATGAGCCAAGCATTTACTGTGGAAGCTGAGCCCCGCGAGGATTTCGGCAAAAACGCGGCGCGGCGCACGCGGCGCGCGGGACGCATCCCCGGCATCGTCTACGGTGGAGGCGGCCCCGTGATTCCGGTCACCGTGGATCCGGAGGGAATACGCGAAATCCTCCACTCGGAATCGGGCCACAACGCCATCTTCACGTTGGAAGTTCGGGGTAAAGCGCCGGCGCGCGCCATGATTCGCGACTGGCAGTCGGAGCCTATACGCGGCGGCCTCCTGCACGTCGATTTGGTGCGTATTGCGCTGGATACCAAACTGAAATTGAAGGTTCCGATCCACATTACCGGCGAGCCCCAGGGCGTGAAAGTGCAGGGTGGAATTCTTGAGTTCATCCTGCGCGAGATCGAAGTTGAGTGCCTCCCGGACAACATCCCGGAGGCCATCACCGTGGACGTCACGCCGCTCACTATCGGCCAAAACCTGCGCGTAGCGGATCTGCCCTTGGGGCCTAAGGTGAAAGTCCTGACCGATGCAAACCGCGTCGTGGCGCATGTGGTCGTCTTGAAGGCGGAAGAAGAGAAGCCGGCGGAGGTGGCGGAGGCCGCGCCCGCCGAACCTGAGGTCATCCGCAAGGGTAAGACAGAAGAAGAAGGCGCCGAGGAAGAAGCCGGCGGAGAGAAGAAAGAAAAGGGCAAGGAAAAGGGCAAGGAGAAGGATTAACCGCGGGCATGAGCCCGAATTTCGAGTTTCCCTTTTCGAGTTTCGATTCTCAGGTTTCGGGTTCTGTGTGAAGCTGATCGTTGGTTTGGGGAACCCCGGCTACGAGTACCACCGGACACCTCACAACCTGGGGTTCATGGCCATCGACCGCTTGGCAGATGCTTGTGGCGTGCAATTGGCGCGCCGCGAAGCACAGGCGCTGACGGCCTCTACGGAACTCGCGGGTGTGCGCGTGGTGCTCGCCAAGCCGCAGACCTACATGAACCTGAGCGGTCTGGCGGTGGCGCGATTGCTCCAGAACCACGAACTTGCTTCGCGTGACCTGCTGGTGCTGGTCGACGAGATTGAATTGCCGCTGGGCACGCTGCGTATACGCCCGCGCGGCAGCGCCGGCGGGCACAATGGATTGAAATCCATCATCGGCGCGCTGGAGACCGATGATTTCACGCGGCTGCGAATGGGTGTGCGGCCGGACCGGCAAGTGGAAGATTACGTCTCCTATCTCCTGGGGGCGTTCCGCCCGGCGGAGTGGGAGTTGGTGACGGAAATGCTCGACCAGGCCAGCGAGGCCGTCCGGGTGATTCTTTTGGAAGGTGTGCAAAAGGCGATGAACCGCTTCAACCGGCGTGTTCCATCCCCAGAGTCGTGAGGTCCCATGCGTAATTACGAGATGATTTTTATTGTGCGGCCCGATGTGGCTGACGATGACGTGCAAAAGCTCATCACGCAGATGGAAGGCGTAGTGGGCTCGGCAGGCGGCAAAGTGGAGAAGGTCGAAAAGATGGGCCGCCGCCGGCTGGCTTATCGCGTCCACAAACAGCGCGAGGGTTTCTACGTGCTCTTCTACGTGCAGGGCACGGGAGACACGATCCGCGAATTTGAGCGCCGTCTCAAGGTGACCGACACCGTGATCAAGTATCTCACCGTGTGCACGGACGAGATTTTACAGCGCGCGGAGAAATTTAAGGCTCTGCGGACCAAGCAGGAGGCCAAGCGTCGCCGGAGCAAGCCTGCTCCCGCTCCGGCACCCATGCCCCCCGTCGCTCCGGCTGAAACCGCGCAGGCATAAAGGAGTCAATAACCATGGCTTATCCCAAAGAAAACGCGCCCCCCGGAGAACGCCCGCCCCGGCGGGAAGGGGGAGGAGGCGGCGGAGGCCGAAAGCAATACTTCCGCCGGCGCAAGGTCTGCAAGTTCTGCGAAGAGAAAATCGATGTGATCGATTTCAAGGATGTGCGGCTGGTTGGTGAGTTCATCGCCGAGCGCGGCAAGATTCTGCCCCGTCGTCTGACCGGCACCTGCTCCACGCATCAACGCGCGCTGTCCGAAGCCATTAAGCGCGCCCGGAATATAGCCCTGCTGCCGTTCGCGGCGGGAACCTAAACGCCAGCGGCGCACTGTTGCCGCCGGGAAAGGACGCCCCAGCCGGGGCGTTCCCCCGCCCGCGCCGCCGTGCCGTTTCAATTCAGGGAGTCTCCGTATGGAAGTTATCCTTTTAGAGAATATTGATAAAATTGGAACGCGCGGCCAGGTGGTGAAGGTGGCCGCGGGATATGGGCGCAACTTCTTGTTGCCCAAGAAGCTGGCCGTGGCGGCCACTCCGCAGAACCGCAAGTGGGTGGAGCAGCAGCGCGTCCGCTTCCTCAAGCTGGAAGCCAAGGAGAAAGCTGACGCCGCCGACCTCGCTACACTTCTTCAGGATGTTAGCGTCACCTTGATCCGCAAAGCCGGTGAAAAGGGTAACCTCTTCGGCTCCGTCACCTCGATGGACGTTGCGGAAAAGCTGCTGGCCCAGGGCTACCATATTGACAAGCGCAAGATCCAGATCAGCACCCCCATCAAGGTGCTGGGCGAGTATGGCGTCCCCGTCAAGCTGCACCGGGAAGTGACGGCGACGGTCAAGGTGCTTGTCGAGCCCGATGAGGAATCGCGAGCCAAGATCCAGACCGCCGCGGAAGCCAAGGCGAAGGCGGCTGCCAAAGCACCGCCCCCCCCGGCCCAGGAAACTGCGGTTGCCCCTGCGGAGGCTCCTGCCGCCGAAGCTACTCCAGAAAACGAGTAGCCGTACCCGCTCCGCCTTACCCCAACTCACCCCTCTGCCTCTGGCAGAGGGCGGGTGAAGAGTTTCCTTGCCTCTGATGAGAACTCTTATTTCCTAAAGTCGGCTGAACATCCCACCCCACGCCTCCTCAGCGACCCTCACGAGAAATCCACAGCCCCGCCTGACTTCTCCACAGGTATTCGAGGCCTTGCACAGGAATTCCACAACCCGTGAGCACCTTTTCCTGTACTCCATCCTTGGGATGCTGCACACTTCATGACCAGTAGAGTCAGAGCACGTATCAAGAAAAGACATTCGCTTTGGCAGCGGGCGCCCCGAACTCCTCCGGGCCGGGCCATGAGGTGGCACGCCAGAAAGGCTGCCGCAATTTTCGCCGCGCTTGAAGCCAGCGCTGGCGGGTGTACGGTGCGGGTCATGCAATCTTCCCCCGGCCGTTGCTGGGGTGACCACAGCGGGTCGAGATAGTGTAAAATTGGAATCAGCCGATGCCCACCGCGACGATCAACGACCGGACTGTTCCTCATAATCTGGAAGCGGAACGCGCTCTGTTGGGCTCGATTTTGCTCAACAACAGCGCCCTGAACTCCGCCCTGGAAGTCCTCTCGAAGGAAGACTTCTATTCGGAATCCCACCGCCTGATCTTCGAAAAAATGGTTGTGCTGTCGGAGAAGAGCCGCCCCATCGATTTGGTAACGCTCTCAGAAGAGCTTTCGAGGGACGGCTGGCTGGAAAAGTCCGGCGGGGCGGCGTATCTCGCTGCGCTTACGGACGGCGTCCCCATCGGTACCCTGGCGGCGGTGGGAGAATACTGCCGCATCGTCAAAGAGAAATCCACGGTCCGCCGCTTGATCAACGCCTCCAGTAACGTGATCTCGAGGTGCCTGGAAGGCACGGATGACCCCGAGACGCTGATCGACCTCGCGCAGACCCAGGTTTTCGACATCGCTGAGCAGCGCGTGCAATCGGGGTTCTCAACCATCCGCGAAATCGTCAAAACGAGCTTCGGTCAAATTAATGTCTTGTTCGACCGCGGCCAGCGTGTGACCGGCATTGAGACGGGTTTCGTGGACCTTGATAATATGACCTCCGGGTTGCAAGCGGGTGAGTTGATTGTGGTTGCGGCGCGTCCCTCCTTGGGCAAAACTGCGTTGGCCCTCAACATTTCCGCCCACGCTGCCATCGAAGGCCGTAGGAAAGTGGGGGTCTTTTCGCTCGAAATGAGCAAAGAATCACTGGTCATCCGCCTGCTCTGCTCGGAGGCGCGCATTGACAGTCACAAGCTGCGCACCGGCTTTTCCAACCGTGACGACTGGAAGAGGATGACCGACGCTTTGGGCAGGCTGTCGGAAGCGCCGCTTTATATCGATGACACGCCCGCTCTGAGTATCATGCAGATTCGCGCCAAGGCCCGGCGCATGAAAGCGGAAAAAGGACTTGACCTGCTTATCGTGGATTACCTGCAACTGGTTTCCGGCCATGGCCGTTTTGAGAACCGCACCCAGGAAGTCAGTTACATTTCACGCGGCCTGAAGAGTATCGCCAAGGAACTGCACGTCCCGGTGTTGGCGCTCTCACAGTTGAGCCGTGCCCCGGAGCAGCGCCCCGGCCAGCGCCCGCAACTTTCGGACCTCCGTGAGTCCGGGTCAATCGAACAGGATGCCGACGTGGTAATCTTCATCTTCCGGGAGCGGAAGTCAGCCGAGGAGCAGGAGGGCGAAGAAGAGTTTGTGCACGGCGGCTCCGAAACTCGGCTGATCATTGGTAAACAGCGCAACGGTCCCACCGGAGAAGTCCCGGTTGTCTTCCTGAAGCCCTATGCTAAATTCGAAAACAAGGCTCACGAAGACGGTGGGGCCTACGCGTGAGCAAGCCGGCACCTGGCGAGGAAACAAACGCGCTACGGTTGAGTGATCTGGAATTCTGAATCTTGAATCTGACATTTCAGATCTCAAATTCTGAATCTTATTACTGGAAGGCCGACGTAACGTCCTGGGGCTATCCTATCTGAATAATACGTTTTCTGTGAGCCACCCAACTGATAAACTCCTCCGTCCGACCTGGGTCGAGATTTCGCTCTCCAAGCTGCGGCGCAACTATCAGCGTGTCCGTGATCTGGCCGGCGCGCGCAAGGTCATGGCCGTCGTAAAAGCCGACGCCTACGGCCATGGCGCCGTACCAGTCGCGATGTGTCTGGCTGCGTGCGGTGTGGATTGGTTCGGCGTGGCAACGGTCGAGGAGGCCCTGGAACTGCGCGCAGCGGGAATCCAGCAGCCGGTGCTGCTGTTGGGCGGGCTTTACATGAGCGACCCCGCCCACTTGATCGAATACCGGCTGACGCCCTCGATATCCTCCACTATGCGCCTCGACACTTACGCGGAGTGCGCGCACCGCTACGGCCGGCCGATAGAATTTCACTTGAAAGTGGATTCCGGGCTGGGGCGTCTGGGCTTGCCGCTTGACCGTGTCGCAGCGTTCGTTGAACATTACCGCGAGCTGGAGGGGCTGCAAATGAAGGGGCTCTTTACGCATCTGGCATCGGCAGAAGACCTCGTAGCCTCACAGACTGATGAGCAAGCGCAGCGCTTTACGGCAGTGCTCGAGCAAATGCATAGGCTGCGAGTTGAACCGGAATGGATTCATGTCTCGAACAGTGCGGCGCTGCTGACCGGCCGGAAGTTCTCTGAAAACCTGGTGCGTGCGGGTGCGCTGCTTTACGGCTATTGTATGCCGCTGGTGGTGCTGCCGGGGCAGGAGCTTCCCAAGGTCCCGGAATTTGAACCCATTCTGACTTTCAAGTCCAGGATTGTCTATATGAAGGATGTTCCCAGCGGCACCCCGTTGGGTTATGGCGCAGCGTTCTTCACTCGCCGGCCATCGCGCATCGCTACGGTGCCGGTTGGTTACGCCGACGGTCTCAGCCATGCGCTTTCTAACCGCGGCTATGCCATTGTGCGCGGCAGGCGCGCGCGCATCGTGGGCAGCGTCAGCATGGACCTGTCGCTCCTCAACGCCACTGACATTTCCGGAACGGACATCGGCGACGAAGTTATCCTGATCGGCGAATCAAACCACAGCTCGATTACCGCCATCGAAATCGCCCAACTGCTCGATACGGTTCCCTACGAAGTCCTCTGCTCTATCGGCAAACGCGTGCCGCGGATTTATGTGGATTGATTACGGTGCGCCTCAACGGACGGAAGCACCACGAACACCCCACCCAGTCCCAGGGGAGAGGGTGCCCGATGGACGATGGCGGGTGGGGGGTTCTTCTTAACTTGCCCGATTACCCCTGGAATGATTGCCCACCTTGGGACGCAATTTCAGTTCCCCCCGGGATTACGCTCTGCAAAGAATTCCGGAAAGACCTTTCGGTAGATCGCCATCCCCAGCGCCGCGTGCATACCGAGTTTTTCGAGCGCCAGGATTTCTTCGTCGGTGGTGATGCCGCCCGCGGCGGTGATAGGAAGTTCGGTGACAGCGCGCAAGCTGCGGAACCAATCTAAATTTGTTCCTTGAAGCCTTCCTTCCGCATCGATATACGTACAAAGGAATCCCGAACAATAGGGCTCAAGTTGCGGCAACGCCTGGGCGGAGGTGATCGGCAGGGTTTCCCGCCAGCCGCGAATGGCCACGCGGTCGCCCAGAGAATCCACGGCGATCAGGATTCTTTCACGCGGTACGGCGGCCACGAGGCTGCGCAGGAATTCATCATTGACGCCCTGCGAGGTGAAGGCGCTGCTGCCCACAATCACCTGCGACGCACCGTCATTAACCACTGCCTGCGCGCGCTCAACGGTGCGAATGCCGCCGCCCACCCGGCAGGGCTTGCGTCGGCAAAGCTCGCGGACGATCGCCTCGTTGTTCTCCGCCTTGCCCATCGCCGCGTCGAGATCAATTACTTGGATTTCCGGGTAGCTCGAAAATTTCTCAAGCACGGCCACGGCGTCAGGCAATTCCAGGAATTTCTCTTTGCCTTGGACAAGTTGCACGACCTTGCGAGCCATCAAATCGATGCAGGGGATGATCATGGAGACACCGGTTTTAGGTTCTTGGGACTGGGGCCTTAAATCCTAACCGGCACGCCTCGCGTGCGCAGGTACTCTTTCAAACTGCGAATCGTGTGCGTCTCATAGTGAAAAATCGACGCGGCCAAGGCGGCGTCGGCGGCGCCTTGCAAAAACACTTCGGCGATATGCTCCGGGCTGCCTGCCCCTCCGGAGGCAATGACTGGGATGTGCAGCGCGCGTGCGATGGTTGCGGTCAAGGCGCAGTCGAAGCCCGCTTGCGTTCCGTCCGCATCCATCGAGGTCAGCAGGATTTCGCCCGCGCCCAGTTCCTCAACGCGACGCGCCCACTCGAGAGCGTCGATGCCCGTGGGTTTCGTCCCGCCGTAAGTCACGACTTCCCAGTGAGGTGATTGCTGATCTGCCGAAGGCTTTGAGGAATTCTCCGACTCGATATGCGAAGCCCCGCTCTCCGCTGCCAGCGAGTCCCGAGTTTCGGGCGTCGCCTTTCGAACCCGCCGCGCATCGATCGCTACCACGATAGCCTGCCGCCCGTAGTTTTCCGCGATAACTCGGACCACCTCAGGCGATTCCACGGCCGCCGTGTTGATGGCAACCTTGTCGGCCCCGGCGGAAAGTAATCGCCGCGCGTCATCGAGCGCCCGAACTCCCCCGCCCACGGTGAGGGGAATAAAGAGCCGTCGGGCCACACGCCGCACAGTGTCCATCAGTGTCACACGGCCTTCGCGCGAGGCAGAGATATCGAGCATCACAAGTTCGTCCGCGCCCTCGCGGTTGTACATCTCCGCCAGGTCACCAGGGTCACCGGCATCGCGCAGATTGACGAACCGGATGCCCTTGACCACACGGCCGTCCTTGCAGTCCAGGCACGGAATGATGCGTTTGGCGAACATGGTTTGGCCGTCAGCAATCAGCGCGCAGCTTTCAGCTAAAGCTTTTGCCGCTTTGGGCTGACCACTGACAGCTCTCGCTCCCCTCACATATCCAGAAAGTTTCTCAGCACCCGCAGCCCCACCTCGCCTGACTTTTCCGGGTGAAATTGCACGGCCCGGATATTCTTCAGCTCAACGCCCGCGGCGAACGTTTGGCCATACTCCGTTACGGCACAGCTTTCCGGGGTGACGGGTCCATAATAAGAATGGCAAAAGTAAACGAAGCTGCCAGACGCGACACCTTGGAACAATCCACCATCACGGCGCAACTCAAGCTGGCTCCAGCCGACGTGCGGCACTTTGAAGACCCCTTGGAAGCGCGTCACGCGGCCGGGCAGGATTCCGAGGCCGGCAACGTCGAGCGCTTCTTCGCTGGTCTCGTAGAGCGCCTGCAGGCCTAGGCAAATGCCGAGAAAAGGTTTGCCTTCGGCAAGCGACTCGCGCAGCGGCTCCAGCATCTTGCGCTCCGCAAGAGCGTTCATCATGGCGCCGAAGTGGCCTTGCCCGGGAAGAATGATTTTGTCGGCGGAACGGAGCCCTGCACCCTGATCGACCGGCCGCCCTTCGAAGCCCAGGTAGTCGACCGCCTTGAGCACCGAACCAACATTGCCGGCGCCGTAATCGAGCACGGCAATCATAGAAGCCCCTTCGTGCTGGGGAGCTGCGACTTCAGACGGCGGTCGCGCGAGCACGCGTAGCGCAGGGCGCGCGCAAACGCCTTGAACACGCCTTCCACCGCGTGGTGACTAGAGCGCCCGTACATCACCTTCAGATGGACGTTCGCCGCCGCACTGGTTGAGAATCCGTGAAAGAAATCTTCCAACAGCTCAGTTTGGAGATCGCCCACGTACCGTACCTTGAGAGGAGCATTCAACACCAGGTAAGGCCGTCCGCTCAGGTCGATGGCGGCAATCGCCAGCGTTTCATCCATGGGCATCAGAAAGTAACCGGCGCGGTTGATCCCCTTCTTTGAACCCAGCGCCTCGCGTAGGAGCTGGCCGAGCACGATGCCCACATCTTCCACCGTGTGGTGCTGGTCCACATCCAGGTCGCCGCGTGCCTGGAGGTCCAAATCGAAACCCCCATGCCGCGTGAAGAGTTCGAGCATGTGATCGAGAAACCGAATACCCGTTGAGATGTGATAGCGGCCGCGTCCATCCAGATTCAAGCGCGCGCGGATATCTGTTTCCGCGGTCTTGCGTTGCAATGTGGCGATGCGCGCTTTCATGCAAACCATCCCGTGGAGGAGTAGGAGGCCGTATTCTTCCAGGCCTTCGCGGCGTTGCGTGTTTCAATCATTTGCTCAAGACGCTCAAGCTCCGCCATCAGCCGGCGTGTTTGGGCCACAGAGCCGATGGTGAAGCGCAGGTAGCCCTTCAGGTGCGGATCGTAGCTCCAATCCCTAACCAGAATACCTTCGGCACGTAAGAGCTTGGCGATTTCCGGAGCCCTCTCGCCCACGCGAGTCAGGACAAAATTCGCGGAACTCGGGACGTATGGGATTCCTCGGGCCTCAAGCCAGCGGGAGAAACCCGTTCGATTCTTGCGAATTGACTCTGCATACTTACGCACCTGCGCGTCATACTTAATCGCGATCCCCGCGGCGATCAAAGCCAGCGTGTTCACGGCAAATGGGTTCTGCCCGCGCTGCAGCGACTCAATGAGCGGTGCGTTCGCGAACAGGCACCCCAAACGCAGCGCCGCTAGGCCAAAGGCTTTTGAGAAGGTGCGCGTTACGATCAGGTTCGGATATTTGCGAATCCAGGTCAAAATCGACTCGCCGGAAAAATCGTGATAGGCCTCGTCGATCAGCACCACTGTCTCTGGGGCGGCTAGCAGAATTGTTTTCAGATCCGTCTTGGGTATCTGCGTGCCGGTGGGATTGTTGGGATTGGCCAAGGCTACCCAGCGGACCTTCTCCTTCTTCAACGTCGCGACAAAGGCATCGGTGGGCAGACGGAAATTCTCATCGTAGCGGATGCGCAGAGTTTTTCCGCCCGACACGTTGTTGAAAAATTCGTATACGGGAAAAGTGGGGGCGGGAACCAACAGCGCGTCATCGGGATCGACGAAGGTGTCGCAGATCGTTTTGATGGCGTCGTCGGTGCCATTGGCGAGGAGTAACTCCGCCGGCTCGACGCCAAAATAGGTGGCCAGGGTGTTACGGCTTTCGTCGTATTCCGGGTAACGCGTCACCATTTCAGGGGTCAGGGCACGTCGCAGAGCGCGAATCACCTGGGGGGGGCAACCGACGGTATTTTCATTGAAGTTCGAGCCGCATCTTGCCGCCCCGGCCCTCCTGGGGAGGCCGATACTTTTTCAGGCGTTCAATGGCTTTGCGCGGTCGAATCATCGCTTCCGGGTCCTCCCTTGGCCGGCAGGCCTTAACCTGGCCTCGACGGAATAGGCGTGTGCTTTCAGGCCTTCGGTTTGGGCAAGCGTAACGATGGCCTTTCCGAGACCTGCCAGCCCACGACGGCTGAGGCGCTGTACGGACACGGCCTTCACAAAATCCGCGGCGCTCAGTCCCCCCCGCAATCGCGCCACACCACTTGTAGGCAGAATGTGATTAGTTCCAGAGGCATAATCACCAGCTGCAACAGGGCTGTAGCCGCCGAGGAAGATGGAGCCAGCAGATTGGACACGGTTGAGCAGCCCGGTCGCGCCCTCAAAGAGGGTAAGGTGCTCAGGGGCCAGGCGGTTCACGAGCTCAGCGGCCTCTTGGAGGTTCCGTGTCACAACGATCGCACCCTGGGCCTCCAGTGCCTGCTCCGCCACGGGCAGCCCCAGCCGCGCCAGGATTCCGCACACTGCTGCCTGCACCTGGAGCGCCAGCTTGGGCGAAGGCGTAATGAAGATCGCCACCGCGTCGGGATCGTGTTCAGCTTGCGCCACCAGGTCGGACGCGATCCATTCCGCGTTGCCGCGTGCGGCGACCAGGACGAGCTCCGATGGTCCAGCGATAAAATCGATACCACACTCGCCCGCCACCAGCTTCTTGGCGGCGGCAACGTAACGATTCCCCGGACCGACAATCTTGTCGACCCGCGGCACGGATTCGGTGCCAAAGGCAAAGGCAGCCACCGCCTGCGCGCCTCCGAGACGGAAAATCTTCTTCACTCCCAAGAGGTCGGCGGCAACAAGAACGGCCGGCGCGGGCCGCGGTGAGGTGACGATGACCTCGCGCACGCCGGCTTCCTGGGCGGGGATGACGCTCATCAGCACCGTGGAGGGCAGCGGGAAGCGCCCACCGGGAACATAGCAAGCCACGCGCTCGAGCGGCCGGATGATCTGTCCAACGCTCACGCCCGCGCTGGTGCTTGACGTCCATGGCCGGGGCAACTGGCGGCGAGCCGCTTGGCGAATGTTCGCAGCAGCCACCTGTACGGCGGCCACAAAACCGCGAGGAACCTTGCGACAGGCGCGGCGAATCTCCTGGCGGGTCACGGTGAAGCCGGTCTTGCGGAGGTTGAGGTGGTCGAACTTTTTCATGTAACGCAGCAGGGCGCGATCGCCGCGCCGCCGGACGTCGTCAAGGATGGGGCGCACAACCGCCTCAGCTTCTGCCATGGTGTTGGTTCGTGCCCGCAGCAGCCGGTTAATGGCTGCTGCATCGCTGCTGCGAATAATATCAAGCATTAGACGACGATCTTATTCAGAGGGTATTCCACAATGCCCTGCGCGTTGGCGGCTTTGAGACGTGGAATGATTTCGCGCACGGTTTTTTCCTCAATTACGGTGTTGACGGCGACCCAATCGGAATCGCTCAAGTTTGAAATTGTGGGGCGCTTCAAAGCGGGAAGAACGGAGAGCACGTTTTCCAGATCGGCGCGGCGCACGTTGAGCATCAGGCCGACCTTGCCCGCGGCCTCGATGGCACCTTCGAGCAACATGACCAGAGTTTGGATCTTCTGGCGCTTCCAAGGATCTTCCCAGGCCGCCGGGTTGGCAATGAACTTGGTGTTCGATTCCAGCACCGTCTCGACGATCCGCAGGCCGTTGGCGCGCAGCGAAGAGCCCGTTTCGGTGACTTCCACAATGGCATCCGCCAGCACGGGGGGCTTCACTTCTGTCGCGCCCCAGGAAAACTCCACTTTGGCTTTGACGCCGTTCCGGGCGAGGTAGCGCTGGGTCACCCCCACCAGCTCCGTGGCGATGATTTTTCCCTCCAGGTCCTTGACGCTCTGGAAGGGAGACTTCTCCGGCACCGCCAGCACCCAGCGCACTTTGCCGAAGGTCTGCTTGGCGTATACCAAGTCAGCCACCTCCGCCACGTTGGCGTCGTTTTCAAGGATCCAATCCTTGCCGGTCAGGCCGGCGTCCAGGATGCCATCCTCGACGTACCGCGCCATTTCCTGCGCGCGGATCAGCATGCACTCGATTTCATCATCATCGATGGAGGGGAAATAGGAGCGCGAATTGACACTGATGTCGTAGCCCGCGCGGCGAAAGAGCTGCAACGAAGCTTCCTGCAGGCTGCCTTTAGGCAATCCCAATTTCAATACGTTCATGTCTGGCTCTCCGGGTTTTTGTCACCATAGACTTTGGCAGGATCGAATTCGCGCGTCAGGATGATTTCCTCGCCTGTCCCGGTAAGTTTGCGGAAGAAGCAGGAGCGGTAACCCATATGGCAGCAGCCCGGGCCGCCCAGGTCAGCCTGGATCAGCAGTGCATCGTGGTCGCAGTCCACCCGGATTTCGCGCACCAGCAGCCGATGCCCGGAGGTTTCACCCTTGGTCCAGAGCTTCTGCCGCGTGCGGCTGAAGAAGGTCACGTACCCGGAGGTCAGGGTCTGCTGGCACGCCTCGGCATTCATGTATCCGAGCATCAAGACTTTTCCACTGTGACGGTCCTGAACGACGGCGGGAATCAGCCCGTCCGATTGAAACTTAAGCTCTAACATATAGTGCTCCGATGGTTGGAAATAAAAAAGCCCGCTGAGTCCACGTGCCAGCGGGCTGCTTCGTTAATCAAGCTTGGTGGCCTAAGCATATGCCCACTGACACGCCACCTCAAACCTGCAATAATGATGATGGGTGTGTGCCAGTGCGCTCAACATGAACTTCCAAACTACAATGGTAGTCGCAATCTGTCAATACGAAATCGCGGAAATCCCTTGGAGGGCGCGCGCCTGAGATTTCGGGTCGCGTCAACACTCCTTCGGCAGATACTCTTGCAGGGCGCGGTCGCAAGAATTTTCTTGCGACCGCGCCCTGCCTATTGTTGGGTCAAAACCTCGTGGCTTTCCTCGCCCTTAGCTCTGCCTACCAGGTAGCCATCGGCGTTATCAGGTGGCCAGAACTCGGAAAGAGTTCTCACATCCCCGACTTTATCGAACACCACCTGCGCGTGGTGCTTCTCTTCCGGGTGGGTCTCCGCGAGCCGCTCGATAATGGGAAGAAACATCGCTTTTTTGGTATCCAGGTTGCGAAGTACCAGGGTGGCTCGCTGGCCTGAGGTGAGCACAAATTCGTACTTCCCGGTCG
Source organism: uncultured Acidobacteriota bacterium (assembly GCA_963804995.1). Lineage (GTDB taxonomy): Bacteria > Acidobacteriota > Terriglobia > UBA7540 > UBA7540 > Bog-366. The sequence continues at coordinate 750,547 of CAWDSK010000002.1, forward strand.
GCATCTCCTTCTTGCCCACCATAAACTTGAACGGGACGTCCAACGGTATAGTCAGCGTACTCTGCCCGAAAACTAACCCCGCAGCCATGAGGCAGAGGAGACATAAGGTGATCAGAACCTTGCATTTCATTAGTTAACCTCCTAAGTTTTTGAGATTTCGACGGGGATTTTCTGAACCCCACCCACCTTGCCACTCAGCCGGCCAGGGCAAGCGGCGCAGGTCCGGCATTCACTGAGACACCCTCACGGCATTTGCACGCATGTGGGAATGAACGCGCAATCAATCAAAAAATTTGCCCAACTGGTTCAAATAATACGACCCTGAATGATGCCAACTGATGCAGAAAGCATACCATAACCACAGGAATATCCTGAAAATTTATTGAATCGACGAGCGGGCATACCGGGTATTGGGTTTATGGATTATCAGAACGGCGCCGCTTGGGCAGTCGTTTACGGATCCGAGGACTACGGCGTGTCCAGCAGCATTTGGGGCAGGGTTTTTGCTGCCGGCGGAATAGGACATGTTGGGGGGCGTCGCAGGCGTCCTTGCGGCGCCCGTCCCGGAAAAGGGAACCAGATAGAAAGGGAGGGCGGTCGAAGCCCTCCCCGTAGAGCTGTGGAGGCGAGCTACTGCGCGCAGCGGACCGCGGCACGGCCCAGGAACTCCGCGGCATGACCCAATTCTTCTTCGATGCGGAGCAACTGGTTGTATTTCGAAATGCGATCGCTACGGCTGGCGGAGCCGGTCTTGATTTGCCCCGTGCCCAGGCCGACCGTGAAGTCCGCGATGAAGGCGTCCTCCGTCTCGCCCGAGCGGTGCGACACCACCGACGTGTAGCCGTGACGGCGTCCCAGTTCGATGGCCCGGATGGTTTCCGTGACCGTACCGATCTGGTTCAGCTTGATCAAAATCGAATTGGCCACGCCTTCTTCGATGCCGCGCGCCAGCCGGTCCGTGTTGGTGACGAAGATGTCATCGCCGACGAGCTGAATCTTACTGCCCAGCTCCTTGGTAAGCAGCGCCCAGCCTTCCCAGTCATCTTGCGCGAGGCCGTCTTCGAGGCTGACGATGGGGTACTGACGCACCCAGTCGGCGTAAAGCTTCACCATTTCCTCGGACGACTTCTTGGATTTATCAGACTTGAAAAAGACATACTTCCCATCCTGGAACATTTCGCTGGAGGCGGGGTCAAGGGCAATCGAGATGTCATGGCCCGGCGAGTAGCCCGCTTTCTCCACGGCTTCCAACAGCACCTCGACGGCCTCGTCGTTCGACTTAAGGCTGGGGGCAAAGCCGCCCTCGTCGCCCACGGAGGTGTTGTAGCCGCGATCTTTCAGAACCTTCTTAAGTGTGTGGAAGGTCTCCGCGCACATGCGCAACGCCTGCGCGAAGTTCTCCGCGCCCACCGGCATGATCATGAATTCCTGAAAGTCCACGGTGTTGTCAGCATGCACGCCGCCGTTCAGGACGTTCATCATGGGCACGGGCAGCACGCGCGCTTGCAGTCCGCCCAAATAACGATAGAGCGGCACGCGCGCCGATTGCGCCGAGGCGCGACAAGATGCCATGGAAACAGCCAGGATTGCGTTTGCGCCCAGCTTGCCCTTGTTGGGGGTGCCGTCAAGCGCAATCATGCGTTCGTCAATTTCCGTTTGGTTGCTGGCGTCGTGCCCCCCGAGTTCGCGGGCAATGATGGAATTAATGTTATCCACGGCCTGCAACACGCCCTTGCCCATATAGCGGCGCTTGTCGCCATCGCGCAACTCCACTGCCTCGTGCTCGCCCGTTGAGGCGCCCGAAGGAACTGCGGCGCGGCCGAAGGAACCGTCCCGCAGAAGCACTTCCGCTTCTACAGTAGGGTTGCCACGTGAATCCAGAATTTCTCTTCCTTGAATGAGATCGATTTGTGCCATAGGTATTGATTCCTCGCTGCGAATTTAGGACCCGCGATTCTAACACACCGGGGCTTCGAAATAACCGGGCAAACAATTGGGGCGGCATTCTGTCGCCTCCTCAGGCTACCGAGCTTCAGTCCCCGCACTCTTCGGCAGAGGTTGGATTTTGAAATCGGCGGCGGCGTGTCCATAATGTGGGAGTGGGTCGGCCTCGGAAAGAGTGCGGCAGAAACCCCGCAAGTGCACGCTGGGAGCTGGGTTGAGAAGCGAGTTGCGGTTGTGCAGTGAGCGCTAATCTGGGAGGTAGCCATGAAGAAAGTTGGCAAGATTATTTTGGTGGTGATCGGCGTCGTTGTGGCGTTGCAAGTGGTGGTTTTCGCTATCGTATCCTTCGCCCGGCGCGTGAAACCGGAAACGGTTCTCTCCTTTCGCATTGAGGGCGAAATTCCCGAGCAGGCGCCGCAAGACTCCATCCGGGATTGGCTGGTGGGCCCCACGACCACGGTCACCGACCTCACGGAGGCGATTGACAGGGCGCGTACGGATCCGCACATCACCGGGCTTGAGATCCGCATCAGCGAGACGACGATGAACATGGCCAAAATCCAGGAAATCCGCGACCGGATTCGCGCCTTCAACCGCACCGGCAAGTTCAGTGTTGCGTATCTCGAGTTCGCGACCGATCGTTCCTATTATCTCGCTGCGGCCTGCCAGACCCTCCTCATGCTCCCCAAGTCGGAGCTCTATGTTCGAGGGCTCATGGCATCCACCACCTTTCTGCGGGGCACGTTCGACAAGCTAGGCATCTTTCCTGACTTTATCCACATTGGCGATTACAAGAACGCCACGAACGTTTTCACGGAAAAGAAGTACACGCCCGCCCATCGCGAGGCGACGCAGGCGCTGGTGGAGGACTGGTATCACGAGTTCTTGCAAGGTACGGCGGAGTCTCGAGGGCTGAAGGTTGAAGACATGGAGAAGACGATCGCCGCCGGGCCGTTCACTTCGGACGCTGCCCCGGCCGCGCACCTGGTGGATCGAGTGGCCTACTGGGGAGACGTTCCGCAAACTTGTCGATGAGAAGAACCACGGCCACGACCGGCGCATCAGCCTGCACAATTACCTGGATCGGACGAACAGTGAGAGCGGCACAAAACTTGCCGTGATTTACGCCGTGGGCACCATCCTGCCCGGCCACAACGGTCATACGCCGTTGGGCGAAGAAGTGATGGGCTCTGAGACGATTGCGGAGCAGTTCAAGCACGCGCGCGAGGACGACGCCGTGAAGGCGGTGATCCTGCGTGTGGATTCGCCGGGGGGCGCGGCTTTCGCGTCCGAGGTGATCCGCCATGAAGTGGAGCTGACGAAACCCTCGAAGCCCGTGGTGGTTTCGATGTCGGACGTCGCCGCCTCCGGGGGCTACTGGATTGCCATGTCGGCCAACCGGATTGTGGCTGAGCCCGGCACGCTGACAGGTTCCATAGGAGTCTTTATCGGGAAGTTTAATATCCTGGGACTGTTTGAGAAACTCGGTCTGAGCGAGGATACTATTACCACCACGGAGAATTCCACGCTCGAATCTCCCTTCCAGAATTTCACTCCGGCGCAACGGCAGGTTGTGATGAAGAATATGCGCTCGACCTACGACGAGTTTCTCCGGGGTGTGGCGGCGGGGCGCCACATGACGGTGGAAGATGTGGATAAGATCGCCCAGGGACGCGTGTGGACCGGCGAGCGGGCCAAGCAGCTCGGCCTGGTGGACGATCTTGGCGGGTTGCACACGGCGATCACCCGCGCCCGCGAGCTGGCCAGGATCCCCGCAGATGAAAAGGTAAGCCTGGTGTTTATGCCGCCGCACCGCTCGCTGCTGGACCGCCTCCTGAATCTTTCGGATGACGACGCCTCCGCCGTCACGCTCTCCCCCCGCGCCTGGCTGGGCAGGCTGGAATCACTCGCCAGCTATCCGGCCTGGGCGCTGCTGCCGGAAGTGCCTAAAGTACAGTAGGCAGAATGCAGCAAGCAGTAGGCAGCGAGCACTTTGTGCGAGTCCCGACAAAGTCGGGAAAAGCCGCAGGCAGCGAGCGTTCGCTGCCTATCTCAAATTTGTCTGGACTCGCACAGGACGCTCGCCGCCTTCTGCCTACTGCTTTCTGCCTTCTGTTCTACTCCGGCTCTTCAAACATTCCTTGTTCAGGGACGACGACAATTCCGGTTGACGACGTGCCGTTGCCGTGACGGTATCGAACGTGAGAAAATTTCGGGGTTGGTGGCCGCCATCAAGATCGGTGGACTTTCGGCCGTGGCGACCCGTGGTTACCCGCTTTCAAGATGTTAGGGCATATAACAGGCTGATGAAGAACGACGTAGCGGCGGGTTTACCCCGCCATACGCTGTCGAAATCGTTGGCGATATGGCGGGGTAAACCCGCCGCTACGTCGCACCGTTAGGGTTTTCCACAACCTGTTAAGATACTAAGGAGATAAACCGCCATGAATGCTGCTGTCGTCAGTGCCTTTGATGCACCTCCCCGCTACAGCGTGTTTGCAGAGCCTGTCGCTGCCGAAGGAGAAAAGATTGTGACCGTAACCGCAGCGGGTCTCCATCCGATCGTAAAAGCGCTGGCGAACGGAACTCACTACGGCAGTCCGGCAGAACTGCCGTTCATTGCCGGAGTCGACGGAGTGGGGCGTTTGCAGGACGGCAGGCGCGTTTATTTTGGCATCTCACGAGGACCGTTCGGTACTTTCGCTGAGCGCGCGCCCGCGGCCAGCCGGATGTGCCTGCCGCTGCCCGACGGGATCAGTGACGTGACCGCCTGCGGGAATTGCGAATCCGGCCATGTCTTCCTGGGTGGCACTTAAGGTGCGGGCAAAGTTTGTGGCGGGAGAAAGCGTTCTGATCCTGGGCGCCACAGGAGTTGCCGGGCGGCTGGCAGTACAAATCGCCAAACGCCTGGGGGCGCGACGCGTCATCGCCGCTGGTCGTAATCCCCAAGCGCTGGATAAGCTGCACGAACTGGGAGCAGACGCAACCCTATCGACTCGAGCAAGAGCATCAGGATCTGCTGTCGGCATTTCGTCGCGAGTGGGCAGAAGCGGGGGTGGATGTTGTGCTCGACTATCTCTGGGGCCATCCCGCAGAGAGCGTGATGGAAGCGATCTCTCAAAAGGGGCTCCGCATCGCTCCATCCCGTGTCCGGTTTGTACAGATTGGCGCGAGTGCGGGCAATCCCATCTCGCTCGGTGCGGATACTCTGCGCAGTTCGGGCCTCGAACTTCTTGGAAGCGGCTTCGGAAGCGCGTCGCTCGATCAGATCTGGCAGGCCCTGGCGGAGTTTTTCAACGCGGCAGTGCAGGAGCCGTTTCAGTTCAATACCAAGGCCGCGCCCCTCGGTGATGTTGAAGCGCTCTGGAACACTCCTGAACAAGGTGTGCGGCTGGTGTTCCAACCGTGATTCGGTTTGAGCAGGCCAGGATGAAGCGGCCCGCCGACGCCCCGGTAGCAAACGTAGCGTAGGGTCCGCACTTGTGAGTCCGCCAATCCTTATGGCGGACGGCTTTTCCATCGCGACGTGGTTTTGACTGCGCGGTTGAAGTTGTGATGATTTCATTTCGGTAAGCTTAGAAAAATCAAGATTGCCCAGGGTGCGACGCGGAAAAGGCCAAGGATTGGACGTGGCAACAGAGATGTTGCCTCGGTTCGTGGGGTGCCCGATGCATCGGGCGCCCTACGTCAATTATGGAGTGGTTTCAACAGTGAGCCTGAGCCCGATTGCCTTGGTGACGGCAACTAATGTAGACAAGCGAGGATTGCCGTGCGCTGACAAAGCCCGGTAAAGGCTCTCGCGCTCAATGCCGGCGGCCTTAGCAACTTTGGCGATGCCCTGGGCTTGGGCGAGGTGGCGCAAGGCAATCAACAGAACGCGGGGTTCGTCCTCGTCCTCCAATGCCGCTTTCAGGTACTCGGCGGCAAAATCCGAGTCCTTGCGGAGCCGCCGAACGATGGCGTCGTCGTGGCTGACGCTGGCTTTACGTTTCATGAGGTTTCGCTCCTTTCTTTATAATCTCTATCGTCAAAGACATCTTTTCCGGCACGGCTGAGGTAGTGGCGAATCTCGATCACAGTTTCTATTGTAACTTATAAATCACAGGCTGGCAAATCAACAAAGTCGCTCGCTCCAAGAAGGGGAGCCAAGGGCGCAGGCGACCAGAAAGCGCGGTGTGCGCCTCCTTGGCGGTGAGAAACCCGCAAGCGGTGGAAAAAGCCTTCATCAACAAGTCGTGAGATGCGAAGGGTATCAGGCATGAGAAAAGCCCACAGTCAGGAATGCGCTGACTGTGGCTACCTGCTTTCCGACCTGGATTCAAGTGAAGCCATACTCGCAGGGCATGCTCTTGCCAACAAGGAAGAACCCACGGTCAGCGAACCACTGACCGCGGCTACCCGCTGCACAGACGCCCATTCTCCTGCGGCGCACCGATTTTCATGACACGCTAGCCATGGCCAAGCAGCCGCTGGATGTTCCCCCCTAACACTTTGGCTTCCTGCTCGGGCGGCAGCTTGAGCAATTTGATGGCGTAAATTTCCACCCGCGGGTCGCACTCCGGTGCATACGAACCGAAGACGATCTGCTCTGCCGGAAGCTCCTGCGCGGCCATTTCGAGAAATGAATGAGTGTCGATTCCGGAAGCTTCGAGGTGAATATTGGGATGCCGCTTCGCCAAGTCGATCGCCACAATATGGTCCCACCAAGGTGAGGTTCTATAGCTTCCCAGGTGCGGCAGGATGAATTTCACGGAGGGATAGGTGGCCGCCATGAGGTGATACATTCTGATGAGCTCGGAGCCAGGATTGGGCACGGGATAATAAATCACCGGTATGTTCAACTCGGCCACCACGTCCAAAATCTCGCGCGTGGGATGCCCGTCGGTCTTCAGCCCCTTGAGCCCCATTGACTTCACTTCCTCGGTCAGCATGGTCTTCAGGCGCCCCGTCTCGCTTTGCGGATTGTGCACCGCAAACCCGATTATTTTGTCAGGATATTTTTCCGAGAGTCGGGCCACCCGCAGGTTCGCTTGTTCATAGGAAGGATTCTGGGGAGCGGTCACGCAAGAGCGGTCAATGCCCGCCTGGGCAGCGCGCTCCAGGACCAGTTCTACTTTATAATCCACCGGCCGCTTCGGCTCCGCCCAGGTTTCTCCTTCCCCCACCTGAGTGTGACAATCAATCACCAAGGTTCTGGCCATGGTTCCTCCCCCTATAACCGGCCTCCGAGCAGCCGGAGCATGTTCCCACCCAGAATCAACTCTTCCTTCTCTTTGGGTAACTTCTGTACCCGGATTTTGTAGATCTCCAGGCGCGAGTTGTCGGGCGAGTCCGATCCGAAAATGAGCTTCTCCGCAGGAAGCTCGCGAAGCGCTTTTTCCAGGTATGGCGTAATGACCACCGTGGAGGTGTCCATGTACACGTTCGGGTAAGTCTTGGTCAGTTGGATACCCGCCAGGTGTTCGCGCCAGTCGCCGGAAGCGTCGCTTCCCAGGTGGCAAAGGATGAAGTTGACGTCGGGATAGTCAGGGACGAAATCCTGATAAAGCGCCACGCGTGCCGGATGGTACAGAAGCGGGATGCCTAACTCTCTAACAGCATCCAGCATCTCTGGGCTCGGTTCCTCGTGGATCTCCCCTAGTCCCCGGAGCCCCATTTCGTGCACCTCGCGAAACAGCAAGGAGCGAATCCGTCCTTTTTCGCGCTCGGGATCATGCCGGGCAAAGCCAATGAACTTTCCCGGATAGCGACGGCATATCTCCGCAACTTCTTCGTTGGCCTTTTCATAGGTGACGTTCTCAATTGAGCAGATGATGCTTCGGTCGATCCCCGCTTCTTCCATGTGTCGAAGAACAAACTCCGGGTCGTTGAAGGTGTACCACGGATCCGTCAGATCCCAGGGACTCCCGGCCAGCCTGGCAACGCCCACATGAGCATGACAATCAATCACCGGCGCCTTGGAGGGAAGGGGCGCGGGAGGCGAAGCCGGCGCCTCCCCCCAGGCGGGTGGAATCCGGGCCGCGAGAGGAGCGCCGAACAGCCCCCCAGTGGTTTGCAAGAATCTTCTTCTCGAAGCATTGAATCTATCAGTCATGGCTCGTCCCCCTGTGTTGAGGAAATGTAGCGCAGCAGAGTCAGGCGCGGTTTGCCTCACTCTGCGGCCCTTCACCTCGCCGCCGTTGCTGAAGGTATTTCACATGGCAATCAAAAGCGAGCGTTTTCGTCTCTGGAGGTTGATAAAAAAGCTACCATGTTATAAACTGCGGGGCGGGTAGCGCGGCGGGGCCGCAAGCAAAACGAAACTCTCTGTGTTCTCTGTGCATCTCAAGCTTTCACACAGAGCGCATAGAGCAGCTCAGTGACCTCCGTGTTAAAGCTCTTCTGTACGCAGAGGACACGGAGAAATGCGTGCTAAGAAAGCAAGAATTTACGGTATTGCATTGCAGAGGTAGGTGCGGCCTTGGGCTGCCTGCATGGACTGTAGCGGCAAGCCCGGCGCGCCGGAGAGTAGGCAGTAAGCTGAAGGCGGTAGGCAGAAGGCAGCAAGCGTCTTGTGTGAGTCCCGGCGCGCAGGGATAGGCGCTACAAACAGGCTCGGTCGCATTCGCGGCCGAGCCTGTTTGCTTTGGTAGCTTGGAGTTGTCGCCTTGGCGACTTGACGTGGCGAGTTCTGGAACCCGGCGGATTGCATCCGCTCGTTTCTTTTCCTGTGCTTTGGCCAGCTAATGAGAACGCGAGGATTTGAAACCGCAAGCTGCCCCGATGCTTTGGGGCGCTACGTCGTTAGCCCGCGATCGCTTAAGGAATGGGAGCCAGGGCGCAGGCGTCCGGAAAGCGCGGTGCGCGCCTACTTGACGGGAGAAACCCGTAAGCGGTGGAAAAAGCGCTCATGAACAAGTCGTGAGATGGTAGCACAGGCACTCCTGCCTGTGTCCTATGCATGGAATGCATCAGCCCTAGCCACAGGCAAGAGTGCCTGTGCTACCGAAGCCAGAACCGGCCACGGATTGGATGCGGTGACAGAAGTGTTGCCCGGGTTTGTGGGGCACATTCATATAAAGGCAATGTATTCGCTCGTCGCTCGATGTTAGACTATGTGGGGGCAGCGCAATCTCCGACGTGCTTGCCAAGTGCCCCATGAGACCCGGAGGACGGTGACACCATGGCAAAAGCAACCCTGAATCGGCGGTCGAAGGTTGGCATGTCGCGCAATTCCAAGCCGGCATCCAAGCGTGGCGCCATCGGGAGGACTGGCGGAAAGTCGGCGGCGGGTCTTTCGGAACGAAAGTCCATTGCAGAGCTCGCGGCGGAGCAAGGCGTCAGGCTGGAGGGTCAGCTCGAAAGGATTCTGGGCGCCGGCGCTGATCTCTGGACGAGCGACGAAGAGTTTGAGGGATTCGTCCGGGGGATATACGACCGGCGCAGAGAGGGTCTGAGCCTCGGCAAACCGTGAACAACCTGCTATTGGACACGAATATAGTCTCCTACCTGATGAGGAGTGATCCCCTCGCCCGCCTTTATAGGCCGCATCTGGCCAATCACTCGCTGGCAATTTCCTTCATGTCCCTGGCTGAACTATCTGGCCTTTGGCCTTTTGCAGTTCAAGCATTGGCGTAGCAGAGGGCGGAGGCGAGGGGGAAGGTACAATTCTGGGGCTTCGTTGTAGAGGGTTGGGGAGGCGCGAAGCCGGAGAAATGATCGAGACCCAGTCCCCGGCCCCAGACCTCGGCGCGCAGTTGATGGATGGCGTGTTGGGTGGAGATGCGGGCAGTGGGGGCAGCGTGGATCCACTTGGGGCGCGGCAGCAGGCCGTGGCGGGTACGGGCGAAGGCGCGATGGGTAGCGAGGAGCAAGAGGGCATAGGCGGCCACGGTGAAGGCGGGGGCAGACTCGACCGAATGGGGGGAGCGGACCTGGGCTTGGCCCACTCCCAGCAGAGTTTTTTCATCGCGGAAATTAACTTCAATGTCCCAGCGTTGGAAGTAAGTTGTGATGAGGAGTTGGGGGTCGAGGTTTTCGTCGGTGCAGAGGAGGAAGGCGGGTTGGCGATAGAGCAGCTTGGAACCTTGGCGCAGACGATAGGCGAGCGGCGCGATGACGACAAGTTGCAGGAATTGGTGGGCGCCGGCGGCACGCCACAGGAGGCCGGTGCGGCGCTTGAAGCGGAGTTGATGGGGAATGCCGTGATGGGTAAAGGTCAAGGTCTGCCAGGGAGCATCGTCGGTGCGGACCTGCTCGGGAGTGGGAGCGGGAGGCCCGTAGCAGAGACGGCGACCGCGCGCCTTTTGGGTTTGGGGATCGGGCCGGAACAGCAACTGAGCATCTTTGCGGAGCCGGCCGATGGCGGTGGTATGGGGAGGAAGGCGTTTGAGGACGGTGCGGTTGGTGTATCCGCCATCGAAGGCGACGAGGAGAAGGCGCGAAGCGGAGGCGGGATCGGAGTCAAGGGCCGCACGCAGATCGTGGATCTGTTCGCTGGCGCGTTGACCGAGGCGGGCAGCGCGCGCTTGGGTGCGGTACTGCTGCTGCTCGGCGGCGGGGGCCTGCCGGGAAGGCTTGCGGGGCGTGGGGGCATGGCGGAAAGCAATGGGGAGCAAGCGGCAGGAGCCGTCGGGAGTGGGGAGCGCGAGGGAGGTTTGAAGAAAACGCTGGGCGCGCACGAAGTTGGTTTGAAAGCGCGGGCCCAGCGGGTCGCGGCGCCAAGCCACCCCGGGAGTGCGCCGACCGGAACGACGCAACAGCGAGTCATCGAGGAGGGCGCAGACGGGAGCGCCGGGTGCGAGTTCGCTCACCACCGCGCGGCGCACCACGGAGAAGAGCGCCTCAACCCGCAGACGGTGCTGGGAGAAGAGCCGGTAACTGGAGGTCCAGTCACGGAACTGCAGGCCGCAAGTGGTGAGCAGACCGGTCACGGTATGGCGTCCCAGACAAAGCAAGGTGCTCAGCGCGAGGGCTTGGGCGTGCGCGGCAACGCGGCGCTGGCGGAAGCCCGGGAAACATTGGCTCCAGAGTTGTTCGAGTTCGGCGAGGACGCCGGTAGAGTTTTTTTTAGCACGGAAGGCGGCGGCGAGGCTCGTCGCAGGGCCAGCAGACCTTTGTTTTCGACGAACCATTCGACCGATTCGCCGCGCGCAAACTCCATGGCTTGGGCGAGGGCGGAAGGAAAGTTGATGTACCACTGCTCGCTCGCCTGGCGTTTGATAAGCTGTACTTTGGTAGGGAACCCCATGAGAAAAGCCTCCTTGAGGAATATCTAGTCATATAACTAGATATCAGAAGACTGGCTTTTCTGCAAGTAAATACTTTCCGACAGCCTTTATCTAGTTAAAGGCCAAAGTCCAGGCGGCGGTCTCCGACCGCCGACTTTTGATTCTATAAATTCCGGCGCTTATGGAGTGCCGCTACAGCAAACGGCACAACCGCCCACCTGTTTATTATCTTGACAGCCCCCACCCCATAGGCTAAAATGAAAGTGTGAAGGGAGGCTGCTTCCGCCCGCTGGCCAGCGCCCCACCCCTTCGGCGCCTTCGAGCGGAGCAAGATCAGTGGCAGGGGTTGACTGACAAAATGGCACAATGACATTGTGACAGATTGTCCCTGAATGTAAAAGATACACAAAGCTGAGAACTTATAGAAAACAAAGGCTCCGAAACAAGGTTTTTGCTCCTCCCAAAGCTGAGAACATACTGAAAGAAAACCCACTTACAAACAATTCCAAAAAGGGAAATTCACAGGACATATTGCCCGACGTAGGGGACGCCAAATTGTCGGTGCTAGACGGCAGAAAAGTACCTAGCGCGGACCCGTTTCTGGTGTACCGTTGTTGATTCCAGCGTTGGATGAAATCGAGTTATCTTCAACGGCACCGCACAAAAAATAAGTGAGCTTGTGCGCCAAATGAAATCAGAATCCACATCGCGGGGAACTTCACAAGCCGTTTCCAGCCAGGCGCCGGGCGATGGCGCGCTGCCGCGGCTTGCGAATCTCGGTCACCAGTGTCCGCCCCTGCTGCGCCTGGGACTCGCGACGCGGGGCAATACGCATCTCGCCGCAGACGATGTGGCGCATGCCGTGGCCCAGGGAGTGAATTACCTGAACTGGTGTAGTTATGACAACGGTTTGGCGAAGGCGATACGCGAAAAGCGATTCGACCGGCAGAATGTTGTCCTCGCCATGCAGCTCCATGGACGAACCCGTTCCGCCGCCAGCCGCGAACTTGCCAGAGCCCTTCACACTTTGCGAACTGAGCGGATCGACGTGGTGACGTTCTATTACGTGGAGGAAGAAAATGAGTGGGAGGAAATCAGCGGGCCGGGAGGGGCGCTCGAAGCTCTGGAGGAGGCACGCAGGCACGGCCTGATCAGGGTGGTCGGTCTAACCACGCACCAACGGGCGCTCGGAGCAAAATGGGTGGAGAGCAGAAAGCTGGATCTCCTGATGATTCGCTACAACGCTGCCCATCGCGGTGCGGAACAGGACGTGTTTCCCGTTACTGACCGACTGGGAATTCATGTGGTGGCTTACACCGCGCAACGCTGGGGAGCCCTGAGGAAGTGTACGACGGACAACCCCGCGGGCTTTGTTCTACCCCCTGCCCCGGAGTGGTACCGGTTTGCTCTGGCGAATCGCTCGGTAAGCGTCGTCCTGATGGCGCCCGGGAATCGACGTGAACTGGAAGAAGATTTGCGCTTACTCAACGATTGGCGAGCGCCCCATCCGGAGGAGTTTGAGAAGTTGTCAGCCTATGGCCAGCGCGTCCGGCGGCATGGGGGGTCGTTTCCCTGACCCGTTAGCCACTATGCGTCTTGATTTCTTTTGCGGTTCTACCGCGCGGCGACCGTGCCTTCTCAAGTCCCCGGCGCAAGCGGCTGTTGGAGCTCCCCGTATCCCGCGAGCGTGGTGAGCAGTTTCTTCAGGTCGGAGCCCACTTCCTGGAAGACGGCCTCCAGATCACGCGCGCGCTCCTCGGGACTTGCGGAAAGGAATTTTTCCGCCGGGATATAGAAGGGGTTGTCACGCACCAGCGTGCCTTCGACCAGAAGATGCCGATGCACGGCGATGGCTGAGAACAGGTTGGGAAGTTCGAGGTCATCGATGTCGTACTGGCACAAAGCCACGCTGGGGTAGTGCTTGACGAGGTAGTTTAAACGGGCGTGGAACTCGAAGAACTGCGGGGCCGGAATATCCTTGGGTTCCGGCCAGATTCCCTCTTCCATCCAGCGGACGGCGGGAGCGTGCGCCGTCTCGGCATCGGCAAAAAAACTCTGCGCCCATTCCTGTAGACGGCGTGGGTCCTCCATGTTCTGGGGGAATTGCAGAATCCGATCGTGGAGATAACGTTCCACGTCCACACCGAAATCGCGCAGCCGGGCAAGCATATGGTCGTGTAGGCCGCTGGGCGCCAAAAAGCAACACCAGTTTCCCAGGCGTAAACCTTCGCTCACAAATCCCGCCCAGCGCAGGGCCGTTGCTTGTCCACGATGGAGAATGGCCACGTGCTCATGAGCGCGCAAGGGCGTCCGGGAGTCGAGAAAGGTTAAGACATGCGGCGATGTTGATGGCTGGTCCGGCAACCGGGATTCTCCCCCCGCGGGTTCTTCCGTTTTATGGGCGCGGCCCGCGGTAAACAGGGCCAGAGGGCGATCGGCCCTCTAAAACTCTGCGGGTTTATAGACCACAACCTCCGCAGGGTTTCGCGAACCATGGATTACCCAAACCCGCGCGAGCTCCCCGCCGGTTCTGCCCGCGCGTTCTACTTGGCCGCGATTATGCGTTCGATAGAATAAGGTGTCAAGCAGCGCGGGGCAGCATTTTCAAGACGTCGCCTGCCATCGGCCCAGGTTCTCGGGATTCGCGCGACTCGCCAAGCCATAACGGCAGGTCTGGCGGGGTGCTTCAAATCTCCTCCACAGCTAAGGCTCCACAACCAAGCGCCAACTTGGCATGGCAATTGCCACCAATGGGCTCTTGAACCGTATCGGCTGTGGGGGATCCAGCAGTTTCTGACCAACACAGGAGGAGTTTCAAATGAGCAAAATCTGTCGCCGTGACATGCTACGGAATTCTCTGGGGCTTTCTGGCGCTATCTTGGGCGGAATCGGCTTGGAGCAAAAGGCTCTTATGGCCCAGGCAGCGGCCCAAACCCCGCCCGCGAAAGTCGAGGAGCCCATTACCGGACTGCCACGCGGAAAGTTCGGCAAGTATGAGGTTTCCCGCCTCATCATTGGTGGCGACCCGGTCTCAGGTATCGCCCATGCCGGCGAGCTTGTCTACCAACAGGACTTCATGCTGCAATACTTCACCACCGAAAAGATTCTTCAAACCCTGGCGCTGGCGGAGCAAAACGGCATCAACACCCTCCTGATGCGTGCCGATGACCGCATCATCAAACATTACAACCTGCACAAGAAGGATGGCGGAAAGCTCCAGTGGATTGCCACCTCGGCGCCCGAGACGGGTGACCCGGTGGAGAATGCCAAGCGCGCTCGCGACAATGGCGCTATTGCCATGTACCTCCACGGCGGGGTCGCGGATCGCATGGTGACGGCCGGTAAAGTGGACGAAATCGGTGAGATCGTGGAAGGCTTCAAGAAGGTAGGCATCATGGGCGGTATTGGCTGCCATTTGACAGCAACCTCGCGCGCCTGCTTGACGGCCGGGCTTGACCCGGACTTCTTCATGATGACCATCAACCGGGTGAATTACTGGTGTAGCGAAGCGGCCGAGGTCGGCAACTTCATGAGGTCATTTAAGAAGCCATGGATTGCCTTTAAAGTCCTGGGTGCCGGCAGAGTGAAGGCGGAGGAAGGGTTCCATCTCGCTTTCCGGAGTGGTGGCGACTTCATTGCCGTCGGGATGTTCGACTGGCAGGTGCGGCAAAATGCTGCCATGGTTAAGGAGATGTTGGCTAAGGGAATTGAGCGAGACCGCGAGTGGTCCTAATGAGCCGGTGAAGTTTGTCTAGTCCAAATTGAGGTTCCTTAGCTCCGCAAATGGCAAAGCGGCAGAGTCGGTAGTGGATAGCTCAACAATCCCCCATAATCCCCTGATAAGGCGTGAAAAGCCTCAATAGGTACCACCGTAACCAGCGCCGACATTTCGTCATGTGACAATTTGTCAGTCTCGCACTGTTCATTCCCCTCCCGCGCCCTTCCTTCCCCTTACCTGGATGGTCTTTCGGTTGCATAACCTTTCCTGCTATGGGTCATAACGCGATTTATAGTCGCCGAAAATTCATGCAGATGGCCGTGGTGGCCGCGGCTGCGGGACCCATTGTGTCCTGCATTGGCACCAGCAATCCCTGGCGTCATCTGAGTGAGGACGAAGCTCGCACCCTTGAAGTCCTGTGCGACCGGATCATCCCCGCCGACCAGGATCCCGGGGCGGTCTGGGCCGGAGCCGTCAATTTTATCGACCGGCAATTGGTGGGGTCGTACCGGAAGCTTCAGAAGACCTATCACCTGGGCCTGGCGGGTGCGAATGAAACCAGCCAAGCGATGTTCGGCAAACGTGTCGCGGCGCTCACCGGGGAGCAAGCCGATGAAGTGTTGCGCAAGCTGGAAAAAGGTCAGGCGCCGGGCGACACGTGGAAACAGCTCCCGGCCAGGCAGTTTTTTGATCTGGTGTTGAACCACACGATGCAGTCGTTTTACGGTGACCCGCGGCACGGCGGCAATCGCGAAAGGGTGAGCTGGAAGATACTGCGCCTGCCCTATCCGCCGATTCGCGGTCGGCTGCAGTATGACCTGACGAAGGGCTAGGAGTCAGGAGCGAGGAGTTAGGAGCTAGAAGTCAGGAGTCAGGAGACAGAAGTCAGGAGATAGGAGTGAGAAGCTAGTAGTAACAAGTCAGAAAGTGGTGAGAGGCATTCCACAAACGGGTCGGATACTCAAATACCACCTCCTGACTTCTGACTCCTAGCTTCTAACTTCTAACTCCTAGCTCCTAACTTCTAACTCCTTTCAGAATTAATTGCCATGTCCCTCAAGCGCGTCAACGCGGTGGTAGTAGGAGCGGGAGCCGGCGGCGGCATTGTCGCCAAGGAGCTTTCCGAAGCCGGCCTATCCGTCGTGTTGCTCGAGCGCGGCAAATGGTACACGGCGGCTGACTGCCACAAAGACGACCTGCGCAATCAGCGGACCTCCGTGCTGGGCTGCGCGTTTGGTCCTGACGACGAGCGCAATCGCCGCGTGGCGGTGGACGCAAACGGCAAAGAGCGCGTGGTGGTGCCGAGTGAAGGCGCTTACCAGAACGATGCCGCGTGCGTGGGCGGGGGCACGTTCAGTTACGGCGCCATGGCGTGGCGTTACCTCGAAAAAGACTTCCGCATGCGCACGACCTACGGCGCCGTGGCAGGCAGCACGCTCGACGACTGGCCCTGGAGCTACCAGGATCTGGAGCCTTACTACACCCAGGCGGAATGGGAAATCGGAGTATCGGGCGACGACACGAACAACATTTTCAAGGGACCGCGCAGCCGGCCCTTGCCCATGCCGCCTCCGTTCCCCAGCCGCGAGCACCTGATTCTGAAGGCCGCCGCCGAGCATCTGAAGCTTCACCCCTTTGATCTTCCCATGCTGCGTAATACGGTTCCCTACAATGGCCGCGGAGCCTGCATGCGCTGCCGCTGGTGCGTGGGATTTGCCTGCGAAGTGGACGCCAAGTGCGGCACGCACAACACGGTGATCCCGCGCGCGCTCGCGACCGGCAATTGCACGCTGCGCACGGAATGCGTGGTGAAGGAAGTCCTGACTGACGGGCAGGACCACGTGACAGGCGTTACCTACTTTGACGAACGCGGGAAACTTCAAGAGCAACTTGCCGATTTTGTCGTGGTCTCCGCCTCCGCCACGGAAACTCCGCGCCTGCTGCTCAACTCCAAAAGCCGCCTTTTCCCCAATGGCCTGGGCAATCGCTACGACTGGGTGGGTCGCAATCTGATGGGCCACGCCTATGCGGGCGCTTACGGGCTGTTTGAGTCTGACACTTACGACGACCTTGGCCCCGGCGCTTCCATTGCCCTCTGCGATTACAACCACGGAAATCCGGGTCTGGTGGGTGGCGCGATGCTCTGCAACGAATTCATCCGCCTGCCCATTCACTTCGCCGCTTTGCGCCCACCGGGAGTGCCCACTTGGGGCGCCGCGCACAAGGAATTCATGCGCAAGTTCTTCAATCGCTGCATCGCAGTGCACGGACCGGTGCAGGAAATGCCGGTGTTCGATGCGCGCGTGCAGGTTGATCCACGCGTGGTGGATGATTGGGGAATCCCGGTGGCGCGCCTTTCCGGCACGCGGCACCTCCAGGACTTGGACGTGGCGAATTACATTTCGGGGAAGGCCGACGCCTGGCTGAAAGAAGCGGGCGCCATCACGACTTGGCCCAAGCTTCCCGGCAAGGGTCTGAGCGGCGGACAACACCAGGCCGGAACCTGCCGCATGGGGAACGATCCCAAGACTTCGGTGGTCGATCGCTATTGCCGCGTGCACGATATGCCGAATCTGTTTGTGGTCGACGGCAGCGTGCACGTCACGAACGGAGGCTTTAATCCCGCGCTGACCATCATGGCCATTGCCTACCTGGCCTCCCAACATATGGTTGAGACCTGGAAGGGCACGCAGATGAGGTAAAGCAGTGGTTAGTGGCTAGTGGTTAGTGGCTAGTCACTGAGCCCCGAAGGGGCGGTCCTCTAAAGCCCAGGCCAACGGCCTGAGTGAAAGCAGTGGTTGGTGGCTAGTCACTTGTTTTGCATTTGGGGAATGCGCTCATCCGTGGCGCCGCTCTTTAGGGCGGCACATGCCGGGCGGAAGGCCGGCGGTATTTTTCTAGCCACTAGCCACTAACCACTAACCACTTTTCTTATGGAAGAATCGCCAACATCTCGGCCACGTCCCAAATCTCGCCGCTTAAGAATTCTCCTAATCGCCCTGGGAGCGACGATTCTCGCCTTCCCCGGCGCCAGCATCTACTACGAGTATTCCGGCGGGCAGGCCTGCGCGCGTTGTCACGAAATCTGGCAGCCTTACACGGACTGGCACACCTCAGCGCACCGCAACATGCAGTGCGGAGCATGCCACGGCGACGTCTTCACGCTGGACGCGGGGTTCCACATCAATAACATGCGGCGGGTGGTCAACCACTTGAGCGGTGACGTGCCGGAACAAGTACGCCTCCAAACCAAAGACGTGTTCCGCATCGTGGAGCGTTGCAAGACCTGTCACCAGCAGGAGTATGCGGCCTGGGGATCGGGCAGGCACAGCGCCACCTATGGGGAAATCTTCCTTGACCCCAAGCAAAACCGTCAGCAATTGCTGATGGACGATTGCCTGCGCTGCCACGGCATGCACTACGACGGCGGCATCCGTGACCTCGTGACCCCGGTCAATACCAAGGGCCCCTGGAAACTTCATGACCCGGCGATTGCCAACCGTCCGGCCATAAACTGCCTCACCTGCCACCAGATGCATCACCATGGAATGCCGCTGGCGCGCCCGGCGGTGAAGCCCGCGACCTCAAAGAACGAGGAAGTGAACACCCCTTCGCTCTCCCTCTTCGACCGGAGAGAATTGGATTCCGTGGCCGTTTCGAAGCTCTCCTTGCCCGTGATGCTCGAAGGCGAGCGCCCGGTGAAGATCAGCCCCGACCAGCGCCAGGCGCTCTGCTACCAGTGCCACGCGCCGCTCGGCACGCGCCAGGTGCACTCGGGCGACGATCGAACCCCCATGGGCGTGCACGAAGGCCTGAGTTGCTTTGCCTGCCACGAAAAGCACGGCGAACACACCCGCGCCTCCTGCGCCACCTGCCATCCCCGCCTGTCAAATTGCGGCCTGGACGTGGAGACCATGGATACCACGTTCAAATCCACCCAGAGTCCGCACAACGTCCACTTCGTGAAATGTATCGACTGCCACACCAAAGGCATTCCCAAGAAACACCGCCCCGACGCACCCGTCAGCCTCACCTCCGCCGCGAGATAAATGGAGGAAGGAGCTAGGAGTTAGAAGCAAGGAGCTAGGAGTCAGGAGCAAGGATTTGGGATTGAGGATTCAGCGCGTCCTGCCCGCGCCAAAAAACCTAACCTGATAACAGCCTTCTCCGAGCTTAGCCTGATAACGGCCTTCTCCTAACATAACCTGATAACAGCCTTCTCCCAGGGGAGAAGGTGGCCGAAGGCCGGGTGAGGGGTCACTTCCAATCCTCGTAGAGCTCTGAATTCAGGAGTAAGTGTAGCGCGGGCTAGTCGCCAATAAAAACTCCCGCTAGAATGGAAATTCCGATTAACTTGCCGTGGGGGTTTTGAATGCATCTACTGCCATGGAGAGCCGCTGGGATCAGGCAGTTCTGCGTAGTTTTCATCGCCCTTACGACGTGCTTAACTTCTCCGCTATCTGCCCAGATGAAACCTCAGGGTTCGGGCCATAAGGCCGCTGTCGCTCACGTTCCATTCGTCGGATGCGCTTCGGACGGTCAAGTGGGGCCAGTGGAAGCGCCCAAGGGCGTCGAAGTAGAAGAGCCGATAAATGCGAAGGCAGCCCAAAGGCTCGCGTATTACCAATCCGAAAGCTCGGTAGGTGTTCTGGCTCCCCGCGGTTGGTTCTGCTTTGGAACGTATGGCTCAAGCGGCTCAAACTTGTTCGTTACACCCCAACCCATCAAGAGAGATGACTTGTTCTCTTCAACCTGGGGCGAGTTTACCGGGCCGGCCATTCAGGCCTCTAGAATATCCGGAGGGACATCGGGGAGATTTGAGGTGGCGCGGGTTATGGCGCAGGTCTTCCCGGCACATAAGGCATTCGTCGAGAGAGTCATCAAAGAGGGATTGGAACCGGCAAGCGATTTTCCCTCCGGCCCTTACCCACAAGATAAATTGATTTCTCAAAGTGACCGGATCGTCGAATATGAAACGCCTCCGCATGCAGAGGGACTGGGCACCAAAACCAGTCTATTACGGGCGAACTACGATCCTATCAGCGGGGTTGTAATTCTTCAGGGTGAAGAGCCAGACCTGCTGTTCTTAGGGGTGCGCTTACCGTCCAGCATGCATGACCTCACTTCCTACATCATCCAGCAGATCGAGCGAGATAACGCCGCAACCCCATCCGAGAAGTGAATGGCGTATCGCCGTCCTGGTCCGCTACAGGGGCTCAACGGACCAGCTATACTCTCCCCACGAGCATCCCTACTCAGCGTGTCCGTGAACTACGCCACAACCAAACCTAGGCTGAAAAAGCCGCATGGTATTTGCTGCGCGGTCGGCTGAGTTCGTACTGAAAGTGCAACAAGAGATTTGGGCGGCGATGCTTGAGGACGCGCGAAGATGAACAAGTGACCCTCATCCGCTTCGTACCTCAAGCACCTTCTCCCGCCAAGGCGGATCTGCGACCCCTGGGAGAAGGTTGGAAGTCAAACCGCCCTCTCCGAGGGGAGAGGGTGGACCGCCGCCGGCGTTTTCATCAGCCGGGGCGGGACGGGTGAGGGGTTACTTCACCACCCGATGAGCGGGACCCGCACCCAACTACGGAACGAGCAGCGCCTTTTCCAGTTTGGTTGCGGCCCCGCCACGTTTTTCCTCCGCTTGCTTCCCTCCCTAGCTTCGCGGAATAATGGGCTGATGTCATCCCCGCTCAAGCTGAACCCCGCACAACTCAAAGCTGTTGAGCATGGGGAAGGCCCTCTGCTGATCATTGCCGGCCCGGGCAGCGGCAAGACTCGCGTCATTACACAGCGCATCGTTCACCTGTTGGCGGGCGCGGCAGCGGAAGATCCTCCCACGCTCATGGAGGCTGCGAACGTGGTGCTGTCGTCTGGCGAAGTGTCGGGTGAGACCCTTCAGCCTGAAAATTTGCTCGCGTTGACGTTTTCAGACAAGGCGGCGGCGGAAATGCGCCGTCGCGTGCGTGAAGCTCTGCCGGAGCTTGAAACACTCCCCAACATTTCTACCTTCCACGCCTTCTGCTTCAAGATGCTGCGCAAGCGCCATTTTGAGCGCATGCTCCTTGACAAGGTCGATGTGTGGATCTTCCTCCGCAAGCGCATGGAGCAGCTCGAACTGGAGTTCTACCAGAAGCTCGCGGAGCCGGGAGCGTTCCTCCACTCGCTGAATGAGTTCTTCTCGCGTTGCCAGGATGAGCTGATTGAGCCCGCGGATTTTGAACGCTTCGCGGACGCGTTGGAAAAGGATTACCTCGAGCAGGCGCCTTCGCTCAACTCCGCCGAGCGCCTCCTGATGCAGCAGGAAATCCAAAAGAAGCAGGAACTCGCGCGCGTCTTCCGCAACAGCCGGAAGTTGCTTGAAGAGGCCGGCTGCTCCAGCCTCGGCAGCCTGATTCCGGAAGCGGTGCGCCTTTTCGATCGCGAGCCTGAGGTGCTGGAATCCTATCGCCAGCGCTTTCGCTATGTGCTGGTGGATGAATTTCAGGACACGAATTACGCGCAGGTCGAACTGCTGAAGCGTCTGGTCAAGCCGCCTTCGAATATCACCGCGGTGGGTGACGACGACCAGGCCATTTACCGCTTTCGCGGCGCCTCGCACGGCGCCTTCAGAATGTTTGACGAGGCCTTCCCCGGTCACGAGACGGTTTTTCTCGACACCAATTATCGCTCAACCCGGCGCATCCTGCGCGTGGCCGACGTGGTGATCACGAAGAACGATCGCTACGAGGCCAAACCGAAACTGCGCGCGAGCCACGAGGAGGGCGGGCCCGTCTACCTGCTGCAATCCTCCGACTACCTGAGCGAGGCCGCGTGGATTGCGGATGAGGTCGCGCGCCTCGTGAAACAGGGCACACCCGAAGGTGACATCGCCGTCCTCTATCGCGCCCACAGCCATCGTGACCCGCTGGTCGAGCAATTCCACCGGCACAAGATCCCCTTTGTCATCCGCGGACTGTCGATCCTTTCCACCATCATCCTGCGCGACCTGCTGGCGTATCTGAATATCATCGCGTCGCCGCACGATAACATCAGCTTGACGCGCGTGCTGCTGGAGCCGCGCTGGAAATTCCCGGAAGAGCTGGCGCTGGAGGTGCGCAAGCAGGCGGCGCGCGACCGCTGCTCGCTCCACGAGGTTCTGCAATCCTGGGAGAAGGCTGGGGCGGCGAATCGTCTGGAGCAGACCGGCTGGCCGGAACTCGCGCGCCTGCTCAACGAATTGCGCAAGTACGCGGAACACGCCCCGGTTACGGCGCTGTTCCGCCGGTTGATCGGCCGCCTGGAATTAACCTTCCTGCCGCATGATCCCGACGGCGGTTATGTGGAGGCTTTCCGCAAATTCCTGGAGGAATGGGAAGGCAAGAGCGCGTCGTGGAAGCTCGCGGAATTTCGCGAATACTTCCAGTACTTTGTCGAGGCCGGTGGCTCGATTGAAGCGCCCGGTCCTGAGAACGCCGCGAACGCCGTCCAAATGATGACCGTGCACGCCGCGAAGGGTTTGGAGTTTCCCGTTGTGTTCATCCTCAGCGTCGCCCCGCGGCGGTTTCCCCACAGCGAGCAGAAACCCGTCATCGAATTCCCCGACGCGCTGCGCAAAGGCCCTCAGCCCCCCGCCGACATCCATCAGCAGGAAGAGCGGCGGCTTTTTTACGTGGCCCTGACGCGCGCCCAGGAACGGTTGTACGTTTCAAGCGTGTCGAAGTCGGGGAAAAAGACCTCCATTTTTATCGACGATCTGCGCTCGAACCCCGCCGTGACGGCGCGCGACTTGGAGTTGATCCAAGTTCCCGATGTCCCACTTGATGCGGCTCCCAGCGGCTCCCAGCGCCTTGTCCCACCAGAAATCCCTGCCTCCCCGAAACCACAAGCCAATTTGTTTGGCGATGAGCCGAATCCGCCCGCCATCTATCCGCCCCTTGCGGAGTGGGCCAGTCAGCCGCAGCCGGTGAGCGCCGGGGAGAAACTTCAGCTCAGCGCGTCTGCCATCGAGACGTATGAGAATTGCCCGCAGAAATTCAAGTTCAGCCACTACCTGAAAATTCCCACCGGTCCGCAGCCGACTCTGACGTTCGGCAACATCATGCACCAATGCGTGCGGCACTACTTCGAATTGCGCAAGCAGGGCCCGGTGAAATTCGAAAAACTCGAAAGCCACTTCGAACAAATCTGGAAGAGCGCGGGCTTTGAAGATGAGTACCAGGAGCAGGCCTACAAGAAAGCGGGGCTTGAGCAGTTGCGCGACTTCGCAAAGAAACACGAAACCAGCAACACGCTGCCACTTGGCGCAGAGGCGCATTTCTCGCTCGATTTGGGCGACGTGATCCTGGAAGGGCGTATCGACCAGATCAATCCACTTGAACAGCATTCCGTGGAACTGATCGATTACAAAACCGGCCGGCCGCCTTCGCAAAAGGACGCCGACAAAAGCCTGCAGCTCTCCGTATACGCGCTGGCGGCGCGCGACCAGATGCGCTTGAATCCGGCGCGGCTCACGTTCTATAGCTTGACCCAGAACGCGCCGGTCTCAACTGTGCGGACCAACAAAGATCTGGATAAGGTGCTCACTGAGATTCGTGAAGTGGCGGCGCAAATCCGCCAACAACTGTTTCCACCCAAGCCCGGGTTTGTGTGCAAGTATTGCGACTACGTGCTGATCTGTCCGGCGCACGAAGAAGCCTTCTAGCGACAATTCAGTTATCATCTGTTCCCGGAAAGCCGAGGTGATGGCGATGAACTCAATCCTGCTGGTCGTGCTGGGTGTGGCCTTGGGCGCGCTCATCGGTTGGCTGCTGGCGGCGACCCGCACCAAGTCAGAACTGATCAAAACCCAGGTTGAAGCGGAAGGCCGCGTGAAGGCGGCGGAAAGCTCGCGCGAGGAGGTGCGCGCGCAGTTGGGCGCGCTCGAAGCATCGCTCGATAATCGCAGCAAGGAAATCGACGGCCTTCAGCAAAAGCTGCGCGAAGAGGGCGAGCAGAAGGTTCGGGCGCAGACGGAACTCGAACAGGTCAGGAGTGCGCTTGCGGATCTGGGAGAACTGCGGGAACGCCTGAAGGGTGAGGGTGAGTCGCGGGTGGCGGCGGAGACCAAGCTGCGAGAGACCCAGGCGAGCCTGGAAGAGCAAAGAAAAGTGTTGGAGGAGGCCAAGAAGAACCTGACGGAAACCTTTCAGGCGCTCTCCTCCGAAGCGCTTAGAAACAATAACCGGGCTTTCCTCGAGCTTGCCAACAGCAAATTTGAAACTTTGCAGGCACAGGCGAAGGGCGACCTGGAGACGCGGCAGAAAGCCATCGACGGCCTGGTCGCCCCGCTCAAAGAATCGCTGGGCCGATACGAGCAACAGATCCTGGAGATGGAGAAGACGCGGCAAAAGGCTTATGGCACTTTGGATGAGCAACTGCGATCCCTTGCCCAGGCAAATCAGAAATTGGAGGAAGAGACCAAGCATCTGGCGAATGCGTTGAGTTCACCTCTGAAAGTCCGGGGCCGTTGGGGGGAACTCACGTTGCGTCGAGTCGTGGAGCTGGCGGGCATGTCGGAGCATTGTGACTTCACAGAGCAAGAGACGATTGCGACAGAATCCGGGCGACAGCGGCCTGACATGATCGTAAATCTCCCGGGAAAGCGACGCATCGCGGTCGATGCGAAAGTTCCGCTGCAATCCTTCCTCGATGCAGTCGACACTGAGAAGTCAGATGAGGAAAGAAGAAAGGCGCTCGCGACTCATGGGGAATTAGTGCGGGATCACATGAATCAGCTCGCGGAGCGCCGGTATTGGGAGCAAGTCGGCCCGGAGCTGGAACTGGTCGTGTTGTTCCTGCCCGGCGAATCTTTCTTCAGTGCGGCGCTGGAACAGGACCGGCAATTAATCGATGATGGGATGCAGAAAAAAGTCGTGCTGGCGACGCCCACGACTCTTATCGCTTTGTTGCGATCGGCAGCTTACCTCTGGCAGCAGGAAAAGATTACTCAGAACGCGCAGGCCATCAGTGATCTCGGCAAAGACCTCTACGACCGCATCCGCACTTTCCTGGGCCACTTCAAGGCTATGGGCGGATCGCTGGAGCGTGCCGTGGATTCCTACAACAAGGCCGTGGGTTCGATGGAGAGCCGCGTGTTGCCCTCCGCGCGGAAGTTCAAGGAACTGGGCGCTGCAACGGGCGAAGAGATACCCGAACTCGAACCGGTGGATGAAGCGCCACGCGCCTTGGCGGCGCCGGAGAAGGAGCAAGGAGTGGGAAGCGAGGAGTCAGAATAAAGCATCGCGGCTTCTCACTTCTCGCTTCTAGCTACTCACTCCTGCTACAAAAAAACTTCGGGGGTGCATCTCTGCACCCCCGAACGTTCCTTTCAATTTTCCGAAAACAACTTACCTCTTCTTCTTTGCTTTCTTTTTGGCTGCCATTCTATTCTCCTCAGTTCCTGAATTCTCGCGCCAGCATTGCTGGCGGAGCGCGTATTCAATCATCATGTATAGAATTACAGAATTATCTTGTCAAGAGGAAAGTGATTGATGACAACGAAAAAGTGCAGCATGAGAGGTTCGTAAGAATAGTCGCGTGGGGTTGACGGGGACGTTTGCACAGGTCAGTGAGCACAGAAATGGACTCGCCAACCGCGAATTCGTTGGGTGGGAGTAAGAATTTCTGACCTTTGCGCTGACACGCGAGGTAAACTGGATACCATGCGCCGGCGCGGGAAGAAGAGCCTCGACGGCGCGACTGAAGAATCGAACCAGACGTGAATCCTTCCGATGGCATCCAAGCAGAGAGATGAGGTTGCCCGAAAGATGACGATGCGCAACGCCCCCCGAACTACAGGATCTCAACCTGAAACCCTGCGATATATCCTCTGCTCAATCTGCGTCTTTTTGTTGGCCGTATCCTTCGCGTCCCTCGAAGGGCAGCAAGAAGTTCCTGCGCCCGGCCAGACTTTGAAAATCACGACGGAAGTCGTCAACGTTTACGCCGTCGTAAGGCAGAAGGGCGGCCGACTGCTTCCCGATCTCAACAAAGACAACTTTGCTCTCGAAGAGGACAAGCAGCCCCAGACCATCAAGTACTTTTCGCGGGAGACGGATACGCCACTGACCATGGGTATCCTGGTAGACACCAGTCCCAGCCAGGGCCGCGTGCTGGATGTGGAGAAGGAGGAGGCCAAGGCATTTCTTCGGCAGGTCCTGCGTCCCAAAGATCTCGTCTACATTCTGCACTTCGACGTGGACGTGGAGTTACTGCAGGATTTCACGGCGGACCTGCGCCTGCTCGACAAGGCCATCGATGAAAACGTTATCAACGGCGGCGGGGGTGGTCCGACTCCGGGACCTTTTCCCACCAGTAGCTCAGGCGGGGCGACGCACCTGTACGATGCGGTTTACTTGTCGGCGCGCGAACTGCTTAAGAACGAAGTCGGCCGCAAAGTTCTCATCCTGCTCACCGACGGCGAAGATCAGGGCAGCAGAATAAAACTTGAACAATCGATCGAGGCGGCGCAGAAAGCCGACATCATCGTCTATTCTGTCGACATCAGCGACCGCGCCTTCTATTACGGGCGCGGGATGGGTTTCGGCGGCGACTCAGTGCTGAAGAAGTT
The DNA here is from genome assembly GCA_963804995.1 of uncultured Acidobacteriota bacterium. Classification (GTDB taxonomy): domain Bacteria; phylum Acidobacteriota; class Terriglobia; order UBA7540; family UBA7540; genus Bog-366. The sequence continues at coordinate 777,011 of CAWDSK010000002.1, forward strand.
TTCCGATGAAACCGGCGGCCGGGTGCTGGAAGTCAATCGTGTCAAGGACACAGGCGCTGCGTTCCAGCAAATCGCCAGCGAACTCCGTACGCAGTATCTGCTTGGCTACACGCCCACCAACACCAAACTGGATGGAACCTACCGGAAGATTCAAGTCAAAGTCCGCAACGGTGACTACAAGGTCCAGGCCCGCCGCGGATATTACGCTCCGGAAGGATAAGAGGATTTGGTAGAGAGATTCAGGTCACTCGCCATTCACGGACTCAGCGGGAGCTGTGTGCGCAGCTACTGGGAGGGCGCGAAGTAGCCTGCCTTGGCGCGAACGTGCACGTTCTTGTCCAGGGGATCAATCGCGATCTTGCGGAAGGTCCCGTCGTGGGCATTGTTCGTGGAGAAGTAAGCCAAGCTGTACTGACTGCGCAGCTCGCGTCCGATGGCTTGGAAATCCACCGCCAGGTCACTCTCTTCGAAGGGAAAGAAGGCGCGCCCGCCGGTTTCCTGCGCCAGCCACTCCAGTACTTTATCCCCCCGGCTCTCCTGCCTGCTGCGGTTCGTGCTGATGGGGAAGATCGTCACTTCCGAGCGCTGCGCCATGGCCATCGCTTCATCGCGCCCGCGCTGGCTGTAGTTGTCCTGGCCATCGCTGATTACGATCATCACGCGCCGCAGGTAAGGCTCCGGCGGAGGGAACCAGTACAATTTATCTTTGCAGGAGAAGAATATCGCGTCATAGAGGCTCGTGACGCCACCTGCCTGCAAGCTGTGAATGGCGTTGGCGAGTTTCTCTTTGTCGTCGGTGTAGTCTTGTACGAGTTGGGGCTCCGCATCGAAACTCACCACGAAGGCCTGGTCTTTCCCCTTGCGGATATTAGTCGTCAGGAAATCGATGGCGGCTTCCTCCTCAAAGCGCAGCCGGTCGCGGACGCTGTTGCTGGTGTCAATCAGGATGCCGATGCGCAGGGGCAGGTCTGACTCGCGGCTGAAGTAGCTGACGGTTTGTGGCTTGTTGTCTTCAAATACGTGGAAATCGTCCTTGGTCATATTGATGACCGTGCGATTCTTCTTATCCGTCACGGTCATCAGCACGTTGACCAGTTCGACGCGAGACTTAATCACCTGGGAACTGGTCGCGGTTTGCGTCGCAGCCGGAGGGGTGCCGGGCTTGGACTCTTGCGCTGCCAGCCACCCCGGCAGGGTAGCGAGCAGCATCATGATTGCGAGAAGTCTTTTTGCCATTCAATACTCCACTTCCAATGAAGAATTATAAGAAGCGCTCCGCGGTCCGTCAACGAACACCGGCGAGCGGTAGTGGGTCATTTTGAAGTGCCACGGCCATCTTGGCCGTGACCGGGCACGGGCGGGACGCCCGTGGCACATCAAAATGAGTCACCACCCCGCGAGCGCGTACCGGCGCCGGCGATTTGCCTTCCGCCCCGGACGCCTTCGCACCGTCACCTGGTGGGAAGCCCCAGCACGGACGGCGGGTTGCCCCGTGGCGCCTCTCTGGTACCCAACGAAGTTCCAAACTCCAGGCGGCGGTGCGTGCCTTCGTGCGCCGTTACTTCACCTCTCTCGAACTTGTAATCGATTGAAGTCGTCCCCTCCAGTCCCAAGCGCACCAGAGCCTCGATGTCGAGACCGGCCTCGGCGCGGTCGAGTTCCTGGGGCCTCGCGAAAATCGCGGGAGCGCGGGGCATGAAACGCGGACAACAATCTTCAAACGGTTCGCAGGAGATCTTGTAGGTCCCGATCTGCCGGGCGAGACGCAGGATTTCCGCCTTGTCGTCTCCGGCGAGTGGCCGATAGACGGGCAAATCCAGGCCGCAATCGATGGCCGTAAGGTTGTGCAGAGTCTGTGAGGCCACCTGCGAGACGCTGTCACCGGTGACGAGGCCCAGAGCACGCTCCGCGCGAGCAATTTCCCGCGCAATGCGCCCCATCATGCGGCGATAGAGCAAAACTCGATAGCTCTCGTGCGCACCCGCCACAATCTGCCGCTGGACGGCGTCAAAGGGAACAAGATATAGGCGCGAGGTGAATTGATACGGCGTGAGGGTGCGGACCAGGTCTTCCGCCACACCTTGCGAAGAATTGCTGGAGGGCGAGGGGTTGCCGAAGAAATGCACGAAGCTGACGTGGCAGCCGCGGCGCATCATCTTATAGGCCGCCACGGCGGAATCGAACCCGCCGGAAAGCAGCGCCACCAAACGTCCACTGGTAACGGCGGGCAGCCCACCGGGGCCTTCCACACGGTCGGCGTAAAGCAGCGCCCTTCCCGGAATGATTTCCACCTGGCAGGTAACCTCAGGCTCGTTGAGCTTGACGCGGACGCTCGAGTCGCGAGCGCGCAGATGTTCCAGCACGACGCGGCCCAGTTCGCGCTCCAGTTCCATGGAGTTCATGCCGTAGGCCGAGTCTGCAATTTTGGCGCGCACGGCAAAGTTGCGCGGATTCTTCTCAACCATCATCTCGCACGCCGCCGGACCCAGCGATTCTAGGGGGCTGTCCACCTCGCGCGCGAGGGCAATGTAGGCGAGGCCGAAAACGCGACGCAGGCGCTCGATGATGCGTGGCAGGGTAGCTTCGTCACCGGGCGTGAGAATGAAACGTTCGGAACTACTCTCCAGCGACTTGATGGGCAGATCGCCCAGGCTTTGGCGAATAGCGGCGCGCAGCCGGCTGAGAAAGTAATTCTTGTTGCCGCCTTTCAGCCAGATTTCGTGGTAGTGAAGAATCAGGACTCGCTTCATGCTACGGCGCCTCGGTCCGAGGCCAGGAAGATAGGTCAAGCCTGCGGGTGCTTCGAGCAGAATCTAGAATATAGGTTTTCCCCCGGGGCCGCAAGCGGATGGCCTGAGGCATAGGGTGGGGCACCGCTTGACACCTCTTCTATCCCTCGGTACGATGCCCTTCAAGTACGTTGGTTCCCGTGGTCCGACATTCGTGAGGAGGTGCCCTATGGCGGCAATCAGCCGAGCCCGCATAGCAATGGGTACACTGGCAGGAGGGGTTGTTTGGGGAATCTGGAGCACCATCATCAACATGGTGATCCTGGAGCCAAAATACGCGTCCTCGCAAAAGGCGGGTTGGCTCCTGGTCCAACCGCGCTACCCGCTGTTTTTTGTTTACTGGTTCGTGCTGCTCTTCGTACTGACCTACATTCTCACCTGGGTGTACGTGTCAGTGCGCAGCACGCTGGGACCGGGACCTATTACGGCGCTGCGCGTGGGATTCCTGGCGGGCTTTATGAGCGGCTTCCCCATCAGTCTGTCGCTGGCTGCGTGGGCCCCGTTCAGCCGCGCCATTCCGCTCTTTTGGATGCTTGACCTCTGGGTGGGCGCGATGCTGGCCACGCTCGTTTCAGCCTGGCTCTACAAAGAGGCGTAGCGTCGCACCATCACGGGGCAAGGCCTTCCACTCCCCGCAGCGTGAGGAGCAATTCGCCCGCGCCATCGCAAGGTGACCTGCGGATGAGAGTTGGAGTCTGATGGGAAGGCCTACTCCGCCACAGAGAACTCCAATTTATTGCCGCTTCGCTCAATGCGGTCGAGTCGCACGCGGATACGTTCGCCGAGGTGGAACGCGCGTTGGGTGTGTTGGCCAATGATAGCTCGCTCACGCTCGCGGTAGACGTAGTAGTCATCGCCAAGGCTGGCGAGAGCTACCAGACCTTCTACAAACAGGTCTGTGAGCTCCACGAAGAATCCGAACTTGGCCAAGCCGATGATGAGGGCGTCGAACTCATCGCCGACGTGCTGCGCCATAAAGGATACTTTCTTCCATTCCATGAGCTCGCGCTCGGCGTCTGCGGCGCGACGTTCGGCTTCGGACGTCGCCAGCCCGAGGGAGTGGAGTTCCTGCGGAAAGATGAACGCCCCGCCGGGGAGATTCTGTCCAGCGCCCGCCGCTCCAGGGCTGGTCAAAGGCGCGGCGGCGTGTCCATGGGCAGGCTTCACGTGAGCATGTGGGTGCGATCCTGCGGCCGCTTTCTCCCGGGCGCGGGCTTGATCGCCTTCCCTCGCTAACGCGGCCTTCAGAATTCGATGCACGATGAGGTCTGGATAACGGCGGATCGGCGAAGTGAAGTGGGTGTAGGTCTCGGCCGCGAGCGCGAAGTGGCCGACGTTCTCTTCGGAATAGCGAGCTTGCTTCAGCGAGCGGAGCATCAGGTAAGAAAGGATGCGCTCCTCGGGTTTGCCCTCCAGGCGCTGGGTAAGCCGCTGGTAGTGGCGCGGGCTGATCTCGAGTTCCTGGGAGTCCAACTGCTCCAGGAAGCGCGGATAGCGGTCGCGCTCGCCGCGCTTGCTGACCGGCAGGCGCCGCGCGGGAGGCAGTTCCACACCCAGTGAGTAGCCAAAGGTCGCGGCGATCTCTTCAAACTCCACTACCTTTTTGGGTTCGGGCTTCTCGTGAATGCGGTACAACGAGGGAATCTCGCGGCTCTCCAGATACCCCGCCACGGTTTCGTTTGCGGCCAGCATGAATTCTTCGATGAGGCGGTGGGCGATGTTGCGCTCCGAGCGCGTGATACCGACCATGCGGCCGGACTCGTCGAACTCAATCAGCGGCTCAGGCAGATCGAAGTCAATGGAGCCGCGTTGCTCGCGCCGGCGGTTGAGAATCAGCGCGAGTTCCTCCATCAGTTTGAAATTCGGGACGAGCGCTCGATAGCGCTGGCAAGCCGCGGGTTCGCCCACCAGAACGTCACGAACGGCCGTGTAAGTCATGCGCTCCATGCTGCGGATAATACCCGGCACCAGTTCGTGCTTGACGATGCGCCCGCCGGGATCGATTTCCATTAGCGCGGACATCACCAGTCGATTGACGTGCGGATTGAGGCTGCAAATGCCGTTCGAAAGCTCGAGGGGCAGCATGGGCACGGCGCGATCGGGAAAGTAAACGGAGGTGCCGCGCAAGCGTGCCTCGCGGTCGAGCGCTGTGCCGGGCCGCACGTAGTGCGCCACGTCCGCAATGTGGACCTGCAGCAGATAATTGCCCCCCGCCAGGCGCTCCACCAGAACCGCGTCGTCAAAATCCTTGGCAGTCTCGCCGTCGATGGTCACGATGGGCAGTTCACGAAAATCGCGCCGGCCCTCGCGATCGTGCTCGGGAAGATATTGGGGGGCGGCGCTGGCTTCCGCCAGCGCTTCCGGAGGAAAGCGGTGCGGCAGGTGGAATTTACGGATGACGATTTCCACATCCACGCCAAACTCGTCGCGCCGCCCCAGGACTTCAATCACCCGTCCGCGTGGCAACGCAGCAGGACGTGGAAAGGTAGTGATCTCAACATCCACGATCAGCCCGTCCAGGTCGTGTGCGGTGCGGCGGGTTTTCGTCTCCTGTGCGGCGCCGCGGCCTTCCGACTCGCCCCCAAACTGGCGATCACGACTCCGGGCCTTGGCGGGGTGCGTGGCGTCGAACTCCTCACCGCCGGGCCACTCCTGCCCGCGCGGAATGACGATCTCGAACGGGATGCGCTGATCAAACGGCAGAACGAAGTTGTAACGCGCGCCGCAATGGAACTGGCCCACCACCGTCTTCTGCGCGCGGTCGGTAACGCGCAGGATGCGGCCTTCCACACGCCCATCGGGTTTGGCGCGAAGGACCTGCACTTCCACGCGGTCGCCATGCAAGGCCGAACCCATGCCGTCACGGGAGATGTAGATGTCCTGGTCGGTTCCTGCCAAGGGTTGGTCAGACACCACAAAGCCGTAGCCATCGCGATGGCCGATCAGGCGGCCGGTGACCACGTTCGGCCCGCGGGTCCGCGCCACAGGAAGTTTTGCAGCCGCAACCGGCGGACTCTTGCCCGGATCGGCGCGGCCATCCCGCTGTGCCAGCGCGAAGTGATTCTTCTTCAGATAAACGATCTGGCGGTGGCGCGAGAGGTCTTTAAGCGCCGTCTTGAGCTCGCGCGCCTGGCTCGAACGCAAGCCGAGCTCGACCACCAGTTCGCGGAGGCGGTACGTCTTGCCCGGATCGCGCTCGAAGACCTTCAGAATCTCTTTTGACAACGGGAATTCGCGCATGCGTGTGCCCCACTGATTCTACCATTCACCGGCCAGGCTCGCGACTTCCCACCTTCAATCGCACGCGAGCTCGCTATGCTTTCGAACTTCCTCAACCGATTGACGCCGTTGTATATAAGCCGCTCTTTGCGATCGACAGAGAATTGGAGAACAACAATTTGTTATCACTTGGGAGGAAATCCATTATGATCACGCAGACTTAATTCCAGTAAAGGAAAGGGTGGAGATGGTCCCTTCCGGGCGAACATACGCAGGTCTGTTCCTGGTTACTCTGAGCACGCTGATGTACGAAATCCTGCTGACGCGGGTCTTCAGCGTGGCGATGTGGTACCACTTTGTGTTCCTGGCCATCTCTATTGTGATGTTCGGGCTGACGGTGGGTGGGCTGTTGGTTTATCTGGCGCCTGCGCAATTTCCACCCGCCAACGTCCACAATCATCTTGCCACTACAGCCCTTTGCTTTGCCTTGAGCATCGTCGCCAGCTTTGTAATGTTCCTGGTAAGACCAATTTCGTTCCACCTCTCGGTGCAAGCGATAATCACTGTTGTCCTGACGCTTCTGGTGGTCTCGATCCCGTTCGTTTTTAGTGGCATCTCGGTCTGCCTGGCACTTACCCGTTTCCCCCAGAAGGTAGGACGACTTTACGCCGCCGACCTCGCCGGGGCTGCGACCGGGTGCATTGTGGTGGTCTACGCGCTCCGATATTTCGACGGGCCCTCGGCCGTCATTCTGGCCGCAGCGCTGGGCGCCGTGGGTGCATTCTGCTTCTGGCCTCATGAGTCTCCCCGAAAATTTCGAACACTTACGTTGGCTTGCGCCGCACTTATGGGAATTTTCGCAGGCGTGAACGCGCTCCTTGCCCGAAAGCTCGAGGCGCCGCTCCGTATGGTATGGATGAAGGGTATCGATGCTCCTCCCCCCGTGTATGAACACTGGAATTCCTTTTCACGGGTCTTCGTTTACGGCGCCCCCTTAGTGTCCGAAGAGCCTACAACCTGGGGGCTGAGCACTGCTTACACGGACAACGAAAGGGTGCGCCAGCTTCACCTGCTCATCGAGTCCGGAGCCGCAACGGTGCTTACAAACTTCCACGGCGACTTTCAAGGGTATAACTATCTGAAGTACGACATCACCAATTTCGTGCATTACCTGAGGCCGGGGTCAAGGGTGGTCGTCATCGGCGTCGGCGGGGGCCACGATGTGCTTTCCGCTCTCGCTTTCAACCAGAAATCCGTGGTCGCCATCGAAATGAACGAAGGAATCCTGAGCGCCCTCAACCAAACTTTCGGGGAGTTCACGGGACACCTGGATCGCGACCCCAGGGTCAGCTTCATCCATGACGAGGCCCGAAGTTATCTGGCGCGGTCGAAACAGCCCGCCGACATCATTCAAGCGTCGCTGATTGATACCTATGCGGCCACGGCGGCGGGTGCCTTCGCCTTGACGGAAAACTCCATTTACACGGTCGAAGCCTGGCATCTGTTCCTTTCGCGCTTGACTCCGCGGGGCGTCTTGTCCTTCACACGCTGGGTCTATCTTTCCAATCCGGTGGAGGTTTACAAGATTATTGCTTTGGCCACCACCGCCGTGCGCTCCCTCAACATCTCAGATCCTCGCGGTCACATTATCCTCGTGCGGTTTCTTTTTCCTAACAAGGCCGCGGAACATCTCAACGGACTCGCCACCATCCTGGTCAGCCCGCAAGCGTTCTCGGCGGAGGATTTGCAATTGGCAAGCCAGGTCGCGGACCGGATGAAGTTCGAGATCATCCTGAGCCCCACACAAGCTGCGGACCCAATGCTTGAAGCCTTGGTGTCGGATGAGAGCTTCACGCCTGCCTCCCCGCAATGGCCGCAGAATCTGCGTGTGCCCACTGACAACTCCCCATTTTTCTTCTGCGGCTTCCGGGTGCGGGATGTTTTCCGTCAGCTTGTTTACGGCTGGCATTCGGAGGAAACGCGGAGCATGGGCCCGATCTTCACGCTGGCGTCGCTCCTGTTGGGGGTCACGGTTCTGACAGTGTTATGCATCGTGGTGCCCCTCTTGTTGACCCGTCGCGGGGATTCGGTGCGGGGCGCCATGCCGCTGTTCCTATTTTTCGCCGCCATTGGCCTGGGGTTCATGCTGGTTGAAGTTTCCCAACTCGAACGGCTGATGGTTTTCCTCGGTCATCCCACCTATTCGCTCTCAACGGTGCTTTTCACGTTGTTGCTCTGAGCGGATTGGGAAGCTACTCGAACGGGTGTCTCCTGGTTCCCCCGGTCGCTCGGTGGACCTGTCCAACGCCTCGTGGCTCTGCTCATTACGCTCGTTCTCTTTGGACTATTGACGCCGCTGGCCACGGCCGCCTTCGCGTCCTCCCCCACCCCCGTACGTTTGGCCGTCGCGGCAGCCATCCTATTCCCCCTGGGCTTCTTTATGGGCATGGCATTCCCCGTCGGGATGCAGTTGGCCTCAGCCCGCTCGGAGGCGCTCACGCCTTGGCTCTGGGGATTGAATGGGGCAACATCCGTCATGGCTTCCGTCTGGGCCTTTCTCATTGCGCTCGGTTGGGGAATCTCCTTCGCCTTCTGGACGGGCGCCGCGTGTTACGCCCTCGCCGCTTTGAGCTGCGCCTGGATTTCCGCACAGGCTCCGCGTAGCGCTTGACCTCCGCCGATGTTTCCAGTTGAGTGCCTTAGGGCAACAACGCAGTGGCGCCATTTGCCATCTAGGGTCTTCACCGGTAAACTGCAGCCATGCTTAGAAAATCCACGCTTCTGGTCATGGGGATAGCGATGACTTTGGCTTCTTCCGGTCCTACTGGGGCTCAACAATCCAGCGAGCCTCCCGATCGCACGCAGGCGCGCTCGATGGTCATTACCCGGCAGGGCATTGTTGCCACCAGTGAGGTGCTGGCTTCGCAGGCCGGCGCACAAATCCTGGCACGCGGAGGCTCAGCCGCCGATGCCGCCATTGCCGCCAATGCCGTTCTGGGCGTGGTCGAGCCCATGATGGATGGCATGGGTGGCGACCTCTTCACCATCGAGTTTGACGCCAAGACGAAAAAACTTTCGGGGCTCAACTCCAGCGGCTGGGCGCCCGAGAAACTCACACCGGAATTCCTGAAGCAAAAGGGCATCACGCACATGCCGAGTGCGGGGATCTATTCGGTCACCGTGCCGGGCTGCGTGCGCGGCTGGGAAGCGCTTCACCAGCGATTTGGACGCCTGCCGTGGTCAGATCTTTTCCAGCCCGCCATTTACTACGCGCAGAATGGCTTTCCCGTCGCGGAAATTATCGCTGCCGAGTGGAAAGCGTACGAGAACGCTATAGCTGCAGATCTTAACGCCCAGAAAGTCTTTCTGCCCAATGGCGCGGCTCCGGAGACCGGCGTGATCTTTCGCAATCCCGGATACGCGCGCGCCCTGGAGCTCGTGGCCAAGGAAGGTCCAGAGGCGTTTTATCGCGGCGCCATCGCCGCGGCGTTTTTGAAAACGTCGGACCGCCTGGGTGGAGTGATGACCCCGGCGGATCTGGCTGACTTCCGGCCCGAGTGGGTGGAGCCCATCTCCACCACTTACCGCGGTTGGAAGGTTTACGAACTGCCCCCCAACGGCCAGGGCATGGCCGCGCTCGAAATGCTGAACATCATGGAGCGCTTTCCGCTGGCGCAGTACGGCCCTGCGAGCGCCGAGGCTCTCCACATCAAAATGGAAGCTCAACTGCTCGCTTACGCGGATTTGCGGCGTTACCTGGCTGACCCGAAGTTTGCCGAAGTTCCATGGCGCGGGATCATCTCCAAAGAATATGCCGCAGAGCGCGCCCATACGATCGACATGAATAAAGCTCATTGCGACGTCGAGCCCGGTGAGCCTGGCCGATTTGGCAGCGATACGGTTTATCTCAACGCGGTCGATAAAGAGGGCAACATCGTCTCCCTGATTCAGAGCCTGTCGGGCGCGTTTGGGTCCGGCGTAGTGATAGATGGTTTCGGTCTGCTGCTGCAGAATCGCGGCGGAGGATTCCAACTTGACCCCGCTTCGCCGGATGTGCTGGCTCCGCACAAGCGCCCCTTCCACACCATCATTCCGGGCTTCCTTGAGAAAGGTGATCTGCACATCGGCTTTGGCATCATGGGCGGATTGAACCAACCGCAAGCGCATGCGCAGTTCGTCTCGAACGTCGTGGATTACGGAATGAACATTCAGGCGGCGCTGGAAGCACCACGCTTCACCAAGCTCAACTTTGGCGGCTGCACCTTTATGATTGAGGACCGCGTGCCGGAAGCAGTTCGCAAGGCGCTGATCGACAAAGGCCACATCCTCGATTTGCATGGAGCGTTTTCAAATCGCATGGGCGGTGGGCAAGTGGTGATGCACGATTCCGCCACCGGCGTGAATTACGGCGCCTCTTCTCCGCGCAAAGATGGCGCCGCTATTCCCGAACCCGATCCTTATTTTCACAAGTAAGTTTGCGGACGTGGGACTCGAAAAGCGCAATTGAAAAGTGGGAGGATAAAAAGGGAGGGCTTTGGGGAAGTAAGTGGGACCTCGCTCGCTATGCCCCGCTAAGAGCTACAACTGGGACATGTCCCACCACGACAAAAAGTCGCCGGCCGGCGAAATCGTGTCGGAGGAAAAGCGGTGCCGAGCCTGACCTCCACGCCCCTCGTTCACCCTGACCTTCTCGCCCCACGTCAATCCCACCGATAACCGATACGGGAGAGTGTCACGGGCGGGGCGGGGAACGAGGGATTCGGAATTTGGGACTCGGAATTTGGGATTGGGAATTCGGGATCTACGATTCGGAGTGGGGGATAAGAGCTTTTAGTTTGTAGCGCGGGTGTCCCCACCCGTGGTTTATGTGCTTCGTTACCCCGAAGACGCGGGTGAACGCGGGTGAACGCGGGTGGGGACACCCGCGCTACAACCAATCTGAAAGCTGAGAGCTGTCAGATGTCGGCTGTGAGCTGTCAGCGCCGAAGAGTGCGTCACGGCCAGGGCGAAGTCGGTCAGGCTGTGTGTCACTGGGCGATCCTTTGAGTGTTGAGCCTTCGGCCCAATTTCCTCATCCTGGGTCGCCAATCTGCCGATAACCGAAGCGGGGGAGTGTGTCACGGTGGGGGAGGCGTCGGTGGGGAGACTGGGCTATCGGTTCATTAGCACAAAGCGAAAATTCATAGCCCTCTCCGAGCGGAGTCCGATGGTTGGAACCCCGATGGGGTCTATTGGAACCGAGCAATCGGGGAGGGTGGTGTGACACGGCAGAGCCCAAGCCAAACCTGAAAGGGCGCCGCCGAAAAGTGGAGCGAAGAAGGCAAGCAAGCGGTGAAGATGACGCGGCTGAGCTGCCATCGTTTCCGGTCCAACGAGGCGCGGCTTTGGCTGAGCATGATCACTTACAACCCGGGCAACCTCTGGCGGTGGCTGGTGCTGCCGAAGAGGATCGCCAACTGGCCGCCGACCCGTCTGCAGCGTGGTAGCGCAGACCTCCGGCTTTGAGGTCTGCGGTTCTTCCTTACGTTCACGCCACCGAATCCGAGGGCAGCGGAGGTCTGAGTTTTTTCCCAGGAAGGGCCGCGGACCTCAAAATCGGAGGTCCGCGCTACGCTCCTTCTCGCTATTATTGGCTGCCCTCGGCAGAGGATCATCTGACGAGGCGGCTCTTCCGAAGCATGCTGTGCAGGATCCCAGGACGACCATTACCAGAGGGGTAGGCGAGCTGCAGACCGGAGCAGATTTCGGCGACGAGGGAAGTAGGGGAAGGTATAGTGTCGGGGCAAGCGGAGGGAAAAGCGGCAGTCTCTCGCTTTGGAATTAAGGAACACCGGCACCTTCCGTGATAAGCATGTAGCGCAGAGTCTGTGCCTTTCAGACTCTGCGGTTCTTAATATGATAAACATGCACTGTATTATTAACACGCGGATTAACCACCAAACGGGGTGATCCAGTTTCCGTGGGGGACACAAGTGGTGATCGGGAGTCGTGCGCAACAAACGAAAAGCCGCAGAGTCTCGGAAAGTGCGAGACTCTGCAATGCAATACCGTAAATTCTTTTTTTTTGACAAGTAAATGTTGCTCCGAACTGACCCCTCACCCGCCTGCGGGCCGAAGCCCAAGCCGAAGTCGTTCGCGGCTTCCAAGTGGCCCTTCGGTGGGCGCAGGCCCGTCCCGCGCCAGCTCGTGAAAACACTGGCCGCGGTCCACCCTCTCCCCTGCGGAGAGGGCTATGATTCTCTTTTGGTTGCGGCCCCGCCGCGCTGCGCTACCTACTGGAGGAAACCTTGAATCGTCGCGATTTCGTATCGACCCTTCTGGCCTCGACGGTGCGTTACGGCTATGGGCAGGGTGAAGCCGAGGTTCCCATCGTCGTATCTCCGAGTGCTGCACCGTTGACGAAATTTGCAGCCTCCGAGTTGTCGAAGTATCTCCCCCTGCTTTACCCCGGCAGCGTCTTCCGCGTCCGCGAGTCTCCTCCCCAGGCGGGCCTCTACATTCGTCTGGGCACACTTGAGGACAGTCCGCAATTAGGCAAGTACCTCGCACCTGGTGAGCAGCGGCGTCCGGACAGTTTCAGGGTGACCACCGCCCGGGAGGGCCAAAGCGCGGTGGGTGTTATGGTGGGCGCCGACGCGCGCGCCACGTTATTCGCCGTCTATGCCTTACTCGAAAAGCTCGGTTTCGGCTTCTATCTTTCCTACGATGCTTATCCCGATCCTCATAGCGGTCCGTTCGGTCTTGAGGCGTGGCAGTTCGCGGATGCTCCTCTATCCCCGGAGCGCATGGTTTTCAATTGGCATAATTTCCTGAGCGGGTGCTCAGGCTGGAGCCTTCCCGATTGGCAAAGCTGGATTAGCCAGGCCGCCAAGATGCGATACAGCTCCATCATGGTGCATGCTTATGGCAATAATCCCATGTACTCATTCACGCACAATGGCCAGCGGAAGCCGACAGGTTTCTGGCCGACCAGCGCGCGAGGCCGCGACTGGGGCACCGTGCATGTTAATGATGTGAGAAGGATTTTCGGTGGAGAGAAGGTTTTCCCAAGTCCCGTCTTCGGGTCGAGTGCGGCGCTCGTGCCGGCTGAGAAAACTGTGGAAGCCGCAACCGCTCTGATGCAGCAAGTATTCGCCTTTGCCCGGAGTCGCGGCCTGGGTGTCAACTTCGCTGTGGATCTGGACACTTTTTCGAGCAATCCGCAGAACATCATCGCCACGCTGCCTGAGAGCGCCACCTTCCGCAAGGGTGAATACCGCCTGCCGAATCCCGATACGCCGGAGGGGTTCGCTTATTACCGCAGCCAAGTGCAGCAACTGCTGAACACCTACCCTGAAATCGACAGGATTGTCGTGTGGTTTCGGGAGGAGACTGACCCCTGGAGTCCCTGGCGTGTCCTGCAAGTCCAGGACTTTCCGGCGCCATGGCAGAGTGAGTTTCGCGAGGCTCTGGAAAAGCTCCCGGCCCGGGCGGATGATCCGGGTCTTTTTGCCATCAGCAAGATCGTGAAGGCCTTGCGCCAGTCTCTGGACGATCTGGGCAAGGGGCATGTGCAATTGGCCACGGGGTGTTGGAGCTATCACTACCTCTTCGCGGCGGACGCTTTCATGCCTGCCGGCGTGTCGATGATCTGCATTGACCAGTACAACCTCTTGTTCGAGGACCAGGACGTGCAACGGGAGATACAGGCCGTGAGTGCCCGCCGCAAGGTCATTCCCATCCCCTACGCGCAGGACGATGACGGCCATTACGCGGGCCGGCCCTTCACCCCTGGCCCGCGTCTGGCCTGGACGCTGCAGGACTGTCGTTGTGCCGGAAACGGCATCATTCACTGGACCACGCGGCCGTTGGATATCTACTTCAAGAGCTTCTCTGCACAGGTCTGGAGCGCGACCGAAGATCAAGCTCTCTCCGAGACTTGCGACCAGATGGCCGAGCGTACCTTCGGCAGGACAGTCCGCGAGGAGGGCGGACGCTATTTGCTGCATTGGATTAGGGAAGCACCCATGTTCGGGTGCGAAAGCACGGATAAGTTCATCGAACATCCCCTGGGCGATGCGCAGGCTGCGATTTTCGACTGCCAACAGCGGCTGCAAACCCTCGACAAAATCTCCCGCCTGCCTCTCTCCGCCAAGAGGGCAGAACGGGTTGCCTATTATCGGGACTGGGAGAACTTCGTCCTGGGGTTCTATCGCAGCCATTCTGCCTGGGAGCGATCGGTAGCGTTGGGCAAGGAGGGTAAAGTTGCCAGGGCGCGGGAGGCGCTGGCGGACTGCAAACCGGAAGCGGTGCTCGAGCAGTATGCCCGCATGGCCTCTAAGGGGGGCATGACGTCGGGTGAAAAGGGTTTGCTCGTCTCGATGAACCTTCATTGGTTGCCTTATATCGTTTCGCAACGCCAGGCTCTGGGTTTGGAAAGTGTGCGCGTGAAGTTCATGCCCACCCGGCATGAGCCTTTGGCCCAGTCTCCCGGCCGCTACACGTTCTTCATCGACCGGGATCACCACCTGTGGATCGGGTGGGGTGAGAAGGAAACTGGGGTAGCCGCCTTCGAGCGGTCCGAGCCGCCGGAGGAGGTCAGCGATGCGGGTCTTGAAAGCGACAGGCCGTTCTCCCTGACCCTGCGCTGCATGATGGGCGAACCGCTGTTGCCGAGCTCCTACAACGCCCAGCTACTCTTCGCCCGTCCCTCCGTGGCGGAGCGAGAAAGTGCGCTGGATTTGGAACTCCATGGTTCGAACGACGCCGACGCCATCAAGGACCATGTCGATCTTGCTCAGAAGCTGGCTGGCGGGTTGCCTTTGGTATCGCTGAGCTACCCGGTGAAGGTCCAACACGGTGACCTGCGCATCGATATCAAACCGGAAAAGGGAAGGGTCTTCTTGTGTGGTGTGGTGCTCGAGCCCGTCCTGACATCTTCGCCAGGCCAGGCCCTCTCCTGAATGTCAAACCTGCGGATTTATGCCGGGGTGACGGACGCTGCAGGAGGTAGCGCAGAGTCTGGCCCTTTCAGACTCTGCGGTTCTTAATATGATAAACATCCACTGCATTATTAACACTCGACTTAACTACCTGACCTGGTGATCCAGTTTCCCTGGGGGACACAAGCGGTGAACGGAAGCCGCGCCCAACAAACGAAGAGCCGCAGAGTCTCAAAAAGCACGAGACTCTGATGCGCTACCTGCTACGGCTACGACACCGAGAACAATCTGGCGCACATTACCGACGCGGCCGAATGGTGTGGTAGCGCAGACCTCCGGTTTTGAGGTCTGCGGTTCTTCCTTGAGTTCACGCTACCGAATCCGAGGGCAGCCCCCATCATGGCCATCTGTGATTTTTCGCAGGAAGGGCCGCGGACCTCAAAATCGGAGGTCCGCGCTACGTTCCTTTCAGACTCTGCGGTTCTCAATATGATAAACATGCACTGTATTACTACTACCTCGTGTGTTTATCAAATCATGAGCCGCAGAGTGTGAAAGGACCACACTCTGCGCTACCCATACTGCCCCCGCTTACATCTGCCTAAGCGAATTCATCCTCACGCGACGGTGGTTTTCGGCCATGCCGCGCAGCGCACCACGATTTGAAACGCACGGCACTAGAAATCATTCAGCAGACCCTGGGGGTCGGGCCGTTTGGAGGCGCGAACCAGCAGCACAAACACGGCGGTCGCCACACACGGGATGATCGACGCGGCGATGATCACGGGCTGGAACGAGAAGGTGTCGGTGACGCGGCCGATCAAGTAGGTGGAAATCAGGGTTCCAATGCCCGCGCCGGTCCCTCCCAATCCGCTCACCGACGCCACCGCGCGGCTTTGAAAGGCGTCAGCCGGCAAGGAAAGGAACATGGTCGAGCACGCCGAATACGCGAAGGAGGCAAAGCCGAAGAGGCCGACCAGCAACATGTAATTCGACGTGAGCACGGCGGTCATGAGCACGAGCATGCTGGGCCCAAAAATCATCAGCACGGTGCGCCGGGAGCGTCCCACGGGCCAGCCGCGGGAAATCCAGTAGCTGGAAAGCGCGCCGCCAAAAAAGTTGCCGATGTCGGCAGCCAGGAAAGGGATCCAGAATCCCAGGATACTCTGTTCGAGCTTGAATCCCTTGCTCACCAGAAAAATGGCAAACCATTCGGTCATGAGATACCAGTAGGGGTCGAGCAGGAAACGTCCGAGGACGATCCCCCACGTTTGGCGATAGCGCAGCAGGCGAAGCCAGCCTACGGAAGTCGTGGAACCTTTGGGAGGCTCTTGAGATCCGCGACCTTGCTTTATATAGGCAAGCTCTTCCGGCGAAATCCGTGGATGAGTCTCGGGCGTGTAGTAAATCATTCGCCAGAGGACAACCCAGAGGAATCCCAAGGAGCCCGTGACCAGGAAGACGGGGCGCCAACTATGGAAGGTATGGTAACCCCAAAGCACGATGAACGGCGCCACGGCGCCACCAATCGAGCCGCCACTATCAAAGAGCGCCACCGCCCAGCCGCGCTCTTTACTGGGGAACCATTCGGAGACGGCTTTCGTGGCGCCCGGCCAGTTGGGACCTTCGCCCGCGCCCAGCAGGAATCGAAACACGCTGAAGCTCAAGACCCCCTGGCACAAGGAGGTCAGCGTCGCCACCGCGGAATAGAACGTCACGGTAATCGAAAGTCCCTTGCGCGTTCCCAGCCAATCCAGAATCCGCCCTCCCACCGACTGCATAATCGTGTAGGCAATGCGAAAGGCGATCAGAATGAAGGCCAGGTCCGTGTTGGTCCACTTATACTCGGCCTTCAGGATGGGCGCCAAAGCGTTCAGTGATTGCCGATCGATGAAGTTGACGATGGTCGAGGCAAAGAGAATCCCCCCAATCCACCAGCGAAGGTGACGGATCGGAGATTTGCGCGGCGTGTTGGTTTCGTCCAAGGCTCACCTGCTTTGGTCCCAAAGGAAATGTCCTGTGGGGGGAGTGGTGCTTTGATTTTTTGTAGCAGCGGGCACGCTATGGCGTGCCCAACTTGTCAGCACCACCCCGGCGGTCGTAGACCGCCGCTACAGTTTATGGCGCCCTGCATGGCTGATGGAACCCCCCCAGTTTTCAATCCCAGGAGCCGCCGAGAGGCAAGGCGAGATCATATTTCCCCTTGGGGAATTTCTCAATAGAGAATGATGGGGTAGCGTCCTGAGTCAGAAGTTCGCTGATTAATAGACCCCCTCCCCCCGGCCCCTCTCCCCCAAAGGGGCGAGGGGAGAGTTGAACTTACTCCCTCGCCCCCTTGGGGGAGAGGGTGGACCGCTGCCGGCGTTTTCACCAGCCGGGGCGGGCCGGGTGAGGGGGTCTTAGCGTTGAGCCGGAACCAAGAGAGCTTAAGTAAAAACTATTCGGGGTTCCCACGCACTCGACGCGATTTTTCGGGCCTTGGCTTCATTGGGAAGGCAGGTTGACAAGAGGCTCCAACCCCGCATTATCAGGCACAAAGACCGCAATTCCATGATGGGTAGCTGCCCTCAGTGATTAAAAAGTCACAAAACGAAAAATCGCTTGACTGCGTATCCGTTTGGCGCAATATTTGCACCACGGGTCGATGTTTTTTTGCGTGGATGGGTGGTTGGCATCGTCAAGTTCTCGGGTATGGGCCGAGTGTTACTTGACAGGGGATTCGGAGTCCCTGCCTTCGACCACATCACCAGGTAGCTTGGTGATGCACTTACTGCCCCTTCCACCTGTTTATCGCGTCGGCAATTCCAGTCTGTTGGGTCCTTGGGCTAAGGAAACTTTTTCAGAGGAGGAATCCTATGGACCGTAGAGGTGCATACATACGGGCGGTGGTGTGGGTGTTCGCATTCTTACTCATGGCGCCACTTGCCTGGGGAAGCGTAGGCGGAAGTATATCCGGGCTGGTCACCGATACTTCGGGTGCGGTCATCATCGGCGCGGAAGTGATGTCGCGCAACGTCGCGACAGAGATCAAACAAACGACAAAGACGGACACGGCGGGGTTCTATTCGTTCCAGACCTTGCCCATCGGGCACTACGAGGTCGTCATCCGTCAGACCGGATTCAAGGAGTTTCGTGCCACAAATTTAGTGATTGACGCCAACACGGCGCTGAGGGTCGACGCGGTGCTCGAAGTGGGCGTCGTGACTCAGGAGGTCAGTGTCTCCGCTGCGGCGGTACAAGTTGAGACGACCAACACGCAGATGGGCGAAGTGATTGGCGACATGAAGATGGAAATCACTCCCTTGAATGGGCGCAGTTACACCGACCTGATCTCCCTGCAACCCGGCGTCGTGCCGATCCAATCGGGCGACTACAACAGCAATAGTCCCTCCGGAGGCCTGAACACGGGGACTTTCTCAGTCAGCGGGCAGCGCGAATCCGCCAATGGGTTCATGTTGAACGGCGGGAACGTGGAGGAGAGCATGTGGATGGGCACGGCCATCGTTCCCAACCTCGACTCCATCGCGGAATTCCGCATCATCACCAACAACGCGGACGCCGAGTACGGCAACTATGCCGGTGGGCTGATCAACGCCATCACCAAGTCCGGCACCAACCGCTACCATGGAGACCTCTTCGAATTCCTGCGCAATTCGGACCTGGACTCGCGAAACTTTTACGATTCCAAACGGGGCACCCTGCACCAGAACGAGTTCGGTGCCACCATCGGCGGCCCCATCAAGCATGACCGGTTGTTCTTCTTTAGTGATTATCAAGGACAGAGGCTGGTCACCGGGCTTTCCAGCTCTCTAACCTCCGTCCCCTCCAATCCCGAACGCAGTGGGAACCTGGCCGATATCGCGAGCCAGCTTACCGGCATGGTCAAAGGCTCCTATTGGGCGGGCATCCTTTCGAACCGTCTGGGATACACGGTGACCCCCGGCGAGCCCTACTACACTACCGGATGCACCAGCTCGGCGAATTGCGTTCTGCCCAACGCGACGATTCCGCAGTCGGCTTGGGATGCCCCTTCCTCGAAGCTGCTCGCTTACATCCCCGGGCCCGATATCGGCGCCACCAACTTCCAGACCTCCGCCTTCGACAATACGACGCGGGACGACAAGTGGAGCTCCCGCATTGACGCGAATACGGGGATTGGGATGATATCCGGCTACTATTTCTTTGACGACTTCAGCCTGGTTAACCCCTATGGCGGAGCGCCCTTTCCGGGGTTCTCGGCTTCGAGCCAGGGCCGCGCGCAGAATTTCAACTTTGGCGTGACCAAATCCTTTGGCGCAGGGTCGGTGAACGAATTCCGCGCCAATTACGTCCGCGACATCATCTTTTCGGGGTACCCGATCGGCGGACGGGGACCCACCGCATCCTCCCTGGGCTTCACGGTGGGATCGGGTTCGGGTGCTAGTTTCAACGGGGGATTCGTCCCCATTGACGTGCATTACCCAGGTGTTCCTACGATCGCTCTCAGCAATTTCAGTTTTGGCATGGACGGAAACACCCGCCTGCAATACAACAACACCTATCAGCTCATGGACAACTTCTCCATTGTGCATGGAACGCATACCTTGAAGATGGGCGGCGCCGTGCACTACATGCAGATTGAAAACAATCCCACGGGCGGCGGAAACTGGGTGGGAGAGTTTATCTTCAACGGGACCGAAACCGGGAATTCCTTTGCGGATTTCCTGCTGGGATCCTCGGATGAGTATGAGGGCGGAGTGGCCCTGCCGATCTGGACCCGCAGTTGGTATTATGGCGCCTATATCCAGGATAGCTGGCGGGCCACGAAGAATCTCACGGTCAACTACGGCCTGCGCTGGGATGTAAGCTCACCGTGGTCGGAAGCACACAATCAATTTGAGACCCTGGTTCCGGGCAAGCAGTCCCAGGTATTTCCGGGGGCGCCGCTGGGCTGGGTCTTCCCGACTGATCCCGGAATTCCGGAAACCATCGCCCCGGTGCGCCACCACAATTTTGCACCGCGCCTCGGCGTGGCTTATTCTCCCACGTGGCAGAACGGCTTCCTGGGCAAGCTTTCGGGCGGACCCGGGAAAACCAGCATTCGCGCCTCCTGGGGCATGTTCTACACCGCTTATGAAGACGCCAACAATCTGAACGTGCAGGGCGATGCACCCTACGGCAACTTCTATGCGAGCCCCTTCAACAACCTCCTGGACTCGCCCTATGTTAATCGCCAGACGGGCGCCGTCTCCGCCAACCCGTTTGCGAACCTTACCATCCCACCCTACAACACCAGCATCAAGCACCCGGACACCACGTTTGACTGGTCGCCGGATGTCTATCCCGGCGGACAAATCTCCAGCTCTCCGGGTTTTGGGATTCACAATCAACTGCCCTACACCGAGCACTGGAGTCTGTCCATCGAGCGACAGTTAAGCTCCAACACGCTGTTCAGCATCGCTTACGTAGGCAGCGAATCGCATCATCTGGTAGCGGGGTTGGAGTCCAATCCCAGCAATGCCGCGCTCTGCCTCAGCTTGAGCCAACCCGCTGGGAGTGCAGCAGCTATAGCGCTAGGTATCCCCGGGGTTGTGCCTGGGACCGCAACCTGCGGGCCTCGCGGTGAAGATACTGCCTTTCAGCCCGCTGCGGGAGGGGTGGTTTTAGGCACACGCTACCCCTTCGGGATTGATTTCGGCAGTAACGATTACGTGGAATCCATGGCCAACTCCTTTTATGAGGGCATGGAGGTGTCGCTGCGGAAGACCTCGGGCCGATTGGAATATCTGTTGGGTTACACTTACAGCAAGTCTCTGGACAACTCGTCCTCCAACGGAAACAATGGCTCGCCCAACGGCGGGGACATGGTCAACTTTATGAACCCCAATCTCAGCCGGGCGCTTTCCGCTTTTGACATGACTCACGTGTTCGTGGCCAGCTACAGCTACCGCATACCGTTCGACAAACTTGGCGGCCCCAAACGCTTGACCGAGGGCTGGCAGATTACCGGCATTACGCGTTTCACCACCGGGTTGCCGATCAGCATGGAGGAGTACGACAACCATTCCCTGCTCGGCACCAACAGTGCGGGTGGCGTAGGTGTGCTGGATGTACCGAATTACCTTGGCGGAGCCCTGCATTTCACCAATCCTCGCCTGGCCAATACCAACGCCAAGACCAATCCTTACTACGACATAACCCAGTTCCCCAAGGAAGCGCTGGGTCAGCTCGGCGATGCCAACCACCGATTCTTCCATGGTCCCGGCCTCAACAACTGGGATATGGCGTTGCTGAAGGATGTACGTTTGACTGAGACGAAGCGGCTGGAGTTCCGCGGAGAGTTCTTCAACACCTTCAACCACGCCCAATTCGCGGTGCCCTCCAGACCCATCGGCTACCGAACCAATAGCTTGTTTGGTTTTGTGACCGCGGCCGAAGCTCCGCGCATCGGGCAAGTCTCTATGAAGTTCATTTTCTAGTGGGGATTTTTTACCTCACTGGAACTCGATCGGTAGTTCCTGGAA
>CAWDSK010000003.1:0-1760202 GCA_963804995.1 uncultured Acidobacteriota bacterium
CTGTGTCAATATAACTGAGACACCTCCCCTATGGTAAATTAGAGTAGAGGGCGGGGAGGAGAAATCATTATGATAGCAGCAAAGATCAAAGCAACCCAAGGATACGAAGGAGCTCGTAGGGCGACTGAGGTTCCCTGGGGCGGAGCCCCGCAAGAAGTCAATCCCTCTCAAGGTGCGCCTTCGATCCTGCCAGACTCCGAGGTTCCGGCTAAAGCCGCTCGGCGACGTTTTACGGCTGAATACAAGCTTCGCGTCCTTACGCTTGCCGATGCCTGCAACACACCTGGATGCCTTGGCAAGCTCCTGCGCCACGAGGGACTCTATGCATCAAATCTCGACACCTGGCGTCGTCAGCGCGACCGCGGCGTACTATCCGCCCTCGCGCCTAAGAAGCGGGGTCGCAAGGAATCAGTCCGCAATCCTCTTGCAGCAGAGAACGAGAGGCTCCGCAAGGAGAATGAGCGGCTTACCAATCGCCTCAGAAAGGCAGAAATCATCAACGACGTTCAAAAAAAAATATCACAGCTTCTGGGGATCCCGATTGCGACCGACGAGAATGGAGAGAACGAGTGATGGAAGCCGCTCTTACCTTTCCTCTGATGTCGGGATCAAATCAGCATGTGAATCGCTTGATATCCCTCGTTGGGGCTCTACCGGACGCAGGCGCGGAAAAATGCGCCTCTCATGGAGCCGCTGAAACGTCCGAGCCCTCCGCGTGCTCTGTCTTCAGACAACGGCAAGGAGTGCTTGACGTCCTCCATTCTGATCGGTTCGTGGACAAGGCGCCTCAGGAGATTACGCAACCCTATTGGATGAAGGCTCATATCAATGCTCTATCAGCACCATGTACCGCATCCTTGAAGAAAACCAGGAGGTCAAGGAACGCAGGAACCAGCTCACCCATCCTGTGTATCAGAAGCCGGAGCTTTTGGCCATGGCACCGAACCAAGTCTGGTCCTGGGATATTACCAAGCTTTTAGGCCCGGCAAAGTGGACCTATTTTTATCTCTATGTGATCCTGGACATCTTCAGCCGCTACGTCGTCGGCTGGATGATCGCCCCTGCGGAATCGGCTGCATTGGCGGAAAGACTCATCAAGGAAACCTGTGCAAAGCAGAACATCGAAAAAGGACAACTCACTATTCACGCAGACCGTGGCTCGTCCATGAGGTCCAGGCCGGTTGCCTTGCTCCTGGCCGATCTGGGCATCACTAAGACCCACAGCAGACCGTATACGAGTGATGATAATCCATTTTCCTGGTCTCAGTTCAAGACGCTCAAGTATATGCCGGACTTCCCCGACCGATTCGGCTGCATCGAGGATAGCCGAAGTTTCGGTCAGATCTTCTTTCCCTGGTATAACACAAGCATCATCACTCCGGCATCGGACTGCACACGCCGGAGTCCGTCCACTACGGATTTGCGAAGGATGTGCAAAAAGCCAGAGGCGAGGTGCTTCTCACCACGTATGAGGCACATCCTGAACGGTTTGTGAAGAAAGCGCCTGTTCCTCCTTCATTACCGGCTGCAGTTTGGATTAACAACCGAAACCGGTCCCTCTGAGCGAGGAAAAAGTACACTAAATTCGGACGAGGGGTGTCTCAAAGTCATTGACAAATTCCGGAAGTGATGCAGGAAATCCTCGAACTGAAAAAGAAGCAGGCTAAAGGTAAGTAAGTAGCTACCGTCATGAAAGGATAATCCCATGAAAATAATTGCATTGAATGGAAGTCCAAGGAAGAAATGGAACACAGCAATCCTTCTGCAAAAGGCTCTCGAAGGTGCTGCCTTCACAGGGCGCTAAAGCGGAACTGATTCATCTCTATGACCTCAACTATAAAGGGTGCATAAGTTGCTTTGCCTGTAAAACCCTTGGTGGGAAAAGTTATGGTAAATGCATTGTTCAGGATGACTTGGCTCCTCTGTTCAGCAGGATTGAACAGGCCGGACTCCCGCAGGCGGCCGATCGGCGGCTGAGTGGGCAGGAAGGCAAGGATGTCGGCCTGGCGCTTTTCCACGCTTTGCAGGAAGCGCTGGCAGGCGTGGCCGAGTTCCTCGGGACCCTTGGCGTGGTCATTGCCTTCTGGTTCGCACGGTGTTTGGTTCATGGTGGCGTTTTGGTTATAGCCCGTTCAGTTGATCCAGGGCAGACCCGGTGACGAAATCGTTGGAGGGTTCCTGCGGATCGGGAAGCGGAGGCTCGATCTTGTTGAGCCAGTTGATAAAAAGCGAAGAGTTGGGCTTCCTTCGGTTCGCTCGGCACCAGTTCGCCGCCTTCCATGTTCCCGGTCCACGTTGATGCCCGCGTAGGTGGGATCGGCCTTCAGTCTGGCAAGCTCGGCTTGAATATCGCCCTTCAGACGGCGCCGGCCCCCCGGGGCGTACATCTCCCTTTTTTGCATTCTTGCATTCTTCGCCTTCTTCCAATTCTTGTACCTTCTTTAATTCTTTGTTAGTCGTTGGCTGCTCGTTGGCTGCTCGTTGACTGTTCGTTAGCGGTTCGTTGGCCGTTTGTTGGCTGCTCGTGGCTGGGGTGTCAGGCTGTTCGTTGCCTGAGCCGATGTTTGATGTTTGAAAACCCTTGTGTTTGAAGAGTGTTCCAATAGTTCCTTTTGTTCGTTGCCCTCATTTCCGAAAAAATTCATAGGATTCGAACCCGCTTGGCGGTTCGATATTCTTGCTGGCTCATCCCATAGGCGGCCCGTCGCAAGAAATGCCTCGCCCGCCTTCAATCCGTGCCGATTGAGCCCGGTGCCCCGCCAAGCCCGAAGCGCGATGAAAACGAGCAACACCAGGGCATTTGGGTTCATGGCCCCCAACTCCTACCGACCTAGGATCCGGTGCCATCTTTAATCCACCCCCATTCCCCTCTTTCCGTAGGAAGAGGATCGGCCCTGGGATTCCCGTAGGGCAATCAGAAGGGGCATCCCTCATCGTTGGCTGGCTGGGCGGCAGGTTCAGATTCGGAAGCTCCGGGTTCGCTGGCTCGGCGTTCATGGGGAATGTCCTTCGGCTCGATGGAATGCGCCGCCAACTCGAACCGGGTGAAGCCCCGATGGAAGATCAGGGGGATGTCCCGCACCGGGCCGTTGCGTTGTTTGGCAATAAAGAGATTGATCTGCGTAGCGGTCCTGTTTTCATCCGGTGCCGCCTTGGGTTTATGAGGACACCCACCAGATCGGCGTCTTGCTTGAAGTGCTGCCCGCTCTCCCGTAAATCGGAGAGACGGGGGCGACGGTTCTCTTTGTCAGCCTCCGGTTGCAACTGGCTCAGGAGGACGATGGGGACCTTCAACTCCTTCGCCAGATTCTTGACCCCCAAAGAAATGTCGGCGATTTCCTGCTGGCGATTGTCGGCGCGCCGGTTGGTGGAATGAATCAAGCCGAGGTAGTCAATCACAAAAATCTCTATCTGGTGCTGCTGGTGCATGCGCCGGGCCTTGGACCGCAGTTGCAGGATGGACAGGCCGCCCTGGTCGTTGATATGGAGCCTCGAATGGGCAATTTTCGCCGCGGCCGTGGTCAATCCTTTCATGTCATCCCCGGTGAACTGGCCGCGCTCGCTGATGGCGGCGAGGTCGCCCGCGCGGGAGCACAGCATCCGCATGACGAGTTGGTCGGCCGGCATCTCCAGGGAGAACACCCCCACAGGCGCGCCCTTCATCCACGGCCAGGTGTTCGGCAATCTGCATCGACAGGCTTGATTTCCCCAGACTCGGCCGGCCGGCAATGATCCACATTTGCCCCGGCTGCATTCCCCCGCTCAATGTAGAAAGTCTTCGCGGTACCTGAGATTTCCGGCGCGACAGACAAGTCTGCGATTGTCGACACATCGGACGCCAAAACTTCTGGCGCCTGGACACGGCCGATCTGAATCAGATCATTTCCCATGGAGCGGCACTGAGCCTTGAAATCCAGTATAGCGTGAAACTTTCACTTTGAGTAGCAAGCGCGGGCAGGCGGTCAACGATAAATAATCAAGCTACGGCTTAACGCAGTGGTGAGCAGCTCGCAGGTTGCCTTCCTTCGATCGAGAAGCGTGCTCATAAACAGAGGCAGCGGCGCAAGTGGACCCTTACCCCGTCGCCTGACGCAGCATGGCGGCGGCGTGCTTCAGAACCGCGTCGGTGATGCGGCTGCCCGAGAGCATCCTCGCCAACTCTTCGGCGCGTTCCTTGACGCTCTCCAACGGTTTTATGGTGGTCACCGTGCGGCCCCCACGTTCAGCCTTTTCAACGTAGTAATGGTGATCGGCAAAACAGGCGATTTGGGCAAGATGCGTAACGCATAGGACCTGCGTGTCGCGCGCCAGCCGCTTCAGGCGCTGCCCCACCGACTCCGCCACCCGACCACCAATTCCGGTGTCGATTTCGTCAAAAATGAACGTTGGGGTGTCCCACTTGTTGCTCTTAGCGGGGCATAGCGGCCCTTGTCCCACCACAGTCTTCAGGGCCAGCATCAAACGTGAAATTTCACCCCCCGACGCAATTTTCTCCATCACGCGCAATTCTTCTCCAGGATTGGGCGAAATGCGGAACTCAATCCTATCGATTCCACTCGGTCCACCCTGTCCCTCGGGTGCGCTCTCAAAATGCACTTCGATGCGCGTCTTTTCCATCCCGAGTTGAGCCAATTCTTCGCGCACCAGCTTCACCAATTTTCGCGCGGCATCGCGCCGTTTCTCAGAAAGCGCGTCGGCGGTTTTTCGATATTCCCTTGCCGCCTGGGCAAGTTCCTTCCGAACGACTTCGCGCCGCTCATCCGCATGTTCCATACTCGCTAGCCGCTGGCGCGTTTCGGCGGCATAAGCGAGGATGGCCTCAACGCTCGCGCCATATTTCCGTTTCAGGCGGTCGATTAACGCCAGGCGATCTTCAATTTCTTCCAGACGCTGAGGATTAGCTTCCAGTTTTTCCAGATAATCGCGCAGGAACACCGCGATATCTTCTAACGAGGCCCGCGCTGCGGCGAGCGGCTCGAGATGAGGCTCAATCGCCGTGTCGTACCGCCGTAGTTCTTCTAGTTGCCGCGCGGCAGCGGCGAGGCGCGACACGGCAGCGCCCTCGTCCTCATAGAGCTCCGCGTAGGCGCTCGAACGCGGCGGCGCGGATTTTTTCCAAGTTGGAGAGAATCCGGCGCTCTTCTTCCCAACGCGCGTCCTCGCCAGGATCCAGTTGGGCTTGATCGAGTTCGTGCACCTGGAAACTCAGCAGGTCGATGGTTCGCAGCCGTTCCTGCTCGTTATGACTCAGGTCGTCAAGCTCCTGCTCAAGCCCACGGCGTCGCGTATGGAGCGCACGCACGTTTTCGAGTTCCGCTTCCACTCCCGCAAACTGGTCAAGAAGGTCAAGCTGTGCTTCACGCGCGAAGAGTGCGACGTGTTCGTTCTGGCCGTGCATTTCCACCAAGCCCCGAGCCAATACTCGTGTTGCCCCCAAAGTCACCGGCTGGTCGTTCACCAGCAATCGGCTCTTGCCGCCCGCTTGCACCTCGCGACGCAGGATCAGCTCACCTTCTTCGCCAGGAGGCACGCCGTGCTCTTCAAGCCAGTCAGACCACGGAGCTTTACCTGTGACGGAGAAAACGGCGGTCACGAGAGCCCGCTCCTGTCCGGTGCGAATGATATCCGCAGAAGCACGGCCACCCAGTGCCAAGCCCAAGGCGTCCACCAGGATCGACTTGCCGGAGCCCGTTTCCCCCGAAAGCAGGTTCAAGCCGGGACCAAATTCCACCGCCAGGTTATCGATGACGGCGTAATTCTGAATGTGAATTTCGCGTAACATGGTGTTATGCGCCAGAGTCTATCATATTGAGGCATCGAAGATGCAGCCGGTGGGTGGGAACCCCCTCGTCACCGTTATAAACTCGACCCGTCGGGGCGTTCCTTCGTTGACTGCCTCCGGTCACTGTGCTAGGTTGAATTACGGGGTCGGTCGCACAGGTTCAGTTGTCAAAAGGAGGATAATTGACTGCTGCTTTGCTGCTTTTCTACCAAGGTTTCTATCAGGATTTCTATCGCGGTGAGGTCTGGCAGCTCTTGTCGAGCACGGGGATGGTGGCCAGAATCGTTCTGTTCCTCCTGCTGGCGTTTTCGATCCTCTCCTGGGCGATCATTTTCCAAAAGGCCCGTCGCTTCCGGGGCGCGCGCCGCGAATCAGAGGAGTTCCTGAGAGTCTTCCGGCAAAGCAAAAAGCTGTCGGAAATTCGCGCCTTCAGCCGCAGTTTGAAGGAGAGCCCCCTGCCCGAGGTCTTTCAGGCGGGATACCGCGAGATTGAAAGCCAGGCTGTCGTGACCGAAAACCCCGGCAAGCCCCGGATTCGCAGCCTGGAGTCGGTGCGTCGAGCATTACAGATAGGCGCCTCCACGGAACTGAGCCGTTTGGAAGAATGGCTGGAGTGGCTCGCCACTACAGGAGCGGTAACTCCCTTCGTGGGATTGTTCGGAACCGTCTGGGGGATTATCGATGCGTTCCATGGTATGGGCGCCGCCGGCACGGCTTCGTTGCGCAGCGTCGCTCCGGGCATTTCTGAAGCGCTGATCACCACCGCGGCAGGCTTGTTTACTGCAATCCCGGCGGTCATTGCTTACAATATCTTTCTCCATCGCATTAGAGAATTTGGAACGGAAATGGATGACTTCGCGATGGAATTCCTGAATATGACAGAACGCTATTTTATGGACTAAGGATTCTGGACTCTGGCTAGGCGCCTCCGCACCTCCGCGTTTCGTTCAGGGCGGCGCAGCGAGTCCCGCAAGGATGTGAACGATGGCCTTCACCACTTCCCGAGGTAAAACCCAGACTTCCCTTTCGGAAATCAACATCACGCCATTCGTGGACGTCGTCCTGGTTCTGCTCATTATCTTCATGCTCACGGCGCCCATCCTGGAATCTGGAATCGAGGTGGACCTGCCCAAGACCAAGACGGTGAAAGTGGTCTCGGACGAAAAGGTTGTCATCACCATCGATAAGAAACAGAACATCTACGTCGGTAATGATGCGGTCAATATCCACAAGCTCGGAGTTGCCGTCCTCGATCAACTCAGGGGCGCCGGCAACCAGCCGGTGTTTATCCGTTGCGACCAGAATGTGTCCTTTGGAGCGTTTGCGCAGGTCGTGGATGCGTTGAAGCAAGCTAGTCTCACCAACTTGAATATCGTTACCGAGCCCTTGGAGACCAAGCCGGGATCGTAGTGAAGGTAGTAAGCAGTAGGCAGAAGGCAGTATGCAGAAGAACGGAGATTAGGAGACGGGCGCTTATCCCTGCTACCTAACCCCTAGCACCTGGCATCTGACGATATGAGCACGCAAACTCTTGCGCTATACGACGAGCGCCGTGACACCCTGCGGGGCACTCTGCTGCTTTCCCTGAGCCTGCACTTCCTGCTGTTTGTGACGGTCGTCGCTTACACAACCTTCGGTTTTCGGTTCGGAAACGGTTGGGGACAGCGTTGGGGCACCGGCGATGCGACCCACATTGGCGCCGTTGCATCTTTGCCCGGGATTCCCTTGCCCACACCCATGCTGACCACCCCCAGCACTCTGGCGACCCAGAACACCGGGCTTTACAAAACCGAACCTCAACCCAAGGTTGAAGCCCCCCCGGAAGCGGCACAGATTCCCAAGTTTAAGGATGCGGTGAAACCCGAGAAAGCGGAACGGGTCAATAAACGGATCCAGAAGGCCGAGATTATACCGCCGCCCAATGCCATCCCGTATGGTCAGAGCGGCGCCCCAACCATGAACTATACCCAAATGGTGACGGCCGCAGGATCAGGCAGTATCAGCATGGGCGAGGGCGGGAACTTCGGCCAGCGTTACGGTTGGTATGTGTCGGCGCTGCGCAATCGTATCAGCGCCAACTGGCTGCTTTCCACTGTTAGCCCTAATATCACTTCGGCTCCGCGCGTCTATCTTACCTTTCAAATTATGCGCGATGGGACAATCACAGGCCTCCAGATGACACAACCCAGCGGCGTTCCCGAGGTCGATCGCTCCGCCCTGCGAGCCGTCTTGGCCTCCAGCCCGCTGGCGCCATTGCCGCCTGACTACTCAGGAGGAAGCGTCACAGTGGAGTTTTATTTTGATTTTCATCGCTAGGGAAAATCTTGCCCGCCGGTCCGCGAAAGGATATATCACATTACGAGAGGGTGCACGCCTGGGAAATGAAATTCTGGGAAAGTGGGGTTGAGATAAGTTCTCTCTTACGGCTATAATAGCCGTAAGGAGGAACCATGGCTCAGTCTTTTGAAGTTCCTGGTCCGGTCCGTGAGCTTGCCGCTCGGTTGGGTCAGTCCCAGCCCATGCGGCGCGGCTCCCTATCGGAGCGTTATGTGAAATGCGGCAAGCCGGGTTGTGGTTGCGCGGAGGATGCCAAGGCGCGGCACGGCCCTTATTACAGTCTGACGCGGGCGGTGGGAGGGCAGACCCGCTCCCGCTTCTTGAACCCCGAGGAAGCGCAGCGGGCGCGAGAGCAGATCGAGACGGGCCAGCAGTTTCGGCGTCAGGTGGAGGCTTACTGGGCTGCCTGTGAGCAATGGGCGGATGCCCAGCTGGAAGCCCGGGAGGAAGAAGGGCAAGCCGAGGTTAAAAAAAACCGCACTCGGCGAGGCTCTGGCGCACGACCTCACCGCTGAGATTGAGCGCCTGGTGGGTCGGGAAGCCACGGCGGCTCTGGACTTCGAGGCGGTGGAAACGGCCGTACGCCGTCAGGCTTTGCGCTTCGCCGCGCGGGTGGTGGAGCAGCGGCTGAATGCCGACCACTCCGACTTTACCGGAGCCCGTCGGCCGTGTTCCTGCGGTCAGCCCGCGCGCTATGTAGACCGGCGGGCCAAGCCTTTCCAGACCGTGCTGGGCGAATTACGGCTGGAGCGCGCCTACTATTATTGTGCTGCCTGCCAGCGCGGGTTCTGTCCTCGTGACCAGCAGTGGGGAATGGAGGACACTTCTCTGTCCCCGGCGGTGACACGCATGGTGGGCACGGTGGGAACCTTGGTGAGCTTTCAAGAAGGGCGTGAACTCCTCGGGGAATTGGCGGGCGTGGAAGTAAGTGCCAAGCAGGTGGAGCGTACGGCGGAGGCGCTGGGAGCGGAAGTCGCCGAGGATGAACGCCAACCGGTGGAGGCGGTGAGGGAAGGACCCTTGCCGCCCACCCTCTATCTCGGCCTGGATGGTACCGGCATTCCCATGCGCAAGGAGGAACTCACGGGGCGAGCGGGCAAGCAGCCGGATGGCTCCGCCCAAACCCGCGAGGTCAAGGTCTGCGCCATCTGGAGCGCGGAAGCGCGCGATGCCGAAGGCCGGCCCCGGCGTGATGCTGGCTCGGTCAGCTACTCGGCGGCCATCGAGACGGCGGCCTGCCGCGACACCGACTCCCAGATCGCAGCATTTACCCAGCGCGTCGAGCGTGAGGCGAAGCGTCGAGACTTCGGGCAAGCCTCTCGCCAAGTGGTGATCGGCGACGGGGCTCCCTGGATCTGGAACATCGCCGCGGAGGTGTTCCCGCAAGCCCTGCAAATCGTGGATCGTTACCACGTGAAGGAGCATTTGAGCCAAGTGGCCAAGGCCCTCTATGGGCAAGCGGAGGCATCCCATCGCTGGGCGCAACGTCGGCACCAAGAATTGGATGGCGGGCGTTGGCGGAGTCTGACAACGGCGCTGGCCCGCCATGCGGCCCGCTCACCGGAAGCCCGCAACTGCCTTCAGTACTTGCAGCGCAACCGGCACCGCATGCGCTACGCGGAATTTCATGCCCAGCACCTGTGTACTTCCTCAGGGGTTCTGGAGGCGGGTTGCAGGGTCGTCGTGGGGTCGCGCCTAAAACGTTCGGGCATGCATTGGACCGTGCGCGGCTCCAATGCCATCATCGCTCTGCGGTGTTACAAACTCAGCGGTCGCTTCGAAGACTTCTGGGAACGCCGGGCGCACAGGGTGGGGGCGTGAGCCCGCTCACTCCTTCGTCGTGCACCCATTACGAGACATCTGCTTGCAAAGTCGAGCGCATCTTAGTATATTGGGAGCCCACTACGAACTATGAGTATGCAGAAAATCACCCTCTCGTTCCTCTTGTTCCTGGGCGCTGTAACTCTACTTCTTAACACCTCGCGTTCTGCGCAAGGTCAGGACTGGTTGAGCACCGGTATCAACCTTGGCGCGCCGAGGGTCAAACTGGCCGTCCCCGAGTTTCCTCCCAAATCGGTTGACCAATCGCTGGTTAGCTTGACACAGGAGTTCAACCAAGTCCTTTGGAGCGACCTCGAAGACGCCGGAATCTTTGACATGGTCAGCAAGAGTTACTACCCCGTGAAAGTCCCGGAGGAGCCACTGGACGTGGACTTCAACGCCTGGACCAGCCCCCCGGCGTCTGCTCAGATGCTGGTGTTTGGCAAGACTGAGATTATCAATTCCCAACTGGTGATTACGGGCCGCGTCTTTGACCTCGGAAATCAAGCCAACCCCGGCGTGCTGGCCAAACGCTACGTCTCCACCATGAATGAAGTCTCCACCCGCGAGGCAGCGCACCGTTTTGCCAATGAGATCATCCAGACGTTGGGTGGCGGAGTTCCTGGAATCAACCAGACACGCATCGCCTTCGTGAGCAGCCGCACACACCACTCGGAAATCTGGGTGATGGACTACGACGGATTTAATCAACATCCCCTCACGAGCTATGGCTCAATTTCCACCACGCCGCGCTGGTCACCTGACAATGCCCGCTTGGCTTTCACCAGCTACACGTTGGGCAAATCAGTTGGCAATCCCGAGATTTACCTCTTCTCGTTCGAAATCAACCGGCGCATTCCGTTCCCGGCTTACCCTGGCCTGAATGCGACTCCGGCTTGGTCGCCCGACGGGAAGAAAATCGCTTTTTGTTCCAGCATGAGCGGCGACCCGGAGATTTACATTTCCGACCCGAATGGGATGAACCTACAGCGCCTCACCTTCTCAAAGGGCGTGGATATTTCTCCAGCCTGGAATCCCAAAACCGGGAACGAGATTGCATTTGTCTCAGATCGGAGTGGTGCGCCGCAGATTTACATCATGTCTGCGGATGGCACCAACCTGCGCCGCATGACAACCGCCAAAGAGGGTGGCGACGCCAGCGGCCCCTCCTGGTCCCCCAATGGGCTTTTCATGGCCTTTCATTGGCGGGTCACCGAAACCGGAACCTATGACATTTATGTTATGGAGATTGCCAGCGGCCACATTATTCAGTTGACGCATGATGCGGGTCGTAATGAGCATCCCACTTGGTCGCCGGATGGCCGCCACCTGGCATTTGAATCCACACGGTCGGGGTCTCGCCAGATCTGGACGATGCTCGCCAATGGCCAGGATCCCAAGCAACTGACCAAGGATGGGGAGAACTGGAACGCCAATTGGTCGAATTGAGTTTCTGACAAGTCCGCGGGAGGGATCGCGGAAAGGCTGCAAAGGCAAAGGAGAAAGCCGATCACGGGTTGCAAGTTTTCCGGGGTGTGGCTGCTGCAAGAAGCAGCAAAACTGTCGTGACGACAATTCGTCGTGATGCAAGATATTTTGCAAAGCAAATCGTTGTGTTTTATTTTGTATTGATGTTAGTATCTGAAACCTTAAAACGTCTTTTTCTCACCTGGTGCTGGGAGGCTGTGTCATTTAGAACCCATCACCAGGAAGGGTAATTCCAAGTAGCTTCATGCACCCACGGGATTACGAGAATTTCTAGCTGATCAAGGAGGATTAAGAAATGCCAACGAAGAAACGCAGTCTTGCGGTTCTTGCCGGAATCCTGGGAGTTGTTCTGCTGGTGGCCGCATGCCACAAGAAAACGGTGGCTCCACCGCCACCGCCGCCGCCCCCACCGCCACCGCCAGCCCCCACGGTTACGCTGACCGCAGAACCGAGTACAGTTGAGAAAGGCCAGTCCGTCACTTTGAGCTGGTCCTCTCAGAACGCCACGGAACTGGACTTGCAACCGGGGGTGGGTAAGGTCCAGGCCACAGGTTCCTCGTCTGTCACTCCGCAGGACTCGACCACCTACACCCTGACGGCCACCGGTCCGGGTGGCACGCAGAGCGCCACGGCGCGCGTCACGGTGACGGTACCTCCGCCACCTCCACCGCCTCCACCGCCGGTGCATGAGGTCAGTGAGGACACACTGTTTGATCAGAACGTCAAAGATGCATATTTTGATTACGACAAGGCCGACATTCGTTCCGACGCCGTGACAACCCTGACATCCGATGGAAACTTCCTGAAAGACCATCAGAGCATCAAGTTCACCATCGAGGGCAAGTGCGACGAGCGCGGGAGCGAGGAGTACAACCTTGGTCTCGGTGACCGCCGCGCCACTGCTGCCAAGAACTTCCTAGTAACCGCGGGGGTAGGCGCAGACCGGATTTCGACGATCTCCTACGGCAAGAGCCGTCCGGTTAGTACTTGCAATCAGGCGGACCACACGGAAGATTGCTGGCAACAAAACCGCGTGGATCACTTCCACTACGGCGCCGAATAGGTAGGCAGCGCGCAACCGGGAGTCTCGGAAGGCTCCCGGTTGCCTGCCTCACACAGTTCACTTTCCAGGCGACGCTCGCCGAGTCGAATTACAGGCCTCGGGCGAGGACGATCGAAGCTTGGCGCGGATTCACGGCCCCAACAGTGTTCACGGGATCGCCCTAGGGGAGTGTTTTCTCCAGGGTGTTGATTCGGATTAGGTAGTCCTCTGTAGAGCGCCGGATTGGAGGTGGGATTACCTCTGTTCCGGCGCGTCGCGGCACACGGCGCCTAATCCAACCTGCCGTGCCCGGGGTGCTCGATGGCCTATCCCCCTCATAACGTGGAAAAATAGGGCCTTCACGATAGGTGCGCTGCGCAGGAGGGTGCTGTTCTTAAACCTCCGGACTCTGCGGCGACAAGGCTCCTGGGGACTTGATTTCAGCATCTCCCCCGCAGAGGCCGACTGTTTTGCCTGGTCACTACCCCTGCCCTGCCGGTTGACCCGCATGGCAGCAAAAGGTTAGACTGCGCAGATGGGCTTAAATTGCGATAGCGAGGGAAAAACATCTTGAGAAAGCAATCGATAGTGGTACTGATGGTGGGCTTGCTGCTCGCGGGGGACAGACTGCCTACGGCGTGAGTAGGGAAACTGTCCAAATGATGCAGCAACTTGACGAGTTGAAGCAGGCCATGGCTAACCTGCAAAAGACCGTCGATACGCAAACCGCAGTGCTGAAGACTTTGATCGAGCAGGCCAATGACAACGTCAACACCATGAAGGTCACGATCAACGATTTGCGTGGCACGATGCAGCAGAACCTGGCCTCAACCAACGCGCATTTCGACACTATGACCAGTCAAATGCAAGCGCTGAGCGAGAGTCTGGAAGAAGCCAAGGCGAAGCTTTCCAAGCTGACCGACCAAATGGCCCAAACGCAAAACATTCTCCAGACGCTTCCCCCTGGGGGCGTGCAGCCAGCCGTGCCAAATCCTGCCAACCCCACCGGCGCGGTAACGCCTCCTAACCCCATGCCGGACGCCGATTCGCTTTACAACGCGGGGCTGAGTTATTACAACGGAGGCCAATATCCGCTGGCCATTCAGTCATTTCAGGATTATTTGAAGTACTATGGCGAAAGTGATCGCGCTTCCAATGCCCAGTTCTATATCGGCGACTGCTATTACAGCCAGAAGAACTACGACCAGGCCGTCGAGGAGTACAATAAGTGCATCGAGCGCTATCCCACCGGGAACAAGCTTGCGGCTGCCCAACTTAAGAAGGGCTATGCCCTGCTGGCCCTCGAACAAAAATCTGCGGGCATTAAGGAACTGCGCTCCTTGGTCCAGCGTTTTCCGGATACGCATGAAGCCGAGTTAGCCCGCCAGCGACTGAAGCAACTCAATATCGTCGTGCCGGCGCATAAGAAGGCCTAGTCGTCCCGGGAGTGGCCCAGACCGGGCACCCTGTTAGGCACTAATCTTCGCACCCCTCCAGGGAGGAGATCCTCATGTCGGGCACCATCAACAAGGTCATCCTGATTGGCCGTCTGGGTAAAGACCCGGAGGTCAAATACTTACCGAGTGGCGCACCGGTTGCTAAGTTCACCCTCGCCACCGACGAGTCCTTTAAAGATCGCACGGGCGAACAGCAAAAGCACACCGAGTGGCACAACATTGTGGCCTGGAATAAGCTGGCGGAAATCTGCGGCGAGTACCTGACCAAGGGCAAACTGATTTATATCGAAGGCTCCATCCGCAGCCGGCAGTGGGAAGACCAGGCCGGCAACAAGCGGACCTCCTATGAGATCATAGCCCGCAACATGCAAATGCTAGGGTCGAAGGCCGAGTCCGAGCGCATGGGTTCAGCGGGCATGGAACGTGCCGCGCCTGAGCGCCATGCGCCTGCCCCGTCGCCTCAACCCCCTGCAGAACCCTCGGCTCCCCCCGAGCCCGAAATCAGCGACGAGGATATTCCATTCTAAGAGGGGTCCTCAGTCCACACGTTGCGTCGTCGCTCCGGGCGGGTCATTTCGCGGATCCACAGCGAGCGTGAATCAGCGTACTGAAATTCCTTGGCTGGTGGAAGGTATTCCTGTTTAAATCTGCTGCCGTTCGGACGCGACCCACCGTCTGGCTAAGGCAGAAAAGCACGGTTCAGCCCTGTGTGAGTGGGGGGGTCACTGCGCGGGGGGTGGCGAGGCTTGGCGGCGCCTGCGCCGTTCATCGATCTGCCGGACCAGTTCATCAAACTTCTTCACTTGGTCAGGATTCAGGACCTGTCGAATCCGATTGCGATTCTCCTGGTGGATGGCCTGCACCTGCGGGTCTGTCTGGTTCTGGATTTCCCTTATCTTTTGGGAACCCTCGTCAAATATCTGGCCAATCTGCTGAACCTGGGACTCAGAAAGGTTCAGCTCCTTTTTCAGGTGTGCCAAGGTACGCTCTTTGTTGAAGCCGCGGCGGGCAATGCGGCCCGACGACCATAGAAAGTAATATACGCCCAGCCCTCCGAGGGCAACTCCCAGGACAAATGTTACCGTAAAGTAAATGTAAACGCGGCGTGTCATTTCATCTCATTTCGTGGTCGAGGGCGCAATCGTTTCCCCTTCCATTGCATCCGGAACATCCAGCAAGAGGTTATCGCCGATGGGATCTGCACGCGCCAGGGTTGCTTCCTGGGCAGGCATGAGCTGGTCAGGCGTGGCCTGCCCGCGAATCGGTCCCGTCGACGGCAACGTCAAGGCCAACAGCGTCAGGAATGTCAACGCGAGCGTCGCATACACAAAGCGCCGGCCGATCTGCTCGAAGAACTCAACCACACTGGGTGGGCTGGTCAATTCCCCTAATTGGCGAACCAAGCGTTCTGCAAAACCCAGAGAAGGCTCGGGCACCGGCTCCCGCTTCAGCACCTGGAACCCTGCCCGTACCAAGCCGAGATCCCGAATGTACTGCGCGCACGCCGCACATTGAGCCAGGTGCTGACGGACTTCAGGGGTCTCTTTTCCGTTCCATAGGCCGTCCAGGCGTTCTCGAACATCGTCACAACGCATGGCTTATTTCTCCTCCCGCCACTGCTTTAAATCCTCAAGCATCCGCTTCCGGGCACGGTGCAGCCGAACCTTAACCGTCGTGGGCTTCAATTTCAGGATCTCCGCAATCTCTTCCACAGAATAATCCTGTAACTCTTTCAAGACCAGAATTTGTCGGTCATTTTCCGGGGCGCGATCCAGGAGTTTACCCACCAGGTCGCGGAGGACGGTCTTTTCTTCGTGATCCAGCGCATCCTCCGGCAGACTTTCAACGTTACTCTCCAATTCGCGCTGACTGTCTTCCCCCATCTGCCAATAGAAGCTGACCCGCGATGCACGTTCGTGCCGCAAGTAGTCGTAGCAGTGATTGGTTGCAATGCGACTGAGCCATGTGGCGAAAGATGATTGGAAGTTGTAACTGCGAATCGCCCGGAAGGCTTTGATAAAAATCTCCTGGGCAAGATCCTCCACCTCATCGCGCCTGCGGACCAGATGGTATACCAAGGCGAAGACACGCTGCTGATGTTTTTGAACCAGCGGTCCGAAAGCCTCGGAGTCGCCTTGCTGCGCCCGCTTAATCGCCTCAATCTCTTGGGCCAGCTCGGCCGGGGAGTTTGGCATCGCACTTCCATCTACTGCCATCCCTCATTGATTCCGACGAGGGAGACCCTTCCGGGGTTACAGTGACAAGATGACTGATTTCTAATCAAATTCTAATCGAAATTCTAGTTGACCAGTTAATCACTTTGTGAAAGAATGCGCACATGATTATTGGGTCACGTCTAAAGAAATTAAGAGAAGAACGGAACCTTTCACAGGGTGACATCGAAAAACGCACCGGGCTATTGCGGTGCTATATCTCGCGAGTAGAGAACGGACACACCGTTCCTTCCCTAGGACCCTCAGAGGTTGGCGGCGGCTTTGGAACTCCCACTTTACCAATTGTTCTCCGAAGGGGAAGAGCCGCCTCCGTTGCCAAATCTGAGCAAACGGCAGACAACTGAAGAGTTGGTTCTCGACGCCGAGCAGGAAAAGGAACTGCGTTTCTTCAAGAAAGTCAAACGGCTTCTCACTAGGATTGATGAGAAGGACCGCCAACTCTTGTTGTACATGGCTCAGAAACTGGCGAGCCGCTAAGGCTACTCGTTTCAGTCACTAGGTGACGTGTCTCTGCGCGACGGCAGAGGCCAAGGGTGGATTATTCCCACTCAATGGTCCCAGGTGGCTTCGAGGTAATATCGAAGACCACACGGTTCACACCCTTCACCTCGTTGACTATACGAGTTGCCATCGCTTGGAGGAGTGTCGGCGGCAGTTGCGCCCAGTCCGCTGTCATCCCATCTTCGGATTCGACCGCCCGGATGCCTATGGTGGACGCATAGGTTCGGGCGTCCCCCATCACTCCCACACTTGAAACGGGCAAGAGAACGGCAAACGACTGCCACAGCCGGTTGTAAAGTCCTGCAGCGCGCACCTCTTGTTGGACTATGGAATCAGCCTCTCGTACCATCCGTAGCCTTTCGACGGTGACTTCCCCGACAATCCTGACGGCCAATCCCGGTCCCGGAAAAGGCTGCCGGCTCACCAGCAATTCATCCAAGCCAAGTTGGCGCCCCACGGCACGAACTTCGTCCTTAAAGAGTTCGCGCAACGGCTCAATCAGCTTGAACTTCAAATCGGAAGGCAACCCACCCACATTGTGGTGGCTTTTGATTGAAGCCGAGGGACCCTTGACGGAAACTGATTCGATGACGTCCGGGTAGAGGGTTCCCTGCACCAGGAATTCAACGTTGCCGAGGGCCCGGGCTTCAGCCTCGAACACGCGGATAAACTCTTCCCCAATAATTTTCCGCTTCCGCTCGGGATCGGTGACACCCGCCAAACGTGTCAGGAAACGCTCTGAGGCGTCAACGGCCTTTACGTTCAGATGCGCCTGCTCCCGCAGCTTGGTGCTTACTTGTTGGAACTCATCCTGGCGCAGCAGGCCGTTGTCCACAAAGACGCAAGTCAGCCGATCGCCCAAGGCCCGCCCCACGAGCGTCGCCGCCACCGCCGAATCAACGCCTCCGGAAAGCGCGCAGAGTGCTTTCTTGTCCCCGACTAGCTCACCCACCTGCTGCACGGTCTGGTCGATGAACGACCCCGGAAACCAATTCGGCTTGATGCCGGCGACGTTTGAAACGAATCGTTGCAGGATGTCGCGGCCGCGCGTGGTGTGGTGGACCTCGGGGTGGAACTCCACCGCGTACATGCGCGCCTGGGGATTCTCGATGACGGAGATGGCATTCAGGGTCCGACCCGTGATGCGGAAGCCAGGTGGGACCTCCACCACGTGGTCGCCGTGGCTATTCCAAACCTTGAGGGGCGAGGGGAAGCCAGTCAACAGTTGCGAGGACGGGAGGATATCAAGCTCCGCAAACCCGTATTCGCGCCGCCCCGCGGGCTCGACTTTGCCCCCCAGCTTGTATGACATCCATTGGAAGCCATAGCAAATACCGAGCACAGGCAGGTTGAGCTTTAGCACCCGTTCGTCGCAGACCGGCGAGGAGGGGTCATAAACCGACGAGGGTCCGCCCGACAGAATCAGCGCCTGGGGGTTCATGCGCACCAGATCCTCAAAGGGCAGGTTGCACGGCGCGATAACCGCATAGACCTGAAGCTCGCGAATCCGCCGTGCAATCAGTTGCGTGTACTGCGAACCGAAGTTGAGAACCAGGACGGGTTGGGGGGTGTGCATTTTATGGTCCAGAACAAGAATAAGCTTTCAGCGCTCAGCGGTCAGCCATCAGCTCAGAAGAAAACACGCTTGCTGGTGCTGCGCATTGAGATTGAGATGACCGTTGCCGGCGTGTAGTAATGACCCACCTCAGAGCTGAGCGCTGAAAGCTGAACGCTGACAGCTTCTTTCAATCCTACTTCGCCACAATACTTACCAGCTTCTGCGGAACGACAATCATCTTCACGACACGCAGTCCTGCCAGATGCTGGATGACTTTCTCCTCTGCCAGGGCGCGAGTGCGAATCTCTTCTTCCGTGGCGCTCATCGCCACTCGAATCCGCGCCCGCAGTTTGCCATTCACCTGTACGGGCAATTCCAGCTGGTCTTCCGCTGCCAGGTCAGGATCGAAGGCGGGCCAAGGGACCTTGAGCATGGGTTCCCCGTGGCCGAGCCCTTCCCAGAGTTCGTCTCCCACGTGCGGGGCGAAGAGCGAAAGGATCACCACCAGGAACTCCAACGCCGTCTTGTAGACGGCGGGGCGAATCGTCCCCGCCTCGACTGCCACATCGAGATCGGTCAGTTCATTGACCAGCTCCATGGCCATAGCGATGTCAGTGTTGAAGTGCCAGCGCTCTTCCATATCCTCGGTAACATGCCGCAGCGTCTGGTGGGCCTTGCGAAGCAGCCGGCGCTCCTCGGCGGTCAGGGAAGTCTTTTCCTCGGCGTCCAAGTTCCCTGCCCTCGCGTCCCTTAGCTTGTCGGAGTGCTTCGCCACCAGCCTGTAGACGCGGCCCACAAACCGCGAGGCGCCTTCAATGCCGGCGTCGCTCCAATCCAAATCTTTTTCGGGAGGCGCTGCGAACAACATGTAAATGCGCGTAGTGTCGGCGCCGTACTTTGCGAACATCGCCGTCGGGTCTACCACGTTGCCTTTCGACTTTGACATCTTCGACCCATGCATGATCACCATGCCCTGCGTGAACAAGCGCGCCACGGGTTCCGAAAAATCCACCAGGCCGATGTCCCGCATGACCTTGGTGAAGAAGCGCATGTAGATGAGATGCAGGATGGCGTGCTCGATGCCGCCAATGTATTGGTCCACGGGGAACCAGTACTTCACCACATCTTTGTTGATGGGCGCCGTCGCGATCTTCGGGTCCGTATAGCGGTAGAAATACCAGGAGGAATCGACGAACGTATCCATGGTATCGGTCTCACGCCGAGCAGGCTTCCCGCACTTGGGGCACGTGGTATTTACAAACTCCGGCACGTCCGCGAGCGGCGAGTGCCCGCGCCCCGTCAGCTTGATGTTCTGCGGCAGAATCACGGGCAAGTCTTTTTCCGGTACCGGGACAATGCCACACCCATCGCAATAGACCATGGGAATAGGCGTACCCCAGTATCGTTGCCGGGAGATGCCCCAGTCCTTGATGCGATATTGAATGGTGCCTTGGCCAAAGCCCTGGGTTTCCGCGTCGCGAGTCATGCGCTCAATGGCAGATTCTGAACTCAAACCCGAATAAACTCCCGATGCCACCAGGCGGCCGTATTCGGTCTCTGCCCGCAGGGGCGGGTCGATCCAAACATCGGACTTGGCCGACGAGGGCACAATCACGGTGCGGATGGGCAGCCCATAGGTGGTGCAAAACTCAAAATCGCGTTCGTCGTGTGCCGGAACTGCCATGACCGCGCCGGTGCCGTACTCCATCAATACAAAGTTGGCAAGCCAGATGGGGACGGCTTCTCCGTTATACGGATTGCGCGCCCGGAAGCCTGTGTCAGCGCCCAGCTTGGCCAGGTTCACATCCACACGCGCCGGCACGGCAGAGGACTTGATGCGCTCGACATCTTG
Source organism: uncultured Acidobacteriota bacterium (assembly GCA_963804995.1). Classification (GTDB taxonomy): domain Bacteria; phylum Acidobacteriota; class Terriglobia; order UBA7540; family UBA7540; genus Bog-366. The sequence goes on from CAWDSK010000003.1 coordinate 20,073, forward strand.
ACGAAGTTTCTCGGGCGTCCGCGAGCGCTCGACGAGTTCCGCCACCAGGGGATGTTCGGGGGCAAGGAATACGGCCGTGCAGCCAAAGATCGTATCCACGCGCGTGGTGAAGATGCGCAACGGCTTCCCCAGACCTTCCACCGTGAAATCCACGAATGTCCCGATCGACTTCGCAATCCAGTTCTGCTGCATGGTCAGGACACGTTCGGGCCAGCGGACCAATTGCTTCATGTCGGCGAGCAACTGCTCCGCATACGCAGTGATCTTCAAGAACCACTGCTTCGAGCTCGCGTTCGATGACCGGCGTCTCCTCGTGCCGCCAGCAGCAGCCGTCGACGACCTGCTCGTTGGCAAGCACGGTTTCGCACTGCGGGCACCAGTTCACACGACTCTTCTTGCGATAGGCCAGGCCGCGCTCATACATTTTCAAGAAGAACCATTGGTTCCAACGGTAGTATTCCGGAACGCAGGACGCGATTTCGCGCCGCCAGTCGTAACTCACACCCAGGCGCTGGAGTTGGCCGCGCATGCGGTCGATGTAAGTAAAGGTGAATTCCGAAGGGTGGCGCTGGTGCTTGATGGCGGCGTTTTCCGCCGGCAGCCCGAAGGCGTCCCACCCGATGGGATGCAGGATATTGTAACCTTTCATCCACATGTAACGCGCCAGCGCGTCGCCGATGGAGTAGTTGCGCACGTGGCCCATGTGAATGTCGCCCGAGGGGTAAGGCAGCATCTCCAAAACATAGTATTTCTTCCGGCCGGGCTCAGCCTCAGTCTCAAACAGCTTTTCATCAGCCCAGCGCTTCTGCCACTTCGTTTCTATTTGTTGAGGATCGTAGTTAGGGTCCATGTTCTAAATTCTGAATTCAGAATTCTTCCCTTTCACTCACCACCTGCTGTCAGCCATCATTCCTTGCCCGGAAATTGCCTTACCGCTTCCATGCCTCGCTGGGTCGGATAAAACCAGAGGCCACTCACTTTGCCCGGATCAAAATCCACCGCGCAAGCTTCTGTACCCTCAAACACGCAGGCCTGCGCGTACCCTTCCCGGGTCAACTCCCGCAAGGCCCTGATGACCTCGGGACGAGAAACCGGGGCCGCACTCCTGGCCACCCAAGACTCCGGACGGCTGCCGGCATCCCACTCATTGATCGTCTTGAGGATAATCTCAACCGTCACGTGATCATCCGACATGGCGTCAAGAACCAGCTCAAGAATCGCCTGAAACCGGTCTCGTACCAGGCCATCCCACCAACTATCGGCGTTTACCACTTGCCTCTACCCCTGCCAACCTCCGCATCATTCGCAGATTCCGCTTGTCGTCGCCCGGCTTATCCACGGGCGTCTCGCAGATGAAGGGAATGTTTTTCAGCTTCGGGTGTCGGACGATGCGGCGAAAACCCTCCGCCCCGATTTGCCCTTTGCCGATGTGCTCATGCCGGTCGGCGTGCGAACCGAAGGCCGTCTTGGAATCGTTCGAGTGAATCACGCGTACTTTCTCTAAGCCGATCGTGGCTTCGAGTTGTTTCACGGCATCCCGCAGGCCTTCGGCAGTGTGAATGGCATAACCTGCTTCGAAACTGTGCGCGGTATCGATGCAGGCGCCCACTGGCAAGTCATTTTCCGCTCCCGTGATGATCTCCGCCACTTCCTCGAAAGTCCGCCCGATGACCGAGCCCTGCCCGGCAGTGTTCTCAATGAGGATGGTCAAGCCGTTGAGTTTCAGGCCTTTCGCCGCCAGATGGAGCGATTCGATGCACGTGCAGATTCCCGCCGCGGCGCTCGTGCCCTTGGCGCTGCCGGGATGCGTGACCAGATAATCCGCGCCCAAGGCCACCGCCCGCTTGAGTTCGCGCCGGAAAGCCGCGATCGAACGCTCCCGGATAAAAGCGTCGGCTGATGCCAGGTTAATCAGATAGTTATCGTGAATGACCAGAGGGGAAAGCTTGTATCCCTCACGAGCCGCGCGAAAGCGCGCGCAATCGTCGGGCGTGGGATCAAGCGTGCGCCATCCCCGGGGGTTCGCGGAAAACATCTGGAAGGTGTCACAGCCAATCTTCTGTGCATGGTGCGCCGCATTCTCGATGGCTCCGGCGATCGATGTGTGTACACCCACCTTCATAGAAATTTCCCCGAAGGGATAATCGTAACAGACCCGTTCGAAAGGCGTCAACGGAGGCAGGGCTGTGGGTAGTGGGTCAATTTGAGGTTGTAGCTGCGAGTTGACCTCGCAAAATGGCGGCGTAAAGCCGCCTCTACCTCAAATTGACGCACTACGCAAGATTTTCAAGGCTTGCGGATGCCGAGGAATTATACAAGAATGCTCCCGTCGTAAAACGACAGGGATTGTGGCTCGACCCAAAATGCAGTCAACTTTGAGCTGCCGAAATTTCTATCAAACTTGAGGAACCTAAATGCGAACTGACGTGAAAACCTGCTGCCTTAAAGCTCGCTTGGCTTGCCCTCTGTTGCTGGTGTTTATCGTGGGAATAGGAGTCGCAAGGTTAGGAGTGGCGGCGGACAACTCCGGCCCGAAGTTTGAGGTGTCATTCCCTGCCTCCGTGCACGCGCAACCCATCACGGGGCGCATTCTAGTACTGATCGGGCGCGATCCTGGCAAGGAGCCGCGTCTCCAACTCGGGTGGCCGGGTGATGCCCCCGCCGTCTTCGGGATCGACGTCGACCAACTCAAACCGGGCGCTCAGGCGATGGTTGATGGGCGCAGTTCCAGTTCTCCCTTTGCCAGTCTGAACGATCTGCCTGCGGGTGACTACTACGTTCAGGCGCTGCTGAACGTTTACACGGAGTTCCGCCGCTCTGACGGCCATGTCGTTTGGGCCCACATGGATCAGTGGGAGGGCCAGCAGGTCAATCGCTCACCCGGCAACTTGTACAGCCCGCCACAGAAGCTTCACGTCGACCCGCACGCAGGATTTGATTACAAGCTGGAGATGACCCAGGTTATTCCGCCCGTCCAGGTTCCGCCCGACACTGCGTGGGTAAAGCGCCTTAAGATCCAGAGCAAGCTGCTGACCGAATTCTGGGGACACCCTATTTACCTGGGGGCGACCATTCTTCTTCCCAGGGGATACGCCGATCATCCCGATGTGTATTATCCTGTTATCTATATTCAAAACCACTTTAACCTGACCCCTCCTTTCGGCTTTCGCAGCGCGCCGCCCGGCTCCGAGGGTCACGGACCGTCCGATCGCAGCGGCTATGGTTTCTACGAAGCCTGGAATTCTCCGGATTTTCCCCGCTTCATTGCAGTGACCTTTCAGCATCCCACGCCGTTTTACGATGATTCCTATGCCGTCAACTCCGCCAATAACGGTCCGTACGGGGATGCCCTGCTGACGGAGCTGATCCCCTATATCGAGGAGCACTTCCGCATCATCCGCAAGCCTTATGCGCGGGTTCTGACCGGCGGATCGACTGGCGGCTGGGAATCCCTGGCCTTGCAGGTTTATCACCCGGATTTCTTTGGCGGCACCTGGACCTTTTACCCTGACCCGGTGGATTTTCGGCGTTACGGCTTGAACAACATTTACGAGGATGAGAACGCCTTCGTCGAGCCGGGACATTCCTGGATCCCGCCCAAGCGCTATCTCGATCGCAGGCCTTACGGCCAGCCCGTAATTACCACGGAAGACTTCAGCCACTACGAGGCCGTCTTGGGCAGTCATGACAGGTCACAGGACCAGTTGGCGGCGTGGGAAGCAGCCTATGGTCCCGTTGCCGAGGACGGCTATCCCAAGCCGGTTTGGGACAAAACCACAGGCGTGATCGACCATTCCGTGGCGCTCTATATGCGCGATCACGGATACGATTTGAGGTATTACCTGGAGACGAATTGGGCGAAGCTTGGCCCTCAACTGGTGGGAAAGCTTCACCTCTACTGCGGCGACATGGATAGCTTCTACCTCAACCTCGCGGTTTACCTGCTGGAGGACTTCCTTAAGGACACCAAGGATCCGTTCTACGCAGGCTCTTTCGAATACGGGCGCCCCATGAAAGGTCATGGGTGGATGCCCATGAACGCCCGGGACCTGGTACTTATGATGGAAGGCTCCATCACCCGCAATGCACCGCCTGGTGAGGATACACAAGCTTGGCATTACCACTAAATCCTGTGAGGTCATCATGGAACCTTTTCGTTATCACGTTTTTATTTGTGACCAGAAAAAGCCGGAGGGAGTTCTCTGCTGCGCGGCACGGGGGTCGGCGGCAACCATCGACGCATTGCGCAAGGAAGTGGCGGCGCGGGGACTGATGGACGCGGTTCAAATCACCCTGTGCGGATCGTTGGGTGTGTGCGAGCGCGGTCCCAACCTGGTGGTCTACCCGGAAGGCGTCTGGTACTCCGGGGTGCGAGCTGAGGACGTACCGGAACTCGTTGAGCAGCACTTCGTTCAGGGTCGCGTCGTGGAGCGCTTGGTGAATCGCGATGCGGACGCCCTGCGCGCGGAAATCCAATTGAACCGGGGGAAGATGCTGGCAGCGCAACGTGCCAAAGACGCTGCGGGAGTGCTTCCCGACGACCTCAATATGACGATCCGCGGGTATCAGGAAAGCCGCGTGATGCTGACGGCGCTCGAACTCAACGTTTTCACGGCCGTGGGCGGAGGCGGTACCGCCGGAGAGGTTGCGCAGAAGGTCTCGACTGACCCGCGCTCCACTGAAATGTTGCTGAACGCGCTGGTGGCGATGGGATTGCTCACCAAGCAGCAGGATGTTTATCGCAACACGCCTGCCGCCGCTCGATATTTTGCGGAAGGGTCGAAGGACAACGCCCGCCCCGGACTGATCCACGTCGCGAATATCTGGCACCGCTGGTCGACGCTCACGGACGCGGTCCGCGCTGGTACCGCCGTCCGTCACCAGGAGATGGGTGAGCGCGGTGACGACTGGACACGGCCCTTTATCGCAGCCATGCATCGCAACGCTGCGGAACGCGCGCCGCTGGTCGTCGAGACCGTCGGTACCAGCGGAGTCGAGCGCTTGCTCGATGTGGGCGGCGGATCGGCGGCCTACTCCATCGCCTTCGCCAAAGCCAACGAGCGGCTGCACGCAACAGTATTCGACCTGCCCGCCGTTCTCCCTATAGCGCAGGGCCACATCGATGAAGCCGGCCTCACTGCCCGCGTGGAAACGCGTGCCGGGGATCTGCGCCGCGACCAATTCGGCAAGGACTTCAACCTGGTTCTGGTTTCCGCCATCTGCCATATGCTCGGCCCCGTTGAGAATCAAGACCTGCTGCGGCGATGTTTCGAAGCGCTCGCGCCCCAGGGCCGCCTGGTGATTCAGGACTTCATTCTGGAATCCGACAAGACTGCGCCCAAACAAGCTGCGCTCTTTGCCCTGAACATGCTGGTCGGGACGCCCGCGGGCAGCACTTACAGCGCGGAGGAGTACACCGCCTGGCTTCAGACAGCAGGATTCCAGGAGGTGCGGCACACCCGCTTGCCCGGACCCTCCAGCCTGATGGTGGGCACACGTGCTTAAACTCCTCGCGTCTGAAGGGTCGCCCGCGCCGCCTTCTCGATCGCCGACAGCAGTGCCTCCCGCACTTTCCTGGTGGGAGCGGGCGCCTTGCGCACTCGATACTGTCGACACGCTTCCACTGTAGTCTTCAGGCTTTCGAGATAAGCGATGCAGGGCGTGCAGCCCTTCAGGTGGCGCTCCAGCTCGCGGCAATTCTTCACCGTCAGTTCGGCATCCAAGTATTCGCTGAGCATCGCGAAGATATGCTTGCAACGGCGGTCAGGCATGAAGTTTCTTTGCTCCTATTTTGGGACGTCGAACCTAACCCGCCACAGCATTCCGCACGAAGACGCGTGCCCGGTGCAGGCGCATCTTTGCGGTTTCTGCAGAGATACCCATGACCTCAGCAACCTCCCGAGTGTCAAGTTGTTCCATATCGCGGAGGATTAACACCAACCGGTAATGCTTGGGGAGGGCAAGGATGGCATCCTCCAACCTCCCACGCAATTCCTGGTTCAGGAGAATCTCTTCCGGAGTAATCTCCCAGGATTTCGACACCGGGTGTGAGGAACTGGAGGACTTCGGCATCAGGGCCTCCAGCGTAAGCATTTGGGCGGGGGCGAACTTGCTCTTGCGGCGGCCCATCAGGCACTGGGTCTTGGCCACTTTGTAAAGCCAAACGGCCAGCGCTCGCGCGTCGGGGAACTCTCGAAGTTGCCTGGCCAGGCGCAAGAGCGTTTCCTGGGCCGTGTCCTGTGCATCCTCGTGGCTTCCACAGACCTTCATTCCAAATCCGTAAACGACCCCTTGTAAGGTTTCGAGCGCGCGTTCCAGGTCCGGACCATTCCCGGACTTCAGTATCTCCAGCGCTTCTTCAATTTGAGCATTCATGGCGACCCAGTCTCACCAGTTCCGAGCTTTGGAGAAAAGCCCCAGAGTTTTAAGCTGACTGCCCCAGCCTACAGCGGAAGGCTTTGCGCCGCGAGCGTTTTGTGCGTACTCCGAGGGAGTTGGGGTAGATACTGTGCCTGTCCGAGGCGGAGTTCGGGGCTCGGAATCCGGGACACAGTAACAGGTGACGCGTCCTGAGTGATCAGGCCATTGAGTCGTTGAGCGATTTCGCGGTCTAGCGAATGAGTGACGGTCACGCCTCAATTGTTTCCCTGGCTCATGCTCTGTCGCCAACCCGCCGATAACCGATGTGGCGAAGTGTGTCACGGGCGCGCGGCACTCGGTCGAAGGTGTTGGTTGCTGGCACGGGCAGGGGGGGAAGCTGTCCCGGACTGCTCCAGGTTCGACCGGTTGAGAATTCCCGTCCATCTCCCGCCTTTTCATTTGCCTTGGCCCCAAATTACCGCGCAATCGGTGCATTTTCTTGCAAAAACACTGCTAAATTGCCTGACATTTTGTCATCCTCCCCTTTGTTTTCATACACATCGCCGGGTCGACCTTCATTTTTAACATCTCTATGGGTCAGGGCCCCGTTGCGGACCTTAAAAAGCACGTTGGTAAGCCGCCACAATTGCCGCAGGTTGGAATCTTCCATTCTTTGCATGAGCAGCGATTTTTCGTCCTGGGGAGCCATCAGCGCCGCGAGATTCTCCGGTGATTTCAGTTCGTCGAGCCGCTCCGCCATCCGCACGCAGGACCGGCTGTAGCTTTCCATCAGTTGCTCCAGTTGCAGGCGGGCCTGGCGGCGCGCCGCCCTCCATTTCCGCGCCCCCGCCTCCGGCTTCCCGGACCCGGAACTTTCCGTCGCCTGCCCCGGCTCCTCCTCCGACGGCTTTCCCAGGGACCGGAGAAGCACGAAGAATTCCTGCATCTCCGGATCAGGGTCATCGCCAAAGCTTTTCATAAAGGTCCGGATTTCCGCGCGCGTAGGGCCGTTGCGGCGGGCCAAGGCGGCGGCCAGGTCCTCGTAGCGTTGCAGGTTCTCATAAGCCTTAATGCGCTGGGGCCGGCCCAGGAGTTCTTGGATTTCCAGCGCGCTTTGGATACGCTTGGCGGCGAGGCCATCCTGCATGCGTTCGGCGCGCTTCATCCGCCACAGGGCGTGCCCGATGCGCTGCACCAACTCGCTCTCCAAGCCCTCGGCCAAATTATTCTCCAGGGAATCCAGGAGCTCGGCATACGCTTGCGGGTCCTCCCCCAGGGCGGTCAACGCCCCGTTCGGCGCCTTCGAATAGAACCCGTGGCGCAGATTCGCCGCAGCGGAGTTAGCCTTGCCTTCGAGCGTCACCGGACCCCGCGTCTTCTTGCCATTGGCACGATGCGCTGCCAAGTTCTTTTCGGTCATTTCCGGTTTTTTAATCAGTGACATTGAAAACCTCCAAAGGACGGGACACGGGATACGGGACTAGGTTCTAGGGACTGGGGGCTGGGTTCCGGGGTTCTTCCCTAGTCCCTAGCCCCAAGCACCTGGCACTCAGCGGCGAGTGCTTCACCTTAATATTAACATTGAGTGTAGGTTTAATTGCAAGTGAAAGATGTAAGTTTGGACTACCGGTAGCCAAAATCGTACAGGAGGGGCGACTGATTGTCCCAAATCGTTCCTGCGCGCCAGCCCGGCCATTCTCATTGTTGTATTGACAGGTTGATAAAAAACGATATGATACACATCAAATCCAGGGACTGGGGTTCTTTGTATGGATTGGACGCACCTGCGAAAATACCCGCGAGTATCGGTCGACCTCCCGGCCGTTTACACCCTCAACGACCGCATAATACCTACTCGCATTTTGTCTCTCGGCGGTGACGGGCTTTTCCTGGCGATTCCCGAGCCCATAGCCGTGGGCGCCAGGCTTTCGATTCGTTTCCGGCCTGCGAAACACTTTCCCCGCTTGGAGGTAATTGCAGAAGTTCGCACACTGATTCCCGGCAAAGGCATGGAGGTAGAATTCATCGAGATCGATCCCGATTATCGTCAGAAATTGATGACGCTTATACTTCACCGGATCGGAGATGCCCGGCAATTCCCTCGGGCCCCGCTTGTCGCACAAGTCGAGCACGAGGCAGGGATGCAAATCGGCTTTTCAAGAGATATCAGCGTGGGCGGCATGTTCATTGAGACGAAAGAGCCGGTCGCCACGGGCACGCATCTCAAAATGCGCTTTAATCTTGATGACGGTGGGCCGATCATCATCGTTGCCGGGGAGGTCTGCTACGCTGCCAGGAAAATAGGCATGGGCGTGCGTTTCCTTGACCTTCCACCTGCGGACCAGAACCGCATCCAGGTTTACCTTACCAAGGGAGACGCCAGCGCCGGACATCGGCCGGAGACTCCCGCATAACGATTTCTCGCTCAGACAGGATAGGGCGAGCACCGGGACTTGCAATACCTATGACGACAACATGCTCGGTGGGCAAAATGACCTAGAAGAGATCATCATGCCGTACCAGACCAATATTGAACTCGCCAAAGAAAAAATGCTGCAAGCGGAGAGTGCCCTAGAGGATTACTTGCGAAGTACCGCGTACGATCCTGAACAGGCAAGACAACTCATAGATGCGGTGACAGTCGCTAGGGATGAATACATCAGCGAGGTGGCCCGCCTGTATCCAATCAGATAGATGCTCTGCTAAGGCGAGCCCGAGAGAAAATGTGAAAATCAAAGTCATGGCGGTCGATGACGAACCCGAGGCCTTGAATTTGTTGAAGTCCCTGCTCGAAGCCAAGGGATGCGAAGTTCAAGTGATTGCGGACAGCCGCATAGCCGCAGACCGGTTGCAAAAAGAAAAAGTGGATGGGCTGTTCTTGGATGTCTGCATGCCTCACCTGGACGGCTTTGAGCTGACTCATCTGACGCGGGCGACGAAGCTGAACCGCACAGTCCCCATTGTGATGCTCGCAGCCCTGAACGACGCACAGACCATGCGGAAAGGCTTTGACGTGGGGATCAACTTCTTCCTGGGGAAGCCCATAACGCGTGAACGTGCTTACAATCTGTTGGGAGCCACTCTAGGCCTCATGCTCAGGGAGAGGCAGCGCTATATCCGGCTTCCCTACCGGACGACGGTCGAGTGCACTTGGGGACCCCACGGGCAGGGGCACTTCAAATCCAGCAGCATGGATATCAGCCAGGAAGGAATGTCACTGAGCCCTTCCGGTGGCCTCGAAGTGGGCCAGGACGCGACGCTGCGCTTTTCCCTTCCCAACACCGCCGACCCATTGAATGTGAAGGCTCAAGTGGTTCGCGTTGTGCCACCCAACAGCATTGGGATGACGTTCTTGACGCTGGCGGCGGGCGACAAGGAAGCCATTCTGCGGTACATCGCTGCGCGTACCGAGGAAGGTTGACTTGCGTGCCCATAGGCTCACCGCGCAGGGGATTCACGCCGCCAGCCGCGCATTTCCCAGGCCGGTCGCCAAATCTACCGAATCATCGCCTCCGGCGGGGAGCCACATCTGCCTTTGATTGACCGTGGGTTCGTCTGGTACAGAAGTGCCCACGGACAGAAAGGCGCTGTCCGTGGCTACCCGCTCACCCTCTAATTCGTCCAAAAACCTCTTGCGCTGGATGCGCTTCGTCTTTTCTTTGGGAAGGTACAGCCGTCCTTCTGCATCCATCTGCTCCATGCGTTCGCGAGACACCGCCCAGCCCTTGGCAGGCGGCTTATATCCTTTGTACTCGTAAATAAGATTAGGCCGGTACGACGGGCTGGTTATGTTGTCCAGGCGGTAGCACCGACCATTGGAATCCACGTGAGTGAATTTTGATTCGAGGTACTCGGCTTTATTCTTGCGGTACTGCCGTTGCAATCTTGCGTCGGGACTACGAGCATAGAAGAGGAGTGTATCCGTTGTTACCCCGAATCGGATCGCAGCAACGTTGGTTTCCCCGCGGCAGCCTTTCTCTTCCAAACGATCTCGGTTCGAAGGTTTTCGGGCCCAAACGTTGCGTCCATCAACAACCTAAGATAATGGCTGGCTTTCTGGTCGCAGTGTAAATAAATACTGCCAGTGGGTTTGAGGACGCGGTGAAGCTCAACGAGCCGAATCGCCATCATGACGAGATACGCCATCATGTCGTTGCGGCCCAGGAACGCGAGCAGCGCCTGCATTAGGTCAGCGAGCTTCCGAGGTCCGCTGGTGACGATTTCCTTGTAGATGGCTTCCGGCTCCAATCCCCATTGCCACGTGTCCTCAAAAGCTGTGATCTGCGCAGCGGACTCTTCGCCGCTCTTTTCCTTGAAGAGGACGTTGTAGTTGGCGTTGGAGTTGAAAGGCGGGTCGAGGTAAATAAGGTCAACAGTTGAGTCCGCGACGTGGTCGCGGAGAATTTTCAAGTTGTTGCCAAAGTAGAGCTTGTTCTTGCCGTCCATTTCCGCAGAGCATACCACAACCTTCGCGCCTGGCGCATCCAGACGTGCGCCCGGCAACCGCTGCTCACAGGCGGGCGCTGCGCGCCCCTAGGCCGAACGCCGTTCGGCCCTACGATTACCCGACCACCCTCCGGCCCCTTCCTGAACCCAGAGGGGAATACCCCCCGAGTCGGAACGCAGTTCGGGCATACACCGGCCCCCGAATCCCGAGCCCCCAATCCAAAATCCAAAATCGCGAATCGAAAATCTGCCAGCCCCTAGCCCGGCCCCCACGGGTCTACCCTCAAGCGCCTCGTGCCAGCCTTCACCCTTCAACTTTTGGCTTCCCAGGTGTCTGTCAGGCGGGCCGTTCTTCCGGATCGAGGCCGGTGATTATGGCCTGGCGAGTCAAATCAATCAACTTCTGTCGATCGCTGACCTCAAGACCGGTGGTGGGGATGGGATCGTGGATGGTGATGCGGACGCGGCCGGGGTAGATGGCGAACTCACCTTTGGGCATGACCTTCCGGGCTCCGGAAGCAGATACCGGAACGACGGACGCGCCGGCTTTGATGGCCATGACGAACAGGCCCTTCTTGAAAGTTTGCAGGCGGCCGTCGGGGCTGCGCGTACCTTCCGGGAAGCCCAGAAAGGAATGGCCCGCTTTCAGAGCCTCCACAGCCTTTTCGACGGCGGCCATGGCACGCTCGCGGTTTTTGCGGTCGATGGGAATAAAGCCCCGGCGGCGCATGGCGGTTCCCAAGACCGGCACGCGGAAAAACTCCTGCTTGGCCAGAACCAGCACGGGAGGAAGGATGCTGATGACCGCCGGAGGATCGCAATTGCTCTGATGATTGGGCATGAAGATCAGGGCGCGATTCGGCGGGATCTTTTCAAGCCCCTGGACGTCCAAATGCACGCCGGATAGCCACAACGCCAGCTTGGCGCCATTGACGCCCACCCGGTAAATGTGGTCGGTGTTTCCCGTCAACAAGGCATGGATGAGGAAAGGTGTGCCGACAGTCAGGATATAGAGAAAAGTCAGGAGCGAAACAATAATGGCACGAATCATGGTTTATTGAGGGTGGCGGGGGGAGTTGTCCCACCCTTCAGCCACCCGGCTCGCAATCGCAATTGGTCGGGTGAGGCCTTGGAGTCTTCCTCGACTCGAAAGGAAACTTCCTGGCTCACTCCGACTCGGAAGCCGATGACCGGGGTTTGTCCCTCGCGCGCCACCTGGAGCTCGACTGCTTGCCCAGGTCGCCAGGCCGGCATGCTGACTCCAGTAACCACCGGCAACGGTTCACCATCCGCTTCCAGCACCACATCGCCCGCCTGCAGTCCGGCGCGCTGCGCGTCGCTCCCCGGTTCGACGGATTCGACTTGCAACAATCCGTCTGGCCTTCGCACCACAGCAAAACCCGGCGCGGGCAAGTCTGTGACTTTGGAAATCAAACGCATTCCTGCATAGCCCAGGAAGTGCGCATAATCAAGCTCTTCAGTCCCTTGAATATAGTCGGCGACAAAGCGATCCATGGCAAACGAGGGCGCGAGTTCTTGGACGATGGCTTGAAGGTCCGCCAGAGTATAGAAGCGTCCCCTTTGAGCAAAGTCCAGGTTCAGGCGGCGCATTACGTCGTCGAGGCCTGCGCCATTGTGGGTCGAGTTCCGGATTCCCAGGTCCAATAGAAAGCCGAGCAATTCGCCTTTGTTGTAATAAGAGATACTTCTGTCCGGCCGGTTGTAATCCCCGTACTTTTCGAGCCAGGCATCGAGACCTGAAACCTCCACGCTCTGAGCGCTGTGCGCGGGGCGAGTTTGGAGGGTTTCGATGGCTCCGGCCACGCGGGCGTAAAAAGTATCATGACTAATTAGTTCTGCGCGCAGCAGGACCAACTCCGCGTAGGTGCTCGTGACCCCTTCACAGAACCACAAATCCCGCGTGTCATTCCCGTGGATGTAATCGATCGGTTCCAAGGCTTGGGGGCGAACCCGCTTGACGTTCCAGGCGTGGAAGAATTCGTGGGCGGCCACATCCTCAAGCTGGGTCTGCTGGGGCCGCAGCAGAGAGGCGGGAAGCGTGATCGCCGTCCCATCCCGATGCTCCATGCCGCCGGTCGATTGCGCCTCGCGAGGGAAATGCAGAATGAAGGTGTAGCGCTCAAACGGAAGATCCTGCATCAGGGCGGTCTCCGTGGCGGTGATCCGCCGGAGGGCGTCAAGCAGGCGATCCTCCGCATAAGCGCCGGGGTCGGCATGGACGACGACGTGGAAGGTCGCCTGCTTCACCGGTGACCCGGACGCCGCGTCAGACGTGCGTAATTCCTGCGTGTAGGTGTACTCAGTAAAATGGCCTGCCTCCAGGGGACTGTCGACCAGGGCGTCGTAATTGGGCGCCTGGAACTCATCTCCGTGAGCCTCCAGCAGCGTGGCCACCTTCCATCCCTGGGGATGAAGAACCTTGACCTGCACCGAGCGGCTGCGTTCCGCGGGCAGATAGAAGAGCACCATGGCGAAGTTCAGGAAGGCATGCTTGGGACTGAGCACGCTTGAGAAGGGACCCTCCTCCCTCGCATACACGGCGTAGTGAATCTCCAGATCGCCACAGGAACGGTTCGGCCCGCGCCAGGTGTTCACATCCACCCGGCTTAATGCGGCGCGCTGACCGTCGCAAGCGGCTTCGACGCCTTGGACGTTGCGCACGAAGTCACGAATCTGGTAAAGGCAGTTCCAGGTGGGAAACTGAATTTCGGTGGCGGGAGGCGCGGCGGGAACGCTCAGGGTGACGCGTACCAGGTGCGTATCAGGCTCCTGCAAATCCACCAGATAATGAATGGGCGGAGCGCCTTCGGCTGCGCAACGCAGCACGGCCAGCAAAACAAACAGGACCAGTCTCCCACCCGCGCAAGAAAAGTGGTGGAGCGGCTGGATTTGAAGGTAGCGGCCCTGCTCCGGCGGCTTCAAGAGACGGGCCAAAACGGTGATCGGCAAGTTACGATTCAAGGTCAGGTATCGGCAATATCCGCAAAAAGCTTAAGTCGAAAACTGCGGTGATCTATGACTTCCTTTACGCCGGATGCCTCCCTACTATAGCACCTTTTCTTTATGCCTCAGCGCGGGAGCCTGACCGGAACTTCCAGAAATACAGCCCAGCGCCCAACAGAATGGTCAGCAGCCCGAGACCCGATTCTTTGGGCCGTAGGGCCGCGGTATAGCAGAGCATCCAGGCGCTTGTGGATATAAAGACGAAAGGAATCAGCGGATAGCCCCAACTGGTGACGGCGAGTTTTTTCCATCCGGGGCGGCGGCGCAGCCGGATCATACCTACCACGGCCATCGCTGCAAAGAAAATCAGCGCGAACCCGATATAGTAGATCAGGCTCTCAAACGTTCCGGTCAGAATCATGACCCCGGCAGCCAGTGACTGATAGAGGATGGCGTGCACTGGTGTCCCGTACCGCGGGTGGATGATCGCTGCGCTGCGGAAGAAGCAGCCATCCACCGCCATGGCAAAATAAACGCGCGGCCCGATGATCACCATCGCGCTCACGCAGGAAAGCAGTCCCACCGACATGACGGCGCTGAAGATGTTTCCGCCCAGCGTCCCGAAGAGCGCCCCGGCGGAGGCATCACCAATGGCGACCACGCCCTTCATCGCTTCCAGGGGCAGGGCGAAAATGAACGCCGCATTCAACGCCACATAAAATGCCGCGACCACCAGGGTGCCCGTCACCAGCGTGGCCGGCAGGGTGCGCTCCGGCGTTTTCATTTCCGCCGCCACGTAGGTAGCGGCGTTCCATCCGCTATACGCGAACATCACAAAGATCAACGACACCGCAAACTGCGCCGGCAGGCTGTGCGTTGAGGTTCGAATCGCGGCCTGCGAAAAATGGGCGGCGCTGCCGTGGCCAATCGTGAAGGCCAGGCACAGGAAAAGCAGCAGGACGCTGAGCTTGAGCCCCGTGAGAACGTTTTGGACCTTGGCCGCGAGCCGCAACCCGAACACATTAATCACGCCGAAGGCTGCGACAATGCCCACCGCGAGCCATTGCCCGGGACCAGCATGCAGCCACGGGAGCGCCGCGCCAAAAGTTCCTGGAGCCCCGCTGACCCGAAAAACGGGAAAGAAGTGGGCGAAATACTCAGAGAAGGCCAGAGCCCCGGCGGCGATGGGCGCGGAGAAGCCGGCGAAGAAGGAAATCCATCCGCTCAAAAAGCCCCACGCCGGCCCCCAGGCCTCGCGCAGAAAAACATAATCGCCGCCGGACTCAGGAAGATTGACCCCCAACTCCGAATAGCAGAGGCAGCCCGCCGTCGCAATGATGGCCCCCACCACCCACACGGCCAACACCAGCGAGGGCCGGCCCAAATCCCCGGCCAAAAACCCCGTGGTGGTGAAGATTCCGGTGCCGATCATGTTCGCAATCACGATGGCAGTCGTGTGCGTGAATTCCAGTTCCCGCTTCAATAAGGGTTGGATCAAGGGATGGGTTCTCCGACCTTCCCGGTGGAGACGGCTCCTCCACCGCATGCTGTATTCACGCCGAAATCCGTGTGACAAGGCGAATGTCACAGCCTAGGGTGGAAACGCCCAGAACGCAAGAGGCTTTAGTCCGCTCGACAGCAATCGTGCGGGCCAGTATAATTCTTTACATGAATAAGATGCCTTTTGTAGCCCTTGTTAACCGCTGCTCCGGGGGACTTTTCATACTGACAGCAGCTTTTCTCCTGATGTTGTCGAGTTCGGTTAGTCTTGCCAAAGGGCCCTCGCCCCTTCCCCAAAAACCTCTCGCAAGTTCGCTCGAGCACAGTGCTCCGTATGTGGCGACCCCGCAGGACATAGTCGATAAGATGCTCGAGTTAGCTAAAGTCGGTCCCGACGATGTGGTTTACGATATGGGATCGGGGGACGGCCGTATTGTAATTACCGCGGCTCAAAAATTCGGAGCGCACGCTGTGGGCATAGAATTGCGCCCCGACCTCTACGAACAATCGCGCGACCGCATTAAACAACTGGGATTGGAAGACCGCGCGCAGATTATTCACGAAGATATGTTCAGTGTGAGTATTCGCAAGGCGACGGTGGTGACGCTTTACCTCTTGACCTCCGTCAATGCGATGATGCGCCCCATGCTCGAGAAGCAACTGCGCTCGGGAGCGCGAATCGTTTCCCACGACTTCCAGGTGCCCGGCTGGGACCCGGATAAAGTTATCGAGGTGATGTCAAAGAACGGGGTCGCTTCGAAGCTTTACCTGTATGTACGACCCTAGCTGCAGTGGCGTGCCTGCGAGCACGCGCCCGGGCTCATCGCGGTTTGCGGTAGCAATACCTCCCTTCCATCACTTTTTCGACAGGCCCCGTCAGCCAGACCTCTCCACCCTCTGGCCAAGCCACTTCCAGGTAGCCCGCCTGCGTGCTGACCTGAACCCGCCGATCCGTGAGACCATTGAGAATCGCTGCGACGGTAGCGCCGCACGATCCCGTCCCTGAAGACATCGTGTGTCCAACCCCGCGCTCCCAGAACCGGACCTCGATTTCGTTCCGTGAAACGAGGCGTACAAATTCCACATTGGTGCGATTGGGGAAGTGCTCATTGACCTCGATTTCCTCGCCCAGCCGGAGCCAATCAACCTTGTCGAAATCCGCCACAAAAATACTGCAATGGGGATTTCCCATAGAGGTTACCGTGACCGGAAGATCACCACGATGCGTTTTGAGGCGGTAGCGGAGCACAGGAGCGGGAACGTTGCTGGGTGCAAAGGGGATCAGGGCCGGTTCCAGAATCGGGGTCCCCATGCGCACGCGGAAAGCCCACTTCCCTTCCGGTGCCTTCTTCTGTTCCAGCACTTTCAGTCCTGCCATCGCTTCAATTTGTAGGACCCGCTTCTGGTGCTTGCGCTCCGTCAGGAATGCGCCGGCGCAACGAATGCCGTTGCCCGACATTTCCGCCTCGCTTCCGTCCAAATTGAAAAAGCGAACCCGGGCATCATGCGCGCGCACCCGGGGCGGCATGACCACGATAAAGCCATCGGCGCCTACGCCGGTGCGGCGGTCGAGAATGCTACGCACAAAATCCGGAAGGCCGGCGGGAACGTTGCGCTTGAGAGCGACAAGCCAGTCGTTTCCCTGCCCATGATATTTTACCAATGGAATCTCGTAGGTTTTGCTCATGATGTTGATGGATTCCTGGATGCCCTGTTTGGATATTACTTGCACACACACCGGCGTCGTTACAATCGCCGGAGTCGATACATTCGCAGGACCCCTTCGCCGAGGAAATCTCCCTGCTCCACAACTTCAAAATCCTTGAACGCCTGGGGGTAGGTCTGCATGAGGTGATCAACTGCATCGCCTTCGCCGCGAATAATCCACTCCACCCAGTTCTCCGGTTCGGTGCGCATCCGGATCCAGTATTCGCGATTCATGTCGGTAATCGTCTTCGCGAAAGGGATTCCCACCGAGGGCATTACGCAGGGCCACTTCCCCGCCGCAATCAGCACCCGTTTCCCGTCATAGCGACCCCGGAGGAATTGGATGATAGCTTGCTGCCGCGCCGATCGGCAAGGCGTATTCAACATGCCCTCTTGAACTACGGCCAGTTGCTTCGGCCCAGCCGACAGCATAATTGAGAACTGGTGGGCAAGCAGCGCCAGGAACATCACGAGCAGCCCGGCGCGAAGCCCTCTGCCCAAGCGCCTCGATAAAACGAAGGAGGGAAACAGCGCGGCGGCGGGGAGCATGGCTATGCCGTAACGTAAATTATAATAGGTATGCGGGAAGAGGGTCGGTACATAGAGTGGGACCGCCGAATAGGCCATGGCCTGGATGTAGAACGGCAAAGGAACGAGAAACATCAGCGCCACGGCGGTCCGCCGAAATTCGCTATAGGCCACGCACCATGCCACCAAGCCCAGCACGGCCATCTCCAGCGGCCATGCGCCGATCACGAGCTTAAGGTCTTCAAGGTAATAATGTGCCGACAAGAATAAACTACCGTCGGTTGGATATGCGAAGGCCGTCGTCGCTAGTTGGTGGGCATAGATCGCTTTCGCCGAAAAGGGACCGTTATAAAACTCCAAAGGGTTCTTGAAGCGATAGGCATTATGTATTGCCCACAACAAAGGGCCTGCGCCCGCCACGGTAACGAATAGCGCGGTGCGCTGAACGCGTGCTTTCCACGGCTCCCGGCAAATGAACAATACGAAAAGGGTGGCAAAGGGAAGAACGTACCACATTTCGTAGCGCGTGATCGTTCCAAGAAAAGCCGCGATAGCAGCTCCCCAGAGAGACCTCCAGGAACCTGACTGAGAAAAACGAAACAGCGCGTACACAGCTAGCACTGTCCATAAAAGCGCCAGAGGCTCGGTGAGTGGCGTCGTTGCGAGGTACAAGAAGCTCGGGCACAGCAAGGCGCCGGCCAGAGCCACCAACCCCGCCGCCACGTTGCGATTGATTTCTGCCCCTAGTCGGAACAGGAAATAGCAAGTCCCCGCAAACGCTGCGGAAGAAACCAAGCTGCCGGCCAAGCCAGTGCGCCAAAGGAAGTCATTGACGGCGAGAGGCGCGCAAAGCAGATGGTAGAGGGGCAACCAGACGCTACCGATTTCCTCATAGCCGGGAGTCAGGGAATCAAAGATGCGGCGCGCGCCCTCCATGTGCGCAAGCCCGTCGCCGTAAAGATTGGTCAGGCCATGGGAGTAGAAGAAAGCAAGGCTGGCGCAGGTCATCCCAAGAATCAGGCTGGCAACTGCACCTTCAACTCCAGCGGGGATTCGCCAGAGCTCCAGGCGGGATTCTCTTTGCTCAGGTGCAGCATCAGGCATCAAAATGTGTCAGGTTCTTGATTTCGCGATAGCGTACTTCGATTTCAGCGGGCGTCAAGCGTAGAAGACGGTCCACACCGAATTCTTCCACTGCGAAACTCCCCATCACTGATCCATACACTACAGCGCGGCGCAGGTTAGCATCCGACAGGTCACCGGTGCGCGCCAGGTGGCCCATGAAGCCCCCCGCAAATGTGTCGCCGGCGCCGGTCGGGTCATGCACCTGGTCGAGCGGATAAGCCGGCGCGGTGAAAACGGAGCCCGGGCTGAAAAGCGTCGCGCCGTGCTCTCCGCGTTTGATCACCAAAAATCGCGGGCCCATCTTCTGAATGTGCGCGGCTGCTTTCTTCAAGTTGTTTAGCCCGGAAAGCATCCGGGCTTCGCCTTCGTTGATGAGCAAAATGTCGACGGTAGCCAGCGCCTTTGCCAAATCTTCAGGCATGCCGGTGATCCAGTAATTCATGGTGTCGAGCGCGCTCGCGCGCAGTTTGGAAAAGGCACGGCGAACATTGAGCTGCAACACCGGAACAATGTTGCCAAGAAAAAGGTATTCCGTATCGAGATACGACGCGGGAATCTTGGGGACGAAACTTTCAAAGACGTTGAGCTGGGTATCAAGAGTGTGCGCCTGGTTCATGTCACCCAGGTATTCGCCCTTCCAGCGAAACGTCCGTCCCGGAACCTGCTCTACTCCCAGCGTATCAATGGAACGCTCACGAAATACACGGAAGTGTTCTGCGTGGAAGTCTTCACCCACCACCGCCACCACGCGCACCGGCGTGAACCAGCTTGCCGTGACGGAGAAGAACGTTGCCGAGCCCCCCAGAATTTCTTCCACCTCGCCGTGGGGAGTTCGAATCGAATCGAAGGCTATGGAACCTACCGCCAAAAGAGACATAGGATAAAGTCAACCTCGAGAGGTAAAGAGTAGTAGGCGCCTATTTCAGGTACTTCCCTACCAAGAGCGCCAGTTTCTTCTTACTCGCCGCGGAAATCTTTTTGCGATCAGTAATGATCGCGTGGGCCAAGGCGGATGCGCACTTGCAATTTCGCTCGGCAGGGAGAGCACGGAGAGCCTGACATAAAATCTTCTGTGAGTTCTCCACGTTCCGCGAAAGGTAATCGAGAATCTGCTTGACGGTAACGGCAGCGTGGTCGGGGTGCCAGCAGTCGTAGTCGGTCACCATCGCCAGTACGCCGTAACAAATTTCCGCTTCGCGTGCCAGCTTGGCTTCCTGCAGGCTGGTCATTCCGATGATGTCCATCCCCCACGCGCGGTACAGGTTCGATTCCGCTACGGTGGAAAACGCTGGACCCTCCATGCAAACATACGTGCCGCCCTTGTGACAGGTAAGGGCGAGGTCGGCACACGCCTGATCCAAGGCTTCCACAACCGTCGGGCACACCGGCGTGTCAAACCCGATATGCGCCACCAGGCCGCCTCCGAAAAACGTGGAGATCCGCTGCCGCGTGCGGTCAAAGAACTGAGTGGGCAGGACCATGTCCATGGGGTGACGGTCCTCGCGCAGTGAGCCTACGGCGCTAACCGAGATAATGCGCTCTACACCCAGCGCTTTGAACCCATAAATGTTGGCGCGGAAATTGATTTCCGAGGGACTGATGACGTGACCCCTCCCATGGCGGGAGAGAAACGCCACCTTCCGCCCCTCCAGCGTGCCGAGGATATAAGCATCCGAAGGCTTACCGAAGGGCGTGGATAGACGCACCTCACGAACCCGTTCAATGCCCGGCATGTTGTAGAGTCCACTTCCACCGATGACCCCGATATCAGCTTTGGCCAAACTTCCTCCTCTCCATTCGCGCGTCGAGTTCACCGCGACTACTCGACAGGTTGTGCCACGATCTTGCCGTCAACTTCTATCAAGCGAACCCACGGAACGCAAGGGTCATGGGGAAAGATCAGTAACCCCTTTGCCGCCGCCAATTCCGGCAGCAGGCGTTTTTTGTTTTCGAGTGTCTCCATGGGATAAAGGTCGAAGCTGGTCATCCACGGGTAGGCAATGTGGGCCGTGGTGGGAACCAAGTCCGACGGGAAGAGAGCCATGCTCCCTTCTGATTCCACGCGCACGCACTGCATGTTCTTGGTGTGGCCGGAGGCAACCTCCACACGGACTCCGGGAACAATCTCCGCATCTCCGTTCGAGGAATTCGGTCTGTCCCTCCGCTGCCGCAAAACATTCCCGCACGTAGCTGGCGCGGTCGCGCTCCGTGGGGCACTGCGCATGTTCCCATTCACGACGCTGCACGAAATAACGCGCCCGCGGAAACGTGGGCGCCAGCTTTCCGTCTTGCTGGCGAACGTTCCACCCGGTGTGGTCAAAGTGCAGGTGCGTATTAATGATAATATCAATATCCTCGAATCCCAGATGGAGCTTTGCGAGTTCCCCGGGTAGGGTCGAGGAATGATTCACCCCGTATATCTCTTTGAATTTCGCGTCGAATTTATCTCCGATGCCGGTTTCAACCAGGATGTTCTTCTGCCCCGTTTTA
Source organism: uncultured Acidobacteriota bacterium (assembly GCA_963804995.1). Taxonomy (GTDB): domain Bacteria; phylum Acidobacteriota; class Terriglobia; order UBA7540; family UBA7540; genus Bog-366. The sequence continues at coordinate 41,193 of CAWDSK010000003.1, forward strand.
ATGACCAGACAAGTCAGGCTCAAGCGTACCCGGTTGCGCGCGTCTGCGGAGACCCGCTTCTCCCACAAAGGCTTGGGAACGACGCTGAACATCTGCCCACCGTTGAGCATGAAGCTCCCATCGGTGATAGCGTGGACTTCAAATTTGCCCAGTTTCATGATTCCTCAATCAACTCGATGAGTACCCCTGCGGTGCCCGAGGGGTGCAGGAATGCGATCCGTTCGTTGCCGGCGCCAACGCGGGGTTCACGGTCGATCAGCTTCAGCCCATCACTCTCCAGCTTCTGCAAAGCTTCAGGCAAATTGGGAACCGTAAGCGTAAGGTGGTGGATTCCCTGGCCGCACTTGGAAATAAAGCGCGTAATCGGGGAATCGGCCGAAGTGCCCTCGAGCAATTCCAGGCTGCTTTCGCCCAAACGAAAAATCGCTACTCGCACCTTCTGCTCAGCCACGTTCTCTTCCGATTGCGGAGCCTTCCCGAGCAACTTTTGGAAGACTGGCACAGTGCTGGCGAGCGATTCCACCGCGATGCCCACATGATGAATCTTCATGGCACCTCTCATCAAAACATTTCAGGATCGCCCGCCGCCACCTCGGGCCATGAACCCCGCGATGATCTCTTCGACCACGGAATACGGATCCCGTTGGTGTGAAAGCACAGCATCAAGCTGGCGGTCGAGTGACCCATCCCGAAGTGGTTCCTCTGCCGCGCGCTCGAATAACCCCTGGCGCAACAGTTCCAGCAGCCGCGCCCGCCAATGCTCCTTGCGCCGCTTGGCTCTGACTTTTGCGCTCTCAGTGAATGCCTGAAACTGCCCAATAGCACTGTGCAGATCATCAACTCCCTCCCCGGTCGTGGCCACGGTCCTGATGATGGGTGGGCGCCATCCATCCGAGCGCACATTCAGGTAGAGCATCGCGTTCACTTCCTGCTCAACGGCATCCGCCCCCGCCCGGTCTGCTTTGTTCACAACGTACAGGTCGGCAATCTCCATGACTCCGGCCTTAAAGGTTTGAATATCATCACCCATACCAGGTACCAACAAGAGAACTGTGATGTCTGCAAGGCGCGCGACTTCCACTTCATCCTGGCCCACGCCGACAGTTTCAATCAGGACCACCTCGTACCCCGCAGCGTCGAGGATGGTGACAACGTCGTGCGTGGTGGGTGCCAACCCGCCGAGCTGGCCGCGCGTGGCCATGCTGCGGATGTAGACGCCCGCGTCACTCGCGTGGCTTTGCATTCGGACGCGGTCACCCAGGATAGCACCGCCGGAGAACGGACTCGTGGGATCCACAGCAATGACGCCGACACGCAGCCCCCCACGTCGATACTGCACGGTCAGTTTCTCAACGAGGGTACTCTTCCCTGCTCCGGGCGACCCCGTAATGCCTACCACCAGCGCGCGCCCCTCCCGCGGGAAGATTTCTTTGAGCAGTGGAACAGCCAGCGGGTCGCGGTCTTCAACGCTGGAAATTGCCCGTGCGATGGCGCGCCGGTCTCCCGCCAGGACTCCATCCACCAAGTCGTGTATTACTTCTGGCATAGTAAGGTCTGACCGTAAAATTCCGCTCATCCGACCGAATTGAAAGGCTATAACACAACCCGGAGGCCGTCAAGAAAGCGGCGTGTTTGGTAGTGTCTCAGTTTGCTTGTTTTGTGGCGGCGGTCTCTGACCACCGGCTTTTGATTCAATGAATTCCGGCGGTCAGAGACCGCCGCTACAGCAAACTGAGACACCACTGCGTGTTTAGACTTCCAGAGGCGAACCCGTGCTAAGCTAAGATGCCAAAACTGGCAAGGTCAAGGAGATGCGACGGGGCCGAACGACTCCCGGCAGGGCGCTTCTCCGGAAAGGAGGCACGTGCAACTTTTACGGGACATACCCAAAAGTTTGATTTTGGGTGTTGTATTCACCGGGACTCTTATAGGCGCCGCCTCGAAGGAGCGTCCACCCCAAACCGCGCAGGTAACCATTCAGGCCGCCGCCGCTTGCACGGTGGAATTGGATGACAAGGCGGCAGGCGCGACGGACGCCAAGGGATTTCTCCTCATCACAGATGTCGACCCCGGAGATCACTACCTGCATATTGGCTGTCCCGGGAAGACTGAGGCGGCGTTTTTCATCTCGCCTCATCCCAATGAAAACCTCTTGCTTCCGATCTCGAAGGCGCCTGCGCCCGTCGAGCCGGCCGCCGGGGATCCCACCAGCGTTGAGGACCGCCAGGTTGAGCTGCGCCGCCTGGTCCAGCAGGCCGTGCAATTTCGCGGCCAAGGACACCTCAACGAAGCGGTGGCCTCTTTGCGCGAAGCCTTTAAGCTCAACCCGGAGAATTCCGACCTCCACCGCGAGCTGGGTATTACCTTTCTGCTGAATAAGGATTGGAAGCGCGCCCGGGTGGAAATGATTGAGGCGATCCGGCATGATCAGGCCGACGCAGACGCCCACAACGGCCTGGGATACGCGCTGGAAAAGCTCGGAGACCTCGACGGCGCCATCAAGGAATATCGCATTGCCACCCACCTTGACCCCGACAACTCAACCTACCGCACGCACTATCTCGACGCCCTCGTAAAAGGGACCGCACGCCAGCAAGCCAAAAAGTAGACTGCCATCAAGACGCCACGGCCCGGCGCGGCACGCCGACCACTTCGCTCAGAACCTGAAGTGCGCGCTCGCAGCCGGCGCGATCCACATCCAGGTGAGTGACCATGCGCATCCTTTGTGGGCTCTGGCCATTGGCGAGCACGCCCTGCGCTTTCAGGCGCTTGGAAATTTCGGTCGATGTTAGCCCCGTGCCCGTGACATCGAAGAACAGGATGTTAGTGACGACCTTGGAGGGATCGATTTTGATCCCGGGAATTTCCGCCAGCCCCTCGGCGAGGAACTTGGCGTTGGCGTGGTCGATGTGCAGGCGCTTGGGACCTTCTTCGAGCGCGATGAGCCCCGCGGCCGCCAAGACTCCCACTTGCCGCATCCCGCCGCCCAGCATCTTGCGCACGACGCGCGCTTCCTCGATGAATTCTTTGCTACCCACCAGCATGGAGCCGACCGGTGCGCCCAGTCCTTTGGAAAGACAGAACATCACGGAGTCAAACCCCTTCGACAATTCCGCCACGGACCGTCCCAGCGTCACGCCGGCGTTAAAGATTCGCGCCCCATCCAGATGCACAGGCAAGCCCGCGGCGTGTCCGCGCGTGACAATGTTACTGGAAACTTCGAACGGATAGACGGTGCCGCCCGCGTGGTTCGAAGTGTTTTCAATCTCAATCAACCCGGTGCGGGCGCGGTGGTCGTTCCGCCCGCGAATGTGGGGAGCGATCATATCCCACGTCAGGATCCCGCCTTCCACCTGAATGGTACGCGGCAAGACCCCGGAGAACGCCGCCACCGTCGCCATTTCATACTCGTAAATGTGGCAGCGTGCTTCACAAATCACTTCCTGCCCATGACGCGTATGAACCTTGATAGCCGTCTGGTTTCCCATCGTCCCTGACGCCACGTAGAGGCCTGCCTCCCGCCCGAAGATTTCAGCCGCACGCTCCTGCAGGCGGTTGACGGTGGGATCATCGCGGTAGACATCGTCGCCCACTTCCGCTTCGTACATGGCCTTGCGCATCGCGAGCGAAGGTTTTGTAACCGTGTCGCTCCGTAAATCCACAATCGGTGTTGGCATATTTTTTCACTCCAGTAAGCATGAAATCCGACCCATTATACCGGGTGCCGGGTGGTGATTCAATTTGCGCCGGTCTTACGCCACTTTTTGGCGAAATAATCTCAGGGCGGTCAAAACTAGCGAGCGATCCCAGTGTTTGATGGGCTTCGCCCCACCGCTGTGCGGAAGGGCTCGGCCCTTCCGGGGCCGAACCCAGATTTTCTCCTTCCTTCGCGCCGCCTGGAAGGGTATCCCTTCCAGGCGGCGCAGATGAGGTTTATGGTTTACCTCAGCAACGAAAAGGCGCAGAAGCTGTGAAAATATCCCGTTGTAGCGGCGGTCTCCGACGGCCGGCTTTGAGAATCAGCCAATTCGGCGGTCATAGACCGCCGCTAGTGTGCCTGAGAGCGCACACGACCGGAGAGGTGAAAGTCCTCTCCAAGTAGACGTAACTTGTAACCAACTGCAACTGCGTCGTGGTGACAGGGGGTGGGGAGCAGCAGGAGGTGAACGGCCAGTCCGTACGATAAGAAACTCGATTCGGCCGGTGAGGCGTGGCGAGCCTGCTAGCGAATGGCGAAGCCCCGAGTTCCCATAGGGAAGCAATCTTGGTTCGATCCGCCGACAGGTAACGTGCCTTGGCGAGACGGAGCGCACGCAGGTGGTTGGAGACGGAATGGTCGGAAGGTCGGGTGCGTGAATCAGGGAGACCTGTTCGCGTGGAGCCGAAGGGGTGGCCGCTGGGAAGAGCCCGAGCACTGCCAGGACGGCGCGAGCAGGAGTCAGAGCGTCCATAAGAGCGACGAAGGGCCGTAATGGGTCTGGAGCGAAGGGACGCAGGAAGGTGGATGAGGAACTTCGGAGGAACGGGGATACCCCCACGGCCAAGTGCCTTCGGGCTAAACCGCACGTGGGCTCGACTCGCCATCGCTGGAGCCGAGCACCTGAACCTTGGGAGTTCATCATAGTGGTGGCCCTCTGCGGAGGGCGCGGCTTCTCGCCGATCCTCCGGTGCCTTCTCCTGGGCCTCGGTTGGACCGACATCACTCCTCTTCGAGGTAAAACCACCGACTGGAGAGCCGGATGCGGGAGATCCGCCTGTCCGGTTCGGAGGGAGGGGGGACCGAACTCAATCGGTTCTCCCTACCCCTATCAACACCAATCAAACTGTAACAAACTCTTGAAATATCTCGTTTGAAACCAGGCACGAGTGAGGGCATAGGCGCACGCGGTCGCCTTCCCACGCCAGCCATCCCGCCTGTGTCAGAGATTGTATCTTGTCTTCCCATGGTTTGATGCGGCGACCTCCCCAGCGTTCACGCGCCCACGACAGGTCGACGCCTTCGAGCTGTCGCAACCCCAGGAAGAAGAACTCTTCCACCTGTTCCTCAGGCGCAAGAGTGTGGCAATCCTCGATTGGCGAGTGCGCTCCACCCAAGATGGTCATATAGCTGCGGGCGTCAACATGATTCGCCCAGCGGCGCGCGCCGTCGAAAGAATGAGCGCCAGCCCCGAAACCGACATAGGGGGCGAGCCGCCAGTATTTTCGATTATGGCGGGACTCATAACTGGGCAGTGCGAAGTTTGAAATCTCGTACTGGATGTAGCCCTCCGCGGCGAGGAATTCACGTCCGGACTCATAGGCGTCCACCATGAACTGTTCGTCCGGTACTGCCTCGGCGTCATAACGATTTCCCTGGTGGACGACTTCCCTGCCCAGCCGGCTCTTCTCATCGATCTCAAAAAGGTAAAGCGAAATATGTTCAGGCCGAAGCCGGGCTGCCGCCTCCAGAGTGCGGTGAAAGGAGGTCGCCGACTGGTGAGGCAGCCCGGCAATCACATCCAGGCTGAGGTTGGTGATCCCTGCTTCCCGGGCGCGACCCACCAGCTCCACGCTGTCCGCGGCCGAGTGCAACCGTCCGACCGCGCGCAGTTCGCGGTCATCGAACGTCTGCGCGCCGATGCTCAAGCGGTTCACGCCCAAGCGTCGCAGCGACTGAAGCAGACCCGCCTCCGCCGACCCGGGAGTGGTTTCGAGAGTGAACTCGATGTCACTACTGAATTCGAGTTGCGCACGCAAGGTCCCCACAACCTGCACCAGACGCTCGGCGCCCAGCAGCGTTGGTGTGCCCCCGCCGAAATAAACCGAGTCCACAGAAAGTTTCAGGGTTTCGTGTGAAATGGCGCGTTCGGCATAGAAGCCCGCCAAACCTGTGATTTCAGCCTGGAGACTGCGGGTGTACTGATCGAAGATGCTACTCCGTTCCACACCTGAGCTGAAATTGCAGAAACTGCACTTCGAGGCACAGAATGGAATCTGGATGTAAACGCCGAGGGTTGCCATTTGCCTGATTGGATAGGCCCGGTTTTACAAAATGTTGTTCTCAGGTCGCGGCGGGCGGCGCCCTACCGCTTCAGTCGGCGACGACTTTGATGCGTATCTCGCGCCGGCGCGGACCATCAAACTCGCACAGAAACACACCCTGCCATCGCCCGAGGATGAGCCGCCCGTTTTCAACCAGTAATGACTTGGAGTTTCCGATCACCGCCGCCTTCAAGTGGGCATCACAATTTCCATCGTTGTGGTGGTATTCACGGTCACGCGGGGCCAACTGCTTCAGGAAATTGTCGAGATCTTTTTGCAGGGCAGGATCGTCATTCTCGTTGATCAGGATGGCGGAGGTAGTATGCGGCACAAAAAGGAAACAAGTGCCGCTTTGCACTCCGGACTCCGTCACCACCTTCTGAACCAGGTCCGTGATGTCCTTGAACTCCACCCGCGCGCGGGTCTCAATTTGCGCAGTATGGAGCCGCGCCGGGGTTCGCCCGGCGGGAATCACTCTGCCGACTTCAGATGACATGGGTCTTCACCTATGCACGTGGCGTCGCATAACCCCAGCTTTGGACAATTGGCCAGCGGCTTGCCACCTTGGTCGTAGGGGTACGGCTTGCCGTACCCTCTTCACTTTTATCGCGCACCCGAACCAAGCGGGTACGTAAAGCCGTACCCCTACAACTCCGCGCCGCCCTCACTAGGCGGCTTTGGCCTTTTGGAGCGCCTCCGTCAACGCCGGGGGCATGGGCGGAATCACCGCCACTGGGGTCACGGTTTTCTTCACCAGCTCCGCGGTACGTTTGATGTTCAGCTTCTCAAACAGGAAACCAAACTTACTCTCCAAATCGCTCCCAATCCTCTTCCGCACGTCCGCCGGCAGCTCCCAGAACTTTCGCTTAAAGGGACCGAACGCCTTCTTTCGGGTCTTGTAAATGAATTGCTCGTCAGTATCGCTTGCCTTCTTTTCATCCGCACAAGTCTTGCGCAGGTACTTGTATACTTCTTCCTTAAGGTTGGCTGGGAAAGCGGGATTCTCATAGATCAGGTTTTGAAATTCTGTTGCCAGATGGACTTCCGCGGTGTCACACTCCGCAAATCGATGGAAGGCGTCTGACGGCAGAGTGGAAGCGCCATGTTGCACGGCTCCGGCCATTCCATAGCGGTCACGGGCCAGCGCCGAAAGTGTACGCAGGGTTTCGAAATCGATAGCCACTTGGGCGATGCTGCCATCCGGCATGACAACGCCCCCGTGAGTTGTCCCCGATTGCACGCTGATCTTGGACAGTCCCTTCTTCTTCCCCGCGAGCTTCGAAGAGGGCGGCCTGGAAACCGTCCATGTAGGCGCTCAGTTCCTCCACTGTGGAATTCTGTTTGCCGACTTCGCCAATTTCGCCGCCCAGGGAAATCGTAACTCCCTGAGGCTCGATCGAACGCACGAAGGTCGCGAGCTTGGCGCTGTTCTCAAAATTCGCGCGCTGCTGCTCATGCACTCCGGGTTTGCTGAGGTCGACCAGCGTGGAGGTGTCGATGTCGATGTTGTAGTACCCCGCCGCCACCGATTCCTGGCAGAAGTCGCGGATTCCCTGACGCTCACCCTCCGGATCCTTGGCATACTTGTTGGCGTTGGCCTGGTAGTGGTCACCCTGAATGAAGAGCGGGCCTGCGTACCCTTCCCGCAGGGCCGCAGCCACCACAACGCCGGCAAATTCCGCGGGCTTCTGTCCCGTGTATTTACTCTCCGAACGCGCCAGCTCAAAAACGAAGGCTCCGGCTTTTAGGTTCATGGCAGCCCGCAAGACGGCGCGGGCAACGTCGTAGCTGAGGCCACGAATGTTAATCGCGGGTACCGTAAAACCCGAGAATTCTTTTCTTCCCCGGGCTTCATAAAGGCCCTGAATGGAGGAAGGGATAACGCCCAGCTCCAGGGCGGCGCGGCGGATGATCCAGCAGGCCGCGGAGCGTACCTCCTCAGTCTCTCCGAAGACCAGGTTCCAAACCAGTAGATCCAAAGTTTGTGAAGTAAACTTGTGGGGATTCTTTAAAACGATACCACCGGTTTCAGAAATATCATATACGCCACGGTCGCGAAGCAGCAAATCGAGCGGGGAACGCGCATTCATGATGACCTCTCCTCATTTGTATGACGCTCGAAACATAATTCTGCATTATAGCAGACCATCCGAGGGAGGGTTTTGTTAATGGCACAAATCCAGGGGGTGGATCGAGAAAGGTCTCAGTATTTTAGGGTTTGATGATCCGAGCAACGCGTTTGGATATGGGCCAGAAGAGAATCCAAAAGCCCATAGCCAGCGCGCCCGAGAAAATAAACTCCACCTACGCGGCGTTCCTGAAGGTCCTTGTGCGGCATGAGGAATCGTTGCAAAGCCTGCTGGTGGCGAGCCAGGAGATCTGACCGACCCAGTGCGGCGCGAGTCAGCTTACCGCGCAGCCGGTCCATTTGGTATTTCATCTTTTCCTTCGTGTTCGCAAGCGTATCCAATAGGGTGGGATCCAGCCTCTCGATGTCCGCGTGCAGACGATTCAGCAGTTGATCAAGATCGCGCTCGCCTTGATCGAAACGTTCCGACCAACCTTCGGCCAGACCCCCGGCGGCAATTTTGCGACTCAGGTGTTCCTCACCCTGCCAAACGTCCACCGGGCTCAGCTTGTACTTGTCCATCAAGCGGTCCGTGCGAGAGTCCACCAGCGTAAAAGCCGCCCGGGGAAACACCACAGGTTGCGGCCGGCCGAAAGTATGGTAAAGCGCCTGCGCCTGCCCCAGATAGGCCAACTCCGACGGGCCAGCAACGTACGAGAGCGTCGGCAGGAGCGTATCCTGAATCACGGGTCGCAGCAACACGTTGGGTGAGAAGTCGAGTGGCTGCGCCCCCAGCCAGGATTGGAGTTTGGCGAGCGATACTTCTGCGTTGCCGTCGAGGAATAACCTGCCTTCCCGCTGGTGAAGCGGCACGCGATCTCCCTGCTGGGTCACAAAAACCAGCGTTGAGTCATCAGCCACGTGCACTTGGGCATGATAACCTCGCTGGACCAGAGCGTGCGAGCGCTCCTGCACCTGGGCGCGGATTTCAGCAGCCCTATCTATCGCTTGCGCGTACACGCCTCTGCTGAGTTTGTGCACAGATTCGTCCAAAGGGTCCAGCAGAATAACGCCCCAGCGGCCGAAGAGGCAGGTCATGAACTTCGCAAAGCTGTGGCCCCACGTGATACCCGACTGAAAACATTCCCGCAGGTCTTCCAATAAACGCGTGCGCGCCTCACCCTCCGGCAGCGTCGACTCCAGTTGCTGGATCGCCGCACCGACCTCGGCAGTATGTCGCACTTGGCCCACTGGAGATCGTGGTGAAGGCCGCTCCCCAGAGTCGCGCAACGGAATCAATTCATATTCGTCGCTGAAGGTGGTTGTTTCCTGAACCTCGGCCAAGTCGTGGTCTTCTGTGGCTAGCCAGAAAACCGGGACGCACGGGAGACCCTGGTCAGAAAGCGACTGCGCCAGGCGGACCGTGGTGAGAGCTTTGTACAGAGTGAATGCCGGTCCGGAAAACAGTCCTACTTGTTGCCCTGTCACGATGGCGAAAGTTCCAGGGGTCCGGAGGCGCTGGAGGTTTGCCAGCGTGGGTTCCCCGCAACCAAATGTGCGGTTCTGAGCCGTGAGAATATCCACGATTTCGCCACGCTCGCCCTCGAACCCGCGGAGTTGCGCCGCTACCTCATGATAGCTTTCCGGATTGTAAGGAGAGCCATTGTAGAACTGGCTGACGCGATCGTAGTGGTAGAGGTAATCAATCAGTAGAGCGCTGGAGTGCGGGACTTGCGTGTAAGGGATGCATGTCGCTGTCATGAGAATCTCATATGCTACACGGTCTGACGTTTGGCGGCAATACCCCAAAAACTGATTGAGCCAGCGGGCGGCGCAAGAAACCAGATAGCATTCTGCGTCAAAGATTAGATGTGCAGGGATACAACGGGTTACAAGATGAAAAGCAATCAGGAGATAAGTCGCAGTGTTTGGCCAAGGTTCGGGGGGTTCCTACTTTTGGACCTCCCCTCCTCCCATCGAAGGAGGGGAGCTAGTGATTCTCTTGTTACACCTCAGACCCCAGCGACGCGCGCCTCCAGGGGATCCCCAGTGACCGAAAGATGGACCTTGCTTCCGCCGTTAGCGGGCTGGCGGGATTCAACCTGCCATTGTCCTTGCGAGTTCCTCAGAATGTAGTGTTGACGAATGGCGAGTTCCTTCACTTGGGAGCTACGAAACTTCACGTAGGCTTCTGCTGTGCCCTCATGGAATTTTACTTCCTCAACTTCCAAATCCATGTTGCTAAAAGGACCTTGTGGTAGGTTGCGAACATGATGCGCAATGGCCGCGGGAATCTCCAAGGTTGCAGCAAGGTTGTGTGCCGATAAGGTAATGTCCTGAAAGGAGGGCTGGTTCGGCTTAACCGCCTCAAAGGTTGCCAAGGGCCGCGCGATTTCTGGTGGGGAAGGTTTCGTGGCCATTTGAGTTTTGGGCGCAGGAGTCTTTGGTGGAATCCGGCCTTCGCCCCGCGGAGTCTTCAGGAAGGTATCTAACTCCCGCTCGATTTGAGCGATGCCTTTCTCATGATGTTCCCGAGCTTTGCGCAGGCGCCAGTCTACGATGGGCTGTGCTAAGTAGCCGCCCACCACGAGGAACGGTTTCCACGGCAGAAGGATGAAGAACACTACTGCTGCGCATCCCCAAAAGCCATAGAGCGCCAATGCACAGACCAATACCGCCTGCAAGGCAACTCGAATTTCCGACTCATTCGTAATCATTTTCCTCTCACCTCTCGCGCGCGACTCCATGTAACTGGAGCGCGTTTCTGGATTCTCGGCTGCCGCGTTTGCCGTTTTCAATCCCTACATCATCCTCTGCCCGCCGCGTCAAACCATAATCTTGGTGGCGGCACATTCTTCGATTTCCGACCGCCCAGGGCATGTTTGTTCCCTCTCTGGGCAAATCTTGCCGAGCTCTGACCTCTATCTATTGGCTCTGCAAGCATGCACCAGCCATTGGAGCAAGACGCATGCCAATCCCTTGCCTGGATTTTTCACCACGCTTGGACACTTTTTCGAGACAGCGGGAAGCGCACCACACCCGAGCCGGAAACGAAAGGTCAAAACGCAGGAAGGTAAAAATATGGTGGGACAACGCCCGCTACGGCCCTCGGAGAGCAACATCTGGGACAGCCCCACGTGGACAAAACGTCGCAGGCCTGGGCAAGCAGAGTAGGAGATCCGGGCGGGGTGGGCCCGTCCTAAATGTCCAATCCCGCACGGGCCTCGCGGAGGGCAGCAGCAATTTCTTTTTTGGCTTGGCGGGAAACTGGCAGCAAGGGAAGCCGCGGGGTTCCTCCGTGGGAACCAGTTAAATCGACAGCGGCTTTGATGCCGGCCACGCTGTAAGGAATGGCGATTTTCTGTGCCAGGGGCAGGAATCTTTCCTGCAGTTCGCGCGCTTCCTTGGCTCGCTTGTGCAGGATTGCTTCGTAGAGCGCCACGCAGAGGGTGGGAACAAAATTAGCCTGGCTCAGTACGCCTCCCGTCCCGCCCGCCAGCAAGCCGTCATACAATATTGAGACGGAGCCGATCAGCACACGGAAACCAGGTCGGACCTTGTGCAGAACAGCGCGCACAAAATCCAGTTTCCCGGAGCTTTCTTTCAGTCCGACAACGTTCGGCAATCGCGAGAGCTTGCCAATCGTCTCCGGGTCAACAAAGAGGCCGGTGAACTGCGGAATGGAGTAAACCAACACCGGGCGTGAGACCCCTGCCCCCACGGCGCGATAATGGGCCACCAGCGCCGCGGCATCCATGCGCGGCTTATAGTAATTAGGAGTGACGACCAGCAACGCATCCGCGCCGCGCGCCACGACTTCGCGGCTGAGGCGCACGGTGGCGGCAGTGCTCTCCAAGCCTGTCCCCACCAGCAGGAGTTCCGGAGCCTTCACCACTTGCCGCGCCACTTCGACCAGGCGCAGCCGTTCGCTTTCGGTAAGGTACGGCGCCTCCCCGGTCGAACCCGCCACCAGGATTCCGGAAAGCCCGCACCCGGAAAGGCGGCTGAGGTTCTCACGAAAGAACCCTTCGTCGACGTCACCCCGCCGATTAAACGGTGTTACGACGGGCGCAAATACGCCCTTCAAGTTTTTGATGATTTGATCACGGGTCATCGGCTTGTCCCTCTTAATGGTCCCTCCGCGCCGCGGTCGCCATCTTTTCTGCGGCGAAGGAGGCGTGCAGTTTCTGCAAGCTAGCCACCTGGATTGCACCTTCCTGGCAGGCGCGAATTCCGCGGATTGCCGCCTCGGCGGCGGAGAGCGTGGTGATGCAGGTGACGCCGTGTTGAATCGCAGCGCGCCGGATGGCTCTGTCATCGCTGCGCGAGTTGCGTCCCAGGGGCGTGTTGATAATCAGGTCGAGTTCGGCGCTCTTGATACGGTCCACCACATTGGGGCGGCCCTCGTTCACTTTGTGAACTTTCTCAACCTTCACCCCTGCGGCGCGCAGGGCGGCCGTGGTGCCGCGCGTCGCAACCAGCTTGAATCCCAGGCTCTCCAGGTCGCGGGCAATGGGGATAATCCCCGGTTTGTCGTGGTCGTTCACCGAGAGGAAAACGCGCCCCTTAAGCGGAATTCGCTGCCGCGCGCCTAACTGCGCCTTGAAGAAGGCGAGGCCAAAGTTATCCGCCACGCCCATCACTTCGCCCGTGGATTTCATTTCTGGGCCTAGAATCGTGTCCACGCCGGGAAGTTTCTGGAACGGGAAGACGGGGGATTTGACGAAATAGTGGCTGACCGGCAGTTCGTCCGCGAGGCCGAATTCAGCCAACTTGCGCCCGATCATCAGGCGCGACGCAATCTTGGCCAACGGGACCCCGGTCGCCTTGCTGACGTAGGGCACCGTGCGTGAGGCGCGCGGGTTCACTTCCAGCACATAGACCTTGCCATTCTGAATGGCGTATTGCACGTTCATCAGGCCCACCACCTGGAGCGCCCGCGCCAGTCGAACCGTGTACTCGCGCAGCAACCGAAGCTGATCTTCAGGAATGCTTACCGAAGGCAGCACGCAGGAACTATCGCCGGAGTGAATTCCCGCCTCCTCGATGTGCTGCATGATGCCAGCCACCACCACGTCCTTACCATCGGCGAGCGCATCCACGTCAACCTCGGTGGCGTTCTCAAGGAAACGGTCCACCAAAATCGGGAAGGCGCGGTGCAAGTCTTCGGCGCGGCGCACGTAATCGCTGAGCGTGGCCTCATCGTAAGCAATCACCATGGCCCGGCCGCCCAGCACATAAGAGGGCCGCACCAGCACCGGATAGCCAATGCGCGCCGCAATCTCAAGCGCTTCTTGCACGTTCATCGCGGCGCCATTCTCCGGTTGCGGAATCCCCAGATCGGCGAGCAGCTTTCCGAAATGCTTGCGATCCTCCGCCAAGTCAATCGATTCCGGAGTAGTGCCGATGATGGGCACACCGGCCGCCTTGAGCGACCGCGCCAGGTTGAGCGGCGTCTGCCCGCCGAATTGCACGATGACGCCTGTGGGCTTTTCCTTTTCCACAATCGCCATCACGTCCTCGAAAGTCAACGGCTCGAAGTAGAGGCGATCGGAGGTGTCGTAGTCGGTCGAGACGGTCTCCGGGTTGCAATTCACCATGATGGTCTCGAAGCCTTCTTCCTTGAGCGCATAGGAGGCGTGGACGCAACAGTAATCAAACTCAATGCCCTGCCCGATGCGGTTCGGGCCGCTGCCCAGGATCATGATTTTCTTGCGGTCCGTGGGCTCCGCCTCATCCTCTTCCTCATAGGTCGAATAAAGATAGGGCGTGAAGGATTCAAATTCCGCCGCGCAGGTATCGACACGCTTGAAGACCGGTCGCACATGGAGCGCATGGCGCTGCTGCCGCACCTCCTCAGCGCTCGTTCCCCAAAGTTCGGCGAGCGAGAGGTCCGAGAATCCGTATTGCTTGGCAAGATGCAGCACGCTAGCGGGAACCGTGCCGAGCGTAAAGCGCTTCAGTTCACCTTTGAGCTCGATGATCTGCTGCAACTGGTTGAGAAACCAGGGGTCGATGCGCGTGATCTCATACAGCACATCGGCGCTGTAACCAATCTCAAAGGCGTGCAAGACGTCCCAAATGCGGTCCGGGTGCGGATTCCCCAGCCGGCGCTCGAGTTCTGCCGGATCCGCCGGTGAGGTAGGCGTCTTGCGTCCGCTTTCGAGCGACCTCAGACCTTTCATCAAGGCTTCCTTGAAAGTGCGCCCGATGGCCATGACCTCGCCCACCGACTTCATTTGCGGCCCCAGCGTATGGTCGGAGTCCGGAAACTTCTCCTGCGCCCACTTGGGGATTTTGGCCACCACGTAATCGATGGTGGGCTCGAAACAGGAGGGCGTCTTCTTGGTGATGTCGTTGGGAATTTCGTTGAGGCTATAGCCCACCGCCAGGCGCGCGGCGATTTTGGCGATGGGGAAGCCCGTGGCCTTGGAGGCCAACGCCGAGCTGCGGGAGACGCGCGGATTCATTTCAATGACCACCATGCGGCCCGTCTCCGGGCTGACGGCGAACTGAATATTCGAGCCGCCCGTCTCCACCCCCACGGCGCGAATCACCTTGAAGGCCGCATCGCGCATCAACTGGTATTCCTTGTCGGTCAGCGTTTGCGCGGGCGCCACGGTGATGGAGTCGCCCGTGTGTACGCCCATGGGATCGAAGTTTTCAATCGAGCAGACCACCACGGCGTTGTCCATGTGATCGCGCATGACTTCCAACTCAAATTCTTTCCAGCCGACCACGGACTCTTCAATCAACACCTCGTGCACGGGGCTCAATTCAACCCCGTTGCGAACCTTCTCCTCCAGTTCTTCGATGTTGTAGGCCATGCCCGCGCCGGTGCCGCCCAGAGTGAACGAGGGCCGGATAATCAGCGGGAATCCCACCTGTTCTGAGAATCGCTGCGCGGCCTCCACCGCCTCGCGGATGGCCAAACGGTTGTTGCCGCGGCGCTGCGCCGTAACCAGGACGCTCTTGGGCACTTCCAGGCCCACTTGCAGCATGGCGTCTTTGAACCAGAGCCGGTCCTCAGCCATTTTGATGGCATTGAGGGATGCGCCGATCAGCTTGACGTTGTGCTTATCGAGGATTCCTTTTTCTGCGAGTTCGACGGATAGGTTTAGCGCCGTCTGTCCGCCCACGGTGGGCAGTAGGGCGTCAGGCTTCTCGAGCGCGATGATCGCTTCCAGGTAATCGACCGTGAGCGGCTCAACATAAGTGGAGTCGGCGAATTCCGGGTCCGTCATGATCGTGGCGGGGTTGGAATTCACCAGCACCACTTCGTAGCCCTCGGCCTTCAGCGCCTTGCAGGCCTGCGTGCCGGAATAATCAAACTCGCACGCTTGGCCAATGATGATAGGCCCGGAACCGATGATCAGGATTTTGTGAAGGTCAGTGCGTTTGGGCATGGAGACAATTCTGAATTATGAATTCTGAATTCTGAAAGAGAAAATGAGCCGCGGGCCGAATGGTTTTTGAATTCCTGGAATTCACAGACGCTCACGTGACCCCTCACTCGTCCCGCCCCGGCTGATGAAGACGCCGGCAGCGGTCCACCCTCTCCCCTTGGAGAGGGCTAGGCATCCTATATCCCCACCTTCTCCCTGGGGAGAAGGTGGCCGACGTAGGAGGCCGGATGAGGGTTACTTACACTCGCGAGGCGTCGGATCAATTTACAACCCATGAGTTCAAGAAGCATAAGGCCCGTCCTTCCGCCCCTGAACCTCTCCGGGTTCGTCATGTGATTCGCCGCAAACGCACTTCGGCGGCGCCTGTTCATGATCCGAGCCCAAGGACAGCAGCCAAGTCTTCATTACTTCATGCGGAATATAGTGCCCCGCTTCGATTTCTGCGATCCCACGGCGGATCGATTCGAGTTGCTTAAGCTGTCCCGATGTATCCATATCCATCATTTGCGCAAACGTGGCATTCGCTAAACAACCTTTACCCTTTAGCCTTTACCCTTTGAAATCCGCCATCATGGTAACAAACCGGTCGAACAGATACGCGGAGTCGTGGGGACCGGGCGAAGCCTCGGGGTGATACTGCACACTGAACAGCGGCATCGTTCTGTGCCGCAGTCCTTCGAGCGTATCGTCGTTCAGGTTCTTATGGGTCAGAATCACCTCACTCGCTTTTAGTGAATCCGGATCCACCGCGAAGCCATGGTTTTGTGCCGTGATCTCCACCTTTTGGGTTTCCAGATTCAGGATGGGATGATTGCCGCCGTGGTGGCCGAATCTCAGCTTGTACGTCTTCCCTCCCAAGGCGAGGCCGATAATCTGGTGGCCCAGGCAAATGCCGAAGATGGGCACGCGGCCCATCATGTCGCGCACCGCCTGCGCGGCGTAATCGACGGGCTCCGGATCGCCCGGACCGTTGGAAAGGAACACCCCGTCCGGTTTGAGCTCCATAACCTCCGCCGCGGTGGTCGTGGCGGGCACCACGGTGACGTTACAACCCACATCCACCAGCCTACGCAGGATGTTTTGCTTGATACCGAAATCATAGGCGACCACGTGGAAGCGGTTTGGCGCCGGCTGATGGTTCTCATCCGCGATGATGGGGTGGGAAGGCTCACCCCACTGATAGCGCGAGATCGTGGTAACGCGCCTCGCGAGGTCGAGGCCCACCATGCTGGGCGAGGCTTGGGCTTGGGCGACCAAGCTCTTCTCGTCCCCGCTGGTTGTGGAAAGGACGCCGCGCATAGCGCCATGCGTGCGCAGGTGGCGAACCAGGGCACGCGTATCGATATTCGAGATGACTGGAATCCCGTACCCGGCAAGGTAGTCGGAAATTTCTTCTTCCGAGCGCCAATTACTGGCCAGTTCCGCGAGTTCGCGCACCACCAAACCTTCTGCGTAAGGCCGGGCTGCCTCGCAATCCAGGCTATTGGTTCCGTAGTTTCCGATGTGAGGGTAAGTGAGGATGACGATCTGGCCGGCGTAGGAAGGGTCCGTAAGAATTTCCTGGTAGCCGGAAAGAGAAGTATTAAAAACGACCTCGCCCGAACGCTCGCTGGAGGCGCCGAAGCCACGCCCCCGAAAGATTCTTCCGTCTTCTAAGGCGAGAATCGCGTCCATTCACTCTCCAAGATCCTGAATTTGGCGTGGTCAAACATCAAGAAACCATCCGTCATGCGGTCCCGCCTGTGCCCAATCAGATCTTAGATTCTGGTTGGATAACCACGCCTGCCCGCTCTTTTTCAATCCAAAAGCGAAAATCCAAAATTACCTCACCCACCCCATTTGGCTAAAAGGCCAGTATACAAAAACTGCTTTGCCATAAATGAATTTACGCTCGACAGTGCCCCACACGCGGCTGTCGTTCGAGGAGTCACGGTGGTCACCCAGCACGAAGTAATGATCGGGCTCGACCCGCACCGGAGGGTAGCTCTGGCGGTCGAGATAACCCGGCGGGATATAGGGTTCGGCCAGACGCTTGCCATCCACCAGCACACGGCCGTCCTCAATCGTTACGGTCTCCCCCGGCAACCCGATCACGCGCTTGATGTAGGACTTCGAGGTGTCAAGCGGATACCAGAATACCACCACATCACCGCGCTCGATGGGTTCAAACCGGTAAACAAACTTGTTGATGAAGATCCGCTCGTGGTTCTCGAGCCGGGGCATCATGCTGGTGCCCTCGACCTGCACAGGCTGGTAAAGAAAAACGATAACGATGAAGGCCAATAGAACCGAAAGGATCAGGTCGCGCAGCCAATAGCGCGTCTCGAAGAACCACTTATGTGCAGTACTTGCCCCTTTACTTTCGTCAGCCGCTGCCAATTTGTTTTGCTCCCGGCCCCGCTGAAGCTCTCAGAATAATTTTATACCACAGATACCCACGGCGCACCAGACGGGAGGCAGGTGGTGTCGCAGTTCGAGGTGCCACGGGCGTCCCGCCCGTGGCACATCGGCCCCACCTTTTCCGCTGTCCTTTCCCAAGCAGGCGTGTATAGAATGGCCGCAGATCGTATTAAATAGGGAGATCCCATCCCCAGTTTGCCGGGAGACTATCATGCGACTTGGCCGGGCCGCACCTGCCAACATCCTACTCTTGTATATTATCGGCTTGGGCTGGGCAGGGTTATCTGCGCCGCTGCTCAAGGCTCAGGACGCCACTCGGATGGCGCCGGCTCCCACCGCGGTCGGCGCGCCGCTTCCCTACTGGGCAAATAACGGGCACTGGAACTTCGGCGCCCAGGTGGGATATTCGATGGAGTACGGTCTCAACCAACACGAGGTCTCCCACATCCAGATGCTCATTGCGCAGCCGCAGGTGGGCCTCATTGTGCGCGATTTCCGCAACCCCCTCGTACAGCGCTTTGAGATTATCACGGAGGGAATCCTGGGTGGGGCCGTCCATCCCAGTGCCAGCCTGCTGGGAGTCGCGGAGCTCTTTCGCTTCGATGGCAAGGGCCGCGGCCGCTGGGTTCCCTTCCTCGACGCGGGCGCGGGGGTGCAGCGAACTTCCTTGAGCGATCATGTGCCGGAGGTCAACGGGCACACCCAGTTCTCACCGCAAGGCGGATTCGGGGTGCAATACTTTATCCGGCCGCAGCGCGCCTGGTCTTCGAGTTCCGCACCCTGCATATGTCGAACGCCAATCTTGTTCCTCCCAATATGGGATTCAATAGTGGCATGATTACCATAGGCTTCCGCTGGCTGCGCCGCCCGGTCGAAGCCGCCCGATAGCACGCTGATTATCCAAAAATGTCTTTGACTTTTTCCGCGGCGCGACGTTCGAGGGGGGTATTGTTGACGCGCACGAAGGGGGAAAGTATTTCCAGCCAGCGCCGGTGCTCGCGGGAGAGGCGGGTAGGGGTGACGACAAAGACCGCCACATAGAGGTCACCGTGGCCGCGTCCCTCCAGGGTGGGCATGCCCAGTCCGCGCAGCCGAAAGACCGAGCCGCTCTGGGTTCCCTCGGGAATGCGCAGACGTTCCTCGCCGCGCAGGGTTGGCACCTGGATCTCTGCGCCCAGCGCGGCCTGCGAGACAGAAATCGGGATGGTGTAGTAGAGGTCGTTGCCGCGGCGCTCAAAGAAAGCGTGCTCGCGAACCTTGAGGATTACGTAAAGGTCGCCCGGGGCGCTGCCGCGGGTGGCCACGCCGCCTTCCCCGGCCACCCGCAAGCGCGTGCCATCGTCAACGCCGGCGGGGATTTTCAGGCCCAGAACGCGTTCGTTATTTACGCGGCCTTCGCCTTTGCAACTGCTGCAATGGTCGCGAATCACTTGCCCCATGCCCTGGCATTGCGGGCAGGTTCGGGTGACGGTGAAGAAGCCCTGCTGGTGACGGAGTTGGCCGCGGCCGCCACAGGTGGGGCAATGGATGGCCTTGCTTCCCCGGCGGGCGCCTGACCCGTCGCAATCCGGGCAAGGCTCCCAGCGCGGAAGCTTGATTTTTGTCTCCAGGCCCGCCGCCGCTTCCTCCAGGCTGATTTCCATGTCGTAGCGCAGGTCGATGCCGCCCGTTCAGCGGGCGCGCTGGCGGCCCGTGCGGCCAAAGACGTTGCCGAAACCGAACAGGTCTCCAAAAATATCTTCGAAGTCGGAGAAGATTGAGGAACTAAAGTCCGGCGCCCCACCCCCGGCGCCACTGACGGCGGAATGGCCGAAACGGTCGTAAGCCGCGCGCTTCTGTACGTCAGCCAGCACGCTATAGGCCTCGGTGATTTCCTTAAACTTCTCCTCAGCCTCTTCTTTGCTGTTGGGATTGCGGTCAGGGTGATGCTGCATGGCGAGGCGGCGATAGGCGCTCTTGATCTGCTGATCAGAGGCTTCGCGTTCGATTCCCAAGACCTCGTAGTAGTCACGCTTATGGTTCAATCGTCGACCTCGTACGTTGGCGCCCTGCTTCACCCGGCAGGCCTGCAACAGCGGTCCCGCTATTTATCGTGCCCGGAGTCACCCTTGGCCCCGGCCCCCACGGCTACTTTAACAATCGCAGGCCGCAGTAACCGGTGCCGCAGCTTATAGCCGCGCTGCAACTCACCCACAATCTCATGTTCACGACGCCCGGGGTCCTCGACGGTCTCCACCGCTTGGTGCAGGTGCGGATCGAAGAGCTTTCCCGAGGTCTCAATTGGCGCCAACCCCGCACGGCCCAGCACCTCACGCATTTCACGGTAAATCAACTCCATTCCCTGGTAGTAGGCCTCCGGGATGCCAGGGTCGCGTTGCCGGAGAGCCCGCTCAAAACCATCCAGCGTGGGCAGCAGCGAGCGGATCAAATCCTCCGTTGCGCGCTGGCGGAATTCCTCCATCTCCTTCTGGGTCCGCTTGCGGTAATTGTTCGAGCTCCGCCTGCTTGCGCAGGAGACGATCGTAGAGATCCTTCTTCTCCGCCAGCAACTTTTCATATTCCTCGGCGGAAACCGGCGGCGTTGCGGAGGCGGCGGCCGCGGAGGGGTTATCGGCCTCAGGGGCGGTAGGGTTATTTTCGACTTCGTTATTCATAGGTTAGATTTTTTGCGGGTAGGCACCGTGGCAGACTCTTCACACCAGGTCCGCCCACGCCCCGCGTTCACCCTCTTTCAATTGGAACTGAGAAGCCGGCTACACAGATGGGCCACGTAATCGACCGTGCTGATGGCACGATCGTATTCCATGCGCGTGGGCCCCACAACACCCAGCGCCCCCACCGCGCGGTTGCGATAGTGTAGCGGCGCGACCACCAGCGTGCAATGCTGCATCTGGGTTTCGGAGTTCTCGCGTCCGATCAAGATACGCACACCCGATTCCGGGGTTTGCAGGCAGGCGGCCAGAATCCGCGCCAGATTGGTTTTTTCCTCCAGGGTCTTCACTAGCTGCTTGATCCTCTGCACATCCTCAAATTCCCGGCGCTCCAGGATCTTGGCCGTACCGTCCACGAATAGCTGTCCGGCCTCTTCTTCGGAAAGGGCGCCCCACATGAAGAGCGTGGCAACATTTTTGAGCAGGCGGTCGCAGAGCATTTTGTCGGCCTCAATACGGTTGAAAACTTCGAGGCGAATGGTGCCGAGGGACCATCCACGGAACTCCGCATTGAGGAAATTCGCGGCCTGGTCAAGCTCCTCCTGGGTGAACTCGTCCTCTAGGCGCACCACGCGGTTCTCAACGATATCGGGTTTTGAGACAATCACCACCAGCACGCGGCGGTCGGGGAGGTTGACGAACTTGATGTGCTCAAGCAGCTTCTCTTCCAGTGCCGGCGCCAGGACGAGCCCGACGTTGCTGGAAATCTCAGAAAGGGTCCGGGAGGCGGTCACCATCAGCCGCTCCAGCCGGTCCGCGTCGGGTGTGAGGGCCTGGTCGATGTACCTTTCAGTGTCCGGGGCCAGGCGCGCGCCCGCCACCACGCGGTCGACATAAAAACGATAGGCTCTTTCCGTGGGAATACGCCCGGCGGAAACGTGCGGCTGCTCGAGAAAACCGCTCTCTTCCAACATCGCCAGAACATTGCGGATGGTCGCCGAACTGAGGGGCTCCGGCAACGTCGCCGCCAGAGCCTTGGAGCCTACAGGCAGACCACTCCCGATAAACTGGCGAATCAAGGCCACCAGGATTTCGCGGTCCCGCTTGGGGAGATCATTCTGGCTCGGCATTTCCATCCTAACCGACAAGAGTGCAGAGAGCGTGAGGTTACAACACCTCAACCTATTCTAACGAGGCATGTAGAGGGTGTCAAGATTGGACAGGGATAGGTAGTGGTCATTTTGTGTCGCGAGCGGCGATTTTACCTCAATATATTCAGTGCGAATTTTGGCTTTTTCCTGATGGGGAGGGCGGAAATTTGCTTTACAACCCTAACTAAAGGGCTCAAGCCCGTAAAAGGGCACACACCCCAGGTAATGCCGGGAAACGCCAAAATGTCAGGTTTGGCCGCGCTAATAAGTTTGTTTTGTTTCGCATAGAAAGAACCCTCATGGCAGGAATTCCTTGACAACCAATTTACTTTCTGTAACATCCACATTCTGATGGATGAATATTGCGGGCGGAGGGTAGCGCGGAGCTCATGAAGCGCGTGGGACGTCCTTGCCGGGGATGATGGACAATTTGGCGTGTAAGTGGTCTCTCAGCAATTTCTGATGTCCCCCTTACCCTTTCTGGCCTTTTGTTGTTCATGCGTCGGCGGATAGCAGACCGCAAGGTCTACGGGTCAATCAACCATCAAATAGGAGGCAGGAAACCGGCTTCAAGGAATTCCGTGCCAACGGGTTCATGGTGAATGGCGGCAACGTCCAGGAAGATGTTCAGATGGGCACGGCGATCATCGGTAGTGGTGTCATTTGGAAGTGCCACGGCCAAGACCCCGATGGATCGGGGCAGGTCGGCCGTGCCACACCAAATGACACCACTACCCGATCATCCCCAACCTTGACTCCATTGCGGAATTCCGCATCCTGACCAACAATGCGGATGCCGAATACGGGAATTTCGCGGGAGGGCTGGTGAACGCCATCACCAAATCGGGCACCAACCAATTCCACGGCGATGTCTTCGAGTTCCTGCGGAATTCGGACCTGGATGCTCGAAACTTCTTCTCCCCCTCGCGCCGCAATACCAAGGTGTCCCCAGCACCGGTTTCAACAGCTTCAACATTGGGATTCCTGGATATTTTGCCACGCAAACCAACAACACCTATCAGGGGTTAGACAATTTCTCCCTGGTGAGGGGAACACACACCCTGAAATTCGGCGGCCAAATACACTATGACCTGGTGACCTACCACCAGGACGGCGCCAATGACGGAACCTTCGGCTTCAACGGGCAGGAGACTGGCAGTGATTTCGCCGACTTCTTGCTGGGAGCGCCGGAGGTGACCTGATTAATCCCATTAACCCCCGAATCAGCAAGTCTCTATCGGCCTTCGATGTCACCCACAACTTTGTGATGAGTTACAGCTATCGTGTGCCCTTTGACAAAATGTGGCGCGCAAACCGCTTGACCGATGGCTGGATCTTCACGGGAATAACGCGCTTTACCACGGGCTTGCCTATACTGCTCCAAGAAACTGGAGTTCCGCGCGGAGCTATTCAACGCCTTCAACCACGCCCAGTTCGGGCTACCGTCGGGGAACATTCTCAGCTCGAATTTCGGCTTCGTGACCAGCGCCAATGCCCCGCGCATCGGGCAATTTGCGGTTAAGTTCTACTTCTAGCCATAACGTCACGTTGTACGACCCGAGGCCTGGATGAGGATTTCTTTGAAGTACCTCATTGGGCCTCGGGCAATCTCCGCAACCGAAGTGTTGACAAGCCCTTGGTACCCCTTGATAGCTCAACGAAGCCATCAGCAGGTCTAGCGCCGGAGGGGGGGAATTCATGTCCCTTGCCGGAATTCCCGTCACCAATCTCGGAGGGCGCCCCGGTATCAGGATTATTCCCCCTGCGGCCAATATCCTGCGCTAAGCAAATTATTTCTTGACACTCCTCGATTCCCCCGTTAAATTCATTCCCGGCAACACTGGACTTGCCGGTAGAAGGTTTGTGGGAACAAGTTCAAGCACTAGGAGCCTGTCGGAGATAGATTTTGGCCGCAGGAGGGATCCAGTCGCAAGATTTTCGGGGGGGGCATTGGATTGATTATTGATAGTTTTAGAAGATGTTGTAAGATGGAGTTATGGGCAAACAGTTTCGGAGTTGCGATTTAAATCAGGCGTACTTGCTCCCGCCCTCGTTGCAGGATTGGCTGCCGGAGGGTCACCTGGCGCGGTTCGTGGCGGAGGTGGTGGAAGCCTTAGACCTGTCGGCGATTTACGCGAAGTACGAAGCGGGAGATGGGCGGGGGCTGGCGGCGTACGATCCGCGGATGATGGTCCGGGTGCTGATTTACGGTTACTGCCGAGGGGTGGCGAGTTCGCGACGGATCGAGCGGGCGACGTACGAGGACGTGGCGTTCCGGTATTTGGCGGCCGACCAGCATCCGGATCACGACACGATCGCGACCTTCCGGCAGGAGCACTTGGTGCCCTTGGCGCAATTGTTCGTGCAGGTGTTGCAGTTGTGCCAGCGGGCGGGCCTGGTGAAGCTGGGGCACGTGGCGCTGGACGGGACGAAGATCAAGGCCAACGCCTCGAAGCACAAGGCGATGAGCTACGAGCGGATGGAGAAGGCGGAGAAGGAATTAGCCGCGGAAGTGCAGGCGCTGCTGGCCGAGGCGGCACGGGTAGACGCCGAGGAAGATGGAAAATATGGGAAGGGTAAGCGCGGCGACGAACTGCCGAAGGAACTGGCGCGGCGCGAGAGCCGGTTAGAGAAGATTCGGGAGGCGAAGGCGGCACTGGAGCAAGAGGCAAAAGAGGCGGCGGAAAAGAAGCAGGCGGAGGTGGCGGCGCAATTAAAGGAGCGGGCGAAGCAGGAACGGGAACGGGGGCGGAAGTTCGGGGGCCGACCGCCGCAGGCGCCGGACGCGGAAGCGGCGAAACCGGAGCCCCAAGCGCAACGGAATTTTACCGACCCGGATTCGCGCATCATGAAGGACGGAGCGACGAAAGAGTTTGTGCAAGCCTATAACGCCCAGGCGGCGGTGGACAGTCACGCGCAAGTGATCGTGGGGGCGGCGGTGACGCAGGAAGCCAACGACAAGAAGCAGTTGGTACCGATGCTGAAGGAAGTGAAAGCGCAGATGGGGCGACCGCCGCGGCAAGCGACGGCGGACAACGGGTATTTCAGCGAGCCCAACGTCACCGATGCGCAGGTGCGGGAGATCGATCTGTTCGTAGCGCCGGACGCTCAGAAGCACAGCGAGAAACCGCCCGTCACGACCGGGCCTCCGCCCTCCGGGGCCAGCGTGGCCGAGCAGATGCGGCACAAGCTGCGCACGGCGGAAGGACAGGCGGTTTATAAACTGCGCAAGGCGGTGGTGGAACCGGTCTTTGGACAGATCAAAGAGGCGCGCGGGTTTCGGAGATTCCTGCTGCGAGGACTGAGGAAAGTGCAGGCGGAATGGCAGATGATCTGTGCCACGCACAACCTGTTGAAACTCTTCCGCTCGGGATGGAGCCCCCAAAGGGCCTGAAAGCGCTGGCCCAACCGACCCCGTTGCTCGCGTGGACGGCCTGGCCAGCGTCAAATGCCTAACATTCGGTTCGCGGAGAATGAGAGTCGGTAAAAAGTAAGATTGTGGGGCCGTATCTCCGACGGGCTCCTAGCAGCATACTTTCTTTCCACGGTAGGCCGGTTTGTTTCGCTGCTCATTACACCGCAATCCTTCACGTTCCCACCCTCTCTCCGGCGGGATTTAGCGTCGGTAGTCACCAAGCGTAAGGTCTTCGGGTCACAAAAACTTAGCATAGGAGGCGCCAGATGAAGAATCATTCTGGGTGGCTTCGGGTGTGGCTGTGGGCATCCGCTTTTCTTTTCGGAATGCAGCTTGCATTTGGAAGCGTAGGCGGCAGCATTTCCGGGCTCGTCACCGATCCGAGCGGCGCGGTGATTGTGGGCGCTGAGGTCGTAGCGCTCAATACCGCGACCGCGATCAAAAATACGAACAAGACGGATACAGCAGGGTTCTACTCATTCCCGACCCTTCCCATTGGACCTTACGAGATTCAGGTTCGCCAAACCGGGTTCAAGGAATTCCGTGTCACCGGCTTGGTCATTGACGCCAACGCCGCGTTGCGCGTTGATGCCGTCCTTCAGGTGGGAACGGTAACACAGGAAGTCAGCGTTTCCGCCACGGCCGTGCAAGTGGACACCACCAGCACCCAAGTGGGAGAGGTGATTGGATCCAACACGATGGAAATCGTCCCCTTGAATGGCCGGAGTTTTATCGATCTCATGGCGCTGCAACCGGGCGTGGTTCCGCAAAGCTCCGGTATGTACGGCACCACGATTTCAGGGGATCTCAACTCGGGAAACTTCTCGGTCAGCGGGGCGCGCGAATCCGCCAATGGATTTATGCTGAACGGCGGAAACGTCCAAGAGGGCTACTCGATGGGCACCGAGATCATTCCTAACCTCAACTCCATCGCGGAATTTCGCATCTTGACCAATAATGCCGACGCCGAATACGGCAACTATGCGGGGGGATTGGTCAACGCCATCACCAAATCCGGCACCAACCAGTTCCACGGAGATGCCTTTGAATTCGTGCGCAATTACGACCTGGACAGCCGGAACTTTTTCTCCACCGGCCGCCCGATCTTAAGGAAGAACGAGTTTGGCGGCACGCTGGGTGGACCCATCCGCCACGACAAACTCTTTTTCTTTGTGGACTACCAGGGAAACCGCCAAGGGGTGGGCACTGAAACCGGTGAGGTTTTGGTCCCCTCCAACCAGGATCTCACGGGTAACCTGTCGGATCAGACGAGCAGTCTCACGGGCACCGTCGTGGGTCAGAATTTTGCCAATCAGCTCACCCAGAAATTGGGCTACCCCGTGACGGTCAATGAGCCGTATTACACTCCAGGCTGCACCAGCGCGAATTGCGTCTTCCCCAACGCCGTAATTCCCCAGTCCGCCTGGGCGTCTCCGGCCGCGCCGCTCATCAAATACATCCCTCCACAAAATCATAGCGGTTACTTCGAGACCGCGGCTTACCCCAACACCTTGCAAGATGACAAGACGAGCGGCCGGCTCGACGCTAACACCCGCATTGGCCTGCTCAGCGGATATTACTTCTACGACGATTATTCCCAGGTCAATCCCTATCCCAACGCTGATGTTCCTGGCTTCAGCGCCTCGAACGCCGGCCGGGCGCAGAACATCAATTTTGCGGTGACCAAGAACTTTGGGCCGAGTTCGGTCAACGAATTTCGCCTGAATTACACCCGCTTTGCCGCTGCCAGCGATATCCCTTTACAGGGGATTGGTGTTTCACTCAGCTCGCTGGGGTTTGTGGAAGGGCCGGGCACGCTGGGCATCTACCCCATCACGCCCGCGCAATATGCCGGCGTCCTCCCGATCTATTTCAACAATTTCACTATTGGTATACCTAGTATATCCTATAATTACAACAATACCTATCAGGTGCTTGACAACTTCTCGAAGGTCATCGGAACTCACAGTTTGAAGTTCGGTGGCGAATGGCACTACGACTGGATTACCCACAAATCGTATGGAGAACAGATGGGAGAGTTTACCTTCAATGGATCAGAGACAGGTAGTGACTTTGCAGACTTTCTGATTGGAGCGCCGAGCAGTTACGATCAGGGGCAGCAACTTCCGTTCCATACGCGGACGAAATATTACAGTGCCTACGCACAGGATAGCTGGCGTGCCCAGAAGGACCTGACGGTGAACTACGGCGTGCGCTGGGAGTCCAGCAGCCCGTTCTATGAGGCCTTTAACCAGATGGAAGCTTTGAAGTACGGGGAGAGTTCGGTGGTCTTTCCGGGGTCCCCCACCGGCTGGGTTTTCCCGGGTGATCCCGGCATTCCTACTACGATCGCCCCAACGCGCTGGAACAATTTTGCCCCGCGCATTGGAATAGCGTATGCGCCCCATGCCGACACGGGGTTCTGGGGAAAGGTCCTGGGCGGAGCGGGCAAGACGAGCATTCGCGCCGCCTTCGGCATTTACTACACCGCCTTCGAGGACGCGGCGCTGGAGAACGCGGAGGGGGATGCCCCCTTTGGATACTTTTGGTCCAGTGTGGCTCCGCCGGAATTTTCCACACCCTACGTCGATCGGCAGACGGGTTTCGTGAGGGGTCAGAAATTCCCTGCCCCCTTCCCGCCCACCCGCCCGGTACCCAGCGCCCAGCACCCCGATACGAACGTCGACTGGCCCTCGTTCCTGCCCATCTCGAGTTCTCCGGTTCTGGGTCGCAATGATACTCTGCCCTACTCCGAGGACTATAACTTAACGATTCAGCGGCAGCTCGGACCCAACACGATGCTGAGCGTTGGATACGTCGGCACACAAGGGCACCGGCTGATCTCGCCGGTTGAATCCAACATCGGTAATCCCGCCCTTTGCCTTAGCCTGAGCCAATCGAGCGAAGTCATGGGGCCACCGAATGACGCCACCTGCGGTCCCAATGGGGAAAACACTATCTACTATCCTATAACGGGAGGGGTGGTGAACGGTACGCGCGGGCCCTTCGGGAACGCCTTCGGCAGCAACGACTACTTCAACACCATGGGCAACTCCAATTACAACTCCTTGCAGACGAGTGTGCGGCATTCCTCCGGACGCAGCCAGTTCCTGGTGGCCTACACGTACAGCAAGGTGCTCGCTAACGCCTCCTCTTGGGGATCGGGCAATGAAGTGGTTAACCCGCTGAATTACAAGCTCAGTAAGGCGTTGGCCGCTTTTGACGCGACCAACAACTTTGTGGCGAGCTACAACTATGAGATCCCGTTCGACAAACTGTGGCGCGCCAACCGCCTGACCCGGGGCTGGGTGATTACGGGCATCACCCACTTCTCAACCGGCTTGCCGATCCTTAGAGCTTATCCGTAAATAATAATTGTCTGTCGCCAGCAGATCATGGCCGCGGCTAAGGTTAGTAGGGCGACGTAGCTTTCCTCGGTCTTTTCAAAGCTCACCAACACCTTGCGGTATCGGTTGAGCCAGGAATGGGTCCGCTCGACCACCCATCGGCGAGCCTTGTAACCGGGGACGATACGTTTTGCTTCCATCTCTTCTCGCTGTTGCTTGATATGCGGCCGGTAGTGGCGGTTCGTGGCCGCTTGCCGAGCGCGGGATCCCTTGTAACCGGCATCGGCGCAAAGGTGCTGGGGCTTTCTCGGTCGCGGTGCCGGTCGCGCTCTCACCACCTGGTCGAGGGTGGTGGCCAGCAGCTTCACATCATGCAGGTTGGCTCCGCTGACGGCGAGCGATAGTGGGACGCCACGCCCGTCGACTAACAAACTTCGCTTGCGCCCATTTTTTTCCCCGATCGGTGGGATTGGGTCCCACACAAGTCAAGGCCAGCGGGGCTTTCACCATCGCTCCGTCGATGCTTTGCCAGTCCCAGGCAATGCCCTCCAGCTCATCGTACTCGGCCAGCCCCGACCGCCAGAGCGCCAGAAAGAAACCCGCCCGGTGCCACTGTTGAAAATGCTTGTGGACCGCGCTGGCGCTGCCGAATTCCTTGGGCAAGGCCTTCCACTGACATCCCGTGCGCAGCACATACACAATGGCCGAGAAGATCCGGCGCGCCGGCATTGGCTTCCTCCCACCCCCCGGCTTCCGCCTATACTTTCGGCCTTTCGACCGCTGTCGAACCGGAATCAGCGGTTCGACTTTCACCCAAAACTCGTCGGATACTTCCCAAGATTTTATCTGCGGCATCTTGGGTCATAATCATGCATCAAATTGCAGCAGACTTCAATAAGTATTTACGGATAAGCTCTTATCAGGGAATCCGACGACCACTCCCTGCTCGGTACTTTAAGTGGAGGTCCGGGCGGTAACGGCGCGGA
This sequence comes from uncultured Acidobacteriota bacterium, assembly GCA_963804995.1. GTDB lineage: Bacteria > Acidobacteriota > Terriglobia > UBA7540 > UBA7540 > Bog-366. The sequence goes on from CAWDSK010000003.1 coordinate 70,638, forward strand.
CGAGCCTAACTTCACCCCCGGCAACCTGGCGGGCCACAATCCGCGGACAGCCGTGGCGAGCCAACAGATCAATCCGGAATTCAACACGTCGCTGTTCTCCAAGGAAGCGATTGGCACGCTCGGGGACGCCAACCGGCGGTTCTTCCACGGCAATGGCCTCAATAACTGGGACATGTCATTGCAAAAGAACATCCGCTTGACCGAGTCGAAGAGGCTGGAGATCCGCGCGGAGTTCTTCAATATCTTCAACCACGCCCAATTCTCCAATCCGTCGGGCAACATTCTCAGAAGTAGTTTCGGCTTCGCAACCAACGCTAATTCCCCGCGTATCGGGGAACTTGCAGGGAAGTTTTACTTCTAGACCGTGCCGAAGCTGAACTGCCCGAGGTCAAGCTGAGGGTTTTTCCAAAACCCTCACTTGGCCTCGGGTTAAACCTTCCGTTCCGATCTAATCGGGGATTCCCAATAGGGTTGGCGCAGGCTCTAGTTTCGGAGTGCGGCGACTCGTCGCCGCTTTCCCTCGCCGCAACTCGATGCGGGGATACACCGACCGCTGACGAGTCAGCGGTGGCCAAAGCGGGAGCAAGCTCCCGCACTCCGAAATTTCGCTCAGGGTTGGCGCAGGCTCTAGTTTCGGAGTGCGGCGACTCGTCGCCGCTTTCCCTCGCCGCAACTCGATGCGGCGATACAATGACCGCTGACGAGTCAGCGGTGCCAAAGCGGGAGCAAGCTCCCGCACTCCGAAATTTCGCTCCCGATGCCGAGGGGAGACTTCGCTAATTTGGAAAGCCTCGAATTTACCTCGCCACCTGGTGGCGTCCTGATGAGATCGGGACAGGTGCCGCCGCCCCCGCATAAAATTAACTCACCATCCGCGGCTCCCGCAGGAGAGCTATTTCCCCAATAATGGTGTAAAATCGCGATTGTTTCGGGCGGGACAAATTTTCAACAATCTGAGGTGATGGTATGCATCGTAGAAACTTCCTCAAGAATTCCGTGGGGGCATTAGCGGGCTTGGGGTCCGTGGGTTTAGATGGGCTGGAAAGCAAAGCGCTTGCGCATCCTTCCCCGCTGGCGTCTGAGGGTACGGCTGGCCAGATTGGGCGTCCGGTGCGGGTAGTCAGTATTGGCCTCAAAAATCGGACAAAATCCCTGCAGGAGATCGCCCAGGTTGTGGACGCCGAGGGCGACCGCGGCGCCGATGTGATTGCTCTGCCGGAAGCGTGGCGAGGCCAGAAGAACGAGGGGACCGAAGAAATCCTGAACGGTCCGACCGTTACGGCGATGGCGGCACTCGCCAAGAAGCATCACACCTACATCGTCTGCCCCATCGACCGCAAAGATGGCGCGCTGCGCCGCAACACCGCCGTGCTTCTGGATCGCACGGGGCAAATCGTTACCATTTACGACAAGGTCTTTCCCTGGACTCCCGAGTTCATGCTCACCCCGCCTGTCACTCCTGGCGAAGAAGTAGGGTTTCACCAAGCGGATTTCGGCAAGCTGGGTATCGCGATTTGCTTTGACATTGACTTCCCCGAGGTGTGGCGCAGGCTCGCGGACCAGGGCGCTGAGCTAGTGATTTGGCCGAGCGCATACTCCGGCGGCGCCGCGCTGAAGGCCCATGCCATCCAGCACCACTACTACATCGTGACCGCCACGCAGGCTCCGGATTGCACCGTCTACGACATCACGGGAGAGGAATTGCTCCACGAGAAGAACCCCACCCTCAACGTCAGCCGCATTACGCTCGATTTAGACCGCGGGGTCTATGATCGCGACGCCATTGACGGCCGCGAGAAGAGCACGGCCCGGCGCGAAAAGTTCTTCAAGGAGCATGGTGACGACGTGGTGGAGGAAAAGTATATGGAGCGCGAGGATTGGTTCGTGCTCCGTGCCAAACGCCCCGGAGTCAGCTCGCGGGATTTGGCTCGGGAATACGGCTTGGTGGAAAAAGCTGAGTTGGTCCGCCGCGCCCGTAAGATCACCGATAAGCGCCGCGGCTGGGCCTTCTCCCAAAAAGGGGTGGTGGTTTCGTAACTCTGCCAGGAGACACGCTATGTCAAAGATCAGCCGTCGAGGGTTTGAGCTTGCCATGATGGGCTCGTTGGGAATGCAGTATCTCCATCCTGAGCGGGCTCTGGCATCAGAAGCGGTGGGTGAGTCTGAGCCCGCCGCCGGGAGCATCGCGGACGTGCCGGGCGTGAAGGTTGGTCATTTCACCGACTCCCGCCGCCCCACGGGTTGCACCGCAGTCCTCTTCGAAGAGGGTGCGACGGGCGGAGTGGATTTTGACGGCTCCGGCCCCGAAGATTTTCAGGCGGGCATGCTCCAGCCCGGCAGCGCGCTTCAGACCATCTGGGGAATCCTCCTGGCTGGCGGGGATTCTTACGGCCTGTCGACCGCGCTCGGCGCCATGCGCTACCTCGAGGAGCGCCATATCGGCGAACACTGGGGTGGCCCGGGCATGGTAGTACCGTTGGTTGTGGCTTCGATTCTGGATGACCTGAGCGTGGGTGACGGCAGGATTCGTCCGGATGCCGAAAGCGGTTACAAAGCGTGCCAGACGGCTTCGACCGGACCGGTGGCGGAAGGGTGCGTGGGGGCAGGCGCCGGGGCCACGGTCGGCACCGGAAGTTATTATGGCGGCCTCAAGATGAAATCCGGGATTGGAACCGCCAGCATTCGTGTGGGAGACTTTGTAATTGGCGCCATCGTGGCGGTCAATGCCACCGGCGATATCGTGGAATGGCCGAGTGGCAAGGTCCTAGCCGGAGCCCGGAGCGCGGACGGAAAAGGCTTCGTAAGCATTTCCGATAGCGTGCGGCAGAAAATGGCGCAGCGGTTGGCCAATCGGAGGACCATCAAGATACGCCCCTCCATGACCCACACCACCATCGGGGTCATTGCCACCAATCTGGATTTCGACAAAGGGGATTTGACCAAGCTTGCCGGGTTGGCAAACACCGGGGCCGCCAAGGTCATTAACCCTTACCATACGACGGAAGACGGCGATGTGCTCTATGCCGTCTCGACCAGAAAACTTAAGCTGCCCGGAGAGCAAAAGCAGCAAGACATCGCGCTGGCGGGAATTATGGGAGCGGAAGTTGCCGCCACCGCCATCATGCGCGCCGCGAAAATGGCCACATCGGTCGAAGGCATTCCCGCCTATCGCGACTATACGGTGAAGTTGAACCAGTAGCACGGCGCAGCCGACCCGCAAAAAAGTCAAAACGCAAAGCGCAAAAGTCAAAGCCGCGAGTGGCGCGCCCATTTAAACTCATAGCCCTCTCCGAGGGGAGAGGGTGGACCGCCGCCGGCGTTTTCATCAGCCGGGGCGGGACGGGTGAGGGGTCACTTGGGAACAAATTGAGAAGCAGGCAGAGGCAGGCCCGTGTACAATCCTCCCGCAGGCAGGAGTCGAAAACGGGAATACACTTGTCCTACTCCCCTCCGTCGCTGCCGACGCAAAACGCGCAAAATGTTCCCGCCCCCACTGATCCCTGGGAGCGGGGCGCTGCCCTGGCCACTGCCTGCGCGGTGTTTGTCTCGGTCTTATCCATCTACCTGCTGCTGCGCCCGCCGCTGTTCAACTACGACGGTTACATCTATCGACTTCAGGCGCTCCGGCCCACCCAGAGCGACTCCATCAACCCGCATCACCTGATGTGGTATCCCGTTCTAAAAGCGTTCGCCCGGCTAGCCTCGGCCGTCGCATCGCCTTCGCCTGAGGCGTTTCAGCTCTTCGGGATTCTCATCAATTCCCTGTCGCTAGCGCTATTCTGCCTTCTGCTGGTGCGTCTCACCAACCGGCTGGCTCTCCCCGCGGCAATGACAATCTTCATCGCGTTCTCTCCCCGCATCTGGAACCTGGGGTTTCAAAACCAGCCCTATCCCCTGCTTGATCTTTCGGTCGTGGTGTTTCTATGGACGCTAGTGTGGTGTCCCGGTAAACATTTGACAAGGCTTTCCGACCCCCTCACCCCCCAGCCCCTCTCCCCCAAAGGGGCGAGGGGAGAGTTAATTCTCTTGCCCTCGCCCCTTTGGGGGAGAGGGTGGCTGGCCGAGGCGTTCTCATCAGCCGAGGCCAGACGGGTGAGGGGGTTCTACCCATTGTCAAATCTAACTCGGGACACCACACTAGTGGCAAGCGGTGCGCCCTCGCGTTGGCGCTGGGCAGCGGGCGGAGTGGCCGTGTTCGCTGCCGTCATGCTGCAACAGGCGATGGCGCTGGTGGTTCCCGCCGTAGCAATCGGGCTAGTCCTGGCGGGCGCAGGGCCGTGGAAAGACAGATGGAAGCTCGCCGTCCGCTGGGCGGGCGGTATGGCGCTGTCGGTGGCAGCGGCGTATGCCCTGATGGCTCGGGTGGCAGGGGTAAAGCCGGCAGGGTTTTTGGATTGGACCTTGATGTACCTGCAAGCTCAGCACGGCATCCAGGTGCAGTGGCCGCAATCAGCAATCAAAAGCGTGATCGGAATGGTCGGCACAGTGCTTGAGACGTCCCGGGTCCGCAATCTATTCGACCCGCAGGAGGGTGGCGAGGTCATCTGGCGCCTGTACGGTGGTCTGCTGGTGGCAGGCTGCGCAGCGATTGTATTCCTCATCGCCCGTCGCAGTGTGCGGGAGCGACTGATGCGCCTGTCGCGCTCGAACCCGTCGGTCGCACCGGTGGTGATGCTGGTGCTCGCCTGGAGTTTGTTCGTGTTCTTCTGGGAGCCGGCCGGCTACTACTGGAGCGTGAACCTGTTTCCTCTGGCTTTCCTGGCGGCGTTGTGGCTGGGAGGAAGCCCGAAGCGAACCACCCTGATAGTGGCGACCATGTTGTTACTGATTTCGGGCTGGAACGTCTATTGGAACCACCGGCAGGACCAAGCGTACAGCGTCAACTATCCGCCGCCGTTGCTGGAACAGATTCGCGCCCAGTTGGGGCCGAATGACGTTTTTATCGTGGCGGGAAGGGATTGGTATGCCAACCTCGACTACGACCTCCTGCTCGCCTGCCTGGACGATTGGCCAAACGATCCTGCCCTGGCCTTGTTCGATGAATACGTCATGCGGGGTTCCCAGGAGCCCTGGCAGAAAAGGCTCGACCGCGATATTCAGGCAGCGCTCGCGGCCGGCGGCCGGGTCTACGTCGCCGACCATATCTTCTGGAATGAGTCGTACCAGGATTCGAGCGCACCGCCGACCCCTTTTCAGAGTATGCGCGCGCACAGTTTACCGGCGTGGATGGCGAGAGCCTCGAGGGTAAGATTAAGAGTTTCTTTCGCCGCTACAAGCTGCGCGAGTCCGAATTCAAAATCGCCACGGACAAGTTCTGGGAGCTGAAGCGGATTGAGTAGAGTAATCGGTGGCGAACCTACTACCGCTTCTTGCCCGGCTTAGTGTGTTTCGCAGCCGCTTTTGACGGCTTGGCCGCGTGCTTTGCGGCCGGGGCTTTCGCTCCAACCGTGGCAGTTGCGGCTTTGGGCGCGCTGGTTTTGGGAGCCGATTTGGCGGCCAACGCGGGTGGCGGAACTGCCTGTGCCTCCTTGCCCTTCTTTAAAGCAGGGGCCACCGGGGCTACAGGCGGTGCTGCCGTCCCCTTCTTGTGGGCCGCATCACGTACTGGCGGAGGCACGGCTTCCTTGGTTTTCTTGGCGGGAGGATGAACCGGGGCGGGCTCAGGCGGTGGTTCTTTAATTCCCGCCAGCGCACGTAGCTCTTTCATGAGGTGCTGGTGAGAATGGATTTTTCCATCCAATTGGCGGGCGAAGATCTGTTCCAGAATCTGGTCGAACTCCGGCCCGGCTTTCACACCCAGCGACTGTAATTCGCTGCGGGGCAGGCTGGCGCGGATCTGCGGGAATTTGAACAGATAACTCTTGATGCGATTCTGGACTTTGGCACGCGAAGAGTTGGCAAGCAAGAACAACAGCAGAGGCTGAGGCTGCGTTGAGAGCACGGTGTAGACCTGGCTGGGCAGAGCAGCTTTGGCACTACTCAAAACGCGTTCGAGCTTCCGCGCGTCGCGGTCAAAGCTGAGGACCAGCTTGATAGACTTGGCGTCTCCAATAATCTTCTTGGCTAAACGCAAGGTGTGCTCACTGCCCAAATTGTCAACCAGGCAATGGAAGTTTAGTAGAAAAGGGTCGGCGCCGGGAACGCCCTGGAGCATGCTGTGGATGCGGGAAAAGCGGTCGTAGGGGAGGCGGGCTGTGGCAAGCTTCTTATCCAGGCCTGCCAGGAGTTTCCGCTCCGCCAGCACTTTGAGCACACGTCCGGGATGGTCCTCGCGGAGGATAGCGCCCAACTCGCGCGCCTGCTGGTCAGGGTTGAGGCGCTCCCAGGCGCCCTCGGCGAGGGCGTTGTTAAACCAGCGCTCGGTGCGTTCTTCAGGTTTGAAATCGAGGCGGATTTCCAGGCGCAGCAAACGATAGATTCGTGAAGGGTTGTCCATGAAACTGCGAGAGTGCAGGGCGCGAATTTCACGCCGCTCGATATCGCCCGCGCCATTCGTGGGGTCAAGCAACAGGCCGCGGGAGTTCGGGTGGAGTGAGACCGCCATGGCGTTGAGGGCGAAATCGCGCCGCTTCAAATCCTCAAACACCATCGCCGGACGCACCTCGGGGCGCTGCCCGGGACGAGGATAAGACTCCTCCCGGCACATGGCCAGTTCCGCGCGCACCCCATTGGAGAAATGGATCTCCGCGGCGTTCAGATGCGCGTCGAAATCCTGGCGATCAATGGCCAACGGAACCTCTCCAGTCGAGCCGTGCGCCCCTTTGGGAGGACCTGCCGTGGGAATCTGGCGCAGGATCTTTTGCGGCAAGCCTTCCACGGCAAAGTTGAGGTCGCGCACGACCTGCTGACCACAGGTGAGGTCGCGAACGGCGCCCCCCACCAAGTAAAGGTTCAGTCCCTGGTTCGAGGCCAGACGACTGAGTAGACCGAGCACGGCGTACTGCTCAGGGGAGAGCCGGCTTTCCATCAGGAAGTTGTAGTCGCTCATGGCGTTCGGCTTCCTCCCGGGCCCGAGGTTCAGGCTCGAGGATGGTGGGATTGATAAACCTGCCTCAAACGCTCCTTCAGCACGTGCGTGTAAATCTGGGTCGTGGAGATGTCGCTATGACCCAACATCAGTTGAATGGAGCGCAAGTCCGCGCCGCGCTCCAGCAGATGTGTGGCAAACGAGTGCCGGACCAGGTGGGGCGTAAGTGGGGCTGCCAACGTGGCCCGCCGTCCATACGCACCCAAAATCTTCCAGAATCCAACGCGAGAAAGCGCGCCACCCCGGTGATTCAAGAACAGCCAAGGCGTCTCACGCTTCCCCGCCAAAGGGGCGCGCCCCTCGTGAACATAGGCCTCCACAGCGTGTAGCGCGGATTTGCCAACCGGGATCAGGCGTTCCTTGTTACCCTTCCCCAAACAACGAACAATCCCCAGGCGCGTGTCGATATCACCGGCCCGGACGTGCACGAGTTCAGAAACACGCATTCCCGTGGCGTAAAGCAATTCCAGCATGGCTTTGTCGCGAAGGCCGGAGGGCGTGGAGACGTTAGGCTGCGCGAGGAGTTGATCGACCTCTTCCGCCGTGAGGTACTTGGGGAGGGACTGCTCAAGCTTGGGCGCTTCCACCTCCGCCGTGGGGTCAGCCGTAAGGTAACCGTTGCGCACGAGGAAGCGAAATAAATTGCGCAACGAAACCAAGTGCCTGGCTACCGAACGAGCTCCCAGACCCCGCTGGTAGAGCTTGCTCAGGAACTTGCGAATATCATCGCGGTCGACAGCCGCGATGGCCTTATTCTGGCGGTGGAGAAAATCCGAAAACTCCGTGAGGTCCCGCCGGTAGCCTGCCACGCTGTTGGCGGCCAAGCCCTTTTCGACGCGTGCAAAATCCAGGAAGAGCTTTACCTCCGCGGCCACGGGAACAGCCGGAGGCCGCAGGGGAGCGGGAGGAATCTCGCGCAAGGGCTCACCCGCGAGCGGAAATTCGTCAGTTGGATTCAGCCGCGTAGGCGCGCGGTGGCGGTGGTCACGACTCGGCATGCTGGTCACGCTGGAACGAACCATTAAATTAGTGTGGCGCGAGAGTGGTCGAAGTAGGCTAAAGCATCCTCCCCGGCCGAGCGCAGGGACAAAGGACTCCCCGGTCCGAAATCTAAGCCATGTTTTTTCAGACGCTTAGGAGCATCCTTCAAAAATTTCACTCCAGCTCTTTGCCGAAATACTTGACAGGTCCGACTCGCGCCCTATACTAGCACAAGCTATTTTCGATGGCCAAGCAGCATTTCAAGAATCTCGTGGTTTGGGTGGAAAACACACCTCGTGAAAAGCGGCCCCTCCTCAACCCGGAAGCGTGTGGTCATTCGGAGGCTCAACAAAGGGCTCATCAAGGGCTTTATTGACCCCGGTGCCTACCTTGCACCGGAAATCGATTTGCTCGACCGCGAAGGCCGGCTGGTCCATATCCCCTTGAAGGAGATCAAGGGCATCTTCTTCGTGCGTGACTTCGAGGGCAATCCCGATCGCGCCGAACGTAAGGTCTTCCGGAGCCGCCCGCGACTCGCCGGCCTCTGGATGCGCATGACCTTCAAGGACAGCGAAGTGCTGGAGGCCCTGCTGCCGAACAATCTCCTGGAGGTCAACGCGCTGGGCTTTCTGGTGACCCCGCCTGACGTCTACTCGAACAACCTGAAGATCTTCATCCCTCGCACCGCCCTGGCTGCCATGGAAGTGTTGGGCGTGATTTCCGACGGAGTGGTGAAGCGCATGTCCCAACGCGCTGCCCAAGCCCGGGCGGCTACGACGGCCGACCAGCAGTTCGGTCTCTTTGCGGTCGGCAATTCCCTTGAAAAAAAATGAGAGCGTAATACTTGCCTCAAGCAGATGGCGCCGCGGCTTGCGTGGGGGGCAGTTCCAGGCGCTGGTGGATGGCGTAGAGGACAAGTTCCAAGCGGTCGGACACCCCCACCTTATCGTAAATTGTGCGCAAATGGTTCTTGACGGTTTGCTCAGAAATGGCGAGGTGAGTGCTGATTTCGCGGTTACGCCAGCCCTGCATCAAGTAGCTGATGATCGTCTTCTCGCGGCGTGTCAGCGTATCCACCGGGCGGCGAGGACTTCCAGGATGCGTCTCCAGAAGCTTGGCCATGCGGGAAACTTGCCGGGTGGGGATCCAGGTTTCACCCGCTTTGACGCGCCGGGCGCATTTGACAAAAAGTGAGGGGTCAACGGTCTTGAGGATGATTCCCGCCGCACCGTTTCGCACATGCCGCAGGGAATCGTCCTCACCCGACGAGGAAACCGTAGCGATGACCTTGCACTGCCCCACCGCGTGCTGAAGCTCGGCGATCAGATTGGGTCCGGATTGAGAGAGGATTTCCTCTTGAACGAAAACCACGTCGGGGTGGAAGGACCGTGCTCTCTCCAAGAGCTGGTCCGAATTCTCAGCTTCCGCAACCACGCGCAAGTCGTCCTCGACCGCGAAGAGCTTCTTCAGACCAAGCCTGAAGATGCCTTCCCGGTCGGCCACCAAAACACGAATCCTGATTTTCGAGGCGCGGGAGGTCCGCATTCTTCAACCACGAAAGGGCCGTACATCGCTCACCTGTGCGCTATCCCAACGGATGCCGGTTGCTACCGTAGCACACCAGGAGGCGTCAGCAAGAAACCCCAGCCGACCGCACCGGTCAATTACTCTCCGGCGGGCGGGAGCCAGGCCCAGACCGTGGCGCCGGGCGTAGTTCGTAATCATCGATAACGGCGCCCAGCCCCTGAACCTGCCCTCGCTGGTTCCATCGCACTACCCGTCCCGAACAGAGGAGTTCCACGGGAACCTGTGTGACCCCCTTGGGGAGCAGCACTTTAATCGTGACCGGTGTCTCCAGCCTCGGGCGGGAAGAGACTTCTATGAACAAGCCGCTACCACTAATGTTGCCGACTCTGCCTGAGGCCTGCCGGGTACTCCCCGTGCGATTCTTCCACTGGATCTCCACGGGAAGCTCAATTGGAATACGCTCACTTCCGCGACGTTGTTGCATGCTCACCCTAGCTCCCCTGGACGGGTTCAATTCAAAGTTTAGCCTGTTTCTCGCTGCCCCGCAAGCACGGTGGTTGACGAGACGAATCACTCCTGCTTAGGTCAACTTTGACATGTACCGGGGCGGTGGGGATGGCGCTCTCCCACCCGTTCACCCCGGCACATGCCACTACCACTTTACCCATCCCCGCCAAGCTCGGGTGAGGGTTGTTTCCAATCAGCCAAAGCCAGCCTGATACTATGTAGCCCGGCTGAGGTGTGGCCCCTCAACTAAAATCTCTGTTGGGAGGCAACGTTGTACGCACTCTACAGGACGCTCGCCTCGTTCCCAAGGTCACGGCTGTACCAGTACTTTAGTACTAGGGGCAGCAGCGAGAAGCTAGTGTCCTGAGTCAGAAGTTCGCTGATTATTAGAGAACCCCCTCCCCCCGGCCCCTCTGTCGCCGCGGCGACCGAGGGGAAAGTTGAACTTACTCCCTCGCCCCTTTGGGGGAGAGGGTGGACCGCAACCGGCGCTTTCACCAGCCGGGGCGGGACGGGTGAGGGGGTCGTCCTGGAACCCATCGAGATTTTGTCAGCGAACTTCTGACTCAGGAAGCTAGGAGCTTGAAGCGAGAAGTGAGAAGATAGAAGTGGAAGTCAGGTGCCGGTGTCAGTTGTCGTTTTCTCCTGACTTCTGGCTTCTAACTCCTACCGGAGAACACCATGAAACTCGGCGAACTCGCTAAAAGACTCGAATGCCAACTCGAAGGACCGCCTGACCTGGAAATTACGGGCGTGGCCGGAATGGATGAGGCGAACGAAAGCGAAATCACCTTCCTCTCCAACCCCCGGTATCTTCCCAAGCTTGGAACCACGCGCGCTGCGGCCATCATCGCCGGCCCCGACGTTGATACCCGGGGAAAACCGGTGTTGCGTTCCTCCGATCCCTACCTGACTTTCGCGCGCTCTCTCGAAGTCTTCTATCCGCCCCAGCGCCCAGCCGCCGGCATTCACCCCACCGCTGTCATTGCGCCTGACTCGAGGCTGGGCCGCAATCCCTGCATCGGCCCCTACGTGGTTATCGAAGCAGGCGCGCAACTCGGCGACGACTGCGTGCTCAAAAGTTTCGTCATGATTTACCCGGGAGTGAAAATCGGTGATCGCTTCCTGGCGCACTCGCACGCCGTGGTTCGTGAAAACGTGCGCATCGGCAACAACGTCATCCTTCAGAACGGTGTGGTGCTGGGCGGCGACGGCTTCGGCTTCGCGCCGCTGCCGGATGGCACGTTCTACAAAATCGTGCAGGCCGGCACCGTGGTCATCGAAGACGGAGTTGAAATCCAAACCCACTCTTGCATCGATCGCGCCGCAGTGGGTGAAACGCGCCTGCGCCGCGGCGTGAAGGTCGACAACCTGGTGCAGGTCGCGCACGGTTGCGACATCGGTGAAAACACCTTGCTCTGCAGTCAGGTTGGAATCGCCGGCAGCACGAAGCTCGGGCGCAATGTGATTTTGACGGGCCAGGTCGGCGTGGCGGGCCACTTGACGATTGGCGATCATGTGATCGCCACGCCTCAGACGGGCGTGCCGAATGACGTCCGTCCTCATACCACCATCTCCGGCTCCCCTGCCGTCGATCACGAGCTGTGGCTGAAGTGCTCCGCCGCCTATCGGCGCCTGCCCGAAATCTTCGCGGCCTACCGCAAGGCGCGCACCCTTCTCGATAAGGCCGGAGAGAAACCCTAGCCCGAGGCCGAGGCTAAGGATCGGGTCATCGGGCCATCGGGCGATCGGGTGATTTGCGAGTTGCGATTGGTGATTGGCGATTTTCGAGGTCCGCATTTTAATCATTTTCAACTTGGCAACTCAGATAACCCATTTCTTTTCATAAACATCTTAGAAAGGGCCATATAACTAGCTTATTTTCAATAATATGGTAGAAAGCCATAAAACTGACATTTTTTCTATACTTGTTTTCAACAACATAGTTAAACATACCTTCATTTTTCGCCCCTTTTCTTGAACCCTCTGAGCCGCCAAATTCTGTTAACTGGCTTAATTTCAATGGTTTGAAATATCTTGAGGGGCATCGCGAATCATCCTAACTGCCTTTATTATCATCAACATATTCTGAGGAAAACCGCAAATACAGAGTCTCCAAGACCATCATTCAAGCTCTCCTGCTCCCCATTTCCGAGCCGCGGACCGCGTGTTTCTGAAGCCGCCCTCTTCAGCTCATAGCGTTTAATCATCAGCAGCAAGTTGGTGACGCCCCGGACTTCCCGGAAGTTAGAATCCTGCATTCTGCGCATGGGCCGCGCATTGGGGTGCGTGGGCGCGATTTCCGCGGCGCGTTCGCAGGGCGACGGCCCCGCCAGGGACTCTTTCAGGATATCTTTGCGCTGCGCCTCGCAGATTTCCACCTGCCGCTTCAGGATGTTCTCCAAAAGTTGACGTGGCCGCTCGCTGCCTCCCATTCCGCCGCGGTTATGCGGGGATATCTCCTCGCCGCTTCGGGATCGTCAGCCTCCGGCTGCTTTCTTCCAAGGCCCCAAGCAACCAGTGCCTACTACCGGAGACTTAACCATGATATTAGCGTTTATTATAGGTTTAATTAAAGGTCAATCTGCGTTTCGTGGTCTTTGCCGTGTCCTTCCCCGTTTCCGTGGCCGTGGCCATGGTCTTCATCGCCATCGTCGTGCCCATGACCTTTACCCTGGTTGTCAGCCAGCGCCACACTGGCAGCAAGTCCAACGAATCCGGCTCCGAATAGGTACAAGCAATCTCTGCGGTGCATAGAAGTTTCTCCTGTTGACGGGCGGCTTACCTAAGCATGAGGGTTTCTCGAGCGCAACTTTGCAATCTGTGCTATACTACTTCTGCGCTTAATACATTGGTTGTGTTGTGCGGTCCCTCTGGTTCGCTACTTGATCTGAGAACACCCGCCTTCAGTTTTCGCCTAAAGTTTCAAGCGTAATCTAAAATGAGACTGGCCTGGAAGCAGGCGCAGGCGCTCGCAAGTTTGTGTGCGCGCTACGAACCCTTCGGCCAGCAGAAAGCAGAATGCAAAACTTTTCAGAACTACCCCTCTCCTCCTACATGCAGGAGAGATTAACCGCGGCGGGCTTTTCCGAGCCGACGCCGGTACAGGCCGCGGCAATCCCGCAGGCCCTCGAAGGCCATGATTTACTGGCCACCGCTCAAACCGGAACCGGGAAGACCCTGGCGTTTCTGATCCCCGTGATTGAGAAACTCCTCAAAAAAAGGACACCCGGAATCGCCGCCCTTGTGCTGGTTCCCACGCGCGAACTGGCCATGCAAGTGGTCGATGTGTACAACGTTTTACGGGGAAAATCGCTCTCCCCCGCCACACTAGTGGTGGGCGGCTTGCCTGAAGGCGCTCAGCTCAATGCCCTTCGCAAGGGAGCTCGCCTGGTCGTTGCGACTCCGGGTCGCTTGGAGGATTTTCTTGGTCGCAGGCTCGTCCAACTGGGCGCCGTTGAGACACTTGTGCTCGATGAAGCGGACCGCATGCTGGACATGGGATTTCTTCCCGCCATTCGCAGGATTGCGTCCGTGCTGCCCAAAGAACGGCAGACGCTGTGCTTCTGTGCGACGCTGGAAGGATCGGTGGCGCACCTGGTGAAGGACTACACGCGAAACCCGGTGCGGCTGGCCTTCGGGTCCACGCTCAAGCCTTCGGAGAATGTGCGGCTGCAGGCGTACGAAGTGGACCTCCATGGTAAACCGGAATTGCTGCACCGCTTGCTCTCCAAAGAAAGCGGCCGCTGCCTGGTATTTTCGCGCACCAAGCGCGGCGTAGAGCGGATTGCCATCAGCCTGAATCGGATGGGCATCAACGCGGCGATGATCCACGGTGACCGCACGCAACCGCAGCGCTCGGCAGCGCTTGCAGGATTTCAACAAGGACGCTACCAGGTGCTGGTGGCGACGGACGTGGCAGCGCGCGGAATTCACGTCCAGGATATCGCCCACGTCATCAACTACGATTTGCCGGATATCGCTGAGAGCTTCATCCATCGCGTGGGACGCACCGGGCGCGCCAGCAAGCGGGGCGTCGCCTCCACCCTGATCATGCAGGATCAACGCACCGAGCTGTTCCAATTGGAACGCACGCTGGGCATTCGCATGGAAAGAATGCAGGCGGATCACGACTTCGAGAGGACGGATCGGGCGGAGAGCGGCATGGGGAACGTCCCATCGCCTCTCAAGCGCAGCATCGTTCAGCTTCCGGGAGAGTTCCTGCAAGCGTAGGGGAGGCGGCTTTGGGTAAGTGGTCAATTTGATGCCGTAGCGGCGAGTTTATCTCGCCAAAGGGTGGCGCAACGCCACCTCCAGATCAAATTGCACCACCGCTCGGCCTTAAGGATATCCGTCCAAAATATGGCAAGCTGGTGTAGAATAGTAATGTTCAGTTTTGGACAGTAGGTGTCGTGCGACCGGCGAGCATTGCAACCCTCAGCATCAAGACCATTACAGGCACTGTCGCCCATAGTCAACTTTGGTCGATTTCCACGAATTGTCCATCTGTTCTTATGAGAGGGACGCCTACGCCCTCTTATCTAGTAGCGTAGCGTCTTAAGAAACGGAAAGCTGATCCCAGCCGGCCGTTGAGAGGAGATAAACTTGTCGTTGGCGCGTCAGGAACAGTACGACCGGGTCCGCAGCCTCATCAATCTCGGCAAGAACCGCGGCTATGTCCTTTTTGACGAAGTGAACGACCTCCTGCCAAGCGAGACTCACACCACGGCGGAGATCGAAAGCTTGTTCTCCGCTTTCGAGCGCGACAACATCCACGTCTACGAAGATGCTTCTGCAGCGAAGGCTGCGCACGAGGGGCATGGGGTTGGTGAACCCGTGGATTTCGAAGCGCGGGAAGGTCCTGCTCACGATGAAGAGGGTGAGATCGATGAGACCGTACACCTGCTGGACAGGACCAGCGACCCGGTGCGGGTATACCTCCGCGAAATGGGCAGCGTCCCGCTATTAAAGCGTGAAGGCGAGGTGGCCATCGCCAAACGCATGGAGCGCGGCCACCGTCTGGTGCTCAAAGCAATTTCCCGTTCTCCACTGGTGCTCAAAGAGCTCATCGAAGTTGGCACGCAACTGCGCAAAGGTACGCGTTCAATTCGCGAGATTGTCCAGTTTGATGAAGAGGAATTGACAGCAGAGAAAATCGCGCAAAAGACTCGCCTCACGCTGCGGGCCATCGATAAGATTGAGAAGCTCTATGCGGTAGGGCTAAGTCAGGCGGCACGGCTCAGTGGCATTCCGAAGTCGAGCCCCCGTGCCCACCTGCGGGCGCGTCACCGCCTGGCGCGGACGCGGGTTGAGATGTCGCGGCTGGCTCGCTCCATCAGGTTCCACCCCATCGAAAAGAAGCGGCTGATTGACAAGTTGCGACACACGGTGGAGCGGATTGATTCGTTGGGGCGTGAGTCCGCCCGGCTGGAGCGTCGTGCCGGCACCGCCCATGGTAAGGTTGCCGCCTCACGCAAGGATCTGCGTTCGCACCGTTCGCAGCTAAAACAGATCGAAGAAGCGAGTGGGGTCGGTCTTACCGCCCTGAAGCGTTCGCTGGTTCAGATCCGGCGCGGTGAGGCCGAAGCCGAACGAGCCAAGAAGGAACTGACCGAGGCCAACCTTCGCCTGGTGGTGGCCATCGCCAAGAAATACGCAAATCGGGGCCTGGAGTTTCTGGACTTGATCCAGGAAGGCAATATTGGCCTGATGCGGGGAGCGGACAAGTTCGACTGGCGCCGCGGATACAAGTTCTCCACCTATGCCACCTGGTGGATTCGTCAGGCGGTCACGCGTGCCATTGCCGACAAGGCGCGTACGATTCGCGTGCCTGTGCACATGTACGGGACCATCAATAAGCAGATTCGGACCAGCCGGCAGCTCGTGCAGGAGTTGGGCCGCGAACCCACCACCGAAGAGATCGCCCAGCGCTTGGAAGTCGATGTCGAAAAGGTGACGAGCACCAAAAGGGTCGCACAACAACCCGTGTCTTTGGAGACACCCATTGGGAAGGATGGCGAGTCAGACCTGGGTGACTTGATCGAGGACAAGGCATTTATATCGCCGTCGGACGCGGCCATCCACCTCAACTTGAAGGAACAGATGGCCTCCATGCTGAAGACTCTCACGGCGCGCGAGGAAGCAATTATCCGCATGCGGTTTGGCCTGGATGATGGCAGCGAATGCACGCTGGAGGAAGTCGGGCGGACCTTCGCCGTTACGCGCGAGCGCATCCGTCAGATCGAAGCCTCCGTGTTGCGAAAACTCCGCCATCCCTCACGGTCGGGCCATTTCCGACTGTTCGTGCAAAGCTCTTTGTAAGATAATCCTGTGGCCGGCTGCGGCAAGGTTCGAAACTGCTCGCCTCCGGCACTATGAGGTAATAGAGGAAAAGAAAATGAAAAACCTTTTTGTTGGAAACATGAGCTTCCAAACAACGGAAGGCGATCTGACCGACCTGTTCAAAGCGTATGGGCAGGTCACACGTGTCCACATCGCGATGGATCGGGAGACCGGGCGCGCCCGCGGTTTTGCCTTCGTCGAAATGCCCAATGACGAAGAAGCGGCCAAGGCGATTGCTGGCCTTAACGGAAAAGAGCTGGGGGGCCGCGCGCTTAAGGTGAACGAAGCCCGTCCCAAGGCTGAACGGAGCGGGCCGCCACGCAGCAGTGGGGGTGGAGGCCGAAAAGGGGGCGGATTCTCCAACGAAGATTACCGCGAAGCCCCGCGCCAGCCGCGCGAACCTCGCTGGTAGTCACAAACGAAGCGGCGGGGAAATCGCCCGCTTACATTCGGATTCGAAGGAGGATCGATGGCCACTACGTTCCTGAAACGTCAGAAAGAAATGAAGAGATTGGAAAAGCAACGCGAGAAGGCGGCGCGCCGCGCCCAGAAGAAACTTACCAAGGGCATGCAACCGGAACCTTCGTCCGATGACTTGACTGCCGCCGAAATGGACGCCTTGGGACTCATCCCGGCTGTACCCTCTGAGTCTGAGCCGCATAGCTAATCCCGGGGGCGGCTCTCTCTTCTCTCATTGCGGCGTCCAATCCACTCACGGCAGCGCTTTTCAACCTCGTGTCAGCACAGGGCCATAGACGTCGTTTCTTGCCGGTCCGACTTTCCTTTACATCGTCGCATGATAAGGTCCAGGCTACGCCCCGCCATGGCTCCGCGAGTGCCAAGGCTCAGGGGTGACATTCACGCTGGGCGCGGTCGCACCGAGTAGGCCCCCGATCGTCGCGTCAACAACGCTGTAACTTGCCCCTGGCTCCCCTGTTCACAACCCTGCGCCAATCGGTGGTAGAGTATCCCGGAAGCCGGGGGGACTAGTGCCTGACGCCAAAGTGGATGTGGTCGGACTGGGGTTGAACGCCACCGACACGGTCCTGACAGTTAGCGAGTTCCCTGCCCTGGGAGGCAAAAAGCGCGTGGCGGGATCTTCGATGCAGGCCGGCGGGCAGGTAGCAACCGCGCTCGTCACCTGCCGGCGGCTGGGATTGCGGGCACGCTACATCGGCAAAGTCGGCGACGATCCAGCCGGGCGCTTTCAGCTTGCCAGCCTGCGAAGCGAGGGTTTGGACCTTGCTCATCTGCGGGTAGTGAACGGGGCTCCGAACCAGTTCGCTTTCATCGTAGTTGACCAGACGAGTGGCGAACGCACCATCTTTTGGGACCGCGACCCGAGGCTGGCCGTCCACCCCGAGGAATTGAGACCCGCCGCAATCACCCACGCGCGCGCCCTGCTGCTCGACGGCTGCGATGTGGAAACTTGCATCGTGGCGGCGCGTTGGGCTCGCCGGGCGCGCATTCCGGTGGTGGCAGACCTCGACACGGTCTACAAACAAGTCGAGAAGCTTTTCCCCTACATCGATTACCTGATCGCCTCGACGGATTTCCTTCCCGCGCTCACCGGCCACACCGACCCCCGGAAGATGCTCGAATACATGGCCCGTGAGTACCGGGTGCCCGCACCC
Organism: uncultured Acidobacteriota bacterium; assembly: GCA_963804995.1. Classification (GTDB taxonomy): domain Bacteria; phylum Acidobacteriota; class Terriglobia; order UBA7540; family UBA7540; genus Bog-366. The sequence continues at coordinate 88,656 of CAWDSK010000003.1, forward strand.
GGCATGACACTCGGCCGCAACGGAGCGCTCGTCTACCAGGCGGGCAACTTCCATTATTCGCCGGGCTTTGTCGTCAAAACCGTGGACACTACGGGCGCGGGTGACGTCTTCCGCGGAGCGTTCATCTATGGATTGCTGGCCGGTTGGGAAATCGCGCGTGTCCTGGATTTCTCAAACGCCATGGCCGCGCTGAATTGCACGGCGCTCGGAGCGCGGGGCGGCATCAAATCACAGGCGGAGGCCGAGCAACTAATGGCTACAGGCGCGCGGCGTGTGGACCCTGCGTATCAAAATGTGCCTGCGCGTGGCAGCCGACGGAAAGCCGCCACGTCCATTCCCGTCAAGTCACAGGGTCGATCTGGTGAACGACGGGGAGGAGAGAAACCTAACGCCTAACGGAGGCTTGACGATGCCTGATCCGGAGAGCGGAAGCAACACCACGACTGACGCGACACCCGGAAACTTTGCGCTCATTACCGGCGCCTCGAGCGGCATGGGCACGTGCTTTGCCCGTGCCCTCGCAGCGCGTGGCAAGAACCTGGTTCTGGTGGCGCGGTCGCGGGATAAGCTGGAAGCGCTGGCGCGTGAAATCAGCGCCCAGCATGCCCTGCGCATTGAAGTCATCGGGCAAGACCTTAGTGAAGTGGGCACGGCTCACCGTCTGGCGGCAACCCTCAGGGAACGTGGCATTGGCGTCGACTTGCTAGTCAACAATGCAGGCTTTGGGGCGCATGGTAGGTTCTGGGAACTCGCGCTCGATCGCCAATCGGAAATGCTTCGCCTGAATGTTGTGGCGCTCACCGAGCTGACTCATTTGCTTCTGCCGCCCATGATTGCACAACGCCGCGGAGGGATCATCAACGTCTCCTCCACGGCCAGCTTCCAGCCGGTACCCTTTACAAGCCTTTATGCGGCCACAAAAGCCTTTGTTACCAGCTTCTCGATGGCGCTTGCCGAAGAAGTGAGCGAATATGGTGTGAAAGTTGTAGCGCTTTGCCCAGGCGGCACCGCCACCAATTTCTTCGACAACAGCCAGTATAGCAAACGCGATTTCCCGGGCGGGCTCCAGGCGCCGGAGGAGGTCGTAGCGGTCGGTTTGCGTGCCCTCGACCGGGGCCGCAGCCTCGCCATCCCGCGCCTCATCAATCGGCTGATGGTCTTTTCACTGCGACTTGCGCCGCGTCGCCTGGTGGCACAGCAAGCGGGCGACATGTTCCGCCCCAAACGTTCCCAGCAAGGAAAGTGAAGGCTTCAGACACTTGCGGGATGTGGTAACTTAGCCGCAAGCCCCTCTTGGAAAATCACAGTGCCGCAGGCGCGCTGACACGTGGGCAGACTGCGGACGCGGACTCTGAGGGGAGGATCAAATGCTCAAGCGTTTCCCTGGTCTTTTCTGCACGCTTCTGCTGGCCGTTGTTTCGAGCCCGGTCACCCTTTCCCCTGCCCAAGGGGAAACCCCGACGCCCACGACCGAACAGATTCTTTCCTACCACAGCGACATCACGGTCAACCCGGACTCAACGCTCCTGGTACACGAGACGATTTCGGTGTATGGCATGGGCGCGAAGATCAAGCACGGTATTTACCGCGACTTCCCCACCGCGTACCACGACCGCTTTGGCAACCCCTACCTCATCCATTTCGAAGTTGTGTCCGTGGAGCGGGACGGGCAGCCGGAGGACTACCACCTCGAGAAGATGTCGAATGGTCTGCGCGTGTACATAGGCAAGAGCCGAGAACTGGTTTCATCCGGCCAACACACCTATGACCTTACCTACTCGGTGAATCGGGAGCTCGGGTTCTTCTCTGACCACGACGAGCTTTACTGGAATGTGGCGGGCAACGGCTGGGTATTCACCATTCAGGAGGCTTCTGCCGAGGTCCATTTGCCAAAGGGGATCGCCAGCAAAGCCATTCTGCTGGACGCCTATACGGGGCCGCAGGGTTCGGCCGGGAACGATTTCGAAGCGTCTGCCGATGACCAAAGCAACGCCGATTTTCATACCACGCGCCCCTTGGGGCCGCATGAGGGGCTGACCATCGTGGTGCGCTGGCCCAAGGGGTTTGTGCACCCGCCCACGAGTGACCAGGAATTCCAGTACTTCCTTTCAGACAACCGACCCACGCTGCTGGGATTGATCGGGCTGATCGTGGCGCTCCTTTACTACACCGTCGCCTGGTTTCTGGTGGGGCGCGATCCTGAGGCGGGCGTGATCATGCCCAGGTACGAGCCACCCCACGGATTCTCACCCGGCGCGATTCGCTACGTGAACCGCATGGCCTTCGACCAGAAAGCGATGGTCGCCAACCTCATGGACCTGGCAGTAAAGAAACAACTGACCATCCAGGAGGATGCCTCCGGCGTCTATACCCTGACCCGCTTGAGTGCGGTCGCGCCGCCCGCCGTCAAGCCCGCCCGCTGGGGCGTCGGTTCCCAAAGCGAGATAACGGCCGACGAGCAAGCCATCCTGGATAAGCTCTTCGCGACAAGCGGAACGATTCGCCTGGAACGGGCGAACCACGCACGGGTGGGCGGCGCCATCGAAGCGCTCCATGCTAAACTGCGGACCACCCTGGAGAAGGTTTACTTCGTGACGAACGGCCCCTACCTGATTCCTGGGCTGCTGATTTCTTTGGCCACCATCGTCTGGTGCGGATTCTCAATTCAGGGAGAGCGGAGATACCCCGCCATTTTTATGACGGTTTGGCTGCTGGGCTGGAGCGTGGGCTGCGCGGCGCTGGCCGCTGGGGTAATTGCCGCCTGGAGAAATGCCCTCACTGATCCTCACCACAAAGCTTCGGCATGGACACAGGCCGCGTTCATCAGTGCATTCTCCATTCCGTTCTTCATCGGCGAGATCGTCGGGCTGGGTGTGCTGGTATGGGCCGCTTCCCCCCTGGTGGCCTTGATCCTGATTGTTCTGGTTCTGATCAACTTCCTATTCCACCACCTCCTCAAGGCGCCGACCCACTCAGGCCGCGTGCTGCTGGACCAGATTGAGGGCTTCCGCATGTTCCTGGCCGCGGTGGAGAAGGACCGTAACAAGGCTTTGATCACACCCACACCGACGCCCGATTTGTTCGAGAAGTTCCTCCCGTACGCCATGGCGCTGAATGTGGAGAAAGTGTGGAGCGAGAAATTTGCGAACGTGCTGGCGCAGGCCTCGAAGGCCGGAGCCACTCCCTACACGCCCGGCTGGTACTCAGGACCGAACTGGGATCCCCTGAACACTTCGGCGTTCGCAACGGCAATGGGCAGCTCGTTTTCGAGCGCCGTCGCGTCCTCAGCCACGGCACCCGGTTCAAGTTCAGGAGGCGGTGGAGGAGGCTCTTCAGGAGGTGGAGGCGGCGGAGGCGGGGGCGGCGGGTGGTAACACTATCGAAGGAAGAAGACCACGGTTATGAGGATGGAGGAAGGGGGTCGCCGTGATCGAGACAGGATTCAACGATCCTTCGCGCCAGTCCCTGGGCAATCTCCACCGCTTCCGTGACGCTGCGCCCCTCAGCGACCAAGCCGGGCACATCGGGACTCGTTGCCACATACCCGCCTCCCTCGAGCGCTTCGATCCGCAACCGAATCGGAACTTCGTCCACCGGCGCGACCCTTTCCTGACGCTTTCCCTTTGGCATGTCTTGGCTCCCCAGCGACGGTTCCAATTCTAACAGACGCATCGCGTGTGAGGTATTGTGACCTGGAGGCAGCCACGGCCAATTCGTCTTGGGAATTAACCGTGGGTTCGTCATCGAAGGAAACGCCCACGGCCACAAAAGCGCTGAGCGCGCGCAGACCCTCTTGACATGCGTTACGTAACGCATTACAGTAGAGGAATGATCCGGTCGATCCGCCACAAGGGGCTGAAACGCCTTCACGACGACGATGACCCGCGCGGCGTGATGAGCGAACACGTGGTGAAGTTACGTGACATTCTCGCACGGCTCGATGCAGCCGGTACGATTGCGGATATGGACGTGCTAGGATTCCGGTTGCATCCCCTGAAGGGCGAGTACAAGGGTTATTGGGCCGTGACGGTTCGCGCGAATTGGCGGGTGACTTTCCGCTTTGCCGACCGCGACGTGCTGGACGTTGATTATGTCGATTACCACTGAGAGGAGACTGAAACCATGCCGATGAAGAATCCACCCCACCCCGGCGGATTTGTGCTGCGCCAGTGTATTGAGCCTTTGGGCTTGACGATCACGACCGCGGCTGCCGCGCTCGGAGTCACGCGCACGACCCTGTCAGAGTTGGTGAACGAGAAGCGCGGGATTTCTCCGGAAATGGCCGTGAGGCTGTCGAAGGTTTTCGGAGGCAGTGCCGAAGTCTGGCTTACGCAGCAGGCGCACTACGACCTTGCCCAGGTTCACGCCGACCGCATCAAGCTCAAGCGGCTGGAAGCGACTGTGGGTGTGTCATCATAGGAAAAGCCAACGGGCACTAAAGCTGGTAGCCGCGGTCAGCGCGTTCTTGACCGCGGGCTCTTCCTTGCAACAACGTAGACTTCTGTTGAGGATTGGGCGCAGCGAATCGGGGATGCACGCCTGAGAAAAGCCCCCGGGAAGAGCCGCAGAGCTTGAAAACCGGCTCTGCGCCAGCCCCGTCGTAGGGGGACGGCTCGCCGTCCCCTGGTTCCGCATTCACCCTGCGGAACGCCGGGTAGGGCAACCTGTCCCGACGAAGTCGGGAGCCCTACCCCTACATCTCTCGATTGCCTTCACCCGTTCGAACGGCGCCTGAGGTTGGGCGCAATGGGTGAGAAGGGCCATTGCACTTCACTTGGTGACAGAAGGCCCCATATCCGGTATTGTGGAAGAAGAAGGAGCCGCAGCGATGACTATCGAAATTCAGAGACCGGAACTCGAAGCCCTCATCCAAGAACGGATGAAAAGCGGCGTCTTCGGGAGCGTTGAAGACGTTCTTATGCAGGCGTTGAAATCAGCCCCGCCGGTAACGGAATTATCCGGCGAAGCCGCCACCCGCACCGGCGCCGACCTGGTAGCCGCCATGCAGGCCTCGCCTTATCGAGAAATCGATCTTGAACCCCCCAGCGCCCGCCTACCGGTTCGAGGTGTTACGTTCTGATGGCATGGCTTCTCGATACCAACGTTCTGTCAGAACTGCGCCGCCCAAAGCCGGAACCGAGAGTTGTAGATTTTGTTGACAGGTGCCCACTTGCCCAACTTTACGTCAGCGCGGTAACCCTTGCCGAGATCCGCTTCGGCATCGAGCTTGTTGACGAACCAAACCACCGCGCCGAGTTGAATGACTGGCTCACCCACAAGGTGCGTCCGATGTTCGACCAGCGGATTCTCCAGGTCACCGAAGACATCATGCTCAAATGGCGGCTTTTGGTCGAGGAAGGCCGAAAGACTGGCCATACTTTCTCCCAGCCAGACTTGATTATCGCCGCGACTGCCATTCATCACGGCCTTACCGTGGTTACGCGTGATCGAAGCGATTACGACAAGGCACGTGTGCCTGTCGTCAATCCGTGGGACACGCCGTAACGTCCACCCGATTTCATTCCTGTCTATGGGCCGCAGAGATTAAAGAGCGGCTCTGCGCCAGCCCGCCCCTTCGAACGGCGCGCGATGATGTGTGACGCGGAGGGGGCCGCGGCCAATTCGCCTTGGGAATTGACCGTGGGTTTGTCATCGAAGGGAGAGCCCACGGTAACGAGAGCAGTGACCGTGGCTACGTGCTAGCCGGCCCCGCTAGTTGACCTCTGGTATAAGTCTATATTCGTCAGAAATTGCCTTCCACCTCCCGAAGCCGATTTTTCCGAAAAACACTTCTTGAGTGAAAACCTGGACCAGCAGAGGGTCTATGTAGCCTGTCTCCTCCGGGACTCCAAGAGCCAGAGCCGCTGTGCCATCGAATTTAACGAGAAAGTCCCGGATTCGAGCTACCGAGCCATCGGTGCAGAAGCCTTACTGGAATGGCATAGATTGGGTTTTCCCCTTCGTCCAGAGCTTTTTCGTAATACTTCCTGTACTCTTCAATCTCAAGTCGGGCGTACTTTAAATCCTCGGGCGATTCCCAGCACCCCAGGCATAGATCAAATAGCCTCTGTGCCTGATCGGCTGGAAAAACGTTCTTCAGGGCACCGAGTTCACTAGCCTCCAATGCCAGTAATAAATCAAAGAGAGCGCCCTCTTCATCGACAAACGAGAAAGACTCGTCGCGGATCAGTTGCTTGAAAATCCTCTTGATTTCTGGCCAGCGCCCATTAATGGCCTCAAGAACTGAGAATTGGAAGAATGCCGCTGCTTTATCCTCGGTGATGATCTTTTTGGCGGTTGCCATAGACAACTCCATTGTTCTTACGAGGGGGATGCCCCTGTCAATTCGTCTTTGGAATTCACCGTGGGTTCATGATCGAACCACGGTCACCAAAGCAGCGACCGAGACTACGTTGTTGGTTACGACGTCTTCGGCTTCCACCGAATCTGAATGTGATCGCCCTTTAGAAATACCTTCTTGTAAACGTACTCATTTCCGTTTTTTTGATCTGCATTTGAGGCGAAGATTTCCAATCCATCGCTCGCCGTCACACGCACGGTTGGGTAGATAACGGAAGTTCCGAAAAATATGACGTAGAAGTCTTTGAGCTTCCCTTTGACCACATACTGGATATACGAAGTCAATTCGTCATCCCTGCTCAGTATCTGCTTCTTTCCTTTCCATTCGAGCACCATTGGCTCGTCCGTGGTATGCATTGTGATGTCATTCACCGAATGTGCATAAAGTGACTTGGTCGGGGAACGTAATGAGGCATAAAGGATTCGTGCTTCGAGCGGCTCCTCAGCGTCCAGGGACTGGCAGTATCTTGCGTACTTTGCGGCGACAATCGTTGCGTTAATCGTGATTTTGAGTTCAACCCCACCTGCAATTTGCGTTGCATCTGCAACGACAGAGACATTCTTTCTATAGACTGCATTTTCAGAAACAAACTCTTGCAGTTTAGTCCGAAGCTCGATGGGCAAATTTATCCCCAGAAGATGGTGAAATATGTCACGGGCTGCGTCTTCTTGAAGTTTGCGCTTCAGATGGATGTCCACGCTCAGACTCAGAACGCCGGCGATCAGAAGCGCCTCACTTAATCTCAGCCCTAACTCACTGGGGCATTTCCATACTCCCCATACGCCAAAAAAGGTTAGGAAGATTCCTATAATGAAAACAGAATGCTGTTCCCACCTCCTTACAATTCTCATCCGGAATTCCGCCACAGGTTGCTCCTCTCGCCGGGAGCCCATCCCAATAGCGTCCTCGAAAAGAAGTTAAACTTCTGGCTCGCGTGGCGTTGTGGGTTAGTAGCAAGACTCATTATGCACCTCCTGTAAGCAAGTCCGAAGCCAAAAGGATGTGGGGAAAAGAATGGTTATCTGGCGAGCAACAGGCTTTTTACCCTTGCCCGCGGACCACCAATGGAGGGCTTGACAAACACCGTATTCGTTGTTCCATCATGGGCGTGGGATTGAGAAATATCAGCGTTCGCATTTCCATTACTTATAAAAGGGAGGCCCGCCATGGCTACATTTACGGGAAAACAAGAATACACTTTCACAATCGAAGCCGAGACCGATAAGGACGCAACGGATACCCTTGAGAAGTTTCACGAGGAGGAGGATCAGATCTTGTATCGCCCGCAGAGCCGCATTAAGATTAATCGCTCTAGCGAATTTGCCTTGACAAGGATTGACGAGAAGAAGCATTAGCAAGTGCAGGTCGCACTTCCGGCTTTGAGGTCAGTGGTCTTTCCTAACGAAGAAGGGTCGCGGACGCTGCCCCCAACCTAAGAGTCAGTGCCAGAGCGTGGGCAAGGGATGAAGAATCGCCAGGCGAGGACTTTGGGTGCGATTGGGGAGTAACGCCTTGCTGCTGAGTGTTGGTCACGATGACAACGCGTCCGGCGGCGCGGCTCTATCGCCGTACCTTCTTGAGGAGGCGCTCGTAGGCCTCCCGATAGACGCTATTCTTGGGATCGAGTTCGAAGGCCGACCGGTACTCTTCTAACGCCCCCCGGTGGTCGGTTTTCCGCTCAAGCGCAAAGCCAAGGCGGTAATGGGCTTCTGCGTCGTTGGGGTTTAGTCGTAATGCTTGGCGCTCTTCGGAGATTTCTCCGTCCCAATCGCCCTTGATCTCAAGCGTTTTCCCAAGGTAAACGTGCGCCATCTCGCTTTTGGGATTGAGGCGCAGCGCCTCACGATATTCCGCGATTCCTCCCTCCCAGTCGCCCTTGACAACAAGCCCATAACCGAGGGCCACGTGCGCCCCGTCATTATTGGGGTTTAGGCGCAGGGCCTCACGGAACTCCGCCATCGCACCATCCCAGTTGCCCTTGTTCGCAAGCGCAACGCCGAGGTTGTAGTGCACATTGTCATCATCGTGGTTCAACTGCGAAAGACGTTCGTAATTCCCTTTATAGGTCGCGTTTTTGGGGTCGAGCGTGAAGGCCGCGTGATATTCCTCCAGAGCCCCCCGCCGGTCACCTTTCTTCTCCAGTGCGAACCCGAGGCCCTCGTGCACCGCGTCACTATTTGGGTTTAAGCGCAGCGCCTCGCGGAATTCCGTGATCGCTCCGTCCCAGTCGTGCCTGAGTCCGAGCGCGACGCCGAGGTTGAAGTGCGGCTGGTCATTATTAGGGTTCAAGCGGAGGGCTTCGCGTTCTTCCGCGATCGCCGCATCCCATTCGCCCTTCTTTCCGAGCGCGAGGCCGAGGTTGCTGTGCGCCAAGTCATTATTGGGGTTTAGGCGCAGCGCCTCACGCTCTTCAGCGATCTCGCCATCCCTGTCACCCTTGTTTCCGAGCGCGATACCCAGGTTGTTGTGCGCCATGTCATTATCAGGGTTTAGGCGCAGCGCTGCGCGTTCTTCAGTAATCTCTCCGTCCCAATCGCCCTTGTTTCCGAGTGTGGCACCGAGGTCGAAGTGTAACTCCGCATCCTCAGGGGCTAGGCGAAGCGCCGCGCGAAACTCGGCCTCGGCGTCAGCGTACTGTTTGCCCCTGTAGAATTCCCCCGCACGCGCGACATGTTGCCGCACTTCCGTTTGCCGCGCCTGGAGTGCGGGGTCAACATGCTCCGGCTTCGTCACCTTGGCACTTTTGAGCGCGCTGATTAGTTCGTCCTCGCCACCAGCCAAGCGGGCTTCCTGAAGGTAGTCATCCGTGGGCTCAAAATCGATTCCGCGTTCCTGGACCAGCATAGTGACTCGATGGCTCGGCACTTGGCCCGCCAGCAAGGCGAAAACCTGCACCTGGTTCAGCGGCTTCTTCGCACTCGCAGACCCGGGCGGCTTGGCTGTGCGCAGCGCCTTAAGAAATGCCTCGCTCGCGCCTGCGGCCTTGAGGGTTTGGCAAAAATCCTCAGACGGGGCGAAATCAATCCCGCGCTGCTCGATCAGCTTGGCGCCCGACTCATCGCCCAACCCGTCCCGCACCAGGCCTTCGACCTGCTCCCGCGTAAAGGGCTTCGCCGTGCTGAGGCCTGGAGTTGTAGCGCTGACCTTGAAAGCCTGCCCTGAGCTTGCCGAAGGGTCAGCGTGCCGTAGCGGCGGCATGCATCCCGATCCTATCGGGACGCCGCCATGGCGAGGTAAACTCGCCGCTACGTAAGCATGTGCCGACCTCAAGGTCGGCGCTAGTGCGCCTGAGAGCGCACACGACCGGAGAGGTGAAAGTCCTCTCCAAGTCGACGTAACTTGTAATCAACTGCAACTGCGTCGTGGTGACACGGGGTGGGGAGCAGCAGGAGGTGAACGGCCAGTCCGTACGATAAGAAACTCGATTCGGCCGGTGAGGCGTGGCGAGCCTGCTAGCGAATGGCGAAGCCCCGAGTTCCCGTTCCCATAGGGAAGCAATCTTGGTTCGATCCGCCGACAGGTAACGTGCCTTGGCGAGACGGAGCGCACGCAGGTGGTTGGAGACGGAATGGTCGGAAGGTCGGGTGCGTGAATCAGGGAGACCTGTTCGCGTGGAGCCGAAGGGGTGGCCGCTGGGAAGAGCCCGAGCACTGCCAGGACGGCGCGAGCAGGAGTCAGAGCGTCCATAAGAGCGACGAAGGGCCGTAATGGGTCTGGAGCGAAGGGACGCAGGAAGGTGGATGAGGAACTTCGGAGGAACGGGGATACCCCCACGGCCAAGTGCCTTCGGGCTAAACCGCACGTGGGCTCGACTCGCCATCGCTGGAGCCGAGCACCTGAACCTTGGGAGTTCATCATAGTGGTGGCCCTCTGCGGAGGGCGCGGCTTCTCGCCGATCCTCCGGTGCCTTCTCCTGGGCCTCGGTTGGACCGACATCACTCCTCTTCGAGGTAAAACCACCGACTGGAGAGCCGGATGCGGGAGATCCGCCTGTCCGGTTCGGAGGGAGGGGGGACCGAACTCAATCGGTTCTCCCTACCCCTATCGATCTTCTGCTGTGCCCACAGGGGCGGCGTCAGAATCAGGGGTAGGACGAGGAGGAGCAGGAATAGTCGGGGCCGCATGGGTGCCTCCCGAAATGAGGAATGCGGGCATTCTACCACCTAGCGCAGCGCTGCGTAGCCGCAACCCAGGCAGGACTCACCGCAGAGGCGCGGAGGCACAGAGTCTTGAAATCCAAAGGCCTTTTCTCTGCGTCTCAGCGCCTCGGCGGTAAATATTATATTTACTCGCGGCTTTTCCTCCGCTCGGTCTCCGTGACCTCTGTGGCCTCTGTGGTGAAATCCTTTGGGGTTAATGGGGGGAGGGCGAGGGGTCTTGTCGCAGGTATTTCAGATTCTCAACTGGCGGCAATTTAGAAACTTCCCACGGTTTCGCGGGGCAAGAGCCTGACCCCGTTGAGAAAATCGCGTGCCGGAAGGCGCCGGCGGCCCTCCAGTTGAACTTCCTTAGCCTCGAGCCGCGTTTTCTGGCCGCAAGCCACGAACAAGTTACCGTGTGAAGCCATCAGGGTGCCGGGCTCAAGTAAACAGGGCTCGGTGGCGGTTGGCACTCCGGCTGCCCAGATGTGCAAGTTCTTGCCGCGGAACATGGTGTAGGCGCCCGGCCAAGGACGCAGACCGCGAACGCGATACCAGACCTCTTTTGCGGGAAGCGTCCAATCTATTCGCCCGTCTTCCTTCTTCAGGATGGGTGCGAACGTCGCCTGCTTGTGATCTTGCGGCTGGGCCTGGATATCGCCACGTTCCAGCCGCCGCAGCGTTTCGACCATCAAATCTGCGCCCAACCGGCTAAGCCGTTCCCCAAGCGTTTCCGTCGTGTCCTCATCCTGAATGGCCTCTTCCCTCTTCAGCAGAATGTCGCCGGTATCCAATCCCTCATCGATCCGCATATTTGTCACGCCGGTCACAGATTCTCCCCGACTCAGCGCCCACTGAATCGGCGCCGCCCCACGGTATTTGGGAAGAAGGGAGGCGTGCAGGTTGATGCATCCCAAGCGCGGGAGGTCAATCAACCATTTCGGGAGGATGTGGCCGTAGGCAATTACTACCAGTGCGTCAGGCCGAAAGCGTGAGAGGAACTCCACCGTGGCCGGATCTTTAAGTTTCGGGGGCTGGAAGACTTCCAGGCCATAACGTAAAGCCGATTGTTTGACAGGCGGAACCTTCAGCTCATACCCGCGACCGCTGGGCTCGTCGGGATTCGTCACAACGAGATCGACGGAAAATTGCTCCGTGATAAGTTTTTCCAGGGTGGGGACGGCGAACTCAGGTGTGCCGCAGAAGATTAGTTTCATCTGTCCGTGGTCTGTGGTCAATGGTCAGTAATCCGTCGCATTTGACCGACTTTCATTAGTTGCTAGTGGCCCCTATAGGCAATCGGGGGGAATTTCATCTTAAGCCGAAACGGCAGGCAACTGACTACGGACAACGAACCACGGACGCCCTACCATTCCCCGGCTTTCATCATTTTGCGAATCTTGCGTTGGATGGACTCCCGCTTGAGGCGGCCGACGTGTTGAATGAAAAGCTTGCCGTTCAAGTGGTCCGTCTCGTGGCAAAAGGCGCGGGCCAGTAAACCCTCGCCGATGGTGGTGAAATCCTTGCCGTGGATGTCCTGCGCCCGCACCGTGACGCGAGCCGGACGTGGAGTTTTGGCGCGAAAATCCGGCAGGCTTAAGCAGCCTTCCTCCTGTGTCTGCTCACCCTCCAAGGTCACGATTACAGGGTTGGCCAGGACCAGCTTAGCGTTTGGATCTTCACCCGAGGTCACGTCAATAACAGTCAACCGCAAAGAGAGACCTATCTGCGGCGCCGCCAGGCCGACCCCATTCGCCGCGTACATGGTCTCAAACATGTCCGCCACTAATTTTTCCAGATTGCCATTGAAGTCGGTAATCGGGTTCCCGGGCTTCTCCAGAACGTCCCGGCCGTATTTGACAATGGGATAGATCATTTTCGGAATTCGACTTAGAATCTCCGGACTTGTTCCAGGTATCCTTCAACATTCCGGCGGGTCTCTTCCATGGAGTCCCCGCCAAATTTCTCAAGGAAGGCGCGGGCCAGGATCAGCGCCACCATCGACTCACCCACCACCCCCGCGGCCGGAACAACACAAACATCGGAGCGCTCGTAAGCGGCCTTCACAATCTCCTTGGTTTCAAAGTCAACGGATTCCAGCGGCCGGCGCAGGGTTGAAATGGGTTTCAAATAACCCCGCACGATAACATCTTCGCCATTCGTAATGCCGCCTTCCAGGCCGCCCGCACGATTGGTTTTTCGCGTATAGCGCGTGTGTTCGCGGTCGTATCCGATTTCGTCGTGAACGTTCGAACCCACCGCCGCGGCGTTCGCGATGCCGCTCCCAATTTCCACGGCCTTGACCGCCTGAATCGACATCACCGCCTGCGCCAACTGGCCGTCCAGCCGCTCATCCCACTGCGCCGAGGAGCCTAGACCCGCGGGAAGGCCGCGTACCATCACCTCGAAGGTTCCGCCCACGGTGTCGCGGGCTTCGGTCGCACGGTCCACCTCTTCCCTCATGCGAGCTTCGACGGTGGGGTCCACGCAGGAGAGCATGGGATCCTCGCGGTCCGGCAAGGCCAACACCTTCTCGAAAGGCGCAGGGGAATTCCCTATCGTCACCTGACCGAGAGATACGACGTGGCTTGCGACCTCGATCCCAAAACTTTTGAGAAAGAGTTTCGCCACGGCGCCCACGGCCACGCGCGCCGTGGTTTCGCGCGCGCTCGCGCGCTCCAATACGTAGCGGGCTTCGCGAAAGTTGTATTTCAGGCACCCTGCCAGGTCCGCGTGACCCGGCCGCGGTGGCGAAAGCGGCTTGTACTTGGCGCGCGATTCCGGCCGGTCTTCGACCGCCATCGCTTCCTTCCAATTCTCCCAATCCCGATTGGCAATTAAAATGGCGATAGGCGATCCGATCGTCTGGCCATGCCTTACACCGGAGAGGAACTGAGCCGTGTCGGTTTCAATCTTCATGCGCCCGCCGCGCCCATAGCCACCCTGGCGGCGCCGCAGGTCGCGGTTCACATAGTCGAAGTCAAGGCGCAAGCCCGCGGGCAATCCGGAAAGGATCGCGATCAGCCCCTGCCCGTGTGACTCGCCGGTGGTTTGGAAACGCAGCATAGCTCTGACTCTTGGGCACTCGTTGGGCACGCCCAAATCATGTAATTCTATCGGATTCCGCGCGAGCGGTCAAAATTTGCGAAACACCGGTAGTGGGTCAATTTGGGTTGTTGTAGCGGCGGTCTCCGACCGCCGCTACCTGGACTTTGGCCTTTAACTAGATAAAGGCTGTCGGAAAGTATTTACTTGCAGAAAAGCCAGTCTTCTGATATCTAGTTATATGACTAGATATTCCTCAAGGAGGCTTTTCTCATGGGGTTCCCTACCAAAGTACAGCTTATCAAACGCCAGGCGAGCGAGCAGTGGTACATCAACTTTCCTTCCGCCCTCGCCCAAGCCATGGAGTTTGCGCGCGGCGAATCGGTCGAATGGTTCGTCGAAAACAAAGGTCTGCTGGCCCTGCGACGAGCCTCGCCGCCGCCTTCCGTGCTAAAAAAAACTCTACCGGCGTCCTCGCCGAACTCGAACAACTCTGGAGCCAATGTTTCCCGGGCTTCCGCCAGCGCCGCGTTGCCGCGCACGCCCAAGCCCTCGCGCTGAGCACCTTGCTTTGTCTGGGACGCCATACCGTGACCGGTCTGCTCACCACTTGCGGCCTGCAGTTCCGTGACTGGACCTCCAGTTACCGGCTCTTCTCCCAGCACCGTCTGCGGGTCGAGGCGCTCTTCTCCGTGGTGCGCCGCGCGGTGGTGAGCGAACTCGCACCCGGCGCTCCCGTCTGCGCCCTCCTCGATGACTCGCTGTTGCGTCGTTCCGGTCGGCGCACTCCCGGGGTGGCTTGGCGCCGCGACCCGCTGGGCCCGCGCTTTCAAACCAACTTCGTGCGCGCCCAGCGTTTTCTTCAAACCTCCCTCGCGCTCCCCACTCCCGACGGCTCCTGCCGCTTGCTCCCCATTGCTTTCCGCCATGCCCCCACGCCCCGCAAGCCTTCCCGGCAGGCCCCCGCCGCCGAGCAGCAGCAGTACCGCACCCAAGCGCGCGCTGCCCGCCTCGGTCAACGCGCCAGCGAACAGATCCACGATCTGCGTGCGGCCCTTGACTCCGATCCCGCCTCCGCTTCGCGCCTTCTCCTCGTCGCCTTCGATGGCGGATACACCAACCGCACCGTCCTCAAACGCCTTCCTCCCCATACCACCGCCATCGGCCGGCTCCGCAAAGATGCTCAGTTGCTGTTCCGGCCCGATCCCCAAACCCAAAAGGCGCGCGGTCGCCGTCTCTGCTACGGGCCTCCCGCTCCCACTCCCGAGCAGGTCCGCACCGACGATGCTCCCTGGCAGACCTTGACCTTTACCCATCACGGCATTCCCCATCAACTCCGCTTCAAGCGCCGCACCGGCCTCCTGTGGCGTGCCGCCGGCGCCCACCAATTCCTGCAACTTGTCGTCATCGCGCCGCTCGCCTATCGTCTGCGCCAAGGTTCCAAGCTGCTCTATCGCCAACCCGCCTTCCTCCTCTGCACCGACGAAAACCTCGACCCCCAACTCCTCATCACAACTTACTTCCAACGCTGGGACATTGAAGTTAATTTCCGCGATGAAAAAACTCTGCTGGGAGTGGGCCAAGCCCAGGTCCGCTCCCCCCATTCGGTCGAGTCTGCCCCCGCCTTCACCGTGGCCGCCTATGCCCTCTTGCTCCTCGCTACCCATCGCGCCTTCGCCCGTACCCGCCACGGCCTGCTGCCGCGCCCCAAGTGGATCCACGCTGCCCCCACTGCCCGCATCTCCACCCAACACGCCATCCATCAACTGCGCGCCGAGGTCTGGGGCCGGGGACTGGGTCTCGATCATTTCTCCGGCTTCGCGCCTCCCCAACCCTCTACAACGAAGCCCCAGAATTGTACCTTCCCCCTCGCCTCCGCCCTCTGCTACGCCAATGCTTGAACTGCAAAAGGCCAAAGGCCAGGTAGCGGCGGTCTCCGACCGCCGCTACAGCAAATTGACCCACCACCGAAACACCAGAAGTGACGCATTTCGAGGTGCCACGGGCGTCCGAAGGTGTGAAAAAATACCATTTTCACCGCTGAGACGCTGAGACGCAGAGAAATGACCCTTTGTTTTCAAGCCTCTGCGCCTCAGCGTCTCCGCGGTGAAAGGTTTGATGGGATTTTTTCACAGCTTCTCCCGCCCGTGTTCGATCACGGCCAAGACCCCGATGGATCGGGGCAGGTCGGCCGTGGCACCTCAGATCAAAGAGGTTTCAGGCAAAATCTGATTTTGCGCCCCTTGCTGTAGCATCTAGAATATAATGCGGCACTCTTGAGGTGGCCTTGAGATATCTCCTTTTTAGCGACGTGCATTCGAATCTGGAAGCGCTTGACGCGTGTCTCGCACTCGCCCAGGGGAAATACGACCAAGCCTTGTGCTTAGGCGATCTCGTAGGGTACGGGCCAAATCCGAACGAGGTGATAGAAAAGACCCGCCCCCTGGCGAAGGTCATCATCCGCGGCAACCACGATAAGGCCTGCTGCGGGATCGATGATGCCTCAGATTTCAACCCCTTCGCGCGCCTGGCCACCCACTGGACACGTGAGGCCCTCACCCCTGCGCATTTGGAATTCCTTCGCACGCTCCCCATGGGTCCCGTAACCATGGACAACTTCATCCTGGTGCACGGCTCGCCTATCGATGAGGACGAATACATCCTCGGACCCGGCCAGGCTCTCCCCCTGCTCAAAACCCCCCAGATCCAGACCGTCTGCTTCGGCCACACGCATTACCAGGGGGGCTTTATGGTTACGCCCGCCGGCCGTTTTCAATCTATCCGCTTTCCCTCGAAGTCGGATGGACTGACCCTGACTCTCCCACTCGATAACAGTTCGCACTACCTTATCAACCCAGGCTCAATCGGGCAGCCCCGCGACGGCGACTGGCGCGCCGGGTTTGCTATTCTTGATATGGATAAGCAGGAAGTCGAGTATTACCGTACTCCCTATGAGGTGGCCAAGACACAAGCCAAGATGCGAGAAGCCCGTCTGCCCGAACCCCTAATCCGCCGCTTGGAGCTGGGGCGCTAGTGTGCGTGTTTGTGGGGGTAGGGCTTGCCATGTCCTGAAAACCAGATCCGCCACCAGATTCCGAGATTCAAAAGTCGAGGCGAGTTTCGAATTTCGAGTTTCGATTTTCGCCTTTCCACGGATCAGAATTCCAAATACACAGGTCTGATGGACGGCGGAGCCTGGTTCCAATCCACCGGCATATGCTCAAAGCTCAGGCGGAAGGCGCGCGTTTCGCCCGGCTGCAAGGGCGCCCCGCGACGTGTCAGGGCGTGTCCGTTCTCGCGCAAGACAACCTGGTTGAGTGTGTCCACGAAATTCAACTCCACTTCCAGGTTGCTTATGGCCTTCGTCCCCTTATTGGTGACGCTGGCATCGAGATAGGTCACTGTATTGCCCAGAAAGTTTTCCGCCGCGCTCATGTGCAGCCCGCTGAAGTCGAGAAACGCAAAGTAGGCCTTCTGCTCAGCGCTGAGGGCCGTCTGCGGCGCCCTCACGGACGCGGGTCCGGATGAGGCGGGATGTTGCATCAGGACATAGGCGGCAACGAGGCTTGCCAGCGCCACCGCCACGCAGAGGATGATGATTAGAGTTGAGACACCACGATCATTCCGAGGCATGAGGGTCATTTAGGTGCCGGCCACAGTCAGGCCGGAGACGAGCAGTGTGGGGGCCGCCACGGAGCTGCGAAACTCCAGGTCCGAACCCACGATTTCGATGTGATTCAGCATCTCTACCAGGTTTCCTGCGATCGTAACTTCTTCGACGGGATAGGCGAATTCGCCGTTTTCAATCCACAGTCCGGCGGCTCCGCGCGAGTAGTCGCCCGTCACGATATTCACGCCGAAGCCAATCAGGTCAGTGACGTAAAATCCCGATTGGACAGACTTGCGAATTTGCTCAGGACTCTCCGTCCCAGGCACCATGTAAAAGTTCTTTGGACCGACGTGGGGCGGGCCAGTGACTCCACGCGCCGCATTACCCGTGGTGCGCAAATTCAACTTACGCGCCGTGTAGCAATTCAAAAGATAATTGGTGAGCACTCCGTTTTCAATCACCGGAGTGACCGACGCGGGGATACCTTCGTCGTCGAAAGGACGGGTACCGAATCCGCCCTGCCGCAAACCGTCGTCGAGAATCGTCACGCGTTCGTTGGTCACCTTCTGCTTCAACTTACCGGTCAAGAACGAGGCGCTGCGATAGATAGCGTCACCGCGCACGGCCTCAAAAATGTGGCCGACCAGTGAGCGCGCAGCCTCGGGATCGAAAATCACCGGCACCTGGCAGGTTGCCATCTTGCGCGCCCCCAGCTTGCGCAGAGTGCGCTCCGCCGCCTTGCGGCCGACCGCCTCAGGGCTCTCCAACTTATCGGCACGGCGCGCCACCGAGTACCAGTAGTCACGCTGCATGCCACCGTCCTCGGCTACCGGCGCCACGGAAACCGCGCAATAGGAAGATCGATAGCTGCCCGCAAATCCCAGCGTGTTCGCATAGGCCTTGCGGCTGACGCTCGCTTCAAACCAGGCGCCCTCGGAATTCTTGATGCGGGGATCAGCGCTGAGCGCCGCCTCTTCCGCCCGGCGCGCATAGTCGATTCGGGTGTCGGTGGAAAGCTCGCCGACATCGGCAGAATAAAGCCCCAACTCGCCTTCATGCCGGCCGAGCAGGGCGGGATCCGGCAGCCCGCTGGCAGGATCCTCCGAGGTAACGCGGGCCATGGCGATCGTACGCTCCACCAGCCTATCCAGCGAGACAGCAGAAAAATCACTCGAAAACGACGTGGCGCTCCGCACTCCGAGGAAAACGCGCAATCCCAATACCTTGGAGGCGGCTTCCTTGAGGCTCTCAATCTTGCGCAGGCGCAAGGCAGTCGAGAAGTCATCGGCCTCGTGCACCAAGGCGTCCACGGCCGTCGCACCCTTCCCGAGGGCACGATTTACCAGCTCCACCGCAAGTTGTTCCAGTTGTTCTTCCATAAGCAGTCGCTAGGAGCGAGAAGCTAGGAGCTAGAATCTGGGTCTGAAATTGTAACTCCTAACTTCTAGCTTCTGGATTCTTTAAGTAAACGATCCCCCGCCGCGCGGGCCTGTCCCGCCCACCGTCAACTGACTGACCTTGAGCGTAGGAATGCCCACGCCAACCGGCACGCTCTGCCCATCCTTGCCGCAGGTGCCGATGCCTGGGTCAAGCTTCAGGTCATTCCCCACCGCGGTCACACGGGTCAGTACCGTAGGGCCATCGCCGATCAGGGTAGCGCCTTTGACGGGCGCCGTCACGCGGCCGTTTTCAATCAGATACGCCTCGGACGCGGAAAACACAAACTTTCCGTTCGTGATATCCACTTGTCCACCGCCAAAGTTGACCGCATAAAGCCCCCGCCGAACGGAGCGGATAATGTCCTCAGGAGCATCGGTCCCCGCCAGCATGTAAGTGTTCGTCATGCGCGGCATGGGAATGTGCTCGTAGCTCTCACGGCGTCCGTTGCCGGTGCGGGTAGTTTTCAGGATGTCGGAGCTCAGCTTGTCCTGCAAATAGCCCCGCAACATGCCATTTTCAATCAGCACCGTCTTTTGGGTTGGCTCACCTTCATCATCCACATTCAACGAACCGCGCCTGGCGGGAATGGTCCCGTCGTCCACTACAGTGCAGATTTCGGAAGCTACGCGTTGCCCAATCCGGCCACTGAAAGCGGAAATGCCTTTGCGATTAAAGTCTGCTTCCAATCCGTGGCCAATCGCTTCGTGTAACAGGATGCCCGGCCACCCGGACCCAGCACCACTTCCATTTCACCCGCCGGCGCTTCCCGGGCGTCGAGTTGCACAATCGCCTGCCGCGCCGCTTCCTTCGCAAATTGTTCGGGATCACGCTCGCCGGCAAAAAATTCCAATCCCACCCTGCCCCCGCCGCCGCTGGATCCGGATTGCAGCTTGCTACCCTCCTGCGCAATGGTGAACACATTCAGGCGCACCAGGGGCTGGAAATCCGTCACGATGCGGCCGTCGGAGCCGGCAATCATAACGTGACGAATCTGGTCGCCGTAGGTGACCCGCACCTGCTTGACGCGGGAATCATAGGCGCGGGCGGCAACGTCGGCGCGTACGACCAGCCCCAGTTTGTCGGCCAAGTCGCGGTCCGTCGACGGCAAAGCCACGGGGTAAAAATCATGATGCGCCTCGAAAGTGCTTAAACCCACGGTCGAGACACGCGCCGGACCACTGGCAATGCGGGCCGCGATCTTCGCCACCTTCAGGATTTTCTCCGGCGCTAAGTCATCCGTGTACGCGTAGCCGGTCTGCTCTCCCGCCACCACGCGCACACCACAACCCAGCGATATTCCTTCCGTCGCGGTCTTCACCAGCGATTCATCCACCAGGAGCGAGGACGAGGTGGTGTGCTCGAAGTAAAGGTCGGCATACTCGCCGCCCTCGGAAAGCGCGGCCCCCAGATATGCGGAGAGGTTCGCCTCCGTCAGCCCAAAGCGCTCAAAGAAGAACCGATCAGAGTTGGCCATAGTGAAAAGCCCGCCTCATGCGGAGCGTGAGGGATAAAAAAGTTTCCAGCAAACGCCTGAAAATCCAAGCTAACACACCACCCCAGAAGTGTCAATTTTGCCGCCCTCCAGCCCTCCGCCCGTAGGGATTGGATTGACACGCCTACTCAAGCACGATAAGGTTTTTGTGGCATTCGGAAAAGAACAATAGAAACGTGAGGTGCACGGTGGCCAGGAAAAGGTCGTCATTATCGCGTGATGTGGAACCCTTGAACCCCTGCGACGCCAGTCGTCGGAACTTCTTGAAGGGCGCCACGACCGTTGCGGCAGGGATCATGGCGGCGCCGTACGGATGGAGCGTGGAAGCCGGAACGCTGCCCACGATTGCGCTGGGGCCACACCGCGTGACCCGGATGATAGTGGGAAGCAATCCCATCCGCGGCTACTCGCATTTCAACCATCAGTACAACGAACACATGGTGGAATGGTACACGGATGAACGCACCGCGCAGGTGCTGCTCGATTGCCAGAAAGCGGGAATCAATACCTTTCAATCGAGCTTCTATCAGCCTCGCGTCTTGCGGCATTTCGAGCTCTTGAAGAGGCGGGGCAGCACCCTTCAATGGATCGCCCTTACCTCTCCCGGCGATGTTATCACCCAAGTGGAACACGAGACTCCTGAGTGGATACGCGATGGCCAATTGACGGCTATTGACACGGTGAAAAAGCATAATCCCATCGCCATGGTCCACCACGGTTCCGACACAGATTCCCTCTGGCGATCCGGCAAAATCGACTATCTCAAAACCTACATTAACAAGGTACACGACGTAGGTTGCCTGGCAGGAATCTCCACGCACAACCCGGCCATGCTGGAGGCGCTCGAAAGCAAGGGCTGGCCCGTGGATTTCTATATGACGGCGCTGTATTACCTGACGCGCACGGAAGAGGATTTCAAGAAGGAGATCGGCAAAGTGCCGGTGGGAGAAACCTATTTCGC
Organism: uncultured Acidobacteriota bacterium; assembly: GCA_963804995.1. Lineage (GTDB taxonomy): Bacteria > Acidobacteriota > Terriglobia > UBA7540 > UBA7540 > Bog-366. The sequence goes on from CAWDSK010000003.1 coordinate 109,704, forward strand.
GGAAGACCCGCCGCGCATGTGCGAAGTCATCCGTAAAGTTAACAGGCCCTGCCTGGCCTACAAAATCCTGGCTGCAGGGAGGAAGTGCAACTCTCCCGGCATGGTCCGCGAAACTTTCGAGTGGACCTTCAAGAATATCAAGCCCACCGACGCCGTTATCGTCGGATTGTACCCACGATTCACGGATCAAATCACGGAAGACACCAATACCGTTCGCCAAATTGCGGGTTGAGAGTAGACTGACAATTCTGAGGAATTCGCGACCCCACCGAACAAATTTTGCTATAGCTCCGTTGTCCCACTACCGGCACTTTTGGTGGGACAACGCCCGCTAGGCCCCGCGCTGGGCAACATCTGGGACACCCAAAGGCGCCATTATGTCCGATGGGCCGACTCTTCCCTTCTGGCCTACGGGGCAAGCATACGACCCAGTAATTCGCCGCTGGTGGACCATATTCTCACCTTCGCCGGAACGATTTGTGCTTTGAAGCGGGATTGCCTGCACCTGGCAGCGGCCGTGTCTCGCCCATGACTCACCACCGTGACTCATTTTGACATGGCACGGGCGTCCCGCCCGTATCCAGTCACGGCCAAGACCCCGATAAATCGGGGCAGGTCGGCCGTGGCACATCAAACTGGGCACCCCCGAGCCAGGGTGTGCGACAAATCTGTGTGGGTCAGGCCGCGCGGGGGCGACGGTTCTCCCAGTAATCCTCGAATTTGCCGCTCAAGCGATGGCAGCGAAGGGCGATGATGGCATTGGCCCCGCGGACCCTCCAGAACATACCGGAGCGCTTCAGCCGAGTGCCGATGAGGGTTTTGCAGCCGGCTTCGACGACCCCGGAACCTACGAACAGATGCTGACGCCGAAAGGTCGGATAGCGCATCCGTTGGGCGTTGACGGTAAAATAATCTGCCGCGTGGCGCAAGAGTTCGGCGGCTTCGGGCGTGGCTGGGAACAGCGAGCGCAAATCGCGCACTAGGGATTCGATCCGCCCGCTCTCCAACTTCTCCTCCCGTTTTCTGGTCCACCTTCGGCGGTGGCGCTCGTCGGTGGGCCAGAGCTGGCCCGACAGCTCCCATAAGTGCTGTCGGGCATGATAAAGATCCACAATCTGAATGGCTCCCGGAAAGTGCTCGGCGGTGAGGTTCCAAATCCAAGGAGCACCATCGCCGATCACCACTTTCTTTTGGGCCCGGTTCCAGCCCCGACGATATGCTTCGAGGTAGATGCGCCGCCCAAAAACCTCGGCCGTTTCGATGCCTCCCGTGTAGGTGGTGGAGCCTTCTTCGCGCGCCGGTCGGCCCCGGGCATCCCGTGTCGTCTGGGCGAAGACACAACCTAATTTCACTTCCCGCGGGCGCGCTTGCTCGCTCTGTTTCCCCGCTCAACCCTCGGTTTCCGAACTCACCACCGGTACTCCCGTCCCATCCATCTCCACATAGAGTACCGGAATTTCCGGTCCCCTCACCTGCGGCAAGTTCCGTTGCAGGCCTTGCTGGATCGAGGCTTGTTCCTGGGCAGCAATCTCGGCGCCCAGAGCCTCTGCCTGCCGTTCCACGGCCTTGGTGGTCACCTCCAACCCGGCCAGCAGTTGCAGTTGTTCTCGACCGAGCGCAAAGGAGGTTTCGCTGCCCACCACCGCCATCATCCGTCGCACCCCAGGAGAATATTCCGTGCCCTCCACATCCAGTTCCTGATCGCGGGGACTCTGTCCCCGGTGACAGGCCGGACAAACGTAATAGGGACGCTCGGTCTCGACCCGCCCCAGCACGGTCAGCAGTTGCTTCCGACGCCTGCCGCGGTAGGGGGCCCCCCGACCACAGCCGCAGGGAACTTGGCGAGGGCACTCGTCCGGGGCGGCCAGCAACTCCTCCAGCACCGCCGCCCCCGCCCGGTGCAAGGCCGCGCGTGTGGCCATCTCAACGGCTTCCAAATCCAGCGTCCCGGACTTGCGCCGCCCAGCAAAGATCACCGCCAGCAGGGACTCTACTTCTCGCGCCACTTCCCGCTGAATGGCTTCCGCCGTTTTTTTTCCTGCTCCGCCGCTTCGGCCTCCTGGGGGAGGGGGCGCTGACGGCAGATTTTTTCGTTCACCTCCACGAAGGCCCGGCGCAGTTGTTGAAACCTGCGGAACTCGGCAATCTGTCGTTCCGCCTGGTGCCGGGCGGCAGGGCTGGGGAAGGTTTCGCTGACGGTCCGGCCCTGCACCTTGTAAGTGAGCCGGAAGTTAGGGCCGTGGCCGGGATGATGGGGCTGATGACAGTGACAGTTGGACTTGCCGCAGCGGGCGGTAATGCTGGTGATCGAACCACTGCGGAGGTCACCCAGTTGGGCGATCTGGCGGATCAACTCCGCCCGTTGGTTCTCCAGGACGTCAAGGGATTGGGGCATGTTAAGGCCTCCTCTATCCTAACGTATCATATACGTTAGGATATAAGCGACAAAAAAAGAGCCAGCCCAGAGCGTTACATTTATGTCGCGCACCCCCCGAGCCAGGATTCCTTGACGCTACAATGAGGCGGGCATTAGAATGGCCTATGTTCCATTGCATCAAAATGCGGAAAGAGGGGGGCTATGCTGGACGGCGCCATTCCGGAGGGGCTTACCTTCGATGATGTCTTACTGATTCCTGGCAAATCCTCAGTTCTGCCAACCCAGGTTGACGTTGGCACCAAGCTCACTCGCCATATTGATCTGAATATTCCCATTGTCAGTTCGGCCATGGACACGGTCACCGAATCGCGCCTGGCGATTGCGCTGGCGCAACAGGGCGGCATTGGCATTATGCATCGCAGCATGTCGGTGGCGCACCAGGCGCTGGAAGTCGACAAGGTGAAGCGTTCAGAAAGCGGCATGATCGTTGATCCCGTCACGATCGGCCCCAAACAGTTGATCGCCGATGCGCTCGAGATCATGAAGAAATACAAGATTTCCGGCGTCCCGGTCACCGAAGAGGGCCGCCTGGTGGGCATCCTGACCAACCGCGACCTGCGCTTTGAAAACCGACTCGACCTGACCGTCGAGGAGGTGATGACCAAGGACAACCTGATCACCGTGCCGGTGGGTACCACCCTCGAACAGGCCGAGAAAACCCTGCACCGGCATCGCGTGGAAAAGCTTCTGGTGGTGGATGAGGATTATAACCTTCGTGGTCTTATCACCGTAAAGGATATCCAGAAGAAGATTAAGTATCCCAACGCCTGCAAGGATGAGCAGGGCCGCCTGCGCGTAGGAGCAGCCTTGGGCGCCACGGGGGATTATCTGGAGCGCGCCGCGGAGCTAGTAAAAGCCAAAGTGGATTTGTTGGTGATTGATACCGCGCACGGCCACTCCACGCGAGTGCTGGAAGCGGTGCGCAACGTGAAGCACCGATTCCCGGACGTGGATCTGGTGGCAGGAAACGTGGCCACGTTCAACGGCGCCTGCGACCTGCTGCAACTGGGAGTCGATGGCATCAAGGTGGGAATCGGGCCGGGCTCGATTTGCACCACCCGAGTGGTTACGGGCGCCGGGGTGCCGCAAATCACCGCGATTGCGGAATGCGCGCGTGCCGCGCGCCAGGCCGGCGTGCCGATCATCGCCGATGGTGGCATCAAATACTCCGGCGACATTCCCAAGGCCATTGCCGCGGGCGCCAGCTCCGTCATGCTGGGCAGCCTCTTTGCCGGCACCGAAGAAAGCCCCGGCGAGACGATTCTCTACCAGGGCCGCACCTTCAAGTCCTATCGCGGCATGGGATCGATTGCGGCCATGAGCGCCGGCTCCGGCGACCGCTATTCCCAGGAAGCGGAAGTGGCGCGCGGCGAAATCTCGAAGCTGGTTCCCGAAGGCATTGAAGGGCGCGTGCCGTACAAGGGCCTGCTGGCAGAACTGGTGGCGCAACTGGTGGGCGGATTGCGCTCCGGCATGGGCTATTGCGGCTGCCAGACGATGGAGGAGTTGCAGGAGAAGGGCCGTTTTGTGCGCATCACATCCGCCGGCCTGCGCGAAAGCCACGTCCACGACGTCATCATCACCAAAGAAGCCCCGAACTACTGGCTGGATTAGCAACGCGTCACCGGAGTTTTCTTCTTAACGCGTTGTATGCGGCTACGCTGCGCTACCTTGCTGCCGACGGGGGGTGATCGAATGCTATCACGAAAGTTAGGGGCAATTTGTGCTGTATCGGTTGCACTTTCCTTCAGTAGCCTGCACGCGCTTGCAAGTGACAAGTCGGTCTTAATCGAATCCACCCCCGCAGGAGCACAGGTTGAGGTGAACGGCAGCGTAACTTGCGTCACACCGTGCTCCATCATGGTGCCTGGGTACTACTTTGGCATGAAGCACACCGCCGTGAGTTCGCATGGCGCGGAGCCGTTCCGCGTGAGATTGACGAAGGAAGGCTACGTCCCCAAAAGCGTTGAGCTTACAAACGGCCCCATTCATTGGTCCAGCCTAAGCGGGGCCCATGGCTATGATTACTACCTGATAAGTTCCGAGCACTTTACGTTTCCGCTCGATGCCGTCGTGGCGGCGCCCGCTGCGGCCCCATCACCGGAGCCCAAGATCCCCGCGCCAACTTCTTCTACCGCCATCGTGGTGGCGTCCCCCTCCGGCGTAAGCCCGAATCAAACCGTGGAGCTCAATGAATCCCCGCTGGTGATCCGTGGCGTGGCCACGGACAGCACGGGCATTCTGGTTGTTACCATCAATGGCTCGACTGCCAACATGCGGCCGCAAAACACGCAGGCGACTGAGTTCTGGTCAGAGCCCTTACCGATCAAGCCTGGATACACCTCCATCGAGATTATCGCCTCCAATTCGGCGCACCTGGAGACCAGGCTGGCCTTCACCCTTCATTACACCCCCAAGGTAGTACCCCCCAACCCTCGGGCATTGAGCAAAAAGGATATTGTCTCCTTGCTCCAGGGGGGTGTTTCCAACGCGAGGATTGAGGCGCTCATCAAGGAACGTGGCATCAAGTTCGCACCCACCGCTGACGACCTGCACGATTTTCGCCAGGCGGGTGGAAACGAGGATTTGATCCAGGCAGTCCAGCAAGCAGCGCCTCAAAAGTGAGCGCCAGCCTGCCATTCCCCACGCCACACCTCCGCACGCGATCTGGCGCCTTCAGAGCAGCAGGTAGCCCAGTCTGGCTAGCGCAGAGTCTGTGCCTTTCAGACTCTGCGGTTCTTAATCTGATAAACATCCACTGTATTATTAGCACACGGCTATCACATCTGACGTGGCATCCAGCTTCCCTGGAGGTCATAGTTGGTGATGGGAAGCCGCGCCTATCGAACGAAGAGCCGCAGAGTCTCTGGACAACTAGACTCTGCAACGCAATCCCGTAAATTCTAGTCTTTTTAGCAAACATTTTGGGGGCGCATTGAAAGTCGCGACTTCGATCCAAGGAACCCCTCATCCGCTTCGTACCTCAGCACCTTCTTCCGCCACGGCGGATCTGCGACCCCTGGGAGAAGGTTGGAAGTCAAACCGTCCTCTCCGAGGGGAGAGGGTGGACCGCCGCCAGCGTTTTCATCAGCCGGGGCGGGAAGGGGGCCCCACGTTTTGCGCGGTGGGGGTGAGGGGTTACTTCACCACCCGTTGAGCGGACCTGCACCAAACTATGGAACTAGCAGCGCCTTTTCTCGTTTGGCTGCGGCTCCTCCCCACTGCGCTACCCGCTCGCACCGGCTGCCGTGAACACTTGGGTGCGAATTGTCGCAGCGCGACGGCTTGGGTCGCATGCATGGAAGTCAATGTAGGCGCCACCCGCAAAAGAAAGGGCTTGACAAGGTCAATCTACATATGTAGACTTTCCCCATGAGAACTCCCCGCATTTCTCCAGAGACTCGCCTCCTGCTGGAAAAGTTCGTTGAGCGCCCTACCGAATGGCGCTACGGTTACGAGCTTAGCCGCGAAACTGGGCTGAAGTCCGGAACGCTCTACCCTATTCTCATGCGCCTGGAAAAGTACACGTTGCTGGAGGCGCGTTGGGTGGCGACGGAAGATGGTGTGCCGCCGCGGCACACCTACCGGTTGACGCCGAATGGATTGGAATTGGCCAGAACCCAATTGGCCGAAGCACGCCCGCGCTCGATGGTGCGCCAACCCGCCTTCTGTAGTGGGTGAGGATGATGCTGGAAACGCATCTCCGTCAAACTGCGACATTACTCCTGGAATTCGCGATTCGCATTGCACCGCCCGACACGCGCGACTGGGGCCGGGCGATGGTGGGCGAACTGCACCACGTGGAAAGCGCTTGGGCGGCCGTGAGGTGGGCGCTCGGCGGCACAAGCGTCCTGGTGAAGCATGCCCTCGCATCCCTTCTCATCCCGGGCCGCCGCGGCCAAGGCATTGCCCCTGACGGAGGGCTCTTTGCCAAGCGTGTGCCCCTGCGCAAAGTGGCATTGGTTACTGGCGGGGCGTGCGTGCTGGCGGCACTGCTGTTTTTCGCTGCCCCGCCCTTCCGGCAGGCATTCCAGGTTGCGCTGAGGCCCTGGTATCTTATATTTCAGACTAGCCTCCAGGAATACTCAGCCGGGCTTTGAGGACCTTGCCAAACAGGCGAAGATGCGCCATGATCCCGAAGGGCTGGCCTTCTGCGCCGTGCGGCTCCAAAATCCCCACGAAAGCGCGCGCTTGGCGGAGGAAGCCGTCCGCCTTGACCCGAACCTCCTTTGGGTCTACGCCGTCGTCGCCCTGCGCAACCCAGAACTTTCACAAACTGCCCCGTGGGTCGAGAAGCTCGAGCGATGGGACCCGCAGAACGCCCTTCTTTACTTGATTACGGCGGAGTCCATCGAGCAGACGCACTATCGCCGGGGGGCGTGGACGCCACCCACCAAAGAACAGGAAAATGCGTGGCAGAGCGCTATGGCGGCAGCGTTCCAGTCACCGAAATTCGATGATTACCTTGACCGAGTCGCGCAACTCAACCGCCGGGTGGTGCCCCGATACGGTTTTTACGACCCGTATGAGGTGGAGTCCCGAGACCGGATCGACCTGCCGGTTCATGCTTTCGAGAATTCCGACCGGTTTGCCAAATTGCTTCTTCACTCCGGGGCAGAGCTCGAAGCAAGAGGTGACCGGAAGGGCGGGCGTGACAAGTACTGGACCGTGGCGCGTTTTGGCCAGTTGATCGATTCCCAGGGACGCACCGGGTTCGAACACTTGGTGGGCACCACCCTCCAAGCCATGGCCTACAAGCAACTCCAGGCGGCTTCTGAGAAGGAAGGCCAGCAGTCAGAAGCCGCGCTCTTCGGTTACCTGGCGGCGAAGTTCGATCCCGTTGAGGGGAAACACCCAGGGTTCCCCGGGGATTCGGCCTTTGGGCGGGAAACTTCCCGGCGGAATGCCGCGGTGGTGGAAATTTCAGGGCTCATGATCCTTATCTTCTCCGGGCTCGTAGTGATTGCGACGTTGATCTTGATCGCCGGCAGTCGCCGGGGAGTGCAGCCTGCAGCCGAGCGCGCCAAGCCCGTGGCGACGATGGTTGTCTTGACCAGCGCGGTGGGTTTGTTGTTCTCCTCCATCACGCTCTACCTGACCTATCGCCCTTATTGGTACATTTTCCAAAGCGCGATCGGGAACGGTGAAAGAGTCCCGACCAGCGATCTTCGTTACTTTCTCCATGACTTTCCCATGCTCCCCGGCGTTTCACCACGCGGGTATATCGAGTTGCTGAATGCTCTGCTTTACTCCGGTTCGCCCAGCTTTCTGTTTTATGTCTGGACGGGCGTAACCCTGCTGGGTGTAAGCGGTCTGGCCCTCATTCTTCTGCGCCACCTCCTGGGCAGACCACATGCTCACGCGCCGTAATGGCGCTTCGGCGCGCGCCGACTTATTACGCACTACTCAACAAAATAGCTTTTGGATTGTGCCAAGGCCTTTCGCCTGGCGGTAGCCAGGATGGGGCTGTGCCAACCGGGGGTACGTGTGTGCAAAAGGACCGGCGCGGCCGAAGGGGGTTCGGCTAGGGCGCGTGCGGGTAAGAAAATTCCCACTGGAGGTGAAATATGAAGAAACTCATGGCGACGGCAGCGATGCTCCTCTTGGTGCCGGTATCTATGCCGGCGCAGAACACCGATCAAAAGTCTCAGGGCCTGGGGTACGTATTTATTGGCGGTGGGACCCGTCAGATGGGCCCTACCTTCGGTTTTGGCGGGGAATACCTCGACAAGGGTGGTTTCGGTGTGGGTGCGGAACTTGCAACCGCAGGCTGGGACACATCTGCCAACCACAATTCCAACTGGATTGGGTTGGGCTCACTGGACCTGTCCTACCACTTATTCCCCAAAAAGACCCGGGACTATGCACCGTTTGTGGCAGGCGGGTACAGCATTTTCTTTGGACAAGACACAGACACGCCGGGGGGGAACGTTACAAATGGGTTTAACCTAGGCGGCGGCATCGACCTCTTCGCGTCGAAGCATATCGGCGTGCGCTTCGACGGTCGGTACTATGGCCATGGCGGCCGGATCCTCTGGGCGTCATACCCAAATCTTACTCAGTTCAGTTTCGTTGCCATCCGGATTGGATTGACGTTCAGGTAAGAACCGTGTCGGGTGCCCCCCTGGCGCGGGATGACCCATTCGGGATTGGGATAGAATGCCTCCGTACCCCGGCTGGACTGGCCTAGAAGAATGGATTTCGATCTGCCGACTTACGAAAGGGAGAACAACTACGGAAATATGCACCCCGGATGGAGAATTACCTGGCGATAGAAAGACAGGCCGCAGGGTGCTGGCCGCCGCGCTTTTGCTGACCTGTGCAAGACTCATGATGGCGCAGGACGTTGAGCAGACTCGTTCGTCGTTAGAACAAGCGCCGGCTTCGCTTGGAAGCGGTTCTGGCGTCATTGCCCTTCTGCCTCCGGCCATAAGCCAAAAACGCCTTACGGCAAAAGACAAGTTTCAGATCTACCTCCATCAAAGTTATGGTCCGCAGAATTTCATTTTTCCTGCATTCGGCGCAGGCTACTCCCTGCTGAATCCGCCCAGCCGTTATCCCCGCGAATGGGAGGACGGTGGGGGAGCTTTCGGGCGATGGTATGGAGAACAGCTAGCGACAAGCACATCGAGTCGAACGGGGCAACTCCTGGCGGAAATTGCCTTGCATGAAGATCCTCGCTACGTTCCATCAGGCAGCAAGAACGCCCTGCTTCGAATGTTTCATGCGGTTGCCTTTACCTTCGTTGATAAAACCGATTCAGGACACAACACCTTCGCGTTTTCTAACTTCGCTGCGGCTGCGGCAGGGGGATTCGTCGGAATGGGCGTATTGCCGGATGGATTTAATGATGTCACGCATGCCGAGCAGCGCGCGTTGCGAGGCCTGGAAAGGGTTGCGGTTCGTAACATCGTAACGGAATTTCGACCCGAGTGGGCACCCCTCTTGAGGAAGATACATATCCCCAGCATTCTTCCGGAATGGTGGACCCCCAAGCATCCACAGCACCCTTAGCGGGTAGCGCGGAGGTATTTGGCTCCGAGCCGGATTCCTCCGCGGCCGTTTCTCATTGCCTGGCAATGAACAGGTCAAGATTCCGATTTTACGAGCCGCAGAGGAAAGCAAACTGCGCTTGCCTCTGCGCTACAGACTCTACTCCTATCCGATATCCCAGAGGCAACCGCATGTAATCAATCCTGATGGGGCACGCCGCCACCGTCGCCTTGCCCAGAGCAAAATTGCCATAACCTGACCACTGCCAGAAGAACCCACGGTCAGAAAGGCACTGAGCGTGGCTACCCCGCTGACCGTGGCCGCTCATGAAATCATCGGCGCGCCATAGGATCTTGGCGAGGCACTGGCTAAACTTCCTGAGAAGGCCCTGATCCCACGCTTGGGTCAGCATCCAAGACAGCGCGCAGCTTGCGCACTAAGGTATCTGGAGTAAAGGGCTTCTGAAGAAAGTTTGCGCCTGACTGAAGGCCCCCATGGTGAAGGATGGCGTTATCCGTATAGCCTGACATATATAAGATTTTCATTTCGGGGCGCTGAGCTGACACTTGCTCGGCCAATTGCCTTCCGCTCATCTCAGGCATGATCAAATCTGTCATCAGCAAGTGGATGGGATCTTTATGCTCATCACAAGTTACGAGAGCCGCCGCGCCATGGCTCGCTTCGAGCACATGGTAGCCGTTCGCTTCCAGAACCCTGCGAACAAGCACACGGACCGCCTCCTCGTCCTCAACCACCAGCACGGTTTCCGAACCCTGGCGTGAAGCGGTTTGGGCCATCGCTGGTTCAGCCTGCTCAAGGGCTTCTTTTACTCGGGGCAGATAAATCTTAAAGGACGTGCCGGAACCCAACTCGCTGTAAACCCAAATGTTACCGCCGCTTTGTTTGACGATGCCGAAGACAGTGGAAAGTCCCAATCCCGTTCCCTTACCCAGCCCTTTCGTCGTAAAGAAGGGTTCAAAGATGCGGGCTTTAGTTTGGGTGTCCATTCCCGTACCTGTATCACTGACCCCGAGCATGACGTGGGGGCCGGGTTTCGAATCCGCATGGGCCTGCGCGTAGTGCTCATCCAGGTCGACGTTGGCGGTCTCGATGGTGAGTTTCCCGCCCTGGGGCATAGCATCGCGGGCATTAACAGCCAAGTTGATGATGACCTGCTCGATTTGGCCGGGATCGGCCTTAACGTTCCACAACCCCTCACTGGCCACCATCACCAAGTTGATATCTTCCCCGATAAGACGCCGCAGCATCTTATCCATGTTCTTAACCACCGCATTCAAATCCAGCACGGCGGGCGCCAGGACTTGGCGGCGGCTGAAGGCCAGGAGTTGGCGCGTAAGACTTGCGGCCCGCTGTCCAGCCGAGAGGATTTCCATAACGTGGCCGCGCCGCGTGTCATCAGTGGGGAGTTGGCCTAGCAGGATATCGCCGTATCCATTGACGATCATCAAAAGATTATTAAAATCGTGAGCCACTCCTCCCGCCAGTTGCCCCACGGCTTCCATCTTCTCAGCCTGGCGGAGACGCTCCTTCGAGTTGGTTGCGCTCGGTTACATCGCGAGAGACGACGACAACCTTCGCGGTTTTCCCTTTTTCATCCGGAATGACACTCCCTTGGGACTCGATATAGCGGATACTCCCGTCTCTAAGCAAGAATCGATACTCGGCTCTCTGCCCGCGACCTGTCCTGACGGTTTCTTGGAATATGTGCCTGATTCTTTCCCTATCATCGGGATGAATTTCATCGAACGAGATCGACCCGCGCACGCACCTGGATCGCCTAGGATATCTCTGTAGGAAGGGCTGTTATACAGTCGCTTGCCATCTAAGTTGAGGACAGCAATGAGATCAGAAATGTTCTCCGCGATGAGGCGAAACTGCTCCTCACTTTGGCGAAGCTGCTCTGCCGCCATCTTGTGCCCAGCGATTTCTGTCCGAAGGGCAGCCGTTCTCTCTTCCACCTCTCTTTCTAGTCCTGCAGCCAGCCGCGTCAGCTCTATCTGCTTCTCGCCCAGCTCTGCGTTAATTCGGGTCGCATCCTCGTAAGTCGAAATCAGCAAATCAAGAATCTGCTGCGGCTCAGAAGTAATGTGATGAATGTTGTCACCCAGCTTGATCTGCAATGACACATCCCTCTTCGCACGCTCACGCAACCTCCGATTTGACAGGGCATAGTCAATACGTGAGAGAAGGGCTGGTTCGTCGTACGGCTTCCTAATGAACATGTCCGCGCCGCACTCTAAACCCTTGACCACGTCTTCCGTGCTGGAAAGCGAGGTCATCAGGATAACCGGTACGTCCTTCAGCTCCTTCTCCGTTTTGAGGTGCTTGCAAAGGGCGTAGCCATCCATTTCCGGCATCAAAATGTCGCTGACGATGAGCGAAGGCTTGCGAATGCGGGCCGCCTCGAGAGCCTCCTTGCCGTTAGCTGCCACCGTCACGGCGTGTCCGCGCTGTTCGAGCATGTGTTTCAGTTGCTCGGCTCGGGTGGGGCTATCCTGGGCAATGAGGATTTCTACGGGACCGTTGGTCGACGTTGGGGGGGGCTCATGAGTCAACCTTACCTCTTGGGAATAAACGTACTTGATATCATACACCAAATACCCTTTCGAGGGGAGGGCAGGGGGTTGTCTTCAGCGGTTTCGGAAGATTGGGTTGGCGAAGTTAATTTGAACAAGCCACCCCGCTTGCAGGAAACTGGGTTACCCCGTCAGGTGTGAAAGATCATACTGAGAGCCGCAGAGTGTGAACTGCATACACTCTGCCCTACCCTGCTGGTATGATGGGCATACGATTTGCTGAGGGATCCAGTGCTTCGATCCCGGAAATCGGAGTGAAGGGCAGGACTCATCCGTGCCGCATCGGGATTGTGTTGCAGCGGTCTGGCAGCCGAATTCGCAGTCAGTCAATCTAACCTGAGCGTATTAATATTACTGTTGCCCTGAAGGGAGCCTCTCATGAATAGAAGAGAATGTTGTCAAATGGCTGTGGCGGGCGCCATTGGTACGGTTTTGCCGGCAAAGCGCCTTGCCGCCGAGGAGCAAGTGGCGCGCGCGGTGCGCGGGTTGCCATCACCCCTCATCAAAGACATCAAGGTGATTACTACGGAGCCCTCCGGCGTGCGCCTGGTGGTGGTGAAGGTCCTCACCGATCAAGATGGCCTTTACGGTTACGGGTGCGCCACCTTTACCCAGCGCGCCGATTTGGTGGTGCCGGCGGTGGAAAAATACCTCAAGCCGTTCCTGCTCGGAAAGCCGGCAGACCGCATCGAGGATACGTGGCAGGCCTGCTACAACAGTTCGTATTGGCGCAACGGCCCCGTGCTCAACAATGCCATCAGCGGGGTTGACCAGGCGCTGTGGGACATCAAGGGCCGGCAGGCCAACATGCCGGTGTACGAGTTGCTGGGCGGCAAGGCGCGCGAAGCAGCCACCATCTACGACACGTTGGAAGACATGGAAATCCCGAGGATCATCGATCGCGCCCGCCAATCCATGGAAAAGGGGTTTCGATGTATCAAACTGCAGACGGGAGTGCCGGGTATGGCCGGGTACGGCCCGGAGGCCGGCCCTGGAAGGAAAGGTTTGCACGCTGGCGCCGTGTTCGAGCCGGAACCTTACATGCGCCGGACGCGGCAAATGTTGGAAGAGTCCCGGAAACAGTTGGGGGAAGAAATCGAGCTGATTCATGACGTGCATGAACGCGTGAGCCCGCACCAAGCCGTGCAATTTGCCAAAGAACTCGAGCCGATCGGGCTGTTCTATCTGGAAGACTTACTCTCCCCCGAGGACATCGCCTATTTCCGGCAGATCCGGCAACAGTGCGCAACTTCGCTCGCCATGGGCGAACTCTTCAATAGCCCGCACGAGTGGCAGCCGCTGATTGCCGAGCGCCTCATCGATTATATCCGCGTCCACCTGTCGCAAGCCGGAGGTCTGACGCCGTCTCGAAAGATCGCCATCCTGGCGGAACAGTTCGGGGTCAAAACCGCCTGGCACGGCCCCGAGGATGTCTCGCCCGTGGGTCACATGGCGCAATTGCATCTGGAACTTGCCAGCACCAACTTCGGCATCCATGAGGGTGGCGTTATCAGTGGTGTGACCGGCGAGATTTTCCCGGGCTACGCAACTTATAAAGATGGCTACTTGTGGGCCAACGAGTCGCCGGGCTGGGGGATGGAAGTGAATGAGCAACTCGCCGCGAAGTATCCCTTCCGTGACGGACCCGACCACCTCAATGGCGGATGGGGAGAAATCCGGCGGTATGATGGCACCATCATCAAGCAATGAAGGTTCGTCTTCCCGAAAGGACTCGTGTGGGACATGGCGGCTCATTCCAATCAGCCCATAGGGAGGATCGACGCATCCTGCAACAAGCCGGTAGCGCGGAGGTGTTTGGCGCCGAGCTGAATTCCTCCGCGGCCCCTTCTCATTGCCTGGTAATGAACAGGTCGACATTTAGTGACGGGTTGCCTTGAGAATCTCATTCAAACCGACGGACCCGGGATTTGCCGCCCCGCGTCGCTGAAGAGCTTCTCCGCAATTGGCAGGGGAATATAAAAATAGCTCTTATTCGACGGAACGTGGAAGCGTATGCACTCTTTCAACAAAAAGCGCTTTCGGCGATAAAGCAGGGCGCTCCAGGGAAGGAGGATGGGTATCTTCAACAGGGCAGGGTTCCCATCTTTCCAGGCGGTGAAAAATCCCCTTCGCGGCGGTTTCGGCGGAGAGGTCAAATACACTGCGGCCGCGTTGGCCCCAACCGAACACAGGACGTGGGCCGCTTCGCCAATCGTCATTCCATAGACGCGACACTCATAAAGGGGTCCGTTGAACACTGACGGCCCGGCGAAATCACGCGTGAGTTTGCGAATGCCATCCAGGTAGTACCATGCCAGGTATGTTCCAACCATCACGGCAATGAAACAGATCAAGGGAAGCACGACGTTACCTCGGTTCTTACGCCCTTCAAGCGTACGTCTTTGATACGCCGTACACGATAGCACCGGCTCAGCGGGTAGCGCGGGGGTATTTGGCGCCGAGCTAACGCATGGCGTCATGCATTTGACGGGGGGATGATGACGGCAAAGAATAACCTATCGAAAATTACTGATCAGGATCACGTCGTGGGACGTGGTTCCGCGGGCGAGGGCGAGCTGTTTACCGTCGCGCGACCAGTCAAAGGAGAAGATCTGCTCTGATTTGAAATTGGTGATCTGCTTGAGCGGACCTCCCGCCAACGGCTGACGCCAGATGTTAGAAACGCCACCGCGGGTCAGGGAATAGTCCAATGCTTTCCCCTCTGGCGCCCATCGAAACCATGTCGCAGTAGGGGGAAGATCGAACTTGTAGAGAGGCTCGCCACCATCGAAAGGAACAACGGTAAGGACAGAGGGGCTTGAAAGCGTGGTTCCCCAGGCGGTATAAGCGAGCAGCTTGCCGTCCGGGGAGGTTAAGGCCAGGGGGCTGCTCCGATTCTGTATTTGCACGTGCGTTGGCGTGCCGCCCTGAATAGGCACTCGCCACACGCTCATGTCATTGAGCCGGGCGTACACGACCCATTTGCCATCTGGAGAACATGTGGGGAAGCTAGCAAAACCTTCGTTCGTCAACTGCGTCGGATTGGAGCCGTCCGCGTCCATCCTCCACACGTTCATCCTCTCCTCGCGGTAGGACTGAAAGACAACGAAGCGCCCGTCCCCGCAAATTTCGGGCTGGTAATTGTTGCGTTCGTTCGGGGTCAGCAACGTCTGGCTACTGCCATCCGCTGGCGCGGCGAATAGTTCTCCGTTCCGGTTTTGATAAACGATCCCACTGCCAGGCATCCAGGAGAGGTGGGATATCGCCGGGCCCCCCGAGGTAATCTGGCGGGCACGTGAAGCGTCGCCGGCGGGCGCCACCCAAAGGTCAGAAGCCGTCGTGGTTTCGACGGCAACCACGGTTTTGCGATCCCGGGTCAAATCAATAGAGTAACGTTCATAGTCCATCAGATCGTTGGTGAAACGGCGGGCCTCTCCGCCGGGAAAGGAGATGTACCAGAGCTGTCCGCGGAATCCTTGGGAGGGATCGGATATGACAGTCAGAAGGCTGTTTCCGTCCGCCAACCAGCGAACCTGGCCCACCGGGTTCAGGCTTGAGTAGATTTCGCGCCGCGTTCCGTCCGAGACCGCTACGGCCGAGACCACGGCCCGGACGCGGCTGGTGACTTCCGTAGTCGCGAGAGCAATGGTTTTTCCATCCGGTGACCAGGCGGGCCCGAAAAAGTATCCCGTCACGACAATTACCGGGAGTCTGGCCAACAGCCGCTCTCCGCCGCCGCCCACCTGAGCCACCAGGAGGTGGGCCTCATTCTTATCAGGAATTCCCCTGACAAAAGCGAATTGCTTGCCGTCAGGGGAGAAGCTGATAGGGGCATCAATATCGCGGACCAGTTGGCGTGGTGTACCCCCCAGCACGGGCATCTGAAAGAGGTAGTTGTAAAGAAGGGTGCTCTTATCGGAGCGGACGAAATAGATGTAGTTCCCGTCCGGGGAGAAGGTCAGCCCCGCGAAGCTGACTACGTCCGGTGGCAGGATCTGGAACGTCGCTGCCGGTGGCCACCTGGCGCACGTTCAGGCTCTGCTTTTCTCCTTCCCGGAGGACGTAGACCACGTATTGCCCGTCGGGGGAAATCGCCACATCTATCGCCTTGCCGCTCTGCGTGAGCCGGACAATCTTCATGGTCTGGAGATTCAATTCACTCTTCCGCACGTTCAGCCGGTAAAGGCTATAACCCAGCCCCCCCAGCAACAGTAGGAAGAAGCCGATCAACAGGCCCGCCGCCAATCTGTGGCGTTTGGCTTCGCGGAGAAGGACAGAGGCGCTCGAGGACGAGGTGGCAGATGGCTGCGCCTCAACCTCTGCGGATGTTAAGCCTGCGGCACCCACCGCCGATTGCCGGCCTGAACTGCTGTCGCGCTTGAGGCGCTTGAGGTCGGCGCCGAGGTCCGTCGCGTGCTGGTACCGAATCTCGCGATCCTTCTCCAACGCCTTGTTGAGGATATGTTCCAATTCCGCCGGGCAATCGGGATTCACTCGTACCGGCGAGGTGGGGGCTTTGTGTAGAATCGCGTCAAAGATAAGCGCCGACGTGGTGCCGGGGAAAGCCTGGCGGCCCGTGGCCATCTCATAGAGCACCACACCGAAACTGAAGAGGTCGGTGCGGGCGTCGAGTTCTTCGCCGCGCGCCTGCTCGGGCGACATGTAAGCCACCGTGCCCATCGCCACACCGGGACTGGTCAGATGCTCCTCCGCGGCGGTGGCCAAAGCCGAAACTCCCACGGCTTCTGGTACACGCCGTGCCGCCGGCGCCAGCTTGGCCAGCCCGAAGTCCAGAATCTTCACCTGGCCGCGCGTGGTCACGAAGATGTTCGCCGGTTTGATGTCGCGGTGCACGATCCCCTTGGCGTGGGCCGCCTCCAGCGCCTCCGCAACTTGCAGGGCAAGGTCCAGTATTTCCTCGGTCTTCAGTGGCGTGCTTCCGATGCGATCCTTGAGCGTCTGCCCTTCCAGAAGCTGCATCACGATGAAGGGCTGGCCTTCGTGTTCACCAATGTCGTGAATGGTGCAGATGTTGGGATGATCGAGTGCCGAGGCCGCCTGAGCCTCGCGCTGGAATCGCTCCAGCGACTGTCGATCGCTCGCGAATCCTTCGGAGAGGAATTTCAATGCCACGTGACGGTGGAGGTTGGTGTCTTCGGCTCTGTAGACAACGCCCATGCCTCCACCACCAAGCTTCTCTAGAATGCGATAGTGGGAAACAGTCCGGCCGATCATGGCGAGGTGGTCTCCTGAGGATTGCTGCCGTAACTGCTGGTGCTGACATCATAGGCCGTGATCTAGGGCAAGTCAACGTTCTCTGGACGCATAGTCTCTGGACGCATAGTCGCACACACGGCAAATACACGCATAGTGTCGCGGAAGGATCTTTTTGCTCTTCTCACTTCAAGTTAATGCCGGTCAGGAGGCGCTAGTTGTGTTGAGTACCGCGGAGTGGTGCCTGGTGCGCACGACTCGGCGCTACTTGCTGGTACGCGACGGAGTACTAAACCTCATTGCCGCTCACGACTGAATCCTATAGAATCAAGGGTGAAACGAATACCCATGCGCAGTGCGCCCCCTCCAGGGCGCGAAGGTGATCAAGAATTGGCTGCTTCCCGCCCTCGGCTCGTCTCCAAATACCGGCTTCTGATCACCTCGATATTTCTTGCCGGTCTGGTGGCGCTCATCTGGCCGGTGCGCGAGCTGCGCAGCGACAACTTCATCTTCTATTTCCCTGCCAGCCACCACTTGCTGCCCTTTGAGACCATCGACAACACCAAGTACCTGCCGCTCTTGCAGATCCTGAACCTGGTGGGCAAGGTGGGAGGGCTACAGGAAAAGAAAAATTCCCTCAAAGTATGGTTTGGCTCGGCGCAAATCGAATTACGGCCGGCCGATACCAAAGTGCGCGTTGATAAAACCAACGTCAACCTGCCGGCGCCCGTGCGGGTTTCCAACGGTCAGTGGATGGTGCCGGTGGATTTCCTGACCACCGTGCTGCCGCGCCTGACGCACCAGACGGTGGAATATCAGGTGGGCACCAACCGGATTTTCATTGGCGATGTCAAACCCTATTCCTTCACCGTGCGCCTGGACCCTCTGGCCAACGGGGCGCGGCTGACCGTCCAGTTCACCGATAAAGTCACCGTGCGCACCGCCTCCCAGAACGGTAAATGGGTGATGTTTCTGGGCGATCGCCCCGTGGAACCCATGGAGAACAGCTACCATTTCCAAAACCCCTACGTGAACGATTTGCAGTTTGACGATCAGGACGGCGTCCCGAAGCTGGTCCTTTCCCCGACCTCGAGTGGCCTGAACTTCTATCCGGTGCAGGCCGAGAATGGGAAAATCCTTCTGGCGGACGTGCTGAAACCTCCGCCCGTGGTTGCCCAAGGGCCACCCCAACAACCTACGCAACCAACCGTGCCCGCGCCTGGCACGCCCGCCACAACCGGACAGCCCACGCCGCCTGCCGAGGAAGTTCCTGCGACGCCACCCGGCCCGCCCTTGCCAGTTGTGGTGCTCGACGCCGGACACGGTGGTACGGAAGTGGGGGGGCGGGGCCGC
The DNA here is from genome assembly GCA_963804995.1 of uncultured Acidobacteriota bacterium. Classification (GTDB taxonomy): domain Bacteria; phylum Acidobacteriota; class Terriglobia; order UBA7540; family UBA7540; genus Bog-366. The sequence goes on from CAWDSK010000003.1 coordinate 128,298, forward strand.
GACGGAGTGCTGGAGAAAGACCTGGTGGCCCAATACGTGGCCCGCGTCCGGTTGGCCCTGCTCTCCACGAATAAGTACCGCATCGTTTTGACCCGAACGGGTGACGCAACCGTAAGCTTCGAGCAGCGCGCCCTGGCAGCCAATATGGCAGGAGCGCTCTACTTCCTGAGTTTTCATGCCGGAGACCTGGGCTCAGCTTCACCCCGGCTCACGGTTTTTAGTTTCGAGCCTTCTTCTCCCGCGGCGCCGGACGCCAGTGCAACGTCCCCACCAGCTTTCATCCCCTGGGCACAGGTCCAGCAAGGGCACCTTGAGCAAAGCCGCCAACTCGCTGCCGCCTTGCAGCAGCAACTCACCCTCATAAACGGGGTCGAAGTCGACATGCCCGGGCAGGCGCCGGCACGCACGCTCCGCAACGTCAATGCCGCCGCCGTAGCGATCGAATTGGGGCGCCTGGCTCCAGATGCGGATTCCGCGCCGCTCACCAATCCCGTTTTCCAGCAACAGGTGGCCACGGCCATCGCGCAGGCGCTTGCCAACCTCAACAAGGGAGGCAACTAAGCCGTGTCGAGGCGCGCCAAAATCTTTCTTGTCATACTGCTGATCGTGCTGGGAGCGGCCTCCTTCTACCTGCGGGCGCTGGTGCACCGCGTCTTTATTGAGCCCGCTCAGCACGCCGAGGAGACCGCGCGCGCCAGACTAAGTGAGTTCGCGCTGCAATCCCAGAAGAGCGTCAGCCAGACAGTCACCCTCTACTTCCCTTCCCTGGATGAGGGCCGGCTCATTCCTGAAAGCCGCTCGCTCACCTGGGCTGAGACGGACGGCGACCGCGTGCGTCAAATCGTGTTGGCGCTGGCGGAAGGTTCGCACCAGGGCCTGAGCCGCGTCTTGCCCGCTTCCACCAGCGTCCGCGCCGTCTTCCTGAACTCCGACGGCACCGCCTACGTCGACCTCTCGAACGAGGGCATGGGCGAGTTAGTGCCGGGCATCCAGGCAGAGAGTCTGGCCATTTATTCCATTGTTAATTCTATTACCATGAATATCCCCTCGGTGAAGAAGGTGCAATTCCTCATTCAGGGGCAGGAGGTGGAGACCCTGGACGGACACGCGGACTTGACTGCCGCCTTTGCTCCGGATCCCACCCGCATCAAATCAGGCCCGTGAGGTTCTATGTCCACACCCCGTCCCTTGAGCGGTTTACTCTACCAGGGGGGCAAGCTGATCCGCCCCGACCAGCGCGCAGCTACGGATATGCGCCCGGTGGAGATCGTGCCGAACTTCATCTCCAGCGCCGAGGGTTCCGCCCTCATGCGCCTGGGCGAAACCCAAGTCATCTGCACCGCTTCGGTGGATGAAGGCGTTCCGCAGTTCCAAAAGGGGAGCGGGCGCGGCTGGCTGACCGCTGAATACGCCATGATTCCTCGCGCCACCCAAACCCGCACGGCGCGTGAATCCACCCGCGGACGCCAGGGTGGGCGCACCATGGAAATCCAGCGGCTGATCGGACGCTCGCTCCGCGCCGTAATGGATTTCACAGTGTTGGGGGAGCGCACGATCTGGATTGATTGCGACGTCATTCGCGCCGATGGCGGTACGCGCACGGCCTCAGTTACGGGCGCCTGGGTGGCGCTGGCGCTGGCGATACAGAAGGTCCAGGAACGGCGCGCGCTCAATCGCAATCCGCTCAAGGATTACCTGGCCGCTATCAGCGTCGGTATGGTGGGCGGTGAGTTGCTGCTCAACCTCGGCTACGCAGAGGATTCAAACGCCGAAGTTGATATGAATGTGGTGATGACCGGCGCGGGGCAGCTCGTCGAATCCCAGGCCACGGCGGAGGGGCGCGTGTTCAGCGTGGAGGACTTGAATAAGATGATCGAGTTGGCCCGCCCTGCCATCGGAAAATTGATCGAAGTGCAGAAGTCGATAGTTAAACTCTCCGTGCCGCGCTAGGGTAGTCGGCAAAGGCAGGAGAGCTGGATAGCCACTTATGGGAGCCCGGTCACTCTATCTGGCCTCCTCCAACCCGGGAAAGTTGCGTGAATTCCGTGGGGCAGCGGCGGCGCGGGGCGTCGTGGTTGAAACTCTGCCGCACTTCGACGATTTGACAATCTGTGTCGAGGACGGTGCGACGTTCGAGGAGAACGCCCGCAAGAAAGCGGTGCACTATAGCCGCATCTTCCCGGGCCTGGTGTTCGCCGACGATTCGGGCCTCTCGGTCGATGCCTTGGGCGGCAGGCCAGGCGTGTACTCCGCGCGTTTTGCCGGGCCTGATGCGACCGACGAGCAGAACAACGAGTGGTTGCTGGCAGAGTTGCACCGCGTCGAGGCAACCTGGCGCGCCCAGGCTGGCGCTTCACCTCAACCCCACGGGCGGTTTAATCGCGCCGCACACTACGATTGCGTCATCGCGCTGGCGGAACATGGCAAGGTGCTGACCGTCGTGGAAGGACGTGCGGCGGGCCTCATCATCGATGCGCCGCGCGGCTCCGGGGGCTTCGGCTATGACCCGTACTTCTTCTACCCTCCCTTAGGCAAGACCTTCGCGGAAATCTCTCCGGATGAAAAATTCCCAGTCTCCCATCGTGGTGCAGCATTTCGCAAACTGCTCGATTACTTCTGCCAGAACGGTGCGTGATGCAGGCCTGCCTGAGAAGGCGGCAATGTTGTGCCTTGACCTGGCGGGGCGCAGGCTAAAGCCCGGCGCTACTTTGCTTCCTTCCAATTCTGGCCCACGCCCAGGTCGACTTTCAGCGGGACACGCATGGGGTAGGCGCCTTCCATTTCCGCACGCACAACTTCGGTGGCGCGTTCGAGTTCCTCCTGCGGAGCTTCGAAAACCAGCTCGTCATGCACGGTAAGGATCATGCGCGTTTGCATCTTCTCCTGCTTCAACCGCGCCTGGACTTTCACCATGGCCAGCTTCATCAGGTCCGCAGCGGTGCCCTGGAGCGGCGTGTTCATGGCCTCCCGTTCGGCGCGATTGCGTGCTGCCACATCAGTACTATGGATCTCAGGCGTCGGCCGAAGGCGGCCGAAGAGCGTGCGCACGCGGCCTGTCGAGCGCGCTTCCTGGACCAAACCGTCGAGGTACTCCTTCACTTTACTGTAACGCTCAAAGTAGGCGTCGATGTAACGCTGCGCTTCGGTCCGGCTGGTGCCGGTGCGGCCCGCGAGACCAAACGAACTGAGCCCGTAAATGACTCCGTAGTTGATGGCCTTCGCCATGCGGCGGTGCTCATGATTCTGGAGGCCGGCGGGTACGCCGAAAATTTCCTGCGCCGTGCGCGCGTGGATGTCCTCGTTGCGCGTAAAGGCTTCGACTAGGCGAGGGTCTTCAGAAAGATGCGCGAGCACGCGGAGTTCAATTTGCGAGTAATCCGCAGAGATCATCCGCCAGCCAGGGTCAGCGACAAAGGCCGAGCGGATACGCAAACCGAACTCGTCGCCAATGGGTATATTCTGGAGATTGGGATTGGAAGAAGAAAGGCGCCCCGTGCGCGCCACGGTCTGGTTGAAACTCGTGTGCAGGCGGCCGGTATCCGGTTGGATAAACCTGGGCAGCGCGTCGATGTAGGTGGACTTGAGCTTAGCGCGGGTACGGTATTCGATGATCTTGCGTGGCAGGTCGTGCCCCTCGGCAAGCGCTTCGAGTACCGAGGCATCCGTTGAGTACTGGCCGCTTTTTTTCAAACGCTTCCCGCCCGGGAGCTTGAGTTTTTCAAACAGGATTTCTCCAAGCTGCTTGGGCGAATCGATGTCAAACGACGTGCCGGCCAAATCGTAAATCTCATGCGTCAGCGTGGTCAGTTCCTTATCGAATTCCCCTGACATGCGTGCAAGTATCACGGGGTCGATACGCACCCCCACGGCTTCAACCTCCGCGAGCACGGCGGCAAGCGGCAATTCGATTTCCTGGTAAAGCTTCTGTAAATCCTCCCTCACGATTTCTGGACCGAACAACGTGGCGAGTTCCCGTGTGCGCTGAGCGGCCTCCGCAAGCGAGCCTGAAAGTTTGCGGCCCTGCCGTCTCAAGACCACGTCCGCAAGCGCATGGCTAGAGGCCAGCGGCTCCAGCAGGTAGGAGTTGAGCATGGTATCGTCAGCCACACCGGCAAGATCAATTCCCTGCTTGGCAAGGTGAAGTCCGAGCAGCTTGGAGTTGTGGACAGCTTTTGGCTGCGCGGCATCCCTGAGCACGGGGGCAAGAGCTACAAGTGGCTCGGGCGTACCTCCCAGTGGAATCATGGCGAGCCGCTGACCATCCGACAGGCCGAGTCCCGACAGACGGCCGGCAAAACCTTCCTCTCCGTCCACCGTCATGGCCACAGCCAGCGGCCCGCTGCCACCGCTCAGGTGCTTGGCCCAATCTGCGACGGACGCCTGCGTGTGCAGCTCTTCGGATGCGATGGCAGCTTCAGCCGGCGCGGGCGCTTCTTCCAGGAACTCGCGCAACAGCGTGGAGAATCCTAGCTCCTGACAGAGCGCCGTCAGTTCCGGAATATCCAAGGCCGCCACTTTGAGCTGATCGAGACTGGTTTCCAAGGACACGTCGGTGCGAATCGTGGCGAGCTCACGGCTGAGCAGCGCTTCGTTGCGGAAGTCGCGCAGGGCGTCGCGGTAGCTCTGCTTCTTTACCTGCTCGTAATTGGCAAGCACCTTTTCCAGGGTCCCAAATTGCTGGATCAGCTCCGTTGCCCCCTTGGGGCCGATGTAGCTGCGCTTCTTCTCGCCCTCCGCCAACACGGGTTCGTGGCCGGGCAGCGGACGGGCACCCGGGATGTTGTCGCTAGGGTCGCCCGTGAGCGCTAGCCAATCGACGACCTGCGCGGGCTCAACCCCCAGAATTTCTTTCACCTTCTCGACGCCACAAAGAGTCTCGCCATCGCTCGCGCCCCGTGAAGGCTTGAGCACACGGACGCGTTCGTTGACCAACTGAAACAGGTCCTCGTCGCCGGAAACAATCACGACTTCGGCGCCCTGCGCGGATCCGGCCTGGGCTAGCGTGCCAATCACATCGTCGGCCTCAAAGCCTTCGAGCTCAAGCAAGGACAATCCCAGGGCACGGCAGAATCTCCGCACGTAAGGAAGCTGGACGGCAAGGTCCTCCGGAAACTCCGGCCGGTTGGCTTTGTACTCCTCAAAAAGTTTGTCGCGAAACGTGGGGGCCGCGAGATCAAAGGCCACGGCCATGTAGCGAGGGTGATGATCTTTGAGAAGCTTGCGGAGCGTGCGGACGAATATATAGATAGCCTTGGTGGGCATGCCGCTGGGCGCGACCAGCGCCATCTGCATGGGCGCAAAAAAGGCGCGGAAGACCAACGACATGGCGTCAATCAGAAACAACTTCTCGCCGGCCTCAGACAATGCCACCCCCCATACTGCTGAATTTGTGAACCAGCCATTCTACCCCAATCGAGGGCGGGCACGCGCCCGGATGATTATGACTATCCCGCTAATCCCCGCTAGTGCTCGCTAAAGGCCGGTGGCATCGATGCGACCAAAGTGTTGTACTTCTACCACACCAAACTGTTTCACCTCCTTTACAAGCCGCCCGTAACTTGTAGACATATAAAGGAGTAGGATTTTACATTGACATGGCAAATCAGGTGCAGTACAAGGAGTTTACGTCGGGGAGGAATTTTGGGTCAACAGCAGACTCTGGCTTCCGCGGTATCATTATCGGGAATAGGCCTCCATACCGGCGTAACCGTCAACGTTCGGATTTGCCCGGCTCCCGCCAATTCCGGCGTCACCTTCAAGCGCACTGATTTGGACGGCTTCACCATCGAAGCGGAGTCTCGTCACGTCGCCCGCGTAAGCTATGCGACGAGCCTAATGAAGAAAGGCGTGCTGATCTCCACGACCGAGCATTTGCTCTCGTCGCTCGCGGGTCTGGGGGTTGATAACGCCCTCGTGGAAATCGACAACCTGGAACTGCCTATCGTCGATGGTAGCGCCTTGCCCTTCGTGAAGGTGATCCGGGGGGCAGGGTTGCGGCCACAGCGGGCCCGGCGCGCCTACGCCAAGATATTGAAACCCTTAGAAATTGTGGACGGCGTGAAGCGGATTGCCGTATTTCCCTCCGATACCTTCCGCATCAGTTACTCGATCGCCTTCCCCCATCCCGTGATCGGGGCAGAATCACTCGACTTCATTCCTGGCGCCGGGAAGTACGAAGATGAAATTGCCCCGGCGCGTACCTTTGGATTTTTGGAAGAGGTCGAAATGCTGCTCAAGAGCGGGCTCGTGAAGGGCGGCTCACTCGAGAACGTGGTGGTTCTCAACCGCGAAGGCGTGATGAATCCCGAAGGACTGCGCTTCCCCGATGAGTTCTGCCGGCACAAGATACTGGACCTGATTGGAGATATTTCCCTGCTCGGGCATCCCTTGATTGGACATGTGGTAGCCGACCGCGCCGGCCATGCCATGCACGCCCAGTTGGTCTCACAACTGCTCCGTCAAAAGCATTGCTGGACCCTCACCACCCACCCCGAAGCCGTTTCGAAAACCCCCGTCGTCCCGGCTACCGAACTTGCCACGAGTGGCGCGTAGGTTTGGCGCTGGCTTTATCAACATCACCCCTTCATCGTCTTGTTAGCACAACCCCTTTCTCGCTTCTTCAACACCACCCCGGCGCGCAGCCCCGATCATCAATTTGGAAAGAACGCGCTATCGGGGCACGGCGCGCCACCCCTCCTCTTCAGCACCACCCCGGCGCTCAGCACGCCACCCCTCCTCATCTGAGGAGGGGAGTTCTGTACCAACTCCCCTCCTGATTCAGGAGGGGTGGCGCTCCGAGCGCCGGGGTGGTTATCGTTTGCGCCGGGGTGGTTATTTCCTTTACACAGCAGTTGTCTGCGGTGGGGCGTTTTTCCACCCTGCACTTAATAGAACCGTACTGAGCCATTTGCTATACTCTCCCCTGCACCGACGGGCATTTCAGCCTTGGGAATCTAGTCATCAGCGAGCGGTTTTCATGCTCGCGCTTGGGGGGGCGTTATGAGCGTTCAGGAATCCGAGAAGGAACTGAGTGTCTACGAATCCATGGCGGTCAGGTTTGATGTGGCGGCCCGCAAACTGGGGCTCGACGAGGGATTGTTGAAGTATCTTCGTACCCCTAACCGCGAGATCATCGTCCACATTCCCGTGGCTATGGACAACGGCACACTGGGAGTATTCGATGGCTACCGCGTCCAGCACAGCATCGCGCGCGGTCCCTGCAAAGGAGGGCTTCGCTACTCCCCCCACGTCACGCTGGATGAGATTCGCGGGCTCGCCGCTGAAATGACCTGGAAGTGCGCAGTCGTGAACATTCCCTTTGGCGGCGCCAAGGGTGGGGTTGTGTGCGACCCCTCTAAACTCTCCCTCGGCGAACTGGAACGGATTACGCGGCGCTACACGGCGGAGATTCTGGACTATATCGGGCCGGAGCGTGACGTGCCGGCCCCCGACATGAACACCAACGAGCAAACCATGGCCTGGATCATGGATACCTACTCCATGCACGTCCGCCACACGGTGACGGCCAGCGTGACCGGCAAACCGCTCGACTTGGGTGGCTCCGCAGGACGCCGCGAGGCGACGGGCCGCGGCTGCATGATTACGGCGGACCAGGCGTTGGCACGCTTCGGCTGGAAGCGGGAAAGCACGCGGGTTATCGTGCAAGGATTTGGCAACGTGGGGTCGCAAGCGGCTCGCCTGATGCATGAAGCGGGCTACAAAATTATCGGCGTCGCGGACATCACCGGCGGCGTGTTCAACACCTCGGGCATTGATATCCCCAGCTTGCTGGTGTACGTCGGCGAACATCGCACGCTGAAGGGCTTCGCGGGCGGAGAAAGCATTGGAACCCATGAAATCCTGGAACAAGATTGCGAAGTCTTGGTGCCCGCCGCCACGGAAAGCGTCATCACCAGCAAGAATGCCCATAAAGTGAAGGCGAAACTTCTGGTGGAAGGCGCTAACAGCCCCACCACGCCTCCCGCCGATGCCATTCTGTTTGAGCGCGGCGTGTTCGTGATTCCCGATATTCTGGCCAATGCCGGGGGCGTCACGGTTTCCTATTTCGAATGGGTGCAGGACCGGCAGGGTTACTTCTGGCCGGAAGATACCGTAAATGAGCGAATGAAACATATTATGATCTCCGCTTTTAACGACGTTGTGAGCTACGCCGAAAAACATAACGTCAATAACCGCATTGCCGCCTACATGCTGGCTATCGATCGCGTGGCGTTTTCGATTAAGCTACGCGGGATTTACGCCTGAGGTTGCCGCGTCAGAATCAAATGCCGCTTCCCACGTGTTGTAAGACATTCACCTCAAGTCGTGGCGCGGAACAGGAGGGAGGACCCGCATAGGCGTTAAAATAAGCGCCGAATTGCTCTCGCGAGATTAAGGTACATTTTTCGAAAACAAGCCCACGTTGCGGAAACTTCCCTGGGTAGGCGGCTGCACGTCAAACTGAGCACGCGCAATGTTTCGGGTGCTCTGCCAAGACTAATTTCCTCGAAGCGGAGGTTGAGCTCTTCGCTCCGCTGCGCGGCCTTAATCTGGATTTTGAGCGCGAAAGGGACACCGGCCGGGATATCAACCTGTGAAGGGCTATGCGGAACGTCAAGGACTTCGCCGGCCTCGGCGTCGTTCTCCTCAACCCCTGGGACGAGGCGTGAATCTTCAGGCCGCGGCGCTGCATTTATAGTGCGCTCGGCCCTCCCCACTAACCACTAGCCACTAACCACTTTCCTCATGACTCCGGACAGTTCTTTGTGTCGCTCTTCAGGCATCATTGTTCTTATAGAGCATCCGGCTTGCAGTTGCGGTACACTAAGGATTGAGATGGCTGGATCAATGCTCGTGGTCACACGAATCGACTCATGGAATTTGAATGGGACGCCAAGAAAGCAGATTCGAACGTTGCGAAGCACGGCGTCACGTTCTCAGAAGCGATGACGGTGTTTGGGGACCCGCTGGAACTCGCGATTGCCGATCCAGAACACTCGGAGGACGAATTCCGATTTCTCAGTATGGGCCAGTCGGCAATGGGACGCCTACTTGTAGTCGCCTACACTGAGCGCGAAGGCCGAACCCGAATCATCAACGCCCGGGAAGCGACTCCCCGAGAGCGGAGACAGTATGAATCAACACGTTCACCAAAACGATAACGACGAAATGCGGCCCGAGTACGACTTCTCGCACGGCGTTCGCGGGAAGCACTATGAGGCATACCGCGCCGGTACGAATGTGGTGTTTCTCGATCCCGATGTGGCCAAAGCGTTCGCCGATTCAGCTTCAGTCAATCAAGCCTTGCGCCTGCTCTTGCAGCTTGCCCGCACGAGCGCTCCCTTAGACATCCAATCTGGCAAGACGGTGCAGCCGAGTAACCGTGCCCCGCGCCGCGCCAAGAAGCCCAAGCCCCTTCGCGCCACTCGCGGGTAGGCGCAGCAGGCAGTCTTGAATCTTGAATCCCGTGTCCCGCCTCTGACACCCGGCACCTGTGTTAGGCAGTAGGCAGCGGGCAGTAGGCAGTTTTTCCTAGCCCCCTGACACCCGGCACCGGACACCTTGCACTTAGCCCCCGAATCCCGAGTTCCGCACCTGGCACCCGACACCTGATACCTGCTTTTTCTTTCTCGCCACTCGCCACTAACCACTGGCCACTGTTCTTACCCGTTCGAAATGCCGCGGACCTCACACGGCAGAGGTCCGCGCTAGGCTTGCTTGCTGGCAATCGCCAGCCAGCGGCGGTGCATTGGTTATGCATCACCAATGCTAGGGAGCGCAAATCTACGCCGCTTGCCTGGCCTCTCAGTGCTGAAAAAGAATCAATCGGAAGATATGGAAAGAAACGGGTGACAAAGCCGCGGCCCACCGCTAGAATAAAGCGCCGTCGGCGGGGCGACCAGGGAAGCCGCGGGCCTCGAGATACGTTGGTGATCTTTTATCAATAAATTCGCGAGGAGCAGGCCGCATTTCTAGAGGGGCGGTCGAACGCACGGATTCATCACTGTTCAGCTTCCCAAGGAGGTGAGATTGAAAGCTAAGGCGAAAGCGTCAGCCGCGGTCATAAGCAGAGACGGAAAATATCGTTACAAGCTGTCCAGGCGTTGGACTCCGGGAAGTGATCGTGCTGTCTGGATCATGCTAAATCCGAGTACAGCAGACGCGATAGAAGATGATGCTACGATTCGACGGTGCATTTCATTTGCCAAGCGCTGGGGCTGCGACGGGATTGAAGTGTACAATCTTTTCGCATTACGATCGCGCCATCCGATCAGAATTGAGATAGTCGAGGATCCGGTGGGACCGGACAATGACCTTTGGCTAAGCGTTGCGGCACAAACTACAGGAAAAGTAATTGCAGCATGGGGTGCATGCAATACACCGTTACAGTTGAGAAGAGCGAATAAGGTGATCGAGTTCCTTCTCCGCGACCGGCGTGTTTTCGTATCCACTCTGGGCCTTACAAAGGGTGGCCAACCTCGACATCCACTTTACGTCCGAAACGACACACCATTAACTCCCCTCGTTCACCCCCTAGGATTTAGCAAACAGTATCGATAAACACGGATTTTCTGCCGACAAAAGGCGACGAAAGAGCTAAATTTGCGCAAATGCGAATCCCTAACTTATAGGAATGGAATGACTTACATTCTTAGTAACAATATCTTACAAGTCCAAGATATTGTGCTTGACTTTCTTACAGTAATCGACGTAAGATTTGTTCATGAATGCAGGAGAATTGACCCAAACACCGATTAAGACCCAACCCCAGGCAGTGCCAAGGATTGACCCTCTTGAGGTTCTGCGCGAGGTGCTCGAATTGCAACGCGAGAGTAGCCCGGAATTGGACGTCGAAGGGATGCTGGCCTTCGCGGTCGCAAATCCGACCACAGAAGTAGTGGATTCGCTGGGCGCAGTAAGTATCGTTTGTGTTCTCTTCGGTGCGTACAAGCCTGACAATCTTATCCCGCAAAATCTTTTGACTCACGAGAACTTTAGCACGTTGAACGGACTAAGAAATGTTGTCAGAGAACTGAAGAAAAATCAAGGCAAACCATGATGTCACCTGTTCGTTTAACCGATCTCACTCTGGAAATCACAAATGCCTGCCATCATCGATGCGTGCATTGCAGTACGTATGGTGGGATACCTCGCGAAAACGAACTGACCCAAGATGAGCGACTCGATGTTTTGCGGCAAGCTTGCGCACTTGGTCTAATAGAGCTGCGCTTGCTTGGAGGGGAGCCGCTCTTACGCAAGGAAGACACATTCGAACTACTTGCGGAAGCCAATCGGCTTGGCGTGAAAAAAGCTCTGATATACACTTCTGCCGCTGAGAACGACTTTGGGTGGCTGACGACGTTACGCAACTTTGCTCCCATGGAAGTCTCCGCCGAAGCGAGTATATACTCGGCGACGCAAGCAGTACACGATGGAATCACGGTAAAACCGCTCTCATTTGAGCGGCTACTCTCCAATTCCAAAGAGGCAGTGCAGGTCGGATTCGATTTGAATTGGAACTTCGTTTGGATGAAACCGAATTTTTGGGAATTGGGACCTGTAATAGCACTAGCCTCGAAGATTGGTATTAGAAGAGTGCGGATCCTGCGCTTAATGCTGAATGGGCGGGCGCGAGAAAACAGGGACACGTTGGAACTGCCGGCCGAAATGGAAATCCAGTGCGAGACGATTCTTAATTTGTTAACCTCTCGCTATCCGGACGTTTTCATAGCTCATTCGAAACCACTTGTATTTCAGCTTGGGAGAAGCAACCACGATCATGTGGCTTCCTGCAGCGCCGGTAAAGGCCAGATTATCCTGCAGGCAGACGGTAGAGTCCTTCCTTGCATCGGGATGAAGGACACGCCGCAGCTTGAAATTGGAAATGTACGCATCGAAACTATCGAAGACATTTTCTCACGCGCTCGCGGAATGAATTTCCCAGGAATGTCACAAGAGTATCGGGAATGTCCGGCGATCCAATTTCAAAAAACGCCAGAACTAATCCAACTAACTCCAGGGAGGATTTAGGAATGTCACCAAAGAGGGACATTGAACGTACGCTTAGCAGTGATCAGGAGCGTGCCTATCTTGCCCAGAAACTCAGAGAGGCTCGCGAGTACCTGGGACTGTCGCAGGAATACGTCTCGCAGCAAACGAATATGACGCGGCCGGCCATTTCTGAAGCAGAGGCTGGCAGACGGAAGGTCGAGAGTCTTGAACTAAAAAGACTAGCAACCCTCTATGGCCGCCCCCTTAATTATTTCTTGCCGGATCAAAATGGGATTGATCTCGACGGGTCTCGCGACGGGGTTTCCGAAAAAATAAATAGTGATCAGACCGAAATAAAACTACGAAACCTAACGAGGGACTTGCCATCCGAAGATAGGGAAGAGATTATCCGATTCGCCGAATACTTGCGCCACAAGAAACAAGTGTCACAAACGCGCCGGGGCGTTGCTGCAAGATAGGGATCCTATGACTCGAGCCCAGTTGGTCACGGCTGCCAGCGGTGCAGCCTTGCTTGCCCATCGGAGGCACCATGTTGACCGCCAAAGGCGGATCGACGTGTTCGATATCCTCCGAGAGGTATCGAGCGAGGTTTTCTTTAGGCCGCTGCGAAAGGTGTGTGGTGCGTACCTTCCTAGTGACGGTCCTGTTCCTGCTGTCCTGATCAATTCGAATATGCCACTGAGTCGCCAACGGTACACTGCTGCTCACGAGTTTGGCCATCTATTCTTAGGGCACAAAGTTGTAAGTCTTGATCAAGTAGTTGGCACCAGTTTTGAAGAACGTAAGAACTGGACCGATGAAGAGAACATCGCCGAAACGTTTGCTGCTTTCTTCTTAATGCCCCAGGGTTTAGTGGAGACCAGTCTACGTGAACTTAACGAAACGGAGATAACCCCACAGACCGCTTACCTTCTGTCGCTGAAAATGGGCACTAGTTACTTGGCGACGGTCAATCACCTCCAAACTTTGAAGAAGCTGAATTATGCTGAGGCTGCCGAATTCCGAAAAATACAACCAAAAACGATAAAGGCGGAAATAATTCCCAGCGTTGCCAATAGGCACGACGTGTGGATTTTGGACGAGCGATGGAATGATCAACCAATATACCCTGCGGTGGAGGACACGATTGTTGTTCGATTGGCTGAAACTCCCACTTCAGGGTATACGTGGGTTTGGCACAGGGACCCCGAAAGCCTTCGCGTCTTACAGGACGGATTCGCCGACGAACCCACACAGGAAATTGGGGGTGCCCGTGTACGCGAACTGGTAACGGAAGTATCGTCCGATGCCCATGCTGAAAGAATCGATTTGGAACGGCGGCAACCGTGGGATGACAATGGCGAACCGTCAGCTCACTTCAGCGTGAATCTCTTCCCGCAGCAAATGAGGAAGAGCGGGCCTCTGGTCTTGCCGACGCTGGCCGCGAGCTGAATTATGCACATAAGTGTTCGTGGTGCACAAACTGGCGTAAAAGACCAATATGACCGACCAACATGTGTTGCTTTCGCGGTAACTGCTCTTCATGAGTACACCCACGACGTGTTGAAGGAGCTCAAAAAGGCGTCCGAGATCGACCTCTCTGAGGAATTTTTGTATTATCATTGCAAGCGACTTGACGGGTTAGGACCGAATTCCACTGGGACAACGATTTCGGCTGCTTCCACGTCACTTGCAGCGGATGGGCAATCCCTTGAGAGTTTGTGCCCGTACAAGGTGTCGTGCCCACCGGGGTTAATTACTCCCCCAGATCCCGGCGCTTTTGCTGATGGAAAAGCCCGGCGCCTCTTGGGCCTTCAGCAGCTAAACCTCTCCCTGTCGAGCATCCAGAACTCTCTCACTCTTTCGAAGCCAGTAATCGCAGTGTTGGATTGGTTTTCTAACGCGTATGTCACCCAACTTGGCCGAATCGAAATTCCACGGACAACGGACCGCCTCCTTGGACGGCATGCCGTACTGATAGTTGAACTTGAAGAGGAGCCACGGGCTGGATTGTGCTTGATCACTTTCAAGAATTCTTGGGGTGCTAAATGGGGCGATAGCGGCTATGGTAGCTTCGGATTGGATTACTTCAGTGCATATGCGCGAGAAATCTGGGGAGTGAGCACCTAAAAGGAGAAGACCAACTTGAGTAAGTTTTTTTCTTCGGCAACTTGCGCACATGCATGGGCCGACGCCATGGAGCACCTCATTGAATGTGAAGGGGGGAAGGATTTCAATCTTGTGATTGCGATCCAGAATCCGTGCGTTGAGATCCCAGAAGCAACGCGGGTTATAGATGAACTTGCTAAAGCCTGTGACCTAAAAGGCACGATGGAAAACGCAAACGCGATTTGGCCGTCGTTCTTCGCACGACCAAATAGGAAGAGCACTGAAGTGTTTGCTGACATTGAACGCTTCGCGGTCCCGGCAATTAAGGCAGCGTGCAAGAATCGCCATGACTCCTATGTAGAGCGCCTAGTTGCTTGGCGAAGCGCAGATTCCAGCGAACCGGTTCCTCAGCTTCAGAACGTTTTGGCGCGACTTAAAAACGAGATTGGGAATCATGCCCCTAAGAGTTCGTCGTATGAAGTCTCAATTTATTCACCAGGTCTTGATGCGGGCTACATGAGTTTTCCATGTCTTTCTCACCTGTCCTTCAAATACGCTCACAATTGCGGCCTTCTTCATTTAACGGCCCTTTATCGGAATCACGCCTACCTCAGCCACGCCTATGGAAATTTCATTGGATTGGGGAGGATGATGCAGTTTGCCTGCCGAGAGACGGGAACCCACCCAGGGGAACTCGTCTCAATAAGCACCCACGCCGATTCAGAGATTGGTTCGGGGCGAAAATCTCGGACGCGTGAGGCGATTGTTCGCGTGAAGGAAATTTTATCCAAGCACCAGCAACCGTAGCGCGGACCTGTTTTGCAGGTCCGCGGCTTTTTGTTGTCGATGGGGGACGAGCCCGCTTTGGCCCGATTTCTGTTCATCATCGCGAACTCATAATTCACCTTTCACCATTCACTCTTCACAATTCTCCCCGCCCATGCGAATATTCCCATCCAACCGCCAAGACCGAGGTTCAAACCATGGCCAACCCGGAGGAGCAGTGACAAGTGGCAACTACGATGGCAGGTGAGATTGGGTAGAACTGCGCCACCACCCGATTAATGGGAAGGTGAGCATGTTTGGTGCTACAATGATGAAAGGAAGCCCTGTGCTAGCAAGAAGCCACTTGGCCCAGGGGTTGCAGAGACGAATCCATGACGATCACGGCAAAATATGAAGATGGCGTCTTCAAGCCCTTGGAGAACGTGCGCATCATCGAAGGGACGATAGTTGAGGTCCGCGTGCCCTCCGACGCCGGCCGTCCCGAGAACAAGGCGCAGTCGGTTGGGGATTTCGCCTTCTACGGCATGTGGAAGGACCGGACGGACATCGGTGACAGCGTGGAATACATCAGCAATCTCCGTCGTAATCTTCGGGGCTGAAAGCTTCTTTCCAACTTTCCATGCCTTACTTGATAGACAGCGATGTCCTGATTGACATATCAGCGCCATCACGGGATTGCGCCTGGAAATTCCTGGTTACTAGCGCGACTTTGCCTTCCACCCTCCAAAACCGGTTAGTACCGCGCGGCGACGCCGCAACCAAAATCTTGGTCCAGGTCCAGGCCAAAGCGCCCAGACTTTCAGCTACACCGCGCCGCGAATTCCAAGCGATCCACCTGGCTGGTTAGACGCCAAGCCATGGACGTGCCCCGTGCACTCAAGCTCCCCGGGGTTCTGGGAATCAGCTCCTGGGTTGCCGCCCCAGCGTTTACCGATCCACGCAACTCTGGACGGTTGACGGGGGAAAACAAATCACCTGGCCGGTAACGGCAGGGGTGCGAGGCGCCTCCAGTCCGGCTTATTTTAACGCCTATGGAGGACCCGTGAGGGGGAAGTCAGGCTCCGCACTAAGAATTCATTACCTGCAACACGTTCCCTTTGAAAAACCCGCCAGAATCGCTACCTGGGCTCGCCGCCAAGGGCACACTTTCAAAGGGTCAGGCCTCTATCGCGGAGAACCTCTCCCTTCACTCGCTGATTTCGACTGGCTGGTTATCATGGGCGGGCCGATGAGCGTGCACGACGAAGGCCTCTATCCCTGGCTTACCGATGAGAAAAAGCTGATCGAACGCGCCATAAAAGCACGCAAGCGAATTCTGGGCGTTTGCCTGGGCGCCCAGCTCCTTGCGGATGTTTTGGGAGCGAAGGTCTACCGGAATCCGCACAAGGAAATCGGCTGGTTTCCTGTAAATCTGACTCCTCACGCTACACCGTCAAGTCTGCTGGCTGACTTCCCGGAAAGCTTTAGGGCCTTCCACTGGCACGGGGAGACATTTGAACTTCCTAGGGGCGCACGGCATCTGGCCACTAATCACGCCTGCAAGAATCAAGCCTTCGAATTCGACGGGACCGCGCTGGGCGTGCAATTCCACCTGGAGGTTACTCCGAGTGTCGTGCGGGCGTTAATCCAGAACTGTCGAGCTGACATCGGCTCAGGCCAATATCAGCAAACCCCTGATCAAATACTGGCGCGCCCTGAAGAGTTTGGTATGATTAGGCGGCTCTCGTATAGAATGCTCGATCGGCTTGCTGCGTCTTGAGGCTGACAGCCGGCAAAACAGATATTCTCATCATCGAGCGAACATTTACGCAAAACATCTGAAGGAGAGAAAGCATGGCAGATCTTGAAGGCGAAAAAGAAACAAAGAATTTTTTCCTGGATGTTCCCTTTGAAAACCAGGCCTTTTTCCTGCGGGGCGCCGGAGCGCTCGATTGGGGCATGCAGAACCGGCTGGCCAAAATCTTCAGTCCGGCATCCGGGCGCACCGTGATGCTGGCGATCGATCATGGCTACTTCCAGGGCCCCACCACGGGTTTGGAGCGCGTGGACGTCAGCATCGTTCCCCTCCTTCCCTACACCAACGCCTTGATGTTGACGCGCGGCATGTTGCGAACCACGATTCCCTCGGCTTTTTCCCAGGGGGTTGTGCTCCGGGCGAGCGGCGGCCCCAGCATCCTCAAGGAACTTTCCAACGAGCAAATCGCCATGGACGTCGAAGATGCGGTCCGGCTTAATGCGTGCGCCATGGCGGTGCAGGTCTTCATCGGCGGCGAATATGAGACGCAATCCATCCACAACATGACGCGCCTCGTGGACGCGGGCTTGCGCTGCGGTATTGCCACGCTGGGCGTGACCGCGGTGGGCAAGGATATGGTGCGCAATGCCAAGTACTTCCGCCTGGCCTGCCGCATCTGCGCGGAATTAGGGGCGCAAGTTGTGAAAACCTATTACGTGCCGGAAGGCTTCGAGACGATCACCGCCTCCTGCCCGGTGCCGGTGGTAATGGCGGGCGGCAAGAAACTGCCCGAACTCGAGGCTCTGACCATGGCTTACCGCGCGGTCAGTGAAGGCGCTGCGGGAGTCGATATGGGCCGCAACATCTTCCAGTCTGACGCGCCCGCTGCGATGATCCAAACCGTGGGAAAGGTCGTTCACGAACTCATGAAGCCTGAGCAGGCCTACGATTTCTATCAAACGCTCCGGCACGAGAAGCCGGAAACCATGGCGAAATAAGAAGGCGGGAGTCAGGAGCCAGAATCGAAACTCGAAATTCGAAACTCGAAACTCGGCGTGTAAATTGCGAGTTTCGTCACTCCCGAGACTCCCGACTCCTCTTAACGAGGGACGGCATGCCAAATCCCAAAGGTCTCGAACTGCTGCGCGACGCGGCGCCGACGGTCAGCGTGGGCGTGGTTACGGCCAACCTTCTCTCCCTGGGATCGGAGATTAACCTCCTGGAGGGGACGGGCGTGAAGTTGGCGCACATCGACGTGATGGACGGGTGCTTTTGCCCCATGATGACGGTGGGGCCGCCATTCATCAAGGCCATCAAGACTTCCCTGCTCAAAGACGTGCACCTGATGATTGACGAACCGCTCGAAAAGGTGGCGGAGTACGTCGCCGTGGGGGCGGACATCGTCACCTTTCATGTGGAAGCCTGCACGCACGTGCATCGAGTATTGCAAAAGTTGCGGACCCTCACGAACGCGAACGACCCGGAAAGAGGGATCGTGCGCGGCGTGGCGCTGAACCCCGGAACGCCACTGGAAACGCTCGACCCGCTCCTTGAGGAACTGGAACTCATCCTGCTGCTGGCTGTGAACCCGGGCTGGGGTGGCCAAAAATATAGCCCCTCCACTAATCGGCGCATCGCCCGGGTGCAACGCATGATCGCCGACTCAGGAAAGGAAATCATTCTCTGCGTCGATGGTGGCATTACCAAAGAAAACATCGCGGAGGTTGCTGCCACTGGGGCCGACTTAATCGTTACCGGCAGCGCGGTGTTCGACGGCAAAACGCCAGAGGCCAATGCGCGCTTTATGCTGGAGGCCGTGGCGGCGGCAAGCCGCCGGCGCTAGAAGCGTAGGGCGGCGGGGCCGCAACCAACGCGTCTCGTAGGGGCATAGGCGTTAACCTAAGAGTTCGATGCGTCCGAAAGCCCGCAAAGCGGGCGTAAGGTCGTAGCCCACTGCGTAAGCGGTGGGTAAAGAAATCGTGTAAAATTCCCGCCCAGCCCCGGAGGGGCGAAAGGACATGTCGCACACCTACACCAACCTGCTAACGCACGTTATTTTCAGCACCAAGTACCGCGAGCCATTGATTACCTCGGCACTCCAAGACGATCTGCTCGGCTACGTGGGCGGAATTGTGCGCGAACTGGGCGGGGCGCTCCGGGCCGCGAACGCCCGACCGGACCACGTGCACCTGCTCTGCTCGCTGCCGCCCACGGTTGGGACGGCGGACGCCTTGCGGGTCGTGAAGACCAATTCCTCACGTTGGCTACACCGCAGCCGGGGTTTTCCCCGATTCGACTGGCAAACCGGCTATGGAGCGTTCAGCGTCAGTCATTCCCTCGCACCCGCCGTTGTGCGGTACATTCGCGAGCAGGAGAAACACCATCGCCGCGTAACGTTTCAGGAAGAATTCATAGACTTTCTGAAGAAGAACGGCATTGCGTATGATGAGCGCTACATTTGGGCGTGAATCCTTTCGCCCCTGGCGGGGCTTAGGGGAGAGAGGCGCGTCTTTTCCCACGGCTTACGCCGTGGGCTACGACCTTTCGCCCGCTTTGCGGGCTGTCAGCATTTCTGAGAGTTAGGTTAACGCCTATGCCCACGAGGGGTGCCCCTACGAGACGTGCAAATTGTTTGCTAAAAGAACAAGGATTTACGGTATTGCATTGTAGAGGCCTCCTTTAGAGGGCATCAATTGTTGAAGGCTCGGAGACAGTTGTTTATTCAACCCTGACCACCTTGAGACTCCCATGAAAAACCGTTGGTCTGATCAAGACGCCCATCAATTCGTGGCGCAATACGGCACCCAGTGGGGAGAAGATCTGGCTTTACGGACGTACACCACGCGCTTGCTCGGCAGCGATGCGGCGCTCGTGCTGCACGGTGGTGGCAATACTTCCGTGAAGGCAACTTATCGGAATGTCTTTGGCCAGGCTATGCCGGCGCTCTTCATGAAGGCGTCGGGGTTCAATATGGCCAAGATCGAACCTCCGGGCCACACCCCGCTTGACCTTGAATATTTGAAACGGCTGTGCGCCTTGCCGGAGCTCTCCGATGACGCGATGGCCGGCGAGTTCCTCTTGCATCGCCTGGATCCGGAAGCCGCGCCGCCCTCGATCGAGACCCTTTCGCACGCTTATCTCCCCGCCAAATTCATCGACCACACGCACGCAGACGCCATCCTGGTGCTGACCAATCAGCCCGAGGGCGATAAGCTGATTCGCGAAGCGCTGGGCGACGGCGTAGCGCTGGTGGACTACTTCAAGCCCGGATTCAAACTGGCCAAGGCCGTGATCGCCGCTTACGATTCGAACCCAGGGTGCCGGGCTCTGGTGTGGTTGCGGCACGGAATCATGACTTGGGGCGCGACGGCACAAGCCTCCTACGAAGCCATGATTGATTTGGTGACACGCGCCGAGGAATTCGCGGCCCGGCGCGCTTCAAAGCCGCTAGTAGTGGTAGTCCATACGCCGCTTGCCGAAGCGGAAAAACGACTAGTGGAAATTGTCCCAGTAGTGAGGGGTTTGATGGGACGTCGCGCGCTAGAGCGCGCGGAGCCGCAACGTCGTCGCGTAATAGTGCGACATATTGTCAATCCCAGCATCCTGGATTTTCTTGCGTCTGACCGCGGGAAAGAACTGGCGCTGACACCCACGCTGACGTCCGACCATCTGATCCGCACCAAGGCCCTGCCCCTCTGGATCGATGACCCTGACTACAGCGACCCCGTGAAGCTGCGCGCCCAGCTCACCAAGGGGTTCGAAGAGTATGCCCTCCAGTACCAGGCTTATCTCGCCAGGCACGCCGCGCTGATGCCCCCGGGCATGCAGCCTTTCGATTCCCTGCCCCGAGTGGTTTTGCTGCCCGGTCTCGGAGCCCTATGCGCCGGCAAGGATGTTTACGCAGCCAACATCGCCCGCGACATCACGGCGCAGACGCTCGCGGCCAAGGCCAAAATTGCCGCGATGGGAACCTACCAAGGGCTCGACGAGCGGCACCTTTTTGAGGTGGAATACTTCACCTTGCAGCACGCCAAACTGCGCACCGATGAGCCTCCCCTGGGGCGCGAGGTCGCGATTGTAACCGGAGCGGCGGGGGCGATTGGTTCAGCCATTGCGGAGGGGCTTCTCAAGCAAGGGTGTCACGTGGCGCTGACCGACTTGCCGGGCGCGGCGCTCGACAAACTCGGCGCAGAACTCAGTTCTCAATACGGTGACCGAGTCGTCACCGCGCCCCTGGACGTGACTGATCCCGCTTCCGTCACGCAGGGCTTCGAGGCGGTAATCAGAACCTGGGGGGGCGTCGACCTGGTGATTATCAACGCCGGCATCGCCATGGTCTCACCCCTGGAGCAGATGGACCTCCAGGCTTTCCAGCGCGTCGAGCGGGTCAATACCGATGGAACGCTGCTGCTGTTGCGCGAATCGGCGCGCCACTTCCGACTGCAAGGGACAGGCGGCGATATCATCCTGGTATCGACCAAGAACGTTTTTATGCCGGGCGCAAAGTTCGGCGCGTACAGCGCCACCAAAGCCGCGGCTCACCAGTTGGCGCGCATCGCCAGCCAGGAAATGGCGGAGTTGGATGTGCGCGTCAACATGGTGGCTCCGGACGCGGTCTTTTCACATGGCAGTCGCCGGTCCGGGCTGTGGGCGGAAGTCGGCCCCGACCGGATGCGCGCGCGGGGGCTGGATGAAAAAGGTCTGGAAGAATACTACCGGTCACGCAATCTTTTGAAGGCGGCGGTGACCGCCCAGCACGTTTCGCGCGCCGTGCTGTTCTTCGCCACACGGCAAACTCCCACCACCGGCGCCACAATTCCCGTGGACGGCGGGTTGCCCGACGCGACGCCAAGGTAGGACAGTGGCTAGTGGTTAGTGGCTGGAAAAGGCTGAAATTCGAAAATCGAAACTCGAAAATCGTGGCGAGTTTCGAATTTCGATTTTCGAGTTTCGGCTTTCGGGTGCAACGCACAACCAACGTCTTCCGGCCCACCGATCCCCCTGCGCAAACCCGCCGCCGGATGTTACAATCCTTCCGAATGGTCCGGAACGTCCCAGGAGACAACGCGCGTCATTGGCATCGACCCGGGGTTGAATATCACCGGGTATGGGGTGGTGGAAAGCTGCGCCAGTGAAGTCAAACTTGTGGAGGCCGGCGTGATTCGGCTGCCCCCCAGCCAGGGGGAAAATCTGGCGGCGCGGTTGGAATCGCTGTTCAATGAGCTTCAACAAGTGATCAAGGAGTTCAACCCGCGGGCCATGTGTCTGGAGGAAGTTTACAGCCATGCCGATTACCCCCGGACAGCAATTCTGATGGGCCACGCGCGTGGGGTTATTTGCCTGGCGGCGCAACTGGCGGGAATCCCGGTGCTGAGTTTTTCCGCCAAACGCGTCAAGCAGTCGGTGACGGGCAATGGCAATGCCTCGAAACTTCAAGTGCAGCGCTCGGTGCAGCACTTCTTTTCGCTCAATCGAACGCCGCACCCACCGGATGTGGCCGATGCGCTGGCGGTGGCTCTGTGTTATGTGAACGCCACCCGCTACGCGAGGAATGGGAAGCGATAGGTGCCGGGTGTCAGGTGCCAGGTGTCAGCAAAACCCTAGCATCCAACACCTGATACCTGGTACCTGACACCTGATACCTTAGGGAGGAAACACACCCTGATCTCCGAAATAACCGGCGAAGTACTCTACGACCGCATCCAACGCCACTCACTCCTAGTGAGAGTGGAATCGCTTTGCTACGAGATTTTCGTGCCCTCGGGCATTGCCTCGCGCCTGCGAACCACGCCGGGCCCGGAACGCCGCAATCCCCTGACCTTTTACACGATTTATTACATCGACGGCGGCCTGGGCGGGGGCCACCTGACGCCCAAGCTGGTCGGCTTCCTCAACCCCCTGGACCGGGAGTTTTTCGAAACCTTCACGACGGTACCGGGTGTGGGTTTTATGAAGGCGTTGAAGTGCCTAATCCGACCAATCAATGAAATTGCACGCGCGATCGAGCGGGGGGACTCCGCCTTCCTGCGGGGGTTACCATCCGTGGGCCCTAAAATCGCGGAGCGACTCATCACCGAGCTGCGTGGCAAGATGGCCAAGTTTGCGCTGGCACCTAGCGAAGAACCACTTTCTGTCGAAGAAGAATCCGTATCTCAGATAAGGGTAGAAGCGGTGCATGCACTTGAGCAGATCGAATTCCCACATGCAGAAGCAGAGCGCATCGTGGCGCAAATCTTCAGTCAGAATAAGAACCTGAACTCAGTGGAGGATTTCCTACGAAAGGTGTTTGAACAAAAGGAATCATGAAGGAAAAGCGTACAAGGCACCGCTCGCGGGAGCTAGATCAACGGAAGCCGGCTTCACTAGCATCACCTTCGGCGCTTGGCAGCCAGAATGATGCTATGTCAGAAGACGGACTCGTAACTGGTGCCCTGTTATCAGAAGGCAAGAACGAGCGAGCAAAGCGGCAGAAATTCGTGGTCAGGCGCATTGAGCCCGGCACTATCGATAATCCGAACCTCAAAACACCTGCCAAGGAAGCCACGCTGGGCCGGCAGCGATTGGTCACGCCTGCCGCGATTTCGAAAGAAGAGGAAACATTCAATCAAAGTCTCCGCCCTCCCACGCTCCGGGAGTACGTCGGCCAGAAGACCGTTGTGGAAAAGCTCGAAATTGCACTTGAGGCCGCGAAACAGCGCCGAGAACCGTTGGAGCACGTACTCTTTCACGGGCCGCCGGGTCTTGGCAAGACAACCCTAGCCTACATTATCGCCCACTGGATGGGATCTAAGATCGTTACTACGTCTGGACCGGCCCTCGAGCGTACGCACCAACTAATGGGTGTTCTCACTAACCTAAACCAAAATGATGTGTTGTTTATCGACGAAATTCATCGTTTGCCAGTAAATATTGAGGAGTTTTTGTACCCTGCAATGGAAGATTTTAGATTAGACATCCCAGTAGATAAAGGACCTTTCGCGAGGATCATGACGTACCCGCTTAAGAGATTCACACTTGTTGGTGCTACTACCCGCGCGGGGACTGTATCAGCCCCGCTTCGAAACAGATTCGGGCTCTCTTATCACTTGGATTTCTATGGTGTGGACGAACTGCAAAACATCGTCCTCCGCTCAGCACGCATCTTAAAAGTAAAAATCAACCGTGCAGGGGCAAGCGAGATCGCACGCCGCGCCCGTGGTACGCCGCGCATTGCAAACCGCTTATTGCGCCGCGTCCGGGATTTCGCCCAGGTAAAGAAAAAAGGGCTTATTAGTCCGAAGGTCGCCGGGGAAGCTTTGGACCTCGAAGGTATCGATCAGAAAGGCTTGGATGCGCTCAACCACAATTTCCTCCTGACCATTATCCAACATTACAACGGTGGGCCGGTCGGTGTCGAAGCGCTCTCTGCTACGCTTAATGAAGAAGTGGACACGCTTGTGGACATGGTTGAACCATACCTATTGCAGCAGGGGTTCATTAGCCGCACCAAAAGCGGTCGCAAAGCAAATAAACCAGCCTACGAACACTTGGGCATTCGACCACTCACCAATATGGAAGTGGAGTTACCATTTGAGAAACCGGATCCGATTGATTAAGCCAGAGGTGGGCTTGTCACCAAGGCAACGTGATGTGCCCGAACGGGAGCCAGTGCGCCATCCCCTTGGGTTTGCGGAAATTGTTGGCCAAACGACCGCGATTCAGCGATTGAAGGAATTCGTCGCTTTGTATTACCAATCTGGAAAACCACCGGGGCATGTCTTACTCACAGGAGTCGAGGGCATTGGAAAACGAACGCTCGCCCGTGCCTTCGCGGCGGAATACTCCAGCACCCTCAAGGAGATTGATTCCAAGGCACAGAAGAAAACTTTTGACATTTTAGGAATCCTAACGAATCTCGGTGACGGGGATTCCCTTTTGGTTAGCGATGTCGCGAGGATTCCCAAGAATCTCATGAGTTTCTTCGTGCCGTGTTTGACAGAGTTCGGCTGCGATTTCGTTATAGATAAGGGCATGTTCGCCAGGACCGTAAAGATCCCACTTAAACGGTTTACCTGCCTTGCTACTGCACGTTCAAAAACAGAATGCCCACCCGAATTGGTCGAGGCTTTTCCACTGATCATCCCCCTTCAGGGTTATTCACAAAAGGAGATGGTAGGTATTTGCGAGCAATTGGTACAGCGGAGAGGTATTACCATCACGCCGGTGGCAGCGGATCTCGTAGCAGGGGCATCGGCGGGCACTCCCCACCACATCGAGGTGTTGGTTGACCGGCTAGTTCAATTAGGACGAACTACGATTTCGGCGGAGGATATTGCTCAAGTCGCTTCGCTCCTCGGTTTGAACACAGGCGAGACTGGCTCGGGTTCACCTGGTGAGATTGACTCAATCTCCGGAGTAGACTTTGAAAAGGTTGTTGCCGCGCTTTTGCGTGCAATGGGCTTTCAGACTGAAATGACCGAGGTCACAGGTGACGGCGGTATTGACATTGTAGCGACCCTCAACAAGCCGTTAATTGGTGGGCGTTTCCTAATCCAATGCAAGAGGTTCGCTCCCGATAAGCTCGTCGGCGCCGCGACCGTTCGGGACTTCTACGGCGCTGTTACTGCCGACCGTTCGGCTGTTAAGGGGATTCTGATTACAACGTCAGGTTTTACGTCGCAGGCTCTGGCTTTCGCTCAACGACTACCAATTGAACTTATTGGCGGCCCGCAGTTACGATCGCTTCTTGCCCAACATGGGATTTCACCAGAAAGTCAGAATGGGCCACATTCCCTCTTTGAGTGAAACCGTCATGCTGCCTAACCAGGGTTTCCATGTTACCTGAAACGAATGCTTCCGCACCGCCCCGTCGCGATGAACTGAAGCAGGTTTACCTGTCGCTGGGATCGAATATCGGCGATCGGGTGGCAAACCTTCGCAAAGCCATCGAAGAGCTCGACAAGGTCCGGGTCAAGGTTCAAGGGGTATCGTCGTTTTACCGGACTGAGCCGGTGGATTTCAGTCCCCAGGCCTGGTTCCTGAATTGCGTAGTGGAGGCCACGACCGAATTGATGCCTCTGCAACTTCTCAAGGCGGTGAAATCCGCGGAGCGGGCCGTGGGGCGTCGACCGGGAGTCAGCAAGGGCCCTCGACCGATTGACATTGATATCCTGCTTTACGAAAATGTAGTGGTTCGCTCCTCCGTCTTGACGATTCCTCATGCGCGCATGAGCGAAAGACGGTTTGTGCTGGTCCCCTTGCGCGAATTAGCGCCCGCGGCGCGTCACCCGGTGACCCGGCGGACCGTGCTTGAGATGCTTCAGGAGACGAGGGACCTTAGTCAGGTGGTTCGATTCAGAGTTGAGTCATAGGCCGCGATATAGTAGCATTTTGGAGCGTCAATTCAGGGCCGGCGGGTTGGTGCGGCCCTATGAGGTAAGCGGTGTCAAAACCCCGGGATCGCGAGCCCCTACGCTTCCTCGCCATTGAAGGTCCGATTCGTGTCGGCAAGACCAGTCTCGCCGACCTGCTGGCGGACTCTCTCCACGCGGAGCGCATCCGCGACGTTGAAGACAATCCGTTTCTGGAATCCTTTTATGGCGATAAGCCCGGAGCGGCATTTCCCGCCCAGTTCCACTTTCTCATGCAACGGTTCAAGCAGTTGCGCTCACTCGATGTGGCGGCTCATCCCAATCGTCTGATCATCAGCGATTACATTTTTGAAAAAGATAAAATCTTTGCGTATCTGAACCTCAACGACACCGAGCTGAAGCTCTACGACCAGTATTATGAGGTGTTTGCCGAACAGACCCCCATCCCGGATTTGGTGATATACTTGCAAGCGAAGCCGGAAGCGCTGAAGAAGCGGATCGAGAAGAAGGATGTGCCGTTTGAACACAGCATTTCTGACGATTATCTGGAAGCTGTAGTGAACGCTTACGAGCACTTCTTCTTCCATTACAAGTCCAGTGATTTGCTGGTGATCGAAACCTCCGAAATCGATTTTGTCGACCGGAAGGAAGATTTGCAGCAACTCCTGGACCGCTTGAGCCAGCCGGTTAAAGGCACGCAGTATTTCTTGCCGCTTGGATCCGCCTCGGCGGACTGAGACGGTCGAAGCCCGCGGAATGTGTCCTGTCCAGCCCGTGTAGCGATGCACGGGCGAGCAGAGGCTAGAAGAGTTTCAGACCCTCTCTGTCCAGGCGAGTGGAGGCCCGCACGGGCCCCCCGGACGCTACGTGATGAGCGCCGGAATTACTTCCTGTGACCGAGAGGTTTTTTTATTTGAAAGACCCGGCGGTCGCCGGACGCCCATTCGTTACGATTGATGTGAAGGTTTTAAATCTCCCTCAAGGAGGAAACGCCATGGACCCCAACTCTCAGGCCGTGAGCAAAGTAACCGTTCCCGTCATCCTGGAAAGAAAGCTGCGAGGGGAGAAGATTACCTGCCTGACTGCCTACGACTACCCCACGGCCCGGCTGGTGGACGAAGCCGGATTCGACATGATTCTGGTAGGAGACTCGCTTGCGCAGACCGTTTTGGGTTATAATTCTACAGTACCTGTAACTGTGGAGGAGATGCTACATCATACACGGGCGGTACGCCGGGCGGTTCGACGGGCCTTACTGATTGCCGATCTGCCGTTTGGCGCTTATCACGTGGACGACGACCAGGCGGTGGCCTGTTCCGTGCGTTACCTCAAGGAAGGCGGCGCGGAAGCCGTCAAGCTCGAGGGTGGACAAAGGCGCGCCGCCCTGGTGCGACGGCTGGTGCAAGCGGAGATCCCCGTGATGGGCCACATTGGCCTGACGCCCCAATCGATCCATGCCCTGGGCGGCTATCGGGTCCAAGGGAGGACGATGGACTCCGCGAACGAACTGCTGGCCGACGCCGAAGCCCTGGAAGAAGCCGGCGCCTTTGCCATTGTTCTGGAAGGCATGCCGCGCGAACTGGCCGCCAAGCTCACCCGCCGCCTGCGAGTTCCCACCATCGGGATCGGCGCCGGACCCGACTGCGATGGGCAGGTGCTGGTGGTCAATGACCTGGTGGGTTTAAGTTTTGGACGGCCGGCAAAGTTCGTACGGACGTACGCAAACCTCGCGGAGACCATGCGCCAGGCTTTTTCAAGTTTTCGCAATGACGTGATAGAGGGCCGCTATCCCAACGATGACGAGTCGTACCACTGGCCCGCCGCCCTGCGCGAGCAGGTTGAAAAGGAAATGATCGGCCCAGCCTGACCCATTCTCTCCAGGCGCCCGCTGGCCTGCCGCCCAGCCCCGCCTACTCAGTATTCCAAAACGGCACCTCTGCCGGGCCGGCACGCAGGTGAACGCGTCCACCATGAGCACACGACTGATCTCGACGGTCGCTGAATTCCAAACCTACTCGCGCGAAGTGCGGTCGCGCGGAAAGTCGTTGGCCTTGGTGCCCACCATGGGTGCGTTGCATGAGGGGCACATGAGCCTGGTCCGCCAGGCCAAGCACCAATGCGATACGGTGGTGGTTTCCATCTTTGTAAATCCCAAACAATTTAGCCCGGGAGAGGATTTCAACCGCTACCCAAGAAACCTCGAGAAGGACGCGGAGCTTCTCCGCTCCCTCAACGTGGACGCCATCTTCACTCCATCGAGCGAAGAGATATACCCGCCGGAGTTTGACACCTTTGTTAGGCCCGGAAAGCTCGCCCAGTCTCTGGAAGGCGCCACGCGGCGTGGACATTTCCAGGGAGTTACCACCGTAGTCCTGAAGCTCTTCAACATTGTCCACCCTGACGTCGCCTACTTCGGCCAGAAGGATTTCCAACAGGTTCAAGTGATCCGCAGGCTGGTGGAAGATTTGAACCTGAGCGTGCGCCTGGTCATCTGCCCCATTGTGCGTGAGCCCGATGGCCTGGCGCTGAGCTCTCGCAACACTTACCTTGGCCCCGCGGCCCGCGCCGCCGCGGTAGTTCTCCATCACTGCCTGAAACGCGGGGAAGAGCTGGTCCACGGCGGCGAGGTGGAAGCGAAGGTCCTGCTGGAAGAGATGCGGCAGGTTATAGCGGGTGAGCCTCTGGCGAAGCTCGATTATCTGGCGCTCGTCGACCCCGTCGACCTCGCGCCTGTGGAGCGCGTGGCAGCAGGCACCGTGGCTCTGGTGGCGGCGCGAGTAGGAACCGTCCGCCTGATCGACAACCTGATCTTCGGGCCACGCGGGGCAAGCCCGGACCTCCTGCTGCAACTGGCCTTCACCTCCCGGCCCGTCATGGATTTGGGGGCGCGAATTCCCGGCCTTGAAGCGGAAGCTCTGCGCAAGCGGATTGAAAGCTGTCGCGATTGCGCCGCAATTTCTGCCGTGCAGATTCCTCCCCGCGAATTCCTCGCCAAGTATTTGAAGCGTGACTACCCGGACTTAAACCGCGTTCGCGTGGTGGTCATCGCCCGGGACGCGCCCATGGTTGCGGACGACTATTTCTATCGACGCCCTGAAACACCCACCGCCTTCGCCGTGGCGCTCTACGAGTTGTTGGGCATCAACGGCTTTCAGGAATTCAAGACGGCCTGTGTTTTGACGGACGCTCTGCGTTGTCATATCCAGGCTGACCACGCCTCAGAAAGGGCTCTGGGCTATTGCGCGCGGCATCTCCGTGATGAGTTGAAGCAATTCCCCAACTTGCGGACTGTGATAATTATAGGAGAGGATGCCTACCTACAATTCCAACGAGACGTGCTCGGCCGCCCGCCGGAGGAAATCAAGCCTTTTGAAGAACTCCTCCGGCAGGAAAGTTGGGCGAAGGAAGATGTTCAACTCCCCCTCGTGAAGGCCGGGCCCATTCAGGTGATTTACTGCTATCACCCGACCTGGGGGTACAAACGCAGCCCCTCCCTTGCCCCCTTGTTCCAATTGCTCCCGAAATAAAGGGTAGCGCGGCGCCTCAGGATTTCAAGGCGGCCAGGACTTCCTGCGCGTGGCCCTCTACCTTCACCCTCAGGAAGACATGCCGGATGCTACCGTCCGGATCGATGAGGTACGTGGTGCGCACGACGCCCATGGACTTTCGGCCGTAAAGATTCTTCTCCTGCCAGACTCCATAGGCCTCGAGCATCTTGTGGGATGTATCACCCGCCAGGGGAAAGTTCAGCTTGTACTTGTCCCTGAACTTTTGCAGTTGTTCGACCGTATCCCCGCTCACCCCCAGAACTCTTGCACCCAGCTTGTCCAGTTCTTTTTTGGCGTCACGGAACTGGTTCGCCTCGCTGGTTCAACCCGGAGTATCCGCTTTGGGAAAGAAGAAGAGGACCACATGTTTCCCTTTAAATGCCCCCAGGCTGACTTGCTCCCCCGAATCCGAGGGCAAGGAAAAGTTTGGCGCTTTGTCTCCCACGTTGAGCATAAGTGAATCCTTCCGTCAGAATTTGTATCTCTCGGTTACGGGTCACGTCGTCTTTTTGTAGCGGCGGTCTATGACCGCCGGTCGGCGCTCATAGAGCGCCGCTACAACCAACCGACCATCACCCCAACTCTTTCTTGAGCGTCTCTTGCACTACTTGAGGATTTGCTTGGCCGCGCGTTGATTTCATGACCTGCCCTACAAACCAGCCGAGCGTGGCCGTTTTCCCGCTGCGATATTGTTCCACCTGCTTGGGGTTGGCGGCCATGATCTCACGCACGACCTCTGCAATGCGGCCCGCGTCGCTGATCTGGGTCAGACCCTTTTCACTGACCAATTGCGCGGCGCTCTTCCCTGTCGAAAACATCTCCGCCAGGATTTCCTTCGCCATCTTACCGGAGACGGACCCTTTCTGGATCATCGCCAGCAATTCCGCGAGGCGTTCCGCGGACACGGGCGACTCGGTGATTTCTTTATTGGCTTCCTTCAAGAGATAGAGCAATTCACTGAGAACCCAATTGGCGACGAGTTTGGGCTCGCCACTCGCCTTCGCGACCTGCTCAAAGTATTCCGCTAGATCCTTGGAGAGGATCAATTGCCCGGCGTCGTACTCAGGAAGTCCATATTCCCGGATAAAGCGCTGCCGGCGGGCGTCTGGAAGCTCGGGCAGTGCCCTCCGCGCTTCTTCCTTCCACTCCTCCGTAATCACCAGGGGCAGCAGATCGGGCTCCGGGAAGTAGCGATAATCATGCGCAAATTCCTTCGAGCGCATTCCATACGTCCGCTGCTCGCGGCTATCCCAGAGGCGGGTTTCCTGTTGAATCGTTCCTCCCTTCTCCACAATCTCAATCTGCCGTTCGATTTCGTAGGCCAGGGCCTTATGCAGGAAGCGGAAGGAGTTCAGGTTCTTGACCTCGGTCTTGACGCCGAAATCCGACGCACCCGCCAGGCGCACGCTCACGTTGGCGTCGCAGCGCAGACTTCCCTCCTCCATGTTGCAATTGGAGACTTCCAGGTACGACAGAATCGTTTTAAGGCGGGTCACATATTCATAGGCCTCGTCGGGAGTCCGCAGATCCGGCTCGCTGACAATTTCAATCAGGGGCACGCCGGAGCGGTTTAAATCGATATAAGACTTGCGGTCGGAATCCGGAAAGCCCTCATGCAGGGATTTGCCCGCGTCCTCTTCCATGTGCACGCGCGTGATCCCAATGCGCTTTCTGGTCTTGTCGACTTCGATCTCGATCCATCCGTTCTCGGCGAGGGGCTCATCGTATTGCGATATCTGGTAACCCTTGGGGAGATCCGGATAGAAGTAATTTTTGCGGGCAAAACGCGAGCGCGGATTGATGGCACAGTTGAGTGCCAGTGCCGCCTTCATCGCCATGGTTACGGCCTCCCGGTTTAACACCGGGAGCGCTCCGGGCAGGCCCAGACAGACCGGGCACACGTTCGAATTCGGAGGATCGCCAAAATGCGTCGAGCAGGAACAGAAGATTTTTGATTTGGTAAGAAGCTGGAGGTGCACTTCCAGGCCAATCACCGCCTCGTATTTCGTGCCCGCTACTACGGAAGCATTCATGAATCGATTCCTTGTTTTCGATGACGCCTGACCAGCCGATTATTATACACGCTTCCGGAATAGGTCGGAGCGCCCGTGCGTGGGGGGTACGGGTCCCTCAAGGGCGGCACGCCGCAGCCCCATCGGCTCGACAACTAGAACGAAAACTTTAGTGCTAAATGGATACCGCGTGGACCGCCTCCCCCGATAAAAGGATTGCCTTCTCCCACGTCACCCGTGGCTGTGTGGGCAGGAAGCCCTGACACGCACCGCTGCTGGAGAGCCCATTGGCGCCGCAATCGGCAAAGAAGGTCGGTCGTGGTCCTGGAAGACGAATAGGAGAGCGGACAACAGGGACGGAGAGGGGTCCGCGTCCTAGCTCAAGTGCTTACTCCACTCGGAATGCCAACAGGCCGGCATTTCTCAAGATGAATTTGAATCGCACCACTTGGCCACGCAGGTTGCTAAGATCCGGATGTTGCGCCCAGGAGACGGTCCGTCGCGCGCTCTCTCCGCGCAAGGGGGCGCACTCCTCCGCCGTATAGCCAGGGATAGGCCGCTCGAATTCGTCCAGCACCTCCACCCTCACATCGCCCTCCCCATCCTTGACTTTGCTGAAGAGGCCGGCCCAGGCCGGATCCACCTTCCCCGCCTTATCGCGAAACGTGTAAGTTGCCGCGGTGACACTCAACGCCTTACCCTGCAGCCGCAGGGGCCGCGTCACCACGGTGCCCTCGGAGGTCGCGTTCAACGAGGTAATCTCGTCCTCAGGCATCGACGCCGCCCCGATCTGCCCCACGCCATCGGCGTAAGTATCGACGAACTTGCCCATCGCCGCGTTATGCTTGACATCAAACCCCGAATAGAAGAACCAGAGCCGGCCGCCTTGGACAACCGGTGGCGCGACCGCCATAATCATCTCGCTGTCAAACGCCTTGCCGGCATAGTCGAGTTTCACAAACCCCAGGGGCATGAACACCCGGCGGTGGGCACTCCGCTCCCAGCGCCTCCCGTCCCGGCTGGAGACAAGTTGCATATCGATCTGCTGAACATAAGTGTGAAGCACCCAGAGCAATCCCAGATACTGATCGCCGTAGGGGAAGGGGGACATCCCGTAAAATTCCGTGTCGGACTGGTCGCGATCATCCGGCTCGAGGATCAGTTCGTCATCCCGCCAGTTCACGAAATCGTCGCTCACCATCCGCGAAACTTTCCGCACGGGAAATATGGAGGGCTTGTGGTACATCCAGAACTGGCCTGTCGCCGGGTCCTGCATGACGCAAAACGTATCGCTGCTCGCGGCCATCGGCACCACCGGATTCGGCCGTATGCTCCACCGGACGCCATCCGCCGAAAACGCGACCCACACTCCCTCCTTCCCTTTAGCGAGCCAGTTCCAGTAAGCCAGTTTGTATCGCCGCGACGGATCCCTTTCGCGCCAGTCCTTGATGACGCTCATCGTCCAGGAGCACTGTTTCAGGAGGATGTTATTCTTCTTCGAACCTCTGAACTCCACCAGGTTCAATTCCGGCCGAGTCCAGTGAATTCCGTCGGGTGAGGTGGCGTAGCAGATGAACTCCTCGATGTCCGGCTGGCTGGTTGTGGGGAGGCTGTTGTACCACATCTTGAAGAGGTGTTCCTCCTGGTCGTACAACACCGTGCCCGGCTGCAGAACCAGGCTGCCTTCCCAATCCCGCTCGGGCTTCAGCACCGGATTCTCCGCGGCTCGCTCCGGGTTGTGGAGCGTCCATACCACGTTGTCCATGCGCTCGATCAGCCGGTCGTCCACGAAGAATTGCGGGGCGGTGCCGAGTAGGATCGGCGCCGGCCCCTGGCTCTTGACGGTTTGCGGCAGCGCCAGCCTCCCTGCGAGACTACAGAAGAGTAAGAGCGTGCAAACGTGAGCTGACGTTTTCATGTAACTCCTCTTATTCGACGGCGGGGGCGAGCCGCATCCAGAGGCGGAGGCTCGCGGCCCCGCATATTCAGTAAAGCCAGTCATGCAATGCCTGTGCCGAATTATACGCCCTGGCCGAGGCGGGCGAGTGACGCAGTCGGATTGAGTTATACACGAGATTCGTGTACACTCAGTTCGTATGAAAAACATCACCCTCAGTGCGGATGAAGACCTGATTGAGCAGGCGCGGCTTATTGCCCACGCTCAACGCGAGACTCTCAATGCGGCGTTCCGCAAGTGGCTTTTGCAGTATACGGCGCAGGGGGGGAGTGTGCGTGAGGTGGAATCCTTGATGAAACGCTTACGCCATGTCAAGGCGGGCCGCCACTTTACGCGGGATGAGATGAATGAACGATAGGTTCTTCCTTGACACCAACATCTTTGTTTACTGCTTTGACCGAACCGCGCCTGCGAAAGCCCGCCGCGCCTTGCAATTGATCCGCACCGCGGTGGAAACCCGCAAGGGTATCATCAGCTACCAGGTCGTTCAAGAGTTCTTCAACGTCGCGCTGCGGCGGTTTGTGCAACCGATGACCATCGCTGACGCAGAACAGTACCTGTCCACGGTTTTTCGCCCTTTATTGGCCATCCATTCTTCCCCGGCCCTTTACGGAGATGCCCTCCGCCTCAGCGCCCAGCTCCGGTCTTCCTGGTACGATTCGCTCATCGTTGCTGCGGCCATCCAAGGTCAATGCACTATCCTGTACAGTGAAGACCTCCAATCTGGCCAACGCATCGGGGATCTGGAGATCAAGAATCCTTTCTTGTAAGCCCGAAGTGCTTCCCACCACCCGTCCCTTTGGCCGAGCATTCTTCCCTATTGTACCAAGCAGGGGGAAAGGCCGCCGCTACAGCAACTGACCCGCTACCGACGTTCCGCGACCAGGAAATTCGCCGACGCGGAAGTCTTAGGGCGCGACCCAGGTGACCCGCGGCCGGCCGCTGGAGGGATTCTTATCAACGAGGACGGGGGTGCGGAAGGCCTTGCTCAACAAATCCGCCTGGAAAACGTCCTCCGGCTTTCCCTGGCGAGGGACCCGAATTTACTTAGACCAATCCTCCCAGGACAGACCCTTGACTCTCGCAAACTCCTTAACATTTGCGGTCACCAAGGTAAAATTGCGCTGCAGCGCCTGGCCTGCAATCAGCAAATCATACGCCCCAATCGGGTTGCCACGAACCTCCAATGCCGCCCGAATCGCGCCCGCCGACTGGGCGTCCTCGTCGTCAAAAGCCAGGAGAGCAACGGGGGCGGCGATGAATGCTCGGAGGCGCTGGCGGTTGGCTTCCGGCTGCGAACTTTTGCTAACACCATACCAGAGCTCGAAAGCCACGATCGAAGAGACGAATACTTTGCCACCCGCAGCGACGGCCGTTCGGAATCGGGTGCGGACGGAGGCAGGCTCGCCCTTGATCAGCGCGATGCAGGCGTTCGTGTCGAGAAGAAAGTTCACTTGAAGATCTCGCGGCGCGGGGTCCGGGGCTGCTTTCGCCCCTTTTCCATGAAAGGCACGGCAGCCCATCGGTCCAATTCTTCAAACCACTTGTCGGGGTCGGCTACGAACGGCTCCAGAAGAACCCCCCCTGGAACCCGCCGCACCCGCACCCGGTCCCCCTCAAAGCGGAACTCCTGGGGAAGCCGAACAGCCTGGCTTCGTCCATTGCGAAACAGCTTGGCGACTCCCGTTTTGGCCATGGTATTTTCCCTTCCGACTGAGTATAGATCACTAGACTATACCCGGCAAGGGGAAAGACCGCCCCTCGGCCCGGCATTCTGCAACCATGAGAGGGGCCGACGAGCAAGTCTTACGGCGCGACCCAGGTCACTCGGGGGCGGCCGCTGGAGGGATTCTTGTCGACGAGTACGGGGGTGCGGAAGGCCTTGCTCAGCAAATCCGCCTGGAAAACGTCCTCCGGCTTTCCCTGGCGGAGACAATCTCCCTCATGCAATAGCGCAACGTAATCCGCCATTTCCGCCGCCAGATTGAGTTCATGAGTCACGACGACGCCCACAAAGTTTTCAGAAGCGGCAAGCCGGCGAAGCAGACGGAACATCTCCACCTGATAACCGATGTCCAGATTCGCGGTGGGCTCGTCCAGCAGGACCAGGCGCGGCCGTTGCGCCAGCGTCCGGGCCAGGACGGCGCGCTGGAACTCTCCGCTGCTCATTTCCATCACCCGTCGCCGCGCGAATTCCTGCAAGCAGGTCTTTTCGATTGCCCACTCAACCCAGCGTTCGTCTTCCGGGCTCTCAAACAAGCTGTTGCCCAGATGCGGGTGCCGCCCTTGACGAACGAACTCTCGCACTTCAAACGAGAAGAGCAGAATCGTCTCCTGCCGCGCCAGCCCCACTCTTCGGGCGCGCTCCCGCGGGACGAGACTGTGCAGGTTCTGGCCGTCGAGATAAACACCGCCCGCCCGGGGCTTCAGGTGTCCACTGAGGATCTCAAGCAGCGTGGACTTCCCTGACCCGTTGGGCCCAAGAATGGCGGTAAGTTGGCCCGCGCGAGCCTGGAAACTGACAGGAGCCAGCGCAAAGTGCGGGTAGCGGAAGGTCACGGAATCGACAATCAGCTCCGCCGGCGTGTTTGCCACGATTTGTGCTGTGGGGCTCGTCATACCCAATCGGTGTCAGGTACCGGAAAAAACGAAACTCGCGTTGCAAGGAAAAACGAAATTCGAAAATCGAAATTCGAAACTCGCCGCATCAGGAAAGAACGAAACTCGAAAATCGAAACTCGCGGCGTTGGGAAGCGGCGGAACTCGAAAGTTGAAATTAGAAACTCGCAACGATTTTCGAGTTTCCGTCTTTCCCTTTTGCCTTTTGCCTTTTGCCTTTTGCCTTGCTCTTCCCCCCTTCACCCCGTAGTCCGTCGCAGCAGATAGATAAAAACGGGCGCTCCCGCCACCGCCGTCACCGCGCCCACCGGCAGCTCTGCGGGCGCCACCACGGTCCGCGCCAAGGTATCGCAGAGCACCAGCATGATGGCGCCGCCAAATGCCGCCGTGGGGATGAGGGTTCGATGATCGTTTCCCACCAGCATGCGCCCCAGGTGGGGCACTAGTAATCCGAGGTATCCGATGGCTCCGCTGACCGACACCGCCAACCCCGTAAGCAGTGACGCGAGCAGGTAAACCGCCGTTTCAACCCGGGCGACGTTTACTCCCAGGTGAGCAGCTTCCTCCTCACCCAACAGCAGAACATTGAGGTCTTTTGAAAACGCGTAAAGCACCACGATGGCGATGAGGATGGTGGGAACCAGGAAACGGATTTGCACGTCCGTGACCACGCTCAGGTCCCCCATCAGCCAGAACGCCGTGCCGCGCACGTCGCGCGTGGAAAGCAGCGTCAGGACGAAGAGAATCACGGCAGAAAGGAAGGAAGCGGTCACCACTCCCGCCAGGAGCAGCGTGTAACTTGAGAGACGCCCCGCGCGCCGTCCCAACAAGTAAACCCAGGACATGGTAAGGACGGCGCCTGCAAATGCGGTAAGCGGTGACAGGGCGGCCACGCGTCCGCCCACATAAAGAGCGACGATGGCGCCCAGCGCTGCGCCGCTTGAAATCCCCAACACGTAAGGATCGGCCAGGGGATTGCGCAGCAGAGCTTGCAGGCCGGTTCCGGAAACCGCCAGGGCCGCACCCACCAGCATGGCCAGAATGATGCGCGGAAGGCGGATCTGGCGAACAATCACACTGGCCTCCGAGGCCGATGAACGTCCCAGCAAACCTGACCAAACTTCACCAAGGGAAAGGTGAACTCCGCCCAGTGCCAGCGACAACAAATCCACCAGGATCAGCGCCGCAGCCAACGCGAGCAGCAGTTGTCCCACATTTTTCCGCGTAGCAGGCAGGGTCATGGCAATTTCTTTGTGGCGGGGTGCAGAATCCCGGCCAGATTTTCCAGCGCGTCAATCAATCGAGGACAGGGCCGCATGATGGTCTCTGAAACAAAGTAGACTCGCTGATTTTTGACGGCGGGCATATCCCTCCACCCCGGCAGGTTTTGAAATTCATCGAGACCGGGCGCGAAGGCTTCGGTCTGAGGAAAAAGAATGACGTCCGGATTGCGCTTCAGAACTTCCTCCAGACTCAGGTGCGGCCATTCACCCCTCAGATCATTGCTGATTGAAATGCCTCCGGCGCGAAGGATGACATCGGCAATGAAGGTCTGGCTTCCCGCCGTGATGAGGGGGCGATACCAAACCGCGAATAGCACTTTGGGCTTCGGCTGGCCTTCGACCCGCTTTTCAATAGCCGCCGCTCTCTCCCTGAGGCGAGCAACCAGCTCTTGAGTTTGTTGCTGCGCCCCCAGAATGTTTCCCAAGTCCGCGAGGGATTGGATGGTTCCATCGACCGTATGGGCAGTCACTCCGTAAAGCGGAATGCCGAGGCTCGCGAGTTGGTCCGCGGTCTCCCGCCGGTTGGCTTCATCGGTGCCCAAGACGAGGTCGGGTTTCAGCGCTACGATTCTTTCCAGACTGGGATTGATCATCGCGCCCACGTGCGGCTTGGAGCGAGCCTCCTCAGGGTAGTCACAATAATCCGTATCCCCCACCAGCCGGTCGGCGAGCCCCAAGGCGTAAAGCGTCTCGGTAATGCTGGGCGCAAGAGAAATAATGCGCTGCGGATGGTCAGGAACGTTGACGTGCCGGCCGGTCTGGTCAATCACCTCGCGCGCTGGGGCCAGCCGCACTGACAGGAGGATTGCGAAGGCAAAGACCCACAGGGGTCGCACGAATCCGCGGTGTTGGCACGGCGAGCCCGGCAATCCGTATTCATGAAAGCTTCCGATCACAACCCGGCGCATCCCGTCAAACTCCACAATAAAAAAGCTCCGCACACTCTTGAGAAGGGCGGAGCTGGCTCCTCCCACTCTTTCTCGCGAAGAGTGTGCGGCGGGAACGATCATCGCGAAAACGCGACGCATCCCGATGAACCCAGGCAGGTCTCCTGACTCGCGGCGTAGTAACGGCCCTGCAACGCCTTCCCACCCAATTCCAGCTTCTGCTGACTTGAGCAGTGGCTTCGTCCGGCAAACCCTCCGCCGGTCGAACCCGCAGGGCCCACCGCTTACAGTGGCGGGACCGTGGCCGATTTGCACGGCCTTCCCTCTTGTTCCTCGCCGGCAGCGAGAACCTGGGTCTGTGCTGCAAAACCGCATTTCGAGCCATTCCAGCGCCCTGCGCAAGCGGCGGCATGCTGACTCGAAGCGGGTCATCAGTCTAAGGCGCGAGATTTTGTTTGTCAAACCTCTACGCCTCGTCAACAATAGGCAGTGCCATGCGACGCTGCATCCTAGCTGCCATTCTGATATCACTCATGGGCGTTTCCCTGCCCCTCCCTGCCAGCGCTCAAGAGGTCAAATTGCCACCGGGGGTCGGATGGATCTATTTGCAAACCGGGTCCCGCACCATGGTTCCCGGGTCCGGCTCACTGAAAGGCAAAACAGTTAAGATCGGCCAGGGAAGCCTTGTCCCTGTGTTCAACACCAGGACGAAGGATGGAGTCAAGTCAGCTCTCGTCCGAATCTTCGATCTGGGCACGGCCAATCTGCAGGTTGGATGGGTGGAGGTGGCGCAAACTGACGTCCTGCCGCTGGATTCCTACCCGACCGACTCTGACTTGCTGCGACAACTCGGCGAACCCTATTTGGATGATTTCACGGCTGCGCACACGCACTTGGCAAGATTCCTGCTCCGGCAAGGTCCGAACCCGCCGATCCTACTTTGCTACGTGTACGCGAACCCGTTGCCCGTGGCGAAACTCGTAGCTTTTACGCCCAGCCAGGGAAAATTCCTTCTCAGCGCTTCACTCGACTACTCCATCAGTAATTTTAAGGCGGGGATAATCCTGATGGATATCCGCGATCTCCTGGGTGATGGGGAAGAATGTTTAATCACCCACGAACCCTTTCAGGAGGGGCCCGACTCCACGGGTACGAACGTGGTCATCAGGAGGATTGAAGGAAACAAGTTTCAGACCCTCTGGCAGGCGCCCATGGGATATCGAAACTTCTCGGTATTTACCTCAAAGATACAAATTCTTCAACCCCCGGAAAAGAACATCGGAGCGCCCGGCACGGTGACCGCCGGCGATGTCACATTCCGCCCCCAGGGAAAGGGGCAGGCGCCGGTCTGGAAAGGCAAGGTCGAGTTTTTCGCCTTCGGCCGCGAAAAACCTGTCGATTCGGTGTCTATCGAAAAAATGTGCCCCTGGGACGGAAAACAGTTTACGCCGTTGCGGTGAGGGTCAGGCGCGTGAAATTTGTGGGATATCTGAATTATAATCTGGCGCGCTGGCGATTGCCGCTGACCCTCAGGGCGCGCCGCTGAGAAGGTTGAAGTCATCGCGCCCGGAGCCTTCCCATGGAGGAAAACCTACTACCGCTGTTTCCCCTTGAACTCGTACTCCTTCCCGAAGAACCCCTGCCGCTTCACATTTTTGAAGAACGCTACAAAACGCTGATTGGCGAATGCCTGGAGGCGAAGGCTACGGGAAAAGGCCAACAGGAATTCGGAATCGTCCTCCTGCGGGGCCAGGAGTTGAGCAGCGTCGGCTGCACCGCGCGTATCGTCAACCTCACACGCAAATATGAAGACGGGCGTATGGACATACTCACCATCGGCAAACAGCGCTTTGAGATTCTGCTGACCAATGAGGAAGCACCCTACCTGCGAGGCGCCGTGGATTATTTCAGCGACAACGAAGGGAAAGATGCGCCTGACGATGCGGAGGCGGATCAGGCCATCGAGCGCTTTCGGGAAGTCATTAGAAAATTGCGCCATGCCTCCGAGATGCCCATCCATCTGCCTCGCCCCTACCGCTATCTATCCTTCCGCCTGGCGGCCTCACTCCCCCTCGAGGTTGAATTCAAGCAGCAACTACTCTCCCTTCGCAACGAGCCCGAGCGTCTCAACCTTGTGGTCAGCGCCATGGATATGCTGATGAATCAGCTTGAGCGCGTACAGAAGGCACAAAAAAAGGCGGGCGGGAATGGGAACGTCCACCCCTGACTTGCTGGCTCTCCAAAGAGGCGTTGAGAATTAATCCCGCGCCCCTACCCGTTCATTGGGTAGTGTCCTAGTTTGGAAAAAAGCCCCAAGTGACCCCTCACCCGTCCCGCCCCGGCTGATGAAAACGCCGGCTGCGGTCCACCCTCTCCCCTCGGAGAGGGCGGTTGCTCAAGGTAAGGTGCGGCCCCGTAGCCACCCTGAGATCATAGCCTTCTCCCTAGGGGTCGCAGATCCGCCGTGGCGGAAGAAGGTGGCTGACGTAGGAGGCCAGATGAGGGGTTACTTACACCCGCAGGGCGTCGAAACAATTTGCAACTTATAAATTCAAAAACCATTAGCCCGGCGCTACGTCAAACTAGGACACTACCGTTCATTGAGTTAGCTTGCGGCCTGCCTTATAATGAAGGTGGGGCTAAGGGCAAATGCAAAAACCAATAACGCTGGGCGAGCTGAAGAAGTCTCCGTATCGAAGTGTCAGTATCAAGGATGAGATGCGCGCGAATCTCCTCCGCAAACTCGCGGCGGGAGAAACCATCTTCCCCGGTATCATCGGGTTCGACGATACGGTCACTCCGCAAATCGTCAACGCCATCCTCTCGAAACACAATTTTATCTTGCTGGGGCTGCGGGGCCAGGCCAAGAGCCGGATTCTGCGCTCGCTGGTTGCCTTGCTCGATGAAGCGGTGCCCATCGTCGCGGGTTGCGAAATCAACGACGACCCGCTTAAGCCCATCTGCCGAGCCTGCCACGAACGCCTGCAGGAGTTAGGGGATGCGACGCCGATCGATTACCTTCCGCCTGACCAGCGTTACGTGGAGAAGCTGGCGACACCGGACGTGACGATTGCCGATATCATCGGCGACCTTGATCCCATCAAGGCGGCGCGGGGCGGGCACACGTTGGCCAGCGAACTAACGATTCATTACGGCTTGCTGCCTCGGGCCAACCGCGGCATCTTCGCCATCAACGAATTGCCTGATTTGGCGGGCAAAATTCAGGTGGGCCTCTTCAACATCATGCAGGAGGGCGACGTCCAGATCAAAGGCTATCCGGTGCGCCTGCCGCTCGATGTCGCATTGGTCTTCACTGCCAATCCGGAGGACTACACGGCGCGCGGCAAGATCATAACTCCCCTCAAGGATCGCATCGGCTCCGAAATCCGCACCCACTATCCCGCCACGCTCGAGCAGGGAATCGAAATCACCACGCAGGAAGCCTGGACTGACCGCAACGGAGAAAAGCCGCTGGTGATTCCGCAGTTCATGCGGGAAGTCATCGAAGCGATTGCCTTTGAAGCGCGCGCCGATAAGCGCGTCGACAAACGCAGCGGCGTCAGCCAGCGTATGCCCATTACCTGCCTGGAAAATGCGGTCAGCAGCGCTGAGTACCGCGCCCTTAAGAATCGTGAGACAAAAGCCGTTCCGCGGCCTTCTGACATTTACGCTGCCCTGCCCTCTCTTACCGGCAAGCTGGAACTTGAATATGAGGGCGAACTTCGGGGACCTGACACCGTGGCGCGGGAAATCATTCGCCAGGCGATGGCCAAAGTATTCAAAAGGTACTTCGACAATGTTCCTCTCCACTCCGTTGTGCAATGGTTCGAGCTTGGGGGAGCATTGAAGTATTCACCCCAATCCTCCTCCGAGGATCTTTTCCAGCAATTCAAGAAAATCCAAGGACTGCTTGAGAAGACCCAGAGTTTGGGCCTAAAAGCCAAGGATGACCCTTGCCTGCTGACCTCGGGTGCGGAGTTTATTCTGGAAGGACTGTACGCGCTGAAACGCATCAGCCGCAACGAGGAATTGGGTTACCACACGGAACATCGTGCACCCGAGAAATCTGACGAGGAGCCCACCCCGTTGAGTCCGCGACGCCGTCCTTTGAATTGAGGCGCCCGGGACCCGGCGTGAGATAAGGACGAAACTCGCTAACCGTCCGGCGATTTT
Source organism: uncultured Acidobacteriota bacterium (assembly GCA_963804995.1). Lineage (GTDB taxonomy): Bacteria > Acidobacteriota > Terriglobia > UBA7540 > UBA7540 > Bog-366. Next base: position 170,748 of record CAWDSK010000003.1, read on the forward strand.
CGATCTTCGAGTTTCGGTATGAAATACGTCAAGTACTCCAAATACGTTGCCGACCTCTTCGATGATTTGAGCGCGGAAGATCTGCTTCAAATGCTGCAGGACTTCCTTCTCGACAGTGGATTCTACGAACAGTTTCAGAGCATCTATGAGATGGACCCCGAGCGGACCATGGAGCAGCTCCACCAGGCATTGCTGGAGGCCCTGCGCGAACAGGGAAAGATCCCTGACGAGCTTCTGCAACAAATGCTGCAAAACTGGGAGGATTATCAGAAGTCCGAGTTGGCGGAGAAGATCAATAAGCTGCTTGAGCGCCTTGCCGAAGAGGGTTACGTCACCATTGAACCGCCCAATCCCAGCCAGGGAGAATTGATGGAGCGAGCCAATCAGGGCATGGCCGGGCCCGAAGGTAAGGCCAAGTTTGAAGTCACCGACAAGGCGCTGGATTTTCTCGGGTTCAAAACCCTGCGGGACTTGATGGGTTCACTCGGCAAGTCCAGCCTGGGCCGGCATGATACGCGCGAACTCGCCACGGGGGTCGAGTCCGAAGGCTCCAGCCGCCGTTACGAGTTTGGCGATACCATGAACCTGGACGTCAACGCGACCCTGCTCTCAGCGATTCAACGCAATGGGCTGCAAGTCCCACTTGACCTCGATTACCAGGACTTGCAGGTCCACCAGTGCGAATATCAGAGCTCTTGCGCGACTGTCTTGATGCTGGATTGCAGCCACAGCATGATCCTGTACGGTGAGGACCGCTTTACACCCGCCAAGAAAGTTGCGCTCGCCTTAAAGCACCTGATCCAAACCCAGTACCCTGGCGACACCTTACACTTGGTGCTCTTCCACGACTCAGCGGAGGAAATGCCGCTTTCGGAGCTGGCCAGAATTAAAGTGGGCCCCTATTACACGAATACTCGCGAAGGCCTGCGGCTCGCGCAGCGCATCCTTTCACGGCAGAAGAAAGACATGCGCCAGATCGTGATGATCACCGATGGCAAGCCCTCGGCTCTCACCCTCGAGGACGGCAGGATATACAAGAACGCCTTCGGACTTGATCCCTTGGTCGTATCTGAGACCCTGCATGAGGTGGCTCGTTGCCGCCGCAACGGTATCCTGATCAATACCTTTATGCTTGCTTCCGACTATGGATTGGTGAACTTCGTTCAGAAGGTCACGGAAATCTGCCGGGGCAAAGCCTACTTCACCACCCCTTATACCCTTGGGCAATACCTCCTGATGGATTACATGAAAAAGAAGGTTAAACATATCCATTAGCTCGGGAAGAAGCCTATGCCTACGCTGACCGCAGGTAAGACCGCACCAACCTTCCAGCTTGCCACGATAACCGGGGAAACACTGTCCTTGCAGGTGGCGCTTGCCAAAGGGCGGGTTCTAGTGGCCTTCTTTAAGGTATCCTGCCCGACCTGCCAATATACGTTCCCGTATTTGGAACGCCTCCACCAGCAGTTTCGCGGGCAGGGCGTCCAAATCTGGGGAGTCGTACAGGATAAAGCGCAAGACGCCGAGAAATTTGCGGCAGCCTTGGGAGTGACCTTCCCGATCCTGGTCGACGATTACCCTTACAAGACCTCGCGGGAATACAACTTGAAGTATGTTCCCACCCTATTCTTGATCGGGCCTGATGGCCGCGTCGAGATGTCCAGCGAGGGCTTCTGCAAGTCAGACCTCCTGGCGATGCAGAAATCTTTGGGCCAGGCGCTGTCGATAACACCCTCCCCGCTCTTCCTCCCCTCGGAAAGAGTCCCCGAATACAAACCTGGCTGAGGGTCGAAAAGCTAGGCTTGGTTCAAGCCTTTTTCACAAAAGACGCGGATGGGGAATAGGGGCGGGTACGGTGCGTGCTGCATCGCAATGACTATGGAATCTCTACGTCCGCCAGTCCCTCGCGCTTTTTATGTTTGGGTTGCTTCTTGCGACGGTCCTGGTGACGTTGCACCGGGGGCGGAGATCCCACCTGTGCTCGTGCCAGTCGCTTGACTTCCTTCGTAGCCTGGAAACGCTTGCGCTTTGCTGGTTTCATTGTTCTAGAAAGAAGGCAAATCTCGGGCGCAAAAAATTGGCGGAAGTGTGTCGGAATCGAACCGACCGGTCCACCAAAGGCAGACCCACAGGATTTGAAGTCCCGGACGGACACCAGCCCGCATGCACTTCCGCCTTGATTTTAGGCGACTCGAATCTCAGCGTCAACTTCGGGGCGCCGGTGGTAGTGGTACAGTTTGGTGTAGAGGGGGCGGCATTCATCCCGATCTTATTGGGGACTCCGCCATATGGCGAGGTAAACTCGCCGCTACGAGATCAATCTCAACCACCACGCCGGCGCGCTATTTGGAACTCACCAGCTCCTTGGTGGTGGGAAGTTTCGAGGTATCCCATCCCCCGCCCAGGGCTTCGATCAGAAGGACGCTGGCGCTCATGCGGCGAGTCAGGATGTTCAGCGCTTGCACCTGGTCTTGCAGAAGAATGGCTTGCTCGGTGATGACGCTTAGGTAGTTCACGGTGCCGGCCTTGTACTGATAAGTGGAAATATCCAGCGAACTCTGAGCTGCCGCCACGGCCTCGTTCTCAGCTTGCGCTTCTTTCTCCAGGACGCGCAACGCCGCCAGACTATCCTCAACCTGCTGGAAACCTACCAGAACGGTCTGGCGATAATTTGCCACCGTCGCGTCATAGGCCGCCAGCGACTGATTAACAGCGGCGCGGCGCTTGCCCGCATCGAAGATGGTTTCCGCCAACTCGGGGCCCACGGACCAGGCACGGCTTGGCCAGGAGATCCACTTCAAAAAGTCGGCGCTTCCAAGACCCACCCCGGTGCCGTTGGCGAGGGTGAGGTTTGGGTAATAGGCCGCTTTGGCGATGCCGATTTGCTCGTTGGCCTGGGCCATTTGCCGTTCGGCAGCGGCGATATCAGGACGTCGTTCCAGCAGTGTGGAAGGAACCCCCACCGGCACAGGCGGGGGTGTGATCTTGATGGCACTGTAAGAAATGGAAAGTTCCGCGGGAGGCTTGCCCGTCAGGACGGCGATGGCGTGCTCATACTGCGCCCGCGCCACATCATAATCGATCAACTGGGCCCGCGCCGTGTTCAATTGGGTCTGCGCTTGAGCCACGTCCGCGCCCGACGCCACACCATTGGCAAACCTGTCCTGCGTGAGCTTGAGGTAATCCTGATAGGACTTCACGGTAGTTTCAAGCAATTGCTTTTCGCCATCCGTGCCCCGCAACTCGAAGTAATCTTGCGCAAGTTCCGCCTGGTAAGACAGTCGCGCGTTCTCCAGTTGGGCGTCACTGGCTTGAGCAGCCTCGGCGCTCGCCTGAATACTGTGCCGGATACTCCCCCAGATATCGGCTTGATACGACACATCCACCGGAAGTTCGAAGGTGTTATACGCCTTTCCGTTATTGGTACCAGACGTTCGCGAGTTCACGATGGAAGGAGCGGCGGAAACGGTGGGGTACAGGTTCGAGCGCGAAATCCGCACGGCGAATTTGGCCTCGCGAAATTGCGCTTCCGCCGCGATGAGATTCTGGTTGGAGACACTCACCTGCTCTTCCAGGGCATTGAGCTCCGGATCGTTGTAGATTTCCCACCATTTGCCACGCGCCAGGGCGTCACTGGGTTGGGCAGCCTTCCACTCCGGCATGTCGGGGGAATTATCCGGAGGAAATTCCTTATAGGCGGAGGGAACCGGCGCCGGTGGGCGCTTGTAATCCGGACCCACGCGGCAGGAAGATGCGAACAGGAGCGTTCCTGCTGCCACCAGGAAAATGAGATTATGCAGGGGTGTCCCGCCCAGCTTATTTGAACCAGCGGGTTGGGCGGCCTTCGGAAGTTTCGATGGCATGGTCTAATTTCTCAATCCTACATCTCCGGGGCTAGACGGCGTGCCTCATGAGGATCCTTCCCTTGGATCCTGTACCACCAGTATTGCAGCCTGTCGAAATAGAGATATACGACCGGAGTCGTGTACAAAGTCAGCAACTGGCTTACCAGCAAACCACCGATGATGGCGATACCGAGCGGACGGCGAAACTCCGAGCCGGTACCGGTGCCAAGCGCCAGCGGCAGGGCGCCCAGCATCGCGGCCATGGTAGTCATCAGGATGGGGCGGAAGCGCAATAAGCACGCCTCATAGATGGAATCGCGCGAACTCTTGCCTTCGTTGCGCTCGGCGGCCAGAGCAAAATCAATCATCAGGATGGCATTCTTCTTCACGATTCCGATCAGGAGAATGATACCGATGATGGCGATCACCGTGAGGTCGGTCCGTGTGAGCATGAGCGCCAGCAGTGCACCCACCCCGGCGGAAGGAAGCGTAGAAAGAATCGTGATGGGGTGAATGTAACTTTCGTACAGGACACCAAGCACGAGATAAACCGAAACGAGCGCTGCCGCGATCAGGAGAGGCTCACTCCCCAGCGAATCCTGGTAGGCTTGGGCCGTTCCGGAAAACCCCGTACGGACGGTAGGTGGAAGACCGATTTTGGAGGCGGCAGCGTTGATGGCATCGACAGCATCTCCGAGCGCCACCCCGGGCTGAAGGTTAAAAGAAACCGTGACAGCGGGAAAAAGGCCCTGGTGGTTTACAGAGAGAGGAGCAGTGATGGAGTTATAACGTGTAAAGGCGCTCAGGGGAACCTGTTGCCCGCTCGGAGAGCGCACGTAGAGTTGGCGCAGGGTGAGCGGATTCTGCCAATATTCGGGCGCCGTCTCCATAACCACATGGTATTGATTCAGCGGGGTGTACATGGTTGAGACCTGCCGCTGGCCGAAGGCATCGTAGAGCGTGTTGTCAATCAACTGGGGCGAAATGCCGAAGCGCGCGGCGGTGGCACGATCATACTTCAGATAAGCCTGCAGCCCACGGTCCTGCTGGTCGCTGTTCACGTCCGCGATCAGACGGATGCCCCGCAACTCGTTTAACATCCGGGGAGCAAAATCCTGGAGGTCCTGGAGATTGTCGCCACTCATGGTGTACTGATACTGGGCGGCGCCAAACCGCCCCCCCACGCGCACATCCTGCGATGCCTGCATGTAGAGTGCAGCGCCTGGCACCCGGGCCAGCTTGGGGCGGAGCCTCGCGATGATAAGATCGGCACTGACCTTTCTCTCCGCGAGCGGCTTCAGGGAGATGAACATCTGCGCGCTGTTCTGGGAGCCGCCCCCGCGACCACCTCCCCCCGTGAACCCATTGACGGTATCGACGGCCGGGTCGGCGTCCACGATGTCGATCATCTGCCGCAAAATCCCGTCCATGGCTTGAAACGAGGTGTCCTGGTCAGCTTGAATCGCGCCCATGATTCGTCCGTTGTCCTGCTGGGGAAAGAATCCTTTGGACACGTGGATGTAGAGATAGATGTTCAGCGCAATGGTTGCCAGCAGCACCGCCAGGGTGATGGCCGGGAATGCCAACACTTTGGATAAGGTTCTCCCGTAAGCCCTCACCACTGCGTTGAAAGCTCGCTCCGAAGCGAGGTAGAGCCAACCATGGGACTCGTGTTCCTGCAGAAGATGAGCGCACATGGCAGGGGTGGCGGTGAGCGAGACCACCATCGATACCATAATGGCGACGGAGAGCGTTACTGAAAACTCGCGAAACAGGCGGCCCACCACGCCTCCCATCAGCAGCAGCGGGATGAACACCGCTACCAGCGAGATGCTGATGGTGAGGACGGTAAAACCAATTTCCCGCGCGCCGGTGAGCGCTGCTTGGAAAGGTTTCATGCCCTTTTCGAGATAGCGCGTGATGTTTTCAATCACCACAATCGCATCGTCAACCACAAAGCCTGTCGAGATACAGAGCGCCATCAAGGAAAGATTGTCCAGGCTGTAGCCCAGCAGATACATGACTCCGAAGGTTCCCACTAATGACACGGGAACCGCCACGCTCGGGATGAAGGTGGTCCGGGCGCTGCGCAGAAAAACAAAAACCACCACGATAACCAGGAGCACGGAGATCAGCAGGGTTCTTTCCACATCGTGCACGGAGGCACGGATAGTGACGGTCTGATCCATGGCCACGCGCATATCGATGGTGGGTGGGATGTCCGCCTTAAGCTGGGGAAGCAGGGCACGGACGTTGTCGACGGTGTCGATAATGTTGGCCCCGGGCTGACGGAAGAGGATGAGTAGAACGGAGGGCTTGCCGTTGGCATAGCCCGAGGCCATGATGTTCTCCGGCGCGTCCCGCGCCTCACCGATGTCCGAGATCCGAACGGCAGACCCCTTCCGGTAAGCCACGATCAGCGGCATGTAGTCAACCGCCTGGAAGAGCTGGTCGTTGGCGCCCACCTCCCACATGCGGTAACCATCCGAAAAGTGCCCCTTGGGGGTGTTGGCATTTGAGCCACTCAGGACGGTCCGGACCTGCTCGATCCCGATGCCGTATTTGTCCAGCTTGGCGGGATTCAGTTCGATTCGAACCCCCGGCAGGGCGCCTCCGCCCACGATCACCTGGCCTATCCCGCTCACCTGCGAAAGCTTCTGCGCCATGATCGTAGAAGCCGCGTCGTACATCCGGCTCTTACTGAGCACGTCAGAAGTGAGCGCGATCATGAAAATGGGAGAATCGGCCGGATTCACCTTCCGGTAGGTGGGGTTATTGGGAAGGTTCGTGGGCAGGTAGCCCCGGGCAGCGTTGATGGCAGCCTGCACATCGCGGGCTGCTGCGTCAATGTTCCGGTTCAAGTCGAATTGCAAGGTTACGCTGGATGATCCCAGGGCACTGGAAGAAGTCATCTCCGTAACCGCCGCGATGCGGGAGAACTGACGCTCCAGGGGTGTTGCCACGGCGGAGGCCATGGTCTCAGGGCTGGCCCCTGGCAACCCGGCCCCCACCGAAATCGTCGGAAAATCCACTTGGGGCAGGGGTGAAACAGGGAGAAGGCGGAAGGCTACGGATCCGGCCAGGGCAATGGCGATGACCAGCAGCGTCGTAGCAATCGGTCTGTGGATGAACGGCTCGGAGATGCTCATGAATTATTCCGCCGGAGCAGGCTCTGCACCAGGCAGGGCCACATGCTCGCCGGAGAACCGTTTGGCCAGACGATCGAACCAGAGATAGATGACCGGAGTGGTATAGAGCGTCAACATCTGGCTGAAAATCAGGCCCCCGACGATACTGATGCCCAAAGGCCGGCGGAGCTCCGACCCGGTGCCGGTACCCAGCGCCAGGGGAACACCACCCAGCAGCGCCGCCATGGTGGTCATGATGATCGGCCGAAAACGCAGCAGGCAAGCCTGGTAGATGGCGTTGATCGGCGTCAAGCCTTCCTTTCGTTCCGCTTCCAGGGCAAAATCGATCATCATGATGGCGTTTTTCTGTACAATGCCAATCAACAGCACCAGGCCAATCAAGGCAATAACACTGAAATCGTTGCGGGTAAGCCAAAGGGCCAGCAGTGCCCCTACGCCCGCGGAGGGCAGCGTGGAAAGAATGGTTATGGGGTGAATATAGCTTTCATACAAAACCCCCAGAATGATATAGACCGTAACCACCGCGGCCAGAATCAGCCAGAGCTCATCCGCCAACGAGGCTTGGAAGGCCTGGGCCATGCCCTGGAACGACGGCTGGATACTCGCCGGCAGGCCCAGAGCCGGATCATCTTTCACCCGATTGACGGCCTTGACGGCGTCGCCCAAGGAAGCATCTTGTGCCAGGTTGAAGGAGAGCGTGACCACGGGAAACTGGCCTTGATGATTGACGGTAATCGGCACATTGATCGGCACGACATGGGTAAAAGCCGCCAAGGGCACTTGATTACCGGTTAGAAACACACCTGTTGAGGAGATCGATTTCCCTCCGAAGGCATTGTTCGAAGAGATCGAACTCAAGCTGCTGAGTGAGGAGGTGGTTGTAGACAGGCTGGCACTCGCCACGCTGGCCGAGCTGGAGGGTCCAAAGATCTGACTCGTCGCCGTCCCGCCTGCCACCAGTCCCGTGGCACCGCTGGGGGCTCCCGTCCCCGTCCTGATGTACAGGTCGCGCAGATCCAAGGGGTTCTGCTGAAAGTTGTTTTTCACTTCCAGGACCACGTGGTATTGATTCAATTGGGTGAAGATCGTCGAAACTTCCCGCTGGCCATACGCATCATAGAGCGTCTGGTCAATAGCGGAGGGCGTGATCCCCAGGCGATAAGCGGTTTCACGATCAAAGACCACTTGGGCGCGCAGGCCCTGGTCCTGCTGGTCGCTCGCCACGTTGCGCAGCTCGGGCTGCTTCCTCAACTCCTCCACCATTTTGGGCGCGAACGCATTCAGCTCATCGACGTTGGGATCTTCGAGGGTGTACTGAAACTGCGTACGGCTCACCCGGTCCTCAACGGTTATATCCTGCACCGGTTGCATGAACAGGGTGATTCCTGCCACTTTGGCTAATTCCGGCTGCAAGCGCCGAATGACATCGCTGGCACTGACTTTGCGTTCGGAGAGTGCTTTCAGATTGATGAGTATGCGCCCGCTATTCAGTGTGGTGTTCGTGCCGTCGATTCCGATAAAAGAGGAGAGGTTATCCACGGCCGGATCTTGCAGAATGACATTCGCCAGCGCCTGCTGTTCCCTGGACATCTCAGGGAAGGAAACGGTCTGCGCCGATTCCGAAACACCCTGAATGACCCCGGTATCCTGAATCGGAAAAAAACCTTTGGGGATATAAATGTAAAACAGCGCGGTGCAAGCCAGGGTGGCAATGGCCACGAGCAGAGTCGTGGTCTGATGGCGTAACACCACTTGGAGGGTGCGGTCATACAGTGCCAGCAACCCGTTCCACCCTGCCTCAATCGTGCGGTACAACCTCCCTTGCTCAGCAGCGGTATGGTGCCGCAAGAGTTTGGAGCACATCATGGGCGTCAGGGTCAGCGAAACGATACAGGAAACCAGGATGGTCACCGCCAAGGTAACGGCAAATTCCCGGAAGAGGCGCCCGACAATGTCCCCCATGAACAACAAAGGGATGAGGCCGGCAATCAGGGAGATGGTCAGCGAAACAATGGTGAAACCTATCTGCTCCGATCCTTTGAGCGCGGCTCGCAGCGGCGCATCGCCCTCCTCGATGTAGCGCATGATGTTCTCAATCATCACGATCGCATCATCGACCACGAAACCCGTCGAAATGGTCAAGGCCATCAGGCTCAAATTGTTCAAGCTATAGCCGAGCATGTACATGACGCCGAAAGTCCCCACCAGGGACAAGGGAACAGCAACACTGGGTATCACGGTGGCAGCCAGGTTGCGCAAGAACAGGAAGATCACCATCACCACCAGCGCAATCGCCAGGAGAAGCGAGAATTGCACATCGGTAACCGAGGCCCGGATCGTGTTGGTCCGGTCGGTCAGAATGCTGACCTTGACGGAGGAGGGCATGGTGCTGGTGAGCTGGGGAAGAAGCAACTTGATGCGGTCGGCAACCGAGATGATATTCGCGCCCGGCTGCCGCTTGATGTTGACGATTACGGCAGGAACGTCGTTCATCCAGGCCGCTTGGCGAAGGTTCTCGGCGTCGTCGGAAATTTCCGCAACATCCGTTAATTTCACCGGGGAGCCGTTCCGGTAAGCAATGACCAACGGAGCGTAATCGGCGCTGGAGAGAAGCTGGTCGTTGGCGCCAATCTGGTAGGACTGCCGCGGCCCATCAAAGTTGCCCTTCGCCAGGTTAACATTGGCTGCCACGATGGTGCTGCGCAAATCCTCCAGGTTGAGCCCGAAGGCTGCCAGCGCCGTGGGATTGGCACGGATGCGGACCGAGGGTTTCTGGCCACCGCTGATGCTGACCAGCCCGACTCCCGGCAACTGTGAAATCTTCGGAGCCAGCCGCGTGTCGGCAAGGTCTTCGACTTTGGTGAGCGGAAGATTCTTGGAAGTCAGGGCCAGGGTCAGAATAGGAGCGTCGGCAGGATTGCTTTTGCTATAGATGGGTGGCGTCGGAAGGTCAGGGGGAAGGTAGGTTCCCGAAGCATTGATGGACTGCTGTACTTCCTGTTCCGCAACGTCAATATTGAGGCTGAGGTTGAATTGCAGGGTGATGACCGAGCTTCCGTCGGAGCTGACGGAGGTCATCTGCTGGAGCCCCGGCACCTGGCCAAATTGGCGCTCCAGCGGAGCCGTGACCGAAGACGCCATCACATCCGGGCTGGCCCCGGGATAAAACGTGATGACCTGAATGGTCGGGTAATCCACCTCCGGCAAGGCCGATACCGGCAACTGCTTGTATGCTACTGCGCCCGCCAGGAGGATGCCGACCATGAGCAAAGAGGTCGCCACGGGTCGGAGGATGAATATCCGTGACGGGCTCATGAACTTCCCTTCTGGGTCCTTTCGTCGTTCATCTGCACTTTAACCTTGGTCCCCTCTTGGAGTTTGTCCACACCAGTCATGACCACTACATCACCCGGGGATAGACCCGCGGTAACCTCGGATTCGTCACCTTCCGTGGTGCCAATGCTGATGGGCCGAATCGTCACACTGGAATCGCCTTTCACCACAAAAGCGTAAGCGGTTTGGGAGTTCCTCTGCACTGTAGCGGTAGGGATCAGGGTCACGCCTTGCTTCTCCTCCACCAATAAGCGCACGTTGACAAACTGGTTGGGGAACAAGCTCCCATTCCGATTGTCGAAGTTCGCGCGCAGTTTAATGGTACCGGTGGTCGGATCGATTTGATTATCAATTGTCTCCAGCCAACCTTGTGCGATTTTGACCTTCTTATCCGGGTCAACCGCCTCCACTCCTAGCCGCTTCCCACCGCGGAATTTTTGGAGGACAGTAGGAAGCTGGCCTTCCGGGAGGGTGAATATTACGCTGATGGGTTCAACTTGCGTGATGACCACTAACCCGGTGGCGTCGTTCGCCGTCACGTAGTTCCCCGGATCAATGAGGCGCAACCCCACGCGGCCGGTAATCGGGGCAGTAATATGACAATAAACGAGGTCTAGCTTGGCGTTATCGATCTGGGCTTGATCAGATTTGACGACTCCCTCAATCTGCTTCACCATGGCGGTTTGCGTCGCCAATTGCTGCTCGGGAATTGCCTTCAGGGGCGCCAGAGTCGCATAGCGAGCGAGATCCACTCGGGCGTTGTCCAGATTGGCCTGGTCACGCGCCAATCCCGCTTCGGCTTGCTCCAACATAACCTGATAGGGCCGCGGGTCGATTTCCGCCAGTAAGTCACCCGTGTGGACCGTGTCACCCTCCTTGTAGAGGACGTTCATCAGATATCCACTCAGTTGACTTTTGATAGTAACCGTGTAAATCGGGGTCACCGTGCCCAAACCTGTGAAAAACACGCCGATGTCGCCCTGATGAGCGCGCGCCGCAACCACGGGAACTACGCCCGAGCCTCGTCCGGACTTGCTGCCTGGCGATTGGGCAGAAGCAGTGGCCGCCTTGGCAGAATTTGCATGAGAGCGGAAATAATAATAGACGCCCGCCCCGACCAAAACTAAAATCACCACCCACAGCCATCCATATCCCTTGGGTTTTCCCGGAGGGGGGGACTCTGTCATCCGAAAGCTCGGCATGGTTTCCTGCAGGTCATGCCGATCGAGCGTGTTGGGTTTTTCCAGATTCATAGTCTATAGGCCTCTGCTATTGCTGAGGAAAACGGACGGGATCTCGCCGGATGTGCGTTTTCGCAAGAGAGGGCTTTTCTCGCTGCCAGTGGCGCCTCGGCGCCTCCTCAAGCCGAAGGCGGTACCCTTTATGCCGTCGTAGGAAGTATGGTCTGGGATGGCTAAGTATCAGTCTTCCGTAGTCCTTCCGGACGTGCCACCACTCCGATCCCTATCCCAGGAAACAGCTTTATTGCGCCTTACAAATTTAACAAGATAATTCGACGATACAGGAACACTCCTGGTTACCTCTTACGACCCCCGTGGCTTCATTTAACTACGGTGCTCCACCCGCTATACTCATCATTCCGCACCTACTGTTACCCCTGGAGGGGGTATTGTAAAGAATCGATTCCCTTGCGCCCATGGGATCCCACCACCGACTACCACGGCGGCCAGAATATCATAAGTGGTAATTCCAGAATACCTTCCCCGAAGTGGCTCCGAATGGCAGTCCCGGAAAGTACCCAGGGCTCACAATTTCCCGATATGAAAGACAATTCCTGCCGTGTATTCCAAATTGTGAGCACGCCCGGTCACGGGAAAAATCGCTTCACTTTGCGGGTTCGGCAGGCCGAAAGCGGGCGAGCTGGTAATGTGATCTCGCACGTCAAGGCGGAGTGTAACCCGCTTCATGATTTTGCGATCCAGGCCGCCTCCAAAGTTTAATCCGAATTTATTGTTGGCGTTGATTGCTGCCGTGCTCACCGCGCCGAATCCCTGGTTTTTGGCAGTGGTGATAGCCGCGGGCGTGGGACTGAACCGGTCGTCCTCAGCTCCCGCCTCCCCATAAGGCCGCAGGCCATGGAAGGCGAAGGGCGCGTGGAAAACCGCACTCATGCTGCCCATATAATCGCGGACCGGGTACACCACTCCTACGTGTGGAAACACATTGGTATTGGTCACTACCAAATTATTCGGTCCGTACGAGTACGCTGCCTCGATGCTGAGAATCTTATTGTAAGGTACTGCCACACCCAGGTTAAACTTGGGGCCCAGGTCATATCGCGAATGGTACTGCCTTTCCGCGGATTGAAAATACTCCGCATCGACAAGGGTTGACGCCCCTCCCAGCAAAAAGACATCAAACTGCATATTCTTCGTGAGATCTCGGGCTTGCGCCCCGGCTGTGCTCAATAACAAAGCCGTCAGCACCATCAACCTCTGCAGCGTTCTCTTCACCATGATCAAATGAACCTCCTGGGCATCTTAAACCGGGGAATTTAGGCTCTCTTCGGGCGACGCTTCTTCTCTGGCGCGGGTTGCGGCTTCGAATCTGCGCGGGGGGGGCTGACCCGAAGGTTTGAACTTACCCGCCCATCCCCGAGCGCCCGTCAGGATTGGCAGGCGCCAGGGTTTGATGCCGGCCGCCTTTAGCCAGTTGGATTGACCATCCCACCGAGTGGAGATTACCGCACGCTATCCGTTCGATAGCGCAGTGATCTGTTTAGCATTCCTTGCACCTTCGCCGCGCACCGAATCTCGACGAAATAGTTTACTACGCATAGGGACCAAGGGCCTAGATCCGTGATGCAATAACCCGGCGCCCTCCAACCTACCTTTTGACGGCTCACCCCAGGCTCGCTATAATTTAGCTTAGGGCGGAATTGAAAGGAAGGTGTGCTTGCCGCTTTACGAATATCAGTGCAAAAAGTGCGGACAACGCATTGAAAAAATCCAGAAATTCTCCGACTCCATACTAACCACCTGTGGAGAATGTGGAGGAAAACTGGAACGTTTGCTTTCATCACCCGCCATTCGGTTCAAGGGTTCCGGGTGGTACGTCAATGACTACGCACGCGGCTCTTCACCAGGTTCCAACTCCCGCTCGCCAGATCCTTCCGAGGGAGCAGCCAAAAAATCTGGGGAATCGAGCCAAGCCAGTGAACCCGCGAAGTCCACCGAACCCGCCAAGCCCACTCCCAGCAAGGATTGATTCTCTTCCCCGAATACCCTGAGCCAGCCGGCAGAGCCAGACCCTTCGCCACCCTCAAGTCGACAGGTTCAAAAGCGTCTTCAGCAAATTGTTAAAGATGGAGCGATTTAAGGTACCGCCGAAAAGCTCTGCCCATGTCCGGACGGTTCAGGGCCATTTCAACCGTCGCCTGAAGAAAACCAAGCTTGTCACCCGCGTCGAATCGCTTACCCTCAAAGACATAACCGTAGATCGGTTCCGTCGAGAGCAGCCCCCGTAAGGCATCCGTGAGTTGGATCTCTCCCCCCGCGCCTGCTGTCGTAGCAGAGAGCTCTTTGAAAATTGTCGGGGTCAGGATATAGCGCCCGATGACTGCCAAATTCGAGGGGGCTTCCTTAGGAGAAGGTTTTTCGATCATATCCTGGATAGCATACAGGCGGCCGTCCCAATCGCGGCCCGGCACCAGATGCCCCCGAATGATCCCATAGCTCAAGACGGCCTTCCGCGGAACCCTCTGGATGGCAATCACGCTTCGCCCATAGCATTCGAAGACCTTCAGCATCTGTTTCAGGCAGGGAACCTTACTCACAATGACGTCGTCTGAAAGCAGCACGGCAAAGGGTTCGTCTCCCACCAAATCACGCGCGGTCAGGATGGCATCGCCCAAGCCGCGCGGAATCTGCTGCCGAATATAGGCGAACCGCAGCATGCTGGAAATCCTGCGCAGTTGCTCGCGCAACTGTTCCTTCCCTCTTCCCGCCAACTCCTGTTCCAGCTCCGCCGAAACATCAAAATGATTTTCAATGGCCTGTTTGCCGCGCCCCGTCACGAAGACCGCCATGGGAATGCCGGAGGCCGCAACTTCCTCCACCGCGTACTGCACGAGTGGCTTGTCCACGATGGGCAGCATTTCTTTCGGTTGAGCCTTGGTCGCCGGCAGAAAACGTGTGCCTAATCCTGCCACAGGCAATACGGCTTTTTGAATCGTCATGATCCCTCTTGCACCATCAGGCATTGCAGCAATCAAACTTCCCAATTCACGCTCAGTGTATCCTCTCACCTCCCGCCGCGTCAAAGAGTGTCCTTTGACTGCTTAGTGTGGCGGAACCACCCATGAAAAGTCAGGGGGGGGAAAACGCATGAAGATGAGGAAATTGGTGAGAACTAGCCCGCTATACCCCGCTAAAAGCAACAAATTGGACATGTCCCACAATGACAAATAGTCGGAGGCCTGCAAAAGTGGTATGGGCGAGAACCCAACGCCGGGCCCGACTTCGTCACCCCTCGCCGCAGCGGGCGTGCCCCATTTCCACCTCCGGCTCTCACCCCAATTCTGTTAACACATCCGAATCTCAACGCAAGGGCGCGGCGTGGGGGAGCGACAACCCAACGAGCACGCCATTCTTATGTTCGTATTAACCAGATCCTTGCTAACCGAACTTTCGCACTTCAGGGTGTTGAGTTGGGTTAACTCGCTTCTTTTCAGTACAGGCATTGCCAAGGTCTGGCCTACAAACGCAGCATTCCAGCAGGAAAGATTTCCGGCTGGACCGTGATCCTGGGCGGTGGCTGAGTGGGGAGCACGAGCTGCAGTTCGTGCAACAGGAGCTTTTGTTCGGGTGTCGGCTCGGTGTAGCGGGGCATCACTAATCGGCGCCCATCCGTGGTCGGGAAAGACACATCGAGCATCTGCATGCCCGCCAGCTTCTCCAGCACCGCTTTCGGCGTCAGGCCCGGAGCGTGGGCCTGCAGACGCTGTTTCAGCGTCACCCACAAGCCGTACGCCAGAAAGGCAATGAGGATGTGGGCCTCGACGCGATGTTCTATTTGATGATAAATCGGCCGAATTCCCAGCTCACTCTTCAAACACTTAAAGGCCGCTTCGATCTGCGCCAGTTGCATGTAGCGGTCCCACAACACCTCGGGATTTTCCCCCGTCAGATTGGTGCGCAACAGATAATGTCCATCGCGCCGCTCCGCTTCCTCCAACTTGCTGCGCTCGAGCCGGAACTGGAAGGTCTGGCGAGTCACTTCTTCCTGGGCCTTGGGCACGCTGATCTTCACGAAACCGAAGGCCCGTCCGGCTTCACTCTTGGCTGCTCCGATCTTCATCAGCAACGCATCACGCGTCGGACACACGCGCCGCAAGGCCCGCAGCCTCCACAACAGCCGTGCCAGCTTGCGTCGACGGATGGCCATCTCTTTCGCCTGGCGGCCTGCGCTCTTCGCCAGCACATACAACTCGCCTTCCTCCGCGAACAGTTTCACCTCTACCGACTCGCGCACCTTCCGCCACGGCAGTTCCGTCCACTTCGCTTCGTACTGCCGGATCTTGCCCCGTGGCGTCCCCACCAGGTAAAACATCTCCCGCCCCGGGGTGCGCATCTCCGCCAGCAGTTCTTCACTGGGAACTCCCCGATCCATCATCCACACCCGCCGTGCCTTGCCGTACACGCTCTCGATCTTGTCCAGAAAACCGCGCAAGCTGTTCCGGTCGGAAGTATTCCCCTCCATCACTTCGTAGGCCAGCGGGAAACCTTCCGGCGTCAGCACCAGGGCGATCACCACCTGCCGACAGTCGAACCGCCCGTCCCGGCTGTAACCGTGGCGGGCTTTGGGAATCGCTTCCGCCTCTCCTTCCACATAGGTGCTGGTGAGATCGTAGAGGAGCAGATCAAAGCGCGCCGCAAAGAGGTCTTGCCACCGCAGCCGCAGGTGCTGGAACAACTCCGCCTTGTGCGCCAGTATTCGATCCAGACAACGATAGAGCCGGTCCTTCTCGGCCACCGCGAAGTTCACTGCCAGCAACTCGGCCATGGCGGTCTGATCGAACCAGTGCCGATGCACACGGAATTCGCTGCCCGGCTCGATCAACCGGTTCACCACCAGCAGCCGTAGCACCTTCTCCCACGGAACTCCCTCGCGCCCTTCCGGCAACCTCGCCTGCCAGAACTCGTCCAGCTTCAACTGGCGCCACAGCTCGCAGCCCAACCAACAGCCACCGAAGGTGCGCGGCCGCTCAACGCGCATTTCACTCAACTTCACTTGTACGCCGTCCACAGCATCCGCAGGAAGTTCGCGGTCCTCCGGGAAGAGGCTCAGGGACGCGAGGACGCGACGGTCCTCGTCAAAAACCTCCAGCGTCTTGCGCCACGCGGATTGTTGGCTGTCGTTGATTTCGCCCAGATACAGCACCGTCCGATGCACGACCTTCGAGCGCGACACGCGCCGACTCTCGACGATGCTGAAATAACGATGTTCCTTGCCGTCCTTTTTGCGTCGATGAATCTTCAGGTGCACGCCCCAGAATGCCAGACCTTCGCGCCCCAGAAAAGAGGGTAGGTCGGGCCTACAAGCACTCTTCAACCCGCGCCCATTGAAGGCAAAGACCTTGTGCACCGCAAGCTGCCAAAATCAGCCCGGTAGCGGGTGGAAGTGCGAAAGGCAGGCTAAGACAACAAGGAATTGCGCTATTTCACTTTAAGGCGCACGCCATGACGGACGCCGGGGCGGAATTCCAGGTTGTGCTAACATGAAAACCGAGGGCCTTTGCATGTTGGTGTTGGGCATTGAATCGAGCTGCGATGAAACTGCCGCCGCGGTGGTGGCAGACGGCGTGGAAATTCGTTCGAGCGTAGTCGCCTCACAGGTTCTTACGCATGAGAAATTTGGGGGTGTCGTACCCGAGCTCGCCTCGCGCGAACACTTGTGCAAAATCGTGCCGGTCGTCGACGAAGCCTGCCGCCAGGCTCACGTGGCTCTCGGCGACGTGGATGCCATTGCGGTTACCGAGGGCCCGGGCTTGATCGGTTCGCTCCTGGTCGGATTGGTTTACGGCAAGGCGCTGGCCCTCGCGCTCCACAAACCGCTGATTGGGGTGAACCATCTGGAAGGCCACATCCACGCCGTCATGCTCGAGAATAAAACGGACCGTGCGGCTGGGAAAACGGTTCCGGAAGCACAACTCCCCGCCGTCACTCTGGTAGTCTCCGGCGGTCACACCAGCTTGTTTCGTGTGGCGGCCAATTCTTCCGATTCCCCTGCGTTCACTTACTCCCAGCTCGGTCACACTCGCGACGATGCCGCAGGCGAAGCTTTCGACAAGGTCGCGAAGCTGCTGGCTCTGGGATACCCGGGCGGGCCGATTATTGACAAGCTTGCGCGCTTTGGAAATCCCCGGGCGGTGGAGTTCGGCCACGTCAAGATGAAAGGCAATCCGCTGGATTTCAGTTTCTCCGGCATCAAAACCGCCGTGCTCTACCGCGTGCGCGGCACTCACTTTGCCCGGGAAGCGGAGGAGCGCCGCGCCTGGCGCCAAACCGTCGAGCGCCCCAGCATCGATGATCTTCGCTCCCATTGTTCCCAGGAAACGCTCAACCTCGTGGCGAGCTTTCAAAGTGCCGTGGTCGAGGATTTGCTTGAGCGCACACTTGCCGCCGCGGACGCCTGCCGCCTCGACACCGTCTTCGTCTCGGGAGGCGTGGCGTCCAATTCCCTGCTCCGTCAGCGCTTTGCCGAGGCCAGCAAACGACAGGGCCTCGAATGCTTCTTCCCTTCCCCCGCCCTATCGACCGACAACGCCGCCATGATTGCCGCCGCCGGCTATTGCAAACTTCTGGCCGGTGAGCGGGCCGGCATCTCGCTTACCGCTCACGCTTCGTTCCCATTGGGCACTACTTAGCGGGGCGACTACATAGCAGCTAGTTCCGCTCACGGCCTCTCGGGACGGTGAAGGTTCCATTTCCGGTTTGGCGACTAGAACAGCCAAGTGACGAGGGCGATGTTGATCCTTCCCACGCATGGAAGGGCGTTTTTCGTTCCAAATCCGCGTTTGCAGTTTGTCTCACCTCCGGCCACATTCGGTGAGCCGACAAGTAAGCCAGAACTTCGGTATACACCTACCGCCAAGCGCGAGGCCTACGGCCCCGAAAGTCTGAGCTGGAATCAGCCAAATCGAGGCGGCAACGTCTGTGTCCCTTTTTGAGCAGACAGTCTGCCGCTAGCGGGGATGCGGATGGCGTATTCCCGACCCCACATTTCCAGCGCCTCGTAGACTTCCGGCTTGGCAAAGGCTGCGTCCCCCCGGAAGGCGAATTCCTTGGGATGAGCAATTTTGACCAGAGCGGTGAGCAGTCCCGAACTGACACGGAAGCAAGCCCATAATACAAGGGTTTATGGATCTCGGCCCTAATCCAGCGCACCGCGCCGGCGACATGTTCAAGTACAACCCAGATCCGACTTGGACGCCAGCAAAAGAGCAAGAATGATGCCGAGAGGCCGCGTGTGAGGGAAGGCCTTGGTGATTCCGTGCCGCAACCCTAAGCAAGTGGCTAGCCCATTACGCAATCCCGAACCATCGATCTCCACTTTACCGTTTACGGGCATTCTATGAAACCTTTCGCCCAAAGACTCCGGAGGACACGGTGATGCAGATGCTAAACGAAATATTTCGTTCCAGGGAAAAAGGGCACTCCATGAGACTTTTTCGTCAACGCCTGGTTGGTTTTATGTTTGTAGTGGGTACCTTAATGGTTGGGTCCAGCCTCGTGGGCCAGCAATCCAAGCCCACGGAGGTGGCTGCGCCCGTTCAGTCTGCCGATATGAAATTCGGCAATACCCGGTGGTTTCCGACGTTCTGGGAACCTTATTTCACGCCCATGGTCCCCGAGCCGAAAATGAGTAACTCTGAGCGTTTGCAATCGCTCCTGAGCGACGGGAAGCTGCATCTTTCCGTCCAGGATGCCATCACACTGGCGCTCGAGAACAATCTCGACATTGCCGTAGCGCGATACAACATCGCTTACTCCCAGACCGATATCCTTCGCACTCAGGGCGGCGGGGCGGCGCGCGGGTTTTCTGGATCGTTCACTTCGGGAGCGTTATTTGCAGGCGCCATTGGCGGCGGTGTCAACGCCAGCGGTGGGGGTGGCGGGGGGCGTGCTGGCGGGATCTCTGGCAGCGCGGGCGCCACGCAATTGGGGGGTGGGACTTTCGACCCCGCCGTCTCCTTTTCGATGGGCTGGGATCAAAACACCTCACCCCTTGGCACCACGGTGGTTACAGGCGTTCCCTTCGTCACGTCACAGGGGACAAGTTATTCGTCGAACTTGACGCAGGCCTTTCAGACCGGCACCAGCTATGAAGTGATCTTGGGGGGCTCGCGAGGGACCACGACATCGCTCACCTCCTCATATAACCCCCAGGTGAACGCTTTCATGGGCATAGGCTTTACCCAGCCCCTCCTGAATGGCTTTGGCCGTCGCGCCAATGCAGCGCAAATCCGTATCGCCAAGAATGACCGCAAGGTTGCGGACTCGGTGTTCCGCCAACAGGTCATCACTACCATCGCTCAAATTCTGAACTACTACTGGGATTTCGTGACGTTCGAGGAGAATATCCGCGTGGCACAGCAAGCTCTGGTCTATGCCAGGAAGTTGCTTTCCGACAACCAACGTCAAGTCCAAGCCGGCACACTGGCGCCCATCGAGGTGGTCCGTGCGGATTCCGAAGTTGCGGCTCGGCTGCAGGACCTGATTGTGGCACAAACCACCATGCAGCAGCAGGCTGAACTGATCAAGACGGCCCTCTCCAAACAGGTCGGCCCCGAATTGGCGGATGCCCAACTGGTCCCCGACGACAAGTTTCCTGAACCCCAACCGGATGACGTTCCGCCCCTCGCGGAAGCACTGCGAGTGGCTTTTGCCAACCGCCCTGAAATCGAACAAGTGGATTTGAAATTCAATGATCAGGACATCACAATTCAGGCTCGGCGCAACTCGCTGCTCCCCTCGTTGAATGTCTTTGCGAGCTATATTGCCACGGGCTTGTCAGGGAACCAGTTGCTGTGTCCGCCGGGAGACACGCGCCACGGCAACGCCTGCTCTGTTCCCAACGACGGGTTGGTACCGCCGATCGGAACGTTCATGGGCGGAGTTAATCAGGCTTTCACTCAGACTTGGCAAGGCCACTACCCTGATCATTCATTTGGCGTAAACCTCAGCATTCCGATTCGCAATCGCGCGGCGCAGGCTGACGCCGCCCGTGCGCTCCTGGAGCGGCGCCAGCTGGTGACCCAGCTCCAGCAATTCAAGAACAATATCGCCCAACAGGTGCGTAGCGCAGAGATTGGCGTCATCCAGGCCAAAGTTCAAATCGAAGCCGCTGTGAAAGGCACACAACTCGCCCAGCAGACCCTCGATGCTGAGCGCGAGAAATTTCAGTACGGCGGATCCACCGTCTTTCTGGTTATCCAGGCCCAACGAGACCTGGCTACCGCGGAGGGCAACGAAGTGAAGGCTCGTTCAACCTACGCCAAGGCCCTTACGCAGTTCCAGCAGCAGACCGCTACAATCCTGCAAAAGTACGGCGTGGAAATGTCGGACGCGGTTTCTGGAAAGGTGGAACGTACACCCAATATCCCCGGCTCGGCTGAGCACCCGCAGCCCCAGAAGCTCGAGACGCCGCCGCAAAGCTAGGCCGCAGTTCGAAACCGTAAAGAAATTGACACGCCACGGCCGCCGGCAGTGAGCGCCAGCGTTGTGGTGCTTCCGGCTTAAAAGAACTTCATCGGACTGATTCTTTAGAAGCTGTGGATCTGGTTGCGCGCTGCAAGCGCTATTCGGAGCGCAACGCTTCGATGGGATCGAGATAGGCAGCCTTTCTCGCAGGGTAATAGCCAAAGCTGATTCCGACCAGAGCAGAGAAAAAGACCGCGAGCATTACCGCGCCCGGGCCGACTGTCGTTGCCCAGCCTGCCAGGCGTGAGATGAGGGTCGACGCCCCGATTCCGAGAATGATTCCCACGATTCCCCCCGCGATTGACAGCGTTATCGCCTCAACCAGGAACTGCGTAAGGATATCGCGCGTCTTGGCGCCGATAGCCTGGCGCAATCCAATTTCTCGCGTCCGCTCACGGACAGAGATCAGCATAATGTTCATAATGCCGATACCGCCCACCACCAGCGACACAGAAGCAATGGCCGCGAGCATGACCGCCATGATGCTCGCCGACGCCTCTTGCGCTGCGAAGAGCTCTTGCAAGTTGCGGATCGAGAAATCGTCGGCCTCGGATGCCTGCAGATGATGGCGCTGGCGAAGCAGCGCTTGGGCCTCGTCCTGGGCGGCCTGAATCACCCCGGCGGATTTTGCCTGCATCATGATGGTGTTCACGGCGTCCGCATTGGCTGAGCTGACCCCGATGACTTTCCGTTTGGCGCTTGAAATCGGGAGCAAAATAACGTCGTCCTGGTCCTGCCCTTGGGACGATTGGCCTTTGGGTGTCAGTACGCCGACGACCGTGAACGGCACATTCTTGATGCGAATCACCTGGCCGATCGGGTCCGCGCCGCCAAACAGATTGTCCACCGGCGTCTTGCCCAGCACCGCGACTTTGGTCGCCGAATCCACATCCTGCTGAGTGAATTCCGCCCCGTCCGAGACGGAGAGTTGACGAATGGTCAGATAGTCAGGAGTAACGCCATAGATTTGCGTCGCCCAATTGTTATTCCCGGAAACCACCTGGGCGCTGCCACGAACATACGGCGCCGTGAGCTCAACATCAGGACACTGCACGGGAATTTCTCTGGCATCCGCTTCCGACAACGTAACCGCATTGCCGGTGCCCAGGCGCACTCCGGAGCTGCTCGTGCTGCCCGGGATAATGATGATGATGTTGCTGCCGATGCTCGCGATTTGGTCCTGAATACGCTGCGTGGCGCCGGAGCCAATCGCCACAGTGGCAATCACGGATGCGACGCCGATCACAATGCCCAGCATGGTCAGCGCCGAGCGCAGCTTGTTCATCGTCAGCGCCCGGAACGCGATGCGCATGGATGATATTAGCTTCTTCATTGCGAAACCTCGACCGGCGTCCGGAGGTAAGCCAACAGGTCCTCGCTGGCTTTCTTGGGGTTGATCACCGGCGCGTCGCTGACGACGAGGCCATCGCGAAAGCCGATGATTCGACCCGCGTGCGCGGCGACCTCATCCGAGTGTGTGACCAGAACAATGGTGATGCCTTGAACATGGTTCAAATCCTCGAAGATGCTCATGATTTCGGCGCTGGTGTGCGAGTCAAGCGCCCCGGTGGGCTCGTCAGCCAGAAGGATTTCCGGTTTGTTGATCAGCGCGCGCGCGATGGCCACGCGCTGTTGCTGGCCACCCGAAAGCTGCGTGGGGAGATTGTGCTCGCGGCCGGCCAGTCCAACCAAGGTCAGCGCGTGTTCCGCCCGGTCGTCCGCATCAGGAGTATCAGTGTCCTTGTACAACAACGGCAGTTCCACGTTCTCCAGGGCACTCATGCGCGGCAGAAGATTGAAATTCTGGAAGACGAAGCCGATCTTCTGGTTGCGAATTTCCGCAAGCTGGTCGCGATCAAGGCTCTCCACCGAATTACCATCGAGCAGATATTGACCTGAGGTTGGCCGGTCGAGACAGCCGATCAGGTTCATGAAAGTCGATTTGCCTGAACCTGACGCGCCCATGATCGCCACATACGTACCCTTCTCGATGGTGACGGTGACGTTCACCAGGGCGTTCACGGTCACTTCCCCCAACCAGTAGGTCTTCTTGAGGTTTCTAACGTCGATGAGCGGTGGCACCAGCACCCTCCCTAGAATCCCGGGCCCCGGCGCCCGCCGCTGGCGCCGGGCGCCGAAGGCGCGGCCGCAGCCGGGGTGCTCGTAGCCGTGGTAAACCTGACCACAACCTGTTCTCCCACTTGTAGGTCGCCTGAAGTTACGGCCGTTGATTTGCCATCCGAGAGCCCAAAAGTCACCGGCACAGCTTTGAGCTTTCCAGCCGGCAGGGCATAGACTTGCTGCTTACCGGCTGGTGCCGGCGGGAGGCCGACCTTCGCCAGCACTGCTGCCGTTGGGTGGACTCGCAAGACAGCGTTCGGCACCTTGAGCGCATCATCCAGTCTTGCGGTCAGGATGCGCGCATTGGCCGTCATCCCCGGAAACAGTTTGAGATCAGGGTTGGCAACCGAAATCACGACATCGTACGTGACCACGTTCTGTACATTGATCGGCGCCTTGCGGACGGCCGAGACTTGCCCGTGGAAGGTGGTGCCTGGATAGGCATCAACAGTGAATGTCGCTTTCTGGCCGGCGCTGAGGTTGCCGATATCGGACTCGTCCACGTTGGTATCGAGCTGCATTTTTGTGAGGTCTTGTGCGATCTCGAAAATGGTGGGGGCCGCAAACGATGCCGCAACGGTTTGGCCTACATCCATGCGACGTGCGATGACCGTACCATCCACGGGCGCGGTGATCTTGGTATGGTCGAGGTTGGCCTTGGCCTGCTCCAGTGACGCGCGTGATTGGCGTTCCTGGGCTTGGGCGGACATCAACTGGTTTTGCGTTACGCTCACCTGGGACTTCGCTGACTGGATGGTCTGCTTGGATGCTTCAATCTGGGACTGGTCCGCCGCCACCTGAGCATCAGCAGCGTCCACGGCAGCCTTGGCGATGTCGTGATCCGTTTGGGAAATTATTCCATCCTTGAAAATGATGTCTTGCCTTTGCCATTGGTTTTTTGCGTTAAGCGCGTTGGCCCGGTCCTTGGCCAAAACTGACTCCGCACTCTTCTCATTGGCCATTGTCCCGGCCAGATCTGATTTCGCCTTTTGGACCTGCGCGGCGGCCGTCATTGCAGCCGAGTGTACAGATGCCAGTGCAGCCTGGGCCTGGTCGACTTGCGTCTGGAATACCTGGGGGTCGATTTCCGCCACCAGCTGGCCTTTGGTTACCTTCGTGTTGAAGTCAGCGTATAGCGCTTTGATGTTGCCTGATACCTGGCTGCCGACCTGCACATCCACAACTGCGTTGAGCGTGCCTGTCGCCGTGACACTGGCTTGGATCATCCCTCGCTCAACAGACACTAGTATCGTAATGAATTGCGTTCAGCGAATGCATCCGCCACAGTTCCAAGATTACGGCCAGTACCTACGACAATGCCGGCTGCCATGGCCCATTTGGCCCATTTGTGCCGGGGAGGTGCCTTGACTGGCAGCGGGGGAACCGAAATCAGCGGCGGGAGGTAATTCTGTATGGACATGATCATCTACTGCCGTGGCCATCGGTCACCATCCTTTTTTTGCTCGGGGAGACTGCTGCTCTCCGCCGCTGATCCGTCCCACTTGTGCCGTCCGAGACACGCGCAGCACCTCGTGTGTTCGGCGAGTAGGCCTCTGCCAATCGCTATCAATTGAGTCGTACCCAACCACAAATCATCTCGGGGGCTAAATACCCAACACCGCTATTCCTTCCGGCATGCTGCAATACCCTTCTGAGTTCTGCTGGGCATCCCACGGGGGTGGGAGGCCGGCGATATCCGCCTCCCACCAAAACTTAGGAGCCATTATCTTTATACTGCCGGGTCAATTCGATGTCAGTTCCACACGGCTCACCTGTATGGTCACAATTGCTCATCCCGGTTTGTTACGCTAAGACGCGGCGACTGTATAGCAGCACGGTGCGGCGAATCTCGGAGCTAGCGCCTCCGATCCATCGAGGCTACGCACAGAGGGTGTCAGGGCAAATGTAAATAGAATCTGGAAGTAAAGTTTCGGCTCACGACACTAGGGGGACATCCCTGTCCCACCAGTGGTTTACTGGTGAACGACAGCGCCGCGAGCGGATTTGGCCTGGGAAGTCGCCTTCCCGTCAAGTGGGCGCCACATGGTTCTATAACGGCCTACTTGTAGAAGTGCCCATGCCTGCGCAGGATTACAGAACCTGTCATCGATGACTGGCCGGGAAAAACGCCATGGGTTAGGGCCAAGTCGCTCAACTCCCGCCTCGTATGCAAGATGCTAGCTTGTGTCCGCAGCGGGCGGCTACAAGGACTTTTCACTTTTGCATTTTGCCTTGCCCTTGCGGCTCGGCCGCGCCGCGCTATCTTCTTCCCTTTTGCCTTCCACAGGTGTATACGATTACCCCATCGCGTGGTCATGATGTACGCAGCTTGCGCAGATCACGAGCAGCGCCATGCACCTGACCCGGACAGCAGGCGCGACCGCGCGGAAACCCGAGGTGAGATTACGCGCATGTTGAAGCTTGACCGCCGCACCTTTTTGGCATCGGCCGGAGTGGCTCCGGTCCTGGCTGGCTGGAAGTCCGCCCCGCGCGCCGAGCGCGTCTACGACGTCCCTGCAGCCATTCACCGCTACCGCAAGCTGGATTGCCACAATCACATCTTCGGTGAACCCCGCCAGGTGATCGCTGCGGCGGACCGGCTGGAAATCGAGAAAGTTGCGATTTCCATTCCCGTCACGAAACCGGGCGAGGCCACGCCGGAGGCTTGTCGCGCGGCCAACGATCGGGTGCTGAAGGCGATGCAGGATTTTCCCGGCCGCTTTCTGGGCCAGTGCTTCATCAATCCCCATTATCAGCGCAACGCGCTCGAGGAGATGACCCGGTGCCTGGACGCCGGCATGATCGGTCTGGGCGAACTCTATACGGCCGTGCGCATCAATGACCCTCAGTATTTCCCCATCTTTGAGAAGTGCATTGAGCTGAGGGTTCCCCTGCTGAGCCACGCCGGGGGAGATCGCAAGGATTACCGTGAGCCCAACCTGCCCGGCGCATCGAATGCCGACGATTTTGTGGAGGCCGGCCGCCGTTATCCGGAGCTGATGCTGATCTACGGTCACATCGGCGGAGGAGGCGACTGGGAGTCTGCCTGCAAAGCGTTGCGCAGCGCGCCCACCGTGTTTGCCGATACCAGCGGCAGCGTCACCGACGAAGGCATGGTCGACTTCGCCGTCAAATGTCTGGGAGTCCATCGCCTGCTCTTTGCCACAGATTTGAATTTCGAAACCGGCGTGGGAAAAATCCTGGCAGCGCAGCTTACTGAGGAAGAACGTCACCAGATCTTTTTCGACAACTTCAATGAACTTTTAAGGAAGCGGTCCAACCATGCGCATTGATTTCCACACTTATATCGGACACTGGCCGTTCCGGCAGTTACGCGGCAACACCCCGGCTGGCCTGGTTGATTACATGGGGCGGTTCGGCATCGATCAGACGGTGGTCGCGAATATCAACGGCGTGTTCTACAGAAACACGCAGCCCGCCAATGAAGAGCTGGCCGAGGCCATCAAACCCTTTCCCGGCCGCTTCATCCCCTATGCGGTCATCAACCCCAGTTATCCCGACTGGGAGTACGACTTCGAAGTCTGCCACACCAAGCTCGGGATGAAAGGCCTGCGGCTCTATCCCCAGTACCATGATTACAAGCTGACGGACCCGCGCCTCGCGAAATTGCTGGAGCTGGCGCGAGGACTCAAGATGCCGGTGGCTTTTTCGCGGTGGCTCGAGGACGATCGCCAACGCTCCTGGATGGATATCGGGGGGGAACTGACGCTCGATAGCCTGGTCCCCATGATTAAGGACAACCCGGGAACCTTTGTGCTCCTGAACGTCAACTTCTACCCGATTAAAGATGAGTACCTGAGTGGTCTCCACAACGCGGACGTATATTTCGATACGGTGTATGCCACCGCGAGCCTGCCCGCTCAAAGTGGTTACGACCTTCTCCGGCTGATCAAGGAGTTCGGGGTCGACCGCTTCCTGTTCGGCAGCGCGTATCCTTTTCGGGACCCGATTTCGGCGCTTATTCGTCTGGAGGTCGTGCATGAATTGGACGCGGCGGCGAAGGATGCCATCTGGTCGGGCAACGCCCAGCGGTTAATAAATCGGCGTTCGGGATGAGGCGGTAGGGTTGAGAGTTAATATCGCGAGGCGGAAGTTCGTTAATGAAGGCTGCCCCAATCCCTCGGGCCGAGAAAGTGTGGCCCATTCCTAAGTGACCCCCTCACCCGTCCCGCACCGGCTGATGAGAACGCCGGCTGCGGTCCACCCTCTCCCCCAAAGGGGCGAGGGTTATAGATTCCAATTAAACCTCCCTCTCTCATCCGAGCAAACCCAAACTGACTCCCCCCTCGCCCCGTTGGGGGAGAGGGGCGGGGGTGAGGGGGTTGTCGCATCCGGCGAGCACACACGATTCTTCTCTGAAACCATCTTATTCCGCTAAAATGGGTGCGCTTTTCGGCGACTTTGAAGGAGTGTGCGGTTCAGTCCATGCGCATTGGAGTAGATACAGGCGGTACGTTTACGGACTGCGTCGTCTTTGCGGGCGGCCAGGTCCGGATCCTGAAGGTCTTCTCCACACCTGAGGACGCCTCGAGCGCTATCGTCCGAGGGGTTATGCAACTGGCGAGATCCTCCACAACGTCCTCCGGCCGCAGGGACACGGAGCAGCAGCCGCCTGCCGGGAAAGTGCCGCGTCTCAACATCATTCATGGAACCACGGTGGGAACCAATAGCCTGATCGAGCGGCGTGGCGCGCGCGTGGCACTGATCACCACGGCCGGCTTCGAGGACCTTCTGGAAATTGGCCGCCAGACCCGGCCGCGCCTCTACGACCTGAACGTCCGGCGTGAACCCGCTTTGGTGCCGCGCGCTTTGCGTTTCGGAATAAAGGAACGGATTGCGGCGGATGGCAAGGTCCTCCTCCGGCCCTCCGAAAGCGCCATTCGCAACCTGAAGCGGCGTGTGAAAGAGTCACAGGTCGAGTCCCTCGCCTTGTGCTTCCTGTTCTCTTTCGCCCATCCTGCCCACGAGCGCCTCGTAGCCCGCCGCCTCAGAGACCTGGGTCTGCCGATCTCCGTTTCTCACGAAATCCTTCCCGAGTTCCGTGAGTTCGAACGCCTTTCGACCGTGGTGATCAATGCTTTTCTGGCTCCGCGCATGGGCAGGTATTTATCCAGCCTTGACCACCGCATGAGCGCCGAGCTTCGACGCCTTGACTCCCCTCCTGGGTTGAGAAGGAGGGCAGTAGGTAGTGGGTCCCGCATCTACGTGATGCAGTCAAACGGAGGAATCTCCACCGCCGCACGGGCCGCACGGGAGCCGGTGCGAACCATCCTCTCCGGGCCAGCCGGGGGGGTGGTGGCTTCAGCGTGGCTCGCTCAGCAATTGGGAATTGCCCGCGCCATCAGCTTCGATATGGGAGGGACTTCCACCGATGTCTGTCTGCTGGATGGCCCCCCACGCACCACGAACGAAACTTCGCTCGCGGGCTTACCCGTCGCCGTGCCCGTGCTCGAACGTGCATTCCGTGGGCGCTGGAGGCGGGTCGTTGGCGCGGCTCGAACGCGGGAGGTGCGCTACGGGTGGGGCCGGAGAGCGCGGGTGCTACCCCCGGACCGATTTGCTACGGCCGAGGTGGCAAGGGACTGACCGTGAGCGACGCCAACCTGCTTCTGGGACGCCTCGATCCCGACCATTTTCTGGGTGGAGACTTTCGCCTCGACGCGGAAGCGGCGGAGCGCGGGTTCGAGCGATTCCTTGCCGCGCACGCCCGCCATGCCGGGTTCAGGACCACCCGCCAGCTTGCCGCGGGAATTGTGGCCGTCTCAAACGCCACCATGGAGAAAGCCTTGCGCGTGATCTCCGTCGAGCGCGGCTACGACCCGCGAGACTTCTCCCTCATCTGTTACGGAGGCGCGGGCGGCTTGCACGCGGCTGATCTGGCGCGCGCGCTGGGCCTGCCTGCCGTCATCGTCCCGCAAAACCCGGGCGCCTTTTCGGCTTTGGGGATCCTGCTCTCTGACGTGGTGCGAGACGTGGCGCGCTCGGTTCTGCTGCATGTGCCCGCCAATAATAATTCGGCCCTGCGCCCTCTCGTCGCGAATCTCAAGCAGCGCTTCGTGGGGCTGGGTCGCCTGGCCCGTTCTGAACTACGGAACGAAGGCTTCGAGGTCGAGCGCGCGACGGCCGCGCAGAGCCTCAACCTGCGCTACCAGGGCCAATCTTATGAGTTGTCCGTACCCTTTACGGCGGGCTTTCGCCAGGCTTTCGAGCGTGCCCACGAAAAAGCTTACGGCTATGCCCATCCGGGGCGGGAGCTTGAAATCGTCAACCTCCGCCTTCGCCTGGTGATTCCTACCCCCAAGCCACGACTGCGGGCGCAGAAGTCGAGGCCAGGGCGTGACGCGCGCGGGGCGCTCGAGAAAACCAAACCCGTGTGGTTCGGACCAGAGGCACACCCGACCGGGATTTATGCGCGCGAACGCCTAGGGCCCGGCGCCCGTTTGGTGGGTCCGGCAGTCATCACCGAGTATAGTTCGACGACGGTTGTGCCCCCGGACTTCGCCTGCGAGGTTGACGAGCACTTGAACTTGATCTTAAAGAGATGCCCGTGACGATCCGCAGACGTGGACGGCCGAAATTCGAAACTCGAAAATCGAAATTCGGCGCGAGTTTCGAATTTCGAGTTTCAATTTTCGTTTTGTGGTAATCAGGAGCCGGGGAGGTTCCACAATGACGACACTGCCGACCTGAAGGTCGGCGCTACTGTTCCCTATTCCCTATTCCCTATGAAGCACGTTGACGCTGCCGAACTCGAAATCTTCAAAAACCTCTTCCACTCCGCGGCGGAGGAGATGGGCGCCGCGCTGCGCCGCTCGGCGTTCTCGCCCAACATCAAGGAACGCCGCGACTACTCGTGCGCGGTGTTTGACGGCCAGGGACGCGTCGTGGCTATGGGCGATCACATGCCCGTGCATTTGGGTTCCATGCCCATGTCGGTGGCCGCCGCCTTGCACGCCCTCAAGCTGGGGCCGGGCGACATCGCCATGCTGAATGATCCTTATGCCGGGGGCACCCACCTGCCCGATATCACGCTGGTGATGCCGGTGTGGGAGCAAGGCTTCGGGATACGGGATACGGGGCACGGGATACGCTTGGTCACGCCCCTACCTGCGTTGGAAGTACCGACAATCGGCGCCAACCTCAAGGCCGAACGCCGTTCGGCCCTACCAACGCGAAACCGCCCCAGCTTCTACGTCGCCAATCGCGCCCATCATGCCGATGTAGGCGGCGCGCAGCCTGCCTCGATGGGCCTCAGCCGGGAAATTTACCAGGAAGGCCTGCGCATCCCACCCGTGGCGCTGGCGCGGGGCGGCGTGCTTCAGCAGGACGTACTCTCCATCCTGCGCTCGAACGTGCGGACCCCGCGCGAGCGCGAAGGCGATCTGTTGGCGCAGGTAGCGGCCTGCCGGTTGGGCGAGCGCCGTTTGCAGGAGCTGCTCGAAAGATACGGGCAGGCGCGAACCAATTTCTATCTCAACGCCTTGCAGGCCTATTCCGCACGCCTGATGCGCGAAGCCCTGGCAAATATTCCGCCCGGAGTCTACACCGCGGAAGACTATCTCGACAACAACGGCTACAGCTCCAAACCCATTCGCCTGCGCGTCGAGATCACGATCCGTAAAGGGCGGGCGGTAGTGGATTTTACGGGCACCTCGCCGCAGTGTGAGGGCAGTGTGAATGCGGTGTTCGCGATCACTTATTCAGCGGCGTTCTATGTTTTCCGCTGCCTGCTGGGTGAGGATGTTCCAGCTTGCGCGGGCTTGATGGATCCCGTGGAAGTGCTCGCGCCGGAAGGCAGTGTGGTGAACGCTCGACCGCCCGCCGCGGTGGCCGCCGGTAACGTTGAGACCTCGCAGCGAATCGTGGATGTCCTGTTGCGCGCCTTAGCCAAGGCACTGCCTGACCGAATTCCCGCCGCCAGCTCTGGAACCATGAACAACCTCTCCTTTGGCGGGATCGATCCGCGCACGGGTGAGCCCTTTGCCTACTACGAAACGATTGCGGGCGGCATGGGGGCTCGGCCCTCTGTCGATGGTCTCAGCGGCGTGCACACCCACATGACGAATTCGCTCAATACTCCCATCGAGGCCCTGGAATCCGCCTATCCTGTACGCGTGCGGCGTTACTCGCTGCGTGAAGGCTCAGGAGGCGCCGGCAAATTCCGTGGCGGCGAAGGGATTGTTCGCGAGATGGAGTTTCTTACGGAAGTGCGTGGGAATATCCTGTCAGACCGCCGCCGCTTCGGGCCTTACGGTTTGGTAGGGGGCAAGCCGGGGCGACCGGGAAAGAATGAACTGACCGTGCGGGGAAGAACGCGCGTTCTACCGGGCAAGGTGGCCTTTACGGCTCCGCCCGGCAGCGTCTTGAAAATCGAATCACCTGGAGGCGGTGGGTGGGGTAAGCGGTAGTCGCGGCCTGAAACTAATCTGGTCGGCTGGCGCAGACCCCGGCCCTTTGAGGTCTGCGATTTCCGAAGGACACGCGTGGGAAGTGACGGCTTACAGAAATTGTCCTCCAGAATGGCCTGCTGTTGGAGGAAGTGGCCGCACCAAAGCCTGGAATCCCTTTGGGAGATCGCAGACGCTAAAGAGCAAGCGTCTGCGCCAGCCAGCCCTGCTCAGCACCACCCCGTCGCTCGACGCGCCACCCCTCCTCATCTGAGGAGGGGAGTTCTTAAAAAGCTCCCCTCCTGATTTAGGAGGGGTGGCGCTCAGAGCGACGGGGTGGTTACGGTGGCGCCGGGGTGGTTACGGCGGGTAGAGTCAGAGACGTGAATCGCAGAGTTGGGCTCACTCTGCGCCAGCCGCCCCGATAAGATGGGGCATGAATTTGTCAGGAGCAACTATGAACTCTCTCGATCGGCGTGATTTTATGAAGACCGTAGCAGGAACTGCCGCACTGGCGGCTGGCGAAGCTCGGGTGGGCGCGGCCGAAACATCCGGTCCGGTATTCCTATCCACCTGGGCGCATGGCAAACCGGCGAATGAACGCGCCGCGGAAGTCTTCAAGGGCGGTGGCAGCCTGCTGGATGCGGTTGAGAAAGGCATCAACGTGCCGGAGAACGATCCCGCCGTAACCAGTGTCGGCTATGGTGGGCTGCCCAATGCCGAAGGGGTGGTCGAGCTCAACGCTGCCATCATGGACGGCGCGCGGCATCGTGCCGGCTCCGTGTGCAACCTGCACATGATCAAGAATCCCATTTCGGTGGCGCGCCTGGTAATGGAAAAGACTCGCCACACCACGCTGGCGGGTGAGGGAGCCTTTCGCTTCGCGCTGAAAATGGGGTTCGAGCCCCAAACCCTCCTCACACCCCAGAGCCTTGCGAAGTGGCAGGAATGGAAAGCCAATCCCAAGCACGAAACCTTCTGGCTGACTCCGGAGAACCACGACACCATCGGGATGGTGGCGACGGATGGCAAGGGACACGTAGTCTCGGGCTGCTCGACTTCCGGCCTGGCGTGGAAAATTCCGGGCCGCGTGGGAGACTCACCGCTGGTGGGGTGCGGAGTTTGCGCCGATGATAACGTGGGCGCGGCTTCGGCCACGGGGGATGGCGATCTGATGACCAATTACTGCACCAGCATCTCGATTGTGCACACCATGGCGCGCGGGGCGTCACCGCAGGAAGCGTGTATGGAATTGCTGCGTCACATGGTCAAAACGGATTCGCGGAATAAGGACGGCCAGGTGGGAGTGATCGCCATCAACACGCGCGGCGAGATCGGCGCAGCCTGCATGAATGACCTCTTCCACTTGAAATACGCGATCTGGCAAAACGGGGAGAGCCAGATAGTTGATTCCGTGAAGCTGATTTAGTGATATAGCGGTTGTCGGAGGTTACACTGCTGACCCCCTCACCCGTCCCGCTCCGGCTGATGAAAACGCCGGCAGCGGTCCACCCTCTCCCCCAAAGGGGCGAGGGTTATAAGCTCCAATCAACCGCTCTCTCCTCTGCCTAAATTCAAATTAAATCCCCCTCGGTCGACGTGGCGACAGAGGGGCCGGGGGTGAGGGGGTTGTAGTATCCAGCGCAGAAGCACCACTCGAGGGGGCTTTTTACTTTTGCCTTTTGACTTTCCTTTGCGGCTCGGTCGGGTGCCAGGGGACGTTTCCAAGCACGTCTATCATCCCCCGACTCCCCTCCTCAGATGAGGAGGGGTGGCGCTCAGAGCGCCGGGGTGGTGCTGAAATAGGTAATGCTGATCGCGGCGGCAAGCCGACCGGCAGATGGGATAACCACCCCGTCGCCTCAGGTGCCCGCGTAACCACCCCGTCGCCTACGGCGCCACCCCTCCTGAATCAGGAGGGGAGTTACGGGGCATTGTCAATTCCGTGCCACCCGGAGTCCAGAACATCCACGCCAGCACCGCTGCGGACAACAAGGCCAGCACGGCGCCATTCCAGAGAAAGAAGCTGCTGGGTTGCGTGAATGACTTCACCAAAGGTTCCCCCACCTGGGCACAGAAAATCACCAGCACATAGGCCAGGATGTTGTCGCGAAGGAAAAGTCCAACCCCGACAACCACAGCTACCAGGGGGAGAAAATTCTCCACCCACGCAGCAGCATA
Organism: uncultured Acidobacteriota bacterium; assembly: GCA_963804995.1. GTDB lineage: Bacteria > Acidobacteriota > Terriglobia > UBA7540 > UBA7540 > Bog-366. The sequence goes on from CAWDSK010000003.1 coordinate 204,509, forward strand.
AGCGCCCACCGAGTGCGCCTGCGTAGGCCCGAGCGATACCAGCAGGAGCGCAATCCCCACCCACAGCCACCACGCCCGAAGCTTCCACCCCAGGCGGACCACGAGGATTGCTATTCCCACCAAAGCCGCGTAAATCAAGCTCCGGGCAAGAGCGGGGAGGAAGAACCCCAGAGCGGGCGATAGGGTGTTGAAAGTCGGAGGGAAAAAGTCGTAGTTGATGGGGGCATAGGCATGAAAGAAATTCGTCAGGAGGGCCTCCAGCCGCGCCAGCCCCGCGCCGGTGGCAACGGACAGAATCCCCACAACTAAAGCGTCGCGGCGCCACACGCGGCGTGCCGGCCCACGCCAGAGCCCCCAGGCGGCGGGATAGAAGCTCGCGGCCAATCCCAGCAACAGCCACGCAATCAAGCCCATCACCAGCGGTATCACGATCACGCTAACCCCGACCTGGACGTAAAAAAGGTTGAGCGGACTCAACGTGTCGTAGTTCTGGTCGAACATACTTATCTCATTCAAGGTTGACGCGAGAAACAGCATGGTGACCCCGACTCCAAACTTTGCCGAGCGTTTCCAGGGCATGCGTCCGGACCGCACCTGGCTGACAAAGAGAATCAACCCGACCGCCACTAACGCGATGGCCATCAGGATGGACGCCCCTTTCAGCACGAAGTTGATAAGCCGGTTGCTCTGCCGTTCCCGCACCCATTCTTCCGGCAACTTAAAAAATCGCGAGAACCCCACCACCTGGTCACCGGCAATATTCACATCGAGTCGATAGTGGGCATCTCCGACATTGCGAGAATCGCCGGGCTTGGCCTGCCAAACCAGCGTGTAGTCTTCGCGGGCCTTGCGCTCTTGCGCCTCGGAATCTTGCAGGTCGAAGTCCTCCAAGCGGTATCCGTGCTCACGCACCGCCCCGGCGGCCAACTCAAGCGCCTGATCAGAGGTGAGTTTGGCGCCCGGCGCGTCCTCGGCGAGCATGTGGTGGTATCCAAAGACCTCGCCCGAACCCGGATCGACATAAACCAGGTACTCTTCCTTTTCGAGGGGGCGGAAATAGCGGACGTGCCACAAGGCAAGGCGGGTTGCCTGGCGGTAAATCTGGTCGGACCGCTCAAGGGATTTGCGCTCCGCAATGTATCGAAGGGCCTGCGGATCAATGTTCTCACTGACCCACACCACATGCCGGTAAGTAGCCGGATCAATCTGACGATGGCGCAAGAAATCGTCGGCGATGCTGAGCGCGTCGTGCGGAGATTCGCGCAGGAAACTTCCCTTCCCAAATTGATAAACGGGGATGGATGCCAGGGCGGTGAAAATCAGCGTCAGAGCGCCTGCCAGCATGAGTCGCGACTTGCGAAGGGGTTCGTAGACGAGTGGCGCATCTACTATTGCGGCCGGCTCCTCGTGGGGAGGTGCGGCGACCTTTCCTGCCCCATTCAGCAACGGACCCTCGTCCGAAAATGAGCCGGTTTTCAAGTACGCGCCGCACGCCACGATCAGCGGGATGAGCATGATCCCCGCCGCCGCTGCGCCAGACAGCATCAGGTAATGATTGGGCGAGCAGATTAGAAGAAACGCGGTGTAGAGCGCATCCACTGAGTAGTGCCAGATCAGCGTGGCCAGGATTCCGAAACGCAGCATGATAACGCCAACAATGATGCCCCCCAAGCCCACCTCCAAGCCGCGGATAAAGAAGGGTTGATTGGGATAGGCCGAGTGCAGGAATCCCCAGATGAAGGCCGACAGCACCACGGCCGCCGGCCCTGACTTCAGGAATCTCCGTAGCACGGGGATGGCAAAAGCGCGGAATTGTATTTCCTCGGAGACCGCCGGCATGAATCCCATGAAGAGAACCATGACCCACGGGAAGCGCGTATTGAGCAAATCCGAGAAGGGAACATCCGCAGGCGCCCAGGCTCCGAGTTTATCGGCGGCAAGATAGAACACGGTTTGATAAGCGAAGAAGAAGAACGTCATGGCGATTCCCACCACGTTCGCGAGAAAGAAGGAACGGGTGCGAAGTCCCTGCCAACTGAAGTAACCACGAATGGAAAGGGCGCCCGGGTAGGCGTCGCGATAGACGGGCTCCGAACTGGCCAACAGGAGGAAGATGAGCGCGCCCAACCCCAGGGCGGAGAGCAGATTGTCCCGCACGTAGGTACTGACAAAGCTCGAATATGGATCCGTGGTGCGATAGCCGAATTCCGCCAGCGAAAAGGTATTCAACTGGCCGAGGAAATAGAGGATGGCGGCGACCAATCCGAACCCTATGGAAAGCCTGATGGGTACGTCGCGCTTGCGCACGCGCTGGATGAGCAGCGCGAGGCCCACTATGCACAAGAGGATCCAGGGGACTTCATCCACAACCTGGGCGGCATTGTTGCGGGAACGCAGCTTTTCGTAGTCGCGGGTCCACCCTTCGGGGATCTTGAGGAATTCCCGATAGCCCCCCACCTGGTCACCATCCACTTCCACTTCCAGGCGCCAACTGCCCTCACCGAGTTCGATATTCTTTTGCTTCCAGGTGAAGGAATGATCGGTTCGCGCCTGGCGTTTTTCTATTTGGGTATCGACAAACTCCAACCCCGCCAGGTCACGCCGCATAACCTCCAAAAGAAACTTCTCTGCGATGGCACGAGCGGCTGCCGGTTCCAAATTCGCACCCGGCGCCGATTCCAGCACGTCATGGTCGAAGCCCACCACCTGTCCCGCGGGACTGACATCTACGCGGAATTCTTCTTTCTGTTGCGGCTTGAACCAGCGGTGCGACCAATGCCACAGTTGGATGGGACCCCGCGACAGGGTATCCATGCGCTCGAGGCCTTGCGTGCGCTCCAGATAGACCTTGGCGTTGTCGTCGTATTCAAACACCGCGGCATGCCGGTAGCCTTGAATATTCCAGGCGCGCTCCGCCAGGAATTTCAGGGCCAGCGGCGTAGAATCGTCGCGGTTCACACGAAACTCAATGGCGGCCTCAGGAAAGGCGTGGGAAAAGTACTTTACTCCAATGGCCAGTGAGATGGCCGCCACAGTAACCGCAATTGCGATGGTTCGGCGGTCGGTAGAAGATAAGGTCGTCGCCATAGGCTCCTCTGCTTTGCACTGCGAACGTCTTACAGGCATTCGATTCGAACCGCTGCAGGTTATTTAGCGCGGTCGGTCACCTCTAAGATAGAGGACCGCCCGGCTTCAAGACAGCTCTTTTACCATCACCCAGGCAGCAGTTCCATCGGAATAATAGCCCTCGATCTCACTTACTTTCTGGTAGCCCCGCGCTTTGTAGAAACGCTGCGCCGCACGATTATCCTCGGCGGTTTCAAGACCGATCAGGCGGAGCTCCTGCTCTCTCGCCCAGCCCTCCGCGGCATCCATCAGGAGCGAGCCCACCCGGCGGCGGCGCCAGGCTTCCACCACGTCGATCGTAACGATGTGCAGGATTTTGCGCGGCTCCCGATTGGCAATCAGAAAACCGGTGATCTCACCGCCTTCTTCCGCTATCCATGTCTGGGATTGCCGATGTCCGATGAAGCGCGCCAGTTCTGACCGCGAATAAGAAATCCCCGGGGCAAAACACGACTGATCGATCTTGTACAACTCTTCAAGGTCCGCGGGAAGGAAGGAGCGAAGGCGCATGGGCGGTCCAGGTTAGGTGCGTACAAACGTTTGCGGTGTTGGGAAAATAAGAATGGTTCAATCCTTTGGTTGCGGCTCCACCGCGCCGCGCTCGCCTCGAGACTCCGAGGTGGAACCAAAGTCCGTTGGCCTAAGAGCCGAGGCGGTAGATCTGCAAATCCAGCCGGGCGCGAGGTGAGGAGGTCGGGCGCGGCATCACCTGCTGTCCCACTCTAATTTTGCGGGCCCGCGGCGTGTTGTAAACAAGTGGGACTGTCCCACTTGTTACTCTCCGCGCGGCATAGCGCGCGAGGTCCCACCAACTTTCCCGCCCTCATGCGTTTTTTTCCTATGACATTTCACTAGCGGATTCGCCGCGCCAAGCAACACTGCCTCACTCTTCCCGCCCGCAGGCGATTTCCAACAGCCGGTCGATGTCAGCCTCGTCATTGTAGAGATAGGGCGAAACCCGGATCATCCCCTGGCGCAAACTCACTCCGATGTGATGCGCGCGCAGCCTTGCGTGTAACCGTGCCGTCGCTTCGAGTGTCGAGGCATGGAAGCCGAGGATCGTCGACTCATGGCCAGGCTGCGCCGCCTCAGATAGCGTATAGCCACAAGCCAGCAGTCCCTGGCCCAAGCGATCAAGAAGAGCGCGACAGTGCGCGTACACCGCCTTGGTCGTGACACCCTCCACATATTCCAGCGAGGCGTCCAGTCCGGAAAGATTAATGAAACTTCCAGTTTCACCCGAATCGAAAACCCGCGCGTCGTGAATCAAGGTGAATTGGTCTTTAGGAAGCGAGTCGAAATTCTCCGCGCCTTCCACCGCGTACCAGTTGATGACCGCGAGATCCAGTTTGCCGATGAGATCACGCTGCACATAGGCAAACGCCGTCCCGTAGGGGCCCAGCAGCCACTTGTACGCGGCGCAGGCCATCACGTCCACAGGCACGGCATTGAGATCCAACTCGATTGCCCCCACACCCTGGGTGCCGTCCACCACAAAAATCCCACCGAAGTCGTGAATCAATTTTCCAAACGCAGTGAGGTCAATGCGATATCCGCTGGTATAACCGACCCAATCGAGCGCCAGCACACGGGTCCGCTTAGTGACGACGGCCGCCATTTGTTCAATCGTCACTTCCCCGTCGGTGGGATTGACGACCTTCACGTCCACACCTTTCCGCCGTAGATGAAGCCAGGTGAAAAGGTTCGACGGAAAATTCGAGCTGGCCACGACTACTTCATCCCCCACGCCCAGCCCCATGCCGGCCGCCACTATTCCAATGCCCTGCGTGGCACTGGTCGTGACGGCGATTTCCGTGGGGTCCGAGCCTACCAGTCGTGCGATCCGGGTGCGCACGCTCTTCGGCAAACGAAAGTAATCCGACTTGTCCTGAAGGCTGGGATTGGATTTGAGTTCAATCGCCTGGCGAAACCGATCCGCCGCAACGAGCGGGCAGGGAGCCTGGTAGGCGCAGTTGAGATAAATAGTAGGCGAGAAATCTGAGAATTCGTGACGATAGCTACGCATAAGCCAATCCAATCTACAGCCTGGAACCAACCCACACAAGCTCTTCCGGTTTTCCAACGAGTGCGGCAGCGACTGGTGGCCTTCGGAAACTGCCCCGCCTGATCAGGCAGGCTAATCTCACTTTCCAAACATCCGTGCCAGCAGGGATGTCTTGGGTTTTCCCTGAGCCTGGAGAGGGACTGCCGCGAGCAGGGGTTCCACTCTTTCCGGCGGCCAAGGCGCCCCTTGACGCTCCCAGGAGGCCACTTCCAGAAGCGAAGTCCAAAGCTCCAGGCAGTGCAGGCAGGACGTGCGGTGGGCCTCCGCCGGATCCTTGTCGTACCAGCTTGCCTGGCCATCCAGGATGCGGATGAGCAGCCGCAACGGTGCGCAATCTTTCTGCCCACCGACCCGAGCCGCGTGACTGATGCCAATCCAGGCGGAAGGCCAGAGGCAGCGGTCCCCGGTTCGATCCAATACTCGCGCGTAATGGGAGCGCAGGCGGCCAAGTCCCTCGCCCGCCACGGAAGGAGAGATTCTCAAGATCCTTTCGATCGTCCCCTGGGAATAACCGGCGAGCGCGAGAAAATCAATTTCCTGATGTACCAGGGGCAAGCCTTTGAGTATCTCGACGAGTATATCTGCTGTGGGCGCCGGCGGCTCAAGGGCATCATGGGAGGGCACCAGCTTAGTAGCCATCCAATCCATCAGGAACCCACGCAGGTTCACCAGGAACTCGCGCTTCGACTGGTGTGAGAAACTCCGCAGAGGCGCGCATTGGTCTCTTGTCAGGGCGCGCAAAGCCTCCGGCCAGAACTCCAAGCACTGGTCAACGGTCCACGGCGAATAAGTCTCGAACAGCCTGAAAGCAATGGGCGAGTAATCAGCAAGCAAAGCTTGCCAGGCGTCACGGTTCCCTTCCTCGCACCCTGGAAGGATTCTGTGAAAGGTCATCAAATTGGACATATTGGATTTAAGCAGTCCTGCTGGGCAGGCCCGGCGCACACACGGCCTTTAAGAAACGTGGGGACAAGCGAACTATCGGGACCCAGTCGCTTACTTTCGCTGGGCCTCGCGAATGCTCTCCTCCAAGTGCTCAGACACCACGGCGGCCGTATCGTTAACCGCTTGATCCAGGGAAGGAGGATTGTAAGGCCGTTTGATTGAATCCTGCCACACCGAAGCGCCGGTGCGGTCGGAAATGAAAACCTCAGAATGCACCATCTTCAACCGGCGCGACTCCAGGCACGACCCCCGTACCGTGGCGTCAGCTTCCTTGGGTTTGGTAACGAGGTGAAACCGTCCCGATTTGCCGAGCGCTTCGACCAGCTTATCGTTTAGCGAGTTGTCAATCCTCTCAATGTAAAGGGTGTGGATTCGCATTAATTTCCGCGCGTCAGTAACGGTCTGGGTTCGCGGTCCGCCTCCGCCTCCCAAACTCGGAGCCGGTGCAGGACCCAGCGTAGGACGCTCCTCCTGCCGGGGCTGCTGCGGTGGCGGTTGCTGTTCGGGTGAATTTTCCGGCTTTTGCTCTTGCTGTGCCCACACCGACAGTGCGGCGACGAGACACATCGCCACCCACCAACCACTTCTTTTCATGGCGACCTCATTACGCAGAATCTCTGCGGATCAGGCCCAATCCAGCCGCGCGGCGCTTATTGACTATTCAACCTTTGATTAGCCCGGAGCGACCGTTGGCGGTCTTTCAAATCCTGCATCGAGTCCCTCTGCGCCTCCCGCATGTTACGCTGTGTGCGTTCCATTTGGTGTTTGGCCTGCACGCGTTGGGATTTAGGGACCCGCTGCCCATTCCAAGAACGCTTTACATTCTTCTGTTGGATCTTCAAAAGACCGCGCTCGCGTTTCTGCTGCGCCTTAAGCTGCTTTTGTTGCTCTCTCAGATTGGAGTTCTGGGCTCGGACGGTGCGGACCGCACTGAGACCCAAACTAAGCGTAATAAGCATCACAACCAGAAGGTTGCGCATCCTGCCTCCCTAGGCGCTTTGGTAACTGCTAGACGCGAACATGCCCTGTCCTGAGCTTACCGGCTGGAGTATCCCCTCTCCATCTGTATCTTAGCGAGATTATGCCCAGAGTACAACACCTTCCCTTGCTGGAGGGCGGCACTAAGGCGCCGGACGGTCCACGGTCGGGTTCCCACACGAAGCGCGTCTGGCAATGCCGTCCCTTCCCCCCGAGAAGCAATTTTCTCCACGCCTGCTCATCAAGAGATACCCTGTCCCCTTCAGGAGATATCCTAGCCAGCTTCCGACACGGCAGGACGGAAGAAAACGTAAAGCATCCAAATCACAGTGGCAATACCGGCAACCAGCAGCACGGCAAACAAAGCGAACACGCCCCATTGGCCTTGCACGGGCAGGCGGTGAGGATCAAAGTAAGGCTGAAGATAGGCAATTCGCACCAAGTGCCGCATTACCGCCATCAGGCAGATCGTGGCGATGATTGCGGTGGTCGAAGCCGTAAGGCTGCGGCGCGCAATCACCACGGCCAGAATCGCGAACACCACCGCCACCGCCAGCAATCCAGTCGCAAATGCGCTCGTACCCAGAAACTGCCCGCGCACGTTCGCAGGCAGACTGAGCAGAAACCAGATCCCGACCAGGAACTCGGTGCCCGTGCCGGCCTGAAACCAGCGCAATCCATAGCGATGCGCCCAGGCGGCTAATTCCGGTGCTTCTTTCCTCCAAAGGCGCGAAACGAGCGCCACACCCAATCCCGCCACGGCCAGTGAAGCCACCACAAAATGCAGCAGGCGCGCCACGCCTGAACTGGTCAACGGGCCCAGAATGCCGCCTACGTTGCCGCTCAGGAACTGCTTGTAGAAATCCTGAGGGTGCAGCATGGCAGTCAGGTTTTTGGAGAAGAAGAGTGCCACATGCACGAAGATGACGCTGGTGGCCAGCATGACCCACGGCGCGCGCCGGCCCAATTCCTGCTGCTGCAGGTTGAACCAATATACGCCGTAGTATCCGAGCATCACCAGGAAGACGATGGCCAGCCAGAACCAGGCCATCATCACCGAAGAGGTGTAGAAAAGCTGGCCATACACAACTTGCAGGAAGAGCAACGGCGCTACGCCGAGCGTAATGGCAAATGCCACCACGGGCGGCAAAGCCTGCGCAACGCGGCGGGAAAATTCACGGTGTTTGCTGTCCTTCAGGCCGAGAAAGCTTGAAACGGTTGCCATCACTACTCCACCCAGCAGAAAGTTCATGGGCAGCAGATGAAGGATAAAGGTGAATACGAGTAGAAACTCGAGCAACCACACGGGCGCGGGCAACGGCACGGGAACCGGCGCAGGGATTACGGGGATCATGGTTGTGGCGCTCCTTCCCGGGATGCTGGCGAGGTGTCGGCTTTCTCATTGGGCGTGATCTCAATGTCCGCGGGAGGTGGACCGAGACCCGCCAGCCAGGCGCCCAGGGCTTTGCGTTCCTCCTCTGTTCCAACGAAAGGAGGCATGAAACCCTTCAACTGGCTGAGGTGCACAAGCTGGTAGTCGATCATGGTCCAGCTCCATCCCTTTACAGCAAAGCGAATGCTGTTGTAGCCATTCACCGTATGGCAGCTCGCGCATTGGACGCGGAAGATGTCTTCCCCAGCCTTCTCGAGCGCCTTGGGGTCCACCTCGTGGACGCGCACCCAGAGCGCGGATTTCAGAATGCCATCCCGGCGAACGCGGTTGACATCCTCAGTGCGAAGTGTATTAGCGTACATGTAATCGTAAATGATGAAGGGTTTGCGGACGGCCTCGCGCACCCACTCCGTAACTCCGGTGGTGGAAAGTGCCATGACCGCGATCGCGAAAGCAAAGGTCAAATTGAAGTGGCGGGAATTCCGGTAAGCCCCAAAGTAAGTAAACAGAACCACCAGCCCCGAGAAAAAAACCGAGAGGCCGGCGAAGATGGTTACCGCCGGCGCCCCGCCCATCGAGATTTCCCGCGCCAGGACCGGCAGTGTGGAAATATACCAGAGGCCTCCCAGCGGGATCCCCAGCGTGCCCACCAGCACCCACTTGGCGGCGTAGTGGACGACCTCCGTGCGCAAGCCCACGTCACGCACCGCCGCCGCCGTCACCAGCGCATAAACGCCCGCCAGAGCCACGGAAACTGCGGTGCGCACCAGGCAAGACGGCCACATGCCGGGATTAAAGAAGGCTGCGGCAAAGCTCGGCGCTTCGAGCCAACGGCCAGGCGTCAGCATGAAGGTCAGAATTCCATTGATGACGAACAGGCTCGCCCAAGCCGCCCCAAAGTAAATCCAGCCCACCAGCAAATGCGTGTCGGGGTCCAGACGGTCCCAACCATAGTAGTAAATGAAAGCCGCGGCGATTTCGACCAAGAAGAACACCCACTCAATCGCCCAACCCCACACGAAAACGTGGATGAGCGTAGCCGTGGCCTCCGGATTCACCAGGGCTATGGTCCACCAGATGCCCACGCCACTCACCGCGCCGAAGACGAGCACGACCAGCACGAAGAACTTCGAGTGGGAGCGCACGTATTCGAGCAGCGCGGGATTGTTATCGCGATACGCCTTGCGTTCCGTCAACGGCAAGAAGAGGCCGCCACCGACCGCAAAATGAGAAACGAATACGTGCAGGATGGCGATGAAACCGATAATCACACCACCACCCAGCAAGGAAGGTTCCCAGACAGGGTAGTTCATGGTTGGACCGTGCGAGGTCGAGCGGGTCCCAGCCGAACGCGCTCATGTTAGTCCCGCAGGCATGGTTTTTCAAGGGGTAGCGCCGCGTTGGGTATAGAATACTATGCCTGCCGCCGGCGAAGCTGAAACTCAAGGGCGGAATACTCCGCCTATCTTAAACTTTAGTGAGTTTGCCGGTGTAAGCCAACTCATACAATGATTTCTCCATCCAACCAGGGAGTGAACGCCGGTTGGCAGACAGGCTGAAGCATCGTGTGAGCCGTCCAACGCCGCTTCCGAGCGGCCAATAAACCTATGATGAAAGTCCTGATTGTGTGCTTGGCACTGGCTTTCACGGTACCGTGCTTGTACCCAATAGATCCGCCGGCCTCGGCAGGCTTAGCCGGCAAGTGGGTCTTGGATTTCTCCCAAACCAAAAATCCTCCGGCAGGTTTGCAGGATTACAGCATGGTCGTCGACCAAGACGCACAGCAAATCAAAGTCGAGACCACCCTGGTGGGCACACTGCAGGCGACTCCGGGCTCTGTCAGTCCAGGCGCTGGGATGGGCGGCGGTTCCGGCCGTGCAGCAGACATGGGGATGGGCGGACGCCGGGGCATGGGAATGCCGCGCGGAGGTTCGGGAATGCCGGGAGGAGTGGGGGGCGGACCCCGCGGCGAAGGCCCGATGCAGGGCAACCTTGCGGCTTACCAGGTTTATCCCCAGAGCGTCGTTTACATGCTCGATGGCAGTGAAGCCCGCTCACAATTCTCTGACCCTGACGCGACCCAAGCTACCTCCAAAGTGGAGCGGACAGGGCACGACCAGATCCTCAGGGTCTCCTTGACGGGAAATAACGAATCGGCGGAGAAGACCGGTCGAATCAAAGTCAGCGACCAATGGCAACTCTCCGAAGATGGAAAATATCTGAAGCTCGATCGCACTATCAAGTCCCCGGAAGGCTCGGGAACTGTGCACATGGTATTCTGCCGACCTGAGGAAAGGGCGGCCCGCGAGAAAGCCGACAGCCCCTAGTGTGGTGTCCCGGTTAATATTTGACAAGGCTGTCCGACCCCCTCACCCCCCAGCCCCTCTCCCCCAAAGGGGCGAGGGGAGAGTTAATTCTCTTGCCCTCGCCCCTTTGGGGGAGAGGGTGGCTGGCCGAGGCGTTCTCATCAGCCGAGGCCAGAAGGGGGCCCCACGTTCTGCTTGTCGTGGGGGTGAGGGGGTTCTACCCTTGTCAACTCTAACTCGGGACACCACACTAGAACGGAATTCAGGTGGCGCGACAAACAGAAATGCCGAACCGACAACGAGACAAACCATGAAAAGGACCACCAAACCTCCGCGTGAATCCACCCAGCGCCCGCCCTGTGCCTGGCGCGCTTCGTATCTCGCACTCGCCTTAACGTCCCTGCTGTTGGCAGGGTCGCAATCGAGCAGCCAACAGCCGACTGGGGCCACGCAGCAACCGCCCATTACCGTCCATGTCAAGGTGGTCAACGCGCTGGTCACCGTACGGGATAAGAAAGGAGCCATAGTCTCCAACTTGACCAAGGAAGATTTCGCGTTGGAGGACGACGGCCGTCCGCAAACCATTCGTTACTTCTCGAACGAGACGGATCTGCCGCTGACGCTGGGTCTGCTGGTCGATACCAGTATGAGCCAGCGACGCGTGCTTGGCGAAGAGCGCAGTGCCAGTTCCACTTTCCTCGATCAGGTGCTGCGCGTCGATAAAGACCAGGCGTTCGTGATTCACTTCGACCGCGAAGTGGAACTCCTTCAAGACCTCACCTCGTCGCGGCAGAAGTTGCAGGCGGCCCTGGACCTGCTTCAGATGCCGCAGCGCTCCGAGGAAAATCGGGGCGATTCGCCTGATTCGGGATCGCAGGGCAACCCCGGTGGAGGCGGTGGCGGCGGACGTGGAGCAGGTGGACGTGGGGGCGGCTCACGTGGCGGGGGCACACTGCTCTATGACGCTGTTTACCTGGGGTCCAAAGACGTCATGGCGAAGCAGACGGGGCGCAAGGCTCTTATCGTTCTTTCCGATGGGGTCGACCGCGGCAGCAAGAAGACTCTGGCCAGCGCCATCGAGGCTGCGCAGCGTGCCGACACGCTGGTGTATTCCATTCTATTCCAGGCGGAGGAGCAGACGAGCGGTTACGGCCGTGGGGGGATGGGAGGAATGGGTGGTGGAATGGGCGGCAGAGGGGGTGGCATGGGTGGCGGGATGGGCGGTCGCCACGGCGGTGGCTACCCGCGATATCCCCAGGAATCGCGACCCGACGGCAAGAAGATCCTGGAGCGGCTTTCCAAAGAAACCGGGGGCCGCTTCTTCGAGGTTTCGAAAAAGCATCCCATCGACGCCACCTATGACCAAATCCAGGATGAACTTCGCCATCAGTACAGCTTGGGCTATTCACCCAATCCACCCCACGACGAAGCCGGCTACCACAAAATAACGGTGACGGTTCCGAAGAAAGATGTGGTTGTGCAGACTAGGGATGGATATTATTCGGGGCAGTGAAGCTATCAGCTTTCAGCTCTCAGCTGTAAGCTTCGAGAAGTCAGCCTTCGGGTGTCGGATTCTGAATGCGGCGCGTCACAACCGAAACCCCAAATTCGCCCTCGATCTGACGAGTTTCGAATTTCGTTCTTTCCCCAGCCCCTAGTGTGGTGTCCCGGTTAATATTTGACAAGGCTGTCCGACCCCCTCACCCCCCAGCCCCTCTCCCCCAAAGGGGCGAGGGGAGAGTTAATTCTCTTGCCCTCGCCCCTTTGGGGGAGAGGGTGGCTGGCCGAGGCGTTCTCATCAGCCGAGGCCAGACGGGTGAGGGGGTTCTACCCATTCTCAACTCTAACACGGGACACCACACTAGTACCCAGTCCCCGGCTTTCGCTGAGAACTGGCCGCTACAATTTCAGCAACAGGTGCTCGTCATCAAGATAGCGGTCGCCAACTTTCAGGGCGTGGGGCTCCATTCCGTATACCTCGAAACCAAGTGAGCCATACAGGGCCCGCGCCGCCACCAAGCCTTTCACCACGGTCAGCGTTACCTGTTCGACCCCCGGGCAGGCGCGAATCCTCTCCAGCAGCGCGACGAGCAGCGCCCGGCCCAACCCCTGCCCACGGCAATTGGTACTCACATACACCCCCCAGATTCTTCCCTTATGCCGAACCCTGGCGCCCGGATAACGGTAGAATCCCGCCATACCTACCAGCTCGCCCGCTCGAAAGACCCCCATCACAAAGGCTTCGTCGGGATTTGCGCTCAGGCGTTCGGCGGCATCCTGGAGAGTGGTCTTCTTATGTTCCTCAGGGGTAGTAGCAAAGGATAGCGATTCGCGCTCCAGGCCCTCCAGCCGCAATTGCCAATAGGCGGCCGCATCCGCTGCAGTAAGAACTCGAGTCTCCACGTCCATCCTGATCGACCTTTCACGCCATCCTATTTCAAGGCGCGTTCAATCGCTGCGGCGGCGATGGGCGCCATGAGTTCGTATCCCTTATCATTCGGATGGAGCCCGTCGTTCGAGTAGCCATCGCGCAGCATGCCTTTATCATCCACCAGTGCCGAATAGTAGTCGGCGATTTCGCCATGGATGTCCGGGGCATAACTCTCCAGCCAGTGATTAAGGCTCATGATATCTGCCGGCGGCCGGCGCTCGGTTTGCTTGGCCTTGGTGTAGTCGCTGACCGGGGTGAGCAGGCAGAGGATGACTTTGATGCCGTGGCTGGTAGCGAGGTCGCCCATGGCGCGGAAGTTGTCTTCCACCATCTCAGAGTCTCGGGGCCGGTGTTGCCGGCGATATCGTTGGTTCCAGCCAGAATGATAAGCGCCGACGGACGCAAATGGATCACATCAGGATACAATCGCGCCAGCATTTGAGGAGTGGTTTGCCCGCTGATGCCACGGTTCACATACGGCTTGCCGGGAAAGTATTTGGCGAGATCCCAGCCATCTGTAATGGAATCGCCCAGGAAGACGACGCGCCCTTTGACTTCTGGAGATTTCTCGAGGCGTACATCGTCATCGTGGTAGCGGCCCAGTTGGTTCCAGTCCTGGAGTTGGTCCGCCAGACGCGTCGCCAATGACGGCAGACAACACGCCGCCTTGGGCGGATGGAAATCCTGAACCAATTGCGCCTGCGCCGCAAACGCCAGGCAAATGCTGAAGCACAGTCCGATAAGAACCTTCAGCGCTATTTTCATTATGTCCTCCCTGCGTGGTGTTATACCTGAGCTTAGGGCAAGCCGTCAAAGAGATACATCGCGCCAAGACACTGCTTCCCTTCCCCTTGCCCCGTATGGCCGAACGCCATAAGATATCGTCCGCCGATACGCGGGAGTGTTACTTGTAGGGCCGAACGGCGTTCGGCCCTGGGCCACCGTCACCGCGGCTAATCAGGCTGCGGCGAAACTCCCCTCCTCAGATGAGGAGGGGTGGCGCGCTGAGCGCCGGGGTGGTGCTGATAAGATAAACGGGTGCTGCCAATCAATGTAGAGGCGGCGGCATTCATCCCGATCTGATCGGGACGCCGCCATATGGCGAGGTGAACTCGCCGCTGCGGCATCTTGACCCAGGTGGGATAACCACCCCGTCGCCTTCGGCGCCACCCCTCCTGAATCAGGAGGGGAGTTCTTAAAAACACTCCCCTCCTCAGATGAGGAGGGGTGGCGCGCTGAGCGCCGGGGTGGTGCTGACCGTGCCGCAGTAGCACAGCCACTCCTGGTTGTGTCATCAGGCTCGAACCTCGAGCCACCTTCACAGGCAGGAGTGCCTGTGCTACCGTGCGGGCTCGGCGTCACAGAAATCAAGAGTTGCCCGGAGTATTTCCATTTCTGGTGGCGCGCATCCGCAGACGCCGACTCGTGCCCAAGGGAGAGAATGCATGTTGCGAGCCAATCGAAAATGCAACCTGATCGGTCTGTTATTAGGAATCCTGATGCTGGGGGTAATGGGGATGTCAGCCGCTGACGAGAAACCGTCTTCAAACGCCCCTCCGACTGTGCAAGAGGCTGTGGCGTTCATCAAAAGCGCAGAAGCCAGACTGCTCGAGCTCAATGTCCTGGCCGCCCGCGCCGATTGGGTAAAGGCCACCTACATTACCGACGACACCGAGATCCTGGCGGCGAAGGCCGACGAGCGCGCCATTTCCGCGCAGGTTGAGCTGGCGAAACAGGCCACGCGTTTCGACCACCTGAAGCTGCCCGCCGACGTTGCCCGCAAAATGCACCTGCTGAAAGTCGCACTGGTGCTCCCCACGCCCCGGGACCCGGCGCTGAGTTCAGAGCTCACCAACATCACGGCGCGCATGGAAGGTACCTATGGCAAGGGCAAGTGGTGCCCGCCCGGCAAGGACAAGTGTCTGGACATCGAAGACCTGGGCCGCCTCATGGGAGCGAGCCGGGATCCCAATGAACTGCGCGATGCCTGGGTGGGCTGGCACCAGATTTCCCGGCCCATGCGTCAGGATTTTGTACGCTTCGTCGAGCTCTCGAACCAGGGCGCGCGCGAACTGGGTTTCAAAGACACGGGCGCGCTGTGGCGATCGAAATACGATATGCCGCCAGACGACTTTGCCCGCGAACTCGACCGGCTGTGGGAGCAGGTACGCCCGCTTTACTTGCAACTCCATGCCTACGTGCGCTGGAAGCTGCGCGAGAAATATGGCGACCAGGTGGTCCCCGCGAGCGGACCTATTCCCGCGCACCTATTGGGAAACATGTGGGCGCAAACCTGGGACTATACCTTTCCTCTGGTGGCGCCCGCGAACGCCGATCCGGGTTACGACCTGACGGAAATCCTGAAGAGCCGCAATACGGACGCGCTCGGGATGGTGCGCTACGGCGAGCACTTCTTCACTTCCCTGGGCTTTCCGCCGCTGCCCCCCACGTTCTGGGAACGCTCCATGTTCATCAAGCCGCGCGACCGCGAGGTGGTGTGCCATGCCAGCGCCTGGGATGTGGATTTTGAAGATGACCTGCGCGTGAAAATGTGCATCGATATCACCGCCGAGTATTTCTCCACAATCCATCACGAGCTCGGGCACAACTTTTATCAGCGCGCCTATAGCCATCAACCTTACCTCTTCCGTGAGAGCGCCAACGACGGCTTCCATGAGGCTATCGGCGACACCATCGCGCTCTCTATCACCCCGCCATACCTGGTGAAGCTGGGGCTGATCCCCAAGGCCCCCGATACCTCCAAAGACCTCGGCCTGCTCATCGAGAAGGCGCTTGAGAAAATCGCCTTCCTGCCCTTTGGATTGCTTATCGATCAATGGCGGTGGAAAGTCTTCTCGGGTGAGATTACGCCGCAGCAATACAACCGCGCCTGGTGGGATTTGCGATTGAAATACCAGGGTGTGGCCCCGCCCGTGCCCCGCAGCGAAGAGGACTTTGACCCCGGCGCCAAGTACCACGTGCCGGCCAATGTTCCTTACACGCGCTATTTCCTGGCAGACATCTTACAATTCCAATTCCATCGCGCCCTGGCGAACACCGCGGGCTGCACTGACCCGCTTAATCGCTGCTCGATTTACGAAAACAAGGAGGCCGGCGCGCGCCTGGCCAAGATGCTCGAAATGGGCCAGAGCCGTCCCTGGCCCGATGCCCTCGAAGCCATGACCGGCCAGCGTCAAATGGACGCCACAGCGATTCGCGATTACTTCGCGCCGCTCGAAAAGTGGTTGGAGGAGCAGAATCGGGGCAAGCCGGTGGGGTGGTGAACCGGAGGATCAAAGCACAAAAATCACCACCAAGACACCAAGGCACCAAGAAACAACTCAAGGCTAGAAGCCGGATAAATTACTGGCCTCTAGCTGTGCTTTTCTTTGTGTCTTGGTGTCTTGGTGGTAGATCCCTGCCTATTTCTTCTCCAAGCTGCGGGCGCTATGGTCATGGGTGGGCTCAAGCCAGGCAACGTCTGCGCCACCCTCAGCAAAGCGCCGCAGACCGGCGTCTTTGATAGCAGCGTCGGGCACCTTGTGGAGCGGCGTGTAGCGGGGATGGTGGGATTCCTTGTAAGGATCGTTCCGCGCCGCATTGTAGCAACAGATCATCGACCAGCGCGGATTATCGGAATGGTTTTGGTCAGAACGATGCAGAAGGTTGCAGTGAAAGATCAGGGTGTCGCCCGGGTCCATCTCCACGTAAACCAATTCCTGTTTCTTTAGCACTTCGCGAACGCGTTCCATGTCGGCCCCGGCCTGTTGTCCGGTCAGAACGTGATTGATACGCCCCAGTTGGTGCGAGCCGCGAATGACCTGCACACAACCATTCTCCCGCGTGGCGGGATCGACAGCGATAAAGGCGCTACAAAGCAGCGGGAACAGGACCCCGTTCTCATACCAGTAGCCGTAGTCCTGATGCCAGGTCCAGGCGCCCCCCACCTTGGCATCCTTCATGACCATCTTGGAATGGTAGTGGTACACCTCGCCGCCGAGCAGCTTTTCCGCCGAGTTCACGATGGATTCCGAGCGCGCGAACATGCCGTAGAGCGAGTCACCGGGATGGTTCCACAGTGAGAGGCGCACCGTCCCGCCTTCGCCGTCTCCCCGGCCGAAGGAGTGCTGATCGAGCTCGCGGTCCTCTTTGGCAGCGCGCCGCAGCAGCCCGATTTCTTCATCATCAAACATCTTCCGGACCAGGACGAAGCCGTTTACTTCATATTCCTGAACCTCGCGATCGCTGATGGGACCTTTGGCCATGGGGTAGTCCTTTGGAGAAAAATGGATTGCTAAGCCTAGACCATCATTGTGGAGCCATTGCGAGCGGCGCGTCAATACCCGGCGCGGGGAAAAGATTGAGGCAGCCCACCTAGTGTGGTGTGAGTTGCCAATGGGTAGACCCCCCTCACCCGTCTGGCCTCAGCTGATGAGAACGCCTCGGCCAGCCACCCTCTCCCCCAAAGGGGCGAGGGCAAGAAAATTAATTCTCCCCTCGCCCCTTTGGGGGAGAGGGGATGGGGGGTGAGGGGGTCGGACAACGTTGTCAAATATTAACCGGGACACCACACTTGCTTCTCCCCGCGCCGTACCGGTCATGCCCTCACGCCTTGGTAAGGAAAATCGGCAGGCCCTTCTTGTTGGCGTAATTGGGCAGGTAACTCCGGGTATCGTACATATTCTCAACGTCCACCCGGCGCGGTCCCAATTTCGGATCGGGGATCGGCACCATGGCGAAACACCCATGGTTGATCGCCGTCATCATGCCGTGCTCGCCCTTTTCAATGCAATCCGTGGCCATGCTGGCGAACGTGGACGCCACCAGTTTATCGATGAAATCGGGGCTGCCACTGCGCAACTCATAGGTCAGGTCGCTGACCACTGTCTCCTGCCCCGAGGCCTGCTTGATTTCGTCGCTTAAATCTTCGCCCACGTTGGCCTTCTTGCGATGCCCGAAGGCGTCAGCTTCACCATACTCCTTAACGTTGTAGCCTTCCCACTCGGCGCCTTCCGAAAGCACTACCATCGAGTAATTGCTGGGATTCTCCTTCTTATCTTCGATCAGCAATTCAATCATGTGCTGCAGGTTGAACTTGTATTCCGGAATCCCGCAACGCAGCCCCCCGACGTAGGCCGTATACAGCGATGTGTACCCGGCATCGCGGCCGAAAACACGGAACACGCCGATGCGCTCGTGCGAGCCCACCGTGGTGCGCTGCCGGTCAATGGCGTCCATGGCGCGGGTGATGGCGGTGGAAAATCCGATGCAGTACTCCGTATTACGCACATCGTTATCCATGGTCTTGGGAACGGCGATCACCTTCACGCCTTCCTTGTCGAGCCGCGCGGCGTAGCTCAGCGTATCGTCACCGCCGATGGCCACCAGGTAGTCGAGGCCGAGCGCTCCGACGTTCTTGAGCACCTGCGCGGTGATGTCATAGACGATCGAGGTCACACCCTTCTTGGTGCTCTCCGATTTCGGGAAAGTACCGCTTGCGCAGACCGGCGGCAACTTTTTCATCTTGGCCGGATTGGTGCGCGAAGTGTGCAGAAACGTGCCGCCCGTGCGGTCGATGGTGCGGGTGTTGTTGCGGTCGAGAGGAAGTATGTAACGCTCCCGGCTGGCGGGGTCCGCCAGGTCGACGTGCGTCAACCCTTCCCACCCGCGCCGGATGCCGATGACCTCGCAGTCGATCTCGCTGCCTCGATAGACAACCGTCTTGATGACGGAATTCAATCCGGGCACATCACCGCCCCCGGTGAGAATCCCGATACGCTTTGCCGCCATGATTGCTCCTTGTAACTATGAGATTTGAACCCGCTCCCAGGGATGTGATTCGCGCTTCCTGGAGCGTAGAAGTTTACACCGCGCGGGAGCGTTTGGGAACCATGGTGCGGAGAACTACTGCGGAGCAAAACTCTGATTTCTGGTTTCTCAGCAAGGATATTGCGCACGTCGTAGGGGTCGCCGCGGCTGAAAGTCCGCCGATCTTAATGGCGCACGAGCGTTCGGCCGGGGCCAGCGCCGCCCCGGCGTCCGAAGCCAGCTCCGGGGCGCAGGGCGCTCTCCCCTACGTGTTGGGTTGCTGCTCCCCTGCGTTACAACTGCGGGGCAGTGAAAGTTGGCGTGAGGGCCGGCGGTGGGAAAATCTGCACACCCAGCCCGGCGAAAGATGGGGAGGTCAGGCCCGGCATCACGGGTTGTCCCACTTGACTTTTGCAGGGGGACAATTCGTCAAATTGGGAAAACTTCCAGGTCGCACAAGTTTGTCCCATTTGTGGCGATATCCGGGCATTGCGGGCGTAGTCACATCAAAATCCCCAAAACCTGCCCCACTGACCCCTGGTTTGCGGCTCCCCCGCACTCCCCCCCTCACTTCATCAGTTCAGCCCAAAACTGGTCGTCCGGCTCTCCGAAAGTGCGATAGCGGAAACCCTCCAGGTGCGGCGCGACGTTCCGCATCCAATTCGTGGGGTCAGTCCAGAGTACAGAGCGCGGCGCCATAGCCTTCACCAGATCGTTCAGATCCCAATGCAGCGCGAAACCCGGAATCACCGCGTCGTGCAGATCGCGGGTGATGGGAACTTCCACCGCCGCGCGCAGGCTGTAGGGAGTCTGATCTATCCAGATCTTGCCGATACGTGAATCGATGGCCGCGGCCATCAGCAGCCACACGCCCCGGCCGTCACGCGCCGCGGCGCGTATGCGGCTGGCATCAACGTCAGGCCGATCGACCAACAGGTCCACCCCGCGCATAATATCGCTCGCGCGCAGGCCCGCCATATTCTTCCCAATCACCCAGGCGCGTATGTTCTGCTTGGTGGCGGCTTGGTCCTCATGCGTCTCGGGCAGCGGCACACCGCGCGGCTCTAAATTCAGCACCACAAGGTTTTGCGCGGCCAATCCCTCAGCCACGGCGGCGGGAAGGTCAACCAGCAGAACTGCGGGCTTCCGCCCCGGTGCGTTGGGCGCGTACAAAGTCGCGGATATTTCCAGCGTCGGCTCAACTTGCAATGCCAGTTGTTGAGTGCGAAACGCGTCTCCGGATGTGTCACTTACCACCCGCACGGAGGGCGCGTGGCCAATGGGAGATCCAGCCCACTTACGGATTTCCGCCTGCAACTGTTCCGTGCTGCCCTGGCTCATCCTCTGGTGAAAACCTTCCGCGATCACCTGGGAAACACCGCGCCCCCCCACTTGGCCGGTCTCCGAGGCGAGCAGATCGAAATCCGGCACGGGCTCAAAGGGCTCTTCACGGAAGTTGCCTTTACCATCTTTCAGCCAGCGAATCATCCACTCGTAGATGTCCTCGCGAACCTCCAGCGGTATGCCGTGCGGACCCGGGCCGACCGCCCAACTGATCTTGTTTTCAGCGCCAAAAATCCGGTACCAGTCCAGGGCTTCCTGATAAGCATGACGGGCGCCGTCGATGGGAAAGAAATCGCCGACCGTGGATACCACCAGCCAGGGCTTGGGCGCGAAGAGCTCCATGTAATCCGCCACGTCCAGACCGGAGGAAAGGAAGAACGGAAAGCTCTGTTCAGAATCCCCCGTGGGTCCCGCAAAGAGATAGTGCCAGGTGTTGGTGTAGCAGGCCGGCGCCGCGGCCTTGACGCGCGGGTCGAGGGCTGAGATGTAGGTCGTCAGGGTTCCACCCCCGAGCAGCCCGTGACGCCAATCTTATCGGCATCCACCTCCGGGAGGCTTACCAGATAGTCCAGCGCGCGCTTGGCATCCCAAATTCGATAGCGGGCAAAGTTTTCACCCGCCAGGATGCTCTGTGCGCCGGCTTGGAAATGCTGATCGGTGGAGCCGCCGATAAGCGATGTCTCGACGCGCGGATCGTATGCTTGCTGGCGCTCACCCTGGCCGATAGGGTCGTAAGTCAGCACGACAAAACCCTTCATGGCCAGATTCGCGTCCATGACTTGCTCCCTAACCTTGCCTTGTTCCCAATGGCCCATCGGCCGAAGTATGCCTGGATGCTTGCCGCTCTCTTTGGGCAGATAAAGGTTTGCCGCAACATAAAATTGGGGAAGACTTTCGAAGATGAGCTTCTCGATGGTATAGCTCGGACGTTCAATCTTTCCGGTTACGCGTGCATTCAGCGGCCCGTTGTAATTCGGGAGCCCACCCAGCAACTCCAGGATCTTGGCGTGCACCTGGGCTTGGCGAGCTTGCGCTTCACCCACCGTGTGGATTTTCGCGAGCGCCGTCTCACGATTGGCAAGTTGCTGTTGTGCGATGCTGTCCATCCAGCGCAGCAAGCTGTCGTCCTGCGCCAGTAAAGGCGCGACACTGAGGGCATAAACCAACAGGAGTTTTTTCAGCATGCTAATCCCATCTCCATATTCTCAGGTAATTTTGGGCCGCCGTGCTTCTCGACCGCAGGCAAACACCGGGGTCTGTGGCCTTAGCCCACAGCTCGCCGATTCGTTCGTGAGGGCATGTCCATCATGGACCCTTGGGCGCCCGCGATTATACACCGACTGCTTGCGCCCGGGTCTTTCGGGCCAAGGCCGCGCCACGCTTGACCCCAGAGCAGTCCGGGGGTTAAACTCCCTTCGATGTGCGCCTGTAGCTCAGATGGATAGAGCGTTTGCCTCCGGAGCAAAAGGTCGCAGGTTCGAATCCTGCCAGGCGTACCAAAATCCTCCGTGGCATAAGACGTTTCAAAGACATCAGGACGCACAGAGAGCAACTGGCTGGTGTGTGATTGCTCGCAGGTGGCAATCGCATCATACAAACCGCCAACCTCGGCCCTGCCCTATCATAAGGTGCACCGGAAATCGCGCCTGCAGTGTTCGGGAGCAATCTTTTGGGATTACGAACGGCAACGGGTTTGGATAGATTTCGCGTGGGAGGTTGAGCATGAAAAATTGGACCCTGTCGCGGCGTCAATTTTTGCGCCGGGCTTCCGCGGGACTGGCCGTTGCTGGTTTTGCAGGAGGCGATTTTGTGGCATCAAAATACCCTGAGGAGGGCAAAGTAAGTGGGACCTCGCTCGCTATGCCCCGCTATGGCGCACAAGTGGGACAAGCTTACGACCTCAAATCGCTGCGCATCTGGGACTGCCACACCCATTTAATTGGCTTCAAGGGTTCGACGCCAGCGGAGCGGATGGCGGACATGCTGCGTTTCGCCGACCGTATGGATATTGAGCGGATGTGCGTGTTCCTGGGCATGAAGGAGGCCTTCCATGGTGGCCGGGAGGAGATGCGCCAGCAGAACGACGAGGTCCTGGACGCCGTAAGCCACTCGGGTGGCCGCGCCCTGGGTTACGCCTTCATGGA
This sequence comes from uncultured Acidobacteriota bacterium, assembly GCA_963804995.1. GTDB lineage: Bacteria > Acidobacteriota > Terriglobia > UBA7540 > UBA7540 > Bog-366. The sequence goes on from CAWDSK010000003.1 coordinate 227,049, forward strand.
TCCCTTTTCCGATGTCCCCGCCTGCGTCGATGAAATCAACCGGTGTGTGCGCGACGGCCCCATGGTGGGTTTGAAGTTTGAGTATGACACGCTGCGCCATCCGGGTGAGCAGCCGGGCGCGCCGACCTACGGAACTCCTCGCGACCTGAGTTTTCTGGACCCGATTTTCAAGCGCGCCGGTGAGCTCGATGCCGTCATCCTGCATCACACCTGGATTAATTCGCTGGGACCCGAGGACCCCGCCGAATCCACGCCCATGGAGATCGCCGCGATCGCCCGCCGCCATCCCACCGTGACCGTCATCTGCGGCCACACGGGAGGCAATTGGGAGCTGGGGATTCGCGCCATCCGCGGGGTGAAGAACGTTTACGCTGATCTCTGCGGGTCCGATCCCGTGGCGGGCTACACGGAGATGGCGGTGCGCGAATTAGGCGCGGAGCGCGTGATGTACGGCAGCGACGTGGGTGGGCGCAGCTTTGCGTCGCAGCTTGCGAAGGTGATGGGTGCGGATATTCCCGAATCGGCGCGGCGCCTGGTTCTGGGCGGAAATTTGCGCCGCGTGCTGCAACCCATTCTTACGGCAAAGGGGTTGAAGGTGTGAGGAGGGTGGCCGCGGCGCAAAGCCGCGGCGCGGGCATGTTGCGTAGCGCGGTCCCCCGCATTTGGGATCCGCGGTTCTTCGTTTTGGAAGAACCTCAAAGGTCGAACAAAGACGGCTTCTTCGCCATGATACATTCGCTCAATTGGCGCAGGAAGAGCCGCAGACCTCAACGGCGGAGGTCTGCGCTACACGGGCTGTTCATCGACATAATGCTGAGGAAGCAAAACATGGTTGGCCACAAGCGGTCCGGCGGATGGCGCGTGGCATTCCCAGCGCCGACCTTGGGCCCAGCGATAGTCTTTAGCATTGGGGCACTCGTCTTCAGCGCGGCAGTGTTGCTTGGACAGAACCCCTGCGCCAATACGGCCGAGGGCCAGGCGTTATTCGGCAAAAACTGTGCGGGTTGCCATGGGGCTGACGCTTTGGGAAGTGACCGCGGACCGGCGCTCGCCGGCAATCGCGACTTGAGCGACCGGTCCCTGCGGAGTTTGCACGAGTTGATCAAGCTGGGGATTCCGGGGACGGGCATGCCGGCGTTCGATCTGCCCGACAAAGATCTGGAGGCGCTTGCCGAATTCGTGCATTCACTCAATTGGCAGGCGGCGGGAACGAGCGTGCCGGGCGACCCTGCGGCCGGAGAGAAATATTTTTTCGGTAACGGGAAATGCAGTTCCTGCCACATGGTATCGAGCCGAGGGTCGGCCGTCGGTCCCAACCTCTCGAACCTCGGAAACGAAAAGACCCTCGAGGAGATTCGCGCGGCGCTTCTCAGCCCAATGCGCATGTGACTCCCGGCTACCAGTTGGTCACTGTCATCCTGCGCGATGGGAAAACCGTGCGCGGCTTTGCGCGCAACCGCACCAATTACGATATTCGTGTCGAAGACCTTCAGGGGAAATTCCATCTGATCGAAGAGGGCCAGTTTGTTTCGGTCCGCGCGGAGAAAGCCTCGGCCATGCCCGCGGTACAGGCTCGCCCGCAGGAGTTGCAGGATCTGATTGCCTACCTCAGCCACCTGACAGGTGTTGAGCCGGGCGCGCTGGCGGTCGCATCTGCATTCTGCCCCCGGCGACATTGACTTTGAGCGGATTCTGCATCCCCGCCCCGGCGACTGGGCTACTTACAACGGGACCCTGAACGCGAACCGTTACAGCGACCTCGCCCAAATCAACACCACCAACGTCAACCAGTTAAAATTGCGCTGGGTCTTCACGGTCCCCCTGTGGAAGAACCTTGTCCCTGACTCGCCGTACTACGAGCAGAATTACGAAACCTTTGGGCTGGAGACGACGCCGCTGGTGGCCGACGGCATCATGTACATCACCGGTCCCGGGTCGGTCTTCGCGCTCGATGCCCTGTCGGGGCGCTTGATCTGGCAGTACTCACGCCATCGCACTCCCAGCGTGGTGGGAGACGCGTCCCTCGGCACGAATCGCGGCGCGGCCATCCTGGGGGACAAGGTATTTTTTGTAACCGACAACGCACACCTGATCGCGCTCAACCGCACCACCGGAAAACTGGTTTGGGAAGCGGTGATGCCGGAAGAGGCCCAGCACTACGGTGGCACCGTGGCCCCCTTGGTCGTCAAGGATATGGTGGTCGCGGGTGTGGCGGGAGGCGATTGGGGGATTCGCGGATTTGTGGCCGCGTTTAAGGCCGAAACGGGTGAACGGGTTTGGCGAACCTATACCATCCCCGCCAAGGGAGAGCCGGGAATTGAGACTTGGGGTCCCCAAGAACCCAAGTTGGGAGGCGGTGGCACCTGGCTGACCGGCTCCTATGACCCCGAAACCGATACGCTTTACTGGCCGACCGGCAATCCCTGGCCTGATTCGGACGACCGCGACCGCCCCGGCGACAACCTGTATACCGATTCCATCCTGGCGCTCGATCCCGCCACGGGAAAGATGAAGTGGTATTACCAGTTCACACCCCACGATGTGAAGGATCAGGACGCTAATCAGCCCCCGGTGCTGATCGATGCACACTATCAGGGGCAGGACCGCAAGCTAATGTTGTTTGGGGGCCGCAATGGATTCTTCTATGTGCTCGATCGAACAAACGGCAAAGTCCTGCTGGCGAAGCCTCTGGTGAAATGGCTGACTTGGGCGAGCGGAATTGGCGCGGATGGGCGGCCGCAACTTCTGAAGGAAGGCAACGTATCCTGCCCGGATATTGCCACCAACTGGAACGCTACGGCCTTCAGCCCCAAGACCCGCCTCTATTACGTGATGGTGCGGGAGAGGTGCGTGGTCAACCTCGCGTCATTGCGGCGCGGCGAGGAACCGCCGCACGTGGAGCCGGAAAAGAAGTACCTGCGCGCCCTTGATATCGAAACAGGAAGGATTGTTTGGGAAATGCCGCAGGCCGGTCCCGCCCGCGAGAAGAGAGAAGCGGGGGTGCTGGCGACCGCGGGGGGTCTGATTTTCTACGGAGACCCGCCGGGAGATTTTGTGGCCTTGGATGAACGAAACGGGAAACCCCTGTGGCACTTCCCTGCCGGCGCGGAAAATAAAACCTCGCCCATGACTTACACGGTGGGCAATAAACAGTTTGTGGCGATCGCTATCGGGCCCAATGTGCTTTGCTTTGCCTTGCCTTCGGGGACGGCCATGAAATGAGGGGCAGCGTACGGCGGGCCTGTTTCGTAGCGCGGTCCCCCGGTTTTGGGGTCCGCGGTTCTTCGTTTGCCTGACCCGCAAAACTCAAAGACCTCTTCGCCACGATACTTTCGCTCATATGACGCAGGAAGAACCGCAGACCTCAACGGCGGAGGTCTGCGCTACGCCGCTCGTGGCCCGGACGGCCTGTTTCGTAGCGCGGTCCCCCGGTTTTGGGGTCCGCGGCTCTTCGTTTGCCTGACCCGCAAAACTCAAAGACCTCTTCGCCACGATACTTTCGCTCATATGACGCAGGAAGAACCGCAGACCTCAACGGCGGAGGTCTGCGCTACGCCGCTCGTGGCCCGGGCGGCCTGTTTCGTAGCGCGGTCCCCCGGTTTTGGGGTCCGCGGCTCTTCGTTTGCCTAACCTGCAAAACTCAAAGACCTCTTCGCCACGATACTTTCGCTCATATGACGCAGGAAGAACCGCAGACCTCAACGGCGGAGGTCTGCGCTACGCCGCTCGTGGCCCGGGCGGCCTGTTTCGTAGCGCGGTCCCCCGGTTTTGGGGTCCGCGGCTCTTCGTTTGCCTAACCTGCAAAACTCAAAGACCTCTTCGCCACGATACTTTCGCTCATATGACGCAGGAAGAACCGCAGACCTCAACGGCGGAGGTCTGCGCTACGCCGCTCGTGGCCCGGGCGGCCTGTTTCGTAGCGCGGTCCCCCGGTTTTGGGGTCCGCGGCTCTTCGTTTGCCTAACCTGCAAAACTCAAAGACCTCTTCGCCACGATACTTTCGCTCATATGACGCAGGAAGAACCGCAGACCTCAAAGGCGGAGGTCTGGTGCGCCGGGATAAACCGGCAGAAAGCAGAGAATGAAAATTTCTCACGAGGAAGGAGTAGCGATCCACTCGGCCCCGAGTTTTGCGCTGGGCGTCGTGAGGCGCACGGTGAAGCGTAAACAGGGGAATAGGTGGGCTGGGTATTGAGCTTCGGAAATGTCCAATCAGGACGCCGACGTTTTCAGACTAAACGGAAGGCAACATGAGGCCGGGACGCCAACGCGAGTTCCGGCACAGTCCTGCGTAGTCGTAGACCCCAGACACGCCTAGACACTTTCTGCACGAGAACCGGGAGACCTCGGAGGCGCCGGCCGCCGTAGATCGTGGCCGGACGGCGGGAAAAGGCGATGGCCGTACAGCCCGCCTGCACGCTTTCGAGGAGTCGGACAGCGGAACAGTACCGATGAATCATTTGAACAAAGACGGGAAGCCGTTGGCGGAGAATGAGGAGGGAAGGCCGCTGATCAAGGAGAACACCCGTTGGCCTAACACGCACCCGACACAGAGCGGGGCACGCGTGTCCCAGGGACTCGCGGGTGTGCGGAAAGCCGCGAAGGAACACAGGGAGATGAAGTTCACGGCCTTGCTCCACCACTTAACGGTCGATCTGCTGCGGGAAAGCTTTTACGCCTTGAAGCGAAAAGCTGCACCGGGAGTAGACGGCATGACGTGGCAGGAGTATGAAAGCGGGCTGGAAGGTCGACTCGTCGATCTGCACAGCCGGGTCCACCGCGGAGCATTCCGAGCGAAGCCCTCGCGAAGGGCGTATATCCCGAAAGGCGACGGGCGGCAACGTCCGTTGGGGGTTGCGGCACTGGAGGACAAGATCGTCCAACAGGCCGTGGTCACCATCCTCAATGCGATTTACGAGGAAGACTTTCTGGGCTTCTCGTATGGCTTTCGACCGGGATGCAGCCAGCATCAAGCGCTGGACGCGCTCTCGTACGCGCTCACGGTGAAGCACGTGAACTACGTTCTTGACGCGGACATTCGTGGATTTTTCGATTCGATATCCCACGAATGGATGCTCAAGTTCGTGCAGCATCGCGTCGCCGACCCCCGGATTCTCCGGCTCATCCAGAAATGGCTGAAAGCCGGGGTGATGGAGGAAGGCGAATGGTCGGAGACGGAGATGGGTACGCCACAAGGGGCGGTGGTCTCGCCCCTGCTGGCGAATATCTATCTGCACTACGTCTTTGACCTGTGGGTGCAGGCGTGGCGCAAGAAGCACGCCCGGGGAGACGTGGTCGTGGTGCGGTATGCCGACGATACGGTCCTTGGATTCCAATCGCAGACGGAAGCCGACCGCTTTCTGGAGGATTTCCGGGAGCGGGTGGGGAAGTTTGGATTGGAACTGCATCCTGACAAAACGCGCCGGATCGAGTTCGGGCCGTTTGCCGAACTTTACCGGAAACGGAGAGGAGAAGGTAAGCCGGAGACGTTCGACTTTCTGGGCTTCACGCATATCAGCGGGAAGAACCGGAGGGGGCAATTTACCGTGAAGCGGAAGACGATCAGCAAGCGCCTGCGGGGGAAGTTGCAGGAACTCAAGCAACAACTCCGGCAGCGTCGGCACGATCCCATCGCGGATACGGGTAAATGGCTCCGGTCGGTCGTGCAAGGCTACTTCAACTATCACGCGGTACCGGGAAACCTCGACCGCCTGCGAATCTTTCGGGAACGGTTGACCCGACTGTGGCGAACGCAACTGCGTCAACGCAGTCAACGCCACCGCCTCAACTGGGACCGACTGGGGAAGCTTGCGGCCTGCTGGTTGCCTGCTCCGCACGTTGTGCATCCTTGGCCATCCCAACGGTTCGCCGCCACACATCCGAGATAAGAGCCGTATGCGCTAACCAGCGCACGTACGGATCCGTGCGGGGGGTACCGGGTAACCGGTATCCCTACCGCAACCGCTACGCCGCGGGTGGCCCTGAAGGGGCGGAATAGGTGAATCCGTATAGCGCAGGGCAAGATGTGCGGGGTTTTGAAATGAGTTCTGGTTTACTCTGGCGGGATCTCCTCAGGATTTGTAAGAGCAATCCCTTCTGCGGGCTCCTCGGAATCCACGTCTCGAAGACTGCGTTTTGGACCCCATGCCCTGGGAAACTTCTTGGGCAACACCCCAGCACCGGATTTTCGTAACATCCTATCCAGAGCGAGCACGTAGGGGAAAATCGGAGCGCTCAGCATCCAAGCCGCCGAATAGTAAGCGAACGTCGATTCGCTGATGGAGGAAATGGTGATGAAGAGCAGAACTCCGGGGATATCAGGTGGGATCAAGGACTTGTCGCGTGGCTGGCGAAAGACGAAATGCTTTGCCGTAACCCACCAAACCACGGTAAGTGCGAGGATGGCCGCTCCACCCCCCAGGACGCCCGTTTGTATCAAGACGTGCAAGAAGGCGTCGTGAATATGTTGTCCGGACAAGTAGACGCGATCAGCCTGAAAACCAAAGCCCCACCAGGGAGATCTGAGAAAAAGATCCCACCCTTCTACCCAGACTCTGGTGCGTCCGGTTATGGAGAGATCGACTTTGCCAGTCCGGGTTAAATAGAGGAAGGCGTGTGAGAAGAATCCCATCACACCCAAAAGACAGGTGGCGGCAACGCCTGCCGCGACGAAGACCGTGCGTCGGGCCCTTTGCACCCACATAACCAGAAAAGCGCTGGCCACAAACGCCAGAACTTCGGTGCGCCCATTGGCGATCACGAGGGAATAGAACGAAGCAAGAAATACCACGAACCAGATGAAACGGACAGAGCGCTTGCCCTCCCAAAGGCGGGAAAGAGCCACGATGCCGGAAATCGCGGCGTACCTTGCAAAACCCGTATTCCGCGAAGCCATCCCGAGTATCTCACCGCTGGCCTGATAGTTCCCCTCCCGAATCTCGCCTTGATAACCCGTCAAGGCGCCTCGACCCAGGCCTGGAATGACCCCCAATATGCCGAACGTAATGAAAACGCTCACCAGCCAGGTGAAGGTCATTACGTGCCGGAGATCTGGAAGGGGATTCGGTACCATGACTATCGCCACAAGCATCAACACAATCGACAGATAGGTACAACCAAAGAAAGTGGCATAGGAGGCATTGCTCGATACAAACAGGGACGAAGCCAAACCCACAATCGAATAGAAAAACAGCCAGCCGAGTGGCCCGCTGATCCAGGGCGCTAAACGATTGATTCGAGTCATGATGACAATAAGGGCGACCCAACCACCCAATATGGGAAAGTAGGCCCTGATACCCTGGATAAAAGCACCGGCAGTGGTCATGAGGCGCGGGTCGAATAAGAGATCGGGAGCGGCGTTATACCCCGCCCAGAGCAAAGTCCACATTCCGATGCCCATGATGGCATTGGGACTGATCCGCTTTTGAGCCAAGGCCGCCTGAGGCAGTGCGGCCGCCCTGCTGGCCCGCTGCACCCTGCGGATAGGTCTTGTTACGTCTACACCCATTTAGGCCTCATGGGAAGGTTCTGCCAGCCCTTCCTCGTAAATCCTTTTTTCAACCCAGAGCGGGCCCAACCCGCCGTGGGGGCTTCGGAACAGCAACCCGCCGGACGAGGCGGACGAAACAGCTCGATCCCCCGCGAAAGATTCGCCCAACCTCCTGGCGGTACCTCGCAGTTGCGGACTGATCGACCGGGTAAATCCCGGTTTTGCGGATGTGAAAGCGACTGCGGTCGATATCCGCATCCGGAAGAAAAAAGAACCGCCGCTTCATCAGCACGGTGTGGACATACATGACCTCGGCGCCATCACTCGCGCGGTTGATTCTGCCGTGGTCGTAAATGAGAGTTTCACCCCATTCGAGGTTTTCGCACGCCATGTCCTGGAAGGAGCACCGCAACACCCCATCGCGCTCGAGTCGCTTCACCACATGCGTGAAACTATCCACATCGCCCTTGAGGGCGAGGACATCTGCCCCGCCTGAAACAGCTTTGTAGAGATGCGCTCCCAGTTCATCAAAGAGCTGGTTGGCGGGAGTCGTAAACACCCGCTCCCAATCCGCACTCTTCAGAAACGCGGAGTTAACCTCAGAGCAGTTCCTTAGAACACAAAGGGATCCCGAAATCCATCCCTTTCGGCAACTAATAATGTCGTGACCGTCCAGGAGCGGCCCTAGAAATCGAGCCACATCGCCATAGATCACATCGAGGTCGCCAAATGCCCAGAATGCATAGTCACTAAGATACTCGTGGAAAATCACCCCGTAGGCAGGCCTGAAATCGCACAGTTTGAAGGCCGCGGGTACCTGAATCGGGATACCCAAAGTGCGGGAGGCAAGCTCACTGAACCCCGCAAGTGTGAAAGCATGTACTTTCACATTGGGGGGGAGAGGAACCGCAGGGGAGCTCATCCGTGAAGAGCAATACATCAAGATCGTAAGCATGCCCGACGGATTCGAAGTAAAAGGTTGCAATGTCCGGCAGGCTCCCAAAATAGGGCATCAGCATGGCGATCTTAGTGGGGCTTTGCATCTTTATGTTTGCAACCCTGGGAGCTGCCACCGTCGGCGCTCCCTTCGGTTCATTCCGGAATCATTCTACTTCATCAAGGAGGGCAGCCGTCCCGGCCTGGGGGTAGTGGGTCAATTTGATGTAGAGGCGGCTTTACGCCGCCATTTGGCGAGGTAAACTCGCCGCTACGCCATCAAATTGACCCACTACTGGTCTGGGACTGAACGGCTCCCCAGCCTTCAAGCGATCTCCACGGGGGCGCCCAAGGCTTTCTGGTAAATCTTCAGGAGGCGGTCCCCGAGCTTGTCCCAGTCATAGACCTCTTCCGCACGCCGTCGCGCCGCTTGACCCATTTTCGCGCAGAGTTCACGATCTTTATACAATCGTTCCAGAGCTTGGGCCATAAGTTCGATGGACTCATCCGGCGAGCGGGCCGGAATCCTGATGCCGCATTCATCCGTAACGTGAGTGGCGGGGCCAGCCAGGTCCATGCAGATCACAGCAATCCCCGCGGCCATGGCTTCCACCACCACGGCGCCTCCACCGTCGCGAAGGCTGGGGAACAGGAACACATCGCAGCGGGGCATCAGGCCCAGCAGTTCCTGGCGGGGCATCCATTTCTCCAGATGGACTTGTCTTTCAAGGGCCAGATCGCGAACCAAACCCTCCAGGCGGGGGCGCTCGGGACCATCACCCACAAGGGTGAATTTCACGTCCGCGTGATGCTTGGCAAACAACGCGAACGCCCGGATGGCCAAGGAGTACCCCTTAAGACCAAGCAGCTTTCCTGCCGAGAGCACCTGGAAAGGCCGGGTGGGCACGCTGTTGCCCTCCGATACTGCAACTCCCCCTCCCAGCCTGTTCCCGGCAAAGACCTCCAAGTCCTCCTTGGAGATGCCGTTGACGGGGAACAATTGGACTTTATCTCTCCAGCGAGCGGGAACCGCATTAACCGCTTCCCGATTGCAAAGTAGGATCCCCCGCGCGCGCCCCTGACCCCGCATGAAAAAGGGATCGTGCCGCAACACCCACTGTCCGAAACTGCGGAAGCGCTCCCAAAGACGGGCGCTGGACGAGTATTCCTGCAAGAAGGCGTCCGGCGTCCGATGCGCCCCACCGCCCGGTCCGCGTAAATAAGGAACGGGCAGAAGCGCGCCGAGGAAGCTTGCCATCCAGTCATTCGCGTAAGTCACATGATGAAAGGCGTTAAAATTGATCTGGCGGTGAAGCCTGCGTCCCAGGAAATAGGCGCGCAACTGCCACAGATAGGCGTAGAACTGAATTCCACCTTGCACGGACTTCAAGCGTTCGAGCCATCCCGGAAGGCTAAAGTAGCAGAAATGCAGATGGCTTGATCCCTCTGGTTGCGCCCCCTGTTCTATGGCCTGCCGGCTCCGGGAATGGGTGAGAACCCAGACATCGTGAAACCGCCCCAACTGCTGAACAACATTCCATCCCAAAATCAGCTCCCCGCCCCCAAACTGCTCGGAGGCCCCTCCGGGCGCACAAGCAAACGCTGAAACCAGGACGCGGAATCTCGCCATAAGAGTATCTTGTGTATTATCCCACGGGTTTGAGCCCGCGTGGAGAGGTTGAGAGAAAAGCGACAAGATTAGCGCTGACTCACCGCAGGGGCGCCGCATGGAGCGCGACAGCTCCTCAAGATTTATAGGCCACAAGATGGTACGTCGTTTCAGAGGGATGCTGCTCCATGCGGTCGTATCCCAGCGACGTCAACAACACCTGAATGTCGCCCGGTTTCACTTCCGGGGGCAGAAACTGCGGGTGAACCTCACAGCAGACCATTCGGCAACGCGGATCGGCGAGGGTCTGGCGAAGACCTCTCATCACAGCATATTCAAAACCCTCCACATCGATCTTGACGGCACAGGGCGCCGGCAATCCCTGGGCTTCGACAAACGGGTCGCCCTGCACAACCTCAACAATCTGGAAAGGTACAGCATCCTTGTCTGCAGCCCCCTCGATAGCGCCCGCCAGCAGGCTGAAATTAGCGATGACGTTACCAATGTAGAGCTTCTCCTGGGAATTGCGCTCGCCCACGGCTTTTTGGAACGGGCGGACGTTGGCGAGATTGTTCAACTTGATATTCTCCAGGAGCTGCCCAAAGGTCCCCGGGTGGGGTTCAAACGCCACCACCATCCCTTTTTCTCCCACTGCCTTGGCGAGCAATACCGTGTAGACGCCCACATTGCTCCCAACGTCGTAAACGGTGTCTCCTGGTTTAAGCGAGTTCACCATGAGGTCAAGGGTGGGCTCCAAGCTGCCCGCCTCCACGGCGCGTAACTGTTCGGGAGTGCGGGTGATGAAATCAGCGGAGACGCTCCCCTTTTCCACCCGCAGGACGCCCTTACGTGACAGGACCAGATAGTGGTAAACCTTCCTCCCCGGAGTGCGCAGGCCAAGACCTCTGATGGCGCGGATGAACCAGGGATTGTAAGACAGTCTGCGAATAATTCCGGGTAACGCCATACCTTCATCCTTGGCGACGCCCACTGGCAGTCGCACGAAAGTTTTTTCCACACCCCTAGACGGGCCTTAAGCCGTCTTGAGCCACCAGCACCAGACCCGCCAGGTTCCCCGCAACCCGCCTGAAGCTTGAGGCGTCAAGCGTCCTAACGCCCTCGACCAGGGTAAGTAGCGTGCGCACGAGGAGCCTAAAGCAGCATTGCGGACGCGAGAACTCCCGATGTTTATTGACAATGTAGAGTCGATTGATGACTTCCTTCTTGCCAAATAGATACCAATCCGGACGTCCAACTTTGGATGGGTAGTGATAGAAGCGCGCCTCAGCAACCACCGCCAGCCTGTACTTCTTCCTGATTCGGTAACTGAATTCCAAATCCTCCAAATAGCTATATCCCGCGAAGAACTCATCAAATGAGTAAATTTCAAGAAGGTGCTTCCGATACGTCACGCAGTAGGTGGGAATCCAGTCGACGTAAGTAGTTTCTGAAATATGGCGGAGGGGGACCTGAAAGCCGGAACGCAGCACGGCTCCCTTTTTAGTTCCGTAAAACCCCAAGCTGGAGGCCAGCTTCGACCTCTTGAGCCAGGAAGCAAAGTCCGGCGGGTCGTTCAAAACGTTCAGACTCACTCCCCCCACGTCCTCGGGCGCATTCCCCCAAAACCGCAGCGTGGCCTCGAGCGCTTGAGGTTCCAGGACGATATCGTCGTCCATGAATCCAATCAAGTCGATCTTCGGCCCTACAAATTGCATGCCGCAGTTTCTTTTTGCCGAAGCCGACCCACGCGGGAAGGTGGTCACCAGGATGTTCAACTGAGGGAACTCCCGTGCCAGTGTGTTGCCCTCCCCCGCCTCATCCACGAGAACCACTTGATCCGGCAAGCAGGTCTGCGTGGCCAGGCTCTGGAGCATCTTGCGAAGCTCCTCGCAACGGCCGACGGTGGGAATGATTACAGCCAGCTTGTTTACGAAACCAGGCATTGCGAGGTCTCTTCTAACTCCTTACGCCCTCCTGGGAGCGGCAGTGGTTTATAGCCATGCTGGCGGATAAGCTATGGCCATGCAATCTGCGATAGAACCGCTGAGGGCGTCACTCCAGGATTCAGGAATTTCCGGTCGCCTTCCTAGCCTCCTGAGTCAGAAGTTCGCTGACAAAGTCTCACTGGGTTCAAAGGCGACCCCCTCACCCGTCCCGCCCCGGCTGATGAAAACGCCGGCGGCGGTCCACCCTCTCCCCCAAGGGGGCGAGGGCAGTAAATTCAAATGAACTCCCCCCTCGGTCGCCGCGGCGACAGAGGGGCCGGGGGAGGGGGTTCTCCAATAATCAGCGAACTTCTGACTCGGGACACTAACTATCAGCTACTTTCCACTTCCCTTCTACTCCCCTGAAACCGTCAAGCACCCCGCAGGCGATGCCGCGAGCGACATCTGGCCTGCCACGACTCAGGACCTTGACAATCCGGCCAAAACACACCGGCAAGTTGAATAGGTGAAATAATACCCACCAATGAAGGGGCAGGAAATCACCGGCCAGTTCGATGCGGTTGCGCGTCGCGTAGTAATAACGGTGCGGGTTGAGCGGAGAACGCGCGATGCGGTCACTCTTATGCCGCACAGAACCCTTTCGGGTTACAAAACTGCGATACCCTGCCAAGCTGCTCCGGTAGCAGAACTCGAACTCCCAGCCGTCCCAAAATAGACCCGCCGCCAGGTAGCGGCCCGTGGCAAGATGCACGGTTTCAAGCGCGTCCCGGCGCATGAGCATCGAGGGACCGCTCACCCCCGCGGAAGGCCAGTAGTCGACGTCTTCTGGCGGCAGGGGCAAGTCCCCCCTGACCAACGGGCTAAAGAACCACCGAAGCAGCGTCTTTCTTTCGGCATACTGGAGTTCCCCGGTTTCCGCGTCTACAACTGTTCCCCCGATGATGCCCGCATTTTCTTTGTGGTCAAGTTCCACCACATTGGTAAGGGTATCCTTCTCAATCTTGGCATCATTATCCAACAAGAAGACGTAGTCCGCGGGCTGTGTCCTCCGCAAGGCATAATCGATGCCGAGATTGATACCCCCAGGGTGTCCGTAATTGGCGGAGGTCTTGATCAGCACGGCCCTTTTCGCGGGCAGTGCGGCAGCGAGAGACTGCTCCTGGACAGCCTCTCCCCCCGCTCGAGCGACTGCTTCTGTGTACTCAACCAGCAGGTAGCCCTCGCTCTTTTGCGCCCATTCCTTCAGGCGCAAAGCGGAATCATCCTGAGAACCATTATCAACGACAATCAACAGGTAGTCCGGGTAATCGAGATGGCGCACGGATTCCATGCACTCAACCGTGTCGCGCCACCCGTTCCAGTTCACGGTGACGATGGCGACCCTGCGGTTCTGGCCTGACGGTCCTGAAGTTTCTGTAACCACAGTATTTTCTCCTCGGAACACTTGCCGAAGAACTTCAATGAGCGCACCGGGCGCGACGATGTCGAGACCCAATCTCCATTTTGGTCTTTGGTTGCCAATTCCCCCCGGCCAAAAGGACGTGGGACAGGAACAACGGTGATTTCGTCCTCGTCTTAGGCGTTTGTAAATTCCCTTTCACCCCTGTGAGGCATCCTTGCGTGCGACCATATGTATCTGTTCTCCTCGCTCCCTCAGGACCATGTCTGTGAATCCTAAGGATTTCACTTCGTCGATGATGAGCTGGGGAGTTGTCCCGCCGGGAAGAAAGGCGGGATGGATCTCACAGCAAAGTAGTCTGCAAGACGCATTTCTCAAAGTCCGGGTCAACCCGCGTATGACATGAAATTCATATCCTTCTACATCGATTTTGACCGCTTGGGGAATGGGCAGACCCTCGCGATCCATCACCTGATCCCCCACCTCGACGCTTACTGATTCCAGACCGGATGCGGCACTGGGCGCCGCTGTCGAAACGGTTTCCTGATCTTGCGACAAAGCATGCAGCAGCGAAGGGCAGGTTCCATCGTTCCATGAGAGGCGGCCTGCTCTATGATCATCACCCAGCGCCGTCCTCAAAATACGCACGTTCGAGAATCCGTTCAATCTCAGGTTCGCCTCAAGTTGCGCGCAGGCGCTGGTTTCAGGCTCCACGGCTACGACAAGACCGCCGCTCCCAACCACCTTTGCCATGGGAACACTGAACTGCCCAAGGTTGCTTCCCACATCGAGAAATACGTCTCCTTCCGCAAGCGACGACAACAGCGCATCAAGAAAATCCCTCTCGTAGCTCACGAAATACTGTTCGATCACCCTGTATTCCAAGGCGGAACGAACGTGGAAGAGGACGTGGAGTCTTCCCAGGTCCACCCTCAGGATTCTGTGCTTCCCTCCTGTCACCCACGGATAACACTTTCGCAGTATATTCGTAAGGTGAAGGCGTCGGGCTACAGCCAGAAAGCGCGGGTTGTAACTGAACTCCTTGAGAATTCGCATGGGGTTAACCAAAGCGGTCGAAAACCACGATTTTCTCGCGTTTGCTTCCATGGTATCCCTTCCGTACAGCCGTGCAATGACACTCCTCATGGCCCATGCCTCCCCCCGTTGGGTCGGCGACATCGGTCCAAGTCGCTTTATGACGCGCGCTGAGCCAGCATGAGCAGGACCAGGTTAAGCATTAATCCCCGAGGGCCCTTTGTGCCTCCCGGTCGTGGCATCCCCATTTTCCACCGATTCCCCGGTAGCCATCCACAAAGCCGCGACAGACTGCCCACGCACTGCCAGGGCGCCCCCGCCACAGACTCCTTACCACGCGTCCCAAGCAGGAAGGTATGTTCATGAGGTAGAAGACCATGCGAAGATGCCAAGGCAACAGATGCTGAGCCAGGCGGATTCGATTGCGGGCGCAGTAGTAGTTCCAGAGCGGGCCGTACACTCCCCCGGTCCCGCTGGCAGCCCGATGATAAATGGCCGCGCCTTTCACCATCACGCTCTTATAGCCATGCTTCCGGGCCTGCCCGCAGAAGTCAACCTCCTCCAGGTACATGAACATCGCGTCGTCAAGGTAATAGCCGGCGGATTTGTGCACAGCTTCCAGCACATTTCTGTGCATCATCATGGCCGCCCCATCGACCCAAAAAGTCATCTTGAGTCCATCCTCGGCCGGCGGCGCGCCCCGGAACAATTTCATGAGAAACGGAAAGAACTGCCCCAGCAGGGGAAAGGGGCCAATCGGATCAGGGCCTTCCCACAGCACGCGGCCACTTCCCGGCTCCCGGGTTATTGCCCCCACGATGCCGGCGCCCGCCTTTCGATCTGCCTCGACAAGCTGGTTCAAGCAGGCCCGGTCAATTGTCGTATCGTTGTTAAGCAGAAACACGTAGTCAGCAGGTTGTGGGCGCCCAAGGGCATACTGGATCGTCACATTGTTCCCCCCGGTAAATCCCAGGTTTTCCCCGTTGCGGATCAGGACCAACCGGTCTTTCGAGGCCACAGTATCCAGTGCTGTTTCTTGAGATTGCACACCGCCTTGGAGCGCCATCTCAGTAGTGTACTCGGCAAAGCCCTGCTGATCCGGCAGGGTTTCCCTGACCCAGGCGCGGAGCCTTTCCACCGAGCCGTCAGCAGAGCCATTATCGGCAACCACGGTCAAGTAATTCGAATAATCGAGCTGCCGAATGGACTCCAGGCACTCCAGCGTCGCCTGCCAGCCATTCCAGTTCAGGATGCTGATGACAACGCTGGGCTGGGTTTGAGATGCATCAATCATGGGCCGCTACCCGACGGTTGGGCATTACCCTCCAACTCTCGCGGAGACTTGCCCCTGGATGAATCGCTCCAATTGATTCGTGCTCCGCTCCCAAGTGAATTGCCGTATCCCCCGATTCCCTGCCTCGGCGAGCCTCACGCGCAACGCATCGTCATCCAGGACGCGCATCAGGTTGCGGGCCAGCGCTTCCGGGTCGCGTGGCGGCGACAAGAGCGCCGTGACCTCGTGCTCCGCGAACTCACGAATGCCGCCGCAGTCGGTGGAGACGACGGCGCACCCACAGGCCATCGCCTCGGCGGGTGGAAGGGAGAAACCCTCAGCCCAACTGGCACAAAGATAGATGCTGCTCCCATTGTAAATCCGGTTGACGAGTTCTTTTTGGGGAGGATCCCTGAAGTATTCAACCCACTCCGGGATGGATTCCGAGCGTTGCGGCGCGCCGAAGAGTGTAACACGGAGATCCGGGTGCTGTTTCTTGACGATGCCTAAAGCCTGCAAGCCGTCCGGGCCACCCTTCTCCTGCATCGAGTGAAATAGCATGGCGACTCCCTTGGGGCGGGTGGCAATGGGATCGAGGAGCCGATACTTCTCATGGTCGATACCGTTGGGGATGTACTCCATGTCCTCACAACCCAACTCGCGTCCGGTCTCATACAGCCATTGCGCAATAACCACCTTATACATGGGCGCGCGCCAAGTCGCGTCCACTCGATCCTTGGGACCAGCCCATGTTTCATAACCCTGAATTAAGTAAAGTTTTACCCCCTTACATTCAGGGTATCCGAGAACATATTCCGCCGTCGGCCAGGCTGTCGCAAAAACCACTTCACCGTCCGGTATCTTGGAGGCCTCCAGATCCGCGACATACATCATTCGGACCCTTCTATCGACATATTGCCAGTGAAGGCTGGGTTGAGAGACCAAATCGCGGAGTTTCGCCCCTTTCCTCCGCAGCCTCCGGTACAGGTTCTCAGCCGGAGGTGGCGGCACATTGCCAAGCTGACGCGGATGCACAATCGCCACTTCATGTCCTTTGGCGACAAGCCCATTCGCATACTCGTATACGACCCGAAAACCCCCAATGGGCACCCAGGGGTAAAGGGGTAAGAGAAACGTGATTCTCATTCCTGGCTTTTTCCTCGCGCCAATTGTCTCCGGGCGGCCGCCTGGGCCCGGCGCATCACACCCCGGGTCAGGCGGACGGGCACGAACCACAAAAGTTCCACGATCACGCGGGGAGAAGCGCAACATTTCAAGGCCTCCCTCGCTTGCCGGAACGCCGTCCTGAACTCCGCCTGGCCCAGCGCCGCGCAGGAGATGCGCAGGGCGCGGAGCGACACACCTTCTCTGGCCTTTCCGCTTATGAAGGCCGCCCGGTCAGGGGGCAGCAGCGGACGAACTATAGCGATGCAGCGCTGTTCATCGACGATGGTTTCAGCCGACCTTATCAAATTGGTTGTCCAGGAATTGTCATGAACCCCAAACCCCGCCAGGGTGGTTGGTTCGTACCAGATGGGGTAGTGGGCGGCAATCCTCATCCACATTTCCCAATCCAACGCGAACGTGAGGTCCGTCCGGAACGCCCCCAGTTGCTCGTACACGCTCCGTCTGACCACCATGGCGGCACACGCAATTCTATGGGAGACGCCGATTCGCTCAATGAAGCCAGGCAAGATACCCGCCGTCGGGCTCTCAATCTCAGAGGTGTAAAGCTGACGCTCGTTGTTGTCAATGCAGGCATATCGGCAAAACGCCGCCCCCACCTCGTCCCTTCCCTCCAGTGCCGCCTTGAGACTCGCGTAGAAACCCGGAAACACCACGTTGTCATCGTGCAGAATGTGTACCCACTCGCCCCGCGAGCGCTCGATGCAGCTATTCCAGTTAGCCACCCCGCCCAGGTTGCGCGCTTGGCGAAAAAACTCAACGCGCCCGCCCCCCACCCGCCGCACCAGCGACTCCGGATCACCTAAGGTGGAAGCGTTGTCCAGCACTTCAATTTGCATCGTCGCAGCGCCCGGATCCTGCGCCAGCACACTCTTCAAGGTCCTTTCAAGATAGGCCAATCGATTGTAGGTGGGGATCATTACAGACCAAAACGGCCTCGGTCCCATTCTGGCCGGGGGAGCGATCTTTGGAGGGGGAGGATATGCCAACATGAGACTCGATCCATCTAGATTGCTGTCTTGCTCTGGCGAAACAGCGACATTGGGCGGCTTGGGTCTTCTGCCACGGTCCGTGCGACCTTCCCATCGGATTGAAGCCAATGGGCGCCGGCTTTGCGGCCACTCACAGGTTGGGGCCGGCCGAACCTGTGCGTTCCTTCCACCACTGTACGGTATGCTGAAGCCCTTCCTCAAGACTGGACGACGGACGCCAACCAATCTCATTCCGCAAGCGGCGGATATCCGCCAACACGAAAGGCGGATCGACTGGATTGGTTTTAATAGCACCGAACGCAAGGAGGTCGGTGCGACCCAAGGCTTCGCCGAGGAGTTGAACAATGGCCCGGACGGTGACCGGTTCGCCTGACCCAACATTCACAGTCCCTTCGAATTTGCTCTGGGCCACGGCGGCGATGGCGGATGCCACATCCTCGACGCACAGGTAGTCCCTTACTTGAAACCCTTCCGTACACTTCGCCGCGGTTCCCCTCATCAAGGCCAGGACCACGGAAGGCACTAGACGTGATTCCTGCTCACCCGGCCCGTATACATAAAAGACCCGCGTCCAGGCAAAACTCACAGAAGCCCCGCTGCAGAATAATTCCAGAACCGACCGCGTGGCGTCCTTGGAGGCAGCATAAAGAGTCCGTGGCTTCAAGGGAGTCAAACTCTCTGACAAGTAGCCGTAGTCATAATCGTACTCAAAACATGACCCGATCCCCACCAAGCGCCGGCAACCACTGCTCGCCAGGATCTGGGCGAGCGAAAGACTCATCGCCACACAATCCAGGTTCTCTGGTGCAGTCCAATACCGACCCGGCACCGCGTACCATGCCGAATGAATGGCACAGTCCGGCCTCGCCTCAAGCACGATCTGCCGAACCGCTGCGCTGTCCGATAGGTCTGCCCGCCTGACTTCCAGTCCGTCAATGCAATCGGACAGACGCTCGAGTGGCGACCCTGGCCGCGCTATGATGAAAACCGAATGACCCTGCTGCACCAACAACCGCGCAATATGAGCGCCGATAAAGCCGCCTGCGCCAGTCACAAGAACTCGTACCTTTTCAACCCCCATCACAGCACCACCTGAAGGCCTTTCCTACCTAAACAAATGGCGTAACAAAGTCGCGCAACAGAGGCAACTTTAAATCTTTCGGGGAAAGCAAAGGGTTCTCGGCTGGCCAAGTGATCGCCAAGTCAGGGTCGTTCCACCGGATGCCCCCTTCGGCCTCTGGCGCGTAACGAGAATCAACCTTGTAGAGCACTACCGACTCGTCGGTCAAAGTGCAATAGCCGTGCGCAAACCCCTTGGGAATGTATACGTAGTTCATGTGGGTGGCATTCAGTTCTAGGCTGTCCCACTGTCCGTACGTAGGAGAGGCCTCCCTGAGATCGACAAAAACGTCAAGCACGGCGCCCACCACGGCACGCACCAATTTGGTCTCTGCATGTGGAGGCCTTTGGAAGTGCAAGCCCCGAATCACGCCGCGCCGGATGGAGGAAGACTGGTTTTCCTGAACCCACGCGGTAGTAAGACGGTGCTCCCGGAGAATCGCTTCATCGTAGGCCCGCATGAAGTAGCCCCGATCATCACGCACAGGTTTCAATTGAATCTCGTATGTCCCCTCAAGCCTCAGAGGTCGGATGTTCATTCCATTCTCCACATCGTATTTCGCTACCCGAGCCTACCCCTCTGGATGGGAATCCATCGGGCCCATGTGTGGCGTTATGGTTGAGATTCGTGGGTCACGAAGTCATAGTAATTGACTCTCGGGTTACCGAACTACGCCGCTTCCCCGGATTCCCGATACCCGACACCGATGTATTGCAAACCCGACTGAAGCACAGCCTGCCTCTCGTAGAGCCTCCTTCCGTCCACTACGAAAGCCTTCTTCTTCATCAAACTCGACAACCTCCGGAAGTCCACATTCTTGAATTGTGGCCACGCCGTTACCACGACCAGCGCATGGGCTCCCGTCACAGCCTTGAAGGGAGTCTCCGGGTAGGTCACGGAACAGTCTTTGAAGAGCGTCTTCCTGGCGTGTTCAAGGCCAATGGGATCGTAGACAGAGACCTTAGCCCCAGCCTTCAGAAGAAAATCGACAATGGGCTTGGCGGGTGTATCCCTCACATCGTCCGTGTCGGGTTTAAAGGCAATCCCCCAAACTGCCACCCGCTTATTCTTGAGCCCTCCCAACTGGTGGTTAAGCCTTTCCATAAGCCTCACAGGCTGCCGGTGATTGATGCCGATAACATCTCTCAATAGACGGGGTTGGTAACCAAGTTTCTCGGCAATGGCACAGAGCGCCGGGACATCCTTGGGGAGGCAGCTCCCCCCGTAACCACAGCCAGCTTTTAAGTAGGCCAGTATGCCCGGCGTAAGGCGCCCGCCATTGGATTTGCCCGACCAGGGCGTCAGACGAGCATCCAGGTGGAGTCCGCGCATAACGTCCAAAACGTCGATACCTCCAATGGTCTCAGCGATGGAAGCAATCTCATTCGAATAGCTGATCAAGGACGCCAGAAGTGAGTTGGAGGTGTACTTGATCATTTCCGCCGTTCGGAGGTTGGTGTGCACAATCGGACAGCGAAAGGGAGAGTACACCCTCTTGAAGACGCGGAAAGAGCGCTCGTCATCGCTGCCGATGACAATCCGGTCGGGACGAAGGAAATCTTTGATCGCGTCGCCCTCCCGCAAGAACTCGGGATTGGTGCACAACCCAAACTCGCCCGGAGCCTTCCGCGAGGTCCGGAGGAGGATCGGCTTGACGACCGTGTCGGAGGTGGAGGGAATCACGGTGGATTTCACGGCGACGACGTGATACCCGCCCTTTTTTCTCAGCACTTGCCCGATCTGCCGGGCCGCGGCTCGCACAAAACGCAGGTCAATCTTACCGTTCTTCGAAGGCGTGGGCACCGCAATCAGAGTGATCTCGGTATCCTCAACCGCTCGCGCCAAGTCGAGGGTAGCGGTAAATCGCTTTCTTTTCAGATTGCGTTCCAGCAACTCATCGAGGCCGGGTTCGTAAATCGGAGATTTACCTTTCAGGATGCTCTGAACTTTTTCCGGAATTTGATCCACACACACTACGTGGTGACCCACCTCGGAGAGGCAAACCCCGGAAACCAATCCCACGTACCCCGCGCCTATGATCGAAATCCTCATCCCCTCATCCTTCTAACGTTCGTCGATTCTCGGATTGTCCCGGTACCACAGCGCCGTCCTTCGCAACCCTTCAGGGAGCGCGGTGCTGGGATTGAAATTCAAAAGGCTCCGAGCCTTGGAGATATCCGGACATCTCCGTAAGGGATTATCTGACAAGTAGGCGGAGTCTTCGCTTCTCTCGAACCGTAGCCCTACGTGCACGCCAAGTGCCTCCGCCGAGACCTTGATGACCGCCTCCGCCAACTCCCGCATGGATATTTCGGGCCGCTCCACCCCAATGTTGAACGCTTCTCCGCTCGGCCCTGACAGCAGGGCCTTAAAATACCCGGCTACGGCATCCGCAATATAGCAGAATGTCCTGGTCGGCTTCCCGTCAGACAGCATGACGATGTCCCGCTTTCCCAGGACCTCACTAAAAAAGTCGGGTATGACTCTCCTGTCCCCCAGTTTAAGCCCCGGGCCGTAATTGTTGAATGGCCGCACCATGCGAATGGGTAGTCCATGGACACGATGAAAGTTAACGCACAGAGTCTCGCCAAATCTCTTGGATTCGTCGTAGCAGGCCCGGGGCCCCGTGAAGGAAACATTGCCGGGATAGGTCTCCGGCGTTGGGATATTTTCGGGTGTGGGGTTTCCATAAACTTCGCTGGAGGAGAAGAACAGAAAACCTTGGAGTGATTCCCGGTGCTTCAGAGAAAAATCCAGCAAGTCGCGCAGACCTCTAACATTTGCGTCCATGGTCTCTATGGGATGCCTGCGGTAATACGTAGGAGAAGCAATAGAGGCAGCGTGGAGAATGTAGTCAACCTTGAGAGCGTTTAGGGTCTCGGGCAACCCTTGCGATATGTCGTGATCGACGATCGTGACCGAAGGGGCTTTCACAATTTCATCCACCCAGTGTGCCCTGCCGCGTACGAAATTGTCCACGCCGATGAACCTGCAAGGATCAGCCTGGAGAACTGTGTGATTGGCCAAGTGAATCAAGCTGCTGATATAAGTCCCTACAAAACCGGAAAACCCAGTCATTAGTAAGGTCTGACCACGCAGCTTGTCGATATCAGAGGAGAGTTCCGCAACGATCCTCTCGCAATCTTCTTGTATGATGAAATGCATGCTTGCTCCAGTAGGCAAGGAAACTGAGGAGGTTTAATCCTTCCATACCTTCCAGGGGTAGTCCTTCTTCCACGCCTCATTCAACGCCACAAAGTCACGGTAGGTGTCCATGGAGTGCCAAAACCCGGTGTGAAGATAACTCATCAATTCCCCCTCGCGTGACAAGCGCTCCAAAGGTGTACGTTCCAGAACGCAATCATCAGCGTCGCTGAGGTAGTCAAAAACGCGGCGGTTAAAGACAAAAAAGCCGCCACTGACGTAGCCTTCTTGCGCCGGGGGCTTCTCACTGAATTTCTTGACCTGTCCATCCTCGACGAGAAGCTCTCCGTAACGGGAGACAGGTTGCACTCCCGTGACGGTCGCTATCCTCCCGTGTTGAGCGTGGAAATCCCAGAGTTTCTCAAGCTGAATGTCGGCGACACCGTCACCATAGGTGAGCATGAAGCTGTCTCCCCGAATGAAGGGCTCGATCCGCTTGACGCGTGCCCCGGTCATCGCTTCGGCGCCGGTATCGACAAAAGTGATGGACCAGGGCTCATGCCGGTTAACGGTGTGAAATTCCGGATTTTCGGGCGCATCCAGCCGCAGGGTAAAATCACTGTTCATGATCCGGTAGTTGAGAAAATACTCTTTAATCATCTGCCCCTTGTACCCGAGGCAGAGCACGAAATCATAGAAGCCATAGTGGGAGTAAATCTTCATGATGTGCCAGAGGATCGGCTTGCCACCGATCTCCACCAGCGGTTTGGGGCGAAACTCAGTTTCCTCCCGGAGCCGGGTTCCCATTCCCCCGCATAAAATCACGACTTGGCTCTTCATGGGGTTTGTGTTCATGTCCGAATGCCCTTAGACGCCGCCTCCGTTTCCATCCGGGATTTCGGTAGTGTCCTAGTCTGAATGTAGCGCCGGCTTCCAGCCGGCATCGAGCCCCGATGAATCGGGGCGCTACGTTCAAACTAGGAAACTACCGGGATTTTTCCATCTGGTGTAAAACCCGGTAAGTATAAACAGCCACAGCCACCGTCCCTAGCGCGGTAGTGAGAGCCGTCACCCATACTACTCCCGCCACGCCAAACGCCTTCGCACAGAACACCTTGGCAGGCAAATTAACCACTGCCGTGACCACATAAACAACCACCTGGAATTTCAACATATTCGCGCCGGTGAGGAAAATATCCAGGGCAGCGCCGATGAGATTCACCAGCACCCAAACCCCCGCCCCCCCCAATAACAGGTAAGACGGTTGTATTTGCGGCCCCACCCAAACATGCACAATGAACTTTCCGAACACGGCCAAGCCCAAAGCGACCGGACCGAAGGCCAGCAGGGAGAGGACGACGGAGCGGATGACCGTCTTCTTCACCCATTTCACGTCCCCGCGCGCCACGGCCTCACCGTAAGCGGGCCAGAGCGGCATCACAAACATTTGGGCTATCGTGAAAACCATGAGGAACATTCGCATGGGGACCGCGTATTGCGTGACGGCCTCCGGTCCCAGGATCTGCGTGATGATGATATTGTCGGCCGTGAAGACGAAGACCCCGCTCGCCTGGATTATCAAAAACATGACGCCGGTGCCCATCACCTTCCGGGCGGCGGCAGAATCCCAATACGCCAACCTCGGCAGGAGCCACGGCCGCTTCCAGCCAAACTCGTGAGTCCAATTGCCCAGGACTCCAAGGATGGGTCCGCCGGACAAAGCCAGCACCAGCCAGGGCAGTCCAACCTTAAGGTGCATAGCCACCAGCAATAACATGAACCCCGTGAGGTTCCCGGCAACATTCCAGAGATTGGTCTCAAACCCCTCCTGATGGCCCGTCTGCAGACGTTGGACGACACCCAGCGGCATGTTCAGTACAAAGCAACTGAGAAACACCAATACCGCCGGCCCGGCTTCCCGCACGGCGGTGGCGGAAGATACGTTGAAGAGGCGAGGCCAGGGAACAATGGGATAAGCGAGTGCGGATAATCCCAGCAAAAGCCCGGCGATTCCGGCCAGGATAAAAAACGCGCTGGACACATACCGGTGTAACGATTCCCGGTCCTCTTTTCCATGCGCCTCGGAAATACAATTCAAGAGCCCACTGCCGATTCCCAAATCCGCAAACGACATCATGGCCACCACGGAGGTGATGGTCATCCACAAACCATACCGCTCTGTTCCGAGATATCGAACCGTCAGGCGGACGGTAATGAGCCCGGTGAGGACCGTCACGGCTCGCGCCGTCACGGAAGTGAAAGTGGTTAGCGCCGCGCGTCGATAACGTTCCCGGGACCGGCCTTCCTCCGTCGAGGTATCGAACGGCTTCAAGCGCAGCAGGTCCTTCATGGCGCGCGTGCGGTCCAGGATTCCCCGCACACGGAAGAGGCTCGCAAAGTCCGCCGCAGCCGGCTCTTCCGAGGGCAACTTGCCCAAGGAGGCAACGAGGGGCGGCTCAGGTGCGGGAGGCGGATTTTTCACAATTGAATCAGTTGACATTACACGCGATGCCGATTTAAGAGGCTTGAATTTGTACGGTGCGACGTAGCGGCGGGTTTACCCCGCCATATCGCCAACGATTTCACCTGCGGATGGCGGGATAAACCCGCCGCTACGTCGTTCTTCATCAGCATGCTAAACCAACCATCAATAAGTTACGTCGTGGAAAAGGCCGGAAAAACGAGTATTCACCAAGACTCCCTAGCCCCTTTGTATTCAACAGCGTGAGCGCTTTGAGGCGCGGCCCGCATGGAAGCCTGATTAACATCCAAATACATCTGATTGATAGAATTCCACCCCCTACAGACTCCCCACCCCTTTTGAATTCAACAGCGTGAGGCACATTGAGGCGCCCCCTGCAGGGGAGCCTGCCAAGCTGATTAACACTTAAGTATATCTGATTGAGAACATTCCGCCCATTAGATTTCTCTTATTGCTGGCGGCGCGTTTTGAGGTGCCACGGGCGTCCGAAGCTGTGAAAAAATCCCATCAAACCTTTCACCGCGGAGACGCGGAGGCACAGAGGTTTGAAAACAAAGGGTCATTTCTCTGCGTCTCAGCGGTGAAAATGGTATTTTTTCACACCTTCTCCCGCCCGTGTCCACTCACGGCCAAGACCCCGATGGATCGGGGCAGGTAGGCCGTGGCACGTCAAATTGTGGCGGTGGCTTTGGCGGATCGTTTGGCGCATCAGGGTGAAGCGGCTTTTGCGGTCTACCCCGGCAAACCACCCCCCGAATCTGTGGGGTCCGCGACTGTTTTTTGAGCATGTGGGACATGTCCCACTTGTTACTCTCCGCGGGGCATAGCGGGCGTTGTCCCACCAACTTTCCCGCCTTCACACCATTTTCACCATGAGTTTTTGTCAACAGATTGCCGCGCTACGCGACGCTGCTCAGAATTTCCAATCGGTTGTAAGCCGCACCGCATTGCCGCTCAGCACCCCCAGCGATTGCGCGCTGTTGTAATGCGTGTAACCCAAAGTGACCACCGTGTGTGGCCCGGTTCGCAGCGTCAAGCCAGGACTGAGAAGCAGCGCACGCGTCAACGCGCCGTCATGCTCAATCTGTTGGACTCCTACGCCGCTGGAAAAGTCATATCCCAGTGGTCCGTGCAGTTTCCCGTGGATATGAGTGGTGACGTAGTGGCGTTGGTAAAAGTCGGGATTGAAAAAGCCCAGGAAAGGCTTCTGTGGACCTCCCAGGAAACCGTACAGGAGCCCGGAGTAACCCACGTCAAGAGCCCCCAGGCGTTTGCGGAAAATATTCCGGTTGAAAGTGAAGGAGGCGCCGCGCGCGCGGTTGTAATCGGCCTCATGCCTCACAGCCTCCGTTTGCCCGTTGTCGATTAACACGTGGTCGTACACCAAGGTGGAGCTGGTCGACAGGAAGGAATCCAGATTCAGTTCCGTACGGGAATTGAAGCGGTAGTTAAGCCCTGCTGAGGCACGGTCCTCCATGACCCCCAGCCGCACCGCCATCGGCGTATAGGCAAGCGCTGACCGCGCTGCAGTCAGATTCAGCGTCAGCTTCTTGCGCAGGGCATAGCTCAGGTTGATGAAGCCGAGCGGGCGGAATCCCGCTGTGCGAATCGGTTCTTCCGCCGTAGAAATCCCGGCGAGTTCGCCCGGTCCAAATCGCGTCAGGCCAACTCCGCCGCGCAGGGTGATCCGGGGGGTTAGATAAGTGGTTTGCCGGTAGAGAAACTCCGATGGCCCCACGGCGCCTTCGACCCCTCCGCTGGGGCTATTGGAAGGAAGGTAATACAACGACACGTAGGAATCCGACCGGCGTAGCGCTGAGAAACCCAACGTCGTTTCGTATCCAAAAGCCCGCAAGTCCTCAGTGGTGGAGGGATCTCCCGAGCTGATTTCCCGTGCGAAGGAAGCGGAGGTGTGCAGAGTAATCCGAGACTCGTCGTGAATAGCGCTGGCCAGATCGCGCGCTTCGTCGTTCCGAGGGTTGAGAGCCCCCACTCTGTCCAGAAGGGCTTCGGCTTTCCTGGTGTTATGCAGCGCACGTTCAAGGTTGGCGAGTAGAAGGAGTGTGGAGGTGTTGAGCGGATCATCTTCCTCCAATTTCGCCGCCAGGTTGTGCGCGTACTGCAGATCCCCGCGGTGATAGGCCACCAGAGCGTTGCCCCGCAAGGCGTCTCGATCCTTGGGGTCTCGGGCGATGAGGCGATTGAAGCGCACAAGAGCATCCGCCTGACGGTCTTCGCGAATGTCCAGGTAAGCGAGTTGCAACTGCGCCTCGCGGTCCTGGGGATGGGAGGTTAATGCCACGCCCAGAATCTCTCGTGCTTCCGGGTTACGACCGAGGCGCATCTCAAGCCGCGCCAGGTCCAGGGCGTATTCAGGGTTGGCAGGATATCGCTCCGCCAAGTCCTGCAAAATGGGCAACGCCGCCGAAGGGCAGCCTGCCCAAACGTATACACGGGCTATGCCTTCGAGGGCGTCGGTATCCTCAGCGCGCTCCCTGAGCATCCTCTGGTAGCTGGCGAGTGCGGTGTTGAATTGCCCGTCCAGCGCCAGAGTGCGAGCCAGCCCCACGGTCGCGTCGCGGTCATCCGGGGCAAGCTCCAGGGCCTGTTGATACGCGTTGATCGCATCTGCATAATCGCCGCGCCGCGCCTCCAGCATGGCCATTCCTTCCAGCGCCACCAGGTCAGTGGGATTCCGCGCGGCACGCTCTCGATAGAATTCTTCCACAATCGAACGTTGCTCTGGCGACTTGGCCGCTGCTTCGGGAGGCGCAGGGGAGTTTCGATCGCTGGCGGCCAGGAAATCCGGTGCAAAGAATAACGGTGCCGCCATGGCAACTAGTAAATACGCGAGTCTCCTTCTCCACTTTGCGCCCAAGGTAGCTCTTGAGCTGCGCTGAAACACTGACAGGCGGTGGCAAGCAAGGGATAAAAGGGCCGGCTGCCACTTCTTTCGAATGGGTGGTTGCCCATTCAGGTCGCGATTGGAAATATCAGTGGTAAGGTTGGTGAGCATGACTTGCCTGACCTTTGGTGGAATGTGGGTCTAAAGTTCAGACGCCCACGTCGGCGCCGGCGTGAGCGACCTTTTCCCAACCGCGTTTGCCAAACAGAAACTTGAGGGCGCCTTGAAAGCGGTAATACAGAATCAATTGACGGTATCCGATGTTTTCGAACAAGGCGAATGCCAACAACGTCAGCAGGTCACGAAACCGCGGGTAACGGTGATAGGTAAGTTCTTCCAGAAGCACCGCCCCCACCGAGAGAAAGCCCCCGTAGATTAAACCCAGCAAAACAAATAGAACCAGAATGACGGGAGGAACAATGCCCAGAACAAATCCCAAGGGCACCAGAAGGTAACCGAGGAATTCCACCACCGATCCCAGTCCCTCAACGTAAGCGTGGAAAGGGTAGCTGAGCAGGCCAACGATTCCATATTTCCCCTTGAAGAGAATTTCGGCATGTTTCCAGAGGGTCTGGCAAAGGCCCAATTGCCAGCGGCGGCGCTGGTGCGCCAACATGCGGAAGGAAGAAGGGCACTCCGTCCAGCAAACAGGATCGGAGGTAAAAGACATACGGATATGGCGATTATTCTCCGCCCCCCATTGATGGAGCTGGACAACCAAATCCATGTCTTCGGTCACCGTATCGTGACTGTAGCCACCCGCTTCCTCCACGGTGGCGTGATGGAAGACTGCAAACGCTCCGGACACGATCAGGGTCCCACCCAGGAGATGCCAACCCGTCCGGCCGAAAAGAAAGCTGCGGAGGTATTCCACCACCTGAAATCGCTCCAGGATGCTGGGGGGCAGGCCCACCTTTACGACTCGGCCGTCTTGGGATTCGCACCCGTTCAGGATACGCACGATGCCCCCGCTCACGACCGTTTCCTGGGTGGAATTGACGATCGGGTCCATGAGCCGGAGCAAGGCATCACCCTCGAGCAGGCAGTCGGCGTCCAGGTTGCAGAAGTAGGGTGTACGGCAGAGGTTAATCCCGGTGTTGAGGGCGTCAGGTTTGCCGCCGCGAATCTTGCTGACCACGCGGAGGTTGGGGATATCGGGATTCATGTAAATGGCGCGAATAGGCGCGGTGGGTAAAACAGGATGGTAGGTCCAGTCCGTCTCCAGAAGCCCGAAACTCTCGACCAACCGCGCGAGGGTCGAGTCGGTTGAGCCATCGTCCACGACAATGACATTGAACCGCGGGTAGTCCACCTTAAGGGCGGAGCGAACCGAATTCGCAATCACCCCTTCCTCATTCCAGGCAGGAATAATGATGGTAACGGGAGGAGCCAGAGGAGACTCGCGCAAGGCATCCAGCCCCTGATAAGCCAGCCGGCGCGTGTGAATCAAGGTTGCGCGCAGCGAGAGCAGCATGAGGAGGGTGTAGATCCCGTTTCCCAGGAAGAAGTATGAAAGGATTACCACGTTGGAGAATAGAACGACGTGGTCAAGGAATATGCGCAAGGTGATCATGGCCGTGGATTTCCTTTACGCCGCCAGGGCGGGTGGAACATTCGAATTCTTCTGTAGCTCGCGTAGGGCGTCCACCTCCGTAGGCGCACCCTTCACGAGCCGCACTTTGAGGCACGAATCGAGGTGGAAACGTTCTGTAAACTTGCGGGAGATGGGGGGGGCGGCTTTCCGCAGACCTTCGAGAATCCCCACGGGCGCAGCTCCGCTGGCGAATTGCTCGACCACCAGGGCCTCCAGGCCGGAAGCGCCACGGCCGTAGGCTTCGATGAGAGAGAGCATCAAACCCTTGCGCTCGATCACTTCCACGATTTGCTGCCGTATGGCTTGGTCGTCGCAAGTCAGGAAAGACTCATAGAGTTGTTGTTTTCCACTGGGACCAAGCGCAATCAACGTTTGGATTGCGGCCTCGCGGACCCGCCAGTAGGGGTCGTGCAAACAATCCCGAACCGCTGCGAGTAAGAGCGGGGTGGAATGACGTTGGCGAGCCAGCGCCCTCACTGTGTGATGCCGCACGTGCCACAGGGAATCAAAGCACAATCCGTAAAGAACCGTCCCCGCACGAGGGTCGGCAAGATAAGCGATAACCTCCGCTGCCCGAGCCCGCACTACTCCCACCGCATCCTGATAAAGATCGGTCAGCAATAGATAGGCGATTTCCGGTGAGAGAGTCTCTGCCGTAAGCAGGAACTCAGGATCACGGGCGGCTTCGCGCCGGACAAAGAGCCGGAGCAAATCCATCGCCAAGGAGCGGATTCGCGGGTGGGAGTGGCGCAGTGCCGGTAGGAGATCCGGGCTGAACGTCAGGTCGAAATTTGCCAGGGCGGCTTCCAGAGGTCGTAGCGGGGGCTTTGCGGTTAGTCCCAGCACCACCGACTGAAGCCGTTCCAGAAGCACACGGAAACTCCCGGGCGCGCGGATGGCGGCCAGGGCACGTAGGGCTACAGTCTGTATATCGGAGTGCGGGTCGTCCAAGGCCTTCACCAGCAGCGGCCAGCTCGGATGATGCCGCAGGATTCCCAGGTTCCGGATGCTTTTGGCGCGTTGCAGCAGGTGGTGCGTGGTTACGGAGGGGGCCAACATCGAAACACGACGCAGCAGGGCCCGCCCGCGCGGCAGATCATCACCCGCCGTAAGCCGCTGCTGCCAAAGCTCGACCAGCCCCAACTCTGTGCAGATGGCCAATAGGAAACCGAAGTGATGATCCGTAATTTTCTGCTTGGCGAGCAGCGGCTCAACCAGCAACTCCAGGTCGGACAGCGGCAATTTCCTCAAGGCGGCGATCCCGTCGACCGGGCGCGTTCCTGAAAGCAACTGGTCCAGCATGGGGCGGTACTGGGTTTGGAGGGCGTGAAGATAGCGGGAGTAATGGATCTGTTGCCAACGGCGGAAAATCGCCACTGTAACCAACACTAAGGTCCCCATCAGAACAGAGACCAGAATCATGAATGCGGATGCAGTAAAAGGATCGGCGATCCTGAACATGGTCGTCTCGTTTCTCCAATGGTGAGTAATCGCGTGGCGAGCAATCCTGTGGGTGACAGGATAATTGAGGGAGTCGAGTGCCGGCGCACACGGAACTCATCGCAGTAGTAGGGAACCTAGGAGTACCCACCCGAGGTGGGTTGCGAGGAAGAGCGGAGTATAATGTTGGTGACGAGCATAGTGCAACATTTATTTTCTAATAAACGTCACATTATGCCTCCACTTGCGGTCGAATTGCCCGCATACGAAAACATTTTGACAATTGTATGACAGAGGTCAGGATTGGCGTGCTAATTCCGCATCCCGTAGGGTCATTGATCCCGATTTCCAGGGCTTTTATGCAATAGATAAGTGGAGTGCCAGCTACTTACTAGTTGGTGCTGAGCCCGGACTTTTCCCACCCTGCCAAGCCATCCTGATAAACCTTAACTTGGTTGTAGGGAATCCCCTGCTCCAGCAGGATACGGCCCGCGGCGCGGCTCGCAGCGCAGATGTCTCCTGACGATCGGCCGCTTTCGTAGAGAATAATAGTGCGATCTTTCGGCAAGGACTTACCGCGCTGCACCATGTCGTCTACAGGAACATTGAGCGCTCCTGGTATTTTCCCTGCGGCATAGTCCTTGGCGGGCCGCACGTCCACGAACAGGGGTTTGGGATTGCCGTCCAGAAGCTGGCGCAGTTCGTCGCTGCTAATCAAGGTAGGCTGCTTTTTGGCGGCCTCAGCCTCACTGCAGGCGCCGCTACTGCTCTGCAGGCCCGTGAAGAATCCGCCCGGCTGCGTCCCGAACAAGCCTGTCGATGCCACTGGGCCTTGGTCGCCGGCTTTGCGGGGCGTTGGCTTTTCAGCTATCGCCGTCTGTGTCGAGGCAGTCTTCCTTTCCGATTGCGTCGGGGTCGTGGGTGGCTGAACGCTCGAGGCGGCGCCATTTCGCTGGCTGGCAAGTTCCTCGTCGATGAGCTGCGACAGTTCGGCGAGCGAGGGAACGTCCTCAATCCGCTTCTGCCCTACGAAGAACGTGGGAGTGCCAGTGACCCCCAGGGCCTTGCCGTCCACCAGGTCTTGCCGCACCCGTGCCGCTGTCGATCCACTTATCAGGCACTGGGTGAATTTGGCCTGGTCAAGACCAGCCGCGGCAGCGTCACGCTTCAAGCCTTCGTCGCTCAGGTCAGATTGCTGGGAATAAATCATGTCCACCATTTCCCAGAACTTTCCCTGGTCGGCTGCGCATTCGGAAGCCTCTGCGGCCCGCTCCGCCGGAGGATGGATGTGGATCAAAGGGAATTGCCTGAACACAAAGCGAGTCTGGCTCGCATACTTGAGGCGAATTTCCCGGGCGACCGCTTCTTCCCGTCCGCAGGCGGGGCATTCAAAGTCTCCAAACTCGACTACGGTCACCGGGGACTGGGGATTGCCCGCAATGTGATTCTGCGGCTGGACTAATCGAGTGGCCAGCGCCTCCGTCGGTGCCGGGGGAGCAGGGTGAGTCGATTTCCCATGCTGAGCAAGCACGTAGAACGCAGGAACCCCGAGGAGAAAGGCCACTAGACCCACTGCCAGGTTGCCGCGTGCCTCGACGAGACGCGCCTCCGGCGTGGGTTCCGGGGCGGCGTGCAACAGGTTATAAACGGCCAGACCGAACAGCGCGGTCATTACCAGGCCCGACATTACGCACCAAGCGCAAAAAGCATGGATCACAAAACCTTGCAGGTATTCGAGGTATAAGGAAAAGAGGAATCCCACTCCGGTCAGGCCCGCCAGAGAGTACCGAATGCTCCTGGCCAGCGAGGCGGTGACCAGCGGCTCCGCGAAGATCAGAATAACCAATGTCAGGTAGCCGGCCACCCCGAACACCGGCATGGGCACGCCCCTCAGGCTGGAGTAAGCGCTGAGGCGGACCGCGTCACACCCCGTACCCAGACAGAGCATGGGGCGAGAGGGTGAGGTGTAGATCCAGAGCAGGTAAAGCGAATCGAATAACCCCAGTAAGGCGAGACCCAACGAGATTGGTTTTCGCATGGTTCTTTATTCTACAACTATTTGAGAAGCGCCCGCACGGTGGCGGGTTGCATCTTAGGTGGTGGAAACTCCGAGACCCACCTCGGGAGAGTCGCGATCCCCAATGCCTGCTTCGAAGAATTCGCGGGTCTGGAAACTAAAAAGGCTCGCCACGAGGTTGGAAGGAAACTGCGCGATCCGGACATTTGTCTTCAAACCTCTGCGTCTCCGCGTCTCGGCGGTGAGAAATCCCGGCTTACGCAAAGGCCCTACGCGCCGCCGGTCTCCGGTGTTTCCTCGATCGAATCTCCCACGCGGATGACACCTTCCTTAACGACTTCCGTGCGCAGGCCGGCCCGGTGCATCAAGGCCGAACTCACACCCGGTTGGGTCGCCGCCTCCAGGTGCTTACAGGGTTCGCAGAGGCGCATGCCCCGGAGCACCGCTTGGCCAATGCGGAACTCGCGTCCCACCAGGTGATTCAGCGGCACGCCACGCGTGACCACGTTGCGGCGGGAGGCGCCGGGAGCAAGTTCGATGCCCGACTCGACCTTTATGGCTTCCAGGGCCTCGCTCTCAATCAGGGTGACGTGCCGGCCGTTGCGGGGGTCGGGAGACCAGGTGCCGCAGCCACGGAAGTACCGGTCACCCTCCAGCCCCTTCCCCAAAACGGCGCGGACTTCCTCGACCGGCTGCATCGGCTCCTTCGCCGACGGCGCAATGTAAATGGAGAGCACAGTTCCTGTCCTCATAAGGCAGACTCCTCACCGTAGGTATTTCCTATCTAGTGTGGTGTCCCGAGTTAGATTTGACAATGGGTAGAACCCCCTCACCCGTCTGGCCTCGGCTGATGAGAACGCCTCGGCCAGCCACCCTCTCCCCCAAAGGGGCGAGGGCAAGAAAATTAACTCTCCCCTCGCCCCTTTGGGGGAGAGGGGCTGGGGGGTGAGGGGGTCGGACTGCCTTGTCAAATGTTTACCGGGACATCACACTACGCCTCAAACAACGACTCCACAAAATCCCGCGGGTTAAAGGGCAACAGATCGTCCATTTTTTCGCCGATGCCCACAAACTGAATGGGCAAGCCGAGTTCGCGCGCGATGGCAATCACCACGCCTCCCTTGGCCGTGCCGTCGAGCTTGGTCAGAATGATTCCCGTGGCGCCGCCGTGCTCGACAAACTGCCGCGCCTGCGCCAAGCCATTCTGGCCAGTGGTCGCATCGATGACCAGCAAAACTTCGTGGGGCGCGTTGGGAATTTCGCGCGCGGCAATGCGGCACATCTTCTTCGAGCTCCGACATCAAGTTGAATTTGGTGTGCAGCCGCCCTGCCGTGTCAACGATCACCAGATCAATATGGCGGCTCTTGGCGGCAGCCAGCGCGTCATAGAGCACCGCTGCGGGATCGGCGCCGGACTTCTGCTTGATCATTTCGATGCCCAGCCGCCCCGCCCAGATCTCAAGCTGTTCATTAGCCGCGGCGCGGAAGGTGTCAGCAGCGCAGAGCAGTGGCCGCCGACCCTGCTGAAGATAAAAATTCGCCAGCTTGGCAATGCTAGTGGTTTTTCCCACGCCGTTCACGCCTACCACAAAGATGACCGCCGGCATGCCCTCCGGAGGCTGCTTGGGTTTGGGGGCAACGCCTTGCCCTGAGCCAGGGCTTTCAAGAATCGCCAGGATGACCTCTTCGACCGCCGGGCGCAGTTGGCGAGTTTCCGTCAGCCTGCGCTGGCTAACCTGTTGTTTCAGGCGGCTCAGGATTTCCTGCGTCGTCTTCATACCCAAATCGGCAACGATGAGAGTAGCTTCCAGGTCATTGAGGACCGATTCGTCCAGCACCACCTTGCTCTCAACAATCTCCTCGATGCGCTCCACAAGCTGGGCTTTCGTCGAGGCCACGGCCTGCTTCAGCCGCTCGAAGATGCCCGGCTTCTTCTCCTTCTCGTCGGAACCGAACAGGGAAACCATACCCGCCCATTCTAGCTTGAACTCGCAAAACCTGGGGGATGAAATCCTGCGCGCGGGTAATGGGTCAGTTTGGACTGCGGTGTACAGAGCGCCATAAGTGTTTGCGCATTCGGCTGTAGCGGCGCTCTATGAGCGCCGACCGGCGGTCATAGACCGCCGGTACAATTTATGGCGCTGTGTATAGCAGCAGCTACCGCCTCCCGCCTTGGGTTCATACGGCCAATGCGCAACTTGCGGAGGAAGAAAAGCGGTAGCTGCTGCTACCGCAGTGTCTTGGGCGCACCAACATTCAGGAGAGCGGGCCGCGGAGCCGTGTCTC
The DNA here is from genome assembly GCA_963804995.1 of uncultured Acidobacteriota bacterium. Lineage (GTDB taxonomy): Bacteria > Acidobacteriota > Terriglobia > UBA7540 > UBA7540 > Bog-366. Next base: position 261,901 of record CAWDSK010000003.1, read on the forward strand.
AGACTCCCGCCACCCGGATGGAGATTTCTGAGAGAGTAAACCCCTTTACCAAGCAGTCCCCCCCCCATCGTGGCCTCGTATTTTCTTTGTCAGCAGTGTTACAATAAAATTACCGAAACGTTTGGGCTACGGTACGATCAAAAAAAGCAACGCCCTGAGAACCTCTCCGTGCAGGGCGCCTTGTGGGGGGGAAATATGGAGCGAAGCCACCTCATTTCCGGCACACCCAAGACTGTGCTTCCCATCCGTGTCCGAGGTGTTTCGACTGCCAACCGCTTCTTCGATGAGCAAGCCGAAACGAGTCGTGTGACCCAGGAATTCATCGTGGCTCGCATCCACAACCTCGTTGACCTGGATGTCGAAATCCACATCACGAACCTGAAGAACGAGCTCGCGGGAAATTTTCGAGTGGTCTGGATAAACACCCGGGGCGAGAATGGCGCCTATCCCGTCGGACTGGAATTGCTCGAGTCGGACGGTGAGATTTGGGGAGCGGATGCAACGCCGGAAAGCCAGGGGGCCGACAGTGCTTCGACACCCATTGAACTGGAATGCAAAAGGTGCCATGAAAGGGCTTTTACTCCCCTCCCCGAGGCGGAAAACGAGGCAGTGGGTGATGGCTTCATGGTCGCGCGCCCTTGCGACACTTGCAAATCCACAACCTATTGGCTTGTCGTTGTGGAAGCGCCCACGTCCGCGGAGCCGGCCACGGCATCGTCTTCCGCTTCCGCCGAGGAGATGCCATGGTCACCCGATGATAAACGGGCCAAGGGGCGGGCTCCGATCAAAATGTTGATTCAAGTAATCCGCCAGAAGTACGAGGCCAGAATAACGGACCTGAGTGAGACCCTCAACGTTTCTCGCACTGGGGTGTACTTCCTTTCGCATAAGGAATACGAAGTCGGAGAGTGGGTGGAAATCATCGTACCCTACCACCCTGACAGTGTCGCCATCCCGGTGCCCGCCCGAGTGGTCCGCAAAGACCACCGCAACGATACCTACAAGAAAGGGATCGCCCTGCAACTGACGGCCGCCAGCCAAATCTCGGCCTCCCCTTGAACGATTTTAAGAGTGGTCCGCCTTGTGAATCCCGGCAGGTCTCCGTGCGGATTGGCCTTTGCCGCGATGCCTGCCTTCTCACCGCGGAGGTCCAGAGACAGAGAGAAAAGACGCTAGGTTCCTAAGTCCTTTTTGCGGCGACTCTTCTCGACATTTGCTACTCTGCGCGCAAGGACGTCATCGGGTCCACCTTGGTGGCGCGGCGTGCGGGCACATAGCTGGCCACCAGTGCGACCAGGACTAGAGCCAAGGCCGCCCAGGCGAACACGCTCGGCTCCGCGAGACTCAAGGGAAGATTGAGCTTGCTTGACACCAGGCGGGCGCCCGCCATCGCGGCGGCCACTCCGGCCACCAAGCCCGGGAGCGCCAGCACCAACCCTTCCCACAACACCCGACCCAGGACTCCGCGCCGCTGCGCGCCCAACGCCAAGCGGATCCCGAACTCGTGAGTGCGTTCGTTAACCGCGTACGCCATGACGCTGTACAGTCCGACCGCCGCCAACGCCAGCGCCAGCATGCCAAGGACAGAAAGCAACCCCGCCACAATCCGCTCAGCGAACAAGCCCCCTTGCGTGTACTCGCTGAGCGGCGCCTCGTTGTACAGTCCGCTGGCCAGGGCCAGCGCTGACACTTCACGCCGAACCGCTGCGCGCGCGCCCTCCAGGTCGCCGCTAGTCCGGATGTAGAAGAAGGGGGTATAGCCCGAATAATAGATCTGCCGGAACGGTCCGTAAAAGCAAGGCACGGGCGCCTCCGGCGGGTTGCGGTACTTGCTGTCTTTAACCATCCCCACCACCGTCGACCAGGTATCTGAAACACGCACCCTGCGGCCGATGGGGTCTTTCCCGGCGAAGTACTTCTTAGCAAAGGTCTGGTTGATGATGATCACGGGGAGAGTGTTTCTGTCGTCCTGCTCGGAGAAGTCGCGGCCCGCCAGCAAGGGAATGTGCATCAAACTGAAGTACCCGGGCGCCACGATGGCGCGCGGGAGAGAGAGCACCCCGCCCCGATCCTGTAAGAAGCCTTCCACCTCCACGCGGTCGGTCCCCATTCCATAAATCGAAAGCGGAACCGAGTCCGCGTAGGTCACCTGCTGAATGCCCGGAGTCGCTTCCAAACGCAGGCGCAGATTGCGGCAGAACTGCTTTTCTTGATTCAACGAGTAGCCGTTGATGGAGAGGTAGAAGTGCGCCACCAAGACGTCCCGCGAGTCGAAACCCGGATTAAGTGTGGCCAACTTCTGGAAGCTCCGGACCGCCAGACCAGCTCCGCAGAGCGCCAGCGCCGCGAACGCTACTTCCAGCACCACGAGCACCCCCCGAGCGCGGTGTGAGCGGACCCCGGAAGTTCCGCTGCGCCCTCCTTCTTTCAGCGTCGCGATGAGGTCCACGCGACTGATGGAGAAAGCCGGCAGGAGGGTTGTGAGCACGGCCGTACTGAGAGAGATGAGTACCGTAACGGTTAGGACGTTGGCGTTTGGCTGCACGTGCAACAGCGGTTCAAGGGCAGCGCGGACGGAGGGTTCCAAAGACGGGAGCACGCGGTAAAGTGATTCTCCCAACCAGCCCGCGAGCAATGCGCCGAAGATGGCCCCCACGCCAGCTAACAGCAGGACCTCCACCAGCAATTGCTGCAGGACCCTTCCCCGGCTGGCGCCCATGGCCATGCGCACCCCAAATTCCTTCTGCCGGGAAACCGCGCGCGCCATCAACAGGTTCGCCACATTGGCGCAGACGATCAACAGCACCAGAACGCACACCACCATGAGGAGGTACAGCGGCTCGCGCAAAGTCGCTTGCAGCCCGTACGACGCCTGCCACAGGGAAACCATCCGGGCGCTGATGCCCTTGTGCGTATCCGGGTGATCGGCGGCGATTCGGGCCGCTATGAGCCGGGCTTCTTCCTTTGCTTGCTCGATCGTGACGCCGGGTTTCAGGCGCACGATAACATTGAGGAACCTCGCGTTCCAGTCGGCGGCGGCCCAGGTATTCAGGGCGCCCATCTCCAGGATCATGCTGAGCGGGACCCAGACGTCGAAGGCGGCCCCGCCGAACGTGCCACGGAAATCAGGCGGGGTGACGCCGACAATGGTGAGCGGGTGGCCGTTGATACGCACCGCGCGCCCTACGATGCCCGGATCCGCACCGAATTGGGTTGTCCACAGCCGATGACTGATGACCGCGATGGGATAGGCACCCGGTGCGTCCCGATCCTCTTCGGGCAGAAACAGGCGGCCCCGGAATGGCTTGACCCCGAGCACCGTAAAGAAGTTGGCCGAGACCACTTCCCCCAAGGCGCGCCCGGGATGATCGGACGAACCGATGGTAAAAAAGGAAGTGTGCGAGGCGACTACGCCTGAGGCCACCGTCAGGCCCTGCTGGAAAGCGCGGAAGTCGGGATGGGTGCAATTGCCCAGACGGCCTCCGTCCGGGGCAATGCCTTCCAACGCCACCAACTCATGCGCACTTCGGACGCCCGTGATTGGCCGCAGCAAGACAGTGTCAATCCAACTGAATACCGTCGTGCTCGCGGCGATCCCCAATCCGAGCGTGACCACGGCCACGACCGTGAAACCTGGGGTGTTGCGCAGAACTCGCCAGGCAAAACGCAGATCCCTCAGAATGTTAGCCATGTCGTCCTACTCGGGGCAATGCGAGGGAACTCGCATGCCAGGGGTTAATCGCTTTTTGGCCCGGAACCCGATGGCAGCGACCCTGTCGGGTCAAGCCCAAGCCCAGAAAAGGCTCCTTGCGCCGGGGGTGGGCAAAAGACTCACGTCGGATGTCCATCTGCTCCTCCGCCAATTGGCCAGCAAAAGAGTAGCCATTGGCATCATGCTTGTAACTAGTTGCAGTTAAAGGGAGTTGGCAGTGCTTTCAGACCATCTTTTCTCCTCAAGGTGTTCGATTATGGGAATTTACCATGCCAATAGTGAACAGCATGAAAGGGATCTTTGCCCTTCGTCAACCACCTTCTCCTGCTCCGGTGGAAGAGGGTGGACAGCGACCGGCGTTCCCATCAGCCGGCGCGGGAAAAGGCCCCCACGTTTTGCAGGGTGGGGGGGGGCACTTTGCCACTGGCCGAGCGGACCCGCTCCCTCTGACGGAAGCGGCGGTTCCCTCCCACATTTGGTTACGGCCCCCGCCGCGCTGCGTTGATCAAGAGGCCGGAGTTATTTCTGGGAAAGTCAAATGCGTGCAACGAGGTCAGTAATCTCAGGCTTGAGGGAGTGACACTTGATCCGCTGGGATCGCGGGGGCGGCGATGACGGTTCGGCGCCGGACCTCAAACTTGGTCAGGCTGCCCTTGGAGTAGGCGGAGTCCAGGGCGTCGACGACGATGGGATCATACTTGCTGCCCGCGTGCTTGCGCAGGATTTCGAGCGCCTTGGGGAATTCTGAGCCCGCCTGGTAGGGCCGGTCAGTGGTGATAGCGTCGAAGGTATCGGCCACGGCGATGATCCGCACCATGAGGGGCAATTCATCACCCTTCACCCCGTCCGGGTAACCCCGCCCATTCAGCGCTTCGTGGTGCCACCGGATGCCCGGGAGCATTTCGGAAAGCTGTTTCACCTGGCGCACAATTTCATACCCCATCACGGTGTGCCGCTTCATGATTTCAAACTCTTCGTTGGTGAGTACGCCGGGCTTCTTCAGCACGCGGTCTTCAATCCCGATCTTGCCGACATCGTGCAGGGTGGCGGAAATTCGGACCTTGTCAACCTCTTCATCCGGCAAGCCCAGTTCGCGCGCCAGAATCAAGGAGAACTGGGCGACGCGCCCGGAGTGGCCTTTGGTGTACGGGTCCTTGGCGTCGACGGCGGCCGCGATCATCTCAATCGAATCCATAAAGAGCTGGCGGTTCTGCTCCGACGCCATCTGCAGATTGCCGATGTAACGTTGAATGTCTTCGGCCATCAGGTTGAAGGTTTCGGCAAGCTCCCCGATTTCGGTGCGGCTGTGGAACAGGGCGCGCTGCGAAAAATCGCGCTGGGCGATGGAACGTGCTGTCTGGGTCAGCGAGTCGATGGGATGGGTGATGGTTTTAGCAGCCAGGAATCCAATCACCAGACTGAGGATGACCAAGAGAAGACCCCAGCGGAAAGTCGCCCGCCGCATTTCATAAACCGTGAAGTAGGCATCGCTCAGCTTGTGCTGCACGATGACACCCCAACCGAGTTTCTGCGTGGGCGCGCTGGTTCCCAGCATGGTGACCATCTGGTTGCCTTGGGGCAGGTCGAACAAAGAAGTCTCCGCCACCGGGGCGCGATAGGCCAAAAACCTCTGCACGATGGGAAGGCCCGCCATATCCACACCGGCAAACTTGTCGGGGTCATACGAGGTTACCAGGTGTCCGGCGTTGTCAACCACGTAAGCTTCCAGGCCGGTCCCGCGGCTGGTGTCCTGCAACTGTTGGGTAATAGGCTCCAGCGTCACCACCGCCGCTACCATCCCCAGGAACTTATCCTTCTGCTTGATCGGTTCCGCCATCACCATGACCGGCTCGTTCTGGCCGGCCCGCGAAATGGTGATAGGGTTGCTGCGGTACTCCTGCCCCTGCCGGGCGGCAACGTAGGCGGCTTCGATCGCCTTGCTCAGGAATGCATCAGCACTTGCCTTGTAGTTGCCCGCCTCCCTTCCCCGAGCCTGGTCATTGAGCACAGTGGCGTCGAGCACCGAGGGGTGGTCCGCCACAAAACCTTCGAGCGCCGTGCGCAATCCGGTATCGGTGGCGTAATTGGCGGCAGGAATATGCGTGGCGAGCGGCAGGACCGTGTCAAAAAACTCTTTCAATTGCTGGTTCAGGTTCTCCATGTAAAGCGAAATGACTTGGGCGAGTGATTGCGAGGTAATCGTCTGGAGAACACGCTCCTGGGTCTCCAGCGTTTCCTTGTTCATCGACAGCATCTTGGATCCGTAAAAACTTAACGGAACCACACTGATGCCGATCAGGATCAGCAGGATGACGTACAGGATTCGGATACGCCATTTTTTTCTTTGAGCTTTCATTCACGGCCCTATACTTCTCATATTAGGCAAACACGCAGATGAAATCAATAGGTGGATTGACGATTGCCGGACAGCGTTTGACTTGCGTCACTTTCAGGATGATGACTGCCGTAACTCGGAGCGCCATATTAGTGCTGTAATCCGGACTCCACTAGGCAAAACCTGGACTTGAACTGTAAGTCCATGAAACAATTTGACTTCGCTTCGGAGGTAACACTGGCATCCATCCGGTAAATACCCCATGTATGGGGGTACACCCTCTATGTAGCCCCTTGTACACCTTTGTCAACCTTCGCAGCGCAGCACGGGGGTTCTCGACGCGCAAATTCCTCTTTCAGTTGCCTTCTGAGTAGCATATAACACTGGGCTTTCTTTTCCATAGAGTTTTAATTATCCGGAGATTGCTGTGCTCAAGGACTCCCCAGGAACTACGCCAAGCTTGACGAAGCAAGTTCAAGTTTTTCTCTTCGTTTCAGGATTCTCGGCGCTCGTGTTGGAAGTCGTTTATGTAAAACTGCTGCGCTATTGGGTGGGGAATACGGCCTATTCAGTCGCGGCGGTCCTCTGCGCCTACATGCTTGGGCTCGCCCTGGGCAGCGCATTGGCCGGCAAGTGGTGGGTCCGGTTCCCGCGGCTTCTGGCTGTTTACGGCGCCATGGAGCTCGCGATCGGATTGTATTCCGCAGGGCTGCCCTGGACGATGCAGTGGCTCAAACCTGTCTACCTTGGGCTGACTTCTCTAGTCGGCCCGGACTCGCATCTGGCTCTGGTGGGGCACTTCACCGCTTCGGTCACCGTGCTTTTGTTTCCCACCCTGATGATGGGGGCAACTTACCCAGTGGTAACGCGCTCCGCCTCCCAGGCGCGGCGAGACAGCGTGGACGCCGCAGAAAAACTCTATTACTCGAACCTCGCGGGGGCTGCCTTGGGAACCCTGCTCAGCGACTTCCTGATGATTCGCTTCTGGGGACTGGGGAACACGCTTTTCCTCGTGGCGGGAATCAATTCGCTGTTAGCAATCTGGGCCTTTTACCTCGAGTTGGCGCCGCGGCGTGGCGACGCACCCCGCCATCGAGCCCGTGGCCGTCGCGCCCTCCAATCGCCACAGCAGCGTTGCCATTCTCGCGGTGGCTTTTCTCGGTGGATTCCTGGTGCTCTTCCTGGAAATGGTTTGGACGAGCATGGTGGGCCGTTTCCTTGACAACACTGTATACGCCTTTGCTGTCACGTTGTTTGCCGTTATAGCGGGCCTGGGAGCGGGGGCGCGCATTGTAAACCGGTTGGTGGCACGCGGCAGACTTACCGGGCTGCTTCCCGCCTGCTGCCTGGGAACGGGTGTCCTGGTGATGACCCTGCTTCCTTTCTGGGGCTGGTCTCGCATCATAGCGGGCGACCACCCGGTGTGGTGTGTAGCCGGAGCCGGGGTTCTGCTCTGGGTAGTGGTGTTCGCCATCGATTCCCGGCTGAAGGCATCGCTCTGGTACTTGCTCGTGGCAGCGGGATTGGTTGCGGCCATTCTCTATCGTCACCGCACCGACCCACAAGGATCGGCCTTTTGGATTCTACACGGAGTCGATTTTTGTGTGTCCGTGCTCTTCATGGTCGGGCCGGCCGTCTTGATGGGGATGATCTTTCCTCTGGTGCTGCGCTGGTCCCTGCTAGACAGCGAAGCGGTATCGGTAGCGCGCGTGTATGCCGTGAATACGGTAGGTTGTCTGGCAGGGGTTTTAGCAGCTACTTTTCTGGTTTTACCTCGCCTGGGGGTGGAGCGCAGTGGCCGCCTGGTGGGCTTGGGATTTTTCCTGCTTGGACTCGCTCTGGCGTTGCCGGCCTCGGGAGTCCGCCGGCGTTGGGCATTGGCCTTGGCGTTGGTAGCGTGGGTGGGCTGGCTCAGACTTGCCCCCGATTGGAATTTCTCCAGAACCTTGCAATATCTAGGGTATGAAGGGGCGGTGGTTTGTCAGCAAGAGGATATAAACGCGGGATTCACCACGGTCTTGCACAAAGATGAGTACTGGGAAATTTTCGTCAATGAATTGTTCAACGGTGGCAACACGGCGGAAGAAAAGGACCAGGCGCGCATTGCCCTGATCCCCCTGCTTTATGTTCACAAATTCGACCGGGCCCTGATCGTGGGGATTGGAACCGGGGAAGCCGCCGCGCTGATGGGGGAATATCCCTTCCGGCACATCGACATCGTGGACCTCTCGCCGCGAGTCGTGGAAGCGGCCGACCAGAATTTCGCCTTTTTGAATTTCGGCATCCTCAAGAATCCGCGGGCCAGCGTCCACGTTGACGATGGCCGGCATTATCTGTTCACTCACCCCAATCAGCTCAACCTGCTGACCATCGAAATCAACCGGATGTGGACGGCGGGCGAGGGCGATCTCTACACGCGGGAGTTCTACGAAATCTGTTCGGAGCGTCTGCAAAAGGACGGCATATTGCAGCAATGGGTTCCTCTGTTCAGTCTTTCCATTCCGGAGACCTTAATTATTATCCGTACCATCCGGCAGGTTTTCCCTTACGTGGTGCTTTACGTGGGCGGGGGAAGCGGCATGGTTGTGGCGTCACAATCTCCGTTGGAATTGGATATGGCCAGGCTCCGCACCATGGATAAGAACCCCAAGGTCAATGCGGTCTTGAAGCGCATCGATTTGGACTCCGCCGCGAGTCTGCTGGGCGATTTGGTGCTGCTACCGGACGGGACCAATGCCGTGCTCGGGCGCGACCGCGATCAGCGAATCTCAACTGATCTCTGGCCCTACCTCGAATACTCCAATACCCGCTACCATGTGGGATTAACCAGCGTCATTCCCCTTTGGCAGTACCTCTTGAACGCCGAGGCATTCACGATTCCCGCCGTGGAGGGGGCCACTCCCTTGGAAAGGGCCATGATCATTCGGGCCGCTTCGCTGGAGCGACAACGCCAGTTCGCAAATCTCTCCGACCAGTGATTCGCCAAACCATGCGGGCGTGTTTCGTAGCGCGGTCCCCCGCTTTTGGGGTCCGCGGTTCTTCGTTCGCACTGCCTGCCGAATTGGTTGCTGGACGACCCCCTCACCCGTCCCGCCCCGTCTGATGAAAACGCCGGTTGCGGTCCACCCTCTCCCCCAAAGGGGCGAGGGTAGTGAATTCCAGTTGACGCATCGCAGTAGCGACGAGGGGCGCCGACTCTAGTGCGTCTTATTTCGCTGCGCCGACCGCTCTCCAGGCTGTCTCCAATCCGATCCGGGCGTGCGCCTGGGTTTCGGCGGCGTTCTTATAATCGGCTTGGGCGGCAAGCCACGCCTGGTGAGTGGTGGGGTTCATTCCATTCAAAAGGACCTCGCGCGCGGCCTCGAACGCCAACTTCTTCTTCAACCGCTCCTGTTTGAGTTGCGCGAGTTTCTTGCGGTTCTCGTCCGAGGGATTCGCCTTGCACTCCTTCTCGGAGTCCCGCCAAGCTTTAAATGCCACTCCATACTCCTTGCCGGCTGCTTCGTAGGCTGACCGCAGCGGCGGCCGCGACTCGCTCGAGGCTTTCTTCCATTGGTCAATCATGGCAAGTCGCTTGGTTTTGGTGTTCTTCTGAGCCGCGAGGTACGCTTGCCCTGCCTCCTGCGCCTGTTGCGCCGGGCTGGTGTCAGGCGCGCCCAGGCGGTACGAAACATTCTTGAAAGGGCTCGAGAGCGGGGCGAAGGCTACCGGGCGTTGCCATGGGCTGAGCGGTCCCCACGATGAACCCCAGGGCGGCATGGGATTCCCAGAGATCGGCTTGAGTGCGGCCACGGCCAACCCATGAATATTGAAGACGCCGTCGCGGAGCGCCTTGGCGTCCCCATCGATGTGAAATTCTCCCGCCGGCGCGAAATTCTGCGCGTTCAGAACCCAGGTTCTTTGGCCCCCGGGAACTTCAGAAAGCGCAATGACGGTGGTAGAAAGATTCGACACGGTGACGAAGATGTTTCCCTGGCGGGTCTGGTCAGGCATCTGGAATCCCGAGGGGAGAGTTCCCAGATCGCTCAGCGATACGAGGTCGGGATTGACCCCGCCTCCCGTCCAATTGGACGACGGCATCCCGTTAAACCCGGTGAGCGTCAGATGCCAATGGGTGGAGGTGGGGAAAATTTTCGTGTGCAGATTGGCAGTATCGATGGACATCATCAGCCTCATAAAAAACACAGGGAAGGCGTAGCGGAACATTCCATTCTGCACGTTGAGCGTATGCGCTCCGGGGGTCACGGTTTCGGGTGGCATGAAGTAATAGCTGTGCAGGTTCGAAGCCATGAAGCGCACCGGGAGGCCGTCCACGTCTACCCGCGTGCTGCCGCAGTCACCGGAGAAGTCGCCGCGCAAAACGCCCAGACGTCCCACTTGCAGGATGGGGGGCGCCACCAGGGCGTGAAAGGCATCTCGAACGTAATAATCCTGGGGGACAGCGTAGTTCAAATAGTAGTCTTCGTTGTCTTTGTGCACATACGACATGCCGCCGTGGTAGAAAATATCCAGCCAGTGTTCCCATACCGCTTTCGCTTCCGCCACGTTTCGCACCGCGTCCAGAGGCAAATGGTAGGCCAGGAAATCGGCGGCGTCTTGTGCGTCGTCCTGATCATCCTCAATCTCATCGAGGACCCAGTCCGGCGCCCCATCGTTATAAGCATCCCAATACTCCTCCTCGTAATCAGTGACTTTGAACCAGAGATAGTTGAGGGCGCCGAGCCAGTAGTTCAAGTCGCCGCCATTCCAAACCGGCGGCGAGATGACAGGTTCCCGCGCCCATGCCGGCGCCCCCAAGCTGAGGTTGGTGGTGAAGGTCGGGTCCTTCGGCTGATACTCTTGCCGGGCGATCAGAGAGAGGGTGCTCGTCCCCGGCGGGACGGTTAGAGTGAAGTGACCATCGACTACCCGCTGCGGGCCGGAATCCTCGCTGCCGATGTTGAGACCCTGATAGTCCGCCCCAGAGAACTGTCCCCCCTGTAGGCTCACGGTAAAGGTTTTCACAGTGAAGCCGGGGACGCTCGAGTAGTTTTTGGCTTCGTTCGCGGGCATAACCGTACCGGAGAATGTATCGCCGGCTTGCAAGTTGGCCGGCACGATCATCCCCAGCTCCGTCGGCTCGTAAGAGACATTGCCAATCTTTTTGTCGGGCGGCGTGGAGGGCGTCTCGGTTTTCGTAGCTTTTACTTCCTGGTACGTGCCGGTCGCGGGATCCCAAACGTAGCCCTTTTTGTCGACCCAGTCCCAAATTGAGCTACTCGTTTGATTGCCCTGGGAATCATATTTTCGTAACACAGTTTTGACAAGCCGGCCGTTCGCGTCAAACAAATCCATGTCATCGTACAGAAGAGTTCCATCCTCCGCGCGATAGTCCAGATGGTTGATTTCAATCAGCTTGTGTGTGTCGGGATCGTAGGAATAGGTGGAAACGATGCGGAGTTTGCCCTTGGGATCGGCGTACTCTTTTCGGTAAACCGTGCCGTCGGGGTTGTAGTACGTCGTGATAGTCGACCCTGGCCCATAATCACTGGTCTTTTCCGTAGTCTGCTTCTGCGCGGTCAGGCGCAGGGCAATGAGCAAGATGAATAGAGTGGTGACGACGAAAACGATGGGCCGGACAACGTGGGCGCGGGGCATGGGTGCCTCCTCCGTTTCTCTGCAATATTGCAAAGATCAATAATGCCTGAAGGCCGATAACCCGGGACGAACCATAATGTAGCAGCCAAAACGGCTTTTACGCCGCAGGACTCCGGGCGCAGTTTCCTGACCGCGCCATCGCAGCTTGTGATCCAATCCAGAATGTAAGTGGTAGAGCCCTACGCCCCTTCAGTATACACCCCGCCGGCCGGTGCGCAACAGGAATGTCTAAAAATCTTGCCTTCTTTTATGCAAACATTTTGAATCTGGAGTAGGGCCGACGCTTGCGTCGGCCTTACAAAACCGCAGGGTATCCACTTTGCATGATTGGGTGCTGCTCCCCCCGAGCGGTGCCGCCCATCAACTTCGCGGGATAGAAATTGAAAGCATAGCCCTCTCCGAGGGGAGAGGGTGGACCGCCCCCGGCGTTTTCACCAGCCGGGGCGGGACGGGTGAGGGGTTACTCCGTAGCTGAGCTGAATGTTGCGACCGCATACATGCCAAAATGCGGCACGTATGCGCCACCCGCGCAACCGCATTTTTGCCCTCGTGTTGTCGCCCCCGCAATTCCTGCTATAATCCCCCCCACCATGATGCGAAAAACTCTGGCATTTGTGATTTTAATCGCCGCGTCCCTGTGTCCGCTGGTGGCTGAGGACGCGCCGCTGCACTGGGTGACGCTCCCCCACCCGCCCATGCAAATCAACGGTCTCCCCTGGTACAGCGAAAACGGCGGCGACCTCTATCGCCTGCCTGCCAAGCTGAAAGACACCTATCGCGAGCCCGTCTGGAATCTGGCCAAAGACCCCAGCGGCGGCCGTATCCGTTTCCGCACCAACTCTTCCCTGCTGGCCATTCGGCTCGAGTATCCCAAGCCGCCCGATGGGACCAACATGCACGCCTTCGGGCAGACCGGAGTGGATCTGTACGCCGACGGCGTGTATCGCGGCACGGCCATCGACGACCGTGAGGCAAAGCCAGGCACGCCCATCGAGCACACCTATTTCAAAGACCAGCCACGCCTCGACCGCGAAATCATTCTCTACCTGCCGCTTTACATGCCCGTAAAGGTTCTGGGAATCGGGCTGGACGCGGAGGCTCACCTGGAAGCGCCCAAGCCCTTCGCGGCCAGCGACCCCGTGGTTTTCTATGGCACCTCAATCACCCAGGGAGGCTGCGCCAGCCGGCCCGGCATGAGCTATCAGGCCATTCTGGGCCGCCTGCTCAATTTGGATTTCGTCAATCTTGGCTTCTCGGGGAATGGCCGGGGTGAGCCGGAACTCGCGCACGCCATGGCCAGCATCAAGGCCTCCTGCTATGTCCTGGATCTGGCCCAGAACAATCCCACCGTCGAATCGCTCACCCAGGTGTACGCACCGTTCCTGGATGTCATCCGTAGCGCGCACCCGGACACGCCGATTCTGGTGATCACCCCGATTTATGCCGCGCACGAATCCTGGTCGCGCGATGCGCGGCTGGAGGGTATGCGGGAATTGATCCGTCAGGTGGCCGCCCAAAGGATCGCCGCCGGGGACCATCATCTTGAAATTGTTGAGGGCACGGACTTGCTCGGCCCATCGCGGGGTGATGGTCTGGTGGACGGCACCCATCCCAACGACCTGGGATTCCAGTGGATGGCCGAAGGTCTGACGGGGCGCATTGCGAAGCTGCTCAGCCTCAAGCCGGAGCGTTGATCCGCAGGCGGGAAAAGAGCCGAAGGCAGAAGGCGGAAAGCAGAAGGCAGCGAGCGCTTTGTGCGAGTCCCGACAGAGTCGGGAACCTCAGGAGGCGTAGCGCGGACCTCCGCCGTTGAGGTCCGCGGCTCTTCTTTCCAAATCCCAGTGAAGAACCCACGGCCACAAAAACGCTGACGGTGGCTGGGTGTGCGACAAATCTGTGTGGGTCAGGCCGCGCGGGGGCGACGGTTCTCCCAGTAATCCTCGAATTTGCCGCTCAAGCGATGGCAGCGAAGGGCGATGATGGCATTGGCCCCGCGGACCCTCCAGAACATACCGGAGCGCTTCAGCCGAGTGCCGATGAGGGTTTTGCAGCCGGCTTCGACGACCCCGGAACCTACGAACAGATGCTGACGCCGAAAGGTCGGATAGCGCATCCGTTGGGCGTTGACGGTAAAATAATCTGCCGCGTGGCGCAAGAGTTCGGCGGCTTCGGGCGTGGCTGGGAACAGCGAGCGCAAATCGCGCACTAGGGATTCGATCCGCCCGCTCTCCAACTTCTCCTCCCGTTTTCTGGTCCACCTTCGGCGGTGGCGCTCGTCGGTGGGCCAGAGCTGGCCCGACAGCTCCCATAAGTGCTGTCGGGCATGATAAAGATCCACAATCTGAATGGCTCCCGGAAAGTGCTCGGCGGTGAGGTTCCAAATCCAAGGAGCACCATCGCCGATCACCACTTTCTTTTGGGCCCGGTTCCAGCCCCGACGATATGCTTCGAGGTAGATGCGTCGCCCAAAAACCTCGGCCGTTTCGATGCCTCCCGTGTAGGTGGTGGAGCCTTCTTCGCGCGCCGGTCGGCCCCGGGCATCCCGTGTCGTCTGGGCGAAGACACAACCTAATTTCACTTCCCGCGTGCGCGCTTGCTCGCTCTGTTTCCCCGCTCGACCCTCGGTTTCCGAACTCACCACCGGTACTCCCGTCCCATCCATCTCCACATAGAGTACCGGAATTTCCGGTCCCCTCACCTGCGGCAAGTTCCGTTGCAGGCCTTGCTGGATCGAGGCTTGTTCCTGGGCAGCAATCTCGGCGCCCAGAGCCTCTGCCTGCCGTTCCACGGCCTTGGTGGTCACCTCCAACCCGGCCAGCAGTTGCAGTTGTTCTCGACCGAGCGCAAAGGAGGTTTCGCTGCCCACCACCGCCATCATCCGTCGCACCCCAGGAGAATATTCCGTGCCCTCCACATCCAGTTCCTGATCGCGGGGACTCTGTCCCCGGTCTGGACTTTGGCCTTTAACTAGATAAAGGCTGTCGGAAAGTATTTACTTGCAGAAAAGCCAGTCTTCTGATATCTAGTTATATGACTAGATATTCCTCAAGGAGGCTTTTCTCATGGGGTTCCCTACCAAAGTACAGCTTATCAAACGCCAGGCGAGCGAGCAGTGGTACATCAACTTTCCTTCCGCCCTCGCCCAAGCCATGGAGTTTGCGCGCGGCGAATCGGTCGAATGGTTCGTCGAAAACAAAGGTCTGCTGGCCCTGCGACGAGCCTCGCCGCCGCCTTCCGTGCTAAAAAAAACTCTACCGGCGTCCTCGCCGAACTCGAACAACTCTGGAGCCAATGTTTCCCGGGCTTCCGCCAGCGCCGCGTTGCCGCGCACGCCCAAGCCCTCGCGCTGAGCACCTTGCTTTGTCTGGGACGCCATACCGTGACCGGTCTGCTCACCACTTGCGGCCTGCAGTTCCGTGACTGGACCTCCAGTTACCGGCTCTTCTCCCAGCACCGTCTGCGGGTTGAGGCGCTCTTCTCCGTGGTGCGCCGCGCGGTGGTGAGCGAACTCGCACCCGGCGCTCCCGTCTGCGCCCTCCTCGATGACTCGCTGTTGCGTCGTTCCGGTCGGCGCACTCCCGGGGTGGCTTGGCGCCGCGACCCGCTGGGCCCGCGCTTTCAAACCAACTTCGTGCGCGCCCAGCGTTTTCTTCAAACCTCCCTCGCGCTCCCCACTCCCGACGGCTCCTGCCGCTTGCTCCCCATTGCTTTCCGCCATGCCCCCACGCCCCGCAAGCCTTCCCGGCAGGCCCCCGCCGCCGAGCAGCAGCAGTACCGCACCCAAGCGCGCGCTGCCCGCCTCGGTCAACGCGCCAGCGAACAGATCCACGATCTGCGTGCGGCCCTTGACTCCGATCCCGCCTCCGCTTCGCGCCTTCTCCTCGTCGCCTTCGATGGCGGATACACCAACCGCACCGTCCTCAAACGCCTTCCTCCCCATACCACCGCCATCGGCCGGCTCCGCAAAGATGCTCAGTTGCTGTTCCGGCCCGATCCCCAAACCCAAAAGGCGCGCGGTCGCCGTCTCTGCTACGGGCCTCCCGCTCCCACTCCCGAGCAGGTCCGCACCGACGATGCTCCCTGGCAGACCTTGACCTTTACCCATCACGGCATTCCCCATCAACTCCGCTTCAAGCGCCGCACCGGCCTCCTGTGGCGTGCCGCCGGCGCCCACCAATTCCTGCAACTTGTCGTCATCGCGCCGCTCGCCTATCGTCTGCGCCAAGGTTCCAAGCTGCTCTATCGCCAACCCGCCTTCCTCCTCTGCACCGACGAAAACCTCGACCCCCAACTCCTCATCACAACTTACTTCCAACGCTGGGACATTGAAGTTAATTTCCGCGATGAAAAAACTCTGCTGGGAGTGGGCCAAGCCCAGGTCCGCTCCCCCCATTCGGTCCAGTCTGCCCCCGCCTTCACCGTGGCCGCCTATGCCCTCTTGCTCCTCGCTACCCATCGCGCCTTCGCCCGTACCCGCCACGGCCTGCTGCCGCGCCCCAAGTGGATCCACGCTGCCCCCACTGCCCGCATCTCCACCCAACACGCCATCCATCAACTGCGCGCCGAGGTCTGGGGCCGGGGACTGGGTCTCGATCATTTCTCCGGCTTCGCGCCTCCCCAACCCTCTACAACGAAGCCCCAGAATTGTACCTTCCCCCTCGCCTCCGCCCTCTGCTACGCCAATGCTTGAACTGCAAAAGGCCAAAGGCCAGCGCGGGGACTCTGTCCCCGGTGACAGGCCGGACAAACGTAATAGGGACGCTCGGTCTCAACCCGCCCCAGCACGGTCAGCAGTTGCTTCCGACGCCTGCCGCGGTAGGGTGCCCCCTGACCACAGCCGCAGGGAACTTGGCGAGGGCACTCGTCCGGGGCGGCCAGCAACTCCTCCAGCACCGCCGCCCCCGCCCGGTGCAAGGCCGCGCGTGTGGCCATCTCGACGGCTTCCAAATCCAGCGTCCCGGACTTGCGCCGCCCAGCAAAGATCACCGCCAGCAGGGACTCTACTTCTCGCGCCACTTCCCGCTGAATGGCTTCCGCCGTTTTTTTTCCTGCTCCGCCGCTTCGGCCTCCTGGGGGAGGGGGCGCTGACGGCAGATTTTTTCGTTCACCTCCACGAAGGCCCGGCGCAGTTGTTGAAACCTGCGGAACTCGGCAATCTGTCGTTCCGCCTGGTGCCGGGCGGCAGGGCTGGGGAAGGTTTCGCTGACGGTCCGGCCCTGCACCTTGTAAGTGAGCCGGAAGTTAGGGCCGTGGCCGGGATGATGGGGCTGATGACAGTGACAGTTGGACTTGCCGCAGCGGGCGGTAATGCTGGTGATCGAACCACTGCGGAGGTCACCCAGTTGGGCGATCTGGCGGATCAACTCCGCCCGTTGGTTCTCCAGGACGTTAAGGGATTGGGGCATGTTAAGGCCTCCTCTATCCTAACGTATCATATACGTTAGGATATAAGCGACAAAAAAAGAGCCAGCCCAGAGCGTTACATTTATGTCGCGCACCCACGGTGGCTCCTCCGCTTGACATAATCTCACAATCAGCTAATCTGATGGCATGGCAGCGAAAACAAGCGCGCGTGAGGAGCGGATCGGGCGGGTAGGGCAGCGGCGCCAGGTGATCATCCCGCGCGAGATTCTCGATCGCCTCAATCTTCGGGAAGGGGATTTCGTAGCATTCAGCCCACGGGCCAACGGAGTCCTCGTCAAACCCAAGCGCTTGATTGACCCCGAGGACATGCTCACGCCTGCCGAGGCCAAGCAAGTTCGCCAGGGGATGGAGCAGATAAAAGCCGGCCGCTTCAAGTTATGGCGGGACGTGAAGCATGCCCTGGACCATTCGGGTCGCTGACGGCGCCCAATTATTCATTGAAAACCTCCCCGAAAAGGCCCGTCGCCAAGTTTCGCGCAGCCTCAGCCAATTGGAGGAAGACCCGTTTCGTGGCGACGTGCGACCTCTCAAGGGCAAAGAATGGCAAGGCTATTATCGTAAGCGTGCCGGCGATTACCGAATCATATTTTTCCTGCACCACGAGCAGCGACTGATTGATGTGGCATGGGTGCTGAGGCGGTCGGAAAAGACCTACCGTTGACCCAACGCACTCAGGCGCGAGTGGGGCGTCCACATCCTGGCCAGCCTGAATCCCATCATGGAAGAGGAACGATGTGTTGTCTTCGAAGTGTCTGGCTCCTTTGTCTACTCCTCCCCTACAAATCAATTCCGGCCTACACCAAGGTTCCACCGGAGCATGCTTCTCCTGCGACAGCTTTGCGAAGGATCAAATGGTTGCAAGCCCCTGCCGGTTTTGACGGCGACCTCCTTGCGCTCCGCGGCAAGGTGGTTGTGCTTGAGTTCTGGGCAACGTGGTGCAGTCCGTGCGTCAGCGCCATTCCCCACCTGAATCAACTGGCTAATGATTTTCATGATGTCATGTTCCTCGCCGTGACCATGGATGACGAGGATCGTCTCAAGCAGTTCTTACACGACCATCCCGTGAATGCAGCAATCGGAATCGATCCGGAAAGGAAGACGTGGGAGGCATTTGAGGTACCGTCGATACCACACACGATTGTCATCGACAAAGACGGCAGTGTCATTGGCGCCACACTTCCGGAGAATCTTACTCCTGACCTGCTCAGGGAGGCGCTTGCAGGCAAGAAGCCAACACTGCCTCCCAAAGAGACCGTCGAATCGGATATGGAGTGGGATGACCATCTTATTGATTGGCAAGATGGCGTGCGCCCGACCACCTACGCGATCATTAAACCAATCAAAACGGCGACCGGGGTAACCTGGCCAAGGCCAGCTCACTTCACCGCCGACGGAGTAGCCCTCGAGGTTTTGGTGCAGGCCGCCTATGAAACCGATAACTTGCATTTGGATTGGCGCATGCCCGAGGATCACCAGACCTACCGTGTTGCCATACGGGTTCCGAAGGATCGGGAATCAACTCTGCTGCCCTACATGCGTCAGACCCTGAGTACGGTATTCGGCATTCAAGCCCGCTGGGAAAACCAGGAGCGCGAAGTATACGTTCTGCGACGAACTGCAGGTAGCACCGGACCTTCCGAATCCAGGTCAGAACACGATATGGCCCAAGCGCTGAGGGGCAAGATCACGCTGCGGCATCAATCCGTAAGACGCCTGTGTTATTTCCTCACGAACCACTCGCTTAACTTGGTTGTGGTAGATGAGACAGGTATGAATGGATACTTTGATTTCGATGTGCCCTACCAACCCGGCCAACCTGAAGTCGCGCTTCAAGCGTTGAAGGAGCTAGGGTTTGACGCTATCAAAGCGCGCCGAAGCATCCCGATCCTCGTGGTCAGCCCCGACATTGTGATCAAGCAGCAGTAGCATGCCGGAAACAGAAGCGGCCGCCTTCTGCCTCACCTGCAATCGGAAATCAATATGTAGCATGCCAATCATACCAAAATGCATAAAGCTCTGGTTTTCGAGAAAGAATTGGGCGCCTTTCCCGCAAATAAGTGGACCTGGCTTGGGCGTACGTCATCCAACCGCCGGGAATATCATCTCCCCAGGGGCCGCTGGAACCGGGAGAAAACACGAATCCTGAGGTCGCGGCAATCCGTCCCGAATCTGTAAAGCGCTCAGCGATTCCGGATAGACCTCTGACCCGAAGCCGGCCTCGGGCGGCGCTGGTGACCAGGCGCAGCCAGAAACGTGTGGCAGCATGGGACCTTATCGAAGCCCACCCCTCCTGGTTCACCAGCTTGAAACGCCGATAACCAACATCCCGCAACAACTCCAGCATCGCCAAAGCCTCTTGGTCAGAGAGAACGGCCGAGTCGCCGACACATTCCGACTCCACGGAAATATACCTGGGAAGACGGGTCGCGCGGAGGGCCTCGATACAAAGTTGGTCATTTCCCTCGATATCGATCTTCAGATAATGGGGTACGCCATACTCTTCGAAGAATTTGAGAGAACGGGACAGTCGACACCGAAATCGGTCGATGTGCGGTGCCCTCTCGCGATGCAATGGCCCTGTCAAAGGAACTCCAATCAGCGTGATCGGAAATCCAAAAGGTCGCGGTGCCCGGCGTTTTCGATATGCCGACATTCAACAGGGTCAGCCGCTTCGCCTGGATCTCTTTGGCGAAACGCAATTTTGCCCTCTCCACCATCACCGGATTCGCGTCAATCGCGACCACGTTGTAGCCGCGAAAAAGGTAGTACGCCGTATCTTCGCCATCGAACAGGCCGACGTCATAGATCAAATCAGAATCTGTTCCCATGGGTCCTCAAGAATAACAGAACCTGATGCGAAACGCTGGGAAGGCGGCTTCCCCCTGCCCGGACAAGGCAAAGCCTGCCTCCTTATGCCGGCGCAGACCACGACTAAGACGCGTGAAATCAATTCCTTCACAGCTTCGGGGAGGTGGGCAGCCAAACCCCAGCCTGACGCATTTCACCACTGCGGTTATCGGAGGGTTGCATTGGAAAATGAGGTCCACAATCGACGCGGAATTGTGGGGTTTTCAAATGACCCGATGGCTCGATGGCCAAATGGCCCGATTCCTTGTTCACCCGATCTCCGGATCCTCCGATCTCCCGATTCTCTGAACCCGCCGTGACACACTCCCCCGTTTCGGTTATCGGTGGGTTGACATGAAAACTTGAGACTTCAAATCGGCCGGGACTCGCACCAAGCGCTCGCTGCCTACTACCGTAACTAGAGATTGCTCTCACCGCTAGCGCAAGTCTGACAATATGGAAAGGGGGAAACGACACCGGAGGGTACGTCTTTCGTCAGAATCACATCCTGCCGCCGGGGAATCCGCCAAAGCAGCGCCCGCCCCGGTTCGAGGCCCCGCCTCGATCTGGGCAATGGGTTGTTGCTGCGCATCAGACCGTTTGCTTTTAACCCAAGTGTAGGCCGGGTGAAAACCTAGGCGCACCACTTCCCCAGTCCGCCAGATCAGGTTGTCGCGCAGGATGTGATTTCGAGCGGTAAGGATCACTCGGCGCAAGGCTCGCACGCCGACACCCGGCCCGAGCTGGTTATCCGGGGCGGAAAAATCATAGCGGGGAGTTGCGCAGGAGTTTAAAGAAATCACCGCAACTTCTTTATCCAACGTCATACCTTTTCTCGACTCAGGCGCGGCAGAGTTTGAGGCCTGGGGCCGGTGTATATAGGTGACGGAACCCACGCACCCCGTAAAGAAAAGATCGTTGACCACGAAATCCCGCTCCAGGTCCACATCACGTTCCACGCGGTGCGTGAAACCAAAAGGTTGAACGGAAAAGCTCGTGCTGACATCCCGGGTTGCAGCCGAGACCCAAACCGTCTGGCCCTGCCACGTCTCGGGGCTCTTCCAAAGCCGCAGGTGGTCGCGCTTTTGAAATGTGTCCAGGGTCTTTTGGAAACTGAAATCGGGCTCGGCATTATCGACGAGCAGGATTCGCATGGGCGCGTTGGCGAAAGCCTGGCCTGCCACAATGGCACGCACAGCACCGACACCCGAGACCAAGGAAAGCGGCTTTGCCCCCGTCCACCCTGCTGCCGCAAAGGTCCGCTGTATACCTTCACTCGAACCGACAAAGGCCAGAGTGATAGGGTCCATGGGCATCCGCTCGCGCCGGGAATATGACCATTCGGGCATCCCACCCACCAAAGCTCCCAACCCAGTTTCGTCCTCCGATCCTGGCGGGGGGTTCGAAGTTTGAGCCTGCGCAGAAGCGGGCAGCGCTATCGGCTGTTCCAGCTTGATTCCCAGTTCAGTTCCCGTCGCAAAATTGATCTCCGGATCCGGGAAATCGAACAAAATTGTCTCCGCGGCAAAGATAGGAATCCATAAATCCGGGTCAGCCCAAGCGGCAAATGCCAGGCGTGACCCCAGCCGATTGGAGAGGCTATACGTGGCGCGGATTCCGTGGATTTTGCCGTTGCGGTCCACGTTCTCACGGGCGTTTTCCACGCTGATGACACGCGACTTGATGGCGTATCGGACGCCGCCGGGTAACGCTAACTCACTGAACTCGAGTTGAAGCTCGGCCTTCTCGTGGACCAGACCCAGCCCCACCTTCCGAATCCCCTTGATGCTGCCGTAGACAGTCGTTCCCTCGGGAAGCGCACTTGGATGGCGGGGATTTACACTCGGGACCACCAGCGCCTGAACTTTATCACCCGGCTTCGAACGGTAAGTCGAAACGGCCGTCAGCAGACGCAGGGTAAGGACTGTCTCGGCTGGAACTTCGGCCCAACCGGGGGTGCTCAGTATTATCCCCCCTAGCATGGCCCACAAGGATAGTATCCGCAAATTCGTCATGGAAACGAGAACTGCTCCCCTGCTTGTCGGTTGAGAAGCTGAATTGCAGCCGCCCCAACTCGGGTGCGCGACCTCGGCAGGCTACTCTCGCAAAGCCTTGGAGGAAATCAACATCTTGTGCCTGACCACACACTTGACCCGGTTCTCAGGCGATGACAACGTAAGTTTTACCCAGGGTCAGTGCGTGAACGTGCGCTTTCCGATAATCCGCCAAATAGTCCGGGCACTTTGACTACCAGAATCTGGGGGTTGCCTGGCGAGGGATTTCACCGTACCTGCGAGCCCCTGACCAACCCCAGCCTGCTAAGACAGCTAACCCTTGTATCATATTTGCCACCCACTTCACGCACATTTTTCTGGTTTCATTCCAAGTTACGGCAGACCATCGCAACTGTTTCGCCGACTCGATTGACCTGGGTATGAAGCCCAGACAACACTTGAATATAAACCTCCGTCTCTGAGGGCAGGGTGACCGTTGGGAACCGGGCCAAGTTTGCGGTTCTCTTGCGGCTCAACGGTGCCGCGCACCCGACTTTGAGCTTCAAGTTTTGTCCCATTTGTACGGCACAGCGAGGCTTAGCGGCCCTTGTCCCATCATTGTCATGCGCGATACGGTATAATGCGGTGGGCCAAAAATTCTGTGATCGCGACCAAATAATCAACGGATGGGAAATCCCATGGAACCTATGCTGCCCATGCCGGCTCAAAAACTCACCCCCGATCAACAGCTCCATTACCAGGAGAAGGGCTACTACTTCCCCCTCAGAGTCTTCGGAGAGGAGGCAGCGGCAGGCTTTCGCAAATCCTTCCACGAGTATATGGAGCGATACGCGGAACAGTTAAGCCGCCTAC
This sequence comes from uncultured Acidobacteriota bacterium, assembly GCA_963804995.1. Lineage (GTDB taxonomy): Bacteria > Acidobacteriota > Terriglobia > UBA7540 > UBA7540 > Bog-366. The sequence continues at coordinate 284,723 of CAWDSK010000003.1, forward strand.
TGCCGAGGGACCGGCGCATTTACTTGACTGAAACCCATCTGTTCTTGCCATGGGTTTATCGAATCATTTCCGCTCCGGCGGTGCTGGATGCAGTGGAGTCCGTTCTGGGGCCGAACCTCATGGTGTGGGGGTCACAATGGTTCCCCAAGCTGCCCGGTGACAAGGCCTATGTCTCCTGGCATCAGGATGGCACCTATTGGGGCCTGAATCCTCCTAATGTGACGACGGCGTGGATTGCCCTCTCCGAAAGCACACCCGAGAACGGCTGCATGCGGGTGGTGCCCCGAACGCAATTGACGCCACTCCTGCCGCAGCGCGAGACCTATGCCCCCGACAACATGTTAACGCGCGGGCAGGAGATTGCGGTCGATGTCGACGAGACCCAAGCGGTTGACTTGGTCCTGCGCCCCGGAGAAATGTCGCTCCACCATATCGGCATTGTGCATGGCTCCGGGCCCAACCAGTCGCGCGGCCCCAGGATTGGTCTCGCGGTCCGTTACATTTCCCCGGATGTGGTTCAGGCTGGAGCCACGCGCGACATGGCGGTACTCGTACGTGGCAAGGATGAATACGGCCACTTTGATTTGGTCACTCCCCCCGACTGTGCGGAAAGCCCTGAACAGAGCACGCTCCACGCGGAAGCGTTGCGGCGTAAAGGCAGCAACATCCTGCCCAAGGATTATGCTCCCCCGAAGTGACGAGGCCCGCTGCTCTCAGAAGTCAACTCGTAAAGAAGGTTGTCTCCGCAGTTTTTCGGAGCATCCATTCCTTGTCATCAGCGGAAAGAAAACTCAGGCGGTCGCGTACCAGCGAGATGCTGTCCTCGTAAGTTTCCGTGGCCAGTTGGTAAGGGCAATCCGACGCCCACATCAGCCGCCGCGGGCCGAAGGCGTCGTAGAGGCGCCGGATGAACGGCACAAGGTCGAGATGCGGGGGCCGCTTGGCTCCCGCACCATACAAGGCTGAAACCTTGACCTTGACCTCGGGGTATTTCGCCAGACCGCACAATGTTTGGACGTCGCTTTCAGCAATGGGCCCGGCCGTTCCAATTCTGGCCAAGTGGTCGATCACCACCGGCGTTTCTGGAAAGCGCTCGCAACGCTTGGCGACACCCGGCAGGTTGTCAGGGTCGAGCAGCAGGCAGATCGCCAATCGCTCCTTCGCACCGCAGCGGAACATCTTTTCGACGCTCTCGCCCTCCAGGAAAGTTAAGCGCGCAGGTCCCTCCGCGCGGATGCGGAATCCTCGCACGCCCTGTTTCGCGAAGTCGCGCATATCCGCATCGGGATGACTTCCCTTCCAATCCACCACCGCCACGCCGCGGAAGACATTCGGAAAACGCCGGATCGTTTCCACCATGTAGGAATTGTCAAAACCATAAAACCTCACCTGGATCAGAACGATACGTCTCACGCCGGAGGGACGGGCCGCGCGCAGAATATCGTCCGCAAAGAAAGTACTGGGCACCATGTCGTGAGGAGTGAAAGCTGGAGAAATTGGATAGTGACTGAAGTCGTTTGTCCACACGTGAACATGAGGATCAATGAACCCTCGGGCGCCCCCTTGTCCGCGCGGTTCGGGTTTTTGCTCAGCCTCCGAAGAGCTGGAAGCTATGAAGCTTACGGCTCCCGCCATCGCCATACCCTGCTTCAGAAAATCACGGCGACAAGGCAAGTTTGAAACTGCATCTCGCCCGTGAGGGCGATGGTCTAAGGTGAACGTGATCATGACAAACCCCCATTTGATATTTTTGCAACCCTCTTTCGTGCCGAACCTTGGTGCGTCAGCCCTCGAACCAGCAGGTGCAGTGGTTGGAACCGCCAGAGAGACTTGGGAATCACCCTGGGTTACTGATCTTTCCACCAACTGTTCCCTTCCCCCGTGTTGCGATGACCACCATACAGCATTTGCAGTCTCGCCGCGAGTGGGATAGATTCGCGCGAGCGTCATCGAAGATGCGGCCACAAGCAAAGGCCAAGATTCGAGCCCTGAGAGGATGAGATATGGAAAAAATCACACGTCGAACCTTCATCGCCCAGACTGCCACGGTGGCAGTCGGCGCTTCCGCATTCGCGACGGACGTCAACGTGCGTCCACAGCCCCCCGCAGCCGCCGAGGACACATTGGCCAAGCGGCGCGCGACACTCGAGGAGCTTATCAGAGATCCTTCCGCCTCGCCCATCGGAGATCAACGGAAGGATGAACGCCTACGACAAGTCATGGGAAAACTGGCTGAAGCGCACGGGCGAGCTCCCGCCGGATTTCGACGCCCTGCCGTCGACCCCGTTCCTCGTTGACCCGCTCGAAGGCGTCCAGACTCCCGAACAATGGAAGCAAAAGCGCCGGCAGATTCGCGCCCAATATGAGCAGTGGGTTTTTGGCAAGCTGCCGCCGCAGCCTGACAACCTTCGCAGCGTGATCACGGGAACCGAGACCGACGGGAAGCTGACCATCCGGAACGTGCGCCTGGAGTTCGGTCCTGACCACCGGGGAACGCTGCGCGTGCAGGTGATTATCCCACCAGGGAAAGGGCCGTTTCCGGTCTTCCTCACCGACCACCCTCGCACCTACCCATGGGTGGCGCCCGCGGTACGTCGAGGTTACATCGGGTGCATTTACTATGCGACGGACCCCAATTATGGCCCAGCCGATGACTCAGATAAGTTCATCAACGTCTATCCCGAGTATGACTTTTCCTGCCTGGCGCGCTGGGCGTGGGCGGGCATGCGCGCCGTCGACTACTTGCTCACGCTGCCAGAGGTCGATAAAGAGAAGATCGGCGTCACGGGCCATTCTCGTAATGGCAAACAGGCTCTGCTGGCAGCGGCATTCGACGACCGCATCGCCGCCGTCATCGCCTCCAGCGGCAACACCGGCGAGTGCGACCCCTGGCGCTACACCACTGACATGTTCGAGAATGAAAGCATCGAGCAGATCACCGGAGTCTTCCCCCATTGGTTTCACCCGCGCCTGCGATTTTTTGCCGGCCGCGAGCACAAACTTCCCGTGGATCAACATGCTCTGATGGCCCTGGTGGCCCCGCGCGGGCTCATGATGTACTCAGCTTACGCGGAGCACGAGGGGAATCCCTTTGGTTTTGAACAGGCTTTCCCAGCGGTCCAGAAGGTTTATCGATTTCTTGGACACGAAGATAGGGTCTGGCTGAATTTGCGCGACGGCGAGCATCCCACCACGGCGGAAGACATGGAAATCTTTTGCGACTTCCTCGATACCGTCTTCGGCCGCCGGACTTACCCACGGCGCGAGATATGGGTCAACGGTTATACCTTTGAGCGGTGGAAAAAGCTTTCGGGGGAGGCAATTGACCCCTCAAAGTTTCCTTCCACGGGCCATCGCGACCTCGCGGCGCATTGGAGCGAGGACACCAAGAAATCCATCCTTCAAAGGCTCAACTGGGCCCTGGGAGACGAGCCCGCCGGGGTTCGCTTCCCTGCCCGCACCACGCTCAAAACTGGCGAGGTCATGACCGATGGGGGATGGATTGCCATGCAGCTCGGCCGGCCCTTCAAGAACCCATCGATGGGCGCCGTAGGCTTGGCCTATGGAGACGATCTCAAGGCAGACTTCTATTTCCCCGTCGACGCGGACGGCACACCCCAGGGGAACAAATGGCCGGTGGTGATTTGGTTGCACCCTTACTCCTATACGAACGGCTATTCGCGCGACACCCAACCGACCTTTGTCTCCCTGACCCAGCGCGGATTTGCGGTTCTCGCCTTCGACCAAATCGGCTTCGGCACTCGCGTACGCGATGCGCGCTATTTCTATCAACGCTATCCGAAATGGTCGTTGCTGGGAAAAATGGTTACTGACACACGCGCCGCGCTGGATGCCGTGGCGGCGCTGGAGGTGGTTGATGCTTCGCGGATATACCTGGTGGGATATGCACTGGGCGCCAAAGTGGGATTGCTAACCGCTGCTTTGGATGACCGGGTCAAAGGTGTCGCAGCAGTCTGCGGCGTTGATCCCTTGCGGCTGAGCACGCGGGAGAAAGGAACCGAGGGTGTGAAACATTACTCTCACCTGCATGGACTCCTGCCTCGCCTCGGATTCTTTGTTGGGCAGGAGGGCCGCTTGCCTTTTGACTTTGACGAGATACTGGCGGCCAATGCGCCCCGGCCTACGCTGGTGGTCGCGCCTACCCTGGATCGCTATGCGCCACTGCACGATGTGCAATTAGAGGTTGAGGAGGCAAAAAAAGTCTACGCGCTTCTGGGGCACGAAGACGCGCTCCGGTTCCAGACGCCATTGGCGTTCAATTCTTTCACGCCGTCAATGGAGGAGGCCGTCTTCGAGTGGTTGCGTGACGTGCGCGGGTGAGCGCAGCACACGCGTTGGAGTGGCAAGAGGAAGTGGCGGCGTGTCGGCGGCTCGTTTGTACGGATTCTTGAGCGAACCATGAATCTACGAATCGGGTCCCTGCCACTCCGCTCAGTGCCCTGCATTTTGTGATGATCTGGGTCCGGGATAACATTTCCCTGATGGCATGCATCTAATTTTCGATGCATAACTCATTTAGGCATTGGGAACAAACTGGCAAGCGAACTCTTGGGAAAGGAGTCCGGCGCGTGCTCCCAGCGGCCGCGCTCATACTACTGGCCGTGTCATCAGCGTTCAGTCAGACTGCTGGAGCAGGTGAAACAAGTTCCCAGACGCCCGACGTGCGGAGCGCCACATCTCCGGCTTCAGTGGCGGACAAGACCCAGGACGATAAGAATCGGCTCAGCGTGAATCCGGTAACCGGACAAGTGACGGCCATGGCTTCAGATTACACTCCCTTGACCGGAGACGAACGCTGGAAGCTCTACCTCAAGCAGAGCTTTTGGTCTGTCGGAGCTTACGTGGGCCCTTTGTTCGCCGCCTTGGCCCTGGACCAGTCGACTGGCAGCCCCAAGGAATGGGGCGGAGGATTCCCTGGTTACGGCCGCAGGGTGGCATCACGCGTGGCCTCTGGTGACATCGTTCAAAACAGCTTTCAGTTTCCCGTGGCGGCATTGCTGCATGAGGATGTTCGTTACATCGCGAGTAACCAGCATGGATTCTGCCGCCGGGCGGGACACGCCATCCTCTACAGCTTCCTCACCTACAACCCCCAGGGCCACGCGACCCTAAACCTCTCCAACATCGGCGGCTACTACTTTGCCGGCGCCGTCTCCACGCTTTGGTTGCCCGGACGTCAAAATGTGGCGTCTTACACCTTAAGCAACGGAAGTGAGGCGCTGGCGCTCAGCGTGCCCGTCAACTTGTTGCAGGAATTCTGGCCGGAGATCAGCCGCAAAGTGTTGCACCGGAAGACAGCAGCAGGCAGGATTCATCAGTAGGCAGCAAGCGCCGCCGATGAAGGCGTGGTCCGCGCTACTTCCCTTATGAAACAACCACCTTAGTGCGGCAGCGGCAGGCCGCGCACCGCCCGGAAGGTGTCACGTGCAATCAGGAGCTCTTCGTTGGTGGGGATCACCATCACTCGCACGCGGCTAGCGTCCGTTGAGATCTCCCCTTCCTTGCCGGCTATGGTCTCGTTCCGGTTCGCGTCGATCTCGATTCCCAACTCGCGGAGCCCTGCGCAAGCCAGGGCACGCACGTGGGGCGAATTCTCTCCAATTCCGCCGGTGAAGACCAGGCCATCCACGTGTCCCAGCGTCGCGCTGTAAGCGCCAATATACTTCTTGATGCGGTAGCAGAAGACTTCAATCGCCAGCTTCGCCTGTTCGTCACCCTTCGCGGCGGCCGTCATCAGCTCGCGCATGTCGTTCGACTCCCCTGAGATCCCGTAGAGCCCGCAGAACTTATTAAGCAATGTAGACATATCATGGAGAGTCAATTCGTCTTTTGACATGATGTAGAACAGTGCGGCCGGGTCGATGTCTCCGCAGCGCGTTCCCATCACCAGGCCCTCCTGGGGGGTGAAACCCATCGAGGTGTCCACCGAGTGGCCTTTGTCAATGGCCGTTATGGAGCAGCCGTTCCCCAGATGCGCGGTGATCAGGTTCGCCTCGTCGCGCTCCTTGCCGAATATCTGCCGGTAGCGGAACGCCACGTAACGGTGGGATGTGCCGTGGAACCCGTAACGCCGGATGTGGTACCGCCGGTAATAGGAATAAGGCAATCCATACAGATAGGCGTGCGCCGGGATCGACTGGTGGAATGCCGTATCGAACACCGCCACTTGCGGTACCTGCGGCATGACCTTGCGCGCCACGTAATACCCGCGCAGGTTATGCGGATTGTGCAGCGGTGCGAGCTCCACGCAATTTTGGATTTCCTGCTCCACGGCCTCGTCAATGACCACGGATGCGGCGAAGCGTTCGCCTCCGTGCACGATGCGATGCCCCACCGCCTGAATCTGCGAGATATCCGCCACGGCACGGCATTCCTTCAGAACCGCAATCGCCCGGGTCAGAGCCGTCTGGTGGTCAAGAATTTCCTCGGTCGAGGATCTGGCCGGATTGGGCGGCACCGTTACCTTCAACGTCGCCTCGTCGGTCCCAATTCGGTCCACACTTCCCTTGGCAATTGACCGGTCCGTGTTGGAATCAATCATCTCGCTATCGGTCTCAATCAGTTGGAACTTGATGGAAGAGCTGCCGCAATTCAAAACTAGAATCTTCATCGGTCACCCCAGAACCTGTCGCTTTCTGAAAAATACTCACAAGGACAACTCGTCAGAGTCCCTCAGTCAAAATACTCACTCAATGTGACAGCGCAATATAACACTCTCGACTGATGTGAACAAATCAAGGGCCAAACTTGGCGTCGAATTGTCCGTTCGAAATGTGACACGCGGTCAGTTCAGGTCAGATCACACTCATGTAACGGGCCAATCTAAATTGCCTCGCGACCGGGTGTCCGATATCATATGGGAATACTAATATGTTGAAGGGCAACAACTCCGCGCTCGTGCACGTTGAGAATCTGCGCAAGTCGTATGGTTCGCTCCAGGCTCTCGGCGGAATCACCTTCGAGATCAAGCAAGGTGAAGTCTTTGGACTGCTCGGCCCCAACGGCGCGGGCAAGACGACCACCATCGAAATTCTGGAAGGCCTGCGTCAGCCCGATAGCGGTACGGTCACCGTGTGCGGGATGGACCCCACGCGTGAGAAGGCGGCGCTTAAGGAGCGGATTGGCGCGCAACTCCAGGCCACGGTTCTTCCCGATAAGATTCGGGTCGAAGAGGCCCTGCTACTGTTCGCGAGCTTCTATCGCGCCTCGGCCTCGATTGAAATGCTGCTGGACCGTTTTGGCCTCACGGAGAAGCGCCGCGCCTTTTATGAAAAGCTCTCGGGGGGGCAAAAGCAGCGCCTGGCGCTCGCGCTCGCCCTGGTCAACAATCCCGAGCTGGTATTGCTGGATGAGCCCACCGTGGGCCTTGACGCCCAACTGCGCCGCGACATCTACGCGCTCATCGAGCAGTTCCGCTCCGAGGGCCGCACCACCTTGCTGACCACTCACTACATCGAGGAAGCGGAGCGCCTCTCGGACCGCGTGGCCATTCTCGACCGCGGCCGGATGATTGCCGTGGGTACACCCCGCGAACTGGTTGAGAAATCGGGCAAAGGCACGCGCCTGGAAGTGCGCCTGGCCAAACCCGTTTCAACCGACCGCTTGAAACAGCTCGACGCAGTCGTGGATTGCCGCGAAGCCGAGGGCGTGTATTTCCTGCACGCTCAGCCGCCCGCGCAGGCCGTGGCGGCGCTCGTGCGCTTCCTGGAAACGGAAGGCAATGCCCTGCTCAACCTCCACATCTCGCCGCCCACGCTTGAAGATGTGTTCGTCGAAATGACCGGGCGGCGGATGGAAGACTAACTGAAGAAGTGAGAAGTCAGGAGCCAGGAGTCAGAATAAGACCAGCGGGCTGCTTGCTTCTGACTTCTGACCTCTGACTACTGTTATGATGCCTGCGGTTCGAATTGCGCTAATGTCGATCAAGTTGGTGATGCGCACCAAGGCCGCGCTCTTTTTTACTTTCCTCTTTCCCATTGTTTTTCTTTTTGTGTATTCGGGCATCTTCGCGCGCGGTAATCCCGAGACCGTCCTGTATTTTTTTGGCCCGGTGATCACCCTCAATATCATGGGGAGCAGCTTTTGGGGATTGGGCATGCAATCAGTTGTGCAGCGCGAGCGTGGCAGCCTGCGCCGCTATCGAATGGCGCCCATCGGCCCCGGCACCATGGTGTTCAGTAGCCTGCTGGCAAATTATCTGCTGCAACTCCCGACCCTCGCGATACTGGTTTTCTGTGCGACGGTTTTCTTCCACATGCCGATGAAAATTGGACTGCTCACTCTCCTCGCCCTGGTTACCGTGGGCACTTTCGCCTTTGCGGGTTTCGGCCTGACGATTGCCAGCGTGGCCAACACCATGCAGGAAGCGCAAATCTTCAATAATGTCGCGTGGATCACTCTGGTGTTTCTATCCGGAGTGACTTTCCCGCTGCCGCTCCTTCCCCGCTTGGTTCAGCGTCTCGCCGCCTTCCTGCCCGCCACCTACCTGGTCACGGCGTTTCAAGCCATCATGGTGCGGGGCGATTCGCTCCTCGACCACTGGCTCGAAGTGCTGCTCCTGCTTATTTCCGGGACCTTCGGCCTGCTCTTTGCCTGGAAGCTTTTCCGCTGGGAGAAAGATGAGAAGATCTCGCGCCGCGCCAAATCCTTCGCCTTGCTCTTCGTCCTGCCATTTCTCGCCATGGGAATTTGGATGAACACGCGCGGAAATCTGGCCACCAACTGGGAAGAGACTTTCACGCTAATGAGTCACGCCACGCTGATCGCGGAACAACCCGCCGCCGCCGCCGAAAGCGAGTTACTCGACGACTTCAAGAATCCCCAGGAGGCTGAAATCCTGCTGGCGCGCTGGCAGATTTCTACCGACCCCGGTGCGGCCGGCCACTCCCTCGGAGAATTCCAGGTGATTTCACCGGGCGCCGCGGGCACCGAGCATGCCCTGCGCTTCACTGGCCGGGTTGCTCCCGCCCCGGGCACGGACCACGGGTTTGTTACAGGGCGATATACGTTCTCGATTGCTCCTCGCGCCAAGGGCGTCCGCGGCATCCAATTCGAAGTGCGCGGCGACAACCGGATTTTCCAGGTCAGTGTCGGGCCCTCTACCCCGACCTCCTCTCGCCCCACGCTCAGCTTTGTCCCCGACTCCGACTGGCAGGCTGTGCGCCTGCCTGCTGCCTGGCTTGCTAATCCCGAAGTGGCCTCACCCGCCGGCACAACCTGGGCATTCGAGATTACCGTCGATGGGCCCCCCGGCGACTTCAAGCTCGATCTTGATGAGATATCCCTTTACTAGCGCGTTGGTAGTGTCTCAGTTTGCTGTAGAGGCGGTGGCATTCATCCCGATCCGATCGGGACGCCGCCATATGGCGAGGTAAACTCGCCGCTACATCATCAAACTGGGACACTACCATCGCGTTGTCCCCGTTGAAGGGACTTTCCAGCAACGTCGCTTCTGCCGCATGTCCCACCGGACAATTTGTGTGGGCTTTTTCATTTTTGGGCTACCGGTAGCCCAAATGTGTATTTACCCACTTGACAATCCATACTGGGTTTATGACACAATAACACCTAGACAACGTACGCTGCCCTTACGCAGCGTTTTCTTCGCACCCTGGGGAGGTTCGAATGTCTTTAGCTAAACAGCACAAGTTGAGTCGAGCAAAACTGACTGCAAAACGGTCGAGCAGGCGGCGGCCACGGCGTGAAGTCACACCTTCCGGCAACGCCCCACCGATCAATTTGGAAATACCTCGCGATCTGAACATGGCCCCAACGGTCAATTTGAAAGGGACACACGATCGGGGCAAGGCGCGGGCTGCGGCAAAACTACGGCCCGTGCTCTACTCACATTCGGTGGAGGTGACTCTGGCTTCCCCGGGACATGACCCTGCGGACTTCCAACGCCGCCTCGAAGCGCTGATCGACATTTGTCAGCCCGAAAACGCCATGGAGATGGGATTGGTGCTGCGTTTAACCCAGCAGATCACCGATTTATTGACAAGCATCAAGCAGGCAGCGCGAAACTAGAAAAATATCAAGAATGAAGAGTGGTCCCAATAACTTTTTGAAAAGGTTGGAGATAGGCGGGATACCTGAGAAGGTCACACCATTCCAGAACTTGCCAGGAAGCCCCCAGACTCTCCATAAGTCGGGACGCGTACCGCAACCGCTTCTGGAGACAAGCAGCGGGGACCAAAGATTAGGGTGTGTGCGGATGAGGGGCATACTGTTGCGTCACCCCACGCTCCGCACATCGACCCCATCACTTCACCTTTTGGGGCCGACAACGCGCCGGGCCAGCCGAACCTTAAGGACACACCTACCCTCTTTCCACGACGCGTTAGCTTCCAAGGTCTCGGGAAAGGTAGGGACTACAGGGGACAGGACCGTGTTGGCGGGATCCCGGGACTACCCAATGTCCAGCTTTGTATACTTGCTACCTGACAATTTGCTCCCACTGCTCTTAAGAACCGCGAAGAGTGCTCCACCGACAACCAGACCACCAAACACTACGATGATAACCATGGGGACAACTTACACCTCCAAATAGATTTCAACCAGAACCTTAGACACCGAACAGATGACAAAGGTTCCAATTCCTCGTTTGTTTCAGAGTGCAAGTCAGGGACCATTCACGAGGTGTGGATTTGATGAGCGAAGACCGGTTCACGAACCTAGAATCGAGCCACGTCTTCACGTGTCGCACCAAGTATCGGGTTTATCCAAGGCAGCTTAAGATCAAGAAAACAAAGGAAGGCGCCAATGAAAATCGTTCCGGCCATTTATCCCAGGCGGTTATGGGGTGCCCAAGTCGCCATGGATCATGGGTTCAACCCAGGACTGAAAGTCCTGCGGGTATTCGACCGGCAAAGCGCTGGCGGCGTCAAGCTTTTGCCACTCGTCGGGCGGAAACTCCCACCCCGCCGCGCCCAGATTCTCCTCAAACTGTCCGAGGTTCGGTGTCGATGAAATTACCGCCTCGCTCGAGATAGGCGTTAAGCATCTCAAGACGAGGCATTCTCATCGCATCCGGGAACGCGTCGTCCCCCGGGCAGACTTCCAAAGGTCATCGTGCCCAGACAGATTTCTGAAACCTTCAGCCCGGTACGCCCCAGCAGCCGTATGCGCATGGTAACTTATTTCGCCTTAAAGTCGGCCGTGGCTTTCAGTGTGCCCCATTCGATAGTGATCGCTCCACCCTTGCCGGCTTTCGCCAGAGTGATCGTGACCATTTCAGCGGGTGCTGCAGGCTTCGATTCTTTCAAAGGCACAGACGCGAAACACTGCGCAGGATCGGGGGTGGGCTCTCCCCATTGGCCGTGCTGCTTGTCGAAAAGCAGTTTCCAGGAATTATCTTCCTGCCGCTGCATCCAGATGCTGTATTCCCCGGCGGGGATCGTAACGTCACCAAAAGCCAGATCGATGCCGGTCTTAAAGGTCGTGGAGGTATCGGCACCCAGCCGCCAAACACCTCCTGCCTTCAACTTGCCGAGCAACTCGTCCGTGGTACGTCCCTTCAGCGAGGGCCGCCCGTACTCAACCGAAACCGTTTTGCCATTGAGTGCTATCTGCGATGTGCCGCGAGGATTCTTCTGCGCGAAAGCCGGACCGGCAAGTGCGACCAGCACCAGCATCATCAACATCCCAATCGTAGCTCTTCTCATTTCATCCTCCTTCTTAAGACTAAGGCTTGTAGTCTTACCTGAACTTCCCTGCCTCGACGCGAACCATTCCGGGGATCAGGCACGGCATATCTTCCAGTGCCCCCTTGGGTCCATAGGCCTGGCCGCGTCTACGCAAACGTGGCTTCTTTCCCATCCCAAACGACTTTCCGGTTGCCATTGCGGTACGACATGTTGGCTAGGTGAGCGCCCAGCGCCGCGTTGTGGCCCTCAACGCCAGATTCTTTACTCTTCTTTCGCGTGCGAACACATTCAACGAAAGCCTTCACGTGAAGGTCACCCGGATCACCAATCACATCGTAGTGCTCATTGGCTTCCGCCGCCCGGCATGTCCCCGGGGACCACTGCTGGCTGAGGTTAAGGAAATTGTTTTGCTTTACCCAATCCTCTTGCATCTTCCGCGGCCACGTGGCCACTACCCAGTCAGATTCATCGAACGGGTCGTCGGTATAAAAGGAGAGGGCCGTTTCGCTGATCTGGACGGTGCCTTTGGTGCCCATGAAGTAGGCGCCAAAACCCTGGCTCGATGCGTTCAGGGTCAGCGAAACGTTGTAGGTGAAATTTGGGTACTCGAACAGCGTCTGCACCACGTCCGGAACTTCCGTCTCGGGGTAAATCTTCTTCCAGCGATAGCTGCCCCCGTAGGTGATAGCGCTCCGTGGACAAATCTCATTCATGAGATAGTGGAGCGTGGTCAGGTGATGCACTACCAAGTCAGTCTGCAAGCCGCCGGAATAATCCCAATAACACCGCCAACGGAAATAGCGTCGCGGGTCAAAAGGCCGTTGGGGTGCAGGACCTAGCCAGGTTTTCCAATCGATGGTCTCTTCGTTCCCATCCGGAGCGATGGGATAAAACCAAGCACCGGAAGGCGTATTGCGGTTCTCCCAGGCCTTCACCAGCGTGATCTGGCCGCAACGTCCTTCGGTGATCCACTTCTTCGCAAGTTCAGTGAGCGGTGAGTTCACCCACTGGCTGCCAATCTGCAAGATGCGTCCCGTACGCTTTTCAGCCTCCATGATTTCGAACCCATCCTCGATCTTATAGGTCATGGGCTTTTCGCAATAGACGTCCTTGCCCGCGTCCAGGGAATCCAGGATCATCTTCTTGTGCCAGTGATCGGGCACGGCGATCAGCACGGCATCAATGTCTTTGCGGTCGAGAACGCGGCGATAATCACCCGTGGTTTCGAGCTTCTCGCCAAACACTTCCTGGGCTCGAATCAAGCGGTTCTTGTAGACATCACAGGCGACAACCAGTTCCACACCCCGCGTCACGGAGAAGCTGAAGGTATCCTGAAGTGCCCGCGCGCCCATGCCGATCACACCCACCCGCACCTTCTCGCTGGGCGGAACGGGCGACGGGTCCGGCGCAGACGCCCACAGAACCTTGCCTCCGCTGCGCAGCGCAACCGTGCCCGTAGTCGTGGCCATTCCTGAGTAACGCATAAAGTCTCTGCGATTCATGGGATTATTTATTAATGCCTCCGTGTTGAGATTTCGCAAAGCCGGAAGTATGGGATCGAGTTTCCTCCGTCCCCAGGTTCATTTCCATCCTGACGAGGCGCGATTATACAGCCACCGTAAGCGTCGCGCCAGATGTGTCTTGGGGAACCAGTACACCACCTCAACGCAGGCAGGGAAAAGTGCTATGCTCCGCCCGCTAACCTTTAGAAGCGCCGGTGTGCGGAAAGCTGCCCTGCTCTGCTTGTACCTTATGGCAGCGCCACCTGCGGCTTCTCGGGAGCGCGAATCCGAGGAGGAAAATCCCATGGCCCAATTTTGCACGAAGTGCGGCTCCCCTCTGGTCGAAGGAATGAGATTCTGCACAGGTTGTGGAGCTGCGTTGGAGGGTCCCCCGGCGCCTGCGTCGCAACCGCCCGCGGCTCCGGTTCCGCCTCCCGCTGAGCCGCCGCCTGCTATGGCCGCTCCTGCTCCACCGCCAGCCCAAGTCACCGCGACTCCCCCGCCGGTGGCTGCTACTCCTGCAGCTTCGGCTCCTGCACCCGTCAGCACAGCGGCAAAACCTGGCACCCCCATTCTCAAAATCGTCGTCGCGGTGGTGGCTGTGCTGCTCGTTTTCGGCCTCATCGGTGCCGGGGCGTGCGTGTACTACGCCTATCGATTCAAGCAAAGGATGAACCAGTACCGGCAGCAAGTCCGGATCACTGCTCCCATGCCCTCGGGCACACAGGAGGTTCACCCACAACCCAACCCGGCTCCCACCACTGAGACAGCCGCGCCCATCGATACCGAGGTAGCCACCTATCCCGGCGCCACTGCGGCGGAAGGTGGCGGTGAGATGTCAATGGGGGGAGGCGCAGTCAAGGTACAACAGTTCGTCACCGACAACTCCGTGGATAAGGTGGTAAGCTTTTACAAAGACAAGCTGGGGCCGAAATCCATGGTCCAGCAAACTGGTGACCAAGCTCTGGTGCAACTCGCAGGATCAAATGGTGTTATCAGCATTACAATCACCCGCGATGCCGCCTCTGGGAAAACCAAGTTCAGTATTACGCGCATCGGAAAATAGTAAGCGCCCACGCTCAACTCGGCAGATAGAACCTTGCTGGCCGGACTTGAGTCGGGGGAAGGCGTAGCTCCTCCAAAACCGGCAGCTAAGGAGGGGCGTTGCTCTTGACGCCCAGGCGCGCCCCAAGTCACGAGGTAAATTATGAAGCCCTTTTCCGGGTCGATAGCCTTCATCCTGTTCCTTACGTGTTCGAACGTTCCAGCTCTGCGGGCTCAGGCAACGAACCCTGCAACCCCGCCCGCCGCCTCTTCCGTCGACAATAACCCAACGGTCATGCTCCTGAAGCAAGGTCACAGCGACAGCGTACGGGCAAAGGCTGCAAGTGAACTCGGCAAGGAAGGCGACCCTGCTACTATCCCGGTGCTGGCCGGAGCACTTACTGACCCCAGTTCCAAGGTGCGGCACGAGGTGGTGCTGGCCCTGGCACAGTTCCACCAGTCGGAGGTTCTGCCGCCACTGGAGCAGGCCACCAAAGATGTGGACGGTGACACGCGATTGCTGGCTGTCAAGGCGCTGGTGGGCTTCTACTCCGGGGGTTCGCTCGGCGGGGGCCTGACGGGATTTATGAGGAAGAGCGTGCAACGCGTGAAAGGTCATTTCGAAGCCGACCCCACGAGGATCGATCCCGGCCTGACGGTGGACCCGCAGGTCATCACGACACTCGTCGCGACCCTCAACGACACGCGCTCGAACGACGCGTCGCGCGAGGCCGCCAAAGGGCTGGGCATTCTGGTCGCAAAGCCAGCGGTGCCGGATCTGATAAAGGCTGCGCACTCCTCTGACACCGACCTGGCGCGCGAGGCGTTGAACGCTCTTTCCAAGATCAAAGACCTCACGGCAGGCCCGCAACTCGTCGACTTGCTGGACTCGCCGACCAAGGATGTCAAACGCGATGCCTGCGTCACGGTCGGCATCCTGCGGGCCAAGGATGCTGTGCCCAAGTTGCAGTCGATCTTTGAGAGCGGCCCCGATCAAAAAGACAAAGTAGCAGCAATCCAGGGGTTGGCTTACCTCGGAGAAAAGGTGTCCGTTCCGGTCTTTATCAAGGCCCTGTGGAGCCAGGATAAGACCGTCCGTCAGGCGGCGGCAGAGGGGCTGGCGCGTGCTGCAGATCCCCAAAGCCTGGGAGAACTGGAGAAGGCAGTCACCGCCGAAAAGGACGCCGACGTAACCCTCGCGATCGAATTCGCCATTACGGCACTTGGCAAGGGGGACTACTTGAGCGCCATGGTGGGCGATTTGGGTTCGCGGACGCGCGGCGACACGGCCCGCGCCTACCTGACCGAACTGGCCTGGACGCCCGGCTTCCTCCCCAAACTTTATCCCTACCTGCAAAGCAAGGACTCGGATGTGAGGAAGCGGCTTTGTGCCGTGCTGATGTACAGTGGCGATCAGACCAGCCTGGAGCCGCTGGACCGGCTCTCTCACGATCCTGATGCCGGCGTGTCTGCACAGGCCCTGCGCGCCAAAAGTGCCATTCGGTCCCGCCTGGGAGCGACGGCAAAACCGTAGTCCGGATATTTCAGCAGTGAGGGAAACCGTGGGCCTCTGAGCCCGCCCTTCCAAACCCGTGGTGAGAAATCTGTCCCTCCTCGCGATCCAGAGGTGTGAATCGCTTCTTAAATGTGCGAGTTGGTGGCATCGGACGGCCTCTGAATACCCGCTTCAACTTCTTGCCTATCGTTAATACAACCGCAACCTGGCATAGGTTCTTGTGACATTGCTCGTTGGGATAATTGCCGGAAACGGATCCGCGTGGTAGTATAACCGCTCTCCAAATTGAAGGTGATTTCCGGTTGAGTGAAGGTATGTCGTCTACATCCCCGCAGAAGTTGGATTCCCAGACACCCCGCGAGCTCGAGCTGAAGCTGGCGCACAGTCCGGACTCTGACGACGCTTTTATGTTCTATGGCCTCGCGACCAAGAAACTGCGGACGGGCAACCTGCTCTTCACGCACACGCTTGAGGACATTGAATCCCTGAACCAGAAAGCGATGGAGGGCGTTTACGACATCACTGCAATCTCTTTCCACGCCTACCCCTATCTCGCCGACCGTTACATTTTGCTCCCCTCCGGCGCGAGCTTCGGCGAGCGCTATGGACCTATTGTGGTGGCGCGTGCCACGCTGGGAACAGAAGGCTTGCGTGGTAAGCGCGTGGCGGTGCCAGGGAAAATGACTACCGCTCATCTGGTGCTGCAGCTCTATGAGCGTGAATTTGAGGCCATTTTCACCCCCTTCGATCAGGTCCTGGAAGCTGTCAACCGGGGTGAGGCGGATGCCGGGGTGATCATCCACGAAGGCCAGTTGACGTACGCCGAATCCGGGCTGCAAAAGATTGTGGATTTGGGCGAATGGTGGCACCAGGAAACAGGTTTGCCGCTTCCGCTCGGTGGAAATGCCATCCGCCGCTCGCTTGACCACCGTACCTTGCGCGCGGCCGCTAGGTTGTTGAAGGAAAGCATTCAATACTCGCTCGATCATCGCGAAGAAGCCCTTAACTATGCCCTGCAGTTCGCCCGCGGGCTCGATTCCCCCACGGCCGACCGCTTCGTGGCCATGTACGTCAACGATTGGACGCTCGATTACGGTGAGCGCGGCCGCCAGGCGGTACAAACGCTCCTTGACCGTGGTTACGAAAAGGGAATCCTGCCTCAGCACGTAAAGGCGGAATTTGTGGAATAACCCCGCCGCCTGCCCTGCGCGGTTCAGGCGAGGAATTATTCGGCCGCTGGCCAGCAGCTTGATCCAAACGTAGCACCGCAAAACCCAAACTTTTGACGACGAGAGGAATCTGCCATGCCGGACAAGTATCGCTATGAAGAATTCACTTGGCCGGAGATTCGCGAGGCGGTGGCGGAGAATCGCGTGGCCGTCCTCCCGGTGGGTACCATCGAACAACATGGCGTGCACCTGCCACTGGTCACTGACGTGCTGACTTCCACCGAGGTCGCCCGGCGGGCGGTCGAGCAAGTGCCCCACGAGGCCGTCCTGATGCCGTCGGTCTATTATTCCTTCAACATTCACCATATGGATTTTCCCGGCACCATCGCCATCGACGGGCCGAATATCATTGGCTATGTGACCGATATCGGCAAAAGCTTGGCCTACCATGGTTTCCGCAAAATCCTCCTGGTCAACGGACACGGCAGTAATGTTCCCTTTCTCGACATCGCGGCTCGGAACATCGCAAACACGACCGAGGCGATCTGTGGCATGATTTCCTGGTGGAGCTTGATCCCTCCCCAGCTTTTTCGAGAGTTGCGGGAATCGGAGATCCCTGGGGGCATGGCGCACGCTTGTGAACTTGAAACCTCCGTGTTGCTCTATTTGCGCGGCGACTTGGTGCAATTCGAAAAGGCGGAGAAAGAAATCAACCTGCCGCCTAACTCCGAGTTCTTCTTCTGGGATTTCGAGACGCCCTCGCGGCTGGTTTTTCAAGAATGGGCCAGCCGGAATTCGAAGACCGGAACCTTCGGCGATCCCACCAAGGCCACGCGTGAGAAGGGCGAGAAGTTCGTGAACGCCGCAGTGGAAAGAATGCTGGTCTTGCTCCGGGAACTGCGAGCGCGCCCGATTCCTCCGCGCGTGGACCATCACTAGGCACAGTTTAAATGGCCAACACTACTGTCCGTAACCGCCTCGCATTTACTTCCACCCAAAGAAAGGTGCTTTTGGCGCTCGCCAGCATGGTGGGCTTGCGCATGCTGGGCTTGTTTCTAGTCCTGCCGGTCTTCACCCTTTACGGGCTCCAATTCACTACCTCAAAGTTTTTGGTCGGCTTCGCTTTCGGCGCCTATGCCCTGACCATGGCGATCCTGCAAATTCCCCTCGGCAGACTCTCAGACCGCATCGGCCGCCGCAAGGTGCTGGTAATGGGCATGACGCTATTCAGTGTGGGCTCGTTCCTCTGTGCCTTGCCTCCCTTGTTTCCCCACTCCTGGCAAATCTGGGAGCTGATTTTTGGGCGGCTGGTGCAAGGCGGCGGAGCCATCATCTCCGTAGCCTTTGCCACCGTGGCCGATTACATTGAGCCCGAGCGGCGCTCAACCGCCATGGCGGTGCTGGGCATCCCCATTGGCGTGTCGTTTGCGGTGGGAATCATCGGCGGGCCCATCCTGGCGGGATGGTTTGGCACGGCCTTCCTGTTTTGGCTGACGGGTTTCCTGGGCCTGGCAACGGATTTTCTCCTGGTGCGCTACCTGAAAGACGAGGTTCGCGAGCGGCAGGCTCCCGCACCCATGGCACAGGTCTTCGCTCATCCGCCGCTTGTCGCCTATGCCGGGGGCGGGTTCCTGATCAACTTCTTCATGACTACGTTCTTCTTCCATTTTCCTCTGATTGTCACCGGCCAGCACCACCTGAAATTGACCGATTACTACATGCTGTTGTTGCCGATGATGGTGATCAGCGGCTTCACCATGTTTGGCTTTTCGCAAGGCGCTGACAAAGGCTGGGGGCGCCCCCTCGCCTCGGTTGCCTACTTGATGTTCATTCCCAGTTTCTTGCTGCTCTTTGCACCGGCTAGTTTGGGCTTGGACCCCCAACGGCTGTTTCCGGTATTTCTTGCGGGAACGCTTTTCTATATCGGTTTCACAGGGCTGGAGCCGATTCTCCCCAGCCTGGTCAGTAAAGCCTCGCCCGGAACGGCCTATGGAACGGCCCTGGGCTTCTACAACACCGCGCAGTTTCTGGGCAGCACGGTGGGAGGCTCTTTGGCCGGTGCCCTCGCCAATTACCCGCCGGAGCGGACCTTGGTGACCATGCTGGTCGCCGCAACCATCGGTTTCCTGATGATGGTCGCAACCAAACCGCCCGTTCGCGCTGAAACCGAATCTCACTGACTCTTGACAACGCCCCATTAGAGTTTCAAGCTCAACGCTAGGGCTAGTGTGGTATCCGGTAATTAACTGGACATCGAAACGCCGCTATCTTGGCGGCATTTGCCGGCAGGATGCCGGCGCTACGACCAACCCATTTGTCCAGCCATTTCCTGGACACTGCACTAGACACATTGTCATCCTGTTCTACCATTTATCATAATGCTGCTAACAGTATTTGTTTTCAATAACCTCTCAGCTTTGGCAAACAGAAATCCCTAGTTGACGCGCTTTGTTTTCAACATGTTCTCAGCTTTGGGCGTTTTGGGCATCAAGCGACACATTGTCGACTAGAATGAACAGCTCAGATGGTGCGTTTTCGGTCTCATATTTACACTTCACTGGGGGGCCTCCATACGGTGCGCTCCACGCCCAGTCCTTCCGACAGTCGGCGCAGCCGGATTATACCAATCAGTAAGGCTTAGTGTCAAGCTTTATTATTGCGGGGGATGAACTGAGGGAAGTAGGGCCTCCACCTTCGCCGGGAACCCTGAAATTAGTCGCTCCGGCGGCAAACTGCACCACTACCACTAACCAGGCGCTGCCCTAATTGGAGCGTAGCGCCGCTATCTTGGCGGCACTTGCCCGCAGAATGCCGGCGCTACGGCCAACACAGTTGTCCAGCCATTTCCTGGACACTGGACTAGGCTTTTCTTGATCTCCTTTCTCTTGAATTTCGATCTGACTCCCATGGGGTTTAAGCTTCGGCAACAGGTAGGTCACGCGCTAGCCTTCCCGCAAGTTGGAACCTCCTGGGTTCCGGGGACTGGGGCTTGGAGTTGCTCTCGCGCCCTTGACACCTAACATCCAGTCATCTGACCGAATATGTCATCGCGATGCCTTTTGTGTTGGGGGTTTGCAGAATCTTCAAACGAAGAACCGCGGACCCCAAAGACGGGGGACCACGTTACGGTTGCTACACTTGCTCGTAAATTTCGTCCTGGCTTCGCGCTTGCTCCCAAACTCTTCCGGGGCGTTGTATATTAGGAGACAGGCATGTTGTAATGTTCATGTTCAGGGCAAAGACGAAGGCATCGTGAATATGCGGCGCGAAACTGAAAATCCGCGCTCTGCAGATGAGTTTGCGCACCGCTGTGCCATGAAGGCGACGGCCGCACGGCTCCGGCTCACCCTAGGAATGGTTTTCGTGGCTCTCCTGGCCTCAACCTCGCTCTCGGCGCAGAGCAACACCGGAGAGCTGCGCCTGAAGATGACCGACCCTGCCGGGCTGGGGGTCGAGAGCACGGTCGAGTTGACCAGCGACTCGAACCAGGTGCGGCGGACGCTCACGACAGACGACGCAGGGAACGCCGTGGCCAAGTTGCTGCCCTTTGGGATCTACAGAATCCGCGTCGCGCCACCGGGATTTGCGCCCTTCTCGCAATCGCTGGAGATTCGTACCGCCCTCCCCACTTCCTTCCGCATCAAACTCGACCTGGCCACGGTGAGCGCTTCCGTGGTCGTTAAAGACGCGGATACGCTGATTGATCCCCACGCCACGGGCACGATCGAGCGCATTGGTTCCGACACGCTTCGCGACCGGCTGACTTCCCTGCCGGGCCGCTCGCTCGTTGACTTGGTGAATTCCGAACCGGGCTGGCTATACGAAGGCAACGCGGTTCTGCATCCGCGCGGCTCCGAATACCAGACTCAGTTCGTGGTGGACGGAATTCCGCTCACGGACAATCGCTCGCCAAGCTTCGGGCCTGAACTCGAAGCCGACGACGTGGAATCGATAAGCATTTACACCGCCAACATCCCGGCCGAATACGGAAGGAAAATGGGCGGCGTAGTGGAGGTGAACACGACGAACGACTCACGCCCGGGGTTCCACGGAAAAGTGGTGGGGGCGGGCGGCAGCTTCGACACTGCGGATGGCTACGGGCAGGCGCAGTATGCCTGGGGCGAGAATACGTTGGGAGTAAGCGCCTCAGGCGCCACCACCCATCGGTATCTGAACCCTCCGGTCGTCGAAAATTATACGAATGCGGGCACGACCTCAGATTTCGGGGCGCACTACGAGCGGGATTTGACGGATCGCGACCGCTTCAATGCGATTCTTCGGCATGAACAGGTGGGATTCGAAATCCCCAATGAGCAAGTCCAGCAGGCCGCGGGGCAGCGGCAAGATCGCTCGAATGACGAGACGATGGGAGTCTTGAGTTATGAGCACATCTTCTCCCCCAGTGTTTTGGGGGATCTCCGGGCGATGGTGAGGTCGGACGACAACCGCCTTTGGTCGAACCCCTTCGCGACGCCCATCCTCGCCGGGCAGGAGCGAGGCTTGCGGGAAGGCTATTTCAAAGCCAGCGTGGCGGTACACCACGGCCGTCACGAGTGGAAAACCGGCATCGAGGCGGACTTCGCGTATCTTCACGAACAGTTCAGCGACACCCTAACTGACCCCACCCAATTTGACCCCGGAACGCCCCCAAAATTCAACTTCTTCGGCCGCGGAAACGATCTCGAACAATCCTTTTTCGTACAGGACCTCATCCGTCTGGGCGCATGGACCCTAAGCGCGGGCCTGCGATGGGATCACTATCAACTGTTAGTGAACCGGAACGCGCTGAGCCCGCGGCTAGGAATCGCTCGCTATTGGGAAAAGGCCAAACTGGTTCTGCACGCTTCCTATGACCGAGTCTTCCAAACGCCGGCTTTTGAGAATATTCTTCTCTCCAGCTCTCCCGAAGTTGCCGTTCTGAACCCCAACGTCCTGCGGCTGCCCGTCGAGCCCTCACAGGGTAATTACTACGAGGCCGGGCTTAGCAAGGGCTTCTTCGGAAAATTCAAGCTGGACGCCAACGCTTTCGAGAGGCGGGTGAGCAACTTTGCCGACGATGACGTGCTGCTGAATACCGGTGTCAGTTTTCCCATCGCCTTCCGCAAAGCCGCTATTTACGGGGCCGAAGGGAAGCTCGATTTCCCCCGCTGGGGGCGGCTCTCCGGGTACACCAGCTATTCGTATCTGGTGGGCGCCGCCTATCTGCCGGTAACCGGCGGGCTCTTCCTGGGAACGGACTCAACCGATGCGCTCAGCGCAACTACCGGCCGGTTCTGGATTTCCCAAGACCAACGCCACAGCGTGCGCACCAGGTTTCGATATCAACTGAAGCCGCGACTGTGGGCGGCCCTGGGTGGCGAGTATGGGAGCGGTCTGCCCGTGGCATTCGATGGCACGGAGCAGCAAGCCATCGCCCAGTACGGCTCGGAGATTGTGGACCGCGTGAACCTGGCCGACGGCCGCGTGAAGCCGTCGCTCTCCGTCAACGCCTCTATGGGCGCTGACCTCTGGAAGAGTGAGCGCCTGACGATGCGGGTGCAAGCGGACGCGGAGAATCTGAACAACCGACTCAACGTGATCAATTTCGCTGGCCTCTTTTCTGGAAACGCCGTGGCGCCCCCCCGCAGCGGGACAATTCGCCTTACTGCCGATTTTTAGGCGCTGCCATCAAGGCCCTTGCTACCGTCGGGTGGGTAGTCGGTCAGTTTGAATCCGCAAGCCGGGTGGTTCGTTTGTGACGCATACATACAAGGCAATGTATGCGACCCCCCGAAAGGCGGATTTACTCCGCCATATGGCGAGGTAAACTCGCCGCTACGGCAAACAGCCCTGCCCCCCGACCCAGGGTATTGGTTCAGTTTGGTTGTTTGTAGCGGCGGTCTATGACCGCCGACTTTTTAATTCAATAAGTTCCGGCGCTCATAGAGCGCCGCTACAGCAAACTGCACAACTACCCGACCCAGCTTGGGGTTGACATTTTGCCGCATGCACCTTATGCTTTTATTTTGCTGATGCGTACCCCCTTCCAACCCGGCATGGCCATGTGCTGTTGTACGGTGCCAGCGCCGACGTGTGGGGAACGTGCTTAGCCACCAGCTAGCCTAAGGATCTAATTCCAACCCACCGCCGGACGCAAGTCGAGCGGTGGGTTTTTTGTTTTTTGGAGAGCACTGGGAATGAAAGCTTCGAATTCACTTTGGAAGGAACGCCTCGCCGGCAAGATGCCGGAGGCCCTCGCCCACGAGGTTGACAACTTCGAGTCGGACATTGGTCTGAGGAAGCAAGGCAAACTCAACGAGCGCCTTTTTGCTGAAACGCGTTTGCGCAGAGGGGCCTACGGGCAGCGCTACGACAACGGTCAGCGGCACGATGGCAAGAAGGTCCAGGAGTTCGCCTACCCCACCGGCGGTTTAACCAAAGGCCCCCATACCCTGTGGGACGCCCCGGGGATGCAGCGCATTAAGATTCCAGGCGGCGGCCTGAATGCCTCGCAGCTTGAAACCTTGGCGGACTTGGCCGAGGAGTACTCGGACGGAATCGCGCACATCACCACCCGCCAGGACGTGCAGCTTCACTACGTTCACATCGACGACACTCCCTCCTTGATGCGCCGCCTGGCCGCGGCCACCATCACGACGCGCGAGGCCTGCGGGAACTCGGTGCGCAACGTTACCGCGTGCCCCTATGCAGGCGTTTGCCCGGATGAAGTCTTCGACGTCACCCCCTACTCCCTTGCGCTTTCTAGGTTCCTGCTGGGCCATCCGGATTGCCAGAGCTTTGGCCGGAAATTCAAGCCCTCCTTCAGCGGGTGCGCGCAGCACGCATGCGGCCTCGCCAACATGCACGACATGGGATTGGTAGCCGTCACGCGCACTGAGAACGGCAAGCAGGTGCGGGGCTTTGCTCTGTACGTGGGCGGCGGCCTGGGCACGGTTCCTTACCAGGCAAAACTGTTCGACGCATTTCTGCCGCCGGAAGAACTGCTACCCATCGGGCAAGCCATCGCCAGGGTCTTTGCAAGGCTGGGCGAGAAGAAGAATCGCAATCGGGCCCGGATTAAGTTCTTAATCCACGATTTGGGTATCGAGAAATTCAAGGAGCTGGTTTGGGAGGAGCGCAAGACGCTGCCTCCCGATCCGCGCTGGACGGAATTCCTCGAAACCCTGGAAACCTTCAAGGAAGAGCCGTTGCGCCCGCCCGGAGAGGCACACCCGCCGGGGTCAGAGGACTTCGAGCGCTGGCGCGCTTCGAACGTGCGGCCACAAAAACAGGATGGCTACTCAACCGTCACGGTGACCCTCCCCCTGGGGGACATCACCGCCAATCAACTCCGCTCGCTCGCCGATATCGTGCGCCGCTTTACGCGCGAGACGGTGCGGACAACCGTGGAACAGAATTTCGTCATTCGCTGGGTCAGCAACGCCGATTTGCAGGACATCCACGAAGCCTTGACCGCCGCGGGCTTGGGACAGCCGGGCGCCGGAACCATCGTGGATATCGTATCCTGCCCCGGAACGGACACGTGCAAGCTGGGAATCTCCTCGTCACGTGGCCTTGCCTCGGAACTGCGGAAGCGGCTCGCCCAGAAAAGCTTTGAGCTGGACGAGGCGGTCAACAATCTGCACATCAAAGTCAGCGGCTGCTTCAACAGTTGCGGCCAGCACCACGTAGCGGACCTGGGTTTCTACGGTGTCAGCCGCAAAATGGCGGGTTACGCGGTGCCGCACTTCCAGGTAGTCCTGGGAGGAGAATGGGATAACAACGCCGGCTCGTACGGGCTGCCCATTGTGGCGATCCCGTCCAAGAACATACCGGAAGTTGTGGCCCGCTTGACCGATCGCTATGTAGCGATGCGGAAGAATGGCGAAAGCTTCAAGGATTTTGCCAAGCGAATCGGGAAAGCGGAAATCAAGAATCTGCTGGAGGATCTTACCCGGATACCCACCGAGGAAACCGAGCGTTCGTTCTTCAGCGACTGGGGCGATCCACGTGAATACAGCTTGGGTGATTTGGGGGTCGGTGAATGCGCCGGCGAAGTTGTGTCCGCTATCGAATTCGACCTGGCGGCTGCAGAAAGAGAAGTCTTTGAAGCGCAGTTGGACTTGGAAAAAGGCCATTTTGAGCCGGCAGCCAGGACTGCCTACCTGGCTATGCTTCATGCGGCCAAAGCGTTGGTCAAGCTGGAACTCCGAGACATCTCAGATGATCCAGACCAGATCGTTCAGGAATTCACTGCCCGATTCTATGACACGCAGAAATTCTTCGATTCCTTCGCAGGAGGAAAATTCGCGCAATACTTGTTCGCAGCCCATCAAGCGTCAGGCAAGCCCGTGAGTCCGGACTCAGCACGCTACCTGATCGACGAGGCACAACTGTTTATTGACGCCTCACACGCCTGCTATAACCGCTTGGGAGCCGCCGTAGTTGCGTAGAGGAAGAGATTCGGGTCACAGATCGAGCCCTGGAAGCCCAAATGGGATCGAGTTTCGAATTTCGAGTTTCGATTTTCGTCTTTTAGAGGATTGCATCGCATGGAACTTCAGCACGTCAACGTTAAACTCCTAATGAAGAATCTGGAGGAACATGACCTCAACCCCTTGATTCCGGTCTTTCATAGCTGGATCCAGGATCAGGGCCGCGGCGAGCTTCTGATTGATGTTGCCGATTACCGGCATGTCCCGGCGGGGCCGGGTGTGGTGTTAATCGGACACGAAGCCAATTACAGCCTCGATAACACCGGCGGGCGCTGGGGGGTTCGATACAATCGCAAGGCTGTGCTGGAAGGAACTAACCAGGATCGGCTGACGCAAGCCGCACAGGCGGCCCTTGCTGCTTGCCAGCGCCTCGAAACGGACCCGCGCCTGAATGGGAAGATTCGGTTTGAGGGCCGGGAGATCGAGGTGTTCATAAACGACCGCCTACTGGCCCCGAATACGGAAGAAACCCGCGCCGCGGCTGAGCCTGAGTTCCGTCCCTTTTTCTCGCGCTTATTTGGAAGCGTTGAATTTGATCTTGTTTACCCCCAAGACCCCCGCAGCTTATTCTCAGTTAGGGCAACGGCGTCCCAACCCGTTAGCACACTGACTTTGCTAAACAACTTGTATTCGCTCGCCTCCGTGGCCGATCGAAATTAAATTGAACTATTCACCGCTCGCCTCCCACATCCGGATTGGGTCCGGCCCCCCACCGCAGGGATGCTATACTTTATAAGTTTACGGCCACTTTTTCGGAGCCCTTATGCACGATATCTGTGTGTGGACCGCCCTGGCGTTATACGGCCTGGGAATTTTGCTGATCATTCCATCCGTCAAGCGACGCCGCCCCTCGCTCTCCCCCGCGTCATTAGGAGCGCTAGGGCTGGGTCTAGTTGCCCACGCCGCGGCCTTAGCAACTGTAGTCGCACGCATTCATCGTCTGCCGGTCACCGACGTGCGCAGCGCTTTGTCGTTTTACGCATTCATGGTGACTCTTGCCTTCTTCTTCGTCTACTTGCGCTACCGGATTGTTTCGCTCGGACTCTTCATGCTGCCGCTGGTTTTCCTGCTGACGCTCACCTCCGCACTGCGCCCCGAAGGGTCCTTTGATTCATCGGCGTTTCGTGGTGGCTGGCTGCTGGTGCATATCTGTTCGATATTTCTTGGCTACACGGCATTCTTTCTAACCTTTGTCGCGTCCGTCATGTACCTGATTCAGGAGCGAGAGCTGAAATCACGGCAGCCGCGTGGATTTTATTACCGGCTGCCCTCGCTCGAAGTCTGCGACGAGATCTATTACCGCTCGCTGGTGTTGGGACTTCCCTTCTTGAGTTTGGGAATTCTAACGGGCTTTGTGTGGGCCAGCCGGACGTGGAAAGGCCCCTGGGAACTTGACCCGAAAATTCTCGCCTCAATGGTGACTTGGCTCATCTACCTTGTGCTCTTTTCCACAAGAGTCAGCGGCGTCTGGCGAGGGCGGCGCGCTGCGTACCTTGCTATTTTCGGATTCGCCGCCATCCTGGTGACCTTCATGGGAATCAGCGTGCTAAGCGGACAGCACGGGTATATCCCCAAGCTGGGGTCTGGGGGCTAGGGGCTGGGCACTGGGAAATTATGAACTTGACGCTGTTGGGCATCAATCATCGCACGGCGCCGGTGGAGATCCGGGAGAGGATGAACATCCCGGAAGCACGCCTGGCTGAAGCCGTCTCTGATTTGGTGCACCGAACGGGCATTCGCGAAGGGATGATTCTTTCCACCTGCAACCGCGTGGAGGTGATGACCTCCGCGGAAGACGACGTGGATGCAGAGACGATTATCCGCGGCTTCCTGGCCGATCATCACCACTGTGACCTGACGCACTTCGCCCACTTCTTCTATCGCCTGCGCCAGCAGGACGTGGTGCGCCACCTCTTTCGCGTGGCCTCCAGTTTGGATTCTATGATCCTCGGCGAGCCACAAATCCTGGGACAGATGAAGCAGGCGTACTCTGTGGCGCGCGCCGTAGGTGGACTGCACGGCGCCTTGAACGAGGTGGTCGACCAGGCGCTGGCGGTGGCGCGGCGGGTGCGTCGCGAAACGGCTTTGGGGTCCGCGGCAGTATCGGTCTCCTACGCGGCAGTGGAACTGGCCAAAAAAATCTTCGGCAGCCTTGCGGGCAAAACCATCTTCGTGGTGGGGGCGGGCAAGATGAGTGAGCTCGCCGCCAAACACCTGCTGCGCAGCGGCGCCAGCAGCATTCTGGTCAGCAATCGCACCTACGACCGGGCTGTGGAACTGGCCGCCGCTTTTCACGGGACAGCGGTGCCGTTTGAAGAACTCTTCGACCATCTCGGCCAAGCGGACATCGTCATCAGCTCAACTGGCGCGCCCAATACAATCATCAGCAAGGCGCAAGTTGAAAAGATCCTATCCGCGCGCCGCAATCGACCGGTGTTTTTCGTGGACATCGCCGTACCACGTGACATCGATCCCGCCGTCAATGAACTGGATAATGCTTTTGTTTATGATATCGATGACCTGGGCCACGTTGTCGAAGCCAATAAGAAACAGCGCGAGCAAGAGGCGGTGTGGGCCGAGGACATTGTCCAAACCGAAGTGCAGAAGACTATGAAACGCCTGGCGTCACGCGATGTGGTGCCCACCATCGTGGCCCTGGAAGGACGCCTGAACCGCATTCGCGAAAGCGAAATGGACCGCTACCAGGGCCGCCTGGGGAACCTTTCGCCCGAGCAGCGCCAGGCCGTCGAGGCGCTGACCCGCGGCATCCTGAACAAAATTCTGCACGGGCCCATCACCGAGCTCAAGAGCGGCGTGGGTGAACCGGAGCACGTGGCGCTGGTGCGGTTGATTCATAAAATTTTCGGGTTGGAGGAATAAGCTCGCGGATGAGCTACGCCGAATGCTCAATTCGCTGCGGCGCAGACTCGGCTGATTGCTCGTCACTTGTCACTCGTCACTGGTCACTGTTTTGTTATGAAACTTACCATCGGCTCACGCGGCTCTAAACTCGCGCTTTGGCAGGCCCAATGGGTCCGCGACCAGCTTACGGCCAAGGGCTTCGAGGTGGAGGTCCGCATCATCAAGACCACAGGCGACAAACTTCAAGCTTTCGCCCCCAACGAGTCCTTGCCGGCGTCGATCGCCGAGACGGTGGCGCAGGTTGGAAGCAAAGGTATGTTCATCAAGGAAATCGAAGAAGCACTGCTGGCTGGAGAAATTGATGTGGCCGTGCACAGCCTGAAAGATCTCCCCACCGAGCCGCCCGCCGGTCTCGTGCTCGGCGCGGTACCACAGCGTGAGGACGCTCGCGATGTCTTCATCTCGCGGAACGACCAGACCCTTGCGGCTCTCGCACCGGGCGCGCGGGTCGGAACCAGCAGCTTGCGCCGCCAGACTCAATTGTGTTCCTTGCGGCCCGACCTCACTTTCGAAGCGATGCGAGGCAATCTCGATACTCGCCTGCGGAAACTCGAACGTGGCGATGCGCAGGCACTGGTACTGGCCGCGGCGGGCGTGCACCGACTGGGCCTGGCCGGGCACATCACGGCGTACTTCTCCTTTGAGCAGATGTGTCCGGCCGTGGGCCAGGGCGCACTGGGCATAGAGATTCGAGCTGATGACCCGAAGGCGCGCGAAGCCGTCGAGCCGCTTGATCATGTATCGACACATCAGGCCGTGCGCGCGGAGCGTGCTGTGCTGCGCCGCCTGGGCGGCGGTTGTCAGGTGCCCATTGCCGCGCACGCGGTTTCAGAAGATAGCCAACTGCACTTGCGCGGGTTGGTTGCTAACCTGGACGGAACGCGAGTCATACGCGCGCAGGCCGTTGGCGCCGCCTCCGATCCCGAGGCGCTGGGCACGGCGGCGGCCGAAGACCTGCTGCAACAGGGCGCTCGGGATATTCTCAACTCGATTGGCCAGGCGTAAGACCTTGCTCCTATCGTGATGGGTGTAGATATGGGGTCGCACAATCACGTGCATTCGCCCGAGCACCTGCCACTTTCCGGCAGGCGCATTGCCATCACCCGCGCCCGCGACCAGGCCAGCGTGCTGCGCGAAGAGCTTGCGGCAATGGGCGCGGAAGTAATTGAAATTCCGACGATTGAAATTCGACCGCCTGATTCATGGGAGCCGCTCAACGCCGCGATTAGCAAGCTTGATAAATTTGATTACCTGCTGGTGACCTCCGCGAATGGGGTGCGAAACTTCCTGGCGCGCCTTGCAGCGTGCGGGCGAGACGTGGGGGATCTGAGGGGCCTGACCATCGGCGCCATCGGCCCTGCTACGGCGGCGGAATTCTCACGTGCAGGCGTGAAAGTGGATTTGCTGCCGCGCGAGTACGTGGCTGAGGGGTTGCTCGCGGCGCTCGGCGACCGCGACTTGCGTGGTAAAGCATTCCTCATTCCACGCGCGCGGGTGGCGCGAGACGTGGTGCCGCGCGTGCTCGAGGAGCGGGGCGCCCGGGTGGAAGTCGTGGAAGCCTACCAGACGGTCGCCCCTGAAATCTCCCCGCAGGAACTCACGCTCCTGCTCACGCCGCCACCGGACGCCATCACCTTCACCAGTTCGTCTACTGCGATAAACTTTGCGAAGCTCGTGGGCGAAGGCCGGCTCGTGGAAACGCTGCGCGGAACAGCTATCGCCTCCATCGGCCCGGTCACCTCCGGAACCCTCGGCAAGCTTGGCCTCACGGTAAACCTCGAAGCGCAAGAATCCACAATGGCGGGACTAGTAGAGGCAATTCAAGGATACTTTTCCAAAAACTGTTAGAGAGAAGAGGTTGTCAGTTGCAAGTTGTTTGAAGTAAATCAACTCACAGCGCTGCCAACCGCCCCATCAATCGATCACTCCAGGTTTCGACTTTCGAATCCAGTTATTGGACTTACCCGCTCGGACACATCTTACAGGTTCAACAACTCGCGCAGCTTGCGGGTTTGGGCGCGGCTGACGGGGATTTCCGTCTGCTTGCGGTCTTCCATCTTAAGTTGGTAGGAGCTCTTGAACCACGGCACAACTTCTTTGATGCGGTTCACGTTAACCAGGTAGGAACGGTGAACGCGCCAGAAGGTTTTGTCGTCGAGGTTCGCCTGGAGTTCCTCGACGGTCCGGAAGTTAGATTCGCCTTCCAATTCGCGCGTGACAATGCTGATGACACCGTCTTGGATGCTGGCGTAAATGATGTCGCCGGAATCAACCAGAAAGAGCCGGTTGCCGCTCTTAATAACCACTTTGCCTTTGCGGTCGGCGGGACGCTCCTCCATCATTTGCACCAAGCGGTCAAGCTTCTGGCTGGCGGGGTCCGAGGTGTCAACCAGGCGGCGCACGCGCAGTAGGGCCTTTTCCAAGCGCGCCTTGGCGATAGGTTTCAAGAGGTAGTCGATGGCGTTCACCTCAAAGGCCTGCACGGCATAGTTATCGTAGGCCGTCGCGAAAATGAAGAAGGGCAGGCGCAGCTTCTTCTCCAGCAGGCGCTTGATGACGCCGAAGCCGTCCATGCCGGGCATTTGCACGTCTAAGAAGACCACGTGCGGGTTCAGGTCGCGGACCAGATTCACGGCCTCAACGCCGTTTTTGCCTTGGCCAACGACTTCCAGCTCGGGAATGCCTTTGAGCAGGAATGCCAACTCGTCACGGGCCGGCTGTTCATCGTCAACGATAAGTGCCCTGATTTTCATGCCAGACAATTCTCCTTCCTCACCTATTGATTCCGTTACAACTTAGTCGCCACCAGTCCCTGTGCATCATTATACCTGACACCGGATTTCCCGAGAACGCCGAGTCGGGCGCGGCGGCCTCGCGACGACGAGAAATGCTGGGCGTCCTGTGCTAGCATGGGCGACAGTAATCGGCCTCGGGCTCCCAAGATCGGCTGCCGGTGGGCCGTGTCCCCAAAGGTGCACAGTCAGAATTGTGAGGTGTAACCATGAGAATCGCACGCGGGATCGCCCTCCTGATGGCTATTGGATTCGGGTCGATGGCCTGGCCACACCACGCTGCTGCCCAAGCCTGTAAAGACGAGGAATCCATGGTGGAGGAGTCCAAGAAGTCGCTCGTAGGATTGGTCACGACCGTAAAGCAGGAGAGCGTCCAGGATTTCGAAAAGGCCTACCATCAGAAGAGCGCTGTGAACAAGCTAACCTTCTTCGGCATCGCCGTGGATAGTCTCGTCAAGTGTCTGGAAAAGGTGGAGCAGGATCCGTCTACACCGAAAGAGGTCATCGAGGCCAGCAAGACCAGGCACGAGGCCTCCGCAAAGCTGAAAGAAAAAGTCCAACAAGACCGTGACGCGTTGAAAGCGCTGAGTGCTCCCAAGGACGCGAAAGAGTACGTCGAGAAGCTCGAACGAAGCACATTAGGCGCGTAAGAGCTCTTCGAGGACTTGTGAAGCTCCCTCCGGCGCTCTTGCCGGGACGGCAGGCTTGAGGTGCTATACTGCCTGCGCCGATATCGTTGCGTCACTGTCACCATGCGAGGTTGATACTTATGGCCGGGCGTGCCCGCGTCCTGAAGAGCAAAACCCTTTTCCGTGGAAGAGTGATTCAGTTAAAGGTCGAACGAGTAGTCGAGCCAGGTGGCATCCTTACCACGCGCGAAGTCGTCTGCCATGCCGGGTCCGTAGTGATCGTACCCCATCTTCCCGACGGCCGGATAATCCTGGTGCGTCAGTATCGGCATCCCGTACGGGAGAGTCTTTGGGAACTGGTCGCGGGTGGCATGGAGCGGGGAGAGACTCCGCTCCAAAGCGCCCGGCGTGAGTTGCAGGAAGAGACGGGATACCGCGCCCGGGTTTTCAAACCCCTGGTTGAGTTCTTCCCAAGCCCCGGGATCTTGAGTGAGAAAATGCATCTTTTCGAAGCCCATGGCCTGACGCCTTCCAAAGGCCACCCCGACGCAGACGAACACATCGAAACTGGACTCTTTACCATTACTGAGCTGATTAATATGGTTCGGGAAAACAAGATCCGGGACGCGAAAACACTGGTGGGAATTCTCTGGCTCTTTGGCCCCCCAAAAGATTCAGTCTAATCAAGAAAAGGACTGAATGTTCATGATTGGAACATTTTCCTTGACAAATCGCAGGCAGAAACGTTATCAGTATTGGTGAGGGAGTTGGGAAAGTGTTCTCGCTGGGAAAGTGGTCATAGAGTAAAGCTGCCGGGGATCGAAATGATCTTCGGCTTTTTCTTTTTTGGCGCTTCCCGGGAGCCGCAACCCCAAAGCACAATCGAGGAGGGCGCAAGTGGCAAGACTTCAAGGAAAAGTTAAGTGGTTCAATAACAGCAAAGGGTACGGGTTTATCGGCCAGGACGGCGGAGCTGATGTCTTCGTTCATTACTCGGCCATCCAAGGAGAAGGATTCAAGACCTTGCAAGAAGGCGACACCGTAGAGTTCGAGATCGTCCAGGGACAGAAAGGACCTCAGGCCGACAAGGTCACAAAAGTAACGTAAACCGGCATCTGCTTCAGCATTTCCTGGCCCAACCCTCAGGGTTGGGCCTCTTTGTTTCTGGGCAGAATGGGTATGGTTGCCACCTCGCGACGGAATAACCTTGATCTGTTAATTGTCCCCTTGCTTTTCTGTCAGCCAAGCGAGACAATACGTCGGTTAGGTTAAGCCTACAATCAGGGAGGGGGCAGCAGGGTGCCACCCTTCAATCGCAAGATGATGCAAGTGCAGTGCCAGCCCAGGGACTGCAGAGAGGAAGTTGTTATGACGAAGTTTACCCGAGCCGCTGTTGTCGCGCTGTTGGGTGTGTTCTGTGCCTTGGCCCAGGACACCGTTCCGACCACGCCCTTGTCCCACCGCGCGACTTTTCCGTCCGACCTAACGGAGCCTTCCACGCCCCTGACGGTCACGCTCCCAGCGGAGACTCAGGTCAAGGTCAGTGTGCTGTCCGGGATCGATACTGGAATTAACCGTGTAAACGACCCCGTCATCGCCCAGGTCCTCGAGCCGATATACGTCAAAGGGAAGGTCGCCGTGCCATCCGGCACTTTGCTGGATGGGCACATCACTTTGATTCGCAATTCTGGTCACATGCATCGCCCTGCCGAACTGGGTTTGCGATTTGATCGCATCAGCCTTCCGGACGGCCAGGAAAAACCTGTCGCTGCGCTGTTGGCCGCCTTGGAGCACCCAGAGTCTCTCGATTTTCACCTAGACGCGGAAGGTCACTTGACGGGTAACCGCAGCTTATCCTGGAAAACGCTCTTCGGTGGTGTCACGGCACTGGGCACGTATGGAGTTCTAAAGATTGCTGCGGTCGGTTCCAGCGGCGCTTCCCTGGTGCTTCCTATCGGCGGGGCAGCCCTGATTGGTTACGAAGCCATTTGGCGCCGTGGCCGCGAGGTCGATTTGCCCCCTGACACTCATTGCCGTCTGCGGCTGAATTATCCTCTCACCGTGCGCGTGCCTTGGTAAGCAAGAAAAGCATATCCTGAGGGCTCCGCCATTGGGTTTGTGTCTCACGAGTTGGCCGGCACTTTAAATCCGTAACACTCCACACAAGCGATTCTCTGCCCGACATTTCCTTCGGCTTCTACCGACGTGTTGAGCATCAGCCGCAGGAATTTCCACGGGGGCCTGGGAATAATTCGCGGTGAGCATGGCACGGACAGTTGTAGAATGGAATTTACCGTAAGGATCATCAACATGGACTCACTCATCTTTCATAACGACCGCGTGGTTCCCCTTGAGGAGGCGCGGCTTTCTCCCGGCCAAATGGGCTTGCTGATGGGCTGGGGCGTTTTCACAACGCTGCGCATCTACGAAGGCGTCCCCTTCGCCTTCGACCGGCACTGGGCGCGGATGGCGCGTGATGCGCAACGCCTCGGCATCGGGCTCGATTATCATCAGCAGGCGGTTTGGGAAGCAATCGTGAAACTGGCGGCCGCCAACACCCGGCCGGAAGGCATGGCCCGCCTTTCCTTCGTCAAGAACCAGGGCGGCCTCTGGGCTCAGGCGCCGGACAACCGCGCTACGGACCTGCTGATCTTCACGCGCGAAGTGCCGACCTGGCCGGTGGCGAACAAGCTCAAGCTCACGCCCAACATCGTCTTTTCGACGGGACGATTGGCAGGCGCCAAGATGCTTTCCTGGGTGCAGAACGCCGGCACACTCGAGCGGGCTCACGCGGAAGGCTTCGACGATGCCCTGCTCTTGAATGAGCAAGGCCACCTGGCAGAATGCACTTCGGCCAATTTCTTTATGGTACGAGACGGGGAGATTCTGACCCCTCCCCTCGCCTCCGGCTGCCTGCCGGGAATCACCCGCGAAGTGCTGCACGAGGTCATCCCCGCGGCTGGCTACAAACTGCTCGAACAAAACCTCACACCTGACGATCTGGGTTCGGCCACAGAGGCCTTCATCACCGGGACCACACGCGAGGTGGCTGGAGTGGGAAGCATTCATCCGAATTGGACCTATGCCGCCCCGGGCCCCATCACGAGCGTGGTCGCAACAGCTTTTAAGCAATACGTCCAATCGCACTTGAAGCGCGCCCCCGCTCCGCTTTCCTGATCGCTCAAGAATCTTCAGGGCCTGATGGACCGGTTTGAAGTCCTGGCTATTGTCGGACCTGAGGGTCCACCCCGCTTCTTGGTTTTCACTCCGTCATATCAGGACACCACCATTTTCGCATCCGGGTTGCCGCAATCCGCACCTTGAGCTAACTTATAGACAATCCCTGGGGCGATGGCGTCCCCTTTGCATGCTGGCGGGAGCCGCCTATTCTTATGCGGGAAGAATCTTCGGAATCGGCCAAACTCGCATCTGCCGGGAGTTCGGACCAAGGGCCGCGCGAACTCGAATCCGGCCATAATCTCTTGCGTGAGATTCCCTCCCCTTCCCGGCGTCTTTGGCTGGGATTGGGGGTGACGCTTGCCCTCTTCGTCATCTTTGCTTCCTACACCATTCACGAAATCGGGTGGCTTCAGGATTTCCAAACCAACGTGGTGCAGAAGAATCGCAAAGCTTCCCTCCAGCTCCTGCGCTTACAGGATGACACCTATCAACTTGCCGTCTCGCTTCGCGACATGACCCTTCCGGAAAGCCGTTACCCCATCTTCTATTGGAAGGGTGAGTTTTCGCGGTTGCGCCAGGACATGGACAACGCCTTGGCGCTCGAAGCTCAATACGCCGTAAACACTCCCCCCGGCGAGGAGCGGCGGAAACAACTGCGCGGCGTCCTCGACAACTTCTGGCTGCTCGCCGACGAAGCGTTCGAACTGGCGGATCATGGCCACGAGGATTCCGCCCGCTACCTCATCCGCTCCCAACTCGAAGAGCAGCGCGAGACCATCTCCCGAGTCGTATCGCAATTGCTGAGTTTGAACGACCAGGCGCAGCAGGAAGCCGGGCAGCACGTCAGCCTTGTTTACGGCAGAGTCTCAAAGGACATCTTGCTGCTTATCGGAGTGCTGCTCGGGGTCGCGCTGGCCACCGGGCTGTACACACTGCAAGCCAGCCGCAAGACTTTTACGCGCCTGCACCACCTCGCGGAACAACTGCAATCGCAATCCGAGCAACTGCGCATGCTCTCCTGGAAGTTGATCGACGTGCAGGAGCAGACCCTGCGCCACGTGGCGCGCGATTTGCACGACCACTTTGGCCAGATCCTCACGGCGATTGGCGTCAT
Organism: uncultured Acidobacteriota bacterium; assembly: GCA_963804995.1. GTDB lineage: Bacteria > Acidobacteriota > Terriglobia > UBA7540 > UBA7540 > Bog-366. The sequence goes on from CAWDSK010000003.1 coordinate 320,731, forward strand.
GCTGGGGCGGGCAGGCCAGAAAGCGCTGGACAAGGACCCCGTCTTCGTCCAGGATGTCGGAGCCGTCAAGAAAATTGTGGAAGACACTTTGCAGAGCGTTCGGGACGAATCCCAAATCTTTCGTCCCGCCATCCTGGATGATTTTGGGCTGCAACAAACGCTCGAATGGTTCGTGGAACAATTCTCGCGCCAGACGGGCGTAAACGTCCATTACAAGGGGAAACTCCCGGACGGCTTCCTCCCGCCGGAGGCGGCCATCCACGTTTATCGCATCGTACAGGAAAGCTTGAGCAATGTAGCGCGCCATTCCGGCGCTCGCGAGGCCTGGGTGAAGCTCGAAGAAAAGGATGACCAACTAAACCTGGAAATCCGCGATAATGGGAGGGGCTTCGAGGCCGACGCGGACGCCAGAAGAACCGCGGGTCAGGGCATGGGGTTGATGGGAATGCGTGAACGCGCCGAGCACTTGAACGGCTCCTTCTCCATACGTTCTTCGCCTGCGAAGGGAACCACCGTGAGTATCCGGGTTCCACTGCCGCGGCCCTCGATGCACCCACTTTCAGAAGAAGCGAGTTGAAGCATGGCAGCACCAGAAACCGAAAAGAAGATTCGCGTCCTGCTTGCTGAGGATCACACCCTGGTACGGCAGGGATTTCGCCGCATCCTGGAAGATGATCCCCAGGTCACCGTGGTGGGAGAGGCGAGCACAGGCCTGGAAGCAATTGAGCTGTGCAAAACCCTGAAGCCGGAAGTCGTGGTGATGGACCTTTCCATGCCCGACCTCGGGGGTCTGGAGGCCACGGCGGAAATTCTCAAGGCCGAACCGCGCGTCAAAATCCTCATCCTCAGCATGTACTCGAATGAAGCTTATATCCGCAAAGCTTTCGAGCTCGGCGCCAAGGGCTACATGCTGAAGAATGCCATCGAGGTCGACCTGAACCGCGCCGTGAAAGCGCTCGCCGAAAACGAAGTTTATTTCAGTCCCGGCATTTCGCAAATTGTTTTGGAAAGTTTGAAGTCAGGATCTTTTCGCGATTCCACGCAAGAACCTTACGAACGCCTCACGCTCCGTGAGAAGGAAGTCCTGCAACTCATCGCGCAAGGAAAATCCAACAAGGAAATTGCCATCCTGCTCAACATCAGCGTCAATACCGTGGCCGTGCATCGCGCCCGGGTGATGGAAACCCTCAACCTTCACCGCACTGCGGAACTGGTCCTCTTCGCTGTGAAAAAGGGTCTGGTGCAGGCAGACTAGCGCCAAGTGTGATCCCGCTAGCGCCAGTCCTTGTCATCGAACCTCTTCAGGCTGGTGCTGTCGTCCATCAAAAACAAGAATAGCGCTGCGCGGCGGATCGACAAGTAAAAAGTCCATGCGTAAAACGCAAGGAGGTTGGGAATTTGGTGGGACCTCGCTCGCTATGCCCCGCGGAGAGCAACAAGTGGGACAGTCCCACTTTGCGAAATCGTCCCCCCGAAAAGCGCAATTTTATGCGATGGCACTGCCGACGCCGGTGGGGAGCGGTGACACTTTCCGCTACTTGATCCCCAAAACCTCGCGGCGGCCGGAGCGGGTCAGGAAGGTCTTTACGTTGCCTCCGGGGAAGAGGCGTTCCACTTCGCGGTTGGTCACGGCGGGATAGGGAAACGCCATCTGCTGGTCATTCGCGACCCCGAGCGCCGTCAAGCTTTCGAACCACCAGCGTGCCCCGGCGCCCACTGTCATTTGCGGCTCGCGCAGGATGCCAAACAGCACTCCGCCGGGCTGCAGGTAGGAGTGCAAACGCTCAACCAAGGCCGGCAGCGCCTCCCGTGGGAGCAGATCCAGCAGGCCCCAGCAGCAGATCGCCGCGAGCGACTCAGGAGGGATGGGGGGAAGCTGGGCCAGGAAATCCGCAGTCAGGAAAACCGGTATTTTCCCCTGACGCGACCAGAAGGCCGGGTCGTTGCACTGGGCCGGAGTCACGAGGTCCGCGACGTAGAGCTTGGCGCCGCGCAGCAGCAAGACATCCAAGGTGGATTGGTAGACGCGCCCGCATTCCAGAATAGGAGGGTTGCGCATGTGGGAGAGGTACTGCCACAGCCACTGGAGACCATGGCTGGTCGCCGGCGAGACAGGCGGGGTTCGCCGGGTATCCGTCTGGCTTTTAGTTTGCCCCATTTCATGCCGCACGCGGGAACCCGGGAATTGCGCCAGGAAGCGGGTATCCAGGTTGTGGTCGCTCAAGCCCTTTACGACTGGCGCGCCTCTCCGACGAGCCGCATTCATTAAGCGCTGGTCTTCAAGACGCGGGAGCCGGACGCATCCGGCGCGATCCCCTGCCCCCCCTCGCGCGCAATATCGATACTGCCCTTAAAGTAAGCGCCATCTTCGATAGCCACGCTGCCGGCGAGCAGATCACCCACCACGTGTCCGCTGCGGCGAATCTCAATCTTTTCACGCGCTGTGACATTGCCGGTCACGGAGCCGAGGATCACCACCTGCCGGGCATGGACTTCCGCCTTGACGTGACCCTCCGTGCCCACGGTCAGGCAATGGTCGTCGAGACCGATGTTGCCCTCGAACTGCCCTTCAATCAGCAAATCCTCTTCCGAGGATAGTTGCCCTTTTACCGTCACCGAGCGGCCCAGGAAGGTATGCTGGCTGCCGGAGGCCGGGGGATTCGTCAGCTTTAACGTCGATTCACTCATAGGGGTTTCCAAAGGAGGAGGGAGAGGCGCCGGAGTCTCTTCAAACATAATTCTGGGGGGCTGTGCATCCGGCCGAGTTTTCTTCTCCCACCACATCGCAAAGTTTAGGGGAGACGATAACCAATCCGGCGCCGCCCCGTCGAAACCATCTTAACCTGCCTGCGCCGATAGTTCAATCTCCTGCGCCGACCTAATTTGCACGTAGCGCCGCCCGACACCCGCGGCGATGAATTCGTCTTACCACGTGAACTTCAGCGCCAGTTGGATGATCTGGTTTTAGAGGGGCCTTTGGGCAATTTGATGGTGGATAAACCACAAATGTCAACTAAAAGGCGGTCATAAGGGCAATGGGCGAAGGGGCAGCATTGGGGCAAAATGTCCGGACAGAGGCAGCCTGGCGACATTGTGTCTGTCTCTGGACATCAAGGGGTAACCCAACCTTCTGACGCCCGGAGGCCTTTCAACGAACGACAGTCTCTGTCAGAGTGCTGCTGCTCGGAGCGCCGCTAGTCCCGTCGCTCGCCGCCGGCGGCGACACGTCCCAATCGTGGCGCGTCTTTGTCGGATCTACGGGGAAAATCAAGAGAATCACCGGCGATGCGGCGATGTACCCTCCGAATGGGCTCAAGGCAAGGTAGTAGTAAGGCGGCAGCTTCGCGGCCGCAGTCCAAGGTCACTTCGTAACAAAGGCACCGGGCCAGCCGCCGTGGGCTTCGATTACTTTGTCGATTTCGGCCATCAGGCGGATGGTCTCTTTCAGGGCGACGACGATCTTCTGGTAGTGGGCGATGTCTTCTTCGGAAAGCACCCGGCCGCGGCGGTCCTTAAGCCACTTCTCGCAGACCTGATAGCCGCCAATGTGGAAGTTCCACACGTTTTCGGGAACGCCCTCGAACCAGCGCTGGGCGTTGATGTAGACTTTCCCAGGGCGCGAAGCGCTTTGGACTGCGGCCGCGAAGCTGCCGCTTTTGTCTGTGGAATCTCTTGTCCCGCCCTCGATTGAGGCGCCGGGTTGGCCGTTCGAACTTTGGACTGCGGGAGCAGCAGCTCCCGCTTTGGTCTTGCCCGTCTTGGAGGCGCGATCGTTTGGGAACGAACCCAAAGCGGCAGCTTCGCGACCGCAGTCCAAAGCGGCTTCGCCGCGGCAGTCTAAATCATAGGCCGTAGAGGGCGGCGACGCGCTCGTTGATTTCCGCTTCGACTTCTGCCATCTCCGAACGCGGACGGGTGTATGCAACTCGCCCCCTTCTTTCTTCGAAAAATGGATAATGACGTTGTTAATGCCTGCATCGAAGAGATCTATGTCTGAACAAAAATCGATGCGCTCAAGCCAAGACTTGGTGAGGAAAAAACTGTGAGACTTGCGCGCATATTTTGCTGTGCAGTAGGAATCGGAGACTATATAGGTCATGCGCCCGCTAGTGGCTAGCAACTGAAAGGCTCGCTCGAGGAATGGGATGTACAAGTCCCACTTCTCGTAAAGAGTTTCGTAGACTCCAGACTCCGCAAGACTGGTGCGGTATTCTCTCCAATTTGCTATCGCGTGTTGTCGACCCTCTTCATCCTGAATGTGGTTGAACGGTGCATCAGCCCGCACGAAAGGCGGGTTCGCAAGGATTACGTCGAATCCCCCCATCAAGAAGACTTCTGCGAAGTCCACACCCCAGTCAAAGCCGTCAACAGCACCTCCAGCGCGCGCCCAGCCGCGTATCGTCTCACGGCACTGGTCAATCTGCTTACGCAACTCGATCTTACGGCCATGATGAGCGGTCAGGAACTCCGCTTTGAGTTTCAGGTACTCATCGATCAGAGGCTTACGGAAGCCCTGGTCGAGTCCGCCCGACGGAGCGGGAACGGTAAGGCTGTCTCCGGTCTCAATCTTGAAGTCGAGGTTCGGCAGGGGCGGAGGGTTGTCGCCTTCATACTCGACGGCCAGTGAAAGCCATAGGCGCAAGCGGGCGATATTCACCGCGAAGACATCGAGATCGACGCCGTAGAGATTGTTCTGAATAATTTGGAGTTTGCGCGCGAAGTTCGAAATGGCGTCGAGCTTGCGTGTGGCAAAGAGACAAGTGCGCAGGTCGAGTAATTCATGAAGCATCCCGAGCAGATAGGCGCCGCTGCCGCAAGCCGGATCGCACACCTTGACTTTGCGCAGTGCTTCAAGTACCGGCTCCGGGTTTCTTAAGCCTTCCGGGTTGTGCTCTTCCACAAACCGCTCAATAGACTCCGGGGTCTCGGAAGGCAATTGCGAGCACAGATAACCCTTCAGCGCTTCCCGGCACATGAATGAAACCACGGGCTTGGGGGTGTAGTAGCTACCCGTCTCGTGCCGCCCCGTAACCAGCTCTTCAAAGACCTTGCCCAACATCTCCGGGTCAACCGCCACTTCCACATCGAGTGGCGTACTTTCCATTACCGTGAAATTGAAGCGGTTGAAAAGCTCATTGAGGACGGCGCCGATCGCTTCGTCCGGCACGTGGATCGTGGAATCTTTGTCGTCCTCAACTTCTTCAAATAATCCGCCATTCAGGTAAGGCACCTTGCCGATGGTGGCTTTCAAGTCGCCGCCGCGATTGATACCAATAATGTCAACTTCACCCGCCGTGCTGAGACCATGAAAGAACAATCGTTTCAGCCGGTCGGCATAGAAATTCCGGCGCTTATCCTTTTCCTCCTGATCACCACGCATCCCCAGTTTAGCATCACCACTTAATTTCCTGCTCAGCACCACCCCGTCGCTCGGCGCGCCACCCCTCCTCATCTGAGGAGGGGAGTTCTCTGAACAACCTCCCTGCTGATACCCGTTCCAAAAGGCGGAAAGATAGTCGGTGTTCCCGTCGAAGCTCAGCCAGCCTTTCTTCTGAATGAAGGCAATGAACATAAGCCGGTTGAAAAGCCGCTGAGTGAAAAGCCGCTTGCGTTCGGCATTGGGGATGCCTTCAATGAGGCTTTCGACGTTGTGAAACACCCGGTCGTATTCCCGGAAGAACTCTCTCGATAGTTTTTCTTTATCAAACGCGCGCAGCCACTTCTCACGCCACGCCGCGGCGTCCTTTACATCGTCGGGCCACTCCAAATGAGGAAGGTTTTCCTGAATCAGCGTTCGGTTGGGTGAGTCCGGGCTCCAGCCGAAAGAGGTCAGGCGAGCGGCGCGGCCTTTCTCCTTCGGTTGGGCAAAGTGCACAAAGACATAGTGCTGCCAAGCGTGAGTGCAGATGAACAGCAGGTCCTCACGCTGCCATGAAGCAAGAGCTGCGGATTTGGTTCGCGCCGCTACGAGCCCGCGCAATACCTGGCGAAGAACACCCGTCATGCTGCGCCCCGTCGTGAAAGCGTCCGGGTGCTTGAATTGCAGGACGAAAATACCCCAGGGTTGGCCCTTGGCAAGAGGCTGTATTTGCCAAATGCGGCTGTCCACTACCTTCTGGGCCAAGCCGCTCGCCCTTAAGTCTTCGGCCGACCACGAGTAGGAAACGTCATCTACATTCTGGGGGTCTCCAATCTGCCAGCCGAGAGCACCAGTTAGAAGAAGACTCAGGAAGGACTCTTGCCCGCGAACCTTGGTGAGTGCTGCCTGAATCGTCAGTTGGAGATCGGTTGCCATTGAGTCACCATTATTTGACCAGCGAAGGAAAGCTCTTGATGGAGCGGAGACGTTCAATATCCACGTCACTCATAAACATCCGCTTTCCCTGCGCGAAGCGCTTTTGGACTGCGGCCGCGAAGCTGCCGCTTTAACCCTTCGGTGTGAACGAGATTTCCTGAAAGAAAATGGCAGATTACGAATGTAAAAAGCGGCAGCTTCGCGATCGCACTCCAAAATGACATCAAGACGAAAGCGGCAGCTTCGCGGCCGCACTCCAAAAGCTTCGCTGTCACTCAAGGTCCGGTTGCCAGTCAACTTCGAAATCGTCGGGCACACTCACGCGATCAGACTTAAACGCCATTACGGTCTTGTAAAAAGCTGTCGTCGCGCGGCGCTCGAACCAGCCGGCTGAGCACCATGGATAAAGTGATGGCTCCGCCACCAGCCGGTGATGCACAGGGTTGGTATGCACGTAATTCAACCGCGCATAGTACGACTTGGGAAAGGTCAGGTGAGTATCCCGATATTGGAACCACACCTGCCGGCCAGGAGTGGCATCCCACCGATTCGCTTCCATTGCCGTGTCGGAATGAAGCTTCTTGAGGAAAAGGACAAGGCTATCGGCGCTCGGCGGCGACATGGCCACAAAGTGATAATGGTTGGAGAATACCGCCCAGGCCTGGAGATTCCAACTGTAGGCTGCAGCCAGGTTTAATAGGGAATCGTGTAGGAACCGTAGCCGCTGGGTTCCTCGAAAGCGATGTTCCTTCAGATAGGTGCTACAGGTGACCATGTAGGACCCAGCTTCCGCTAGTCGATGCACCGGACTGTGTGGCCAATCACTCATTTGGACTGCGGTCGCGTAGCTACCGCTTTAATCCTTTCGCGTCAATGACAAATCTTGATGAAGACGGCAACATCTAAAATCTAAAGCGGCAGCTTCGCGGCCGCACTCCAAATTAAGACAATGACCTCCATCCGAGCGTGGGTGATGTAAGCCTTGGCGTGGAACTTTTGTTTGCGATAGACGCGGCAGGCAATCTTTCCGGAGCGGATGGCCTCAACGATGGCGGGAACGCCGGCGAGGAAATCATTCTTCAGCTTTTCCGCTTCCAGGCTGTCATCCAACTTGTCTTTGATGTGAGCCAATCCCTCGGCAAGCGCGTTCTTTGTCTTTCGTGAGACCTCATCGCCCATCAGGATTCGAAAATGGTCCACCTTCTGCCATTCGTCCTTCAGGGCAAGCAGCGAGCCAATTTCAAAATAGCCTGTGGCGCAGTCGATGGATTGGGAGAGCTGGCACCAGTCGTGGAGGTAGCGCAGGACCTTCCAGTCCTCGTCGCTGTTATCGACAATGAAAAGCTCGCTGCCGCTAACGCTGGTTCGTTTTGGCACCGCTTACGCCCCCTTGCCCATTTTGGCGGCGACCCGACCTAACGGACAATTGTGTTTACCCAAGGATCCTGTATTGACTTCGCAGCCAGGCGATTAATGTACGCCTGACCGCCTCCGCCTGCAATGCTTCAACTTTGTTGTGCGTACAGGGTACCTGTAGCGACCATAGCCCTCTCCCGTGGGGTCGTAGATCCGCCGAGGCGGGAGAGGGTGGCCGACGGAGGAGGTCGGGTGAGGGGTCTTTTGCACAAGGCGTCGACGGCTCTCGCGATGGCGTTGAGCCCCTTCGAGGGGCCAGCACCCAATCTCGAATAACGCCCTATGAAAAACGTGAGGGGCCCATCCCTCGGGGATAGCACATCCCCGTCGTTAGTGCCCCTCATTCTATTGGCGAGGAGAAGAAGCGCCGCACCCCGTCACTGCTTGGTGAGCGCGGCCGTCTTCTTTTGGATGCCGTGATTGCCGCCGACGGCAAACCCGGTGAGCATCCCTTTGGCCTTCACATTGTCTTTGCCATAGGTGAAACGCAGATCGTAGGTTCCGGCCGGCAAGGGCACCTTTTGGGTGCTCCAGAAACTGACGATAGGCTGGAACTCCTGCTGGTCCGTGCCCGACTTAAAGACGTCAACATGCATGTTGTCGGCAACGTCATTTCCGCCCAGCGTGCCGAAGATGCGGACCCACTGCATGGGCGCCGCAAAGATGACTTCCGCCTTCCAGAGTTTGCCGGCCACAATGGCTACATTCCTGATCCATCCATCGCCCTTGCATACGTTACTCTCCTCATAACGGAGGCGGATGTCCCAGGTTCCAGGCGTAACGGCAGGCTCATGAGAAGCCCAATCGCCCATCAGCGGCTTTTGTTCTTCCGGATCTGATCCCGGCTTCCAGATTTCCAGGCGGGTGTTGTCGCTGACCTCGATGGGCCCATCCAGGTCGAGAACCTTCACGCGTACGAGGCCCTTGGTCTTGTCCTCAGCTTCCTTGTCAAGGACCTTGGCCTTCACCTCTTTGACTGCGCCTGCAACCGGCAGGTCTACCGCCGTCATTGTGGTGTCACGTTCCGCTGGCGCCGGTATACCCGAGACGCCGTCCGGAGGTATCTCCGGGGGCGGTGGGCCGGCGGGCTTCTTCGAGCAACCGGTGACAAGCGCTAGCGCAAGTAACACGACACTAAACATCCTCAGGGCAAAATGGTTCATCGCTTCGACCTCCGTTCGGACAGGATAAGTGGGCCCTTCAAGCCATTACAGGCGGGCCAATGGACGGTTGAAACTTACTGAGGGAAGGGGCGAGATTTCCAACTTGCCTATTGTCCTCTCCACGCTCACAGCAGAGCGCTTTCGGCCTCGCCGGCCTCCAAGCCCCCCTCGATTCAAATTATGGGAACGCGCCACTTTAACGGCGCAGGGTTGAACAAGTACAGTATGTCTCGCGGTAAGCATGGGGTCAAGTCCCTGTGCGCGCAGGTGGTGGTGCATTATGATGTCGTAGCGGCGAGTTCACCTCGCCATGGCGGCGTCCCGATAAGATCGGGATAAATTCTGCCGCCTCCACGTCAACAGGCTGGCGCTCAACCTCTATGTGCCGGCCACTCGAATAAGTGAAGTCGTGCATGCACGTCCCGCAGGGGTAGCCACGGTCAGCGTTTTTCTGACCGTGGGTTCTTCCATTGATCGCGAAGGTGGAGTTACAACAATTATGATCTGGTAAAGACAATGCTGGCCGCATGCTCCATCCGGGTTGATTCTATGCGGTTGCCGATGAGATATCGTGATAAGAAGGACCCACGGTCAGAAAAACGCTGACCGTGGCTACCCCGCTGGTATCCTATGCTGGCGGGGACGCGAGACACCGTATCTTATGCGGATCAAACTAATCATGGGTTGGGGCTGAGGACATGACACACGAATTTGATGGCGAGAAGTACGAGAAGGCATCTGCCCACCAGAAGGAGTGGGGGATGAGGCTTATTGCAGAACTCGATTTGCAAGGAACCGAGCGGATTCTCGACCTGGGATGCGGAGATGGGACGCTCTCCGCACAGATGGCCGGTCTTGTTCCCCATGGGGAGGTGGTTGGCATCGACGCTTCCCGCGGCATGATTCAGGCGGCACGATCGAAGGAGCGGAAAAACCTGCGGTTTCTTCTGATGGACATCAATGAGCTGAACTACGCCGAGCGATTCGATGTTGTATTCTCCAACGCCGCCCTCCATTGGATCAAGGACCACAAGCGTCTGCTCCGGAATGTCCGTCACGCCTTGTGTAAAGGCGGGAGGCTCCGCTTCAACTTCGCGGGAGAAGGAAACTGCTCGCACTTTTTCTCGGTCATTCGGGAAGCCATGTTAAGGCAGGAATTTGCAGTCCATTTTGCGGGATTCGATTGGCCTTGGTACATGCCCTCCGTGCAGGAGTACGCGGCTTTGGTGGATGCGAGCGGAATGGAGCAGGGACGCGTCTGGGGAGAAAACGCGGACAGATACTTTCCGGACACCACGGAGATGATCAAGTGGATCGACCAGCCCAGCCTTGTGCCCCTTCTCCCCTATGTCCCGGAGAGGGATAAGGCTGCGTTCCGGGAGTACGTCGTCAGAAGAATGATTGAGGAGACGCGACAGGACGACGGCAGATGCTTTGAGACTTTCCGTCGAATAAACGTGTTTGCACACAAATGAGCGTGCAGCGAGGCAGTCGGGGACCCTTGTGCCAACACCCCACCGCGGCGACACCGTGGCTACCCCACTAAAAATCAAGAAAACATGGTATTGCAGGGCAGAGTAATCCCGCTCCGAGCGGGATTACTCTGTGATTTGTTCGTCTCTGGATGTTAATACTCGTGTTGCGGTTATCATTTTACAAGTCGCAGAGTAAGACAGACTACGCCTCACTCTGCGCATGTATCGACGTGCTTCTAGCGCCCTTGCCGTCTAGAGCCTGGCGATGATGCTCTGCGCTGCCGAGAGGAGAGGGGCGGCGGTCGCGGCGGCCAGCCGGTGGCTCTTCACCAGGGCGCTGACGGCGTTGATGAAGGACTGGAGCACGTTGATCGCGTCCGCGGTGTCACCCGCTTGCAGGTAGGCTTGCGCCGCTCGCAGCTTGGCGTTAAGGCTGTGCGTTTCGCTCGAGCTGAGCCCCACACTGGGGCTCGCGATCTCCGCGCTGAGGTTGGTGATAGCCAGAGAGGGCGTGGCCCCAGTCAGCACAAATCCGTGAAACACTCCGCTCGTGTCCGTGTAGGCCCCGGTGATAATCCCCGCCGCGTTGATGCCGGTTGCGACGGTTCCCTGAAACAAGCCGGCCGTCCCTGCACCCGGAACGTCGATGGGGGTTAGGACGCCATTGGCAGCACGCACGAAGCCGTGCAGCGCCGCGTTCGTGTCCGTGTACATCCCCGCGACATCGCCCGCGTCGTCAATACTGACGCCGGCGGTTCCCTGAATCCAGCCCTGGGCCGCTGCGCCCGGAGCGTCGAAAGTGGTTATCGTACCATTGGTAGCACGCACAAAGCCGTGCCTGCCGTTCGTGTCCCCATAGGCCCCCGCGATGACCCCCGCCGAGTTGATGCTGATAGGGAGGATTCCTTTATAGTTGCCCGAGCCCGTGCCCGGAGAGTCGAAGGTTTTTATGGAGCCATTGGCAGCGCGCACGAAGCCGTGATACACCGGGGCATGGGGAACGTACGAGATGACGTAGAATCCCGTGATAACCCCCCCCGCGTTGATGCTGAGGGGTTCGGTTCCCGCATACGCGCCCGTGCCTGCGGCTGGAACCTCGAAGGTGGTTATCGGGCCACTGGCAGGGAGCAGCAACCCGTGATACAAAGCGCTGTCGTCCCGGTAGAATCCCGTCACAGCTCCCAACGTGTTGACACCCATGAGGGTGGTTCCGTTATGTCCGGCCAAGCTAGCGTCCGGAGCCTCGTAGGTGGATATCGTGCCACCCGCAGTGCGCACGAAGCCGTGATAAAGGTTGCTCCCGTCAGAGGACATGCCCACGATTTCCCCCGCCGCGTTGATGCTGAAGAGGAAGGTTCCCTGATTGCCACCCGAGCCTGCGTCCAGAGCGTCCAAGGTGGTTAGGGCGCCACTGGCGGTACGCACGAAGCCGTGAGCCACAAGACCCGAGCCCACCAGGCAGAATCCCGTGATTTCCCCCGTCGCGTTGATGCTGATGGGGAACGTTCCCTGAGGCGCCGCCGTGGCTGCGCCTGTCGCGTCGAAAGTAGTGAAGGTCTGTGCTTGCGCCGAGGGGGCCGCAACGATCGCCAGGCCAAGCAGAATTGTTAACGCCAGCGCGGCGCCTGTCGCCCGCCCGCGTATTCCTGGAATCCAGCTCCGATATTGCGATGGGTTATTCATCAAGTCCGCTCCTTTTCTGCTGTTGGGTAAGGTTTTCTCCGCAGCATGGGTTCATGCGGCGACGAGGGGGGCCAGGGTTCCGTGCGAAATCGTGAAGGCATCTGTCGCCTTCCGCCAGACACTCTTCATAGGATTCCTCCGTCGACTCTGGTTTGGGTTACACACAGCTCAAGCTCACAAACTGACCGTGGAGCGAGTTCCGCGCCACTCGAGATCGGGCAATTATCCCCCCCTGGCCAGCCGTCTAGATGCATCCAAAGTTTATATTGAATTTTCTATTGCTCGCTTTCCTCGCGCCGCAACGGTACTCCTTTCAGCCGGCCAATGCAATTTAAATTGAGTTTTAAGTGGAGTTTGTAGCGGGTGGTCATCACGGTCAAAAAAAGTCGTCCACCATTAAGATTGGCGGACTTTCAGCCGCGGCGACACCGTGGCTACCCCGCTTCAGAGAAGCTCAGCGCCTGCCGCCTGACGAGGGCAGGTCGAACTAGTGTCCTGAGTCAGAAGTTCGCTGATTATTAGAGAACCCCCTCACCCGTCCCGCCCCGGCTGATGAAAACGCCGGCGGCGGTCCACCCTCTCCCCTCGGAGAGGGCTATGATTTCAATTTCTATCCCGAACAACAGGTCCGCGCTACTTGCTTTTGTGGTGAGATAATGGCTGGGGGTAAAGATGAATCGATATGAGTTTCTGAAAACGTTAGCCGGAGCGGCGGCGATGGCTCTCCCTCGCTACTCTTTAGGTGAGGAGCCGGCGGCCCCCAGAACTTACACTTACAAATCCGTGGGGGGCTGCGACATCAAGCTGGATGTGTACGGCGCGGACTCAACCGTGCGGAAGCCAGTCATCGTCTGGATTCACGGCGGCGCCTTGATAATGGAATCGAGAAAGGCGATGGCCAGGTGGCTCAACCCCAAAGGCGACCACGTGGTCATCTCCATCGATTACCGCTTAGCGCCTGAGACGAAACTGCCGCCGATTATCGAGGATGTGCAAGACGCTTTCCGGTGGATTCGGAAGCAAGGCCCGTCACTTTTGAACATCGACGCACAGAAGTTAATCGTCGCCGGCGGCTCTGCCGGGGGCTACTTAACTTTGATGACCGGCTTTTGCATCACGCCGCGCCCCAGGGCACTCATCTCGCTCTCAGGATATGGTGGCATCATAGGGCCGTGGTATAGCCAGCCGAGTCCCTATTACCTCGAAGCACGTGCCGCGCATCAGCAAAGAAGCTGCTTACGCCTCGGTGGGAACCGCTTGCGTTTCTGAGCCTGCGGCGCCGGACCAGCGCGGAACGTTCTATCACTATTGCAGGCAAAATGGGATTTGGCCGCAGGAAGTGACGGGGCATGATCCTAAGACTGAACCGGAATGGTTTAAGCCCTACTGCCCTGTCGAAAACGTTTCGTCGAAATACCCGCCCACCGTCTTGATCCACGGGACGGCCGACACAGATGTGCCGTATGAAGAGTCCGCCAACATGGACAAGGCATTGACCCGCTTCCAGGTCGAGCACAAGTTCATCACGGTTCCCGGGGGTGATCATGGGATCAAGAACCCGGCCCCGGCGGAAAAGGCACGCATTTTTCAAGAGGCTTTGGATTTTGCTTTGGCGCACGCGAGTTGAGACTGTGGATCGGATTTGTCACGTGGGTTGGGAAGGACGGGGCTTTACAGGCCACGGGAAAACGCCACAATGCGGATAACCACCCCGGCGCTTGGCCCCGATGATCAATTTGGAAAGAACGCGCTATCGGGGCTCGGCGCGCCACCCCTCCTGAATCAGGAGGGGAGTTCTACCGCAGCTTGGTTAGTCTCGGTGACGCCGAGCCCGCTCGGTAGTACAGGCACTCCTGCCTGTAAAGGCGGCTCGAAGGTTCGAGCCTAATGACACAGCCAGGAGTGGCTGTGCTACCGCCGCACGGTCAGCCCCTCCGGCGCTTGGCCCCGATGATCAATTTGGAAAGAACACGCTATCAGGGCTACCAGAGTTGGAATGGAGTTTCAGGGTTAGCGTTTGTGGGATAAGGCCGATTTCAAGATCTTCTGGGTGGTCTCGGCAACCAAGTCTCCCATGTGGGTGGTCGTGGTCGGACGCTTTTTGCCGGGAATGTCAGCGGTGCGCACGCCCCGCTTCAATATCCTCTCGATAGCTTGCTCAATGGCCACCGCGACAGGCTCATTGCGCAAGGTGTAACGGAACATCAGCGCCACGGAGGCAATCGCCGCCATGGGATTGGCGCGATTGCGGCCGGCGATGTCGGGCGCGGAACCGTGAACGGGCTCATAGAGGGCCGAGTGCTCACCCAGACTCGCAGAGGGCAGCAGGCCGATGGAACCCGTCAGCATGGCAGCTTCATCACTCAGGATGTCGCCAAACATGTTGTTGGTCAGCACCACGTCAAAGCTGGTAGGCTTGTCGATCAACTGCATGGCGCAGTTGTCAACATAGAGGTGGTTCAGTTCAACGTCGGGATAGGATCGCCCGATGTGCGTGACCACTTCCCGCCAGAGACGCGACAACTCCAGGACATTGGCCTTGTCGACCGAGGTCACTTTGCGTCGCCGCAGACGCGCCAACTGGAAGGCCCGATGCGCGACGCGCTCCACTTCGTGCTCGCGATAGACTTCTGTGTTGACGCCCAGGCGCTCGCCATTTTTGACGAAAATGCCGCGCGGATTGCCAAAGTAAATGCCGCCCATCAACTCGCGCACGATGACCATGTCGGTGCCGCGCACGCGGTCCGGCTTCAAGGCGGAAATGCCAACCAGGGAATCGAGCACCCGCGCGGGCCGCAGGTTCACGTAAAGGCCCAACCGCTGGCGCAATTGCAGCAAACCTTGCTCGGGACGCAACTCAGGACGTTTCGAATCCCATTGCGGTCCACCCACTGCTCCCAAAAGCACGGCATTCGAATTGTTGCAAATGGAAATCGTTTCGGCAGGAAGCGGTGAGGCAGTTTGATCGAGGGCGCAGCCGCCAATCAGACCACTTTGAAATCGGAAGGTTGGGCCAATAATTTCCTCAACCGCCTTAAGGACTTTCACGGCTTCCGCCGTGACCTCAGGCCCAATCCCATCGCCGCCAAGTACCGCTATCCTGTAGAGACTTTGCATACCTTTAGTTATCTATATGTTACAAGATTGTCACGCTGAAATGCAAGGTTTTATTGAGGTTAGCCTTTACAAAGGGCTACAGGGGGATATTTCCCCTCATAACCCAATTCAAGTCATTTGTTTTCTTGATTTTGAGATAAACAGGTTATTGTCAGAAAGTGACACAATGACATAGTTTTGACCGTCGCACGCCTCTCCGGCCTATGTCATCCGTCAGAATCTTGCCGGTTGAGGGTGCGCCCTCTCCAGGGGAAGATTTACCGCCAGGTCAAGGTCAGTATCCTCCCGGAAGAAGTCAGTCCTCGCCTTCGTTCTTGGGCACGGACCCGGAAGTAACTTCCGCAGATTCCTCAGCGCGCTTCATTTCGTACGCAGCTTTGTTCGCCGTCTGCAAATAAGCCCGGGCGGCTGCCTCCACGACGCTGTGGTTGCTGGACTTCCCCGTGAATTCACGCCCCTCAAAGCGCGCCCGGATACTGACTTCCGCAACGCCGTCGGTGCCCGGTCCCACGGTGTGGACGGAAAAGTCTGAAATAATTCCCGGCATGCCGGTGATGCGGTCGATGGCCCGGAAGGCAGCGTCGCACGGACCTTCCCCCGTGGCCGAATCGTGGAACACTTCCCCATCCTTTTCGAGTTCCACGGTCGCAGTAGAGCGCCATTCGTTTGAGGACACGCTTTGCAAAAGCTTCAGCGCAAACATCTCCGGGATGTGGTCAAATCCCTCGTTGACGATGCCGATCAGGTCTTCGTCGTAGATGCCCTTTTTGCGGTCCGCCAGTTGTGTGAAGAGCTGATAGGCGCTCTCCAGCTCCGGTTTCGTCAGTTGATAGCCCAGTTCTTCGTAACGCTTGGCCAGCGCGTGCCGGCCCGAGTGTTTCCCCAGCACAATGGAATTTGACGGCATCCCTACGGTCCGAGGCGTAATAATTTCGTAGGTAATGGCGTTCTTAAGGACTCCATCCTGGTGAATCCCCGCCTCGTGAGCGAAGGCGTTGCGCCCCACAATGGCCTTGTTGCGCTGCACGATGGAGCCGGTGAGGCGCGTGAGCATTTGGCTCGAAGCGAAAAGTTCCTCGGTGTGAATGTCCGTATACACGGGCAGGACATCGCGCCGCACGTAAACGGCCATCACGATTTCTTCCAGCGCCGCATTGCCCGCGCGCTCGCCAATACCGTTGACAGTGCACTCCACCTGCCGCGCCCCGCCGCGAATGCCCGCCAGCGTGTTGGCCGCCGCCATGCCCAAGTCGTCATGCGTGTGCGTACTCAGGACCACATGGTCCATGCCCGGCAATCGCGTCTTCACGTCGCGAAACATCTGCTCGTATTCCGGCTCCAGGCAATAGCCGACCGTGTCGGGCAGATTCAGGACGGTAGCTCCGGATTCCACCGCGGCGTGGCAGCACTCGATCAGATAGTTGCGGTCGGTGCGGCCCGCGTCCTCCGGTGAAAACTCCACATCCTGGCACTTGGACTTCGCGTAGGCCACCGCCCAACTGATCATCTTCAGGATTTCCTCGCGCGTCTTGTGCAATTTGAATTGCAGGTGGATATCGGAAGTAGCAAGAAAAGTGTGGATGCGCGGCCGTTCCGCACCCTGCAGCGCTTCCCAGGCACGGTCGATGTCAAGCTGATTGGCTCTGGCCAGCGCGGCGATGATCGGTCGCCGGATCTCCCCCGAAATAGCCTTCACCGCCTCAAAATCCCCCCGGGAGGCAATGGGGAACCCCGCTTCCAGGATGTCCACGCCCAGACGCTCAAGCTGCCGCGACATTTCGATCTTCTCGCCCAGGTTCATGCTGCAACCCGGAGACTGTTCGCCATCCCGCAGCGTGGTATCGAAGATCAGAATCTTATCAGGCATCTTGCCTCCCAAGTGCAGTGGCTAGTTGCTAGTGGCTAGTGGTTAGTGGCTAGCAACTGACCTTGTGTCACTTGTGTTGCGTTCGGAAAGTGTGTTTACCGCAGCGTCCCGACCTGTCGGAATACATGGCGGCAAAAGCCCGACACACAATCAAATTGATTCACGTCGCATAGGTAATCCTATTTACCGAACGCAACACGAGCGACTAACCACTAGCCACTAACCACTAGCCACTTGATTATTGTCCGACCGGTCGGATGGTCGAGTCAAGTTTATAATTGTTCTGATATCATAAGCATGTGTTATGAGATAAGCAAGGATTCCGACGACCCGGCGAGCGGAGTGTGTTCCCTGCTCCCCCGATCGCCCGATCTCCGGATCGCCCGATCGCCCGATTACCGGAGGCCTCATGGAAATCACCCAGCTCGAAGCCTTTGTGGCCGTGGTGGAAGAGAAAAGTTTTTCGCGCGCCGCAGCGCGCCTGCTACGCACTCAGCCGGCCATCAGTCAGTCCGTCCGCCGTCTGGAGGAGTGGGCCGGCGAACCCCTGCTGGATCGCTCAATCAAGAGCGGAGTGCTCACCGCACCCGGCCGGCTCTTATACGACTATGCCAAGAAGCTCTTGAACTTGCGCCTGGAGGCACGCTCGGCCCTCCAGGAACTACGGGCGCTCGAACGCGGCAAAGTCACGATTGGCGCCAATGAAAGCACCGCCCTTTACCTGCTCCCGGTGCTCAAGCGGTTTCGCGAGCGCCATCCGCGCATTCAGGTGGCGGTCAAGCGCAGCCTGTCGCGGGAGATTCCCAGCGCCCTGCTCCGCTACGAAATCGACCTGGGAGTCCTTTCCTACAATCCGCACAACCCGGATCTGGAATCCGCCGTAGTCAGCGTCGATGAGCTCTGCCTGATCGTGCCGCCCCGGCATCGCCTGGCGCGGGCGGGCGAGATAAGCATTCGCGAACTCGGCGAAGAGCAGTTCATCGCCCATAACATTTCTTCCCCCTACCGGCAGCGCGTCATCGAAACCTTCGCCCGCCACCACACCCCGCTCCAAATCGCCGCCGAACTGCCTACGGTCGAGACCATCAAGAAATCCGTGGGCATGGGGATGGGCGTGGCCTTCGTTCCGCGCATGTGCGTGCAGGAAGAGCTGACCAGGGGCGAATTCGCCGCCGTACCCGTCAGCGAGTTGCGCATCCAACGTAAACTCCGCCTGCTTTACCGAAGACACGCCACGCTCTCGGCGGCGGCACAAGGCTTCCTCGAAGTCGCGCGCACCATGGCCGAGCATCAATTGGGCGATTGACTACGTGAAGATTGAAATCTTGGTGCGGCGATCCCCTTGTCTGGTAGCCACGGTCAACGTTCTTATGACCGTGGGCTTTTGTGGCGGTGGTCGAATTATAATAATTTTGCTCTGGACAATGTGACGATAGCGGCGTGCCCCACCTGATTGACTATGTGCGGTTGCCGCTGGGGTATCGGGCATAAGAAAAGACCACGGTCAGGAAAACGCTGACTGTGGCGACCCGCTGAACGCTTCGCAGCCCCAAAGGGGCGAACTACGGCAGCCCAGGCTAAACGGCATGAGCGTTAACCTAGCCCTCGCCCTTGGGGAGAGGGCTATGATTCTCTTCTGGTTGCGGCATCGCCACGCTGCGCTACCCGCTACGGTTGCCCGCTGCTTCGCAGCCCCAAATGGGCGAGCTATCACAGTCCAAGCCGAAGGTCCGCCGATCGTAATAGTGGGCCAACGGCCCATAAACGCTAACTTAACCCGTTTGGGAGCCACGATACATCCTGATTGCTTCCGGTCGCCCTGTCGTTCGTGCAGAATCGCGGATTAGCGCTGGCCCATCTTTGGTAAACACAAGGCGACAAGGCAGGAGCTATTTCCTTGAACCCCTTTTTGGACCATGAGGGTTACATCTCCGGTCAAGCCGCTGGAACGTCAAAGTGCCGGGCGTGGCGATTCCCGCGTCGACTACTAAACCCTTGGCGACCTATGGGGAGAAATATGGAGAACCCGCAGCAACAGTTTTTCGATGAGCCATCTGATGCATTGGTTAGTACTGGGGACTTGTGCCAGCCCTGTTCGCGGCGTTCCTGCCGCCGCTCACCTGTTATTTCAACTCGCGCCGAGATTACCCATCTTCTTATCCAGAATTAGATGGCTTAGGTGCGAAGCGAAGTACGGCGGGAAGTTCATGCGGTGCAGGAGGTCTTCGATGCGAGGGTCGGAGTGCCAGGATTATTTCAGCTTTGCGTATTCCGCCTTGGCTTGCTTGAGCACGGGAACATCAGGGTCGGCGTCTTTCCAGAGGGTGAGGAAGTCCTGATAAGCGGCGCGGGCTTTGGCGCGGGCGTCCTGCTGTAGGGGCGCCCCTTGTGGGTGACCCTGGGCGGGCACGAGGCCCGCCCCTACACCGGCTTCGAGGGCGTAAGCGCGTGCCAGTCCGAGGCGAGCCAGCGGACCCCAGGGAAAGTTCAGCACCAGTCCTCGGTGGTCGATAAATTTCTGAAATTCCGCTGCGGCCCCGTTGCCGTCGTGGAGCATGAGATAGGCTTCCCCACGCAAATAAACCGGGCACAGGAATATAGTGACGTAGTTGCCCACAGGTGCGCCGAGTTCGATCGTGCTCACTACCTTCAAGAGTTCGATGGCCCGGTTCGGGTCGTGGCGTTCCAGCGCGACCCCCGCCCGGATCGTGGGCAGCCAATACCTCTGGACCAGCGTGTCCAGAGGGAAGGTCTTGTCGAGTTCGGCCGCCAGCTTCTCCGCCCCTGCCGCATCTCCTGCCCGCGCCAGGGCCAGCGCCACTATCGCCCGCACATCGCGGTTGGCGGCCAGCTTCAACGCCGCATGGGCCTCGGCACGCGCCTGCTCCCTGTTGCCCGCTTCCACCTCGCGCAGCGCGGCCGCAGCCTGATAGGCTGCGGCGGCCTCTTTGGCGTCGTTGTGCTCGGCTGCATCCATCGCCCGCCGGGTCAGTTCGTGCGCGTTCTTCAGCTTGCCGTACCAACCTTCCGTGTCCGCTTGCGTGGCCAGCAACAGATCTTCCACGCCCGGCTTGCCCATGGCGGCTGAGGCCAACTGCGCCATTTGCGCCGTATCGCCCTTCAGAAAGGCCAACAGGTAGCGGTTCTGGAACAGAAACTCGCCCTCCACCTTGCGCTCCTCCGCCTGCTTGCACACCGCCTCCGCTTCATCCAGCCGGTTGAGGGCCATGTATGCGCGACTGAGGTTGGAATAGTTGCCCCCCCTATTTGCCTCCAGGGACAGCGCCTCTCGATCTTCCTCCAATGTCTTTTCCCCGTTTCCCAGGATAGAGGAAATAACTCCCCGCAGGTAGTAAGGAAAGCCGTCTCTTGGGTAGGTCTGCTGCCACAGTTCGACGGTCTGCGCCCCCCTCTCCAAGTCTCCCGTCGCCCAAAAGTAGTAGTTCCACTCAATCAAGAACCGCTCCCGTTCGCTTACCTTCTCCCGCAGGTCGTAAGCCTTGCGTGCATTTTCGGCCCCCCGGCCCAATTCGTTTCGGTCCCCGTAGAGAGCCGACATGGCGCGGTAGGCCATGGCAAAATTCGAGTCGAGGTCCACCGCCCGTTCGAAGAAGGGCAGGGCGGCTGTTTGCCCTTTCGTACGGGCCGTCTTTATTCCCAGGCTGTAGGCTTTCAGCGCCTCCAGGGATGGTGTGGTTGCTTCCTCCACTGGCGTGGCGTATTTCTGCACCGAGCTGAGCGACTCGCCCAATTTGCTCCGCAGACTGACCGCCGCAGCGTCCAGAGCCTTGAGCACCGCCTCCTTGCCCGCCGCCTGCTCCTGCGCTTCCGCCAGAACGTCGCCCGTGTTGCAGTTCACTGCCTTCAGGCCAATCACGTACTGGCTGCCCAGCCCCGCAATCGAGCCGGTCAGCATGGCCTTGCTGCCCGTCCGCTCGCAGACCTCGCGTGTGACCTCCGGCGTCAGCCGGTCACCGGCGGAACGTCCCATCAGCTTCAATGTCTCATTTACCTTGGCCTCGGAAACCAGGGCGAGAAAGGGCGACTGCTCAAGCTGCACCGAGAGTCCCTGTTTCAGCGTGTCATCGAATACCGCATCGCCCGTCTTGTTGTCAAAATCGGAAAGAACAATGGGGTCCTTGTCGGTGAGCCGGGCCGTGGCCTGGCACGAGCGGAAGTAGAACGTCCCCCCAATGGCAACAGCGACAAGGATCACGGCGGCACCGGCCAAGGCGATTGCCAGCGGGCGACGCTTCTGTAGCGGCGGTGTCCCCACCGCCGCGCGGCGATCAGAGATTGCCGCTGCAGCCCGCCCGGAGTCCGTATCACGTTTCAAGCGTTGGAGGTCGGATCGCATGTCTGAAGCCGACTGGTAACGCAACTGCCGGTCTTTCTCCAACGCTTTATTAATGATCTCTTCCAGCTTGGGCGGCAGGTCAGGATTGAGGCTCTTTGGCGAAACTGGCTGCTGCGTCAGGATCGCTTGCTGAACCACTGCTGCCGTCTCGCCAGGAAAAGCCTGCCGCCCCGTGGCCATCTCGTAGAGCACCGCACCAAAACTGAAGATGTCCGTGCGCGCATCGAGCGCTTCACCTCGTGCTTGTTCGGGCGACATGTAAGCCGCGGTGCCAATGGGGGAGCCCTGCTGGGTGAGGGTGTCGTCCGTCGTGCGCGTCGGCCCCGCCGTAGCACGGTCACCTTGCTCGGGTTCACTCCGCGCCACGGCCGAGACCCCGATGAATCGGGGCAGGCTGCCTGTGCTGCGAGGCAATTTCGCTACGCCGAAATCCAGAATCTTGGCTTGGCCATGTATGGTCAGGAAGATGTTCGCCGGCTTGATGTCGCGATGGATGATGCCCTTGCCGTGTGCCGCCTCGAGCCCCGCCGCAATCTGGACGGCGAGGTCGAGCAACGTGTCCAATTGTAGCGGCGGTCTCTGACCGCCGATTCGTCGATCAGAGATCGACGCTACAGCGAGCCGCTCCTTCAGCGTCTGGCCCTCCAGCAGTTCCATGGCGATGAACGGCTGGCCCTCGTACTCGTCGATGTCATGTACGGTGCAGATGTTGGGGTGGTTCAGGGCGCTTGCAGCACGGGCTTCACGCTGGAAACGGGCGAGGGCCTGCCGGTCATGGGCCACTTCCGATGGCAGAAACTTCAGCGCCACCGCTCGACCCAGCCGCGTGTCCTCCGCCTTGTAGATCACCCCCATCGCGCCACTGCCAATGCGACCCAGCACGCGATAATGTGAAACCGTCTGACCGGCCAGATCGGTGGAGGCCTCCTCGGCCCCTTCTCCCGAAGCAGCCTCAAGTGAAGGCGGCTCAGGAGCGGCGAGCACTTCGGGACTGCCCGGTTCGACTACGGGGGCGGCCACCTGGGGCGAGGCGATAACCTCCACGGGGGCGATGAACCGGTAGCCGCGCCTTGCCAGCGTCTCGATGTAGCGAGGTTCATCCGCCGAGTCGCCCAAGGCCCGGCGCAGCGTCTTGACTGCCGCGTTAATGCTGTGTTCGAACTCAACAATGGTGTCGTGCGGCCAAAGCCGGTGCTGCAACTCCTCGCGTGCCACCAACTCCCCCGGACGCGCCAGCAGCATGGCCAGCACTTCCATGGGTTGACCCGAGAGCTTGATCTTTAGGCCATGGTTGCGCAGTTCCAGTGTGTGCCGATCAAACTCGAAGGCTTCGAACCGGACTAAGCGTGCAGGGGAAGTAGCAGCATCCATCGCCGGCGGCAGCCT
This sequence comes from uncultured Acidobacteriota bacterium, assembly GCA_963804995.1. Lineage (GTDB taxonomy): Bacteria > Acidobacteriota > Terriglobia > UBA7540 > UBA7540 > Bog-366. The sequence continues at coordinate 343,490 of CAWDSK010000003.1, forward strand.
GGGGTGGGGATGCGATCGAATCTCCTCCGGTAGGACCGACGGGCTGCCGTTCCTCCCGGTTCCGAGGTTGGCCAGAGTCTAGTCCCTGTTTAGTGCAGAGTCAATGCAAATAGGTGACCCGTCGGACCTGTTCTCCACGCATTCCTGGACAACCGTGGTACAGCGGCCCAGATGCCAGGCATGCTTGAGACTCCAATGTTTGAAGCTGTCTGGAGTCGCTGTCGCATCCATTCCACCCGACCCTTCAAGTCTAACCATCTTCCTGCCAATAGGTTAGGTCTTCACCTATTCTTCCGACATCTTTCACCCTCCTTGCATTGAGGTAGCAGCCTACCAAGTACCAAATGGGCGTCACCAAGCGGCCCGCCTGGCCACCAGTTGAAGCCGGCGGGCAGAGAGGTGATGACCATGAAACGGTTCTTTGCCAGCTTCCTCGTCTTTAGTTTCCTTCTTACTTTCAATTCTCCATCTCTTGCGCATGACGGCAGCAAGAAGACTGGCGTCGCAATGCCAGGAATTAACGTGTTGGTCTGCAACCATGCCCAAGTGCCAGGGCAGACCCTGGACCAGGCGGAAAGGGAGGTGGCAAGGATTTTCCACGACGTGGGGATCGGGGTCACGTGGAGGAACTGCAACCCTGAGATGACGGGCATCCACCAGGACGTCAACCGCACTCAAGGGGTGAGGCCAACCGATCTTATCTTGAGGATCGTCCCGGAGATTACCGTCAGCCCGGGTGTTAGCCACGACACAACCATGGGCTTTGCCATTGGAAACCACGCCAGCATTTCCTTCCGCCGGGTCAGACAAGAGGCGGTAAAGTTCGGAGTAGAACCCGACGAAGTCCTCGGTCCTGCCGTCGCACACGAAATCGGCCACCTGCTGGGGCAGCAGGGACATTCTCCCACCGGGATCATGCGGGAGCGCTGGGAACGGATGGACTATAAAATCCCCCCGCCGTCGGCCTTCAGGTTTACCCCGGAGCAGGCGAAGCAGATGCGCACCGAGGTGAGGGAACACGAGCGACAGCAGGCGACAGAGGCCCCCAATCTAACCACATATTCACAAAGATCGCCGGGGGTAGCTCCCCTGTAACGGCGTAGGGTAGAGCGAAGTCGCTCAACCCCTCTATCATTGCCTATTCGGAAACTGGTGAACCCGCCTCAATCCGCCAGCGTCGGTTCGACGTTGACTAGGACTTAGGTTAATCCCTATGACCCTGGGTACTCGCTGGAAAGGGCAGTATGATATCGATAGAGTTAAGGCGTCGACAAGGATAGAAGAATTGGGCTATGCCGTCCCCTCTATTTCGATCTGAGGCGGTGATATAAGCACTATGAGCTTGGAAGAAGAAACAGGACGCGGGACATTGACGCACGCCTCGGGATGCGCAGGATCTTCCGGCGAAATATCGATTGTGCGGTTGCAGGTGTTCACGCTGATCTGGATGGTGGTGGAGTGCGCCCTTGCCCTCTTTTCTGCAAGGCGCGCACGGAGCCCTGTGCTTTTGGCCTTTGGCGCCGATAGTCTCATCGAACTCTTGTCGGCGCTCGTGGTGCTTCTACAGTTTGTCCCACGCCTTGCTTTGAGCACCGCTCGGGCCGGGAGGCTCGCGGGCATCCTTCTCTTCCTGCTCGCTGCGGTCATCACTATGAGTTCTGCCTTCGCGCTGTGGCAGCATGTGCGGCCCGATACAAGTTGGATCGGCATAGGCGTTACCATTGCCGCGGTCGTGGTCATGCCCGCGCTGAGTTCGGCGAAGCGAAGAGCCGGGAAAACAGCTCGCAATGCTGCGTTGACTGCCGACGCGGTGCAGTCAGCGACCTGTGCTTACCTTGCCGGCATAACCCTTGCCGGCTTGGTCCTCAATGCGGTGCTTCATATCCGCTGGATAGACCCCGCCGCCGCGCTGGTTGCGGTTCCAGTCATCTGCCTTGAGGGGAAGAAAGCATTGCAGGGCGAGGAGTGTTGTTAGTTGGGATACCTCGCCAAGTCGAGATACTCCCATCGAGCAAGCGTAGCGGTTGCGGTAGGGATACCGGTTACCCGGTACCCCCCGCACGGATCCGTACGTGCGCTGGTTAGCGCATACGGCTCTTATCTCGGATGTGTGGCGGCGAACCGTTGGGATGGCCAAGGATGCACAACGTGCGGAGCAGGCAACCAGCAGGCCGCAAGCTTCCCCAGTCGGTCCCAGTTGAGGCGGTGGCGTTGACTGCGTTGACGCAGTTGTGTTCGCCACAGTCGGGTCAACCGTTCCCGAAAGATTCGCAGGCGGTCGAGGTTTCCCGGTACCGCGTGATAGTTGAAGTAGCCTTGCACGACCGACCGGAGCCATTTACCCGTATCCGCGATGGGATCGTGCCGACGCTGCCGGAGTTGTTGCTTGAGTTCCTGCAACTTCCCCCGCAGGCGCTTGCTGATCGTCTTCCGCTTCACGGTAAATTGCCCCCTCCGGTTCTTCCCGCTGATATGCGTGAAGCCCAGAAAGTCGAACGTCTCCGGCTTACCTTCTCCTCTCCGTTTCCGGTAAAGTTCGGCAAACGGCCCGAACTCGATCCGGCGCGTTTTGTCAGGATGCAGTTCCAATCCAAACTTCCCCACCCGCTCCCGGAAATCCTCCAGAAAGCGGTCGGCTTCCGTCTGCGATTGGAATCCAAGGACCGTATCGTCGGCATACCGCACCACGACCACGTCTCCCCGGGCGTGCTTCTTGCGCCACGCCTGCACCCACAGGTCAAAGACGTAGTGCAGATAGATATTCGCCAGCAGGGGCGAGACCACCGCCCCTTGTGGCGTACCCATCTCCGTCTCCGACCATTCGCCTTCCTCCCTCACCCCGGCTTTCAGCCATTTCTGGATGAGCCGGAGAATCCGGGGGTCGGCGACGCGATGCTGCACGAACTTGAGCATCCATTCGTGGGATATCGAATCGAAAAATCCACGAATGTCCGCGTCAAGAACGTAGTTCACGTGCTTCACCGTGAGCGCGTACGAGAGCGCGTCCAGCGCTTGATGCTGGCTGCATCCCGGTCGAAAGCCATACGAGAAGCCCAGAAAGTCTTCCTCGTAAATCGCCTTGAGGATGGTGACCACGGCCTGTTGGACGATCTTGTCCTCCAGTGCCGCAACCCCCAACGGACGTTGCCGCCCGTCGCCTTTCGGGATATACGCCCTTCGCGAGGGCTTCGCTCGGAATGCTCCGCGGTGGACCCGGCTGTGCAGATCGACGAGTCGACCTTCCAGCCCGCTTTCATACTCCTGCCACGTCATGCCGTCTACTCCCGGTGCAGCTTTTCGCTTCAAGGCGTAAAAGCTTTCCCGCAGCAGATCGACCGTTAAGTGGTGGAGCAAGGCCGTGAACTTCATCTCCCTGTGTTCCTTCGCGGCTTTCCGCACACCCGCGAGTCCCTGGGACACGCGTGCCCCGCTCTGTGTCGGGTGCGTGTTAGGCCAACGGGTGTTCTCCTTGATCAGCGGCCTTCCCTCCTCATTCTCCGCCAACGGCTTCCCGTCTTTGTTCAAATGATTCATCGGTACTGTTCCGCTGTCCGACTCCTCGAAAGCGTGCAGGCGGGCTGTACGGCCATCGCCTTTTCCCGCCGTCCGGCCACGATCTACGGCGGCCGGCGCCTCCGAGGTCTCCCGGTTCTCGTGCAGAAAGTGTCTAGGCGTGTCTGGGGTCTACGACTACGCAGGACTGTGCCGGAACTCGCGTTGGCGTCCCGGCCTCATGTTGCCTTCCGTTTAGTCTGAAAACGTCGGCGTCCTGATTGGACATTTTCGAAGCTCAATACCCAGCCCACCTATTCCCCTGTTTACGCTTCACCGTGCGCCTCACGACGCCCAGCGCAAAACTCGGGGCCGAGTGGATCGCTGCTCCTTCCTCGTGAGAAATTTTCATTCTCTGCTTTCTGCCGGTTTATCCCGGCGCACCGGACCTCCGTCTCTGAGGTCCGCGGTTCTTCCTGCAACATTTGAGCGAATGTATCGTGGCGAAGCAGCCATCGGGCTTAGCCGCCCGCGTCGGAGATTTGTGGATTCCCCTATAGAAGAACCGCGGACCCCAAAACCGGGGGACCGCGCTACGCTTACTGCTGCTTATGTTGACCACATTTTTGGTATGACCTGACCATATGCTTGACTTGCGTTCCAAGGCACTGCCAGAGGGAAGCAGGTAGCAGAGTGTATGCCTTTCACACTCTGCGGTCCTTAATCTGATAAACATGCACTGTATTATTAACACACCAAAAGACAGGTAACAGGGAATAGGGAACAGGGAAAAGAAGAGGTCATAAAAGACGGTGACCAGTGACGAGTGGCGAGCAAGAAAGTCAAGAGGGGGGCACGCCCGACGAAGGAAGAACCGCCCCGATGCATCGGGGCGCTACACCTCCTGGCTGAGCTCTGGCCCCGGGCGTGTCCCCAAGTCACGTGCGTCTCAAGAAGACCTTCCCACCCCTTATTTATTCTAACCAAGGTATGCTAAAAAAACACGGCAGGTGAAACGTGGAATCGTTTGCTCAATTTCTCGATGTGGGTTTTGTTGAGGTGGCGTTTCTTGTGCAAAATTTCGGAGACGATGCTTTCAGAGCCGAAGATGGGGACGAGGTCTTTTTGGCGGAGATCATTGGCCTCCATCAACGCGCGAAGAACCTCTACCGGGGAGGCGTCAGGAATGGAATGATGCTCTTCCTCGTACGCTTCAATCAAAGTCATCAAGACTTCGGCATACTTCTCTTCATCACTCGCGGGATTAGCTTTGCTGGTTAGCTTGTCCAAGACCGAGAGGTATTCCTCATGCTGCCGCTCAGAGGTAATCGGGGTGGGCGAGCTGACTTCGAGGGCATATTTTTCAGATACTGCAATCATGACTTTTGCCACTCCTTCTCGTCGTATTCACCGTGATCGAGAATGTGTCGGATGTAAACCATTCTCCATATGCGAAGTTCGTGTCAAGCCCAAATTCCGCTTCTGAGCACCAGCAAGCCAGTTTCTTAATTCAAAATTTAGAATTCAGAATTCATAACTCAGAACTCATAACTTAGAATTCCAGCTTCACAGTTCCCCATCGCGTCACAATCGCGCATATAATACCCGGCTCGGATTCTGGCAAGTACGACAATTGGAGGAGACGCATTCATGTATAAGCTGGTGTTATTGCGGCACGGAGAAAGCATTTGGAACAAGGAGAACCTCTTTACCGGCTGGACGGACGTGGGGCTGAGCGAAAAGGGCCTGCAGGAAGCGGTGGACGGTGGCCGCCAGCTTCGCAAAGACGGCTTCGTTTTCGATGTGGCGTACACGTCGGTGTTGAAGCGCGCCATCAAGACGCTGTGGGTGGCGCTCGAAGAAATGGACCAGATGTATATTCCCATCCACAACACCTGGCGGCTGAACGAGCGCCATTACGGAGCGTTGCAGGGACTGAACAAAGCTCAGACCGCTGAGAAGTACGGTGAGGCGCAGGTAAAGATCTGGCGGCGCAGTTACGACATCCAGCCGCCCGCGCTTACGCCTGACGACGATCGCTATCCCGGCAAAGATCCTCGCTATGCCGGATTGACGCAGCAGGAATTGCCGCTCACCGAGTGCCTGAAAGACACGGTGGCGCGCACCCTGCCCTACTGGCATGAAACCATCGCGCCGGTGGTGCGCTCCGGCAAGCGCGTCATCATCGCTGCACATGGCAATAGCTTGCGCGGGCTCGTCAAATATCTGGATAACGTTTCGGAAGCGGAGATTGTGGGATTGAATATCCCTACGGGGATTCCACTGGTCTACGAACTGGACGATGAGTTGAAGCCGCTGCGGCACTATTATCTGGGCGATCCTGAGGCCGTAGCGCGCGCCGCGCAGGCCGTCGCCGACCAGGCAAAGCGCAAAAATTAAGAGTGCTGTCAGGAAAATGCTCCCCTCCTCAGATGAGGAGGGGTGGCGCGCCGAGCGCCGGGGTGGTGCTGACAAGAGAAATGGGTCGTGCTGATCCTGGCGGCAAGCCGCCCGGCGAATGAAATAACCACCCGAGGTGCCCACGTAACCACCCCGTCGCCTACGGCGCCACCCCTCCTAAATCAGGAGGGGAGTTTTTCACGAACTCCCCTCCTCAGATGAGGAGGGGAGCATTTTCGTGACACCAAGCGGCAGACCCGCGTCGACCATTCGAGAAGTTCGCTTAATTGGATGGGTTTACCCGCGCACCTCCCCACTCATCCCCGCCGCTGCGAGCTGTCTAGGGCGTACTCTGCGTCGGCGGGGCGTGTCGCGAGAACATTTCCTCGATCGCATCGCGAAATTTCTCTTCCACGACCCGCCGTTTCACTTTCAAGGTCGCAGACATATCGCCGTCCGCCATGGTCAGTTCCTGGGGCAGCAGCACGATCTGGCGAATCCGCTCGTGAGGAGGCAGCCAGCGCGTAGTCTCGTCCACAAGCTGTTGCATAAAGGAGCAAATCTCCGGGTGCGCCACAAGTTCCGCGCGGCTTCCGAACGTCAGTTGATGCGCCCGCGCGTGGTCTTCCAGGCGCGTGAAGTTCGGCACCACGAGCGCACCCACAAATTTTCGCGCGTACCCCAGCACCACAATCTGGGATACATAAGGATGGCTCTGGAACAGGTTTTCGAGTTTTTCCGGAGAAACGTATTTGCCACCCGAAGTCTTAAAGAGGTTCTTCAAGCGGCCTGTGATGCGAAGATATCCCTCAGCGTCCATGGCGCCCAGGTCGCCGGTATGAAACCAGCCATTCTGGAAGGCGGCGCGAGTCTCCTCTTCCAGATGGTAGTAGCCCGGCGAGACGTTGGGCCCTCGAACCAGGATTTCGCGTCCTACTTCCCCGTCGGGCTCATGGCTCGCTTCACCGAACTGCACTTCAACTCCCGGAAGCAGCGGACCCACGGTTCCTAGCTTGGTGTGCCCCCGATAATTGAGGGACACCACCGGAGAGGTCTCCGTCAGCCCATAGCCCTCGTACACCGGCAACCCCATGGCATAAAAAAATTCCGCCAATTCCTTTGCCAGGGGAGCGGAGCCTGACGCCAGAATCGCAATTCGGCCGCCCAGTTGTTCACGCACTTTGGAGAAAATTAGCTTGTCCGCAATCGCATGCTGCAAGCGCAAGAGCAAGGGCAAACTTCGGAGCTTGAGACGGTAAGGAAATGCTTGCTTGCCCACTCCTAAGGCCCAGTAAAAGATTTTCCGCCGAGCTGCCGGAGCGGTGCGGACGACGTCCATGACCCGGTCGTGAATCTTCTCGAGCACGCGCGGCACGACGCCCATCAACGTGGGCCGGACCTCGCGCAGGTTTTGCGGCATCGCCTCCAGGCTTTCCGCGTAGGCGATCGAAGTGCCCGTCCAGAAACAGAGGTAGTCGAGCGTGCGTTCCAGGATGTGGCTGAGCGGCAGCAGCGACATGGCCACATCATCGCGCGTCAGCGGGAAACGCTGCTGGCAGGCCAGCACGTTGGAAGCAATGTTGGCGTGGGTCAGGATGACACCCTTGGGCTGGCCCATCGTGCCGGAGGTGTAAAGGATGGTGGCGATGTCGTCGGGCTGCGCGGCCAGCGCCTTGGCCTTGAAGGACTCAACGGCGTTCCCCAGCCAGAGGAGCGCAAGGGCAATGCTGCTCTCCCAACATTCCGCGTCGGCCCCTTCAAGATTGGAGCAGTTCATCCCCAGAACGAATTTCAAGTCCGGCAGGTGGGGCCGCACGTTCACGATTTTCTGAAGCTGCACTTCCGTGGCCAGCACGATGCCTTTCGCCCCGGAATCACGCAGGATGTATTCGATGTCGGGCTCAAGCAGCGTGGTGTAGATCGGCACTGGAATCGCGCCCAGGCCCAGGAGCGCGTAATCAGTCAGCGCCCACTCCACACGATTCTCTGAGAGGATGGCCACGCGGTCGCCGCGCTCAACCTGCAGGCGTTCCAGCACCGAGGCCAGTGCCGCCACTTTGCGCAGCGCGTCCGCCGAGGATAGTCCCTGAAAGCACCCCTCGGTCTTAGAGAGGAAACAGTCCGGCTTGCGGTGCCGCTCAACTGCTTTCAGGAACATCTCGTTGAGCGTTCTGAATTCGTGCAGGACCATGGAGTTGTAAGAATCGACTGCTTTGCCCCCGGAATGGTTGCTGTCGTCGCGCTGAGCTTTAGCTCAGCACATTCCGACTACAAGTGCCGACCTGAAGGTCGGCGCCACAAGTACATTCCGACCTCCCGACCCAGTCGGGCCAAGTTCCGGTCAGCCCTACTTTGCTACAGAATTCGCCATCTTAACATATTCTTTTGGTGCGGACCCTTCCCTGGCCGGGTAGACATCACGGTGGAATTGTGGTGACGCGCCCACCAGGTCCAATATCCCCTCTAAAGGAATTAACAAATAATCATGTATTGACAACTTTTATGATATAAGGTATATTAAATTCTCCTGACCGAAAGCTTACAGAACTGAAAGGATGTGCCTCCCATGGGACGCCAAGCAACAACACGACAACCGACTCCTCTTCCTGCAACCCCGAAGGTCGAGCTGAAGCCACCGACCATTACGGAAAAAGACTTGAGGCACCGTGCTTATGAAATCTACCTCAAACGAGGCCCCCACCCTGGCAACGAGATCGGGGACTGGCTTCAAGCCGAGCAAGAGCTCACAGCAAATTAACTGCAAGTCAGCGCGTTTTGAAAGCTGCTAGCCGCGGTCAGGGCCATCCTGACCGTGGTGTTTCTATGCCCGAAACCGTTACGCCTACCGCCCGTCGTCAGCTCTCAATCTGATAAACATGCACGGCATTATTAACACACGGCTTTGCCGCGTGACAGGATGAGGGAACAGGGAACAGAAGATCAGTAACGGGCAAGAAAATCAAGAGGGGGTAGCGCCCAACCGGCGAAGGCCCGCCCCGATGCCTCGGGGCGCTAAGCTTGCTAACTTACCGGTAAACATCTAGGCGATGGCCGATGTGAAGTACTGTAATGTCGGACACAGCTTTATCAAATGAGATGGGGGTCTCCCCAGAGGACTTGGCTTGGTCAAAGGCCCGGATGGACTCCAGCTCTTCCAGGTCATTGAGTAGTTTTTCGTATTCCTCCATGTTGAGGACGACGCCTACCCGATTTCCATGCTTGTCGACAACGTAGCATTCTTCATGGCTGTTCATAGAAACCTCAAACCGTCCCCGGGGGGGCACAACTTCCCCTCTGGCCCGGTAACTATCAGTTAACAAGCTCGCGCCTATAAGTCAAGGCGCTACACGCCGCCGATTCACATTCGCAGATTGCCCCCGGAATTTAGCGGTCGCGAGCGCGCCGCTGGGGTGTACACTGCTGTGCCGTACGATGCCAGAACGGAAATCCTGGGTAAGGGAACGCGGAGGCCCCAATGAATCGCCGAGACTTTATGGGAAGCATGGCAGCGGCAGCGGCCGTCGGACAGATTCTGAAAATGCCGTTGCCCATCGGCAGCAGCACCCGCGTGCAGCTCCCCCGCGCCGCCTGGCTCGCGAACGGACTGATCGATGCGGGGGGAAGCCATGAGCCTTACATCTTCGTGATTCGTCGCGGCGGCGAATCGCTCGATGCCCGCAAGGAGTACGAGTTTAACCAGAGTGAAGGGCTGATACGCTCGCTGCACGAGCAGGGTATCGAGGTGTTTCACACCCACCTTTACAAAGGCTTCGGCATGGCGGCGGAGAGGCCGGAAATGGAAGACGCCCGGCAAGCCGCGGCCCTGGCTCATCGTTATGGTATGAGAGTGGATAGTTATATCCAATGGAATACCATGATGTATGAGACCTTCTTTGCTGAGGAGCCGCGCGCCAAGGATTGGATCCAGCGCGACGTTAGCGGCCTCCCCATCCTGCTGGTCTACGGCTATCAGCAGTCGTACCGCTACCGCCCGTGCTTTACCCACCAGGAGTATCTGGATTACCTCAAGAAGATCGTGCGGTTCGCCGTGGAAGAAGTCCACACGGACTTCATTCATTTCGATAACTTTGACCTCAACCCGGAGCCTGATTCCTGCCACTGCCCGGCGTGTGTGGAGGGATTTCGCGCCTTTTTACGTGCGAAACACCCTCCGGAAAAGCGCCGCGAACGGTTCGGCTTTGAAAATGTCGATTTCGTAAACCCGCCGCAGTGGAACCGCCAAAACCCGCCGCAGAAGATGGCCATCATCTTCGACCCCGCCATTCAAGAGTGGATCGATTTCCGCTGCCAGGTCATGGCCGACGCGCTGCGCCAGATGGTGGAGTATGTGCGGTCGCTCAACCCCCAGGTAGCGATTGAAATCAATCCGCATGGCATCACCGGCGGAAACCGCGCCTGGGAGAATGCCGTCGACCACGCGCGCCTCTTGACCTCTACCGATGTCTTCTGGACAGAGGAATCGAATCCCTGCGCTTACCTGCCGGACGGCCGCCTGATCAGCAAGATCCGCAGCTATAAGCTGGCGCGCGCTTTTCACAATATCCTGCTGGCCTACATCAGCGATAACCCCGTCGCCATGGGCGAGTGCCTGGCCTTCAATCAAACGCTGGGCTTCGCCGGCACCGCGCCCATACCGCCGGCGATGCTCCAATACGTGGCGTTTTACCGGAAAAACCGCGAGCTCTACCTGGGCACCGAGGATGTGGCCAGCGTGGGTGTGCTGCGCTCGCACGCTTCAATTACTTACCACCACGCACGCGCGCAGCTCAGCGCGATCCTCACGGAGCAAGCTCTGATCCAGTCGCGCCTGCCGTTTCACCTGATTTTCGATGAGCCGCTGCCCGACCTTTCGAAACTCCGGGTGCTGATCCTGCCTGATTCCGAATGCCTCTCAGACGACCAGTTGGCCCGTATTCGCACCTTTGTCGAAAACGGCGGCGGCCTGGTGGCGGTCGGTCAAGCGGGTCTCTACGATGAGTGGCGGCGTCTGCGCGTTGAGCCGGGCCTGAAAGGGTTGGTCGAAGGCCAGCCGCCCGCCCGCGACTACGAGGAGGAGGTGGGGGAGACCGTGGCTGCGGCGGGATCGGTGCGACGAAATCAGGCCGGCAAGGAGAGAGTCGTGTACATTCCCGGCGTCGAATATGATGGGCCTCTTCCCCCCGCCGAACCGTACCTTAATATCAGCAATCGATTCTGGAAACGTCCCAGGAACTGGGAGCAACTCATTGACGCCGTCCGCTGGGCGGCGAACGATGACCCTCCCCTCCAAGTTGCCGGGCCGGATTTCCTGGTGGCCAATCTGGTCGAGCAGGCCGCCCGCCAGCGGAGACTTATCCACCTGGTTAACTATGATGCGCAGAATACCCCGGCGATTTCCTCTGTGCAGGTAACCGTCGCCGTTCCCGACCACCAAGTGGTGAAAGACGTAAGCCTGTTCGAGGTCGAGGGTGATTCACCGCGGGTGCTCAGTTTCACGCCCGGGCCCTCGCGGGTCTCCTTCACGATCCCCGAGGTGAAGACCTACGCGGTTATCGCGGTCAGTTGGTAGTGGGTCGCCACCGTGTCGCCACGGCTGAGAGTCCGCCGATCCTAATGGCGGACGACCGGTTCGGAGTGTGGGTTTTTCTCTGGGTGTGGAGGGATTGCCTACGCAAATGGAAGTAGCGCAGCGTGGTCGAGCCGCAACCAAACTAGAAAGGGTCTGCCAGTTCCGTAGTTGGGTCCGGGTCTGGTCTTCAGATGGTGAAATAACCCCTCACCCGTCCCGCCCCGGCTGATGAAAACGCCGGCTGCGGTCCACCCTCTCCCCTCGGAGAGGGCTATGAGTTCGTATGGGTGCGGCAGGCACCAGCAAGTGGCGCGGACTTGTTTCGTAGGTCTGACGCGCTACACTCGCTGGCGTTCCGAGCGCCAAGGATGTAAAGTTCCCGCGCATTGAAACGCAAGCGGCGGGTGCAATCCTTCCCATAAGGTGAGACAGAAATGATCCTTAATATCCTCTACCGAAGACAAGTCCTGCAATTAGCCCTGGGGCTCTGCCTATTGAGCCCTTACCTTCCCTCCCGAGCTTTCGGCCGGGCGCAGGTTTATCCGGAACCCCAGCAAATGCAGGTTTTGGATACGCACTTTCGACTGGACAGCCAGGCCGTGATCGTTCTTCCGCTGGTGGCGTCAGAGCATGATGCGTTCCTGGCGCGCTTTCTGGTGGCCGAGATGGCTGACCGGTACGGCCTCGCCCTTCCCACCGAGCGTCTCGCCAAGTTGCCCACTGACCGGCGGGCGATTTTGATGGGGTCGATTTCGAACCCGCTGGTGAAGGAGTACTGCCTCCAGCACCAGATTGACGTCACCGACCGGCAGCCCGGACCCGAGGGGTATGTTCTTCGAAGTGAGTGAGAACCTGGTGGTGATTGCGGGGAGCGACGAGGCTGGCGCATTCTACGGCCTGCAGTCCCTGCGGCAGCTCATCGAGAAGTCGGCGCCAGGAGTGGGGATCGATGGCGTGCGAATCCGCGACTGGCCATATAAGCCTTTCCGGGGAATAAAACTTTACCTCCCCGGCCGCCAGAACATTCCCTTCTTCAAGCGCTTCGTGCGCAATTTTATGGCGCTCTACAAATACAACAAGTTGATGATGGAAATGAATGCGGGGATGCGCCTGGACCGGCATCCGGAGTTAAACGCCGGGTGGGAGGAATTTGCCCGCAACCTCACGTACACTCGGCGCGACCGCCCAGAGGGCCCCCACCGTCAATATCAGGACTCCAGCCACTACGATACTGCCGACGGTGGAGTGTTGGAGAAGGAGGAAGTGGCCGACCTGGTGCATTGGGCCCGCGAGCACTACATCGAAGTCATTCCCGAGCTCCCTTCACTGACCCACAGCTACTACCTGCTGTCGAGGCACCGCGAGCTGGCTGAAATTCCTGAGGCCGAGTGGCCGGATACCTACTGCCCGTCCCGGCCTGACGTCTATAAGCTGCTATTTGACGTTCTCAACAAGTATATCGAGGTGATGAATCCCCGCATGATCCATATCGGTCACGACGAGTGGAGAATGCCCTGGGGCGTTTGTCCGCTTTGCCGGAACCAGGACCCTCGCGAGCTGTTCGCGGAAGACGTCAAAAAGATTCACGATCATCTGGCGGAGAAGGGCGTCAGAACGGCCATGTGGGGCGACCATTTGCTGGAAGCTGTGGCGGGGGTGCGCGTCAGTCCACAGGTTAGCCCCTCCCGTTATCATTACGATATCCCGGGTGGCCTGACGGCCTCGCAGGTCCAGGCTTTGATCCCCAAGGATATTCTGGTCTTCAACTGGTTTTGGAACGACAAGGACAACGAGCCCAAGAGTTCTCACCAGTATGGCGAGCCCGACGACCTCCGAGTCCAGGAGATGGGTTTCCAGCAGGTTTATGGGAACTTTACGCTGGCCATTCAGAATTATGGGAGGAGAAGCAGCCGGGAGAGCGTCCTGGGCGGTATTCCTTCCGCCTGGTTGGCGACCACAGAGTTCAATTTCGGCAAGGATCTGCTGGAGGACTTTGTGGGCTGCGCAAGCCTTCTCTGGTCCAAGCATTGGATTGAACGGCAGCAGCTTCCCGAAATTGTGCAGGGCATGATGCCCGGCCTTCGCCGCCATCTCAGCGCGGAGGATATCCCGAGCGACGTGGGAGATCCCATCGCACCCGTGCCCATCGCCTCCGGGTTCACTCCCAGCCCGCCCTTCGTCGGTCTTGATCCCGGCCGCCTGAAAACTGGCAGGTTGACCTGGGGAAATTTGATTTTTGATTTGGCCGATCCGCGATCACTGGGAGACAAATACGGCGTGATCGCAACTACCGGAGACGCCCACCGGCCGCACTCACCTGAAGAATCGCGTGGCCTTCCCGTCGGGGAGGACGTGGACAGCCTGATTTTTCTCCATGCCTCGGCCCGATCTGCCCACAATGAGCCTGGATTCACTTATATCTTTAATTTTCCCGATACCGCTGATTTGCTGGGCTGGTACGAGGTGGTCTATGAAGATGGGTTCGTCTCGACCATCCCGATTCGCTATGGAGTGAACATCCGGGAGTGGAACTGGGCGAAACCTGAGGCGCGGGGCACCGTTTACTGGGCGGATGCGATCACGGTCGGAGGTTCACCAGATTCGCCCGTGACCTTTTTTGCATTCGAGTGGGCCAACCCGCGTTTGGGAAAGGTCGTGAAAGAGGTTCGGCTGCGGGGTACAAGCGGATTCACCGATACGGAGGGGAAAGTTATCCCGGAAAACGCCGTTATCCTGCGAGCGCTCAGCATAGTGAAGAAACGGTAGAAATTCAGGGTTTCTGCCCCGGTAGTGCGGGTACCGGAATTTTCCCCTCCAACTGCTCCGCCTGCTTTTCGCGGGCAGCGGCTTGGAGCTTCTGCGTGGTCAGAAACTCCGCCTCGGCCTCCTGGGATTGCCCTGCCTTGCGGTACGCTTGGCCCAACTGGTAGTGATATTTGGCCGTCCCCGGATCAAGCGCGATGGCTTCCTTCAGATATCTGATGCTTTGCGTCGTATCGCCCTTCTGCCCATACGCCTTTCCGAGTCCCGCGAGCGATTTCGGCAACTTAGGGTCTCGCGCCAGAGCTTGGCGATAGAACTTGATAGCCTCGTCCCATTGGCCCAGGTCGAGCGAAACCTCGCCGCGATTCTCATAGCTAAAGGGTTCGCGAGGAGTAAGGGTTATTTCCGTGTCAAACTGTTTGGCAGCTTCTTGCAGCATTCCCAAGCGCTGATAAACAACCGCCAGATTGTAGTGGGCAAAGGCTAATTTCGGATCGAGAGAGATCGTTTTCTCCAGTTCCGCCCTGGCCGGCTCGTTGTGGAAGAGATCGAGGTCGGCCTTTCCCAGGAGGAAATGCAGGTGCGCGCTGTCACCGCCCACGCGAACCATTTGCTCAAAAGTCTTCTTGGAATCCTCCTCTCGTTTCAGTTTGCCGTAGCAGATGCCCAGCGCGAAAAGGAAGTTGAGGTTGTCCTGCTCTCCACTCGCCAGGGGTTCGAGCATCTCGACGGCACGCGAGAAATCGTCGTTCAGAAAATAATTCGTCCCCAGGAGATAGCGGGCCTGGTAATTGTCAGGTTGGGCTTGGAGGACACGCGAGAAGGCCGCAATGGCTTTGGGAACTCCTCTTTGGAATAATAGGCCAAACCCAGATTCAGATCGATGCCGGGAAGATTCGGTTTCAACTTCTTGGCTTCCAGTAACGCCCGAATGGCGGAGTCGTACTTCTCCATTCGCATGTACACAACACCCAAGTTGGTGTACGCGGCGGCGGAGCGAGGATCGAGACGCAGGACCTCCTGAAACCCTCGCTCCGCGGCGGGATAGTCCTTATTGCGCAACGCCAGTTGAGCACGCTCGAAGATAGGCTTCGGGTCTGCGACGGGCGGCTGCTGAGCCGCCGCTTGCAGTATGAAAAGCGTCAGGAAGATCGCAATCAGCGCGGGGGTTCTCATCTCACCCAAGTTTCAGTCCTCGTCGAAGTGCATCTTACACTTGCGCGTTCAGGATTGGCAATCAGCACTGACCTTGGCGGCCGGTGGTAGTGGTGTCATTTGGAAGTGCCACGGGCGTCCGAAGGTGTGAAAAAATACCATTTTCACCGCTGAGACGCTGAGACGCAGAGAAATGACCCTTTGTTTTCAAACCTCTGCGCCTCCGCGTCTCCGCAGTAAAAGGTTTGATGGGATTTTTTCACAGCTTCTCCCGCCTGTGAAGGGTCACGGCCAAGACCCCGATGGATCGGGGCAGATCGGCCGTGCCACACCAAATGACACCACTGCCCGGCCGGTGAGCGGCTTTCACTTCCGCCAGCCTTGGGCTAAGATTTCCCCTCGGGGAATATCCACATGAACCTGCCGGGCGCGGCCAAAAATCTTACCAGCACTCCCTATCAGCCCATTCGCGCGCCGCGGGGCACGACGCTTTCCTGCAAAGGATGGCAGCAGGAAGCCGCGATGCGGATGCTCATGAACAGCCTGGACGAGGAGGTCGCGGAGCGCCCGCAAGACCTGATCGTCTGCGGCGGCGCCGGCAAGCCTGCGCGCAATTGGGCCTGCTATTACGCCATCATCGAGGCCCTCAAAGGCCTGGAGAAGGATGAAGCCCTGCTCGTGCAATCCGGAAAACCCGCGGGAATTTTCGAGACTCAGGAAGCCGCGCCGCGCCTATTGATCGCCATCTCCAACCGGATGGGCCACGGGGTCTCTGGGGAAGAGTTTGGCGAACTCGAGCGCCTGGACCTGATGATGAACGAGCAGATGACGGCGGAAAGCTGGATATACACCGGCGCTCAGAGCATCTTCGCTGGAACCTTTGAAATTTTCGCCGCCGCTGCCCAGAAGCACTTTGGCAGCGACCTCGCCGGCAAGCTGGTGGTCACGGGTGGAATGGGCCGCCTGGGCGGAGTGCAGCCGCTGGCCGCCACCTTGAACGGCGCGGCCTTCCTGGGCATTGAAGTCGACGCGGAGCGGATCAAGCGCCGCCTCCGCACGGGCTACTGCGACATCTGCGTCAACTCGCTGGATGAGGCGATCCGCATCCTCAAGAATGCGGTGCGGCAAAAGCAAGCCGTGTCCGTGGGCCTGGTGGGCAACTGTGCCGAGGTTATTCCGGAACTGGCGCGGCGAGGTGTTGTCCCTGACCTGCTCACTGACCAGACGAACGCCGACGATCCGCTGAACGGTTACATCCCCTCCGGGCTGAGCTTGGAAGATGCTGCGGATCTGCGGCGCCGGAGTCCGGACGACTATCTCGGCCGCTCGTACGAATCCATGGCGCGGCACGTGACGGCAATGCTCGAACTTCAGAAACTCGGTGCCGCAACTTTTGAATACGGGAACAATATACGCGCCATGGCGTTCGAGCACGGCGGGGTGAAAGATGCCTACAACATCCCCGGCTTCGTTCCTGCCTACCTACGGCCGCAGCTCTCGGAGGGTCGCGGACCCATCTGCTGGGTGGCGCTTTCCGGCGATCCTGCGGATATCACTCGCACAGATGAGCTGGTGCTGGAACTTTTCCCCGACAACACTATTCTGAACCGCTGGATTCGGTTGGCGCGCAAACACGTGAAGTTTCAGGGGCTCCCGGCGCGGGTCTGCTGGCTGGGTTACGCTGAGCGGGCGCTCTTCGGCGAGCGGATAAACGATCTGGTGGCCAAAGGCGAGTTGAAGGCGCCTATCGTGATCGGACGGGATCCCGTCGACTACGGCTTCGTGGCCTCGCAGGAAACCGAAGGCATGAAGGACGGGAGCGACGCCATTGTGGATGGGCCGATTCTCAATGCGCTGCTCAATACCGCCTCCGGCGCAAGCTGGGTTTCATTCCATCTCGGCAGCGGCGTGGGGAGCGGGTCTTCGCTATACGCGGGGCAAGTCATCGTGGCGGATGGCACAGCGGAAATGGCGAAGCGCCTGAATCGGGTGCTAACCAACGACCCAGGTATCGGCGTGGCGTGGCAGGCGGACGCGGGGCACGATGAAGCAATCAATTTCGCGAAAAAGGCGGGGGTGAAAATTCCGAAAGTGCCAAAGGACGAGTGAATCGTGATGAGCCGGCTCATGGCCTTTCTTGCTTGTCACTCGCCACTCGTCACTAGCCACTGTTCTCTTCAGCTTTTCTTTGAAGTCACGGTGAAGAAGCTGGCCAACTGCTGCTCAACCTTTCGGCTCTTGCATTTCGGGCAGGCAACACGCGCTTTGTCGTGTCCGGCGATCGTCATCGTCATGGCGAAGGTCTTCTTGCACTCTTTGCATGCATACTCATATGTGGGCATAGGCGGGAACCTCCTGGCTGCAGCCAGCGCTTATTCTAGCAAAGAACCTGCCCGCTGACTCTGAAATGAGGAGTGACACTTGACGCCCCGCCACGGACAACTGACTACGGACCACGGACGGTTTTGCAATCCGTGATACATTCCCCTCATGGAAACCCTGGTCGAATGCGTTCCGAACTTCAGTGAAGGGCGCGACCCCGCCGTCGTGGACGCAATCGTTCGGGCGCTTCTCGCCGGGCCTGACGTTTACCTGCTTGACCAGCAGATGGATGTTGACCATAACCGCTCGGTAATCACCCTCGTCGGAACGCGCGAGAGCGTGGGCAAGGCTGCAGTGCGAGGCATTGGCGAGGCCGCAGAACTGATCGACTTGAACCATCACCAGGGCACGCACCCTCGCCTGGGCGCGACGGACGTTGTTCCCTTCGTTCCCATCACCGGCGTTACGCTGGAGGACTGCGTGTACATTGCCGAATGGGTGGCGGAAGAAGCTTGGCGGCGCTTCAAGGTTCCAACTTATCTTTATGAGGCGGCAGCGCGCCGGCCGGAGCGGCGGAATCTGGAGAATGTCCGCCGCGGCCAGTTTGAAGGTCTGCGCGAAGAACTCCAGACTAATCCCGCCCGCCGCCCCGATTTTGGTGACGCGGCACTGCACCCGACGGCGGGCGCTACGGCCGTAGGAGCCCGCAAGTTCCTGATTGCTTTCAACATCAACTTGAACACCCCGGATGTCGCTTTGGCCCAAGCCATCGCTCAGAAGATTCGCGCTTCGAGCGGCGGATTCGCCTGCGTCAAAGCGATGGGCGTGGAATTGAAGGCTCGCCACCTCACGCAGGTTTCCATGAACCTGACGGATTTTGAGACCACCTCGATGGGAACCGTTTTCGACGCAGTGGCGAAAGAAGCCGCCGCGCACGGTGTCACCATTGCCGGCAGTGAGATCGTGGGCCTGGTCCCCCGCCGGGCGCTCGAAGATGCCGCAGCACATGACTTGCAACTCGAGAATTTCCGGCCGGAATTGATTGTCGAAAACCGCCTGGAGCAGGTGCTCAACCAACAAGCAAGCCGGGGCACGCCATGGCATGCCCCGACTACCGCGCTGCGGGCGATGGTCGAGGAGTTCGTGAGTGCGGTGGCAGCGCCCACGCCGATGCCTGGCGGTGGCAGCGTGACCGCTCTCGCCGCCGCCCTGGCCGCGGCGCTAGGCGAAATGGTTTGTGGGGTGTCGCTGAAACGCAAATCGCTCGCGGCGCACCACACGACGCTCGAAGCGGCGCGCGCGCGCCTGGCTGCTGGGCGGGAACGGCTGATGGAAAACATCGACCGGGACGCGCAGAGTTATGAGGGGGTGATGCGGGCTTTCAAATTGCCGAAAACCACGGACGTAGAACAAGCCGCAAGCAATCAAGCTATCGAGGCCGCGAGCAAGGCCGCATGCTCTGTGCCGCTGGAGACAGCGGAGATGGCAGTGGCGGTGGAGCGCGAATTAGCAGGCCTTACGGGAATTACCATTCCTCAAGCCGCCTCGGACTTGACCGTAGCCGCTCACCTCGCGCAAACCGCAAGGCAGGGTGCAATGGAGAATGTCCGTGCGAATCTTGCCAGTGTTCACGATGAAGAGTGGTTGCGTGAAACTGAGGCGAGGCTTCGAAGCGCTCGAGACCACCTGACCTACGGGCCCCAATATTCTATCCGCAGACCGGTGAAACCACCCCCTGGAACACAGCAATCCTTCGTCCCCCTCGGATTCGGTAGACGAAGAACCGCAGACCCCAACGACGGGGGGTCTGCGCTACGCTTGCTTCCGCTCTGCCGCCCCGCCCTTCCGTCCCGTAGTGCGAAATCCGCGTTATACTAATCGATCCATGAGTCCGACTCCGACAACCCAATACGGTCAGGCGCCGGCCGCGCCATCCCTGCCGGAGGTGCACCGGAGTGTAATTGTCCCGGCGGGGGCGGGTTTCTGGCGGAAGCTTCTGGCTTTCTCAGGGCCGGGGTTTCTGGTAGCCGTCGGTTACATGGACCCGGGCAACTGGGCCACGGACATCGCCGGCGGATCGCGTTTCGCTTACCAATTGATCTCCGTTCTGATGATCTCCAATCTCATGGCGATCTTGGTGCAGGCGCTTGCCGCGCGCCTCGGCATTGCCACGCAGCATGACCTCGCGCAGGCCTGCAAGGCCCATTATTCGCCGCGGATCAGCATCCTCCTCTGGGTTTTCTGTGAAATTGCCATCGCGGCGTGCGACTTGGCGGAGGTCATCGGCTCCGCCATCGCCCTCAACCTGCTTTTTCATATTCCCCTGCTGCTCGGCGTCTGCTTGACGGCGCTCGATGTCCTCGCCATCCTCTATCTGCAGCACAGAGGTTTCCGCTATCTCGAGGCCCTGGTGGTCTCGCTCATCGGGATTATCGGCGGTTGTTACCTCGTGGAACTCCTGCTGGTGCGGCCGAACGTCATGGCGATTGCCAAGGGGTTCATCCCCACGCCGGAAATCCTCACCAACCACGAGATGCTGTACATTGCTATTGGCATGCTGGGAGCCACCGTCATGCCGCACAATCTCTATCTCCACTCGTCGCTGGTGCAGACGCGGGCCATCGACCGCACGCGCGAGGGCATCAAGACGGCGATGCGATACAATTTCCTGGATTCATTCCTGGCGCTCAACTTTGCCTTTCTGATTAATGCCGCGATTCTGATTATGGCAGCGGGTACGTTCTATCGAGCCGGGTATACGCAGGTCGCGGAAATCCAGGAGGCGTACCACACCCTGACTCCTTTGCTCGGATCGCAACTTGCCGCCATCCTGTTTGCCATTGCCCTGCTCTGTTCCGGCCAGAACTCCACCTTGACGGGAACCCTGGCGGGCCAGATCGTCATGGAAGGATTTCTCAACATTCGCCTGGTTCCCTGGCTGCGCCGGTTGATCACACGACTGCTGGCCATTATCCCGGCTATCATCACCGTCATCTTTTTCGGCCAAGCGGGCACCGCCAAGCTCCTGATATTCAGCCAGGTCATCCTGAGCCTGCAACTCTCTTTCGCCGTCGTTCCCCTGGTGCAGTTCACCAGCGACCGGCGCAAGATGGGGGAATTCGTAAACCCGCGCTGGTTGAAATTGCTTTCGTGGACCACGGCGGGAATCATCGCGGCACTGAACGCATATCTTCTGGTTCAAACCGTTCGAGATTGGATTCATTAACGAGGCGGGCGATGTTCAAAAGAATACTGGTGGCTCTGGACCATAGCAAGGCCGACGGTTTCCTTTTGCCACGCATTAAGGAATTGGCGCGCTTGACCGGTGCGGAGATTCTCCTGCTGCATGTATCCACGGGTTGGGCGGCGCAGTGGCAGGAAAACCTGAATCTGTCTGATTCCCAGGAAATCAAAGAGGACCGCGAGTTTTTGGAGAAGGTGGCAAGCGATTTGCGCAGCGAGAATTTCCAGGTCACGGTGCGGCATGCCAGAGGTGAGCCCGCGCGCGCCATTCTGCACACGGCGCACGCCGATCAATGCGACCTGATCGCCATGGCCACGCACGGGCACCGGTTGATCTCCGATCTCATCCACGGCACGACCATCACCAAGGTGCGGCATGAAAGCACCGTACCAATCTTTTTGGTCAAAGCGGAGATGGACTGACCCGTATTTCCTTGCCCTCGCAAGAAATTCAGGCTAAAAGAAACACAGGGCTTCGGGGAGAATTCAAATACATGTTGATGCCAGGACACGCTACGCCGGAGGGCACCGCTCGCTACCGGGATCGCTTTGAGCCGGCCCTGCCGGGCAATTTCCGTGAAGTCCAGAACCTCTGGATATCTTCGATTGGGATTGGAACCTACCTGGGAGAGCCCACGGCCGCCTATGACGCGCTTTATCGCGAGGCAGTGGCCGAGGCCTTGGAGAGTGGAATAAACATCGTTGACACGGCCGTAAATTACCGGCACCAGCGCAGCGAGCGGGCCATCGCCCAGGCGCTTGCCGCGGCGATTTCAGAGGGCAAGATCCGGCGCGATGAGGTGATGATTGCCACTAAGGGTGGCTTTCTGACTTTCGATGCCGGCGAGCCCGAGGACCCCTCCGCGTATTTTCAGCAGACGCTTGTCGATACGGGTTTGGTGCGCTTGGAAGAAGTGGTGGCGGGCTGCCACGTGATGTCCCCGAAGTACCTGGAGAACCAGATTGACGTGAGCCGGCGGAATTTGGGGCTCGAGACCTTGGATATTTATTACCTACATAATCCCGAAACTCAAATCCCTCATGTGTCGCGCGAGGAGTTTGACCGGCGGGTGAGGGCAGCCTTTGCAGCCCTGGAGAAAGGTGCGAGCGAAGGCAAGCTTCGTGTTTACGGAACCGCGACCTGGAACGGTTATCGCGTGGGACAGGAGTCGCGCGAGGCACTGTCGCTCGCAGACCTGCTGCGTGCCGCGGAAGAGGTAGGCGGCAAGGACCACCATTTTCGCGCCATCCAATTGCCCTTCAACCTCGCCATGCCGGAGGCCCTGGCGGCCAGCACCCAGCGCCTCGACGGCAGAGCGGTTCCGGTCTTGCAGGTGGCACGCTCAAACGGCATGATGGTTTTCGCCAGCGCCAGTCTGTTGCAACAGAAACTGGCGGAAGGCCTGCCGAAGGAAATCCGCGAACGGCTCCCCGGAATGAATACCGACGCTCAGCGGGCCATTCAGTTCGTGCGCTCCACCCCCGGAATTACCAGCGCGCTGGTGGGAATGAGCCATCGCGATCACGTGAAAGAGAACCTCGGCACAGCGCGCACACCGCCGCTTACTATCGAGCAGTATCGCGCCATGTTCAGCTAGTCCGGTTTTCTTACGAAGCTGGGATGCCCTTGGGGGCTTTGGAAGGGCGGCGTTGATGGTTTTTGAATTTCTAACTTGTAGAATTCTCAAACGCCCAAGTGCCCCCTCACCCGTCCCGCCCCGGCTGATGAATACGCCGGCGGCGGTCCACCCTCTCCCCTCGGAGAGGGCTGTTATTCACGGTGGGGTGCTCCATCGGCATATGCAGAAGATAGGTCTCCAATTCGGCCAGTGGGCGCTTCGATATAACTTTCCCGTGGCCGGAACTACCCTGAAATAATAGCCTTCTCCCCAGGAGCTTGTGACTTTTTGGGTCACCAGTGAGGGGGGATGGGTGGGGGGAGGAGGCAGAAAATCGGGAGCGGAGGTACGGAGAGAGAAAAAAGCTGGCGGTTGGGTCGGTACTTGTATTAATATAAATGTTATGGACAACGTTTTACATTCAGATGATTTTAAATTAGGAATGGAACCGGCGGTAGGTCAGGAAGCGGAAGGAAAGGAAGAGAAGGGCGCGAAGGGGGCAGCAGAGCGGCGCGGGGCGGTGCGTTTGCGCCGGCCGGAGCGCCAGCAGATGGCCTGGGTGGCGCAATGTCCGGACGATCTGGTGGGGCCGGGGCACGGGGTGCGGCGGGTGGCGGCGGTGGTGGAGCGCTTGGACTTAGCGGCGTTCCGCCTGCCGATCAAGGCGCGGGAAGGAGGGGCTGGACGGGACGCGACCGATCCCCAGCTTTTAGTGTCGCTGTGGTTATACGCCTGTGTGCGGGGCATCGGTGCGGCGCGCGAACTGGCGCGGCAGTGCCAGGAGCATGCGGCCTTTCGCTGGCTGTGCGGAGGGGTGACGGTGAACCACCGTTTGCTGTCGGACTTTCGCACCGATCACGCCGAGGCCTTGGACACCCTGTTCACGCAAGTGATCGCTGCTCTGGTGGATAAAGGAGTGGTGAAGGTCAGCCGCATCAGCCAGGACGGAATGCGGGTGCGGGTGGGGGCGGGGAAGAAGAGTTTTCGGCGGGAAAGGCGGCTGGAGGAACTGCTGGGGGAAGCGGAACGGCACGTGGCGGAGTTGAGACGGCAACTGGAGTCGCCGGAAGGAGCGGGGCTGAGCGCGCGGCAAGCGGCGGCGCGGAAGCGGGCGGCGCAGGAGCGGCAGAAACGCCTGCAGGAGGCGATTGCGCAACTGCCGGAGCTGCAACGCCGGCACACCGCAAGGGTAAAGCGGACGGGGGGAAAACGGGGCCAGGAGATTGCGGCGCAGCCTCCGCGGGTGAGCACGACGGATGCGGAAGCGCGCATCATGAAGATGCCCAACGGGGGCTACGACCCGGCGGTGAATGTGCAGTTGGCGGCGGACCCGGAGAGCCGCGCCATTGTGGGGGTGGAGGTGAGCGCGGAAGGTTCGGACTCGGGAGGACTGAGCGCGCCGCTGCGGGAACAGGTGGAACAGCGCACGGGCGGGAAGGTGGAAGAGCACTTGTTGGACGGCGGGTACCTGCGCAAGGAAGACTTGGAAGCGGCACACGCGCAGGGCGTGGCGCTGTTCATCCCGCCGCACACGGCGCAAAATCGTCAGAAGCGGGGGAAGGAACTGGAGCCCCAGAAGGGCGACAGCGAGGCCGTACGAGAGTGGAAGCAACGCATGAAAAGTGAGGAGGGAAAGAAAATCTATCAGCAGAGAGCGGCGACGAGTGAAACCGTCAACGCCGACTTGCGCACCTATCGCGGTTTGGGCCGCATCCTGGTGCGCGGGCTGGCCAAGGCACGCTGCGTGGCACTGTGGTGCGCCCTGGCTTACAACGTGATGCACTTCGCGCCCCTGTTGCTGGGCTAACCAAGCCCTGCCCAGCCGTACCGGGCACGGGTGTAGGGCGGATTCCCCCGGTACTCCTTGCCGCGCGGCACCGCTCCACCGGCCAAGGGGAGCCCTCTCGCGCACTTCCCAAGCTGCCCACTACCTGACCCGCCCCACCGCGTAACGGTGGCTTCGAAAAAGTCACAAGCTCCAGGGGAGAAGGTGGCTGACGTAGGAGGCCGGATGAGGGGTTACTTACACACTCAGGGCGTCGAAACAAGTTACAACTTATAAATTCAAAAGCCATTAGCCCCGCCCTTCCAAAGCCGTGGTGAGGAATTCAGGCTAGTGAGGAGCGGTTGGCCGGGCAGAATACCTTACGGCGTAGACAGAGACCTCAGCGATGAACAACGCATCTGACAACCGGCTGAC
This sequence comes from uncultured Acidobacteriota bacterium, assembly GCA_963804995.1. Lineage (GTDB taxonomy): Bacteria > Acidobacteriota > Terriglobia > UBA7540 > UBA7540 > Bog-366. The sequence continues at coordinate 368,253 of CAWDSK010000003.1, forward strand.
GCGGGCCGTTGAGGCTCTTGGCCAGGCGGATTTCCCCGTGGCGATCAGCCTGCTGGAGGAGTTGGTGCTCGAAGACTCCGCGAATGCCGATGCCTGGAGCCAATTGGGCTTGTGCTACCTTGAGACCCAGAGGGGCGCCGACGCGTTGGAGGCCCTTTCGCGCGCCGTCACAGCCGCGCCCACTGACGCCAACGCCCACTATCTCTTGGGCAATGCTTACGGATCGATGGGGCAGTTGGATCGTGCCGCCGCTTGCTATCGGCAGGCACTCGCGATTGATCCTCACCATACCAAAGCGGAAGAGTTTCTGATCAAGGCCGAATCACTGCTGGAGAGCCGGGAGCACTACCGCTCCGGACTGAGCCTACTCTATTCTCAAAATCCCTCACCGCCAGACTTGACCCGCGCCCTCCGTGAGCTGGTGCAGTCGGTGGCGATTTTTGAAAACTCCCCGGCGCGCGACAATCTGCTGGAATGTGCGCGCCGGCTGCTGGACCTATGGCAGGAGTTTCCGGTTCCGATGAAGGTCACGCCCGAGCTTGAACCATGGGCGGCTGCTTGTGAGCGAGGCTTTCAATGCATTCGCTACAAGAATTGGGTCGGCGCCCAGGCAGCTTACGAGGAAGCCTTGACCTATCGCATCACCGACCCGTTTGTCCATCACGCCCTCGGTTTCAGCTTCATCGAACTCGGTGAAACGGATAACGCCGTCCATGCCTGGTTGCGGACGGTCGAGCTCAACTCGAACTACGATTTCACACAATTCGGCCGCGTCCAGCGCGAGGCCTGAAGAGGCTGCGGCTTCTGGGGACTTGTAGGAGCGGGGCAGGTCGGCCGTGGCACCTCAATATGCGTCACTACCACCCTGTGAGCGAGCTTGACAAGGCCCTCAGCTTTCCGTAAGTTGGATAAACGCTTGGGCTGGGGCAATCGAGAATCAGGAGACGCAATTGGCTCGCAAGCCTATCGTTACGCTGATTACGGATTTTGACACCGCGGACCACTTTGTCGGCACCATGAAGGGTGTCATCCTGAACATCAACCCGGATGTCGAGATCGTGGACATCTGCCACAAGGTTGCTTCCTACGACATCTTCGACGCGGCCTTCACGCTGGCCCAGAGCTACCGCTTCTTCCCTTCCGATACCATCCATATGGTGGTGGTTGATCCGGGCGTAGGCACCTCGCGCCGCCCGCTGCTGGTGCGCACCATGAATTACAAGTTCGTAGCGCCCGATAATGGTGTGCTCTCCTTGATTTACGAGCGCGAGGAGAATGTGGAAGTCCGCCATATCACCTCGGACCATTATTTCCTCAATCCGGTCAGTTACACCTTCCAAGGGCGCGACATCTTTGCTCCAGTCGTGGGCTGGCTGAGCAAATGGGTGGAAACGGATAAGTTCGGTGAGTTGATCACAGACTTTACCAAGCTCACTTCCCCCAAACCCAAACGCGTGGGCGATAACCTTATCAAGGGCATTGCACTGAAAATAGACAAGTTTGGCAATATCACCACCAACCTTACTCCCGAAGATGTTCCCCAGTTGTTTTCGGAGAATCCTCCCCCCTTCAAGATCCTCATTAACCAGCAGAAAATCACGCGCTTGAACCTGGCCTACTCGATGGGTAAGCCCTCGGAGATCTTCGCCATTGTGGGAAGTTCCGGGTATATCGAAATCTGCACCAATCGGGGATCGGCGGCGAAAGTCCTGAACGTGAACCGCGGCGCAGAGGTGGGCGTGATGCTCGGCAACCCCGCACCGGCAATTACCGAGTCCGCCTAAGGGGTCGTCCTCCAAAGCAGCATCCCCTGATTTACCGAGTTCCACTCCGGCCACACGTGTCTTGACTCACCCCCTCCCCGATGCTAGGCTCACGCAAGTTTTAAGCGCAAACGGTCGATTAGACTGTTGAACCTTCGAGGGGGAGAGACACTATGTTGGGACCTGAACTGGAAACTTACCGAGGCAACAAGATTGTGATGGTGGTGGTTGCAATCCTGGCACTGATGCCGGCCTCCATTGCCTATCTTGCCTTCACCACCACACCCGACAAGGGTTTCCAAGTCTTCGCCCTCTTCCTTCTGGCCGTGCCGATTTTCTTTATCTTCTGGCTCAAGTCGATCCAAGTAACGCTCCACAACGACGGCATTACCTATCGGTCGCTCTTCGGCGAAAAGGAAATGCGCTGGGATGCGGTGGATCGCTTCGGCTACGAGGCGGTCAAGCGCAGCGTCAATTTCATTCCCGTCGGGACGTACTACCTTTTTAGATTGAAAGACGCCGAAGGCAAGAAGATGCGCATCGGTAACCGCGTCGAACATCCCGCCAAACTGGGGGAGAAACTCATCGAGCTGACCTACCCGGAGCTTTACCGGAAAGTCGTCGAGCGCTACAACAATGGCGAAGTCCTGGATTTTGGCGCGATCAAAGTGAGCCACGCGGACGGCATCAAAATGAAGAAATTCTTTGGCCACAAAGTAATTCCCTGGAACCAAGTCTCCAGCTATGCCATCCAAAAAGGAACCTTTTACGTTTGGCGGGTTGGAGAGAAAATCACCTTTGGGTGCAGCCTGCACAATGTCCCCAACGCCTTTGTCTTACTGGGCCTTTTAAAGGCGATTTGCAACCCTAGCGCCACGTGAGTGCGGGGTTAGGGGTTGGGGAGGTAGCGCGGTGCAGCGGGGCCGCGAGAGATAACCAAAAGGGAAATGGCAAAAGGTAAAAATGAAAAGCCGCTGCTGACAGTGGCTACTCCCTGGGCCCTAGAACCCCCTCACCCCCCGGCCCCTCTCCCCCAAAGGGGCGAGGGGGGAGTTAATTTCGGTTTACTAGGATGAGACAGGAAGGTTGATTTGGATTTATAACCCTCGCCCCTTTGGGGGAGAGGGTGGACCGCCGTCCCAATGCATTCTAATGGGGGGGCGGGAAGGGGGCCCCACGTTTTGCGCGGTGGGGGTGAGGGGGTCACACAGTAATCATCGAAGGAGGGAATCGTATGAAAACTCATGATTCCCCGGGTGGTGATTTGAAGCTTCGCCGGCCACGCACCCCATGGCGCATGCTTTTGGCCGTTGGTGCGTTGCTGGGTACCGCCATCGTCATGGGCGCAGCCATGCAAGCTGGCAAGCGGGAGCCGCCGTGGATGCCCCCCGATTTGATGCCGGAGCGGCCGCCCATCGTGGGCATTTCGCACATCGGCCTGAAGGTAAGCAACCTCGAGGCGACACGCCAGTTCTACGGGCATGTCCTCGGGTACGACGAGCCCTTCAAGGTGGATAACCCGGACGGCTCGCTGGCGCACACCTACTTCAAGGTAAACGACCACCAGTACATTGAGATATTCCCATCTCTCAAAAGTCCCGACGAGGACCGGCTCTCGCATATTGCATTTGAGACCACGGACTCCCAGGCTTTGCGCGATTATCTTGCTATGAAGGGCGTGAAAGTCCCCGACCGGGTTAAACCAGGGCACGACGGCAATCTGAACTTCACGATTACCGATCCCGACGGCCACCGGGTGGAATTTGTCCAATACATGCCCGGGTCACTGCACATGAGCAACTTCGGCAAGTTTATGCCTGAGACGCGCATCTCCGACCACATCCAACATGTGGGAATCACGGTGGCGGACCGTGCCGCGGCTGACAAGTTCTACAAGGATATCCTGGGATTCCGGCTCGGATGGTATGGCGGCGCGACGGACCAGCGCACAGATTATGTGAATATGGGAGTTCCGGAAGGCAATGACTGGGTGGAATACATGCTGAACGTCCAGAAACCCACCCCCAGGGAACTGGGCGGTAATCACCACTTGTCGTTGGTAGTGCCCAGCGTTCGGGCGAGCGCCAAGGTTCTGACCGCTCGTGGATACAAGGCAGAGAAGCCAGACGTAGGGCGCAACGGCAAGCGGCAACTGGATTTGTATGATCCCGACTTGACGCGGGTAGAACTGATGGAACCCAAGCCCGTCCGGACACCCTGTTGCTCAGTCGTGCCGGATTGGCAGTGAGCGCCGAATAAGTTCAAGCGGCCCTGCGCTGACCAGCAGGCCCGCGGCCAGCAAATACATTCCCGCCACCCAAACGAATGCCGGTTTGTACCCATGCAGGTCGATGAGGGGCCCGATCACTAACTGCGCTCCGGCGCCGATAAAGGTCCCCGCCGCCCCCGTCATTCCATAGAGAATCGCCACGTGCTTGGGGGAGAGATCTCCGTGATCACGGTATGAATATTGGTCGACCAGGATTGATGCGCGAACAGGGCCACACTCACCAGCGCCAATGCCAGGAAGGTTGCGGGAGCGAAACCGGCTGAGGCACTGAGGGCGCAAACAAACGCCGCAGCCAGCAGGACGGTCCTGCGACTGCGATGCAGGCCCCAGCCCCTGCGAATCAGGGCGCTGCTCGCGGCCGCTCCGGCAAAGGCGCCCACAAAGGAGCAGAAATAGGGGATCCAAAGGAGTTTGCCTACGGTATCGAGTGAAAGACCTCGGGCTTCCCGAAAGTAGCCAGGGATCCAGAAGAGATAGAAATACCAGGCTGCGTCTGAGCACGCCCGCGCCGTAAGCACACACCAGTATTTATGAGTCTTCAGAACTTCACCCAGCGTAACTTCTGGCTCGGCAGGAACGCTGGCGGCGGAATCGCGTTCTTCGGTCAGAGCAACGTCAGGTTTCCCGGCAGCGATCCGCATGCGCCGATGAATCAGCAGCCAGGGGGGAAGGAGCAGGAAGCCGAGCACGCCGATCAGCAAGAACGACGCCCGCCATCCATAATGAAGAGTTGTCCAGGCAACGAGGGGTGGGGTGAGCAACATTCCCAAGCTGATGGCCGAAAGGATGGTGCCCACGGCCTTGGCGCGGCTGGCAGGTGGAAACAGTTCGGCGGCCCCGCGCATGGCGGCGGGATAATAGCTGCCCTCTCCCATCCCCAGCATGGCCTGGCAAAAAACCAGACTCCGAAGTCCCTGCACAAACGTGTGGGCGATGGCAGCGAATGACCAGAAGAGCACCGTCAGCGAAAACGTGCGGCGGTATCCCAGGCGATCCGCGATCCGGCCTCCCAGGATGTAAAAGATCGCATACATCACCAAAAACGCGTGGATGGCCCGCCCGTAGTCAGCGTTGGTAAGTGCAAGGCCCCGCCGCACATCGGGCATGACCACGCTCAGCATCGAGCGGTCAATGTAGTTCATCATCGACCCTGCGAACAGGAGCACGACGATCAACCGCGGAAAAGTTTCTTGCCAAGCCGATTTGTTTGACATGTGACGGAGGCTTTATACTACGTCCCGCTCAGAAAGGGAGAAGAATCATGACCCACCGGGAGCGCATTCTGGCTGCAATCCACGGCGAAGTGCCTGACCGGCTGCCCTGGGTTCCTCGACTGGAATTCTGGCACCGCGTCCGCTTGCGGCAGGGAACGTTGCCGCCGGAGTTGCGTTCCCTCACGCTGACTGAAATCACTGAGCGCCTGGACGTGGGCTGTTATTCCTCGGTCCCTGACTTCACCGATGTCGCCAACGAAAACGCCATGATCGACCGGACACTCGGCCTGTATCATCTTCCGGTCATTCCTTATCGCGTGACGCTCGAGGACGTGGAGCGCCGGGTGACCCATCGCGGCCAGGAAACCGTCGTCGAATATCACACTCCGGTTGGGACCATCCGCACCGCCTCGGTATTAACCGAGGAAATGCTGGATGCGGGCGCGTCCATGTCGTGGATCACCGAGCATGCCATTCGCGAGCCGCGTGATTTCGAGGTCGTCGGCCATATCTTTTCGCACCTCAAAATCGAGCCATACTTTGCGGGCTACCTCGCCCGGCGCCAGGAAGTGGGCGAGCGCGGCCTCGCCATCGGCTATCTTCAGGGAACCGGCGGCCCCATCCAGCACATCATGAAGGAATTCATGCCACTCGAACAGTTCTTTTATGCCCTTAATGATTATCCGGAAAAAGTTCTCCGTCTGGCGGAGCAAATCGAGCCCTACTTTAAGCAAATCGAGGCCATCGGCCTCGACTCCCCGGCTGAGGTCCTGCTGCTCGGTGGTAACTATGATGATTCGATCACTTATCCGCCCTTCTTTGAGAAGTACATCCTTCCCGTTCTCCGTAGTTACGCCGAGGTGCTGCATCGCAAAGGCAAATTCCTGATGACCCATACCGACGGCGAGAACCAGCGGCTTTTCCCCTTGTACCGGCGCGCCGGATTCGATATCGCGGACTCCGTGTGCCCTTACCCGATGACCCGCTGCCGGTTGGATGAGATTCGCACTAACTTCGGCGACCACGTTACGATTTGGGGCGGCATTCCCTCCACCCTGCTTTGCGCCAGCAGTACGCCGGAAGACGAGTTCCGCCGCTCCATCGATGCGACCGTCGAACGCTATAGCCGGGAAAGCCACTTCATCCTGGGCGTCAGCGACATGGTGACAGCCGATTGCGAGTGGGACCGGTTGCAGTACATCACGGAGAAGGTTGCCGCTTGCGGCACTGCCTAGCCGGGATTCGTACGCTGCATCTCTTCCTTCTTTCAAATTGATCATCGGGACCACTGGCCTTCAAGCCCGGTCCACTCTACCGGCTTGGCAACGGAACAATCACGGCAGCGTTGAATCCGTCCATGGCGTGTTGATCGGGGCGGGTACGAAGGAATCCTCGCGCGTCGAATAAAGGTGCTAATCCCGGGAATTCCAGGGCGAGCTCTGGCGCGGTTTTTGCTCGAAAACTGGGCGCTTCACGCAAAACCTTCTCGACGATCCTTTCGTTCTCTTCGGGTTCGAGTGAGCAGGTCGCATAAATTAAACGCCCGCCGGGCGCTACGGCTCTCAACGCATTCCGCAACATCCTGGCCTGTAATTCCGCGAGGCGTGTGATGTCTTCAGGGTGGAGCCGCCATTTGATTTCCGGGTTACGCGCGAGTGTGCCGGTTCCTGAACACGGCGCATCCAGCAGAATCCGGTCGAACTTATATTCAAAGGGAAGCTCGCGTGAGGCATCAAGTCGAAGCATCGACAACTGAACCGCCGCCGGGACCCATTTCGGCAGGAGTTGTGCCAGGGTGCGCAGACGTGAAGCGCTCGCGTCGCACGCTACTAGCGTTCCCTGCCCCAGCAACTGCGCGAGTTCTCCCGCCTTTATTCCCGGCGCCGCGCAAAGGTCGAGCACACTCTGCCCGGACTGCGGCGCGACAAGTGCTGCCACCAGTTGCGAAGCTTCATCCTGAATAACAATCCGGCCCTCGCGATAAGCCCGGGTCATCAGAACCTGACCCGATTCCACGTTCAGTCCGTGTTCCTTGGCATACTGGCAGGGCGTTGTGGCGACTCCCTCCGCTTCCAGTTCCCTGCGCACGTCTTCCAAGCTAGCAACTGGATCGACCAGGCGCAGCGTGGTGCGGGGCGTCATGAGGCTCGCATACGCCAATTTCCACGCGCCTTCGACGCCAGCTTCGTGGCTTGTCGCGCACATCGCTTCCCAGCGTTTCAAGAGCCACTCGGGGAAGGCGTGCCGCACACTCTCACGATTCTCGCGACTGAGCTGCCCAAATTCGCGCCCAGTTAATCGATCGATGGGAGGCTCGCACTTCCGCAAGACGGCATTCACCAAACCCGCCGCGGAACGCTTGCGCGCAGCCTTGGTAAGCTCCACGGCGTCATTCACCACGGCAGACTTGGGGATTCTTTCAAGAAACCGAATCTGGTAGACACCCATTCGCAGCAGGGTCAGCACTTCCGGATCGAAGCCCTTCAACTTCTTTCCGGAGAGTTGCTCGATCTGAAAATCCAGCTCGCCGCGCCAGCGCAATACACCCATCACGATTTCGGTGGCGAGTCGCCGGTCAGGATCTTTCAATGTGGAAACCTTTGGACTGTGGAGCAAATCCACAGCGAACGCCTGGCCGGATTCGACGCGGCGCAGCACGTCATATGCAATGTGGCGAGCAGGAGAAGGCATGAGGAGCATTATGCCTCAGGAACGCTCCATCGGAGTGGCTTAGCACGGCCAAATCGCTAGTGAAAAGTCATAGGAAAAAAACGCAAGAGGTTGGGGATTTAAGTGGGACCTCGCGCGCTATGCCCCGCGGAGAGCAACATGTGAGACATGTTCCCACATTGACAAAAAGTCGTGAGCCGGCAATCGTAGCGGGGGCCGGGCTGAGTCAGAATTCTGATTTAGTTCTGTACCGTCAGCGTCAAACCCAGGGCATGACTTACGACCGGAGTAGTCGCCGTCAGGGTCACAACAAAACTGCCTGCCGCCGTCCCGGGCGAGGGCGCGCCCAAGCCATTGCTGATCTGGCCGCCGCCACCGCAACCCGGCAGCAGCAGCGCCGCGCACAGAAGCGTGGCAAGTCCCCACGCAGCGCGTCGCCGGAAGCTGCCGGTGATTGCAGCCACCAGCGCGAGGATGGCGAGCAGCATCACGCTCCCCCAAAGCCCTCCGTGGCCCCCGAATCCACCCGGCATTGGGGGGCTTGGGGGCATCACGGCGGAGGGCGCAGTGGTCTGGACTGTGACGGTCACGTCCACCGGTGTTACCCCGTCAAGGGTGGTTGTCAAAGGTGAAATCATGCAAGTCGATTCCGCGGGTGCTCCGGCACAGGTGAAACTGACCGCATCCTTAATTCCCACCGGCGTCAGCGTGACGTGAAATGCCGCCGTCTGTCCGGGCGCGACGGTGAGTGCCGGCGCAGATCCGTGTGCCATGGCCAGGGAAAAATCCATCCCCGTGCCGGTCAGGGCAACCGTCTGCGGACCGTCTGCAGCGTTACTGGTAAGAGTAAGATTCGCCGTGCGAGTCCCAGCCGCCGTGGGAACAAAGCTTACGCTCATCGTACAGTTCGCTCCCGGATTGAGTGATCCACCGCACTGGTTCTCGAACGCAAAATCACCGCTCGCCGCACCGGTGATCGCCACATTGTTAATGGTAAGCAGCGCGCTACCCGAATTGCTCAGAATCAGCGGCTGAGCGTTACCCGGCTTACCCACTACCTGGCCTGCGAAACTCACACTGGAGGGCGAGAGCGCGACCTCAGACGCCGTCCCCGTGCCCGTCAGCACGACCGCCTGAGGGCCCGTCGTGGCATTATCCGCCAGGCTCAGCGAACCCACTACGCTTCCCACCGCGGTGGGTGCGAAGCTTACGGAGATTGTGCAATTCGCACCTGCGGCGAGGGACACAGGACAATTATGGGAAACCACAAAATCCGCCGTGGGATCGATACTCTGAGATTTTCGAGCGGGGCGTTGCCGGTATTGCTCAAGCCCACGCTCTGCGGCGAACTGGTGGTGTGCACACGTTGGTTTCCGAACGCGAGACTCGAAACTGAAAGGCTCACGACAGGTTCGGCCACGCCAGCGCCCGTAAGGGCCACTGTCTGCGGACTGGAAGCCGCGCTGTCCGTGATGGTCAGAGTTCCAGGCCGCGAACCTGCCTTGGTAGGTGTAAAGGTTACAGAAATTGTGCATTGCGAGCCTGCGGCCAAGGCCGACGGGCAGGTATTCGTCGCAACAAAATCTCCGCTGGCGGCGATGGCGCCAACGGTGAGCGTCGCGTTTCCCTGATTCGCCAGGGTCACGATCTTTGCCGCACTGGTGGTTCCCAGATTTTGGGGATCAAAGTTCAAGCTACTAGAGGAGAGTGAAGCGTCCGCCCCTCCAATCCCCATCCCATGCAGCGTCACATATTGCGGACTGCCGGGAGCGTTATCGTTAATCGTCAGCACCCCGCTCGCATCGCCGTCTGCCAGTGGAATAAGGCTCACACTGACTTTGCACGCCGCGCCCGGGGCAAGCGTAGTGGGGCAACCATTGCTTACCGTAAAGGGGCCAGTGGCCGTAATTTCACCAAACTTCAGAGGGGCCGCGCTCGGGTTGCTGACGGTTATAGCCGCCTCTGGACTCGCACCGCCCACCGGTTGTGCCCCAAACTGGACTCCGCCCGGGTAGAGGGCCACGAGGGGCGGATTCAGTGTCACGTAAAACGCATTGGTCAAAACTGAGCTGGCCGCGAGGTCAAGGCTGCCGTCACCGTCGAAATCCCCCGTGACCCAGCCCCCATCCGCCTTACCGGCGGGGATGGCGACGGGTGGCATAAAAGTGCCGTCGCCCTTGCCGGTCAGAATGAAAACCCGGCCGTCAAACTCTCCGATCAGCAAGTCCAGCTTGCCGTCGCCGTTGTAATCGCCCACCAGGATCGATTGCAGCGTCGCGCTGGTCGGCACCGGGTAGGATTGGCCAGCCTGGAACGTGCCATCGCCATTCCCCAGCAGCACCATCAGGGAGTTGTTCGTGGCCACCACCAAATCAATTTTGCCGTCGTGATTAAAGTCGCCGGCAGCAATCGCGCGGGCGCCGCCGGGAAGCGAATAGTCGGAGCGTGCTCCGAACACGCCATTTGCCCGGCCGGGAATGATGGAGAACCCACCCTCAAACGCTACCGCCAGGTCCACGTAGCCGTCGCCATTGAAATCGCCGGCCACGGCCTGCCAGGGCCCGACTCCGGTTGACAGCGTTCCTCCGCTCTGGAACGTACCGTCACCCCGGCCGAACAAAATCGAAAGGCTGTTGCCGAAGCCAAAGCCGTTGTTCACCACCGCCAGGTCCAGGATGCCGTCCCCGTTTAAGTCCGCTGCCAGGACGGCAATCGGGATACTCCCGACCGGGTAATCGGTGCGCGGCCCGAAAGTGCCATCGCCGTTCCCGAGATAGACCGAAACGCTGCCCGTTCGAGCAAGGAAGAGAACTACAAGTCTGGTTCACCACCGCCACGTCCAGCTTGCCGTCGCGATTGAAATCTCCTATGGCCGCACCCACGGGCAGAAGTCCCGCCGGAGACGTGGCGCCGAAATGGAAAGTTCCATCACCGTCACCCAGGAACACCGAAATCGAGCTGTCAGCAAGGTTGGTGGTTACCAAATCCAGCTTGCCATCGCCATCGAAATCACCCGTCGCGATGGCGAGCGAACCGAGCGACCCTCCGTACGGTTGGGGGCTCGGGAAAGTCCCGTCCCCGCGGCCCGCGATGATGGAAACCGTGCCCAACTCACTCAACACCACGGCCAGATCAGGCTTGCCGTCATGGCTGAAATCCCCCACCGCCAGAGCCGTCGGCTGGCCCGGCAGCATGTATTGGGTCTCCGCCTCGAACGTTCCATCGCCAACCCCGAGCAGAATCGAAAAGGTCTGTTCCGCACCGTTGCCCACTACGATATCGAGCCGGCCATCCCCATTAAAGTCACCGGCTGCCAAAGCGGTCGGGTAAACTCCGGTCGAGTAGTCCAGGTGAGGCGCGAAGGTGCCATCGCCCTTGCCGAGCAAAATCGAGACCGCATTCTCCGCGCCGTAGGTCACTGCCAGGTCAGCCACCCCATCGCCATTGAAATCCCCCACAATGACCGCATTGGGACCTGACAGCACCAGCGTGTCGCCCGCATGCTGAAACGTGCCGTCGCCCCTCCCCAGGAAAATCGAGATGGTGTCAAGGGCGGTGGCCACGGCCAAATCCAGTTTGCCGTCCCCATTGAAATCGCCCACCGCCACCCACTCCGCCGCCGCGGGAGTGCTGTACGGGGTGGGCGCCTGGAACGTGCCATTGCCATTGCCGAGCAGAACCAAAAGGGAGTTGAGCGATCCGTTGGCAACGGCCAGATCCAGCCTGCCGTCACCGTTGAAATCTCCGACGGCAATCGATTGCGGTTGGATCCCCGAAGCCAGCACGGTCTGCGCTCCGAACGTGCCGTCACCATTGCCGAGCAGAATGGAAATTGATCCGTTGGTCCCGCAGTATAATTCCGTCTCGCAGTTCTGGTTGGCGATCGCCAGGTCCTGCCGTCCATCCCCGTTAAAGTCACCCACCGCCACGGCCACGGGCTGATTGCCGGTCGCATAAAATGTGGCAGGCGCGAAGGTGCCGTCCGCCTTGCCCAGCAGAATCGCCACACTATTGCGGCTGGATTGCACGACGGCGAGGTCAAGGATTCCATCCCCATTAAAATCACCGACCGCCACCGACGCAGGCCCCGCGCCTGTGCTGCCCACGGAGTAAGTGGCGCGGCCGAACATGTACCCCTGGGCCCGCGCGTTCGGCACAGTCACTAGCACCGCCAGTAGGAGTGCCGAGAATGTCCACACGGCGCTTCGGGTTCGGCCCATCGTGCGGGCAGCCCTTTTCGGCGTTGAGGGCGAGGAGAAAATAGAACATTTAAACTGGCTGCAGGTTACTAGGCGCATGGTAGCTTCCCCGGATTGGTGTGTCGTCGCGTGCCCGGCAGGAAGCACTGCGTGCGGAATGGAATAATCAGTGGCGTGGGACGCAGGGGTCCCACGGCGTTTATTCCTGGCGACTGACCTCAGGTGGGGGACGCCGCCTCATGATGTAGAGCGATGCACTGAACATGCGAAATCTTATAACGCCTTAATCCCTGAGTCAACAGGTTTAATATAAGATAATCATTAGAACAACATTAGAACCTTCTAATTTGGCAAATCCTACAGGGCAAAGGGGATGCTAGTGCTGAGGATCTCGCTGCGGCATTGGGCAGGGGGAAACGCGTCCCCCACGGGGTGTTTTTGAGGATTCGCTTGGATGTGGGGATTGTCTAATAACTCATTTAGGTTGGCTGGCGCAACCGACCCGAAGCCCCAAAAGGATTTCACCACAGAGTTCACAGAGGTCACAGAGAAAAGAGCGACGAAAAGACTGTGAGCTGCTAACCCGGAAGCGTGCTCTCTACCCACGCCATCAGAAGCGTTTTTCTCTGTGGTCTCTGTGCCCTCTGTGGTGAATCTTTTCTTTGCCCCACTCAAAGAAATTGATTCAATGAAAGTGCCTCACCAGAAAGTGGTCGGTAGCGCAGCGCGGAAGGAACAAAGCGCCGTTTTTGGCCTTCCCCGGCGTGCTACACTCTGCTGGAGGAGAGTAAAAGCCCTCCCGCGCGGGGGTTCTGACGACTGAAAGCTGATGACTTTCCAACCGGCTCGTGTAACGTAAGCATGAATGTGATAACATTTTGTGGAGGGGAGTTATGCCAGCCACCAAAACCAAGTCCGTCCGCACACCCGCGGCCTCCACTGAAAACGAGTACCGCGGCAAGCGGACGCGTACGGGAAACGGTATTTGCTTTGATCGCGCTCTCTTCAAAAGCCATCCCGAATTCGCCGGGGAGGTTAGGGCCCACGTGATCGCGCCCGGGCGCATGCTGGTATCCGTTGCCGAGCCGGTCAGCAAGCGCCGCGATCCCGTGATGCAATCTTTCCTTGCCTTCCTCGCGAACGATATTGCCAAGGCGCCGGAAACGATCAAGCCGATGAGCCGCGAGCTGGCGGAGCGCATTGACCGGTTAGTTGTAGACTGAAGGTCATTTTTCTTGTCGCCATAACCCCATATGTCCGTAGCAAGCGTAGCGCGGTCCCCCGGTTTTGGGGTCCGCGGTCCTTGGCGTGCAAAAACCGGAAATCTCAAACACTGCTTTGCCACGATACGTTCGCTCATATGGCGCATGAAGAACCGCGGACCTCAACGGCGGAGGTCCGCGCACATTGCTTCCACTTACTGGTCATATATGTGAGTAGGCGCCGCAGGGAACGTAGCGCGGTCCCCCGGTTTTGGGGTCCGCGGCTCTTCGTTTGAAAACACTGAAACTCTCAATTGCGGGCGACTTCTTCCCCACCACACATTCGCTCTCATGGCACATGAAGAACCGCGGACCTCAACTGCGGAGGTCCGCGCTACATTTGCTTCCACTTACTGGTCATATATATGAGTAGGCGCCGCAGGGAACGTAGCGCGGTCCCCCGGTTTTGGGGTCCGCGGCTCTTCGTTTGAAAACACTGAAACTCTCAATTGCGGGCGGCATCTTCCCCACCATACTTTCGCTCTCATGGCGCATGAAGAACCGCGGACCTCAACTGCGGAGGTCCGCGCTACATTTGCTTCCACTTACTGGTCATATATATGAGTAGGCGCCGCAGGGAACGTAGCGCGGTCCCCCGGTTTTGGGGTCCGCGGCTCTTACTTTGAAAATACTGAAACTCTCAATTGCGGGCGGCATCTTCCCCACCATACTTTCGCTCTCATGGCGCATGAAGAACCGCGGACCTCAACTGCGGAGGTCCGCGCTACACTTACTCTTGAAGGCAAGGATGCGGGGCTTTACGACTGCAATGGATAAGGCGGGGGTACTTCCGGGGTGCGCTTCAGATCCGGCGCACGGTCACCAACCAGGTAGGATTTCATGATGCCGGCCCACTTCCCCTGGGCGGTCAGGATCAATTCGATGGCCTCGCGCACCGCTCCCTTGCCACCCGGGCGGAGGGTCATGAAGTGCACGTGCCGGCGCAATGACTCGTCGCCATCTGCCACGCACACGGCCAAACCGACGCGCTTCAGCAGCGGCAGGTCCACGATGTCGTCACCGACGTAGCACACCTCGGCATCCTCGACTTGGGCGGCGTGCCGGATTCTCTCGTAGGGAATTAGTTTTTGCAGGGCGTTCTGCTGCAGGAAATGGATTCCCAGTTCTTTGACGCGAAATTCGATGACGGGTGAGCTGCGTCCGGTAATGATGCCGGTCTTCAGCCCCGCGTGATGGGCCAGGCGTATGCCCAGGCCATCCCGGGAGTGAAAACCCTTGGTTTCGAGCATCCCCCCGCCCGGACGCGGCACGTAATAGATATTGCCGTCGGTCAGGACGCCGTCGACATCCATCAGTAACAGCTTAATGTTTTTGGCTCGTGCGAGCTGTTGTTGAGAAAATTTTCGCATACGTGTGGTTGAAATTCTCTCCCTTTGGTTTCATTTATGGTTCTGCCGCGCGACCTACTCCTCAATTTGTTCCTGGATGACCCCCTCACCCGTCCCGCTCCGGCTGGTGAAAACGCCGGCAGCGGTCCACCCTCTCCCCCAAAGGGGCGAGGGTTAGAAATCTTCAGTTGTCAGTACCCTACTCCCTAAGGGGCAAGGGCGATTAATTCAGGCCCCTCATCAGAAGAATTGGGTGGCCCACAGATCGTGGATGTGCACGACCCCTTCGAGCTTCCCTTCGTTATCGACGACCAGCAAAGAGGTAATCTTGCGCCCCTCCATGAGATTCAGCGCCTTGGTTGCCAGTTCCTTGCGGTGGATGGTAACGGGCGAACGCGTCATGCACTCCTCGGCCACCAGGCTAAGCGCGTGGTTCCCTTCCCTCTGAAACACCCGGCGCAAGTCACCGTCCGAAACCATCCCCAGCACCCGGCCGGCGGCGGACACGACCGCAGTGTGCCCCAAGCCCTTCCGGCTCATCTCATAGATGACATCCGGCAAGCGGGTTTCAGGCGCCACCATGGGCATCTGTTCGCCCACGTGCATAACGTTTTCCACCCGCCGCAGCCGCACGCCCAGTCCCCCGCCGGGATGGAGGGCCGCATAGTCTTCCTCGTCGAACCCGCGCTTTTCAAGCACCGCCATCGCCAGGGCATCGCCCATGGCAATCATGGCCGTGGTGGAAGCGGTGGGCGCTAGTCCCAACGGGCAAGCTTCCTGGCGAATCCCCACGTCAATGACCACGTCACTCGCCTGGGCCAGGGTGGACGCCAGGCAACCCGTCAGGGCAATGAGCGGAATGTCCAGGCGCTTTACGGTGTCGAGCAGGCGCAGCAATTCCTCAGTTTCACCGCTGTAGGAAAGCGCCAACAATACGTCGTGACGGACCAGGCGGCCCAGGTCGCCGTGCAAGGCTTCGGCAGGATGCAGGAAGAAAGAAGGCGTTCCGGTGCTCGACAGCGTGGCGGAAATTTTTTGCCCCACCAGCCCGGACTTCCCCATGCCCGCCACCACCACTCGTCCCTGGCAACTCATGAGGATCTCGACGGCGTGGACAAAGCGGTCGTCCAGGCGCGCCACCAGGTCGGAGAGCGCCCTTGCCTCGATTTCCAGCACCTTGCGGGCGATATTCAAGCTCATGGGAAACTCAGTTCGTGCGCAAAATAATAGCACAGCTAGCCCCAATACGGTTCGCGTAAGGGCGCAAGAGAATTGGTCCTCAATTCGTCACAGGGTGACCCCTCATCCCCAACCCCTCGGTCGCCGCGGCGACCGAATGAGGAGTTTCGTAGCGCGGTCCCCCGTTTCTGGGGTCCGCGGTTCTTCGGCAGATTCACGCATCTGATTCCGCGAGCAGATCTCTGTGGTTGAGTTTTGCAGCGGGAAGTGCCGCAGACCTCAACAGCGGAGGTCTGCGCTACCCTTACTTACCGCCGCAATTCATCACTATGGGAATCAGCAACAACTCACCCCTGCCACTTCAGGGCATCGCAGACCCCAAACGACAGGGGTCTCGGCCAGCCAGTGGACGCGAGCGAGGCCCGGATTGATGCGTTGGTAATATTGAGAACTCTGTGCAGGATGCGCTACCCCGCCGCACTTTCCTGGATAGTGCAAATCGTGACCCGGTTGCGGCCGGAGCGTTTGGACTCATAAAGAGCCTTGTCGGACGCCTGGGTGATTTCTTCCAAGGTTTGGCCATGATCGGGGAAAACCGCAATTCCTATGCTCACGGTGAGCGGGGGCAGCGGCTTTTCGGTATTGGAGGGCACTACCATGGTCATGACTGCCTTGCGGATGCGCTCAGCCACCAGCACACAGGATTTCACGCTGGTATCGGGCAGGATGACAACGAATTCCTCACCGCCGTAACGGGCCGCCAGGTTGGTTTCACGCATGGAGCCGGTGACAGTCTTGGCAAAATGGCGCAGGATGCGGTCACCAATCTCATGCCCGTAAACGTCGTTGAAGCTCTTGAAATGGTCGAGGTCCATCATGATCAGCCCCACGGGCTG
Organism: uncultured Acidobacteriota bacterium; assembly: GCA_963804995.1. GTDB lineage: Bacteria > Acidobacteriota > Terriglobia > UBA7540 > UBA7540 > Bog-366. The sequence goes on from CAWDSK010000003.1 coordinate 385,075, forward strand.
GTCGCGGCGGCGGGCAATGGCAAACAGTTTGCGCGCGTAGTCTTCCAGAAAGCGGCGGTTATACAGCCCCGTGAGCACATCAATGTTGGCCTGCTGCTTCATGGTATCGAGCAGGCGGAGGTTGGAAAGCGCTGAAGCCGCGCCGCTCAAGTAGCTTTCCAGCAACCGCTCGCGCTCCGGCGTCCACAGATCCTTGGCGGCCTCCACGCGCACGGACCCGATGATGATGCCGCCGGCAATCAGGGGCCCGCAATAATAGCTTCCCTCCCGGGGCAGCACGAATTGCGAAGGGCAGACCGGCTCAACCCTGAGGTCGTTGACGCGGAACGGCCGCCCGGTGCGCACCGCCTTGCAATTGTGCGGCTCTTCAATCACCGGCCAGGCGGCGATTTCCTTGGGAAGGGGGACCAGGGTGGCAGTCGCCTCCAGGAAATTCTCCGAGGAATTCAACTTGAAGATCACCACTTGCCGGGGTTGGAAACGCTCTTTGAGCGAATGCAGGATCAAATCGTAGACTTCCCGCTCCGAGGTGCATTGGGTGACCGCCTCGGAAAACTGGTTCAGGGCTGCGATCTCTTCACGCTCGCGCCGTAGCGCGGAGGTCATGTTCGAGAAACTGCGGGACAAGACCCCGAATTCATTGTCGACCAGGGGGGGAAGAATGGGTGCAAAATCCCCGCGGCTCACCTGCTCAGAGGCCCGGATCAATTGCAGGACCGGAATCACAATCAAGCGCGTCACCACACCGGTCAGGAAAATCAGGACAGCCGCCAGCAGCACCGCCAGGCTGACGCCAACCACCAGCATATGGCGGATAATTCTCTCCGCCCCCTGCACCTGCTCCAGATTCCTCAACTGATTCTCCTTCAGCAGACTCAACAACTGAAGGCGGATCGAGGACATTCGCACCTGACCGTCCCGAAAAACGGCGGCGGGATCGACGGCTTGCCCCAGGCGGACTTTTTCAATGGCGGGCAGCGCCCACTCCTTGAGCATCCGGTCGAAATCCGCGCGAATCCGCGTGATTTCCGCCAGTTGGTCGGGGTCATCCGCTTCCAGTTCGCGCAGCGCGATCAAATCTTCCTGGGCATCCGCGGTCGATTTATCGTAGGGCTCGAGCGAGTCTTTCTGGTGGGTGAAGACATATCCCCGCACCGCCATGGAGGCTTCCGTAGCGTGGCGCAGCATGGCCTCGCCTCGGGCGATGATTTCCTTCGAGCGCGCGGCCGATCGTTCCGTGTTGATGGCACTCCAGTAGGCGTAGAAAAAAAGTCCTACAGCGCAGAGCAAAACAAAGAGGGGCGGCAGGGTTACCAACAGGATCTGGTCACGGATTTTCAGGTTCCGGATCGTGAACGCCATAAACAACTAAAGAGAGGCTCGTAAAATCCGGCAGTGGATCCCGACCCCCAAAACATAGCGCGATTTCAGGGGCTCGTCAATTAAGATAGCGGGGGGCAGCGTGTCGCTGGGCGCAAAGCTAATTGGCGGGAACGGCTCGCTCACGGGCCCAATCACGCAGAGCGTCGATTTTCTCCTTCAGGGTGACCGACAGGGGGTAGGTAGAGTGCAATTCTTGGAGGAGCATATCCGTGGTAAGTGAAGCTTTCTGGCCAAAAGCGGAGTAGAGAGCGGACTTCACGGCTTCCTCAATCTCCGCGCCGCTGAAACCGGCGCTCGCCTCTGCAAGCTGGGGGAGATTAAACTTCGCGGGGTCCTGCAGGTGCCTAGCCAAGTGAATCGAGAAGATTGTCTCGCGGTCTTCCGCCTCCGGCAGGTCCACAAAGAACAGCTCATCGAAGCGGCCCTTGCGCAGGAACTCGGGGGGAGGGATGAAATATCGTTGGAGGTCGCCACCATAAATACCGGCGACTTCTTTTCCTGCATCCAGGTCAGGAACGCGCCAAACAAGCGCATGGAGAGCCCGCCGTCCGCGTCGGAGCTGAGCGCGGCGCGAGGGAACATCTTCTCAATCTCGTCGATCCAGAGCACCGCCGGCGCCACCGCTTCCGCCACCTGGAGCGATTTCCGCAGATTCTTTTCCGATTCGCCGATGTACTTCTCGAAGCAGGCGGCTGGTATCAAACTTGAGTAGCGACAGGTTCCACTCCCGCGCCACCGCCTTGGCACACAGGCTTTTTCCGCACCCTTGGACGCCGAAAATCAGGATGCCCTTGGGAGGGTCAAGCCCGAAGTTCTCCGCCTCCTGCGAAAATGCGGCCCGGCGCTTTTCCAGCCACGCCTTCAGATGCGCCAGTCCTCCCACCGACGCGAGACCCGCTTCCGGCTGAAGGAATTCAATGACCCCTTGCTCCTTGACCAGATTGCTCTTCGACTCCCGCACCAGGTCGATGGTGCCGAGATTAAGAGCGGACTTTTCCAGAATGGCCTGGGTGAGGATGCGCCGCGCCTCATCGAGCGTCAGACCGCGCAGGCTGTGCACCAGCGCCGGCATCTGTTCAGGCCGCAGGTCATTCTTCAGGTGTTGTCTGCCCATCAATTCCCGCACCGTCGTGTTACACAATACATTCAGTTCCGCCTCGCTGGGCAAACTCAAAGAGAAACGTGCCGTATCCTTTTCCAGCTCGATGGGAATGTTAACCACGGGCGAGGTGATGATGATGGCACGCCGCTCACGGCGAAACTGCTGCGTGAGGTCGCGGAGTTTCCGCACGATTACATCCTGGTCCAGATACTTGTGAAAGTCCTTGAGGAGGAAAAGGCCCTCGCCGGCGAGGGTGGTGACGGTGGACAGGGCCTGGGCCGGCTCCTGTGTGTTGTAGATCGGCGCGCCGCCCGCCCGGCCGAGTCCCGTGGTCACTGCCCACGCGTAAAAAGGGACCTGGAGGTCCTCCGCCACGTTCGCCAAAATCGCGGCGGCACGGGCTTCTTCCCAGGTCTCCACGTAGATAATCGGATAGGCAGAGTTCACCAGCAGAGCGAGTTCTCGGCGGGGATCCTGATCAGCCATAAAAGTCGTAAGGGGGACGCCACGAATCCTACCGGGTGTCCCCATGCAATTCAAGTCGAAATGAAATCCCTGGCACGGCCAGCGGGTAGCACGATCATTGTAATCGCCACCCTCTTCCGCCAGCCAGGTTGAGAGACTTCCCCACTTGCCGCGGCCCCTGGCTCAGGCCTGCGCAGTTTATGGATTTAAAGTTTGCGTACGAATTTTCCCAGGTCCCGCAGCCGCCTGACCAAGGGCGGGAAGCGCCGGAGGTCAAGGGCGTTCGCCCCGTCAGAAAGCGCCTGTGCGGGGCGGTCGTGAACTTCCATAAAAATCACGTCAACACCCGCCGCCACGCCCGCGCGCGCCAGGATCTCAATGAACTGCGGCTGTCCACCGCTGCGCTTGCCCTCACCGCCAGGGAGCTGCAGCGAGTGGGTGACGTCGAGGATGACAGGAACGCCAAACTCCTTCATCACCGCCAGCCCTCGCATATCCACAACCAGGTTGTTGTACCCAAAGCTCGCGCCGCGTTCCGTCACCAGGATGCGGTCATTCCCGGTGCTTCGGATTTTCTCAACGGCGTGGCGGATATCCCAGGGCGAAAGGAATTGACCCTTCTTGAGATTCACCACCGCGCCGGAGCGGCCGACTTCGATCAGCAGGTCGGTCTGGCGGCAAAGGAAGGCGGGAATCTGGAGGATTTCGCAGACCTCCGCCGCAGGCCCCACCTGACTCGCTTCGTGCACATCGGTCAGTACGGGAACACTGAACTCCTTCTTGATTCGCGCCAGGATCTTCAGCCCACGCACGAGGCCAGGCCCGCGGTAGGAATCGAGTGAAGTCCGATTGGCCTTGTCGAATGAAGCTTTGAAGATGTAAGGGACGCGCAGTTTGCGCGCCGCCTCGGCCAGGCGCCCCGCCATTTTTAGCGCGTGACGTTCACTCTCGATAACGCAGGGACCGGCGATCACCGCCAGCGGCTGGCCGGCTCCGAGCGCCAGTTTGCCAATTCGCACCACACGGCTCATGGGCTTATCTTCAGAGAATGGAAATTATGGAGGGGGAATCGAACTACGCTCGAAAGCCGCCGGTAGCTTCCCCCCTCCGTACGCTTGCCCGGCTGTCAAGGCGCGAGCACCCCGGCGTAAATAATCTTTCCACCCGCAGGATTATCTTTTCTCCGCTTTGAAGTCAATCGACATGGCCATCCGGACTGCCACGGGCTTCCCGTCCTGGCTCGCCGGTGTGAACGTCCAACCCTTTACGGCTTCAATAGTAGCTTCCTCCAGGCCGTACTGCAAAAGGTGGGTAAAACCGACAACTGCCCCTTTACCCTGTTCATCCACGTATACCACAAAGGTTTCCTTACCAGCTTGCCCTACCATTGCAGCTTCTTTCGGTTCCTGGGGCGTGGAATTTGAAGTCGCCTTGGGCGGCGTGCCCTTAAAGCCCTTGTCCAAGCCGGAATCGGCATCCAGATCCGCAGGAACCTTTTGGATGAAAGCGACAATAGACTGCGGAGCTACCGCCAGCGAAGACTCTTGAGCTCCCAGGCACAGTTTCCCGAGGCGCTCAACAATCTGGGCCGCGGCCACATTTTCCTGGCTCGTCCGGAATATGATGTCCGTATTCTGGGGATAATCGGAGGAGTTCCCTTTCAGGGCGGCGGAGGCAGGAAAGAAGTGGAGTTGTCCGTCGTCTTTGATGTTAGCCCAGAGCTTGACGCACTTGAAGGTCACGTGATCCTTGCGAAATTCGATGTCCTTCACCAGGGCGTTGCCGTCCACGGACCAGAAGCCGGGCTGCGCATTGCCTTTCACCGTGCCATCTTCCTGAACGTCATATTGGCTTACCAGGCGCGCACATTTGCGAAACGTTAGTACCTTGCCCACAAATTGGGAGTGCAATGATTGCTGGTCCGCCGCGGAAACCGCGGCCCGCACCACCGCCGCGCCGGACACCAGCAGGCAGGTGGCAAATGTCAGAAAAAACAGAATTGATTTCTTCATTCGATTCTCCTTCAGGTTCGGTATATGAGGTCTCCGGGACTTGCAACAGTCCCGGTTGTCGTTCCCGACCGGTGGTTTGAAGCCGGGCGGCATTCCCTTCCGGCCGTTAGCGAAACCGAACAGAGGGGGTAAGTGGGGCCGGGCAGTTGGTAGGACGGCAGCAAAAAGCCCGGCGAGGATAGTTCAAGAATTCGAGGAGCCGGCCTCCTTGGCCGCAACCACGGCGCCCGCCACCGCACCGCTGGCCGCGAGCTTCGGAGCCGGGTGGATCGCGGCTCCCTCGCGCCCCTGACCGAGCCGTTTGACTCGATACTCATGGGCCGCCCCGATGAAGGCCGTGAAGAGAGGGTGCGGTTCGAGTGGTCTGGACTTAAATTCCGGATGGAACTGGCAGCCCAGGAACCAGGGATGGTCGCGGACCTCCACGATCTCCACATAGGTTCCGTCCGGGGTCACCCCGGCCAGATCCAATCCATGCGCTACCAATGTTTCCTCGTATTCCCGGTTAAATTCGTAACGGTGGCGGTGGCGCTCGGAGATTTCCGCGCTGCCGTATGCCCGCTCCGCAAAGGAACCGGGCTTTAAGCGAGCCGTCCAGGCACCCAGGCGCATCGTGCCACCCAATTCATCGATACCACGCAACTCGCGCAGTTTGTAAATGACGCGATGCTGCGTGGAAGGATCAAACTCCGAGCTGTCAGCGCCTTCCAATCCGCAGACATTGCGCGCGTATTCAATCACTGCGCATTGCATGCCCAGACAGATTCCGAAATAAGGCACCTTCTGGGTACGGGCATATTCAATTCCCTTCAGCATTCCCAGGATCCCGCGCTTGCCAAAACCTCCCGGCACCAGGATGCCATCCAGATCGCGCAATTGCTCCGCGCAATGTCCCGCTTCCAAGCCTTCCGCCTCCACCCAGGCCAGGTTGACTTTGACCCGCTGCGCGATGCCGCCGTGGGACAACGCCTCGTTCAGGCTCTTGTAGGAATCTTGAAAGCCCACGTATTTCCCCACGATCCCGATGGTAACTTCATCCATGGGGTGCTGGATCCTTTCCATCAGATCCGTCCAGGGCTGCATGTTGCGCTCCCCGGTTGCCAGGTTCAGGCAACGCAGAATCTGAGTGTCCAAACCTTCCCGTCCCAGGACGAGCGGCACTTCATAAATATTGTCCACGTCTTTCGCCGTGATAACCGCTTCTTCCGGGACACTGCAAAACAGTGCGATCTTCGATTTGATTTCCTGAGAAAGGAAATGGTCGGTGCGGCAAAGCAGGATGTCGGGTTGGATACCGATTTCACGCAGCTCTTTCACGGAGTGCTGGGTGGGTTTGGTCTTGAGCTCGTGCGATGCTCCGATGTAAGGGACCAGCGTCAGGTGAACGAACACCACCTTCTCGCGCCCCTGCTCCAAACGCATCTGGCGAATGGCTTCCAGAAAGGGCAGCGATTCGATGTCCCCCACCGTGCCACCCACCTCCACTATCACCACATCCACCTCGGTCGATACCTTGCGAATGGCCGCCTTGATTTCGTTGGTGACGTGCGGAATCACCTGCACGGTTTTGCCCAGGTAGTCGCCGCGCCGCTCCTTGGTAATGATAGTTTCGTAGATACGGCCCGCCGTGCAGTTGTTTTCGCGCCGCATGCGGACGCGCGTGAAGCGCTCGTAATGCCCCAGATCGAGATCCGTTTCCGCACCATCGTCCGTGACGAAAACTTCCCCGTGCTGAAACGGGCTCATGGTGCCGGGATCAACGTTCAGGTAGGGATCAAACTTCAGCAGCGTGACCTTTATCCCGCGCGCTTCGAGCAACGCCGCTATGGACGCCGAGGCCAACCCCTTCCCGAGCGAACTGACCACACCTCCGGTTACAAAGATGTATCTGGCACCCATACGCCTCCTGAATTAGTTTTTGCGGATTGGTGGTTCGGTAGCAAGGTATGCTTTGCGGCTCTCGTCATCAACAGCCCAAGGCCGCTGGTTAAAGACTTTACTTGTACCGAAAGTGTGGTTTTACGGAAGGTTCGGTACGGGCAATTATCCGTCGCCTACCCCGCCTTGTCAATGGCAAATTCCCTTCTCGATATTGTCCAAATCAAGGAGGGAATCGCCCGGAACATCTTCACGCTTCGTGGCAAGCCGAAAGCTCTTGAAATCCGTGCTCAGGCCCATCTACCGGTAGTCCATCATAGGTTTGTCATTTTTTTGCAAAAACGCATATTCCCTGCCTGCACGTCTCAACAACCGCTGGGAAATTGTGTTAGAATATTTTGAGCGATAACTATCGGCACGAAAAGTTAGGCTCGCGCACACGTATAACGCGACTCTGACCTTTATCGAGAGGGCCGCTCCCGTGACTCCTGCTTCACGACGCGGGTTTTCTCACTTCGAGGTGGTGGCGATTGCCCTGACGGGCCTCGTGGCTACATTGGCGTGGTGTGCTCCGCGCGACGAGAAGAATGCCGCGCCCCCGCCGCCCGATGCTCAGTCAGGCGCCCGTGTCACGGTCCGAACGCCCCCTGTCCATGTGGCGCCCCTGCTGGTCGACGTCAACATGGTGGTGGTCAACGTCACGGTCACTGATCCCTATGACCGCATCGTGACCGGCCTTGACCAAGACAACTTCCAGGTGTACGACGAAAAGGTGGAACAGAAGATCGAATCGTTTTCCACGGAGGATGCGCCCATCTCTGTGGGCTTGATCTTTGACAGCAGCGGCTCGATGGGGGACAAGATTCAGAAATCCAAAGAGGCAGCCCTGCAGTTCTTTAAGACATCTAACCCCCAAGATGAGTTTATGCTCATCAGCTTCGCAGACCGGCCGGACCTGATCACGGGATTCACTTCTAAGTATGAAAACTTGCAGGATCGGCTGCTGTTCGTTAAATCAGGGGGGAAGACGGCGCTCCTGGATGCAATTTACCTGGGCTTGAGTGAAATGAAGAAGGCAACTACCAACCGACGGGCGCTCCTGGTCATCTCCGACGGTGGCGACAACCACAGCCGCTATACGGAGGCTGATATCAAGCGTGCGGTGAAGGAATCCGATGTGCAGATTTACGCGGTCGGAATCTTCGAACCCATTTCCTCCCGGGCTCGCACACCCGAGGAAGCCGGCGGCCCCGGATTGCTCGCTGAACTCGCGGAAGTCTCGGGGGGCCGCATGTTTAGCGTCGAAGACGCTAATGAGTTACCTGATATCGCGGAAAAGATCTCCATTGAGCTGCGCAATCAGTATGTGCTGGGCTACAAACCCTCGAACCTGATTCGCGACGGCCACTGGAGGCGCATTAAGGTGAAGCTGAATCCGCCCAAGGGATTGCCCCCTCTCCAGGTTTACGCCCGAACTGGCTACTATGCACCGACGCAATAACCCGTACGACAGAACCTCCCTCCTCTGGGGGGGATTCCTGGCTGTATTGCTTTTCTTGCCGCTCGCCGCGGGGGCTCAGACTCCCCAGCCCGCCACCCCGTCCACGCCGCAGGTTGAAAAAAAGGGCAGGGATTACATCATCAACGTGAACGTCAACGAAGTCGTCGTGCATGCGACCGTGGTCGACAAAAAAGGGCACATTGTCAACGAGCTCAAGCAGGACGACTTTCATATCTTTGAGGACGGGATCCAGCAGCAACTTGCGGTTTTCAGCCACGCCGATATCCCCGTCACCATGGGAATCGTCATCGACGATAGCGGCAGTATGCGCGAAAAACGCCAGTCGGTGAACGCCTCCGCCCTCACCTTTGTCAAAACCTCCAATCCCCAGGACCAGGTCTTCGTGGTCAATTTTAACGACGTTTATTACCTCGATACACCGGGAGACTTTGCCAGTACGATTGAGGATTTAAGGTCCGCCCTGGACAAGATCGACTCCCGCGGGGGCACTGCGCTTTATGACGCTGTCGACGCCTCCCTCGACCACCTGAAGCTCGGTAATCGGGACAAGAAGGTTCTGCTGGTCATTACCGATGGCGAGGATAACGCCAGCCGCTACACTTTCGAGGAGCTGATCACCAAGGCGCAGAAATCCAACGCCGTCATCTATACCATCGGTCTGCTGGGCTCCGAAGAACCGGGCGGCCTCTTCAAAGTCCGGGGAGGCGAGGCCCATCGCGCCGCTAAAGTGCTGGATAAGCTTGCCGACGCAACCGGCGGCCAATCCTACTTCCCCAAATCCCTGGACGAGGTTGAGAGTACCTGCCAGCAGATCGCCCGGGACATCCGCAATCAGTACACGCTCGTCTATCGCCCCACCAACACTCGCCTGGACGGGACGTTCCGCAATATCCGCGTGGACGCCTACATGCCCCGCAGCAAGGTTAAACTGGTGGTCCGCACCCGCCCGGGTTACTTCGCGCCCAAGACCGCCAGTCCCCCGGCTGCCGCAGCCTTTCAGTAGCCCGCCCCCAGGGGGACCGCAACCGCGAGCGGAGGCTTTTTACTTTTGCCTTTTGACTTTTGCCTTTTGCCTTTTGGTTTTCTTTTGCGGCTCGGCACGCTACCCGCTATTGACTTGCCCTGCCTACCCTGCGCCCCCGGCCGCCCGCGCGGATAACGTTCCTAGCCTCGCGGCGGGCTGAGGGGCCATGAGTCACTGTGGTACCCCAATCGGTAGGAAATTTTCTGACTGGTTTCACGCACCATTTGCGCAAGCTCAGGGATTCTTGCCGGGGTTAAGCGCGTGGTGGGTCCCACCACACTGATCGCCGCCACGATTTGTCCCGCGTGATTGAGCACCGGCCCCGCCACACAGCGCAGGCCCTCGACGGCTTCCTCCTGGTCCAACGCGTATCCCTGTTCGCGGATACGTTCCAACTCCCGCCGCAACTGTGGCAACGAGGTAATGGTATGAGCCGTCAGGCGGGTCAATCCGGGCATTTGGGCAACGCGGGTCAAGAGTTCCTCGCCCTGATAGGCTAACAACGTCTTTCCCACGCCCGAACAGTGCAAGGGCATCACCCCGCCCAACCGTGCATCCAACCCCACAAGCTGGGGGCTGCTGAACCTCTCAATGGAAACCGCCCGATCCTCCTGGAGAATCGCCAGGTGCACCGTTTCCTTCGTGCGCAGGTTGAGGTCGCTCAACAGAGGCTGCGCCGCCCGGCGGAAATCCAGGCGATCGAGAACCCGCAGGCCCATGCGCAGCATGCGGTAGCTGAGCTGGTACCCTCCTGAAATGTGATCCTCTTCCACAAAGCCGTGCCGCACCAGGTTGACCAGCAGCCGGTGCACGGTGCTGACGTGCAGGTGCAGCCGCCGGCTGAGCTGCGTGAGCGTGTAGGGAGGCTCCTCCTCTGCCAACACCTCCAAAATATTGAGGGCCTTGACCAGGGACTTCACTGTGTAGGCGGGAGTGGACGCAGGGCTTGTTTTCGATGTTTTCATAGCGTGAGAATTATTGCGAAATTGGGAACAGTGTCAAGCCACAATTCGCTCCCGGCTTCTATTCCTGGTGAGAATCCCGTCCCCGTGCTGATTCCACGCCGGCTGGGGGACAGAATCGCCCGACGCAACTATTTGACGAATCAGCCTCATCCACCTCAAGTTCCCTACCAATTCTGCCGAAGATGAAAGTGTTAGGCACGGGATCCTGGCTGGCCGCCTGACCGCCAGGACGGATTTGGGTGTGTAAAAAGCGAGGCATGCAATGTTGAGCGGTCAAGCGGTTGAGCACGAACCCAAAGAATGGGTTACCTTGCGGCCCACGGCGAGAAGCTCCTGGCTTGAGCACGTGGCGCGGCGTTGGGTTTCGAATGTCGTAGGCCAGCCCCAGGCCACGGACACTATCCTTCGACTCCTGCAGCGGATTGAAGTTCAGGCCCGGCAACCGCGCCGGACTATGGGCTCCATGCTCCTGCTGGGGCCGCCGGGCTGTGGAAAGACCCATTCCGTGGAAGCGCTGGCGGAAGTGTTGCTCGGCAGCCCCACAGCTTTGCTCAAGATCAATTGCGCCGAGTATCAGCAGCAACACGAAACTGCCCGGTTGGTGGGCGCCCCGCCCGGATACATCGGGCACGCCGACACGGAGCCCGTGTTCACCCGCGAAAACATTGAGCGCCACCGCACTCCGGAATTCCCTTATTCCCTGATTCTGTTCGACGAGATTGAGAAGGCCCACCACTCGCTCTATTCCCTGCTCCTGGGTGTTCTGGACCGCGCCGAACTGAACGACGGCCGCAACCGGCACGTGGATTTCTCCTCCTGTCTCTTCTTCTTCACCAGCAACATCGGCTCCCGGGAGAGCCTGCGCGCCACTGCCCCCTCCGGTTTTGTTCCTTCTCTCGAAGAGGAAGACGCCAAGGCTCGCCACTTCAGCAATGTTTCCATTCGCGCGCTCAAACGCCACTTTCCTCCGGAATTTCTGCGCCGCATCGAGGAGACCGTCGTCTATCATCCCCTCCGCCCCGCTGACCTCAAGAAAATCCTGGATCTTGAGATCTCTAAAGTCGGCAAAACTTTCAGCCACCACCCGTCCACACCCTTTCAGATCGAGCTCACCACCGGGGCGAAGTCGCTGCTGCTGAACCACGGCTGCGATACTGAGTACGGGGCCGCCCACCTCCAACGTACCCTGGCCTGTGAACTTCAAGATCCCCTCTTTCGCTTGATGGCCACGGGGCAAGTGCACGCCGGTGAGCACGTGGGCGTTTTCGCCAAAGGGTCAGAACTCGTATTCCGCAAAGGCTAGGAAAAAACCGTCGCCATTATCAGCAAAGCCTGATAATCTCCCCCTCCACAGACTAGCTTTGGAGGGCTTGTTCATGCGTATTTCACCGAGATATATCTTCCTCGCGGCTTTGTGCCTTTCCCTTGCAGCTCTCACCATCTCCCTAAACTCGACCGACGCGCGGCCCGCGTCCGGCAAAATCAGCTTTCACGACGACTTCTCTTCCGGCAAGCTCGACGCCTGGCAATTTCCCTTCCCCGAAGACTGGGTGGTGAAAGAAGAAGGCGCGCTACATTATTTGCATATGCTGCGAAGTCGCGAGCCTCTGGTTCCCCGCCGCCCGCAGCAGTTTGCGCTGCTCAAGAACGTCAAAGTGGGGAGCTTCACCCTTGAGGCCCGCACGCGGCGCGAAGGCAGATCCATGATGATCGTCTTCAACTACGTCGACACGCTGCATTTCTACTACACGCACCTCTCCGTGGATATGGGCGCCAAGGTAGATGTCCACAACGGGGTTTTCATGGTGGATGACGCCCCGCGCCGCCGCATTGGGGGATTGGAAGCCGCGCCCGTGTTGCCCGATACGAATTGGCACAAGATTCGCGTGCAGCGCGATGTCAGTTCGGGTTCGATTGAAGTCTTTGTTGACGACCAAACCGAGCCGCGTTTTTCAGTGGTCGACAAGACCTTCAAGTGCGGACAGGTGGGGCTCGGTTCCTTCGATGAGACGGGTGACTGGACGGAACGTCAAGCTAACCTCAAAAGACCTTGGTTGCCGCCCCTGAAGGGGTATAATGGGGCGCGGGGCCAGCACTAACCGATCACAGGGAACTAAAAACCGTGTTCGCCACATATTTGCGGAGGAGTCTCTATGAGCAATGATTTCTCAGAAGAAAGTTTCTGGAGAGTATCGCCATCGGAGGTGCGGCGAGCGCGAGTCTTCCCTTGTTGAACAGTCTCGCCCTGGCGAAGGAAGTGAAAATCCCGCACCGCACCCTGGGCCACACGGGCGCTAAAGTCTCCATTCTGGCATTTGGCTGCGGCAGCCGCTTCCTGATGTACGAGGATGACGACAAAGCCGTGCAAGTGCTCAACCACGCCCTGGATCTGGGCATCACCTACGTGGACACCGCCTACGCTTACGGCAACGGCAAGTCTGAGACGCGCGTGGGCAAGGTCATGGCCACTCGCCGCAAGGAAGTGTGGCTGGCCACCAAGATTCCTGACCGCACGCGGGACGGTTTCATGAGTCGGCTTGAAGCCAGCTTGAAGCGCCTCCAAACAGACCACGTGGACCTGGTCCACATCCACAGCGTGGGCCACGCCGATGACTTGGAAAAGATCGAAGGCCCCAACGGCGCCCTCAAAGGCTTGCTGGAAGCGAAGGAACAGAAGATGGCGCGCTTCATCGGCATGACCAGCCACACCGAAGGCGCGGTTCTGGCCCAAGCCATTGAACGCCATCCGCTCGATTGCACGCAGATGGCGCTGAACCCCAGCGGCACGGGCGAGTTTGAGAAGACCGCCCTCGCCGCCGCCAACAAAAAGGGCTTGGGTGTCATCGCCATGAAGGTCTATGGGCAGGAGTTCCTTATCGGCACGGAAGGCGGCAAGACCGATGCGGACACTCTGCTGCGCTTTGCCATGAGCCTGCCGGTCACGACTGCCGTGGCGGGCATGCCCCAGGTTGAGATGCTCGAGCACAATGTGGAGCAGGCACGCAACTTCTCGCCCTTCAGCGCTGATAAAATGGATCAGATCCGCCGCGATATGTCGGTCCTGCACGACGACATGCAACATCACCTGGTCGGCCACATCGACGGCCCCACCGACCACCCCGAGGTGTTTTGGACGTAAAGAGCGAAGCGGGGCATGGGCTGATCGGGTCATCGGGTGATTTGCGATTGGCGATTGGTGATTGGCGATTTTCGGAGTCGGCATTCGATTCATCTTTTCACCTGACACCGCCGATAACCGAGGTGGGGGAGTGTGTGCCGGCGGGGGCTAGCGATCGGGAGATCGGGTGATCCGCTGATCGGGTTATCGGCTGATTTACGAATGGCGATTGGTGATTGCCGATTTTCAAAGCCAGCATTTGATTCATCTTCTCACCTAGCACCGCCGATAACCGAGGTGGGGGAGTGTGTGCCGGCGGGAGCTAGCGATCGGGACATCGGTTGATCCGGAGATCGGGGGATCAAACCACTGGTGCAGCAAGCAAATGCCAGCTTCTGATCGGCCGAATTGAGCTCATGTTCCTGTGCCATCCATCCGATTACCGATTTGGGGGAGTGCGTCACGAGTGGGCGGCGTTCGGTCGGCGGCGTTGGTCGCTCGCCGCGGGGCTTCGGGCCCGTCGCGATCTTCTGTTGCCGTGGTGAAAACTGGTGGCCGTCGTAAGGGGCTGCGGCGGGTCGGTTAGGGCAGCGGGCCTCACCGCTTTTGAGCTCCCGTCCAACGCTTCTCATACCTTCCAGCTTCGCTCCGAACATCACGTCACCCGCTTCTTTAAGCCCCCTTCTCACGGGAAGGGTTTCTCTTTTCTCTTTCCTCCGTACTTTCAATAACTCCCTTTCTTTTCATAAACATCGTGGGTTAGCGACACTAACTACCTTATTTTTCATAAACATCGTGGCATTAGTCACAATGTCACTTCCTTCTTTCTTTGTTTTCAACAACATCGTGGGTTCTTCCTTCATTTTTAATCCCCCTTTTTTCCTCACCCCATTTGCAACAGAATCGATTAACTCTCCTTATTTCAATCAGATAGATTTTTGCCACGTTTCCTCTCTCCATTGCTAACCCCTTTTGCTTTCTATAACATCGTGGCTTAGGGGGTTGAGTAAATTTCCGCAGATTGAATTAGTCTTGTTGTTTCAATGAGTTACATTTTGATAGTTTTTGCTCCTCTTCGCTAACTCCTTTTGTTATCTGAAACATCGTGGCATAGGGTGGCGAGCCAACTGGATGCCGACGTGACGGAATCCATCCCGATCCTATCGGGACGCCTCCTTGGGCAAGGTAAATCCGCCGCTACCCCTCTATTTTTGCCCTCTGCTCTCCGCCCCTCTGCGGGACCTGATCGGGGGGGCGGGGGTTGCCCAATTCCGGGGCAGGCTGGCGCCCCCATAACCGCGAAGTGTTCGGGGAGGGCTCTAAAGGTCGGCGCTGATTCGCCCCGAATTTCCGTATAACCTGTGCATTGTCGGCCAACAATCCCGTTCGATTGCCGTCGATTGTCACAAAACTCCGGAATTTTCTGCAAAAAGGTCGAATAATAGCCAGACAAATTGTCCCCTATCCTGTGTTTTCATACACATCCCCGGATCGACCTTCATTTTTAACATCTCTACGATCTGTGCGGTTGTGTCAAGAATTTTTGTCCCCTAAGGCGATAACCCATTGAATTGCTGGGAGAAACTGGATTTTCTGCTTTCTCCCCCCTCCGGGTGCGCTTGACTAGGACGTTGGCGTGAGGTGCGGTCGGGTTGCCGCGCTTAAGTTCCTGGACGTAACTGCGTCGTGGGGCTTGACGGCAAACAAAAAGGGCGGTGAAGTCTCTCTTTCCCAATCCACCTTGTAGGGAACCCGCCAGGTTCCCGAGAGACTCACCGCCATGGGCAAGATACCACGATTGGTGCTTTGGCTCTGTAGGAAATTTACCCGCCAGGATTTGCAGGAACTGGTCGAGCAACTGCAAGAGATTCTCGCCGGGCGCCAGCCCGAGCCTCAACCCCGCGACGACTTTCGCCAGCAGCATCCACACTATCGCGACTTCTACGTTGACCCTCTGGCTCCCTTGACCCAGCCGCCTCCGGCACCTCGCACCTGGAACTGGCGGCAGTTGCTGGCTCAGTACCAGCGCCAGCACCGCCGACCGTTGGCTCCGATTCAGCGTTCTGGCGCCCACCCCCTGCCTCCCACTTGTCGTTGTGCCCACTGCGGCGCACCGCGCGACTTCCTCTACCTCAACGATGGCCGTCACGCCCGCCAACTGCGCTGCAAAGTCTGTGGCCGGCTGTCGCAAATCGCTCGTCGTCATCGCCCGACGAAAACTCCTTACTGGTGCCCCTACTGCGGCAGCTCCCTCTTCCGCTGGAAGCAGCGTGCCGATTGCACCATCTACAAATGTCCTGGCGAGCGTTGTCCTCACTATCTCCAGAAGCAGCAAGCCCTGCACTGGAACGAGAAGTTGCTCCAGAAGCTGCGCCGCACGCAGTTCAAGCTGCGTTACCAGTATCGCGAATACCACTTTCAACCCGCCCAACTGGCCCCCACCGCTCCCGATCCGCCCACCGTCGACCTCACCCGTCTGCATCGTTCTTCCGATGTCTTGGGCCTGGTGTTGGCCTTCCACATCTCTTTCGCCCTCTCCGCCCGCAAGACCGCCCAGGTCCTGCGGCAAGTCTTCGGCGTGCCTCTCAGCTACCAGTCCGTTCTCAACTATGCCCAGGCCGCCGCTTACTACTGCCACGCCTTCAACCTCCGCTACAAAGCCCCGCTCAGCGCCACCGCCACCGGCGACGAGACTTATATTCGCGTCGCGGGGAAGCACCCATACACGTTCTTCTTTCTCGATCCCCAAGGGCATCGCATCACGTCCTATCACGTGGCGCCGGAGCGCGATGCCTTGGCCGCCACCGTGGCCCTGGGCGAGGCCGCGCGCACCTTGCCCGAAGATCAGGCCCTGCGTTTCATCACCGACGGCAACCCCGCTTATCAGGCCGGCGTACACTTCCTCAACGCTCACCGCACCGCTTCCCAACCTCCCCATACCTTGCGGCAGGTCATCGGCCTGGAAAACCTCGACGCGGTCTCCAAGGAATTCCGCCCCTTCAAGCAACTCATCGAACGTCTCAATCGCACCTACAAATACCACGTCCGCCCGGCTTGCGGCTTTGCCACGCGCAACGGCGCCGTGGCCCTCACCACCCTGTTCGTCACCCACTACAACTTCCTTCGCCCCCATCTGGCCCTGGGCTACCGCGTACCCATCCCCTTGCCGGAGTTGAGTTCCCTCACCACCTTGCAAGGCCAGTGGAACAAGATCCTCGCTCTCGCCCTGGCGGCCTGAGCCCGGTGGGAGTAAACTTCGCGGTGGCCGGGGCGGAGGATAGGGCTCCGCAGGGATGCGACCTGAGCGCCGACCCCGGGGCCGAGATCGGTCGGGAGCGAGCCCCACTCGCTCCCCCAGTCCAGACCCATCTTGGCACCAAAGCGATAAATCCTGGGGGTCTGGGGGCAAATCCCCCAGCTCTACCCACCTCCCGACCCTTCATTACCTTTCATAAAACTTTTGACAGAACCGATCAGTACCCCTTCCTGGACGTTGGTCGGCGTGTTGGAGAGGCATGGCAGACCCCCGATTTTGGGACCCGTGGTTCTTCGAGTGCTGCCTGGACACATCATGGCGCAACGCGGCCTCACCTCTATTGTGCACTTAATTGACTGGGCTATGTCAATAGGCAATACACGCGTTTGGGCTACCGGTAGCCCAAAAATGAAATAAATCAATCAAATTGCCCGCCGGTGGCAGGTGGTAGAGTAGGCAGCGAGGAGTGCGGGCAAGTTTCACAGCTTGTCCCACATTAGTCTGAATGGCAAGCGTGGCGCGGACCTCCGCACCTGAGGTCTGTGACCTCTTCTTACGAAGAACTGCACTGCAACGCAATACCGTAAATGCTTGTTTTCCTAGCAAACAATTTGCACATCTCGTAGGGGCACCCCTCACCCCCGGCCCCCCCCAAGGAGGCGGTCTCAAAACTGGCAAATTCACGGTTTTTACGACGAATAATCAATAACTTACGCTGTGCAAAAGTCAGAAATACCTAGTTTTGAGACGGCCTCCAAGGGGGCGAGGGGAGAGTTGAACTTACTCCCTCGCCCCCTTGGGGGAGAGGGTGGCCCGCCGCCGGCGTTTTCATCAGCCGGGGCGGGACGGGCCTACGCCCACCGAAGGGACACCTGGGAGCAGTAAACAACTTTAGCTTCGGCCCGCAGGCGGGTGAGGGGGTCGCCCTGAAACCCATTGAAACTTTGACAGCGGACTTCTGACTCAGGACACTAAGGGCGCTCCGTTGAACAAAGACGCGCAGTTTTGTAAACACAAGGGCAGCGGCAAACGTCACATCCTAATTTTTTAAAAAGTGAGCAATATTGCACAGATTATAAAACTGCCCGCGACTAAATTGACACTAATCAAATGGACGGACCCAACCGAGTTGTACAAATCGAACCCTTTGCAGATGGGCTGCGGATGAATGCCTCCATACCCTGCTCATGGCTGCAAGCACTGGAGATCACTTGCCAAATATAAAAGGGCACTTCCGAAATTAATCGAAGTGCCCTCCTCCTCTTTCCAGAGCTTCAACGCGGCTGGCTAAGTACAAACGCGCGAGGTCGAAACCCCTCTCCATCAATTTCCACTTTGAACTTACCGAATGGATTTCAGATGAGATATGATAGCGGCTTGGAACGGTAGCGGGTTGTTGTCCAGCACACCCATCAAGCGGTAGAAACCCTTGCCTGTTTCCGCCCGGTATGCCTGTGATTCGCCAACTTTGCAGCAGAGGGGGGACAGCCGAGAGCTGACGCTTCCTGTGGAGCGTCGGCAAAGCCGGAAGCTGAGCGGCCCTCTCGGCGAAACACCCTCACGGGGGCTGAAAACCTGGAACTGAGTTTTCTCTCATGTGGATCGTTCGGTTAGCGTTACGACGGCCGTACACATTCGTAGTGATGTCGATTGTCATCCTGATTCTAGGGGTGCTCTCCATCCTCCGCACCCCGAAAGATATTTTCCCCAACATCAACATCCCCGTGGTGAGTGTGAACTGGGGCTACTCCGGTCTTTCCGCCCAGCAGATGGCCTACCGGATGGCGGTTATCAATGAACGTTCCATGACTTTGACCGTGAATGACATCGAGCACATTGAATCCGAGTCTCTGAATGGGACCACGGTCATCAAGATTTTCTTTCAGCCGGGCGCCAACATCGGCACGGCGCTCAGCCAAGTCACGGCGATCTGTCAGACCCAGCTTCATCAATTCCCGCCCGGCACATCTCCGCCGTTCATCATGCAATACAGCGCCTCGACCGTGCCCATTCTGCAATTGGGACTTTCTGGAAAAGGGCTTTCAGAGCAGCAATTGTTCGACCTGGGCGCCAACTTTATCCGTGTCCAACTGGCCGACGTGGAAGGGGCCGCCATTCCCTGGCCCTATGGGGGAAAGCAACGAACGGTGCAGGTAGATCTGGACACTACGGCCTTGCAGTCGAAAGGCCTTTCCCCGGCGGATGTTGCAAACGCCATCAACGCTCAAAATTTGATCCTCCCTTCCGGAACCTCCAAGATTGGCATGTACCAATACGACGTGGAGACCAATGGCAGCCCGCTGACCACAGAGGCACTCAACGATCTGCCGGTCAAAACCTCGGGAAACACGGTCATTTACATCCGCGATGTCGCCCACGTCCGCGACGGATTTCCCCCGCAAGCCAACATCGTGCGCGTCAACGGCCAGAGGGCGGCACTGATGACGGCCATGAAGACGGGGAAATCCTCGACGTTGGACATCATCGCCCAAATCAAAGCGGAGTTGCCGCGTATTCAGAGAGGCCTGCCGCCGCAATTGCGGATCCACTACCTGGCGGATCAGTCTCTCTTTGTCAGGGCCGCTATAAAGGGTGTGGTGAGAGAAGCGATTGTCGCCGCCCTGCTCACCGCGGCCATGATCCTGCTTTTTCTGGGGAGCTGGCGAAGCACGGTCATTGTCGTCGTCTCCATCCCGCTTTCCATTCTGACCTCCCTGATTGTGCTGAGCGCACTGGGTGAAACCATCAACATCATGACCTTGGGGGGATTCGCTCTCGCCGTGGGAATCCTGGTGGATGACGCCACGGTGGCAGTCGAAAACATCAACCGCAACCTTGCCATGGGCAAGGAGATCCTGCAGGGCATTCTGGATGGCGCCGAACAGATTGCCGTGCCCGCCCTCGTGTCCACCCTCGCCATCTGCATTGTATTCGTGCCCATGTTCTTCCTCACGGGAGTCGCTCGTTACCTATTTGTTCCCCTGGCGGAAGCCGTGAGCTTCGCCATGCTGGCGTCCTATTTACTATCACGGACCCTGGTGCCCACCATGGCGCGCTACCTGCTTCGAGGGCACGAGCATGACGCCGAAAATCTGGAAACGGAGGCCCAACGGCATCTCCTGGCCCGCCTGCAATTGCGATTTGAGCACGCCTTTGAGCGGCTGCGCGGAAGTTACCGGGGATGGCTGAGAACCTGCCTGCAACATCCGGGCCGCCTGGCAGCCGGGGTTTTAGGCGCCGCTTTGGCGTCACTCCTGTTGATTCCTTGGATTGGCCAAGACTTCTTCCCCAAGGTCGACAGTGGGCAGTTTACCCTCCATCTGCGGGCTCCCACTGGTACCCGAATCGAGGAGACCGCGCGGCTTTGCGATTTCGTCGAGAATTCCATCCGCCGCGAGATTCCCCCCCGGGAAGTGGCCGGCATTACCGATAACATCGGCTTGCCTTACAGCATCGTCAGTCTCGCCTACAGTACCTCCGCGCCCATCGGCACTGGCGATGCCGACATTCTGGTATCGCTGACGCCCGAACATCACCCTACGGCGGATTACGTTGACAGGTTACGGCTGCGATTGGCGCGGGAGTTCCCGGGTGTCACTTTCTACGTTCTGGCATCCGATATGATCACGCAGATTCTGAATTTCGGACTTCCGGCGCCCATTAACATCCAGGTGGTAGGGCAGAACCTCATGGCTAATCGGCAGTTCGCCGACCAACTGCTTAACAAAATCAAGTACATTCCGGGTGCCGTCGATTTGCGCATTCAGGAACCCTTTAATCAGCCCAGGCTTCAGGTTGACATTGATCGCACGCGGGCGGCGCAGGTGGGGTACACCCCGCTGAATATCGCCAGTAATTTGCTCGTTTCCCTGAGCGGTAGCTTTCAAACCGCCCCAACTTTTTGGCTCGATCCGAGGACCGGCGTAAGCTACAGCGTCACCACCCAGACGCCGGAGTACCGTATTAACTCACTCCAGGATCTGGAAAACATCCCGGTCACCAGCGCAGGTCACTCTCCGCCCCAAATCCTGGGCAATCTGGCCGCAATTAGCCGGGGGGCTTCGCTGGCAGCCGTCTCGCACTACAACGTTCAACCTGTCATCAACATTTACGGCGCGGTCGAGGGACGGGACCTGGGAGGAGTGGCGCGTGACCTTGACCGCATAGTTGACGAAGCGCAGAAGAGTTTGCCGCGGGGCTCATGGACCATCGTGCGCGGGCAGATTGAAACCATGCGCTCGTCCTTCGCAGGGTTATGGGCGGGCCTGGTCTTTTCGATTGTGCTTGTCTATCTTTTGATTGTGGTGAATTTTCAATCCTGGCTGGATCCTCTGATCATCATCTCCGCACTGCCCACGGCTCTGGCGGGCATTGTCTGGTGCCTGTTCACCACGCACACGACCCTCAGTGTGCCGGCGCTCATCGGGTCGGTGATGTGCGTGGGCGTCGCCACGGCCAACAGCATTCTGGTGGTGAGTTTTGCCCGAGATCAAATGGATGACGGCGTCAATCCTACCGTGGCAGCTCTGGAAGCAGGCTTCACCCGCTTCCGGCCCGTGATCATGACCGCGTTGGCCATGATCATCGGCATGGTACCCATGGCGCTGGGGATGGGTGAAGGAGGCGAAGAAAACGCCCCGCTCGGCCGCGCCGTAATCGGAGGCTTGCTATTCGCCACCGTCGCCACGCTGTTTTTCGTACCTACCGTGTTCAGCCTGCTGCACGGTTGGCGCGCGGCGCGGGCGGAAAACTCCGGCCGGCGCGAGGCCTAAGGTTGTTTCCACGTCCTGGAGGACGTTAATGAGTGTTGAAGAAAGCTACGGAGTCGTGACCCGCGACGGGTCGGGCGCTGAACCGGTTCCCCCCGGTTCGCGTCCCCCTTCCTCGGCGACCGGCAAGGTGATTGTATGGCTCCTGCTCATCCTGATTGTGGCCGGCGGAATTGTCTACCGGGGAATCGTCAGCCGTGCCCGAGCCGCAGCCAAGGTGAAGAGTGAGACGCAAGAATTAGCTGTGCCCACAGTTTTGGTGGCTCAGCCGAAGCGCCGCGCCCCCCAGGAAGAAATCGTCTTGCCTGGAAATATCCAGGCATTCATCGATGCACCCCTCTACGCCCGCACCAATGGCTACTTGAAGCATTGGTATGTAGATATCGGGGGGCGCGTCAAAGCCGGGCAGCTCCTGGCGGAAATCGATACTCCGGAAGTGGACCAACAACTCCAACAAGCGCGGGCGGACCTCGCCACGGCGAAGGCCAACTACGACCTCGCACAGACCACTGCAGCGCGCTATGAATACCTGCTGAAGACCGATTCCGTCGCCCAGCAGGATGTGGATAACGCCGTGGGAAATGCCCAGGCTAAGAAGGCCATGGTGGATTCTGCCGCCGATAACGTGAAACGCCTTGAGCAATTGCAATCCTTTGAGAAGATTTATGCTCCCTTCGACGGCGTGCTGACGGCGCGGAACACCGACATCGGCCAGTTGATCGATTCCGGAAGCGGCACCCCCGCCAAGGAACTGTTCCACGTTGCCGCCATCCATACGCTGCGCGTTTATGTAAACGTTCCGCAAATTTACTCGCGGTCTGCGGCGCCGGGGGTTGGAGCATACTTGACCCTTCCCCAGTTTCCAGGCCGCCATTTTGAAGGCAAGCTGGTACGAACCGCTGAGGCCATTGACCAGACCTCCCGCACCCTGCTCGCGGAAATTGATGTGGCCAATTCTACGGGCGAGCTCCTGCCCGGAGCGTACGCGGAAGTTCATTTGCGCTTGCCCTCCGCCGCATCGACCGTCATCGTCCCGGTCACCTGCCTGATTTTCCGGTCTGAAGGCCTGCACGTGGGAGTGGTCCGGGAGGGGAAGGTGGTGTTGGTCCCCGTCACTCTGGGGAGAGACTTTGGGACGGAGGTTGAGGTGAATTCGGGCCTCGATGGAAACGAACCGGTCATTACTAACCCGCCGGATTCGATCGTCGCCGGGCAAGAAGTTCGCATCGCGACCCCCGCGGGTATTTTTGGCGGGGAGTGAAGGCATTGGCGATTGGCGATTGGTGATTTTGGATTGAGAAGTGGACTCATGCGGTGTGCAGTGAAAGTGCGAAGCTCGAGGGCCGTGGCCCAAGAGGCAACCAGCCTTCCGCCTTCTGCCCGCTACCTTCCGCCTTCTGCCTTCCGCCTTCTGCCTACTGCCTTCCGCCTACTGCCTACTGCCTTCCGCCTACTGCCTACTGCCTTCCGCCTACTGCCTACTGCCTTCCGCCTACTGCCTACTGCCTACTGCCTTCTGCCTTCTGCCTTCTGCCTACTGCTTTCCGCCTTCTGCCTTCTGTTCTTAACAGCCGCCTGCTCGGTGGGTCCCAAGTACTCGAAGCCCGCGGTGCCAACGCCGCCCGCGTACAAAGAGCTCGCGCCCATCCCCCCCGAAGCCATGGGCGAGTGGAAGGCCGGCCAGCCCCAGGACCAAGTCATTCGCGGCAAATGGTGGGAAGTTTTCCAAGACCCGCAATTGAATGCCTTCGAGGAGCGCGTCGAAGTTTCGAACCAGAACCTGAAGGTCGCCGAGGCACAGTTCCGCCAGGCGCGGGCGTTGGTTCGATTTTCCCGCGCCGGCCTTTATCCGACCGTCACCACGGGCCCTTCCATCACGGGCGAACAAACTTCCAAGAATGCTCCCAGCCCCTCTTCCAAGGCGGGCCAGACCGTGGGTGATTTTGTGTGGCCCTTCGATTTTTCCTACGAGGCCGACGTGTGGGGGCGAGTCCATCACACAGTGGAGGCCGCCCGGGAGACTGCCCAGGCGAGCGCTGCCGACCTCGAAACGCTCCGGCTCAGCATTCACGCCGAGCTGGCCTTCGACTACTTCCAGCTTCGTGGCCTGGATGCTCAGCAGCAATTGCTCGACTCGACCGTGGTCGCCTACCAGAAAGCCCTGGACCTGACCACCAACCGATTCAATGGTGGCCTGGCGGCCAAGGCGGAAGTCGCGCAAGCCGAAACTCAGCTCGAGGCGACGCAAGCGCAGGCCATCGATGTCGGAGTTGAGCGCGCCCAATTCGAGCATGCGATCGCCGCGCTCATCGGTGAGCCCGCCTCGACTTTCTCCATCGCTCCCTCGCCGCGGAACACACCCCCTCCGCAGATTCCGGTGGGAGTGCCGTCCCAGCTCCTGGAGCGCCGCCCTGA
Source organism: uncultured Acidobacteriota bacterium (assembly GCA_963804995.1). Taxonomy (GTDB): domain Bacteria; phylum Acidobacteriota; class Terriglobia; order UBA7540; family UBA7540; genus Bog-366. The sequence goes on from CAWDSK010000003.1 coordinate 408,984, forward strand.
CATCGCCGCCGCCGAACGCCGCATGGCCGCCGCCAACGCCCAAATCGCTGTGGCCCAGACGGCTTTCTATCCCACGCTGCTTCTCGGCGCCAGCGGTGGGTTTGAAGGTTCCAAAATCACCAATTGGTTGTCGTGGCCCAGCCACTTGTGGGCAGTGGGACCGTCGCTGCTCCAGACCCTCTACGATGCCGGCGCGCGCCACGCCGTTACCGACCAGGCCTGGGCTGCCTATGATGCCAACGTCGCTTCCTACCGCCAAAATGTGATCACCGCCTTCCAGGAGGTGGAGGATAACCTGGCAGCGCTGCGCGTCCTGGACGAGGAGAGCCGGAAACAGAATCAAGCGGTCGAGGCGGCGGAGCGCTCGCTGGCACTCTCCACGAACCGGTACAAAGGGGGCCTGGTAACCTATCTTGAAGTCATCACTGCCCAGAGCGCGGCGTTGACCAACGAGCGCGTGGCCGTTGATATTTCCACACGCCGATTGAGTTCGAGTGTGCTGCTGATCAAGGCGTTGGGCGGTGGATGGGACGTCTCGAACCTGCCGCAAATTACCGGCCAGGAACCCCACGCAATTCATCCGGGGTCATAACAAGGATTGTCGGGGCAAACTTTTGGACAACGTGATTTTTTACTTGCCTGTTCGCCTTTTATTCGCCTAGAATAAAGGCAGCTGTCAGCGATCAGCTATCAGCTCTCAGCCGTCAGCCCTGCTGAGCATCAGGAAATTAGCGGGTGCGCGCCCAGCAATCAACATGACCCAGGGGTCAAGCTGATAGCTGAAAGCTGAGAGCTGATAGCCAAGAGTTGAAAGCTGAGAATCTTTCCCGGAGACTCAACTATGGCCCTCACGCGCCGGCAAAAGCAGGTCTTTGATTTTCTGGTCGGCTTCATCAACGGCCACGGCTACTCGCCAAGTTTCGAGGAGATCGGCGCGGGGCTGCAGTTGTCGTCCCTCGCCACGGTTCACAAGCACTTGCAGACCCTGGAGAAGAAGGGCTTCATCCGGCGCGCTTACAACCAGAGCCGGTCGGTGGAAGTTGTGGCGGTTCCGGCCTCCGTGCCCTTCCTGAAGACCGCCGTGCAACCCTTCGGGCGGCGCAAGGTGGCAACGGATGATGTTGACGGCAGCCATCTGCCCGAACTCACTGCCGTTCCCATACCCTCACAGGTGCTCGGCAATATGGAGTATCCTCTACTCGGCCGCATCGCCGCCGGCCATCCGGTGGAGGCGATCCCCAATGCGGAGACTTTCTCCTTCGGCGACTTTACCCAGGGCCGCGGGAATCTCTTCGTCCTCCGCGTCAAGGGCGATTCCATGGTCGATGACCACATCTGTAACGGCGACTATATCCTGGTCGAGGGCGCGCAGACGGCGGATAACGGTGACATCGTGGTGGCGCTGATCCAAGGCACCGACGCCACTCTCAAGCGCTTCTTCCGCGAGTCAAACGGAAAGGTGCGGTTGCAACCCGCCAACTCGCAAATGGATCCTATTATGGTGCCCGCTCGCGATGTGAAGATTCAAGGACGAGTGGTGGGAGTCCTGCGGAAGTACTGAAAGGGAGAAGTCAGGAGTCAGGAGTTAGAATCGAAAATCGAAAATCGAAATTCGAAAATCGCCAGCTTGCTAAGCAGGTAGCGAGGGAGGCATGGCGATTTTCGAGTTTCGATTTTCGAATTTCGTGTTTTGATTTTCGATTTTCGAGTTTCGTGTTTCAAGTCTCGATTCGGTCTGCTGACTGCTAGGATGATGAAATCTCGACCCCTCACCACCGGCCTGTTTCTCGTCGCGGCCTTCGTGTGTCTTGCGGGAGCCGCCCGCGCGGAAGAAATCACCCTCAAAGACGGCCAGAAGATTGTTGGAACCATCGTCGGATACGAACAGGACATGTTCCGTGTCGAAACCGCCTATGGCATTGCCCTGATTCGCAAAGACAAGGTCGCCTCGATCGAGGTGTCCAAGACCGAGGAGGGCGCCGGCAAGCCGGAAGCTGGCAAAAAGAAAACCAAGAAATCTCCCCGCACCCCAGGCGCGCCGGAGGCTACGACACCGGAGACCACCTCCCCGGCAACACCGGAGAAAACGGAAGTTCCCCCGCCTCCCGTCAGCCACGCCGTCGATGTGCCCCTTCCCGCCCATCTTCAGGAGCATGTGGACGGCACAACCTACTTCAACGACACCTTCCAGTTCTCCATGTACAAACCTCCGGACTGGAAGGTTTACGAAGGCGTGCCCAAAGAAACCGGTTCCGGCATCATGGCCATGGGCACCGAGGATGAGCAGACCTTGCTGTTTGTCGATCGCCAGGTGTGGAGTGGAACTCCTGACCTCGCGAGCGACCAGGTGGAAGCCAAACTTCGCCAGACATATCAGGAGTACCGCAAAACCTCCGAACAACCTTTCGAGTGCGATGGCCAGCCGGCCAGCCGCCGGGCCTTCACGGGAGTTCTGGACGGCGCGGAGTGGCACGGTGTGGCCGTCCACGTAACGCACGGAAACATGGTCTTCGGAATCATCGGGCTCACTTCGGCCGAGACCTTCGAATTCCAGCAAGCCATTTTCGGCAAGATCATCAAGACGTTTCATTTCCTATCCCCGCCCGCGCCCACCGCCGGCCTGGGCACTACAAAGCCTTCCTCTTAAGAGTCTGGGTGAATACCTTCCTCGGCACACTATTGGCGGGGCTGCCCCAGAGTGGGTAGCGCGGACCCCCGTGGTTGGGGTCCGCGGTTCTTCAGTAAGGCAAAACGCAAATGTCAAGAACCTGGCGCTTGACTCGGATTCGGGAGTGTGACCTTACGGAAGAACCTCAGACCCCAAGAGCGGGGGTCTGCGTTCGCTCTCCCCCCAGAGGGCGAGGGTGGTAATACTAGGAACTTGCCTGAAGCAAAGCTTTTCCGTTATGCTGGGACGTATGGAAGTGCACTTCAACCCCGATCTGCAAGCCAAGCTCGATAAGCTGGCAACCGAAACCGGGCGCCCAACAGGTAAATTGGTTGAGGATGTCGTTGCGGGCTATTTCGACGAGCTTGCACAGACGCGGGAAATGCTCAACAGCCGCTATGACGACCTGAAGAGCGGCAGGGTGAAGCCCATCGATGGCGAGGAGTTTTTTGAAAGCCTTCGCCGCCGCGAGGATGAATTGCTCAAGAAGCATTCGTCCCAATGAGTGCAGAGCCGGGCTTTGCCCTTCATCCCCACGCCACACAGGACATTACAGAAATTTGGCAATTCATCGCCGAAGATAACCCACTTGCGGCCCGCCGGGTTCGAGAGGAAATACTCAGCACCCTTCGCGGGCTGGTACCTTTTCCAAATCAGGGCCACAGGCGACCGGACCTCACTTCGCGGCCTTTGCGGTTCACACTGGTCCGCGGTTATTTGATTGCCTATGCGCCGGATGAAAAACCCTTGTGGGTTGTCGCGGTCCTACACGCACGCCGCAACCCACGCGTGATGGCTGCAATCCTCAGAGGCAGAGAATAATCTCACGTTCAAACAGGGTCACTTTGCCCTTGAACCCTCAGGCTTATTGCAAGTAAGTTGCAACTAAAGAAAACCCGACAAACCATAACCCCTTCTATTTCAATCTATAATTGACATGCCTCAAAAATGTTCTTAGCATGGAAGATGTAAGTCATTGCTAATTAACAGGGCCTAGGTTCTACTCTTTTTGATATGTTTCAATCCCTTGTCATCACGCTCCGCGAAGGTGTCGAAGCCGCCCTCATTCTCGGCATCGTGCTCGGCTACCTCCAGAAAACCGGCCGCCAGGCCTGGAGCCGCTTCGCCTGGTGGGGGCTGGCCTCGGCCGTCGCCGCCAGCCTCGCCGCTGCCTATGTTGTCTACCGCTTCGAAGTCGTAGAGGACGCTTACGAAGGCTGGCTGATGCTACTTGGCGCGGTCTTTGTTGCCTCCATGGTGTATTGGATGTGGCGAACCGGCAAGCGGTTGAAGGGGGAAATCGAGTCCAAGCTTTCGGACCTATCTCGCGCGCCGGGTCGCGGGGCAGCGTTTGGCCTCTTCCTCTTCGTTTTCCTCATGGTATTCCGCGAAGGCATCGAAACCGTGCTGTTTCTTGCCGCCATTTCCTTGCGTACCAGCGAACTGCTGAACTTCATGGGAGGCGTATCAGGCCTCCTGCTCGCCATTGCCCTGGGGGTCGCATTCTTCAAGGGCAGCTTGAAGGTTGACCTCCGCAAATTTTTTACGGTCACCACCCTGGTCCTTTTTGTGGTGGCGGCGCAGCTTTTTGTCTCGGGCGTGCACGAGCTTTCGGAAGCCCAGGTGCTTCCTTCGAGCCCCCGTGAGATGGCCCTGATCGGCCCCATCGTCAACAACGACGCCTTCTTTTTCGTGGTCATTGTGGCGCTGGCGCTCTTCCTGATTATCGCGCAGCGGATTCAGGCCGCCAATCCCCCGGAGGGTGCCTCAAACCAGTTATCGCTGCCCGAACGCCGCAAGCTGTTGGCGGACCAGCAACGCGACCGTTTCTGGAAGCTCGCCGCGACCGCAGCCGGCCTGCTGGTAATCGTGTTGATTTCGGCGCAATTTATCTACTCGCGCACCGCGCACGCCATGACGCCGCCGGAGCGGCTCACCCTCGTGGATGGAGAGGCGCAAATCTCTACGTCCCTTCTGGCTGACCACAACCTGCACTGCTTTGTGATCGACGTGGAGGGGGTGGAAGTGCGCGTTATCGCCATCGTCGATTCCTCCGGCACCCTGCGCGCCGGCTTGGACGCCTGCCAGATCTGCGGGCATCAGGGCTACTACCAGGACGGGATGAACGTGATTTGCCGCCATTGCGGCGCCGTGATTTACATTCCCACGATTGGTCTGGCGGGCGGGTGCAATCCCATTCACATCGACTACCGCGTCGAGGGTGACTCGGTCCGCATCGCCACCTCTGCGCTCTCGGGCGCCGCCCAGCATTTCCACTGAGATCCCTATGCTCATCCGCATCGCACTCGAATCTCTTGCCCGCCGGCGTCGCCGCAAGCTGCTGAGCGTTCTGGCGGTGGCGCTGGGGATTTCCGTCACCGCCGCGGTGGCGACCATGGCTCTCGACGTGGGCGACAAGGTCAGCCGTGAGCTGCGCTCTTTCGGAGCCAACCTCTCCCTGACCCCCGCGGCGGACGGCTTGGCAGTAGCCGTGGGGGGCATCGACTACCGGCCGGCGGGGGCGGGCGCGTTTCTGCCGGAGTCCGCGCTGGTGAGTTTGAAAAAAATCTTCTGGCGAAACAACATTGTTGCCTTTGCGCCGTTTCTCTATGTGCCCGCCACGGTCACAGGCGCCCGCGTGGTCGTTATCGGGAGCTGGTTTGAGAAAACGCTGCCGGTCGACAAGTCGGAAGAGTTTGTCACCGGACTCGAGAAGCTCCATCCCACCTGGAAGGTAACGGGCGCGTGGCCCTCGGACGAAGATGCGGTGGGTGCGCTGGTGGGGAGTTGTCTCGCCGCGCGACTGAATTTGCATTCCGGACAGACCCTCACCGCCGTGATAGCTGCTACGAAAGGCGGACCGGCGACTGCTTCCCTTCCCCGAGAACCTCGGCCCACGCCCGCACCATCCTCGGAATTTGTGGTGCGGGGAATTCTCGAAACGGGCGGTCCCGAAGACGATCAGATAATTGCACCGCTCGCGTCCGTCCAGCGCTGGGCAGGGCTCGAAGGCAAAGTGCGGCGCGTAGAAATCAGCGCCCTCACCAAGCCCGAAGATGATTTCGCCCGCTCGGAACGTCACGCACCTTTCCGGTAAAGAATTCGACCGCTGGTATTGCACGCCTTACGCCAGCGCCATCGCCTATCAGATCCAGCAGGCGATTCCCGAGGGACAGGCGAAGCCGGTCTACCAGGTGGCGGAAACTGAAGGCCGAATTCTGGACCGGGTGGGCGTGTTGATGGCCCTGCTGGTTGTCGCCGCGCTCGTTGCCGCCGCGCTCGCCGTCGCTTCCATGATGCTGGCCTCGGTGCTCGAACGCCAGGCGGAGATTGGCCTCTTCAAATCGCTGGGGGCCACCGACGCGCGAGTGGCCGCGGTTTTCTTGTTGGAGGCCTCAGCCATCGGCATCCTGGGAGGCGTGGCGGGATATTTCCTCGGCACCCTGCTGGTGTGGCGTCTGGCCTTGGTAGTCTTTGGAACCCCGGTGGGCGTTCACTGGGTGATTCTACCGGCGTGCCTGGCGCTTGCGCTGCTCGTCACCTTGGCAGGAAGCGCCCTGCCCCTCGGCCGAGCCCTGAAAGTGTCACCCTCCGTCGCATTGAGGGATTGAGTATGGGGTTTAGGGGTTAGGGGTTGACGATCGTAGCGCGGACCTCCGCTGTTGAGGTCCGCGGCACTTCATACGAAAAACCTCAGGCCCTAACGAAGGGGGCTGCCCTCGGATTCGGTAGCGTGAATTCAATGAAGAACCGCCCCGATGAATCGGGGCGCTACGGTTGCTCGAGGAGCGTGAAGCCATTTGAATTCATAGCCCTCTCCGAGGGGAGAGGGTGGCCCGCCGCCGGCCTTCTCATCAGCCGGGGCGGGACGGGTGAGGGGTCGTTTCTCTATGCCAGCACCGACTCTCAGGGTTCACGATCTAAGGCAGCAAATGAGCGTAGCGCGGACCTCCGCTGTTGAGGTCCGCGGCACTTCATACGAAAAACCTCAGGCCCTAACGAAGGGGGCTGCCCTTGGATTCGGTAGCGTGAATTCAATGAAGAACCGCAGACCTCAACCCCGGAGGTCTGCGCTACGGCTGCTTGTTCGTCTAATGGCCAGATGGCCCGATGATCCGATGAACCGATAGCTATATGAATCGATCACCCGATCACCCGATCGCCCGATCGCCCGATCACCGGATCTCCCGATCCGCCTCCATGTTCTGGCGGCTCTGGTGGCGGGCGATTTCCGTCCAGCGTCCCCAGGCCGCGCTCGCGCTCGGCTCACTCGTGGTGGGCGCGGCCATCACTTCCATGCTCCTCAACCTCTATGGGGATGTGCGCCGCAAGATGACGGAAGAGTTCCGCTCCTATGGGGCCAACGTGGTTATCGCACCTGCGTCTTCGGAGGCGGCAGGCGCGGCGGCGGGCGGCGTTCTGGATGAGGTCAGGCTTCAGCCCGTTGCGGAGTTCACACGCGAGACACCCGGCACGACCGCGGTTCCACTTCTTTACGGCGTGGTCCGTGTATCACCCCACTCCACCGACCCGCGTTTGCCCGAGTTTGAGAATGCCGTGGCCGTGGGATCAGAATTTGGCGCTTTGCGCCGTGTGAATTCTGGCTGGCGCCTGGCCGGTAATGAGATTGCGGATGATCTGCCTGCCGGGGAATGCGCCGTTGGGTCACACCTTGCCACTCGGCTCAATGCACACTTGGGAGATTCAATTAAATTGCAGCCCGTGGGGGATCGAAACCCTGCAAACGCGTCTGCACCCGAGCCCTGTCGTATCGCGGCAGTACTCTCGACGGGCGCTGCGGAAGACGACCAGGTGTTTCTTCCGCTCGGCTCGCTGCAATCCCTTTTGAGCGTGAACGGCAAAATCAGTCTCGTCGAAATGGCCATTCCCGGCGAAACGCGCGAAGTCGAACGGGCCGTCGCGAGGCTCTCTGGCCTTTTACCCGGCCTTGCGGTACGCCCCATTCGCCAGATTGTTTACTCCGAAGGGAAGGTCCTGGGAACCGTTCGCTGGCTGATGCTTTCCTTAACGGTTCTGATTCTGGTTATCATTGCTCTTTGTGTTATGGCCACCATGACGGCGATTGTGCTGGAGCGCCGCAAAGATATCGGCGTGATGAAGGCACTGGGGGCCGCCGACGCGCTGCTGATGCGCCTCTTCATGATGGAGGGGCTGGGACTAGGTTTGGTGGGAGGCTTGGCGGGATTCTGGGTGGGCGCGCTGCTGGCGCGTGGCATGGCGCAGAGGCTGTTCGGTGTCACGCTCAGTTTAGATTGGTGGACGCTGCCGCTGGTTTGCGGATTGACCGTCGCGCTGGCCGTGCTAGCCGTGCAGTTGCCCGTGCGCATCGTGCGGTCGATTCAACCCACCGTGGTGTTGAAGGGAGAGTAATTGTCATTCATCGAAGTTGAGAGCCTGACCAAGACGTATGGCACGTCGCTCGATGCGTTGCACGGCGTCACCTTCACGGTTGAAAAAGGTGAGTGGATCGCCGTGATGGGCCCGTCCGGCTCCGGCAAGAGCACTCTGCTGAACATTCTCGGCGGCTTGGACGCTTCCAGCTCTGGCCGCGTGTGGCTGGAGGGCCAGGATGTTTCCAAGCTCTCCGCCAATGAGCTCGCCCGCTTTCGGGCGGATAAAATCGGCTTCGTCTTCCAACAGTTCCACCTGGTTCCCTACCTGACCGCGCTCGAAAACGTGATGCTCGCGCAATACTTCCACAGCCTTTCGGATGAACGCGAGGCCGCTGAGGCGCTCCGCCGCGTGGGGCTCGGCGACCGCTTGGAACATCTGCCGTCCGAGCTTTCCGGGGGCGAGCAGCAGCGCGTGTGCGTGGCGCGGGCGCTCATCAATCAGCCCAATCTGATTCTGGCGGATGAGCCCACGGGCAATCTCGATGAGGTGAATGAGGCCCTGGTGATGGGCCTGCTTTCGGAACTGCACCGCGAAGGTCACACCATCGTCATGGTCACGCACGATCCGGAAATCGGCCGCCTGGCCGAGCGCCGCATCGAATTGCACCACGGACGCCTGACGGAAGTTTCCGTCTTCCCCTCTTACGAGCAGGAGCTGATCGACAATCTGCTGAAGGCCGTCTGGCACGCACAGGAAGATACGGGCCGGAGCGTTCTGGAACCCGATGCGTTGCCTGAGTTCGCCCCCAACCGCGCCACCTTCCTGCTGATGGCGCAGGAAGGATTGATCGAGCTCGAAGGCCCGGCGCTAACGTTCAGCCCGCGCGGTGAGGCTCGGGCCCGGCATGTGCTGCGCCGGCATCGCCTTTCTGAACGACTTTTCTACGAAACCTTTGGCATCGACAAGGATGCGCTCGACGATCACGCCTGCAAAATTGAGCACTCGCTCAGCCCGGAAGTGACGGAGAAGATCTGCACCTTCCTCCATCATCCACAGACCTGCCCCCACGGCTCGCCCATCCCCCGCGGCGAATGCTGCCTGAGAGAGGCAGTAAGCAGTAATCAGTAAGCAGAAGGCAGCGAGCACTTCGTGCGAGTCCCGACGAGTCGGGAAACCGGGTAGCATAGAGTCTCGCGTTTTCCGAGACTCTGCGGCTCTTCGTTCGTAGGGTGCGACTTCCTATCACCGCTTACGACCTTCTCTGTTCTCTGTTCCCTGTCCCCTACCGCCTCACGTGTCAAAGCCATGTGTTAATAAGACAGTGCATGTTTATCATATTAAGAACCGCAGAGTCTGAAAGGCACAGACTCTGATGCGCTACCCGCTGCGACCGGGGCGCGCGGCAGTGCGGCAGTTTGATTTTGCGGGGTCTTATGCGGGCCGGGCAGGGAAAGCACCGCAAGCCTATGTATGTAGCCTATTCATCGGGAGAGGGGCGCCGGGGTTCCCGGTTCAGGCCGGGGATCGTGGTCGCCCCAGCGGCATTCTCTGCATAGCGATCGCCAGACCGTCCCTCTGCACCAGGGAATTCTCATGGGTCACGAAGCGGTTGTTCTGGGCTTTTCGGCCCTTACCAACTGGACACATTGTCATCCTGTTTTACCATTTTTCATATCGTTACTAACCATATTTGTTTTCAATAACCTCTCAGCTTTGGCAAACAGAAAACCCGAGTTGACGCGCTTTGTTTTCAACATGTTCTCAGCTTTGGGCGTTTTGGGCATCCTGCGACACAATGTCGGCTAAAAATGGATAGCTCGAACGGTCTGTTTTCAGTCTCACTTTTCAGTCCTCCTTGTGCCGCGACTCACGCCGGGCCCTTTGGAGCGTCGAGGCAGTCTAGATTATACGCGACATTAAAGCACAATGTAAAGCCTAATATGTTCTGGGTGCTATCCTAATTTCAAATGTCGCGCCGGCTTCCAGCCGGCATTGAGCCGCGATGCATCGGGGCGCTACGTTCAAATTAGGGCACTAACTTACTTGACTCATCCACTAGGCAGGTTGGCGCAGAGCGAGCTCAGCTCTGCGATTCACGTCTCTGACCAAGCCGCCGATTCTCCTATTGTGCCGATCTAGGAAACATGCTTCCGATTCTTTCGTCTGAACGATTCATGCCCCTGACCAGGGACCGGCTGGCTTGACTATATCGCTGCGCTCGCCCTGCGCCAACCCGCCGTACTAATGTCTCTGCCGGGGCACTCGGTCATCTTACTCCCTTTAAGGGCCGCCTACATCCCGACCGAGCGCGCCGGAACGTGTGCGCCACCCGCGGGAAAGCCAGGGGCTAGGGACTGGGGGCTTGGGATTAGGGAAAATCGACCGCCCCCGACCGCCCCGCTGTGACACACTTCCCCGCTACGGTAATCGGATGAATGGGACGCGAACCTGAACCTAACTCGATGGCTCGGAAACCGCCGATCGCTCAATCGCTAATTCACCCGATCACCCAATGATTCAATGACCCAATGAATCAATGACCCAATGAATCAATGACCCAATCCGCGCTGTGCCGCACTCCCCGGTGCTGACAGCTCACAGCTGACAGCTCACAGTTTTCCCCAGCCCCGAGCCCCTAGCCCCCAGTCCCGTGCCCCGTCACCTGACCTTCCTTACTATTCAAGGCTCGCGCGGGCAAGACAACCTCGCAACACACCGCCACATCCAAGGCGGGGAACGCTCTCGAAAATTCTCTGTCGGGCCAGATCATAGCGGCCCGCAAGGCGGTGCTATTGTGTGGCTGCACCCTCGAAGTGTCTCTCCAGGCAAGCAAGCTGACCCTGATTCTAAGGCACCCGCTCCCCGCGCCTTTGAACCGACATCGTTCGACGCGCCTCCCCTTTCGCTCTCACTCCTTTGGCAGGATTATCCGCAGAACCCTTTTTCGTGGGCGAATTCCCTGCTCGTTCATCTCTTGGTACTCACGGCCCTATTGCTGCCCTATGGAACTCATTGCCTAATTGCCCCCCCACAAATTACCAGGGAATTTCCCGACCACTGGAGGATTATCCCCCTTACGTTCCCTCAACTCCGCGGCCCCGATGAGAAGACCGGTGGTGGAGGAGGAGGCGGAACCCAGTCTCCTTTTCCCGCCTCGCGCGGCGCCATCCCCCGTTTCGCAAATGAGCAATACGCTCCGCCCGCGGTCAAGATTCCGAACCTGGCGCCGGTCCTGGCGGTTGAGCCGACCTTGCTCGGCCCGCCTGAATTGAAACTCCCGGCCATGAATGAGTACTCGACCTGGGGCGATCCCCATGGCGTTCTGGGACCAGCTTCGAACGGCTCTGGGCTGGGTGGCGGAATCGGCGATGGCAAGGGCACCGGGGTGGGCCCCGGCAAGGGTCCGGGTTATGGGCCCGGTTCAGATGGAGGTTGCTGCGGAGACGCCTTTACGGTCGGCGGCCAGGTCATCGGGCCGGTCCCCATTTACAAGCCGGAACCTGCCTACTCAGAAGAAGCGCGTAAGGCCAAGTACTCCGGCACCGTGACGTTGTGGATTGTCGTCGACCCGCAGGGCAGCGTGCGCGACATCCGCCTGGTAAAGGGTGTGGGTATGGGCCTGGATGAGAAAGCCGAAGAAGCCGTGCGCACTTGGAAATTCAAGCCTGGCACTCGCCTGGGGGTGCCAGTGGCAGTGCGGGTGATGGTGGAAATCGCCTTCCGGCTATTCTGATTGCTCACACGATGCTGCAGGCCGCCGGAGTTTGCTTGCGCCTCGCTAAGGTGGAGCAATGGCTGTGTACTCGAGCTTCAGTAGAGCCTTGCAGGCTATGCAAACGCAATCCAGGGGGGAAGCTGAGTCGCCTATGGCGAACACTTTGGTTTCGCCGCATCGCGCGCAGGCTGTCGTGGGCGCGCTGGGGTCAGAATCGGGAGGGATTTCAAAGTCCTCTTTGACTTCGCCCACCCGCGTCGTTTCCAACTCGAACGTCGTGTAACAATCATTGCACACGTGGTTAAAGCAGCACTCGGGTTTGCAGGAATAGACGACTTCTGTGGACCCGCAATGCGGACAAAGGGTGGCGAGGGGCTTAAGCGTCATCGTAATTTCAGAATGACGCAGTCCCAGATGTGCTGTCAAGCGCTGTCCCACTTGCTGCTCAAAGTGCGCCTTAGCGCGCCATAGCGCGCGACGTCCCACCAACTTCCCCTCGACATTACCAAAAGATCACGACAATTTCAGCCCCCGCGCTTTTCCACTTGTCAGCCAGACGAGGAAGAATGACAATACGCGCGGATGAGTTCACCGCGCACCTATTGGACGTTTGCACGCCCCTTCACCTTGGTTCCTCCCATGACCGGGATTTTTTCCGGAACCCTTCTGGGCTATGGAGCGACGCACGCCTCTGTTCATCCTGTGCGAATCACGCTGGCCGTACTCGCCGCAGGAGTGCTCAACGCCGCCTCGAACGGGCTGAACCAAATCTGCGACCTTACCAACGATCGCATCAACAAGCCGCACCGACCGCTGCCCTCCGGCCAACTGAACATGCGCCAGGCCTGGGCTTTTACCATCGCGACATACGCGTTGGCGCTCGCGATGGTGGCAGTGGTGAATCTCGAGACCTTTGCCATTTACGCGATTGCCGCGCTCGGCACGGTGGCATATTCCGCGCCTCCGGTGCGGCTGAAGCGCCATCCTGTGGGCTCCAATCTGATCATCGCGCTCATTCGCGGAGGGCTGCTCAAAGTGGCGGGATGGGCCGCGGTCGCAACCGTGCTCCATTCGGTTGAGCCCTGGTACATCGGGAGCATCTATTTCATTTTCCTCCTGGGAGCAACCACCACGAAGGATTTCGCGGATATCGCGGGCGACCGCGCCGCGGGCTGCATCACCCTGCCGGTCAAGTACGGCCCCGTCTGGAGCGCGCGCGCCATCAGCCCGGCTTTTCTTGTCCCTGGTTGTTGTTGCCTCTTGGCCTCGCATTCCATATACTGAGTGGCGATCCCACGGCCATCCTGGTGTTGAGCGTCATCATGCTGACTTGGGGTGCGTACGTCGCCTATTTAATTAACAAGGATCCGCGCCGACTGGTCACCGAAGGTGAAAACCATCCTTCCTGGCATCACATGTACTGGATGATGATGGTGGGCCATTTAGGCCTGGCTGGGGCATATTTGATTCGATTGGCTCGTTAAGTTGCCTGGTTCGATTACCCAATAACTTCATGATACTCCTGACTGGTGCTACCGGATATCTCGGCTCTCAAATCGCGCGTGAGCTCAGAGCGCGACGCACGCCTTTCCGCGTTTTGGTACGCGATGCCGCCCGCCTGGACTTTGACCCGGCACAACACCAATGCGAAGTGGCCGTGGGCGATCTCGGTGACCGCGAAGCCCTGCGCACCGCGCTGCGCAAGGTGGATGCAGTTATCCACACGGCTGGCCTTGTCAAGATGTGGGTGCGCGACACGCGTGAGTTCCGGCGCATCAACCTTGAGTGCTTGCAGACGTTGCTCGAAGAGGCTGTACGGGCGGGCGTGCCTAGGGTCGTCTATACGTCTTCGTTCATTGCCCTGGGGCCATCGGCGGACGTGATTGCGGCGGAGGGGCTGCGCAACGCCGGGCCGTTTGCGAATGAGTATGAGGAAAGCAAGGCCGCGGCGCTCGAGTGGCTGCGCAGTGAAGGCCTGCGCAAGTTCCCGGTCATCGTGCTGCTCCCCGGCGTCATTTACGGCCCCGGACCAAGCACGGAGGGCAACCTGGTGGGCGGCATGATCACCCAGTACATCGAGGGAATCCTCCCCGGGGTGCTCGGTTCCGGCGAGCAGCGCTGGAGTTTTGCCTTTAACTCCGACGTGGCAAACGCGCACTTGGCCGCTCTCGACAAGGGAAGGCTGAGTGAAGAGTATGTGCTGGGAGGAGATAACCGCTCGCTCAATGATTTCTTCCGCGTGTTGGCGGGATTCACTCACATCCGGCGGAGGATTCGCCATATTCCTTTTGCTCTGGGGAGGCTCCTGGGCGCCGCCGAAGTTGCGCGCGCGCGAGTTTTTGGTCACGCTCCACTGCTTACTCCCGGAGTCGTAGAGATCTTCAAGCATGACTGGGTTTATTCGAGCGCCAAGGCGATTCGCGAACTTGATTATTGGGTGGCGCCGCTCGAAGAGGGGTTGCTGAAGACGCTGGACATCACGAAGCCTCACGACGCCCCAAAATAAAGCCGCTGCTAATTTGGGGTCACGCACCCTGGCGCGAGGAAGTGGTCTGCTACTGATGAACCTATCGGAACTTCCCCATTCCGGCACGATCGCGCGGTCACCCCTCCTTTCCACGCGCAAGATCGTCCACATGTCAATGTTGAGCTTCGCGTTCTTGCTGCCGTATCTCACCTGGACACAGGCAGCGGGATGCGCACTCCTGGCGCTGTTATTCAACTTGGTCATACTGCCACGGCTCGCTGTCGACTTGCGTAAGGCTCCGGTGGGCGCCCCGGACGCCAACCTGTGGACCGGCATCGTCATCTACCCCATTTCCGTCCTCGCCCTGATTCTGCTTTACCGCCATGACCTGCAGATTGTAGGGGCCGTGTGGGCCATCCTGGCGTTGGGCGATGGCATGGCAGGTGTGGCAGGCAGCACCCTGGGTGGACCGGCGCTTCCCTGGAATCGGGAAAAAACCTGGTCGGGATTTGTGGGATTCCTCGTAGCCGGCACGGCGGGGGCGTACGTCCTGACGCGTTGGATAGCGCCCTCGGTTGCACCTGACTTCGCGCTGAGGATTTGCGCGGCCACGGCGCTGGTGGGCGCGCTTGTAGAGTCCGCGCCCATTCGCCTGGACGACAACGCCTCGGTTCCCTTGGTGGCGGGCGCCTTCATGTTCTGCGCGTATTTCATCGAGCGGAGCGCGCTGGACAGTAACCTGCCATACCTCGGGCGCCGCATCCTCCTGGCCGCGGCAATCAATCTCAGTTTGGCGATCCTGGCCTTAGCGCTCAAGATGGTCAATCGCTCGGGCGCGATCTGCGGATTCCTGCTGGGCATAGCGGTCTATCTTGGCTACGGCTACAAAAGCTTCTTGCTGATGTTTGCTTTCTTCCTGGTGGGTTCCCTCGCCACCCGGCTCGGATATGCGCGCAAGGCGGCTCGGGGAGTAGCGGAGAAGCGCGGAGGAGCCAGAAGTTGGCGGGAGGCGATGGCCAACTCGCTGGCGGGCGCCTTCTTCGCCATACTCGTCATCACCACCCACCACGAGGGCGCCTTCCTGATAGCCTTGATTGCCGCGTTCGCAGAAGCTACGGGCGACACCACCTCAAGCGAGATTGGGCAGTGGCTTTCCAGTCGCGCCTACTTGATCACGACTTTCAAATCGGTTCCTGCCGGTGAAGATGGCGGCGTCTCCGTGGGAGGCAGTGTGGCGGGCGCACTCGCCTCCGCCCTCATCGTGGGACTGGGCTTCGGCTTGGGCCTATGTGGGAAAGGCGGAGCGGCCATGGCGCTGGCGGGGGCTGTGGCCGGAAACCTGCTCGATAGCATTCTGGGCGCCACGCTGGAGCGGCGCGGACTGGTTACCAACGGCATCGTAAACTTCGCGGGCACCAGCTTTGCCGGCGCACTGGCCTTGTGCATCGCGCTGCACTTGGGTTTCTAACCCGGATATCTCCCTACACCGTAGGCAGTGAACGTAGCGCGGACCTCCGCTGTTGAGGTCCGCGGCCCTTCATGCGAAAAACTCCAGATCTCAAAGAAGCGAGCTGCCTTCAGATTCAGTAGCGTGATTCTAATGAAGAACCGCAGACCTCAACCCCGGAGGTCTGCGCTACACTCACGGGTCGCCGCGGCGACGCGGTGGCAACCGCTGCGCCTAGAATCTCGTTTACAACTTTCTTGCTCAGACGCTAGAATGAAAGGGAAGTTAAGCACAAGTTCGGGCACCGTCTTTTTTTACAACTCATGGCTGAGATCCTTGCAATCTATCCCGGATCTTTCGATCCGATGACGAATGGCCACCTCGATTTGATTGAGCGGGGCAGCCATCTCTTCGATCGGCTGATCGTTTCGGTCCTGACCAACCTCGACAAGGACCCGCTTTTCACGGTGGCCGAACGCGTCGAAATGCTCCAGGAAGCAGCGTGCCACATTCCGAACGTCTCGGTGGATACCTTCAGCGGCCTGCTGGTCGATTACGCGCGGCAGAAGCAGGCGCAAGTGATTTTGCGGGGGATTCGCGCTTTCACGGACTATGAATATGAGCTACAGATGGCGCTGATGAATCGCAAATTGGAGCCCGAACTGGAAACCGTTTTCTTGATGCCCGCTCTCTCCTACACCTACGTCAGCTCGCGCCTGGTGCGGGAGATCTTTCAACTCGGGGGTTCCGTCAAAGACCTGGTTCCCGCCCTGGTCGAAGAGCGGCTTCGTCAGAAAGTCTTTCAAGGCAAGACGTAGGAAGCGGATGAAGAAGGACGTAGCGGCGGGTTTACCCCGCCATCAGGCCCGCGATCACGTGGCATAAAATGGCGGGGTAAACCCGCCGCTACTTCCCGCCGGCCTAACTTCCCAGATTGGATTAGGATGCAATTCTCCGAGCGGATTTCACGGATTACTGTCTCTTCCACGGCTGCGGTTTTGCAGAAGGCCGATAAGCTGCGCGCCATGGGCGTGAAGTTGGTCGACTTTGGCGCCGGCGAGCCCGACTTCCCTACCCCCGACCACATTAAGCAAGCCGCAGTCCAAGCGCTCGAGGAGAACTTCACCAAATACACTCCCACGGGCGGCATCCGCGACTTGAAAGCTGCTCTCGTCGACCGCCACGCCAAAGATTTTGGTTCGAACTACTCGGTGGAGGAATGTCTGGTCACCGTGGGCGGCAAACACGCCATTTTTGAAGCGATGGTGGCCACCCTTAATGACGGCGACGAGGTTATTCTCCCTGTCCCTTATTGGGTTTCCTTCCTGGACATCATCCAATACGCCGGCGGCAAGGCGGTCATGCTCGAAACCCAGGAGGCGGAGAACTTCGCCGTGCGCGCCGAGGCAGTAGAAAAGCTGATCACGCCGCGAACCAAGGCGATCATTATAAATTCTCCCAACAATCCCACCGGCGCGGTGGTGCCTCCTCAGGAGATGCAGAAACTGCTGGACGTAGCCGTCCGGCACAATCTCCTATTGTTATCCGACGAATGCTATTGCCAATTCTTATATGATGACCAGCCGTTTTCGTTGGGGAGTTTGAAGGATCGCGAAAACCTCTTAATAGTGGGCTCGCTTTCGAAAACCTACGCCATGACTGGCTGGCGCGTCGGGTTTGCTCTGGGGGCTACCAAGCTGCTTGCCAACATGCTGAAGCTGCAAAGCCACTCCACTTCCAATCCCACGTCGATCGCGCAAAAGGCAGCCGTGGAGGCATTACGCGCCTCCCAGGATTCCGTGCGCGCCATGCTGGCGGAGTATCGCCGGCGCCGCGACCATGTAGTGGAAGGCCTGAGGGCCATCCCCGGAATCAAGTGCACGCTTCCCGAAGGCGCGTTTTATGCTTACCCCAATATCTCGGCTTATCTGAATCGGGACGGCCTGGCAGACACTACCGTACTTGCGGAAAAGCTCCTGGATGAAGCCCATGTCGCCGTGGTGCCCGGGCAGGCATTTGGAACGCACCAACACGTGCGAATTTCCTACGCGACTTCCCTGGGGCAAATCGAGGAAGGGTTAAGGCGGATGGCAGCTTTCTTCGCCCGGTTCTAACCAGGTCATGCCTACTTTTAACGGTCCACTCCAACTCTCCAACGTCTTTAAGCCAAAAATCTGGGGGAAGCGGGATTTGACGCCGCTCTTCACGGCGCCCCAGCACCAAGGCCCGGCGAGTGACACCGACTCTGACCAACTCATCGGCGAGGTTTGGATCACCGACGACCTCTCGCGTTTTCAGAATGGTCCCGCCGCGGGAATGACCCTCGCCGAAGCGTCCGAAAAATATGGTCCGGAGCTGTACGGAAAATCCTGGGAGGGCCGCCGCTTTCCCCTTCTGGCAAAGTACATCTTCACCAGTGATTGGCTTTCCGTACAGGTTCACCCCGACGACGCCTACGCCGCGGTGCACGATCCGGGAAACCTGGGCAAGTGTGAGGCTTGGTATTTTCTGAGTTCGGAGCCGGAGGCGGCCATTTTACTGGGGTTGAAACCCAAGAGGACCCTGGAGCAATTAGAGCAGTCATTCGCCAGGGGAACGTCTCGCGATCATCTGCAGTCTTTCCGGCCACAACCCGACGAGGCGATGTTTCTGCCCTCGGGAATTGTGCATGCGTTAGGACCGGGGCTGGTGCTCTTCGAGGTGGAGGAAAACTCCGACCTCACCTATCGGCTCGATGATTTCGGCCGGATGGGCCTGGACGGCAAGCCGCGTCCGCTACATCTTGAAAAGGGGTTCGCTGTCATTCGCCCGGAACTGCGGCCCCTTCGGGACCTCCCTCGTTTCGAATTCAAAGAAAAATACGGCTCACGCCGGTTCGTCCTGGCCAGCCGGTTCTTCGCCCTGGAAGTACTGACCGTCCGCGCCACCGCCTCCCTCCGTAGCGCTCCCGAGCGCGTCGAGGTACTATCCATTATCGAAGGCGAGGGGCGCATCGAAAATGAAGCCGGTTGGTTGTCTTATCGAACTGGCGACACATGGCTGATTCCGCCCGCCGCGAACCTGTATCGCCTTGTACCGTTGCTGGACACCCGAGTTTTGAAAGTTTATGTCCCGGACCTGCAAAAGGATTTTCGGGAGCCCTTGAAGCGGCATGGAATCACGCCCGCGCAGATGCAGCAGATCATATTCGATTGAGACGCTCATGGCCCGCACATCGGTTTTCGCTCACGCCTACGCAGTAGTGATGGCCGGGGGCAGTGGCACACGCTTCTGGCCACTCAGCCGCCGCCAGCATCCCAAACAACTGTTGGATCTCTTTGGCGGCGGCACGCTTCTTGCCCAAACCGTAGCTCGGCTCCTTCCCCTCGTCCCCCCAGAGCGGATTTACATTTTCACCAACGAGCTCATCTGGCGCGAGGTTTGCCGTAGCCTGCCGCAGATTCCGCGAGCCCAGATTGTGGCGGAGCCAGCCTCGCGCAATACTGCGCCAACCCTGGGTGTGGCGGCGCATGAGATCCTTCGCCGCGACCCGGACGGCCTGATGGTCGTTCTACCGGCAGACCACGTCATCACTAAACTAACCGAGTACCACCGCGTCTTGCGTGCCGGGTGTGAGATGGCGTCCACCGAGGGGCGTTCCGTTGTCATTGGCCTGAAGCCCACCCGGCCTGAGACGGGGTACGGTTACGTTCGCCTCGGGGCACGCGAAACACGGATTGCCGGACAAGAGATTTTTGCTGTCGGAAAATTCACGGAGAAGCCCCCCCTGGCCGTGGCTCGCCGCTATGTGGCTTCCCACCGTTACCTATGGAACGGAGGGATGTTCATCTGGAAGGCCTCCACCCTGCTCAGAAACTTTGAGCGAGTCCAACCCCAAATGGCGAAGCAATTTGCCGAGATTGCTCTGGTGGGGGGCGTTCGGTCGTCAAAACCCTTTCGCCGACTCTTTCCAAAACTGGAGAAGATTTCCATCGATTATGCCATCATGGAAAAGATCACGGACATCCACGCCGTGGCGGCGGATATTGGGTGGAATGACGTGGGGAGTTGGGCGGTGGCCTACGACCTTTCTCCGAAAGATGGCGAGATGAACGTCCGGCCCGCACGCAGCCTTTGCCTGGATTCACGCGGCAACATGATTGTTGCCCAACGAGCTTTCGTGGTGACCGTCGGGGTCCAAGACCTGGTCATTGTGGAAACGGAAGACGCCCTGCTGGTCTGTGCGCGCCAGCAGTCCCAGGAAGTAGGCAAAGCAGTTCAGGCGCTGGAAGAAGCGGGACTGCAAAAGCTGCTGTAAGTTTGAGGTATCAGGTGTCAGGTGCCAGGAAAGGACGGAACTGTGTTCGGAAAGGACGAAACTCGAAAATCGAAATTCGAAACTCGCGACCAAATGTTGCGTTGGGAAAATGCGTTTCCCAGTAGCGCTGACTGCCCGAATTGCAGCTTGTTTCTCCACATAGGCCGATGCGGCACCACACATTGAATGACCGCCCTCTCCGAGGGGAGAGGGTGGACCGCAACCGGCGTTTTCATCAGCCGGGGCGGGACGGGTGAGGGGTCACGTGCGAGTTTGTGGCGTTTGAGCGAGGTAGCGAGTTTCGATTTTCGTTTTTCGATTTTCGAGTTTCGACTCTAAGGCATGGATAAAATCAAGTTCGGTACAGACGGCTGGCGCGGGGTAATTGCCGACAACTTCACTTTCGCCAATGTGCGTCGGGTCGCTCAAGCCATCGCCCAGTATGTTCGCGAGGAAAGCGATCCGGAGCGCGACCTGATTGTCGGCTACGATACCAGATTCCTTTCGGCGGAATTTGCTATGGCTACTGCAGAGGTGTTGGCCGCGGCAGGAATCCAAGTCTGGCTGGCCGGCACTGCTACTCCCACGCCCGCCGTAAGTTACGCCGTCGTGGCAGGTAAGACGGCTGGCGCCGTGATGATCACCGCCAGCCACAATCCCTACCGCTGGAATGGTGTGAAGTTTAAGGCTCCCTATGGTGGGTCGGCCGCCCCGGCCATTATTCATCGCATCGAGGTCCATCTGCGTCGACTCGATCGAAGCCGCCCACCCCGGCGCAGGTCCAAGCCCGCTCCCATTCAAACGGTTGATCTGATTACGCCCTATCTCGAGCGGCTTAAGTGCCTGGTGCACCTGGATCATATCCGCTCGGCCGGTCAGAAATTTGTGATCGATCCTATGTATGGCGCGGGGCGCGGCTGCATCGCCCGCTTGTTTGACGAATGTGCTATTCCCTACCAGGAGATTCACTCTGAGCTCAATCCCCTGTTTCCTGAGTTGAATCCCGAGCCCATCGAACCTCACGTGGCCGACCTGCGGCTGGCAGTAATCAAGGGCAATTACGATGCGGGTTTTGCTACTGATGGCGATGCGGACCGCATTGGCGCCATCGATCGCACCGGCGGGTTCGTCGATTCGCACAAGATCTTCTCCATCCTCCTCCAACACCTGGCCGGGGACCTGGGACTGCGCGGCGAAGTGGTGAAGACGTTCTCCACCACGCAGATGATCGACAAACTCGCGCGCAAGTACAACTTACCCCTGCACATCACGCCCATCGGGTTCAAGTACATCTGCGAACTGATGCTTACTCACGACATTCTTATTGGCGGTGAGGAGAGCGGCGGCATCGGCATCAAGGGACACCTTCCCGAGCGCGACGGAATCCTGAACACGCTGCTGCTGGCGGAAGTGATGGCGGAGAAGGGGAAGACGCTGGGCGAACTCGTGCAGGAGTTGAACCGCGAGTTTGGCCCCCACTTCTATGGCCGCGTCGACCTGGAAGTGGAACTCTCCGCCGCCCAGCGACTGGTGAAGCAAGTGGCGAAGGGGAAATTCAGAAAGGTCGCAGGGCTCAAAGTGACGGCGGTCGAAGATTTGGACGGCGCCAAGCTGTATTTTGGGGATTCCGCATGGCTCCTGGTGCGCGCTTCCGGCACGGAGAATCTGCTGCGCCTTTATGCGGAAGCCCCCTCGCCCGAACAGGTGAAAGCGCTGCTCAGTGAGATGACAGCAGTCGCCAACGACCTGACATGAGTCTGTGGTGGGATCGAGCAGGACTGCAATCGACATTATGTCGGCGAACGGGCACTGGGAAGACCCCACGAGCGCCACCCATTGCAACCAAACAGGGCAAACCCTGAGAATGTCGGACTTAGTTAACGAATCTGCCGAACCTTGAACACTTAGCTTGACATGGTTATTCTACCCCGGCTAACATCTAGTTAAGGACTATGACTGATAATAAGGCTTTGTCAAGGGTAAGTTCCCGCGATATCCCCATCACTGTCTTGGGTTTAGGTCACATTGGACTTCCCACTGCCCTGGGCTTAGCAGAGTTAGGCCGCACCGTTATCGGGGCCGACGACGATACCGGAAAGGTCGGCCTCATTAAGTCGGGGCAACCGCCATTTTACGAACCGGGGCTCCATGACCTGCTAGCCAAGCACCTGAAAAGCGGAAAGTTCCAGCCCGTTGAGGATGTGGAAGCGGCTATCCGGGCCGGGACCATCATCTTCATTTGCGTTGGTACGCCCCAGCGAGAAAGCGGCCAGGCTGACCTGAGCCAGGTGGAAGCCGTAGCCCGGGCGGTGGCGCGCAACTTGAACGGATACAAACTCCTCGTCGAAAAGAGCACGGTTCCGGCTATTACCGCCCAGTGGCTGAAGCGAACCATCTTACGCTACGGCAACACAAAACCGGAGGCGGGTAAATCGACCCCGACCGCAGCTTCCTGGGCACAACCAGATGCCGCCGCGGCCCCGGCGGATTTTGACGTAGCCTCCAATCCCGAATTCCTTCGAGAGGGCAAAGCCCTCGAGGACTTCTTCCGTCCTGACCGCATTGTCTGTGGCGTAGATTCAGACCGGGCACGGGAGTTGCTGACTGATCTTTACAGCTCGTTTCCCTCCCCCCTCGTGGTTACAAACATAGCCACCGCCGAACTGATCAAACATGCTGCCAACGCATTTCTCTCCAACAAGATTTCCTTCATCAATATGGTGGCAGATCTCTGTGAAAAGGTAGGGGCGGACGTCACTGCCGTGGCTCGCGGCATCGGGCTGGATTCCCGCATCGGACGTCAGTTCCTGGATGCCGGGATAGGATATGGGGGGTACTGCTTCCCCAAGGACGTCCGCGCCTTTATCCACCTCGCCGAGGAGCATGGAGTGGACTTCTCACTCCTGAAGGAGGTGGAGCGGGTTAACCAGCGCCGCATGGAGAGTTTTGTTCGCAAGGTCCGGCAAGCCCTCTGGAACCTGGAGGGGAAGACGCTCGGCATTTTGGGACTGGCATTCAAGGCCGGCACGGATGACATCCGGGAAGCGGTCAGTCTGAAGATCATCAAGGCGTTGCTTGATGAGGAAAGCATTCTTCGCCTGTATGATCCCCAAGCCATGCCGAATACGCAGCAGGTATTTCCCGCCACGCCAGGGCAAATCACCTACTGTGATTCCGCCTACGATGTGGCACGCGGTGCGCAGGCGTTGCTACTCCTCACGGAGTGGGAGGAATTCCGCCAGTTGGACCTGACCCGGTTGCGGGACCTGATGGAAGTTCCTGTCCTGGTAGATGGCAGAAACATCTATGACCCCGCCGCCGCTCACCAAGCGGGCTTTGAATACATCTCCGTCGGCCGCGGCGGAGCGGGCCCGGGCACGCGGCACCCTTTCCCAAAGGCAGTGTCCAAATAAGTCGGCCATTGCACGGAATCGAAGCGAGGCAACCTCTCATGTCAAACTCCCCTGCAAGCGAGAATCGACCCTTGACCTTGGTCACAGGCGGCGCGGGGTTTCTGGGTTCCCACCTTTGCGATCGGCTCTTGGCGGAAGGCCACGATGTAATTTGTTTGGACAATCTGATTACCGGCCGCAAGGAGAACATCGCGCACCTTCAGACCGACCCGCATTTCCATTTTGTACTTCATGATGTCACGCACCCTATTCATCTACCTGCCCTGCTCGGTCAACCGCCTGCAAAACCCTTGGGCTTTAACCTGCGCCCATTGAGTTACCTCCTGCACTTTGCTTCCCCCGCCAGTCCGAAAGACTACGCGCGCCATCCGATTCACACCCTGAAGGTGGGGGCGCTCGGGACTTACCATGCCTTGGGGCTGGCCAAGGCCCAGGGAAGTGTTTTCCTGCTGGCCTCGACATCGGAGGTCTACGGGGACCCAGAAATCAACCCCCAAACCGAGAAATATTGGGGACATGTCAACCCCATCGGCCCCCGCAGCGTTTACGACGAAGCCAAGAGGTTCGCGGAGGCCATCAGCATGGCTTACCACCGTGAGCACGGCGTGCAGGTGCGCATTGTTCGCATTTTCAACACCTATGGCGAGCGCATGCGGATGGACGA
The DNA here is from genome assembly GCA_963804995.1 of uncultured Acidobacteriota bacterium. Taxonomy (GTDB): domain Bacteria; phylum Acidobacteriota; class Terriglobia; order UBA7540; family UBA7540; genus Bog-366. Next base: position 433,010 of record CAWDSK010000003.1, read on the forward strand.
CGGGCGAGCCTTGCCGAATTTCATGGTCCAGGCTCTCAAGGGCAAACCGCTGACCGTGTACGGAAAGGGAGACCAAACCCGCAGCTTGTGTTATGTGAGTGATCTGGTGGAGGGAATCTATCGAGTTCTGATTTCAAATGAAACCGGGCCCACCAATCTGGGAAACCCCGAGGAGGTTTCTATCCTGCAACTCGCCGAAGCGGTGATACGGGTCACACAGAGCAAGAGCCCGATTGCCTTTGAACCACTTCCGACCGATGACCCGCGGCGCCGCCAGCCGGACATCACGGTGGCTCGGGAAAGACTCGGATGGGAGCCGCGAGTCAGTTTGGGAAATGGCTTAGTCAAGACGTTTCCCTACTTCCAGTCCTCGTTGCAAAATGAAACCTGAGCAAGCGATTCACCACCCTCCAGTCCGGTAGGTCAAGCCCAGCCCGCAATTCTCGCCCGTCAGGCGCCGCACGCTTGTGGCGTATTGACTCTTCCACTTGGGAGCGAAGTCGCGCCCGGAATGCGCAGCCGCCCCGGATCAGGAGTTCTTCCCGGCAGACTGGGTGGCCAAGCGCTTGATGATCATTTCGAAGCGAGCCGATGCCAGGGCAATATTCTCCAGGACATCCGCGGGCAGTTCGTCGAGGTCTTCCTCGATTTCCCCTCCCCCGCCTTTCTGGCCGGCGCTCAAGCGGGCAGTAGCCACGCGAAGACGGTCCGCCAGGAAAGTCGCGAGTGACAGGTAGAACCGCGAAGCAAATCCCAGATCCTTCTGAAGCTTGGCACGGAGCGCAGCCTTGGGGACGGCCAGGACCTGAGAATCGACCGCGGCTTTGACGCTAGCCGAAGGAGGCCGCGAGTCGACAAACGAAATCTCGCCTACGATTTCGCCCGCCAACAATTTGGCAATCTCCACGCCTCCGGAGTAGACCTGGAGTTGCCCATCAATCAGGATAAACACTGAATCGATGGGAACGCCTTGCTGGATGATCACTGCGCCCGCGCGGATCGCCCGGGCTTTACCCGCATTGGCCAGCCAACTGGCGTCACTATCGTCGAGAATGCCTAAAAAATAGAGCGCTTTTCGCATGATTCCTCCTCAAGAACAGTGGCTAGCGGCTAGTGGTTAGTGGCCAGTAAAACAGTCGCCAAGCCGAAAACTGACAACCGGTTTTCTAACCACTAACCACTGACCACTATCCACTGCTCTTCTTCAACTGAGCTGCCGTTTCGCTAATTGCGTAAAGAGCCCTCCCTGCGCCATCAGCTCGTCGTAGGAACCCGTCTCCACAAGGGAACCCCTGTCGAGGACACAGATCCGGTCAGCGCGTATGACCGTGGAAAGGCGATGGGCGATCACGACGCGTGTAGCATTAAGAGTTTTCAGGCTCCGGCTGACGACCGCCTGCATGAGATTATCCAGAGCGCTGGTCGCCTCGTCGAACAGGATGATCCGTGGCTTGCGGGCGATGGCGCGGGCAATCAGCAAGCGCTGGCGCTGCCCACCGGAAAGTCCACTTCCGCCCTCGCTCACCACCGTATGCATTCCCATGGGCATGGCCTTGAGGTCGTCCTCCAGCCCCGCCAGGCGCGCGGCCTCCCAAGCATCATCGATGGTCAGGGTTCCGTCGCCCACGATATTCCGGAAGATGCTGCCCGTCATGAGCCGCGCATTCTGGAGGACCACCCCAATTTGCCTTCGTACCGCATGAACATCCAGATCAGCCAGATCCTGTCCGTCGTAATAAATGGCGCCGGAGCCGGGCGTCTCAAAACCCAGGAGCAAACGGAAAAAGGTTGATTTCCCACTCCCCGAGGGCCCGACCAGAGCCACAAACTGACCCGAGGAGATACCCAGGGAAAAGTCACGCAAGACCCATGGCCCATCGTTTCGATAACGAAAATTCACGTGGTGAATATCCAGGGTCCCGGTTAACTCGGGGGGGGCGGTCTGGGTGGTCACGACTTCGGGCAGTGAGGTTAGAATTGGCTTGGCGCGCTCATAGAGCGGGATGACGTTGAGCACAGAAATCAGGGCGGAACTCAAGTCCATCGCCCCGGTACTGAATTGCACGAAGGCGGCCATGAAGGCCAGGAATTCGCCAGTCGTCAGCATCGGGGTGTTGGGGTTTTTCATCAGCGCGGTGGCGTAATAAAAGATGACGGCCCAGGCCAGCACGGGGAACGCCGAGTTGAAAATCGAAACGAGGTTCGAGATTTTTCGGGCGCGCAAGGCGAGGACTCGCTGTTTCGCGAACTCGCGCGCCCAAACCGCAAAGGCGCGGGCTTCGGTTCCCGCCACCCGGAATTTCGCGATACCGTTGATGAATTGCAGCGTGGTGCCGGCAATGCGCCCGCCCAACGCCGACACCTCGCGCAAGATTCTTACTTGCAGCCAGCCGCAGAAGGTAAAGACCAGGAAGGAACCAAACACCAAGGCGACGGCGATCAAGGCCAGGCTCCAACTGTAGTAGAACATCAGCGCACAGGACGCAATTGAGAAGATGCCGGTCAGGATGGAAGAGAGCGCGGACCCCGTAAGCGCCTCGCGAATCTGGCTGATTCCCAAACTCCGCCGGGCCAGGTCGCCGGAAGTGAAATTGCGGAAGAAGGGTACGGGCAAGGCCAGCAGGCGGTCCCACACGGCCGCCTGAATCGCGGCCTCCATTTTGCTCTGCAGGCGCAGGGTCGCCAGGCTACGGGTGAGCGTAAACAATGCCGTTGCCACCGCGCTGATCACCAGGAAAATGCTGAACTCCGCCAGCGCGGAGTGCTGGGCGCCTGGAATAATCGTGTCAAAAATAATGCCCGTAAAGACCGGCGTGGCAATAGCCAACAGGCCGGCGGCAATCCCCATGAAAAGGACCGTGGCAGCGTCACCTCCACAATCCCTAAGCCCGAAAGCCAGAACGTCTCGCAGAGTCAGCGCCTTGGGGGGGAAAGGGCGATAGAAGACATAAGCGAAGCCGTTGAGCTTGTCGGCTAGTTCTCCGTCCACGAGGGTTTTCACGCGGGTGATGGGATCATAGACTTGATAATTTCCCCGGCCCGGCAACAGCGCCACCGGCCGCTTGTCTTGCTCAAGAAAACCAACCATGGGCGCGCTTTCCTGGTTCCACCACTTGCCCTTCAGCATCACCTGACGCGTTCTCACCCGGGCCGCCTGGGCGATGGCGCTCACCGGATCTCGCTGTTTGATGAGCTCCAAGGCGCGAGGCACGAGGGGGATTTGAATGCCGCTGGCGCTGCCCACCAGACGGCAGACTTGAAGCAGAGGATCCAATCCTCCGGTCTCCACCTCCCAAGGGCTCTTCTCCCCGCCCCGCAACGGCTCGGCGAGTTTGTACAGAGCGGCCTCGAACACATTCGCGTCGGCTTCCGCCACTGCCCGCAAACGCGCCCGGGATTTCAGCTCATCTCTGCGCAACTGGATCACGAGATAGGCGAAGACCTGTTCCTGGAAATTTCGCAAGCCCGACCACCGCGGGTCAGCCTCCAGCCACTCTCGCGTATCGAGGCATCCCACTTGTGACTGTGGGGCGCACTTGAGCCAAGCCGTACGGCTTACCGGGAAAAACCTTCCCGCCTCGATCGGCGGCATCTGGTCATCACCCAACAGGCTGGAACTTCCTTCCAGGTGACGAATCCATACCACGCCCAGGAGTGGGAGGACAGCCGTGGGCTTACTCTCCACCACGATCTCCGCGCCCGGAGCCAATTCCTGGAATTCCTTGGGGGCAGGCTTGTCTGCCACCGCCGAGCCCAGATTCTCCACCCACTTGTCGATGAAGGGCAGGACAGATTCCGGCGAACCAGCGGCGGCCTGCTGGAGTTGTTTAAGTTGCAGGCAGAGCACCTTCGATCTCACCGCCGCGTTGGCGATCACTCCGAAAGCGCCATCGGGCCGCTCGACAAATCCCATCACCGGATTGCCGGCTTCCACACGGATGAAATGATGCCGGGCGCCGGACGGCTCCCCCTCACGCATCTCCACCAAAAAGAGGTTGAGTTTCCCCTCCAACACCAGCCACATCTTCTCCGGGTCCTGGAGGGAGAGCGGGACCCCGGGGTGCAAATCCAGAACGACCCCTTGCTCCTCCAGCCGGGTTATTTGCGTGATGTCCATGCGTGCCTACACCGCTTCAATCAGCCTCCGGTAGGGGCCGTCCATCCGGATCATTTCCTCATGGGTGCCGCGCTGCACCACTTCCCCGCGTTCCAGAACGATAATCTCATCGGCGTCGCGAATGGTGCTGAGACGATGGGCCACAATCAGGCACGTGGCCCCCCGCCGGCGCAGACTGTCATCCACGTATTTTTCGCTGTAGGCGTCAAGCGAACTGGTGGCCTCGTTGAGAATAAGAATGCGCGGATCGTTGACGAGCGCGCGGGTGATCTCCAGGCGTTGCCTCTGCCCACCGCTCAGGTTGCGCCCACCCTCTTCCACCCAGAATTCGTAGCCATTGGGAAGGCTGGTAATCTCATCGTGAATCCCCGCATCCTGGGCGGCCTGGACCAGGGACGCATGTTCGACGGTGGCGTCCCACATGGTCAGGTTGTCGCGCAGGGTTCCATCGAACAGAAATATCTCCTGGTCCACCATGGCAATGGAATTATTCAGCACGCCACGAGGAATGGTGCGGCGCGGCCGGCCGTCGAATAACACTTCACCCGACCACGGCTGATAAAGCCCGGAAACAATTTTCGACACGGTCGACTTGCCGCTTCCCGAGGCGCCCACCAGGGCCACGCGCTGCCCCGGCTTCAGGGTCAAACTGAAATTGGTAATCAGGGGCGGTTCCAAGCGGCTATAGCCAAACGTCACGTCCCGCAGTTCCAGGTGCCCGGCGAGGCGCTCCTCGACGGCAGGGCTTTGTCCCGCGAGAGTGGCAGGCCCAACTTGAGGGTCGGGTTGGTATTGGAGCGTATCGTCCAAGCGGCTGAGGTCGCCCTCAATCTCCTGAGTCTTGCTGCCCAGATTCACCAATTTGTTGACGGGATCGATGAAGCTGGTCATCAAACTCTGGAAGGCGATGAGCATGCCCATGGTCAGGAAGCCGTTCATCACGCGCAACCCGCCCAAACCGAGCACGGCGGCGGTATTGAGACCCGTCAGAAAGGAGGGAATGGCCGAGAGGAACACCGAGGACATTCCAAAGCTTTGTCCGGCATTGACGACTTTGGCCTGGTAACCCCCCCAGCGGGCAAAGAATTCGGACTCTGACGCAGAGGACTTGAGGGTCTCGATGGTCTGCAAGCCATTCACTGACACGCCCAGCAGGCACCCCTGCTCTTGCAGCAGGTGGCGGTTCTGGTCCACGCGCCGGCGCTGAACAAATCGCAAGGCCGCGATATTAAGCACCGCTATGAGAATGCCGATGACCGTCAGCAGAGCGTCATACTGAAACAGCAAGGCCCCATAAATCCCGATAAGAAGAATGTTGGCCAGATTCGTGGCCACATCCCCGGAGAGCAGGGTTGCTACCTGGTCGTTGAGTTGCAGCCGCGAGGCGACTTCGCCGGCGTAACGTTGGGCGAAAAACTCAGTGGGCAATCGCAGCACGTGCCAGAAAAACTTGGCGGAGGATGTCAGTGCCAGCTTCATCTCCACGTGCATCAAAGAGTCCTGCTGGAGAAGCGTCAGCAGGGCCTTCACGATCGCCGTGACCGTCATGGCCACCAACAACGGGGTCAGCCAACTGGTCAGGCCTCCTACCAGAAGGTTATCGACATAGATTTTGAAAAATACGGGAATCACCAGGTTAGGAATGGCCAGGCCCAACGTGGCGAGCACGAGATACAGGAGGGCCAAACGGCTTCCCGGAAGGCGCGAGGCCAGCATCTGGAAGACGCTGGGCTTTTCCCCACCCTTCTTAAAAGTGGGTTCCTTCTCGAAAACCAGGACGACGCCGGTGAAGGACTCATCAAACTCCTCATCGTCCACCCACCGGCGGCCCTCGGCCGGATCGTTGAGATAAACCTTTTTGTCTCCGAAGCCCTCCACCACCAGAAAGTGGTTGAAGTTCCAGAAGACGATCAGGGGCAGCGGCAACTCGCGCAGTTGCGCGGGTTCCTTCTTGTAGCCTTTGGCTTTCAGGCCGTAGGTGCGCGCGGCCTTCAGCATGTTGCTGGCTTTGCTGCCGTCGCGCGAGACGCCGCAAGCCACCCGCAATTCCTCCAGGGGAACGATTCGCCCGTGGTAGGCAAGGATGATCCCCAGCGCGGCGGCCCCGCACTCCACCCCTTCCATCTGCAATACCGTGGGAGTCGTTACCCTGCCACGGCGCAGCAAATGAGCGAGCGACTTGTGAGCCGGGACCGGTTTGGGATCGATGGCAGTTGTACCCATGGGTTACTCTGGATTTCTTACTGGGCTTTCGCGTTTTTACACGGTTGCTCAACACCACCCCGGCGCCCGGCGCGCCACCCCTCCTCATCTGAGGAGGGGAGTCCCGTAAGAACTCCCCTCCTGATTCAGGAGGGGTGGCGATCAGAGCGCCGGGGTGGTTATTCTCTTTACCACCTCCGCCAGGGTGGTTACACGCGGCGGAGTATTCTTCCGCAGCCTCTGAAGCTCAGCAATATGCAGCCAACAACTGCTTTCCGCCTACTGCCTTCTGCCCTAAGTTAACTCAGCCCAAGTTTGCCTTTGAAGAAGGGGAGCAGCAGGCTCACCGGCGGTTGCCGGCGTGTGATCACCTGCACGGTTGAGAGCGTGCCGCTGCTGATGGTAATCGCCGGGCCCCGGGACGACGACCACTTGAATCCGCTCAAGCTACTGGCATCGCGCTCCAATGTGACTCTTACTTCCGTCACGGGGCCGCCCGCCATAATCGAGCGCACTAACGTTTCGTTTTGAAAATTGCGCATCAAGGCGTCGGAGCTGGCGGGAAACTCACCGACGTAAACCACTTTGCCGCGGATAAAACCAAACTCCTCGCGCTTAACCGTGGAAGGAGATATTTCCGCCTCCATCCCCGGCTGCACGGCCTTGGCTTGAAGGGAGGGCAGATAAACCAGCACCTCCAGGGTATTCCCCTGAGGCTGGATGCTAAGGATGGGACTGCCCGCAGTAACCAGAGTGCCCGGCACAGCCTTCATCTCGATAACCTGGCCCTCGTAGGGACTTACGACGCTGGATTGTATGGCCATCAGGTTTTCCAGGCTCGCCAGGTTCCGCCCCAACTCCGAGATGTGCTCTTCCGCGTCCTCTTTGAAGTGTTCCGGATCGGTCCGCGCTGCGAATTGATCCGCGTCAATGCGTTTGAGTTTTGCCCGGTCAGTTTCGATTTGACCCTTGAGCTCAACCAGGTGCTGCTCATCCTGAAGCACCTGCTGCTTCGTAACCAGCCCTTTGGCAAGAAGTTGATTGTCGACCGTGATTTGCTCAGTCGCGATCTTTACCTGATCTCCGACCTCCTGGATTTCCCGCTCCGTGTTCACCCTGTCACGCGCCAGCGCGTCCACTTGGAGTTGGGCGCCTTTCTGGCGCGACCCGATATTGCGCTGTAGGTCTTCTTTCGCGTCGTCGAGGGCGGCGCGCGCCGTGCGGATTCTTTCCAACATCTGGGGATCCGAAACCCTGGCGACCAACTGATCGGCTTTTATCCGGTCCCCCAGATTAGCCTTGATGTCTGTCACCAGCCCCGGACCCGAGGTGACGACGTTCAAGACGGTTCCGGCCCGCACGATGACTCCGGAGCCGCTCACCTTCGTAGCGATGGTCCCCGCATAGCCCCAAACCATGGCGACACCCAGAATGAGAAACATTCCGGCCAGCGCCAGCCATCGCTTCGCCCCGGTTACCCGCATGATGGTGTCAAGCTGTTCCGGGGAAGACAGCCGCTCAAGGGAAGCTTTTCGGAAGATACTGGTGTCCATGTTATTTCATTCCTTCCCGGCCGGCGGTTTGGGAGCAGCCGGAACGGGAACGGTGTAGAAAACCTCGCAATCGACCGATTGCACGGTCTTATCCGGTTCGACGATCGAGCCGGTGGCGAAGCGCAACTGGGTCAGTGCCAGCGCATAGCCGAGTTCAGCGTTCACCTGGTCTTGCTCCGCTTCCGTCAGCCGGTCCTCCAGCGTCAACACATCCACAAGCTTCCCCTGACCCAATCGATACCTATCGCGCTCGCCTTCCAGCGCCTTCTGGGAAGCGACCGCAGCCTCCCGCACTCTCTGCAACTGGAGCGCGGCGTTCCGTACGCCCCCCACGGCTGTCACCACGGAAGCCATGATGGATTCGGACGTTTGGAGGGTGTGAAGTTCCGCCTGGCGAAGGCCGGATTGTGCCAGCATCAACGCTCCGGAAGCGGCATTGTTGCGGGGCGGAAAGCGGTAGGTGACGCCTACACCGGCGTCCGGTCCATGCATGGAGCGTCCGGGAGCGCTGAGATAGTCACCGAAGCTGCTGCCCAAGTCGATGCTCGAGTACCCCGTGTTCAGGTTCAGATTGAGCTGGGGCAAGAGGCCATTCCTGGCCGGCACGAGCAGGGCTTTTTGTTCTGTTTCGCGCTTCTTGGCTGCCAGGTAATCCGCGCGGCCCTGGAGCGCCAAGCTGAAGAACTGTTGCAGCGAATGGGCATTCAGAACGGCCAGGGCATGGCCATCATCGATCGGGAATTCCTCCATTGGCATTCCCACGTCTGCCATCTGGTCGACGGTTAAACCCATGGCCAGGGCAAGTTGCTGGAGTGCCGCGAGGAGGTTCTGCTCCGCCGCGATGCGCGCCGCTGACCGGGTGGCCAGATTGGCGTTGACCTGATGGATTTCAGCCTGCGCCACACGCCCCGCGTCAATCAGCGTCTGGACGTTTTCCACGTAAACCTCGCCGCGCGCTTCGGATTCCTGAGCCACCTTCAGGCTTTTCGCTGCGCCCACGGCATTCCAATAGCTGGAAGCAGTAGTCGACAAGAGGCTGCTGATGTTCTGGTTGAGGTCCAGCAAACTGGCCTCAACCTCGATTCCCGCCGCGGTCTCCGAAGCCGCCACTACGCTGCGCCCGCGCCCCCGGAGCAGCGGTACGGTCACTTGAAATGCCAGTGTGGAGAGATTGGTGCCCCCCAGGTTGTAGAAGTTGTCCGTGGTCCGGGTGGTCAGGAGGCTCGGGCTGATCGTCACACCATTGCGGTATTCCTTGCTGGCACCGATGTCCAGAGTCGTCAAGTTGCTGACATCGTTGCTGATCATGAGCCCCACGATGCTAGCCTGCCCCCGGTCGTAGAAATTAAGAGGAGTGTTGATGCGATTCTGAGAAAGGGTGGTTTCAAAGACCGTGTCGAATAACCCGGTCGCCTGCCGGACCGCTGCCCGGCTGGCAACAACTTGCTGTTCCTGAATATGCAGGGCGGGCTGGTTCGCGAGGGTCGATTGCAAAGCCTCCACCAGGCCCAGCGGCTGGGAAGGAGGTCCGCTGGACTGGCCGAAGGAGCGCAGGCAACAAACTAGTAGAAGGGATCCGACAGCGAGTGCCGACCGCCGGCACTGCAAGCTGTTCATCGGGGTAATTTTCTCCTGCTGATCTTGGTGGTTATACAGCGACCGCTTATAAGTCCGCTCGGTTTCCTGGGGTGGGGCCGGCTCGCAGCCAACCTCTTTCAGGCCCACTCATGACGTGGGCTATCATTCCTGCTTCTGTTTTCCTGAGGCCTGAACTACTTTCTACGTTACGCCGCCACAGGCCCAGCTAACGCAAGGTTGTAGGGGTACGACTTGCCGTACCCTTTAAAATTTAATGGCGCGACAGGACCATTAGGGGACAACCAGCCTGTGGCCCTACCATAAGGCAGCACCTCGTGACAATTGTCAAAAATTGGGTGCTACAGCGAGCTAGGAGCCTGTCGGAGATAGATTTCGTTGTACGTAGAATTAATAACTTAGCGAGATTCGAGTGTCTGTAAGTTGTTGATTCTTCGTTGACGAATTATTATTTCCGACACACTCCTAGCCTCTGTCCCTAAAAGAACTTGATCCCGCCGGACGCCTTCTCCAAGTCCTTGTCCGTGAGCTCGTCCTGCTTGTCCCAGACAGGCTTTGTGGCTTCCTGGTTCGTCTGGATCATCTTTTTTTCTTTCTCTTCTGCCATCGGGGCTCCTCTTTTTAGATAGGCTGAAACGATGATGCCACTCAAACTGTAAATGCAAGTATTGTCAGTCTACTTAGCTAACCACCGCTGGAAATACGAACAGCCCCCCCACAATATGTCCGAAGTTTAGCACCAGTGGGAGAGGAGTCAAGTCCAAAATTCACATGGAACCGGCAAGTAGTCACGATCCTGCCGATGGCTCGGAATACCCATTCGTATGGCGAGGCGGCGCAAAGCCTTCGATCTCAAGAATGCCTCTGGAAATCAGTCCCGCGATCATGCAGGCAAACTCGGCGGGGCCCTGAGCAAAAGGTCCAGAAATTTGTCACAGGGACTTTGCGGTAGAAGGTCAAGAAATTCGTGGGTGAGAGGGTGTATCGCCGGAAAGACATAGTCTTTCGATTTTGGTGAGCCGTCGGGACTCTTCCACCGAGCAGACAAATCGTCCGTACTCCCAATCTGACCCGATGATGGGAAACTAGCCCCCTGTGTTAGTCATTCCTGTGTTAGTCATTAGGGTATTGTCAAGGACTGGTTACCTTAAGCTGCTGCTTCGGACGTCAATGTGCCATTGTCCAAAATTAGAACACCTTTCGCTGCGACTTATTTTGCAGGATCAATCCAATTTTGCGACAATTATTGGGTTCGCACCCTTTTGCGTGCGGACAAACCGGCTGTACACTAGACACCACGGAGCTTTATGAGCAGGAGGCCAACTGTGCGCAACTTATTGAGAACTGTGGTATGGCATGGATTCTGCCCTCGCCTCACCCTCGGCCTTATTTTTGCCGCGTGTCTCGCGCTACCTGAAATGGTCGTGGCTCAAGCCCCCCCAGCCGCCACCACTCCTGACTTCATAGGTCAGTTAAGCCGCTCGTCGGAGGCGCTGGTCAAGAAGGTGGCGCCGAGCGTCGTCCAGATCATGGCCATTGGATACGGACCTCTGCAGGAGAGCAGCCAGACTGAGACCGGCCTGGTCATCGGCCGCCAGCGCGCCATCGGTTCGGGAGTAATCGTTGACCCGGACGGATACATCATGACCAATGCCCACGTGGTTAGTGGCGCCCGGCGCATCCAGGTAGTCATCAACGCGGCTGACGCCGGAGGATCTCCCGCCCGCGCCTTAGCTTCGCACGGGACCACCCTGGAGGGCCAAATCGTGGGAATCGCCCGCCAGATTGACCTCGCTTTGATCAAGGTCGAGGCGCATGGGCTTACGGCGCTGCCCATTGGCGATTATCGGAAGCTCCTGCAAGGCCAAATCGTTTTTGCTTTCGGAAGCCCGGAAGGCTTGCGCAACTCCGTGACCATGGGTTTGGTGAGCGCCGTGGCTCGCCAGCCCGATCCCGACAACCCGATGATCTACATCCAAACCGATGCGGCGATTAATCCTGGAAACAGCGGCGGACCGTTGGTGAGTGTTGAAGGTGAATTGGTCGGAATCAATACGTTCATTCTGACGCAGTCCGGCGGCAACCAAGGATTGGGATTCGCGATTCCCAGCGGCCTCGTGGCCCTTGCCTACCCTCAACTCCGCAAATACGGCCACACCCATCGCAGTCAAATTGGAGTGTCGGTGCAGACCATCACTCCGGCTATGGCCGCTGGCCTGGGTCTTTCCCGAGACCAAGGTGTCATCGTTTCGGATGTCCTCCCGGGGGGACCCGCGGACGGCGCTGGACTGAAGATCCAGGACATCATCGTGAGCGTGGACGGTCGCCCCATCGACAGTCTGCCGATGTTTGGCTATTGCTTCTATTTGCATCATCTGAGTGAACCGATGAAGCTTGATGTGCTGCGCGGCTCCACTCCCATGCATTTTGAAGTGCCGGTCATCGAGCAACCCCACAAGGTCGACCGGCTGATTGATCTGGCCAACCCCGAAAAGAACCTCATCGCGAAGCTGGGCATCCTGGGCATTGAGGTCAACAAGAGCCTTGCCGATTTGTTGCCGGACCTCCGGCAGTCTTCCGGAGTCATCGTCATCGCGAGGGCCGCGGAGTCAGGCTTTTCCGCGACTTCCCTCGCTACCGGGGATGTCATCCACGCCATCAATGGCCTGCCCGTGATCAGCCTGGCGTTCTTGCGATCCCAATTGGAAAGCATCAAACCCGACGAGCCGGTGGTCCTTCAGATCGAACGCGAGGGCGCCTTCACGTACCTCAGTTTCCAGATGGAAGCACCGTAGTATGGGGTGGCTTGCGCCGCTGAAACCAAATCGGGTAAAGATTCATCTCCATTGCAGGGCGCAAAGTAATGCTGCACAAGGTGGTGTCATTTGCTGTGCCACGGGCGTCCGAAGCTGTGAACAAATCCCATCAAACCTTTCACCGCGGAGACGCGGAGGCGCAGAGGTTTGAAAACAAAGGGTCATTTCTCTGCGTCTCAGCGACTCAGCGGTGAAAATGGTATTTTTTCACACCTTCTCCCGCCCGTGGCACTTCCTAATGACCCACTACCCAGCTTTCCATTGACTTCCTTCGTTGGGCAGTACAGAATCTTCCTGGCAACCCAAAGTTCATCCTAACCGTATCACCTCCCCACTCGGCCCGTATGGCGCTGGGTGGGCCATGCAGAATCTGTATTGCGCCCGCATCCTTCCGGCGGAGGTCGGGCAACTTACCTTGAAAAGGAGATTCGAAATATGGCGACTAAAATCACCGGAACATTTACTGGAAAAATCAGGACCCAGACCGTATCGGCGCTCTTCCACGAGAACAACCACGCCCTTACCCTGGTCGAAGTGGTAGGGACGCACGCATCCACCGACCCGCTGTGGAACGGGGCGCGGATTACTTACTGGGGCACGGGCGATCTGGTGAATGGAAGCGGTTCGCAGCACGGCTATTGGTGCAACGAGCATGCCGAGGGCGACCGGGACTGGGGTACCTTCGAGGGCACCCTCAACCTTTCCGGACAGCAGGCGAGTATGGAAGGCACGTATAAGATTACGGGCGGAATCGGGAAATTTAAGGGCATTTCCGGCGGAGGCACCTACAAGGGCCACTTCCCCTCCCCCGCCGACGTTGTCAACAACTGGGATGGTGATTACACCTTCGCTTCAGCCCAGGCCGCACATTAGACCAACTCTCGCCTTGCCGGGGCGCCCTTGGGGGTGCCCTGGGCAGGGCAAGCAAGCCCAGCCCCAACAAAACGTGATTGTCTTCTGCCCAAGCTATTCCAGCGGCGAGTCGTGGGCGTTCGCGCTCCGGTCTTCTTTTATCGAGCGGATCACCTCGGATTGGTCCGTAAAAAAGTTCCGGCAGCCGGACCGCCCAAATTCGACCGGACGCGCCGTCAGAGCGTAGGTGCTGATCGTCCCGCCGGCGTCCGGTGGACCTGGATGGTAGCTAAATTCGTATCCTAACTTATGCCCGCGCGCCAACCATTCATCGATTAGATCCGCTGCATTCTCGGTCGGCGCAGTATTTGCGTGTGGCGGGCCGAGCGCCTCAAGGCTGGCGCTGAATCCCTTGGTGTAAGTGGAAGCGTAAGTGATCTCGGCCGTATTGATCGAGCGCAAGGATCCGACGGGGGACGCCTCAGCGGCATTCCTTCGCGGATTGGTCAAATTGGGTAAGAAAAACGTGGCGAGAATGACTGCGGTGCCTGCATAAGCACCGAATCGCAAGATACCCATGAGCAGAGTGCGGGGGTCACCCGCTTCATGAGGTAACGCGTAATACGTCCTGATGGCCAGTGTCACCATCGCGACCTGAACCAAAACGAAAACCACCGACCAGACGAGAAAAGGTCGGGAAAGGTCCGGCATCGCAATAAAGATTGCCAGCAGCGTCAGCATAAACGCAGCGCACCCCACGGCCAGAGCAATCGCCAGTCCCTTCTTGATTCTCGCCACTCGCAACTCCCCAAGAATTGCCAAAAACGGTAACGCCAACGGGAGGAATGGCCAGTAATCATCCGGCGGACGAATCGAACTTTCTTCACAAAGGTTTCGGGGACCAAAGGCTAAAGACACCAGGAGGGGTGCGGCAATCGCCAGCACGGACAGTATCGCGGCCGCTCGCACGCCCCATACGCGTGATTGATTCGGATCGACAGGCACTGGGTTAACCTCTTGCGGAGTGATCGAACCGGAATTCTCATCAACGGCGTCGACCCTGTCAAGAGACACCGAGTCCGAGTAGTGGTGTCATTTGGAAGTGCCACGGGCGTCCCGCCCGTGAAGGGTCACGGCCAAGATGGCCGTGCCACACCAAATGACACCACTACCCGAGTCCGGGTGCTGTCCTAATTTCAGTTGGTGCGCCGGTTTCCAGCCCGCCTTCAGCCACCAAGAGGGCGGCTTTATGTTCAAATCAGGACACCACCCGTCTATCGCTAAGGTGGGCATTTGAGATGAAGTGTGCGGCGATCAGAGTGTGGAACCCTCCCGTTGCACACACCTTCCAGATTGTGACCGCATCAGTAGGCCTCTCGCAATTCCCTGCCCCATATGCTATGTTTACCGCTTCGCACTCGCGGTTCAGGACCCTATACACACCAACAATGGAGAGGCCGGATGAAGCAGATACGTTTGCTCTCAATAATCCTTCTAATCGCCCCGGGTGTCTTTGCACAGGACTGGGCGCGGGAGCGCGTGGACAAGTCTCCACGCCATGGCGAATGGGCTACAGTGAAGCACGGTGATCGGGCGGTTGAAACTTTCGTGGTCTACCCGGAGTCGAAAACGAAGACTCCGGTAGTATTGGTTATCCACGAGATTTTCGGCTTGACCGATTGGGTCCAGGACCTGGCCGACCAAGTCGCCGAAGCCGGCTACATCGCCGTGGCCCCGGACCTGCTCTCCGGCATGGGCCCGAACGGAGGCCGCACCTCGGATTTCCCCCCGGGCAAGGCCACCGAAGGAGTGAGTCATCTCAATCCCGATCAGGTCACGGCTGATCTGAATGCTGTAGCCGATTACGCGCTCAAACTTCCTGCCTCGAACGGCAAGCTGTTTGTCGTGGGCTTCTGCTGGGGAGGTGGGCAGAGCTTTCGTTTTGCCACGAATCGCAACGACCTGGCGGCCGCCTTCGTTTTCTACGGTCCTCCACCGGCGAAGGATGCCATGTCGCGTATTACGGCTCCGGTATATGGATTCTATGCGGGCAACGACGCGCGGATTGATGCCACCATCCCTGACACGGTCGACGCCATGAAGGCCGCCGGCAAGGCTTACGATCCCGTCACCTATGAGGGCGCCGGGCACGGCTTCATGCGGGCGGGCGAAGCTCCTGATGCGAGCGAGGCAAACCGCAAGGCCCGCGATGCCGCCTGGGCACGCTGGAAGAAATTGCTGGCGGAAAGCAAATAGGAGCTGATTCTCGGGAAACGGTGCGCATCGCAAATGGCGAGCGCTGTCATTCCGGAACCTCCGCTCCTTGCCAACACCTTGAGGCGTGGCTCGGCACTCGCACACCAGCAAGGGGACGCCTATCGGCTGGATAGCCCAACTTCATCGCAGCGAAAAGCTTGCCCTGGCGGCGACCGTTGGCGGCTTCGGTGTCGATGCCTTCGATTACACGGTTTACACCTTTATTATTCCAACCCTCATGACTACCTGGCACCTCAGCAAAAGTCAGGCTGGCTTGGTCGCCACGGCTTCCCTGCTCTCCTCAGCCGTGGGCGGATGGTTGGCAGGGGTCCTGGCCGACCGCTACGGCCGGGTTCGCATGCTTCAGGTCACGATCGTGTGGTTTTCCATCTTCACCGTTCTCAATGGATTCGCCACTTCCTACTGGCCGCTGCTGGTCACGCGTACGATGCAGGGCCTCGGCTTCGGCGGGGAATGGTCGGTTGGCTCCGTGCTGATGGCGGAAGTGATCCGCCCGGAACACCGCGGCAAAGCAGTCGGCATCATGCAAAGTTCCTGGGCGGTGGGCTGGGGAGTTGCCGCAATCACCTATGCCGCAGTCTATTCTTACCTGCCGGAGGCTCTCGCTTGGAGAGTCCTGTTCTGGATGGGAGTCCTGCCAGGGCTCCTGATCTGGCGGCTTTGCCGAAACCTGGATGAACCTCCCCTCTACGTCGAAAATCGGCGCAAAGTCGAAAGCGGAAAGTCGCAGCCGACTTTTCTGAGGATATTTGCCCATCCCGTCCTGCGTATTACACTTCTTGCCAGTTTATTGTGTATGGGTATGCAAGGCGGGTATTACAGTGTTACCACATGGTTGCCAACCTACCTGCGAACCGTTCGGAACTTCAGCGTAACGAATGCCGGCGCCTATCTGGTGGTTACTATCACTGGATCGTTTCTCGGATATGTGACGGCGGCCCTCATCATCGATCGCCTGGGGCGCCGCCGGACGTTCATCCTCTTTGCCGTGGCGGCAGCCGCTTCCGTCGCCTTCTATATGCTACTTCCCGTCTCAGACCTGCTCCTGCTGCTGTTGGGGCTTCCTTTGGGATTCGCAGTGTCCGGAGTCTTCAGCGGCGCGGGCTCCTTCCTTTCTGAACTGTATCCCAACGAGATCCGTGGTTTCGGCCAGGGATTCAGTTACAACTTCGGACGGGCGGCAGGCTCGCTCTTCCCCACCCTCATCGGTTTCCTGAGCGTAAGAATGGGATTGGGGAAAGCGATTGGGATCTTCGCCGTCCTGGCCTATGGCTTGTTGGTGCTTTCCGTCTTATGCCTGCCGGAGACGAAAGGCAAGGACCTGAGTGAGGGAAGCTTCGTGGCGGGGTAGTACAACCCTGCGTCGTGGGCTTTAGCCGACGGTCACCGACGGGATCGTCAAATCAAACGAAACTTGCACTGGCTGGCCGGCGTGGCGGAATTGGACGGTCACGGTCTTCTCGTCTGAAGCTTCTTTCACATCGGTCACCTCTGGGTTCTGTCCGGCCCTGGCGATTCCGAGCACGGCGACGATATGAGCCGCAGCGCCTTTCTGCATCGTTTGAGCGGTCAGGTGCCATTCCGGCGGGGGGGTACCGAGTTCGGGAGGAAACGGATACTTATCCGTCTGCGCGAGTTCGAGGCCGCCAGGCGCAAGCAAGAATCCCGCGAGCGATGCCTGCTCAAACGTCAGCTCGATGTGACCCGTCGATTGATCGATCGTGAATGGGGCACGTCCGTGCATCCACGACTTCATTAAGACGGCCTCCTTGCCCTGCACCTCGTCAAGAATCACCAGGACTCCGGGTTTTAAGAACAGCAAGTGGCGGCGGTAGCGTTTCACGTCCTTACCGTAAGCGGGGGAAGCGTCACCGACTACATAGTCATAGGAATCACCGGGCTCGAACACGATCACTTTGCCGGTGGCGGTTTCGTTCCTTGACTGCCCCTGGCCATTAATCTCAAGGGCGTTGTGAGCTTTCGTGGCAACATACCACTGCAAGAAAAAGGGGCTATCCCACCACGGCCGGATGCCGGTATTCACCAAGAGGGGGGAACCATACGCGCCCAGGACGATGCCGTTCTGGTCCGCATGGCTGTGGCTGATGTTTCCCAACTGGGAGGACCGCATCATTACCTGCACGTCTTCCCGCCCATCCACAAGATTGGTGTGAAGCGAGACCCAACCCACACCGCGGAACCACTTGGCTTTGGGCCAATCGAGGGGAGGTCGTGCCTTGGGAACCGGCGGGTCGGAGCGGAGCGCTCGCAGCAAGCCTAGGGCGGTGGGAGGGAAAGCGTCGCGCCCATATGCCTCGGCGTACCACTGCCATTCGGGCTTGGCACGCAGGCGAGCAAAGTAGGCATCGACAGATCCCAAGCCGCGGATACCCGGCTCAAAGTAACCGATGCGAGGCGCTTGGTCGGGGTATTCTTCACCGTAGTCGGCGAACCCCACCAGCGCTCCACCGGGAGGCGCCACGTAGATGGAAAAGTCCCCCACGTGCTGGTAGAAGGGCTTCTCCGTTCCGTCGATCTTCATCGCCGCTTGCAGCGTGTCCAGCCACCATGTCGAGCGCAGCATATAAACCCGCCAATAATTCAAGCCCTGCGCCCATCCACCGTCGGCATCGCCGAAGGCAGGATACCAACCCCAGAACATCATGAAGGCGTAGTCGAGCCATTTCTTAGACTCCGGCACTTCACCGTAGTAAGCGATGGCAGCCTCGGCTAGAAAATGCCATAGACGTCCCTGGTGACTGTCGTAGGCCTTCTGCTCGTGGGGCGCGCCGTGCAGTTTCTTGTAAGCCTCCTCGCCGCGCGCGCGGATCATGGCCCGCAGTTTCTCGCGATCGGACTCGCTGAGCGCGTCGTAGGCCCAGTCATAGGCGCGCGAGGTGACGAAGAGGATGGGCATGCCGCATTCATCATTTGTTTCGAGGCTCGTCGTGCCGGCTGGATCCCAGGAAGCAATGTGCAGGAGCCACTTTCGCGCCCCTTCCCCGTAACGCGGCTCGCCAGACAATCGGTAGGAGAGAGCGAGGGTTTCAGCGACTGCACACGCCTTGATGGTTGCGGTGTAATTGCGCCGCCATTCGCTGGCGTCCTCCTTGCCGTTGGTGTAAGGGGGTGGTTCAGGAGTCAAAGGTTGGATCAGTTGCTCTTCCGCAGCCTCACGGAATTGATTCCACCGTTCCCTTTGCGGTCCAAGACACGCCTTGCGGAGTGCCTCAACTTCTTCCGGCCTCATCATCAGGCGCGGGTGGGTCCGGGGAAGGCGCTCCAGGATCAAGCCTTCACTCGGACGTGGAAACGGCCGGGCGTCAGGGGCGATGGTAAAGTTGCGAACCTTACTCCAGTTAGACCTCGCTCCGTTTTCACCCTCGCAGGCATAGCGCCACCACCACTTGCCCGGCGCGAGTGTGGCCGTGTGGGTGTAGAGGACGTAAGGGGTTTTCGAGACCGTGATCACGTCGCGCGTAAACTTCGTGTCGCGGGCCAACTGGACTGCGTAAGTTTCGGCGCTATGCTCCGGCAGCCACGCGAGCGCCGGCGGATTGGTTCCAACCGTAGCCTCCTCCGCGGGCAAGTAACCGATCTCGTCGATGCGCGGCGCACGGTTCGAGACTTGGGGCGGCATCGAGGCAGGGCGCGTTGGCACAGGGCTTTGCTTGGCCGCGGCGTACCCGAATCCCTCAACCTGTGGCCTTGGCGCGGCAGTCACTACCAAGGCTCGTTTCGAAAACTCTTTAAGGAATTTGCGGCGCTTCATGACTTTTCCCCGGTCAGAACAGATTTGATGCTTGACAAGGGGTTACTACCCTTAAGTAAAGCATCGAAGTCTTCATAATGGTTCACACCAGAGGGCAAGGGGCGAGAGGGTCGCGCGCTATGGCCGGGTTTCAACTTGTTTTGGCACATATTCCTGGCGCACCATGAACACGTAGGCGGCGACGCCCATGATCAGGAAGAGTACGATGGCCTGCATCGGCGCCTCATAACTGCCTGTGGCTTGCTTGAGCAATCCTGTCAAATAGGGGGCAGCGATTCCAGAGAGGCTGGCGGCGCAATTCTGGACGCCCACGATGCGCCCCACGGCCGCGCCTGGAAATAACGTTTGGGTCAAGGCCCAATAGTTGGCCGTCGCGAGGCCCAGGCCACTCAGCGAAAAGACCGCGAAGAATAATGCCACCGAAGAGGAATGCGAGAAGGCCCCAATAATTTCCGTTGACGCCAGCAGCAGGCCTGCGATCGTGAACGCCTTGCGAATCCGGACCGGCTCTCCACCGCGAGCGATAATCCGGTCGGCCACCCAGCCTGCCAGGGTCGCCACGGCCGCCATTCCCAGGAAACTGAACATGGTGTAATACCCCATGGAATCGAGAGAAAGGTGGCGGCGTTCCACAAAGTAAGCCGGCATCCAGGTCATGCAGAAATAAACAAAATACTGATAGCTGAAGGTGCCGATTACCGTGCCCCAGATTACGGGGCTCGCCATCACTTGGCCGAAGCGAATCGTCGCCTGCGTGGTTTTCTGAATCGCGGGGTTCGGTCCCCTCGGGCGATCGTCTTTTACCACGCCCAGCCAGGGAAGGAGCCAGACCAATGAGCCGAGGCCCAGGATGACAAACATACTACGCCAGCCGGAAGCGAGTACCAGCCAGGCCGCGATGGGAGCGCCCAGCGCCGGGCCAACCTTGGCAGCGGCCATATAGAGACCCACCGCAAATCCACGCTTTTCCTCGGGAAAATTAAATCGGATCCAGCTCATGCCGGCGGGAGTCACCACCGATTCCGATGCGCCCAGCACGACGCGAACCAGGAAGAGTTGCCGTACCGAGTGGGTCACCGCCGTGGCCGCTGACAACATGCTCCACAAGAAGTAGCCGGCAGCCAGGGGATATTTCGCACCATAACGGTCAACCCACCATCCGGCGGGAATCTGCAGGAATGCATAAGAGAGAAAGAAGGCGGAGTTCAGGACGCCGCGGTCCTGGTCGGTTAAGTGATAGAGCTCCTTGAATTCCTTCAGCACTAACACGACAGAAAGATTCACTCGGTCGAAATAAGCAATAATCATCGCCAGGCAAAGCAGGCCCAGAATGAACCATCGCTGGAACGCGGGACTGGATTCGCGGGGTGAGGCCTGCCCTGCTGAACGGTCGGTATCCATGGGATGGGTGCCGGCTCCTTAATCTACCCTGAGATCTGGAAAAACACTCTATATGCCAAGAGGCTGGACTGCAAGCCCCTTTCCGGTATATGTGGGCGTGCAGCAGCAATGCTGGCCCTTGGCGATTGCGACGTTGCCCGGTGCGGTTTCTTGCGTGTATGTTACCCTCTTGCGCTAGGGCGGTAAGTTCGCAATGGGGTTTTGGATCAGGTGATCGTTGAGTAGGAGTACACGCACTGTGAATTAGACGGGATTTATCACCGCGCCGAGGGGTTTTCTTCGAGTGGTCGGAAGCACGGGGGTAGGGGGGGTGAATTCCTAACTCGCGGAACCTTTAAACGCCCCAAACCTACGAGTGACCCCTCACCCGCCTGCGGGCAAAAGCCGAAGTCGTTTACGGTTCCCAGGTGCCCCTTCGGTGGGCGTAGGCCCGTCCCGCCTCCCGATAGAATGCATCGGGACGGCGGTCCACCCTCTCCCCTCGGAGAGGGCTATTACTTAAGCTGTGAGGTGGGCGGCATATTTGAGCGACATGCGTTCCGGCCGCGAGCGATGCGCCGACAGATCAAAATTGGAAAACCTGGTTCACAGGCAAGAGGGAGAAAGCTGATGACGGTCTGGCAACAATGCCTGGCGGTGGCTCTGACGGTTTGGCCAACCATCATTTCTGCGGGAGGGGGGAAGCACTCCGCCGCCGTGATTTCCAATCAGGGAGCCACACTCGGGGCTGGCGCGCCAGAGGCGCTGGCGGCGCCACCCAAGAGGGCTTCCGGTGACGAGCTTCCAGGAAAACAGGAAGTCTTTTCCATTTTGAAGAACGTGAACTCCTACCAGGTAGCGCATCCGGTGGTGGACGCATGGGAAGCAGCGAATCCGACGGTAGGTCCGGCGAGACGGCCCTGGCCGCGCGCCACGTGGTACACCGGTGTGATGGCCGTGTGGAAGGCAACCAAGGACCCCGCGTTCCTGGAACAGGCCATCGAGTATGGCCGCCTGCTCCATTGGGGAGTAGGCGAGGAGCAACTGGGGGCCAATCGGCTTTTCCCCGTCGAAATCTGGACCGAAATTTACTTCGTCAAAAAGGACCGCACCATGATCGAACCCGGGATCAGATGGCTCGCCACGCCTGATCCCCTCACGCCCACCAGCCAGAAGCGCTGGTATCTGGATGCGAGAGATTCTTTCGCAGAGCATCCTGTCCCCTACATCGATTCCACCTATGGGGCGGCCGGCCTCGCCATGCTCACCAAGGCCACGGGGGATAAGAAGTATCTCGATATCATGAGGGCTTTTCTCGACAACGTCACCGGAGAGCTTTTGGATCAAGAGACCGGACTGTTCTACAGGGACACTCGCTTCATTGGGCAGCGGGATGCGAATGGAAAGAAGGTCCTGTGGTCGCGCGGCAATGGTTGGGTTTTCGCGGGGATCGCGCGCGTGCTGGACTACCTTCCGAAAAACGACCCCAGCCGTGCGCACTATCTCGCCCTCTTCCGGCGGCAGGCGGCAGCGTTGGTCAAGCGGCAAGGCGCGGATGGCTTGTGGCGCGCGAACTTGGATGACCCTGACCAGTTTCCCAGTCCTGAGACGAGCGGAACGGGATTCTTCTGTTTCGGCTTGGCCTGGGGCATCAATCACGGCGTCTTGAATCGCACCGAGTACCTTCCGGCCGTCGAGAAAGCCTGGAAGGGCTTGAACCAAAGTCTTAGCCCGGAGGGTAAAGTCTTGTGGGGTCAGATCGTGGATGATCAGCCGCACAACGTGGCGCAGGACAATACTCACGAGTACGTTACCGGAACGTTTCTATTGGCCGGAAGCGAAGTCTACAAACTAACTCGAAAACCATAGCACGTCGGGAATCTCCGAGTAGCCGGTGCTCGCATAAGTGCGTACCGCAGTGCGGCGGAGCACTCACCAAAAGTCATAGGAAAAAAACGCGTCAAGATGCGAAATTAAGTGGGACCTCGCTCGCTACGCCCCTCGGAGAGCAACAACTGGGACATGTCCCACTACGACAACATGTCGCACCGCCACTTCAGCCCCCCAGCAACAGACCCTTGACCACAACTGTTAGCGAACTGCGAGCCCCAAGCCAGCCGCTTTGGCGCAGATCAGGATACGACGCTGTGTCGGTGATGCCGCAGTTTCAGGACGTAGCGGCGAGTTCACCTCGCCATATGGCGGCGTAAAGCCGCCTCTACGTCAAACTGAGACACTACCAGGGCATATCCATACTTCCCAACCACTGAGACTTCATGGTAAACTTTGATTCAATCAGACTTTACGTATTGAGGTGGATGATTGAAGACGATTACGGCAACCCACTTGGCACGCAATCTGCGCCGCATATTAGATCGTTTGGTCATCGAGGGCGAGGGCATCGTCATCGAAAGGAATCGCCAAGAGGTGGCTCGTCTCCTCCCCGGTCCGGCGCAACAAACCGCGCTGGAAGCCATGGCCGACCTCTACCAAACCCTCCCGCACGACGCTGCCGCCACCTGGGAGGCGGATAGCCGCAAGGGGCGGTGGAAGGGCAGCCGGCTCGATAAGGGCCTTCGTGATCCATGGGTTTCTTGATGGACACTTGCGTGTGGATTGATGTGGAGCGGGGCGCGCTCGCCCCCGCCGACGTGGAGGCACTGACTCACAGCGAACCCATTGTTATGTCTCCCGTGACTCTCGCCGAACTGCGCTTCGGCGCGGAAATCGTCCTCGACCCAGGAATCCGCCAGCAGCGCTTGGCCGCCCTCCGGCGGCTCGAACGCAAGCCCCTTCTGTATATCGATGGCACCACAGGAATTATTTTCGGCTCCCTGGCAGCGCAGATTAAGGCCGCCGGACGCCAGCATCGTTACCGCGTTCAAGACCTCTGGCTCGCCAGCCAGGCCTTGCAACATGCCTGCCGCCTATTAACCCGAAATAAGCACGATTTCGAAGATATCCCCGGCCTCAACCTCGTGGTTTACCAATTGGCGCGACACAAACCTTGAGCAACCGTAGCGCAGGCCTCCGCGGTTGAGTTCGAGCGAAAGCCGCAGAGTTTGAACTACACAAACTCTGCGCTACGCGCTTTTCATGTGCACCTCCAACTCTCACACTTAATTTAGCTGCGCTCAGCGTAACCTGCGACCTCCGCAAGTGGAGGCCGCTTCACCACCTCTCAAAGAAGGAAGGTGCCGTCCGGCTGCCGAAGGCGCTCAGAGCTTCTTCGGCCACTTGCGGGCGCCATGGAAGACGCGGAGGATTTCGACAGCGTGGCCGCGCACGCGGTAAGGGACCAGGTAGGGAGTATCGGTTACCACCAACTCGCGGGTGCCCTCGACGCGCCCGGGGCGGCCCAGCGCGGGATGCTCGGCGAGCAGTTCCACCGTACTGGCAATGGCTTTCACCACGCGGGCAGCGGCGGCGGGATGATCGCGGGCGATGAAGGCGGCCTCGGCGTTGAGGTTGGCCAGCGCCCGTTTCAGCCAGCGGATCTCCAGCCGGCTATCGGGCACGTGCGCTCCGCTCGGTCCACTTCTTCACCACGCGGCGAACCTCGGACGGAGAGGCAAACTCTCCCCGGTCAGCTTCCGCCAGCGCCTTGCGGGTTTCCTCGATCTGCCACTCATTGATCTTCACGTATTCGCGGATCGCTTCCGTCGCCACAAACGAGCGGCTGCGGCGCTGCGCCTTCGCCAAACGGTCCAGGCGTTCCCGCAGCTCGGGTTCCATGCGTACGGTCACTACCGGGGTGGTCGCCATGATGCACTCCTAACACAACTGAATACAGGTGATTCTACCATGTCCAAAGGGCGCGGGAAAAGAATTTGCGCACCTGCCCGCTCGTACGCTGCCAGCGCCCCTAACCAGGGACTCCCGTTGGATTCCCCGGCATTGTTAATAAGGAAAAGTGGGGACAAGGAATTGGTGACTGGAACGTGTGAAAAAATCGTCCAGAACCTTCTTACCGCAGAGACGCCGAGGCGCAGAGGATAGAAAATAAAGGTCTTTTTCTCTGCGCCTCTGCGCCTCTGCGATAAAATTGCTATTTCTTCACAGCTTCCTGACACCGTTTCCTGCGCGAACGTTGGGTGGCATTACCGATCATTTAATCCCTTGCCATGGAGAATTTTCGGCATACATTTTTCAACCCTTGACTCCCGAGTTTTGGATTGTTTGGGTGCAGAGAAATAAAGAATGTATCCTCTTTGCCGTCCTGGCGTCAGTGCCTCAAAAGCAGTTTTCAAGCCAGGGATTGCATTTAATTTATTTTTGACTTCTTTTGGAATGATGAATTCTGTAGTCTTTTTAAGCTTCACTTTCAAACCGGCTTTTTCCACTTCAATGGCCTCATCAATATAGGCTTTCAAGATGGTTTCCATCTCAGCTATTTCCCGAACCTGGGTGAAGCGAATCAGGCGCCCCGCCTGCGTATTCTCCCCAGGTTTGACTAGAAGACCATGGGCATCCTTTAACAAGGCGCCTTTGAAAAACAAAAGCGCACAATAATTTTTAAATCCACCTATTAAAACGATGTTCTTCCCCTGAAACGTATAACAAGGCTGACGCCACTTCAATTCTTCGGTCAGCGGACAGTCAAGAACGATCATTCTCAATTTCTTAAATTCTTCCCGCCACTTTTTGACTTTGCTGAAATATACGTCAAGCTTAGGGTTCATTTTGCTCGTTGTCATAACATGTTAATTTAACTTGTTTACGATGTCTTGTAAAAGGTGAACGCGGTGTTTCAAGACGATTCGGGAAACTGGTTTTCGCTGAGTGAGGCGAAGAAAGATTAGTGATCATGGGTCAGTACCACGTGCGCACCCATGTGGTTATATCATTAATGAGCGGCATCACCTGCCCGGGCGGCGATCCAATCGAAAGCGTGCTCCTGGGTGGCATGGGGAAAGCGGTTGATGTCCTCCGGCGTCTCAAATTGCAGTGCGTCGGTATGGCCGAGCAGCTCATAAACCTTTCTGGAAGTATCAACCTCACGCCGTACATCCGGGATTCGCGCGTAACGGTTGAGCGTGGGCGCCACAAGAAGCACGGGCGTAGGAGCGACCAACGCCAGGACCTCGTCAAAATCAAATGGCACGCGATCCTCATGGCCAACGAAGAAACCGAGGCGGGGCAACAACCCGTGGAGGTGCGAATAGTGCCGGATGCCCTCCACTCCCTTTTCTTGAGTGTCCAAACGCAGCGGATCGAAGCCACAGACTGAAACCAGGCCCTTGACGCGATCGTCGAAAGCCGCGGTCAGCAAGCCGACTTTGCCGCCCAGCGCGTAGCCGACCAAGTAGATTTGGGAGGAGTCGATCTCTTCCAAAGCGGAGAGGGCATCAATAGCGGCCCGTGTGTCGCCTATCATGTTCCCCATGATCGACCACTTGGGGTAACGCGCGTAGAAATCCTTGGCCTCGTGGACCCGGGTTCCGAACCCGAGTTGGTCAAAGGCGAACACGGCGAAACCCCTTTTCGCGAGCGATGGAAACGACGGCCTCGCGTCCTGGGTATAATCCCAACCCCCAGAATGCCACGGGCTTTCCGCCGACCACCCGTCCTGGTAGCTGTAGGGGTGCAGCCAGATCACCACTGGCCACTTGCCGGGTTTGGGTTTGCCATCGGGTCCCAGCGGGTAAAACAAATCGCCCTTCAAGCCATCGCCAAACGGCAGCCCCGCCACACCCATGCCTTCGCTCTTCAAGCGCGCCCGCCCCTCCCTGCCGTCCACAGGCCTGTTGAACAACGTTGCCAGCCAACCGTCGGTCGACCAGTTAGTCTCCGAAAGCTTGTGATGCACTGCAAAAGGAACTCGGGGCGGCGCCTCGCCCAGGACTTGCGAAATCTTCTGACGGATGGCTTGCTTCTTTTCTTCCCACTGCGGCGCTCGGTTGATGGGATGTCCATCGGCCTGGTTCAGGAAATCGCCGACCGATCTTTTCGGGTAGGTGAGTGGATCGATCTTTTCCTGGGTGATTTTCTGCCACCCTTCAAACGTATAGCCCAGAATCCAGGTCTCCGACTTCGGGTGGGGCTTGCGGCCAAAAACCGCATCAAAGAAGTCCATGAAGTTCTCGAGGTCTTCGGTAGTTGTTTCATGCTCGCCATCGCGGAGGTTGAGCCAGACGTTCTCCTCATGCCCCAGGAAGCGGTATACGCTCCGCACGGAGCGGTAGGCCTGCTCAAATCCCAGAGGGTTGCCCGCCGATTCCGCGTATCCGGAGTACATCATGAGGCCCCGCGGGGCGATGGCGGCCATCAGCATGTTCTGGTCCACGGGCAGCTTATCTTCCCGGCCGGCGAAGAAGCGCAGCCGCGGGTGAAACCAGTGAGGCTGGCCCCCCGTCAGCAACTCGATGCTTTCGTTGACATACATGTCGGTGGTGTAACGCCAGGGGTCGCACTCTCCCGTATTGCCACTGGAGAGGATGACCGCTCCAATGCGCTCGTCAAATGCCGCCGCCACCAACGACTGTTTCCCGTTGCGCGAGTGCCCCGTCAGGCCAATCTTCTTCTTGTCGACCTCGGGAAGTGTGTAGAGATAATCCACTGCCCGCGAAGCCGACCACCCCCAGCGCGCCAGGCAGGAGAAATCGTATTCCGGGTAGATATCAATGAACGCATCGGAATCGTCGACGTCTCCGTACCGCGGGTCAGTAGCATTGTAGTAACAGCCAATATAGCCCCGCCGTACAGCCGTGTAGAGCCAGGGCCGGTTGAGTCCGTGATTGGTCAGAAAAACAGGGAAGGGACCTTTGCCATCCGGAATGATCAACTGCAGGCGTAAGGTGGCGCGATGATCGGGGCCAAACTCCAGGCGCACGTCGCGCACGGTCGTCGTTCCCTCACGTCGCGTACCGGTAACCACGGCGCGCAGATTGTTCGGTGGCGGAGGCATGGTGCCGAAGACCCAGTGCTCAGTTTGCGAGCGGATCCACTGCTTCTGGCGATTCCACAAGGCCAGATTGGTGACGGGGATACTGCGGCCGTTCTCCCGCAGCACGAGGGGATCAGGGAGTCGGGAATCGAAGGCAGGGCGTCAAAGTCCGGCGGGAGTTCGCCAGTGCGCTTGACCCATTCCTCCCACGTATTCTCATGAGCGCTGAGCCTTCCCGTCGCGGGCGCTTGACTGGGTGGGAGAACTCGCAGTATGAGATCCAAATCCTGCCGCCGCTGGTTGGCACCTTCCTGGGCAAGGATGCAAAACGGAATCAAAAAGGCGATGAGGAATGTTAGTCTTCGCATGGTCGGTTTCGCTCCGCTGGAAAATGGACAATGCATTATATGCCTTTTCGCGGAGCGCACCGAGATTCAGGGCGCGGACGTGAATAGAGGGTAGTGTCTCAGTTTGATGTAGAGGCGGCGGCATTCATCCCGATTTGATCGGGACGCCGCCATATGGCGAGGTAAACTCGCCGCTACATCATCAAACTGAGACACTACCGAATAGGTGAGACTCGAAGGTCACACTCCGACGCCGCAGTTTCAATTCGCCTTTATCAAGAGTAAACTTCACCGCGCCGGGAGAGTATCCCTAGTGTCATGTAACAGAAGTTCGCTGATTATTAGAGAACCCCCTCACCCGTCCCGCCCCGGCTGATGAAAACGCCGGCGGCGGTCCACCCTCTCCCCTCGGAGAGGGCTAGGCACCGTAATTCCCAGCCTTCTCCCAGGGGAGAAGGTGGCCGACGTAGGAGGTCGGATGAGGGGTTACTTCCAGGCGCGCACGCCAAATCGACAGAGGCTTTATCAGTGAGGTCATCGCGACAGGTTTAAAGAAATAGAACGAGCATCACTTAGTGATTCAGGAGGCAAAGGTTATGTTGTTCACCAGGAGGTCGGTCAACTTGATTTTGTTACTCGCGGGTTTGGTCTATTCCTGCTCCGCATTTGGGCAGGGTTCGAAGCCGGTGAAGGTGTTTATGGTTACCGACATGGAAGGTGTGAGCGGAATCTTCGACAGCGATTTGCAGTGCCTTCCGGGCCAAAGCAAGCGCTTCGAGGAATCACGGAAGCTGGAGACGGGTGAGGTCAATGCCGCCGTGGATGGGCTTTTGGCCGGGGGCGCGACCGAGGTGATCGTGTGGGACGGCCACGACTCCGGCGAAACACTCTCCGTACTCGATATTCATCCCCGGTGCCGTCTGCTGCAGGGCCGGCCGATCCCGCCGACGATGGGCCTCGACTCCTCGTACAGCGCCGTGGTGCTCATCGGCCAGCACGCTATGGCCGGTAATGAGAAGGGGATTCTAAGCCACAGCTACAGCTCCCTGGGCATTCAAAACATCTGGGTGAACGGGAAACGGCAGGGTGAATTCGGCACCATTGCCATGCTGGCGGGCGAGTTCGGCATCCCCATCGCGATGCTCTCTGGCGACGCGGCCGCCTGCCAGGAGGTGCGTGACCTTACGCCGCAAGCGGAGTGCGCAGAAGTAAAACAGGGCATCAATCGGACCGCGGGCTACATGCTCCCACATGTCACTGCCTGCGCTTTGATTAGCGAAAAGGCCAAGCGCGCCATGGAACGGCTCCCAGAAATGAAACCGCTGAAACTCACAGGGCCCGTGGAAGTCAAGGTGGAGGTAACCACGCGCGGCACGGGACACTGGAGCCCGGGAAATGGAATCGAACAGGTGGACGGTCGCACCTGGGCCTTTCATGGTAAGACCTTCCTGGACGCCTGGCTGAAGTATCGGCCGGAATGAACGCAGGGAGGGCTGGGCGCTGCCGTCAGATCCAGTCGCCGCGCGCGAGGGTCCAGAAATTGCCGTGATTGTCAATGAGTGCACCTAGTGGGCTTTCGGGTGCCTGTAATGCTCAGATGCGTGCCCACACCTAGTGTCGTGAGTCAGAAGTTCGCTGACAAAGTCTCACTGGGTTTCAGGGCGACCCCCTCACCCGTCCCGCCCCGGCTGATGAAAACGCCGGCGGCGGGCCACCCTCTCCCCCAAGGGGGCGAGGGCAGTAAACTCAAACCAACTCCCCCCTCGCCCCTTTGGGGGAGAGGGGCCGGGGGGAGGGGGTTCTCGAATCATCAGCGAACTTCTGACTCAGGACACTAGGGAGTAAACTCATGAGTCACACCAACCGCCGCAAATTCCTCGAAACCATGGCGACTCCTTCGTTCCTTTCGCTCCAGACCGGCCGTTATATCGGTGCGGAAGCAGCAGGCAGCAACTGCGCCGACCGCCGGCAAGAGATGCTGGCCAAACTGGAACTCGTCATGGGCCCCTTCCCCAAGCAAAAGAGGAAACCGCCCCTGGATATCAAAACTCTGGACAACCTCGATTTGCCCACGCATTCCCGCCTGAGCATCACCTATGTGAGCGAGGAGGGTGACCGGGTGCCGGCATACATTTTAAAGCCCAAGAAATTGGAAGGCCGCGCGCCGGCGATGCTTTGCCTCCACCAAAAATGGCTTGAGCACAAACCGGCAACTTAACCTTGTCAAGTGCTGACCAGAAATCCGGAGAAACTCCATCGCGAAGAATAAGCGAAAGGACCCCAAAACACGACAAGGACAATATTACCGTTGCGTGAGAAGGCTTGTTGACAGGGCAATTTGAATTCGAGAAGATAGAGTCATATGAATGTAGTCATAGCGCCCCACGCTGCCCCCCAGGCTCAGGGAGAAGCGTGCCGGTTAGTGATCCGGAAAGACAAGGGCCTCTCCGAAATCATACAATTCGTAGTTGCTGGTTTGGAGATTGGTCAACAAGCGGTCATCCTGGGGGGGCCCACGTGCCTCAAGGATATCGCACACGGGCTTAGCGAGAGCGGCCTAAAGACTGACGCCATGCTGCATAGCGGCCGCCTGGTGTTCCTAACAGCGCCCAACTGCCTGACCGAACTGCTGCGGCCGAGCGAACCTTTCCAGCGCGGGCCGTTGCATCGCCATGCCACGGTCATGCGTTGGGTGACGGACTGGTCATGGGCCTACGGGAATGGCAGTGACCCGGGCACCCTCCGCGATTATCAGCGCCGAATTCACGAGTTCATTCGCCCCTTCGATGCCATCTCCATGTGCACCGTCGACTGCGAAAAAGTGGATCGGAGTGACTTGCTCGCCATGCTGGTGGACCACCGACGGGTTGCGAAGACTGTGGAAGTAGCCCGGCGCGATGCAAAGATCGTAGAAGTGGCCCGCCGCGCAGCACACGCCTAGCCCTATCGATCGCCTCCTGCCGCGTTGACCAAGCATCATCCACCCAGGTGGATAGGTGCCTATATTCGAACCCGTAATGAACCGGCGGGCCAATTCCCTGCCCCCGCCTCCAACCGTAAACTGCAAGCGTCGGTCAACTGCTCCGGAATTTGAGCTTCGTTATTCACAAATTAAATGATTTGAGCCTGGTTAATTGGAGGGTGGTGCGGAGCCAAAGGGTGCGCTCATCGGATTCATGCCGCCCTGGGGAGGGCCAAAACCGGGTTGCATGGGTTGCTGCCCTGGTTGCAGGGTTTGCCCAGGTCCCATCGGCCCTGACATGCCGCCCCCGGAGGTTCCCACCTGAATCCCAAAGACGCCCAGATCGATACCGGTGAATTCCCACTCATCGTAGTGTTGATGCTTATTCCAAATGATGATGGATCCGTGATGACTAGTGGGAGCAACCCCCACGATGAAGGCTCCCTGGATGTCGCTGCCGCCTCCAAACATAGATGAAGAAGTTTGAGGGCCCGTCTGGCCGACTTGGGGCGATACCGTGCTCTGCCCCGACCCCCCAAAGGAACCTGGCTGAGAGAACATGCCACCTTGTGGGGAGATCATGCTCTGCCCTGGTCCCCCAAAGGAGCCCGGCTGAGAGAACATGCCACCTTGTGGGGAGATCATGCTCTGCCCTGGTCCCCCAAAGGAGCCCGGCTGAGAGAACATGCCACCTTGTGGGGAGAGTTGATTCTGTCCAGGCCCCCCGAAGGAGCCCGGCTGATTCATCTGGCTCAATCCACCCATGGACAAACCGCCAGCCCCCAATCCCGCGGGGTTGGGTTGGTTGGCGTTCAAGGGCTGGTTTTTCGAGTCGATCAGCACGCCCGCCGCATTGGCGTGAATGAAACGCCACTTCCCCTTCCGGTCCAAGGGATCGGAATATTCCTTGCGGAGAAATCGCATGCCGTTGGTCCCCATCAACTCTTTCACACTGACGGGGTAGCGGTTGAATTTACGGTGGAAGAGCGCCACGGCAATGGCGTACTGCTTGCCACGAAAAATCGTCTCCTTTTCGCGCTCCCGTTGACCCTCCTGATAAACGCTGGGAAGGGTGGCCGTCAAGGCCACGAGCAGCAACGTGGCGATCATCATAACAATGATCAGCACCATGCCTTCCGCCTCGCGCCCTCGGGCTCTACTGCGGGATAGGCAGTTCCGTGGTTTCGTGTGAAGCCGCATCTTCGACTGAAATCGTTGTAGGAGTTATTTTTATGACCTTGTATTTTTGAGCCGACGACGTCGCCTACGTGAACAACCATGGCCTGGTCCTGGTAGGAAACAAAAGCTTCACCCCCACCTCCCGGCACTTCATTGTAGCCCATGGGTTTGATCGGGGGCGGAGGGGGTGGAGGCGGGGCGGCCGGCGCCGCTCCAGCCGCCACTTGTACAGAACCGGGACCCGCTGCCGGCACAACCCCACCATATTCGAACGGATTTCTCTCGCCGTCCGGTAGCGGACGAGCGTCAAGTTCCTTCAAAGTTTCCGTGTGCAAACTGGGATCATATCCCGCCAGATCGTCGGCAGCCCGGACGACGCCCCTTCCCGCATGCGTTCGAACCTTGCTGGCGGCGCCCGGGAAGCGCCAGGCGCCTGCCGCCGGAACGCTCTTGTAGCTCGTCACGAGGTGCGCGACAAGGAGCACGCACAATAACCCGAGAATCCCAGTCCCCCACTTTTCGATGCCAGGTGATAGTTTCATGGTATTAAATAAAGGTCCGCGACCAGACGCAAACCGAGCGTTCCATTTTCACCCGCCGCCAAGCTGAATTCACGAATCAGGATGAACTCTTTCGCAGTCTCCAAGCCATGGGAAAATTTCACGATCTTCGAATAAGGCCCATCCACGGTGATGTCGAGCCCCAGCCGTTCCAGCGGATCCTGGTGTTTAGAGTCGAGCCGATAAACCACGTTGGTAACCTGCACGCCTGACGCATCGGAGACCTGCCGGAGAAGATGCGCGGCTTGGGAGAAACCTCGCTTGCGGGGAGGGATGCCGGCGGCCGTGAAATCCTTCAGTTGCTCGCCCGCCTGAGGCAGAGCCGCTTGAAACTTTTCGAGCCTTTCGATCCGGACTTCCTGGTCACGCACGCTCTGGCGCGTTTCCGAATATTGTTGCTGCTCAGAAGCGATCCTATACCCCAACGGCCGGTAAGCGGCGAAGTAGAGGACAACGTCCAAAACCACCAGCCCCAGGCCGGTAATTTCCACGATCCGCTTCACAATTTGACGTTGGGTTCTGCGCATAGGATCGACACTCGCAAATCGAAATTCGAAACTCGCAACCGCCCCTTTGTTCACGCTCCGAAAGGAGGGTCATCACTTGGTTCGGTTTTCGAGTTTCGGTTTTGGCTTTTCGGCCCCTTCTGGCTCCTGACTTTTGACTTCTGACTCCGCCCCGGCAGCTCCCGGCAGGTAATGCGCGGCGCAAGCTATATTCACCTGTCCGGACTGCACGCCTTCTTCCTGAAATCCCTGATTAATAATCGTCACATCTTTGAAGTCCGGAGCGTCTTCGAGGTCGCTGAGGAACGTCTCAACGGCCTCCTCACTCTTTCCGCTGATGGACATGCGCACTACGATCTCGCCTTCCCGGGAGGTCAACGCCAAGCCGGTCAGCCGCGCTTCGTCGGGCAAGAGATCAGCAATCCGCGCGGATAGTTCCGTCAGGGATAGTTGCTTCTGGTCGATCAGCGTATTGACAAACTTTGCCTCGCCGAGCAAGGCGCGATACTCCGGTTTCTCAAGGTCTTTGCGAATGCCCGCTTCCTTCTTGCGCAGATCGTCCTCATGTTGCTGGACTTCCGCCACCTGGCTTTGGACTCCGTGAAATTCGCGGTACTCCCGGTTCCCTGAAACCCCCAGCAGCACAAGTCCGAGTACACCGACCAGCGTGGCGGGAATGCCCCACACCAGGGCGTAACGGTTGCGCGTGCTATCAGCGGCGGAGAGGTTAAGAGTGATTCTCATCGTGGTTCGTTCCGATTCGCAATCAGGCCGGCAAAGGGCATTCCAAAATGTTGAAAGGTCTCACGCTCATCGCCGTGGAGCACAGTTCCCTGGGCAAAATCCCCCGCCAGCGGACGGAGTTCGCGACCCAGCGTCTTCGCCAGGATCTCTCGCATCTCATTTCCGGCAGGAGGACGCGCACAGAACCAAACATTCTGGATCTGGACGCCAAGTTGGTCCTGGCACGTCGCCAGGATACGTGTCGCTTCGCGCGTGACCTCCTCGAGGTTATCGGCCTCCGCCGCGCCCTCCAGCACCCTCGTCCTCCACAAGCGCACGCGATCGAACTCAACCACCACCGCGGTCAAAACGCCGGGACACAGATGCAGCAGAAGCTGTCCCTCCCTATCCACGGGGAGCAGCGGCAGCAAGGCCACGCTCACCGGCAGGATCAGCGCCGGCCCACCGTTAAGGGATTCGAGGACCGCTTCGTACTCCGCGAGCACGGAGCTGCGGACGGCTATTCCCAATATCTCCACCTGACGCGGCTGTTTCGCCAAAACCTGAAAACTCACGCGCGCCTCTTCCGGCGGAAAAGGAAGGAACTCTCGCATCCGCCAGCGGATCAACGATTCCGCTTCGCGTTGGGCGTCAGGGAGGGCTTCGAACTGTAGCACCGCCACACGCGCCGCTAAGTCGGGGATCAACAGGCCGAACCTTCCGCCGCCCATGCCCACCAAACCGGCTACTTCGGCGACGGCTTTGTGGACCACCGCCTCACTCGTGATGTTGGTCTTGTTCAGGGAAGGCGCCAGCGCCCCGGCATGGAGTTCGCGAATCCCCACCCGCTGGATATGTCGCGCGCCACCCTCCAGACGGGCCCCCACCACAAAACCGGGCTCCAACTCCAGAACCACGGAAGGCATGACGAAGTGCGCCGTGCTCACCTGCCCGTCCAGCCCCAGCCGTTTTTTTAGGGTCACCCAATTCATACTTGCTTACCTCGGGATACGGGATACGGGACACGGGGTACGGGAGACGGAGCACAGGAGACAGGGTTTGTGGTAGGGGCTGAAAGTCGGTCCCAGCGGGTTCTCAATACCCTGATTGGAGCACTCTTCCTCCACACATTCAACTCTTTGTAAATCTGGATCACAAATCTACCTTCCCCCCGTCACTCGTATCCCGTGCCCCGTGTCCCGTATCCCGGCTCTTACTCAACAAAAGTAACCTTGTTAACTTCCCGCAAAGTCGTCAGCCCCTGCTGAACCTTCTCCAGCGCCGAGTCTCGCAACGAGAACATTCCTTCCTGGCGGGCAGCCTTGCGAATTTCTGAGGACGGCCGTTTCGCGAGGATCATTTCCCGGATACTGTCGGAGAGTGCCAGCAGCTCACCAATCGCGGTGCGCCCGCGAAATCCCGTCTGGTTGCACTCCTGACATCCCTGCCCTTCATAGAACGTCACCTCCCGCCACGCCGCGGGGTCGAGCCCAGACTCCTCCAACAGCTCGATGGGCACGGTGACGGGGCGCTTGCACGCTTCACAGATGGTGCGGACCAGCCGCTGCGCCAAAATACAATTGAGCGCGGAGACAAAATTGTAAGGTTCCACCCCCATGTTAAGGAACCTGCCCAGAACATCCACCACATTGTTGGCGTGTACGGTGGTGAAGACCAGGTGTCCGGTGAGCGCCGACTGGATGGCGATCTGCGCCGTCTCGTTGTCACGAATTTCGCCCACCATAATCTTGTCGGGATCGTGGCGCAAAATGGAGCGAAGTCCCCGTGCGAAGGTCAGCCCCCGCTTCTCGTTTACCGGAATTTGCGTGATCCCGCGAAGCTGGTACTCAACCGGATCTTCAATGGTGATGATCTTGTCCTCATCGCTCTTGATTTCAGAGAGCGCGGCATACAGTGTAGTGGTCTTGCCGCTGCCCGTGGGACCGGTGACCAGCACCATGCCGTAAGGCTCACGGATGAAGCGGCGCAGCCGGCGGATTTCCCGGTCCGCCAGCCCCAGCACCTCCAGGCGCAGGGAGTGGAATTTTTCGTGCAGCGATTCCTTATCGAGGATACGCAGTACCGCATCTTCGCCATGAATCGAGGGCATGATGGACACACGGAAATCGATGGGGCGCCCGCGATATCGCACCCGGAAGCGCCCGTCCTGGGGAACACGGCGCTCCGCAATATCCAATTCCGCCATGACCTTGATGCGCGTAATGAGGTTGGACTGAAACTCCCGTGCCAGGGGCGCCATGGCCTGCTGCAACACACCATCAATTCGATACTTCACCACGACGGAGTTGTCACGGCTCTCGATATGAATGTCGCTGGCGCGCTGCTCCAGCCCCGCAAAGATGATCGAGTCAACCAACCGGATCATGGGGCTGACGTCCCGCTCCTCCACCAGGTGTTCGAGCGAAAGCCCCTCACCGGCCGCTTCTTCGTCACGGATCACGTCCAGACGAAATTCTTCTGTGGCATCGTCAAGAACGCGCTGCGAGGGCTCCGTCTGTTTCAGGAAATCCCGTACCTGGCTGGGCGCGGCCACGCGTACGAGCAATTTCCGGTCCAGCTTGACTTCCAGCTCATCCAGCCGCGCCAGGTTGGTGGGATCTGCCACCACGATTACCAGTTGATGGTCGCGCCCCTCCAACGGCAGGAACTCATAGTGGAGCATCAGTTCGAGAGGGATGGTGCGGAGCAGATCCCCGTCCGGGTGTGAATCCCGCAGGTCCACGAAATCGAACTGATAGCGGGCCGCAAGCTGGCGCGCCGCCTCCAGTTCCTTCAGATCGACTTCCTTTTCCGCCAAGCAACACCTCCGAAACGGGACTCGGGGCACGGGATTATGAAAATAGCTGTGCCGAAGGCACCTTGGAGTGCGGTAGCAGCAGCTACCGCCTTCCGCCTTCGGTTCATACGGCAAATGTACTAGGGGCGGAGGAAGAAAGGCGGTAGCTGCTGCTACCGCACTCCAAGGCGCTTCGCGCATTTTCATCGTCGGTGGTGCGCCCCAGCCGCATGGGCGTCTGTGCGGAAAGCCTCCGGCTTTCCGGCCCGGTCCGCTTCATTTCTCTCCCTCCGCGCCATGTTCCGAGTTCGGCGTTCCGAATCCGAACCCCGAACTCCTAACCCCGATTTCCGAAGCCCGTGTCCCGTTTCCCGAATCCCGTGCCCCGGTCCTTATTGCACCTTCGTCGCCATCGAGAATAGCGGAAGGTAGAACGCCACCAGGACAAACGCCACCGCCACGGCGATCGCGGCAATCATGATCGGATCAACCAACGCCACCAGAGTCGTGAGGTCGATGTTCACGTCCTCTTCAAAGAATTCCGCCAGCGCTTCCAGCATGGTTGCCATAGCGCCGGTGGTCTCCCCCACTTCCATCATATCCAGCGCCATGACCGGGAAGAAACCGCTCATGCGCAGGCTTGAGCTGAGCGCGCGCCCGCCGGCCACTTCCGTCCGGGCCTGGGCAATGGCCCGAGCCAGCAGGGGGCTCGAAACTGAATCCTTAGCTGTCTCCAGCGCCGCCACGATGGGAATGCCGCCCTGGAGCAGCGTGGACAGGGTCCGCGCAAACTCCGCTACCGAAAATTTCAGCAAGAGCTTGCCCACCAAGGGCAGGCGGAACTTCACCCGTTCCCAGGCCATGCGGGTTTGCGAAGACCGGAGCGCTGCCCTCAAAAACAAGAAAACGCCAAAGAGCGCAAGCAGGATCAAGCCGGAAAAATGCTTCATGCTCATGGCCACTGAAATCGTGAAAGTGGTCAACGCCGGCAGTTCCACGCCCAGGTCGGAATAAAGTTCTGCAAAGCGCGGAACGATGAAATTGATCACGAAGATAATCAGCGTTCCCAAGAAAACCAGCAGGAAGGCCGGGTAGACTAGTGCCGAAAGGAATTTTTTCCGAAAGGTCCGCGTCTGCTTCTGGTAGGCAAGAAATTGTCCCAGGACCCGATCGAGGCTCCCGCTGCGTTCACCCGCGCGGACCGTGGCGCAGTAGATTTTGGGAAAACTGCCGGTGGATTCAAACGCTTCTGAAAGCAACGCGCCAGAGCGCACCTTGTCGCGAACTTCCTCGATAGCACGCCGCAACGTTTCACTTTGGGTTTGGTGGGCCAGCAGATCAAGTGATTTCTGGAGAGGCAATCCGGATTTGGAGAGCGTCAGGAACTGTTGGTTGAAAATCAGGAAGTCGTCGGGCCGTATCTTCTTCGGACGCGGTGGTCTGATTTGGATACTTAAAATGTTCTTGGGGTGCACGGAAAAAACAAAATACCCCTGCGCGCGCAGCCGTTGGCGCAACTCCTCCTCAGTGCGGGCCTGTTCGGTTTGCGTCAAAACCCGTCCTGCGTCGGTCCCCAATTTACAGACAAACTCGGCCATGGGTGGCAAACCAGTCGACAGCCGACAGCTAAAAGTCGACAGTCAAAGAACTAAATCCTCGGTAGTGCCCTAATTTCAGACGTAGCGCCGGCTTCCAGCCGGCATTGAGCCCCGATGCATCGGGGCGCTACGTTCAAATTAGGACACTACCAAATCCTCACTTAATTTGACTTTCGATCTCGACCTTTCCCTTCTTCGACTATGGGAAAGAGGTCAAAGCCGAAAGTCGCGAGCCGAAGCTGACGGGCCTCGACCTATGCTCCTGCTTCTGTCAGCCGTTAGCTGTAGGCTGTCAGCTTCTCTCTCACCAACTGCTATAGGGCGTGCCGTTCGAGCGAAGTATCATCGGCCCCGCTGTGCACATCCACAATCCCCGCCGCGGCCTGATCCGGACTGATCGGCACATCCTCGACGTCCGTCTTCCAAGTCTCGTTCGAGCCCGTGAAGGGGTCAGCCGGAATCCCGCCCCGCAGATAACCGGCACTTACCAATTCATCGAGAGACGCCGGGGGATGCTGCTTATCGATCGTGTATTCGTCAATCATCTTACGCATGGTGAAAAGGTCAGAACGCAAGACGGCCTCACGGGCATGAATGATGGCCACTTGGTAGGTGGGCATGGCGAATGAGGCCAGGATCAGAATCAGGGTAATCACAATCATCAACTCCAGGAGTGTGAAGCCCGGAAAACCAGTCCGAAGTCGGAGGTTCGAAACTCGAAAATCGAAACTCGAAACTCGGGCCGCTCCCGGGCGAATTTCGATTTTCGATTTTCGATTTTCGATTTTCGAACTCCGAGTTTCGGTCCCTGAACATCGGACTTCGGACCTCAAGCTCCGGATTTTCCTACCAATCCGCATACTGCGTCCCATCCAGACCTGCTCCTTGGGCCTTTGAGTAGACGTTAAAAACGTTTTGCCCACCCCAACTCCGCGAGTCCGCATCATCCTGCATGGACCTGAGTCCCCAGTCCGCACGCCCCGTCATGGGGTTGAGGGGAATTTTGCGGAGGTATTTCTTCTTGGCGGTGGCATTTCCCTTCACCACTACCCCCTCGACCAGGGTCTTCAGGTCGGGCGGATAACCGAAGGTGTCTACTTTCACTGGAATCATGCCTGAGTCAGATTCGAGTTTGTAATGATCGATTGCGTCGCGCATTTCCCGCAAATCCCGCCGCAGTTCAACCTCCCGCGCCCGTTGAATCTGCACCCGCGCCAGGGGCATAGCAATACTGGCCAGCAGCAAAAGAATCGTAATGGCCGCCATCAGTTCCACCAACGTAAAACCCTGATCTGATGGCTGGGGCGTCCCAACTTCATATTCGATTCCTCATTGAGGCTGCGCAGGAGGCTCTGGGCGGATCTCCGGAGTTTGAAAGATTTCCGGCGAGGTCGGCCCGGCAGAGCCTACTGCTCCTACGGGAAGGTTAGTGCCAGTCACGATGGCAGGTTCGGGAAGGCGGATGACCCGCGGGGTCAGCATGACCAGCACCTCTACGTCATTCACCTCTTTATTTTCCTGAGAGAAAAGGTAGCGCAGCCCTGGAATGTCGCCCAACCCCGGAATCCCTTGAACTGCATTAGTCAAGGTTCGTTGAATCAAACCACCCAAGAGATTCACTTCTCCTTCCTGCAAGCGGAAGTTGTCCTCAATAACGCGCTGACCGAATGTAGGCTCACTGACCCCACCGACGGTAAGGGACGCCCCCAGGGAGGAAATCTCAATCTTGGCGTGGACGGCAACCTCTCCGTTTGCGAGTAAGTGCGGGGTCAGTTCCAGATTCACACCCACATCCTGAAACTGAAACTGCGTACTGGCTAGCAAACCAACACTTCCTGTCGAACCGGTGGTCCCCCCCAGCGAGGGTAGAAAACTGCCGGTAGCATAAGGGACCCGGCTGCCGATTTTCAACTTGGCGACTTGGCCGTCTGTAACCCGGATTTGAGGGCTCTGCAGAATGTGAGTTTTGTTATCGTTCAGGACAGCCGCGGCAGTTGCGCCAGGAAGAACCACGGCAATGTTCTTATAGGTCAAGGCATTGAGAAAAGTACCCCCGGCGCTGGCTACTGCAGTGGAGGAGGTAGAAGTAGAGCTTGAGACAGGCGGGATCAAAGCCGCCTCCGCCGCGAGTCCCGGCGTAATCGACCCACTGGAGCTTACGGTGCCCAGCGAAAGGCCCAGATTGCGAATTCGGTCGC
This sequence comes from uncultured Acidobacteriota bacterium, assembly GCA_963804995.1. GTDB lineage: Bacteria > Acidobacteriota > Terriglobia > UBA7540 > UBA7540 > Bog-366. The sequence continues at coordinate 473,331 of CAWDSK010000003.1, forward strand.
GGTCGGCTTCTACGATATCGACATCAAGCAAGATTTCCGCTTTGGATCGATCCAACTCCCGCACGAGCTGCTCGGCTGCCGCCACTTTGGCGGGAGTATCGCGGATAATGATCGCGTTGGAGTCAGGGTTATCGATAATCCGCTGCATATTCAGCACTTGCTTGAGGGCCGTGGTGATGGCTGTGCGGTCGGCGGGGGTGAGGGGATTCGAGAGATAGATCGTCCTGACCACCTCCTCATCGTAATCCCGTCGATCATTGGGGGTGTCGGGAATTACCAAGATTGTATTGGAGGTGACCGGCCTCCAAAAGGTCTTGGTCTGGAGGGCGACTATCTTCAGCGCATCCTCGATCTTGATGTTTACAAGGTCAAGGTTGAGCGGACCTGGTCGAAAGTCAGATGTGAAAGCGACATTCAAGCCCGCCAGCTTGCCCAGAGTCTGGTAAATCATGCGGCTGTCAGCATTGAGACGAATATGGGAATTTATTTCAGTGGGAAAGGGTTGAAGCTTGACGGCGGCTGGTTGCCCCGACTCGTCGCGAGCCTTAAGAGCGTTTCGAATAGCGGTTTCGCGCGCCCCTTTTTCCTCGGCCTGCTTGGTCAGAATCCGGGAAAGCTCCTGAGCGGCCGCCTCATTACTCGGATCTATGCTCGTGGCCTTCTTGAACTCTCCGGCAGCGTCCTCCATCCGGCCATCTTTAAGTAATCGCTGACCATTTTTGACGTGGAACATGGCTGCCTGGGTGCGAGCTTGTTTCTCGTGAAGAAGAAACATGGAATTGGCAGGGTCGGTCTGCACGGCTTTCTCGTAATTAACGAGGGCTGTGTCCCAATCCTTCCGGGCTTCCGCCTTGCGGCCTTCGTTAAAGGGAGAACTTCCGCCACCGCAGCCTAAGCACCCAATGAGCGCCGCCACCACGCCTGCTAATCGGAGTCTTTTCCCGAGCATGCCTGTCTCCTGCGGCCGGTATTAGAATGGATCGTGGGGATTATCGGCCATTGCCAGATGTAATTGTAAGTCATACCCGGCGAACCCCGACAACTCGAAAAGGGTTACACCCAGGTCTGTGAGCCCTGCCCCCCGGGGCGTGCCCATTGCTTGGAAAGCCTGTGGGTCTGACACGCTGGTGTGGTGTCCCGTGTTAGAGTTGACAATGGGTAGAACCCCCTCACCCCCACGACAAGCAGAACGTGGGGCCCCCTTCTGGCATCGGCTGATGAGAACGCCTCGGCCAGCCACCCTCTCCCCCAAAGGGGCGAGGGCAAGAGAATTAACTCTCCCCTCGCCCCTTTGGGGGAGAGGGGCTGGGGGGTGAGGGGGTCGGACAGCCTTGTCAAATACTAACCGGGACACCACACTAGGTTGCTGATTTCTCATAGCCAATTTCTTGGATGCGGGCTTTTCCCTGGAGTCTGTCTGCCCGGAAAGTAAGCCTTCATTTCCTGGAGGCGCCCGAACGGCTAATACCAGTCCAGCCTCAACACTTACGGCCATGTATCGGTCTGCGAATCTTTCACCCTGCTTCACCAAGTATACCTCGGAACCGCCAGCCACGATGGCTTCGATTTCTCCGTTTGAGGTCTCAATTGAGCCAAGCGTTTGGAAAATAAGGGTGGCCGCCTCCGGCGAGGGCTTTTCCGCCGCCCTAGATTTCATTTGAAGGTGGCCAGTTCCAACTCCATGCCCTGGCGGCGAACCACGACTCTTGGCTGGAGCAGCGAGGGGATTTGCCTCAAGAGCTAACCGCGTGACGGGAACCTCGGCGTTGCCGGCGTTCTCCCGTTCGGTTCCAAGGCCAAGCGCGTCCATATCGGGCGGAGAGGGACCGGTACTAAAGTCGAAAGAAAGTAGATCCGGCATCGGAAGTATGAGCGGAATTGAGGTAACAAGCCCTTGGGGAGAAGACACTTCGGCCACTTCTACGGCCTCATGCGAAACCCGCACCGCCCGAAATCTTTCCCCGAACGTTTCCCCTTGTCGTACCACGAACACATCATCGTCTTTTGAAACCACTGCATCGAGCTCGCCGTCCGCCCTTTCAATGAAGCCAAGCGGTTTCAACGTGGTAGTGGTGGGCGCCGGTGAAAAGCTGGGCGTCTCAGGGGACTCCACCTCAGAGATCCGAACAGGATTGGTCCCCGTTCGGACTTGATTCATCCACAGATTTGGAGAAGGCGCAGCCAGGACTTGCTCGGAGGGGTCTAACAAACTCCGCGCCGTCGGTCCCGAAACCGTGGCAGGCTGCTCTCTTACCCCCGGTTGAGCCGGTATCTCGGAAACCTGTGTCGGCGTCTCCGCCGGAGGCCCGCTTGCGACTTCATTTTCTGCGACCCGTTCCTCCGGGATTGGCGGAGGGGTAACCGAACCCTTGGCCATCAAACGAACCATCGGGACAGAAGCCGGGGCAGGGTTGTGAACGGTAACTGCTTCCTGCGCTTGAGGTACCAACCGTACGGTACCCCCATCTGCCACCACAGTATCCACATGACCGTTGGCTTTCTCGACATAGCCGAGCGGTTGCTCAGCCAGGGCGCTCGATGGCGCCGCAGCTTTTGCCTTCGACCCTTCTCGGGGAGTGCCCGAAGCGACTACCTGCCGCCGAGAAATCGCCCCAGGGGCGGGGGTGGCGGAGGGGCCTTTCACCGAAGCCGGTGACTTCAGGGCTACCGGTCCGTCCGGGATTGACGAGGGCCTCACTAAGTCTGCGCGTAACACTATGGAATCACTGCCCCTATTTTCGAGTGGAGCGGGTGGCGCCGGCATGTCTTCCACGGCCTCGACCGAGTCGGGAGATATCTTGAGGACCCGGTACTTGTCGGCGAATCGCTCCCCTATGTGAACGACGTAGACCTGGCTATCTTGCAAAATAATTGCTTCGACTTGTCCCCCGGGCTTTTCAACGTAGCCGATTGGTGTGAACGTGCTCGGAACAGGTGGGGCCGGGGGAACATCTACCGACGCAACCGCTTTCGGTACAAGAGGTTCGTTGACCCTACTCGTCTCCAACTCAGGGGGCGGTAGCTGTCGCTCCCGCGCCACATGTGTCGCCAAGGCGCGGGGAGAGAGGTCGGAATTGGCCCGCACGCTTCCCAAAGTGGGGACATGCCGTGGCGGCCGAGTAAGCCCGGAAGTCATCGGACCGTGTGGTGTGGGCGTGTTCTGAGCAGTCGCCGTTACACCGCGAGGATGCAACAACTCGGAGGTCCGTGATCTTTCCGCTGGGTTGGCGTGGACTCTCTCCGGATGATGTGTTGTAGATTCTCGGAATTGCTGCCAAAGCTTGGGGAGAGGAAGCAGGCAAACTCCCACGGCGACACCGCACGCGAAACTGACGAGTTGCCCCCTGATTCTCACTGGCGACCTGTCGCTTTAGTGGAGTTGCCTGGGTCCGGCTGCCTGGTCCCCTTCACTGCAGGTCGGCGTATCCGCCGCAACCTCGGCCGCTCGGTTCAGAGTCTCTGCCATCATTATCTTAAGTCGATATCTGCTCCCTTATCATACCAAGGGCTGAGGAAAAATCAATCGGCTAAAGCGGTTGTGTTCAGTTTGCTCTAGCGGCGCTCGCTACTTGCCGGAACTCATTGAAGGACCAGCATTCATAGACGGCTGCAAAAGAATCAAACTGAGATACTACCCCCCAAACATCCTTTTCCGGATGCGTCGCTCGCCGCTGCTGGTAGAATAGGCAGCACGACTACCTATAGAGAGGAGTTAGTCATGGCCAAAGTGCTGCGTTGCGGTGACCTCGGAACGAATTGCCCCAAGGAGATTCGCGCTGAAACTGAAGAGGAACTTTTGAAGCTTGCCGCCGAGCACGCGGAGAAAGATCACGGCATCTCGGCCGCCAATATTCCGCCTTCCATCCTGGCGATGGTCAAAGCTGCTATCAAAGATGAATGATGACTTGCCTATGGTGGCCGCCCAAGACCTGACGATTCTTGACCTCTGCTGCTAAGCCATTTGCCAAATCTTGAAGCCACCATCCCAGGCGATCGCGCGGCTTGAGTTCCCTTCTGACATCCACACGCGGGGTTCATGCTTCATCGCAGGCCTGGGTTGAGTTGGTTCGGTCCGGGCAAACCGGTCCGTCGCATGGATGAAATCCCTTGGCGCCCTGCTCGACTCAAGATAGAATCTCAAACTAATTACAGACTTGGAATCGATCCGCATGAGCACCTGGGTTCTCACAGCACTCTGGCTGGAAACCAGCACGCTGGCCGACATCGTGCATAATTTCCAGCTTACGGCCAAACAAGACGACCTGCTTCCGCTCTCCATCATTTTCCTGGGAACCGCAGCCGTGCTGGCCATGTTGGTGCGCCGCCAGAGAGCCCATATCCGGGTTGCGGTGCTGATGTTCGGCCTCGCGCTTTTCCTGGCATGCTTTTCGGTTGTCCCGGCGGCCTTCGGGTGGTCATCGGCCGCGCGCGCGCTTCATGCCGCGGGACTTTTGTTGGCTGGCTTTGCAGGGGTGAAACTCGCCAGCATTATCGTGTTCGATGTGCTTTTGTACTTCACTCCCTTCTCCCCGCCCCAAGTGCTGCGCGACCTCCTTGTAGCGGCAGGATACGGGGGATTAGCCCTTTGGTTGCTTTCGCGTTGGGGATTCTCAGTCACTAGCCTGGTGGCCACCTCTGCGGTCGTGACCGGTGTGGTTGTCTTTTCCTTGCAAGACAGCCTCTCCAACATTCTGGGTGGACTGGTCCTGCAGATTGATGAAAGCTTCTCAGTTGGCGATTGGGTCAAGATCGATCAGACCTCCGGCCTAGTAAGAGAAATTACCTGGCGCCACGTTGCCATCGAGACGCGCAACTGGGATACGGTGATTATTCCCAACAGCGTCCTGATCAAGTCGCAGGTATTGATACAGGGGCGGCGCTCCGGAGAGCCAACCCAGGAGCGCCGCTGGATTTATTTCAACGTGGATTTCCGCGTTCCACCCACCGAGGTCATTCGCGTCGTGACCGACGCGCTGGTAGCCGAGCCCGTGGAAGGGTCCGCGCTGGAACCCCCGCCCAATTGCATCCTGATGGACTTCAAAGAAAGCTACTGCCAATACGCGGCTCGCTATTGGCTGACCAACTTGGCGAAAGACGACCCAACGGATTCGCTGGTGCGCAGCCGGATTTACTTCGCCCTGGAGCGCGCAGGTATCTCGCTCTCTGTTCCCGCTTACACAACCTTTGTCGAACAGCGGGACGTTGAGCGCGAGAGGCTGCACCACGAGCATGAGATCTCACAGCGAATAAGCGCTCTCGACCTGGCTCGCGTGGAGCTCTTCCGCGAAATGAACGATGAGGAGCGGCGCAAGCTGGCGGAGCGTCTGCGCTATGCCCCCTTTATGAAGGGGGAATTGATGACACGGCAAGGCGCGGAAGCTCATTGGCTGTACCTCCTGACCCGAGGGTCGGCGGAAGTGATCGTCTCGACCGACAGCGGCGTGCACAAGCGGGTCAACATCCTGAAGGCTGGCGACTTCTTTGGCGAGATGTCGCTGCTCACCGGCGAACCTCGCAGCGCATCATTGAAGGCGCTCGAAGATTCCGAGTGCTATCGCTTGGATCGGCAGGCGTTTGAGGATATCTTGCACGGCCGCCCTGAAATCGCCAATTACCTTTCGGAACTTCTGGCACGCCGGAAAGTGGAAATCGAAACCGTCCGCCAGGATTTGGATGCTGAAGCGCGAGCCAACATGATGCAGCATCAGCAGAAGAGTATCTTTAATAGCATTCACAAACTTTTCGGACTCGGCAGCACGACTCCGAAACCAGCGGAGTGAACACCGCTCACATTCCAAGCGACAAGTCTCGGACCTGCCTGCCGACACCTAACAGTGAACCCTGTCTCTTTCTCAATGGAGCGGAGGGGGAGAATTGGATTTACAACCCTCGCCCTCGTGCTTAACGCAGCGGAACCGCACGTAAAAAGCCATAGGAAGAAAACGCATGAGGTTGGGAAATTTGGTGGGACCTCGCTCGCTATGCCCCGCGGAGAGCAACATGTGGGACAGTCCCACTTCTTTACAAACAGTCGCGGGCCTGCATAAGTAGAGTGGGACAACCGGCGATGCTCGGCCCAACCCTCGCCCCCAAAGAGGGTCGCTCTGAAACAAATGAGAAGCTTTTTGGTCCGGCTGGTGGGGGGAGCTTCGAGGACTATTCCTGGCAGCGGTCGCAGAGGCCGCCCGCTTCCACTCGCACCACTTTGATGCGGAACTGCTGCTCGCGCTCAATCTGGCCCTTCAGTTTTTCAAACAGCGAGCTTTCAAACTCCAGAATGCGTCCGCATTTCAGACAGGCCAGGTGAATGTGGTCGCGGGTGGTTTTGGCTTCGTAGTAATGCTTGCCGCCCTCCAGGTGCATCAGGTCCAGCTCATCCACCAGGCCGTGTTTCTTCAGCATCGCCAGGGTTCGATAGACCGTGACTTTGTTGAGCGTGGAATCTTGTTGCTTGGCGCGTTGCCACAGCCCCACCGCATCCAGATGACCGTCCGCGCTCTGGATGATCTCGACCAGCAGGCGGCGCTGACGCGTCATTCGTACGCCGCGTGAAACCAATTCCTGTTCGAGCGGGCGACGCGAAACACGTGTTTCTTCCATACTTTCCTCGCTGCCCTGAAGTCCTGGCTTTCTCCTTCTAGTTTGGCTTTCGGATTCGAGCCTGTCAACGAGATTCCCGCTAATGGTGCAGTTTGATGTAGAGGCGGCGGTATTTACCCCAATCCTATCGGGACGCCGCCCTATGGCGAGGTAAACTCGCCGCTACAACATCAAACTGCACCACCATCAGATTCTCCGCCCGCTAGCGGATGGCGGTCACCACGGCAAAGCGCTCTCGGGAGACAAACCGTTGTACACTGATGGCAACGAGATCAAGCTGGAGATCCCGCTTATGCCTTTCGCGTGCTCGAAGCTCTTGCTCAGCAAGAAATCAGCCCAGGGAGAACTCTGATGAACAGGCTTTGGATTGCATTGCGCACCACAGTTTATGCGGCCATATTCCTGGCGTTGTGGGCTTGGGTTGCATTGATGTGTCGTGCCCTCGACAAATACATCCCGCTCCGGGTGCCCGGCTGGTTAATAGTGCCGGGTGTCGTACTGTTTCTGGCGGGCGCGGCGCTGGGACTCACCACGATCGGGTTATTCATTTTCGAAGGCCTGGGCACCCCGGCGGTGTTTGATCCCCCGAAAAAGTTTGTGCCCAAGGGCCCCTACCGGCTTGTCCGGAATCCCATGTACGTCGGAGGCGTCTCGATGTTATTCGGCCTGGGCCTCTATCTTGCCTCCGTCTCGATGGTCATCTTTGCGTTTGTTGCGATCCTGTTGATCCACACGTTCGTCGTCCTGGCAGAAGAGCCCGGACTGCGGAAAAGATTTGGGAAGGAGTACGAGGACTATTGCCGCACCGTACCGCGTTGGATTCCGCGCATAACTAACCGGCATCTTCCAACCTAACCTGCGGGACCAATTCCTGCGCGGCTGCGAGGTCAGTCATCCGCGTTCCCTGCAAGGCCACGGTGGCGGCGCTGGCGGCCACCGCCAATCGAAAGGCGGCGCGTCTTGACCCCTCAGCAGCGATGGCTTACTGGGGAGAATTTGAAGCCCTGCGCATGAGTGAAGGTCACGGCTCGAGGAATGAAGAAAAGAAGGCTGCCCTGGAAAAGGTAAATTCGCTTGCTGCCTTCTGCCTACTGACTTCCGCTTTCTGCCTACTGACTTCCGCTTTCTGCTTTCTGCCTACTGCCTTCCGCTTTCTGCTTTCCGCTTTCTGCTTTCTGCCTACTGCCTTCCGCTTTCTGCTTTCTGCCTACTGCCTTCTGCTTTCTGCCTTCTGCCTTAAACCAACTCCCCACGCATGACCGTGACAGCTTGGCCGCTCAGTTTCACGCGGTTACCCTCTAAGCGCACCTTCACCACCCCGCCGCGAGCCGAGGCCTGATAGGCCACGAATTCCGTCTTGCCCAGACGTTTCGCCCAGAACGGGCCGAGCACGCAGTGCGCCGAGCCCGTCACCGGGTCTTCATCCACGCCCACGCCCGGGGCAAAGAAGCGGGAGACAAAATCAAATCCCTGGCTCTCCGCCCGCGCCGTCACAATCACCCCGCGTGCCTGCGTACGTTTAAGCAAAGTGAAATCCGGCGCCAGGTTGCGCACGGTCTGCTCGGAGTCGACTTCAACGAGAAAATCAAACTGGCTTTTGCCCACGTAACGTGGCGTGACGCCCAACCCCTGCACTAACTCGTCCCAGGGTGTGGCAGGCTCCTCGGGCTTGGCGGGGAAATCCAATTCAATCCATTCGCCCTGACGCTCGGCGGTGAGTAACCCGCTCAAAGTATGGAAGCGCGCCTGCTCGTGCGGATTCATCGTGCCGGTCTCCCAAAGAATGTGCGCACTTGCCAGCGTGGCGTGCCCGCAGAGATCCACTTCCACGGTCGGCGTCAACCAACGCAGATTGAAGCCATCCGCCTGCGGCACCAGAAAAGCCGTCTCCGACAAATTCATCTCGCGCGCCACGTCACGCATCCACGCTTCGTCGGCCGGAGCGGGCAGAATGCAAACCGCCGCGGGGTTCCCGGCAAACGCCCGGCTGGTAAATGCGTCCACCTGGTAAATTGTCTGGCCCATGGTTTCCCCCTTCGCTTGCCTCCCAGCGCGCTCAGCCCGAAATCTTTTTCACTTACGCACTGTCAAGGAGACTCCCTGCAGTTCGACCTTAGAACCCCCTCACCCCTGGCCTCTCTTTCGCCGCAGCGACCGAGGGGAGAGTTAAATTGAATATACTCCACTCACTCCGATATGACAGGGGGTACTAACAACTGAACGCTGCGAACCGAAAACTTACAACCCTCGCCCATTTGGGGGAGAGGGTGGACCGCAGCCGGCGTTTTCATCAGCCGGGGCGGGACGGGTGAGGGGGTCACCCATGCACAAATTGAAAAGCTGTTTGTTGAAACTCTCAATGTGAACAGCATGGCGCCTCCCCCGCTTCTTAGCACACCCTGCGGACCCGTAAAGCCGTGTCCTCCCGCACCACACTACTCACCACCTTTTAGATGACGATCAAAGAAATCCGTTGCAGCATGAAAAGCCGCGAGCCAGTGCTCGTGCGTCAGAAAATCATGCACCTCGTCGGGGAAGACGATTTGCTGAAACTGCACGCCCTGCTTCCGCAACGCCTCCACAAGCTGCACCATATTCCCAAAAGCCACGTTGCGGTCGTCGTCGCCTTGAATCAGCAGCACGGGTGAGCGCCAGGTCTTCACATCCGCCAGCGGCGAAGACTCAAACGCCACGCGCGCCCTCTCCTGCAAGACTTGGGGATTCTCCGCCGGAAGCATTTGGGGGAACTCCAGATTCCAGTCGTGCACGCCGTGCAGATCCACGCCGCAGGCAAACAGGTCGGAAGCTCGCGCCAGGCCCAGCGCCGTCAGGTAACCGCCATAGGAGCCGCCCCACAGGCCGATGTGTGCGGAGTCGACATCCGGGCGGGAACGCAGGTACTGCCCCGCTCCCCGCACGTCATTAAACTCACTCGCCCCCGTAGCGCCGTAGTTCAAAGCTTCGCGAAATTCCATCCCGTAGCCAATGCCGCTGCGATAATTTACCGATAGCACCGCGTAACCACGGCTGGCCAAATACTGATTCAGGCCATACGCGTTGTGGTAATACTGCATATAATTCCAGCCCAGCAGCATCTGCCGGCGTGAGCCTCCGTGGAAAAAGACCACGGCGGGATGTCGCTCGCCCTCCCGGCCGTGCGGAGGCAGAAAGAGCTGACCGTGTATTTTCAGGCCGTCCGCCGCTGCGAAGACCACCGGCTGCGGCTCAACCAACTGGCGAGTGGGAAAATCCGCGGGGATGGCTTGCGGCGCAAGGTCGCGGAGTTCACCGTTGTCCATGACCATGGCGGGCCGGGCGGGCCAGCGTGCATCCGAATGTAGCAGTATGATGTGATGTCCGTCGCTCGTCACGACAGGCGACCATTCGATGCCCTGACCGCCCTTTAACAGTCGTGGCTCATCGCCCGCCGTGGGTTCGATCGATACGTGCCGCCGGTCGGCATCCTGCAAATTTGAATTGAAAACCACTTCCCCGCGGTTGGGCGTCAGGGCAACATCTTCAACTTCGCCCTCTCCCGGGGTCATCAGTCGGGCCTCACCGCCCGCCACCGGCACCGAGTAAAGATGCGTCCAGCCGTCTCCCTCCCAGGGAAAGATCAAACGATTGCCAGCCGCCCAAAACAGTTGCTGCTCGGCTACAACTCCACGGAAGACGCTTCCCGGCCCTTCGTAAGCTTTCCAAACCTCGCGCCCCGTGCCGGTGGCCACATCCGCCACACGAATCGACCAGGGCGGGCCGGCGCGCTTGGCGCCGAATACGTTCGCATCCTTCCAGGCGGGCATACGCAGAAAAGCGATCTGCCTGCCGTCCGGCGACCACACGGGTTCCACATCGCGGTCTACACTCGCGTCGAGGTATTGCAGGTCCTTCTGAGCTACATCGTACACGCCGATGAAACTGTGATCCTCGCGCACGCTGACCATTGCCAGCTTCGATCCATCCGGAGACCAGCGTAATGAGCGCGCCTTCCCTTTCGCGTGGATAAGCTGGGCCGGCTTCTCGCTCCCGTCAAGCTTTGCGGACCAAACCTGGTCTTTGAAAATAAAGACGACCCGATCGCCTTTGGGCGCGATTGCCGGAGAATGCCCTTCGCCCACCTTGCGAGGCGTACCGCCCGCGAGCGAAACGATCCATATATCTTGCTCCACACCTTGCGGGGAACTTCGCGGGTTGGGCGCTTCGTGCAGTGTTTCGAAATCGCCGCCGCGTGCGTAAAGAATAGCGCGAGCGTCAGGGGTCCAGCAGAGTTCGGCAATTTCCTGCCCATCGTCCGCGGTGTAGGAAGTGATGGCGTGAGCCTGATAATCCGGCGGCTCCGCTACCCAGATATTCCGCACGCCGCGCGTGTCGAATACCCAGGCGACCTTGCCACCCGCGGGCGCCGCCACCAACTCGCTCGGGAACGGAGCGCTCATTATCTGTTCGAGTGTGAATGGCTGCTGCTGCGCCGGTCCCCGCGCCGGGAGGAGCAGCACCGCAAGCACTGCGCAAAGCAAAAGGCTTGACCTGACTTTTCTCATGGGAGGAACTCCTGGCAGACCTCGCGACCCAATCCTGGTGGGGCCATGGCAAGCCCGGCAAAATCCATCAGCAAGGCGATGGTTCGAAGCGCATCATCTGCGTTTGCCGGCTAAACGAGCCGAAGCTCATCGCACCTGGGTGACTTGTGCGGGAGTGGCAGGGCCGGGGAGAAGTCGTTTAAGAGTCTGCTCAACTTCTGCAGGCTTGAACCCATAGGGCCCCGGCCGGCTCTTGTAAGCCACCCGCCCGTCACGGTCAATTACGTACAGCCGGTCCGGCCACGCCGTGTATGCCCATTCCGTGGAGTTCTGCAGGTCGTCGATAACAGCAGGAATCCGCAGCGCCAATTTGGTAGCACATTTATCGGCCACGTCACAGCGTTCAACCAGCGTGCTAGGAGTGCTCACCGCAATCTTCTCTTTTAGATTGTCTTCGTCCTGCCAGGCATCGACCGGATGGGCTTCCAGAATGTAGACCACGTAGAAAGCTGCGCGGCTTTGGTACCGATCGAAGAGTTTGTTAAGCGCGGGAACCTCCCGGCGAAACGGCGGTCAGGTATAACTTCCGAAGACGAGCACCACGGGCTTTTGCTGGCGGAAGGACGCCAGTTGAACTCGCGCTTGCCGATCCGCGGTGGGCAGGTTGAAGTCAGGCGCCCGCTCGCCCACCTGCAAGTGGCCCGCGCGCGCAAAGAACCAGAGTTGTTTGAACGGAACCACCATCATCATCGGCTCGGGCACGTGACGCATGACTCAACCGAACACGGTGGGCTGGCGCATCACTGCCAGGAGCGCCACTACGACCAAGCCATAGGCGACGGCCAAGACCATCACGAATTTACGCATTTTTCGCATCAGAAGATTCTGCCCTGACGAACCCTGCGTCAATTTACCACATTGGAGAAAAACCCAAAAGCGTCGCAGACAGCTACAGATCCAATGGCTCAAGCAAGGCTTCGATGTTGTCCTCACCCACGAGCAGGTTCAAGCCCTCATCCCGCAGGCGATCCAGTTCATCGAAGGCGCGAAACAGGCGCATCTTGGCGAGCGCGTACATTTCGCTCGAATCCAGCTCCCGCCCGTGCGCCTGTCGCCACGCGGCCAAGGCGCGATCCGATACAAACACGCGCAGGGTGAAGGGTGGTTGCTGATCCGGTGTGACAACGAAAATGAAGTCCGCGCCGGAGCCTGCCCCCTCCGGCCGATTTACGCGCCGGCTGCTGGCGAAGAAATATTGGTACAACGTCCCCGTTTCAGCCGCGTAGATTTTGTAGCGACGCGCCATCCCGGTTCCTCATGCTCCGAGGTTTGAGATTGATTGCCGACTTCGCCCGCCTGCTTCGCGCGCAAATCCCCACGGACAGAGGCCGCAGCCGACTCAGTTGGATTTATTGGGGCTGCGTAGACAGGTTGCCTGGCCGGCGCCCAGGACAATCTGGGTAACGTGATCAGGCAGCGCAATGGGTTTGCCCAGATCAAACTTGTAACGCGGCTGGAGATAGTTCACCAGCACGAAATCCACCAGCCAACTCGGTACGGCCATAGTTCCTACCGTCACGGTTTCGATCTGCACCTTGGCCAGCCCGTTCCCCGACTGTACTTTCCCCGCCACGGTCACGCGCTGCTTCCCTTTGAACATCGTCGCCAGAATCTTCGGACCCCAGTCGTTGGGATTAGTGTACAGGCGGCTGAACTCATCAAAGTTGATATCCCCCAACGCGGTTACATGCTCGGGCAGAAAGTGGACGGAGGGGTTGGCCACGCCGGGCGGAAGAAATTCGCGGCCATGAATCTGCAGATAGGAATCCGCCTCGAAGTCGGTGATGGTGATCGCCGGGTACGACTTGCGAGGCTTCGCCTCCACGGTCTGCAGCACTCGTAGTTTCTTATCCAGCGCTTGCGCTGCGGATTGGGCACTCTCCGCACCACCGGGTGTGGGCAGTCCAACAAGCAAAAGAAGCGCCGACGCCACCAGCACCGCTCCCGCGACTGTGCGCAGGAAACGCGGCAGGTGCGCCAACTGATGGCGCGCGCTCCTTGCTGACTCTGGTTCCATGGCATCTTTCAAAATTGTCCCTCGCGACAACCCTCGCGTCCCCGTCGCGCCCCGCTGCGACAATCACTCGCGGGCGCGCGCAACTCCTGCCGGAGGAATGACCGCAACCTTATCGAGTGGCCCTGACAGTTGCGCCTCTGATTGCCGGGCGCTGGGTCTTGGTTCGTCTTCGCGCGCCAGCCAGTGGCGACGGAGGTGTTGCCAGTCTGCGCGCACTCGCAAGTTGAGCGTGCCATCCCAGGCGTATGCGCCGTTCAATATAAGGGTAGCACCGTTTAACTCTACGACAGTGTTCTTAAGTGAGACACGGCGGTTGGCGATTTCCAGAGTCATGGCAGCGGAACGGGCCATCACCGGTCCGTGCGCGGGTTCGAGCGTTCCCCAGTTCGCCTGGCGCGCCAGGGTTTCCAGCGGATCGAAATCGCCAAAGGACAAATCCTTCGAGCGCAGATTCACCTCCCCCGTCAGGTTTTCGCCCAGCTCGTCGCGGCTGAGGCCCCGTGTCTCAAAATGCCCGGTGGCGTTTACCGTCCCGCGCGCGCGGTGGAGAGCCGTGGGAAAGCGGGAGGTGAGGGTTGGCACCTGAACGCCCGCGAGCGATACTTGCGCGGACAGGGTGACGGGCGCACTCGCGAAGTCCACTAACCCGCCCGCCTCACCCCGCCCGCCCCCGGCGCGGAATTTTGCCGACTTCAAACGGATGGTACGGCCGCCGATTTCAAAGGTCCCCTGAAAATCCTTGAGGGTGACATTCCGGTAGCTCACGCTGGGGGTCGTGAAGCGGCCCTCGGCATTCAGGCTGCCGAAGAGTTGGGAGGCCGCGGTGCGTCGCGCGGTGAAAGAGGCGAGACCCGGCAAGCGCTCCAGCAGCGGCAGTGGCCGGCGGCGGCCCAGCGCGTCGAACCACAGGGAACCCTGCTCGAGACTCAGGGCATTGGCGCGCAGGTCAAACTGCCAGGGATTCCTCCAGGGACCGCGATGCATCAGCTTGGCATCAAAGACGCTTGTGCCCAGTACTGCCACCACCGGGTCAGCGGTGATTCGGTCGTCAGCCACTTGCACGCTCGCGTGGGGAAGATTAAGCGGCTCCGTCAACCCCGGTATCAACAACCGGACGGCACGTAATTCCGCCCGCGCGGTCAGCACCGGACGCGCCGGTGGCCAAGCCGAACCCGTCAAATGTACCGAGGTGGTAATGGACCCCGTGGCGTCAAGCCCCTGAAAGGCGCGGTTCCCCAGACTCCGGCCAAAGGCCAGTACGTCGCGCAGGGGAACGCTTTTGGCGGAGAGTTGCAGATCATAATGCGGAGCGGCGCCGGAGCGCTCGAGAGTGCCCTCCGCTACCAGGGCGACGCGAGGCGCCATGGCCACTTGCACCGGCGCGAGGCGGGCCCCGCGGTTGGTGATGCGCACGGCGACCTCAGAGAGCGGGAAGGAACCGGAAGTAGTTTCCAGGCTGACCCCGCGCGCGCCCACGAACCCGCCATACCTTCGCCCGGCACTGGGGCCCTGGATGGTCAGCATGCCATCCACTCGGCCTTTGAGACTCCAGGAGCTACTGCCGGGTTGCAAGCGCCGGACCACGGCCAACACATCCTCCAAGCGCGAGCGCTCCAACGCCAACACCAGATCAAGTTGCGGGAAGCTCAGCAGGTCAGCGACCGTCCCGGAAAGGTGCAGATGGGAATCCGCAAAAGAAGTGTCCAGACTGTCCACCAGCAGGCGCTCGCGTCCCGGCAGGATTTGGCCGCGGAAGCGGATCGTCCATGGCATCGGGTCTGAAGGAGGAAGTCCCTCCCAACGGTGGAGCTGGGTGAGGCGCGATGCTCCCTCCACGCTCAGCGCGGGTAAGGAACCCGTGAGGTGGAATTCGGAATCGAAGAGCCCGTAGATTTCCGGGTTGTGGCCCGTGAGGATGGGAATCCAATCGTAGAGCATCGCGCCGCGGGTGCGTAGGGTGGCTTCGATCGGCCCACCCAGGTCACGCCCGGGTGTCCACAAACCCTCGGCCTCGACCGGGCCGGGGGTTGGAACCGTAAGGTCCGAGCGCACGGGGCTGGCGGTCATCTGAAATTGCACCTGGCGCTGGGCGGGATCGATTCGCAACCGAGCCCTAAGATCGGTGAGCGCAAAAGGTTTCTTGTTGGGGCCCACTTGGAAGTTAATGCGCGCGTTGTCCGCCACCAAAATGAGTGGCGCGCCTGCCCGGGGATTCGCCGCGCCCGAGGGCGATCCGGCGGGTGCGGTGACGCCACTTTCCAGCAGCAACTTCTCCACGTTCCATTTCCCAGCGCGATTTAAAACGATGTTGAAGCTGGGGTGGTCCAAGTAAAGGCGCGCAAAGTCGAGGCGCGAGCGCCAGAGGCTTTGCCAGCGGAGGTCACAATCGATGCGGTCCACGCGCGCGAAGGGCTCAGAACCAAAATCAGGATCTTCCTCCACTTCGGCATTGGCAATGGAGAAACCCGGGCGTGGCAATAATCGGAAGGAAACGCTCCCAAACTTGACGGGCCGGTGCACGGCGCGCTCAAGGCCTGCCTCAAGGCGACGGCGATAGCGCTCCGCGCTGAAGTAAGAGGGAACAAACCACGCCGCCAGCACCAGCAGGACTGTGGCGATGGAAAGATTGCGAGCGCGTTGGCGATTCCAAACCATCATCAGCGCACAAACATCAAGGTGCGCCGCCAGCGGGTCTTGGTGGGGAAATGGATGATCAGATCCACGACCTGGAAGATACGGTCGCGCAATGAATTGTGCATGTACTCGTCGTGCGGCGTCTCAAACGACCAGTAGATCAGGAGCGGCCGGCCACTGACCACGCTGCGCGGAACAAAACCCCAGAAACGGCTATCCCAACTCTGTTCCCGGTTGTCCCCCATCACAAAAAACTTGCCAGGCGGCACGACCAGTTCATTGTCGTGGACATTGCTGGCTATTTCCGCGCCCCAGCTACTTGTGGCGCCACGCAGATACTCAGTGTCGGGAGGCGGAAAGTCGTCGCCGGGACGGAGCTCATCAGTATAGGTGTGGTTAACGTAAGGCTCGTAAAGCGGCTGTCCATTCACGAAGACCTGTCGATGGAAGATTCGAATGTGGTCACCGGGCAGCCCGATCACCCGCTTCACAAAATGCTCGCCCGGCTCAGTCTGCTCGTCGGTGGGCGGAAACTTGAATACCACGATATCGCCCCGGCGCAATTCGCGGTAAGGGAGGAGGCGGGTCAGGAAATTCCCCGGGGAGGCGAAAACAAATTTATTCACCAGAAGATGGTCGCCGATCAGCAGGGTGTTTTCCATGGACCCGGTGGGGATCTTGAACGCCTGGAGGACGAAGGTGGTCCCGAAAATAGCCAGGATGACGGTGACGACCAGCGACTCAAAGGTGTCGCGCGTGGACGATTTCGTGTGGGGCTCAGCCATGTGTTCCGAGGTCCTTTTCCAGCTCCGCCAGAATTATCCGGGCCGCTTCCTGTTCGCCAACCTTCTTGCTTCCGCCGCGCCCGCGGGCTACGCGATCGCCTCCTGCCACCACTTCCACCGTAAAGGTCTTCTGGTGTTCCGGCCCCGACTCCTCGACCACGCGGTATTCGGCCGCAGGCAGGCGGGCCGCCTGCAGACACTCTTGCAGGGCCGACTTATAATCGATCGGGAAGAGTTCCTGCGCGCCGGCCTCAAGATCGTCAGGAATAATGAAGCGTGCAATGAACTGGCGGGCCGCCTCAATGCCCCCGTCGCGGTAAAGCGCTGCGATCAGAGCTTCCAGCGCATTGACCAGAAGTGCCGGCTTGTTCCGGCCCCCGGTCTTCTCTTCGCCGCGTCCCAAGCGCAGGTGCTCCCCCAATCCCATGCGGTTCGCCACGTCGTGCAAGTGGGGAGCCGCCACCAGATGGGAACGCGCCCGCGTCAGTTGGCCTTCCTCCCAATCCGGAAAAGTATCCGCCAGTATCACGCTGACCACAAAGGTCAGGACCGCATCGCCCAGGAATTCAAACTGCTCGTTGTCGCGAGGGCAGTCAGATGACTCTTGCGCAAACGAGGCGTGCGTCAAGGCTTCCAGGAGGAATTGAAGGTTCCCAAACCGATGGCCGATCGAGGCCTGAAATTGTTCGAGCGTGTTTTCCGCCATGCTCTCCGTGCGCTGCTCTGCCACTTAGGGACCACAAACCACGCCGCCCCAACGTGCTCCTGGAATAGTCGGCAATCCCTGGCAGGAATCCATTTCCAGGTCCGTGGCCCCTTTACGCGGCCGTGGGGGGACGGCTTGCCGTACCCCTACGACCAGGGCGGTGGAACTCCGTCGCGAAGCACTAGGGCTTGGCTTGCGTCTTCAGCTTTTTCAGAGCTTCGATTTGCTGATCGGAATACTGCTTGATGGCCGTGCCCTGCCCTAACTCGCCGGCCTTGGTAAAGGCTTCGATGGCTTGATCCAGCTTGCCATCCATTTTATAGGTTTCGCCCATCCGGTAGTAGTCCCGCGGATCCGGGTGCTCCGTGAGGGTTACGGCCTTGGTGTATGCCTGTTCCGCCTTGGCCAATTCATCCTTATCGATTCCCGTCAGACCCAACTGCGCCTTCTGCAAGTGGATCATGCCGAGGCCCGAATCGACAGTAGCCATGTATTCGTTCTTGCGCTTGGCCAAGTCCGCATCCGACTCATTAGGTTGTTTCTTAAGGTCGTCGATCAGCTTTAGAGCATCCTGGGCATAACCCTCCGCCAGGGCCAAGTCCGCCTCGGGGTTCGTCCTCTTGCCCAGGTATTGGGGTTGAGGTATCATGGTGCTGATCATAATCAAAGTCATCAAATTGTCTTTCTTCAGATTCAAGCTCTTCTTGCAGATATCCACGACCTTCGCCGCGTCGTTCTTCTGCTGGTAAGCATTCGCCTCGAGGGCGTAGGCATAACTGAGCGCCGGACTGTTGGGATATTTCGTAGCGAAGTCCTCGACCAGAGTGATAGTTCGGGCGGGATCCAGTTCGTTCCGGATCGCCGAAAAGTCCTTGCCCTCGTCGGCAGTAAGCACCATCCCTCCCGCCGCAACGATTCCGGCCGCCTTGGCGTTGGCACGGGCCTTCGGACCGGCGCCGCTAACCGCCTGCACTACCGCATCCGTAGCCTTGGCCTTGCGCAGGTCCTTCTCAATATCGGGGGTCATGTCGAAATCCACTCCGCGCTGGCCGACATCTTTAATAACCTGGTCAGCCCCCTGGCTCTTCAGCTCTTTGGTCACTTCCTTTTGCGTCATCGGCACGGGCGCGCTCGGGGTCTGGGCAAATACCAGACTCGTGAGAACCAGCGCCACTACAATTAAAAGGGTAGATTTGATTTTCATGTTCGTTTTTTGCTCTCCTGAATATGGCAATTACTCTAATGAATGATTCGTGTTCAAACCCCTGAGCCTACAGGAAAGGATCCCCCCTGTCAATCAAGGTGGGTGAGGCGGGTGCGCGACATAAATGTAACGCTCTGGGCTGGCTCTTTTTTTGTCGCTTATATCCTAACGTATATGATACGTTAGGATAGAGGAGGCCTTAACATGCCCCAATCCCTTAACGTCCTGGAGAACCAACGGGCGGAGTTGATCCGCCAGATCGCCCAACTGGGTGACCTCCGCAGTGGTTCGATCACCAGCATTACCGCCCGCTGCGGCAAGTCCAACTGTCACTGTCATCAGCCCCATCATCCCGGCCACGGCCCTAACTTCCGGCTCACTTACAAGGTGCAGGGCCGGACCGTCAGCGAAACCTTCCCCAGCCCTGCCGCCCGGCACCAGGCGGAACGACAGATTGCCGAGTTCCGCAGGTTTCAACAACTGCGCCGGGCCTTCGTGGAGGTGAACGAAAAAATCTGCCGTCAGCGCCCCCTCCCCCAGGAGGCCGAAGCGGCGGAGCAGGAAAAAAAACGGCGGAAGCCATTCAGCGGGAAGTGGCGCGAGAAGTAGAGTCCCTGCTGGCGGTGATCTTTGCTGGGCGGCGCAAGTCCGGGACGCTGGATTTGGAAGCCGTCGAGATGGCCACACGCGCGGCCATGCACCGGGCGGGGGCGGCGGTGCTGGAGGAGTTGCTGGCCGCCCCGGACGAGTGCCCTCGCCAAGTTCCCTGCGGCTGTGGTCGGGGGGCACCCTACCGCGGCAGGCGTCGGAAGCAACTGCTGACCGTGCTGGGGCGGGTCGAGACCGAGCGTCCCTATTACGTTTGTCCGGCCTGTCACCGGGGACAGAGTCCCCGCGATCAGGAACTGGATGTGGAGGGCACGGAATATTCTCCTGGGGTGCGACGGATGATGGCGGTGGTGGGCAGCGAAACCTCCTTTGCGCTCGGTCGAGAACAACTGCAACTGCTGGCCGGGTTGGAGGTGACCACCAAGGCCGTGGAACGGCAGGCAGAGGCTCTGGGCGCCGAGATTGCTGCCCAGGAACAAGCCTCGATCCAGCAAGGCCTGCAACGGAACTTGCCGCAGGTGAGGGGACCGGAAATTCCGGTACTCTATGTGGAGATGGATGGGACGGGAGTACCGGTGGTGAGTTCGGAAACCGAGGGTCGAGCGGGGAAACAGAGCGAGCAAGCGCGCCCGCGGGAAGTGAAATTAGGTTGTGTCTTCGCCCAGACAACACGGGATGCCCGGGGCCGACCGGCGCGCGAAGAAGGCTCCACCACCTACACGGGAGGCATCGAAACGGCCGAGGTTTTTGGGCGACGCATCTACCTCGAAGCATATCGTCGGGGCTGGAACCGGGCCCAAAAGAAAGTGGTGATCGGCGATGGTGCTCCTTGGATTTGGAACCTCACCGCCGAGCACTTTCCGGGAGCCATTCAGATTGTGGATCTTTATCATGCCCGACAGCACTTAGGGGAGCTGTCGGGCCAGCTCTGGCCCACCGACGAGCGCCACCGCCGAAGGTGGACCAGAAAACGGGAGGAGAAGTTGGAGAGCGGGCGGATCGAATCCCTAGTGCGCGATTTGCGCTCGCTGTTCCCAGCCACGCCCGAAGCCGCCGAACTCTTGCGCCACGCGGCAGATTATTTTACCGTCAACGCCCAACGGATGCGCTATCCGACCTTTCGGCGTCAGCATCTGTTCGTAGGTTCCGGGGTCGTCGAAGCCGGCTGCAAAACCCTCATCGGCACTCGGCTGAAGCGCTCCGGTATGTTCTGGAGGGTCCGCGGGGCCAATGCCATCATCGCCCTTCGCTGCCATCGCTTGAGCGGCAAATTCGAGGATTACTGGGAGAACCGTCGCCCCCGCGCGGCCTGACCCACACAGATTTGTCGCACACCCGGGTGAGGCGGGGTCGTCAAGTTCTTTGTGTAAAAAGCTCCAGGGTGTGGTTTTGCCAATCTTCGTTGAAGCGGTTGAAGATCGCATAGATGATCCGGTCGACGCTCTGTGTGTTCGTAAACACGACGATGGGTCGAGTTCGACGCCTTACCTCCACGAAGCAGCGCTCGATAGCGTTGGTGGTGCGCAGCTTCTTCCAGAGGTGCTTGGGAAAGTTAAAGAAGGTGAGCAGTTCGGGCAGATCCTTCTGCAAGCTTTTGACCACGCGGGGATAGAGCGACTGCCAGTGGCGCTGGAAGCAGCGGAAGGCTTGGCGGGCCTCGGCCAAATGGAGCGCCTGATAGATTCTCTGGGCGTCCTGCTTGACCCGATCATGATCACGCCGCCGCACCGCCTCGCCGATATTCCGCATCTTGTGGACCCAGCAGCGCTGATGGGGCGCGGCCCCGTAGACGGTCTGCAGGGCCGCGGCCAGGCCGGCGCAGCCGTCGGTAATGATCAGTTGGAGCTGATGGCCCTTTAAGCCGCGCTGAAACAGGTTTTGCAACATTCCCTCCCACGCCGCCTGGCTCTCGCCCCGGGCGCGCACGAAGGCCAGCAGTCGTCGCTCGCCGTTGGGTCGAATGCCGTAAGCAACCAGCAAGAGCACACGCTGCGGCCCGAAGCTCCGGCGCACCTTCATCCAGACGCCGTCCAGCAGCAGGTAAGCCCAATCGTCTTCTAACGCCGCCTCCTGAAAGGCGCGCACCTGGGCGTCCAGCACCCGCGTCAGGCGCGAGACCGTTTGCGCGCTGATCGGCTCGCCCGTCACCAACGCTACCACCCGACCCACCGCCCGCGTCGGGATCCCCCGCAAAAAGGCTTGCCGAATCAGTTCCGCCACCTCCGGCGCCCGCCGCTCAAAGGCGCCCAACACGCGGGGCAGAAACGAGCGGAAGCGCGTGCGCCGAACTCGAAAGCGGATGATTCCCCAAGGCGTCGCGTAGTCCCGTTCGTAGCAACCATTGCGACTGTCCACCCGTGGCTCATCCTCCGCCGCCCGCTCGTACCAGTGCAGCCCCAGGTACTCTTCCATCCGTTGTTCCGAGTCCACCTCCAGCATCTCTTTCACCGTCTGCTGGACCTGCCCCTGCAGGTCCCCCCAGAAACTCTCCTTCAGCTCTTGCACAAAGCCGGCGAACTGTTTCGTGCTATAGTCCCTTTTCATCAGGGGTGTAGGCCTCCGTTTCTTGGAGATTTTGTTGCTCGCACAACAAAACCTACACCCTCTCGCTTTTTACACAGAAGAAGTCAGACACCCCCCACAAAGCGGGTGGCTTGATGAGTGGGGCCGCCTCAAAGGCGGCCACCCGTTAGTTTAGGCGTCGCGCCGAGGCGCGCCTTGGTCATGCATTCAAAACTGTCCGCCGCTTCCATCCGCTTCTTCCTGTTCGCGGATGTACTGGCGGACTTGTTCCAACTCGAACCCGACCGTGGACACGGCGTAACCACGGGCCCAGAGATGTCCTCCCGTGAAGTTTCGCTCCTTGCCGCACAGTCGGGCTACGGCGATAGCGCTCTTCCCCTGGAGAAACCCGATCACTGAGGCCACCGGGTGCTTGGGGGGAATCGCGATACACATATGCACGTGATCCGGCATCAGATGTCCATCCAAAATCTGGCACTCTTTCTGCCGGGCCAAAGCGTGGAAGATTTCTCCCAAGTGCCGGCGCGTCTTTCCGAACAGCACCTTGCGTCGTCGCTTGGGAACGAACACGACATGGTATTTGCAGTCCCATCTTGAATGGGATAGGCTCTGATAAAGGTCTGACATAACATCCTCCTTTGGGATGGGTTCTCATCAAGCCACCTTGGAGGAGGATGTTACTCTGCTCAACGGTCAAACCTCTTCGAGTCTCACTGGTCGAACCAGTGGCTTACGTCAGGGACAGTTACGTCACCTGCTGGGCTGCGTTGAATTCGCGGGCGTCGCATTCCTTATGCTTTACCCCCGTAGAGACTCCTCACCCCCACCGCGCAAAACGTGGGGCACCCTTCCCGCGTCCCGATAAATTGTATCGGGACCGCGGTCCACCCTCTCCCCAGCAGAGAGGGCGGGTCGGAATTTTTCACCACCGATGTGGAAGGGCGGAACTAAGCACGCTGCGGAAAACCGCAAGGCGGATTATTTCACCCGCACCGACACCGTGTTCGAGTAGGCCGATACCGTAGTGGCGTTGTAAGCCTGGACGCGATAGAGGTAGGTGCCGCTGCTGACGTGATCGGTAAAGGTTTTCACGTTGCCCGCTACGTTTCCTACCGTCGCGAAGCTGGTGGAACCGGAGGGCGCCCGTTGAATGGTGAACCCCGTTTGTTTGGTGGAGTTGTCGGTCCACTTGAGCGTCGCCGAGCCTTTACCGCCTGTCCCGGTCAGATTCGACGGGGCAGTGAGGGTGGCACTGGGGCTGACGGTGATCGCCACCTGGGCCGTGCCCGTGGCGCCGAAGTTGTCCGTCACGGTCAGGACCGCGGTAAAGTTGCCGGCGTTCTGATAGACATGCGCGGGCGAAGGGCTGGTGCTCGGTTGGGAACCGTCGCCAAAGTTCCAGCTATAGGAAACGATGGTGCCGTCCGGGTCGCTCGATCCGCCCGAGCTGAAGTTGACCGTAAGCGGCGCGGTGCCGGAAGTTGGATTCGCGGAGGCCTTGGCGGTCGGAGGCGTGTGGGGCGCTCCCATCGGCAGCACCAGCAGCGTGATGCTCTGGGCGGGCGCGGTGAAGCCGACCGTCGAACCGCTGAAGTTCAAATCCGTCAGCCGCGTGATGGCATTGGCCGAGGTCAACTGATAGACCTGTGCGGTGCCGTTGCTGCTGAAGTTGTTGAGCGCGATCGAAACTGGCGTAGTGCCGGAAAGATACTTGCAGATGACCACCACCGTGAGCGCGCTGTCCGAAATGCGCTGGGCCGCGAACACCGAAACGTTGTCGGGATTCGGCCCGCTCGCCGAGACGCTGGTGTCGCCGAACGTGGAGAGATTCCCGTCGTAATTGCGATAGATCTTGATGGCTTTGTAGGTGGGGGTGGAGGCATCGGGCGTGGTCCAGCGCGCCGCCAGGTCCAGGCCTTCGCGCCCAAAGATGCCCAGGATGTCAGCTTGCGCGGTGGCGCCATTGATGTAAGGTTCAGCCCCCCAGTTGTATTCCGTGATGCCGAGGGGCGTGCCCGTATAGTAGTAGGTGTTCACCCAGGTGCGCATCCGCGGGATCAGCATAACGGTGCTGTTGATCCAGGATTGGTCCACGTAGTTGGGATCCCACAGCGAACGCGTGGATTGGTTGCGCAGCAGCTCCGTCGAGGTGCTGACGTCGTTGCTGAACTCCCCGCCTTGCGGGTAGTAGTGCACGGTAAAGACATCCAGTAAGTGGCGTCCATCACTCTTCAACTGGCCCAACAGCCAAGGCAGGTAATCGGCGCCTCCATGTGCGGTACGGTCGGGCAGGTAGCTCCAACCGTGCAGGCCGCCGTACTGCTGGTCGTAGCCGCTATAAAAGTAGCCGCTCCAACCCCACTCTTCGGGACCGACGATGAGGGCGCCGGGATCGGTGGCGCGGATCATGGCGGCGTAGTTCTGGATGCGGCCCAAGACCTCGCTCATCGTTGCGCCCACCGGATGCACGTCACGATGCGTGGAGAACCAGATGCTGTGCTCGTTATCCAGAATGTAGTAGCGCGGCGCGGTGCTGCTGGCCAGGCCCCAATCATTCACCATCTCCTGTATCCACTGCTGCTGGATCGTAGAAGTGTTGGCCACGTTGGCATCATTGGGGTCGTTGTTCTGCACATACTGGTTGGTGGATTGCAAAATGCCGTTGCCCGCGTCGGGAAACCACTGGGCGTCGTTGCCCGTCTGCGCGCCATACTTGGCTTGGGAAAAGCTGGCGAGCTTCGCGCGGTTGGGGCCGAGCTTGCCTATCCAGTCAAGCATGGGAATGGTGATCATGGCCCGCGCGCCGGCTGCCTGGGTGGTGGATATGAAGGTGTCGCCGCGTTCGCCCGGCACGCTGCTGGCGTCTCCGATACTCTCAAAGTACCAGTCATTGTCGCGGTTGTCGGCGTTGATCTGCCAGTTGTAGCGGCTGGCGTTGTTGCCTCCATAACGGTTCAGCGTGACGTTAAGGTCTGAAAGCTGCGCCGTGGTGCCGTAGGCGACGCCATAGACTCGCGGATCAATGGCATGGCGGTTGGCATTGGCATCCACCGTGATGCTTGCCGTGGGGTTCTGCGCCAAGGCAGCCACGCAGAAAGAGAGCGTGAGGATCGAGGCCCGATACGCAGATGCGCGCTTCATGATGAAACCTCTAAATTTAAGTTTGGGGCTGAGGGCAGTTGAAATCCTACACCAATTCTGGTCCAAATTAGATTAATTTTTGGTAGTGTCTCAGTTTGATGATGTAGCGGCGAGTTCACCTCGCCAAATGGCAGCGTCTCGATCAGATCGGGATGAATGCCGCCGCCTCTCCGTCAAACTGGGAAAATCGATTAAGCCTGGATACGCCGCTGTTTTCTGAGCGGAGTTTGAGCGATCGCCAAGCTGCGGTCGCGAAGCATTTCCAGAAGCTTGACCTTTTCGGAAAAGGAAAGCGCTTGGAGCCGTCGGCGCGTGGCTCGTTTGCTTTCCAAAACTTTACGCAGCCAATCGCTCATGGATTACCTCGCCCCGATGGATCTGGACCTCGAAGGAATTTAACTCCAAATTGCTCCCATTTCTCAAGCAGTCCATGCCGCTGCAGGATGGGGTCGAGCCGGCTCGAGCTCCAGAACTCCGGCTTCGACGAATTGCAGAATGCGGGCGAAATCAATCTTCGGTATTTGACCCGACCTCTCCGATTGAGATAAAGCAGGCAATTACTATGAAGAAAGCGCACTACCACTTCAATAATGTTGTTCTCCGGCCCGAACCCGAGGGTGGATTTACTGCCCTGGTGCCCGCACTGCCCGGCTGCGTCACATACGGGCGGACTCTTGTCGAAGCTAGAAAAATGGCCAAGGACGCTGTTTCCGGCTATATCGAGAGCCTCAGGAAGCACGGGGAGCCCATCCCCACCGACGAGGAGACCCTGGTGACCTCCCCCTACATCCCTCATTGAGCCACCGTTCGATTTCTGTTACCCGAGCTCAATAATCTCCATATTTCGATTCGAAAACATCTCAACTCCGGTGGCGGTTACACGCACTCCGTTTTCCCAGCGCAACCCGAAGTCCACGTCCTGAACGAACGTGTCCACCTGGAACGTCATGTTTTCCTCGAGCCGGTAGTGAGAAGTTACCTCCATCCAAGGCGGCTCAACTTCGATCATGCCCCAGCCGTGGCAGGGGCCGTAAAGGAAGTTCTTCTCATATCCCTTTTCGACAAAGAGCCGGTGATAGCGCTGGGCGATTTCGGCGGCTTCGACTCCGGCGCGCATCCATTGCATGGTCTGCCCATGGGCGAGCTTGCCGAATTCGACCAGTTCCCGCCTCTTCCCGGTCAATTTCCCCAGGCAAACCGGCCGCCCCACCCCGGAGGAATACCCGTCGACTCGCGCCGCAATGTTGAGCTGGACCAGGTCGCCCTTCTCCAGGCGCCGGTGACCGGGCCGGGAGATGGCGTGGTTCGAGTGCGTTCCGGAGAGCACATACTGCGGCATGCCTTCGTACTCCGCGCCGTGCGCATAAATAGCTTCTTGCGCAATCCCCACCACCTGCAGTTCGGTCATGCCGGGCTTGATGCGCGCGAGGATGGCGTCGATGGCCAGCTCGGCGATTCGACAAGCCTCCCGCAGGCACGCCAATTCCGCTTCCGATTTCACCGAGCGCATCCGGGTCATGAGGTGATCGGCCCGGACGATCGCGGCCGTGGGAAAATGCTGCTTCAGCCCGTCCAGGACCGGAAGGGTTGTGACCAGATAGCCCGCAATGCCGATGCGCTTGGGATCGGTCACCCCGACTTCCGCAAAGACATCACGGAAATTCGAAACTGTCACGCCCGGATAGGCCGGATCGGCCGATTCCCGGTACTCCACCATCTTCCGGATGCGCGGAATGCGGCTGGTATCTTGCGCGAAGGTCTCCGATTCCGGACCGATCAGCAGAGTGGGGGGGCCTTGCCGCGGGATGACCACGCCCGCCGTCTCAAAGATGGGCCAATCGCTCAAGAAATAGCGGACATTGGCAAAATCCGCCTCGTTGGAATTAACCAGCAGAACGTCCAGATCCGTTTCGCGCAGGAGTTCCTGGACTCTCGCCAGACGCTTTCCGAATTCTTCAGAAGGGATATTTGCGGTCATGGGTCCTCGCTTTGATTACCAAGTTATGATGAGCCGGGTTAACCCTGCTCAAAGTTGCTTCCTTTCGCCGGCAGCGCTGCTTAACCAGCGTCCTCGAACCTACCAAACGGCCAGGTCTGCCGCTTCCACGACATGATCGCGAACGCTGCGCATCCGGCCAAAACCGTCAACAAGCCAAAGCTCACATATCGAATCCCGGCATCGAGGAAGAGAAATATCCACCCCACCAGGGCGATAGCGCAGGGCAAAGGGTAAAGAATCATCTTGAAGGGGCGGCAGACTTCCGGCCGATACTTTCGCAACACCATCACGGCAACAACCTGCATCACAAATTGCACCAGGATGCGAGCCGTCATCAGTGCGCTGATCACCTCCGCCAGCTCGAATAAACTGGACAGCACGGATAACACACCGATGAGCAACAGGGAGACGTGAGGAAAATCCTTTTGGGTGTGAAGTTTCGCAAAGGGGCGGAAGAAGTTGCCATCCAGCGCGGCCGCATAAGGGACGCGGGAATAGGCAAGGATCAGGGCGTAAGTGCCCGCAAACGCACTCCATACTATCAGCAGACTTACCGCCTTCCCCGCCCAGTTCCCGTACACCCGGCTCATGAACAATGCAACGATGAAGGGTGACTGCATTGCTTCCCGCCAGGGAATCACCCCCAGAACACTCAGGCACAAAAGCAGATTGATGACGAAGACCACGAGAACGGAAATGATGATGGAACGCGGCACGGTACGCGGCGGGTCCACAACTTCTTCCCCCAGATAGCAGACTGCGTAGTATCCCAGGTAGCAGTACATCACGTAGAGCGTTGACGATCCCAGGCCCATCAGGTATCCGGTGCGGAGAGCGAACGCATGGGGAGGAAATGAGAAGGCCAGATGGGCGTTGAAGTGCATGAACCCCGAAATGATCACCCAGACTACGGCGACCAGCATTCCTGCCCAGAGGGTCACCATCACCTTGGCAATGGAGGTGATCTTTCGATAAAGCAGAATCGTGGCCAGCACTCCCGCGCCCGCCGCCACCAATTTGCCATCCCGCAACGTCATGCCGGGCCAAAGGTAGCCCATGTATTGCGCGAGGCCAATGTTCGAGGAGCCAATCTCCAGCGGGCCGCTCAAGATAAGCTGGAAAATGAACATGAAACCCAGAAAGCGTCCCCATTTTTGCCGGCCAAAGGAGTCGCGCAGGTAAACGTAAGATCCTCCCTCACCGGGGAAGGCACCGGCCAATTCGCTCCAGACCATACCATCGGCCAATGCGATGAGTGTGCCGGTAAACCAACCCAGGAGCGCTTGGGGCCCTCCCATCGAGCTGATGATGAGCGGCAGGGTGATGAAGGTCCCGGCCCCCACCATGTTGGACATGTTAATGGAGGTGGCGCTTAAGAGCCCCAGCCGCCGCTCCAAATGCGGCTGTACTTGCGCCGGGTTTTTGTCTACGTGGGTGTCCTGCAACTAGACCCCTTGGGAAGCGCATTCCCCACTTCGATACGAAGTGACTTAAAATTCAGCCACTTGAAGTGGCATGGGCAGGTCTGCCGTGCCACATCAAAATGGTTCATTACCCTTCGGGCAGCATTAGGGTTTTCCCCCGCCCACGCGCCAGCATATCTGAGGACGGAAAAAACTCGGGGCAGGATATCTACAGGGAAGCTGGCTGTCAAGGCCGCTGAGAAACGGGTGCTGTCCTAATTTCAAACGTAGCGCCGGCTTCCAGCCGGCATGGAGCCCCGATGAATAGGGGCGCTACGTTTAAATTAGGACAGCACCAAGGAACGACTGCACGTGCATCTATTGTTGGGTCGGGCTTCGCCGCGGTGCGCTACCCGCTCTCGGAGGCGTGCGGGTCGTCCCCCATCGACAACAATATTACGCGGACCTACAAAACTGGTCCGCGCTACGCGTGCTCGTCATGGTAGCGGGTGGATGCGCCGTGAAAATCGGTGATTTCTTGCGATTTTTTGAAGGCCTAATCGAATAAAGCAACCCATCCCCTCGATTCACATTATTGACCCTGGCAGTGGCTCCTTTGATAATCCACGCGTCAGGGTATTTCGGTTACAGCCGATCGGCCACATCAGATTCAAACGTAACTCGCGTTGGGGGTTAAGTCTTTCCAGACATACAAACAACGCCATCCATAAGGAGGGTGGCTGCATGGCAAAGCACGGGACGTGTATTTGGGTCACCGCATGGGTCATTCTGTTGTTTGCCGCAGTGCTGAGCGCACAGGAGACCACAGCGAGTTTTCGCGGTACCGTTTTGGATCCCAGCGGTGCGCGAGTGCCGTCGGCCAAGGTTACGGCCATCCAGGCGGAAACCGGGTTTACACGCAGCGGCGTAAGCGATGCGTCAGGCGACTACTTGCTGGTGCTCCTGCCCATTGGCCATTACCGGTTGGAGGTCACAGCGCCGGGGTTTCGCAACTATGTGCAGGACGGCATCAGCTTGAGTGTCAATCAGGTGGCGCAGGTGCCGGTACACCTTGAGGTGGGATTGCCGCAGCAGACCGTGCAGGTCAACGCGGACGCGGGACTGGTGGCGACCACCAACGACTTGGGTGAGACCCTCCACGATAGCGAGATTGTCGATCTGCCGCTCAACGGCCGCAATTTCTCGCAGCTTGGCCTCCTGCTGCCTGGCACGGCGCCCCTCACGCCAGGTTTGCAGTTGGCCGGTGGCTCCATGCGTGGCGGCCAGTCGTATGCCGTGAACGGCATGCGGCCGGAGTCCAACGAATTCCTGGTGGACGGAGCGGAGAACTACAACAGCATCAATGCCGGCTTCGTTCTGAAGCCGCCCCCCGACGCCATTGCGGAATTCCGCATCCTGACCAACACCGCTTCCGCTGAGTTCGGCCATAACGCCGGCTCCAGCACCAACATCGTGACGCGCTCGGGATCAAACCAGATTCACGGCGATGTTTACGACTTCCTGCGAAACGACGCGGTGGATGCGCGTAATTTCTTTTCCACCAGCGTGGACCCCCTGAAGCAAAACCAGTTCGGCGGCACGCTGGGCGGTCCCCTGCGACGTGATAAGACTTTCCTTTTTGGCTTCTACGAGGGCTATCGCAACCGGCAGGGGGAAACGCAGTTGACCACGGTCCCCACCGCCGCGCAACGGCAGGGAAACTTCGGCGCCGAGTGCGCCACTTATTCGCCCCAGGGATTCTGCACCGATCCCGCGGGAACACAGTTGGTCAACGTGTTTGCTTCGCCGCCGCAACCTCTACCTTTCAACCAACTTCCCCCTGGCGCGATCAGTGCAATTTCGCAGAGTTTGCTGGCATTCTATCCGCTGCCCAATGAGTCGAACTACGGGCCCAACGCCTACGGCGCCACCGAGGTGTTGCAGAACACCTCCGACCAGTTCGGGCTCCGGCTTGACCACTACCTCTCCGCGCACGACACTATTTCCTTCCACTACCTCTTTAACAACGGTTCGCAGTTGGACCCGCTATCCATCGCCGGGGCCAATGTGCCCGGTTTTCCCGTAGGAGAGAATTTCCGCGCCCAAAACGCCGCCCTGGAAGAAACCCACTCGTTCTCGCCGTCGATTGTGAACGTCGTCCGGTTTTCCTTTCTGCGAAACAAATTCCTTTTTGGTGAAGCCACGAACCACACCCCGATCTCCTCGCTGGGATTCCAATACTCTCCCACCCTGGCAAGTCAGTTGGGGCCTCCCTTCGTGGAAGTCGGGGGCTATGCTTCGGTCGGCAATCCCATCACGGGGCCGGCCAACGACTATCAGAATACTTATTCGTTGACGGACTCGCTGGCATGGGTCCACGGGAGGCACGAACTTAAATTGGGCGGCGAGTTTCAACGCGACCAATTGAATACGCTACTGGGCATTGCCTCGAATGGATTTTTCGTTTTTGCCCCCGTTCCCATCGTGGGCGATGCGTTTGTGGACTTCCTGATCGGACAGCCGGTGGTTTTCCTGCAAGGCGGGGGGCAGCTTCCACGCGGTATGCGCGCCACGAATTTCAATCTTTATGTGCAGGACAGTTACAAGCCCACTTCGCGCCTGACGGTCAATATAGGGCTGCGCTACGAATTGCCGCAGCCTTACCGCGAAATCCACAACCAGGACGCGTTGTTTGTGCCCCAGGCGCAGTCGCGCATCATTCCGAGCGCACCTCCGGGCCTGCTTTATCCGGGCGATCCGGGTGTGGGGCCTGGTTTAATCCCCAGGGAATACCGCGCCTTGGCTCCGCGTGCGGGCTTCGCTTGGGATCCCACCGGCAACGGGAAGTGGGCCGTGCGCGCCGCCTACGGTATTTTCTATGACCCTTATTACAACGGTGAAGGCGGTCCCTTGCAAGCGCCGGAAAGCGCGCCACCGTGGTTCAAGACAATCCAGGAATCGTTTCCTTCCAGCTTCGCGGACCCTCTGCCGGCCGGGTCCAATCCCTTTGCACCCAACTTTGCGGGCGGAGCCCAATCGCTGACCCTGCTCACTCTCGATCCACACCTCCAGGTGCCCTACGCGCAAGATTGGAACTTCACGGTGGAGCATTCTTTTGGACAGGGGTGGTTGCTGGAGGTTGGATACGTGGGAACCAAAGGGACCAAGTTGCCGCGCTTCCTCGAAAGCAATCCGCCCACACTCTGTTCCACGCTGCCGGCCAGTCAGCAATCCTCCTGCATCAGCGGCGAACAACAGAACGTAAACGCTTACCGCCCCTATTCGGGCTGCAATCCGGCGAATCCCAATCTTTGCAATTACGGGTCGATAGGCCTGATCTCCGGTGTCACCAACTCGAATTACAACTCACTTCAGACGAGCCTGCGTAAACGCCTCGGCCACGGCATGGCGTTCCTGGCGTCCTATACCTATTCCAAGGCCCTGGACGACGTGTCAAGTTTCAATCTTACGGGGTCCGCACCAACGCTAGTCGCTGGCGAAAATGACCTTGCGCAGAACCCGTGGAATCTGGAGGCGGAGTATGGCCGCTCGCTGTTCGACGCTCGCCAACGTCTGGTCTTCAGCTATCAGTGGCAGCTCCCCTTCTGGAAGAGCTCCCACACCTGGTACCAGAGCGCCCTGGGTAACTGGCAGTTGAACGGCATCGTTTCCACGTCGACGGGGACGCCGTTTACCGTTTATGATTCCAGTGACCCGTCTCTTCAGGGACAATCCCCCGAGATCTCGGGGTTTGTCGGTGACCGCCCGAACCTGGTGGGAAATCCCAACAACGGCCCCAAAACTGCGAGCCAATGGTTCAACACCCAGGCATTCCAGCAGAACACGCATCTGGGAACCTTCGGCAATGCCGGCCGAAATATCGTCCAAGCCGCCGGCCTCTCTCAATGGGACTTTGCAGTTTTGAAGAACTTTCATCTGGCGGAGTCGGCCACCCTGCAGTTCCGCGGCGAGTTTTTTAATCTTCTGAACCGGGTGAACTTTGGCGTGCCGAATGACGACATCAGCTCGCCCACCTTTGGGCAGGTTCAGACGGCTGCTGCACCGCGCCAGATTCAATTCGCGCTGAAGCTTTTGTTCTAGAGGGGACGGATTTCGGAAGCAAGTGTAGCGTGGACCTCTGCGGTGGTGGGGCAAGTTGACGTAGCGGCGGGTTTACCCCGCCACCCTGCCCGCGATCGCGTGGCATGAAATGGCGGGGTAAACCCGCCGCTACGAATCGGGCAGGATCAACTCGCCGTTGGGGCAAACAGACCTGACAGGCAAACAGACCTGAACTTGCTACACGCGAGGATTTCCCGTATCCTGAGGGCGTAGGGAGTGGAAACGGAGAACCAGCGATGCAGTTAAACGTCCCACCGGACCTTGAGACGCTCATCAAAAAGCGCCTTTCCAGCGGCGGCTATACGAGCGCTGAAGACGTAGTCCGCCGCGCCCTGGAGGCGCAGGACGCCGAAGAAAGCTGGACCGACGAGGAACGCCGGGCACTCGCCGCTCATATCGAGGAAGGCTATCTCCAGGCCGAGCGTGGCGAGCTTATGGACGGCGCCGAGGCTCGCCGGGAAATTCAGGCGATGAAAGACAACTGGCGTTTGTCCAAACGATGAGCGTCTATGCTCTCACGCCTCTTGCCAAAACGGATATTTTTGATATCTGGTGTTACCTTGCCGATGCCAGCGAAGACGCCGCCGAGCGCGTAGAGCACGCCATTTACGACGCTTGCGCGTTCCTCGCCGAAGCGCCCCGGCGCGGCCATTCCCGTCCCGACCTCACATCCCGTCCGCTACGCTTCTGGACGCTGACGCGTTATCCCAATTACACCGTTGTGTACCGGCCAGAGACGGCCCCCCTTCAGGTCGTCGCCGTTCTCCACGGGAAAAGAAACATACAACGCATCCTGAAACAGCGCCCGTGACGAGGCCAATTTGATGTAGCGGCGAGTTTACCTCGCCACCCGGCCCACGATCGCGTGGCATAAAATGGCGGGGTAAACCCGCCGCTACGCTTGCTGTCCGTCCCGAACCCCGAAGCCCCCATCCCCTGCCGTGACACACTCCACCACTTCGGTTATCGGTCGGTGGGCATACGAACATGAGCTTAAAGTCGGCTCGAAGTTTGAAAATCACAAAATCACTCAATGACTCGATGATCCGATGACTGAATGGCCCGATCACCCGATTGCCAGACCTCGCCGTGACACACTTCCCCGTATCGGTTATCGGTAGGATCGACGCCAAGGATGAGGCAAATGAGCGGCCCGTCACAAACGACTTGACCCCTCACCCGCCTGCGGGGCGTGCGCTACTCGTAGGGGCACCTCTCGTGGGTGCCCTGATGTCGGCTACGCCGACGGGGAGGGCAGGCACGAGGCCCATAAGCGCTTAGATAAGGACGAATAACTTCCGAGTACACCGTCACTCGCTCGGAATATTTAATGGTCCATGGTCTCGGTGATAAACACTAAGCGACTTATGGGGAGAAATACGGAGAAACGGCAGCAACCGTTAGCCGATGAACCACTTGAAGCATCATTGGTGGTGGGAACTTGTGCCAGCCCAGTTCGCGGTGTTCATGCCGCTGCTAACCTGGTATTTCAACTCGCGACGAAATCACATCCTCAGGCACATGTAGCACTGCGGCAGGAAGTTCATGCAGCGCAGGAGGTCCCGCAAGCGCGAGTCGGGGCGTAGCAGGTCCGCCGCGAAGCCGTCCAGGCGAAAGCTGATGGATGAACGCCGGCCCGTCACTCGCAACTTGTCACTCGTCACTGCTCTCAGAAGTTCTCCAGCAACCACACATTGGCTTCTCTGGTACTGCCCATCAGAGCCAGATGGCGACCGTCGGGAGAAAAAGAGGCGCCATAACGCATCTCCGCACCGCCGATGAAACCTTCTTTCTCGAGGACGTAAGGGGTACCTTTCAAATCCACATAACTGATCTCTCCGTGCCACCCTGATACAACCAGACCCTTGCCGTCTGGCGCCCAGAACAACTGCCAGAAGGTCTCCCGATATTTGACACTAACCTCCTGGGCCGCCCCGCCAGCCAACGGCAGGATTTGGATTCGGCGCTCGCGCTCCTCATTCTGGTTAAATGCGAGGCGCATGCCATCGCTGGAAAGGTCCCAGACATGATACGCGTCCGGAGGGTTGAGATTAACCCTGGCAAGCTCCTGCCTCCTCGGTTCTTGCGACGGCTCGAACGCCGAGAAGATGATTTGTTTTCGGTCCGGACTCTCCTCGCTGAAGACGCACAAAGTCGCAGGGGCCCGGGCGCAGGCCAGGCCGTCGATACCCCGTCCCTCCAGCACTAGCTGCGGTGGTCCGCCCGAGGCGGGCACTCGCATGATGCGTACCGGGGTGGGGGGATTGACCTCAGCCGTTGCACTGGACAAGTATAGAATCCAGGAACCATCCGGGCTCACGACAGGGTTGTCCTTGAAGTCAGGACCTGTCGTTACCAGTTCGGCCGCCTCCTGGTCTAACGCCTGTTTAAAGATGTCCGTAGTGCCGTTCCGATCAGACCAGAATAGGACGGTTTTATTGTCCGGCATCCACCCGCCCGGATAAGCATTGTGCTCATCCAGTGTCAGGCGGCGCGGCTCCTTCAAACCGTGGCCACCGGCTTCCAGTTCCCCGACGTAGACACTCGCCGGCGAGCTGTATTTCGTAACGGCCAACTGCTTTCCATCTTGCGTCCCGTTAACAACGTCTATATTGACCCCGGTCCATTCCGTGAGTTGTCTTGGTTTGCTCACAGGTTGACCGGTCCTGGTGTCAACCCTGATTTCCCAGAGATTGCTGTCGTCCTGATGCGGCGGCGCTTCTAACATTGTATAGATGAAGCGACCGCCGGGGTACCACAGAAATTGGATGCCCTGATTACATAACCTCGGGTCGGACACGATGAGAGTCGGCTGACCTCCCTTCAGGTCGCGACTCTCGATAGAACATACGAACGTGTCCGGCGTGCGGTGAAATCTTTCGTAGGCGATCCTCTGCCCGGTTGGCGACCACGCTGCCCAATAGAAGCCGTCATCCTCAGAACCGGATAAAAACCTGCGTGGTTCCTCCCCTTGTGGTCCCATCAGCCAGATCTCGCAGTAGATTGCAGAAGGACCTTGACATACACCGGTTCCGAGCGCAATCAGGGTGCCGTCCGGGGAGACGGCCCAGAGGCCGGCGTCATCTCGAAACTTGCGAGGAGGTCCACCCATGGCTGAAGCAACCCAGCCGCTCCGGGGGACGGTTCCGTAGCTGGTGGCAAAGAACTTGGTACTATCAGGGAACCACCCAAGCGGGAAAAAGCCAGCGCGGTCAGGGGCCGGCCCTTCGGGTTGAGGAATGGTGCGCGTCTCCCCAGTTTGAATCAGCTTCAGGTGCATTCCCATTCGGTCGCCATAGGCGAGGTACTTCCCGTCGGGCGAAATAACACCACTTGTTACAGGGTTTTCGCTGGGATTGAAGGTGAGTCTGCGTTCCTTGAGTTGGGGCGGGGGACGCGTGAGCCAGTAGGCGAGAACCGCGCCGCCGATGACGACAGCACCGGCCAGGGCGATGGCCAGCCGGCGACGGTTCTGTAGCGGCGGTGTCCCCACCGCCGCGTGGCGATCAGAGATCGCCGCTACAGCCCGCCCCGAGTCCGTATCGCGTTTCAAGCGCTGGAGGTCGGCGCGCAAATCGGAGGCGTGCTGGTAACGAATGTCTCGATCCTTCTCCAGCGCCTTGTTGATGATCTCTTCAAGTTTGGGGGGCAGGCTGGGATTCAGGCTGACGGGAGAGACCGGCGCTTGGCTCAGAATGGCATTGAAGACGACCGCCGAGGTGTTGCCCGCGAACGGCTGCCTCCCCGTCGCCATCTCATAGAGCACCGCGCCGAAGCTGAACAGGTCGGTTCGCGCGTCGACCTCTTCGCCGCGCGCCTGCTCAGGCGACATGTAGGCGGCCGTGCCTACCGCCCCGCCCAGACTGGTCAGCGACTCCTCCGCCGCGGTGGGTAGCGCCGGCCTGTGGCCGCCACCCGGAGCCGCCGAGGACGGCAGCGCTAGTTTCGCCAGGCCGAAGTCGAGAACCTTGGCTTGACCTCGCGGGGTGACGAAGATATTCGCCGGCTTGATGTCGCGGTGAATGATGCCCTTGCCATGTGCCGCCTCGAGCCCTGCCGTAATCTGGATGGCGAGGTCGAGCAACGTGT
This sequence comes from uncultured Acidobacteriota bacterium, assembly GCA_963804995.1. Lineage (GTDB taxonomy): Bacteria > Acidobacteriota > Terriglobia > UBA7540 > UBA7540 > Bog-366. The sequence continues at coordinate 509,743 of CAWDSK010000003.1, forward strand.
CCAATTGTAGCGGCGGTCTCTGACCGCCGATTCGTCGATCGGAGATCGACGCTACAGCGAGCCGCTCCTTCAGCGTTTCCCCCTCCAGCAGTTCCATGGCGATGAACGGCTGGCCCTCGAACTCGTCGATGTCATGAATGGTGCAGATGTTGGGATGGTTCAGGGCGCTGGCGGCACGGGCTTCACGCTGGAAACGAGCGAGTGCTTGCCGGTCCTTCGCCAATTCCGCGGGCAGAAACTTCAGCGCGACCGTCCGGCCCAGCCGCGTGTCCTCCGCTCTATAGATCACCCCCATCGCGCCACGCCCCAGCATCCCGGTGACCCGGTAGTGCGAGACTTCCTTGCCCAGCAGGCTATCAGACCCCGTCAGATCAGGGGGGATCGACTCGGCCACGGGCTCCTCCACCGCAGCCACCGCCGGCTGAGGGGAGCCTGCGGGGTTTACCTCCTCCCATTCCACGGGGACCAGCAGACGGTAGCCGCGGCGGGCTACCGTCTCCACGTATTTCGGCTCCTCCGCTGTGTCACCCAGCGCGTCCCGTAACCTCTTGATGGCGGCGTTGATGCTGTGGTCGAACTCCACGATGGTGTCATTCGGCCAGAGTTTTTTCTGCAGCTCCTCGCGCGTCACCACCTCGCTAGGACGCTCCACCAGCATTTGGAGAATCCGGAAGGGTTGTTCCTGAAGGCGCAGTTTGCGCCCCTCTTTGTGCAGTTCCCCGGCTTTAAGGTCCAACTTGAAGGGCCCCAGACGGACCACGTGAGAGCGCCGCGCCGCTTGCATGGGAACTCCTATGGCTTGATGGGGCCGACATTACCACTCCGTTATCGGCAATTCAAGGTGCCACCGGCGTAATTCTGGCGTTCGAGCACCGGAGCGAACCCTCCATACCCCCAGATTCAGGGGCTTGCGGAACCCTTTCACGGATGCCGCATTGGCCCTGCACCGCTTCTAAGACATCGGCAAGTACCATTCCTACCAATCCGTTAGCTCGTCGCCCACATGTAATCCACGCGTAAGCGCTGTTGCATTGAGGTACCCGCTCGCCCAGCCCAAAGTCGCCCTCACCACGCAAGTTCGTGGAGGAGGGCGCCATGGGATCGAAAGGCAAGACTCAGAAGGTAGCGCGATGGAAATCGTGGATTCTGGTGGGATGGATGGCGGTTCTGGGAGTTCCGGGGCTGCTGGCTCGAACTGTAGCCCAGGCCCCGGACGGCGGCCCGGAATCTCAGGGCCAGCCCGCGGGCAATGGCGAATCCGGCCTGCGGATTACCCTGCGCATCTTCAACTACGCTCACGTCACGCCCCCCGAACTGACCCGGGCGGAGCACGTGGCAGCAGCTATCTTCCGCAAGGCAGGAATCGAAACGATGTGGATGGATTGCCCGGTCTCACCGGAGGAGGTTGACCGCTTCCCCGCCTGCCAGCGGCCCTGGGCGACCTCGGACTTTGCCCTTCGCTTCGTATCCCAGCCCTTTGGGGAGAGACCCGGCTCCCACCACGACCTGGGGTGGGCTCTCCCTTGCGTGGACAGCCAACAAGGATGCTATACCTATGTCTTCTACCAACTGGCGAGGCAGTGGGCAGAGCGTTGTGACACTACGACCGATCAGATCCTCGGCCACGCCATAGCGCATGAAGTCGGGCACCTGCTATTGGGACCGGAGTCGCACTCGCAGACCGGCGTCATGCGCGGAGATTGGTCGATGGATGACTTAGCAGCAATGGCACGGACGTTTCTCTACTTCACCCCAACGCAATGCGAACGGCTCCAGAGGGACGTGTCAGCGAGGATGCGGGATCATGCGGGCGCGCTGGCAAGCCGAGGACTATGAAGCCCCCCTGAGTACCTTCAAGTTTACCGCCGAGTAGACTGAGCAGATGCGCGCCAAGGTGAGGGAACGCGGGCGACAGCAGGCGGCAGAGGCCCCCAGTCTAACCGTATATTCACACAGTTCGCCGGGGTTAGCTCCCTTGTAACGCCATAGTGTAGAGCGAAGTCGCCCAACTCCTGTATCGTCGGCCACTCGGAAGTTATCCTCGACGAATCGAAATCCTCTATTCGATAACGAACGTCGCCCATGGAACCCCAACAGCCTATCTTAGCGCTTATGGGCACGAGGCCTGCCCCTACGAGACACGTTTTTGCGGCCGCTCCGCGCCGCCCCGCCGTGACACACTCCAACAGCAGTGACGAGTGGCTAGTGGCGAGAAAAGGCTGGCGGCGCCGCCGGCCAATCCAAAGTCGGAAATCGAAAATCGGTCTTCCAATCTAAAATCCAAAATTGCCGCCCCGTCGTGACACTCCCCCGCATCGGTTATCGGCAGATTGCGACGCGAACTTGAACCTAACTCGACGGCTCGAAAACCCACAATCACACCATCATTAAATTGTCCGCTCACCCAATGATTCAATGTCCCGATGAATCAATGACCCAATCCGCGCTGTGACACTTCCCTGTATCGGCTATCGGTGGGATTAACGCCGAGGATGAGACAAATTGAGCGGCCCGCGACAAACGACTTGACCCCTCACCCGTCCCGCCCCGGCTCGTAAAAACGCCGGCGGCGGTCCACCCTCTCCCCTCGGAGAGGGCTATGCTCTTTCACTCTGGTGGTGGTGAAACGGAGAATTAATGACCCGATGGCCGGACCGCCCGATCACCCGATTGCCAGACCTCGCCGTGACACTCCCCCGCATCGGTTATCGGTGGGATCGGCGCCGAGGATGAGGCAATTTGAGCGGCGCGTTGGGCGACGGGGTGGTTATCCTCTCCGCCGCGTGGCTTGACGCCACTCTCAGCACCACCCAATTTGTTTTGTCAGCACCGCACCTGCATTCCCCGGTTCAGCACCACCCCGGCGCTCGGCCCCGATGATCAATTTGGAAAAAACGCGCTATCGGGGCTCGGCGCGCCTCCCCTCCTCATCTGAGGCGGGGAGTTCTTTAAAGCTCCCCTCCTGATTCCTGTGGCGCCGAAGGCGACGGGGTGGTTACGCGAGCGCCTGGGGCGACAGAGTCGTTACCCGCGGCGAAGCTTTCTTCCGCGGGCGGTAACGCCCCCCTTCCCGTTCGTGGCGAGAAATAAGGACTGGCGCCATACTGACCTCACCGCCGCCGTGACACACTTCCCCGTATCGGTTATCGGTAGGATCGACGCCAAGGATGAGGCAAATGAGCGGCCCGTCACAAACGACTTGACCCCTCACCCGTCCCGCCCCGGCTCGTAAAAACGCCGGCGGCGGTCCACCCTCTCCCCTCGGAGAGGGCTATGATTTTTGGCCTTGTACTGATGAACCAATAGCCTCGTCCCCCCGCCCCCGCCGTGACACACTTCCCCACATCGGTTATCGGTCGGTTGGCACACGAACCTTAGCCTAAAATCGACTTCGCAAATCACAAATCTGCCGGGCCGCCACGCCAATCCAAAATCGGAAATCGAAAATCTAAAATTGCTTGCCCCCGCTGTGCCACACTCCCCCGCATCGGTTATCGGCAGGCTTATCACCGAACATGAGCCCCATTCGGCACGCCGGAAAATCGCCGACCGCCCAATCACCAATCACAAATCGCAAATGACCCAATGATCCGATGGCCCGATCTCCGATTTCCCTCCCCCTTGCCAACCTTCTCCCGGGTACAGCTCAACGCCCATAGTATAATGATGGGTTTGAATTTCGACGGCGAGGGTGGCTCCTTCGGTGGTCCCAACAAAAAGAGAGAGGGCCAAAGCTCACTTCGTCGCCGCGCCTAAATAATAATATGAGATTCTCTCGCCGCAACTTTCTCGGATCTTCGACCGTCGCCCTGGGTTCAGGCATCCTGGATTTCCTCACCACTCCGCTCTGGAGATGGCCGGGCGCTCCCCTTCTCCACGCGGCCACCGCGCCCGACCCCGACGCGTCCTCCCCCGTCACCTACGTGGATGTGGCCAAGGAAGCTGGCCTCAATGTGGAGAACGTCTGGGGGGGAGTGAAGCGCAAGAAGTACATTGTCGAAGCCAAGGGAAGTGGGGTGGCGTTCTTCGATTACGACCAGGACGGCTGGCTCAACGTCTACCTGACCAACGGCATTCGGATGCCGGGCGAAGAGCCCAATCCCGGCGGGCAGACTCCCACCCAGCATCTTTTCAAGAACAACCGCGACGGCACCTTTACCGACGTCACGGAAAAAGCCGGCTTGACGCGCACCGGGTGGGGCACCGGCGTGGGCGTGGGCGACTACGATAATGACGGCTGGGACGATCTGTTTTGCTGCTACTGGGGGCACAACGTCCTATGGCACAACAACGGCGACGGCACCTTTACGGACGTCACCAAACAGGCCGGCCTGTGGGAGGAGCGCGTACGGTGGGGTACCGGCTGCACCTGGCTGGATTATGATCGCGACGGGTACCTTGACCTCTTCGTCTGTAATTACATCGAGCTCAACATTCAAAAAGTTCCTACGCCCGGACAGACCGGCTATTGCCAGTGGAAAGGAATCCCAGTGATGTGTGGTCCCCGCGGCTTGCCCGCCGGGATGAATATCCTCTACCACAATAACGGCAACGGGACGTTCACGGACGTCTCGAAAAAGGCCGGCATCCTCAAGCCCGGCCCCCGCTACTCGATTACCGCCGTCTCCTACGATTTCGATAACGACGGCTGGCCCGACATCTACGTGGCCATCGATTCCGAACCGAGCATTCTCTTCCATAACAAGCACGACGGAACGTTTGAGGATATCGCCGTCATGGCCGGCTGCGCTTACAACGAGGACGGTCAGGAACAGGCCGGCATGGGCGTGGGCGTGGGAGATTACGACTGCGACGGGTGGCTCGAACATCTACAAAACCAATTTCTCTGACGATACGCCGGACCTCTATCACAACAACGGCGACGGCACGTTCACCGACGTGACCTTTGCCGCCGGCTTGGGCGTGAATACGCAATACGTGTGCTGGGGCGCCGGATTCATTGACTACGACAACGACGGGTGGAAGGACATTTTTCAGGTCAATGGTCACGTCTACCCCGAAATCGAGGAGTACCACCTGGACGTGCTGTTCCGAGCCCAACGCCTGGTCTATCGGAACCTCGGCAATGGGAAGTTCAAGGATGTTTCGAAAGATATGGGCCCCGGAGTGATGGAGAAATTTTCCAGCCGCGGCTGCGCCTTCGGCGACTACGATAACGATGGCGACATGGACGTGCTGGTCTTGAACATGAATGATTTCCCCTCGCTCCTGCGCAATGATGGGGGCAACAAACTGAATTGGATCAGCCTCAAGTTGCTCGGGACAAAGTGCAACCGCACGGCCATCGGGGCGCGCGTGCGCGTTGTGACGGGAAAACACGCGCAGATCGACGAGGTGCACTCGGGAGGCAGCGTCATGTCGCAGAGCGATTTGCGGCTGCACTTTGGTCTGGGTCAGGCCACCCAGGCGGACGTGATCGAGGTGAAGTGGCCCACCACCCAAAAGGTGGAGCGCTTCACCAATATCCCGGCCAATCACTTCCTAACGATTAAAGAAGGAGCAGGAATTATTAAGACAGAAAGTCCGCCAGCGAGCGTTTAGGCTGTCCCAGAAGTTGCGCTCCGCGGGGCATAGCGGGCGTTGTCCCACCAAAAACCCCGGACGTGGGACAGGAAATTTACTCGGGTAGGAAATGCGGGCTCAGAACTTGCGCGGCGAAAATCCCCAGGTGCGTGGCTTCGGATTTGATCAATCACGCCCGGCGACCTTTGAAGTATTCCGTTGTCGAGAATCCCGGCAGAGGATTAAACTAACGCACAGCGTGCCCAAGTTCCGGTCGAGTCGGACTGCCGCCGACCCGCGAGCAGACTCAGCAGCGATGGCTCGGTTGAAGGGATAGACATGAGAGGAGGCAGTCTGAAGACGCACGTGGAAAGGGGGAAACTGAGTGCCGCCTTCGTGCAAAGAAACTAGGACGTGGCGAGGAGCATGTTGATCCAGCGGTATCGACGGGTTATCACCATTCTGGCTTTAGGAACTGCATTCCTTCTGGCGGGCTTGTGCTTTCCGAGCACCCTTCCCTCCACCCAAAATCTTCATGGCGAGGTTTTGAATGAGAAGGACCTCCCTCTCACGGAAGCCGTTTGCACCCTCAGCGGTTCCCTGCTCCCTCAAGAAGGACTCACCGCCACGATGGATCACAAAGGGCAGTTCCAGTTCCTGGACCTTGAGCCCGGCGAGTACACCTTGCTGTGTGCCGCCTCGGGTTACCAACCCTTGAGGCGCACGGTGGACGTGACGGACACCGCCCTGCCCCTGTTCCAAATCGTGTTGCCGCCCGATGTGGTGATTCACCAGAGGGTGGAAGTCCACGAACAGGCTCCTGCCATTTCTACGGAACAGGCTGCACCCCCGACCCAATTGGGCACGCCCGAACTCAGGAACCTGCCGCTGGTGGAGCAGAAGTTCAAGGCCGCCCTGCCCTTCGTCCCGGGCGTGGTGCGCACGACAGATGGCAAGATCAACATCAAAGGCGTTCCTGAAACCCAAGGCATGCTACTGGTAAACTCCGCGGAGACCTCTGACCCCGTTACGGGTAGCTTTTCGATCGACGTTCCGGTGGTGGCCATCGATTCCTTGCAGGTCTACAAAAACACCTACAATGCCCAATACGGCGGATTCTCCGGGGGGCTTGCCACGATTCATATCCGGCCGCCTGGCGACCGCTGGCATTTCGAATTCCAGAACGTCACTCCCAATCCTCGCATCAAGAACGGCACGCTGGTGGGAATCGCGGACTTCAACCCGATCCTCTACGTCACGGGGCCCATCATCACCAACCGGCTGAGCTTCTCTGAGACGCTGGCTTACGACATTGATAAGAACCCGGTGCGCGGATTGGCCTGGCCGAACAACGAGATCAAGATTCACGACTTTAGTTCGTTTACCGATCTCCAATACGTTTTTTCGCCGCGCCATTTGGCGTCAGCCTCCGTCAATGTCTTCCCGTTGCGCCGCCAGTTCGCAGACATCAACTCCCTGGTCCCGCAAACCGCCTCTTCCGATTATGGTCAGAAAGGCTTCGCCGTAGGTTTTATGGACCAGAACATGACCACAGCCGGCGGCATCTTCACGACGCTCCTTCACGCCATGGAGTTCGACAGCAACGCCCATGGGCAAGGAGCGCTCAACATGCTGGTCACGCCCAATGGTTGGGGCGGAAACTTTTTCAATACTTACCGGCGCTACAGCGATCAGGAACAGGGCCAGGAAACTTACAAATTCCCTCAGCGGCATTGGTTGGGGAAGCACGAATTGACGCTGGGCGGAAGCTTGTTACACCGTTCCTACAGCGGTAGCAGTAATTCGCGGCCCGTACTCATTCTCAGAGCCGATGGTACGCTGGCGGAGAGAATCGATTTCCTGGGACCGGGTTCGCTTTCGGCGGGGGATTTTGAGGGCGCCTTCTTTGTGGCGGACCACTGGGCGCCGAGCGAGCCGGTTTCTTTCGATATCGGTGTGCGGTATTCCGGCCAGTCGCTGGGTAGCCATGGGAATGTGGCGCCTCGGATGGGAGTTGCTTACTCCCCCGGCCGGGAGGGGAAAACTGTTTTGCGGGCAGGGGTAGGCCTGTTCTACGACCACAGTCAATTGCTGGCGGAGGACTTCACCTCCAACCCCACACGTTCTGTGAGCTTCTTTGATGAAGCGGGAACTCTCCAGGGGCCGCCCCTCGTTTACCAGAACGGATACGCGCATGTGGACGAGTCAGGTGTGCTTTCAACCTCGCAAAACCCGCTGGGCAGCGTGCCTCACAACTGGAGTTGGAGTCTCGAAGCCGACCGCGAGTTGACTCCCCGAGTGGTGCTGCGCCTGAGCTACATTTCCAGCCGCACTTACAGCCAGTTCATCGTCAATCCCTTGACCCAGCTCCCTACCGGCCCCTCTTTGCTGCTCACCGATCAAGGCGCCTCGCGTTATCAAGAGTTCGAATCCACGGTGCGTTATCGCCGGAGTGACTCATCCGAATGGAATTTCTCCTACGTCTACAGCCTGGCCCGCGGCGACCTGAATACCTTGGCTGAAATCTACGTGCCCTTCGAAGCACCCGTCATCCGCCCCGACGCTTACGCCAATCTACCCTCTGACACACCCCAGCGCATAGTGACCTGGGGACGTTTCAAAACCCATATCTGGGGAATCTCCGCCGACCCCCTGATTGACTTCCATTCGGGACTTCCTTACTCGCCCGTCGATGTGTTACAGAACTACGTCGGTCCGCCCAACAGCGCCCGCTTCCCGCACTTCTTCTCGCTCAACCTGAAATTGAGCAAGGAATTCCACCTCCCCCTGCCCTGGATCAAGAACCACGTGATGCGCGGCGCGCTCACCATCTTCAACGTAACCGACCACACCAATCCGCGTGACGTTTACAACAACACCGCTTCCCCGTTCTTCGACCATTTCGTAGGGAATCAACACCGCTTTTTTGATACCGCCTTGGATGTCATTTACTGATCCCCGTCCCGGCCCGCACGGTAGCACAGGCACTCCTGCCTGTGAATGCGGCTCAACAATTGAGCTTAACGACACAGCCAGGAGTGGCTGTCCCACTTTACTCGGACAATTTGCTGCCCCCTTTGCATTTTTGGGCTACCGGTAGCCCAAACCTTTATATTGCCTATTGACATAGCCCAGTCGATGTAGAGCACAATAGAAGTGACGAGGGTTTAGCGCCCCGACGTATCCAGGCAGCCCTTTCCAGCGAAGAACCACAGACCCCTGGGGGGGCATGCCATACCCTGAATGCTTGTTGCAGCTCGAAACCTATCTCTGTAGCACTAAGCGCCAATGTCTTCGAGTGCCGCGCAGAAAAGATTCACCACAGAGTGCCAGAGGTCACGGAGAGTAGACGGAGAAAAAATTGCGGGTTAACAACCCAGGAAGCGGGATCTCTACCCGCGCCATCAGAAGCGCTTTTCTCTGTGGTCTCTCTGTGGTCTCTGTGGCCTCTGGGGTGAATCTTTTCTTCGCTGGCCTACGGAGATTGGGTGGCACGGGCTTCCAGCCCGTGACTGGAGTTTCTACATTTAGGTCTGGCAAAGTAAGATTTCTATTGACAGACCTCCCTGATTTCCGTTACCTTCCTCCTGAGTCCTGGCTCCGGAGGTTAACTTGCCTGACGATCTCAAGGATTCCATTCTTTCGATATTCGAGGCCTCACTGGATGCCCAGTTGCGGGCGGTTCGCCGTCTCCGCGGCGGTTCCCCAGCCCCCGCCCCGAGGCCGCGCCGCACAGGTCTGTCCCAAGTGGACATGGCGTACGACATACTCAAGAAGGCCCGTACCCCCTTGCACATTTCCGAACTCCTGGCGCGCCTCCGCGCCGCCTTCTACGTCACCGTCGATCGCGAGAGCCTGGTCTCTTCGCTGACCAAAAAAGTCGCCCGCGGCGATCGCTTCCTGCGTACCGGGAAGAACACTTTCGGCTTACGTCCGGAGGCCCGATGACTCTGTTCGCCGCCTGGTCGGAGATCGTGGCGGACTGGGCCCCCACTTTTCCCCAGCAGCGCACCCTGCAGCGCGCCGTGCGCCAGGCCCTGGGCGCCTTGGTCTGCGTGGGTCGACGCTGTCTTTCGCGTATCCTCTGGACCCAGGGCCGCCAGCAGCGCAGTTGGTCGAGCGAATACTTTCTCCACTCGCGTTGTCACTGGGAACCGCAGACGTTGTTTGCCGGCGTCTGGCGCCGCGCCTTGCCCTATTGTCCCGGCCGCCTGGTGGGCGTGGCCGTCGACGACACCCGCCTGCGCAAGACCGGCCGCGCCATTCCCCAGGCGCGTTATCACCGCGATCCCCTCTCGCCCCCCTTTCATGTCAACCTCCTGCGCGGCGTGCGCTTTCTGCAAGCTTCCCTGCTGCTGCCCCTGCATCGGTACGCCCCCGCCAGCTGCCGCGCTCTGCCCGTGCGCTTTGAAGAGGCGGCGCCGCTGAAAAAGCCCTCCCGCAAGGCGAAAGAGGAAGCCTGGCAGGAATATAAAAGGATGCGCAAGCTCCACAACCTCTCGCAGCGTTTTGTGCAGAGCGTGGCCCCCTTGCGCCAGGCGCTGGATGCGGCCGGGGGTGGGGCCAAGCTGCTGGTGCTGGCTCTGGATGGCAGCTTCTGCAACCGCACCTGTCTGCGCGCCCCCCGCGATCGCACCGAGTTGATCGCCCGCGCCCGCAAGGATGCGCGCCTCGGCTTTCGCGCTCCCCAGCCTTCTCGCCGCTTTTACGCCCTCTCCACCTTTACCCCCGAACAGGTCCGGCAGGACGAGTCCCACCTCTGGCAGCAAACCAAGCTCTTCTACGGAGGCAAGCGCCGCCGCCTCCGTTATAAAGAGGTGTCGCAAGTCTACTGGCGTCGGGGCGCCGGCCAGATCCCCCTGCGGCTCTTCGTCGTGGCTCCTACCCCCTATCGCAAACGGAAGAGCTCCAGACTCTACTACCGTCAACCGGCCTACCTGCTGACCACCGACCTGCGGCACTCTGCCCCTCAGTTGCTGCAAATCTACTTCGACCGCTGGCAGATCGAAGTCAACCACCGCGACGAGAAGGAGACGCTGGGTGTCGGACAAGCCCAGTTATGGAACGTTAACGCCGTGCCCAAGCAACCTGCCCTGGTCGTGGCCGCCTACAGCGCGCTGCTCCTGGCTTCTCTCCAAGCCTTCGGCACCGAGCGTGGCACGGCCTATCAGGCTCTGCCCCGGTGGCGACGCAAGGCCCACCGCCCTTCCTGCCTCGACCTCGTCACCCTGCTGCGCCAAGAAATGGTCGACCACCCGGAATGTCCCCAATCTCTGGGCTTCCAACTCACCGACCGCGCCCTCACCCACGCCGCTGATGCATAATAAATGTAGAAACTCCAGGCACGGGCTTCCAGCCCGTGAAGGGTCACGGCCAGGATGGCCGTGCCACAAAATCTTCGCAGGTTCTTTATCAAGCGGCCCAGGGTGAGTCTGGCGGTACGGGAAGCGGTCCGACTGGATATGCTATTACCCCTCACGAACACGTCGACAAACGTCCGGAACGGGGCACAGATCGTAGAGATGTTAAAAATGAAGGTCGATCCGGGGATGTGTATGAAAACACAGGAGAGGGGACGATTTGTCAGGCTATTTTTCGATCTTTTTGCAGAAAATTCCGGAGTTTTGTGACAATGAACGGCAATCGATCGGGTTTGTTGGCCGAAAATACACGGATTACCCCATAAATCGGGGCGTACCAGCGCCGACCTTTAGAGCCTGCCCTGAGCACCGCGAAGGGTCGGCGGCACATGCTGAACTGAAGTTCAGCGCTACAAAAGGCCCCGGCTCTCCACGATGTGCCAGAAAGCAAAGAGGGTTAGCGGTGAAGTGGGAGAATCCGGCAAAAACCTATGTAGCTGAAACTAAGATAGTTAGGTAAATCTGTGTGGCCGCGTGGCGAAAAACGCGGGGGAAAAAATGAAGGTTTCCTCCACGATGTTATTGAAAACAAATGGTGGAAAAATATCACTTTCGAGGCTCTCCACGATGTTATTGAAAAAACAGGAGTTATAGTCGTCTCTCCACTATGTTTATGAAAAGAAAAGGGGTTATTGAACATGGCGGGCAGGAGGATTGAAACATGCATCGATCCGTACACAGGCTCAATATCCCGCTACCTGGTTACTGTGACGATGAATGGGAAGTGGCAGGCTGGAATTCTGGGCGAGCGTCTGGGCACTCAGAAACAATGTGCGTGCTTCGGGATGGGAATCGCCTGCACCGAAGATGCGTATGCTGCACCCCTACCCTCGTGGCGAGGCGACTTGACGTCGCACGGGAATCAGACAATCATCGATTTGAGAAGAACTACATTATTTGGGCGTAAGCGCCTGAGACGCGATAATAGCACTGAGGAGCAAGGATGAAAACCATTCGCTATCACGCCATGGGCGGGCCGGAAGTTCTGGTCTTTGAGGAAGTGGAGAAGCCGGTTCCCGCCGCCGGTGAGGTCTTAGTACGCGTGCACGTAGCGGGAGTGAATTTTGCGGACACGCTGATGAGCCGCGGCCGATACGTGACGCCGCCCAACCTTCCGGAGACGCCAGGCCTCGAGGGGTCCGGAATCGTCGAGGGAGTTGGCTCCGGCGTCGAGCCGGTCTGGGTGGGGCAACGGGTCGGATTCGCGGGCCGGCGCACTTATGCCGAGTACACCACAGTACCGGCAACCGCCTTGATCCCCTTGCCCGACCAGGTTGGTTTTGAGGAAGGCGCAGCATTTCCTATTCAGGCCCCCACCGCGTATCATTTGCTTTTCACCATGGACCACGTGCGCCCTGGCATGACAGTGTTGATTCATGCTGCGGCGGGCGGCATGGGCCTTCAGCTTATCCAGATGGCCAAGCAGGCAGGGGCGCGCGTATTCGGCACAACCTCCACGGAAGAGAAAGCCAGCCTCGCGCGGCAGTATGGCGCGGACGAGGTAATCCTTTATACTCAGACGGACTTCGCCGAACGAGTCAAGGAACTGACGGATGGCCGCGGAGTCGACTTGGCGCTCGATTCGGTGGGCCGCGCGACTTTTGCCGGCAGTCTGCGTGCCCTCGCGCCCTTTGGACATCTCATCATGTTCGGCGCGGCCAGTGGGTTGCCCGAAAAGCTGAATGTGATTGGAACGTTGATGGCAAAGTCGCAGAAAGTCAGTGCCTTCTGGTTGTTCACCACGCTGAAGACGCCTGGACTGGCTGAGCGCGGGGTTCGGCAGGTGCTGGAATGGCTCAGCAGCGGGCAGTTGAAAATCCACATCGGGTTGAAACTCCCGCTCGAGCAAGCCGCCGAAGCACATCGAAAGATGGAGGCGCGCGCGACGGTCGGAAAAGTTATTCTCACCGTGAACTGAGGGGATTCAAGCATGGGTTTATTTGGGTCAAAGTCGAAAAAGTTGGGCGCGGCAAAGAAGCTCGAGGGCGCGGTGCAATTTCCGGGCGACAAATCGATCTCGCATCGTTACGCGATGCTGGCCGCCCTCGCCGAGGGGCCAAGCGAAATCCATTTCTTTTCCACGAGCGCCGATTGCCAATCGACGCTCAACTGTCTGAAGGGTCTGGGAGTCAGCATTGAGCGCAAAGAGAATGTGGTGAACATTGCGGGGGCAGGCTTGACGGGCCTGCGCGCACCTTCCGGACCTCTCGACGCCAGCAATTCCGGCTCGACCATGCGCATGCTGGCGGGTGTGCTGGCCGGGCAGCCCTTTCGGACCGTCATGGGGGGTGACGCTTCGCTATCGCGCCGCCCCATGAAACGCGTGGCCGATCCTCTCACCCTGATGGGCGCCCGCATCCAGACCGCCGAGGGCGGCCGCCCGCCGCTCGCAATCGAGGGGGGCAACCTTACTCCCATCCGTTATGAGATGCCCGTAGCGAGCGCGCAGGTTAAATCCGCCGTTCTGCTCGCCGGCTTGTTCGCCGAGGGAGAAACGCAAGTGGTGGAAAAGCTCCCCACCCGCGACCACACGGAAATTGCGCTCGAGCAGATGGGTGCGGACATCGGCCGCCATCAGCGTACTATCGCCGTGCGCGGCCGCGCCCGCCTGGAAGGAAAGAAGCTCTACGTTCCCGGCGACATCTCTTCCGCGGCATTCTTCATAGTAGCAGGCCTGATCGTGCCAAATTCCAACCTGGTGCTGCACAACGTCGGGCTGAATCCCACCCGCACCGCCTTGCTCGATGCGCTGGTCCCCATGGGCGGACACGTCAAAGTGATGAACCTCGAAATGCTCAACGGGGAACTGCTGGGCAACCTGCACGTGGAGTCGAGCCAGCTTGCGGGCGGTGAAATTCCCGCCGAGCTGGTACCGGGATTGATCGACGAACTGCCGGTGCTTTCCGTGCTGGGCACGCAGACGGAGCAGGGCTTGTCGTTTCGCGGAGCGGCGGAATTGCGCGTTAAGGAAAGCGACCGCCTGGCGGCTGTGGCGGAAAACCTGCGTCGCATGGGAGCTGAGGTGGAGGAGTTTCCGGACGGGCTGCGCGTGGCTGGCCGGCAAAGATTGCGCGGCGCGGAAATCGATCCCCACGACAACCATCGCATCGCCATGGCCTTCGCAATTGCCGCCCTGGTCGCGGAAGGCACGACGGTTATTAAAAACAGCTCCTGTGTCGATATTTCCTTTCCCGATTTCTTCGATACACTGGCGCGCGTGGCCGGGTAAACTGCCCGGCACAGGTGGCAGAGCTGGAATCCTACAGGCTGAATCAGGACGCCGCCCGCATATCTCCGGGCGTTGTAATTTTGGGTTATACTGGCGCTGGCGTTACCCGGCTGTCCGTATCCGGTTGGCGAGACAGCGGGTTTCAGATGATCCCGAAGGCTCCCCGCAAGAAAGGACCCCGGCTTGGGATTCGATATCATTGATATCCGTCGGTTTGAGGCCGACGAATTCTCGACCCTCCTGGAAGCCGAATCCGACGCCTGGTACAAGACGCTGCACTGGGACTTTTCCGCCTCGGTTCGCGTCATCAACGCCTGCCTGCGTGAGAAACGCCTTTCCGGGTACGCCCTGGTACGCGACGGCCAGATTCGCGGTTATTGCTTCTTTTTTTATGACGGCGGGAAGTCCGTAATTGGCGACCTGTTTGTGCACCCGGAGATAGCAGGTCACGGCCACGAGTGCCGCCTGCTGGATCACGTGGTGGAAACGCTCCTGGCCACGCCCGGCCTCTGCCGCATCGAGGCCCAGCTTCCGCATTTCGAGCGAGAAGACCTGGAAGCTCGCTTTCCGCCTTCCCACTTTCAAAGTTATCAGCGCCGCTTCATGAAACTCTCCTTGGGGAACCAGCCGCACTCGCTTGCGTCTGAAGGGAAGCAAACCGGCGAACCGGCCTCCTCAGAGACCTCGGCGCTCGATGAATTTGATTTCATCCCGTGGGAAAGGCGCTTCGATGAGGAAGCCGCGAATCTGCTCTATCTGGCCTACCGGAACCATGTCGACGCGATCATCAACGACCAGTACGCCTCGGTCACCGGAGCCGCGCGCCTGATCGAAAACATCGTTGGCCTTCAGGGATGCGGCGAATTCCTGTCGCGAGTATCGCGCCTGGCTGTGCACCGGGCAAGCCAACAACTGGCCGGAATCCTCACCGTCACCCGCATTCGGCCTCATACCGCGCACATCCCGCAGGTCGCCGTGGGTGTAGACTTTCAGGGACTCGGCGTGGGGACGGCCCTGATGGATGCGGCATTCCGTGACCTTCCGCAGGAGGGTTTCCAGGAAGTCACCCTGACCGTGACCGACTCAAACGCCGGTGCCCTGCGCCTCTACCAAAGGTTGGGGTTCGAGACCTTCAAGACCTTCGGTTCGTTCATCTACGGCCACGAGGAGGCTCTGTAGGATTGCGGAATAGTGTGGCCGGGGCGCCCCTCGTGATTCCTGTCAGGCTGCTCACTTAAGCTTTGTAGTTCCATATTCGACCCTGGCCCCCCTGGGTGCAAAGCGGGAGTTGTTTTGAATTTACTACCCTCGCCCCCTTTGGAGGAGAGCGTGGCACGAAGCGCCGAGTAAGAGGGTCTGCCAAGAACCGCTTCAAAATTACTCTCCTGAGGCCCCTTAATCAGCCGATATTGGATTTGAGAACGGGCATGCGAAAAGGCCACTACCTGGTAACGGCCACAGGAGGTCACTATGAAAATCCGCGGACTTATCTCTCTTCTTTTACTGGCGGTGGTTTTCGCCGCTGCGGGGCCGCTTTTGGCGCAGCAAACCCCTTTCACAAAAGAGCAGGTCCAAAACCTGGTTCGCAGCCACCTTGGGGATGAGGAAGCCATCCCTGCCGTCTTGCGGCGAGGCCTCGACTTCCAGCCGGATACCGCCTTCCTCCAAAACCTCAAAGAGGCCGGTGCGAGTGGCGCGTTCCTTGCGGCGCTGGGTAATGCGAGGAGTGCGGTGCCTGCCGGGGAGCCGGCCAAGAAGCCCCTTAGTGAGGTGCAGATTCTCACCCTGCTGTCCGGTGAAGTGCCACCCCATCGTGTGGCCATGCTGGTAGAGGAGCGCGGCATTGACTTTGAGCCGGTACCCGCGCAACTGGCGACGATCCGCGGGGGAGGAGGTAACGAAGAACTTTCCAGAGCGCTCGCCTCCGCGCACGTGACGAAGCCCACGACCGTCGACCCGACGGCGGAGGCCAGGGTAGCCGAGTTGTATCAACATACGACGCGCGGAGCGGAATACTTTGGGAAGAAACAATTCGCGGAAGCGGAAACGGAGTTCCGTGCCGCAGTCCAGCTCGACCCGCAGGATTCCGATCTGCATGTCGCGCTTGCCAACACCCTGTCTCACCAGAGCAAAATGGATGACATGCTGGCCGAGGCTCGGGAGGCAGCGCGCTTGAATCCAAGAAACGTGCAAGCCCACGTGATGATGGCCATGGCATTGGACGAAAAAGGAGACCTGGCTTCCGCCATTGCGGAGTATCGTGAAGCCGTGCGTTTGAACCCCGACTATGAGGTGGCGCACTTTCGCCTGGCCACCGTGCTGAAAGACCACGGCGATGTGGATGGCGCGATTGCCGAGTATCGCGAAGCCCTGCGCCTGAACCCCGATGACTCGGACAACCACCTTTTCCTGGGATTGGCGCTGCACGACAAGGGTGACCTGGACGGCGCCATCGCCGAGTACCGCCAGGCCGTGCGGCTGAAACCCGAAAACTTCCTTGCCCATTTTTCTCTGGGCGCCGCACTCAAGACGAAAGGTGACCAGGACGGTGCGCTTGCGGAAATCCGCGAAGCTGCACGCCTGGAGCCCACGAATAGCAGTGTGCACTTGGGCTTGGCGGCGGCGCTCTCCGACAAAGGCGACATTGACGGCGCCGTGGCCGAGTTACGCGAAGCCCTGCGCCTTAATCCCAACAACGCCACGGCACACTTTGCCTTGGGCCAAATGCTGCTCATCAAGCACGATTTTGACGCCGCGCTGCCGGAGTTTCGCGAAGCCGTACGTCTGAAACCTGATTACGCTCCGGCCCACTATTTCCTCGGCCTCCTCCTGGACCGCCAAGGCGATCATGACGGCGCGCTTGCGGAGCTTCGCACGGCCACAACCCTTGACCCCGCTAATCCGGATTACAAGAAGGACTACGAACGCGTCTCGCAGCCAAAGTGAGCAGGGAGATCAGCGAAGTCAGAGGCAAACCGGATAGAGGCGGTAAAAAGGGGTTCCAGACAAAGGAGTCTGTTTAGAAATCGGCCTCGCGATCTGTAGCGGCTATCTCTGATCGCCGAAGTTGATTCCAAAAGCCGGCGGTCGGAAACCGCCGTTACAACCAGGATATTTTCACAACTTCGAGAGCCATGGGGGATAAAAGCAAGAGGAGGAGGGAAGCCTCGGCAGAGGGTACAGAGAAAATCCACCAATCTAAGTGAGTCTGACGCCCGCTGACACGAGCTGAAGGGTAAACAACTGCCGCTCTCCGACAGCCATCGCCGAGGCGCGTAGTCTGTCGGCCCTGAGGCTCTAAGCAGGCGTAGTAGGGACGCTTTGGGAGCCGCTCCCGCGAAATCGTATGCGATTGCTGACCAGCTCGGTTCGCTAACTGCGGCTACTTCCCTTTCGCCTTAAGCAGGTCTTTCAACTCATCCATGAATTCGCGGACGTCCTTGAAGTCCAGGTAGACAGAGGCGAAGCGCACGTAGGCCACCTTATCGAGCTTCTTCAGCCGGGCCATGACCAGTTCGCCGAGTTCCGTAGCGGAGCGTTCGCGGTCGGGCGACTCCGCCACGTGCGCTTCCACCTCGTTCACGATCAGCTCGAGCTTGCCCATGGGCACCGGTCGCTTCTCGCAGGCCTTTAGCAAGCCCGCCAGCAATTTCTGGCGGTCAAATTTCTCCCGCCGGCCATCTTTCTTGATGACCATGTAGGGGATCTCGTCAATACGCTCGTAGGTGGTAAAGCGCCGGTGGCATTTCTCGCATTGACGGCGGCGGCGGATGGTATCGCCAATCTTCGCCTCGCGCGAGTCCACCACTTTATCTTCCACGTGACCGCAGAATGGACATCTCATGGTGGCCGTTCACCTCGGGGAGTTGGAAACTTTCGCGCCGAACCCAGGGGCCGGGCAGCCCGGTTCGGGTCAGATTTCTTCCATCGTCACAGCCTGTTTTTCCTCTTCCGCAATCTCCTCCAGCTTGCCGATCGACAGGCCTTCGTGAATCAGCAGGATCAGTCCGAGCCCCAAGCAGGGGACCGACATCATAATCCAGATCAGTATGCCAGCGCCGGTGGCAGGTTCAACAGCGACGTTGAAGATTTCGGTAAGGGCTAGAATCACCCCCACTTGGTAGCCACCTCCGATCCCTGGAAGCTGAACGATCAGGCCTAGGGCTGCGCAAAATAGCGTGAGGGCCGCGGCCAGCCAAGGCAAGCGCCCCAGTCCGTGCCGCACACTCTTGAACACCAACCAGAAAATCGTGACGTTGAGAGCCCACAAAACTACCGTCGTGACAACGCTGCCGGCAAGCCCACCCCAGTCACGAATCACTCCCAGACCCTCGCTGAACGAGTGCAGGAACCTGCCGAGCGAGTGCAGCGCGGTTTCTGGGAGAAAGCGGAACACCTTGAGCGTCCAGGCGGTGATGGTCGCAGCCCTCAACCGGAAAAGCACGAGGCCTAACACCATCAAGCCCGTGAAGAAGAACAACACGTTGCCACCCTTGTGCATGGCGTGAAGCACAGAGACCCCTTTGGGGGTGGCAGGTCCTACGGGCTCGAAATAAAGGGCCGCTGCAAAGAGTATCACCATGGCGATGGTGTCAAACACGCGCTCGAGCAGCCACACCCCAACCATGGCGCTCATGGGGACGTTTTCTTTCTTGGCGATGTAGGCCGGACGCACCAACTCGCCCGGGCGGCCAACCAGGTAAATCGAACTGAAGCCCAGAATCTGGCCGACGAACAAGACCCACAGGGAGGCGCGCTTAATATGATTCAGAAAAAATCGCCAGCGAATGGCCCGCAGGAAGTAAGTAGCGTAAACCCCCACCAGGGAAATCAGCAGATAGCCCAGCCGTGCCCCGACAATCGAAGCCCACAGGCGGTCCCAGCGAAAATTGCGCCACTCGGGATTCCTACTGAGGTTGTAAAAGATCAAGGCGATGACAACGGCTCCCACACCTAAGCCCGCCCATCGTCGCCACGCTTTTTTCATAGAAAGGATCCGCCGAGGTTGTTCTCAGCAAAACTATCCGAAGGGCTGGGGGATGTCAAGCAAGGGCGTGGTACAAAAACATCTCGGGCACACCTTCCCCCCTATGATACGGGCTGCACCCCTCGCTCTCTCATTGCCTCAAATACTTGTCATACCACTCCAGGATGCGCTGAAGCGAGTCAATCTGGTGCGGACGCTCGTGAAAGCCGTGGTGCTCGCGAGGGTAGGTCACCATCTCCACCGGCACGCCCAGCATCCGTAGACCGTTATAGAACTCCCACCCCTGCTCGGTGGGCACCCGCTCATCCGCTTCGCCGTGCAGAACCAACGAGGGCGTATGACAGTTCTTCAGAAAGGTCATGGCCGAGTGGCTGTCGTAGTCCGCCCGACGATTGAACGGGAGATCGAGAAAATAGTTGCGCAGGAAGGTGGGCGTGATATCGGTGTTGCCATCGAAGCTAAAGAGGTTGGTTACCGCTGCTCCGACCACCGCCGCCTTGAAGCGATTCGTCTGGGTCACCGCCCAGGAGGTCATATACCCACCATAACTTGCCCCACCGATGCCCAGACGATTCGGGTCGGCAATCTTTTGCGCAACCAATTCGTCGACGCCATCCATGATGTCGTGGAAGTCCCCGCCGCCCCAATCGTCGCGGTTGGCCTCCGCGAATCTCCAACCCTGTCCCGTGGAACCACGTGGATTCGGCATGAAAACCACGTAGCCGCGCGAGGCGAGCATTTGCGCCCACACGTTCGGAGTGCTCATCCACCCGCACCACCAGAATGAAGCGGGGCCGCCGTGAATCTGCACAACCGTCGGATAGGTCCGGCCCGGCTGGAAGTCGGGCGGCGTCACCAGCACGCCATAGATCGTGAGGCCGTCCTTCTTACTCTTCCAGCTGATTTCTTCGGCCTGGCCCAGCCGCCACTCCTTGACCTGGGGATTTAAGTCCGTAAGCTTGCGGGGCGTGCCCCCCGCAGCATAGGCCCAGACCTCCGGCGGTGAGTCCGCGGTCCCGCGGGCATAGGCGAGCGTCCTCCCATCGGGGCTGATAGAGAAACTGGGCGCCGGCACGGCCGTTTCAATAGGAATTTCCGTAATCGATCCATCCGAGGAATTCACCCGAAGAAATTTGTCGTGCGTGTGCACACTCGTTTCCGCCAGCAGGTGGTTCGAATCTGATTCCCATTCGAAAGATCTTACAGTGCCCGCATAATCTTGGAGCAGCGGCCGGACAGCTCCGCCTTTGGCGGGCGCTACTACCAGCCAAGATGCGATTCCGCTCGGCGAACGTTCTTCGAAGGCAAGAGTTCTCCCATCAGGCGACCAGCGCAGCTCACTGTCCACTTTGTCACTCAGCGTGCGCACAATTTCTCCATCCAGCCGCCTCACGATCACCAGGCGCGCGTGCCAGATGACATCGTCGTTGCGGGGAGTGGAGGAAACACGCGCCGCAAGCTCCGTACCGTCAGGCGACCAATCAAATCCGTTCACTTGTAAGTCCTGCTTGGTCACCTGCTCGGCTTTGCGATCGGCAAGCGTTACCACCCACAAGCGCGCGAATTTGTACTCGTGGTCGGCGAAGTGCTCGTCGAAACCCTCCTTGTGCCTTTTCAGCTCGGCCTCCGTCTCTGGATCCAGAACCGTGAAGGCGATCATCTTCCCGTCGTGCGACCAGCGCAGGTCCTGAACGTCTCCCTTGACGTGAGTAAGTTGGTCTGCCTCGCCACCCTCGGTGGGTAAAAGGTAGACTTGGTTCTTCGCATCTTTTTCTTCGCCCGCGGGTTCGCCACGGTTCGAGAGGAACGCCAGGTAGTGGCCATCCGGGGACCAGCGGGGGTGCGTGTCGCTCTTGGGACTGGCAGCGAACAATCGTGCCGGCTCGCTGCCATCAACAGGCACAACCCAGATATTCGTGTCACCGGCTTTCTGAGGTTTGGCGGGATCGGCCGGTTCGGTCACGACGAAGGCCACCCGCTTGCCATCCGCCGAAATCTGCACGTCACTCAAGGTGCGGACATCGACCACGTCCTCCGGCGTAATGGCCCGCTTTTCCTGCCCGATCGCAAGGCTCGCCACCGCCAAGTAGAACCAGCATGCAATACCCAGGACCCTATTAAGGCCAGGTATCATACCGCCCTCCTGCCAGGAATGTGCTTTCAGCCCGTCGGCGCTTTGTAAGGTGTCGACGCGCCGAAGCTATCGCAAAGGGGGGGAACTGTCAATCTGCACGGGGGAGTTGACTTAAGTCGTTCCTTTGCTCGCCGCCTGCAGACACGCTCAGATGGGGCGGAATCTGGCAGGATTGTGCTGTTCATCTGCGGCGAGAGCCAAGTGGCTTGCGAGTTCACGGCTCTGCGAGGTTGCCGTTATGGATTGGAAGGATTTTTTGCGGCGGGTATTTCTGCTTGACCTCGTCAAGGGTCTGCGACTGACGTTTTCCTACCAGCGGCCAGACGCAACTTACACGGAGCAGTATCCGCTGGAGCGGCTGCCTGTGGCGGAGCGTTATCGCGGTGCGCCGCGGCTGAACAACCATCCCGCGTCGGGCGAGACGCTGTGCATCGCCTGTAACTTATGCTCAATCGCCTGTCCGGAGAATTTGATCGTGGTGGGCTGGGCGCGCACGGAGGATCGCAAGAAGCGGTTGACCACTTTCACTTATGATCTTTCGCGCTGCATGTTCTGCGGGCTATGCGAGGACGCATGCCCCGTGGACGCGCTGGAGCTGACGCAGGATTTTGAGATCGCCTACTACTCGCGGGAAAGCATGATCTGGGACCGGCAGGCGCTTGAAGAAGGCCCCCAACCCGCGCGCTATACGTGCTAATTATTCCCCGGCGGTGTAAAACCACTCTTCCAGAGTAATTTGCCGATTTCCTGACATGAGGAAAGGCACCCGTGCGTCCGCTCAACCGCCCAGACACACCTATATGCAGACAAGCCTAGCGCCCGCACGGAAAAGCCTCTTTTTTATTGAGCCCTGAAATTCAGAGAGTCTTCCCCTATCGCAGACTTCGCCCTGTGACTTCCGCCGCAGGCAGGCGCCGCGGGTCGCCACGGCGACCCGCGGTTCAAACACTATTTCTTCTTGGGGGGCACAACAGCGTCTTTGAACGCTTTGGCCAGACGGAACTTCACGACGGTCTTGGCCGGGATCTTGATCGGCTCGCCTGTCTGGGGGTTCCGACCCATCCGAGCCTTGCGGTTCGCCTTAACCGCTTTGCCTAGCCCTGGGATTACGAACTGACCCGAGCTCTTAGCTTCCTTGGTTGCCAATGAAACGAGCTCCTCCAGAACTCCCGCTGCCGCCTTCTTCTGGATGCCCATCTTCTCTGCCAGGTGAGACACCACTTGTGATTTGGTCATCACTTTCGCCATTTGCTGCTCCTCCCTCAATGCAGGTTTGTTGTTTGAGACCGTGACATGAATGCCGAGCCACAATGTAGACAATTACTATCAAGCTGTCAAGTGATTTTAACTCCGGGGTACTCGTGAAAGCCAGAGAAAATGCGGCTGCGGTAGAGGCCCACCGACCTTGAATTACGAAATCTGCCGGGTGACAATTGCAAACCTGCCGGGGTTTCGCTATATTCCAAGTGGAGGTCCGGATGCCGCTCTTTGAATTTAAGTGTCGCGAGTGTGGAACTAAGTTCGAAAAGATCGTTCCCACTTCGTCAACCAAAGTTGTGTGCAAGCAGTGTAAGAGCCCACGCGTGGAAAAGCTGCTATCAGTGTTTGCTGTGGCGGGGTCGTCGCGCTCTGAGGCCTCCTTCGAATCCGGCCCCTGCGGTGCTTGCGGAGCGGCGCAACGCGGGATGTGCGGAGTCGAATAATTCTCGCTCCTTTCGTGAGCCCATGGAAGCCACCGACTTCCCCCATTGAGATTTCAGCTTTCGTCGCGTAGACCCGCGAGCCTAACTTGAATCAGCCACGCATTCCCAACCTGCGTCTCGGCACCTCGAGTTGGTCAAGCGAAGACTGGGTGGGAACCTTCTACCCACCCGGCACGCCTCCTGCCGATTTTCTCAGCCACTACGCGCAGCACTTTGACACCGTAGAAGTCGACTCCACCTACTATCGGATTCCCTCTGAGTCGATGGTCAGAAACTGGCGCGCCCGCACTCCGGCGGGTTTCAGCTTCGCCGCCAAGTTTCCGCAAGTGATCACACACGAAAAGGTTATGCAGGATTGCCGCAAAGATGTGGAGGATTTCTTGCGCACCATGGCGCTGCTCGAAGACCGCCTGGGGCCACTCCTGTTGCAGTTCCCCTACTTCAACAAGAAGGCGTTCGGGCGCCTGGAAGATTTTCTCGCGCGGCTCGAGCCTTTTCTCGATGGACTTCCCGAACGTCTTCTCCTATGCGGTCGAGGTGCGCAACAAATACTGGGTCGACGCGCGCCTACTCGATGCACTCCGCAAGCGGAAAGTGGCGTTTGCCTTAATCGATCACCCCTGGATGACACCCATACCCCCCTTGATGAGCAAGCTGGATCTGGTCACCGCTGACTTCGCTTACGTCCGATGGCTCGGCGACCGGAAGGGCATCGAAGAAAAGACCCGGCATTGGGACCGCATCATCGTCGACCGCGAACATGAAATGCAGACCTGGATTCCGGTGATCCGCCAGCTTCTGAAACGTGGCATCAAGGTCATGGGATACTTCAACAACCATTACGCCGGCTTCGCCCCCGGGTCGATCGAACTTTTTCATCGCGAATGGGAACGACTGCGCAACGACATGAGCCCCCACAGCGGATAGAGGCCCAGGGGTGGTCACGACATAACAATTCCGCCAATCTTGATGAGAGGCGACCACGGTTACGGGAGTCATTGGGAATGCCGTCAATTCGGATGGAAATCAGGCTGCTGAAGGACCCCGACGAGTACCGTCAATGCGAGCGACTCCAGAGGCACGCTTGGGGGACGCTCGACGTGGGCGCCGGTGTCCTTACGGCAATGCAGAAGGCTGGTGGGGTCGTCATTGGAACGATTGTCAACGGTTGAGTGGCAGGTTTCCTCTGTGCGTTTCTCGCCCGTTACGACGGCCGCCTGATTCACTGGTCACACATGATGGCCGTGGAAGCCAGGCTTCGCAACCAAGGCTGCGGCTTTCGGATGAAACTCCTGCACCGCGAGCTGGCGCTCGAACGTGGCATCAAGTGCATCTGCTGGACGTACGACCCTTTACAGAGCCGGAATGCCAAGTTGAATATTTCGCGCCTGGGTGGCGTTGTAGAAGAATATACGCCGGACTGTTACGGCCACTTTCCCAGTGTGATCGAAAAGGGCTTGCCCAGCGATCGTTTCGTGGTCAACTGGCGCATTGGAACCTCGCGTGTTGCGCAGCGGCTCCGCGGTGAAACTCCGCCCTTCGATCTATCGCTCGCACGAGTGAACGAAACTCGGATGAACACACGGGGCTTTCCGGAGAATCTTAACCTTCAACTCAACCTGACCCATCCGCTTTTGCTGGTAGAGATTCCCGCCCAGACCGATCACATGCGGTCGCGCGCTCTGCCATTGGCGCGCCGCTGGCG
The DNA here is from genome assembly GCA_963804995.1 of uncultured Acidobacteriota bacterium. GTDB lineage: Bacteria > Acidobacteriota > Terriglobia > UBA7540 > UBA7540 > Bog-366. The sequence continues at coordinate 534,444 of CAWDSK010000003.1, forward strand.
CCTGGAAACGCGGCGCATCTTCTCGCATTATTTCTCGGCAGGATATCGCGTGGAGGATTTCTATCCGCCGGACCCAGCAACCGATGGCAGATGCTTCTATTTGTTGCGCCGCACTCAGCGCCGCTGAAAATCAATTTCACATCCTTAAAACCTACTCGGGAAAAGGCGCCCCAGCACGGACGATACGAATGCGGTGGTCCGTGTATGAGGAGTGCGAGCCCGGTACTTCAACCTGCTGCATATGGCAGAGCACACAGTTCTGCTTGCCAACTGGGCAGGGCTTCCCCGGCTGAGCTTTGCTCGACGTTGCGCCAGCCTGCGAGGCGTGACAAGACAAGCACTTGGCGTCGTAGGCCGCAGTTTCCTGCACGAGAGCACTGTGAGGGTTGTGGCAGAACGTGCACCGGCTGCGCTTGTCGTTGGGATTCCAGCAGCGGCTCTTGGTCAGGCGATAGGGCTGCGAAAGCACGGTACGGATTCCGCGCAGGGCGCCATTTTTAACGTCCTGAAAATGATGACACTCACCGCAGAACTCCATCTCCTCGTCGGGCTTGAGCCGCCCGGGATCAAATATCTGCGCATGTTGGAGATTCCCGGCTTTCATGGCCGCAGCGTGCTTCGCTCCAGGTCCATGGCAGGCTTCGCAGGTAATCCCAAGGGCCAGACGGTCACTATCAAGAGGAGCATCGACGCCGTTCACTGTGCCATGACATCCCAGGCAAGACCGGATGCGGTCAGATGTGAGACGGTCTCCAAGGGCAGCTTCGAGCGATGGCGCCGTGGCCGTCGGGGGGCTGCCCACAAATAAGAGCTTCCCCATTCCCGAGTAATAACTGACCGGCACCTGGTAGTAGCCACCATTGTGCTGAATCAAGTAGCTCTGGTGAACAATCCCCGTCCCCACAGCCAGGACAACGGGCTCCGTGATTTTGCCGTGCGTGTCACTTACCGAAAAGAGGACCTGCTTGCCCTCATTGCTGATCAAATATGTATAGGGTCCTTGCTCAACGCTTAATGTGGGATGCTGGCGGAGAATAGCCGATTCGGCCGGCCGCGTGGCGGCATTCGCCATGTCGGTTATCTTTTGCGTTGCATGTATCGCACCGTGACATTCCGCACAAGTCTGCCCGCCGATGTAGTCCGCAGGTTGGGCGGTGGTACTGTTAGACTTCCAGGTCACATTCTCATCGCCGCCGCGGCTTCGCGCCCAAGCGTGTAAGGGCCCAAACTCGCCCAGAACGCTACTCACTGCAAACGCGGCAATGGCCAGGATTACAAATCTTCTGCTTGCGATCTGCATCGAAAAACCCCCGGTATGACGAAATAGTTGAGGTCTCGGAGAAGAAGGTTGACAATCTCCGCCCAAACCATACGCTCGTTTCCCAATCCGCGTCAACCGTTTCTCCTGTAGGCTTGAATCCCAGCCCACTTCCCAATAGAATCGTGGTCCTCAACATGAAGGGATACGATGGAAGTGAAATTCGCGGGAAACGAATCCGTCGCGGAGGCCATTATGCGCCTGCTCCGCAGTGCGTCCGGCTCCATTGACGCGGCGCTTTATCGCGTGAACCATCCCCGCCTGGTGCAGGTGTTGGAAGAGGCCGTGCAGCGAGGAGTTCGCGTCCGCCTGCTAGTCGACGGCAACAAGTACAATGAAAGCCGCTCCACGCAGGCCCTTCTCAGTAGTGCCATCATCCCGTTTCGCCTGGCCTATGGCCGGCGGGGGCTCGGTTCTAAGATGCACCACAAGTTCGTAATTGTAGATCGGCAGACGGTACTCACCGGGAGCTACAACTGGACCCTGGAATCTGAAAGCGAAAACCATGAGAACCTCGTCATTCTGGAAGGCGGGCAGCCGGTCGAGGCCTACGCGCGGGAGTTCGAGACCTTGTGGAGTGGCACAGGAAACCTTGACGTGTAAGAGTCCGGATGGCGTCTATTCAAATTCTTGTTCGGGGTGCGACAAATGACCACCAAGGAATCTGATGAGGGCCGGGTGGAACTTCCGGCCAGCTACGAGCTCTACATCATGCGGCATGGGATCGCCGTGGTGCGAGGTGGTACCACCCTTCTCGATGATGCCAAGCGCCCCCTCACGCCGGAAGGCAAACAGAAGATGCGGGATATTGTTGCTGGCCTCGTGCGCATCGGGTTTGACGTGGATTGGATCATCTCAAGCCCCCTGGTGCGCGCGGTGGAAACCGCAGAAATCGTGGGTGAGGCATTGAGTTCGAAGCCTCCTTTGGAATTTTGTGAGGCGCTCCGTCCCGGCGGATCCGGCGAGGCGCTGATCGCCTTTATTGCCAAGCGGCCCAATCGCCGGCGAGTGCTTGTGGTCGGTCACGAGCCTGACCTGGGAGAACTGGCAGCAAGACTGATGGGCGCCGGCCGCAACGCCAACATGGCATTCAAGAAGGGGGGGTGCTGCCTGATCACTTTCAATGAATTCCCACCCAAGTCACCCGGCCGATTGATGTGGTGGCTGCCGCCTCGCATCATGCGAAAACTGGGGTGACTCATCGACCCTTCGAAAACCCCATGACCGTGGCCGAGCGGCAACCGCGTGAGCCCTCGAGAGGGAAGGAAGACTTCCGACCGTACATTCCCTACGACCCGACGAGCGAGCCGGCAGCACCGCGGAAGGTTTTACTCCCGAAGCGCCCCTCGACCCGACAATCCGCTGGCCTGTTGCATCCGCGCGCGTGTCGAGTCAGAATAGGGCCTCGCGGAATTGTCTGGTCATGCGTCATCGAGGTGAGCGCTGACCGCGAAAGAAACTTCTACAGCTAGCAAGGACCGCGAAACGTCGCTGCCTTAGGGCAGGAACCACCGAGGGCCATCATAGATTGAAGAAGGAGAAGTTATGAAAGCAGTAGGAGGCGTCCTGGGATTGGTGATCGTAGTCGCGATCATTTGGTTCGTGATGAAGTCGCAGTTCACACAGGGACCCATGGGCGGGCAGCCCCCCAAGGAGGTCATCGACGTGGTGGGGGTAAAGAACGATCTGCTGGCCATCGCGCAGTCTGAGCGGATGTATCTGGCCAGCCACGGGTCCTATGCCTCGATCGAACAGCTTCAACAGGAAGGCTCGTTACTGTTCTCCGGCTCGAACCATCGCGGTTATAGCTTTACCGCGGATGTGGATGGCGGACAGCACTTCAAAATTACGGCCGCACCTGCCGACCCCGCCAAGGCCGGATGGCCAACCCTCTCGATCGACGAGACGATGGAGGTAACGCAGTAAAGCCTTGCCCGTGGTCCGTTGTCCCTGATCCTTGGCAAGCCTTCAGTCCTCAGTTGTAAATAAAGAACCCGAGGAGGAAAGCAGGCTGATCAGCAACGAATGAGAACTGACAGCAGACCCGGAACCTAGCACACCGAAACCAAGGAGACCCCATGCGTGTCGAAGCGCGAGCCCCAGCGCGAGTTGATCTGGCGGGCGGAACGGTGGACATCTGGCCGCTCTACCTGTTTCATCCCGGCGCACAAACAGTTAATATTGCTATACGTTGTTATGCCTCTTGTGTGATTGAAACGCGGGCCGACCGGCGCATTGTCCTGGCCTCGCAGGACCAGGGGTTGCGGGAAAGCTGGGAGAACCTGACCGACCTCTCCCTGGGCAAGTCGCAATTACCGCTGCTCCGTGAGCTCGTGATGTTTTTTGAGCCGCGCCGCGGACTGAACATTCGCACCAGCTCGCAAGTGCCGGCCGGAGCGGGTCTGGGCGGCTCGTCAGCGCTGAACATCGCCCTGTGCGGCGCCCTGGCGCGGGTAACGGGCAAGCGCTGCACGCGTGGCGCGATCCTGGAGATTGCCAAGAATGTGGAGGCCATTGTCATCCGCGTGCCCACCGGCTGGCAGGACTACTTCCCGGCGCTTTACGGTGGCGCCAATTCCGTGCATCTCAAGCGCGACGGGGTAAAAGTCGAACGCCTGCCCCTTCCCTTCCCCGACGTGGAGAAACGTTTTGTGCTCTGTTATACGGGCCAGCCGCGCAACTCCGCTATCAACAATTGGGAAGTCATGAAAGCCCACATCGACAACGACGAGCGAGTGCTTAAGAACTTTGACGAAATCACCACCATCGCCAGCCAGATGCGCGAAGCCTTGGTGGCCAGAGATTGGAACGATGTGGCCGAACTCCTGGCGCTCGAATGGGAGAATCGCAAGCGCAATTTCAAAGGCATCTCCACACCCAAGATCGATCGCATGATCGAACAGACTCGCAAGCATGGGACCCTGGCCGCCAAGGTTTGTGGCGCCGGGGGCGGCGGATGCGTTGTGTTCATGGTCCGCCCAGGGACCAAACCGGCCGTCGAAGGCGTCCTGACCCGCTTGGGGGGTGAAATCATCAACTTCGGCATCTCGCGTACAGGCCTGGAAGTTCATGCCGATCCGATGGAACGAACCCGGGAAGTTCGATGAATTGGGATCAACTCTTTATTGTTGACGACCGCTTGCGCCCCATCTGGCGCTTCTTCATTTCCGTCATCCTCCTCTTGCTTGCCTACGTGTTTGCCGGAGACTTTGCGGGGTTGGTATTCCGCGCCTTGCGGGTCCATCCCGAGCCCTTGGTGGGCTTCCTCGCGATAAGTCTGGTGAGCCTGCTTTTGATTCTCACCGCCTTCAAGTTTCTGACAGCGGTTTTCGAGCGGCGCTCCCTGGGCTCTGTAGGATTGGCCTTTCACCCCCGCTGGGGAATCGAACTCGGTCACGGGCTGGTGTTGGGCGCGGCGATGACCTTCGCCGCCGTCGCGCTCGAGTGGGCTGGCGGCTGGGCGCGCTTTACCTATGTGCCGCACCCCATGCTGCGGGCAGGGACCTTCACCTTCCTGCTGTTTGCTGTGGCGGCCATCAGTGAGGAGGCCACCTTCCGCGGGTACCCCTTCCAAAGGCTGGTGGAATCCATCACCCCGGGGTGCGCCATTGCCGTCACCTCCGCCGTGTTTGGTCTTTTGCATCTAGGAAACCCCCACCACACCTGGATCTCCACCCTCAACACCATGCTGGTAGGAGTCCCCTTCGCTATCGCTTACTTGCGAACGCGCTCGCTGTGGATGCCTATCGGGATGCATTTTATTTGGAATTTCCTTCTGGGTTTCGTAGTGGGGCTGCCCGTGAGCGGCCTCAATCTTCCTGGCAGCCTCCTTGAGGCGCAGGTGCACGGCGCACCCTGGTTGACGGGCGCCGAGTACGGACCGGAAGGCGGCTTGCTGGCAACGGGCGTAATTGTGCTTGCCACGGTGTACGTGATGTCCTCAAAAGGCATCTATACAACGGAGGAAATGAACGCCCTGGTCTCGGGGCCCCCTCCGCTGCCCAAACCTGATGAGCCGCTCTCGATCTTCGCAACGGCCGCGGAGGATGAGTCGAAACGAGCCTGACCCTATGTCTTTCCGGTATGGTGGCCAACCCGCCTGCCTTGAAATGGCCAGCCTCAGCCGGCTCGAACGCTGCTTGTGGCTGGTCGCTGCCTTGCTGGTGATCCCCGGTGGCTTCTCCAAAGAACCCATGGACCGCAATGCGCGCGAAGATTTGATTCGCGGTTTGCTCAAGGAAGTGGCGGTGAGCAAAGTCCCCATGCCGCGCGGGAAAAAGGGCTTGCGCGTGGATACCCAGGGGAGGATCGATCAACGCGATGCCGAATCGGAAATCCGCACCAACGGTATGGCCATTCGTCCCGGCATGCCGGTGGAGATTACTAGAATCGCTTTCAAGTCAGACGAAGTAATTTTCGAGCTCAATGGAGGCGGCAAATCCGGAAAAAAATGGTATCAGCACATCGAAATCGGCATGGGAACCCAGACCAGCCCCATCGGTTCGCAGCAACCGCCCACGCTCGCCTATGGGTCATCCATCACGGTGGCCTTGGGCAAGTCCTCGCCGGACCTCACCGTCCCCCAGGTAAAGAAAATCCTCGCTGGGGTCCTCGATTTTGAACGTCACTCGCCTACGGTGCTGTACTCACCCGTCGTTCCACCCAAGGTCAAAGAAGCCATTAAGAAACACGAAGTCCTGGTGGGAATGGACCGCGACGCCGTGCTTTCTGCCAAAGGGACGCCGGACCGGCGGGTGCGCGAGACCCGGGACGGGGTCGAGCAGGAGGATTGGATTTACGGAATCCCCCCTCACGTCCTCTTTGTGACCTTCGATGGTGACCAGGTTGTGTCGGTAAAGCAATTTTAAGGGGAAAACCGATTGTTTCCTTCCTCAAAACATGGTGAACTGAACGCATGAAAACTGAACTTCCGAGAATTGTTTTTGGTCTGACCCTGGGGTTCATCTGTTTAGTCTGCGCTGCCGCCGGGCCCCGCCCCACCAAGCACAATACGGCCCCGGAGGCCTCCACGCCTGGTGCGAAGACTTGTCCAAGCCCTGAGGAGAGCGCGAAGAGTGTTGCCGAAGAACCCGTGGCCCTGGTAGCCGGGCAGCCCATCTATGAGCGGGACATCGCAAATAGGGTTGCGTCACAAGTCCTCCAACTCCACCAACAGGAATATCAGATCAAAAGCAAGGCGCTTGAGGACCTGATTCGCCAGAAGCTCGTCGAAGCCGAAGCCAAGAAGCGGGGGCTCAGCGTCGACAAGCTGTACGTGGAGGAAGTTGATGCCAAAGTTCCCACCCCGAGCGACGACGAGGTGGAGGGTTACTATCTGGCCGTCAAGGCTCAGCTCAACCAGCCTCTCCAGCAGGTTAAGCCGCAGCTTCAAAATGCTTTGAAAACACTCAAGACTCAGCAAGCGCGGCAGGAGTACGCGGATTCCCTGCGCGCCAAAGCAGACGTTGCCGTGCTGCTGCGGCCACCCAAAGTCAATGTGACCTATGACCCGGCCCGCCTGCGAGGAGACCCCAAGGCTCCCATAACCATCGTGGAGTTTTCGGATTTTCAATGCCCCTACTGCAAGCAGACTGAGGCCACCCTGAAAAACGTACTCAGCAAGTACAATGGCCAAGTAAACGTGGCCTTCCGTGACTTTCCCCTGGGACCTGTCCACCCCCATGCGGAGATGGCCGCGGAGGCTGCCCGCTGCGCCGGTGAACAGGGTAAGTTCTGGGAATTTCACGACGCGCTGTTCGACGATCAGTCCAAGCTGGATGAGCCCGGCCTCAACGCAACCGCCCAGAAGCTCGGCCTGGATGCGAACTCGTTCCAGTCTTGCCTGACATCCGGAAAGTACAAGGTCCAAGTCTCGCAGGATGAAGAAGACGGAAAGAAGGCGGGAGTCACCGGCACGCCGGGCTTTTTCGTTGCGGGGATCTTTGTCAACGGCGCGCAACCGGAGGCAGAGTTCGACAAAATCATCGATGCCGAATTGGTGGCCCTCAAAAACCAAACCTCCGTGCGGGCCTCCCACTGAGTATATTGTCTTCGAAAAGAGATAATATGCCGCCCTACCTTCACTTTTGGGCTGCCGGTAGCCCAAAGGTGTGTTTATCCCATTGACATACACTACTCGGTTAAGCGCACAATAGAGATGGGGAAGCGTGGCGAAGGCTCCGTCATGGTCCGCAGCATGAGAAGACCCGCGGACGCCATAATCGGGGCATGCGCCACACGCTTCCTCCCCTCTGGAGCCTCGAATGTCCTTCCTAAAGCAGACGGTTATCGAGTCTGGCGGAAGTAGTGGCGTTCCAACTGGATTCGCCCTCACAAACCCGCCGACAAACGTCCGGGAAGGGGCACTGATCGTAGAGATGTTAAAAATGAAGGTCGATCCGGCGATGTGTATGAAAACACAGGAGAAGGGACAAAATGTCAGGCTATTATTCGAGCCTTTTTGCAGAAAATTCCGGAGTTTTGCGAGAAATGATGACAATCGATCAGGATTGTGGGGCGAGAAAACACGGATTACTTCATTAATCAAGTAAGCGCGATGAAGGCTGTTTCATGAATTTGGAATTATGGATGCGACATTCTCTTGAAGCCCTTATCGTTTGAGCCTTTTCGCGCAGACAGTGTAGGGACAATCTGTACAACCGTGCCTTTAGACTTTGACTTAGTCCTCTAGGCCGCTTAAGATTCTTGATTCAAGTCAATCCCAGAGAAACGTACCGGAGGTAGCAATTATGAGTGTTAAGGTTGGAATCAATGGATTCGGGCGCATTGGCAGAAACCTTTTGCGCGCTTCCCTGAAAGATCCCCAGATCGAAATCGTTGCAGTTAATGATATTACTGATCCCAAGACTCTTGCTCATCTGCTTAAATACGACTCGGTCTTCGGCATCGTCGATGCCGCGGTCGGCCACACCGATGACAGCATCACCGTCAACGGCAAGGCGATCCGGGTATTCAAGGTTAAAGACCCAGCCGAAATCGACTGGTCCTCGCTCGGCATCCAGGTTGTTGTCGAGTCCACGGGCTTGTTCACCAAAGCCGAAGACGCCAAGAAGCACCTGAAGGGCACGGTGAAGAAGGTTATCATCTCCGCCCCGGCGAAGGGCGAAGACGTCACCATCGTGCTGGGCGTGAACGACAACATGTACGACCCGGCCAAGCACCATGTCCTTTCCAACGCCTCCTGCACCACGAACTGCCTGGCGCCGGCGGCAAAGGTCATCAATGACAATTTTAAGATCCTCCGGGGATCGATGACCACCATCCATGCCTATACCAACGACCAGAAAATCCTCAACCTGCCCCACAAGGATCTGCGGCGGGCGCGTGCGGCGGCGCTTTCGATGATTCCCACCACCACCGGCGCTGCCAAGGCCGTCGGCCTGGTATTACCGGAGCTGAAGGGCAAGTTGGATGGTTACGCCATGCGCGTGCCCACGCCTGACGTTTCTGTGGTCGACCTGGTGGCGCAAGTTGAAAAAACCACGACTGCCGAAGAAGTGAACGCTGCCCTCAAGAAGGCTGCGGAAGGCCCCATGAAAGGCATCCTGCAGTACGTCGAAGAGGAACTGGTCTCCAAGGACTTCACCGGCAACCCGCATTCGTCCATGATCGACGCCGGCTTCACCAAGGTGATTGACGGTACCATGGTGAAAGTCGTCGCCTGGTACGACAATGAGTGGGGTTACTCCTGCCGTGTCCGTGACCTGATCAACTTCGTGGCGAAGAAGGGGCTGTAGAAGAGCAGTAGGCAGTAAGCAGTAAGCACTAGGCAGTAGGCAGCGGGCGGCTTTCCGTAGTTCGTGGTCAGTCGTCCGTTGCCCACTGTCGGACCTGTTTCCCGCAGGCGAACCAAGGTTGGCGAATGGTATCTTGCTCCCCACCAGGGGACCACCCTTGCAACGGACCACGGACTACTGGACCCCGTCCAACTCGCTTCACATCCTGATATGAGGAATCATACCTATGCCCAAACTTTCAGTTCGTGACCTCGACCCCAAAGGTAAGCGCATCTTCATGCGCGTGGATTTCAACGTGCCCATGAATGATGCTGGTGAGATTACCGATGACACTCGCATTCAAGCTTCTCTGCCCACCATCAAGCTGATTTTGGAGCGCGGCGGCCGCCTGATTCTGGCTTCGCACCTGGGGCGGCCCAAAGGGAAGCCCAATCCGAAAATGAGCTTACAACCGGCCGCGATGCGGCTCGGTTTAATGCTCGGCAAACCCGTGGCGTTTGCGCCGGACTGCATCGGCCCCGCTGCTGAGGCTGCGGCTAAAGGTCTCCAGAATGGCGACGTCCTGCTGCTCGAAAACGTGCGCTTCCATCCGGAAGAGGAAAAGAACGATCCCGCCTTCTCCCAACAACTAGCGGCGCTGGCGGAAGTTTATGTAGACGATGCCTTCGGCTCCGCCCACCGCGCCCACGCCTCCACCGAGGGCATCACGCACTATCTTTCTCCCTGCGCGGCGGGGTTGCTGATGGAAAAGGAGCTCGAATACCTGGGCAAGGCTGTCGAAAACGTGGCGCGCCCGTATGTGGCGATCGTGGGTGGCGCCAAAGTTTCCGACAAGATTGAATTGCTCCAAAACTTTCTGAAAATTGCCGATACCGTGCTGGTGGGCGGCGCCATGGCTTATACGTTCCTAAAGGCGCAGGGCGTCGAAACCGGGCTGTCGAAGACGGAAGACGACAAGCTCGAACTTGCGAAGACTCTTTTGCAGGACGCCGCGGCGCGCGGGAAGAAATTCCTGCTGCCTACCGATCACATCGTGGCTGAGAAGTTCGACGCTTCGGCTGCAGCAGAAACCGTTACGTCGCGCGCCATTCCAGCAAACCGCATCGGGCTCGATATCGGCCCCGCCACTCGTGCCGCCTACGCCGCAGAGATCGCCACGGCGAAGACAATTGTATGGAACGGTCCCATGGGCGTATTTGAAATGAAACAGTTCGCCGAAGGCACACTCGCCATTGCCAAAGCCGTGGCAGCGTCCTCCGCAGTGTCGATTGTGGGCGGTGGAGACTCCGTTTCAGCCGTCAAGAAGATGGGCGTTGCCGATAAGATCAGCCACATCTCGACCGGCGGCGGCGCTTCTCTCGAATTCCTGTCGGGGCTCACGCTGCCCGGAGTCGCAGCGCTGACGGAAAAGTAGGCAGTAGGACCCCGGAGGGGTCCAAGATCATTAGCCGTGGGTGAAACCCACGGAAATGGTCACCCCAAAAATTACCCAACCCCGAAGGGGTTGAATGATGTCGTCTTACACACAGATCCTTTATCACATCGTTTTCGCGACCAAGGATCGTCATCCTGCACTTTCGGACTCACGGCGCGATGATCTTTTCAAATACATGCATGGTGTGATTAAGAACAAACACTGCCGGCCCGTTTGGATCAACGGCGTGAAAGACCATGTCCACATTCTGCTGAGCCTCCACCCGACGGTCGCGCTGGCGGAACTGCTGAAGGACGTCAAGGTTGCGTCATCGGTTTGGATCAAAGGAAATAATGTATTCCCCAACTTTGTAGGCTGGCAGGAGGGATATGGGGCTTTCACATTTTCCCTCCGTGAGGAACCGGCACTGATCGAGTACCTCAAGGCGCAGGAGGAACACCACCGGAAGACATCGTTTCTGGATGAGTACCGGAAGTTGTTGCTTGATGCCGGAATCAAGCTCGATGAAAGGTTTTTGCCTTGAGTGGGTTCGACCCCTTCGGGGTCGATTGGGATTTTTGTTGCGTGGTCAGGGTCCGTAGGTTGCACCTACGGCTAATGCTATTGTCCCCCTTCGGGGAACATGCGGAGACCACGGACAACCGAAACTTAATTCAAAGGACTCAACATGCGAATACCCGTAATTGCTGGAAACTGGAAGATGTACAAGACCATCGCGGAAACGGTGGATTTTTTCGAGAAGATCAAACCCGTGGCGGAGAAGGCCGAGCACTGCGAGGTAGTAGTGTCACCGCCTTTCACGGCACTGGCGGCGGCTGCGCAAGCGGCCAAAGGCAGCAAGGTGAAGGTAGCCGCTCAGGACATGCATTGGGATAAGGATGGCGCGCACACCGGTGACATTTCCACAATCATGCTGCTGGATGCCGGTTGCACGCACGTCATCATTGGCCACTCGGAGCGCCGGCACGATCATGGCGAAACCGACGAGCAGGTAAATCGCAAGGTCAAGACGGCGCTGGCTGCGGGACTCACGCCCATCGTCTGCGTTGGGGAAACGCTTGCCGAGCGCGAGTCCGGCCGCACCGGCGAAGTTCTTAAGACCCAGTTTGAAGGTGGACTTGCCGGATTGACCCCCTCGGACTTTTCCCGTATCATAATTGCATACGAGCCGGTTTGGGCGATTGGCACGGGACGTACCGCGACGCCGGCGATGGCCGCGGAAAGTCACGGAGTATTACGCGACCTGGCCCGGCAAAAGTTCGGAGAAAAAGAAGCCAGCGCCGTGCGCATTCTCTACGGCGGCAGCGTCAAGCCCGACAATGTCGGTGGCCTGATGGCCCAGGAAGACATTGACGGCGCGCTGGTAGGCGGGGCGAGCCTGAAGGTAGACTCGTTCACCGCCCTGGTGAATTTCCCCCGCGAGTAAGTGCCGCGGGCTGGTAAGGAGCGGAATGATTACTGTCGTTGAGGTTCTTCATATACTTATTTGCATCTTGCTGGTGGGAGCGGTGCTCCTGCAGGGCGGCGAGAATGCGGATATCACTGCGGCCTTCGGGGGAACGAGTCAGGCGGCCTTTGGCCCGCGCGGCTCGGTCACCCTGCTGGCCAAGATTACCTGGGTGCTGGCAGCGATCTTCATTTTCACTTCGGTTACACTGGCCGTGCACGCCTCGAAGGGTGGCGTCGGCTCGATCATGGAGCATGCGCCTGTCAAGACCGCGCCGGCTGTACCCGCACCCGTGAAGAAATAGCTAAAGCAGCTCTCAGCTATCAGCCGTCAGCTATCAACGTTCAGCAAAGGCCCGAGTTTTCCAATTGCTCGCCGGTCTGACGGATAGTTCCTACCACAGCAAAGAACATCAGCACTTCAATTGTTTTCTGTGACCGGAGCTGTAGGTTCGCCTTGGCGAGCGGAAGCCTGGCTTCACGGCGGTCGCGGTGTTGACGCTCGCGCTCGTTATCGGCTCCGTCACCATGATCTTTAGCGCCATGAAGTGCGTCATGCTCAACCCCTCGCCTTAAAAGGACAGCCCTCGGCTCGCGGCATTCGCGATCAGAGATCCAAGAAAGTCTGGTGTTATCGGACTTGATTCCTTATCGCTCCGCTTGGGGCAACGCCAAGACGATTGCCTCTCGACAACCGCCCGGCCGTCGACAGATTCATGGGAGAAGCAATAGGGCTATAAGTGGCGGGGTTGTGGTCTTTGCCGTGGCAGGTGAGGTAGCAGGTGCCGCTGCGGGAGCCGAGGCGCTGATATTGCAGGATGCCGCCGCTGCTGGGCCCCACAATGGTGCGGTCAAAATCAATGAGCATGGGCCCCTGTGAGGCATGCGGAGCGTGGCAGGTGGAGCAGGCCGCATTTGCGCCACGGACGTGAATGGAATGGTAGGTGAAGCTCTGGTCCCGCAGGACGCTTCCCTCCACGTCATGACACTTGTCGCACAGAGCGTAATTGGTCACCGCGTAGGAGACGCCCGTCGACGAACCTCCGGGCGCCGCCGGCGGCGGTTCTAAGGAGCTTTCCCGTTCGAGCAGATGCGGCAGGTTCGAGCCGTGCGGTCCTGCAGGGCCGCTGGATGTTCCCAAGTTGCGCCCTGTGTCGTTGTTGTGGCAATCGCTACAGTAGATGTAAGTGACGGCCGAAAGTTGGCGGCTGGTCATGGTAGCTCCGCCCGGCGTGATGGGCTGCGGTCGCAGACTGGGGACGTCACCCCCCAACCCCGTGGCCAAATTCCGGGGGCGTGTCACAGGATGAAAGGAGGGGCTGAACTGGAACTGCATGCGCGTGTTGAAGCGGTTGGGACTGCTCGCCTCGAACATGCGCTGGGGATTGCGCCCGTAACCCACGCCCACCACACTGAAATCGGTGGATTGAGGCTTATTCCCGCTATCGGCATGACACTTAAAGCAGATCTCGTATTCGTTGTTGCTTTGGAGTATGTGTGCATTGCCAGTGGATTGGCCTTTGACACCTAGCAACGACCCCTTCACCAGCGGCGGCTGCGCCGATACGCTGTTGGCGAAGTGGGGGTTATGGCAGTCGACGCACGCGGCGTGGCGGGGCGTGCCACTCCCCGTTTCGGGAAGCGGGTGCTGCGTGGAAGTCGGACTCTCCGCAGCATCGTGGACCGTGGGCGTGATTTGCACCGGGTGCCGGTAAGTTTTGGCGGTGAATTCGCCTTCGACGTTCAGAGTGGTTACGCTCCCATTGTGGCACTGGTAGCACGTGGACGATTCCACAAACTTGACTAACCTCTGGGCGGTGGCGGGAGCGTGCGGCCGATGGCAGCTTTCGCAGCCATTCTTATTAACCCCGACGTACCCCGTGTGCGCGCCTTGCGCCGCGGTATATTTCACATCCTCGCGCGGGTCGGGCGGCATTCGGTGTACGGAGTCTTCCCAGCCCGCCTGGACGTGGCAGGTTAAGCAGAGCGCGGATTCGGAGTTCGGGGTCACAAGGAATTTCCAGAACCGTCGGATCCAGATTTTCCTGGTGAGGATCGTGGCAACTGGTGCACTGTACCTTTCCTGCGCCATCCAGGCGGACCGGGCCGGTGGCGGTAAGGGGTTTGATCCCACTTGTGTGCGCAGGAGCAAAACCAAACGGATGGTCGTCTGTGAATCCCTTGTTCGCTGCCAGGTTGGAAGCAGAACTCGCCGGAAGGGCATACGCCGAGCCTTGTACAAATCGAAGCTGTCCATCATTGACGGTGTCGCCCAGGGCAATCGTCCCATCGTGGCAACTCAGGCACAGCTTGGAGACATCCTGCGGCTGAATAGGCGCGACGCTGGACGCTTGCGTCGTACTGGAGTAAGCCGGGAACTGCGCCGTTGACACTTTCTGGTTCCACAAATAGCTCCCGGGGTTCGAGTTGTGCGAGGTGTGACAAAAGGCGCAGGGGTCGCGGCCGGAAACCGAGCGTACGGTGGCTGGCGAAGAAGCCCGAAAATCGTGCTTGGAATTCAGCACAGCAGATATCTTATCGCCTCCCAACGCCGGCAGTACCATGGCCGCCCAGAGCGCCAGCAACGAGATGTAATTCACCCTACGCAACTACTGTCCTCCGCTGGGAGCTGTACCATCCGGCCGCAAACGAAACATCTGCACGCGGCGGTTGAACCCATCCGCCACGTAAATCCGGTTTTCGCTGTCCAAGGCGATGGCGGTGGGGAGGAAGAACTCTCCGGCCCCGGCTCCAGTTGAACCGAAGACAAATAATAAATGACCTTCCGCGTCGTAGACCTGCACGCGGTCGTTGCGGCCCTCAACTACGTAGACCCGTCCATGCTCGTCCACAGCGATACCCTTGGCCTTGTCGAAATCGCCCGGGCCGCTGCCCGCATTGCCAAATGCGGATAGAAACTTCCCCTCGGGGTCAAAGTGCTGGACACGGAAATTCAACGAATCGGTGACCCAGAGGGAGCCATCGGGGGCCACGGCGATGTAGGTCGGATAATTGAACTCGCCGGGTCCATCCCCACGTTCGCCAAAGCGGCCCACCACCTTGCCCTCGAGCGTCATCATCACCACTCGCATGGCAACGGTGTCCACGACGTAAAGGCGGTCGCGCTCGCTGTCGACGGCGATTCCCGTCGAGCGCTTGAAGATGCTCTCCTGGCGGTCCAACGCGCCCAGCGCCCGCAGGTACTTGCCTTGGGGATTAAAAAGGAAGATGCGCGCCCGCACGGCGTCGGAAACATAAATCCGCCCCTGCGCATCGCAGGCCACCGCTATGGGCGCGAGGAAAGGATCGGAATCGGGCGGGTGGAATTCTTGATACCGCCGGCGCGCCGGGTCAAATACGTGCAGGACTCGCTCCTTGGTATCGGCTACCAGAATCCTTCCTTGCGGGTCCACCGCGACGCCGTTGGGCGCCAGCATGGCTTTCTGCTGCTCCTCCAGCCCGATGATCGCCTTCAATACCCGCTTGCCCCAGGAGGGCTTGCCTTTAACATCGGCGGCGCTGCGCAGCTCGCCCACCCAGTCCACCGCGCCCAAGGCGATGGGATTGATGGGCGATTTCGGACTATCGGCGACCATCAGCCGCCCCAGCCCAACCGCCAGAAAGCAACAAACTGCCACCACTCGCGGGAGCTTATTGCTGTAACGGCGGTCTCTGACCGCCGCCTTTTGGTTCAACAGATTCCGGCGGTCAGAGACCGCCGCTACAGCAAGGCGAATTGGGTTAAGGCGCGACAACGTTGACCCTCACAATATCTTGAAGTCTCTCGTTATACGAAAGAAGTAGCGGTTCAGGAGGTTGCCTGTCTGGACGGGAACGGTTATGTTCTCGATCTCGTAGGATCCGAAGCCAACCTGTATTCTGATTTTGCCCACACGGTAGCGAGCGCTGATATCCGCTGTGCGGAATTTCGCTTGCGAGCTGCTGAGCAGGTCCCTTTCCGACATGTAATCGGCCGCCACATCCAATTGCGCACGCACCCGGAGCGCGGCCGTCGCCGTGTCGACGCGCGAGATCCGGTTGAGCAAGGGGGTGGCCACCAACTCGCTCAAGGGCAGCGGAACGCTCAGAAACTGCTCGGCGTTAATGATGGCGGGAAATAGCGCGCCCGCGCCCACTAAGTCCTGGTGACCCGCGCTCAGCGACAACCGTTGGTGCTGGACCTGCGCCGCATAGTTCGTCGTATCCGATTTGATGTCGCCGCTTACGCCCAGGTACTCCAAGCGAGCCCGTTCGGCGGTTCCCCGCACATACCAGCCAAAGAGGCGGGATGATTCCGCCTGCAGGCGCAGGCTGCGGGTGGAGGAAAATCCGCCGAGTTCATCGACGAGGTTGTACCTGGAATCCATCCCGGTAGCAAGCAGACGAAGGCGACCGGGGTCGCCCCAGCCAACTCTCCCCTGCAGGTCATTGGAGAACGTTGTCGGGTGGTGCCCCAGGGTCGTCCCCAGCAATTGGTAGTGGCCGGTGTATGTCCCCCCCAATTCCAGCCCCCGCCAGGTTCTCCCAAAAGAGACGCCACTCAGAGAATCGAACTCGGAGGTCTCCGCCTCCGCCACCCCTTCGACCGCCGTTACACGATATTCCTGAACTTGTTGAAACAGGTTCACGCTGGGGATGACCTGATAATTCACTCCCGCCCCAAGGCTATTCGAAGTGAACGCGGGAACCTGAATCAGGCTGAGGTTGCTGCCAGTGCCCTCTGTTCCGGTCAGGGAATTGGCACCACTCTGGGAGATGTTGGTGAAAGTGTAATAGTAGTTCGAGGAAAGTTTGGGCGTGTGCTTGATCTGGAGTTGGGAAGTGACATAAGCGTCCGTGAACTGCCCGGCGGGCTGGCCCAAAAAACTTTCCTGCTGCCATTCCAGGCGATCCGCAATGTTTAACCGGGCCTTGTCGTCCCAAAACTTGCGTGAAACAAAAAGGTCCTGCAATTTCAGATTTTCCCGGAACGGACTGGAAAGAGCGAAAGCCCCAACCGCGTTGGTCGTGGTGGAGAAGTCGTTGAAGCCGCCGTTCCATTTCCAACTCTTCCACTCGTCGGAAGCATCGATACTGAGCTCGTTCAGGCGGTAGCTCGAATTGGTGAGCGAGGTGGGCAGTTGCACTTCGTTGGCTTGGTTAAGGTAGCGGACGGTCAGGTGAGGCAGGCGGCGGGTGCGAAGTTCCCACGTGAATCCGAATGAGGAGGTGTCTGAATTCTCACCAAAACCCGTGCCATTG
This sequence comes from uncultured Acidobacteriota bacterium, assembly GCA_963804995.1. Taxonomy (GTDB): domain Bacteria; phylum Acidobacteriota; class Terriglobia; order UBA7540; family UBA7540; genus Bog-366. The sequence goes on from CAWDSK010000003.1 coordinate 551,641, forward strand.
GCCCCGTACTCACTCTTCCGGTAGAAAATCTGGAGCGGAAACGAGCGTTCGGGCAGGAAAGATGCGCTGAAACCGACATCATAGACGTTGTCTCGAAACCCGCCCAGAGCTACCGCGTTTGAGGCGTGCTCGCCGCTGTAGTTAATGGTGAAGGGAATGAATTTGGGATTCTTCAGGTACCCGCCCGCGAGAAGGTTCCAATCAAAGCCGGCGGTCGAATAATCGGAAGTATTGTTGGGACTGGAAGGCGTGAATAACGACGTGTCGGTGGTTTTGCTGAGGTCGGCGCCCAGGGCGCCTTGCAATCGCCAATGTTCAGGGGTCGGGTCCTGTGCGAAACTCGGCAGCGCGGCCGCTAAGGCAATCGTCACGAGTTGAATTGCCAGTCTTGCTCTCATTGTCTCTCCGCTTGTTCACGGGCACGTTGCCTTCCAAAGATGCAGATGCAAACGAAACCAGAGTCCTGAGTTAGGAGTTCGCGATCAAAGTCGCCCTTTCAATTTATTCCAGGGCGACCCCCTCACCCGACTGCGGGCCGAAGCTGAACTTGTTTACTGCTCCCAGGTACCCCTTCGGAGGGAGTAGGCCCGGCCCGCCCCGGCTGATGAAAACGCCGGTTGCGATCCACCCTCTCCCCCAAGGGGGCGAGGGCAAAGAAAAATAAATCAACTCTCCCCTCGCCCCCCTTGGAGGAGAGGGCAAAAAAATCAAACCAACTCTCCCCTCGCCCCCTTGGGGGAGAGGGGCCGGGGGTGAGGGGGTTCGCGAACAATCAACAAACTTCTGACCCCGGACACCAGGGTGATGCGGACCAGCCGACAGCGGAGGCCGGAGGTAGGTTGCCCAGACCTCCACCGCCGGGAAAATAAGAATGAACTTCCGACTCAGGACACTACCGCCCCCTCGATGGGTATTACTTGTGGCAGTAGGTGCACCAGTTGGTCGTCGCAACGAGCAAAGCTCGTCCGTAAGGGAAAGTAGTGCTCGCCCCTGCCGACGCCCCATTGTGAGGGTCATGGCAAGTCGCGCACTCCATCATGTAATTGTTGCCGTAAAGGGGTACATATCCGTTCGCGTCAACCCCATTAGCGCCGGCTGGAGCTGTCATCGAGGCTGCTGCCGCCAGGGCGGCGGTATATTGGAAGTGGACAGGGTGCGACTTGGTCAGGTCCGAGATCGTCATGGTACTCGGCATGAAGGTTGCGCCGCTGACACCTAAACCAGTGCTCGTAAAAGTTGAGCCAGTGGCTGGAAGCCCCAATGTCGACTCATAGAAGCTGGCAACCGCGACCGTACCATCGTGGCAGCTTAGACACAGGTTGCTGACCGTCAGCGTAGTAATGGTGTTGTCAGTCCCGAGCTCGGTGGGGCCGGCAGCCGCACCCAGGTGAGCGGTGAAGGTGTCGCTGCTGTAAACGCCGTAGGTCACTGAGGGGGAAGAAATAGTGTGGTTCCAGAGCAAATAACCCGGCGCCGAAGCAGAGTTATTTGCTGTTTTGTGCGTGATGTGGCAAAAGAAGCAAAGATTGGTTGAGGGAGCACTGGTTGCCGAGCCGAAGGTATAGCCGGACGTCAAATCGTGCGGTGTACCGACGATGCTTGCTTTGGTAGCCTGCTGGGCCGAGGCGGTTACGGTCAGAGCCGTCACCATCATCATCGCCAGTAGGAGTCTTTTTAGATTTGTCATAATGACCTCTCGATAGAATTTTATTACTGAGGCCGCAGAATGTTTCTCCGCGGTTGAGAAAAAACTTGCTTACCACCTGCCTTCAAAAATCATGAGGACGCGCCAAATACCCTGGCGCCCCCTCGCTGGGGATTAAGTGTGGCAGTAAGTGCACATACCGCCGCTAGCCGCATAAGTGAAAAAGAACTGCCGGGCAAAGGGCATAGTACTGCCGTTCCCTACTGACGCCCCATTGTGCGGGTCATGGCAAGTCGTGCATTCCAACATGTAATTGCCGCCGTAAAGGGGTACTGCTCCGGCCCCGTCAACCGAATTAGCGTTGGCCGGAGTTTTCATCGCGGCCGCATTCGCCAGGTTAGTGGTATATTGGAAGTGGACAGGGTGCTGCTTGGTCAGGTCCTTAATCTCAAGTCCGTTATACGGAAACATCTTGGTGGTATAACCCAACGCCACCCCTGGAAGCCCGCCTACGTTCTCATAAAAGCTATTCATTGCGACCGTACCATCGTGGCAGCTCAGACACAGGTTGCTGGTCGTCGCCGAAGTGACGGAGTTGCTAGCCCCGAGGTCAGTGGGTGGGGCGGCGGTGGCCGCAGCCAGCACAGCGGTGAACGAGTCGCTGCTATAAACGCCGTAGGTTGGTGTGGAGGAGAGAGTTTTGTTCCAGAGTAAATAACCCGGCGCCGAGGAAGCGACATCCGCGGTCTTGTGTGCGATGTGGCAAAAATAGCAAAGATTGGTCGTGACCGGCGCAGTTACACCGCCTTTGGTATAGGTAGCTATAGTTCCAGTGTGTGCGGTCCAGGTCAAATCGTGCGCTGAATGGACGATGCCTGCTTTTGTAGCCTGCTGGGCCCAGGCCGTTGCGGTCAGAGCCCCCAGCACAAGCATCGCCAGGAGAAGTCTTTTAAGAATTACCATAATCACCTCTCAACAAAATTTCCTTCGTGAAGCTGGTGAATGTTTCTCTGTACTTGCGGAAAAGCTTTCTCACCTCCTTTCTCATGGCTTTCGCGGCGAGCCCGGATGGTCGCCGCCCAGGAACTGAAAAATTTGCACGCGGGAATTGAGCGCATCCGCGACGTAAACGCGGTCCTGCCTGTCAATGGAGATTCCCAGGGGCAGGTTAAAGCCACCCGGCGCCTTGCCGAAATTGCCCACGAACATCAGGACCGTTCCTTTGGGATCGAAGATCTGGACGTTGTTGAAGGCGGCGTCCACCACCCAGATGTTGCCTTCACTGTCGAACGCCACGCCCTTGGGCCGCGTAAAGTAGCCAGGCCGATCGCCACGCCCGCCAAAGCGCCGCACAAATTTGAAGTCGGGGGAGAAAATCTGGACGGAGCAGCTTCCCGTATCGGTCACCGCAATGTAGCCGTCCCGGTTCACCCCCACTCCGATCGGATAGTTGAATTCCCCGTTTTTAGTGCCCCGCTTACCTACCGTGGCGATGTTTTGCAGCGTTTCCATGTTGTAGACCAGGACCTGATGGAGGTGGCTATCCACCACAAAAAGCCTGCGCCGGTTTTCATCCAGCGCCAGCAGCGCAGGGTTCTGGAGCGCCGGGGTCTGCCCGATCATGGCTTGCAAGTGGCCATCGCGGTCGAACTTCAGGACGCTGTGCAGCGACGGGTCGGAAACGTAGATATTGTCGTGGCTGTCCACGGCCAGGCCGAGGGGCATCTTGAGCACAATTCCCCGGTCACCTTTGATTCGGATGACTTGGTGATGATCCTTGTCCAGCACATAAAGTGTGGCGCTCTGGGCCGAGGTGAGCAAAATTCGTCCCTTGGAATCACTGGCCACGTCGGAGGCCCGCTTGAAGAACTCGACTCTGTTGGGGTCGGGATTGCCCACCATGCGATCCACCATACTGAGCTTCTTGCGCGGCTCGATGTCGAAGTTGTTGGAAAACATCTCGAGGAACCGGACGCGCGGCTTGTCGGGAGACAGAGGCCAAACCATGGTGGGCTGGTCAGACGCGGAATAGCCAGGCGGCGCCTTTTCTTTGCCTCCCCCTCCCGCCACCCCCGGCGCGCCCCAAAGCATTACCAGGACGGCGGCCAAAACTAGGCCGGTTCCATTTAACTTCGGCAGGCTGACTCTCATGGGTTCACCTTCTCTCCAGGCTTCGCCGGGGTATCCGGCATCTTCTTGGTTTGCTGCCCCGTTGGCGGCGCTTGGCTCTTGTTTTTGGCTGCCTTTTGCTCATCGATTATTTGGTGGCAGGTGGTGCAAACGTCCCGACCGCCCTTCACCGAAACAATGAGGTTTTCGTCCCCCGAGGCATGATGAGCATGGCAACTCAGGCACGACATTTTTTCTCCCGCGCGCAACAGGTCCGGTACCACGGCAACCGGATGGGTCACCCAGGGATGTCCGAAGCGCTGCGTGGGGTCAAGATCGATTTTCGGAATGGCGTCAAAATCGGCCTTCGAGATTTTCTGTGAGCCGAAAAGGGTTACCGTCTCGGCCGGGGCTTGGACATCGGCGTGGCAGGCGAGGCAGAGTGCATTTCCCGCCGCCCGTGTCTGTGCCTTGAATTCCGAGGAATGTGGATCGTGGCAAGTCAGGCACTGGCCACTCTTAAAGGGGCCGTGCAGCACAGGGTCCTTGGGGGCCTCATGGCACATCACGCAAAGATCGCCCCCGGTGGCGACCAAAGTGATGGTTGTCTTGTTTTTTTCTGACGTGGTTTGGTGGCAGTTCTCACACCCCATCCCCACTGCCGTGTGTACGAATTTCCCCTGGTTTTTGTCGGGATGGCACTGGAGGCAGGTCTCGCTTTTCAGGCCCTTGGTTTCAACAAAGGGATGCTCCGTGGAGTCGGCAGCAGAAAGTTTGCTAATCCTCAAAACCAAAACTGCCGATATAACGAGAAGGAGTAAAAGTCCGCGTAGGGGCCCAACCGCTAACCGAATTCTAATAGAATTACCCGCTTGTCCCATTGTCCCAAGACCTGCTGTGCGTGGCATAGAGAGCAAGGGATTCGCCAAAGGCGTGAATATTTTGTCTGCCAATGTCGTTAGAAACCGTTAAGATTCTATACTTTCCAGTTGGGTACAATTTGGCATCTGTAGAAGTGTGGTGTTTTGCAGCATAGTGCGTTAATTTGCACAATAGTTCGTATTCTAATGGGGTTACTCACGTATATGGGTTGGCATTGAAGTTATGTGACGTGTTGTTACATCGATAGCTGGGGATTTGCCCTTTATCCACCTTCGCTTCTGCCCTAAGAGGGGCTCCCCTTCTCGTAAGTGCGCTGGGATGTGAACTGACGGGGATATGGAAGGCGCAGACCCCGAAGGTTCTTGCCCATAGCTACAGTAAGTCCAGGAGCAGCGGGGTCAATCAAGCAACTTTTCGAATCGCGCCATCAAACCCTATGGTACAATCGCGTTGGAAATCTGGTTCGCAGTCACGTCGTGCGGAAGTGGCGGAACTGGCAGACGCACCAGCTTGAGGGGCTGACGCTCGCAAGAGCGTGGGGGTTCGAATCCCCCCTTCCGCACCATACCCAGCCTTCAGAGGGCGCGGAGCCAGGCAAGCATCGCGTCAGCCTTGGCGGCAGGCACGCCTTCTGCCCACAAGCAATCACTGTCCTTCCGTAGCAGAACGGTCACGCCGTTCGCCGCCGAACCGACAAACAGGTCCGTGGTCGAGCGCTTGTCTGTCGCGAGATCCGGGTACTTGTGCCCCAGTATCGTGTGGTAGTCACGGAAAAACGCCAAGGCGGTTTCCGGGCTTGTCCAGCGCGTGCGCGCCACCAGAGTATATTCACCCCCGCTGGAATGCTCATAGAGCAGGTAGCGATCAGCGAGCCAGGCGTGGCTAAGGTTCTTCGCTTCATCTTCGGAAATGAGTTGGCCGAGAAACGCATAATAGCCGAGTTCGCCCATCGTATTCTCGGCAAGGAAATTGAGGCCTGCCACTCCGTCCAGCGCCGCCGGATGGGCCAGCGCCAAGGTGGGTAGAGCCTGATGGTCAAAGTAGGCGCCAGGCTCAAAGATTTGTTTGGTGACAGTCGGAGGGTTATCAAATACCGCGTTGAGACCTTTCCATCCGCCCCGCTGGATGGCGCCTTGCGCGAAGCCCATGCCTTGCATATACGGGAACAGGGCCTGCATGCGGAAGAAATAGGGCGCGCTCAAGAAGGTGGGGTACTCTTCGAACTGCTGGTGGATGACCATCTCCATCAGCGGCCCTAAGGAAGGCAATTCCGCCAGACTCAGCGGTGCCGTCATTTGTTGGATCATGGCCGCCGTGGCGTAGCCCTCCACCAGGGCCTGGCGAGCGTTCGAGGCGTCGTCATTGTCGCGAACCGCATGCAGGAATCTATCCAGATCCCAGTTCTGATCCTGCAGGGCGTGCGTGAGTTCATGCGAAAGCACCATGGTTTGGGTTTCCGCCGGGATCCAATCGGCGATGAACATGGTCTTTTCCTTGGGGTCATAGAAGCCCGCGGCCTGCTCCGTGTAAAAGCTGATCAGAAACTTCTGCAGGTTGAAGTCCCGTGACACCAGGCCAAAGGCGCGCAACTGTGCCTCCTGCGCGTGGACTTCGGCGGGCGTCATCTCCGTGTGCAGATTCTCGGTCAGGTATTTCTGGATTTCCGCGCGGCTGACCACTTGTTTCTTCAGCGGCCCTTTGATGGGCAGGCCGGTGATCTCACTCATCTGGTGAAGAACCTGGTCGGCCTGCGACAGCAGGTCCTGGGCCGGCGCCTGCTGCCCATACGCAATGGCCGCCGGGGCGCCCAGCAAGCTGACGGCTATCAGCAGCCGCAGGAATTGGAATCCATACCGTTTAATCGGCTTCAAGATATGCATGGTGTCGAACGTCCCGTCTGTAAGGCTAGAAGCAAGAGTGTTCACTTCATGGGTTTCAGGGAATCACTTGTTCCTGGGTAAGCAGAGAACCGTTTCGTTGACCGTGTCTAAGCAAACCACCTGCTCCCCCACCCGCGTCCAGTTTGACCCGCCCCTTTATCGAGACTATCATAAATCCTGCGTGAGCAAGCCGGGTGATCGCTGCTTCGCCTTAGCGCCCCGCTCCTCGGGGCTGGCAGGGGCGAGGGAGAGGAAAGTCCGAACTCCGCAGGGCAGTGTGCTCGCTAACGGCGAGGGCCGGAGGAGGATGTTCGAGAAATCGGACCGTACGCCTCTGGTACGGAAAGTGCCACAGAAAATATACCGCCGTGTTCTCGCCTTCGGGCTGCAGGATGCGGTAAGGGTGAAAAGGTGCGGTCCCGGTTGCCGGGAATTAAAGTAAGAGCGCACCGCCTCGGTGGTGACATCGAGGGCAGGGTAAACCCCACACGGAGCAAGACCAAATAGGAGGGGAGGGGCGGCCCGTTCCGTTACAACCCTCGGGTAGGTCGCTGGACCCCACGAGCAATCGAGGGGCTAGAGGAATGATCGCCACCCCGATTTGTCGGGGAACAGAATTCGGCTTACAGGCTTGCTCGCGCTCTCTCCTTGATTTCCTTGGCGACACCATCTAGAGCCGCCGCGTCCCCTACATGGGGTATACTCTCCACCGGCGAGAGCCGAAAAGTTAATTCCGGATAACATTGGGAACTTCGAAGTCGCAGCGCCTTCGCTCCGCGGATCATGCATTTGCATTCTTCTTCCAGGGGTTCCCTTAAGCGATCGCAGGGGGTACGCACCATGCGCAACTCATTGGCAAGTTTCGAGAACGTGAGAAAGTCCGCATTTCTCCTGCTGGCGACGGCTGTTACCATCGCGGCGCAGCTCGTGGCGGCCGACCGATCCGTCCAATATCCCTTGAAGGTCAGTTCCAATCATCGGTACCTTGTTGACCAGAAGGGCCAGCCCTACCTCATTCAGGGCGACGCCCCGTGGTCACTGATTGTGGGAGCCAGCAACGACGAGGTGGAGCGGTATCTTGCGGATCGCCACGCCAAGGGCTTCAACACCCTGTTAATTAACCTCATCGAACACAAGTTCTGCACCAGCCCGCCGAAAAATAAGGATGGCGTAGCTCCCTTCACCGTGCCGGCAGATTTCTCCACTCCCAACGAAAAGTACTTCGTGCATGCCGACTGGGTCATCAAAAGGGCAGGCGAGTATGGCATGCAAGTCTTACTGGCTCCGTTGTACTTGGGAGCGAAAGGAACGGACGAGGGATTCTATGAGGAGACACTCGCCAATGGTCCGGAGAAATGCCGAATTTACGGCGAGTATCTGGGAAAGCGTTACTCGCATTTTGACAACATCATCTGGGTGATGGGTGGCGATCGTGATCCCGACCGGGCTTGGGACGACGTGAACGCCCTCGCCGCCGGGATCAAGCGTTTTGACCCGCGCCATATCTTCACAGCGCATTGCCAGTCGGAACACTCCGCTGTGGAAGATTATGGACAAACCGCGTGGCTGGACCTCAACAGCACGTACACCTACGCACTCATCCATCCCAAATTGCTGGATGATTACCATCGCAAGCCAGTCCGTCCCTTCTTTCTGATCGAGACGACATACGAGGGAGAGCATAATTCCACGCCGGTGCAAATCAGACGGCAGGCTTATTGGGCCGATCTTTCCGGGTCCACCGGCCAGGTCATGGGAAATTGTCCCGTATGGGGCTTTGATTATTACGCGGACTGGGAAAAGGGAGACGAAACGATTCACAATGGCACGCTGTACCAATTCCGCAACTTCGATATCCTTCCCGGGTTGAAGCGCGGCCTCGATAGCACCGCTTCGCGCGAGATGGCCGTGCTTTCTCAGGTGTTTCGGTCGCGGCCGTGGTACGCGCTGATTCCTGACGAGGCGCACTCCGTCCTGACCGCAGGACTGGGCGAATTCCGTGGGCTCGATCACGTTATGGCGGCGCGGGCGGACGATGGGAGTACAGTCATCGCGTACACGCCCACCGCGCGCACGGTTACTGTCGATATGACGAAAATCTCTGGAACCGAAGCCAAGGTGTGGTGGGTGGACCCGCAGAGTGGACAGGCAAGGAGCGCCGGCACTTTCCCCACTCGCGGAGCGCATGAATTTACGCCGCCGCAAGCGGGCGATTGGGTCCTGGTACTTGACGATGCTGCGAAGCAATTCTCAATTCCAGGGAAATCCAACTGACCTTTTGGGAAATTCCATATTTCAAATTGACGTGGGCCCCCAAACATGACCTACCACCGATTTGAGGACCTTCCTGTCTGGCAAGCGGGCTTGGAACTGGCCCGGCGAGTGTATCAGCTTACCGCTGGCCCGCCCTTCCGCCGGAATCGCAGCCTGCGCGACCAAATCGAGCGGGCGGCCGTCTCCGTCTCGAATAATATCGCCGAGGGTTTCGAGCGGGGTACGACGCAGGAGTTGCTGACCTTTCTCTACATTGCCCGCGGCTCGGGAGGAGAAATCCGCTCCATGCTCTGTCTGCTGGCCACGCTCGAGGATTTCGCCCATCTCAAATCTGAAATTTCAAATTTGAAATCCATGGCCGAAGGCGTTTCCCGCCAGTTGCGTGCCTGGGCCGATTCCTTGCAGAATTCCCCTATCACCGGTCAGCGGTATCTCACCGAAAAGTCCCGGCGCGCCAGCAAGGCCCGCACTGAGCGTGATGAATTCCTAAGGAGCCTTCAAGATATTCGAGAGGGAAAAACGCCAGGTAGGAATTTACCTAACACGTAAAGGCAGGGGGACATCTGAAATTTCAAATGCCTCCCCGGCAGAGCCGGGGAAGGTGTGAAAAAATACCATTTTCACCGCTGAGTCGCTGAGACGCAGAGAAATGACCCTTTGTTTTCAAACCTCTGCGCCTCCGCGTCTCCGCGGTGAAAGGTTTGATGGGATTTTTTCACAGCTTCGGGGGGGCTCCCAACGGACCAGGGGGAGGTATACCTACATGAAAGATACCGTAAAGTTGCTGGAAAGCACCGCCAAGTGGCTGGCCTTGTTCATGCTCGTCTTCTGCGTGGCGCTTCCAAGCTACGCCCAGTTGGGCATGTTCACCAAGGAGCAACGCATCGACTTGACGCGCGAATGGAAGGGAGACCGCTTCGACGACGGCCGCCCCAAGGTGCCTGACTCCGTACTCGAGGGTCTGAAGGATGTGGATGCCGAGGAAGCCTGGCGCGTGTTGCGGTCGCACGGATACAGGTTGCAGTTCGAAGGCGGGTGGCACGAGATCAATCATGGTGATCGGATGGTGGGCCGCGTATTTACCGCCGCCTTTATGCCCGAGCGGCCTGACGTGGCTGGTTTAATCAATGATAAGGGCAAGGCGGAAGGGCGCATCGGGCCTCAGAACTCCTGGCCGATTGACATGCTCTCGCCCGGCGACGTGCTGGTAGTCGACATGTTCGGAAAATTCCCGTTCGCGGGTGACAACCTTTGCACGGCGATTTTTGCCCATAGCCACAACGGGCTGGTGGTCGATGGCGGCGTGCGCGACGAAACGGGTATTTCCGAAATTAAGGGCCTGCACGTATTCGTGCGCTACGTTGACCCTGATGTGATCCGCGACGTTACGCTGGTAGGCATCAACGTGCCCGTCCGTATCGGTCACGTGATGGTGCTGCCTGGTGATGTGGCGGTGAGTGATGTCGAGGGAATCAGCTTTATCCCTCCCCAACTCGCCCAGGAGGTGATCGATAAGGCCCAAATGACCCACGCGGTGGACCAATGGGGGCACCAGATGTTGCGCGAGGGTAGATACACGCCCGGCCAGATCGATCGCAAGTGGACAAAGTCCATGATCGAAGAGTTCAACAAGTGGCTGGAACAGAAAGGCTCGAAATTGCGGATGCCGGAAGAATAGCCGCCCGGCAACTCATTCTTACCTTGGAGACCAAGTCATGATCAATAAATCCGGGTCGTTTCAAATGAACCGGCGTGGTGTGTTGAAGGGCTCAGCGGCCGCGCTGGGAGGCGCGCTCTTAAGCGGTGAGCCCATGGAGGCGTATCCCTTTAATACTCATTCCAGTCCTTCGGCGCTACGCATTACGGACCTGCGTGTCGCGCACATCACCAACGCTCCTTTTGACGTCCCCCTCATCCGAATCGATACCAACCAGGGAGTGTATGGACTCGGCGAAGTGCAAGCTGCGGCGAGCCCCACTTACGCTTTAATGCTGAAGAGCCGGTTGCTCGGCGAAAACCCCCTGCAAGTGGATCGAATCTTCCGCAAGATCAAGCAATTCGGCCACACGGCCCGTCAAGGCGGAGGCGTAAGCGGCATCGAGATGGCCCTCTGGGACCTCGCCGGCAAGGTGTACAACGTCCCCGTCTATGTGATGCTGGGCGGCAAGCTTCGCGACAAGATCCGCATCTACGCGGACACCGAGGAATCCAAGGACCCCAAGATTTATGCCGAGAGATTGAAGGAGCGCAAAGAAGTCCTGGGCCTTACCTGGCTCAAAATGGACTTGGGGGTTGAATTGGTTTGGGACAAACCCGGTACCGTGACCAGGCGCTCCGGCCTGAGTGAATGGGAAATGGATCAGGTCCCTCATCCCCTGCTCGCGATGGAGGTCACCGATAAGGGCATCGCTCTGCTTGAAGAGTATGTGGCGGCTGTGCGCGACGCCGTGGGCATGGAGATTCCGCTTTCCATGGACCACCTCGGCCACCTTGGCGTCCACTCCATCATCCGTCTGGCTAAAGCGTACGAGAAGTACAACCTCTCCTGGTTGGAAGATGTGATTCCCTGGCAGTACACGGACCTGCTGAAACACATCACGGACCAGAGTCCAACGCCGATCTGCACGGGCGAGGACATTTACCTCAAAGAGGGCTTCCAGGTCCTTTGCGCGAATCATGCCGTCAGCAAAATCCATCCGGATCTGGCGGTGGCTGGCGGCATCCTCGAAACCCACAAAATCGGCGATTTGGCGTGGGAATACGGCGTGCCGATGGCCATGCACTTTGGCGGATCGCCCGTGAGCTGTATGGCAAACGTGCATTGTGCGGCGGCGACACTCAACTTTTTGGCGCTCGAAAACCACTCTCTGGATGTGCCCTGGTGGAGCGACTTGGTGGAGGGCATAGAAAAACCGATCATCAATCACGGGTTCATCACCGTGCCTGACAAACCAGGGCTGGGCGTCACTCTGAACGAAGATGCCGTGCGGCGGCACCTGATTCCCGGAACGGGTTACTTTGAACCCACGACACAGTGGGACCACGAACAATCTTGGGACCGCCAGTGGAGTTAAGCGCAGGAAGCCCCCCGTCACCCGCAGAAGAGCGAAGGTTCATGAATACGAGGTGCTAAATATGACCTACAACCGATTTGAGGATCTTCCTGTCTGGCAAGCGGGCTTGGAACTGGCCCAGCGAGTGTATCAGCTTACCGCTGGCCCGCCCTTCCGCCGGAATCGCAGCACAAATCGAGCGGGCTGCCGTCTCTGTCTCGAATAACATCGCCGAGGGTTTCGAGCGTGGTACGACCCAGGAGCTGCTGACCTTTCTCTACATTGCCCGCGGCTCAGCGGGAGAGGTCCGCTCCATGCTCTGTCTGCTGGTCACACTCGACGATTTCGCCCATCTCAAATCTGAAATTTCAAATTTGAAATCCATGGCCGAAGGCGTTTCCCGCCAGTTACGCGCCTGGGCCGATTCCTTGCAGAATTCCCCTATCACAGGTCAGCGGTATCTCACGGAAAAGTCCCGGCGCGCCAGCAAGACCCGCACTGAGTGTGATGAATTTCTAAGAAAGCTTCAGAATATTCGAGAGGGAAAAGAGCCGGGCGGGAATCTACCTAACACGAAAAGGCAGGGGGACACCTGAAATTTCAAATGCGCGAATGCAGACTGGCTGGCGCAGGGCCAGTCCAGCCCTGCGACTCACGTGGCTGACCATGCCCGGCGATATTCCTCCGATCCAGAAAACAAGCTTCCAAATTCTATTATCGGAACGATTCGTTCGTCTTGACCAGGAACCGGCTGGCTTGACCAAATCGCAGAGCTGCGCTCGATCTGCGCTAGCCTGTCTACCTCTGATGCGCTATCGGTTCCTGCTCAGCACCACCCCGTCGCTCTGAGCGCCACCCCTCCTTATCTGAGGAGGGAGTGTTTTAAGGAACTCCCCTCCTGATTTCCGTGGCGCGCCGTGCCCCGCTAGCGCGTTCTTTCCAAATTGATCATCGGGGCCAAGCGACGGGGTGGTTACAGTCGCACCCTGAGATCCGGTGTGGTTATGGTGCCGGGACGGTTGTTCGTGGTGGGGCTAAGGTGGCAAACTCGCTTGACACTCCTGTTTGCAGCGAATAGTTTGCTGCTATGAGAACAACATTTCTTGCCATTGCCACAGCCTTTTTGCTGGCCGCGGCCAACTTAGCAGGCCAGTCGGCATCATCTCCCGTCACGGCTACGGAATTTGACGCCCAGGCTTTTGCCGCGCTTCCCATAGAGCCGCCCTATGCTTTTCATCAAGCCCTCGGGCAAGGACAAGACGAGGCGCAGTGGCGAGATCCCGCCGCCCAGCCTAATGCCGATGAACTCTCCATCGCGTCAAGCGGCTGGAAGCTTCTGATGCCAGCAAACGCGGGGGCTCCCCTGCGCAACGCTGCGGAGGACTTTACGCGCTTCCTCGAGCGCGTGATGAAAGTCCACATTGCGCTCGAACCTTCCTCATCCTTGAGTAGCTGGGACAAGTTGACGAAAGCCATAATTGTGGCGCCGCGCGAACAGCTTGCCGGGTGTGGTCAAGCCCTCACAGGCCCCAAGGACTATCAGATCACGGTCGCTCCCGAGCGAGTTGTAGTTTGCGGATTCGATGAGCGCGGCTCGATATTCGGGCTCTACAACTTGGAAGAACGCATGGCCCTGCGCGAAGCTCCCTTCTTGCCCCTCCGCCTCAACACGGTCCGGCACAGTTTGTACAAGGCGCGCATGACCGTGACGGGCCTGGGTTGGATGGAGTGGCCTGACAAGTACCTCGCGATCCTTCCTCGCTATGGGATCGACGCCATCTACGCGTCCCTGTATGCCAATCCCAATGGCGTGCCCGCCACCCCGCCCGAGTACGACCGCATGAGACGGAATGATCCGGCGGCAATGCACGAACTACTTCGCCATGCCGCGGAGCATGGGCTGGACGTCTACGCTCCCCTCCTGTACGTGTACACGGGCGACTCCGAAAGCGAAGCGGGCTTGCGGAAACTCGTCCGCGACGTGGCCACGGAGTTTCCGACCCTGCGTGGCTATGTGCTGCTGACCGAGGGGTTCCTCTACAAGACCCGGACTTGGGATTGGCCTGAGAACAGCATCCGCGATTACATTAAGGGGTGGACCCACGGCGTGGCCATCGCGGCGGAAGAGTTCCACAAAGTCAATCCCGCCATCGAGGTTTTGCCGTGGGATTACAATGTGGATTTCCGCGCCGAGGCGGTGGACCTGAAGCGCTTTCTTACCAGCCAACTTCCTCTCGATACGATCCCCCTTCTGACTTTTGAGAACGGAACGAGCTTCGAGCGTGGCGGTGAGCGAGGCCACCTGAAGGACTATGCCATCAGTGAAATCGGGCCCTCCGAGGTAACCCAGGCGCAGCTTGCCGAAGCGCGCCAGCGGCGTATGCCGGGGGTTTACGCCAAGGCCGATACCTGGGCCACCTGGCAATACGGCACTTTCCCGTACTTGCCCTTTCCCTACCAGTGGTACGCGCGCTATCAGGCGATTGAGAAGTCCGGCGTGGACGGGACCATGGAGAGCTGGTCATACGGCTTCAAGCCCAACTACATCGCGGAATTGCGCGGATGGACTAGCTGGAGTGATGCGCCCCCTCTCGATACCTTGCTCCGGCAAATCGCGCGTCGCGAGTTTGGACTGCATGCCGAAGCGCAGGTCTTGAGCGCTTGGGACCACTTCAGCCGAGCCATCCGACTGGTTCCGGACACCGGCTGGGGGACGATGGGGACCTGCAACGCTGTCGCAGCGCCACTTTTCTTCTCCCTGCCGGAGCCGCGCACGCTGACTTACCTCCATTCCTTTTGGGATCAGGAAGCCATGCTGAAAGATGCTGACATCAATCCCTACTGGCCTTACGTTCCCACTCGCTTCATCTTGTTCCCTGACTTCACGAACCGGGTGAACAAAGCGGAAGCCTATGCGAAACCCTTCACGCTTCCGGTCTTTACCAAGTACTTGTTGGCAGCCGCCGACGAGATGGAGAAAGGCCTCGAAAGCTACCGCGCCGCGGCACTTCAAGCACCGGCGGCCAAGAAGCTTCACGCCTTCCGGGAAGTTCTGCTTGCCGAACAACTCGAACGGATGATGCGCAGCGAGGTCGCGGTATTGCAGTTTGAGGACCTGCGGTTCCATCTCGCCCAAGCCACGCTGGGCGCAGAGCAAGCCAGACTGCTGGATCAGATGACGGCTCTCCTAAAGGACGAGATTCCACGGACCGAAGCCGCGCGTGAAACGGCGCGGCGCGACTCCCGCCTCGGTTATGAATGGGAGCAGGACTACCTCTACTCGCCCAAGATTATGGAGGAGAAACTTAAGCTACTGCGCAAGACCCTGAGGGATGAAATCCCGGCTTATCGCCGTGAGCATAAGGTCCCATTTTAGATGCGTCGGGGGCGCGCACCTCGATATCGAGGTGTGCGATAAACCCAACTAACCCGGCGTTTGGAGCGCCGGGGTGGTGCTGAGCAGTAGGGTAGCGAAGCGCGGCGTGCCCGAAAATCAAAAGGCAAAGCGCAAATGTCAAAACGCAAAAGTGAAAAGCCCTTGCTAACGATGGTTGTCCGCTGTCCCCTGTTACCTGTTCCCTATTCCCTGTTCCGTGTTCCCTCCTCTCTGTTCCCTGTTCCCTATTCCCTGTTCCCTATTCCGTGTTCCCTATTCCCAGTTCCCTGTCCCCTATTCCCAATTCCCTGTCTGCTGTTCCCTTTTCCCTGTTCCCTTCCCAGTTCCCTTCCAGGACTCACGCGTCGAAATGGCTTGGGCCGTTCGACTTGTCAGAAGTGGCGACAACGGTTTTGCAGGACTTCTGGATGGGTAGTTCGGAGCCGATGATGCTGACTGAAGAGAAAAAGTGTCCTAGTTTGATTTTCTGGGGCGTGCGCAGTTAACTGTGTTGGTTCAGCCTGAAATGGAGAGGAGGCGCTCTCCGTTAGTGAGTTTTCCGCCCCTCGGGCGGGGATTTTCAAGGCATCGCTGCGACCACCAAGCTACCCCTCACCATGGTTGCGTCCCCGCAGAGCCCGCTTCCGTTTCGCCAGGCACGATCATTGTAGCTCCACCACGTCCATCCGTCTCAATTTCCGGTTACCCCGTCATCCGGGAGTTGAGTGGCGGTTAGATATACGACATGGCGACTTACCGTCAAGTGGCAGCGGGTTGCGCAAAACGGTACCAAACGAAGCCTTACCGATTGGCACTTACGGACTGGGATATGGTTACGCGACTGCCGAGGCCACACGATAAAATTGTTGTTGACTTCAACTCAACATATGCATATCCTACATGCGGAGAGATACAACGTGACCTTTGGAAAGCGCCTTCGTCAGGCCAGAAAGGAACAGGGGCTAACTTTACGCCGACTCGCAGAGGAAGCCGGCGTCAATTTCACCTACTTGTCAAAGATCGAGAACGAGCGGGTCCCATACACACCGGCGGCAGAGACGATTCGCAATCTTGCCCGAATACTAAAGGTCGACTCCATGGAGTTTCTTAAATTAGCCAATAAGCTGCCAAAGGAACTGGAACCCCTAAATGCGAATGTGCACGCCCGGCGGTTTTTTGACAGAGCAAGTCAAGTGGCATCGCCCGCCGACTGGGAGGCTCTGCTTGAATTGTTAGAAAAGCGCCAGACCGGCAAAAAGGTCGGCAGAAAGGACGCCAAGAAGGGGCGATAGATGGGACTTGACTGGTCTTTTTCGACCGACAGACGAATGCGTCGATGCGCGCGGCAGTTGTACTTCGCCGATGTCGCAGCTTGGCACAATGCCCCGGATCCCCTGCGCCGCGAGGCCTTTTTGCTTACTGGCACTTAGCTTTGGATCTCCAACTGGTGAAACTCACATGGCCAATCAAAGTCCTCATGAAGAAACAGCAAGGGTACAGCTGCAGATTTGGACACTAATGGAGGAAATACGTTGTGTGAAGGGCTTTTTGGATCCTGCGGCAGTAGCGACTGCCGCCCAACAGAAGGGCATGCAGTGGGAAGACATTTTCGCGGCGTTTTCACTCGCTTTCAGCAAGTCATTTGGGGAATTGTGGGTACCGCCTTACATTTCCAGGTTCGTAGCAGCGTACTTGAAGGGCAAAGAGGTCAGGCGAGCGCTCGATTTCCATGCTGGAGTTGGCTCGCTCCTGGCTCCCATTGTTCGGATACATGGAATTCAAGAGGCATTGGGCGTTGTTCGCACAGAAAAACAACTGAAGATAACCCAAGCGATGAGCCAGGGCCTGCCAATTAAGTGGGTACTTGGAGAGCCCCAGAAGATACTGGGCGAGCATGGGCAATTTGACTTGGTAGTGTCGTCGCCTCCATTTGGTATGCCGGCTACAAATGAGGAGATTCCCATAGATGGCGGCAGCATTAAGCTGCATGACTCTGCGACCAATCTCCTCGTGCTAAGGGCTTGTCTGCTGCTGGAGGGCGGGGGTGAAGGTGTTTTCCTGCTGCCTAACGCGTTTCTACGCAGCCAAGTTGCAGCAAACCTTTCCAAGTTCGGCCTATTTATTAACGCAGTACTTGCTCTTCCTGAGCGCGCATTTGCTCCCTTGACTGGAATTGACTTATACCTGGTCCTTATTAGTCGGCAGTCGACTGCAAGCTGGTTCGTTGGCCAACTCGAGCCCGAACGCGACCCGAATCCACTTCTTAAGAATTTGCGCGAACGGAAGGCCGGGCCGGCTCCCGAGCTTGGAAGAATTGTTGCCCCTGAAACATTCGTGTCTTGGCGGGCTCTCGTCAACTCTGAGGAAATTGAGAGGCTCGTTCAGCGGGGCGGTCTGAAGCCGATGCTGCTCGCCGACATCGTGGAAGTGATAAACCTAGGGAACCGCTCCGAGGACGGGGGATTTGTGGACCTTCCGAATGCGGTCTACCTACCTCTAATTGGGACATCGGCAGCGGCGACAAACCTATCTGCAATCCAGATCAAACCACAGAACTGTGCCCAGCTTGTTCTCCGGCCTGACAAGGTGTTCGCGGAGTTCCTTGCTGGATTTTTCAATTCTTCCTTGGGCCGAAAAGTGCGAGGCCAGCTTCTCAGCGGAACCTTCATACCTAAAATCACCAAACATAGCTTGCTGGAAGGGACAGTCTACCTTCCTCTGATCGAGGCGCAAAAGGAAGTCGTGGATGTCCAACGAGAGATCCGTGACTTGACACTTCGCCTTGGCGATTTGCAGCAGACCCTTTGGAACCGGCCGACCGACGCTACAAAAGTGCGAAAGAGTCTCAGCTCCATCAACCAAAAGGAAAGCTTCGAAATATGGCTGGAGGCCCTTCCCTTCCCTTTGGCTTCGATTCTTTGGCGTTTTCACGCAACAAATGCCATCGAGGAGAAGAATACTCATCTGCTGAACTTTTTTGAAGCCGCCGCGCAGTTCTTCGCGACGATGATGCTAAGTGCCTTCCATACCAGTCAGCCCTTCTTCCAAGAGAATAAGCGTACCTGGTGTGAAGCTGGCGACAGCGACCACTCTCTGGTCCGAAGTAATTTCGGCGAGTGGGTGGTACGCGGACAGCGACTGGCCAAGACGACGCGGACGATGCTCTCTGACAAGGAAAAACGAAGCTTCTGCCTGGAATTGTTCGGAACTCAGAATCCGGAAAACGTGGAAGCAGTGGCGAGCAAGGATTTGCATGGGCTTTTGGATCTTGCCAACCAGTACCGCATTGATTGGAAGGGCCACGGCGGCATAGTCAGCCAGGGTGAGTACGACCGAAGGCTAACGCTGCTCCAAGGGCAACTCACCCGGATGCGGGAAGTTGTGGGATCAATCTTCGAAAACTGGGTGCTATTACGCCCCGGAAGAAGTGAATACTCCAAAGGAATGTATCGCTTCTCTGCTGCGAAACTGATGGGGAGCCGTCAGATTTTCAAGGAACTCGAAGTTGAGACGCCAACTGTGATGGACAAAAATGAACTATACCTTTTTGACTTCACCACGCGACATCCAATCCAACTTCTTCCATTCTTGCGAATATTGCCAAGCCCCCGAACCGAGGAGAACGCCTGCTATTTCTATAACCGCGTGCAAAAAGATGGTGTCCGATGGGTCTCATACCATTTTGAACAGGAAGCTGAACTTGTCTGCTCCGACGATGCCTTGCTCAAAGTGATAAAAGAGATCGAGAGCGATACGGGGTAGGTGCCGGAAAGTGGCAGAGATACGAAACCGGCCGGCTTGTGAATTTTTCCGGAAGGGAGGTGGCTTCATATGAGCGACATTTCTACGTTGTCCCACGAATATGAAGCTTCAGCAAAGTTAGCGGAAGAGCTAAATGAGGCGATATTAGCCATCAAGAAGTCACGATTACATCGGCGAGCCGGGTTGAGCGCAGATCAAATGAAATCTCTCGCCAACACTATTGAGTCGCTTCGGCAGCAAGTGGAGGCCGATCGAGACCTCGGCCAGTCTGAATTCATTCCGCAGGAAATGGTCGACCGTGTGCGTGAGCGAAATCGACTGCACATGGCCTATTTCCTGGATGATCTGTCTCGCACGGTAAGCGTGCTGGACTCCGGCTCCGGGCCGCTCGACGATACCGTCGTACGGACATTGGATGAAATCTGTGATGCAGCGGATGAAACGGCATCTGCCGTGTTTCGGCGTATGCGTAGGCGCTAAATGGCGAACTTTCTCGAACCTCTCCTTCACGATTTGGCGGAGAGGTTTCGGTTTTTGAATGAAGAACTTGCGAGAATAGCAGCGGCTCCGGAGGCGGAGCCATGCCGCCAGCAAATTCAGCGGCTGGTGAGTCGAGGAAAGGGCAGAATAGACACAGTCTTGACTGATCCGGATATTGCGAGGCCGGACTTTGCCAAGAACTTTTACCATACGTTCAAACGCCTTTCTGAGTTGGCCCAGGCGGTCGAAGAGGGCCCACTCTTTGTGTTAAGCCGGTTTCGGCTGGAGGATCGCTTCCTGACCAGGGTGGTGGGCGCAGTTTGCCAGGAATCTGGCTTTTCAGACCCGGCACCCATATGTGCCGCTATGAGTTCTCAATACTATTTCTCCATGCCGGGCATGGATCTGATTCTTGTTCCACACGGTGAGGCAACCCATCTACTCGCTTGGGCGGACCTTTACCACGAACTGGGCCACTTCATTCTTGCGCGAGATCCAGTTCGGTTGCTTCAACCGCTGCGCAAACGTGTCAGTAAGCACTTCGTGACCGCCGTTCATGATGCTACACGACAGGGATTGACAGCGAACGCAATCGAGGAACTAAATGCATACCGTGGACTCTGGCTTGGGGATTGGATTCTTGAATTTGCGTGCGACTGGTTTGCCACATTCGCAGTGGGGCCTAGCTTTGCTTGGGCTAATTTGAGGTTGTGTGCGCGCATGAGCACGGACCTATTTGGGATTGCGAGTTCACACCCAGCGGACGCTGCGCGGACACAGGCTATCGTCGAAATGCTGAAATTGGTTGCTGGTGACGCCTCAACGCACCAGATTGAGAACCAGTGGCAAGAGCTGCTGGGAACGGTTGCCGCGAAAGAACCCCAGTATTTTCGGATTGCTTATCCTCCTGATTTGATCCGTGAACTGGCGGCTGAAGCCAGTCAACTTTTCAGGAACTCGGGTTTCCATTCGTACAACCCAGGGTCCAAACCGATTGGCGACTTGCTTACTGAAGCGTGGAATTATTTCCAAACTAACCCCTCGGGTTTCCCCGAGTGGGAACGCGGACAATTGCAGCAACTACGGAAAGCTTTCAACCTCATCTGATCTGGCGTAAGGTAGCCGACAGCGGTTTACTGCTTGGTGTTCAATTCCTTCATCGATGCAAGAACCTATTGGCTATCCGAACAGCTCGAAACCAACCACTTTGACGGTAAACGGCCTATGCTCGGATGTGCCGCCCGGTGTTTTCGGGCGTATGGTCGGCCAAACGGAAGTAATCCGTTTCATCAGTCACGCGGCCGACCGTTAGGTTTTTGCCGGCACGGCGCGCCGCGCCATTTCCGTTATACTCACCCATTCCATGCTGTTGCCGAACACCGATTGAATCCTCTCGGCCAAGGCGCTCAAGCCCTCCAACCCGAGGCCAGTACCCTGCGTATAAAGCGACTGCCAGTGGGTGAGCAGGATGACGGGATGCCCGGAATCAATCAACTGGCGGATTCTTCCCGTGCGGCCGTCCGCAGAAAGCACCTTATCGATGTTGTCCTTGATGAACTGCCGGCGCTCGCTTACCGGCTTCTCCATGCTCCAGAAGAGGTCCACAAAATTCGCCGGCACGCTGACCACCGACTGCCCGCGCTCCGCGTCCTGGTATTCCACCGTGCAATGGCGCGGCTCCTTCCAACCCGTAACGTAGAGGAAATACCAGGTAAACTTGCGATTGAAGACCTTCCACTGGGCGTCGGCCAGCGCCTTGGCGTACTTCTTCTCCACATCGATTCCCGATTCCCAGGGCGAGGTGATGCCCGGAGCGTTCAGGCCCACGTTCTTGAGAATCGTGAAAGCCAGCACGAAGTACTCAACAATCTCCTCGGGCGGCGCCCCGGTGATCCAGACGTCTTCGTAGATGTGCTGGTATTGCCCTCGCTTCAGATCGTAGGCGCGCAGGTGAGTGAGGAATTCCGGGGTGATGTCGAAACGGGGTTGGATCCTGTCGCGCACCACTTCGAGGAAATCCTGCAAATGGTCGGCGGGCACGCGCTTCAGCGACTGGTCCAGCCGCCCCAGACAACTGGGCATGGGAATCATCGTCAGTTTGCCGCGCAGGTCGTACTTATCGAACGTGTCGGCGACGCGCTGGGTGAAGGCGCGAGGAACCAGGAAAGGGGTCTCATAACCGGGAATTTCGTAGAAGAGCGGATCGACCGGCGAGCCGTCGTCAATAATCAAGGAGAATGGAATCTTGCGGAGCGCTCGCCGGGGCCGGCGGTGGTGTGCCTTCGGTCCACGCGGCGCTGCCGGGCTGAGCGTAGGCCACGCGCTTCGCCAGATTGCCTGCCAAACGAGGCCCGCTGCCATGCCCGCGCCTGCGCGTGTCAGTAATTCCCGCCTTGAGAGAGTTCGCTCCGCCGGCGCTCCTTCCGCCGCGCCTTGGTCGACTCCGGCTTTCCTCCGGGTCCAACACGCCGTATTGGTCATCACTCGCCATGTTCGCCCCCCATTTTCACGCATGAATGTTCCGGCCATCATGCGCAAAACTTATCGGCTGGTCAAGCGCGTCGCAACGGACCGTAGCTTCCCGGCCGTCGGCGCATCAAATCCGGAAAGGTGGATAGTCCGCAAATCCCCGCCAGTGGCCCCTACACACTGGCCGAGCGAGACAAAATGTCACGGAAAAGCACGTGGGACAAGGCGCGTGGATGTCCCAGATGTTCGCTTCCGCGGGGCATAGCGGGCGAGGTCCCACTTATTTCCCCACACCTGGGACACGCAAAAATCTTGAAATCCGGTTTGCAGCGCAGAACCACGCGAGCCAATCCAATGCGTGGCAACCGCCAAACTATTCTGCCTTGCAAACCTGCCGCTGCGTCAGGATTGTTCCGTCCGGCGCGTGGCGGCAGTCATGGTGAGACCCGTGTCGTAATCCAGTTCGCGGGGAAGATAGCCATCGTCTTCACGCTGGCGGGTGTATCCGTCGTCGGCCCAGGAGACGGGGTAGTCCGGTCTCCAGGCGCGGCGTCCCCAGTAATAGCCTCGGAAGGGATCGCGTGAGACGTTCATCCAGTTCAGCAGGCGATCATGCAGGTCATTGCGAATAGCCGCGTGCTTTTCCGATTCAATCAGGTTGACCATTTCGTACGGATCAGTCTCAAGATCGTAGAGCTCGTCGGTGGTCATCAGATTGATAGCCAGCTTGTAGCGGCCATCGCAGACGCAGCGGATCGGCTGGAAGGCGCCGTAGCCGTCGTGGTCCACTTCATAGCGGCCAAATTCGATGAAGACTTCTTTGCGGACGTGAGCGGTGGGGTCCTTCAGCAGCGCCAACATGCTGCCGCCTTCGAGGGTTTTGGGAATCTCGAACCCGAAGAATTCCATCAGCGTGCCGCTGAGGTCCAGATGCGAGACCAGGCTGGAGGACTTGACATTAGCGGGCGTGTGACCAGGCCACATGGCGATAAAGGGCACGCGCGTGATCTCGTCATACATGGCGGGACCCTTATCGGTCAGGTGGTGCGAATCAAGAAACACGCCGTGGTCGCTGGTGTAGAGAACCAGGGCGCCGGGCGCGCGGGTTTCCGCGGAATCGAGCACGCGGCCGATTTCATTGTCGATAAAGGTGTGTGACCCAAAGAACTGGGCACTCTGAATAGGCCCTGGCGACCGGTGCAATCTTGGCCCGGCCCACACGCGCTGCTCTTCGGGCTTGTGGCGCAGATCGTCCTGGAGGTTCGGGTGCGACGGGAATGTATAGTCCTTGTACATGCGGGTGTATTCAATGGGGCAAAGGCAGGGACCGTGCGGCTCGTCGTACGAGATTACAAGCAAGAAGTCCTCGTTATGGTGCTTCTCAGAAAATCCAGGGCGCGATTGGTGCAGCGGTGGCCGTAGCAATACTCCGCCGTCCAGGAAGGATCGTTGCCCGTGGCGCGGTCGCGTGAACGCACGCGGTCGGCGGGAGAAAGCTCCGAGAGGTAGTCGCGCATGTCATACCAGTAGTCTTTGTCCCAACCGGCAACAGGACGCCCTGTATCAAAGTAATCGGTGCCGGTAAGGTGCCACTTGCCCATGAAGGCGCAGTGAATGCCCTTGTCGGTGAGGCGCTGGCCAATGGTGTGCGTGGTGTCGCCCAGCGGCATGCAGTTTCCCCAGACGCCGTTGGTGTGGGGAGTAAGCCCTGTCCAGAGGGCGGAGCGGGCGGGCGAACAAACAGGCTGGCAGTTGTAGGCGCGCTCAAACGTGACACCACGCGCCGCAATGCGGTCAAGGTTGGGGGTGTGCAGCCCGGTGTTCACATTGCAATTCAGCATGTCGTAGCGGACGGATTCACCCAGGATTACGATCGCCTGGCGCAGCGGCCCCTTCTCAGTGCGGCTCGATACGGGTACAGGTTTTTGGGCGACGGTGGCCATGCTTGCGGCGCCGGCCAGTCTAATGAAATCTCTGCGCTTCATGGGAGATGACCTCGGAATTGATGCGTTTCGGTTCAGGCATTCTACAGCCTATCCACTTGCCAGCACCATCGCTTAATCGTGCCTGCACCACGCCTTTGTTCCCTTATCACGACTACACCATGATGTACTGCTCAGCACCACCCCGGCGCTCAGCGCGCCACCCCTCCTCATCTGAGGCGGGGAGTTCTTGTTTTAAACAACTCCCCTCCTGATTCAGGAGGGGTGGCGCGTTGAGCGACGGGGTGGTTACTGCCGGCGGGCGCAGCAGTGCTTGAACTTTCGGCCGCTTCCACAAGGGCAAGGATCATTGCGTCCGGGCGTAGCCTTTCCTGACCGACGCAAGTCCGCCTGGGCCGCATACTCCATCACATTCGCGGGGGGACGGCCGGCTTGCAACTCACTCGCCATCATCTTCATGTAGGGATCAATGTGGTGGAAGAACAGCTTGTAGCCTGCGCACAAGTAGTTCAGCCCCGGTTCTCCGTCAGGCGTACGCGCAAATCGATGTTTCGGGCACTCCCCGTTGCAGGCAAACCGCACATCGCACTCGCGGCAATAGCGGGGAAGCGTATCGCGCTTATTCTCTCCGAACTTGCGCTGCTGCTCCGATTGGACCATAACTTCCAGCGGAGCGTCCATAATGTTGCCGAGTTTGTTCTCCGGATAAACAAAGTGGTCGCAGGAATAAAGGTCGCCCGTGTGCTCGATGGCCATCGCCTGACCGCAGGTTTCCCGGAACACGCACAGGCTTGCGCCCATTCCGTACCAAATTTCCAATGCCACGTCGAAAATCTGCACAAACTGACGCCCCACATCGCGCCGCACCCACTCATCGAAGATGGCACAGAGGAACTTGCCGAACGCCAGGGGTTTGACCGACCAGGGAGTAACCTCACTCTCGCCTGGGAAGGAGGGTTGGATCAACACCAGTCCATCATTGCCGGGGGACTTCGTGGTGCGTTCGACAATGGGGATGAACTGCATAAACCCGCTGCCAATTTCCTTGAGGAACCGATACACGGCAACCGGCTGTTCGGAATTGACTCGATGAACGACCGTAAGAGTGTTGAATTGCACGGCATGCTTCTTCAAAACTTGAATGCCGTTCATCACCTTATCGAAAGTCGGCTGCCCGCCCTTATCCACGCGGTAGCAATCATGCACTTCGCGCGGACCGTCGATCGAGACCCCCACCAGAAAATCGTGTTCGGCTAGAAACTCCCCCCAAGTGTCGTCCAGCAGAACGCCGTTGGTTTGGAACGCATTGGTGATAGCTCTGCCTTCTGCATATTTGTTTTGCAGGTCCACGACGTTCTTGAAGAAATCGATGCCCAGGACGGTGGGTTCGCCGCCTTGCCAGGCGAAGTTGAGCGGACCCGCAGGTTGCGCTCGGATGTACTGTTGAACGTACGAATCCAAAACCGCTGGCCGCATGGCCCAATTGTTCGTATCCGGATACAGTTTTTCCTTCTCCAGATAGAAACAATATTTGCAGTCCAGATTACAAATCGGACCGACGGGCTTGGTCATGATGTGAAACGGCAACGAGCTCGAACATCCGAAATCGCCATCCTGTATGGGAAAGATCGCCCCACGAATTGCCAGCCAGGTTCCTATGATAGCAAGGTCTGCCCCTTCACGCACAGAACCGTGGGTAGTGGTGTCATTTGGAAGTGCCACGGGCAGCCTGCCCCGATGCATCGGGGTCCGAAGGTGTGAAAAAATGCAATTTTGACCGCAGATTCCCATGAGCCTTCGGCTCGCCACTGTACATGAAAATGTGCGAAGCACCTTGGAGTGCGGCGGCTCAACGCCGCCTTCGTCATCGTCCTCGGCGTAAATTCAAGGCGGCGTCGAGCCGCCGCACTCCAAGTGAAAGTCTGGGGAGTGATTCTATTAAGTTTTCTGGGAGAAGCACTGGAGGCTGGTTTGAGTCCGCAGGGTGCGAGCAAAACCCAGCTGGTAGGACCTGCCCCTGGGGGCGGCCTTTTGAGGCCGCCCCCAGGGCTCATTCCATCTTGCAAGTTACGACGAACTGCATCGACTAGAAGTAGAACTTCCCGCCGATCTGTCCGATGCGCGTGGAATTACCGGCTCCATTTACTCCGCCAAAACCGCCGGGGCCGTCATTAAAGTTGCCGTCCACATTGTTGTTGCCAAAGAACTGGGCGTGGTTGAAAGCGTTGAAGAACTCGCCACGGATCTCCAGCCGCATGCCTTCTCTCACCTTGATATCCTTCATCACGGCCAAGTCCCAGTTATTGACCCCCGGCCCGTGGAAGAATCTCCGGTTGGCGTTGCCCTGGCCGCCAAAAGGTTCGGGGCCGAACAGCGCGGGGTTGAAATAGGGGTTGACCAGGATCCCGTTGGAATCTATGTATTGCTTTCTCGGGTCCTTGTTGACGTAGATTGAGCCACCCCCCAGGAAAACGGGTTCATCCGTGTAGGACTGTTGCGGGCTATTGCGGCCATTGCCCCGCAACGAATTATCATTCGTCTGAAAGATACTAACCGGGGGGCCTGTCGTAAATGAGGTGACCCCTGCCACTTTCCACCCCCGCGTCAGCCGGTTATTGGCACGGAAGAGCTTGTCAAAGGGAAGTTCGTACGTGTAGCTGAACGAGAAAATGTGCGTGAGGTCGAACTGCGAGAGGGAGCGGTAGATATTCGGGTTCAAGCCCGGGATAATCTGGTCACCGAATCCGGAACCGTTATCGAGCGACTTACTGTAAACATAACTGAGGAGGTATGCCGCCCGCCCCGTAGTACGACGCAGGGTGAGCTGGCCGGAGTGGTAGGCCGAGTTACCCGCCATAATCTGCGCGCCCAAGCCCGCGTAGTTCTGATCAAAGGGGCCGCGGACGAGGACCTGTCCTCCTCCCGCCGGGCTGAAGAATCCCGTTTCGTTTCCAGGACCGCAAATATTGGAGTTGGGCATGACGCCACCGATTCCCCGCTGTATGGCCAGCGCAGACCCAGCGACTGCGCTCAGACTGTAGCAGAGCGCCGGGTTGGCTTGGTTCTTATCCGCATTCAGAACCAGGTGGTGGCCGAAAGTCCCCACGTAAGCCAAGGTCAGCAGCGTGTTGGGCGTCAACTGCCGCTGGAAGGAGAGATTTAGGTGTTCAGCGTAGGGGCTGGGATCATTGGGGTACGGTTCCCGATCCCCTGAAATGGGCAGGAACGGCGAAAAATCGATGTTGGTGTCGCCCTTGTGATGAACGGGAAGCGGAAAAGGATTGGCAAAATTCGCTCCCGTCAGCTTGTTAATAAAGGGGGCGCTAAACAACGGCGGAAAGTTGCTGGGGTAGTACAGAGAATAGGGGGCGGCAGCAAAATTGAATGTGTTCGCTCCCTCGATGTTGGTGAAGAAGGTGCCATAGCCCGCCCGGATGCTGCTCTTGCCCGCATCGCCAAAAAGCGTGTGCAAGAAACCACTGGAGAAGCTGGGCGAATAGGCCAATCCCAGCCGTGGGCCGAAGTTGTCCCAGCGGGGATTGAGGAAGTATTGGGGAATGCCCGGGTCGCCGGGGAAACAATATCCCACGGGAGCCGTGGGGAAGGTCTTCGAAACACATCCCAACTGAACGTCAGGGTTCCGATTGAACCGGTCGCCCCAGAACGGGGTAGTTTCCCAACGCACTCCATAGTTAAAGGTCAGGTTAGGTCTGATGCGCCAACTGTCCTCGCCATAGATCCCAACGTAAAAGTTCCGCAGATTAAGGGCAGCGGGAGCGCCCTGGGCGAAATAGTCAGGAGCGCCAATCAACATGTTCGCGAGATCGTATCCGGTCTCAGTATCACCACTCATTGTAAAAAACGAATTGCCACCATTGTTGACCTGGGCAATGGGCACGTGGTCCCAGTGGTAGTTCCCCCCGAATTTGATGGTATGGGTTCCCTTAACTTTTGTGAAGTCATCCTGGAGTTGGTAGGTCTCACCGTCCTGGACGCGCTCCACCACATATTGTCCTGTCCCATAGTGGTCGAACCCGATCCAAGGCCACTGTTGAGCGCTGGGGCCTTCCAACTGATAGATGCCGCCCTGCGCCCCGGGGGGCTTGAAGCCGAGCGATTGGAGGGTTGGCCCCGTGGTTCCTGCCTTGCCACCATCGTTGTGGTTGCGCATATAGCTGGCGGTAAACGAGTTGACGGCGGTACCGCCGAAGTTAGTGGTAACGTTAAACGTGAACAATTGCGCCTTGCCCACGTTCTGAATCGGAAAACCAGGGAACGAGCTGGCCGCAAACGGACCATAGGGTGCTTGTTCCAGCCAGGGGTCGTAATGCCAGTAGCCTGAGATCATTCCAATTCGTGTGTTGGCGTCGATGCGGACGCCGGCCTTGTCATCGTTTAGAGTCGATGACGTTCCGGGGGCGGTATAAAACTGGCTCCCGGGGTCAGGATCAGCAATGAGCTTAAGTACGTTCGCGCTGGGGCTGTCCCAGGCCGACTGCGGAATCATGTAACCGGGAAAGACACACTGGGTATTGTTGACACAGCCGGGCAAGAAATAGTGCTCACCCGCGGTTACCGGATATCCCAGCCTGGTAGCGAGGACACCGGCAAAGTATTGGCTACTGACCAAGTTCACATTCGGGTTACTAGCTGCATTGGCTGCAATAACCGCTGACTGATCGGTGAAGTTTCCGGTCTTGTCGGCAACCGAAGGGACCAGTTGTCGCCCCCTAGTTACACCCTCCACATGCCGAGTCCCCTGGTAATCGAGGAAGAAAAAGACCTTATTTTTCAAAATCGGGCCGCCGCCTGTCGCGCCGAACATGTTCTGGTGAAGGATGCCACGTTTCCCGTCGGCGATCCTTGTGTAATAGTCGCGCGTATCGAAGTCCGAATTGCGCACAAACTCAAACGCGGAACCGTGAAAACCGTTGGTCCCCGATTTGGTGAGGACGTTGACCTGCCCGCCGCTATAGTTGCCGTATTCAGCGCCGGCATTACTGAGGATGATCCGGAACTCGGAGATCGAGTCGAGGTTGGGGATAACGGTCGTACCGCCCCCATTTCCCTCGACCGTGTTGGCCCCGTTCACCATGAAGCCGTTCTGTTCGCCCCTCTGCCCGCTCATCACCAGCACGCCGTTGTTGAGCGAATTCGAGGGCGACAGTGTGCCGTATTGGGACAAGTTGAAAGGTACGACGCCCGGCTGAAGGGCTAGAAGGTCGGTGTAGGCGCGGCCGTTGAGCGGCAGGTCCTGCATCTCCTTGCTGCCAATCACTTCGCCCGTCTGCTGGGTCTGAGTATCTACCTGCGCTGCCGCGGCAATCACGGAGACCTCTTGAGTCACAGTTCCCACTTCGAGCACGGCATCGACGCGCAGGGCCGTATCGACATCGATATTCAAGCCCTTCTCGACGTAAGCCTTAAAGCCGCTCTTTTGGATGCTGATGTCATACATGCCGATGGGCAGTGCCGTGAAGTTATAGAACCCCACAGTGTCCGTCTGGCTCTTCTGGTCCACACCTGTCTGCTCGTTGTGGGCTGTCACCGAAGCGTCTGGGACAACTGCGCCCTGAGCATCCTTGACGGTCCCTGAAATGTTTCCCGTCACCTTGGCGAGAAGCAAGGCCGGGGCGAAAACCAGCAATGCCAGCAACAGCAGGCTCTGTCTCATCCAAGAAGGAAGAGACCGGACGGGGCGCAAGCCGCCCCGAGGCGTCAGAGCACGATTGTCCGCTGCAGATACATCATTCG
Organism: uncultured Acidobacteriota bacterium; assembly: GCA_963804995.1. Lineage (GTDB taxonomy): Bacteria > Acidobacteriota > Terriglobia > UBA7540 > UBA7540 > Bog-366. Next base: position 581,268 of record CAWDSK010000003.1, read on the forward strand.
CAGCTTGGCAACATATCATGATGTTTATCCTCCAAAAATAATGTGTTTTAACAAGGCCCGATATACGTTCCTCTAGCCCGTGACCCTTGATAGCAATCAATATACCAAACATTGAATCCCCACATCTGGCTCCAACACGTTGAAAAACCACGGCATCCATTCAATTTGAGTTATGTATATAGCGGTAATCAAGCTCAGGAATTCTATAATCCGTATCAGAAAATTCAGTAATTCATATTTAGGGTGAGATAATGACAAGCTGTCCACTAGAGGACAAATTGGCATATTCATCTGGCGGAGAATTAACTTCAGAGAATACAAGGACTTATTGTCGCAAAGTTTTCTGAATCAAGCCGAAAGAGGTTGAAACTCCGAACGTCGGCTCAAGTTGCAGGGCGAAAGGGCTTCTTCCCATGGCTCAGAAGGTGTGAAGAAATAGTATTTTTACCGCGGAGGCGCTGAGGCGCAGAGAAAAGGAGCTTTATTTTCATTCCTCTGCGCCTCAGCGTCTCTGCGGTAAGGAGGTTTTAGACGATTTTTCCACAGCTTCTCACGCCATGGGAAGAAGCGGCAGGCTCACTACGGAGTTAACGTGCACCCCTGCAGGTGGTTTTCAAGGCAAGTCTGGTTGTTCTTAAAGACCGTGTTGGCAGGCTCCAGCCGCCGCGCGGTTTTGAATTCCGCGGCGGCGTTTGACCAATCCTGGATCTTGGCGAGCGCAACGCCCAGCACATTGTGAGCGTAGGGGTCGTCCGGGCGCAAGACAATAACCTTTTGCAGGCAAGAGGCGGCGTCTTCCGGCCGATCAGCCGCCAAGTAAGCCTTGCCAAGAAGATAGAGAGTGTCGGGGTGGTCAGGCTGAGATCGCAACACCGCCTGGAAATGGGTTATAGCCTCGTCGGGCTTACTCTGCATAAGCAAAGCTAAGCCGTAACCGTACGAAGCTCGCACATTTTCGGGGTCCAGGCGCAGGGCTTCCTGAAACTTCCGCACGGCTTCCTCAACCTTTCCGCCCTCGAGGAGCTTCGTGCCTTCTCCGGCGTACGTGTTCGACAGGTTCCTATCCGCAGTACCTTCGGTCCTCTGCTGAAACACCCGGATCTCCTTTTCCGCTTCGCCTTTTCGCGCGGTTTTTTCGAGGGCTTGCGCCAGCACGAAATGGACCTCACGGTCATCGGGCAGCAGTTCGGCCGCGCGGCGCAGTTCCACGATCGCCTCATCCAGGCGTCCCTGCCTGCGCAGGACGAGTCCCAAATCCCGATGCGCTTCGCCCAAGTCGGGCCGCCGTTCGATAGCGCGGCGAAGCTCCGTTTCCGCTGTACTCAGCTCGTTTGACTGGAGATCGAGGTTCCCCAAGGCAGCATGGTAGTCCGCGTCGCGATCGTTGAGCTTGATGGCCGCCCGCAACTCCGCTTCCGCCTCGGGGAGGCTGTGATTGGTTTGATAGAGTTTGCTCAATTCAAAGTGCAGGCTGGGCTCGCGCGGGGCGTAACGCAGCGCCACGCGGTACTCTGCGAAGGCCAGGTCGTTGCGTCTCTCTTTGGCGAAGAGGCGCGCCAGGGCCTGGTGGACCTGGACGTCCGCGGGGTTGAGCCGGGCCGCTTCTTTCAGCTCTTTCTCGGCGTTGTCGTTCGCGCCTTCGTCCGCCAGCATGATACCCAAATTGCGGCGGATGACAGCGTCACGAGGAGCGAGCGAGGCGGACTTCCGCATTTGGGCAACAGCCTCGTGAGGGCGGCCGCTAGCCTCGAGCGCCGCCGCCAGGTTGCTGGACAGGCGAGGGTCGTTGGGGCGCCGCTCAGCGGCGCGCTGGAACACCTCCACGGCCTCTGCGTTGGCTCCCTCACTCATTAATGCGACACCGAGGTTGGCGAGGCAGTCGACATTTTCCGGATCGCGCTCCAGTGCCTGGCGGAATTTTTCTACCGCTTCCTTCACCCGCCCTTGCTTCATAAGGTCCAATCCAGCGGAATTCAAGCGTGCGGCAATCTCCCCTTTGTCCTCAGGGCGCGCTACGGCGCTCCATAAGAGCCCGGGGCCCGGTAGGAACAAGGACAGCAGTACGATGACAACGGCTTGTCGGTGTGAAAACCGCATCTTACTTGCGGATAATCTTGGGAAAGTTCCTGGGAACAATTCCGACGCCTTCCTTTACAGTGATGATGCGATCGATGGGCAGGTTGGCAAGTTTGTCCACGGCGCCACTGGGCCAGACAATTTCGAGTGCATCGACATTCTTTCTTTGCCCCAGCCCGAAGTGAAGGCGCGGGTCCTGGGCGGACATATAACCCATCCCCCCCTGCGCCTGCCGGTACTCGATGAAAGTGCCGGAGGTAAGCTTCAGCGCCGCGCCCCGGCCGTCCCGATTGGATTTTGTCCCCACCAGCATTACTTCCAGCCAGTGGTTCGAATTTTCGCCTTCGTTGCGCAAGAGCTGCGGGTAGGAATTGCTGTTCGAGATGGCGATACCCAGGCGCCCGTCGTTATCAAAATCCGCTACGGCCGACCCGCGCCCCACGGTGGGTTTCATGAAGTCCGGCCCCATCTGCTCAGACACTTTTTCGAATTTACCTCCGCCCAGGTTGCGGAACATCAACTTGGGCTCCGCCCAAGTCTCCTCCGAGTGGTACAAGCGGATATTGTCCAGCATGCTCCCATTCACCTGGAAGATGTCCACCCAACCGTCGTTATCGTAATCGAACATCCGGGCGCTTACGCCGCTCAGAAGAATGGCTTTGTTGCCGAGGCCAGAGGTAAAGGTGACGTCATCGAAGGTCTCGTCGTGGTTGTTGCGATAAAGCCGGTTCAGCTCAAAGTCCAGGTGCGTGACGTACACGTCCAGCCAGCCGTCGCCATCGACGTCCGCCGCGTCCACACCCATGCCGGCCTCGTATTTCCCGTCGTCACTGGCCGCCACGCCTGAGGTGAACGAAACATCGCGAAACGTCCCGTCATGATTGTTGATGAAAAGGAAATTCGGCCAGGTATCATTGGCCACAAAGATGTCAGGCCAGCCGTCGTTATTAAAGTCCGCCAGCACCACACCCATGCCCTTCGCTTTCGGGCTTCCCCACCCCGGAGGCGTCGCTAACGTCTGTGAAGGTGCCGTCGTGGTTGTTGTGATAAAGCTTCAAGCGTTGGCCCCGGTAATTGTCCGGATGGCAATAAGCACGGTAGCCGGGCTTGTGGTCGCCACACCAAAGATTATTTTGGGGCGACCATTGGATGTAGTTGCAAATCAGCAGATCCAGATAGCCGTCCCGGTCGTAATCAAACCACCCCGCGCTGGTTGACCACCCGCCCTCATCGGCGACGCCTGCCTGGGCGGTCACATCGGTGAAGGTCCCGTTGCCGTTATTGTGGTAGAGGATGGTGTGGCCGTAGCCGGTCACCAGCATGTCCGGATAACCGTCGTTGTCAAAATCGCCTACGGCCACGCCTTGTCCGTAGAACCCTGCGGCGCCGACCCCGGCCTTTTCCGTGACATCGGTGAACGTTCCATCGCCATTATTGTGATAAAGCGCCGAGCGCAGAGGGCGCGAGGGCTTGTACCATTCCGTCGCCGCGGTTTGGACCAGGTAGAGATCCATCAGCCCGTCCTGGTCGTAATCGATCCAGCCCAATCCGTTGCCCATGGTCTCGAGGTAATTCTTTTCTTCCGTCATCGTGGCGTCGTGCTGAAAGGTGATTCCGGCGGCCTGCCGTACGTCCGTGAAGTGAATTGGGATGCCGGCCGAATGCGGCCCGGCGTGCTGGACCTCGTGATGGGCGACTTGACTTCTGTTGACCGCGCCGGCCTGAGGGGGAGCGCCAGAAGTCATGGGCCACAGAGCAGCAAGGGGCTGCGCACGTAATAGACTCCACAAGGCCGAGTTCGCGAAAAGTAGGGCGGCGGTCAGAAGGGCCACAGCCGCCAATCGGTGCGACTTGGGAGTCGTATTTGGATTTTGTTTTTTCAACTGGGTTTCTCGTCCCGCCCAACTATAGCGCAACCCGTCCTCCGACCTCAATCATCCTCGGCGACCGTGCCAATTGAACCCGACATTTGATATGCTAGCGACACCAACGCGATCTGAGGTTAGCACGAGGGAGCCACTGGCGAATGGTCTTGCGCAAAACAAATTTGAAATCCGAAACTCCGGATAAGGGGCCAGATGAGGGGAATGATTCGACCGGTAAGAACCACAGTCAGTCGCAGACTCGGAGGGCCGACGGATTGGTCCCGCCCATGCGGCCCTCCCCGGCATCGCGATTCGCAACCCACCCGACGGTCTGGGCGGCCATTCTCCTGGGCCTGTTCTGTAGTTCCGCCGGCCTCTCGCAAAGTGATTCTCTCAATCGCACGCCGGTTTTGCTGATTACCGTCGATACGCTGCGCTGGGACCGGCTGGGCTGCTACGGGTCTCGCAGCGTCCGAACCCCCGCCATGGACTCCCTGGCCGCGCAGGGCGCGCGCTTTGAAAACGCCTTGGCCCAGGTTCCCGTCACCTTGCCCTCGCATACCGTGATCTTGACCGGGACCTATCCGATATACAACGGGGCCCGCCACTATACAAGTCCGAACATCTTCCCGAGTATCGGACTGCTGCCGGAGGCCTTCCGCCGCCAGGGCTACGATACGGCGGCCTTTGTGAGCGCGTACGTGCTGAATTCGATCTGGGGCTTGAATCGCGGCTTCCAGACTTATGACGACCACTTCGGCCCGCGGCAGAATGTAATGCGCAACCCTGAGAACGTTGAGCGCCGCGCCGACGAAACTGTGGGGCACTTGCTGGCTTGGTTCGAGGCCCGTGCCCAGCGAGGCGCAGCGGCCCGGCCTTTCTTCGTCTGGCTACATCTCTACGATCCGCACAGTCCTTATGATCCTCCGGAGCCCTTCCACAGTCAGTACGCCGGACGCCTTTACGACGGCGAAGTGGCTTACGCGGACAGCCAGTTGGCGCGGCTATTTGATTATCTCCGCAAGAGCGGCCTCTACGATCGCACACTTGTGGTGCTGCTGGCTGATCACGGAGAGTCGCTGGGCGAGCACGGCGAAGACGAGCACGGCTTCTTCATCTACAACTCCACCTTGCACGTTCCGCTCATCTTTAAACTCCCGCAGGGAGAGGGTACGCCGCGTGTCGTCCACCGGCTGGTAGGGACCATCGACGTGGCGCCCACCCTCCTCGAACTGCTGCACCTTCGCGATCCCCTCAGCCGCCAGTTCCAGGGAACCAGCCTGGCTTCCGACATCCTGGGAAAAGAGGCGGCCAGCGCGCGCCCCGTTTATTCCGAGACGTATTACCCGCGCGACTCCCTGGGCTGGAGCGAGCTTGCCGGCCTTACCACCGACCGCTTCAAGTTCATCCAGGCGCCTCACCCGGAGCTTTACGACCTTAGCAAGGATCCTCAGGAGTTGCGCAACCTCTACAGCGAAAACGCCACGACCGCGGCCGCGCTGCGCGAACAACTGACGGACATCGAGCGGCGTTACAGTTCGACTCAGACTGCGGCGGTTGGCCCGCCCTTGCCGCCGGAAAGCCTCGAAAAGCTGCGGTCGCTCGGTTACCTCGCTTATTCGGCACCCGTACAGCCTGCCTCCGCCGGGCCGCTCCCTGACCCCAAGGACCGCCTGAAGATATACAAGTCGATCCAGCGCGCCCGCCTTTTGAATTCGACTGGACACAGCGAGGAGGCCGACGCGCTCCTCGCCACCGTCGCGAGCGAAGACCCGCACCTGTATGTGATTCCATACTTGCAGGCTGAGAATTTCGCGCTGGTACATCGCTGGGATGATGCCGAACGCAGCTACCTGGCGTGCCTGAAACTCAATCCCGCCTACGATCAGGCGATCATGGGGCTGGCGAATCTATATCTCGACAAGGGGGACGCCGCACAGGCGAAACCGTGGCTCGATCTCGCCATCCACCAGAACCCTCACAACTACACCGCCTACTACGCTCTGGGGGTGATAGCGCGGACGGAGAAGAACAATCAGGAAGGCTATCGCTGTTTCCTGAAGGCCGTCCAGGAGAATCCTGACTACGCGTATTCCCAGCAGGAGTTGGGAATTACGCTGGTCGATCTGCAGCGCTACCAGGAATCCCTGGGGCCCTTGGGCCGCGCCGAAAGCCTTGGGCAGGAGGATGCGCGCCTCGAGCAATACTTCGGAACGGCCCTGGCAAACGTTGGCCGGTCGAAGGACGCCGTGGGTCATTACCAGAAGGCGCTGAAATTGAAGCCTGACTTCGCCGAGGCGCGCCTGAGCTTGGCTTTGACCTACCTCAGCCTGGGCGACCGCTCCGATGCGACCCGCGAGTTCCACACCCTCTGCCGCCAGAATGCTTCCCTGTGCCAACAGTTCCGCAACCAGTTTGAATAGACCTGCCCGCAGTGCGTTGTCCCGGCAAAAATGTGAGGGCCGGTTTTGGGGATTACGACCAAAAACTGGTTGCTCTAAATGTCCATTCCAATTTATTGCTATTTGTCCCAGCACTGAGGATTTATGTGGGACCTCGCTCGCTATGCCCCGCGGAGGCGCACAACTGGGACACAAATCCGTTGGCCCATAAGCCTCGCGAGCGACAGATTGTCTGGATCGGCCAGCCCTGCCATTTGCGCAATTCAGGGGGTGAAAATCAGGGTCGGCGATATCCTCTAGTGGGCCAGCTTGTACACTTCGCTTGCGGCCAGCAGAAATGCGCCAGTGACGAACTCGTGGGTACTGTTGCGCGCCACGGCGTGGGGCTCCGCGTCCACCGGCTGACCCCAAAGAATCTTGCCTTCCGGGCTGACGTTTTGCGTCAAACCTTTCCACGCCTTCCAGAGGGCCGGGAGATACTCTTTTCGGCTCAACACTCCATGGTTGATGCCCCAGGCCAATCCAAAACAGAAGAAGCCTGAGCCGCTGGTCTCGGGATTGGGGAATTGGTCCGGGTCGTCCAGGTTCACCCGCCAAAGGCCATCCGCTCCCTGCCGCTTGACCACTTCCGGCGCCATGCGCAAGAAAATTTCGAGGTAACGCTGCCGGCTGGGGTCATGTTTCGGCAGATAATCCAAAACCCGGGGGATGCCGGCGAAAACCCAGCCATTGGCGCGCGACCACAGGATCTTTTTCCCGTTGGGAGTTTTCTGGCCAATGAAACTGGGATCGCGATAGTACAACCCGGATTCCTTGTCGAACAAAGGCGCCGTAGTGTCATCGAAAAACGCATTCATGATGTTGAGATATTTTTTATCGCCGGTAGCCTGGGCGAGCATGGCGAGCGCCGGCGCGCCGTAGAGGGCGTCGGCATAGGGGATTGGCGGCGACTTGGTATCTCTTGCGTCCATATACCAGAGTTTCGAACCCGCCGGCGAGAGGGGATCGGGTGTGGCGAGCCACAGGATCGACGGCTCGATCATCGCCCGATCCTTCTTGGCGAAGTAAATCTCAGCCCAGAGCTGGATGGGGAAGAGGCGGTTGGGCCCTATGCGCTCCTTGCCAACCTGCCATTGGAGTTCGCGACCGTATTTCACAGCTTGTTCCAGGTATGAGGGGTCCATGGTCGCCCGCCACGCCGCCATCACGCCGTTGTACCACACGACGCGCGGCCAAGGGTGCCACAGCGGGTCCGCTGCCTCCGACGGGTCTAACACCGGATGGGCGAGCTGATAAGAGTTCACCTTCTGGATAATCGCCAGGACGTCGGCTTTTGTCGGGATTGCGTCATCGGTTATTTCTTTTCCCGCCGCCATGGCTCCGGTGACGTGAACCCTTTCCCCGAATCTTAAGAGGTTAGTCGCGACCGAGGAGGTTTTCGCACCCGCTGCTGCTAGCAGGACGGGGTATGTAATCAATACGAGCCACGGTTTCCACTTGGTCATTTGATTTCCCCTTGCTCAGCACGACCCGTTTATCTTGTCAGCACCACCCCATTTCATTTTCAGCACCATGCCTTTTCCTTTTCAGCACCACTTCATTTCCTTTTCAGCACCACTTCATTTCCTTTTCAGCACCACCCCGTCGCTCAGCGCGCCACCCCTCCTCATCTGAGGCGGGGAGTTCCCTTTTTTTAAACAACTCCCCTCCTGATTTAGGAGGGGTGGCGCGCCGAGCGACGGGGTGGTTACCGGTGGCGCCGGGGTGGTTACGGCGGGTGGCGCCGAGCGCCGGAGGGCTTTTTCCGGCAGGCTAATCCCGTTCCGCTTGAATTCCGAGTTCGCGCAACTTCTCTTGCAGGCTCTGGCGATGCAAACCGATGGCCGCGGCCGTGCGCGTAATGTTTCCGCCGTGCTCGCGAAGTTTGCCTTTGATAAAGGCAATCTCAAACTGCCGCCGCGCCTCCCTAAAATCGTCGATATTGAGAAAGCCTAAGTCACCGGACCCTGCCTGCCGAGTGGCGCCCGGCGCAACGGAGTCTCGCGAGAAGTCTTCCGCATGCAAGGTGTCGCTGCGGCTCATGACCATAGCGCTCTCAAGCGCATTCTTCAGCTCGCGAACATTTCCCTTCCACTCCGCGCCCATCAGAATTTCGATGGCATCCTTGGCGACTGCTACTGACGGCCGGGCGTGTTTCTCGCCCAGCATCTGGCAGAACTGTTCGACCAAAAGGGGAATGTCCTCGCGATGCTCGCGCAGCGGTGGCAAACGCAGCAGCACCACGCGCAGGCGGTAGTAGAGGTCCTCGCGAAAGATTTGTTTTGCAATCTCCGCGGCCAGATCTTTGTTGGTTGCACTCACAATGCGGACGTTGACTTCGAGCGGCGCGGTCCCGCCCAACCTGTCCACCCGGCGCGTCTCAAGGACCCGCAGGAGCTTGGCCTGGGTCGCGAGCGACATGTCCCCCACCTCATCGAGAAAAAGCGTGCCACCATTCGCCAGCTCAAACTTGCCGCGTTTCATTGCCATGGCACCGGTGAAGGCGCCCTTCTCAAATCCAAACAGCTCACTCTCAATCAAATGCTCCGGGAGGGCCGCGCAGTTCAAGGCCACAAACGGCCCCTTGCCGCGATTACTGCGCCGATGGATTTCCGTGGCCAGCAGTTCCTTTCCGGTCCCGCTTTCCCCTTGAATCATGACCGTGGCATCCGCTTGTGCGACCCGGTCGGCCAAGTCAAAAAGTTCCCGCATCACGCGGCTTGGACCGATCATGGCGCCGAATTGGCCTTCTGAAACCAACTGGCGCTTCAGCCGAACATTCTCTTCCGCCAGCGCCAAGTGCTCCAAGGCGCGCGCTACCACCAGACGAAGCTCATCCACTTCGAAAGGTTTCGGCAGATAGTCGTACGCCCCGCTCTTCATGGCTTCGACGGCAATCTTTTCCGAGCCATAGGCTGTGATCATGATGACCGCGGGACTGCTGGCTTGCGCTTTCAGTTCGCGAAGAAAATCCAGGCCGCTCTCCTCCGGCATTTCGATGTCCAGCAGAAGCAGATTGGGATTTTCCTGCGCAACCAGCGTGCGCGCGGCGGCGACGTTTTCCGCGTCCAGCACTCGATAGCGGTCTTCGAGCGCCCGCCGCATCCCGTAACGGGCGGTGCGGTCGTCGTCGACAATCAGGATGGTTTGAGGTTTTCGTTTCTGGTTCGAGGATTCTGTAGGGTTCATATGGTTTTGCGAAGCCTCAGGGGGAATGACTCTCTAATTCTTTTCACGTAACCTCTTGTATCCTGTTCGATGCTAAGACCCCCTCACCCGTCCCGCTCCGGCTGATGAAAACGCCGGCAGCGGTCCACCCTCTCCCCCAAAGGGGCGAGGGCAGTAAGTTCAACTTAACTCCCCCCTCGGTCGCCGCGGCGACTGAGGGCGGTAAGTTCAATTTAACTCTCCCCTCGGAGAGGGCTAGGCACCGTAAATCCCAGCCTTCTCCCAGGGGTCACAGATCCGCCGTGGCGGGAAAAGGGGTGCAAAAATCGTCTAAAACCTTCTTACCGCAGAGACGCTGAGGCGCAGAGGAATGAAAATAAAGGTCCTTTTCTCTGCGCCTCAGCGCCTCCGCGGTAAAAATACTATTTCTTCACAGCTTCGGACCCCGATACATCGGGGCAGGCTGCCCGTGGCTCATCGGACCCGGCGGCGCGGAAGCGTACTACGAACCGCGTGCCGGGGTGCGCGGCGTTTGCCCCAACACTCTGCACGGGGCTTTCACATTCCACGGAGCCGCCAATCTCATCCAAGCGTCGTTTTACGATGGCGAGGCCCAACCCGGTTCCACCCGGGCGCGTGGTGAAAAACGGCTGGAAGACTCTATCCAACTTATCCGCCGGAATGCCCTGCCCTTCGTCTTCTACAGACAGCTCGACGCGGCCCCGCTCATTTTGCGTGTGAACCAGGCGAATCCGAATTGTGCCACCCTCCCGGCTAGCTTCCAATGCGTTCACAAGCAGATTTGAAATGATGTCGCTCGCGGCCTCTTCGCCCCCTTCAATCGAGCACGGCTCCCCTGCCTCCACCTCCAGGGTTACCTTGAGTCTCTCCGCCTCCACCCGCAGAATCGCCGCGACTCTTGCCACCACCACTGCCAGGTCCGCGGGACGGTCGGTGTCACGCGCGGGCTTGGCGTAACGGAGAACCTGCGAGATGTTTCGATTCAAGCGGTCGATCTCTTCCACCAGCATGTGGCAGTCGCGCCGCGCCGGCTCCGGAAGAGTTTGATCCTCTTCCAGGAGCTGCACAATCGTTTTCATGGAGCTGAGGGGGTTCTTCACGTTATGCGCAATCCGCGCCGCCATCTCACCCAGGAAAGCCATCTTGGCTTTTTCCGCAAGCTGGCGTTCCAGGTTAACCTTGTCGGCGATGAGCCGGCAAAGCTCCAAGGCGCCCGCCAGACGGCTGGCAAAGATTTCAAGCGCCGCAAGCTGATCGCCGGAAACTTCGGCTGCGGCCGGAATGACTTCGAGGTAAGCGATGGTTTCTCCGCTGCGATGAACCGGCACCCAGCGCGGTTTCTTCCAAGTCGCCGTGCCCTGAGTCTCGGGGTGAGTAGAGCCCTGCCAGAGCTTGACGCGCTCCAGGCCGAGTTCCTTAGGTACACGCTCCTCCACAAAAGCCTGAAGAGAATCCACATCCCCCGTCTGCTTGGCATGCTCCTCAACTTCATCCGCGAGGTTTTGGACCTTTTCAAACTCTGATACGAATTGACTATGCAGGGCCTGATTGATCAGTCGCTTCATCGGTTCGAGCAGGACGACGAGGATAAAAATCATAATGCCTTCCGTGACGACGGCAGGCAAAACCTCCCGCGCCTCAAGCCAGGCGCTGATCCGGCGCATGAAGTTCAGGTAAAGCAGAAACCCAAAGCCCGCGATTACCGCGTAGGCAACATTGCGCTGCACGCGGAGATCCAGAAAATTGTAGCGGAAGATGGAGTAACCCATGAGAGCACTGGGAATAATCGCGACCAGCATCAACGCTGTGGGGAAGTATCCTCCCAATCCCCCCAAGCGCGGCAGCGTATACGGAACGAAAACCAAGGTGAGCCCAAGGAATCCCTGCAACCCTGCAAGATATCCATGAAATCTCGCCAGAGTTGGGTTGACTTCTCTCTGACGCTTGGCGAGGAACAGATTCACCCCCGCCGCCAGGAACAAGGCGGCAACCGCCCAGACGACCAGCAGGCTTATGGGCCACCCCAGCGCCACCAGCGGCTCGATGCCCAGGTGGCCAAGCGTTCTTCCCACAACCCACGGACTCGCCAGAAGCGGCAGATAGAAGCAGGCCACGAGCAACTTTTGGTTGAAGCGAAGTGGCACAAACCCTCCCAGGTATTCCACCTGAACGTGAACCAGGAGGGGGACCGCCGTCAGGAAGCCGGCCAGCGCCAAGAAGGGGGCAAAGCCCGAAAGGAAGGGGGGACCGGCTCCATAGAAAAGGCCGATGTTCAGAGCCAGCAGGTTTCCCGCATACCACATGAACAGCGCCGCCATCAAGGCGAAGAGGAGCCATTCAAACCGCCGCAGGCGACGATTGCCCAAGATCAGAACCATCAAGAAGAGATGGACAAGCGTCCCCACGCTGTAGATGACCAGCTTGGTGGCCACTAGAAGAGTGAGTTCAGAAGCGACATCCACGCGCAACCCTCAGACCGGAGACAGGCGGTTCAAACCTTCACTGCTGAGCTTAGCGCAGCTAGTGCGGTGTCCCGGTTAATATCTGACAAGGCTTCCGACCCCCTCACCCCCCAGCCCCTCTCCCCCAAAGGGGCGAGGGGAGAGTTAATTCTCTTGCCCTCGCCCCTTTGGGGGAGAGGGTGGCTGGCCGAGGCGTTCTCATCAGCCGAGGCCAGACGGGTGAGGGGGTTCTACCCCTTGTCAACTCTAACTCGGGACACCACACTAGGTGACATGCCCCCCCCGGCCCCTCTCCCCCAAAGGGGCGAGGGGAGAAGAAAGTTGAATTCCTGCCCTCGCCCCTTTGGGGGAGAGGGTGGCGCGCAGCGCCGGGTGAGGGGGTCCATGCGTCACGCTCTTGTGCAAAGCTCAGTAGTCACGCGCCGCTTACGCTGGCACCATTGTACGGCTGCCAGGAAGGGGGCTCAAGTAATAGGTCCGTTCGCAATCTCATTTGCACACTTGCGACTCTTATGCGAGGATGGTGCGGCCCTTTTGAAGTAGGCAAGGGTCCTGATTACCCAAGATGGAGAGTAATTCCACCCCACAAGCCCCCCCCCGCGCCACTACACCTGCACTACCCCGGGTCATGGTGGCGACGACCGCCATGCTCACCTTTATCACCTTTTGGCGAGCCGCGGCGATCGTCCTGAATGACCTTGCTTCCTCCGCCTACTACGCGGGCGGCATCGCCGAGCAGGCAGTGGGCAAATCAGCCCCCTGGTTCATCCTCGCCATCATGCTGTTTTCCTACCTGGTGCGAGCGATTTACGTCGAAAGCTGCAGCATGTTCGTGCGCGGTGGAGTCTACCGCGTGGTCAAAGAGGCGATGGGTGGGACTCTTGCCAAATTCTCAGTTTCCGCCCTGATGTTCGATTACATCCTGACGGGCCCCATCAGCGGCGTTTCCGCCGGCCAGTACCTTGTGGGGTTTCTGAACGAGATCCTCCAGTATTTCCACCTTGCGATCGTCTTGCCCGTAAACCATACGGCTGCCTTCTTCGCTGCCCTGGTCACAATTTATTTCTGGTGGGAGAACGTCAAAGGAATCCCGGAATCGAGTGAGAAGGCTCTGCGCATCATGCAACTCACCACCGTGATGGTGGTGCTCCTGATTGGCTGGTGCGGTTACACGCTTTGGGTACGAGGCGGCCACCTGCCTCCGCCGCCCACGCTCGGACACCTTAATTTCGCCCCCGATGCCTTGGGATGGCTGAGAGGAAGCCGGCTGCCCCAGACGATCGGCATAGTGGGAATCTTCATTGGTCTCGGCCACTCCGTGTTGGCCATGAGCGGCGAAGAGTCTCTGGCGCAGGTGTATCGTGAAATCCAGCATCCCAAACTGCCGAACTTGAAAAAGGCGGGCTTGGTTATTTTCATTTACAGCATGGTCTTCACCTCGCTGGTGTCGTTCTTTGCGGTGATGATCATCCCGGATGCAGTGCGGAAAAACTTCTTTGACAATCTGATCGGCGGTCTGGCCATGAACATGGCAGGCCCGCTGATGCTCCGCCTGGTGTTCCATGCTTTCGTGGTTTTGGTGGGCACCATGATTCTGGCCGGCGCGGTCAATACCGCCATTGTGGGTTCCAATGGAGTTCTCAACCGCGTTTCGGAAGATGGAGTGCTGTCCGACTGGTTCCGGCGCCCGCACCCGCGCTTTGGCACCTCCTATCGCATTATCGACATGGTGGTTGGCCTGCAGCTTTTGACGATCCTCCTGAGCCGAGGCAACATAATGATCCTGGGCGAGGCCTATGCCTTTGGCGTGGTGTGGAGCTTCGTCATGAAGGGTCTGGCGGTGCTGGTGCTGCGTTACAAAAATGCCGGGCCCCGTGAGTACCGGGTTCCGTTAAACATCCATATTGCCGGACGCGAAATTCCCATCGGGCTCGGCGTCATCACCCTGGTGCTTCTGGGTATCGCGCTTATCAATCTGCTTACCAAACAGGTTGCGACGATTTCCGGAGTCTCGTTTACCATAATTCTCTTCCTCGTCTTCACGATCTCGGAGAAAATAACTCATTCTCGCCAGGGCATTCACGAGGAATTGGATCAATTTCACCTGGTCCCGGGCGAGGAACTCACCCCCAAGGCGGTCGGAGTTCGTCCCGGCAACGTTTTGGTTTTAGCTCGCGACTACCACACCCTTTACCATCTGGCGGCCGTCCTGCGTCGCGTCAACACCACCCGCCAGGACGTCGTGGTCCTGAATATTCGAATCTTGCTACGCGCCGCTTCCGGTGAGAGCAGCCTTGAGCCGGAACAGCTCTTCAGCGTCACGGAGCAATACCTCTTCACTCGCGCCCTTTCCCTCGCCGAACACGAAGGTAAAAGCATTCATCTTTCGGTCGCTGCTGCCAGTGACATTTGGGATGGCATTCTGCGCTCCGCGCACTCGCTCCAATCCTCGACCATCGTCCTCGCACTCTCCGCGAAGATGACGGAGACGGAGGAAGCACGGCGTGCCGGCTTCGCCTGGGAACGGCTCCCCGATCCTAAACCGCGGTTGACCGTAGAGATCTTCACTCCCGACGGCAGGGAAGAGATCTTCTATCTAGGGCCGCATGCACCCCACCTTACCCCCAAGGAAATCGATCTGCTCCACAAGCTCTGGTTAAAATACAGTACCGAGCTTGCTCCGGAAGAGGTCCACCACCACGACATCGTACACTTCGCGCTGAACGAGTTGCAGGATGAGCTGGCTCAAGGGTAAGGAAAAGGAAGTTCGCCTGAGATTGAAAGAGCACCTTGAGCAGATCAAGTCCCGCCGCGTTCCCCACCTTTGAGTGATTGTAGAATTTTGAATTGCTTCTATCGGCCATCGACTATTCAATCGGCCTGGCGCTCGTCCTTGGGGCGGAAGATCTGCGTCAGGATGACCCCGATCGAAACCAGGGCAATGCTGAGCAGCATAAGCAGATTCAGGAATTCGTGCAGGAAAAAGTGGGCGAATAAAGTGGCAACCAGAGGCGTGAGGGAAGAAAAAGCATAAACGCGCGCCACGGCCATGAGGCGCAGGGCCGTAAACATACAGTAGATCGCGAAGACACCGGAAAGGACACCGCTGGTCAGCAGGGCAGCCAGGGTGCGCCAGGTTGTGGATTGCAGCGATGCGCCGTGCCCTGAAATCAGCAAGCCGGCGATACCCACCGCTACGCTCGTGACAAATTGCAGGAAGATCGCCACTGATTGGTGCGCGCCGCGAAGCTGCCCGTCACGCCACAGGACCCCGGAAATCCCGTAGGTCAACGCCGTGCTAAGAGCCAGCGGGATGGCCCAATACCACAGCGGGGAAATCGGCTGGCCCCGAACCTGTCCGAGCGCTAGCCCAACCAATCCCAGAAAAATCAAGCCCACACCCACAAGAGCATAGCGATGAATCCGTTCATGCAGAAACACCCACGCGATCAAGGTTCCCCAGATGACGTAGGTCTCCTGAACCGGTATGGTGATGGTCACTCCGCCGATCTGAATTGCAAAGTAGTAAAGGAAGAGTCCCAAAGTGGAGATGACGCCCGCGGCGACAAAAGCCAGGATGGCCCGCGGCCCAATGTACTGCGGCGAACTCGGTCGCAATTGATCGAGCGTGCGGTGCTTCCACACCAGGATACAACCCAGCAGCAAGCTGGGCAGTCCGCGCAGCACCGGACCAATGACCGGGTCGGCATGGACCACGGCGAGACGGTCGAAAATGTTAGCTGAGGCGTAACCCGTTACCGTCCCCAGCGCCCAGGGCTCACCGCGACGGCGTGGATTGGGGTTGGATGGGGTTTCCATATCGGTCGGGATCGTGGTCTCCGCACTGTTATCACAGGCCTCAGCGATTATATCGGGTTGAAGGGTTTGGGCAAGCTGATTCACAAGCCTTTTACAATTTCATGACGTATTCTCGCCACCCTCGTTGGATACTACTTCCGGTTGGATTTGAATAGGCGGCGCCCGGAGAGCAATTGCCGGTACTGGTGCAGTTTGACGTAGCGGCGGGTTTACCCCGCCATCGTACGTCGAGATAACTCGATCGATGGCGGGGTAAACCCGCCGCTACGTCAGCAAACTGAACCAATACCCAATTGCTTTGCTTCTTGAGGGGGCCACCTAAGAAGTGATACATTAGATACGGAATTTAGTGACCTTCGGGGCAGGGTGAGGACTCGCAGCATTTTGATTCGGCTGCAACTCCAATTCCCGATCGGCGGTATAGCCCGCGAGGGGAGATCCGAATCGCCAGCGTGCACTAAGCTGTGTTACGAGGGCGAAACGAATCTGCAATCCCCAGGATCCGGTGAAACTCCGGGGCCGACGGTACAGTCCGGATGGAAGAAGGTCAGGGCCGGTCCTTGTTTGGTGGACAATACTGCCTTCGCAGGTAGCGGAGGTGGCCGTCCATCTGTGTACCCTACCGCTCTGATCCCCTCCTCGCTCGTGCCCCGCCGTGAGGAAATTCCCTTGGGAAAGAACCGGGAAAGAATTCTTTCACCGCTAATCATTCTCGTCTTCGAAGTTCTCTTTGCCTTGTGCGGTCTGACCCTGGCACCGTGGGCGGGCCGCGCGCAAAACTGGAACAGCCAACTGGAAGGGCTCATTACCGATCCCAGTGGCGCGGTCATTCCCGGAACCCAGGTTGAGTTGAAGAACTCTGCCACAGGGCAAATCCGCAAAACCAAAACCGATCAGCAAGGGTTCTATACTTTTCCTCTCGTACCGGTAGGGACCTACGACCTGCAAGTGGTGGCCCCCGGCTTTGCCACGCGCCTCCTGCATGGCTTGGTTCTGCAAGTCGGGCAGACGCCTCGCGTCGATTTGACACTGCAACTCGCGCGCGGTCAGGAGGTGTTGCAGGTCCAAGCCAGGACCCCGCTGGTCGAGACGGCTTCCCCTGCCATCGGCGACGAGCTCTCGAACCAACGCGTTACTTCCCTTCCCTTGAACGGGCGGCAATTCTCGCAGCTTGCGCTGCTCGCCGCCGGCGCCGTCCCACCCTATGCGAATGGCGCCACGCAGCAGTTCAATACGCCCGCCCAAGGTCTGGGATTTTCCGTTAATGGCCAGCGCTCCGAACGCAACAACTTCTCTCTGGACGGCATCACGCTGATTGAACCTTTCGCCTTCAGCCTGACTGCGAATCCCTCAACGGATGCCATCCGGGAGTTCCGCGTGGTTGAGAATTCCTATTCCGCGGAACAGGGGATGCTTTCCGGCGCGCAAGTCGATATCGTGTCACGATCAGGTTCGAACCGGCTTCAGGGCACCGTCTACGAGTACTTGCGCAACAGCGCGTTCGACGCCAAGAACTTCTTTGATGACCCCACCCGTCCTATCCCACCCTATCGGCAAAACCAGTTCGGGGGAAGCTTGGGTGGACCCGCGCGCCGCGACCGGACATTCTTCTTCACCAATTACGAGGGATTTCGCATTCGCCAGAGCATCACGAACACCACCCTGCTCCCGACTGCAGCGGAGCGCCAAGGTGATTTCAGTGGGATCAATCCTGCCACCAGCCAGCCTTTTCCCGCGATCATTAATCCCGCGACCGGTGCGCCCTTCTCCGGAAATCATGTTCCTATCGCGGACATGAGTTCTGTGTCGCGGGCGCTGCTTGCCCTCGTGCCGCTGCCGAACCAATCCACTGGGGCGCTGGGTACGAATAACAGCATCGATACGGGGCTCCATGATCTGACCTCTGACCAGTTCACGGTGCGGGTCGATCACCAACTCAATTCCCGGCAGCAACTCTTCGGGCGCTTTCTGTTTTTTCAAGACACTCAACTCTTTCCTTTCGTGCCAGACAGCTTTGCCAATAATCCGCCTGCCCCGCCCGGCTTTGGAGACAACGTCCACGACTCCGGCCGCAATCTGGCTCTGGGCCTCACCTCCGCCTTCCGGCCCACCATGATCAACGATTTTCGCTTCGGTTACTCTTACTACCACGGCGCCAAAGCAGGCCAGAACATCCGCAGCGGATTTCTTCAGTCACAGGGTTTGTCGCGCGCACCCGGCGCAACCAACGACGGCATTCCTGCCCTGGCCATTCCAGGTTACGCCGACCTGGGAGACAGCGACATCTTCCAGCCGCAGTATCGCAAGAATCACACTTTTCAAGTGACTGACAGCCTGGTGTGGGTAAAAGGGCGGCACACTTTTCAGGTCGGAGGCGACTTCCGGCGGCTGCGGCTCTTCTACTTGGTCGAGGACTTCGGCCAAGGTGTGTTCCAATTCAGTGACGGGGCCAGTTCAGTTTCCGGCACGGCCTTCTCTGACTTTCTGCTTGGCAGGCCGTTCCTTTCCTATGCCCAGGCTGGCAATTCCGGCGGCAACGACCGCCTCGACTATGTGGGAGCGTACTTCTCGGATGAATTTCACGCTACCCCGCGCCTGAGCCTCACCTACGGCCTGCGCGAGGAATTCCACACGCCCCCGGTGAACATCGAGGGCCGGGCGTCGATCCTCGATCCCTCTAATGCCCTGCGGTTCATCGTGCTCAATAACCGTGGCCAGGCTGACTCCCTGATTGCGAATCCGCTGGTCCAACAACTCAGTTCGCTTTACGGATTGCAATTCGAAACCTCGCAGCAGGCAGGATTACCAGATTCACTCATCAAGCCGGACTGGGCCAACTGGGCGCCCCGCTTCGGCTTCGCTTACGACCTGAATGGCAACAGCAAATCCTCGCTGCGCGGGGGCCTCGGTGTATTCAATTCCCTGATGGAACTTGATTACACTTCGGAGACGCGCCTGAGTGCGCCCATTACCGACTTCCTCTTCGGGCTCGACTTGTGCCGCTTCTACGGCCCCGGCGCGTGCGGTCAGTCTTTTGCTCCACCCGTGCTCACCTATCAACTCGGTTACACGCTCGGCAATCAGGAGCCCACCGCTATTTCGTCTCCGCCCAACATCCGCAACGGTTATGTTTATGAGTGGAGCCTTTCCTATGAGCGTGAGCTCGCGCCCAACACCATCGTCTCGGTAAGTTACACGGGATCCGACGGCCACAAGTTGCCGCGGCGGGCTCTGCAAAATCAAGGCGTGCCCAATCTGCCGGGAGAGCGGCGTGGCTATCATCCGCAACCTGGCTCCAACCAATTCATCCGCGCCACTGACGTAGACTCGAATTACAATGCGCTCGTGGCCCGCCTGGAGCGCCGCCTTTCCGGCGGACTCTCCTTCGCAGGCGGCTACACTTACGGCAAATCCCTTGACACCACCTCGGGGCTCGATGGCACCAATCAGCCGCAGGACAATTACAATATGCGCGCAGAATATGGCCCCTCCGATTTCGACATGCGCCAGCGCTTCACATTGTCGGGAATCTGGCAGTTGCCGTTCGGAACGAATGGGCGTTGGGCGAAGCAAGGAGCGGCCCGGAGCATCGCCGGCGATTGGCAACTCGCGAGCATCGTCACACTTCAAACCGGCCAGCCCGTCACCGCCATCCTCGCCACGGCGCTCAGCGGCACACAGTCGAACGGCACCGATCGCCCCAACTTGATTGCTGACCCCAATCTTCCCGGCAGCCAGCGCCGCCCGACCCGTTGGTTCAATACCAATGCCTTCGCCACCCCGCCAATCTTTAACGATGCGCTGGGCGCCTACAGCATTCCCGGGAATGAGGCGCGAAATGTGATTACCGGCCCGGATCTGAAAAGTTGGGACGCCAGCCTGGAACGTAACTTCCGCCTGACCGAGCGCTCAAAGATAATCTTCCGCACGGATTGCTTCAACCTCACCAACCATCCCAATTTCAATCGCCCCGGGTTGATCTTTGGTACGTCGAATTTTGGAAAGATTACGTCTGCACAAAACTCCCGGCAGATTCAGCTTTCCCTGCGCTTGAATTGGTAAGCTACTCGCATTGCGAACCTAGTCCTCCAACGTCGAGAGGTCGCCGGTGGGCAGGCCTAATTCCCAGGCCTTCAGGACGCGGCGCATGATTTTCCCGCTGCGCGTTTTGGGTAGCTTTTCGCGGAATTCAATCTCGCGCGGAGCCGCGTGCGCCGCCAGTTTTTGCCGCACGAATTTCTGAATCTCATCTTTCAGCTCGTCGCTCGGTTTGTATCCTTCGCGCAGCGAGATGAACGCTTTGATGATGTGACCGCGCATGGCGTCGGGCTTGCCAATCACTCCGGCTTCGGCGACCGCCGGGTGCTCAACCAGGCAACTCTCGACCTCGAAGGGCCCCACGTTTTCGCCGGCCGTAATAATCAGGTCATCGACGCGCCCCTGGAACCAGAAATACCCGTCGGGGTCTTTGTAAGCGCTGTCGCCCGTCACGTACCAGCCCGGAATGCGGAAATAAGTCTCGTAGCGCTCCGGTTGTTTCCAGATGGTCCTCATCATACCGGGCCAGCCGGGCTTTATCACCAAGTTGCCGAGCGTATTGGGAGGCACTTCCTTGCCCTCGTCATCGACGATTGTGGCGTGGACACCCGGCAGGGGCCGCCCCATCGAACCGGGCCGGATAGTCATAGAGGGATAATTCGAAACCAGGATATGTCCTGTTTCAGTCATCCACCAGTTGTCATGGATGCGCCGGCCGTAGGTTTTCCATCCCCACCACACCACTTCCGGATTCAGCGGCTCCCCTACGCTCAGCACGTGGCGGAGGCTCGAGAGGTCATACTTTTCGACCACCTCTTCGCCCGCCCCCATCAGCATGCGGAAGGCGGTGGGCGCGCTGTACCAGATGTTCACGCGGAAGCGCTCGATGGTGTGGTACCAGTCGGCAGCGTTGAAGCGCCCGCCGCGGATGAGGTTGGTCATGCCGTTCAGCCAGGGTGAAAAGATTCCGTAGGAAGTTCCCGTCACCCAACCCGGGTCAGCCGTGCACCAATAGACATCGTCTTCGCGCATGTCGAGCACCCAGCGGCCCGTCATCAAGTGCCCGAGCATGGCGCGTTGGACGTGCAACACGCCCTTGGGTTTTCCCGTTGAGCCCGACGTGTAGTGGATGATCAGAGGATCGTCCAGCGTCAGCCACTCGATTTCCGTCTTCTCCTCGGCTTTGTCCATCAGGGCTTCGTAGCTATGCTGCGATTCCGACAACTCGCTGGCCGCCGCGCCCACCAGGATAATGTGCTTCAGCGCGGGCAATTCGTATTGCGGCACGCGTTCGACGAGCGCCGGAGAGGTCACCAGCGCCACGGCTTCGGCGTTCGCCATGCGGTCCCTGACCGCGTCTTCCATGAAGGCCTCGAAGAGGGGGTTCGGAATCGCGCCGATCTTCAGGATGCCGAGGATGGCGATATAAAGTTCCGGGCGTCGTCCCAGGAATACAAACACCCGGTCGCCCTTTTTCACTCCCAGCTTGCGCAGAACGTTTGCGAAGCGGTTGGACTGTAGCGACAGGTCCTCAAAAGTAAAGCGCGAGGTGTGTTCCTTGTCGGTATAAATCAGCGCCAGCTTGTTGCGACGGCCGCGCGTCAACTGGCGGTCAATGGCCTCGTGCGCCATGTTGACCTTGCCGGTTTTTGCCCAATCAAATTCCTTCTCTGCGTCTTCCCAGCGGAACGTCGAGTAAAGCCCCTCATAATCCTTCAGATGGTGGGCCTGGGGATCGTCCACCGGCTTCAAGACATTCAGCGGGTCCGCAGACGCTTTCGTGGCCATTTTGGAAACCTCGTTAGTGGGAATTTGGTCTAAGGGCAGTGGCTAGTGGTTAGTGGCTAGTGGATAGTGACGAGCGCCTCCGAGATCCTAAGTGGGAAGAATCACTCCAATTTTGTTGGCTTCGGACCTCGGACGCCGGAAACGATTCTTGCTAGCCACTAGCCACTAACCACTAGCCACTGCCCTTCCATATGCTTCATCCAGCAATTCGATCACATGCATCACCCGCTGCCCCTTGCCCTGGCGCTTCACGCCGGCGCTGAGTTGCAGCAGGCACCCGGGATTGGCAGTCAGCACCACTTCTGCACGTGTCTCTTCAATGCGGCGCAACTTGTTTTCCAGCAGCCGCTCCGACATCTCGTTGTGCACAACATTGTAAACGCCCGCGCTGCCGCAGCAGATGTCAGCTTCCTTCAGCTCCACCAGATCCAGCCCCGGGATGGCGGCCAGCAGCTTGCGTGGCGCCGTCCGGATACGCTGCGCGTGCCCCAGATGGCAGGGGTCCTGATAAGTTGCCCGCACTTTCATTATTCCCAGTTCCCGGTTCAAGTCAATCCCCGCGAGGAATTCCGTGACGTCGCGCAATTTTTCGACGAAGGCCTTGGCGGGCTCATAAAGCTCCCGGTCTTCCTCCTCGAAGAGCAGCGGATACTCCTTGAGGACGGAGCCGCAGCCTGCGGCGTTGGTGATCACCGCGTCGAAGTCTCCGGCCAGGAACGCATGGATGTTGCGTTTCGCGAGGTCACGAGCCATGCCGCGCATGCCCGCGTGCACGTGCAAGGCGCCGCAGCACCCCTGGTCGCCTGGAATCACGACCTCGCAACCGTTTTTCGCGAGCACGCGCACCGTAGCGTCATTGAGCCGCGCGAAGGAGAGGTTCGCAATGCATCCCGCAAAGAAGGCCACGCGGTAGCGCCGCGTCCCCTCCGCCTCAACGGTCGTCCCCAGGCGTCCATAGAAGAAGGGTTTCTCCATGCGGGGCGCGAGTTCCGCCACGCGCGCCAGGCGACCGGGAAACAATTTCAAGACGCCTGAGCCCAGCACCAACTTTTCAAGCCCTGAGCGCTGATAAACGCGCAGCATGCCGCCCAACAATTTCAAACGTCCCGGATGCGGCAAGACTTCACAATAAAAGAGCTTGCGCAGCAAGGTGGTGAGCGGCGGACGGTGATAGTATTTTTCGATTTGCCCGCGCGCCGCTTCCACCAGCTTGCCGTACTCAACTCCGGAGGGGCACGCGGTTTCACACGCGCGACAGTCAAGGCACAGATCGATGTGGCGGACAAAACTTTCACCGAGCGGCAGGCGGCCTTGCTCTACCTGAATGATCTGGTAGATGCGCCCGCGGGGCGAATCCATCTCCACACCCAACTCGCGATAGGTGGGGCAGGCGTTCAGGCACAAGCCGCAGTGCACGCAGCGGGAATAGTCCGCCCAACGCGGCGCCTCACCCGGGCCGTAGCCGTTGCGCTTTTCGTCCTTGTTCAAATTCTCCACGCTCGCTTGGTTTCCAGTCTTAGTGGTCTCTGCGAATTGTGTGAAGTAACCCCTCACCCGTCCCGCCCCGGCTGATGAAAACGCCGGCGGCGGTCCACCCTCTCCCCTCGGAGAGGGCTATGAATTCACGTTCTTCCCTTATCCAACTATATTGACTCTCCTTCGAAGTGCGCTAGTACTTGCTTGGATTAATTCGCGCATTTTTAAGTCGTTGAAATCAAAGTGCGACCAACAGCCAGTTACGTACGCTAATTAAGTCAAGCAAGTACTAGTGCACCGGACACACAGGGCGTTCATGTTAGTGCTGACCCCCTCACGCCCCCCCGGACCCTCAATCGCCGCGGCGACCGAAGGGGGAGTTAGGTTGATTTCGTTCCCTCGGCCTCAAGTTCGGGGGGCTTGATTTGAATCCACAACCCTCGCCCCTTTGGGGGAGAGGGTGGACCGCAACCGGCGTCCTCATCAGCCGGGGCGGGCCGGGTGAGGGGGTCCCAACGCCACTCCATGATGTAAGGCCAAATCCCAGCACCCATCCAAAATCTAAAATCCCAAGAACCGTCCCGGCGACAGAATCCCTTTCGGATCCCAGGCGGATTTCATTTTGCGCATGGCTTCGATGTCATCGCCGGGCGCGCCCCAGACATCGACTTGGGCTTTAAGCTCCGCCGGGCAATGCTCGATGACCAGCGACCCGCCCAGATCGCCAGCGGCTTTGCGGAGGCGCGCCACCAAGTCGCCTGACTTCTCACTGAACTTCTCTTCCAGCAGGCAGACGTGGACAATGCCCACACCCGCAAAAACCGCGACCGATATGCGTTCCGCCGCAGCCGCCTGCTGCGCCTGTTCGAGGAATGTTTCGCCGGCGGCAATGGGCAGGGCGGCTTTCAGAACTGTCACATCGCGATATTTTTCCTTTAGCCACAGGGGAAGATTTGAGACCCGCTCCCACACCGTCTCCGCAGATTCCAGGCGCGCCATCATGGCGCCAGCGGCGCGGGCGAGTTGCCCCAAATCCCGTTCACAGCGTTCGATCACGCGGTGTGACCCACCCACTTCCATCCAGAGTTCCAGACCGTTCTGCCCGGCATTCGATGCAGCACCATCGAGGAGACCGATGGCAGAATCATCCAGCAACGCCAGCCGCAGGGCATCAATCGGCGAACGCAGAATAATGCGACGTAGATCTCGCGCCGCGTCGAGGGTCGAGATCTCGAAAGCGAAGGTGGCGCGTTCCGGCGGCTTCGGATAAAGTTTCAGGTTGGCTTCCACAATGACGCCGAGCGTCCCGTATGAACCAATCAGAAGTTTGCTCAGGTCATAGCCGGCAACGTTTTTCACTACTCGCCCGCCGGTCTTCAAAATCTTTCCGTCGGTCGCGGCAATCTTCAATCCCAGGACCATATCCCGCGGGCCGCCATAGCCTTGCCGCAGGGGTCCCGCCGCGTTGGCCGCGATAATCCCTCCGATGCTGGCCTTCGCGCCGCCCCTCGGATCGAGAGGCAGCCACAGCCCATGGCGCCCCACAAAGTTCTGGAGATCGCCGAACTTCATGCCGGGCTCGACGCTGATCGTCAGGTCAGCCGGCTCGTAGTGCCAAACCTGATTGAGTTCCTTTAATGATAGAGCGAGGTCGTATCGCCGCGGCGGGTTGCCGATCGAAAGCTTGGTGCCATTGCGAAAAGGAATAACGGCCAGTTCGTGCGCGGAGGCCAGGCTCAGCACTGCCGCCACCAGCTCTGCCGTGGGGGGGTAGACCACGCAGCTTGGGACCTTGCCATCCACGGCCACGGCCGCACAGGCCTCGGGGTCTGTCACCACACGCGATTCGCCCAGCAGCGCTGTCAATTCCGCCCGCACGGATAGGAGCGCGACCGTCACAAGACACCTCCCGCGGCCCGCTCCACACGCAATTCCCCGCACATTTTCCCAGTGGGCAAAAGCTTTCCGGGATTAAAGCGCCCCTGAGGATTGAAAAGGTTCTTGATCCGGCGCATCAAATCCAGATCGTCGTCGGAGAAAATCAACGGCATCAGGTCCGATTTTTCGAGGCCCACGCCGTGCTCACCGGTGATGGAGCCGCCCATCTCCACGCACTTGCCGATAATTTCTTTGGCGGCCTTGAGGACGCTCGCCGTCTGCTCCTTGTCGCGCGAATCGTACATGATGAGAGGATGCAGGTTTCCATCGCCCGCGTGGAAGATGTTGCCAATGTGTAAATCGTATTTCTTCTCGATGTTGCCGATGAATTCCAGCATCTCCGGCAACTTGGTGCGGGGGATGACGCCGTCCTGAACGTAGTAGCTGGGACTGATGCGGCCCAGCGCCCCGAAGGCATTCTTCCTTCCCTTCCACAACAGGTCGCGCTCCTCCGCCGTCCGGGCGCGCCGCACATCACGCGCCTGATTCTCGCGGCAGACACTCTCAATTTCATCCGCGTGCTCTTCCACGGCTTCTTTCAAGCCCTCGACTTCCGCCAGCAACACAGCGGCGCAATCCATGGGATAGCCGGCATGGGTGGCTGCTTCCACGGCGCGCAAGGTGAATCCATCCATCATCTCGAGAGCGGCGGGCGTAATGCCCCGCGCCGTAATGGCAGCCACAGTGCGCGTGGCGTCCGCGATGCGGTCGTAAATGGCGAGGAGCGTTTTGACGGCTTCAGGCCTGCGCGAGAGCCGCACCGTTGCCGCCGTGACGATGCCGAGCGTCCCTTCCGAACCGACAATCACTCCCGTCAGGTCGTAGCCCGGCCGGTCCCAGTGCGCCGCGCCCGTATGCATCACTTCGCCATCGGGCAACACCACCTCCAAGCCCAGCACGTGGTTGGTGGTGACGCCATAGGCCAGAGTGTGCGGGCCGCCGGAATTCTCCGCCACGTTGCCGCCAATCGTGCAGGCCTTTTGGCTGGAGGGATCGGGGGCATAGTAGTAGCCCTCGTCGGCGACGGCGAGGGTGAGGTCGAGATTCACCACGCCGGGCTGGACGCGGGCGCGCTGGTTCTCTAAATCAATTTCGAGAATCTGCTTCATCCGCGAAAAGCCCACCAGGATGCCGCCCTCGGTAGCGACCGAGCCTCCGCTCAGGCCCGTGCCCGCCCCCCGCGCCACCACGGGCAGATCATGCCGTACGGCAAGTTTTACAATCGCGACCACATGCTCTGTCGTGCGGGGGAAGACCACGACGTCAGGCTGGCGCAAAGAGGAAAGGGCGTCGTACTCATAGAGCATCAGGTCTTCCTGATGCCATAAGACGCCGTCCTCGCCCACGATTTTGGCGAGTTCCCGAGCAAAACTCTTGGAATTCATACCGGCCCCTGAGTGCAATGTGCCCGCCGGATTGCGGGGATAGCGGGCCAATTGCGTGGGAATTTGATGCGGCCAAGCCAGCCCCTTACTCTCGGCGCGAGTATATCGCCGCGGCCGAGGGGCGTCAACGGAGGGGGGGTATGAAGATTCGAGCTGCGGCGGCGCAAAGGAAAGTCAAAAGGCAAAAGGCAAAAGTGAAAAGGGTTTGCTGGCGGCAGCTATCGGTCGAAGGCGGGAACCCCTTGACGCCCGGCCCCCTCCCCCCCAAAGAGGCAAGGGGGGAGATAATTTGAATTTGCTCGGGTAAGCCGAAGATACGGAATTCATAGCTCTCCCCAAGGGCAGAGTTAATTTACTCGGATGAGAGAAGAAGTTGAATTCATAGCCCTCTCCAGGGGGAGAGGGTGGACCGCAGCCGGCGTACTCATCAGCCGGGGCGGGACGGGTGAGGGGTTCCTTCGTCAGGCTGATGCCGCCTGTTTGATCGCCCGATTGTTCAGAACCATACCGTTCTTAATTCGCAACAGGCGCATGCCGGGAGATCGCAAGTCATCGCCTCTGTCCGCGCCTCTGAAAAAGCTGTGTGGATGCTTTGCGGTTGCTGGCCGGAAGTAACCCCTCACCCGTCGCGCTCCGGCTGGTGCAAGCGCCGACAGCGCGCCACCCTCTCCCCAAGGGCGAGGGCTGGGGTCGCTCGTGCGGAGGGCCCCGGAGTACGTCCATCCCAAATTCAGCAAGTATCGGGTTGCGAGGTCCGGAAATACTTTTCATGATGCTATCGAGACAAAGGAGTTCCTGGCGTCAAAAGATGCGCCCAGCACTTCCAAGGTGACCCGCGTCAAGTTCCGGAACTTCTCTCGCCGCGGTTCCGTATGGGACTTGGAAGCGGCAAGCAGGGGGGGATTGTAAAAGAATTGTCAACGTGACCCGATGACCCAACTATTTTGGAAATGGCGCGTCTAATGATGGAGCAGCCCGTGAAGACGCAAGGCAACGCATTTCAGCTAACGGTCCGCGCCATGGGACGTCTAATGGGCAGGTAGGTTAGGGCAAGAAAAAAGGGGTTAAATGGACTGCCGTTGCTGACGGTTTGGCGGCCTTGGCAACGACACTCCCCGGGGGAAAGACGCGAAGCGTTAGCTTCCCGCTTTCCATTTAACTCCACCTGATTTTAGGGGCCTTCTTCGGGCAATTACAAGTGAAACATTGCTGAAACCAGGCGGGCAGTCAAGGCAACTCCGGCTCGGGGATCGCCAGGATCACAACCCAGTCAACCACCATCCACAAGGAGGATGATATGAAACTGAGAAAGATCATGGGGATCACAATTGTCGCGCTGGCTTTCATGATCGCGGCCGGCGCGGAGGCCAAATCCAAGAACTCTGCAAACCTGCTGATCCCGTACGAAGGATCTGTGGCAGGTTCGCACTTAACCAGCGGCCGATACCACGTGGAGTGGCAGACCCATAGCCCGGAGGCCACTGTCACCTTCGTGCTGCAAGATAAAGTCGTCGCTACCGTTTCAGGCAAGGTAAAGGACCAGGGAGAAAAGTCCACCAACAACCAGGTCATCTACGACGAACACGCCGATGGTTCGCGTGAAATCAAGGAAATCCGGTTCGCGGGGTCGAGTGAAGTAATTGTGTTCAATGAGTAGGAATACTCGGTGAGACCCAGGGCACAGGTAGCTCCAGCCTGACTGCCCTGGCCGCCGGGTGTGACATGGCAGGCTGAGCGCGCCTCTTCACGTCCGCCTCCTGGCCCACCTTTTCTCGTGGGCAGCCTCGGGCCGTCAAGGTAAAATGCCAAGGCATGGTTCCGATTCCTCTCACTGACCACATCCGCCGCCGGAGCTTTTGGACCATCACGCTTCTGCTGATCATAGTGAACACCTGGGCCTTCATCATGGAGCTCTCGCTCGGGCCGCACCTCAACCGCTTTATTCTGCTCTACGGACTGATCCCCGCTCGCTACGCGCCCCAGAAACTTTTCGCGTTGCCGGCGGAATTCACGTTCGTTCCCCTATTCGTTTCCATGTTCCTGCACGGAGGCTGGCTGCACCTGCTGGGAAACATGCTCTTTCTTTTTGTCTTCGGGCGCAGCATTGAAGACCGGGTCGGCCACATCCCTTTTCTGTTCCTTTATCTCGTCTCGGGCGTTGCTGCCGCCGTGGTGCAGATCGCCGCCAGCCCGGCATCGAAGATTCCCACCATCGGGGCCAGCGGCGCCATTGCCGGAGTCCTGGGCGCCTATTTCGTGTGCTACCCCGGGGCGCGAATCACTACACTTATCCCCCTCTTCTTTTTCTTTTGGACCGTCCAAATCCCCGCCATCTTTTTGCTCGGATACTGGTTCCTGATTCAGTTCGTGGCGGGGTTCCAGATGCTCTCCATCCAGAATGTGACGACGGGGGGCGTCGCCTGGTGGGCGCACATCGGCGGGTTCATCATCGGGGCGTTTTTAGGCCTGGTCATGCGGCCGCGGCGGCGCGGTCCGGTTGTGGAGATGGTGTAGTAGGCGGGATAGGGGGTACGGGGTACGGGACACGGGATACGGGATCCGGGGTTGGGGACAGGGGAAGACTTTTAAGCCCTGATAAGGTCCATCGCACTTCAGGAAAAGCGACGGATTCAAGAGGAACCCGAAGCTAAAGTCTCGAGTTCCGAGGCGAGAGTCCCGAATCCCGAACCCCTAATCCCGTGTCCCGTATCCCGTTTCCCGTATCCCGTGTCGTTGCCTCTTCTCCGCGCTCGCGTTCTGTCAGGTATACACCCGTCAGAATCAGCACGCCGCCAATCAGGACCTTCGTCGTCAGTCGCTCGGAAAGCAACCAGATGCCCAGCGTGCTGGCGATGACCGGTTGCAAGTAGTTGAACGCCGCGATGCGCGACGCCGCCAGTTCCCGGATGGCATAGGCAAAGAACATGTAAGGCACGACCGAACCGAACAGCACCATGAACGCCAGGCCCCACCACGCTTCCAGACGCAGGGCCGCCCAGGGAGTCGCGACGACCGCGCGGAAGCAGAACGGCAGCATGAGAATCGCGCCGAGGCCGAAGACCAAAGTATTGAGCGTCAGCGCGTCGTAATCGTTTGCCACCTCTTTCATCAGGACCGTATAGATCGCGAATAAGGCCGTGCCCACCACCAGAATCACGTCGCCCGTCCAATGTGCACCGTTTCCCCCCACCGTTTTGTCGGCCGTCAGGATTCCCACCCCGGCAAACGAAATCACCATGCCCACAAATTTCCAACCCGTCAGGGGTTCCAATCTGATTAACACCGCAATAACCAGGACCATCACGGGTCCCAGAGCCACGATCAATCCGGCATGGGCGACCGTGCTGCGCTCAAGGCCTCCAATAAAGAAGATCTGATTCAGGGCTACGCCGCTCAAGGCCGTGGCCGCAAGTAAAAGCCACTGGCGGCGCGACAGCCTCAGGCGCCGTCCTCGCCCCGCAGCCAGAAACCAGAGGGCGTAAGTCACTGCCGTGCCCAGCACACGAAGTTGCGCCAGGGCGAGAGCCGCGAACCCGGTCAGCCCCTGCTTGCCGGCAATGATATTACTGGCCCAGCAAACGGTAACCAACAACATCATGAGATGTAAACGGCCGTGGTGGGGATGAGGCGTGGACGGGGCGGGCGGAACCGGCGCGACGTTACTCAAAGGCTTCCTTCCGCACGGTGGCCTTTTCAATCCGCTCGAGATTGGGGGTGAATCCCAGCCCCACCGTCTGCGGCACCTGGATCGTGCCCTGCGCGGTGACTGTGACCTCCGGATCGATGATGTCCTCCGCCCAGTAGCGGCGGCTGGCGGAGACATCCCCCGGCAGCGTGAAGCCCGGCAGCGTGGACATGGCGATGTTGTGCGCGCGGCCAATGCCGGACTCCAGCATGCCTCCGCACCACACGGGAATATTCCTGGCACGGCACACGTCGTGAACCTGCCGCGCGGACGTGAATCCGCCCACGCGCCCCAGCTTGATGTTGATGATCTTGCCGGCGCCGATTTCCAAACCTTTCCTCGCGTCGTCGGCGCTGTGAATGGATTCATCCAAACAAATCGGCGTCGCGAGTTCCCGTTGCAGCCTGGCGTGGTCCACCAGATCATCCCAGCCCAACGGTTGTTCAATCATCATCAGGTAGAAGCGATCGAATTCCTTGAGATGAGCAGTGTCTGCAAGCGAATAGGCGCTATTCGCGTCAGCCATCAGCAGGATGCGCGGAAACTTCGAGCGAATCCGCTCCAGCACATTCACATCCCAGCCCGGCTTGACCTTCACCTTGATACGTTGATACCCCGCGGCCACTTCACGCTCGATCTTCTCGAGCAACTCCTCGATCGAGTTCTGGATGCCGATCGAAACCCCGCAAGGGATTTCCCTGAGCGTCCCGCCCAGCAACTTCCAGAGCGGCAGATTCTGCCGTTGCGCCTCAATGTGCCAGAGCGCATTCTCCAGCGCTGCCTTCGCCATGTTGTGCCCGCGGATTGGTCGGAAGCGGGGCGCCACATCGCCCGGCGCGGCCCACTCTTTTCCCAGCGTCCAGGGAATCAGCAGATCACGCAGGATGTGCCAGGCCGTATCGGGAGTCTCATGGCTGTAAAACGGATGCTCGCCACAGGTCACCTCCCCCCAGCCGGTGAGCCCGTCCGCCTGCACTCGCACCAGGACGATGCGGCGTGTGGTGGTGCGCCCAAAGCTCGTCTCAAAGAAATGCACGAGGGGCAGTCGTAACTCTCGAAGTTCGATTCTTTCAATTCTCATAAGCCTCCAACAAATAATGAGCGGATTCCTTATCGTGGGTAAAACCTGTTATCGCCAGCTTTTCCCCGAAACAGGATTGCAATTGCTCGCGGACACGTCCTTGCCAGGTCCGGGCCTCCTCGATATTCTTTTTGATCAAGGCATCGACGTCAGTCGGGATCTCGACAACTCGGGCCGGCTTCTTACGCGGATTCCGGACGGGCTTGCCGGCTAGAGCCCGATTGACCCGCAGCGATTGCAGCCGCCATTCGGCAATCAACCGGTCACTCGGCAGGCCTTGCTGAAACCGGCTATCCACGTGGCCATAATAATCAGGCTCATATCTTCGTACGATGACCCCCAGACGATTGATATTCAGGTTGGCATTCTTCGCTCGCAGCGGATCAAAGGACCACTCGATGGAATCAATCCCCGCGCCCAGAGCAAGATCCCGCTGCGCGAGCTTGAGTGCCCTGCCCAATCCCCGGTTTTCGTGGCCGTGCATCACGCCGAGAGACAAGGAATGCAGGTAACGATGTCTTCCGTGCCACGCCGGCATGGACGCCACAAAACCCACCTGCTCGCCCTGGATTGTGAAGGCTCCCAAAACATGCCCGCCAATCCGGCCCAGGTTGACAAACAACCGCTGGGGATAAAGCTCATGCTCAGCGTAGCCCCAGATGTCTTTCTGAATCCGCACGCACGCGGCCAGATCCTCGAGCTTTTCGCACAGCCGGATGGAATACGCTACGGGGTTTCTCGACCTTTGATTTCTTGCCAAATGGACTCCATTTCTTCCAATGAACAGTCCTGCAACTTCTTCCCGCGCTTCCCAACCTCCTGCTCCATCGCCCGGAAGCGTCGCTCGAATTTCTGATTGGCGCGGCGCAGAGTGCTTTCAGGGTCGGAGCGCAGAAAGCGCGACAGGTTCGCCACTGCAAACAGCAGATCGCCAACCTCTTCCTCCACGCGCGCGGCAGGACGCGTCGTTTGCGCCGCCAGCTCCTCGCGTAGCTCGCCAACCTCTTCATCAATCTTGTCAAGCAGGTCGCCAACCTTTGCCCAATCAAACCCAACCTCTTGGGCCCTTACGCCCAATTCATACGCCTCGAGCGTGGCAGGTAGCGAGGATGGAATTCCATCGAGTATGGAAGCTTTCTCTGGCTTTTTCTCGGAGGACCGTTCCTGATCTTTGACGGCGAGCCAGCTCTTGAGGGCTTCTTCGGCATTCCTTGCCTGCACTTCGCCGAAAACGTGCGGATGCCGCCGGATTAGCTTCGCGTGCACCCGCTCGATTACGTCGTCAAGGGTAAATCGCCCTTCCTCCTCCGCCAGTCGCGAATAGAACACGACCTGAAAGAGCAAATCACCCAGCTCGTCCTCCAAGCCATCAAAGTCACGGGCGTTAACCGCATCGATAACTTCGTAGGCCTCTTCAAGCAACAGGCCTTTCATGGAAACGTAGTCCTGGTCGCGGTCCCACGGACACCCTTCCGGACTCCGCAGGTGCGCCGTCAGCTCGATAAGTTTTCGAAGATTTTCTCCGGCCAGGGCAGCTCCAGCTTCTCCCGAGACGGCTCCCGGTAAGCAAGGTATTTTGTCACGCAGGTAATCTATCAAGCTACCCCAATAAACTGCAAGAGGTGCTGTTGCATGGCGCTCGCGGAGATATCAAATCCCTGCGGCCCCGAATGCATTATCCTCGAAGAGACCCCTCACCCGCCTGCGGGCCGAAGCTGAAGTTGTTTACTGCTCCCAATTCCCCCTTCGGTGGGCGAAGGCCCGTCCCGCCCCGGCTGATGAAAACGCCGGCTGCGGTCCACCCTCTCCCCTCGGAGAGGGCCATGATTTCAATTTCGATCCCACGAGGTTGAAAAAAGCGTTTCACCCGTCCCGCCCCGGCTGATGAAAACGCCGGCGGCAGTCCACCCTCTCCCCTCGGAGAGGGCCATGAGTTCAATACAAGGCGTGCTACCGGCCACGCCGAGCGGTCAGGAACGCTTCGAGCGCTTGTTGCGAGGTATGTTGTGGCGTGTAGCCAAACGTGGTCTTCAGACGTGTAATGTCACCCACCCAAGGGTAGCGGATCAAATCAAGAATGCCCGCGGGAAAGGGTGAAAGCCGCAACTTCCAGAGGAGATTCGTCAGCGGGTAGAGAATCGCTGCCGGCAGTGCCCAAGGCCGTTTGCCACCAGCTCGAACCACTTCACTGTAAGAAATTATGCTCTCACCCGCGCAGTTGAAGATCCCCCCCGTGTCGGATTTCAAGGCTCGCAGCAGGATTTCACTCGTATCTTCCTCGGAGAGGAACTGGAAGGGTGGATCCGCTCCACGCACCTGAAACATCCATGGAAACGAGCGCCACGGCCAGTCCATCATCTTCGAGACGATGTTCTGCGTATGCGGGCCCAGCACGATGGCCCCTCGCAGCAGCGTGACCCGCACGTCCGGGTGCTGCTCCATGAAATCCTGCACCACACGATCGACCTCAGCCTTATGGTAGGAGTAAAGATAACGCGGCGTGCCCGTGGGTTTGGTGTCCTCGTTAATCCAGGGCGGCTCCGTGGGATTTCGCGGGTTCACGTAGGCCGTGGTGCTGCCGGCGTAAACCACACGCTCCAGACCCGCGGCAGCCGCAGCCCGGAAAAAGTTAAGAGTACCCCGCACATCCACCTCGCGGTGACGCCGGGCATCGTGAATGGGATTAAATTGCCAGGCCAGGTGCAACCCGGCATTGATCCGCCGCTTGGTCCAAAACTCCGCCAACAGCTCCCAGGGAGCGGTCAAATCGAAGCGCAGGAACTCCGCGGCACAGGGCAAATCAAATTCCCGACGGTTAATGTCCAGGCCCAGGATGAATTCGCACTCGGGATCGGCGCCGAGCCGTGACATAACCTGCTGAGCCAGGTACCCGCTGCTCCCGGTGATTGCCAATCGCAGCTTCATGGCGCGGATTATAGTCACGAGCCAAGCGCACCACAACAAATAAACCCTCCGGCACTCTGGTTCCTTGCTAAAATCGCGCTCGTTGTATGTTTCACATTCCGGAAGTGAGGTCCTATGTTGAAGAACTATCGAGATGTTTCTGCCCAAGCTTGGGTTTTTTCCCCTGTCCTCGTGCTGCTCTTTGGGTTGCTCAGCCCGCTCGTGATGTTCAGCCAGACGGAAGGTCTGACCGTCACGGTCGGCCCCGCCGACGCCGACGTCATTGGCACGGACAACCTTGCTATCCAGAAGGCGATTGATCGTGTGGCCGCGGCGGGCGGCGGCACCGTGGTGATTAAGGCCGGCACGTATATGCTCGCCAATTCCGTGCGGCTCGCGAGCCACTTGACGCTGCGCGGCGAGGGGCCGGGAAAAACCCTGCTCAAGAAAATCCCCGGTGTGCGCAGTAATTTGAAACTCGACGCCGACTACGCCGAAATGATGGCGACGGTAGAAGACGCGCGCGGATTTGCGCCCGGCATGGGCGTCACAGTCCTTGACAAGGTCAACCCCGACGGCTGGACGCCCAGCGTCCGAACCATCGTGCGTATCGACGGGAACACGCTCTACTTCGACCGTTTCCTGCAAATGGATTATTCCGTGGAGAACCAAGGCGTGGTGTTCAACACCTTTCCCCTGCTTGCGGGGTTTGACGTCCAGGACGTACAGATCGAAGACCTGACGGTGGACGGTAGCCGCGCCGATAGCAGCATTCTGGATGGCTGCCAGACGGGCGCCATCTACTTCTTCCATTCCCAGCGCATGACCATTCGCAACTGCGTGGCGCGCAATTATCCGGGGGACGGCATCAGCACGCAATTTGTGGTAAAGCCGGTGGTAGAAAACTGCGAGGCTTACGGCAACGCCTACCTGGGGATTCACCTGGGTACGGGTGCGGCCGAGGGAATTGTCCGCGACAATCGTGCCCACGATAACGGCCAGGACGGGCTGTTCCTCTGCTGGCGCGTCCAGCACGCGCGCTACGAAGGCAACCAATCATGGAATAATGGCCGGGACGGCATATCCCTGGGCCATAAGGATACCGATAATATCTTTTCCAAGAACGTAGTCAGCGGTAATGCGCGGGCGGGAATCTATTTCCGCGATGAACGCGAGGCGAACGCCGCCAGCCGCAACACCTTCGAAGAAAACGTGATTGAGGATAACGGGCGGCCTGGCGCCCCGGGTTACGGTATCCGCATCGAAGGCGAGACGCGCGACCTTAAATTCATTTCCAACACCATCCGCTCAAACCGCCGGGATGGGGGGGTCGTACAGCCGGTGGGAATCTATATCGGGCCCAAAGCCGACTCTGTTACCTCGGAACGCAACATGTTTGTCGGGCAACTTAAGCAGGCCATCGTCGATGAGTCCACGGGCGGCCACAATCAGATTGCCCAACCTGGTGGGAGATAGAGGGCTTTCACAACAACTCCCCCGCGATGGATCATCAACGCGCGGCCTTTTTCGTGCCTGCGGATGAGCCAGCAGGAGACCTGACATATGACTTCAAGCGCCGCACGCCACGAGCAAGTCATGCTGGCCATTACCGGGGCCCAGTTGATTGATGGCGTCCGGCCCGCGCCCGTTCGCTCCAGCGTCCTACTGATCGGACGCGACGGCCGGATAGTCGCGGCGGGCCCGGCGCAAGAGGTCTCCGTACCCGAAGGTGTTTCCACGCTGAATGCGGCGGGGATGACACTGCTCCCTGGCCTCATCGACGGGCACGTCCACCTGACGTGGGACAAGACTCTTTACACTTTGTCGCCGGCGGATGGCCAGCAAGGACATTTGCGGCCGCCCAATGCGGAACGCGAGCTGGTGCGGGCCGGGCACTTCGCCCAAATGGCGCTGGCGGCCGGGGTCACAACCGTTCGTGACTGCGGAGCGGATGACTGCGGGGTATTGGCCCTCCGTGACGCGATCAACGCGGGTGAGTTCCTGGGCCCTCGCATTCTGGCTTCGGGGCGGCCGATCACGACGACGGGCGGCCACCTTTATTCCGGCTGGGGGGCGGACAACATCGACGCCCTCCGCGAGGCGGTCCGCTTCATGGCAAATCACGGAGCGGACTTCATCAAGTTAGTGGTGAGCGGTGGTATGACTAGCCCGGGGACAGACGTGGGCGGGTCGCAATACACGCTAGAAGAAATCCGCGCCGCCGTCGAAGAGTCGCACACCCTTGGCCTGCAAGTGGCGGCGCACGCCATCTCCACGGCAGGTATTCGTCTGGCTGCCGAAGCCGGTGTCGATACCATCGAGCATTGCTCGTGGATCGGCCGCGACTCCCGGACGGCCATCACGGATGAGGCGGCAGTCGATTGGATGGTCAAGAACGATGTGCACGTGGACCATGCCATCATGCCACGGGCTGCTTTGTTCCCTGATGAGTGGGGCAACACGCCATCCCCGGACGAAGAGTGGTGGCTGAAGCTTCTGAAGGTGCGCTGGCCGTTCCTTCATCACATGCGGCGACGTGGCGTGTGCGTGTTCCTGGGAACCGATGCTGGTTTTGGTCCCTGGCCTGGCTCAGCGTTCTGGCCCGGATTCGAAGACCTGGCGCGAGCCATCGAGGTTCTGGTACGGTACGGTGAGTTTGCGTCGATGGAAGCGATCAAGATGGTGACGGCTGATGCGGCGCGGGCGATGCATTTGGACCGCGAGATTGGAACGATTAAGGCTGGCAAACGCGCCGATCTCATCCTGCTCACCCATGACCCCCTTAAAGATATTCGCGCCCTGCGCAATGTCGATCGCGTTTTCCGGGACGGGCGGCTGGTGGCCCAGCGGGGCCAGCTTGCGCTGCACCAGAACAATCTAGACATCGTTACAGCCGTGGTTTGAAGGTATATAGTGGTGGCGAGGATAGAGGGTTAGCGTGTCAAAATGGACAGCGAAGAAATAGCCAGGCACATCCAAGAGCAAGAGCGCAAACGTAAAAGGGGCGTCTATGATGCGGAGGCACGCCGAGAGAAGTCCAAAATCCTGCGCAATGTTCAAGAATTTGCAAAGTATGAGGATTTTGAGGGGTTTTCCCGAATGCTTGACACGCTGAATGTTACGGATGTAGAGAGACGGCGCGTCGCGGTCGCTCAGTTCTATCAGATGGTGCGCGATTACAAGAGGAAAGGGAGCGCGAAGCCTCGGCGTTAGCCGCTTTCAGCCTCGCTAGTTGTTCCTCTTTTGGAAGATCGCGAAGCGAGTCCTCAATAATTGATGCAATTATTTTGAGTGGCTTTTGTTTCTTCTCTTTTGCCATTTCAAAGCCTTGGGGCTTTTCTCGGACTATGCTTATGATCCCTGAATGATAGTAAGCGAAGCCGCTTGGGATGTCAATTAGGATTGGGAGTAGCGCAGTTTGAACTTTCCCAAACTGTACCCGATTCCGCGGATCAAACGTCGCGCAATTAACATCATACTGTGACACTGCCATTTTGGAGAGTGTGTAACCCATGAAGTCCGACGAACTTTACGCGCGCGCCCAAAAGCACCTGGTGGGAGGATGGTCTGACCCGAGGATTGCACTTCCACGACTACGGCCACACCATGCACCACGGCTTTTCTTCCCAGCATTCGCTCGCCGACATTGAGGAATCGCTGAATATCATTTACCTATCACGGGTGGCGGTTAGGAGATAGCCCCCCGGTTGCAAATTCAAATTAACTCCGCCCTGTGCTATGATTTGGGGATTCGAAAGGAGAGAACCCCAGCGTGCTTGACCAATACGGACCCATCGTAATTTTTGGTGTGATTGCGGCACTGTTCGCGCCGGTGACGCTGTGGCTCTTCAAGTTTATCCGCCCCACCTTTCAGCCCACCCCGGAAAAGGTGATGCCCTATGAGTGCGGCATCACGCCGGAATCCGACTCCCGGGGCCGTTACACGGTTCGCTTCTACGTTGTGGCGATTCTCTTCCTCGTCTTCGACGTGGAGACGGTTTTCCTCTACCCCTGGGCCGTGCAGTATCAGGCGCTGGGACTCTTTGGGCTGGTCGAGATGCTGGTCTTCCTCGGCATTCTGATTGTCGGCTACGTGTGGCTCTGGAAACGTGGCGCGCTGAATTGGATTTAGAGATCACCACCAAGGCACCAGGAAAAACCTGGAGCCAAAAAGCAGAGTTCACCACCAAGGCACCAAGACACCAAGAAAAACTTTAAGTTAAAAAGCAGAGATGGGCAGACTGCAGCAATATTGTGTTTGAGTTCTGCTATTCTTTGTGTCTTGGTGTCTTGGTGGTGCATCCTGTAGTTTTCGATTGGAGTGGCGCGATGTCTTACGACAAGGCAGCAATTGTATCGTCCGACGAACTCCTGGCGCTTGCAGAACAGGTTTTTTCCGCTGTCGAGGGCGGAAAACCGGATGAGGTACGGGCACGGTTACAGTCGGAGTTGGCAGAGCACCGTTTTTCCAGCCTTCGCGCCTATGCCGGCTCACTTGAGGAGGACTCGTCTCATCCCGCGAATTATTATCTTGCGATTGACGCCCTGGACGGAACAAGCACGCAGCCACTGCTCGTGCAAATGAGCCCCGCCTCGGTAATCCCGGCGGCCCGGTTCGGGAACCCGCTTCGAGCCGACCACCTGCGTCTTTCAGGTGGCCGCGAAGTTGATTTGAAGGCCTATTCGTTCACCTCGCGCGATCACGCCAACCTTCGGACCTTCGCCGAGGAAGTTGCTCCGACCTTCCTGCCGCGGCCACAACGCGAGCTCCCCGCCATTGCGGCAGGCAACCGGCATCCGGAAATCAGCTTGCCCGCCGTCTTCGCAGGGTTTCGGACCATCCTCGAGAAGCTGGGCGTAAACATGGCGTCCACGGTGCAGCTCTCCGCCACGCGCGAGATGACCACAGACAACGTTATCGCCGCCCGCGATGGGGAGGATCCGGTCGCCGTCGGTCACACGCGCATCTCGATTCGCCACTTGTACCATGCAGGGCTTTGGGCGGCGGTACGCGCCGGGTGGCGTGCCGGCTATACGGCGGAGGCCGACCACTTTATTGTATCGGGCTCGAACGGAGGCGGAAATTGCGCGTTCGGTGGAAGTGGTCAAGGAAGCGATTCGCCACGCCGCGGGTTACACAAAATTCACCACTGACACTTCGCGCCTGTTCGAGCTCGAAAGCGACCTGCGCCATCCCCGCGCCTGGGGCACCTCGGCTGTGGAAGAGAGATTCCACAAGATCTTCCTGTCGGATGAGGCGCGCTGGATCCTGGCAGAATTCTCCAAACCCTTCCAGATTGCTGAGACCACTTACAGTTTTTCGCGAGAAGAAATTCTTCGACTTGCCGTGAAGTTTGGGCGAAGCATCCAGCTCAATGAAGAACTCTTCAATTATATCCGGGCCGCGAAGGCGGGATTGCGCTCGGGCAAGGACTTTGATTTCGAGCCCTCGCTGGATGAAGCTGAAACGCTGACCACGCCGAAGGAGTTGCTTTTCTATATGCACTGGTTGAAGGCGCGGGGGCGCCCGGCCCAACTGGTTCCTCCCAATCTGGGATTCAAGAAACGTCAGGCCTACCCCGCGGCGTTAGAGACCACCTCCGAGCACGGAATCGGTTTGGAGGATTACTCCAACCACAAAATGTGGCCGGAACTTGTGCCACGCGTGCGGCGGGATTTCGCGTCAAAGCCTCTCGCGGAACTGGCGGCCCGGGTGGCGGAACTCGCCGCCGTGGCCCAATATTTCGATGGCACCCTGAGCATTCACTCCGGCAGCGGCAAGCAGGCGGAAGTGCTGGAAGCGATTGGCCACTCAACGCATGGCCGGGTGAATTACAAAATCTCAGGCGAACTCCAGTTGCAACTCCTGGATGTCCTTTCGGAGCAACCTGCCAGCTCGCCCTGGCGCCAGCTTTTCGAGCGCATGGTCAACCGGGCCAATCAGTTTGCATCAACCGGAGCCTTTGGGGCGGAAAGCGAATTGGCCGCGCAGTATGCGAACATGGGCCGCGAATTTTACCTGGGCGACTCGTCGCGCGGGCGCGTGGATGGGAACCTCTTCCTTGTTTTCTGGCTGGGAAACGTGGTGGGCAGCCACGACAATCAATCACCCGATGGCGACCAGCGCTTTTTCAAAGAGAAGCTCGACGAGCTGCCGGAAGATTTGCTGGCGGAGGTGCGCCGGAGAAACTCGCGCTACATCGTCTGGCTCGCCGAGCATCTGCGCGGGTGAATTGAGCTTCCCCTCCCTCGCCGGGATTTCTCACGACCGCTTTGGAAGGGCGGGGTTACACCGGCGCACTTACAAGGCCATAATTCCTGGAGCGCGTTGCTCACCAATGGGCAATCCACCCCGGTGCTCTAGTGCCACCCACCGTAACCACCCCGGCGCTCTCAGCGCCACCCCTCCTGAATCAGGAGGGGAGTTCTTAAGAACACTCCCCGCCTCAAATGAGGAGGGGTGGCGGGCCGAGCCCCGATAGCGTGTTTTTTCCAAATTGATCATCGGGGCCGAGCCCCGGGGTGGTGCTGACAAGGATATTTGCCATCTCGAGGAAACACTTGACTTTCGCTTTGTCTTCGCCTATTTTATTTCCTCCCGAATAACCCAGGCATTGCCACGATTTGTTGGGGATTGGCGGGTTATTCACCTTTGTCAATGGAGGAACCTATGGCACTGAACGAAGGATTGCTCGCGGAATTCGACAAGGAGATGGCCGGCGCTCGAAAAACATTGGAGCGCGTGCCCGACGATAAATTCGATTGGAAACCGCACGCGAAATCGATGACCTTCCGCCAGTTGGCCTTGCACCTGGCTTTGTTCCCAAGCTGGATGACCATGACCCTCGCAGGTTCATCCTTTGATTACGCCCCCGTGGGAGGCGCGCCGTATCAGCCCCCCGCCGCAAACTCGCACAGGGACCTGCTGGAGATATTTGACCGCGACCTGCCCAAAGCGCGGGAAGGCCTGAAGGGCTCAACTGATGCTCAGCTCTTGGAAACTTGGACCTTGCTGGCGGGGGGGAAGACGATCTTCACAATGCCGAAGATTGCGGTACTGCGCGGCATGGTGATGAACCACATGATTCACCACCGCGCCCAACTGGGAGTCTACCTGCGGCTGAACGATATCCCGGTGCCTGCCCTCTATGGTCCGTCGGCAGACGAGCAGGCGTAAGTAGCGGCGGGTTTACCCCGCCATATGGCGGCGTAAAGCCGCCTCTACGTCATACTGGCCCACTGCGCAAATCGGGGGCCGCTCACTGGACGCGGTAGAGCATTTCGCCGGCGCGGGGCACTAGCAGAATGCCCTCGTCCTCGCGGCCTTCCCATTCCTCGCGCTTGACGGTCGAAGGGTCAAGATACTTCAGATTGACGTGTTCGGTGCGCTCTTTTGAGATGCCGGTAGAGAGCGTCACCTCAACGCGTGGCGTCTCCTTATGGGTGGAGGCGTTGTACTCGCCCAGACCTTTGAGGTGCGTCGAGTGCGCCAGGATGCCGCCCGGGTACGATTTGAACTTATCCCACTGCGCCAGAAAGTAGTCACGGCAGTGGTAGCCAACTTCTTCAATCAGCTTGCCGTGCGTGTAACTGATTTCGTCGATATGCGGCGCAAAGATCACCACCTCGCCGCCATCGGCCACCGCGGGCTCCATCTTGTACATCCCCTTGGAGCCGGTCCAGATATCGTCATAAAGCTGGGGCATGACGGAGAGCACGCGCTTGAAGGGCTTCTTCACATAAACAATGTGCTTCTGCGCGGAGAGCGCTGAGGCCGCTTTCCAAGCCTCCTGGGGCGTGCCAAAATAGATTCCCGACGTCCCCTCATGCTTCACCACCAGCGCGAGACAAGATGAGGGCCGGTCGATGAACCCGGCTGCCCGGTCAATGATGGCGCGGACGGGCGTGTAGCCGGACCCGATGATCTTGTAATTGGTCATCAGGGCGCCGAACCAGTGTGTCAGGTTGATGATTTCCGATCCCGCAATGCCGGGGAAGAAGTATTTGGTGCCACCGGAGAAGCCGACCACTTCATGCGGGAAGACCGGGCCACAAATAATGAGCTGGTCATAGTCGTAGATCAGCTTGTTGAGCCGCACAGGCACTTCCTGAGTCAGCAACCCACCGGTAAGTTCACCGATCTCAGCCGCAGGAATCACTCCCAGGGTGGCGAAGGTGGACGGGTCCTCCCAATGGTGGTTGAAGATGCGGGTCTTGCCGGTTTTCCCATTGATGACGGGGCGGCCGACGAGCTTGCTGAGGTGCTCGTCGGTCATGATCGGGTGCGTGCCGAGCGCCACCAGGAAATCCAAGGCAGCCACGCGCGGACCCAGGTTCGCTTCCAGGAAGTCGAACATCAGTGGCATGGGCATGGTGCGGGTGCCATCGGGGATGATCACCAGCACACGCTTTCCATTCACGGCCAACGAGCCCAAACCCTCCTGGACAACCTGGCTGATTTCCTCCCGGGTCAAATAGCGATCCGCGAAACCTATTCCTACCACCATCGACTTCCTCCCTTGGAGAACTTCGACATCATATTTTCTGACATCGGTCAAACTCCACTATACACCGAAAAACCTCCGTCAATCGGAAGAACGACTCCGGTCACAAAGGACGAAGCTGGGGAGAGCAGCCAAAGGACGGCTCCGAACAAATCTTCCGGCTGGCCGAAACGCCCCATAGGGGTATGGTCAATTACCGACCTGCCGCGTTTAGT
Source organism: uncultured Acidobacteriota bacterium (assembly GCA_963804995.1). Classification (GTDB taxonomy): domain Bacteria; phylum Acidobacteriota; class Terriglobia; order UBA7540; family UBA7540; genus Bog-366. Next base: position 624,134 of record CAWDSK010000003.1, read on the forward strand.
CAGTTCACCCGTCTTCTCATCCGTCATTAGAAACCTGTTTTGCCGGGTCAGAAAGAACCCTGGGGCCACGGCGTTCACGCGAATTCGCGGCGAATACTCCTGGGCCATGTGGACAGCCAGCCACTGCGTGAAGTTACTGACCCCGGCCTTGGCGGCCGAGTAGGCCGGTACGCGCGTCAGGGGGCGCAGGGCGTTCATCGAGGAGATATTGAGAATGACCCCTTCTCCCCTTTCCGCCATGAGCTTCCCAAACACCTGCGAGGGCAGGATCGTCCCCAGCATATTGAGGTCAAACACCCAGCGGAAAGCGTCCGTGGGCAAATCGAAAAACGACAGGTCGGCGCTGGTCGTGGCCTGGGGTTTGTTGCCCCCCGCCGCATTCACCAGGCAATTGACCGCCCCGAACTTCTTCGCGATGGTTTCAGAAGCTTGCCGCAAGCTGTCCAGGTCCAGAACGTCGGCGCGGACCGCCACGGCCTGGTTGGCGCGAGGCTCCATGAGGTCCAGGATATGCTGTACGGGATCCAGGTTGCGGTCCAGAATCGCAACATTGGCCCCGCACCCCACCAGGGCGCAGGCAATTTCGCCCCCCAGGATTCCTGTACCGCCGGTAATAACAACCGTTTGCCCGCTGAAATCATAAAGTCGGGCTAATTCAGATGAGTCCATTAAGGTATGACCTCCACATAGGTATGCAACGCAGGTTGCGATGAGGCGCCTGATTTGGTTTGGATATCACACAGCACGCTTCCACTAGAACCAGCGCGGGTAGTGTCAGAGTCCCATCGCATCGAAGACTTGGTGGAGGTGTAGGCTAACACTCCCATACGGGTAGGCGCAAGAGGCGCATGCATTTCTTGCTTGTTTTTTTCGCGGGGTGTTAGGATGCTGCACCTAATGTCCTTCTGCCGAGGTTGATAACCGTGAACACATATGCAGGACTGAGTTTGGATGGAAAGCAAGCGCTCGTGCTGGGGGGTACGAGCGGCCTGGGGAAATCCATTGCCCTGGGATTTTCTGAAGCGGGCGCTAACGTGGTGGCCGTTAGCCGGCGCGCCGAAGAAGTGGCGAAAACGGCTGCGGAAATCCGGGCGCGGCAGCGGCGCACGCTCCAAGTGACCGCCGACGTGACAAGCCGCAGGGACCTCCAGCGCGTCGTCGATCTGATGCTCGCCGAATTTGCCCGGATTGATATCCTGGTTAACTCAGCGGGAATCACCAAGCGCGTGCCCTCGCTCGAAATGAGCCTGGAGGATTGGAACCGGATTATGAACACGAACCTGAACGGTACCTGGAACGCGTGCCAGTTAGTGGGCCAAGTGATGAAGGAGCAGCAGTATGGCCGCATCATCAACCTGGGTTCCATCACGTCGTTCCAAGGCTCCTATGAGGCTACGGCTTATTGCGCGAGCAAAGGCGCCGTCCTGATGCTGACGCGCGCCTTGGCCGTCGAATGGGCGAAATATCACATCACGGTCAACGCCCTGGCGCCGGGTTTCTTTGAGACTCCCCTCAACCAGGGAATCTTCAAGGATCCCGTGCGCAAGGCGTCAATCCTGGCGCGTACCCCTATGCGGCGATTCGGCCACGCCGAAGAAGTCCAGGGGGCCGCTATCTTCCTCGCCTCTGATAGTGCGCGCTTTGTGACCGGAGAGATTCTGTCCGTCGACGGAGGATTTCTGGTGCAAGGTATCGGCGAAGGGCCACCAGCGTCGTGAGCAAGCGTAGCTCCTATCTATTCGGTAGGTCAGGGGCAATCTATAACTGAATACCACTGCTTGCTTCTGGCCATCACTTCGCATGCCCACTTAAACGCTCAGAACTAATTGCAGTTCCCGAACCGAGTTTTTCCGCAGCCGGTGAAGCCCTGCCTTGCAATCGCCTTCAAAACCACACTGCCTGGTGAGAAATCCGTTCTTAGCGCGTCTCTCGGGCGAGGGAATCAGCCCCGCCCGTAAGCCACTCAAGCGAGAAGCGCGCGAACGTGACCCTTTCCGCGGCGTGGTGGCGTCCCCTTTCGTAGAGGCAGCCAATCTGCATATCCGGAAGCACCGTTAAACACGAGTAGGCTGAACCGCCCGCATTCAACAGCTTCGCGACAGGCCACGTCTTCCCCTCATCGTAACTGAGGCGCACGGTCATGCGAACGCGGTCGTCTGAGCTGGCGGGATTGGAAAAGAGCAGGCGGTTTTTTGTGAAAGGCGGAGACTGGGTATAGCGGATGAAGCTCGCCTCGCATGTTGGCTCAATCAGCATGGGATCGCTCGCAACCTTCGACCAGGTCAGACCGCCGTCTTTGCTAAGGGAGATCCCACGGTGGCCCTTATCCTCGTAGTTGCGCATGTTGATCATCAGCGAGCCATCGCTCAGTTCCACGATTTGATCTTCATCCATCTTCCCTTCAATCGTGCCGCCCAAGTGCCAGCTTCGCCCATGGTCGTCGCTGTAAATAATGTGGTCGGTCCCCACATCTCCATTCAGGTGAGTGCAAGGAATAACCAAGCGTCCGCTGCGCAGTTGGATTCCCACGCCTGGACCGGGAACGATGCGGTTCCATCCCCGCTGATTGACCGACCGGGTGATGTCAATGGGGCCGGACCACGTGGCGCCCTCATCATTACTGTGCATAATCCACATGTCGCTGACGCGGCCCGTGGCTTTCGAAACCGCATCGTTGTTCTTATATTTCTTCGTAAACGTCCGAATGAGCAGCAACCAGATCGTTCCCGTGTCGCGATCAACGACTACGGTCGGGTTGCTCACCGCATTGGTCCCGTCACGCTTGACAAGTTGGGGCGCAGTCCACGTCTTGCCTTCATCCGAACTCCTGCGCATCATGATCTCAATGTGACCCTGGTCCTCCCAACTGTCTTTGCGCGCCTCAACGAATGCCAGCACGGTGCCTTTGGGAGTGGTTATCAAGGCAGGAATGCGGTACACGGTATAGCCACCTTCGCCGCCGATAAACAGGTCCGTCTGCTCGGGTTCTGGTACGGCTTGCGGCGCACGCTCTGCTTTTGAGAGCGGGCCACGGACAGTCGGCAAAAGCAGCGATCCCAAAATGGCGAACGGAATCACGATGAGACGCACGCGCAATTGGTTGTTTGCCATGACGCTCTACCCTACCCTCCTTTGGCACTAACTATGGTGTGGCCAAATCCGAAAGTGTCACGGTGCCATTTTAGTTCCTCCCAATATTTTAGGGATGGATTTGTGATAGCACGCGTAGCGGAGCCACACGTAAAAAGTCATAGGAAGAAAACGCATGAAGCTGGGAAAATAAGTGGGACCTCGCTCGCTATGCCCCGCGGAGAGCAACATGTGGGACAAATCCCCGCCATGACAAAAAGTCGTGGGCTTGCACCATTGGCCTGGGCAGAGCACGCGGTGTCAAGCCCGACTTCCACGCCCCTCGCCCGGCCGAATGTGCAGATGTTGCCCCTCCGCTTCGCACCCCAGCTTTCGCCCAAATTAAGACATCCGCCTCTCGAAGCAAGGAGCAGTGGATCCGCACCAAATGGCGGCGACCGGAGGTTGAGAATTCGAATCAGCTTGGCGGTTTGACTTGTCCGCGTTTAGGTGATTTATTATGGGCCGTTTCTCGAAAGCCCATGTAGTTGTGTTGCGGCCTACGGGCCTGGAAGCAATACCAGAATGGTCCAACCGTTGCCTGCGGTAGTCATCGGTGTTGATGTGGGGACAAGTGGTGTGCGCGCCTTGGCCGCCACTGCCGAAGGGGAGGTCTTAGCGGACGCCCGGGCCACACTTTCGGAGCGCCCCTCTGACGGCATGGTTCACGAGCAGGACACCCACGACTGGTGGAGCGCCGTCTGCCAGACCCTCCGCGAAGTGTTGAGCACCCTAAGTGACCCTTCCGTCCGGCCCGCCGGGTTGGCGGTGACTTCCACATCAGGTTCGCTAGTCCTGGCAGACTCCGCGGGTCAGCCGGTGCGGCCGGCAATTCTGTACGACAACGCGCGCGGCGGTGCACTCGCAAACGATTTGAATCGCCGCCTCTCCACCGAGCAACTCAACTCGTCCTACTCGCTCGCCAAGATCCTTTGGGTCAGGCAGCACGAACCGTCAGTCTGGGAGCGCGCAGCCTACGTGTTACATCCTGCCGATTGGCTTACGGGAAAGCTGACGGGGCAGTTCGGGATCGCCGACTACTCCAACGCGTTGAAGCTCGGTTACGACCAGGAGCGGGAGAAGTGGAGTGAGGCGATTGAAGTGGCAGGCATACCTGGCGCGATGCTCCCCCGTGTGGTTCGTCCAGGGCAGCAGGTGGGAACGATCTCAAACCAAGCCAGCGTGGAAACTGGTTTACCCGCCGGCACGCCGGTGCTCGCCGGGGCTTCGGACGGTTTGGCGAGCCTCATCGGTTCAGGCGCAAAAGACGCGGGCGACGCCAACACCACTTTGGGAACAACTCTGGTTTGGAAGGCGCTAACGCTTAGCAAACCTCAACTGGGGGCGGGGATGTACTGCCACCACCATCCCTCGAATCTGTGGGCGCCCGGAGCAGCAAGCAATACGGGACCGGGCAGCCTACGGCCTGATGACCCCACCCTTGATCCTGCGGAATTGGATCGGCGCGCCGCCGCCCACTTGCCCACCGCCGTTCAATGCTACCTCCTGGGGTCACGGGGAGAGCGCTTCCCTTTCCTCAATCTTGCCGCCCAATCCTTCGTGGAAGGCGCGCCTGCGGGCCCCGACGAATGGTACGCAGCGCAATTACAATCCCTCACCTGCGTGGAACGCTGGGGGTATGAACGCCTGGAAGCCTGCGGAGTGACGGTGGGGGAGAAAGTGTTCTCCGCCGGGAGTGCGGCCGCGAGTCCAATTTTATCTCAACTTCGCGCCAACGTTTTACAGCGGGTCGTGATACGCTGCTCAACTCCCACGGCGTCATTCGGCGCCGCCATCCTCGCCGCGGGGGAAACCTTGTACGGTGGAGATTTATCGGCAGCGATGCGCAGCATGACTCGGATTTCAACGAGCCATCAACCCGAACCCGGAACTCGCGAGAGGTTCGAAGCGGTTTACCGGCTGTTCCGCGCGGCCTGCACTGCCCGGGGGTATGCTTGAGCGGGCCGTGTGTAGCGCGTGACCTGGCACCAAGGCTGTTCGCTTAAGCTCTTTTACGAAGGTGGTTCTGTGTTCGACGCCAAGACCCCCTCACCCGTCCCGCTCCGGCTGATGAAAACGCCGGCAGCGGTCCACCCTCTCCCCCAAGGGGGCGAGGGCTGTAATCTCAAATTAACGCTCCCCTCGGTTACTGTGGTTGAAAGTGCGGTGACCATGATGGCGGGCGGCAATGGGTTGTAAGTTTAAATTAACTCTCCCCTCGGTCGCCGCGGCGACAGAGGGGTCGGCGGGTGAGGGGGTCTTAGGATCGAACACGGAACTTTTGCAAGTTGTTGCTCAACAAGGAAATCTCATCGTCCAAGGCACGAAGCATTGGAAAGGTCAAAAATGAGCGACGGATACTGTTGTTTGGCATTTGATCTCGGAGCGGAAAGCGGCCGCGCCCTGCTGGGACGATACGCGGGCGGGAATCTGTCCGTGGAAGAAGTCCACCGCTTTTCAAACGAGCCCGTGGAATACAACGGCGAGCTGCATTGGGACGCGCCGCGCTTATGGCATGAGATTCAAAGCGCCCTGGCAGTGGCGGGGTCCCAAGGCATTCATCTGGATGCCATTGGCGTCGACACGTGGGGCGTGGATTACGCGCTGCTGGGCGAAGGGGGCGGTCTGCTGGGAAACCCCTTCCACTATCGCGACAAACAAACCGATGGGATGATGGAGGAGGTTTTCGCTCACGTCTCTCCTGAGGAAATCTACTCCCGGACCGGCATTCAATTCATGCAGCTTAATGGCCTGTACCGCCTGTACACGCAACAGGTCAGGACCCCCCGGCTACTTCAGACCGCAGAAAAGCTGCTGACCATTCCCGACCTCTTCAACTTTTGGCTGACGGGAGTGGCGGTGTCGGAGTTCACCAACGCCACCACTTTGCAATTCTACGACCCGCGCAAAAAGGATTGGTCGACGGAACTCCTCGAGAAGCTGGGCATCCCCACCCACTTCCTTCCCCCCGTGGTTCAGCCCGGGACGATCATCGGCAACTTGCGCCCCAACGTCGCGAAGAAAGCCGGGGTAACGAATGTCCCGGTCGTGGCGCCCGCCTGCCATGATACGGGGTCAGCGGTCGCGGCCATTGCCGGCGCCGGTGAATCCGTGTATATCAGCTCCGGAACCTGGTCACTCGAAGGGACGGAAGTCCGCGAGCCCGTCATCAACCTGGAATCCCAACGTCTGAACTTTACCAACGAAGGCGGCGTGTGCGGCACCTTCCGCCTCTTGAAAAACGTCATGGGACTCTGGCTCCTGCAGCGCTGCCGGCGTGATTGGCAGCTTGCCGGGAAGAATTACACCTACCCTGAGCTGATGCAGATGGCGCAGTCGGGCCCGCATTTCCGCAGCCTGGTGGATCCCGATCACCCCTCTTTCCTTCATCCCGAGAGCATGCTTGCGGCCATCGCTGACTTCTGCCGAGCCACCCACCAACCCGTACCCGAGGCCCCAGCGGAAGTGGCTCGCATGGTGCTGGAGAGTCTGGCGCTGAAGTACCGCTTTGTTCTGGACCGGCTGGAGGCTCTGACCGGGCGGCATTTCGCCGAGATTCACATCGTAGGCGGAGGGGCCAAGAATACCCTGCTCAACCAGTTTACGGCGGAAGCCAGTGGCCGCCGCGTCGTTGCAGGACCCGTTGAGGCGACGGCTCTTGGAAATATTGGAATGCAGATGCTGGCGAGCGGCGCCGTCGGATCTCTCGAAGAAGTGCGCAGATTGATTGCCCACTCCTTCCCGGCCGAGGTCCAGGAACCGCAGCAATCTGATCAGTGGGAAGGCGCTTATACCCGCTTCAAGCAGTACTGCGAGAGGGCGGGATAACGTCATCGAGAAGATCCCGGATACCTAGCAGGCTGATGAAAAACGACGTAGCGGCGGGTTTACCCCGCCATCCGCTGTTGAAATCGTTGGCGATATGGCGGGGTAAACCCGCCGCTACCTCGCACCGTGAGGGCTTTTCAACAGCCTGCTAGAACTCACTTTGGGAGAATTAAACACGATGCGCTCATGGCTTTTACTTTTCGCCTGTAATCTGATGTGGGCTCTGCAATTCACCTGCGTCAAATTGGTGCAGGACCAGGTGGGGGCCCTCTTCACGGTCTGGGGCCCTATGACCCTCGCCACCCTCATGCTGATTCCCTTGATCAAATTAGAAAAGGGCGACAGCCAGAAAACCACCGAACGCTCCAGACGTGACATCGGGATCTTCTTCCTTCTCGCCCTGCTGGGGGTTTTTCCCGGGCAGGTGTTGATCACCTGGGGAACACGCTGGTCGCTGGCGAGCAACGCCGCCTTACTCATGCTGACCCTGCCCGTGTCGACAGCCGTGCTGGCCTACTTCCTCCTGGGAGAGCACATGACGCGGGTGCGGTGGATCAGTTTTGCTTTCGCGATCGTGGGTGTTTTGATGTGCTCGGATGTGGATTTTTCCCATCTCAATTTCGGGAAGGGATTCCTGCTCGGAAACACCTTGATTTTTCTTGGAACTCTGGGCAGCTCCTTCTACAATTCCTACGGCAAGAAGATACTGGAACGTTACTCACCCCTCGAAATGCTTTTTTGGACTTACGTGGGAATGTTCATCCTGCTCACGCCGTTTGTGGTGGCGCAAGAGGGGGAGGTTTTCCGTCGCATTCCCAGCTTTACGGCCCAAACCTGGATTGGCCTGATCCTGCTGACCTTCTTCCACAACTTTCTTTCGATGGTTCTGTTTTTGAAAGCTCTCAAGCAGTTGGACGCCATCCAGGCGGCACTTTCCAATTATCTTATTACCTTCTTCGGCGTTCCCATCGCTGCCATTTGGCTTCATGAGAAAATGACCCTGCTGGCAATCATTGGCGGTGTGATTATTCTTGTAAGTACGTTGCTCATTACGCTCTGGGACCGGAAGCCGGCGGAGGCAGTTGCGCCGGCCCCGCAATAGGAATAGTTGTGCGCGGACCTGGAGGGTAGGAACGCGATCAAGGTTGAGCAGAATAGCGAGTGACCCTGACGGCTTCGCCGTCTGCTGCCCTGAAAATTGCTGTGCCGAAGGCACTTTGGAGTGCGGTAGCAGCAGCTACCGCTTTCCCCGTTCGGTCCAGACGGCGAATAGGCGAGGCGCGGAGGAATAAAGGCGGTAGCTGCTGCTACCGCACTCCAAGGAGGCTCTCGAAATGGACAAGCATGAGACCCATCTATCCCGGCGTGACACTTTGAAATTAATTACCGGAGTGTTGGGAGGAGGACTTGTGGTGCGCCAATGCGAGGGCGCAGAAGGCGGAGAGTTTCGTTTGACCTCGTTCACGGCGGATGTCACACCGCCTGTGGGTAATCCCTTGTTCAATGGTATGCCCGAACGCGCCACGGTCATCGTGGATCGGCTGGAGGCCAATGGAATTGTTCTATCCGGTTCCGGCAAGCCCCTCGTGCTGGTGGCCGTCGACTGGTGTGAGATTCGCAACGAGTCCTACGAACGGTGGCGATCCGTGCTGGCTGAGGCCGCCGGGACGGATAAGGAAAGGGTGCTGGTGAGTTGCATTCACCAGCATGATGCCGCTTACAGTGACAAGGTGGCGCAACAACTCTTAAAAGCCAACCACGTTCCACAGGATTTGTGTGACCTGGATTTTGATGAGCGCACGATCCAGGGCGTGGCGTCCGCGCTGCGCAAATCCCTGGCCAATTCGCACCCCATCACCCATATCGGGACCGGACAAGGGAAGGTGGAAATGGTCGCCTCCAACCGGCGCTATGTCACCCCGGACGGAAAAGTCTCCTGGGGAAGAACCAGTTCAGAACGCGACCCGGTGGTTCGAAACATGCCCATCGGATTAATCGATCCCTGGCTGAAGACCATCAGCTTTTGGAAGGGTGACCAGCCCGTGGCCGCCCTGAGCTGTTACTCAACCCATCCCATGGCTCACTATGGAAAGGGAGAAGTCTCCTATGACTTCCCGGGAATGGCGCGCGCCCAGCGGCGGAAAGAGATGCCCTCGGTCACGCAGATCTACTTCTCGGGCTGCAGTGGAGATACCATGGCGGGCAAGTTCAACGACGGAAATTACCAGAACCGCCCGATCCTGGCAGAACGTCTGCATCAAGGCATGCTGGCCGCGTGGAATTCGACCAAGCGGCATCCGCTGAACAAAATCGGTTTCCGTTGCGCTCCGATGAAACTGGAGCCGAGGCATACGCCCGGGTTCAGTCTGGAAGATTTTCGCCGCAACCTCGCGGACGAAAAACAGACGACGCTCGAACGCTTCGACGCGGCGCTGGGCTTAAGCTGGCGGCAACGCACCGATTCCGGCCACCACATCGACGTTCCGGCGATCGACTTCGGTCCCGCCCAAATCGTGCTGATGCCGGCGGAATCCTTCGTGCAATATCAGCTCTGGGCGCAGGCCCTGAGGCCCGACTCCTTCGTCATGACGCTGGGGTATGGCGAATGCGCGCCCGGCTACATCCCCACGGCCAAGGATGCGGCGGAAGGTTATAACGATCATTACAGTTGGATTGCTTTTCCGGAATGCGAGGCGAGCATGCGTCAGGCCCTCGCCGCTGCCTTGAAAGCGTAACCTCGCGCGCCGGGCAGGTTGATGAAAACGACGTAGCGGCGGGTTTACCCCGCCATTTGGCGAGGTACTCTCGCCGGCAGGAAATGGCGGGGTAAACCCGCCGCTACGTCGCAGTGAGTATATGCAAAATCCCTTAACGAGGAGCTCAACATGAAAACTGATCGCCGCGGATTTCTAGCAGGTTCGCTCGCCACCCTGGGCGGTTTTGCGGCGCGGGGCGACGCTATGCTCCCGCCCGGCGTACCGCCTGAAGGGGGCGTGCAGGTTGCCACTTTTGTAGCCGATATAACCGTGCCTCTCGGTGAACCTCTGGCGTTTACTTGTCCCCCCACCAAGGTCATTGAGCACCCGTTGCTTGCCAAGGGAATTGTCCTGCGCGACGCGGGTGGGACCTACGTGCTTTGTGCCCTGGATTGGTGCGAGATTCACAGCGCGACCCACGATGTCTTCCGGGAAAAGATCGGCAAGGCCGCGGGTGTGCCTGCTTCCCAGGTGGCGGTCCAGACTCTGCACCAGCACACGGCGCCTGCCTACGACAACGATGCGCAGGGATTGCTGAACAAGCTCGCCGGTGACCCGCCCCAAAAAGGATTTGAGTTTGTGGATGTGGCCGCCAATCGAACCGCCGCGGCAGTCGCGAAAGCCACAACTCAATTACGCAGCGTATCGCAGGTGGGCACGGGTTGGGCGTCCGTCAACCAAGTGGCTTCGTCGCGCCGCATCCGGCAGCCCGACGGAACCATTCTGACGCGCTTGAGCAGCAGCAAGAATCCGGAAGAGCAGAAGGCGCCCGAAGGGTACATCGATGGCTATGTGCGCACCCTCACTTTCTTTGACGGCGAGCAGCCGGTAGTTCGAGTGTATTACTACGCGACGCATCCACAATCTTACTATAACGATGGGCGCGTGACTTACGATGTCCCCGGCATCGCCCGCGAGCGGCTGGAGAAGGAATCCGGCGTCTTCCAGCTCTACTTCACAGGCTGCGGCGGTGATATCGGGATGGGAAAATACAACGACGGCACTCCCGAGCGCCGGCCGGTTCTGGTCGACCGTTTGTACGACGGCATGATTCGGTCGGTTAAAAACGTCCATAAGGAACCGCTTACCGGATTGCGATGGAAAACCACCGACGTGCGGTTCCCCATCCGCAGGGACGGGCTATTTTCTGAAGAGTCCTGCCGCAAGGCTCTGGCTGAAACCAAGGGGCCTTCTATGGCGCACCTGAACGCCGCCTGGGCAACCGTGCGCGCTGAGCAAGACCGGGCCATCCAACTGAGCTGCCTTACCCTCGGTTCGGTCCGGGTCCTGCACCTTCCCGGGGAGCCTTTCGTCGAGTATCAGCTCTGGGCCCAACACAATCGCCCGGACCTCTTCGTGGCGGTGGCCGGATACGGCGATTGTACGACCGGGTACATTTGCACGAACGTCGCCTATACCGATCGAGGTGGCTACGAACAGACGGAATCGTTTGTGGGCCCCAGTGAAGATATTCTCAAGGCAGCCATCGGCAAGCTGCTGGCGGATGGGTAGGTGGGATGAACCGTGACAATGCCAGCGTCCTGAGTCAGAAGTTCGGTGACGAAGTCTAAATGGGTTCCAGGGCGAACCCCCTCACCCGTCCCGCCCCGGCTGATGAGAACGCCGGCGGCGGGCCACCCTCTCCCCCAAGGGGGCGAGGGAGTAAGCTCAACGCTACCCTCCGTCGCCGCGGCGACAGAGGGTGGTAAATTCAAAATAACTCTCCCCTCGCCCCCTTGGGGGAGAGGGGCTGGGGGGTGAGGGGGTCACCAAGAACGATTTGAAGAGTAACGCCCCAATTTGAGCAGTACTTTGCCAGGCCTCCAATCCGGTCTCCGAAGGAGCAGGATCATGTCTCGAAGCCGTGTGCTTAAATGCCTCCTCACGTCCGCACTTTTTCTGGCCTGGCTGGTAGCGCCCTCCACACGCGCGGCCGATCACAATCCTCTGCTGCCACGGCCGCAGGAAGTTCGCTATGGCAACGGCTCGCTCCGCCTCCAGGGTCTGAGCATCCGCATCGCATCGGACGCGAGCGCCGAGGATCGCTTCGCCGCGGAGCAATTGGCGGCGGCACTCAGTTCCCGCTCCGGGACCTCGATCCCCATTTCGGAAAAAGCCACGCCCGGCCATGCCATTGTCCTGACGCGTACCGGATCCGGCTCCGCCCTGCCGCAACCGGACGAGCACCCGGGCCCCGATTCTCGTGAAGCCTACACGCTGAGCATCACCGCCCAGGGTGGCGAAGTTCGCGCGCGCTCATCGGCAGGCTTGTTTTACGGTGTGCAAACCCTGCGTGAAATGGTGGAAGGAGCCGGCGGCGATGCGGCGCTTCCGGCCGCGGAGGTCCGCGACTGGCCTTCCTTCGCCTATCGCGCCGTGATGATGGATATGAGCCACGGTGCGTTGCCGACTGAAGCAGAGGTCAAACGGCAAATCGATTTCCTGGCTCGATGGAAAGGCAACCAGTACTTCTTCTACTCCGAAGCCAACATTGAACTGAAGGGCTACTCGCTGCTCAATCCTGGCGACGCGCGTTTCACCCAAGAGCAGGTGCGGAGGATCATCGACTATGCCCGCGAACGTCATATCGATGTAGTCCCTTGCCTGGAACTATACGGACACCTGCACGATCTTTTTCGCGTGGAGCGTTATTCGGAATTGTCGGTGCTCCCCAATGGCGGCGAATTCGATCCTCGCAAACCCGGCGTGATGCCCGTCGTCCAGGACTGGGTCGAGCAGCTCACCAAGCTATTCCCCAGCCCCTTCTGCCATATCGGCTTTGACGAAACTTATGAGCTTGACATGGCTGCCGAAGCGGAAAAAGCTGCCCCGGCCCATCTGTACCTGGAACAGGTGCGGAGCGTGGCGGCGCTGGTGGCGCAGCACGGCAAGCGCGTGATGATGTGGGGCGATCACAATATCATCACGCAGCATCCGGAGATTCTGGCCGGCCTGCCCGCCGGCATCATCGCCGTGCCCTGGCACAACGGCTTTTTGGAATCCTATCAGAGCTACCTGGAACCCTTTTCCTCACGCCAGATTCCCCAGTATGCCTCAACGTCGATCTATGGTTACGCGCAGGTCTTCCCGGACTTCAACCAATCGTTTGCCGCCCTCACCAACCTGATGGCCGACGCCCGCCAATTTCATTCCGTGGGCCTCCTGCTTACGCTCTGGACGGACGACGCCCAGGTGTCAACCCGCATGTCCCTTCCGGGTGTCGCTTTCGGCATGTCCCTCTGCTGGCAATCTGAGGCGCTTGCGCCCGGCAAGTTTTTTGAGGATTACGCGAACCTGGTCTATTCCCCCGCCGTGGCTCGCGAAGTGGCGCCGGCCCTGCGCGAACTTTCCGACGCCGAGCAGCGCCTGCAAAGTGTTCTGGGCTATACCACTAGCCGGATGTTTTGGACCGATCCGCTTTCCAGTTCCAGCCTGCAGCGGGGGCAAGCGCACCGCGAGGACTTCCGCCAGGTGCGTCTGCTGGCTGAGGATGCGCAAATGCATCTGCAACGCGCCCTGGAATTGAAAGGCAACGAGGAAAACCTTGCAACCTTTTTGCTGGGATCACAGATGCTCGACTACGCCGGCATGAAATTCCTTTATGCGACGGAGTTGGCGGATTATTGGCGGCAAATGGGCCCGCACCCCACACCCCATCAGGTGGAATTCTATATCCTGACGGAAATGTGCGAGGAGGATCACTCCCTCATCGCGGATCTGCTGGACGCCGCGGCGGGACTGAGAGATCGGCGCCAGGCCGCGTGGCTCGAAGAATATACGCCCTATCGACTGCGTGGAGCTTTGGAGAAGTGGGATGCCGAGTACCAGTACTGGTACCGCCTGCAGCGCCGCCTGCGGGACTTTTCGGATAATTTTCGTGAGGGAGACGCGTTGCCTCCCTTCTTATCCTTCAATCCGGGAATATGAACCTCCGTACTACAATTAGGCTTGACATTAAGCGTTTCAAAGTGGCATAATTTCACTGCCCCGGCTGCCCGAACGGGCCGGCGTGAAGCGCTCCGCGGGAAGGATTCCCCGGTGGGGCCTTTCAAAAGCAAACTGGAACGCTCCAGTGGGAAAAACGAGACCGAAAACAGACCGCCTGAGCTATACATTTTTAGCCGACAATGTGTCGCTGGATGGATAAAACGTCCAAAGCTGAGAACATATTGAAAACAAAGCGCGTCACTATGAGATTTCTGCGCACCAAAGCTGAGAGGTTATTGAAAACAAATACGGTTAGCAACAATATTATAAATGGTAAAACATGATGACAATGTGTCCTGTGGATAGGGGTCGAAAAGCCGTGGAAAACCTCCGTGTGACGAGGGAGAATTCCGTGGGGGAATGGCGCTCGCTGCCGATCCGCAATGAAGAAAATGCCGGCCGGGCGTCTACGGCCCAAAGTCTAAACCCATGATCCCGCCCCTCCTTTAACGAGTGATAGGCTACATAGATAAGCTACCCACTCTCTTCCCGCCCGGCCAGACCCTGACCCCGCAAATCAAACTACCCCACTACCCAAAAGTCCCGGAGCTGTGCTACCGTGGGCGGCGCGAAAGAGGCGAATCTTGGTTGGGAGTGAAGTAAATACCCAGGGGAGGTTGGATTCATGCGACGCAAAAATCTGACGCGGAGAGAGTTTATTCAAACAACTTCTGTAGGTATGGGTGCGGCGGGGCTAATACCGTGGGCAACAGAGGGGCCACAAGGCGTCGCCAGGGAGGCGACAGCCGCCAGCCGCTCGCTCGGCAACACGTTCAAGAACAACTTATCCCCACACGCGCACCCTGCCACGGGGGGGAGCTGGGCGGGGGTCGACCAGGTATTGTCCGGCTTTGAGCGCCCGTTGATCTTCCCGACTCCGCAACAGTTGGAATTGCGCGACGCGCCGTTTGCCCTGAACCCGGAATGCGCCATCGTGCTTCCCCTGATGGCCTCTTCAAGCGACAGTGCGTTGGCTCGCTTTCTTTCGGAGGAAATGAGTGACCGGTATGATGTGCAATTGAAAATGCAGCCCCTCGATAGGCTTCCTGCCGCCGGCAAATTCATTTTGATCGGGTCGATTCAGAATCCCCTGGTTCGCGACTTCTGCCAGCAGAACCACCTGGATGTTACTGCACAAAATCCTGGTCCGGAAGGCTACGTATTGCACGTGAGCGAACACGCAGCGATCGTGGCCGGCAGCGATGAGCGCGGAGCTTTCTACGGTCTGCAATCGCTGCGGCAATTGATCTCGCGGCGCGAGCGTGGCCTTGAGATTCCCGGTGTGCAGGTGTGCGACTGGCCCGACAAACCGTTTCGAGGCTTCAAGCTCTATGTGCCGGGACAAACCAGCATTCCGTTTTTCCGCCGCTTCGTGCGCGAAGTGTTGGCGCTCTACAAATTCAATACCCTGATGGTAGAGATGAACGGCTGCATGCGGCTCGATCGCCATCCGGAAGTCAACGCCGGGGCGATGGAATATGCGCGCGACACGAATTACAGCCTGCGAAATTATCCGCCCGGGCCGGTCCATAATCGCGAACAGAATTCCTCCCACCAGGATTGCGGTGACGGCGGCCTGCTGGAAAAGGATGAGGTGGCAGGCCTGGTGCGCTGGGCCGAGGCGCACCATATCGAAGTCGTGCCGGAAGTTCCCTCCTTCACACACAGCTTCTATCTGCTGTCGCGACACCGGGACCTGTCAGACGTTCCTGGCGACAAGTGGCCCGACACGTTTTGCCCTTCCGAGCCACGCAGCTACCAGCTTCTCTTCGATGTGATGGATGAATACATCGAGGTCATGAAGCCGCGCCTGATTCATGTCGGCCACGATGAATGGTTCGCGCCCTTCGGAGTTTGCCCGCGCTGCCAGGGGAAAGATCCGGGCGAGCTTCTGGGCCAGGACTTGCGCAAGACTCATGACTACCTCGCGGACCAGGACATCAAAATGGCGATTTGGGGTGACTACCTGCTCCAAACCGTCCGCGGCACGGGCTTGCAAAAGCGCACATCCCCTGACGGCTGGAAGTACACTTCGGCCGGCGGCATGACTCCGCAGCAGGTGAAGGACTTGGTTCCCAAAGACATCCTGCTCTTCAACTGGTTTTGGGGGGAGGAGGATCGCGGGGTGGTGAATGAGGTGCAATTGGACGAATGGGGGTTCCAGCAGATCTATGGCAATATGGAGCCCGACATCGCCCATTACGTGGAGCGCAGCAAGCGCCAGACGATTATCGGCGGGGCGCCTTCGTCGTGGTCAGCAACGACCGAGTACAATATCAGCAAGGATTTGATGTTCAGCGCTCTGGGTTGCAGCAATTTGCTCTGGTCAAAAAAGGTTTTGGGACTCCCGGAGATCGCGAAAATTAACCAGAGTTCCCTTCCCTGGCTGCGCCCTCGGCTGAGAGGCAGGGCTTTGCCCAGCGAAATGGGTGACATCGTGGCGCCGGTAGATATTTCTAATTCTTTCAATGTATCAGCGGTGGAATCTACGCTGAAGATCGACCTTAGTGGAATGCGCGCGGGGCGTATGGCGAGCGGACCCCGCGTGTTCGAGTTGCCCGGGAATACCCAATCAGCGGTCATTGTAAGTGTGGAGGGGGCAACACCCAATTCCCTTCCCCGCGAGGTCACGGTGAAAGTCGGCGAAGCCGCTACGAGCCTGCTCTTCCTGCACGCTTGTGCCAAGCCGGCGACGAATAAGGAAGGCTACCGGCTGATCTGGGATATGGTCGACACTGCGGATTTGCTGGGCTGGTATGAAGTTGTTTATGAAGATGGCTTGCCTGAGATCATACCGATTCGCTATGGCGTGAACATCCAGGAGTGGAATTGGGGGCAGGTAGAGGCCTCCCGCAAGGGGTGTTACGACGCCGAAGCCCTGATTTGCGGAAAGGCGGGGGAGACACCGATCACGTTTTTTGCTTTCGAATGGGCGAGCCCACGCCTGGGGAAGGTCATCAAAGAGGTACGCCTTAAGGGTTCGACGGGTTTCCGCGGCGCTGTGCCAGGCTTTGAGAACGCATGGGGTGCGGTCATCCCCAACAACGCCGTAATCTTGAAAGCCCTGAGCTATGTGAAGCCGCGAGGGTAAGCACGCGAAGGGAGAAGTGTAGGCATGGGTCTAAACGATCATCGGCAAGCTACTGAGTCGTTGCACATCCGGGGGGTCGTGCCGATTATCCCCACGCCTTTCCGCGACGATCAGGAAATTGACTGGAAGAACCTGCACGCGCTGATCGACTTTGCTTGCGCCACGGGAGCTTGCGCGGTGTGTTTGCCTGCCTACGCAAGCGAGTTCTACAAGCTATCTGAGGAGGAGAGACGACAGGCCGTCGCGGAGGCGGTCGAGCATATGTCCGGTCGCCTTCCCGTGATCGCGCAGGTGAATTCGTTTTCTTCAAGACAAGCCCGGGAGACGGCGGTTGCGGCGCAGCAGGCAGGTGCGAGTGGCGTGGGCGTGTCGGTGCCGCGCCTATTCGCCTTAGCGGAACGCGACCTTTTCCGCTACTTCGACCGAATCCTCACGGCGATTGATATTCCTTTAGTGATTCAGGATTTTAATCCCGGCGGCCCAACTATAAGTACTGAGTTCATCGCAAAACTGCATGAGGTTCACCCGCACTTCCGCTACGTAAAACTCGAAGAACCCATGATGGCCACCAAAGTAACGGCCATCGCTCAACGGACTTCCGGCAAGGTGGGAGTGCTGGAAGGCTGGGGAGGAATGTACATGCTGGAGCTGATTCCCGCGGGGATTTGCGGAATTATGCCCAGCTTGGGGATAGCGGATGTTCTGGTTAAGGTGTTCCAGCTTGCAGAAGAGAATCGCCAAAATGAAGCGTATGAAATCTTCCAAGGGGTGCTGCCCCTGATTTCGTTCAGTCTCCAGAATCTGGAACTCCTTCACCATGTGGAGAAGTCTGTGCTCATGGCGCGCGGCATTATCGGCAATCCCGTGGTGAGAGAGGCTAACCTCGAACTCGGTCCCTTCGACAAACGACACATGGATTTTCTGATCGGCAAAATCCTGGAATTACTCAACCGCCTCGGGCTTTCCCGGAATCCCAATGCTACAAGGTCGCCCGACGCATAGCTGCGGAAAGGACGGTTACCGTGAACGGTGCGGATTTATTGGTGCAGGAGCTACTCCAGCGGGGAGTGGCGTTTGTCTCCACCCTGTGCGGCCATGGCTTGAATCCATTTTTTGTGGCGTGCCACGCGCAAGGCTTAAGACTGGTCGACACTCGCAATGAACAAGCGGCCGCCTATCTGGCCGAAGCCTATGGCC
Source organism: uncultured Acidobacteriota bacterium (assembly GCA_963804995.1). Taxonomy (GTDB): domain Bacteria; phylum Acidobacteriota; class Terriglobia; order UBA7540; family UBA7540; genus Bog-366. The sequence goes on from CAWDSK010000003.1 coordinate 642,122, forward strand.
GCTTAAGCCGCCGGGTGGGAGTGTGCGCAGTCAGCAGTGGCGTGGCTCACGTGAACGCCTTGACGGGTGTGACCAATGCGCACTTCGATGGCTCGCCCATGCTCCTGCTGAGTGGCAGCGGCGCCGTGTCGACAATGGGCCTGGGCCATTTCCAGGATCTCAACCAGGTGGCAGTGGCCGCCCCGCTTTGCAAGTTCGCCGAAACGGTGACGGTACCGGAGCGCATTCCCCAGCTTGTCGAACAGGCTTTTGCGGCGGCTACTTCGGGACGGCCAGGACCTGTGCACCTCACCATTCCCTTGGATGTTCAGAGCGCCGAGGTGAAACTGGAAAGCGTCGTGAAGTCGGCAACCCGCACTGCGAAGGTGGAGCAACATGCCTGCGGCGATCCGCAGGCAATCACCGAGGTTGTGAGGTTGTTGGGTGAAGCCAAGAGACCCCTGCTGGTCGCCGGCAGTGGGGTTTTTTATGCCGAGGGTGGGGAGGCTCTCGCGTCATTTGCGAAGGCCTGCGCGGTGCCTGTACTGGTGCCCATTTGGGACCGCGGTTCAGTTGACAAGCCTTTACTAGAGTTTATGGGGGTTGCAGGGGCTGCAACAGGGGGGCTGCGGCTGTTGGCGGACGCGGATCTGGTTATTCTGCTGGGCGTGCATTTTGATTACAGGATTGGATATCTCCAACCCCCTGCGGTCCATCCCCAGGCGAAAGTTGTGCGCGTTGATGTTGACCCGTCTGAACTTAGCCGGGGAGTGAAAGCCCAGATCACGATCCAGGGTGACGCGCGTTCAGTCTTGACGCAACTTCTGGAGGAAGCGCAAGGGCAGGGTACACAACCCCACACATCGTGGTTGAAAGAAGCTGAATCGAGACGAGAGCAATTTCGCAAAAAGTGCTGGGACAACGCGCGCCGCCCTGCTGCTGGTTGTCACGCCATTGACATTTTGTCAGCCCTGCAAGCGGTCCTGACTGACGACACGGTGCTCCTGATTGATGGCGGCAACATCGGCCAGTGGGCGCACCAGATCCTGGTTGATCGCTACCCCGGGCACTGGCTTACCTGTGGAGCGAGCGCCGTGGTGGGATACGGATTGCCTGCGGCGATGGCCGCGCGGGTGATGTACCCGCAGCGTCCGGTCATTTTGCTGTCCGGTGATGGGGCACTGGGGTTCACGATTGCGGAATTAGAGGCAGCCGCTCGCCAAGGGATCAACTTTGTGGTTGTACTAGCGGATGACGCCGCCTGGGGCATCACGCTTACCGAACATGTGCGATCCTACGGTCACGGCTTGGCTAGCGAACTGGGGCCGGTACGTTTTGACCAAGTCGCGGAGGGCTTTGGGGTGATCGGCGTGCACGTATCAAAGCCCGAGGAGATTCAGCCGGCCATTGTTAAGGGTTTAGCGGAGAAGCGGCCAGTGCTTATCCACGTGCCGATTGTGAAGAGCAATCCGACCGACTGAGTGTTTTCGACGAGTAACCCCTCACCCGTCCTCCTACGTCGGCCACCCTCTCCCCTCGGAGAGGGCTATGATTCCCGCCTTTGCCATGTATGTGTCAAAGCAGTCCTGAGCCCTTTACAAGTAACCCCTCACCCGTCCCGCCCCGGCTGGTGAAAACGCCGGTTGCGGTCCACCCTCTCCCGCCACGGCGGATCTGCGACCCCTCGGAGAGGGCTATGATTCTTAACTTTGCCACGTAAGAATCAAAGCAATCCTATGCCCGCCGAGTGACCCCTCACCCGTCCTCCTACGTCGGCCACCCTCTCCCCTTGGAGAGGGCTATGATTTTCGCCATGCGCAGACAGGCGCCAAAAAAAATCCTGAGGCCGCGGGAGCGACCTCAGGATTTGTACGTCAAAATCAACAACTTTCAGGATTCCTGGTCATCCGCTTTCAGCCTGCCCGGCCAACCTATCCCGACGTTCGGGATTGGGAAGCCAGCCTCTACGAAAGGCCAGCAGCGGACGCCCCAGGGTTAGTACACGAATTTCAGCCCCAACTGAAGCTGCCGCATGCTGGTGTTGGTGCCTGTGATCGTCCCAAAGTTCGAGGAACTGTAATCCGAATTCCAAAATGCGAAGCTCGGGTGATTGGTCGCGTTGAAAGCTTCAAAACGAAGTTGGATGTACTTTCCCTCCCGGATCACAAACCGCTTCATGATATTCGTGTCAAAGTTGCCGAGCCACGGTCCGATCACGGTATTTCGCCCCACGTTACCGTAGCAATAACAGTTAGGAACCATGTACGCAGCGGGGTTGATCCATTCATGAATGCTCGGGTTGGGGGGCCTTAGGGGTAATATCCCCGAGTAGCTGGGACGATCATAGCCCCCTTCTGAGTTATTCACCTGGTCTACATCAGTGGTCAAGTCGACGGGGAAGCCGGTCTCCATGGTGAGAATTCCCCCCACTTCCCAGCCGCCCAGAATGGCATTGACCACGCCACCCTGATTCAAGAAGTGGCGGCCCTTGCCAGCGGGCAGATCATACAGGAACGACGTGACGGCCCGGTGCTCCACATGCAAATTCGATAAGCCACGATCGGCATTCAAATTATAGGGATCCTGCGGGAAAAGGCTGTCCCCAGCGTGTTCCCGAACGGCACTCCCATTGTCGATGTCCTTGCTCCATGTGTAAACCTGGTTCAGGGACAGACCATGCGAGGTCTTCTTGGATAGTCTGACCGATAACGCGTGATAGTTTCCACTGACAAAGGGTTCATTCCCCTGGATGACCCCAAAGGTCGGGTACGGTCTCCGGGGTGTCACAGGGCCAGGACCAGGGATGGGGGGATCGTTACCATCGATCAGTTTCCAGAGGGAGTGACTCATGTTACCCATGTACCCTACCGTGATCATCGTGGTGGGAGTAAGCTGCCGCTGCACGTCGAAGAGGTACTGATAGACGTAAGGAGTATGCAAGTTGGGACCCTCGGCCAGCGTGAAGGGAGCCTTCACAGTTTGTCCTCCGGCAGACCCAAGGGGGATTTCGAAGCTGAGGTCGAGTTTCGCTGCATCATACCCAATCTGGCGGCGCGCCGCCAGGTTCCGTCCCTCATCAAACATATAGTTAGCCATGTCCTGCGTGTAGAACATGCCGCCGCCTAGCCGGATAATCCAATTGGGGGACACACTATAAGCAATTCCCAGGCGCGGAGCAAAATCATCCTTCCATACGCAATACCCTGCATTCCCCATGCAGGGAATATCACTCGTTCTGGCGGTGATGAGCCCCCCCCCAAATGTAAAATTCGCCGGAATCTTATCGTAGAAGTTGCCCTTCCCCGGGCGAACCTCCACCGCGATATCCGTCCCGGGCACCCCTGTCACGGTCCCTCCTGTCACGGGATTAACGCCAATCACTGACTGGTTGGCGGGAGGGTACCAAATATTCGCTGTGTTGTTGTGCTTTTCAACATAGGGGGAAACATATTCATATCGCACCCCCATGCTGATCGTGAGTTTGGGCGTAACCTTCCAAGTGTCATCAATAAAGTAGGCTTGGGAGGTGTTGCGCAATTCCGTCTGCGCCAGGGCCAGGGCGCCGTCGAACAGAGAATCTATGCCCAACATGTAGTCCGCCGAGCCAATGCCCCCGTTGAAATCCGGCGGACCGGTGGAGGTGGCGGCGTTACTGAAGAAGCTAAACGAACCACGAATGAAGGAATTGCCTGCGGAATTGAATTGGTCACGGCGAATATCCGCGCCCATCCGGAGGGAGTGTTTCCCGTGGACTTTGGCCAAGGTGTCAGCCCACTGGAAGGTGTTGTCCCAAATCAGGAAGGGGACATCAGAACTGTCGCCCCATCCCGACACATCGCTGGGCCCGATTGACGGGAGGCCGTAGATCGCGGGGTAGGGTGTGGCAACTCCCGCGAAGCCGCCCAACTGCCCAACGACGTTATTAGTCGTGTAGGCGTTAAAGTTCAGGACGCCATTGATCAGGCGGTTGTAGCCAAACCGGAAATCGTTCACCAACGTGGGATTGATGGTTCGCACGTTCGACAGCACAAATTGAAAGGCGTGGGTGGCGAGGCGAGTGTTCACGTTGTCAATCGGCCCGTTGATGACTTGGCCCACCTCAGCGCTCTGGCTATAGCGGCCAAACCAGGAGGAATTGGCGCTCTGGTTGAAGTCGCCCCGGACCGTGTATTCGTCGTTCACCTGGGTTTGCGGGAAGTTGGCAAACAGATTGTTTCCAGTCAACGCCGTGGTGGTGGGCAGGGGCTCGTAGGCCAGAAGCTTAAGGGCAAAGGGATCGAGACGCGAGGGACCTGGGCAATTGCTCCCATTGGGAATCATATTGGCCCCACCGCATTCGCTGGCAAACGTCTTGACGCTAACCACCGAATTCCCGTCCGGACTCAGCACCCGAGTGGCGGGATCATAGAGCGTAGGGTAACCCCCACCCGCAGCCGTATAATCCCCTTGGCGCTGCGCTGGGGTCATCGCAATACCCGCTTGGGGCGAGGCTACGCTTGACCGGAAGCCTTCGTAATTGAACATAAAGAAGGCCTTGTTCCGGCCATCGAACACTTTGGGGATGTACACCGGCCCCCCCACCACACCTCCAAACTGGTTTTGGTGCAGGATGTTTCCTGGAGGGCAAGTCCCCTCGAAGTTGAAGCAGTAGGCTTGGGCGTCCGTAGAAGAATTTCGCACGAATTCGAAGAGGGACCCGTGGAGGGTGTTGGTGCCGGCCTTCGTGGAAACGTTGATTTGGGCCGTCCCGCGGCCGAATTCCGCCGGGAAGACGCCGGTTTGGATCTCTGAACTCCTGGATGGCGTCGATGGACGGCAGGAAGGTGTAAGTGTTAAAACTTACGTCCGTATTGCTGATTCCATCGATCGAGTAATAGTCAAATTCGGGGCGGCCCCCAGCCACCGAGATGTCCTCGTTGTTGCGGGTGCCACCCATACGGCTGGTCGCCGCGCCCACATCCGGAGAATACCCGTACATCACGTTGGCGTCGAGGGCGGTCAATGACAAGAAGTTGCGACCGTCCAAGGGAAGGTCTACAATGCGTTCGTTTTCAATCACCGAGCCTACCGTGGCGTTTTCGGTGTTCAGGGCGATCGCAGAGCCCGCAACCTCAATCACTTGCGTGACCTGCCCGACCTGCATCGTGAAGTTCAAGCGCCGAGCTTGCTGCACCTGCAACTCCACACCTTTGGTTACCGCCGTCTGGAAGCCCTTCACCTCAACGCTGACGGTGTAAAGGCCAGGCACCAGGGCGGGAATGTCATAGACACCCGCGTTGTCCGATTCGACGACACGCATACCATGCGTGCCCTCGTTGGTGGCAGTGACCTTAGCGCCCGGAATCGATGCCTCGGAAGAATCGGTGATGGTTCCGGTAATAGAAGCTTCAGTTTGAGCCCATAGGTTAAAGCCCGCAGCTAAAGCGACAAACAGTCCGAATGCAACTAACACCCTTCTCATGTCGCCTCCTCTGAAAATGTAGGTTTGTGGCTACTGCATACTGCGCACGCGCCGTCCAAATTCAAAAACGTCTCCGCCGGGAGAGTGTGAATAGGTGAAGCCAGCTAACCTTGCATATTCTGTACTGTTGAAAACTTAAATGACTACCTGCGTCCAGTGTTCACATACCGTGATCTACCACAACCAGATGAAAAGATCGCGAGCACGAACGTGGCCAAAGATTAGTATTATCTAATTGAATGAAAACACAGTGATTACGTTCTATTTATCGAAATCGCACGGCTATCCTGATATGACTTTTGGTAGACCATATTCCAATATCTAAATTGACCCGAAAAGGTTGGCAGGATTTTTGAATGGCAAGGGGATGAGCAGTGACATTATGTCGTATTATGATTATGACATATGCTATGTCTCGATATAGCATACTGCAAAATACGTCCTGTCCCGTAGCAGTCGAAACAGAAGGGGTTCATCGTCTGCCTCGAAAGGACGGCATCGACAATGATTAAAGCAGAGCAGGGGGCGTGGAATCGGGATCCTTTGAAGGCAGGTCGATGCGGTTTCGGGAGGCTAGTGTGGTGTCCCGGTTAATATTTGACAAGGCTGTCCGACCCCCTCACCCCCCAACCCCTCTGTCGCCGCGGCGACCGAGGGGAGAGTCAATTTTCTTGCCCTCGCCCCTTTGGGGGAGAGGGTGGCTGGCCGAGGCGTTCTCATCAGCCGAGGCCAGACGGGTGAGGGGGTTCTACCCATTGTCAACTCTAACACGGGACACCACACTAGGGGCGGCGACATCTGATGCCCCTCAGCGCGTGGCATCGGGGAGTGTCCGCAGAAGGGTATCGTCTCCCGAGGGTTGGGAGGATGCGCCAAGTTTCTTCTGCTGAGCCAGCACCTCCGCAGCCCGGGAAGCCTGGCCTGTCTCTGAATAGATCTGGGCAAGTTCCGTATAGGCCTCGGAGTATTCCGGCTCGAGCTGAATGACCGTGTTCAGATCGGCAATTGCCTTTTCCTTCTGACCCTGAGCTTGGAGCGATTTGGCCCGCCAATAATAACTGACCGCATCCTTGGGGTCGCCACGCAAGGCACGGTCGAACTGCTCACCGGCCAGGGCCACCTTCCCGCTGTCGTAAAGAGCGATGCCGAGCTGGCGATGGAAGAAGGCGTTATCAGGAGCCAAATCGACCGCTTTGGAGAAATCAATTCTAGCCGCCTCATATTGCTTTTCATTTAGCTTGACGATTCCACTCAACACGTAGGCGGCCGCATACTTGGGGTCAAGTTGCAGCGCCTGTTGGCAGGCACTTTCGGCTTGTTCAGACTTCCCCAGAAAGAAGTAACTCACCCCCATCCGATAGGGTACCCAAGGTGCTCGGGGAAATATGGAACGAGCTTTCGCGAGGGTAGTGATGGCGGCTTCATAATGGCCCTGAAGGTTTTGTAACCAGGCGTAGGTTGCCAGGCACTCCGGGTCACGGGGGGCATCGTTGAGCGCAAGTCGCAGGTCATCTTCGGCTGATTTCAAATCGCCTAGCAAGGCCCGGGTCTCTCCCATCACCAGCAGGTACCCCGTGCTTTTTCGGTCAGCCGGGGCCATGCCCTGGAGAACGGCCACGGCCTCGATGGGTTCCCCGGCCAGCAAACTCGCCTTGGCGAGCAGCAGGGCAACATCAGGATCATTGGGCATCACCTCCTTGGCGTCTTCGAGCAGCTCCCGCGCTCTTTGCACTGCTCGATAGCGGAGGCAGGTAGTCGCCAGGGTCACGTCCAAACGCGCGTCATCAGGAAAGTTCTCCACCGCGTTCCGCGTGGAAGTAACGGCCTTCGTAGAATCGCCCGCCGCAAATTGAGCCTGCACCAGCAGCACCCAAAAACGCGCTTCGGGGGCCGTCTGCACCAGCGTTTTCTGCATCACTTCGGCGGCCTCCTGGGGATGACCTGACGACAGCAGCGCCGTACCCAAGCCGAAGCGGGCGGCAGAGTATTTGGGGTCCAGATCGATGGCATGTTGGAACGCCACTTTGGCGGCATCGACCCGGTTCACCTGCATCTCCATGACCCCGAGATTGTAATAGGCGATGGCGGTCCGATTCCCCAATTGAATGGACTTCTGCAGGTGGGTAATGGCCATGTTGACTTGGCCGCCAGCCGCTTCCGCGTTCGCCAGGAAATTGTAATTATCGGCAGAAGGCTCGCGCTGAACTAACAGAAGAAGGGCTTGCCGGGCGGCCGCAAAGTCCTGGGCTTGCATGGCCTGAACGGCGCGCTGCCGAAGGTCATCATTGGTTTCAGCCAGGGTCCGATTTGTGGGGGAATAAAGAACGGAAAGGGCCAGGAGTAAGAGGATGCTGCTTGCCCGGGTCGGCCTCACTTGGAACCCCGCGCCGTCCTTAGGCGGAGGGCTTTTTCGCGCAAAGCATCGAGTTCAGGAATTTGCAGATTCTGCGCTTTGATCAACGCCATTTGGCCGGGAGAGAACCACCCTTTGCCGTCGGCATATTGGATGAGCATCGACTTCGTCCGGTATTGCTCGTCGGTCAAGTCCACCACTCGGTAATTCGCTTGGTGGCGGCTGTAGTCGAAATCCAACCCCGCCTCGGGGTCATGGATGCTGTAGCGGATGTTCTGGACATACTGAAGCAGGTTCGAGAAATGGTCGGCAGCCGCCACCATGGGCATGGGGGGCGTGGATAGGCCCCAGTTGCGATCCACCAGCATGTCTACGATGCCGGGAATGGAAACCTTGTAAAGGTGCCCGTCTATCACGTCGGCATTAAGCTTGACAACCTGCACGTGCGGAGGGGTTGAAGACATGGTGGATTTCAGGGCCATAAAGGCAGCCTGACGCTCCGTGCTATCGGATGAGCTAAAGTAAAGGTTAGCAAGCTCTTGGTAATCGACGGCACACATCCCTCCACTACTCACCAAGTTCATACCATCGAGATTCACATTTTCGTAATGACCTTGCTTGATCCACAGGAAAAGGGTGGCTTCACAATGACCGAAGCTCGGCCTGCCATTGGAACGGCAGGGACACGGAACCGTACACGGACAGCAGACCACGCCTTCTCCCTTGAGGCTCCAGGGATGCGCCGCTCCCGCCGATTCTCCACCGGGTGGCTTGGCAAATAGAGCCGCGTTCAATATCAAGGATAAGAGGGTGATCGCCGTCCGCGTGGATGCTCTCATCGTCATGCTTATTTGATGACCGCCGGTTGAAAAGGTTAGAGGCACTTGGAGCCGCAGCAACCTGGTCCCCAAACACCTATTTTACGATGGGATGAGCGCGGTGGCAAACTTTTAAGGTCCGGGAGTTACTCATCTGACGTGGCAGCGGCGTCCCGCCCGTGAAGGGTTACGGCCAGGGTGGCCGCGCCACGTCAAAATGAGTCACTACCTTAAGGTTCGGGATTCCTCTCGTCCATCAAGAGGGAATCCCAAGGGTTAGTACACGAATTTCAGCCCCAACTGAAGCTCCCGCATGGGGGTGTTGGTGCCGGTGATCGCCCCAAAGTTAGAGCTACCGAGTCTCGAATTGGTAAACGCGAAGTTCGGGTGATTGGTCACGTTGAAAGCTTCAAAACGAAGTTGGAGGTACTTTCCCTCCCGGAACACAAACCGCTTCATGATATTCGTGTCAAAGTTACCGAGCCACGGTCCGATCACGGTATTTCGCCCCACGTTACCGTAGCAATAACAGTTAGGAACAATGTACGCGGCGGGGTTAATCCAACCCTGAAGGGTCGTGGTGGGTAGCTTTAGAGGCGCCCCGGAGTAGCTGGGACGGTCATAGCCACCTTCACCGTTATTCACCTGGTCTGCATTGGTAGTCAAGTCGACGGGGAAGCCGGTCTCAAAGGTCATAATTCCTCCCAGTTCCCAGCCGCCCAGAACGGCATTGACCACGCCACCCTGATTCAAGAACTGGCGGCCCTTGCCCGCCGGTAATTCATACAGGAACGACGTGACGGCCCGGTGCTCCACATGCAAATTCGATAAGCCACGATCGGCATTCAAATTATAGGGATCCTGCGGGAAAAGGCTGTCATTCGCGTGTTCCCGTACGGCGCTCCCATTGTCGATGTCCCGGCTCCACCTGTAAACCTGGTTAAAGCTCAGACCACGCGAGAACTTCCTGGTAAATGTGACCGCTAACGAGTGATAGTTTTGACTGACAAAGGGTTCATCCCCCTGGATGACCCCATAGACTGGGTAAGGTCTCCGGAGTGTCACAGAGCCAGGGCCAGGGATGGGGGGATCGTTACCATCGATTAACTTCCAGAGCGAGTGCCCCATGTCCCCCATGTACCCTACCGTGATCATCATGTTGGGAGTAAGCTGCCGCTGCACGTCGAAGAGGCCCTGGTAAATGTAGGGAGTGTGCATTTGGGGGCCGTTGGCCAGCGTGAAGGGATTCGTCACAAGTTGTGACCCGGCTAACCCTATGGGATGTTCGAAGCTGAGATCGGGAGACGCTTCATTAGCCGAAATCTGGCGGCGCGCCGCCAGGTTCCGTCCCGCATCAAAGAAATAGTTGGCCATGTCCTGCGTGTAGAACATGCCGGCGCCTGCCCGGATAATCCAATTGGGGGTCACACTATAGGCAATTCCCAGGCGCGGGGCAAAATCTGTCTTCCAAACGCAATACCCGGCCCTCCCCATGCAGGGAAGATCATTCGTTCGGGCGGTGATGATGCCCCCTCCAAATTGAAAAGGCGCCGGAAAGTTATCGTAGAAGCCGCCCTTCCCCGGGCGAACGGTCACCGCGATATCCGTCCCGGGCACCCCGGTCACCGTCCCTCCGGTCACGGGATTAACTCCAAGCACTGACTGGTTGGGGGGAGGGTAAAAAATATTCGCTGTGTTGCCGTACTTTTCCCAATAGGGGGCAACATATTCATATCGCAACCCCATGCTGACGGTGAGTTTGGACGTAACCTTCCAAGTGTCATCAATAAAGTAGGCTTGGGAGGTGTTGCGTAAATCCGTCTGCGCCAGGGCCAGGGCGCCGTCGAACAGAGAATTTAAGCCCAACAGGAAGTCCGCCGAGGGAACGCCCCCACTGAAAGCCCCCCCAGCGAGGAGGGGGGACGGACCAGTGCCGGTGAAGGCGGTACTTCCGAAGTAGCTAAAGGCACCACGAATGAAGGAATTGCCTGCGGAGTCGAATTGGTCGCGGCGAACATCCGCGCCCAACCGGATGGAGTGTTTCCCGTGAACTTTGGCCAAAGTGTCAGCAAACTGGAAGGTGTTGTCCCAAATCAGGAAGGGGATCGAACAACAGTCGCCCCATGATGATACGTCTTCGGGCCCGATTGTCGGTATGCCGTAGATCTCGGGCTTAGGTATGGCGACCCCGGCAAAGCCTCCCAGCGCGCCTACGACGTTATTAGTCGTGTAAGCGTTGTGGTTCAGGACGCCGTTGATCAGGCGATTGTAACCAATCCGGGCATCATTGACCAAGGTGGGGCTGAAGGTGCGCACGTTCGACAGCACGAATTGAAAGGCGTGGGTGGCCAAGCGATCGTTCCCGTCCGCAATCGCGCTGTTGATGACGCTTTGCACTTCGGAGGTCTGGCTATAGCGGCCAAACCAGGTGCTATTGGCGCTCTGGTTCACGTCTAACCGGATCGTGTATTGGTTGTTCACCTGGGCGGACGGGAAGCTGTTAAACAGATTGTTCTGTCCAATTGGCGCCGTAGTGTTGGGCATGGGCTCGAAGGCCATGAGCTTCGTGGAAAAGGGATCGATCCGCGAGGGACCCGCGCAATTGCTCCCATTGGGAATCACATTCGCCCCACCGCATTCGCTGGCAAACGTGTTGACGCTCGTAACCATACTACCGGGTGCGTAAACGGTCGTGCCGACAGTGACGGGCGCCGCATTAAGCACTCGAGTGGCAGGATCATAGAGCGTAGCCAAACCTGTATAATCCCCCTGGCGCTGCGCTGGGGTCATCACATCGGCCTGTTGGGGCGAGGCTTGGCTGGTCCGGAAGCCTTCGTAATTGAACATAAAGAAGAGCTTGTTCCGACCATCGAACACCTTGGGGATGTACACCGGCCCCCCCACCACACCTCCAAACTGATTCTGGTGCAGGATGTTTCCCGGAGGGCAGGTCCCACTGAAGTTGAAGCAATAGGCTTGGGCGTCCGTAGAAGTGTTGCGCACGAACTCGAAGAGGGACCCGTGGAGGCCGTTGGTGCCGGGCTTCGTGGAAACGTTGATTTGGGCGGTCCCGCGGCCGAATTCCGCCGGGAACACGCCGGTTTGGATCTTGAACTCCTGGATGGCGTCGATGGACGGCAGGAAGGTGTAAGTGTTAAAGCTTACGTCCGTATTGCTGATGCCATCGATTGAGTAATAGTTGAACTCGGGGCGGCCGCCAGCCACGGAGATGTCCTTGTTGTTGCGGTCGCCACCCATGCGGCTGGTCGCCGCGCCCACGTCCGGAGAATATCCGTACATCACGTTGGCGTCGAGGGCGGTCAATTCCAAGAAATTGCGACCGTCCAAGGGAAGGTCTACAATGCGTTCGTTTTCAATGACCGAGCCCACCGTGGCATTCTCGGTGTTCAGGGCGATCGCACTGCCCGCAACCTCAATCACTTGCGTGACCGCCCCGACCTGCATCGTGAAGTTCAAGCGCCGAGATTGCTGCACCTGCAACTCCACACCTTTGACTTCCAACGTCTGGAAGCCCTTCACCTCAACGCTGACGGTGTAAAAGCCAGGCACCAGGGCGGGAATGTCATAGACACCCGCGGCGTCCGATTCGACAACACGCAAACCATGCGTGCCCTCGTTGGTAGCCGTGACCTTAGCGTTCGCAATCGATGCATTGGAAGTGTCGGTGACGAGTCCCGTAATTTCGCCTTCCGTCTGAGCCCAGAGGTTGAAGCCAGTGAGCAGTACCGCACACAAGCCAACTAGGAGTAATCCCTTTCTCATGTCCCCTCCATTGAGTTTGGTTTGCCTTAAACGTTGCATCCTGAGTCCGCGATGCCCAAAGCACGGAAATTGGGCGCCCTGAAATTGAACAAATCAATGATGCCAGGCGGCCTTACTTATTTTCGGTTGTAGATGCCCTGTTTGGCGTGCTGAAGCAAGTACCAGTGTATTGTTCCAGCACAAATAGACAACAAGGCATGTGCAATATAATGGCCAAATTGTCAATTTCGTAAGTCATAGAAAATAAGTATGTTGTAAAAGATTTGCGAGTTTCAGTCATTCCATAATATGTATTCTATTAGAATGGGATATGCTTTTTGAGAGTATAGAGCTTGATGGATGACATCTTTGTGTTCTACGCGCCACGGAATCAGGATCCATTGGAGGCAGGTTGATGCGCTTTCGGGAGGCTATCCCATCCGCCGGGCGGCTTGCTGCGGCAATCAGTACCACGCTTTTATTTTGTCTGCACCACCCAGTCACCTACGGCGCCACTCCTCAACATCTGAATTACCCATTGCATCCCGCGCTCGTGCGGATACATACTTGGCGGTCGAAATTGCGGAGTCGATTCAGCACTAGAAATTGATCCCCGTTTAGGACCAACCTTATGGCAAAAATCCCAAACCTGAACCGGCGTGAGTTCATTCAGGGTGGAACGGCAGGCCTGGCGGCACTGGCTGGAATAAACGTGAAGGCTGCAAACGCCCAACCCCCCGGCGCGCTGACGGAGTCCGATGCAGTATTGGCGAGGCGGAAAGGCTATCTCGAAACGCTGCAAAAAATCTTGCCGCGAACCACCACGCACGAGCTCACGGGCCGCATGAATGGCGGCGACAAGAATTGGGAGGATTGGGTCGCGCGCACCGGCGAACTCCCGCCGGATTTTGAGTCCATGCCGTCCAACAATTTCTTGCCAGACCCGCTGGTCCGACTGGAAGGGACAAAGAGTACGCCCATCACCACCCTGGAACAGTGGGCGGAACAGCGAAAATGGATGCGCTCAGAGTTGGAGCATTGGATCTACGGAAAAATGCCTCCGCCGCCGGACAATCTTCGGGCGATCGTGACGGAAACGCGGCGCGAAGGTCGGGTGACCGTAAGGGAAGTGCGGTTGGAATTCGGTCCCGAGCACCGTGGGATTCTGCACGTGCACTTGTACATTCCGGAGGGCAAGGGACCCTTTCCGGTTTTCCTGACCAATCAGCCGGAAACCAGCAGTTGGATTCACCCTGCGATTCGCCGCGGCTATATCGCGTGTATCTATGACGCCACGGATCCAGTCTTTGGCGCCACGGATGACTCCGACAAGTTCATCAACGTCTACCCAGACTATGACTTCGCCTGCATTGCCCGCTGGTCATGGGCGGCGATGCGGACGGTGGATTATCTCTTGACCCTCCCGGAAGTCGACGCGCAAAAAATCGGAATTACCGGCCACTCCCGCAACGGGAAGCAGGCGCTGGTGGCGGCGGCCTTCGACGAACGGATCGGCGCGGTGGTGGGGTCCAGCGGCACCACGGGTGAGTGCCTCCCGTGGCGATACTGCACCCTGGATTATTGGGGCACGGGAAGCATTGAGTCCATCACGGGTGGCCCCCACAACACCCACTGGTTTCATCCCCGCTTGCGCTACTTCGCGGGCAGAGAAGATAAGCTTCCGGTCGACCAGGAACACCTTATGGCGCTGGTGGCCCCGCGCGGCCTCATGATGTATGCCGGTTACAGCGAGCACGAAGGTAACTGCTTCGGGTACGAGCAGGCTTACCGTTCGGTGCGCAGCGTCTATCAGTTCCTCGGCCATGAAGAAAACGTGCAGCTTCACTTGCGCTACGGTGAGCATGACTTCATCCCCAATGGCATTGAGAATTACGTCAACTTCTTTGATACGGTTTTTGGGCGGCATCACTACCCCAAGTCCGAGACCTGGATTAATGGCTACACTTTCGAAGGCTGGTTGAATTCGACCGGTGAGCGTGTCGATCCCCTGCAACATCCGCGGCGGACCTTGACGGATTTTGTGCCTGCCGACCCGTCCTCCTGGTCCCAACACAAGGAAGAGTTGCGAAAGGAAATCCTTTGGGCGTTGGGGCCGGAACCCGCCGGACTGCCGTTTAAAGGCGTGACCAAGCTGCCCGCGCCCCGGGGGCACTACTGGATTGATCCGGACGATAGTCCGTTGGCCCTGCTTTTTCATAGACCCTTGAAGCGGCCTAACACAGGATCTGCCATCGTTCCATACGGGGACGGCCTGCGCGCCGATCTCTACTATCCGCTGGGCGCCGACGGCAACATGAAGCCCGGCCCTCTGCCCGTGGTCATTTGGCTCCACGCCTATGCCTATGCGACGGGATACTCGCGTTGGGTGAACAAGGCGTTTGATTCCCTCACCCAGAAGGGTTTTGCCATCCTGGCGTTTGACCAATTGGGGTTCGGCACACGTGGGCCGGATGTGCACGATTTCTACCAGCAGTATCCCCAGTGGTCGCTGCTGGGCAAGATGGTTTCGGACACACGAGGAGCGATCGATGCCCTGTCCACCTTGGACGGCATCGACCACTCGCGGATTTATATGATCGGCTACGCGTTGGGCGGCAAGGTGGGATTGGTTACGGCAGCCCTGGACGAGCGCGTGAAAGCCGTGGCCTCCGTGTGCGGATTCGATCCCTTGCAACATACCGCACCCGGAGATGGCACGGAAGGCGTCCGGCACTACTCGCACTTGCACGGATTGCTTCCCCGCCTGGGCTTTTTCGCGGGAGAGGAAGCCCGACTGCCTTTCGATTATGATCGAGTGCTGGCGCTGGTGGCGCCGCGGCCCGCGCTGATCGTGGCTCCTCAACTTGATCGCTACGTTCATGTCGAAGCGGTGCGGAGTGAGGTTGACGAAGCACGCAGGGTCTACGGACTTCTGGGACGAAGCGAAGCGCTGCGCCTCGAAGACCCCGCTCGATTTCAACCGCTTTATGGAGGATCGGCAGGAGCAGGTCATCAACTGGATTGCGCAGCGCAGCGGGGCCGCAACCAAAGGAGAATCATAGCCCTCTCCGCAGGGGAGAGGGTGGACCGCGGCCGGCGTTTTCACCAGCCGGTGCGGGACGGGTGAGGGGTCACTTTCGGGAAGTGGCACAATATTCTTGCTAACAAAACAAAAAGTTACGGTATTGCATTGCAGCGCCCGACGAGCTGGGAATGAGCTCACTGTCCACGCCCTGGCCGTCAACAAACTACGGAGGTTCGCTTATGCACAAATCTCGTCGTGAATTTCTTAAGGAGTTGCCGTTTCTGACGGCGGCGCTAGGTCTCGCGAGTCGCGCCGATCTTTACGCCAAGCAGAAGATGCCCAAGCTGCATTTCCCCACGAACCCCCACGACCGGTTGGCGGTCACCTCTTATCCTTTTCGCGCTTTCATGGATGCCCCCGGCAATCGGGGAAGGGACACAAGCAAACCCGGAATGACCTTGCTGGAATTTCCCAAGCAGATGATTGAGAAGTTTGGGATCCACAACATCAATCCCGTCATTGAGCACTTTGCCTCGACCGAACCCGACTATATCGCGTCGTTTCGCGAAGCCATCGCCAAGGCCGGGTCGCATATCGTGGACCTGGGCCTGAACGAGGGGCGGTTCTACGACCCTGATCCCGACCTGCGCCAGAAGGGCATCGATTATGGAAAGAAAGGGATCGATGTGGCGGTGGCGGTCGGCTCACCCAGCGTCCGGCAGCATGTGGGCGGCCAACGCGGCGCCCCCACCAACGTTGACCTGGCCGCGGAGAGCCTGGCGAAACTGGCCGAGTATGGCGCCGAGAAGAACATTGTCGTGAATCTGGAAAATGACAGCCCCGGGGCGGAGGACCCCTTCTTCCTCGTGCAGGTCATTGAGAAAGTCAATAATCCCTACCTGCGCGGGCTGCCGGACTTTGGCAATTCCATCCGCGGGCACGACGAGGAATACAACGAGCGGGCGCTCAAAGGAATGTTCGCCCATGCCTTCAACATGGCGCACGTCAAGGAGCATCTGCACGCGCGGGACGGCAAGGATTACCACGTGGACCTCCCCAAAGTCTTCGCCATCGCGAAGGCAAGCCATTATCGCGGCTACTTTTCCATGGAGTACGATAGTGGGGCAGGTGACCCGTATGAAGGCACGCAGCAATTGGTCGATATGACCTTGAAATGTCTGTCCGCGTGAGGAGGAGCAACTTAAGCGCCCGCCTCGCGGGCATCAACCTAACATGGAGGTTTCCCTATGCATCAATCACGTCGTGATTTCATAAAAGACTTGCCGGCTTTGGCGATGGCGGTGGGCCTCGCCAGCGGCCGAGATCTTTACGCCAAGCAGGATATGCCCAAACTGCATTTCCCCACGGCGCCGCGAGATCGATTAGCCGTCACCTCGTACCCTTTTCGCGCCTTCATCGATACCCCTGGGAATTCCGATAGAGACAAGACGAAACCCGGAATGACCCTGCTGGAGTTTCCCGCGCGCATGATCGAGAAATTTGGGATTCACAACATCAACCCGGTTATCGAACACTTTGGCTCAACCGATCCCGCCTATCTCGCGTCATTCCGCGAAGCCCTCACCAAGGCGGGGTCGCATATTGTGGATCTGGGCTTGAATGAGGGGCGGTTCTACGATCCCGACCCCAAGCAACGCCAGAAGGGTATCGAGGATGGCAAGAAAGGGATCGATGTGGCGGTGGCGGTCGGCTCACCCAGCGTCCGGCAGCATGTGGCGGGCAGCATGCACACCAACGTTGACTTGGCTGCGCAGAGCCTGGCGATCCTGGCCGAGTACGGCGCCGAGAAAAACATTGTCGTGAACCTGGAGAATGACAGCCCCGGCCCGGAGGACCCGTTCTTTCTGGTGCAAGTAATTGTGAAGGTCAATAATCCCTATCTACGCGCCCTGCCGGACTTCGGCAACTCGCTCATCGGGCACGATCAGGAGTTCAACGAACGGGGGCTCAAGGGAATGTTTGCGCATGCCTTTAATATGTCCCACGTCAAAGAGGATATGGTCGACGAGAAGGGCCGGAAGTATCACGTCAATCTCCCCAATGTCTTCGCCATCGCCAAGGCGAGCGGTTATCGTGGCTACTTTTCCATGGAGGCCGAAAGCGAGGGGGGCAACGCGTACGAAGGCACTCAGAAGTTGGTCAACCACACCTTGAAATGCCTTTCCGATCTCGCGTGAGGAAGGGACGCGAACGGGCTCGTCGCGCCGGTCTTCCCTTAAGTCTCATGTGATGCTAAAATGCATCACATGAGACGAGCCACCGTACGAGATCTTCGCTATCATTTTCGGAAGGTTGAGAGCCTGCTCCACGAGGGGGAGGAAATCCAGATCACCAAACGAAAGAGGGTGATAGCAAAACTCATACCGACTAAACCTGCAAATCCCGCACGAGCCCCAGATTTTTTGGGCCGCCTAAAAGTGCTTTACGGAAATAAACCTCTCGCGGTGACGGGGGCGGAGCTTATCTCCCGCGAGCGAGGCCGGTATTGAGCGCCTACGCCGACTCGAGCTTTCTCGTCTCGCTTTATGTCTTCGACTCGAACTCTACGCAGGCCGCAAAACACATTAAGCGAGTCAAGCTCCCCGTATTGTTGACCGCGTTCGGGGAGGTGGAACTCACCAACGCTTTTCACTTGCGGATTTTCCGGAGGGAACTGGGGCCTTCAAAAGTCCGCGCCGCACAAGCTCTGTTCCAGGCAGACATGGAGAATGGGGTCTTCGGGCTAAAGCCCCTGACCCTCGAAGTGTTCGATAGAGCCAAGTTTCTGGCGCGATAGCACACGCCCCGATTGGGGACACGGACCCTTGACCTTTTGCATGTCGCCGCTGCCTTGGAATTACAGGCCGACACCCTCCTCACCTTCGACATCAACCAAAGCAAGCTGGCCAGGGCGGAGGGATTGGTGGTTCCATAGCGCTTCCATCCCGGGGCGGTCCCAGGCGAGGCCTGTACTTTTGCTGCACGATCTCGTCACCGCCGACGCAAGACTCCCCTTTCACTTCGCCAGCGGCAGGAGCTTCAAGCTGCGGAACTCGATCTTATTAACAGAATCCTTGTTGCACTGGAGACCGATGACCCCTGAACCCGAATGCGTGGAATCGTGCGCGTCCAGGACGATCTTGCCGTTCAGGGTAGCGACGTAGTGGTCACCCTCAACCTTGACCTCGTAGTCGTTCCATTGGTCGGCGAGGATTTTTGCAGGGGGAACTTTTACGAATCCCACTAAGCTTCCCGTGTTGTACCCGCCCGGTTGAAAATCCCAAATCTGCAGCTCGTAGCCGGTGATGTGGGGCTGCCCTTCCTTCTGCGACCGTAGGAAGACACCGCTATTCACCTTCTCACCGCCCCGGAATTGCAGCTTCAAGTCATAATCGTTAAACATGTCGGCGGTGCCGAGCCAACCCGCGGTAGTTCCGGGGCAGACGATGGCGCCATCCTGAACAACCCAATCGCCTCCCACATGAACGTCCCAACCCTGCAGGCTCTTTCCGTCGAACAAAAGCTTCCAGCCCGCTTTGGCCTCGCCTTTGGTCAGTGTATTGGGCAGTACGGCTTTACCCGCCAGACTCCAGGTCAGTCCAAGAAACATTGCAGCAATCACCCAGTATCGCATTTCAATTCTCCTTAGATAAGGTAGGTCCACCATGGAGAAGAAGGTGGACCCGCCGGTCGCGCTCGCTTGAGTGAGAACTCTCTACCAGGGCATGGGGCGCTTGGTGAAGCGGCGTCCCTTTTCAATGGTCGCCTCGTCGCACATTAAGACCGTCATGCCCTGTCGAATCTGTTCCTCAATGTCGTTCGAGTCGACGGCATTGAGGAAGTAGAGATGATTGGCCTTCGCGGCCGCATATACTCGCGCCTGAGCGCGCCGCAATTCAAGAGTACTGTATTGTTCCGCCAACGGGGTTCCCAGGGACATCCCCATGTCTCCAGGCCCCCACTCGGCGAAAGTAACTCCGGGTACGGCGCAGGTTTTCTCACAATTGGCCAGGGCATACTTGTCCTCGCACTTGATGGCTATCATGAGTTCGCCATCCGGATTGAGCGGCCACAGGTCTGCCTTTCTTATGTACTCGGTAATCGGCATGTTCCACATCTCTGCAGCGTGAGGCTCGCCTCCGGCTCCCCGGCGTCCCTCCGGGCACTCCGGGCCAATACCAATCCGATTGAAAGGATACCGGCAGGAGCGGACCACTGTACGAACTGCCCCGGGATCGCCGGCGTGGCAAAGGTAGACGCCGTGCGCTCCGGTATCGAGCACCTGATGGCACATCCAATAATTCGCCTGCATCGTGGCCTCATCCCAGCCGCCCACCGGCAACTGCGGGACTACCGTCGGCGTCAGGTGGCCACTCTTGGTTGGCCCGCCGTCTTTCAACCCCTTCATGAATTCCTGGAGGCCCACAAGATTAAGGGGCGCGTGCTCCATGTCGTAGACGATCATATCGTACGGCGTCTGCGCCATCTTCTTCCCCTCTTCGTAGCCGCCCAATCCAATAGTGCAATAGACCGGCTGGCCCTGCTCGAGGAGTTCGATACACTTATTGATGCGTTTGGGTTTTGTCGCGGGCGCCGCCGGGGTGCGAGCGGGACTCGCCGCCGCTTTGCCACGCGCCATCAGCGCCAAACTTCCCATCAACGGAGTCATCAATGCAGTTCTTCTATCCACGGTCCTGTCCCTCCTCTTGGATTTTTTGGTTCAAAGACCCGTCGCAGCATATTTGAATTGCCCGAATGAATCAATAATTTCCGCTCTGTGTGAAACCGTACCTCGTTCCGAATTCGCATCGATCCGGCGATCTAATCCCGAAGTTGTTTGCCAGTTTGGAACCGGCTTTCATAATGCTGCGGTCCCAGGTTGAATCTTCTTAGAAGGTATACCTCCGGGGAAATAATTTCAGTACAAAAATGTGGGAAAGTTGGTGGGACAAGGGCCGCTTAGACCCGCGTAGGGCAACAAGTGGGACATGTCCCACCTTTTTACAAATAGTGGCGGGCCTGGAAAAGTGGCGTCGGAGAGCACACGATGGTGAGCGTGAGAAAAGCCCACGGTCAGCAAACCACTGACCGTAGCTACCCACCCTTCCCTTCCACGGTTAGAAATCAGGGTTAATCCGTGGGTAAGGCGAAGCTGAACACGTCGCTCCCGGAAGCGATCGCAACGTACTGCACACCGCTTACGCTGTAGCTCATGGGCGAGGCATGGAACATCTGACCGGTATTAAAATGCCACAGCGCTTTCCCCGTGCGTGCGTCCGCGGCTTCGAATTCAAACGTGTCATCTCCGAAGAAGACCAGGCCCGAGGCGGTGGTCATGGTTCCGCCCCAGGAATCTCCATGCCCCGCCTGGGGGTAGCGCCACGCGGGTTGGCCCGTCGCCACATCAAAGGCGAGCAGGATTTTTTGGCCTGACTCGCGGGGAGGGCGCCTGGTTCCCGTGTTGTAATAGGTCTCACCGGGCTTAAAGGTTTGCTTGGTTCCGCCAACCCTGTAGATGTCGCAGCCCTCAGCGCCATGAAATAAACCAACTGCGTCGAAGGGTTGTAAGAGGGAGACATCCAGTTCGTGGCGCCGACGAGCGCAGGGCAGACCTTCGTGCCCTCGGGCGTGGGTTGCACCCCGGTGCGGATCGGCCGGCCGTGCTCATCGATCCCTTTCGCCCAGTTCAGATTCTCAACGAAGCGTGTGGCGCTAAGAAATTTCCCCGTGGTGCGATCGAGAATGTAGAAGAAGCCGTTGCGGTTTGCCTCCACCAACAACTTCTGCACCTGCCCATTCGCGGCCAGGTCGACCAGCACCGGAGTCTCCTCCGCATCGTAGTCGAAGAGGTCATGCGGGGTAAATTGGAAGTGCCATTTCAGCTTGCCCGTGTCGGCGTCGACGGCCAAGACGCAATCGGTATAGAGGTCGTCACCCGGACGCGTCGTACCGTCAAAATCGGGTGCGGGATTGCCGGTCCCCCAGAACAGCGTGTTCGACTCAGGGTCATAAGTGCCGGGCATCCACGTGGTTCCGCCACCATGCAGGTATTCATCGCCCAACCAGCTTTCGCCCCCCGGCTCGCCGGGAGCGGGAATCGTCCACAAACGCCACAGCAGTTTGCCGGTCAGCGCATCGTACGCGGCCACAAACCCGCGGACTCCATCGTCGCCGCCTGAGGTGCCGACAATGAGCTTGTCCTTTACGATCAGCGGCGCGCTGGTGGCCCCGTAGTTTTTGTGGGTGTCCGCGAAGGGAACGTCCCAAATCAAATGGCCGGACCTTGCGTCCAGGCAGAGCAGATGAGCATTATCTGTTTCCATATAAACGTGGGAATGCCACACGGCGACCCCGCGATTCAAATGGCCCGCCGCATCGTCCACCAGGCCCTTGCTTATGGAACGGGAGTAATGCCAGACCACCCGGCCGGTCCGGGCATCGAGCGCGAAGGCGTCGTTGGAGGAGGTGACGTACATCACCCCACCAATCTCGACCGGGGTGACCTCGAGATCAGAAGAATTCGGGGAGTGGAATACCCATTGCGCGCGCAGGCGGTGAACGTTTTCGGGTGTGATCTGGTCAAGCTGGCTGTAACGCCGGCCCGTGTAGTCGCCGTTGTAGGAGGGCCAATCCTGGGCAGGCGGCGCCACCAGAAGCTGCGGCGGCGGAACATCCAGGTTGACGGAGACCGGCGCCTCCCGCTCCTGGGCGGCCGCGACCGCCGAACCAAGACAAGCTGCGATGATGAAACCTCGTATGCTCACGCCTGGCATCTTGATCATCCTCTTAACCTCAAGCCTCTTGGGTTGATGGTGGGTCATTCCTCGTAGCGGCGAGTTTACCTCGCCATATGGCGGCATCCCGATCAAATCGGGATAAATGCCGCCGCCGCTACATCAAACCCATCCGACCCTCACCCCGCGGTATTCACAATTGACCTGCTTGCTCATCTCGGGCCGCATTATTTTGAATCAGTTCTTGGTGGACTCTTCTGGGCGGCCTCGTGCGTCGACCGGCCCGCGCCGGGCGCGCCATGCGCCGGAGCAGGCAATGCGCTGAACAAAAAGCTGATCAAATCGTCCAACTCCGCTGCAGTCAACTTTGTTCCGTAATCCTCCGGCATCAGGGAGTTTGGTGCCCGCTCAATTTTCGCGATTTGCGATTTCATGAACAAATGAAAAATGCCGTCCGCGTCCTGCACCTGAAGCGAGAAGTTGTCCTCGTTGCGCTCGAGGCCCGTAGCCCGCTCCCCGGACAGCGTTGTCACCGTCACAAACTTTGGCGCCGGCGTGGTCCCTTGATCGGGATGGATAATCGCCCGGCGAATTTCCTCCACGGAATGGGACACGGCAAAGCCCGTGAGATCCGATCCCAGGAAGCCGCCCTTCCCGCGCAGCATGTGGCAATCGCCGCAGCGGGCTTTGCCGAAGAACAATTGCTCGCCCTGAACGGAGTTGCCTTTCACCGGCCGAGCCGTGCCCTGCCCTGTCAAGACGCGCAGGTAAGCGACAATGCCCTGTATCTCCGGCTCGGAGAGAGAGCTAAAGGAGGGCATCCCCGCAGCGGGAATACCGCCTCGAATGATCTGGACGAGCGCGGGAGTTTCGAGCTCTCCCGCCACGTCGGGAGTGGCGATGGCGTGGGCATGCTCACCGCCGCGTCCATCGAGCCCATGGCAGGAGGCGCAATGGGACTCAAAGTTTCTCCGGCCCTCCGCCGCCGGTGAAGACGCTTTTGCGGGTGCTGGGATTTGTGGCGCCGGATAAGCCGCCAGCGCCGCAATGAAGATCGCGCATACGAACACCGGAAGCACGCTTCTGCCCCACAGTCTCGCTCCGCAGCGAGAAAGCATAATTCCCTCTCTCTGTGACATGCCAGCTTTATCCATGTTCACGCTTCCGCTCAATTCAATTTACAGGCTTTGATTCTTTGGCCCAGACTTCGACGACAATCGCTCAGCCCTATGAGTCTACACCCATTGCACTGTGCAGACCAGACGGCTGGACACAGCATGTGGGCAGCGCAGCGCGGCAGGATGGCAAAAGCAAGTCAAAAGGCAAGGTGCAAAAGGCAAAAGTTAAAAATTAAAGGCGGGTAGCCACAGTGTCGCCGCGGCGACCGGTTCTGACCGTGGGCTTTTCTCCTGCCCGTTATCCCAGAGGCGGGCAGGTGGAAAGTGAAACTCTCCGATATTGGGAGCGATACGGATGAGTCGCAGGGCTGCGCTCTGCGCCACCCGGCCCTGCGGGATGTGTGGGCTCAAAGACCTCAGGCGAGCAGGGAGGCAGGGTGCAGCGCTGTAACGAGGTCATAGCGCTTGAAGTCGGCATTATTAAAGGAAAGGATGCTCTCCACGAGGACACGCATCAGTGCTCACGGCCTTCATACAGGGCTTCGCGGCTGACCGCATCGTCAGACAGGGGAGGAGTAGGACGATGACGGGCGGACCACGCCTCAAATGCCGCCGCTCGTTCCTGTGCCGACAGGCGGTTCTTGGCGGCAGGTAGCACCGTCCCTTCAACCAACGAAAGAACGTATTCTTCCACGCTCATTCCCTTGGCTTGCGCCTGGGCCAGTAGTCCAGCTTCGACTTCCGGGTTGAATTTCAGCGTCACCGTCATGGGTTCTCCCCATCCCTTAAACCATAATATTACCCTATCGTGAGAGTCCGTGCATGTCTAGGGGAAACCACAGACGATTGGGGAAGGCTGGCGAAGGGTGAAACTCTGCGATTTTGTGAGCGATATGGACGAGTCGCAGAGCTGCGCTTGGCGCCAGCCGGCCATTCTTTTTTCAAACTGAGACACTCCCCGGAACCACCAAGCGTAGCGACCTCCGCCGTTGAGGTCCGCGGCTCTTCCTGCGCAAACCGCAAGACTCAACGCGTGAGGCCGTCCTCGGGTTTAGCGTCGTGAAATTTAATGAAGAAACGCGGACCTCAAAAGCGGAGGTCCGCGCTACGCTTGCTCAAGGGCACCCACGATGAGTGCCCCTACGTCACCAGACCAGCTCACACTTGTCACCGCCCTGAAAGCAGTATAAAGTTCAGCGTTCCAGCCGCTTAGGCGAGGAGGATTCTGACTCGCAGGTGAAACCTGACAAAGGGAAAGGAAGAACCCATGCACAAGACTCTCCGCGTAGCATTTCTGTTGATGTCCGCCCTGCTGTTCCTGGCCGTGGCGCCGGGCTGGGCGCAGGATTTGCGTGCGGGCTATGCGAAAGTAGATATTACTCCCACGGGGCCGGTGACCATGGGCGGGTACGATTTGCGCAATGCTCCCTCGGACGGTGTATATCCGGGTGACCACCTCTATGCGCGGGCTCTGGTTTTCGAAGTCTCGGGGGTGCGCGTGGCCTTTGTCGAGGGTGATGTGATCGGGATCGAGGGGCACGACGTCTTCCGCCGCAGCATCTCAGACGCGACGGGCATCCCGGTCGCGAACATCCTCCTGGGCGACGTTCACAACCATGCCGCTCCCGCGCCGGATGCCGAGCTGAAAACCGAATGGGATCGCGTCTTCTCAAGCGCCATCGTGAAGGCTACGACTCAGGCGGTGGCGGGCTTGCAGCCTGTCCGCATCGCCGCCGGCACCGGGCACTCGCGGATTGCCATGAACCGGCGCAAGGTGTTCACTGCCGACGTCGACTCGCCGCTGACCTTTGACGAGAACAACTCCAGCCAATCCTTTGGCAAGTACAAGACCGATACGCCGGTTCTGCTCCGTGAGTTTCGCGGGGTGGTGCGGCTGGGAGCAAATCCCCTGGGGCCTATCGACAACGCTGTCCAGATCGTGCGCGTGGATACCGCGGCGGGCAAACCATTGGCGTTGATGATCCACTATCCCTGCCATGGAACGTCGCTGGGAGGGCGCAATAGTAAAGTCTCCGGCGAGTGGATGGGTCGCATGCAACAGGTCCTCGAAAAGGAATTCCCCGGCCTCGGCACGATGTATTTGCAGGGAGCGGCGGGCGATATTAACCCGCGCGTCGTCGGCGGCCTGGATGGATACCAGGACGATATCAACACCACTTGGGCGCTGGGCGAGGAGATCGCGCATGAGGTCGCCCGCGTGTATCGCCAACTGACTCCCGTGGCCTGCGTCAACCCGCGCTGCCAAATCGAATCGACCGTCATCCGTTGCCCGCGGAATTACAGTGAGCTGTACGCGGATTTCACCAAAACCACCGTGGACCTGCCCACCACCGCCGTGCGGATTGGTGACCTGATGTGGACGACCTTCCCGGGAGAGATGTTCAGCAACATTGGGAAACAAGTCAAAGCCGCCGCCCCCGCGACCTACTCACACCTGATGGGGTACACGAATGGTGACGCCGGTTACTTCCCCGACCAGAAGGCGTACTCGGAGGGTGGGTACGAAGTTTCCCGAACCCACTTTGATCCCCAGTCTGAGCCCATCTATCTGCGGGCCGTAGCCGCGCTGATGCAGCGCTTTCGATAATCGTGAGGGTTTGATGAAAACCCACTGGATGCAGTAAGCTAAACGCAGCGGGGGTGTAGCTCAGCCGGATAGAGCATCGGATTTCTAATCCGAGGGTCGGGGGTTCGAGTCCCTCCACCCCTGCCATGTTTTCATTGAGAAATAAGGCCTTCCACCTTTAAGTCTTCTTCTTTGGGTTGGCTTTGGGGCTTCACTGAGGCTGAACTATTCCGGTCATCACCACGGTGCGGCCACTGGCGTTCTTGGTGTCGTAGAGACGAATTGTGCGGGCGACAAAATCGAGATGGCCGACCCGCATCTTCAGCAGTTCACCCTTCCGCCATCCATAGCTGTGCATGACTTCAAACATCGACCTTAGCCATAGCCCTTCAGCGGCGCAGGATTCAGCGAGCTTGGATTACTGGTCATCCCGGAGGAAACCCTGTCTGACATTATTCTATTTGAGCATCGGGAAATATGGAAGCCATCTGCTCCGCCTGCGCGTAGAACCCATGACGCAAGTGGGCAGCGCGGATGCGCACTTCGGGCTGCCGGTAGCCCAAATCGTAAAGGCAGGGCGTCTAATTGCCCGAAATCGCTGCTGCGCGGTGAATGGGAACCTCCCTCACCGGCAGAGGGGTCCACATGAAAAAGCTGGCCTGGGTCCCAGGCGCCTGAGCTAATGTGACCAAGTTTGTGAGCCGTACTGAACTGACACTGAGTCAAGCTCAAGGTATATGAATAGTGCCACTCGGATCTGGCGCGATGCTTTGCCCAATGGGCGCGCGGCCGAATCTGGCAAGAGAGTCCAATTATCGATGGGGCCGCGAAGGTTCCGTGAGGTAGATCGAAAAACGATACAGCAGACAGGAGGCAGGCCATGAACATTTTAGCATTAAGTACAATACAGATAACCTTAATCATTGCAATCGCGGTGGTTATGGTTGCAAGCATCGCCGCGTTCTTTGCTCTCCGCAAGCGCCGGACAAAAAGGTTACGCGCTCAGTTTGGTGGCGCGGAGTATGACCGCGCTTTGGCGGAAGGCGGAAGCCGGCGGCACGGAGAAGCCGGGCTCGAAGGGCGCAATGACCGTGTTGTGGCTTTCCATATCCGCCCCCTCGCCACAGCCGAACGGACGCGGTTCGCAGAATCGTGGAGAAATATCCAGGGACGGTTCGTTGACGGCCCCGGGGCGGCGGTAACGGATGCGGACCAACTTCTGCGTGACGTGATGTCGGCCCGGGGCTATCCGGTAAGTGACTTTGAACAGCGAGCCGCGGATGTTTCGGTGGACCATCCCCAGGTGATCGACAATTACCGTAAAGCCCACGATATCGCGGGTCGCGAATCGCGCGGGCAAGCCTCCACCGAGGACCTGCGCCAGGCGATGATTCATTACCGGACCCTTTATGAGGATCTGGCGGGTGAGCCGGAGATGGCCCATGCCAAGACTGCAGCAGCATGAGACTCGGGGATAAACCGAAGCAACCCGGGCTTTGTGGCTAGAGGTCCTTTAGAGGTCTTATTGCGCCGCCGGGCCTTGGAGACTCAAGGGGGGATGGATCATCAACACCCCCCTCGGGCTCGGCCTATTCCCACTTTTCCAAAACCTCGACCTGCTTTCTGATGGACGCCACCCTGTCGTCTATTTCCTCGGCCTCCGCTTCGAGATTGGGAGTGGTTGTTCTGAGCTTCCGGGCGTGGTGTTCCAGTTGATGGGCATCATGATTGAGCGCCTCAATAATCGGCTTTAATTCCACTTTCATGATTGCTTTACTCCTCAAGGAACGTTCCTCCCGGAGCAGGAGCGCGGGGGACAGGCCTCCCTCTCCGGGGGCCACACATCAGAGGGTGGCAAATAACGCCTGGCGCGTCTGTTCTGAATTGCTCACGGTCTCTGGTTCACCGAGGCTTCTTCCATCAAGCTTTTGGATGCGGAGGAGCGGCCGTGAGCAATTTTAGACAGACCCCTTGGCAGGAGGCCGGCATACTCGGGACGCGATTGCCATAGTATGCCACCCAGTTAAGAAAGGGATCGGCGCGCTCGCGACGGGCAGCCGGGTGGCGTTCCCTGTCCTCGACGCGGACGAAGAACGCTTGGATGCCAAGACGGTTTGCCGCGTTCTCAGCCCTGACTGAAATAAGGAGGATCGAACAATGGCCACAAACACTCTGTCCCCGGAACTGCTCAGCAAGATGGATGCGTATTGGCGCGCCGCCAACTATCTGACGGTCGGCAGTGTAGAGATGAGGATGGCACTCCTAGTGCCTATCGCGGTCACCACCGCAACTCCTCTTTGCCTCCTCAAGCTCGTGGCGACGCCTCTCCGCCTGGCTGCTCCGCTCACCGTGGCGGTCGACTGCTTTTCGGAGATTTTCCTCGGCCCTGTGGATGCGTTGCTCGCATTGGCGGTCGTTATCGCCCGCCTGAGTACGCACCACACCGCTCGCCAGCAACAATACTCCTAAGACGGGAATGAATAGAATTTTCTTCCACTGATTTACCTTATGCCCCATGACTTCCTCCTGATCACTGAAGTTCTCCAAACTTGCTCAACCTTAGTTGGGATTCCGATTCTGGGGTTCCGGAGTTGCTGACAGCCCGCCCTGAAATCCCAGGCAACTAAATGTCTCCGAACTCTCGGCGACTTGTCTGTTCACAATTGCTCACTACGGCAGGTTGCCTTCATTAAGTGGAATGAGCAATTAAGACCATATCGGTGAGCCATGCTGAACAGACACGCAGATGACTGCGGGGTATAAAGAATGTGCCCCGAGTTGCCAGCTAGGATCTGGTGGGAGGCGGACGGCAACAGAAGAAAACACTTAGGACTGTCATCCTGTTTGCCGCGCCCATCGCAGCCTCTCATTTTAGTCTACAGCCAGTGGAGCGACCGGATTGCTAAGGAGGTGTGCCGTGAAGGTCAGCATTTTGAACCGGATGGTGGCGGCGGCTATAGTAAGCTCGGCGATGTTGGTGGGAATGAGCATACCGACCAACGGCCAGCCACAACCGCAGCAAGACGAGAAAGCGCAAAAACAGGAGCAAAAGCACGCCCAGCAGCAACCCCAGCAACAGCGGGTCCAACCGCAACCACAGCAACAACACGCCCAACAGCAACCCCAGCAACAGCGGGCCCAACCGCAACCACAGCAACAACACGCCCAACAGCAGCCGCAGCAGCAGCGCGTTCAGCAGCAACCCCAGCAACAGCGTGCTGAGCAGCCGCCGCAACAACAGCGCGTTCAGCAGCGGCCCCAACAACAACGCGCCGAACAGCAACCTCAGCAACAGCGCGTTCAGCAGCAACCCCAACAACAGCGTGCCGAACAGCAACCCCAGCAACACGTCGTTCAGCAGCCGCCTCAGCAACAACGCGGTCAGCAGCAACCCCAGCAACAGGTCGTTCAGCAGCCGCCTCAGCAACAACGCGGTCGGCAGCAACCGCAGCAACAGGTCGTTCAGCAGCCACCTCAGCAACAACGCGGTCGGCAGCAACCGCAGCAACAGGTCGTTCAGCAGCCACCTCAGCAACAACGCGGTCGGCAGCAACCGCAGCAACAGGTCGTTCAGCAGCCACCTCAGCAACAACGCGGTCGGCAGCAACCGCAGCAACAGGTGGCGCAAGGCCGTCTACCGCAGCAGCGTCAGCAGCAGCTTATTCAACAGCAACAGCGGCAGGTGACGCAGTACCGCCAAACTTTGGATCAGGGGCAGCGTGCCGAACCCCAGCGTGTGGCGGCCCTTCAGCAACAAGGACGGAAGGCGGGGTACCGTTATCAGCAACAGTATTCAGACCACGTCCGTCAGCAGCAAATGCGTCTCCAGAACGATCGCCACGATTACAACAGTGATCCTTACTTCTACACGGCTGCGAACTATCGTTACAACCGAGGCGGCCGCTACTACGAGACGAATCAATACGGCGCGGATTTGCTCCGGCAGGCCGTGAACTACGGTTATCAGGAAGGCTTCGGCGCCGGACAGGCAGATCGGCAGGACGGCTGGCGTTCCGACTACCAGGACTCGTATGCCTACCAGGACGCGAACTACGGCTACGATGGATATTATGTGGAGCAGGCAGACTACAACTACTACTTCCGTGAGGGTTTCCGTCGCGGTTATGAGGATGGTTACTACGGCCGGCATCAATTCGGCAGCTATTCCAGCGGCAATTACACAATCCTTGGTGGCATTTTGGGGTCAATCCTCGACTTGCAGTCGCTTCGCTAATGGCTAAGAGGGGGGCGCCCTAAACAGGCGCCCATACCCCCGTACTCCCAGGTAATCGCAATTGCAAATCATTCCGATTCCTTCAGTCCCAGCCTGTCTGTCCCCCCGATATCCTGGATGAGCAATTTTGACCAAACGGGTGAGCAGTTCGGGACTGAAAGATGCTTCACCTCAGGATATAAGGAGTGTGCTGCGAGGGCTCCGGCTGCCTGACATCGCCGCCTGAAAGGTAGCAAGGAAAAAGAAGATGGGTGCTGAGAGCTCAAGGGATTTCCGGGCGGCGGGTGGCGCCCTTCTCTTAGAAGCCTCCGCTAATGCTTGACCGCGAGGGGATAAGGAGGATACCGATGAGTAAATTCAGCTTAGGGCTTGTCCTGTTGATTATCGGTGCGGGTCTGCTTCTGGTGGGTGGAGTTTCCTATACGACTCAAGACCGAACGAAGATTGGGCCCATCGCCATCGAGTATCCCGAGCAGCATCGCATTCCCTATTCGCCGCTCGCGGGAGCGCTTCTGGCGGTGACGGGTGGTGCTCTGATGGTTACCGGGCGCGGCAAGAGCCATCAGTCGTAATGCTGCGCGGATCGCGCACCTGGCAAGGCGCCCCCAACCGGCAGGCTTAGGATAGCCCGCCAGCAAGCATCCTTAAGAAATGGAGAAACATATGAAACCAAACAGCAAAACAGTATGGGCCAGAGTTATCTTCACCTTTCTGATCACTGTGACGTTAGGACTAACCCTGATGCCGCTCGCTTCCGCAGGCGATCGTGGCGATGTTAAGAAGGTGCAGGAGACTCTGCGCGACAAAGGCTACTACACGGGGCCGGTCGATGGCATCATGGGCGACCAAACTCGGGCAGCTATTCGCCAGTATCAGCAATCTGAGAATCTGCCTGTTACAGGACATCTGGATTCCGGGACGGCGGGCAAACTTGGCGTGGGGCCGGAGTCGGTAGGCGGCGATTTTAAGGCCTCCGGCGAAGCGGTTGGAACGGGGGGCAAGGGAGTCGGCCATGAGATGAAGGAAGGCAAGCCCATCGCGGCAGGCAAGGAAATGGGCAAGGGTCTAGGCCGAGGAGGCAAGGACATCGGTAAGGGCGTCAAAGCAGCGGTCAGCCCCAAAAGCGACAGCGGTGACCGTGAAAAGAAGGCGAAAGCTGATTCCGAAAAGCAGCCGCAGTAGGTAAGTTCTCAGCAATCGCTAGCGTCTCCCCCAGCAGTCTAGGGACGCAAGGGGCCCATGAAAGGAACTGGCGTCGACCAGGGCCGATGTGTGTCACAACCTGGAGAACGATGTGCTGGTGAGTCAGGTGATTCGGACCAACGAATTTCAAGTCTGGTTCCTTGCCGAGCATCTCGTGGATGTCCCGTTGACCGAGGCGAAGTGAAATGATTCCCGACTATGACTTGTCGAACCTGCCGGCTTCTCATATCGACCTGTGGATTTACCTCCGGGTCGATGCCATCTTCGACCAGATCATGGCTGATCAGGCCAAGCGCCTGGGATTCCCTCTCGATCCAGGGGACGGCACCGTTTCAGTCCTGATGGAGAATCCGCTGGCGAGACCGAACCGCGTATCACCGGGAGCGGACGCATAAGCGCCTGCCTCCGAAAACAAGGAGGTTCTAAATTTATGTCCATAGTGCAAACACCTTTGGTACAAATCTTAATTGCTCTGGTCGTAGTGGGGGTTCTTCTCTGGCTTGTCAATACCTTCATTCCGATGGCGGGTTCCATCAAATCAATCCTGAATGCGGTCGTCATCATTCTGGTGGTTGTGTGGCTCCTGAATGTCTTTGGACTCATGCATTACGTCACCCAGTTTCAAGTCGGCCACCGAGTGTGAGGGTGCTCTTTAAAGGTCAGTTTTGAGCTTTATGGTACTTTGCTGATCAGTTGCGCAGGCGATGGGAGCTGCGAGGCGTTCCAACCTCCACCGAGCGCCTCGATCAACCCTCCGCTGGCCGTCATCTGCTGAATTCGAAGATTGACCGCAGTTTCCTGATTGGATAGCAATGCGGTTTGCGCGGTAAGCACATTCAGGTAAGGATCGATTCCCAAGCTGTAGCGATCCTTGGCGATCGCGAGGCTTCTTTCCGCCGATTTGACCGCCGTGTCCTGATATTGAATCTCCACCGACAGGATCCGCAGCGACGCGAGGTTGTCTTCAACTTGTTGAAAAGCCGTTAGCACCGTCTGCCGATAGTTGGCCACGGTCTCGTCGTACTGGGCTCTGAATTGCTCCACCGTGGCCCGGCGCAACCCCGCGTCAAAAAGGGTTTCCGCGGCTGCCGGGCCAACCGAGAAAAAGCGGCTCGGCCATGTGAACCAACTCGCGATCGAAGTGCTTTCGAGTCCTGCCGCGGCGCTTAACGTTACCGTCGGAAAGTATGCTGCCCTCGCAATGCCAATCTGGGCGTTGGCCTGAGCAACCTGGCGCTCTGCTGCGGCGATGTCGGGACGCCGCTCAAGAAGCTGGGACGGAACGCCGAGAGGGAATCGCCGGAGGGCTTGAGTTGAGCGGTTCGATGGGAATTGAAAACGTCGATGCCGGTTGGCCGGTCAGCATGGCGATGGCATGTTCAAACTGCGCCCGTTGGACGCCCAGAGCGGCATCCTGTGCTTGCGTGGCTTCGAGTTGAGTCTCGGCTTGCGCCACGGCTTCGTCCGAGTCGATGCCTGTCTCGTACAGAGCCCTGGTCAGATCGAGAGACTGTTGAAAAGCGACCACAGTAGAATCCAACAACTGCTTTAAAGCATCCTGTCCGCGAAGTTGAAAGTAATCCACAGCAACATCGGCCTGGACAGTGAGGCGGGTATTCTCCAGATCCGCCGCGCTGGCCTGCGCTCCGTAGGCAGCCGATTTGATCGTGTTCCGGATACGGCCGAACAAGTCCGGCTGCCATGTCGCATCAAACGGGAGGGTATAATCAGTAAATGTACTCGTCGAGGAAGATGTGGAACCTCCCGCTTTGCCACTGGATAATGTGGCCGACGGCCGTTGCACGGTAATGGCTGGGTTGGTCGTCACTCGAGGGAAAAGCTGGGATCGAGCTTCCTTGACCAGGGCGCGCGCGGCAAAAAAGCTTGCCGCAGCAGCGGCGATGTTTTGGTTTGAAACATTAACCTTCTCTTCCAGCGCATTCAACTGAGGATCGTTGAAAATCTCCCACCATTTACCGCGAAGCGCATCATCTTTCGGCTGCGCCACTTTCCAACCTTCCGTATTTTTGTAATCGGCGGGAGTGAGTTCCTTGTATGCCGCAGGAGTTTCCGCGGTCGGTGTGTGGTACTTTGGGCCGACCGTGCACCCTGCCAGGAGGCAAGATGTCACGGCGAGACACATTCTGGCTCTTAGATGGAAAGAAGTCATAATCTTATGCACCCCCTAACCCGCCCTTCCAAACCCGTGGTGAAAAATCCGGGATCGTGACATGCATTCTTTGTGGCGCCGCCGTCCCGGCGGCATTTTCCGCTGCGGCAAGATGCCGGCGCTACTCTCCCCTAAACCGCAGCGCTGGGGGCTGGTCCGGCCCCACGGTCAAGGATAAGGATGTCGTGTTGCTTTCCGCGCATCCGTAGCCGCAGCCGGTCGAACGCCAAATAGACGACCGGCGTTGTATAGAGCGTGAGCAACTGACTCAAGATCAGCCCTCCCACAATCGTGATGCCCAGGGGCCGGCGGAGCTCATACCCCATGCCCGTCCCCAGCGCCAAGGGCAGAGCGCCCAATAACGCCGCCATCGTGGTCATCAGGATCGGACGGAAGCGCAACATGCACGCTTCAAATATCGCGTCGGCTGGGCTCTTTCCCTCCTCGCGCTCTGCCTGAAGAGCGAAATCGATCATCATGATGGCGTTCTTTTTTACGATTCCGATCAGCAGCACAATGCCAATGATGGAGACGATATTCAGATCCACTTTAAAGAGCAGCAAGGCGAGCATCGCGCCTACGCTCGCCGACGGTAAACTCGAGATGATGGTCAGTGGATGGACCAGGCTTTCATACAAAATACCGAGAACGATGTACACCGCCAGCAGCGCCGTCAGAATCAGCACGGGCTCGGTGCCAAGAGATTGCTGGTAGGCCAGCAGCGTGCCGGCAAAAAAGCCTTGCAGCGTGGAAGGCGCGCCGAGCCGCTTTTGCATCTGGCTGATGCTCGATGTGGCATCGCTCAAAGACACGTTCGGCGCGAGGTTAAAGGACACGGTGACCGAGGGGAATAAGCCCGTATGGTTGATGGCCAGTGGTGTTGTGTTGGCTTGGCCCTTGGCCACCGCGAGCAGCGGAATGTTCCTGCCGCTGGACGTAAGAAGGTAGATGTCTTTCAATCCTTCCGGGCTTTGCCAATACTGGGGAGCAACTTCCAGCACCACGTAATACTGATTTAACTGCGTGTAGATGATGGACACTTGCGATTGGCCGAATGCGCCGTATAACGCCGAGTCCAGCGACTTTGCGGTAAGGCCGAGCTTTGCCGCAGTGACGCGATCATAGCTCATCAGCTCATCCAGACCGCCATTCTGCTGGTCTGAGCTTACGTCCTGCAGACCGGGCAGGCGCTTCATCGCACTCTGTAGGATCGGTCCCCACTTGGAAAGATCCTGCACAGTGTCGGTTTGGATCGTGTACTGGTACATCGCATTACCGGACCGGCCGCCGATGCGCAGATCCTGCACGGGTTGGAGGAACGCGGAAGCCCCCGGCAGACGGTTCAATTGGGGGCGCAGGCGATCGATGACCTGAGCGGCACTGACATTGCGTTCCGCCAGCGGCTTGAGCGCAATGTTGATGGAGCCGGTATTGGTGGCCCCACCGCCGCCACAAAACCCCGTCACATTGGCGACGGCAGGATCATTCTTGATCACGCCGATGATCTGCTGAAGGGCGTTGTTCGTCGCCGGGAAGGATGAATCCTGCGGCCCTCGCACCCCACCGGAGATCGCTCCCGTGTCCTCCACCGGGAAAAAGCCCTTGGGTATCTTGTAGATCAGCACCACATTGAGGGCGATGGTAAGGAAGAGTACGCTGAGGGTAAGGGCTGGATGGTCGAGCACCCAATGCAGCGTGCTGCGGTATAACGACAGCACCCACTCAAAGAACTTTTCGCTGGCCGTGAAGATGCGGCCATGTTTTTCCGCGCGCTCGTTTTTCAACAGGTAGGCGCACATCATGGGCGTGGTGGTCAGTGAGATGATCATGGACACGAGAATGGCCGTCGAGAGGGTGACGGCAAACTCGCGGAAGAGACGGCCCACAATTCCGCCCATCAACAGAAGAGGGATAAAGACGGCAATGAGCGAAATGCTGATGGTGAAGACGGTGAACCCGATTTCTTTCGCGCCCTTCAGCGCCGCGGCAAAGGGCCTTATGCCGTTTTCCAGATGGCGCGTGATATTTTCCATCACCACGATGGCATCATCGACCACAAATCCCGTTGAAATGGTCATGGCCATCAGCGAGAGGTTGTCGAGGGTATATCCGAACAGATACATCACTGCGAACGTACCAATCAGCGAGACCGGCACAGCGACGGCGGGAATGAGCGTGGCGCGGCCGTTGCGCAGGAAGACAAACACCACGACGATGACGAGGCCGATGGAAATGAGCAGCGTCCTCTCAACGTCACCGACCGAGGCGCGGATGGTTGTGGTGCGATCAAGAACGATGGTGGTATCGATGCCCAGCGGAATGGATGCCTGGATAACCGGAAGTTGCGCGCGTATGCGGTCGACCGTGGCAATGATGTTGGCGCCGGGCTGGCGGAAGATCATCATCGTAATCGCGCGCTTGCCGTTCAAATAGCCGGCAGCACGGACGTTCTGCACGGAGTCTGTTACCTGAGCGACATCGGACAGGCGGACCGCCGCGCCGTGCTTATAACCGACGACGAGCGGCTTGTAGTCGTCGGCGTGCGAGATCTGGTCGTTGGCAAGGATGTCTGCGGTCACCATGCCATCAGAGATTTGGCCTTTGGCCAGGTCGGCGTTTTGCAGGCTCAGCACGGATTGCAAATTCGCAAGGGTAAGTCCATAGCTGGCCAATTGTGTGGGATTGGCGTCCACACGCACGGACGGCAACGCGCCACCTCCGGTATTGACCTGCCCTACGCCCTGTATCTGCGACAACTTCTGCGCGATGACCGTGGAGGCTTCGTCATAGAGTTTATCGGGACCGTATTTGTCGGAGGTAAGGCCGAGAATCATGATCGGCGCATCGGCGGGATTGACCTTGCGAAAGGTCGGATTGCCCGGCAGATTGGCGGGCAGATAGGTTCGCGCCGCATTGATGGCGGCCTGCACATCGCGCGCCGCGCCATCAATGTCGCGGCTGAGGTCAAACTGAATGGTGACCGATGTGCTGCCGAGCGTGCTCGCGGAGGTCATCTCCGTCACTCCGGCAATATGACCGAACTGCCGCTCCAGGGGAGTGGCGACGGACGACGCCATAATGTCGGCGCTGGCTCCCGGCAAGCCTGCACTGACGGAAATAGTCGGAAAGTCGACCTCCGGCAGGGGCGCTACCGGCAGCACCTCATACGCAACCGCCCCGGCAAGGGCAATCGCCACCGTGAGCAGCGTCGTAGCCACTGGCCGGCGAATGAAGGGTTCGGAGATGTTCATGCCGGCCCTGCCAGTTCTGCGCCCCCGGTTTCCGGCGGGTTCGATTTGTGCGCAAAGCGCTGCGCCAGATTGTCAAAAAAGATGTAGATGACGGGCGTGGTGTAAAGCGTGAGCGCCTGGCTCAGCAGCAGTCCGCCCACCATGGCGATGCCCAGCGGCCGGCGCAACTCAGAACCGTAACCCGTTCCCAGCGCCAGCGGCAGACCCGCCAGCAGCGCGGCCATGGTGGTCATCATAATGGGGCGGAAGCGGAGCAGACACGCATCGTAAATTGCATCCGTCGCGTTCTTTCCGTGCTTCCGTTCGCCTTCCAGCGCGAAGTCGACCATCATAATGCCGTTCTTTTTCACGATACCGATCAGCAGGACGATGCCGATGATCGCCACCACGCTTAAATCCTGGTGAAAAAGAAGCAACGCGAGGAAAGCGCCCACGCCCGCTGAGGGTAGCGTGGACAGAATCGTAATCGGGTGGATAAAGCTCTCGTACAAAACACCCAGCACGATGTACACCGTGACCAGCGCGGCAAGAATGAGCAACGGCTCATTGGCCAGCGAATTCGTGAAGGATGCCGCGGTGCCTTGAAAACCTGCCTGCAGGCTGGGAGGCATGTGCATGTCTTTCTGCGCTTTGTCGACCGCCGTAATGGCGTTGCCCAGTGCGGCATTCGGCGCGAGATTGAACGACACGGTGATCGCCGGAAATTGACCCTGGTGGGTAATGGCGAGCGGCTCTGTCGTATTCTCAAAGTGCGCGAAGGCGCTCAGCGGCACGGCACTGCTTGTGGCTGAACTGGTAGTACCCGCAGAGCCGGCTCCCTTGCTGGACGTCGCCGTGGAGGTGCTCGCCGAAAGCGCGTTCAAGGGAGGAGCAAGGGTATTTGCCGCCGGAGTGTACAGTGCGGAAGTCGTCAGCGCATTGGATCCCGCGGAGGATGATCCGGAAGACGCAAAAGAGGAAGAGGCTCCCGCACCGCTTGCGCCTGAAGACGCATTGGACTGAATGTAAAGCTGGTTCAGCTTGTTGGGGTTTTTCTGAAACTGCGGCTCACTCTCGAGAACAACATGGTACTGGTTTACTTGGGTATACATCGTGCTGATCTGCCGCTGACCGAAGGCGTCATACAGGGTGTTATCGATGGTCGAAGGCGCGATGCCCAGTCGCGAAGCGGTGACCCGGTCGATCACCAGAGATACGGCCAGCCCTCCCAATTGTTGATCGGTGGCCACATCTTCCAGTTCCGGCAACTGCTTCAGCCGGTCGACGAAACGGTTGGTCCAGTCATTCAGTTCATTCGCATCGGGGTCTTCCAGTGCGTACTGGTATTGCGTGCGACTGACCCGGTCATCCACGGTAATGTTCTGCACAGGTTCCATAAACAACTGGATTCCCTGAACCTGGCTCACTCTGGAGTTGAGCCTGCGGATGAGGTCTGATGCGCTGATATTGCGCTGGTCGAGCGGCTTTAAGTTGATCGACATCCTACCGCTGTTCGTCGTTACATTCGTTCCATCGGCGCCGATAAACGACGAGACGCTTTCCACCGCCGGGTCATCCAGAACTGCCTTGGTAATCTCCAACTGCTTCTTTGCCATGGCCTGCGAACTGATCGCCGGCGGCGCCTGCGTTATGCCCTGGATGACGCCCGTGTCCTGTACCGGGAAAAAACCTTTTGGGATCACGATGTAAAGGAAAACCGTAAGCAGCAGTGTAGCCACGGCGACCAACAGCGTAACCGTCTGGAATCGAAGGACAAACTTCAGTGTCCGGCCATAGAACGCGATCATCCCCTCGAAAGCACGCTCCGTGGCTCTATAGACGCGCCCCTGCTTCTCTTTTGGCTCGTGCCGCAAGATTCGCGCACTCATCATGGGCGTGAGCGTAAGGGAGACCACTGCCGAAACGATGATGGTGACGGCCAGTGTCACGGCAAATTCGCGGAACAGGCGCCCCACCACGTCGCCCATGAATAACAGCGGAATCAGTACGGCGATAAGTGACACGGTCAGCGAGAGAATGGTGAAGCCAATTTGCTCCGCGCCCTTGAGCGCCGCTTCCATGGGTGGATCGCCCGCTTCGATGTACCGCGCGATGTTCTCGATCATCACGATGGCATCGTCCACAACGAAACCGGTGGAGATGGTCAGCGCCATCAGCGATAAGTTATCCAGGCTGTAACCAAGGACGTACATCGCCGCGAAGGTGCCCACCAGTGACAGCGGCACAGCCACGCTGGGGATGATGGTGGCATAGAGACTCCGCAAGAAGAGGAAGATGACCAGCACGACGAGTCCAACCGTCAACAGCAATTCGAACTCCACGTCGGAAACCGATGCTTCGATGGCGGTGGTAAGATCGGTAAGCGTGGTCACCAGAATGCCCGTGGGCAGGTTGGCCTCAAGCTGCGGCATGAGTCCCTTGATGCTCTTGACCACGCTGATGGTGTTGGCCCCGGGCTGGCGTTGCACATTCAGGATCACCGCAGGGGTCTGGTTCATCCACGCGGCCTGATTATTGTTCTCTACGCCATTCACGATGCGTGCCACGTCGGTCAGCATCACCGGCGCGCCGTTGCGGTAGGCAACGACAACCTTCCCATAGTCGTCGCTGGTGACCAGTTGATCGTTGGCGTCGATCTGGTAATCCTGGCGCGGCCCATCGAAGTTCCCTTTGGCGGCGTTCACACTGGCATTTGTCAGCGCCGTGCGCAGGTCTTCCAGGTTGATGCCGTAGGATGACATCGCCGTAGGGTTGGCTTGAATGCGGACGGCGGGCTTTTGGCCGCCGCTGATGGTTACAAGACCGACCCCGTTGAGCTGCGAAATCTTAGGCGCAAGGCGCGTGTCCACAAGGTCTTCAACCTGAGAAAGCGGCATGGAATTTGAGGTGATGGCCAGGGTGAGCACAGGGGCATCGGCTGGATTCGTCTTACTGTAGGTCGGCGGCGCGGGCAGGATGGAGGGCAAAAGACTCTGCGACGCGTTTATGGCAGCCTGCACCTCCTGCTCGGCCACATCAATAGCCAGAGAGAGATTAAACTGCAGCACGATGACGGAAGTGCCTCCGGAGCTGGTGGAGGTCATCTGGCTCAAGCCCTGCAGTTGGCCGAATTGACGCTCCAGGGGCGCCGTCACCGTCGTCGCCATCACCGTGGGGCTGGCGCCGGGATAAAACGTGAGCACCTGAATGGTGGGATAATCGACTTCCGGCAATGCGGAAACCGGCAGTTGTGTATAGCCAACCAGACCGACCAAGAGGATGGCAGCCATCAGCAAAGCCGTGGCTACCGGTCGCAAGATAAACGGACGAGATGGACTCACTGCGCGTTGCTCCCGCTCGTTTTGGCCGTGACAGGCTTGTTCGAAATGACCACCGCAGCTTTGTCCTGCAACTTATCGAAGCTGCTGTTGGCGACAACGTCTCCAGGGTTGATGCCTTCAACCTGCGTTACACCGCCGTTGGTAACCCCCGGCGTTACGCTGCGCATGTGAGCGAAATTGTTTTGAATCAAATAGACAAACGACGCTTGCCCATTCTGTTGAATGGCTGATGACGGAATCAGCGTCACTCCCTCCAGCGTATTCACCAGCAGGCGCGTGTTTACAAACTGGTTCGGAAAGAGTGCATCATTGGTGTTGGCAAAGAGTGCTCGCCCTTTTACGGTCCCCGTCGTCGTGTCAATCTGGTTGTCGAGCGTCAACAGCGCCCCGCTGGCAATCTTCGTCTGCGCAGTGCGATCAAAGGCATCGACGGGGAGCTTAGCCTTCGCGTTCAGGCGGGCTTCAACCTGGCCCAGACTGTCTTCCGGTATGGTGAAAATAACGGTGATGGGCTCGAACTGCGTAATGACGGCGAGGGTTACGTTTCCACCAGACTGCACCACGTTGCCCGGATCCACCAGCCGTAAACCCACGCGGCCGGCGATGGGAGCAGTGATATGGCAGTAGTCCACCTGAATCTGGTCAAATTGCACCGTTCCCTGGTCGTTTTTTACTGTGCCCTCGTACTGCAGGACAAGCTTTTCCTGGTCGTCCAAGGTTTGCTTGGCAATGGCGTTGCGTGCCCACGCGGCACGGTAGCGTTCAAGGTCCATCTGTGCTTGGGCGAGCAGATTCTGGTCTCGCTCCAGCGTCCCTTGCGCTTGTAAGAGCATGGCGCGGTACGGACGCGAATCGATGTCAACCAGCGGATCGCCCTTACTTACCCGCTGACCCTCCGTATAATGCACGGCAACGACCAGGCCATTCACCTGGCTGGTAATCGAATCGGTATAGACCGGGGTGACTGTGCCGATGGCGTCAAGGTAGACGCCGATGTTACCCTTTTGAGCCGTCGCACTCGTAATGGTGATCCCCGGCGCGGCAGGGCGTGCGGCCGCCGCTTTTTTGGCTTCCTCGTGGTGGTGCAAGACCAGCAGGAGCGGAACCGCCACGATCAGGAGCAGCAGGATCCACATGACGACGTGCAGACCCTTATGTCGGGGAACAAAGGCCGGGAGTTGATGGTCAGGGCTGATGGCGGAATGCTCGTTAATGTCAGCGGTCAATCGGAATCTCCTTTTTCAGCTCCGAATCCCTCGCAGGGTACTGCTCGTGAGCGGCTCCGCAAGGTACAAAATCCCGGGCTGGTCAGTCCCGGGTCCCTAAAGGGAGCGGAACTTACCTAGCCGCAAAACAACCGCCTTGCCCCCCTTGATCCGCAGCCTGAATTACGGAAGAGACGGCGCAGGCATGGGCAACGCGCCGCGCAGAATCCCAAGCCTTCGAAGTAAGCTGAAACTCGATGCACAAGCTCAGAATCTAAGCAACCCCAGAACGCCTGTCTGTTCACAATTGCTCATCTCGTAACATGCTCCACGTCGTGGCCGCGTGGGATGGGAGAACGATGCGGGAGGGTGGGGGGGACGCTGATTCCGAACTATTCGTACAGGGCTAAAAATCTCAGCAAATTCACCGTTCGGCCCGGGCCAGCGCCGCTGGCCTCTGCGTTGTGCCACGGGCGTCCGAAGCTGTGAAAAAATACCATTTTCACCGCTGAGACGCTGAGACGCAGAGAAATGACCCTTTGTTTTCAAACCTCTGCGCCTCCGCGTCTCCGCGGTGAAAGGTTTGATGGGATTTTTTCACAGCTTTTCCTGCCCGTGCCTGGAGTTTCTACATTTGAAATGAGAGGTCTAATCCCCCTCCGAAAGGGCGGCCCGCTTCTTGGATCTACCGCCCTCGGTCGCCGCGGCGACAGAGGGTGGACCGCCGCCGGCGCACTTATCAGCCGGGGCGGGACGGGTGAGGGGGTCTAAGCCGTGAGTATCGGAGATAGGATGAAATCCGCACCTCCCCGCCGCAAGATTCGGTCGTTGGCGCGCCGCGTAGCGCAACCCGATCGAGCGCGCGTCGCCCCCACCGAAACCGAGCCAGCGGCAGGGGGCTGGCTGCATCGTTCTGGAAGCGCCGGAGAGGTGGGTGGAGAAAGTGCTGCGCGGGGTAGGGTCCGTGCCGGAGGTCTTGGCAGGAGGGGGTGCCGGGGAGCGCGTCGAGCCTGGACCCCCTCACCCGGCCCGCCCCGGCTGGTGAAAGCGCCGGTTGCGGTCCACCCTCTGTCGCCGCGGCGACCGAGGGCAGAGATTCTTGTATTGTGCATTTTGAAAATGTACAAACTCCAGACACGGGCATCCTGCCCGTGCCGATCCATGGCCAAGATGGCCATGGCACAGCTCTTGGTTGCGGCTCTGCCGCCTGGAGCATAATTTTGACAAGCTTGCCACGAGCTCTTGGTTGCGGCTCTGCCGCCTGGAGCATAATTTTGACAAGCTTGCCACGAGGGGTGCCCCTACGACGTGCTGGGGTCAGGGAGCGCTGCTAAAGGCACTGCGGTCAGGCGGAATTGTGGCGAAATCCTGCGTGATGTAAAGACTACGATTCGGCCCTGGCACGATCCCAATTCCCACGTCAGTGTACCTGGCGTTTAGGATGTTGGAGCGATGATTGATCTGGAAACGCGGCTCGTTCATCAAGGCGGCTTCGGCGGCAGCGACGGTTCCATCGATGGCAATATTTTCTCCCAGCGCCCGCCAGGAGATTCCGGCCGCGTTTATTCGCGCCGATAGGGGCCTTCCCTGCCCGTCAACATGGTCAAAGAATCCTTGCTCGACCATTTCGCGGGAATGCGCTCGCGCCACCGCCGCCAGCTTCTCGTTCCACCGGAGGGGTTGCGCCCGGCCACTCGTCTCGGCGGAGGTCGCGGGATCCAGGCGGTCGCGATTGACCAGCGCCCACATCTGCCGTTCCAAATCAGCCAGGCGGTTTGTACCGAATTGTTGCCGGGAAGCTGTTCCACCGGGAACCACCATGGGGAAGCTGGGATACGGACTGACGGGATGCCACACACTCGAATGACCTGGCGCCGCCCCGGAGGCGCTATTCGGTTCGCCGAAGTGATGCCATTCGCTCGATTTGACGGGTTTCTTCTTCGACGGGTCGGGCGTTGCCTGGACTTTGGTTTGCGGGGGCGTGGCCGGGTCAGGCTTCGCGGAGGTTTGAGCCTGGCCTGGACCCGCACAGGCCAGGCTTACAGCCCACAAGAGCCCAGCGCATACAACCACCGGCCGATAAAGGGAAACGACTTTCATAATCCAACATTATCTTGGATGCGATTTAACTAACCGATGTCGCTATACTTTCCGCGCCGGTTCCGGATTTTTCCGGGGCCTCTACGGAATCGTTTGCGGGGGCGCCAGCCGTGTTCCGGGCGTGATGATGACTTCGCCGGTTGACCTCAGGCAGACCTCGTACACACGGTCGGGCTCCAGCCGCATGTAGGGCGCGTCGCCATGGATAGCCCGCACGCCGCGCTCCTTCGCTAACTTCTGGTCATTG
The DNA here is from genome assembly GCA_963804995.1 of uncultured Acidobacteriota bacterium. Taxonomy (GTDB): domain Bacteria; phylum Acidobacteriota; class Terriglobia; order UBA7540; family UBA7540; genus Bog-366. The sequence goes on from CAWDSK010000003.1 coordinate 685,689, forward strand.
GCAAGTTCCCAGAAGCGTTTCCAAAGATCCTTCTCGAAGGCAGTGGGGGCTTGCTGCTCGGCGTAGGCCTCGGGGGCCTGCCCCTCGACGTCGATGACGAACCCATCTTCGGGCCGCATGGTGTTGGAGAAGATCCGCCGCAACAGCATGAGCGCCCGGCCTTTGAAGGGGTCGCCCTCCTCGATGAAGTGGTCGTCAAACTTGATCACCAGAGTGTCAAAATAGAATTCCTGCCCCGGCAGAGTCAGCTCTCGGGAGACACTCATCGGCTTGCCGGTGTCGTCAATCTCGGTGAACCGGATGGTAGTTTGCAGGTTCCCCTGCTGGTCCTTGGACTGCCGTAGAACCTCGATGCGAGCCCGGCGGTCGATGCGCTTCAGGATCTTCAGGTAGGCCTCAAGGCGCTGCTTCTCTTGCTCGAGCTTGAGAATGGTCTCTTTCTGCTCGTTGATCTGGTCCTGCAGTGCCCGTTGCGGTTTGACAACCAGTTCATAGGCCAGATAGATCCCGGCGGCGGCGACCGCGACCAACACTACGGACCAGACAAACAACCGAACGGGAAAATGACGGTCGTTGCCCATAGGACCCTCAACTTCAAAAGGAATAACTTTGAACTACTGAATCCGATGACTGGAACTCACCTTACGGTCGGCACAGGAAACAGGGGCAGGTTACTTTAATCTGGCGGCGAAAGTCCACGGAATACTGTGACTGGTACTGGTTCAGTTTGCTGACGTAGCGGCGGGTTTACCCCGCCATCGATCGAGTTATCTCAACGTACAATGGCGGGGTAAACCCGCCGCTACGTCAAACTGCACCAGTACCCTGTGACTCCTTGGGGTGTCCCTGAGCGCCGACGGACGCTTAAGGACACCCCTTGTTGCCGAGTCTTCTCATCGTTCCGCGCGGGGCAAGTGAGCCCCGCTTCTCAGTCATCGATCACTGCTCGTCCTTCTTTAATTCCGAATCCCTCACGCCTTACGGCGCAGGTACGTGGACAACCTCCGGATAGAATCCAGCCCGGCTATCTCCAATGGGGCTGTATCAGAAGTTCCTGCGGCTAACGGCAACTTGGGGACGCGCGACCAAGAGCCTCTTCAGGATTGCGGCAGCGCCGGTCCGGACCGCGCATTTCGTGGTCCGGACGGCGGCGCAGGCGCAAGGGTGAGTCACTGCGTTGCGAGTCCGTGCTACTTGCCTACCCTAGGTGGTAGCGTAACAGTGTCGGCGGCAGCGAATGTAACGTCGGTTAGCGCCAGCGCTCTGCCGATCAGCACTGTGCCCCCAGACGGCGCCGTAAACGTAACGCTGGTACTGGACAAGATGTTTCCTTCGAATGCATAGTTCGAATTCAGCGTAGCTTGAGTGGTTTGCCAAAAGACGTTGGCCGCCTGGGCGCCGCCTTCCAGGACAACCTCGCCGCCAGGGGTAGGGTTTACAATCAGTCCGCCCGCAATCTGGAAGATGTAGACGCCATTGCCATTCAGATAGACAGGCCCCGATACGGTAACCACGCCGGAGTTCTTATACACGCCAGGGGTGATGGTCAATCCGCTCAACTCTGATGCGAGTGTGCAGTTTTGGCCCGCTGGGCATGGCCGTCCAGCGGCGTCATTAATGGCGATTTTCAAGGAGGCTGCCGCGTGTTTTGCGGCAGAAGATTCTGGGCCAGTATCGCTGTCGTCTATCGTTCCATTCACTATTCCTGCCCCACCATCCTCCTCGAAAAACCCAGTGACCGAAGGGATTAAAGACCCAAGATCCCCGGTAATAACGGTGGCGGCGGTGGGGACGTTGGTAACCCCGGTTCCGCCGAAAACCGCGAACGGCGCGGCCGATCCGAGATTTACAGGCTGCAGGGTCGGCGGCGGCGTCTTCTTGCCTGCAAACGCCAAGCAAACAGCGAACGCCGCACAGAGAAGAAAGGAGCCGAGTTTCTTCATGGAATCACGCTTCATTCGACCGATGCCGGTGATGCCCGTGTGGTTGGTTGGCGCCGGAACGCCGGCCCTGATTCGTCTCATGCCGGCGTTCTCAAGGTTCGCGCCGGGAAAAAGCTCAAATAGTTTGCTCATGTAATCCTCCTTATCGATGCCTCCTGAATGATGCCCACTCCCGTAGAAGTGGGGGATTCGGACTGACTCGCCTCAGTGATGGCAGGATCGTTCCCCGCTCTCCATCGCATGCGGCCACAAAAACGACCTGTAGGAGTGCCATAAACCACCGTCTGCTGACTTCACCTTGTGCCCATTCATGACATCTCGGATGGGTCAGATGGCCTCTCCCCCCGGGCTCGGCAACACCGCAAACCTTAACGATGCCAACCCCGATTGAGGCATCCTAATTAAGTCAGGTCCTGCCTGTCTGCTCACAAGAGAACATCCATTTGTTCAAAACTGCACATCCCTATTGTGTCGGGACAACTACAGTGGGGGGCCAGCGGAATCGACCGATGCTTCGGCCTGGAAATAGGTACGAGTGCGATGGCTGGGTAGCCGGGGAAGGGATAATTCAAGGCCACGGTGTGACCGCAGGGTTGCGCAATTTTAAGCGCAGAGCGGTGGAGTCGCAACCAAACGAGAATCATAGCCCTCTCCCCGGGGGAGAGGGTGGACCGCGGCCGGCGTTTTTACCAGCCGGCGCGGGACGGGTGAGGGGTCACTTTCGGGAAGTGGCACAATATTCTCGCTAAGAAAACAAGAATCGACGGTAATGCATTGGAGAGGAATCCCGCTGGGCGCGGGATTACTCTGCGGTGCAAGTCCGCAATTCCCTGTTTTCTTGGCAAGGATTCTATGCCATTTGTGGTATTACGAATATAAGAATGGCCCGATCGCTTGCTTGCGCCCCGCCGCTCTGTGCCACCTGCATTCAAATGCCGTTTCTAATATGGCGAGATTTGGCGCGCGAGCCGGAGGTGGCAATCTGCACGTCCGACCGGGCGAGGGGTGAGAAGGTTGGGCTCGGCATGGCCTGCTGTCCCATTCTACCTTTATAGGCCCACGACTTCGTCAATGTGGGACAGTCCCACATGTTGCTCTCCGCGGGGCATAGCGGGCGTTGTCCCACCTAATTTCCCAACTTCATGCGTTTTCTTCCTATGACTTTTCATGGGCGAATCCGTCACGCTAAGCTTCCGCCAAAACGGTTCCCGGGCCGACCGATGAGCAAGCTAAGCGCAAGTCGGGTTCCTCACAGAGGAGCAGAAGCGTCAGGCGCTATCACTGCGGGAGGGGCCTTGGTTAACAACTGCCGGTACACGATTCGCAAAGCAGCGAGCACCGGGACTGAAAGAAAGCAGCCGGCTATACCCGCGATCGAGCCGCCCGCCAGGACTCCGAAGATGATCAGTAAAGGATGCAGCTTCATGCCGGCGCTGAGCAAATGCGGTGACACCACATAATCCTGTAAGAAACGGAACGCGAGAAGGAACACGAAGACTGCGAGCAGGTGGTGGGAACCGCTTAAACCCGCAACGAGCAAAACGATGATGGCTCCGGCAAGAGGACCCACCATGGGAATAAATTCCAGGGGAAAAGCGACAGCCGCCAACAGAATCCCATACGGAATGCCGACCATCGAGAAGAAGAGTCCATATGCCAAAGATGCCACGACACCCAACAACACCAACGCTCGCATATACTGTGCCAGCAGCACGTGCAGGTCAGCGGCAATTCTCTCCACCATGTCGTGGCGGGCTCCTGCGGCAAGAATGCCCAGGATGGAATTGCGCATCTCACGCCCATCTTTCAGGAAGAAGAAACTGAGAATCGGAACCAGGATAATGAAGATAAGGTTTCCGGCGTGCGAGATGACCCCCAAGGCGGCATTCGAAAGCAGCGCCAGGATATCTCGCGAATGATTGGCCAGTTGCTGTTGCAGCGTTGAGATGACCGTGATTTTCGGCGGCAGTGAGGCGGGTGAAAAGGGGGGCAGGATCGGAGGCTGGAATTTCAAAAGGAGCTCAGGAAGCCTGGCCGCCAATGCGTTTGCCTCCTGGACTACACGAGAGCCGATCACAATTCCAATGACAATCAGGAACCCAACTATCGAGAGGTAAACGAGGGTGAGCGCCGGCACCTTTGACCGGCCCGGTAGCCGCCGATCGAGAAACTTGACCAGCGGCCAGAGCAGATAGGCGAACAGTAGTGCCACGACAAAGATGAATATAGTTTCGCGAATCAGATAAAGCAGTGCCACCAGGAGGAGGACAATAACTGCTGTCCAGGTGCAGCGCGCGGCACGACGATCAAGACCCAGCAAGATTCTGCTCCTTCCGCCACCTGGCGTGGCCTCGGTCACAAGGCTCCGGCCTAGCCCGTTGCCCCGCCAGGCCGCTCTCAGCCCAACCGGCAACTATGTGCGTGGGGCCTTCCACATTTGGGGATCTGCGCCGTTGGGGCGCACTGAGAAACCCCGGCTAGTGTAGGGCGCCGCAAATCGCGGCACATATGATTGTCAGGGTCAACGTCGTAGCGCTGAGCTTTAGCTCAGCACATGCCGACCTGAAGGTCGGAGCTACAAGCACCACTACTTGCGACACAGTACACTAGGCAGTTGCAACTTTTTCATTCTCAGGGCGGCTCACGTTGGTAGCGGCGCCATGGACCCCGCTCATCCAAGTGCCGGCCTCGGTAAGTTCATCTCCGGTGGGAGGGTCGATCAGAGCCAGCCCCTCCGGGCATGCGCCGGCCGGACGCGTGAACTGATCCTGGTTCATCAGGATGAAGTCAAGGGCCAGACCTAACGGTTGAGAATGGAATTTGTCCTTGAAACCTATTCCGCTGGGGTGGGCCGAAGAAGTCCACGTCCAGTAGTCGCACACCATCTTCTGATGACCCTCGGCATCAACCGACCAGACGCTCAGGTAATCCACCGCCGCTCCAACCGCACTTTGGTATTCCACACGAGCGGAACAGGGGTCGCTGACTTTCTTCAAGTCATCCCAGCCTAGAATCACTGCAAACCCCAGTGCCTTGTTCAATTCCATGTAGATTCTCCCTCTTGAACGAATCACTTCAGTGGCTTTGGATTCACGCCGTGGCGAAGAGGCCGGCCAGGCATCGGCTCCAAGAAGCTTGGTGGGGCCGAAGCCGCGGCAGCAACCAGTTCGCTGATCTGATATTTCACGTCGCGCGAAACCATCGTGGAACGCCCGAGTATCCGGACGTTGGCCACGGCCTCCGAGGCTATCTGCAGCCACATTCCGCTCACGTCGCCGTATACAAACGTAACGCTCACCTCCCGCACCCACCAAGACGGGGTCTTGGCGGTCTCGCCCTCGAAGCGGCGAAGCAGGTAGGTGTTCGCATCAACCCAAACGTCGCCATGGAGCAGATGTTTCTCTTTGCGCCGGGGAAGCAACTCCAGCACGTAGCAGCGCTGGCCACTTACCTCTGCCTCGCGAATGAAGCGAAAATCATAGTTGTCCGCCGACAAGTCGGTTGAGACGTGATCCTTGGTGACCTCTGCCTCATTTGCCAGCATGCGGCGAACAATGACTTGCCCCAGTCCGCTCCCGTTCGTCTCCTGAATGGTGTACATCTTGGAGTCCGGAGGAACGAAGGCTACATCCGCAATCACCTCGGACTTGGCCTTGCTTGCTTCGTTGCCAAACAACTGGTAGTTCCGCGTCACGATGTAAGGCCGCAGACGGGCACGGTTCTCCGCCCGGGCCTGCGCCATGCGGGCGATGATGGTTTCCGTGGTGGGGACAGAGTCCCCGGCCTGAGGCGATGCGGCTGCCATTCCTGCGAATAAATAGAGAAAAAGCAACCACCCGGCTGGTTGCCCCGCCGCCACGCAGAAAGGCCTTCGTCCCGCTTCACGGATTTTGAACCAAAAGTTTTGCGGCAAGGGCGCACCCTCCGCGATCAATCCCCGGGTCTTCGGCCCCGAATAACCCTAACCAAAACTACTGCCACAGCCGGCACACCCTGAAGTAGCACTAGAAATAGAATGTTGCCAGCCGCAAAGATTTGGCCTGTTCGGCCGCCTCACGAATAAGATCTGCGGCCGGTGAGCAGGTTGTACAGCAACACAATGACTGCCACCACGAGCAATAAGTGGATGAGGCCGCCGCCTACTTGAAAGCCAAATCCCAGCAGCCACATGACGATAAGAATCATGAAAATGGTCCAAAGCATGTTGATCCTCCCCCCTAATCTCCGTCTCCAGGCAGATCCGGGATGGAAGCTAGAGGCACACTTGTTATAGCGTGGGGTGATTCTCGTGTCAGCCCCGTACTGCTCACCTGGCTGGTCATAATAGCTCACCCAAGTTTTTGGGAGGCCTGTAGGGGGGGCCGGACGAAACTACGAAGGGTTCGTCGGGTTTGGAGGGGTGGGGCTTCAGCCCCGCCGTTACAAGGCCTTCCTGATTATCCCCGTTTTGGGCCACTTGCTGACAGGTTCAAGAACAAAGTCAGATATCGCTTCGCATTACTGGTAATCAGAAAATTTTCCCGGACATGCTCATGCCCGTTCTCGCCCAGCTTGCGGGCAATTTCGGGGTTGGAAAGCAGAAAGCGGATCTGGTAGGCGGTTCCCTCGACGGAGTGCGCCAGCAGCCCCGTATGCTTGTGAATGACCTGGGTCGGAATACCGCCGACCGCGGAAGCCACCACGGGCTTTTTTTTCCAAAGCGCCTCTGTGACGGTGAGGCCGAACCCCTCCCGCAAACTTTTCTGGATAACGATCGTCGACCCACGTTGCAGCGCGTTGATCTCCGGATTGCTCCAGGGGGGGAGGTTGAGAATGTGGATGTCTTGGTCTCCCCCCGCGACCTCCCGCACTTCCGCCAGCACAACTTCACCTCCCGGGTCATCGCTTGCTCCGCCCCCGGCCAAAACCAACTGGCAATCGAAGTAGCGCTTCACAATCTGATAGGCCTTCACGACACCCACGGGGTCCTTCAAGCGGTCGAAACGCGAAATCTGGGTGAGAATTGGACGAGCGGGGTCGATTCCGAAACCCTCGATAGTGCTTCGCACCACTTCCGTTTCGATCTCGCGGTTTTTGTCAGAGAGGGGATCGATACAGGGATAGGAGAGATACTGCGGGATAGGCAACTGGCGCGCAAACTCCGGCGAGGAGAATATCGCACCATCGTACCGATTAACCCAAGGCTTGAGAAATCCCCACACCAATGGGTTGGGGCGGGAAAGGTCGATATGACACCGCCAGACCCAGTGGCCGCCACGCTCCCGCCGGGAGTTGATGAGCGCCACAGGCTGGGGATCGTGAATCACGATGAACTCAGCTTCCAATTGCAGGCGGGCGCGGTTCTGTTCGTTGTAGGCGAGAAAAACATCAAAGCTCTCCGCCGGCAGGTCATAGGACCCTCCGTGCAAAGCGTTGTGGAACGCCTTTGTAATTTCAAAGAAATCGTTCCCGCCCGTGATCACTTCCCAGCGGATCGCCAGCCCCAATTCCTGAAGGATGGGCACCAGCCGGGTGAGGATTTCCGCCACGCCGCCGCCCACCGCCGTCGAGTTGACCATCTGCACTGTGCGGCCCTGAAGCGGCGCCGCCAGGGCACGCATCTCCGCCACCTCCGGCTCACCGAGAACCGGGACGTAATCTTCCAAGTGAATCCATCGCGGAATGGCCATTCCTGGGCTCACCGGCTCAGCTCCTTCTGGACCAAAGCCATGAGCCTGGCCTTGGCGCTCTCAAGAGTGTTGGTATAGATATCGATGCGGTCTATCTTTCGAGCGAGACTTCCTAGGCCCAACTCCTTCTCCAGCCAGTTGGAGAAGTCGTTGGTGCGCAAGTGCAGTCTTAAACGCGAGGCAATGAAGTGGAAATGAAAGGAGGCATGACTCAGCCTTCCAAGGCCGCATTGAAATTCCTCTAGTGTTCGGGCCTCGATCCCCAAGGGCACCGCCACTTCAATGGCCTCGCCAAAGTAGAAGGGTTCGAAGGCCGATTGTTCGGCCTCGCGCGAGTTCGCCTCACAATACTCTGAGACCAGCCGTTTAATATCCGCCCGCAGCTCCGCCAAAGAGACGTAATCGCGAATGTCGAGGGAGGCTAACTGCTCCGCCAGTTCAGGCCGATTACAAGAGGCCAGTACCCACTGAGCAAAATCATTGGAGAATCCCTCCGTAAGAAAGTGGTGGCGGCTGAGACTCTGAAAGGTGTGGTAGAAAACCGATGCGTCGCTGCAACTCTCCAGGCAAGCGCTCAGTTGAGCCAGCGTGGTCGCCTTCTGATTAAGGATCAGGGGCAGATATGATGCCGTCACGAATCGGAAGGGGTTCTCAGCTGTTTTCATCGATTTCGCCCTCCAATCTTGCCAGGAACTGCTTTACCTCGCCAGGGTTGCGAACGTAAAACCGAGCCTTCGTCCGCCCTCCTCCGCCGACCCGGATGGTCAGCCCGTTGGGAAGCGCCGTGAAAGCCATTTCATCGGTCGTGTCATCACCCAGAAAAACCGGAAGCACAGGCCGGCGCGGATTTGAGATCAATGCGCGCACCGCGGGTCCCTTTCCCTCGATTACCTTGGGAAGCAACTCCCAAACCTTCTTGCCTTCCAGGAGGTGAATCTGGGGGCTGAAACGCTCGCAGACTTCGTGGATGACAGGGCGCGCCCGCCGCACGGCCGCGGCTGAGGCTTCGCGGTAATGGACGGCCAGCCCCAACCTCTTGTCTTCGATCCATATCCGCTTCGTCCTTGGAAGGTTCCCTTCCAGCGCTTGTTTGGCTTCCGCGAGCAATTTCCGCTCTCGAACCATTCTCCCGAGCCGGGGGCCCTCATACCCATGCAAACCCAAAAGGTGAACACCCGCAACCGGGACGAGGCGCCGGAGGTCCGCCAGCGTACGTCCGCTAATGACATAGACTCGGATCCGCCCATCCCGGGAAAGTCTGCCCAAGAGCCGCCGGAGCGGGAGGCTCAGAGGCTTTACGTCATGCGGCCGTCTGCGGAGCCGTGTCAGGGTGCCGTCGAAATCAAGAAAAAGCGCGACGAATTCTGCAGATCGGATCTCCTTCGCCACTTTCTTCCAGTGTTTGAAGAGGTGGGTCGATCCACCTTGGCGGCGCGTAACTCGTTTCCGCCTCCCAATCTCCGGCGCCACGCGGCGCGAACGGGCCGCTGGGTTCCTCGGTCGCTTCAAGAGTACTCCTGACCGCGTTTTCCTCGGATCGACATTAACCCCCAAACGCTGCGGGCCGCCTTACGAGCGAGTCCTCGCCGGCTCTGGGCGGTCGGGGCGGATTTGCGACAACTCTTCGATCAGGCTGCCGGCCCAGCGATAAATGTTATGGTCTTTCACCACCTGCCGCATGCGACACATCCTCGCCCCTTTTTCGTCCGGATCCATCTCCAAGGCATAACGTATTGCCTCCGCCAGTTGCTCGGTATCGTAGGGATTCACCACCAAGGCGTCACGTAATTCCCGGCTAGCGCCCGTGAAGCGGCTCAGTATCAAAACGCCTCCTTCATCATCCCGGGCGGCTACAAACTCTTTCGCCACCAGATTCATGCCGTCGTGCAGCGAGGTCACCAGGCAAAGATCGGCCGCCTTGTAGTAGTGTCCAATCTCTTCGTGGGTATGATGCCGTTTCAAGTAGACGATGGGTTTCCACGTACTCGTCTGAAACCGCCAGTTGATGCGATCCGCTTCGGATTCGACCTCCCCCAATAAGTCATGGTAGCGCTTGATGTGAGTGCGGCTGGGGGCGCCTATCTGCACGAAGGTGAACTGGCCTTGGTACGCGGGGTACTTTTCGAGGAACCGCTCGATACCCCGAAAGCGCTCCAGGATCCCTTTCGTGTAGTCCACCCGCTCCACCCCCACACCCATGAAGGTCGCCTGCACGCCCAGATCCTTGAACAGAGCCGCTCGTTCGAGGTAGAGCGACCGTGGTGAGTCGCCTGCTTCCGCCACCCCCTCCGGGACGGCAACGCTGATGGGAAACGGCCTGACCAGGGTAAGCTGGCCTCCGCGACTGACGGCGAATCGTTCCCATTCAATTCGGCACTCCAGGACGCGGTCGACGGTCTCGAGAAAATTATCGCAGTGCGATTGAATGTGGAACCCGACCAGGTCCGCACCCAGCAGGCCATCGAGCAGTTCCCTCTGCCAGGGGCAAATCCCGAAGGCCTCCGGGTTCGGCCACGGAATGTGCCAGAAGATGGCGACGCGAGCGTCCGGCCGTTTTTCCTTCACGAGGCGCGGCAAAAGAGCGAAGTGGTAATCCTGGATCAGGACCGCAGGCTGCTCAATGTCTTTCATTTCCTCGACCACTGCTTGGGCAAACTTCGCATTGGCCTCTTGATAGAAACCCCAGTCGGAAGCCCGAAAAGTCGGCCGCGTGTGAGCGATGTGGCAGAGCGGCCAAAGTCCTTCATTGGCGAATCCAAAGTAATAGCCTTCCTCTTGTTCCTTGGTGAGCCAAACCCTTCTCAGGGTGTATTGCGGTTCATCCGGAGGGACCCTCAAGCGGTCCCTCGCATCCACCCTCTCGCGGTCGGCGTCCCCCGACCCATGTGCCACCCACGTCCCCTCGCAAGCCCGCAGGATGGGCTCAAGTGCCGTCACCAGGCCGCTGGCGGGAACCACAGCTTCCACCGACTTCCCGTGGCGGATGTGCATATAGGGTTCCCGGTTTGAGACCACGAAAAGCGGTTTTTCCCGGAGGCGGCCGCGGACGTGAATCCGGAGCCGTTCCGGAGTCCAGACCGATTCAGCGGCTTCGCGCAGCCGAGCCTCTTCTTCGGCCGCGGCTCTTGCGGTTTCCAGGCTCTTCACAAAATGGGTTACTTCCTGAGTAAGCGGTTGGAATAGATCGGCCCCGGGAAGATCGCGGGGTTCGACGGTCCGGCCAGCGCGGAGCTGCCGCATCCATTCCGCCGTCCTGGCGATCGGCCTGGTGATTGTCCAACGGATGATGAGCAGGGTTGCCAACACAATGAAAAGAGTTTGGACGAGGACTCGCCGGAACGAGTCGCGCCAAAGCCGGGTGCCTTGGGCGTCAATAAAGCTGGCGTCGTGAAAAATCGCCAACGAGCCAACGACCTTGTCGTCCAAGATCAAAGGAACAGAGTAAACATGCAGGCGTGCCGGACCTACCCCGAGGTATTCCCCGTGGGGCTGATTCTCGGTCACCGCCCGCGCGGCCACATCCGGGCGATTCCGGAGGCGTTCGCCCAACCCCGTGGTCATGGCCAGGGGGTGGCCGTCCGCGTCATAGACGGCGACGCCCGCCAGCCGCTGGCGGTTACCGAACCGGTCCACAAGATTCTGAAGATCTTTATGGTTGCGCTTCTGTAGGAGAGGCTCAACCCCCTGGCCAAGGCTTTCGGCTAGCAGTTCCGCGCGCTGCTCCAGTTCCTTCCGCGTGTTGCGCTTCTCCCCCTTCACCTGGAAATAGGCGAAGAGCAAAGTCACCAGAGCAGTGCCAATAATCAGCGAGATCATCAAACGGGCAGTGATCTTCATATTTCCGTCCTGCGAGCACCGGCTCAGCCACCTGCCACCCGAGGCAGGCAAGCGATCCTGCAAGAACAGTTTCCGCCGCGCTACAGATGGTGCAGGGTGTCTTCCGCTTCCGGGCGCGGTTTGGGGTGGAACTGAGACTGCAACAGCTCCCGGGCAAGATCCCGGGCGCCCAAGCCGAAGGCAATGGCCATCGCCGTCACTAAACCGCCAAAGGTAATTGCAAAGGTTACAATAATGGTGGTGCGGCTGATCTCCAGTTCGTCCAGCGCGGCCACGACGGTCAACGCCATAACAAAGAAGCGGGTGATACCAGAGAGGAATCGCGCTGAGGGAAGATTGGCATTAACCGCAGCTATCAGCACGCTCCGGCCCAGAAAGCCACTGATCAGCACCCCGGCGATCAGGACCAGCAAGGCGGCCAGCAGATGGGGCAGATAAAGGAACACTCGTTCCGCCAGGTTCGTCGTCAGCGGCGTCCCCAGGGCGTTCAGTCCTGCCAGCATCGCCGTCAGCACAATCAGTCCTTGTATGATTTGGCCGGCCAGGTAGGAGCTTGACGGCGCCAGCCCCGTTCGTTGGACGATCAATCCCACGCCCAATCGGTCACACAGCCGATCGAAGCGCAGGACGCGGAGGATTCGGTAAACGATCTCCTTGGCGAGCCACCCCAGCAGCAATCCCAGCAGCAGGAGAACCAGCATCCCCACCAGGCTTGAAAGACTCGCCACCGCTTGCTGGCCCAGGTCCCGCAACGGCCCCCAAACCGCTTGTTCCAAGAATCCTTTCATGGTTGTCACCTCTTTTCACGAGCCCCCAGGGGCCATTGATTGATCAAATAGGGCTTCAACTGCTCGTAAATCAAGCAAAGTCTCTCAATGCAATCATTCGATTGGGCCACCGACTCGTTTTCCGTCTTTCCCGCAAAGGATGCCACCCATCCCAGGTAGAGCGGCGCCAGGGATTTCAGCAGGTGTTCGCGGTCGATCTCCCAGCGGTGGTAAGCAAGAGCGGCCTCGTAGATGAGTCCCACCCAAAGCTCCTCCCGCAGCGCGAACTTCTCGACCGGGAGCGACGCACACGCATCAAGTTCTTTCAACTGCTGCGCAGTATAGAGCGTTTCATAAATGGGCCGCAGATCCCTGACCCCTTGCGTGAACGAGGCCATTAGCTGCGGCCGAGGGATCGGCACCGCTTCCACCTCTGCCTTGAAAGGAGAGCCCAACAGAGGGGCGGGCAAGGAGCCCAGCACGTTCCGCCATACGGATTCATAGGTCTCCATCAGGCTGAAGACGGATCCCACCACCTGAACCAGAACCGCGCCTAAGTCCGGCCCGGAATCTTTGGAATCGTGGATCCTGGCTCCCAGGTAGGACTGACAGACCCGGAAGTTCCCGGCCACAGCCGCGGTGGTCATCCAGATGTCGATACTGTAGCGAGCAACGTCCGTGTTCCACACGTCGCGCGCAAGAAAGTGGCGCACCAGGCGCCCGGAAATTCCGAACTCCCCGCCAATGGGTTGCCGGATGCGGCAGCCATACAGAGCCCGAGTCAGCGGGTAGACAATGCTGCTGGTGATGGTTCCGTCATATTTGTGGCGGTTATAATAAGGGGCCACGTAATCGAAATCCTGCGCCAGAATGGGTTCGAGGAGCAGGTTGATCCATTCCGGGTTAATGCTCTGGAGGTCCGCATCCACAATCACCAAGGCTTGGGCCTCGGCGAGCTCCGCAACTCGGAAGAGCGTCCGGAAGGCGTTCCCTTTGCCGGGCACGCCGTGATACGGAGTCGTGAGGTGATGCACGGGGTAGAGAGGATGCTGGATTATCAGCAGCGGTTGTGAATCGGTTTTCGCCCTTTGCGCAATCTCCGGGGTGCCGTCCTTCGAGCCGCCATCGGAATTGACGATTAGAGCCTTATGGCCTGCCAGGTACTTGAGTAACCCGGCCTGTGCAGTCTTGACCACGTGACCGATGGTGAGGGCGCTGTTGTAACTGGGAATTCCCACGACGATGTCAAACGGCCCCAGCTCGCCGAGCGTCTCCATCGCCTGATCTTTCAGGAGTTCTTCCGTCAACGTGACCTTCTTCCAGCATTGTCTCTTCTTGCCTATTAGAGCCGATTATGAGGGTGCGGCATGACACGTGCCAAACACCCCCACTTTGGCTATCTGCCTGCTCCTGCGGCAAATCCGGCCGGTCCCCACAGGATGCAGGAAGTAAATTTGGGAAGGTTGCGTGGCAATTTTACCCTCGAATTCGCGGCGCGCCCAACCCCCGGTCATACCAACCGAAGACACTCTGGTTTTCAAACCGTGGCACGAATCGGGATTCCCATTCTGGGTCCCCGAGTCGCCGACGGTACACCCCGGGTTTCCATTCATGAACCTTGACGCCAAGATCAAAACATCCCGGGCGGCGGGCTGTCTGTTCAAAAGTGCTCAGCGGCAATCGGATTCGCCGCCGCTCGCCGCGAAAGCCGTATCCTGGCTGCCGGACTTAGGGATGCCTGGCCGGCCAGACGGTACGCATCTCCACGGCTGTCACGGTGACCAATTGCACGCTTTAGAGGATCGAGAAGTCGCTGATGGTGCGTCTGCTCCACGAGCAGCACGGCGTCTCGGAATTGTTCGTCACGCACCTCCTACCATCCAAACTGTCACGACCAACCGCATACCCCACCCCCACTGCGCTGAGCAATCTTGACCTACGGCGTGAGCCGTACGGAACTGACACGCCTACCGAGAGACGGTATAAGCAGTGTGCCTCGAGTATCCGGTGAGAGGCAGAGGCAACAAGAGTGGGAGGCAATACCTATGAAATACAATCGAGTTATCAGCACAGTAGTTCTGTTTTTACTCCTCGGAAGCACCCTTCCCGCCTTCGCGGAAAAAGGCGAGAAGGAAAAGGGTGGAGGCGGAGGTCAGGCGCCACAGGCACAGCACCAGGCGCAACCTCAGCGTGCCCAGCAGCAGCCGCAACGTGCCCAACAGCAACCACAACGCGCGCAACAGCAGCCGCAGCGCACTCAACAGGTGCAACGTCAGCAGCAGCCGCAGCGCACCCAACAGGTGCAACGCCAGCAGCAACCGCAGCGCACCCAACAGGTGCAACGCCAGCAGCAACCGCAGCGCACCCAACAGGTGCAACGCCAGCAACAGCCGCAACGCACGCAACAGGTGCAGGCCCAGCAATCACAGCGCGGGCAGTCCGGAAGGCAGCAATCACAGACCATGGCTACCAACCGTGGCGGTGGCGGCGGGGGCCAATACGGGCGTATTTCCAATGCCAATTACGGCGCCCACTTCGGGCATGACCACTCGTTCCACATGGGGCGTCCCCAGATGATCGGCGGGTATAACCGCTTCCAGTACGGCGGCTATTGGTTCGGGTTCAATGCCGGATGGCCCATCGGCTGGGACTACGACGACGACGTTTATGTCGAATACATCGATGGCGCCTACTACATGTTCGACCTGAGGCATCCGGGTATTCAGATTGCACTCAACATCTTTTAACGATCTATCCAGCACACCTTCGGGGAGGGATTCAACCGGCGCGGGCTGGGTGATTCGCCCCGGGGGCGAAGTTGGAGGAGGCCTTTGGCGTAAGTGGCACTTCAGCGGCTCATCATGCTGAGAGCTGTCATCGTGAATGGCCATGTTCATCCAAAGCGCCGGGGGCAAATAATTCGATAATTACCGGGCTTCCAGCCTGTATTTCCCCCCCCGCCATTAATAAATCTTGGACAGTTTGAGACAAAGTGTGAGCAAAACAGAACAGATGCAGGAATCACCCCAGGGTACAATAAATTAAGATAACTGTGGAATCGGAATCTAAAATTCGAAAGATCGCCTTTCTTGGCGATTACCTGCCACGTAAGTGTGGAATCGCTACATTCACGTCTGACCTCCTCACCTCGGTGGCAGCGGAGCACCCCCAAAGCCAGTGCTTTGCGGTGCCGGTTAATGATGTCGAGGAGGGGTACGAGTATCCCGGCGTGGTGCGTTTCGAAATAGAAGAGCAGGATCTCTCGTCCTACCAACGCGCGGCGGACTTCATTAACATCAGTAACGTGGACATCGTCTGCGTTCAGCACGAGTTTGGGATTTACGGCGGGCCCGCCGGCCGCCATCTGCTGGCGCTGGTGCGCGAACTGAAAATGCCGGTTGTCACCACGTTCCACACGCTGCTGCGCGAGCCCAACGACACCCAGCGGCGCGTGATGCAGGAATTGGTTGCGCACTCGACCCGCCTGGTAACCATGACCGAACGTGGACGCCAGATGCTGGAGGATATTTACAAAGCGCCCTCCGCCAAGATCGATCTCATTCCGCATGGCATTCCGGACATACCGTTTGTCGATCCCAATTATTACAAAGACCAGTTTGGCGTGGAAGGAAGGACGGTGTTGCTCACCTTCGGGCTGCTTTCGCCCAACAAGGGAATCGAGCATGTCCTGAACGCTCTCCCCCAAATTCTGGCGGAATTCCCAGACGTTGTTTACATTGTCCTGGGAGCGACGCATCCGCACGAGCTGGCGGAGCGCGGCGAGGCCTATCGTCTCAGCCTGGAAATCCTGGCCAAAAAGAACAAGGTTGAGAAGAGCGTCATTTTCTACAACCGCTTCGTGGAACTCGAGGAGTTGAAAGAATTCATCGGCGCGGCGGACCTCTACATTACCCCCTACCTCAACGAAGCCCAGATCACTTCCGGCACGCTGGCTTACACCTTTGGCGCCGGTAAGGCCGTGGTTTCGACCCCTTATTGGCACGCCGCGGAATTGCTGGCGGATGAACGCGGTGTTTTGGTGCCCTTCGGGGACGCGAGCGCCATCGGACGCGAGGTAAATGGCTTGCTGGGCGATGCGACACGCCGCCATGCCCTCCGCAAGAACGCCTACAAGCTGGGCCGCGAGATGGTGTGGAGCAACGTGGCGCGACTTTACATGCACAGCTTCGAGCAGGCTCGCCTCCAGGGCTCCTCGTTGTCCCGAAAGTTGTTCGCGACGAAGACTCTTGACCAGCAACCGCGGGAGTTGCCGGAGATAAGACTGGACCATCTTTCCCAGATGACCGATTCGACCGGCATTTTCCAACACGCCATTCTCACCGTGCCGAATTTTTCCCAAGGCTACTGCACGGACGACAACGCGCGCGCCTTTATCCTTTGCACGCTGCTCGACGAGTTAAAGGAAGAACCGGCACGGGTAGGGACGCTTTCCAGTACTTACGCCGCCTTTTTGAATTATGCCTTCGACAACAAAACGAAACGGTTCCATAACTTTCTGAGTTTCGACCGCCACTGGCTGGACGAACAGGGGTCGGAGGATTGTCACGCGCGCGCGCTCTGGGCGCTGGGGGTGGGCGTAGGTCGCTCCCCGCATCGAAGTTTTCAGATCATGGCCGGACAACTCTTCGCGCGGGCCTTGCCAGTGGTTACAGAGTTTACCTCACCGCGCGCTTGGGCCTTCTGTCTTATCGGCATCCACGAATATCTGCGCCGTCTAAGTGGCGACCGCTTGGTCAGTCAAATCCGCGATGGGCTGAGGGCGCGGATGATGGATATTTTCGACAGGGCCTCCCATCCGGATTGGCCCTGGTTTGAAGAGGAGTTGAGTTACGACAATGCCAAGCTCGCGCACGCCCTGATTCTCACCGGACGTGTGAACGGGTATCAAAAAGCGTTTGACCGAGGCCTGGGGGCTTTACGGTGGCTGGTGAAGGTGCAAACCTCCGAGAATGGGTGCTTCCGGCCCATCGGCAGTAACGGATTCTACCAGCGCGGCGGCACGCGCTCGAACTTTGACCAGCAGCCGATCGAGGCTCACGCCATGGTGTCAGCCTGCCTGGAGGCGTATCGCGCGACCTCGGATTCCTGGTGGTACGAACAGGCCCATCGCGCCTTCGACTGGTTCTTGGGCTGGAACGACCTCGGGTTGGAACTCCACTCCGTCCAATCGGGCGGCTGCTGCGACGCTTTGCACGTGGATCGAGCCAACGCGAACCAGGGAGCCGAATCGACGCTGGCCTTTCTGCTTTCGCTGGCGGAAATGCAGCTCATGCAAAATGCCGTCACGGCGTTCAGCGAGCCGGCTTTGTAGCCACTGGTGAAAACCATCAAAATCCATCGCACGAATATCACGCTGTATCCGGACTCGAAGCGGGTCTTGCTGCGGCCGTTTCATTTCATGACCGGCCAGCGCGCCAGCGAGATTTGCGCCCACGTCATGGCCCTTTCCGAACCTCAAGCCGATAGCTTGCTGGGGCAGTTGTGGGCGGAATTCGGAGGACGTCACAAGAATATCCGGGAGTTCTTCCGGCGTCGATTCGAAGAGGTGCGCCCCTATTTGTTGAGCGACCATGCCCTCTCCGAAGAAAGGTCGTTGTTGATCGGCGGGTATTTCACCCACGAGTATTCCTTCCAAGCTGCGGCGTTGTTCAATCCCTCCATCGTACCGCACCCGGACCAGTCGAACCTGGCCGATGGGGCGCAGCGTTTTGTCCTGAGCCTACGCGCCACGGGGGAAGGACATATTTCCGTCGATTACCTTTCGTACCGGGGTTGTGGACATCCAGGGAAACGTGGTGATCGATGCGCCCACCCGTTACAGCCTGGGGCCAGCGCTGGTGCCTGATGTTTCGTTCGAAAAGTGCCTGTTCGAGCGGAAACTCCGCGAACTCAACCTGATCGGCGCCTTCAGCCGGGAAGTGCTGAAACTCCTGGGAGAGCCGTTTACGCTGGAAGAACTGCGCACCAGTATCAACCGGGCGGCAAAGGACCTCCGGGCGCATGACCTCGAAACCGAAAAAGTAGCCAAGAAGACTCTGGTCCTGGCGCAATCGTGCTTTGAAGTTCAGTTCGATGCGGACTCCTGTCTTTCCGAACGCGTGCTGTTCCCCTATACCGCCGTCCAAAGCCACGGCATCGAGGATGCGCGGTTTGTGCGTTTTCAAGACGACGATGGCAGGCGGACGTATTACGCCACTTTCACCGCCTACGATGGCAAAGAGATCCAGCCGCAGTTTCTTGAAACGCCTGATTTTCTTCATTTCAAATTCGCCACTCTGAACGGTCCGGCGGTCCGCAACAAAGGCATGGCGCTCTTTCCCAGAAAAATTAAAGGGCTCTACGCGATGCTGAGCCGGCAGGACTACGAGAACATCTACGTAATGTTCTCCGACCATCTGCATCTATGGCGACTGAAGCAGCTCCTCCTGGGGCCCAAATTCCCCTGGGAGTTCATCCAGATGGGCAATTGCGGCTCCCCGATTGAAACCACACGAGGCTGGCTGGTGCTCAGTCACGGAGTGGGCCCCATGCGGAAATATTGCATCGGCGCCTTCCTGCTCGATCATGATGATCCTGCTAAGGTCATCGGCCGCCTGCGCGATCCGCTCATCGTGCCCAACCAGGATGAACGCGAAGGCTATGTCCCGAACGTGGTTTACTCCTGCGGCAGCCTCCTGCACGGTGGCCAACTGATTATTCCTTACGGGACCTCCGACCACGCCACAACCTTTGCCACGGTGCCGCTCGACGAAGTTTTGGCCGCGATGCAATAGTCCTATTCCTGAACGGCCCCACCTGAAAATCCCCCTCCTGAACTGGCCTGTGCAGTTTTGACCAAACGCGTGAGCGATGCTGAACAGACACGCCGATGATGCCAAGGTATAACCAGTGTGTCTCAAGTGCCAGATTCTAGTCAGATACGGATGTCAGGGGAGAGAGATA
The DNA here is from genome assembly GCA_963804995.1 of uncultured Acidobacteriota bacterium. GTDB lineage: Bacteria > Acidobacteriota > Terriglobia > UBA7540 > UBA7540 > Bog-366. The sequence continues at coordinate 704,868 of CAWDSK010000003.1, forward strand.
TGGTCGCACGAGCGGTGGTCATCAAGGTGCAGCCGGGCTGCCCAGTGGAGCTGACCAGGACCCTTGAGGAGGAAGTTATTCCCCGCTTCCGAAAGGAAAAAGATTTTCGGGGCCTTCTCGCCTTCACCGTCCCGGACGGAACCGAAGCCCTCTCCTTAAGCCTCTGGGATCAAAAAAAGAGCTCGAGCGGATTCTTCACACGAAGCATTGCCGCCTTGTCGGCCCTGGCCAGGGTCGCACTGGGGAAAGCCTCCGTGGAAGTCTGTGAGGTTTGGAATTCCCCCGTACGCACCCTGGGGCAAGTGGCCGACCTGGGGGAAGGCATCGAGTCGACGGCTGATGTCAGGATTTATCAATCGGCCCTGCGGCCTTTCCAAGTGGCGCCTGAGCGGCCCACCTTGAGCCGAGGCTTCCCGTTGATCTGGTGTCTCATGAATTCATTTCATTTTTAGATCTGACCCAAAAGCCACGGGGCAGAAAAGAGCGCCCCCAGAAAGTAATGAGGTAACTCCGATGAAAAAGCTAGACCGATTCAAAGTAGTAGGAATGATTATCTGCTTGTGCCTGGGAGTTCTAACGTTTCTATCCAGCGCGAAGGCAGACGAGTGGAACCGGAAAACAGTCATGACCTTCAGCGCGCCCTTCGAGGTTCCGGGTGTGGACGCTCAGGTCCTGCCGGCGGGAACGTATGTTTTCAAGGTCATGGATTTGACTGATCGGCACGTGGTCCAAATCTTCAACGAAGCCGAAGACCACGTTTTCACCACCATCCTCGCCATCCCCAATTATCGTTTGAAGGCGACGGGCAAAACGGTCCTGACCTTTAAGGAAAGAGGCGAAGGACAGCCGGAAGCCATCCGGGCGTGGTTCTATCCGGGACGCAACTGGGGCGAGGAATTTGTTTACCCCAAGCGCCGGGCTTTGGAACTCGCCAAGATCGTCAATGAGCCCGTTCTCGCTACTCCCGTCGAACTGCCTGCGGACGTCGAGGTTTTGAAGACGGCGCCGGTCATAGCCGTTAAACCTACCGGCGATGAGGTGGCAATTACCGAAGTGGTTGAGCCCCTGCCGCCGACAGAGGTAGCCGCCAACACCGCCGCCCCAGCGACCATGGCTCAAACGGCCAGCCCGTTGCCGCTGGTGGGATTGATCGGGCTTCTGTCGCTAGGCGCAGGCGCTGCATTTTGGGCTTTTTCGAAGCGCACTGCCTGAGCCCAGAAAGTGTAAGCCTCTCGGTGGACCAGCCACAGAGAGGGTCTAAGTAGGACGCTTCGGGCGCCAATTTGCGGCCCGGGCGAAGCTGACTGAGCGTCGGGTCATGAAGGGGGGGGCGGTACGCGAGTACCCCTCCCCATCACGGTCGAAGGGTTAACCTCAAGAAGCTCACCCTTCTGGCAACGGACTGGATTCGACGGGCAGGCGATGGGTAACCTGCGAATGAGGACTTGAATGTTCATCATCTATGAATATGCCGCCTGTTTAATCGCGGCGGTGATTGGCGCGGCGCTGGTGTTCACGGTCGGGGGAATCCTCATCGTGCTCAAAGAGCTAAGCAGTCAGGGAGCGCGAAGGTTGCGAGAAATAACCCCTCGCGCCGCTTGGTTGGTGGGAAGATGGGCGCTGGAACCTCGCCAGCCCTAGTCAGGTTGGCCATTCTCAAGGGGAGGCGCAGGTTGCAGTCCCGGCAACAACCCGTGATGAGATTACGCACCGGCAAGGAAGGGGTCGCCACTGGCCGTTGTCTGGTCGCGCTCGTCTTCCTGATGACTCTACCCAGTCTGGCCCGGCCGCAAGCCTCCGCGCCACCCACGAGCCGCCCGAGTGGCGACTACACGATCCGGGTGAACGCTGATTCCGTAGTCTTGCAAGCCACCGTGCGGAATCACAATGGCACTCCGGTTTCGGGCCTCAGCAAGGAGAACTTCCAGGTCTACGAGGACGGAGCACTGCAACAGATTGAGTATTATGGCCATGATGATATCCCGGTTACGGTCGGTTTAGTTGTAGATAACAGTGGAAGCATGCGAACCAAGCGCCCGGAACGTCATAGCCGCCGCCTTGGCGTTTGCCCGCTCCAGCAATCCGCAAGACCAGATGTTCGTCGTCAATTTCAACGCGCATGTGTCGTTTGGCCTTCCCGACGGCATGCCCTTCACGGACCAAGCAGGGCAATTGCAATCGGCCCTGTCGAGAATTACCGCCATCGGCGAGACGGCGCTCTACGACGCTGTGGCGGTGGCGCTCGAGCACCTGAAGCAGGGTAATCGCGACAAGAAAGTGCTGATCGTGGTGAGCGATGGGGGCGATAACGCCAGCCACCACACCTTGGACCAGGTCGCGACCCTGGCCGGACAGTCGGACGCTATTATCTATACGATTGATATCTCCGTTCCCGAAGACCCTGACCGGAACCCCAATGCCCTGCGGCGGCTCGCCAAGGCCACGGGTGGCGAGGCCTTCTCGCCGGAAACACTGGAGGAGGTTGCCCCGATTTGCGAACGAATCGCGCAGGATATCCGGAGCCAGTACACCCTCGCCTATACACCCGCCAATACCAAGTCAGACGGCGCCTATCGGACCATCCAAGTTAAGACAACGGGGCACGGACGCTTGACCGTCCGCACCCGCGCCGGGTACTATGCACCCTCGAAACCTCAAGCGTTGCCCGCCATTGCCGGCAGTCAGACAAGTCATCCATGAATTTCAAAATTAAGCGGGAGAGGGACCATCCGACGCGAACCGCCTTGATACTCCGTTGGGGACAATATGTCTTCTTTGGGGTGGGCGTCCTGGCACTGAGTTATTGCGCCACCGTGCTGCTCGATAGGTGGCTCTTTCAGGCCTACCAAACCTGGCAATTCGAACGAGCCTTGAAGGCCGCGCAGATGTCCCACTTGAGACCCGGGGAGGCCCTGCGAGGCCCTAGTCCCACCAAAACGGAAGCGGACCGTGCGCGCGCGGTGAGTTTTGGAATCGATGGACTCGCAGGCTCTCCGTTGGGGCGAATTGAGATCAATTCCATCGGCCTTGCGGCGATGATCATGGAAGGCGTTGACGGAAAAACCTTGCGACACGCGGTCGGACATGTTCCCGGTACCGCCCTGCCGGGTCAGCGAGGGAACGTCGCCATCGCTGGGCACCGCGACACTTTTTTCAGAGGGCTGCGCAATATTCACAAGGACGATGAAATCACTTTGACGACCCTAAACGGGTCCGACCGCTACCGTGTGGACTTTACGGAAGTGGTCGAACCCACGTCCACGGAAGTACTGAACAATTCCGCTGACGCCATCCTCACACTGGTCACCTGTTACCCGTTCTATTACGTGGGGCCCGCCCCCAAGAGGTTTATCGTCCGCGCACACAGGATTTCTGAATAATCAGGGATTCTACCGCCTTTCAATCGAGTACAAGATCGGCAGCGCGTGGAAGAGGTCGCGGAGAGCCGGGTCGCCTCCCAGTCGCAGATTCTTACCCACGCCATGGCGCACGAGATTGGGCACCTCTTGCTGGGGCCGGACCACCACTCGCGAGCAGGGATCATGCGCGCCAATTGGGACCAGAGATACCTGGAGGACGCCAGCCGCGGCCAACTGCTTTTCACGCGGGATCAAACCGAGATCATCCGGGCTGAGGTGCAAACCAGGTCTGGGATGATGCAGTTGCACCTGGCCAGTCAACCCGCGCCTCGGGACTTGTCAGCGAATGCAGGCAGGTGAACCCCACAGTCCAACTTGGCGAGGAAGCACCATGAGAAGGCACGGTTAACCCTACCCACTCAATTGCCGAACACTCCTCTACCAGTCGAAAGACGAGCAAAGAGGGGCAGCGGATGAGAACGTCTCCCGATGCCCCTCAAAATCAAAAGGCTAGTTCGATAACCCCCGCGGCATCGGCAGTCGCGCTGGCACCACCCGTGGCGACAGTCACAACATTGGCCGAGCCGTTGGGCACGATGCTGACCGCATAACTAGCATTGGGCGTGAGTCCCGTCACCAGCAGGGTATGCACGCCGGCGGGGGCCGTCAAGGTGGTGCCCGTAAATTGTGCGGTGGCGCTTACCGGGAAGTAGACCGCCATAGTCGAAAACACCGCGCCGTCAAACGCCGTGCCATTGGTGCTTTGCAGGTAGGTGGCCGGGGCCATCGGTGCGCCAGGATCAGCGCCTTGCAACACGTGCAGGAAGCGGGTGTCGCTGGGCAGCGACGGATCCGCCACCTGGTAAATGTACTGGATGGGTTCCAAATCCGCGATGGGATTCAGATTGACCGCGCCGTTGAACGAGCTCAATGCAGGGGCGAGCGGCAAGAGCGTCTGGATGAACAACTGTTGGTTATCGGGCATGGTTTCAGTGGCAACGTTGCCGCTGATGACCGGCGGGTTGACCAAACTGAAATGGACCTGCTTGAACAAGCCCGAGTGGTTCGTCGTGGCGCGGTCGTAAATCACCACGTAGTCATTGTTCAGCCACATGATCGAGCGCGTGGCCTGGGTGACGTCGACCGCGGAAAGGGTGGAGTCCCAGATGTCGGGACGGTTGAAGAGATTAGTCAGGTTGCTCGAGGCATACACGTAGCCGGAGCCCGTGCTGAAGAGGGTTGTGGGATCGCCGGCATCCATGCCTTCCATCCACTGGCTGCCGTTGGCCCACTCACCGGTTTCAAACCAATTCAGATCGGGTGTACCATTGGGGCACCAGTTCTGGAGGGCCAGCGTGTTGTGATAGACGGTCGTCATACCCACCAGGTTGTTATCGTAGTTGCTCATTTCCTTGGTCAGCCACTCTCCCTTGCGGAACAGCTCAAACTGCCCGCCATCGCCATCCTGGTGGTTGATGGAAATCCAACTGGCACGATAGTCAAACATCGTGCCGTTCAAAGTCCAATCGCTATGCGCAATGATGCGGCCCGCGCCGGGGTCGTAGTACACCGTGGGGAAACTCGGCCGCGGATCGGTGGCTGTAGCCGCAGAGGGATCGAGTAGCAGGAAGTAAAGAACCGTCTCCTCCGTGCTCCAGGGTTGGGTCATGCGCTGGTTGATGTTGCCGGCGCCGCCTGGGGTAGCGTTCACCGCAAACCAGCGGGAGGCGTTGGCGTGGGCGGTGCTACCATTCTCGGCATCCAGCAGGGTCAGGAGCGCATAGGGCTGCATGAAATCCGGAGTGATCCACAAGCGTAGCAAGTCGCCGAAGCTGTCCATCTGGTAGACCGCGCCCTCCCAGGGTTCCGAAGCGGGGACGTGCGAAGTGGGAGTGAGCGCAGAAAGCGTACCGGTGACGTAACGATCCCAAACCGGCGCGCCGATCAGTCCGATTTGCGGCCCTGAGTAGGCAGCATTGTTGAAACCTGCCGTCTGGAGCGCCAGCAGTTGGCCCAGGACGAAACCGAAGGAGTGGCCGTAGAGCATACCCTCCGGAGGCATGCCGCCCGAGGCCAATCCAAACCCTGGAGTGTTGGGAGGCAAGCCATAAGCGGCGGGGACGACCGAGGGATCGCCCATCATGGCGAATTCCTGGTAGAGCCAGGCTCCTGTGGCATCCTGAATGTAGCTGCGCATTGAGTTGCCCAAGACGTCAGCGGGCTGCGTGGGATCTACGGGCGGGTCATCCGCCGGGTCAAGGGCGAGCGCCATCATGGTCAGGATGCGGGCATGACCCAGGAAATAGTTGTTCGACGCCATGCGGTAAGGCTGGTTGTTGGGAAGAAGATTGAGACTGTTCATGGTGCCGATCGGCGAAGGATGGTCCCCACCCGTCGTAGAGGCATTGAGGCAGTCGTTCGCCCACTCCAGGAAAACATTCTGGATGGTGGCCTTGTCGCTGGCCGTGAGGATTGGGTTCCCCGATGCGTCAGTGGCGTTGTAAATCCAGTCAACAATTAAAGGCCATTGCTCACCGGAGAAGTTGGCGCGGTTGTAGATGGCAAACGCCGGATCGCGGAAGGGAGCGTTGGCAAGGTGGCCCAGCGCCGCCTGATTCATCGCGTACATCAGCATGTTGCGCGCGTATTGCGCATAGGTTATGCGATTCGACGGGTTGGGATCGATCAGGGAGTTGAGCGCCAGGATTTCAGCGTACTGCTCGGTCAGGTAGCCCGTGTATCCCTGCACGTCGCCGGGATCGGGATAGGTCGGATTGGGAACGCCGCCCGGGAAGAACTGTGTCTGGTAAAGTTGGACCGTATACTGGAGCATGGGCTGCATGCCATTCACATAAGTCGGATTGGATGCGGTGGCCCAGCCCTGCAAGCGCGGCAAATCGCTTTGCGTAATCCACAGCCGCGGATGGGTAGTGACGGGGAAAGGAATCGTGGACGGCCCGCTATAAGTGGCCGCCACGGTCGTATTCGCCGCCGGCATAGTCAGGGTGGTGCTCGGCGAGCTGGGATTTGCCACCGTCGCCCCTGTCCAGCCCTGGAACGTGTCGCCCGTGGGTGGGGAATCCGCCGTGATGGGTACGACCGTCCCGGCGGCATAGGTGCCGCTGCCGGATCCGCCCACTACGGTCAGCGTATACGTAGGTGTGTAGTAATTCGCCGTAACGGTGGTGGCGGCTGCAGGCATTGTGAGCGTCGTGGAAGACGCATTGGGATTTGCCACGGTCGCGCCCGTCCAATTGAGGAAAGCCTGTCCCGAAGGCGGCGCGTTCGCTGAAATCGAAACCACGGTGCCGGCCGCGTAATTGCCGCTCCCGGTGCCGCCTACAACGGTCAGCGGGTAAGTGGGTGCGGCGTAATTCGCCTTCACGGTCGTCGTTGCGGCAGGCATGATGAGCGTAGTAGTAGAGGCATTGGGATTCGCCACGGTTGCGCCCGTCCAATTCAGGAAGACCTTTCCACTGGGTGGCGGGTTTGCCGAAATCGTTACCACGGTGCCTGCAGCGTACGATCCGCTTCCCGTCCCGTTGGTGACGGTCAGGGAGTAGAGAGTCACTACGGGGACAGAGATGGAGTTGCTGTACGTTGAGCCGGGGTTCCGCACGCAAAACGAAGCAGAGGTGGCAGACCCCAGATAACCCGTCGCGGTGACGGTTGAGGAAGTAACGCCAGTGGTAACCATTTGAATTAAGGAATTACTGCCATAACTAATATACACTTCAGGGCCCGATACGAAGCCCGTGCCATGGACGGTTACGGTGATCGTGCCCACCGCGAGAGGATTGGGAGTTACCGAAGTTATGTTGGGTCCCAGCGACTCGATATTGACGTACGTGGTTCCCGAATACTTCGTGTTGACCGTGCTGGTGGCGGTAATCTGCACAGGATTTTGTCCAGGCAGCTTGCTCGGAGCCGTGTAGAGACCCGTCGAACTGATGGTCCCCACGTTGGAGTTGCCCCCAACTTTGCCCCCGGCCGACCACTTCACGCCTGTGCCTGACAATCCGGTCACCGTCGCCTTAAACTGCACCGTGCCCCCCAGCCCCACGTAGGGCATGGTAGGCGCGACCGTGACGCTCTGAGCGTAAATGTTGCTGAAGGGGACAAGCAGGAAGGCGAGCAAAAGCAGTGCAAGATTACCGTTTCTTCGCATATCAGTATCTCCCTTGAGCGGCACCCCATTAAGTTCATTTGTGCAGGGAACGCCTGCCCCCATGATTTGGACTGAGTTTGCGCCTGGGTCACTCGCCAGCCTAACGGCCGGCGTCTATCAACTCCCTGGGATTCACTAAGAGCTTATCCGTAAATACTTATTGAAGTCTGCTGCAATTTGATGCATGATTATGACCCAAGATGCCGCAGATAAAATCTTGGGAAGTATCCGACGAGTTTTGGGTGAAAGTCGAACCGCTGATTCCGGTTCGACAGCGGTCGAAAGGCCGAAAGTATAGGCGGAAGCCGGGGGGTGGGAGGAAGCCAATGCCGGCGCGCCGGATCTTCTCGGCCATTGTGTATGTGCTGCGCACGGGATGTCAGTGGAAGGCCTTGCCCAAGGAATTCGGCAGCGCCAGCGCGGTCCACAAGCATTTTCAACAGTGGCACCGGGCGGGTTTCTTTCTGGCGCTCTGGCGGTCGGGGCTGGCCGAGTACGATGAGCTGGAGGGCATTGCCTGGGACTGGCAAAGCATCGACGGAGCGATGGTGAAAGCCCCGCTGGCCTTGACTTGTGTGGGACCCAATCCCACCGATCGGGGAAAAAAATGGGCGCAAGCGAAGTTTGTTAGTCGACGGGCGTGGCGTCCCACTATCGCTCGCCGTCAGCGGAGCCAACCTGCATGATGTGAAGCTGCTGGCCACCACCCTCGACCAGGTGGTGAGAGCGCGACCGGCACCGCGACCGAGAAAGCCCCAGCACCTTTGCGCCGATGCCGGTTACAAGGGATCCCGCGCTCGGCAAGCGGCCACGAACCGCCACTACCGGCCGCATATCAAGCAACAGCGAGAAGAGATGGAAGCAAAACGTATCGTCCCCGGTTACAAGGCTCGCCGATGGGTGGTCGAGCGGACCCATTCCTGGCTCAACCGATACCGCAAGGTGTTGGTGAGCTTTGAAAAGACCGAGGAAAGCTACGTCGCCCTACTAACCTTAGCCGCGGCCATGATCTGCTGGCGACAGACAATTATTATTTACGGATAAGCTCTAAGTATTTTCCGTGCTAATGTCCATGCAACTGACACGCCACGCCCGTAAGCCCATAGAATTCTTGGCGACAGTAAACCTTTTGTAATCAGTACTAATCTGATACGCCCCTTTATGAAGCTTCGCTACGCTCAATTCCAGACAGAATACTGCCTAATTTTGTCGAAAATCCCGGACAAATCCTGTCACTTGTGATTATCCCGAGCGGAGAGTTGGGCGTCTTTGCGCCACCTTAAAATGGGGGAAAAAAGCCGTAGCGCCGGGGGCTCACCGGCGCTACGTGGGGGCGGGCGGGGAGGATGGCCGCCGCGTGGCGAGGTGCAATCGCCGCTAAACCCCCATGCCAACAAGTCGAAGAAGTTGAAAGAGTGGATTGGTCAAACCTTCCAACTCTTCAACTTCTTCAACTCGGTCTAAGCAGGGCGTGGGAAGGCAGCCCGATTAATCCACCATCTTCGCGACATGAACCTCGAACCCGGTTCCGGGCAGGAGAGCGGTGAGGGCAAAGGCGGTAAAACCGTCGCCGGCCATTTCAGTGCGGCGATAGACACCGGGTTCACTTTCGACGGTTTCGCGACGCCCCCCGAAATCCTGTAAGAAAGCCTGGGCATCTCTGATGTCGGGACGCCCGGAGGTCTTAGACCGCGACAGCGCTTCGGCCGCGTAGGAGCGGATAAGTTTGGGCCAGTATTTTTCGAGCAGTGCGGTGCTGGCGAAGAGATCAGTCCAGATGATCTGATCGTTGACGGCCACAACCACACCCACGGCGTTCCGGTCGCGCAACTCGCGCATCACTCCCAGGTATGACTGCTCCAGGGGCACGGCGACATCGTCCACGCGCTGTTTCACCTGGGGACTGGCCATCACCCCGGCATAAGACGTGGTCGGTTCCGCGGGGCGGGCGGCGGGTGCGCTGGCGCCTAAGCCGATGGCGGAAGCTGAGGAACGAACTTCCGACCATACCTTCTCTTGATCTTTGTCGGCCATGGCGCTGCGCCGCACGCTGGGCTGTGCCATCTGTGCATGGAAAGAGCCAAAACCGGATTTGGTTGCGACCCAGCGCCCCGGTTCCACGCAAAAGACTGCGAGGTCGATGGGATCGCTGTTGGGCGGGACGATGCGGTCCTTACCCACCACCCGGTCCTGCTTGCCTCCCGTGACGATCTCGCCCGCGAGCAGAATCAGGGGGCGGTCGGAATTGTTGACCAGGACCAGCTTGTTGACCTCGGCGCCATCGCCAGGAATGTAGCCCTGGCGCCCGCGAATAAGCGGCCGAATGCCTCCGGACTCGCTGACCGTGACTTCGCCCGAGCGCAGGCCCTCATCGAGCGTCAGAAAACTGTGCGTGTCATGGGTGCGGGCGGCGACGACCGGGAAAATCGTAAGGTTACCGCGGCTGATCGGCGCCAGCACTTTGTAGGTTGTGGTGATCTCGCCCGCCTCGACGCGGCCGGGCTCCCAGGGGGAGACCATCAGGATAGCCAGTATGCTCATTAAACCCAAACCCAACAGGTATTTTCCAGTCATCGTTTATCCCTCCCAAATTTATTGACCGAGAGTAAGAGTCTCGGTCTATGGGAAGAACGCTTGGGAGTATAATTCTTGCATCGAAAGTATCCGGCACCCGGATGGAGGTTTGAAAACAGGGATTCGGGACACGGGATACGGGACGCGCGCGCTGGCTGCACCTAATGACCGACGATACCCAAACCGCCCCTCGGTCCGGCCTGGCAAATCTGCCGGAAGCAGTGGTGGCGAAGCTTTATGGGCAAGCCGGGGGGGAGAAACTTGGCCTCTCGCCGCAGGACTTCGCAGCCATTCTGGGCGAGGTCGCCGCCAAGTACCTTCCTGCTGAGGCCACATCTGGTGAGGTTTCAGAACTCCTCCAAACCTTGCGCGTTGAAGAACTGGCTCTGGCTTCGAAGCCTGCGCTCAGGGCAACGAAGCTGCCTGGGAGATTTTCCTGAACCGCTACCGTGAGAAACTTTACAGCGCGGCCTATTCCATCGCCCGGGAAGATTCCGCGGCCAGGGAGCTGGCGGATTCTCTCTACGCTGACCTCTATGGCACGCGAGTGGCCGATGACCAGCGCGTTTCTAAGCTGAACTCTTACACGGGCCGCGGCTCACTCGAGGGCTGGCTGCGGGCCGTACTGGCGCAGGAGTTTGTAAATCGGTATCGAAAGCAACAGCGGCTGGTCAGCCTGGAGGAGCAGACGGAGGCGGGCGCGCAGTTCGCGGCGGATGATCCTGACCCGGCGGAGGCCGTCGATGCACGTTTGCAAGAGGCTACGGACCAGGCGCTCGGTTCACTTGCGGCAGAAGATAAACTCATTCTGGCCAGCTACTTCCTGGATGGCCGCACCCTGGCCGAAATTGCGCGCCTGGTGGGCGTGCACGAATCGACCATCAGCCGGAAACTCAAGAAGATAATAGCGTTGATTCGCAAGCGCATCCATGCCGGCCTGGTGAAACGCGGCATGCACCCAAATGAAGCGGAACAGGCGATGGATGTCGATGTAACCGAATTCTCCCTGGATGTTCGACGAAAGCTGATGCAAGAAAAAGGGGAGCCAACCGTTCCATAATTGGAGGCACAGGCGCCGTCCAGGTTCCGATGGCGCAAGGAGGACGGTCGGGACGATTCCGACCGGCTAGAGACTATGCCCGGACTACCCAAAATCGTGTTGGCGCGGCTGAGAGCGAAATCCGCTGTGCCCGGGACTTCCGGCGCGCCTGCCGTGACGGCGAGTTTCGGGGGCTTGGAGCATCCCGACGCGAACCTTATAGCGGCGTACGTCGAAAAGAACCTCCGAGAAAGAGAGCGAACCGAAGTCCTGAATCATCTCACCCAATGCGCAGGCTGCCGCGAAATTGTCGCCCTCTCCCTGCCCGCCGAAGAAGAAGTTGCCGAACCCGCGCGCGTGGCTGCCCGAGGGTTTTGGACCCCCAGATTAATGGTTAGGTGGGGAGCGCTGGCCGCGGCGTTGGGAGTAATGGTAATTGTCGCGATCATCCGCCAACACCCAACCGGCAGGGAGACGATGATCTCCAAGAACGTCCGGCCGGATATTATCGCGAGCGCCCAGAAACCTGCGCCTCTGCCCCCCGCAGAGTCACCCCCGGCTCAGCCCAACCCCGAGGCTGCAAAGAAGCAAGCGGAGATGGGGGCTCCTCAAGCTGGTCGCGAGATGGCAAGGCTTGAGAAGCTATCGGTCGGAGCTGGAACCCGCAAGGGGGACACTCAGGTGGCGAGCAATGAAGCCAAGGAGAAGGTCCCTTTGATGGCCGCGGCTCGCCCGGCGGCGGCACCGCCGGAACCTGCCAATGTTCCCCTCTCCACCCTGGACCGCGACGTATCAAGAGGGCAGACAGGCGCCTTAGGTGGAGCGATGCCTGCCCCGCCCCCGGCCGCGGGGCCCGTCTTCAAGACCGCCGCAGCGCCGGAGAAATCTGAAGTGAGTGCCGAAACCCAAGCGGGCCGCTCCGGCATGGCCGCGAAGACTGCGACCTTCGATGCTACAAAAGACGTGAGCGCTGCAAATGTGGGAGGACTCTCCGCGAAGGCTGCGGTGGGGGCTCCCCATGCAGCCGCCCGTGCTCAAGAAGGGGCAGAACTCGCCCCCATTGTGTCCGGCAACAAATTGAAGAGTGCGCCACACGCACTGCTGAGCCGCTGGAGTATCGCGGAAGACGGCAAGGTGCAGCATTACCTCCCCGATTCTGGCTGGGGTGAGGCTCATGTCGATGACCGCGTCACTTTCCGGGTCGTTACCGCTGTCGGCAGTGACGTTTGGGCCGGAGGAGCAGGCGGGGCGCTGTACCATTCCGCCAATGATGGCGCGGCCTGGGGCCGCGTCGAGGTCAACTCCGGGGGCACTTCCGTCACCGAAACCATCGTTGGCATTCAACTTGGCGCCCCGCAGATCGTCACCGTAACCACTGCCTCCGGAGCGCAATGGACGAGCGATGACGGCGGCCAACACTGGCAAAAGAAACCTTAAAATCTGGAGACCATCATGAGTCTCGCCAAAACCTTGCACCCCTCCCGACGCAACTTTCTAAAGCTCCCACTGGCGACGGGAGCCGCCGTGCTGGTCCAAGGGCAGGCTCGCGCTACCACCCCCCACAAAAAGGATGAGTATGACCCGGACAACACCAAGATCGCGGCGATGATCGATGTGCATTCCTCTACCGATGACGAGTTGCTCCTCCTGAAGCAGATTGGATTGCGCTGGGTCCACGCCTCATTTGGCGACAATGGTTCCGCGGAAGTCATCAGGGATGTGCAGGAGCGCCTGGGCCGCTACGGGCTGAGGATCCACTGCGGAATGGTGGATACTTATCGCTCACTGCGAATCCAATTGGGCCAGCCAGGCAGAGATCAGGATATCGAAAAGTTTCAGACCTTCCTCCGGGACCTGGGCCACGCCGGCGTTTTCTGCGCCAAAATCGATTTTCACCCCGGCAATACTTACACCACAAATATGGTTGAGTCTCCGCGCGGGTACAAAGTCCGGGAGTTCAGCGTGGAGGACTTTCGCAGCAAGGTCGAAAAGCCGCTGTTCGAGCGCCAGTACTCAGCAGAGGATATTTGGACCAATTATACGTATTTCATTAAGGCCGTTCTGCCCGTGGCGGAGAAGGCGAACGTGCGGCTGGCGTTGCACCCGGACGACCCGCCGATTTCGCCGATGAACGGTGTGGCCAAGGTTTTCATCAACTACGACGGCATCCGGCGCGCCGATGAAATCGCCGGACACAGCCCCTACTGGGGATTGACCTTCTGCGTCGGAACCTGGTCAGAAGGCGGCGACAAGATGGGCAAGGACGTTTTTGGAATGATTCAAGACTTCGGGGCGCGCGGCAAGATTTTTGCCGTCCACTTCCGCAACGTCAGTTCCCCGCTCCCCCGCTTTCACGAGACCTTCCAGGACGACGGCTACCTCAACATGTACCAGGTCACGAAGGCCCTTCGCCAGGTGCGCTGTTCCGCCTCGCTCATCCCCGATCATTATCCTGGCCTCGTGGGCGACCCGAATCACCGCCTGGCGAACACTTACTCGATCGCCGCGATGCGAACCATGCTCCACCGGGCGAATGAAGAGGTGGGGTAACCTTCATGCTATACTAGGCCGCGTTGTCGGTTGGTAATAGGCAGCAGTCGGAATCCCACCCTGGTTGTCAGGCATAAAACCAATAGGGAGTGTCCAAAATGAATCGTCGGTCATTCATTGCTTCCACGGGCGTGGCTGCCATCGCGCTGAAAGACGGCCTCGCGTTAGCCGCGCCGGCCCCAAACCCTGCCCCGGCCCCCGGCCCGCGCGCCCTGATGAAACTCGGGGACCAAAACATGCCGACGAATGAGACTCGGCTCAAGTACCTGGCGCGGTACAGCGTCCGCAACATCTGCGGATATCCCCAAATCGGCGAGGGCCGCCGGTGCGCCAACCTGGAGGAACTGAAGCGCCTGCGCGACTTGTCGGAAAAGTATGGCGTGGCCGTCGATATGGTCCCGATTCCGTATCTCGCGTCGACGCATATCGATAAGGAACCGCACCCCGCCATCATGCTGGCCGATAGTCCCGAGCGCGACCGCGACATCGAAGCTGTGCAGAATCTCATTCGAGATTGCGCCACCGCCGGCATCCCGGCCATCAAGTACAACATGAACCTTCTGGGAGTGCTGCGCATCGGACGCACCCCGGGACGGGGCGACGCGACGTTAAGCACCTGGCGATTGAAGGACGCGCACCCCAATCCGCCGTTAACCCGCGCCGGCCACGTGGAGGCGGACCAGTACTGGGAACGCATCACCTATTTTCTCGACCGCGTGATACCTGTGGCCGAGGAGCACAAGATCCGCATGGCATGCCACCCGCACGATCCGGGCGTGCCGCCGGAAGGCTACCAGGGAGTGGTTTGCGTGCTGGGCACCGTAGACGGCTTGAAGAAATTCATTACCATCAAGGAGAGCCCCTACCATGGGCTTAACTTCTGCCAGGGCACCGTCTCTGAAATGCTCTACGATCCGGGCAAGGAAATCTTCGACGTCATCCGCTATTTCGGCTCGCGGAAGAAGATTTTTAATGTGCACTTCCGGAATATTCGCGGCCATCGCGACGATTTCCAGGAGGTCTATCCCGACGAGGGCAGCGTCGATATGGTCAAGGCCATCCAGGTCTATAAGGAAATCGAGTATCCCTACATGCTGATGCCCGATCACGTGCCCCAAGCGGCGAATGATCCCGGCGACTGGCAGTCCTTCGCGTATTGCTACGGTTACATCCGCGCCTTGATTCAGGCCGTGGATGAAATGGGATAAACTTCGCGCCGTCGCTGCGGCCGCCGGTTGGAGCGTCTCGTAGGGGTACCCCTCGTGGGCCCTTGTGGAGGGCACCCACGAGGGGCCCCTACGAAGCGTGCAAATTGTTTGCTAAAACGACAAGTATTCTCGAGATTGCAATGCAGAGTCTCTCGCCCTCCGAGATTCTGCGCTTGCTGCTGGCGTGATTCGAAATAACCGCAGGGCAGGCTGGCGCATCAGAGCGAGCCCAGCTCTGCGATTCACGCCTCTGACCCTGCCCAAGGATGTTCTCTGGATGCCAAACTACGCAACAAGTTCCCACTTCTAATATCGGAACGATTCGTCCGTCTTGACCATGCTTGATCCACACTAAATCGCAGGGCTGCGCCAGCCCCCGCATTATGGCATGTACGCGGTCGAAACGGGGTTGGGGTCCGCCTGCTGGACGGCCGTCTTGCTGGTGCGATTCCCCGCCGCGTCGTAGGTGTAGCCGGCGATCCCTGGCAGGTAACGCAAGACGCCGAGCCGGCGCGAGAAGGAGCGTAGCGCGGACCTCCGATTTTGAGGTCCGCGGCTCTTCATGTGAAAGATTTCAGAACTCCGCTGGTTTCGGATTCGGTAGTGTGAACTTAACGAAGGACCGCAGACCTCAAAAGCGGAGGTCTGCGCTACCACACCCTTGGTCAGCAGGTTGTTCATCGCGTCATAAGTGTAACTCTCGCTGAGCATGGAGGGGAAGGTTACTTGCGTAACCCTTCCCAGAGCGTCGTAGGCAAGCGCTGTGGCGTGGCTCGCCGCGTCTGAATGCTTAGCCACCCCTCAATCCTCTGTCAGCACCACCCCGTCGCTCAGCGCGCCACCCCTCCTCATCTGAGGCGGGGAGTTCTGGAACAACTCCCCTCCTGATTTAGAGCCTGCCCTGAGCCTGTCGAAGGGTGGGGTGGCGCCTGGGGCGACGGGGTGGTTACAGGCAGCGGTCAAAACGCGGCATGGTTACAGTGGCGCTGGGGGAATTTTCCGCGGTGCAGCGTTCTTTCGCGAACGGTCGACAAATCAGGACAGGCGCCGCGCCGCCCTTCCGATTCGTGGCGAGAAATGCGGACTGAGGCTTTACCGACCTCTCCCCCGCCGTGACACACTCCCCCGCTTCGGTTATCGGTGGTGTCGGGTAAGAAGATGAACCAAATGTTGACTTCGATAATCGAAAATCACGAATCGCCAATCCCAAATTTGCCGTAGCGCCGCGCCAATCCAAAATCGAAAATCTAAAATTGCCTGCCCCCTGCGTGCCATCTACCAACCCCGCAGTCCCCGGTGGCATCTTACCGGGGACTGCCGAAGTCTCAGGGAACCCATCACCACCGCGCTTCGTGAAAGGCTCAGACACGAATACTATGCCCACACTCGCTGCCACCGACAAGCTGTACGCCGAATCAGTCAATCCGCAATGGGTACGGCTGCTCAACGTGCTGCAAATGAATGTGCCGTTCGAGCACTGCGAGGGAGCCGAACTTTGGCGTGCGGAGGGCGGAAGGGTTCTCGATTTTCTTTCCGGCTACTGCGTGCACAACACCGGCCACAATCACCCGCGCATCATTCAGGCGCTCAAGGATGAGCTGGACCGCCACGGGCCGGTGATGCTGCAAAGCCATGTTCCGGAGCTGGCGGGTGAACTTGGCGCGCGTTTGTGCGAAAGCGCCGGCGGACGCTTGAAAAAAGCCCATTTCACCAGCTCCGGCAGCGAAGGGGTGGAAACCGCCATCAAGTTTGCGCGTGCCCATACCGGCCGCAACGGCCTGCTCTTCGCCGAGGGCGCCTTCCACGGGCTCACCTGCGGGGCACTGTCCCTGATGGGCGACGCCTTCTGGCGCGAGGGCTTTGGGCCGCTCCTTCCCGGAACCCGGCAGGTTCCCTTCGGAGATCTGCAGCAACTTGAAACTGAACTTGCCACAAAGCGCCATGCGGCATTCATCGTCGAACCGATCCAGGGCGAGGGCGGCATCCGAATTCCTGACCCGGAGTACCTGCTGAAAGCCCAAGCGCTCTGCCGGCGCCATGGCAGCCTCTTCATCCTGGATGAAGTCCAGACGGGAATGTACCGGACGGGCCGCTTTCTGGCCGCTCAACATTTTGGCCTCGACCCCGACGCCGTCATCCTTGCCAAGGCCTTGAGCGGTGGCCTGGTCCCGGTGGGGGCCGTCCTCATCACCGACGATATCTACAACTCGGTTTATAGCTCCCTTAAGCGCGCCATCATTCACACCTCAACTTTCTCAGAAAACAGCCTGGCCATGCGCGCCGGGCTCGCGACTCTGGACGTCCTGGAATCAGAGAGGCTGGGTGAACGGGCTGCGACGCTGGGTAGCTACTTGCGGCAAAGATTGCAGGAGGCTCTCTCCCCATACGAAATGGTCAAGGCCGTGAGGGGTTTGGGGCTCTTCTGCGGGGTAGAGTTCCAGGCGCCCCGGCAGTTTTCGCTGCGAGTTTCCTTTGAAGCCTTCAAGCAAATTCATCCCGCCATGTTCGGACAAATGGTCGTAATTAGGCTCTTTCGTGATAAAGGTATTCTCACCCAAATCTGTGGCAACAACTTCCTGGTGCTGAAAGTGGCGCCGCCCCTCATCATTGAAAATGAGCAAATTGATGAATTTGTTGCTAAACTGGGGGAGGTCGTGGAGTTGTTGCATGCTTCCACCACGTTTTGGTCGGAAGCGCTGGGGCTGGCCCGGCGGGTGGTAAGTATCTGAAGTATGCCAGTGTCCTGCCGCCGTTTGTCTTTGCTCCAACTGAATAAAGAAGCGACATTTTGGCGCACCGTACTGACAAACAGCCTGGTAATGCGCAGTTGGGGCAGTGAGGCGATTCCACTCAATACTTGCGGCTTGCACACCTTATGAGCATCTTGTCAATGCATTTCGTCCTCCTCGCATTGCTCAATGGAGTCCTCAGCCCTATCAGTGCCGCGCTTCCATCCTCATCGCCCCTGGAGCTGGGCTATCGGCAGATGTATAACCTGGAGTTCAGCGCCGCCCACAAAACCTTTCAGGAATACTCACAAGCACACCCCGATGATCCCTTCGGCCCCACGTCGGATGGCGCCGCGTACCTGTTTGCGGAATTTGACCGGCTGGGTGTTTTGCAGACGGAATTATTTGTGGATAACGAAACTTTCAAAGGCAGGCAGAAGCCCACGCCGGATCCTGCTGCTCGCGACAATTTTAACCGGGCCATCGCCGAGAGTCAGAAGCTGGCCGACGCGGTCCTTAAGCGTTCCCCCAATGACCACAATGCGCTTTTCGCCACGGTCCTCGAACCTGGGGCTTCAATCTGATTACCTGGCGCTGGTTGAGAAGCGCGATCTGGCAGCCCTCAGCTACACCAAGCGAGCCGGCCTGACTGCCCAGAAGTTGCTTACCGTTGACCCAACCTGTTACGATGCCTACCTTGCGATCGGGGTTGAAAACTACATTCTGGGCATAAACCCTGCACCGATCCGTTGGGTGCTGCGGCTTTACGGTGCGGAGACCGATAAGGATTCGGGGATTCAAAAGTTGCAGTTAACGGCGGAGAAAGGGCATTACCTACTTCCCTTCGCGCGGCTCATGCTGGCCGTGGCAGCCCTGCGCGACAAGAATCGGAACCAGGCCCGAGACCTGCTCCAGAACCTGGCGCAAGAGTTTCCCAACAATCAACTGTACAGGAGAGAACTCTCGCGACTCCAGTAAGCGCTTCCCCTCTTCCTGGGCGGAGTCCCGAGCCAAGCTGCCAACATGAGAATCTCAAGCGTCGGGAGCGCATTTCCCAAACACTACTACCAGCAGGCCGTTCTCAGCGCGGCACTCAAGAAGTACTGGGATGGCAGGCTAACCAATCCCGAGGTCGTGGATCGAATGCACGCCCACTCCGGGATTGACGGCCGCTATCTCTCCCTGCCTGTCGATGCCTACTACGACATGTCGACGTGGGGACAGGCCAATGACGCCTGGATCGATTGTGCGATGGAACTGGGGGGAGAGGCCCTTTGCCGCGCCCTGGCCGCGGGAGGCCTCACGCCCCAGGACCTCAACGCCTTGTTCGTGGTGTCGGTCACCGGCATCGCCAGCCCGTCGCTCGATGCCCGTCTGGTCAACCGAATGGGGCTCTCGCCGCGCATCAAGCGTATTCCGATTTTTGGATTGGGGTGCGTGGCGGGCGCAGCGGGAATCGCACGCGCCGCGGATTACGTCCGCGCCTTCCCCCATCATCACGCCGCGCTGCTCTCCGTGGAACTCTGTTCGCTCACCCTTCAAAAAGAAGATGTCTCCATGGCCAACCTCATCTCCGCAGCCTTGTTTGGAGATGGCGCGGCGGCGGTCATTGTCTCAGGCGCAGAAAAGCACACGGCAGGTCCGGATATCCTGGATACGCGATCCATCTTTTACCCCGAAACCGAACACATCATGGGCTGGGATATTTCAGAGAAAGGTTTTCAGATTGTGCTCTCACCGCGCTTGCCGGAGTTGATTGTCGAACGCCTGGGCCATGACGTGGATGCGTTCCTGGGAGACCACGGTCTGACGCGCAAAGACATCGGCCGCTGGATTCTCCACACCGGAGGTCCCAAAATTCTGGAAGCCACTGGAACAGCGCTGGCGTTGCCACGTGAAGCTTTAGATGCCTCGTGGGAATGCCTGCGTAAAGTTGGCAACCTTTCCTCAGCTTCTGTCCTCTTAGTGCTGGAGGAGATCTTCAACCGGCGACGCCCGGAAGCAGGCACCTACTCCGTGCTGGCCGCCATGGGCCCGGGTTTCTGTTCTGAGCTGGTTCTCCTCAGGTGGGATTGAAGGGTTCCCAATCATTGAAAACTGATGCTTTCATTGTGGGTGGCGGACCTGCAGGTCTGGCCGCAGGAATTGCTCTCCGTCAGCAAGGTCTCCACGTCGTAGTCGCGGATTCCGCCCAACCGCCCATTGATAAGGCCTGTGGCGAAGGTTTGATGCCCAACTCCGTCGCGGCGCTCAAAGACCTCGGCGTGACACTCGATTCCGGACAAACGATGCCCTTCCGCGGAATCCGTTTCATCGAAGCGGGAACAACCGTGGAGGGTGCATTCCCCCAAGGGTTGGGAGTGGGTATCCGAAGAACCACCCTGCACGGGGTTCTCGTCGAGAGAGCCGCAGCGGCAGGGGTGGAATTTCTCTGGCGGGCGCGGGTGACCGGGATTGGTCGCGGAGAAGTCCTGCTGGGCTCGCGCCGGATCCAGTGCCGCTGGATTATCGGCGCAGATGGGCAGACTTCTCGAGTGCGCAATTGGGTGGGTCTTGACTACGGGCGCGCGCGGCATATCCGCCACGGATTCCGGCAACATTTCCTCGTCGCCCCCTGGAGTGACTTTGTCGAAGTTCATTGGGGCAAGAACTGCCAGATCGTGGTCACTCCTGTAAGGCCCACGGAGGTCTGTTTTGTAGTGACCTCCAGGTCATCGCAACTTAGGTTGCATGAGGCCTTGAAGCAATTTCCGGAAATTGCCCAAAGGGTGGAGGGCATGCCCACACTCACCAAAGACCTGGGCGCAATTTCGGCCTTGCGGGTTGTCCGCACCGTTTGCCGAGAGTCTTTCGCTTTGATTGGTGACGCTTCGGGATCCGTCGATTCTCTTACCGGTGAGGGTCTGGGATTGGCATTCCAACAGGCTGGCGCTTTGGCGAAGGCAATCGCGAACGACGACCTCGCTTCGTACCAATCCGCGCACCGGCGCATCAATCGCGGACCGGTGATGATGTCGCGTGTGCTGCTTGCTCTAGCGGGAAACTCCTGGTTGCGGCATCGAGCTTTCCGGGCGCTGGCACGAGAGCCACAGTTGTTCACGAGACTCCTGGCGGCCCACGTCGGTGCTTTTTCACCCCTGGATTTTGGCCTCGGCAATTTCTTGAAACTCGGAGGACGGCTCCTGACCAGTCCAAGCTGAAGTCCGCAACATGCGAACCCATCCCCCTATGAACTTGCGCAAATTCCCGACACGAATTCTTTTCGCGCCTGTCGTTCTGGCCCTGGCGCTATCTGCGGCGCCAGCAATCGCTCAAGAAGCTGTGCTGGAACTCGATCCGGCTCAGACCCAGATCGGATTCACGTTGGGAGATGTGCTGCACACCGTGCACGGCGGTTTCAAGCTGAAGCGCGGCACTGTGAAATTCAACACAGCAACGGGCCAAGCCAGCGGCCTGGTGGTGGTTGATGTTGCCAGTGGCGACAGCGGCAGCCACGCGCGCGATCACAAGATGCACAAAGAGGTGCTGGAGAGCGAGCAGTATCCGGAAAGCACTTTCACGCCACAACAAATCAAGGGCACACTGTCGCCGCAAGGAGACTCGCAAGTTCAGGTGTCGGGGATTTTCAATCTCCACGGCGCGGAGCATCCGCTCACTCTGGTGATGCAGGTTCATCTTGCCGGAGATCAGTTGACCGCTGACACGAGCTTCACAATCCCATACGTGAGTTGGGGGCTCAAAAATCCCAGCACGCTATTCCTGCGGGTCAGCAATACTGTTGACATTACGATTCACGCGGCCGGCCGGGTTCGAGTTTCCCCCACACCGTAGGTCACCCACACATTTGCCAAACTGGCCCTCCATTGCAATAGCGCAAATTCTTGTCTTATGCGCAAGAATTTTTCGGGGGGCTTCAAACGCATGAAGGTGGGGAATTAAGTGGGACCTCGCTCGCTATGCCCCGCGGAGAGCAACTTCTGGGACATGTCCCACCATGACAAAAAGTCGCTGACCTTCATGAAGAAGATGGGAGAGCACGCGATGCCGGGCCCGACCTCCACGCGCCTCGCTTGACCCGACTTCCACACCCTGCGCCGAGCCGGACCGGCAGATTTCTCGCCTGCGACTCTCACGCCGACTTTAATCTCCCTTCCATCCTGCGGCGCGGGCTAGTAAGATTCATACACCGCCGCTGAGGGTGAGGCAGCGAATTTCGAGGAGGGCAATACTTCGAAACCCATGCCGAAAGCTGCTCGCATTATTCTGGGAACGGCCATCGTGGGCCTGGTACTTTACGCGGCCCAACTGGCCACGCGCGATTGCACCGTGGGCCTTTACGTTTACGACAACTGTATGTGGGTTCAAGTTCGCACTTACCTGGGCCTGCCCGCCAGCCGATTCCTGCGCATGGCGGTTTTGGAATCCGTGGGCATCGCACTTGCCTTAATCCTCTATCTAACCTGCCGATACGTTTTCGTTTTTCAGTGGGCGAAGCCGCAGGATTCAACGCAGGCTGGCGCGCCTGAACATCCGGCAAATTAGCGCTTGTGGCTAACGGCAGGCCCAGCTAACCCGTAGAATCTTCAAGCGCCCAAGTGACCCCTCACCCGTCCCGCCCCGGCTGATGAAAACGCCGGCTGCGGTCCACCCTCTCCCCTCGGAGAGGGCTATGCCTCGAAAATTACAGCCTTCTCTCAGGGTCGCAGATCAGCCGTGGCGGAAGATGGTGGCCGACAAAGGAGTCCGGAGGAATTTACATCTTAAGGATTCAAAAATGATAAGCCCCACCCTTCCAAACGCCCACAGATCCCGACTGCTTGGCCATTCCTAGGCGTCGGAAGCCTTCCCATCCCTTTTTCCTGGAGTAGAATGGAAAGTGGGAGGGTCATGGTTACCTCAGTCGAAGCGATTCAATCCCCCGGCAAGCTATACACACCCGCCCGCATCCTCACGGCACTCGAAGTCGCGCTGCTTTACGCCGGCATTATGGGATACATCTGGCGCTGGCAGTATACGCACCCCCACGCGTGGATGGCGCTCTACGCCGTCATCCTGGCGAGCCACGTTTTGCATCGCGACACCCTCGTCGGGCTCGGCCTGTCTTGGAAAGAACTGCTCCCCAGCGCTCGCCTGGCGCTGCCCCTCGCCATCGCCCTTTGCCTGCTCATGCTTTTCTACGGATTTGCGCGCCACAGCCTGGTGCTGATTCCACCCACCGCACAATCCCTCATCCCCTTGCTGGGATATGGCGGCTGGTGCTTGTTTCAGCAGTATCTGACGCAGTCCTACTTCCATAATCGGCTAATGCTCATCATCCGTAACCGCCATCTTAGTTCCGCTCTCATCGGAATCATGTTTGGGGCCACGCACATCCCCAATCCCATCCTGATGATCGTTACCCTGATCGTGGGATTCATCTTCGCGGAGATCTTCGCCCGCCACCGGAATATCTGGCCGCTGGCGCTCGCGCAAGCCGTGGGCGGACTCCTGCTCGCTGCCGTCGCCCCGGATGCGCTGGTCCACCACATGCGCGTGGGGCCGGGGTATCTTTTTTACGGAGTCAGGTAAGAGAAAGCGGAAGGCAGCGAGCGCTTGGTGCGAGTCCCGACAGAGTCGGGAAAGGCGGAAGGCAGCGAGCGCTTTGGGCGAGTCCCGACAGAGTCGGGATTGGCAGTAAATTGAACAGCTCAGTGAAATCGCAAGAGCAAGTCAAAAGGCAAAGTGCAAAAGGCAAAATGCAAAAGTGAGAAGCCTCAACCTGGCGTAGCAGGTAACGCGGACCAGGTAGCGCAGACTCTGTGCCTTTCAGAGTCTGCGGTTCTTAATATGATAAACATGCACTGTCTTATTGACCTGTGGCTTTAGCACTTCACGGACTAATCCGGCTTTTCTGAGGCCGTAAGCAGGTAACGCGGACCAGGTAGCGCAGACTCTGTGCCTATCAGAGTCTGCGGTTCTTAATATGATAAACATGCACTGTCTTATTGACCTGTGGCTTTAGCACTTCACGGACTAATCCGGCTTTTCTGAGGTCGTAAGCGGTGATCGGCGGTCGCACCCTATAGACGAAGAGCCGCAGACTCTCGGAGAGCACGAGACTCTGCTATGCAATACCGTAATTTCTTTTTTTTAGCAAGAATATTGTGCCACTTCCCGAAAGTGACCCCTCACCCGTCCCGCCCCGGCTGATGAAAACGCCGGCGGCGGTCCACCCTCTCCCCTGCGGAGAGGGCTATGATTCTCTTTTGGTTGCGGCATCGCCGCGCTGCGCTACTCACTTTTGCATTTTGCCTTTTGCACTTTGCCTTTTGACTTGCTCTTGCAGTTCTGTGCACTACCTCCCGCCTATCCCGACTCTGTCGGGACTCGCACAAAGCGCTCGCTGCCTATCCCGACTCTGTCGGGACTCGCACAAAGCGCTCGCTGCCTACTGCTTACTGCCTACTGCTCCGCCGCATTCTCGGCAGGAAGGGTAAGTCAGCGATCTGGCCTTCAAACTTTTCCGCCCAGCGGCCGGGGATGGCTGTTCCACACTCGGGGCATGACCCTTTGGGCGTCAAGTAATAACCCAGGATGTGATACCCGTAACGCTCAATCAGCAATGTGTGGCACTGGGGGCAATGGGTGTTTTCAAGATCACCCACCTGCCCTGGCAGATTCCCCGCATAAATGAACCGCAGCCCGGCCGCTTTGCCGAGCGCCGCGGCCCGCGCCAGGTCTCGCGGCTGCGTATTTGCCGGGTCCGTCATCTTATAGTCTTTATGAAACGCTGAGACGTGCCAGGGGATGTCTGGCGATACGCTGGCCACAAATTCCGTGAGCCGCTGGAGCTCATCTTCGGAATCGTTAACGCCGGGAATGAGCAGCGTAACGATTTCCACCCACAGCCCCATTTCGTAAAGGGTCCGAATCGTATCGAGGATTGGCCCCAGACGCCCACCCAGTTGCCGATACTGGCGATCGTCAAAACTCTTCAGGTCGACTTTGTAGAGATCGACCCACGGCCGCAGGTATTCGAGCACCTGGGGCGTGCCATTGCCATTTGAAACGAAGCCCGTCATGAGTCCCGCCGCCTTTGCTTCCTTGAAAACGGCGACCGCCCATTCACTGGTAATCAGGGGCTCGTTGTAAGTACTGACCACCACCTTGGCGCCTTGCTGCACAGCGTCTCGAACCACTTCCTTCGGTGTCAGGGCCATGGGACGCGATACGGCGCGCGGGTCGCGAATGGCTTGCGACGTCACCCAGTTCTGACAATATGAGCAATGCAGGTCGCAGCCCAGCATTCCGAAGCTATAGGCGAGCGCGCCGGGGTAGGCGTGATGGAAGGGTTTCTTCTCAATCGGATCGCATTGCACGCCCGCGGCGTAACCCCAGGGGACCTGCAATTTTCCGCCCTCATTGAAGCGGACTTTGCACACGCCCACTTGCCCTTCCGGAATGCGGCAGCAGTGACCGCATGCGAAGCAGCGCACAAATCCGCGATCGAGTTTTTCGTAAAGCTCGCCTTCGCGTACGTTGGCGTTCAGGATGTCCTGGAGTGTGGCCATGCGCGGAACCTCAGTCAGGCGGCGCCCCGTTGCGGAACGACCGCCCACAACCTATTATACTCCCCGCGCCCCGGTGCGTCGGATGATGCGGCGAGGGCGCCAGCGTATTTGTCTATACCCTGGATTCCGGATTGCTTGGCAAACATTTCAGTGTGTCCTCCGCGTGCCGGAGGCACCTTGGAGTGCGGTCGCAGCAGCTACCGCTTTCCGGCTTCGGTTCATACGGCAAATGAGGCGGAGGTAGAAGGGCGGTAGCTGCTGCGACCGCACTCCAAGGCGCTGCGCGCATTTTCATTGCCAGTGGTGCGCGGCAGGCGCATGGGGGTCTGTGCGGAAAGCGTCAGTGGAGGTTGAGAGCAAACTTTATGGCCTGTGCTACCAGCTTCATCTTTTCCGGCGAAAGCGTCGTCAGGCTTCGGTCCAAGCGCTTCTTGGAGATTGTGAAGATATCATCCACGTTGACCACGCAATCGGTGGGCAGGCCGTCTTCCGGTCCTAGCGGGACCTCGACTGGAATGTTGTAAACCGTCCGGGTAATAGGAGCAACGGTGACCGAGGAACGGACAGAGTAGGCCGCGTTGCGACTCAGAAGCAAAACCGGACGGAGGTTTGGGAACGTCCGCCCACCAAACCTCGCCGCGTCTCATTACCAGTTTTCCTCCGGCAGGACTTCCGCAGCAAGCTTGGCGCCTACCTCGCCCCAAACAAGTTTCTCCGGCTTCCGTTGATAGCCTTCGACGTAGCGCCGGTCAAGTTCTCTTTCTTCGAGTCTCTGGAGATATTGCTGACACGCTGTCCTGATCAACGCGGCCGGCGTTGAGCGTGATATCCGGGCAAGGCGGTTGACCGCCCGTAGCAGGTTTTCGTCCATGGGCACTTGAATGACTTTCATGTGTCACCCTATCCTCATCGGTCTACACAATTCAATGTGGATGAGTGTCGCGATGTTGTCAACACTCCAGCGCGTCCGGTAACCGCCCCGGCGCCTTCGGCGCCACCCCTCCCTTCGACAGGCTCAGGGCAGGCTCTAAATCAGGAGGGGAGTTCCGCTTTAAAGCTCCCCTCCTCAGATGAGGAGGGGTGGCGCGCCGAGCCCCGATAGCGCGTTCTTTCCAAATTGATGATCGGGGCTGAGCGCCGGGGTGGTGCTGAAATGGGGATAAGGGGTGGTTCTGAGCTAGGAACTACGTGGTGAGCAGTCCCCGCTAGCGCGCCCGCCCTTTTCGCAAATTGGCCACCTCGCCGGGCGTCAATTCCCGCCACTTCCCCACTTCCAAGCCTTCCAAGGTGAGCGGACCGATGCGCGTGCGAACCAGTTTCAGCACCACGAATCCCACGGCTTCCATCATGCGCCGCACCTCGCGGTTCTTGCCTTCCGTCAGCACGACATCGAGCCATGTATACTTTCCACGATCTTCCCGCCGCCGCACGCTTAAGGGCTTCGCGAAATCCCCGCGCTTCATCTCCACGCCGGCGTTGAGTTGCGCGATCACTTCATCGCTCAGCAGCGTGTTGGCTTTTACAAGGTAAGTCTTGGGGATTCCGGATTCCGGACTCATAACGAAGTCGGCGA
The DNA here is from genome assembly GCA_963804995.1 of uncultured Acidobacteriota bacterium. Taxonomy (GTDB): domain Bacteria; phylum Acidobacteriota; class Terriglobia; order UBA7540; family UBA7540; genus Bog-366. The sequence continues at coordinate 731,618 of CAWDSK010000003.1, forward strand.
AATCCGTGTCATTGGTGAGCAGTAACAGGCCTGAGGTGTCTTTATCCAGGCGGCCCACGGGCGCTACCCACTGGTTCTCTTCGTCAAGGTATTTGTAAATCGTGGGGCGACCGGCGGGATCGCCGTGACTGGTGATGACGCCCTTAGGCTTGTAGAAAAGCAGATAGCGTTTGCGCGCGGGCTTCAGGCGCTTGCCGTCCAATTGAAACGTGTCACGCTCCGGATCGACCCACACGTCCGGGTCGCGCACGATGCGGCCATTCACTTTCATGCGGCCCGCTACAATCGCCTCGCGCGCCACCGTACGCGAACCAAGGCCAAAGCGCGAAAGCACCCGGTCGAGGGTCATGGTGGGTTTCATAGGGAACGAAACTCGAAAATCGAAATTCGAAAATCGCGAAATACGTGCGGTGGGCGGGCGAGTTTCATCTCTTCAGATTTCCACTTCCCGCCCCACACCTTGCGTTTCGGCTGCTTCCAGCACCAGTCGGGCTGCCACGGCGTCCTGGACGGCGGCACCCACGGATTTGTACAGGGTGATCTGGTCAGGAGAGGTTCGCCCTGGATTCAAGCCTGAAATCAGCTCGCCAATTTCGGCGTCGAGGTCAAGCAAGCTTTCGACTTCGCGGCGGTTCAGGATGAGCATTGGCGGAGTCTGTCTTGTAATGCAATGCCGTAAAATCTTGTTTTCTTAGAGAATTTCGTTTTGGTTGCGGCCACGCTGCACGGAGTTACCGGCTGCTCAATTAGTTCCTAGGTGACCCCCTCACCCGTCCCGCCCCGGCTGATGAAAACGCCGGTTGCGGTCCACCCTCTCCCCCAAAGGGGCGAGGGCTATGAATTCAAATTGACGCTCGCCGCGGCTGAAGGTCCAGCGATCACACTGGCCTCACTGCCCGGGCGCCAGGAACGACACCTCATCGAGCTGGATGAAATCCTGCACCATGGGCACGGTGGACCGGTCCATTTCCTGGATCGTACCCCAAAACGCCACGCGCCCGTCCACCAGGAACACCAGGCGGTCGGCAAGCTTGCGCGCCAGTTTCATGTCGTGCGTGACCACGACGGAGGTGATTCCCGTCTTGCGCTTGAGCTTCAGGATCAGGTCGCTGATAGTTTGTGCCATCAAGGGGTCGACCATGGTGGTGGGCTCATCGTAGAGAATGCACTCCGGCTTCGCCGCCAGCGCCCGCGCAATCGCCACGGCGCGCTTCATGCCGGTGCTGAGGTCCGTAGGCATCAGATCGCGCATGCCTTCCAGTTCCACTTGCGATAGCAGATCGTCCACCTGCCGCTCGATCTCGTCCTCATCAATGGCGAGGCCGCGCGTGGCACGCTCGCGCAAAGGATAAGCAACGTTCTCACCCACCGTGAGCGAGTCGAAGAGCGCGCCCGACTGAAAAACCATGGTCACACGCCGGCGGATGTCCATCAGTTCTTCCTCGCTTAGCGCCGAAACCTCACGGCCCGCCACCAGCACCTGCCCCGCGTCTGGCTTCAGAAAACCCAGAATGTGCTTCAGCGTCACGCTCTTGCCCACGCCACTTCGCCCCAGGATGGCCACCATCTCGCCGCGCCGCACCTCAAAGCTCACGTCTTCGAGCACGGCCTGCTCGTCAAAAGCCTTGTACACGTGGCGGAACTCGATGTAGGGCTCGCTGGACGGATTGGACCTGGGTTCGTCAGTCATGTAAAACAATTATGGATGATGAATTCGGAATTATGAAGCGGGAAAGGGAGCCAGACCCTTCTCAATTTCAGAAACCACATCGGGGAGGCGGGGGCGAGAGAACCCTCTCATCAAACTATGTAGCGTGAACTTGCGGAACAACCGCAGACCTCAACGAGAAGGTGTGAAAAAATGCCATTTTCACCGCTGAGACGCTGAGACGCAGAGAAATGACCCTTTGTTTTCAAACCTCTGCGCCTCCGCGTCTCCGCGGTGAAAGGTTTGATGGGATTTTTTCACAGCTTCCGACGGAGGCGCTACGCTTGCTTTTGCAATTTGGTCAGTACCGCCACAGGAAGTAAATCGTCATGCCGGTCCCGACGCAGATGACGGCAGCGCGGGTCCAGCGCGGATCGAGCTTCTGCGCGTAGTGCGCCCCGCCGTATCCGCCCAGAATCGCCCCCACGATCATCAGGATGGCCTGCGGCCACACCACCTGCCGCGCCAGGATGAAGGTCACCACGGCCGCCCCGTTGATCGAAGAACCCAGCAGCGCCTTCAATCCATTCATGGCGTGAATATCATCCATGTGGGTCATCTCAAGCATGGCCAGCATCAGGATGCCGATACCGCCGCCAAAGAACCCTCCATAGATGGCAATCACCAGTTGCACCAGCGTGAGGCCCACGATGATGGGCCAGGATGGCGGCCCGGCGCGCTTGATCACCCCGCTCAGCTTTTGGGTCAGCCGTTTCCCAAACACGAAGAGCAGGGTGGCAATTCCAAACAGGTATGGACCAGGTGCATGAAGGTGGCCTGCGGCGTGTGCAGGAGCAACACGGCGCCCAATACGCCGCCGATCAGGCTGATCGTGATCAGCGGGACCATGAGCCTGGCGCTGCGCGGCAGGCGGTCGCGGTAGGCTCCCACGCTCGCCACTGAGCCCGGCCAGAGAGCAATGGTGTTGGTGGCATTCGCCTGGATGGGAGGCACCCCGGTGAAAATGAGTGCGGGAAAGGCAATGAAACTGCCGCCGCCAGCCACAGAATTCATAAGGCCGCCCAGGATGGCAGCGACGAAAAGGAGGATTCCATTAAGAAGAGTCATGATTTAAGGGATACTGGGTTCCGCCGGCAGGGCCTCTACCGTACGTTTCAGCCCTGTCAGCAGGAATTTGCCGTCGGTCGAAAAAGTCGGCTGATAGCGATACCGCTTGTCCGGCTGCTGCAGCACGAAGGAAAAACTTCCCGGCTCATCGGCGGGCGAATCAGCGGTCTGAAATATAGTGTCTCCCAGGAATTCCGGCCAGGTATTCTGGATGAACTGGTGAAAGGCATCCAGGGTGGGGGAATCCGAGTGGAGAAATTTCGCCGGGGCAATCAAGGCATAAGCCGCATGGTAATCGTGCAGGTGCAACGCGGAAATGAAACGATAGAGCGTGTAGTCCTCGTCCGCTGAGTACTCCGTCTTAACGGGAACGTAGGCAGCGCCGTTCCAATGATATACAGCACGAGCGCTGAATCCGCGATGGCCATCCTTGTCAAACTGCAAAAGGCCCGGGTCGGCGCGGCCCTTGACAAGCATATCCGCGGGGCCATCACCCCGGTCCTGGAAAGTCACCTGCCCATGGAGGAAGGGCGTGTACTGGCTTTCATCGGCCTGGGCATCCCATAACAGCTTCGCAGCATGGTCCTTGACCTGGAACACCAAGGGATAAGCAACTTGGGATTCTCCCTCCAAGGTCACTACCACAATGGCTTTGCCCACCGGCCTTCCCAGGTTGACCGTATGGACAAGCGCATCCTCGATTCCTACCGCCAAGCTTGAGGCCTTCCAGCGTGTGACATCCCAGGCGAGCAGGTAAACACCCCATAGCGGACGCGAGTCGGGGGCCGGCGCAACCTCCGCAGTCACCTCCACGTCCGGAATAGCCCATTTCAAGACCATCTCCGGGACGCCATCGCCGTCCAAATCACCGAGCGAGGTAAGCGTGTTGGGTGGTGAACCCTGCTTGGCGCCCCCCGCTTTCTCATTAATGTGCAGAGCTTCCGCCAGGGCCTCGAGGTCAGGCTTCGTCACACCCAGGAGGCTCGCGCTGATTTCAGGCGGAGCCGTGTCGGGTTGTGCAATTTGGCTGGCCGGAACGTCCGGCTCCTCCTTTCATTCTGGGCTCGGGCGTATGTCGCGAGGCCCAGAAGGGTAGCGGTAAGAGTTAAGCAAACTAGCCCCTTGCGGCGGTCGGCTGAAAAGCGTGGGCGCTGGTACAGATCGTTTCTCATGGTATTCAGTCATTATAGGACAAGCTTGATTTCTGAACAAATTTCATTATTAGAGGAGTCTTGAGGCGCTCGCGGGTTCATTACTGTAGCCTCTAAATCAATATAAAGCATTTTAAATCAATGCATTGAAGAGTAAAATAAATTCCAGACGGCTAAATCCATAAATATTGGCACTCAACGCCTTAGAGTGCTAATTCATTGATTCCAGGCCGAATTTGATGCTTGACAAACCCTTGCGCAAAGGATAGATTAGCACTCTTAATAAGCAAGTGCTAGACAGGCAAAATAATTTGCGGGACGGCATCAAACAAATCCAACTCAAGGCTGAATCCAACTGGCCCAAGGGACTTTCGGGCGGACGCGGAAGCTGCTGAAGCCTCGAAAATCCGAAACTTGGGTCAAAACTGAGGAGGAAAGGAGACTCTACTATGACCGTAAGACCTCTTCATGATCGACTGATAGTGAAGCGGGTGGAAGAGAAAGAATCCATCAAAGGTGGGATCATCATCCCCGACTCGGCAAAAGAGAAGCCGCAGGAGGGCGAGGTGATCGCTGCCGGGAACGGCAAGAAGACGGAAGACGGGAAGATCATCCCCTTGGACGTTAAGGCGGGCGATCGCATCCTGTTTGGCAAATACTCCGGCACGGAAATCAAGATCGACAACCACGAGTACCTGATCTTGCGCGAGGAAGAAGTGCTGGGAGTGATTGAGCACGCGAAGGCTGCGACCGGAAAGAAGTAAGTGCGGCCGGGAATTTGCCGCGGCGATTCGTGCTGGGAAGCGCCGGCGGCGCTGCGGTAGCGAAATTGAAATCATAAACTCCGCCATCCTGATGCACTAAATCGGGAGCGGAGGAAAGAAATGGGAGGGAGGTAAGATGGCAAACGCAAAACAGATTGTGCATGGCGAAGACAGCCGCCAAGCCATACTACGGGGCGTGAATAAGCTGGCGGACGCCGTGAAGGTTACGTTGGGACCGAAGGGCCGCAACGTGGTTCTGGACAAGAAATTCGGCTCCCCCACGATCACCAAGGACGGCGTGACCGTGGCCAAGGAGATCGAACTGAAGGATCCCCTGGAAAACATGGGCGCCCAGATGGTGCGCGAAGTAGCTTCCAAGACCTCCGACGTGGCCGGTGACGGCACCACCACGGCGACGGTCCTGGCGCAGTCGATTTACCGTGAGGGTTGCAAGACCGTGGCCGCGGGTGCGAATCCCATGGCCATCAAGCGGGGCATTGAGATGGCCGTGCGCGCCGTCTGTGGTTATGACGAAACCCAGAAGGACGGCTCGAGGAAGCACATCAAGGGCGAACTCGAGAAGATCTCCAAGCCCGTTGAGGGCTCGATGATCGCGCAAGTCGGCTCCGTTTCCGCCAACAACGACCTCACCATTGGCACCATCATTGCCGAAGCCATGAAGAAAGTCGGCAAGGACGGCGTCATCACGGTTGAGGAATCGAAGACCATGGAGACAACCCTGGAAGTGGTCGAGGGCATGCAGTTTGACCGCGGCTACCTTTCACCCTACTTCGTCACCGATCCCGAGCGCATGGAGTGCGTGCTGGAAAGCGCGCTGGTCCTGATTCACGAGAAGAAGATCAGCTCCATGAAAGACCTGCTCCCCTTCCTCGAGCAGATCGCCAAGGCCGGCAAACCCCTGTTGATCATCGCCGAGGAAGTCGAGGGCGAAGCTCTCGCCACCCTGGTGGTAAACAAACTGCGCGGCACGTTGCAGTGCAGCGCGGTGAAGGCGCCGGGCTTCGGTGATCGCCGCAAAGCCATGCTGGAGGATATCGCTATCCTCACCGGCGGCAAGGCGATCACGGAAGATCTGGGCATCAAGCTTGAGAACGTGAAGCTGGATGACCTGGGCCGCGCCAAGAAGATCACCATCGACAAAGACAACACCACGATCGTCGAAGGTGGCGGCAAGTCGGCCGAGATCGAAGGCCGGGTCAAGCAGATCCGCACCCAGATTGAAGATACCACCTCTGACTACGACCGCGAGAAGCTGCAAGAGCGGTTGGCGAAACTGGTGGGCGGCGTCGCCCAGATCAAGGTGGGCGCGGCAACCGAGACCGAGATGAAGGAAAAGAAAGCTCGCGTCGAGGACGCCATGCACGCCACCAAGGCGGCCGTTGAGGAAGGCATCGTCCCGGGCGGCGGTGTGGCGCTGGTGCGCTCCATCCCCGCACTCGACAAACTCAAGGCTACGGGCGACGAACAGATCGGTATCGACATCGTCAAGCGGGCGCTCGAAGAGCCCCTGCGCCTGATCGCTGCCAACGCCGGCCACGAAGGCGCCGTGGTGGTTGAGAAGGTCCGCAACAGCAACAACTCGCACTTCGGTTTCGACGCACAGTCCGAGACCTTTGGCGACCTGGTTGAAGCCGGCGTTATCGACCCGACCAAGGTCACTCGCACCGCGCTGCAAAACGCTGCTTCCATCGCCTCACTCATGCTCACTACCGAGGCGCTGGTCAGCGAATTCCCGGAAAAGGAAGAAAAGGGCGGCGGCCACGCCGGACCTCCGGGAGGCGGCATGGGCGGGGGAATGTATTGATGTAGCGGCGGGTTTACCCCGCCATTCGCAAGCAGGCAGTAGGCAGCGAGCGCTTTGTGCGAGTCCCGACAGAGTCGGGAAACGCAGTAAGCAGCAAGACTAAGGGCGGGGAGATAGCTTCCCCGCCCTTTTTGTTTTCACATGGCGCGGAAGCTTACGCCTTTTGATTTGCTTTTACGGGTCGGCCGCACTAGGCTGTCCTGCATTCCGAACGCGAATACAGGAGAGACAACCGTGGAGAAAGTGTTACTTGACGCAGGACCTGCTGCCGGCGCCTGGAGAACCGTCAGAAAGGCAATCGGCCGTGTCGCCTTGTTGACCTTGCTCGCCCCGATGCTTGGCGCCCTATTGTTCGTGGGACCTTTCGCCGCTCAAACCCCCGAGCCCAAATACCCCGCCTTGCCAAGTGAAATCCCTGCCAAATTCGAGCCCGTAACGGACAGCTTCGACTACGTCAAGCGCGATGTGATGATCCCCATGCGCAACGGCGTAAAGTTGCACACCATTATCCTTATCCCCAAGGGCTCGAAGCGCGCGCCGATTCTCCTGACGCGCACGCCTTACAACGCGACTAGCCTCACCAGCCACGCCGAAAGCTCCCACCTGGGCCCGGTTCTGAGCGGTTACGACAACGCCATGGAGGTCATCGTGGAAGGTGGCTACATCCGCGTCGTGCAGGATGTGCGTGGCAAATACGGCTCCGAGGGCGACTACGTGATGAACCGTCCCCTGCACGGGCCGCAGAACCCAACTCCGGTTGATCACGCCACCGACACCTACGACACCATCGACTGGCTGGTGAAGAACCTTCCGGAATCGAATGGCAAGGTCGGCATCATCGGCATTTCCTATGACGGGTTTCTGCCCTTGATGCCGCTCGTGAACCCTCACCCTGCGCTCAAAGTGTCCGTGCCCATGAATCCCATGGTGGACGGCTGGATGGGCGACAACTGGTTTCACTATGGCGCCTTCCGCCAGCAGAACATGTCTTACATTCTCCGGCAGGAAGCGACGCGCGCCTCCGATGTCCAGTGGTGGACGGGCTACTTCGACGATTACGATATGTTCATGGAGGCCGGATCGGCGGGCGAACTGGGGCGGCAACATGGCCTCGAACAAGTGGGCTTCTGGCGCAAGCTTTTGGAGCATCCCAGCTACGACGCCTTCTGGCGCGATCAGGCTGTGGACAAGGTGTTGGCCGCCCAACCGCTGAAAGTGCCGGTGATGCTGGTAACCAGTCTCTGGGACCAGGAGGATATTTACGGCGGCATCGCCGTCTACAAGGCGATCAAGCCGAAAGACACCAACAACAACAAGGTCTACCTGGTGATGGGCCCCTGGAATCACGGCCAGGAAATTGAGGACGGCAGTGCGCTCGGCCCCTTGCGATTTAACAGCGATACCGGGCTCTATTTCCGCCGCGAGATCCTGCGGCCGTTTCTCGACCAATACCTCCAGGATGCCGCGCCCAAAGCCAACATCCCACCCGTCGTTATTTTTGAGACCGGAACGAATACTTGGAGACGCTTGCCCGGCTGGCCCGCGGGTTGCGCGAGCGGCTGCAGCCTCCACCCGACGCCGCTCTATCTCACGGCCGGCCTGAAGCTGAGATTTGCGCCGCCCAATCCAGGCGAAGCGGGGTTCGACGAATATATCTCCGACCCAGCCAAACCCGTGCCCTACCTCGCGCGGCCCATTCGGCCCATGGGCTACGATGAGGAGCACCCGTGGCCCCATTGGCTGGTGGAGGACCAGCGGGAAGCCTCCGGCCGCCCGGATGTCGTCGCATTCGTCTCTGACCGTCTCACCGCACCCATGAAGATCAGTGGTCAACCCGTGGCCAATTTGATTGCCTCCACCAGCGGCACGGACTCCGACTGGGTGGTGAAGGTGATCGATGTTTATCCGGACGAGGTGGCGGGGCAGCCTAAGCTCGGCGGCTATCAACTGATGGTGTCTGCCGATATCTTCCGCGGCCGTTATCGCGAGAGCCTGGAAACGCCCAAGCCTCTTGCCGCCGGCCAGCCCCTGCTTTATCGCTTCAACCTTCCCACGGCAAATCACGTCTTCCTGCCGGGGCACCGGGTCATGGTGCAGATCCAGTCAAGCTGGTTCCCCCTCTACGACCGCAATCCGCAGACCTTCGTGCCCAATATTTTCTGGGCTAAGCCCGGCGATTATCAGAAGGCCACGCAGCGGATCTACCACGCGCCCGACCACGCGAGCTTCATAGAGCTGCCTCTGGTCACGACACCCTGAGGCGGAGCAACAAGAGAAAGTCAAAAGGCAAAATGCAAAAGGCAAAAGTAAAGAGCCTGGGTTGGCGGTAGCTGTCCGCTAGACCCTGGACCCCCCTCGCTCCCAGTCCCTCTCCCCACACAGGGGCGAGGACTGTAAATCCAAATCGCCGCACAACCGGCTTTGACTTTTGCGTTTTGCATTTTGCCTTTTGACTTTCTCATGTGGCCCTGCTGCGTTGCGCTACCCGCTGTTTCGTCCTTGTGAAGTATCTACGCATCGTATATACTTCCCAAATGGCCATCACCAAGGTTTTTCGCAGCGGGAACAGCCAAGCCGTAAGGATCCCCAAGAATCTTCGGTTTCGCTCGCCGCAAGTGGAAATCACCAAGCGTGGGAAGGAAATTGTGCTGCGTGAACGGCCCGCCAGTCTCGCTGCCGCCTTCGAGCTTCTCGCCGGCCTCTCACCCGACTTCTTCAAGGGGGGCCGCCGCCAACCCAGGCTGGATAAGCGCGCGGGGCTTTGATGCGCTACCTCCTCGACACCAATATTTGCATTTACATTGCGAAGCGAAAACCCCACGGCGTCCTGACGCGCCTGGAACGTCTGAAACCGGGTGAAGTGGGCATGTCCATCATCACCTATCTGGAGCTGATTTATGGCGCGTGGAAGAGCCAGCACCGCGAAGCGAATCTTTTGCGCATCCAGGGGCTGGAACAGATCATCCCCGTGCTACCCCTGGACGTGAGTACCGGCCAGCACTATGGCCGGGTGCGAGCCGACCTCGAAAGAAAAGGCTCACCGATAGGCGCCTACGATATGATGATCGCCGCACACGCACTGACTCTGGGGCTGACTTTAGTTACGAATAACACCTGGGAGTTTCGCCGAGTTCCGCAGTTGATCGTGGAGAATTGGGCGGAGGAAGAGCAGAAAGCGGAAGGCAGAAGGCAGTAAGCAGTAGGCAGGGAACGAGCGTAGCGCGGACCTCCGCTTTTGAGGTCCGCGGTTCTTAACGCGAAAAACCTCAAATCCCAATGCCGGGGTTACCCCTGGATTCAGTAATATGGGTCTAATGAAGAACCGCGGACCTCAAAGGCGGAGGTCCGCGCTACGATTGCTTTTCCCTCCCGCCGCCACCCGCAACGAATCCCCCTGAGGTTTGACAACCCAAGCAAGGGGCAGTAAATTTGCCTCCCGTATCAGGGGTATTTCCGTTTAGTCGGGGAGCGCCAATGCCCCCCACACTATCCAAAAGGGCTTATCCATGAAAAAGCAAAAACCGAGGTCGACGGGATTTTCGCGGCGGGATTTCCTTAAGACGGTGAGCGTAAGCGCGCCAACCCTCAGCCTGATGGCAGGTAATCCTGGTGGCATGGCAAGCGCGTTGCCAGAGCCCCAAACCGGCGACGTCAGCGACAAGTTCACACCCGTTGATTTGCAGGCGCACTTTACCTCCTCCTCCCGGGACTTCGGCAGGCGCGAGGGGGCCTGGGCTCTCGGTGGGGATTGTGCGCAAGACTTCCTGATCCGCGTCCCCGGGGGAAAACATCACCTGCAGGGGATTCCCTTTACGCTAGGTCCCGCGGAGGTGGACAGCAAAGGTTGGATCGTCCTGAGCATGACGCCCAGCCCGACGGCCGTAGCGCGCGTCGAAATCCCCCTCGACCAGAAAGCGCATTATCTCCTCCTCGCTTCCTTCACGGACTTTGATGAGAACGAATCACTGGGGCCAGGCAAGGACGCCTTCCAAAAAGTGGGACAGCATCTGGCGGACGTGACACTGCTCTACGACGACAACAAAACCCAAGCAGCTCCTATCCGGCGACGGTTTGAGTCAAACGGCGTGATTGAGCCCTGGGGGCATGGCAGTTTCGCGGCCCTGGCGCCGGGGAAGGCGCGAGGCACAAAGCTCACAGACCCCTTGCGCAACGCCATGGACTGGGGAAGGCAGCAGAATGGACAGACGGGTGGTGGCCCGGGCGTGGGGCCCGGGATGGGAACGCTCTGGACCTGCGCGCTTGCCAATCCGGAGCCGGAGCGAAACATCCGAGCGGTGCGGATCGAGGCCACGGCGGAAGATTCTCTGGTGGTGTGCGGCTTGACGCTCTACCACCGCCCTCAATACCCGCTGCGCTGGGAGCCTCGCGCCGTATACCAGATTACATTGCCCGAAGCTTATGGTCAGGATGAGAAGCGCTGGCAACTGGACCTCAACCTCGGCTGGGTGGGCCGGACATTCGTTCTGCCGGATTTCCAGCCTGACGTGTGGCTGGCCTCACCTGCCGCGGGTCTCGGCGAAGCGGCACAATTCAACCCCGAGAACAAGTATTTCTACGTTGAACTCGCCCCCAACGCGGCCGCCACCTTGACCCTTCAGGATACGAAGGCTGGTAAGACTTATACTTTCGACCTCGCCAAAGTTGAGGCAGCCAAGGAACTCGCAGCCACCGAGGGCGGCGGGCGCATTGAAATCCTTCAGCCGGCCCGCCGATGGATTCACGGCCGCGTGCTGGACCCCGACACGAAGAAGCCCACGCCCGTGCGCCTCGCCTTCCGCTCCAAGGAAGGGCGTTACATTCCTCCCTACGGGCACCGCGCCGAGATCAATGACGGGCAGTTTCAGGACTACGGCGCGGACGTCAAGTTGATGGACACTTCCTTTGCCTATGTGGACGGCACGTTTCTGGTGGACCTTCCTCCCGGTGAGGTTTACCTCGAGATGACCAAGGGATTTGAGTACCAAGCCGTGCGACGAAAGCTGGAGATTCAGCCGGGGCAGCGCGAGCTGACGCTGGAGATTCCCCGCCTCGCCAATCTGCGCAGCAAAGGCTGGGTGACGGCCGACACGCACACCCATTATCTATCGCCCACCACGGCGCTGCTGGAGGCGCAAGCCGAAGGATTGAACCTGATCAACTTACTCGCGATGCAGGGGGGCGAGCTGTTTACGAACTTCGGTGACATCCCGCACGGGCCAGTGGTTTCTGCCGATCGCGAATCGATGGTTTGGGTGGGAAGCGAGAATCGGCACCACCTGCTCGGCCACATCAGCCTCACCGGCATCCAGGGGACGCCGGTTTTCCCGCTGTCGGCCGACGGTCCCAGCGAGGCTTTGTTGGGCGAGCCGCTCTGGTCGAGCCTGGCGGAGTGGGCCGACCGTTGCCGGGAGCGCCAGGGATTGGTCGTGTCCCCACACTTTCCCTATCCCACCGGTGAAATCGCCGCCGACATCGTGCTCGGCAAAATCGACGCAGTGGAATTGTGGCCGCGCGATGAGCCTACACCGCATGCCACGGCGCTTGAGCAATTCGACACTTTGCGTTATCTGGATTGGTACCACTACCTGAATTGCGGTTATCGGCTTCCGGCGGTGGGGGGAACGGATAAGATGGGAGCCTACATGCCGGCGGGGACCAATCGCGTCTACGCCTACCTTGGCCAGGAGGAATTCAACTTTCCAAATTTCTCGAAGGCCGTGAGGTCGGGGAATACTTTTGCGACTACGGGGCCGCTCCTGATGTTTCATGCCGACGGCCACCCGCCTGGAGCGGAGATTACGCTCGGGGCCGGCGGTGGCACCCTTGAAGTTTCGGTCCACGCGCAATGCTTCGTGCCCTTCCACCGCATGGAGATTGTTTACAACGGCAAAGTGGTCGCCGCGCGGGAGGAGCCAGCAGGAGTCCGCACCATGCAGTTAACCGAGAAGGTCAAAGTTCCGGGACCGGGCTGGCTCGCCGCGCGCTGCGCTTCCCAGTTGGGGCCGACAACCTCGTGGTATATGAAGATCGCCGCCCACACCTCCCCCGTCTATGTGCGGGTGCCGGGGAAAGAATTATTCTCACCAGAAGCCGCCAACTATTTCCTGCAGCTCATCGACGGGTCGCAATTGTATGTGGAGACGCTTGGCACACGGCCGGAGCCGGAAGCCTACGCCAGGATTCGCAAGGTTTACACCGATGCGCGAGCTGAACTGCACCGCCGCCTGCATCAGCACGGGGTGCCGCATTAGGGGGCATCGAGGAGATTTGACATGTCCGCGTCAGGAGGGAACGACCGGTCCGGCCAGGCCCTGGGCATGAACCAGCGGATTTGCCGCCGGGATTTCTTGAATTCCACCCTGCTGGCTTCCGGCAGCTTGTTGCTGGAATCGCTCGCGCCCACCCAACTTCTGGCGCGCGATGATTGGACGGGATACGGCGGCGTCGGCGACTATGCCGATTCCAATGGAAATACCCTGGAGGTCATGCGGGCCGGTCATGCCTTCCGCGACCACGTCTTTGACTCACCTCCGGGAGGCACGATCGACACAGGGGAAGTGTTTGATTGCGTCGTCGTGGGGGGCGGGCTCAGCGGGCTCGCGGCAGCACTCTTCGTGAAGCAGGAAGGAATGAGGTGCCTGGTGCTTGAAAACCATCCCATTTTCGGCGGCGAAGCCAAGCGCAATGAATTCATCGTCGATGGCAAGCGGCTGGTGGCTCCGCAGGGATCCAACACTTTTACAGCTCCTTTGCCGCAGAGCTTCATGGCGAAGTTTCACGATTTGATGGGTTTGGATTGGCGTGAATTCCAGTACCAAACGTGGAGCGGTCCCTCGCCGGAGATTCCCTTGGGCCGGAGCTTTGAAGATCCGCAAACTCCCTATGGATTTTACTTCGGCGCTAAATTCGGGCAACGGCCCGGAATGTGGCTGATCGATCCGTGGGTCAAAAAGCTACAGGGCGCACCCCTCGCCGAGTCAACCCGGGTGGAACTCGTGAGGTACGGCGAGCAAGGCGGGGCCGGGCTGATTTCTGCTGCGCCCTTTGTCACGAGGAGCGGACATCCGGGTGAAAAACTCAGCGATGAGGAAGCGCGCCATTTGGACAGCATGACCATCGAGCAACATCTGATGCAGAGATTCGGCATCAGCCGCGAGACGATTCGCACGTTCTTCATGGAACTGGGAAGCTCACACGGCGCCGGGCCGGATGTCGTCTCGGCTTACTGCACGAAGAACTTCCAGCGGGGAGGAGATACGTCGAACACGCACTGCTTCCCGGGGGGCAATGCCGGCATGGCGCGCCACATGGTGAAGACGCTGATCCCCCAATCGATCCCCGGCCCCCGCACCTTATCCGCAGTGTGCCGCAACCCGGTGGATTTTCGCGCGCTCGACCGGGCGGGGCAAGCGGCACGGATTCGCTTGGGGGCAACCGTCGTAGGCGTTGAGCATGAGGGCGACCCCCAGAAATCTGGTTTCGTGAATGTGACGTACACGCGCCAGGGAAAAGTTTATCGCCTGAAAGCGCGGTCGGTGGTAATGGCCGGCGGGTCGTGGACCACCAAGCATGTTGTGCGCGACCTGCCTGCGGCACAGCGCGAGGCCTATGATCAGTTTTTCCGTTCGCCCTGTATGGTGGCGAACGTGGCGCTGCGCAACTGGCGCTTCCTGTATAAACTGGGGATTTCAAGTGCGGAATGGTTCGACGGTTTCGGCAGCTTCGCGGTGATCCACAAGGTCCCCACTTTCTCCCCTGCTGACAAAACCCTGGGACCGGATTCCCCCGTGGTCCTGACTCTAAAGGTCCTTTATCACCATTACGGTTTGCCTCTGGAGGAGCAAGGGAACCTGGGCAGGGCGGAGCTTCTGGCCACATCTTTCCGGGAGTATGAGCGAAAGATTCGCGAGCAATTGACGGAAATGTTTTCGGCGTCGGGCTTCGACGCGACGCGCCATATTGCGGGAATCATCCTCAATCGCTGGGGTCACGCTTACTGTAGCCCTCAACCCGGTTTCTTTTTTGGCAAGGAAGGAAAGCCCGCGCCGCGTGACATTCTGCGCTCTGCCCCGTTTGGAAGAATCGCTTTCGCCAACACCGACTTATCGGGTTCGCCGGCTAACACCACCGCGATCACGGAAGCCCATCGGGCCGTCGGACAGATCCTTGATAGAGCTAAGAGCGGTTGATAGTCGATAGTTGATAGTTGATAGCAAGCGTAGCGCGGACCTCCGCTTTTGAGCTCTTCTCTTGAATAATCGGCAAATTTAAAACCTGATCGACTACATCGCCACGCTACCCTCGCTCAAATGACGCACGAAGAACCGCAGACCTCAAAAACGGAGATCTGCGCTACCCTAGCTCCCCGCCCTTAGTCTTGCTGCCTTCCGCCTTTCCCGACTCTGTCGGGACTCGCACAAAACTGTCGCTGCCAACTGCCCACTTACACATCCACCGGCGTCTTCATGCCTTCGTCAAAGCGATTGGTAAGGTTCGCGGTGGCCACGGCCAAAACCAGTTCCTCGATCTGCTCAATGCTAAAAAACTTGCCGAGCGTTTCGAGGTCCGCGGGTTGAATGGCTGCGGGCCACGCCGTAAGCGGGTAGCGCAGACGTAAGCGTTGTTTGCGTTCGTCTGCGGCCCTTCAATGGCCCATGGAATGTCAACTATGGATGTTAATGCCGTGGTTGATGTTTCCATGTTAAGAACCGCGGAGGAGGGCAAAAGGCGCCCACCTCCGCGCTACCTGCTTCCGTTCCCTGTTCCCTGTTCCCTGTCACCTGTTCTTGAGTAGATGAACACGATTTTGCCGGGCTCGGGGGTGTCTTCGAGGTCGAGGCCCGTCGCCGCGGCGACTTTACGAAATGGTCGCGAATGGCTTGGGCGGCGCTGAGTGTGAAGGCTTCGCGGTAGACCTGTCCCGATGTTCTATATCGGGATCAGGCCGTCACCCAGATCCGCTACGAGGTGGTTTTGGAAGAACGGGCCGCGAGGGTCTTTGGCTGTGCCTATGCACCACTCGCCCATACCGCCACCGAATTTCTGGATGTGTCCCTGGATGTCCGCAATAATCTCTGCGCGATTGCTGGGCATAGTTGTTACCCTCCTCGTACCGACGAACTCGATTTGCACTAAATCGCAGGGCTACGCTCGCCCTGCGCCAGCCGGCCGCAACCGCCCCCGTCACCGACAACTGATCTGCCGCCAGCCACAATATATAAACCAAAGGCCGACCAGGGTGGCAATAGACCTACCCAACCATTTCGGCATTGGTCGCCCCTTTGATGCGACAAACCCCGTGCTGAAGCTGTCCGCGACCAATCCGAAAACTATTCCGGCCACGCCGAGCACAATGAGAAAAATCCCCTCCGCCATCATTGCCCCCTTAGTTTGGCGCACCCGGCGTTGGTGGTGACGTTCACGTATGCACCGCCTCCGGCCGCCACAGGACCGCGACCAACCTCTCCATAAACTCCGACGCCGGAGCGGGTAGCGCAAAGTCTCATGCTCTCCGAGACTCTGCGGCTCTTCCTCAATTCTCCCGCCCCTCGCCGATATTATGTTACTATGCATGTTTATTACTTTGCGAACCGCAGAGTGTGAAAGGACCACACTCTGCGCTACCAATCTGCGTCACCTGCATCCGTCTAGGCAAATTCATACCCACGTGACCAATCGAGGGTAGCGCAGAGTCTCACGCTTTTCGAGACTCTGCGGCTCGTCCTCAGATACGCCCTGCTCGCCCACATACCTTTGCAGTGCATGTTTATCAATTCACGAACCGCAGAGTGTGAAAGGGCCACACTCTGCGCTACCAATCTGCGCCACCTGCATCCGTCTAGGCAAATTCATTCTCACGGGACGGTCCCTGGGTACCGACGTCCCCGCACACTTCCCCACATCGGTAATCGGCGGTACCAAGTAAGAAGATGAGCCAAATGGCGACTTCGATAATCGCAAATCCGCCGGACCCCCGAGCCAATCCGCAATCGGAAATCGAAAATCTAAAATTGCCGGACCGCCCAATGCGCCAATTGCCCCCCCCACCGACCCCCAACCCCCGCCGTGACGCACTTCCCCATATCGGTTATCGGTCGATTCAGGTGAGAAGATGAGCCAAATGTTGATTTCGATAATCGAAAATCGCAAATCACAATTCGCAAATCACAATTCGCAAATCACTCAATGGCTTAATGAATCAATGAACCGATGAACCAATCACCCTTGCATCAGGTCCGCCGTGGGCAAAAATCGGGGCGGCCGGCGATGTTTGGTGGCTTGCTCGAAGGCGTACGCCAGCTTGATGAGGGTGGGTTCGCTATACGCTCGGCCGAAGAAGGAAATTCCTACTGGGAGGCCGAAGACGAAGCCTGCCGGCACGGAAATGTTGGGATATCCGGACACGGCGGCGGGCCGGGAACTTTTTCCTGAGTCGTGGTCTCCGTTGACCAGGTCGGTAACCCAGGCGGGCCCCGCGGTTTCGGCCACGATGGCGTCCAGACGGAACATGTCCATCAAGGCGTCGATCCCCAGGGTGCGAGTCAGCCGCTGCGCCTTGTCGCGCGCCTGCAAGTACTCGGGGGTGGTGAGGGGACCTAAGGCCTCCGAGGTCAGAAATCTCTCCTGGCCGAAGTAGGGCATCTCGCGGTCCCGGTGTTCCAGATTGAAATTGATGACCTCGCGCAGCGAGTGCACGGGGGCGCCCGGCCCGAGTGCGGCCAGGTAAGCGTTCAAATCCGCCTTCAGCTCGTAGTGGAGTAAAGTCTGCTCCGCACTCTCAAACTGGCCCAGGGTTGGAATGTCCGCGGGATCGATGATTTGCGCGCCCGCCTCCTTCATCGCGGCAATCGCATTAGCAAGCAACTTGTCGGCGCCGTCACCAAAGGAAAAGGTCTTGCGGGCCACGCCGATGCGCGCGCCCTTTAATCCTGCGGGGTCAAGGAACTGGGTATAATCCGCGTGCGCTTTGCCGCGACTCTCCACCGTCACGCTGTCCTCAGGATCGATTCCGGTCATCGCGCCCAGCAGAATCGCGGCGTCGGTGACGGTTCGCGCCATGGGGCCCGCCGTATCCTGGCTGTGGGCGATGGGGACGATTCCTCGGCGGCTGACCAATCCCACCGTAGGCTTGATCCCTACCAATCCGTTTGCCGAGGATGGGCAGGTGACGGAGCCGTCCGTTTCCGTGCCTAACGCCACCGCTCCCAGATTCGCCGCGATGGCTGCGCCTGACCCCGCGCTTGAGCCGCTGGGATTGCGGTCGAGAGCATAAGGGTTGCGCGTCTGGCCGCCGCGGGCGCTCCAACCGCTGGTCGATTGGTAGGAGCGGACGTCCGCCCATTCGCTGAGATTGGCTTTGGCCAATATGATGGCGCCCGCTGCGCGCAGCCGCGTGACTACGTGCGCATCCCGCGGCGGGATTGATCCCGCAAGAGCCAGTGAGCCCGCCGTGGTTGTCATGCGATCGTGTGTGCCAATGTTTTCCTTGAGCAGCACGGGAATTCCATGCAGGGGACCGCGCGGGCCTCGGGCGCGGCGCTCCTCGTCAAGCGCTGTGGCGATGGAAATGGCGTCGGGGTTGATTTCAATAATCGCGTTGAGAGCCGGCCCGCGCTTGTCAATCTCGTCGATGCGGGCGAGATATTTCTCCGCAAGGGAACGCGCCGTGAACTTGCTGGACTGCATTCCAGCTTGAAGATCTCGTAGGGTGATTTCGTCAAGCTCGAAAGGTGCGACGTTTTGCTGGGACACGGGCACGGTGGACATTTTGGCGTCCCACATGTTCGCACCCGAGGGGCCTGGAGTGCGTTGTCCCACCATAAAGGCCATCATGCCCCCACGCAGGAACATTCTACGGCTATTATCAAAAGTTTGAGGGTAACGATTATGTTGGCTCATTAACGTTTACTTTCGGGCATTAGCGGTTTATTCATCTTCAATCAGGACGCTCGAACCTGCTGGCAACAATTTGCGGATGCGTTGCCGAATTGTGCCGGGCGTTCCCTCATTCGCAGAACTTTTAATTTCCCGTGATCGAATCCGCGCAAATCAGAAAGCAATAACGCGCTAGAATCATTCTACGGAGAATTGTTTTTGAAGCAAGTGGAAGCACAAAACAGCTTCACTCAAATCACACTCCTCTGTTTGCCAACTGCGATAAATCGAAATTGCTTTGCGCTGAATTCATTGCGCGACTATCCTGATGACAAGATTTTTGGCGGGTGCAATGAGTTCAGTTAGAATATCCCTCCGACAGGAACTAAAATCCTCAGACGCCGACATCTCCATATGCTGCCCCAGCGGCGGAGGTCAATAGGATGCAAACCCGCGTGACACCCTGCCGTCCGAGGCAAAAGATTCCCAACTCAGTTGACCTGATGCCCGCACATGCAGAATCGATTGGCGGCGTACCGTTCGCATCCCATACTGGTGCGTTGGCACTTTTCTGCCGCGGCGCTATTGGCTGGAAAGCGCGGCCGCATAGACTGCGAATGCTGCATGTGGCCGCCCTACTGGGGGCGCTGGTCCTCACGGGTTGCGACAATGCTCCGCAACCCAACGTCACACTGTGGATCGACAACGGCAACAGCACGGCGATTCAAGTCCAGATGGACGGCCGAGGCTTGGCCCTCGTCAACCCGGGCGGACGCCTCCAAGTGCAGGTCATCCCGGGCCAGCATCGGCTTCGGGCGATTGCCCCGGATGGAACCGTTCAAAGTGAGCTGCTGAAAACTCTGGGCGCAAACGGAAGGTATGTTTACAACCCGGGGGGCAAGAACGCATACGCCATTGAAACCCGAACCTACGACGTGTCTCCAGGCCAGTACCTGACCATGCCTAACTTCAAGGACCAGGGAAACCCGGAGTGGGTGGACGCGGGGCGCATCGACTACGTGTTCCAATCCTTTCCCGACAAAGTCGATATACACTACGACCCGACCGATACGCGCACGGGTCCCGTTTTTCAAGTCAAACGCACGCGCCTGGACCGTCAGCCGTCAAAATGATGAAAAATCAAAAGTGGCGCAAAGGGGCGGGCGCGCGGAGAATACTCATCCGCACCGGGGCTTTTATCGATAACTGATGTGGAAAAGTTTGTCACGCGGGCCTGGAAATCGGTAGCTGAGATTATCGGTCCAACGGCAAAAGAGAATTCGAACCGGGTTTCATGGAACATTGAGAGCTAGCGTACCGCGGGCCTGGATGGGAGGTCCCCGCTACACTTGCTGAGAGGTTGTTGACCCGCATGAAAGAACAGATCGAAGCCAACGCAGAAATGGTGATCCAGCAGCTCCGTCCGCTCAGCGGAATCGAATTCGGTTACAACCGCGAGTCGGTGGAGTGGCTGGAGGGTTACATTGAGCGCCTGCGCCAATCGAATGGGCTGCAAGATGAGGCCACTCGGGAGAAACTCACCAGTGTCTTCGGTTCATATCTCGGAGAGTGCATCGTCAGGTGTTACGGAGGTCGATGGGAACAGCGCGAAGGGGTTTGGTGTATTGCCTTCGATAGCCGTAATGCCGCGTTCCCTTTCGCCAAAGTTGCGAAGCAGATGCAAAACGGCCTGGAAGACGGCATGGGGAGCTTTTTCACCCTCATCCCAGTCGTGTTTGCGAAATGCCTCGGCGCGCGGCCGTCCGCACGAAAAGCATGGTGGAAATTCTGGTAAGAGGACTAGGCCCTGGGTTCATGGTTAGCCAAGCGGTGGCTGACTCGAAATCGAGTTATCAACGCCGCCCCCGGGTGCTGCGCCTCAGAGTGTCCTCCAGGATGCAATCAGACGTTTCAGACGATCGTAGGACTCCTTGGGCTGGAATTTCTCATCCACGAATCCGCCGTTCGGAATAAAAGCGGGGTCCGCGAAATCCCACCAGGTGATCGCCTCCACCTGGGGCTTGCTGTAACAGAGGGTGTAAAACTGCTCGACCCAGTCCGCCTGAACGTGGGCAGTCCATTCCGCACCATGCCACACGCTCTGATTGCTGATAGTTCCGGGCGCGGGCTTCGCCGAAGGCACACCGAGTTCTGTGATATGGACGGGCTTCCCGAAGCCAAAGAAGCGCTCCAACTGTCGCTCAATCTCCAGCATGTCACGCAGCGGGTTATAGAGCTGAACGCCTACGGCTTCATAGGAAACCCGCGCTTCCTCCAGTGCTTGGTAGTACTGGAGAGGCGTGCGAATGGGCTGGCGCATCACGCCTTTGTAATTCCGGCCCCGGGCGGAGTACTCACCCCAGGGCTGGCAGCAGTTGACCACCCGGAACGCCGTAGGGTCAGCAACGCGGACGGTGTCCGCAGCCAGGCGCGTCAGGTCCAGCAGTTGCTGCTGGTCAAAGCCCAGTTCGTTGGCCCAGTCGTGCGCTTCGTTGATCACATCCCAGGCGTGGATGCGCGAGCGGTGCAGACCGACGCTGCGCAGGATGTACTCCCGGCAGCTCTCTTTGATTTGCTCCCAGGATTTGGTTTTGAGGAATTCCGGAATGCCCGCGTAGTGGAACCAAACCAGCGGATGTCCCTTGCGAAGGATTTCGGTCCCGTCCAGCTTATCGAGGATCGCGTCCGCCCAACTGTAATCCACCTTTCCTTCGACCTTCTCTGTCGTCGCGCGATAGAACGGCACGGTGCCGTAGTTGAGCAGTTCGCGGTACAGGCGGGCATACTCATCCGATTTCGCGTACCCAAAAGCGTTGCAGCCAAACAGGAAGCCGGGCCGCTGGCCATTGCGGGCGATGTGGTGTCGCGCCCGCTCAACGGCCGCCATCTCCCCCGCCCACATCGTTTCGGCGAGGGAGTCATTGGAGTGCCTAGCCCGGGTCTGAACCTCGCCAGCTTTTGCCGCCTGGGCGAGCGCCGCTTCGCCGCGGTTCAGGCGTTCGGTAACACCGCTCGTGAACGCCACCCCCTCGGCCTGGGCGGCGTTCACATATCGCCGGACGAAGGCCGCGCGGCTGCGCGCGAACTCGTAGTTGAGCAGCAATTCGCCCGCGGTAGAGGGCGGATAGAGCTCGCCCTCGTTGTCCGCGTAAAGGTAAACCTGGCCGAAGTCCCGCACCGGCAACGTCATCATCATCTCGAATTTGCCGTTGGGAAGCACGATGCTGGCCGTGCCGTCGCCGCGCACGTCTGGCAGCAGGTGATAGGGCTGTCCCGCGGGGTCGTTGAGGAGAAGCGTTTTGAGGTGCTCTCCCTCGGCGGGCCTGCCGTCAGCTTCGAAGGCTCGAACTGCGAGGGGCACGTCAGCTCCCCATGCCAGGCTTACCGTGCCCGCGGCTGCAATAACTCCGCCAGTTTGCCGGAGCCACTGTCGCCGGCTTAGTTTAGAAGCTTTCATATCTCACCTCGTAAGGCCTGCCTGGCGAATACCGCCGTGGTGACTCGCTACCTTCACTTCAAAAAGGGATTCACCGCGCGAACCGTACCATAAAGGCGATGGTGCTCGAAGTCTTCCGATAGCAGTTCGGAAAGGCCGTAGCATTCGGCATAAGCCCACTCGTGCGCATCGTACCAGGGAAGGTGATACGTGGCCGCACCACGCACGGCCGTGCGTACCAGGGCTTCGTGGGGATACAACACTGTAAACTGGGCAAGAAATTCTTCCGCTTCACGGTATGCAGCAGAAGGGGACATCAGAGGAGCCTTGCCGCGCCGCGACCGCGTTACGACAGCAACGAATTCTACGATGGCCTGGTGGGGAAGCCGTATCCAGCCTTCCGCCAGCCCCCGTCTGAGCAGTTCCGTGGCAATAGCCTGCTTCCTTGGGGCCGAAGGATCAAAACGGTAGACAAGGATGTTCGTAAATAGCCTTGGGAACGGTCAATTGTAACTTGGATGTCACCTTGGCCCTATCCTTACTGTAACAAGGATAAAATCCTTGTCAAGCGAGACGGTCTCACCTATTTCAAATGACTCGGCCGGCGGTTAGCTATGCGGGATAAGTCAAGAGGATTTACTCACGGGGCGTTGTATACATGTGCAAGTATTGAATTATAAAAAAAGGATTGACACTCCGCCCTTACGTTTATAGTACAATAAGGCTTGCAATCAAATAGGCACGATACCCTACACGGTCTCCCCGCTCTTGCAGATTTTCTCCTGGGGGAGTGGAGCGGTGGAGAGTCCGGTTTTTGAAATATCGACCCAGGATATGGCCCAACCCTTTCCCGCTGTCACCCAGCAATCGACCGTTGTCCTAAGCGAGCAGGCCGGACTGCGTCTCAAACAAATCCGGGAGCGACTAGGACTGACCCTGCGCCAGGTCGAAGAGGCCAGTCTGGAAATTGCCGACGCCGAGCGGAGTTCTGAATACGTAGTTTCCACCGCGCGTCTCAACCAGATTGAAAACGACGGTTCCCTGCCCAGCATCTACAAGTTCTACAGTTTGACGGTGATCTACCGGCTCAGCATCGAGGAGATGATGGGGCTCTACGGAATCAATCTGGCCAAAATGGAGCAACACCGGCACGCCACCCTGCAAAGCTCGACGCATCTTTTCACGGTGGAAGTGGGGGATCCCACACGGCCCGTGCGGTTTCCGATCCGCTTCGACCCCGGGTTCCAGCCCGATAAGACCGCTTTCCTCTCACGCTTGGTCGACCTCTGGGGTGAGATCCCCGCAGGTTTGCTCACGCAACTCGACCTGAAGAAGTATCGCTATGGTTACATCGGATTGGAAGACCGCATGATGGTGCCGGCCTTGAGGCCGGGGTCAGTCGTGCAGGTCGACGAAACGCGGCGCCGCATCGCGAACTCGGGATGGCTAACCGAATATGACCGGCCCATCTACTTTCTGGAACTCCGCTATAGCTACGAGTGCTGTTGGTGTTACCAGCGTGGGAAGGAAGTCACCATGCTTCCGCACCCG
This sequence comes from uncultured Acidobacteriota bacterium, assembly GCA_963804995.1. GTDB lineage: Bacteria > Acidobacteriota > Terriglobia > UBA7540 > UBA7540 > Bog-366. The sequence continues at coordinate 754,995 of CAWDSK010000003.1, forward strand.
CTCTCCCCCTGCGGGCCGCGAACTATCCGGATTCCCGACGATGGGGACGTGCTAGGGCAGGTCGTCGGCGTCGCGATGCGGATCGTGCAGTAACGGCCAGAGATCGGTCTCGCGCAGGATTCTCAACATGATCTCGATATTCTTGTCGAACAGTTCCCGCGCCAGGGGATTGCAATTCTCCGGCGGCAGAATCTGATAGGACTTTAACCGCCGCCACACCTCAACCAACCGACCTTTGTCTTCCTTGAGCGACTCAAAGAAATCCAACAAATCTTCAGTCTGCTCTTTCAACGGCAAGGCCACCAGCTCTTCGAAAACCCGCACGTGACATTGTTGCAAACCCTCGTCCACAGTGGCCGGGGCGTAACGCGACTCCAGTCCGTAGTGGTGATAGCGGCCCGTGTTGTAGTCGCGCAGAGAGGCAATATAAACCAGCCGGCTGAATTGGGTTCCGAGCGCCGCCAGAGTGCGATCTTCAAAATCCCGCACGAGGCGATCAATTTCCCGCTGGACGGCTACGGGCTCCTGCTCGCTGTTCTGATCGTTCGACATAACCGATGGCCATGGAAAGAAACTTCGCCTCGCGGCGTAAGCCGCCGCGCGTCTATGAGGATTATACACATTGAATCCCTTCACGGCAGCTTTTACCAAATAAGCTTAAGGCCGAACTGGACCTGTCGGGAAGAGGTGGACGTACTGGTGATGGCGCCCGCCGTCCCGGAAAGCCCGGTGGGATTCGCCGCCGTGGGTGGGGTAAATACGATGAGGTTGGGAGTGTTGAAATTGGCCCGATCGAGCAGATTGAACATCTCCGCCCGGAACTGCAAACTCAACCCTTCGCGAAGGGTAGTCTCCTTCAGCACAGAGAAATCCCAGGTCGCGAGGCCGGGCCCAACAAAGGTGTCCCTTCCCAGATTGCCATAGAAGCCGCCGGTCGAGGGCGGGGCGATGAAGGCGTTGGGATTGAACCACTGCGCTGGTTTGCCGAGAATGACGGGCCCCGAGAAATTCGGATTCAAAAACGGCCGCACCGGATTGCGCGTGTCTCCATTGTTCGAGGGGTTGTAGCTGAGCTGCGGGGTGAACGGGAATCCCGCTTGTAACGTGACGATGCTGCTTAGTGACCAGCCGCTCACCATGCGGTTGCTCCAGCCTTCGACACCCCCGGCGAAAGGTTTGCCCTGCCCGAAGGGCAAGGCGTAAATCGTACTGATCACGCCCATGTTGCGCACGTCATACGTGGCCGGTCCCCAATCCGCCGCGAGGTCGAAGGGGTTCGAAACCAGTCCCGGCGCATTCCCCGCGGTGGTCTGATTCACGGAGTCTCCATCGTCGAGCGCCTTCGACCAGGTGTAAACCCCGCGCAAGGAAAGTCCCCCGCTGAAGCGATGGTCGATATCCACTTGGAGCGCGTTGTAGGAGCTGACTCCTTCTGAGAACCATGTCCAGGTATTCGCCAACGTGGCGTTCGCCTTGGGTGTTCCCGCAGGAATGAAAAAGCTCCCGGCGGGCACCGGCGCTCCTGCCAAGGGTGAGCCGGCGGGGAACCCCGTGGCAATAGTGACCGGAGGATTGGACGCCGCACTCACGGTGGGATACGTTGCTGGACACCGCGCGGCCGGGCAGAGGGTGGGGAAGGGTTCGTTCGCGTCCATGCCCAGCAGTTCGTGATAGCCGTGCGAACCTACATAGCCGACGGTCAAGGCGGTATTGGGAGTGATCTCCTGCGTGACCCGCAAGGACCAGGAAATCAGCGTGGGCGTTCTCAGGTCAGGCTGCACCCCGCCGGGCACAAGTTTGGCGCTCGCGGGAACTGGGGCAGTAGGATTGATCGGAAGGTGTGCGACCGGCAACGAGGCCAGGCTGTAAGTGGGATTGAACGGTGCGTTCTGATCGGCACGGTAGCCCAGGGCATCCTGCAGGTCGTTATACATACCAAAGCCCGCGCGAATCGCCGTCTTCCCACGGAAAGGGCTCCAGGCTAAGCCGAGGCGCGGCTGGGGAAGAAACTTGGCATGGTTGACCGTGAAAAGTGACGCGCCAATTTGGGGTTGTGTGGAAATAACTCCATTCGCGAAGGTGTAGTTGGCGGCGCGGTCATGAGCCTCATTCCAGCCTGTGGTGAATTCGTCCCGCATGCCCAGCGACAACGTGAGATTAGGGGTAACCCGGATGACATCTTCCGCATACCACGCCCCCAACAGCGACCGCCAGTTCATCTCAGTTGGGGTGGGATCGAATAGGAAGGTCGAGGCGGTTCCTTGCAAGAAGGTCTGGAGGCTCGAGAATGTTGCCTGCCCGAATTGGCTGAGGGCGATAGTTTCGTTGGATTGAAAACGCTGGAACCACACTCCGAAATTGAACTGCTGCCGGCCTCGAATCCACGTCAGACGGTCTTCATAAGTGAATAGATTTCGGGCGATACTGAGGTTGCTTCCGTTATTGCTGCCGGCCAGACCCAACTGGGCTTGCGGATTGGATGCCGCACTCCCACCCACCACGACAGCGCCCACCGGCCGTCCCAGAAGAAAACCCGGAACCGTCGCAGCGGGGGTCCCGGGTGTGGGCTCACCCGTAAAGTAATAGCCGGCGCGGGTGAAACCGGCGCGGGCCGTGTTGAGCAAAGTCGGCGAGAAAACATGCGTCTCGTCCAGGCTGGACACCTGCTCGCGTAGGGTTACGAGGTCGGTGCTGAAAGGATCGAGTGGAGTGGCCGTGAGGTCGCCGCCATCATCGATGGTATAAACGGCCGCCAGCGTATCGTGCGCGGAGAAAACGTGGTCCAGCCGCGTGGTCCCAAAATCTTCGCGAATGGATTGCAGCGGGCTGCTGAAGACCTCCGCAATGCCGTTGAAGTCCGAAGCTCCGGCAGAAGGCGTGGGCCAGAGATTGAGCAGCGGCCGGACACTGGCCACGGCAACGGAACGGGAAGCCGCGTCGGGGACAAAAGCTGCGGAGGTTTGGTGGAGAGCTTCGCGGAATCCTTCGTAGTTGGCAAAGACGAAGGTCTTTTCCTTTTCGATTGGCCCACCGAGCGCGTCCCCAAACTGATTGCGTTTGAAGGGTGGAGCCGACCCCTGATCGAAATAGTTCGGAGCATCGAGGGCATTGTTGCGCAGGAATTCGAATAGCGAACCGTGCAACTGGTTGCTCCCCGATTGGGTCACGATGATCACCTGCCCGCCGGGACGCTTGCCGTATTCGGCGCCATAGGTGTCTCGCAGAACGTTAAACTCACGCACGGCATCCACCCCCAGCAACTGCTGGCTGGTGCCTCCCGGCTGCATGTTGTTCTCGGCAGCGCCGGAGTATTCGACCCCATTCAACAGGAATAGATTCTGCTGCGGCCGATTGCCTGAGACCGCGAAGTTGTTCCCAGTAGTTGAGTTGGAAATTCCAATCCCGCCAGTCTTCTCGGAAGTGAAGTTGACGATGCCAGGATTGAGGGTGAGCAGCTCATCGTAGCTGCGGCCATTGAGGGGCAGGTCCTTCACCTGTTTCTCACCCACCAGGCCGGAGGTCTGGTCGGTTGCAGCGCTCACCATGCGAGCCTCGCCGGTGATGGTCACTTGTTGCCGGACGGCGCCGAGCGGGAGAACGATATCCACCGCCGCCTCCTGCCCCACATCGAGACTAATCCCCTTGTGCACGACGGTTTCAAACCCCGGCTTTTCGGCCGTGACTTCATAATGGCCCACGGCAAGCGCCGGCGCCAGGTATTGGCCGATGTAGTCTGAAACTGTGTGCCGGATCACTCCCGTTTCGGTGTTGCGAACCGCAATGGCAACTCCCGGCAATGCCCCACCCGAGGAGTCGCGGGTGGCTCCGGAAATCGCCGCTGTCACCTGGCAAAAGCTTTGTACCGCAAAGCCCGGCAGCAGTATCCCTGCCGCCATCATGAGCAATACCCAGCGCCCAAACTGAGATCGCCAACCCAGCCTCAGAAACATGCTTCGCTTCTCCTCATCGGCGCTCTGCCGATTTTAAGTTACCCTATTACCTTAACTGTCAGGTCTGCCTGCTTCGCCCAGAACATCGGAAAGGTCACCCCTCCGAAGGAATTCATGATAATACGATTTGAATCATCTTGTCCATATTGGAGTATATGGTTATATCCGGTTGTGATGCGCCGAAACGCATCGCGGTGATTGAGGCGGTTGATGTGAATCTAGTGCCCTAGCCCCCCTGGGGGGCAGAAGCGTTGACCTAAGCCCTCGTCAACGTCCAACCGACGGCGGTGGATTGAGGCGGGTTCACGAGTTTCCGAATCGGCAACGACTTTAGATCCTATAGACTGAGTCATACAGACTTGTCGAAAATTCACGTTCCTGTTATTTTAGTCGGGCATTAAACTCATTTTACTTGTCTCGCGAAGCGGAGCGGTTCGGTTGGCCAGGGCCGTCACATGGCTTCCGGATTGTTTAGCTGCGCTCACCACAAAGGGGAAAAATAACGATGGTTTCATTTCCGAATCGAGTCGTGTTCGTCGGCTTTGGAGCGGTGGCGCGCTGCACCATGCCCATCCTGGTCAAGCACCTCAAGATCGATCCCCAGCGCATCACCGCAATTGATTTCGACCAAGTCGACGAGGCCCTGAAGCCCTGGATCGCCCAGGGCGTCACTTTCGTCAAGGCTCGCGTAACGCCGGAGAACATGGGGAGTCTGTTGGGGAAGCACCTTTCCGCCGGAGATCTGCTGATCGACCTGGCATGGAATATTGATTGTTGCGAAATCGTGCAGTGGTGCCATGACCGGGGCATCATGTACATCAACACTTCGGTGGAACTCTGGGATCCCTATGCTGGAGCCCCCAACAAACACCCGACCGAGCGAACCCTCTACTGGCGCCACATGAATCTGCGCCGGATGATTGCCAAGTGGAGTGAGCCGGGGCCCACGGCCGTGATCGAACACGGAGCGAACCCCGGCCTGATCAGCCATTTCACCAAGCAAGCGCTGCTGGACATCGCGCAGCAAGCGCTGGCGGATAAGAAATTCAGTGGGGCGCAGGCGGAGGAGATCGCCCACCATGCCAAGGCGGGGCAATTTAATCACCTGGCCCGCCAACTCGGCGTCAAAGTCATCCATTGCAGCGAGCGGGACACGCAGATAACCGACCAGCCCAAACAGGTCAACGAATTCGTCAACACTTGGAGCGTGGAGGGATTCCGGGAAGAAGGAACGACCACGGCCGAGATGGGTTGGGGCACCCATGAAAAGGAACTGCCTGCCTTGGCCTACGAGCATGCGGAAGGCCCGCGGAGCCAGATTTGCCTCGCGCGGATGGGCATCAACACTTACGTGGCCAGTTGGGTGCCGCCGAATCATGACATTATCGGTATGATCGTGCGCCATGGCGAGGCCTTTACTATTACCGAGAAGCTGACCGTTTGGGAAGACGGCAAGGCGGCTTACCGCCCCACGGTGCACTACGCATATTGCCCGTGCGACTCGGCCATCGCCTCGCTCCACGAGCTGCGTGGCTACGACTACCGGCTGCAACCGAACATTCGCATCATGACCGACGAAATCATCAGTGGAGCCGATATTTTAGGTGCACTGGTGATGGGGCACCCCTACCAATCGTGGTGGTGCGGCTCCGACCTCGATATTGAGGAATCGCGCCGCCTGGTGCCGCACCAGAACGCTACCACGATGCAGGTGGCCGTCTCGGTTGTCGCCGCCTGCCTGTGGATGGTCGAAAATCCGCGGCGGGGGCTGTGCGTGCCGGACAACCTACCCCACGACTTTGTGCTGGACATCAGCAAGCCCTATCTGGGCAAGTGGGTTTCCGTGGCTTCAGATTGGACGCCGCTAAAGCACTACTCGAACTTCTTCCACGGATATAACAAGCCACAGCTTGATGCGTCCGACATGTGGCAGTTCAAGAACTTTTTGATCACGGAAGGCGATGGCATTTGAAATCCGGTTGTAGCGGCGCTCTATGAGCGCCGAACGGCGGTCGCAGACCGCCGCTACAGTAACCGAGCGGAGACACTACCGCGACAGGAATTTGCGGGACATGCGCATCCTGAGCGCGACAAGATCGCGCGATTGATTTGGTGGTACAGTTCGATGTAGAGGCGGCGGCTTTCATCCCGATCTGATCGGGACGCCGCCATATGGCGAGATAAACTCGCCGCTACAACATCAAACTGCACCACTAACATTGACTTGAAGCGATAATCGATGGAACAAAAGAAACTGATTCAATTGGCCAGGAAGCACGGCACGCCGATTGTCGTCGTGGACCATAAAGTGCTGCGGCAAAATTACCAGCAATTCCGCAAGTACTTGCCGCGCGTCCAGGTCTACTATGCCGTCAAGGCAAACCCCGAACCTGCGATCGTGCGAACGTTCTACGAGGCCGGAGCCAGTTTCAACGTCGCCAGCCTGGCCGAGTTCCTGACCGTCCACGAAATGATCAAGGATCTTCCGGCGAAGGAGCGGCAGGACTTCATCTGGGATCGCATCATTTACGCGAATCCGATCAAAGCGGTTGAAACGCTCGAGCAGTTGGATCCCTATAAACCCTTGGTCACCTACGATAACTTCGAGGAAATGATCAAGATCGCCCGTCATGCGCCGCACTCGGGGTTGGCATTGCGGTTGAGCGTCCCCAACACCGGATCGATGGTGGAGCTTTCAAGCAAGTTTGGCGCCTCACCCGGCGAGGCGGTGGACCTGATTGCCTTCGCCCACGATAACAAGCTCGTGGTTGAGGGGCTGAGCTTTCACGTCGGCAGCCAGTGCACCAACCCGGGGAACTACATCGAGGCAATGCACCTGGCCGCAAACATTTTTGCCGAGGCCAGGACGCGGGGCTTCAATCTCAAGCTCCTCAACATCGGCGGTGGTTTTCCTGCCCACTACGACGACGCCATTCCACCCTTCAGGAGACTTGCCAAAACAATCACCACTGAGCTGAACCGGCTCTTCCCCGAACCGATCGAAATCCTCGCGGAGCCCGGACGTTTCCTGGTGGCCACTGCCGCCACCGCCGTCGCCCAGATCATCGGCAAGGCCGTCCGCGAAGGCAAACTTTGTTACTATATCGATGACGGCGTCTACCACACCTACAGCGGCCAGCTCTTTGACCACTGCCAGTACCGCATGAGAAGTTTCAAGAAAGGTCCTACCGAGATCTGCTCCGTCTTCGGCCCCACCTGTGACGCCCTCGATACCATCACCCTGGCCGCGCAGCTCCCGGAATTGGCTATGGGCGATCTGCTCTACTCCGAAAACATCGGCGCCTATGCCGCTGCCAGCAGCACGTCGTTTAACGGCTTTCCCCCGGCCAAGGTCGTGCATGTGAACCAGTGATGCCGGGGAGCCGCGTGACTATAAAAGGGGATTTCTAATAACCTTCGGTGTTTCCTCCCGGCGAAAGGGGGGCCCACCACCGCTTGACCTATCCGGAAACCTTCAGTTTCTTCACCAGAATTTTCGAGTTCCGTCCGCTCTGGTCGTATCGCTCGCGGCGGTCGAGCGGGAGGTCATCGATGGCGCCTTCGGCAAAGCCGCCCTTCGACTGGAAGTACGTAAACGCCTGCGTCGAAAGTGCGATCAATTCCGTCAAGCCGGTTTCGAGAGCTTTATTCTCGACGAATTGAATCAGTTTTCGGCCAATGCCCTGGTTCTCGTGCGAGGGATTAACATAAAGGCTGGCCAGCTCACCCTTTTGTTGCGCGGGATAAACGTGCAGCGCCACGCACGCCACCGGGTTCTTATCGATTTCAAAGATGTAGTAATCTGCCAGGTTCTTTTCAATGTCGGCGCGAGTCCGCCGGACGAGCTCGCCCGCTTCCACTGCCTTCTTGGTCAACATCTGGATCGCCCGGATATCTTTCTTCTTGGCCGGGCGGATTTGTTCGTATTCGTTGGCATAAATCAGCGTGCCGATGCCCTCATTGGAAAACACTTCGGAGAGCAGCCCTTCGTCCTCGCGGCCGTTGATAACGTGAACACGCTGCACGCCCGCGGCGCACGCGGCAGCGGCATGCTGGGCCTTGGAAAGCATATCCAGCGCAAATCCACCGCCCGCGGTCTGTAAGAGTTTCTGCAAATCCCCCACCAGCATCTGGCGAATGATTTGATCGTTATGGCGCAACCCGTCCTGCGCGGTAATGAAAATCAGCTTGATCGCCTTCAAGGTATCGGCCACCGCGAGGGCAATGTTATCGGAGTTGGCCCGGTACGTCCTGCCGTCGCCGTCAAAGCCCAAAGGGGGCAGGACGGGAACAATCCCCTGGTTCAGCAAGGTTTGCAGAAGTTCCGTGTCGACCCGCTCCACCTTTCCGGTAAATAGGTGGTCGACGCCCTGGATGATCCCCAGGGGATGCGCAATGATGGCGTTCGGGCAGGCGCCGCGCAGGTCGTTGGCAGAAAGGCCTTCCAGAATCTCGTGGGTGAGGCGGTTCGCGGCGTCCATGGCCAGCTCCAAGGTCGGAGCATCGGTCACGCCGGTGCCATCGAGGTTGGAGGCCTCGACGCCCTGCTTCTCGGCGAGCGCCTTAATCTGCGCCGACGCCCCGTGCACCAGCACCACGCGGATGTTCAAGGAACGCAGTACGGCGACGTCCAGCAGGATGTTGGCAAAGTTCTCATCCGTGACGATGACTCCATCCACGGCAATAATGAACGTCCTTTCCCGGAATTGAGGGATGTATTGAAGGATCCCGCGCAGGTCTGTTAGCTTCACGTTGGCACCTTGTCAGTTGTATTGTGGCCTGCGGCCAAGTTTAAAATTGGAGACAGTTCCACTTTACACCAAAACGGACCTTTTACGGGCAAGCGGATTGTGAGGCAGCGAAGGCCCTTCACGATTCCGGTGCTCGTAGCGGCGGGTTTATCCCGCCAGGGGGCGAGGTAAACTCAAGGCTGTCCAGATTAGCGAGCGCTCCTGGCGTTTGAAGGGCTTCGGTCGCCGCGGCGACAAGGGTTCTGCCCTTCCGGCCCATCGTCCGCATTTTCTCCTCCTCCGCGCCCGCGCTCTCAAAGAGCAGAAATAAACCAGACCCTAGGCGCCGCGGAAAAACCTGTGTGGATTGACCACCTGCACCCACAGGGGGATAATGGCCGTTCCCCCGCGCTGCGGCAGGGGGATGCGCATGCGATTTCGCTCCGCTGTTGTGATCGTCAGTCTGGCAATTGTTACTTCCTTCGCAGCACAATGCTCCACGCTGTCCGCCGGCTTCCAAGAGCTTGTCTCCTTTAGAATGGAATCGGCAACGGTTTGCACATGAGACCGAGGCAAAAGATCGGTGCAACTGCGCTGGTGCTCCTCTTGGGCGCTGCGGTTTACGGCTTGAACCGCACCGCGCGGCCCCCGAGCGCGCCGCGAACCACTGGCAGTACTCCAGGACCAGCGCAAGCTTCCGCCGTTGACCAAACTCCAATTCTCACAGCGCTCAAATTAGCGCAAATGCCCACCACGGGCGAGGAGCTGTCATTTGCACAGGAGGCTCTGCGAATTGCCGATCATGAGATGGATCTGGCCTACGCAGCGGCGGAGCACGAGATTGAGGAGCATCCGCCGCGGCTGACCGCCGACGCGAAAAAGATCCAGGCGCGGCTGAATGAGGCGGAAGATGCGCTGGACACGGACAATGCGGAGGTCGCGCGGCTGACCGCCGAGGAGGCCAAGGCCTCAGGCTCAAAGAAGGACGCGTTGGACGATCAACTCGTCCTGGCGACCGCTCACCAGGAGGAACACCAGGATGAAGTCGATGACGCGAAAGAAGATTTGGCCCGTGCGGGTGGCGATCCCAAGGCCCGCATCGAAGCCATGGTCCAAGAACATAAGGCTTCTTCGCAGGCAGTTGATAGCTTGAAAATCACGGTCAGCACGGCTGTCGAAGAGCGCGGGCTGATTCATCGCTTCAGCCAATGGTGGGTATTCCATCAGAAGCAGGTTCTCTTGGGGCAAGCGAAGCAACAGTCGGAGTCCACGGCCGCCGCCTTTTCAGCCAGCCACAATGCGCTGGAGGCGCAGCTCGAGGCAGAAAAAAAGAGCGCGTCGCAATCGGCAGCAACGGCGAGCGCCGCCAAACCTTCCCCCGGCGGGGGGACGCCCGCGAACCTAAGCCCCGAGGATTCCACCGCCCTGGTGAAAGCGGCAAAGCGGCGCGCGGCGAGCCAGAAGACCCTCACGTCCCTGGATAAGAAAATCGAGGATCAAAAACAACTTGCCGAAAACTATGGAAAATGGAGCGGGGTGTTGGCCGCAGAACAATCTGCAGTTCTGCACGCCGCGCTGATGGGCGTCACCGCCATTCTTGTAATTCTGCTCTTTGGAATCCTATTTGATGTGTGGCTGGAGCGGCTTCTCGGCAAGCTATCGCTGGACCGCCGGCTGGTAGAAACATTGCGCACGGTAACGCGTGTTGCGGTGCAAGTGTTTGCGGTGCTTTTTATTTTGCTTGTGATTTTCGGGCCACCCGGACAGCTTGGCACATTTCTGGGGCTCGCCGGCGCCGGCCTTACGGTGGCGCTCAAGGATTTCATCGTCGCTTTCCTCGGCTGGTTCGTGCTCATGGGGAAAGACGGCATCCGCATCGGCGATTGGGTGGAGATTAACGGGGTATGCGGCGAAGTGGTCGAACTCGGTATGTTTCACACTGTGCTGCTCGAAACCGGCAACTGGACCGATTCGGGCCATCCCACCGGCCGGCGCGTGACCTTCACCAATAGCTTCGCCATCGAAGGCCACTACTTTAATTTTTCGACGACCGGCCAGTGGCTCTGGGACGAATTGCAGGTGGTCTTGCCGCCCGGAGAGGATCCTTATCCACTTATCGATGCACTGCGGAAGAAAGTACTCGAAGCGACGGCGGAAACCTCGAAGCAGGCCGAGCAGGAATGGAAGAGTGCGGCGAGTTCGCATGGCATGAAGGCGCTTTCCGCCGCGCCCGCCATCAATCTCAAGCCGGTGGTGGGCGGCGTCGAAATCGCCGTGCGCTACATCACCCGCGCCAACGAACGCTACCAGTTGCGCGCCAAGCTGAACCAAGCCGCTGTCGAATTGCTCGGCCGCAAGAATGTGGAGTCACCACCACCTCCACTGCCGACGCCCGCAACCGCACCTCCTTCAGATTAAGCTGACACAGTTGTTCGCAGGGTGTCACCCGGCGCTTCCGCGTTAAGGTCACCTGCGAGCGTGGACCTCCGCCGGCCCCATCGATTCGGAGCACTATACCTCCGCGCTCCTCACTCTCTCCGGACGGGGAGTCGGCACCGAACGTCTCTCCGCTCAGTTGGGTTGCAGGACCCAGTGGAGAGCGTTTCCGTGATACAGCTTGCGCAGAACGGGTTCGGGGAGCTTAAGGCCTTGATACTTCTTCCCGTCGTATTCTACCCACTCGTCTGTCGCGAAGTACCTCCAATCCCTCAAGTACTCCTCTTCCCAATGATGTAACCTCTGTGCGGTGTCAGCCCACGGCATAAGACTCAGGTCGGTGCCATAGAGGACGCGATCCTGATATTTGATCAGGAAGGCACGCACCTTCTCGGGCGCCTGCCTCATGAGATAAATGGTTCGGGCCGCCGTATCGACAGCGAAGTTCGGGTAGCGGTCGAGGCGCTGAGCGATTTCGTCCACATCCACTTCCATGCTTCCCAGGTGGCAACCTACGACGCGCAATCGAGGGTTGTTCGCCAGCAGGCGATCACGTGCGGCGAGAATGGTTTCCTTGGAAGGGTGATCGGGGTGGAGGTACATGAACCAGTCCGGGTTAGCCTTGTAGTAGCTGTAGTCTGGATTTGCAGGGTCCAGAGGGCGCCAGCTTGAGGTGGGTTCGGCTATATGTGCGAACACCGTGCGGTTGTGCGCGACGATATCCGCCCAGATGGGGTTGAAGACGGGGTCATCGGGCATCAGGTAGGTGCCGTCCCGTTTCTTCAGCTCCATGCCGATACTCTTATAAATCTTCACCGCGACGGCGCCTTCCGTGAACGTTTCGTTGAGCACTTTAATGGATCGCTCCGCAAACCCAGGCGTCTCAAAGTCCTGAGGATCAAAAGTGGAGCACCAAGCGGCGCGGCCACCCGTGCTATGCAGGATTTCTCGTGCCGTCTGATGCTGCGGGGGAGCTTCTTCATAGCCGCGGTCGTGTTTGTCCACGACACAGATATTGAGGATGCGCAGGTTCAGTCGCTTCAAAAATGTCGCGAACGCCGGATCGTTCTTAAAAACGTGGGCGTGGGAATCAATGGGCGATAGTGCCGAGAACTTATCCAGAACAGACTCCCCATGCGCCCCTTGTCCAAACGCGAAGTTGCCTGTTCCCATGGCACCAAAACAACAGAAAACTGTCAGCAGAATCAAAAGCACGTGGAGAGACGGCGCGGCCTCCCATCCTGGACGAGTGCGGCTGGATCCGAATGTGTGCGAGTTCACAGTGACCTCCAGATGAAGAAGATGAAAAGCTAAATGATCTTATATCACCACTAAAAGCCTGGAGGTAGCGCTGACCTTGAGGTCAGCACCTGCCGACCCTTCCCTCCGTTCAGGGCAGGCTCTAAAGGCGGGCGCAGGGCGGCGGAGCCGCAAACAAAACGTGGCACGGCCGACCGAAGGTGTGAAAAAATACCATTTTCACCGCTGAGTCGCTGAGACGCAGAGAAATGACCCTTTGTTTTCAAACCTCAGCGCCTCCGCGTCTCCGCGGTGAAAGGTTTGATAGGATTTTTTCACAGCTTCACCTGCCCGTGGCACAACGTCGTAGGCGGGCGCACACCCGGCGGCCAGATGGCACGCTGGTCTCTGGACAGCGAAATTGCGGTTCGGAACGAGCCGGTGGGGTGTATACTGGCCTGACTCGGGGTGCCAGAGTGAAAATTCTAGTTGATAACGAGGCGGTTGATGGACGCAGATAAGGACAGGGCAGTTCCCCGATACAGGTTTGGGATAAGGGGTACGTTGCACTCGCCCATAGGGTGCGCCGGTGCGAATGTTACGGTTCGGGAAATCAGTACACTAGGTTGCCAACTCGATTACGTGGAGGGTCCGAGGGTTGGCAGCAAGTGCGAGCTGTACTTTGATTGGCAGGGCACCCACATGGGATTTGCAGCCGTGGTCGTGTGCAAAGATGCGGAAGGGCGATTGGATCTGAAGTTTCTCTCGGTCGATAAGGAGACCCAAAAGCGCTTGCAGGAGCTTTGCGCCACGCTGCAGACGCCGCCACCGACCTCGCTGCCGAAGAACTGGGACGCGGCCCGTCTTATCCCGAAATCCGCGGAGGCTCGCAATGCGGCGCGTCCTGCGGCCCTGACAAAAGCACCCCCCACGCTACCGTCCAAGCTGGCCGAGAAGTCGCGGCGGCAGCTTCCCCGTTATGTGAGCGCATTGCCTGCCCACATCCCGAACCCTGCCACAGGAGCGACTTCCAGCGGCACCTTGATTACCCTCTCCATTGCGGGTGGTTGCATCAAAGGCCTGGAACTTCCCGAGGCTGGCCAGAAATGTGAGCTTTATACCGATTGGGAAAATAAGCGGGTGCTGCTCCGGGGTAACGTCGTCTGGAAACGTAAAGAGTGTGTGGGTGTGAAATTCTCACCTCTTGACGAAGAGACGCAGAATTTGCTGCGGCGAATCTGCTCCGACTTGAGGCTTGAACCGCTCTCGGGTTTCCGCCCTGATTGAAGTAAAGAGAACTTGGCTGCTTCCAGCCCCACTTTGTGTAGGCTGGGGAAGATCACAGCATGGTAACCGGCGGGCTGGCCCAGGGCTGCGCTCGCCCTGTGATTCTGGTGCGATTAGATGACGTGAATCGCCCCGACGAGTCGGGGCGCCAGCCCACCTCTCCGGTAAACCGAAAAACCAGGAGTCCGCCTAACTGCCTTCCATGGATAGAGGCTTGGGCGAACGGTCGTTGCTAAGTTAAGAAGCGCGATCGAGCACCCTGAGGGTCTTATCGATTCCAGTACTCAACCGCAAGCTTCCAAGCCGCTCGGTGACTTCAGCGATTAAAAGAAAACGCCCATCGTGTTAAGGGCCGCGGAGGAGGACTGAAATACGCCCACCTCCGCGCTACCCCGCTCAGGCAAGGTCGTAGCGATCAAGGTTCATCACCTTGTTCCACGCCGCCACGAAGTCCTTCACAAACGCCTTCTTCGAGTCGTCACAGGCATAGAATTCCGCGATGGCCCGGAGCTGGGAGTTCGAACCGAAGACCAGGTCGACGCGGGTGCCGGTCCACTTGATTTCGCCCGTCGAGCGATCGCGCCCCTCATACACGCCTTCGGATGCAGAGGAGGGCTGCCACTTCGTATTCATGTCGACCAGGTTGACGAAGAAATCATTGGTCAGCGTCCCGGGCCGGTGGGTGAAGACGCCGTGTTGGGACTGCCCGAAGTTGGCATTCAGGGCGCGCATGCCGCCGACGAGAACCGTCATCTGGGGGGCGGTCAGCGTCAGCAACTGCGCCCGATCCACCAGCAGCTCCTCCGCCGGTCTTTGCTGCCCCTTCCGGAGGTAGTTGCGGAACCCGTCTGCCGTCGGCTCCAGGACGGCGAAGGACTCCACATCGGTCTGCTTCTGCGAAGCATCCGTGCGCCCCGGCGCGAAGGGAACCTTCACGGCGTGGCCGGCCTTCTTCGCCGCTGCCTCAACGGCTGCGCAGCCGCCCAGAACGATCAGGTCAGCCAGCGAGACCTTCTTCCCGCCAGTCTGCGCGCCGTTGAAATCCTTCTGGATCGCGTTCAGCTTCCGAAGGACCTTCGCCAGTTCGGCCGGCTGGTTCGCTTCCCAATCCTTTTGCGGCGCAAGGCGAATGCGTGCCCCGTTCGAGCCGCCGCGCTTGTCGCCGCCGCGGAACGTTGCCGCCGATGCCCAGGCCGTCGTGACCAGTCGGGAGATGGACAGCCCCGATGCGAGGATCTTAGCTTTCAGGGCAGCAATGTCCCGCTCGCCGATCAGTTTATGATCCACAGCGGGAACGGGGTCCTGCCACAGTAGCGGCTTGGCAGGAACGAGCGGGCCAAGGTACCGCGAAACCGGCCCCATGTCGCGGTGCGTCAGCTTGAACCAAGCCTTGGCGAACGCGTCGGCGAACTCCTGCGGGTTCTCGTGAAAACGCTTCGAAATCTTCGCGTAGCTCGGGTCCACCTTCAGGGCGAGGTCCGTCGTGAACATCATCGGGGGGTGCTTCTTCGAGGGATCGTGGGCATCCGGCACAGTGCCCGCTCCAGCTCCTTTCTTGGGCGTCCATTGGTTGGCGCCGGCGGGACTCTTGGTGAGTTCCCATTCATAGCCCAACAGGTTGTCGAAGTAGCTGTTGCTCCACTTGATCGGGTTGGTGCTCCATGCGCCATCGAGCCCGCTGGTGAACGCGTCGTCGCCTTTGCCGGTGCCAAAGGTATTCTTCCAGCCGAGGCCTTGCTCTTCGAGGGGGGCAGCCTCAGGTTCGGGACCGATATACTTGGCCTGCTCGCAAGCGCCATGGGCTTTGCCGAACGTGTGTCCGCCGGCGATGAGGGCCACCGTCTCCTCGTCATTCATCGCCATGCGGCGGAAGGTTTCGCGGATATCCCGTGCCGCAGCGACAGGATCCGGCTTTGCATTGGGCCCTTCCGGATTCACGTAAATCAGGCCCATCTGAACCGCGGCGAGAGGATTCTCGAGCTCACGATCGCCGCTGTAGCGCTCGTCTGCCAGCCACTTGCCCTCCGGCCCCCAGTAAGTGTCTTCTTCCGGCTCCCAAATGTCCTCGCGCCCACCGCCGAATCCGAAGGTCTTGAATCCCATCGACTCCAGAGCGGCGTTACCGGCGAGGATCATCAGGTCGGCCCAGGATATTTTGCGGCCGTACTTTTGCTTGATCGGCAAGAGCAACCGGCGTGCTTTGTCGAGGCTCACGTTGTCCGGCCAACTGTTGAGCGGCGCAAATCGCTGCGCTCCGGAACCCGCGCCACCTCAACCATCGGAGATACGGTACGTGCCGGCGCTATGCCACGCCATCCGGATGAAGAGCGGCCCGTAATGGCCGTAGTCCGCGGGCCACCAGTCCTGCGATGTCGTCATCAAGGCATGCAGGTCCTTGATCACGGCATTCAGGTCGAGGCTCTTGAATTCTTTAGCATAATTGAACCCCTTGTCCATAGGATCGGACAGGGGGCAGTGCTGGTGCAGGATCTTCAGGTTCAACTGATTCGGCCACCAGCCCGCATTCGCCGGGGCCCCGGCCGCCGTGTGTGTGCGAGCGCCGCCCGTTACCGGGCACTTGCTCTCGGTTGACAAGGTTTGCTCCTGATGAGCGGGAACAGGCGTCCCCGCTGCGGTTGTGGGTGTTTTATCCATATTTTTGCCTCCCTTTCGAATTTGTCAAAAGAATGTGACGAACTACGAATCCATCCGGGCTTTCCCATTTGCGCCATCGCCGCCGGCCGCGCTCGCTGGCAAGCGCCACTCAAGCGGTGTCCATACAGTGTCCACACGCTGACAACAGTTAACCGGAAGCTTTCTGCCAAGCGCACTTCGTGCAGAGCCCCCGGAAAATGAGTTCGCATTCGCGAACCACCCGCTTACCCAGGGAGCCCGAGGCGGGCCTGGGCACGTCGTGCCACCGAATGTCCTCAACCTTGCCGCAGCGGTCGCAGATGAAGTGGTGATGCCGCATGCCTTTCGCCTCGAATCGCGCGCCACGGCCCTCGAGGGCCACTTCACGCACCAACCCCGCCAGCAGCAAGTCCCGCAGATTGTTATAAGTCGTGGCCCTGGAAGAGCGCGGATCCACGCGATTCACGGCTTCGAAGATTTCCGCAGCCGTGGGATGCGTGTTGTGTTCCATCAAGAATGCCATCACGGCGTAACGCTGCGGAGTGCACCGCAACCCGCTGCCTTTCAGGGACTGTTTAATCGCCTCAGCATCCATGAAGGATTTAGACTATTTTTAATGTGATATTTTGTCAAGACTTGTGCTTCGGGTTGCTGCTGCGAGCAGAAAACTGGCGGATGCCGTATGGCGCGGGTAGCCACAGTCAGTGGTTTCCTGACTGTGGGTTCTTCCTGACGAGGGTCTCTGGTCGGCCCGGAAGAACTCCGCTTGGTGTTGGGTTGACCGTGAACTGGAAATCTCAAGGTTTGGCGGGCATCCCTCGACAATCGCCAATCAGACATTTCGTCTGTGTGGTAGACTCATGCCCGTCCCAACCAGGAGGTTTGACATGCCAAACGACTCCGTTTCTCGCCGAGAGTTTCTGCATAACATGGCCGCCGGTTCGACGGGTGCGGCGCTGGGCACGGTGCTTGCCGGCGCGCCCGCGAGCGCCGCCCACCCCGCGGTCGACGCCGAGCCGCCCTTTCCCCGTACCATGGAATCCTATCCCATCGTCCAGCCCGGCAAGGAAACCGATCGATTCAAGATCGTGAGCAAGTTTAATATGCCCGACTCTTTTGTGGAGCGCATCCGCGCCCTGTCACCGGGAATCGACCTGAAGACGCATCTTTCCCGCGACGCAATGCTCCGCGAGATTGCGGACGCCCACGTTTTGTACGGGCATTTTACGCGCGAGGAGTATGACGCTGGCAAGCGCCTGCGGTGGATTCAGTGGAGCGCCGCCGGGGTCGAAGAGATCATGTGGCCTGACCTGATCGCAAGCCCGATAGTGCTCACCAACATGCAGCGGTACTTTGCACCGGTCATCTCCGAAACCGCGATTGGGCTCATGCTCGCGCTCGCGCACGGCATTGGGCGCTACGCCGTCCAGACTGAGCGCCATGAGTGGAAGGAAATTGAGAATTTGAATGAAATCAGCGGCATGACGCTGGGCATGGTCGGCCTGGGAGGGATTGGCACGGAAACGGCCCGTCGCGCCCACTTTGGATTTGGCATGACCGTCCTCGCCGTCGATCCCAAGCCCCTTCCCAAGCCCGATTTCGTGGCCGAACTGCACTCACTCGACTATCTGCCGCAGATGGCGGGGCGCGCGGACATTCTGATGTGCGCGGCGCCCCATACGCGGGTGTCCGAGGGGATGTTAAATGAGTCCATCTTCCGCGCTATGAAGAAGTCGGCGTACTTCATCAATATGTCGCGCGGTCCGATCGTGGATACGCCGGCCTTGGTGCGAGCCCTCAAAGAGGGCCGGATTGCCGGCGCGGGACTCAACGTGGCTTACAAGGAACCCCTTCCTCCTGATGACGAGTTGTGGACGGCTCCGAATATCATCATCACCTGCCATACGTCCGGCAATTCGCCCAAGGTGGAGGGTCGCCAATTGGAACTCTTCACTGAAAACGTGCGCCGCTACGTCGCCGGTTTGCCTTTGCTTAACGTGGTGGATAAACAGCGCGGGTATTAGATCGGGATGGTGGGTAGCCACGGAGTCGCCGCGGCTGAAAGTCCGCCAATCTTAATGGTGGACGACCCCTTCTGTCCGTGAACTTTTCTCATGTCCGCGGGTGGCGCATACGGCCCGACGCACTTTGTCCGGATGTATGCGGCCTTGATGCACCAAGTGAGGTGATCACATACATGCCAAAACGCGTCAGGTATCCGTCAGCCGACGGATTCCAGTGCGGCCTTTCACTTCGTGTTCGCGACAAGAAATATCGTATCGCTGCTGGAATTTGGGAAGATCCGCGGAGGAATCCGCCGGCTGGCGGATACCTCGAAGCTACCGGCTTACGGCTCAGGGAATCAGCTTAAGGTGTGGGAAACGGCGGAAGTCCTTCTTGTTGAAGGTGGCCAACACCGGGGTTTTGGTTTCCTCGGCCAGAGCGACAAGATAGGCGTCCACGATTTCGATGTTGTGGGCGCGGTAAATCTCGATACACCGCGAAACCACCCGCGGCTCAAGCGCCGTCACGCCCGGAAGTTCTCGAGGAGGGCCTCGAGCAAGCCCGCGATGTATTCCCGGCTGGCCCGGTAGAACGATTCCAAGGTCCAGACGACTTGGGCGATCACCAGGCTGGGGACGAGCAAGCGCAGGGCGCCCTCGCCCGCCTGCTCAAAAAGCCGTAGCGCCTGCCGCCGATGGGACGGATCATCTCCGAGAGCGTGGCGCAAAATTACATTGGTGTCCAGCAAGACTTCTTCAACCATGGGCAAGCTCCCGCGCCGTCCTCGCGGCAACCGCTTTCTTCACGCGACGCCGGACTTCCGCGTCCGAAAGCCCCGGCTGCGGAGAACGCAAAGTTCCGGCCCAATGCACGATGGTCTTCCGCACCGGGCGCACCTTGATGCCGTCTGCCTCCTCTTCAAAGGCCACCCGGCTGCCCGCCCCCAGATTAAATCGCCGGCGCAATTCCTGCGGCAGCGTCACCTGCCCCTTGACGGTCAGGCGTGAGGTTTTCATACACATTTTCCTCCAGGCTTCGGTATTACCATATCACAAAGAAGTATTACTATCCATCGGTGGTGGCAGCGCGAAGCAGCGGGCAGCGCACAGCTATGCGTATTTTGCGTTCCGGTGCGGTTTTTCACTTCGTGTTTGCGACCAGAAACATCGTAACGCTGCTGAGAAAACCGAGCCCCTTCGGGGCTCAAAAGTCAAAACTCCTGTTGCCAGCTACTCAACGGAGAACACCCCGACAGCCGGGCTGGCACAGGACGAGCGCAGCCCTCCGATTCTGGTGCGATTAGATGACGTGAAGCGCAGAGCTGCGCTCTCATCCCGCCCGTCCGTGTCTGATAGTCAAAAGCCTCTTCTACACCAGCTCGATCGATACCCGTCGCCCCACCATGGCTGCTGCCCGCTGCAGGCTGGAAAGCGTGATGTCGTTTTTGGGATCGAGCAGACGGTCAACCTGGGTCCGGCTCGTCTTAAGCAGCGCCGCCATCCGCGACTTGGATATTTTCTTTTTCTTCATGGCCTGGGCGAGCTGCCACGCCACCACCTCCTTAATGGCCTGAGCTTGCGCCTCTTCAAAGATGCCTTCCTCCCTGAGAAAATTATCGAGGCTCGAACCCATATGTTTCTTGCTCATGGCTCTAACTCCTTATGGATCAGTGTACCTTATAATGTACAGGCGAGCAAGCTCATTAACCTAAAGCTGGGCCGGTTGGCGCAGGGCGAGCGTAGCCCTGCGATTCTGGTGCGTTTAGATGACCTGAAGCGCAGAGCTGCGCTCCGCGCCAGCCCGCCTCTGCTACCCTGCTCCGAAAAACTGCGCTAGAACCAGGGGGAATAGAAGCGTAGAATAGTGGGGTTATGTCCTTTAAAGTTTTCTTGAGTCACAGCCTCGATCCTGCCGAGCAAGCGCTGGCTTGGCGGTTGCAAACCCTGGCGGCTGCACACGGCATTGAGATGTACGTGCCACGCCGCGGGTTTACGTTTCCTTCGAGAATGATTGGCGCGGGCGGCGTTGAGAAGGCCATTGATCGCGCGGACTGTGTTTTGGCGATTATCACTGCGGAAGCGAATGCGAGCGTCCAGAAAGAGCTTAAATATGCTCTCGCAAAACGAAAGCTTGTAATCCCCATTGTGCACTCGGAAGTGCCGAGCAATGGCCTCGTTGCGCAATTTCCCCGTGTCTTCACATTCTCGCCAGGGGACAATCCGGGAAAGGTTGAGGCGGAAGTTGTCGAATTCCTGCAACAGCAACACCTCAGTAAGGGAAAACGGCAAGCAGCCGGAGCCCTTGTCGCAGCGGGCCTCGCCTTGCTTCTACTCTTCTCACTTAGCGAAAAATAGTGCGTATTGCCGTCGTAGACAGTTCCCCGCTCATTTACCTCACGCACCTCGGCCTCGCCGCAGAGCTATCCAGGTTTTTCGATGTCGTTTATGTCCCGCGAGTAGTTCATGAGGAAGTGAACAGGAAGGGCCGATTTCGGTATCGCCTTAAGAAACTGTACCAATCCGGCTGCTTTCTAAGATGCATGGCAGCGGACAGGACAAATGTCCGCTTACTGATGGCTCAATTACACGAAGGCGAGTCTGAGGCTCTTGTTCAAGCGGAGGAAAAGGCCGCTGAGTTCTTCATCGGTGATGAAAAGGATGCACGTGAGATTGGCAGGCTCAAGGGATTTAAACCTGTGGGAACAGTCCGCCTCCTGGCGCGACTGCACCTTGAGGGTCGAGCCACGGATCCCCTAGCCTTGGTGCGAAAGCTCCGTCGAGACCTCAACTTCCGAGCTACTGAGACCGTAGTGAACGAAGCAATTGCGATGGCTTCCCAACCCATCTGAAAGAGGCTTACACCGAGCAGGCGGTCACGGACGGCTGGCGCAGGGCGAGCGCAGCCCTGCGATTCTGGTGCGATTAGATGACGTGAATCGCAGACCTGCGCTATGCGCCAGCCCGCCAGTTTCCGAACAGGCAACGATATAGGATACCCTCCGGCGTCTCAGAGGATCCGTGTTGGACGAGAGCCATTTTCCGTGATGGTGACTTTTCAGGCGGGATCCGACGTAGCAGTGAAACCTCGTGAGCGGCCACAACTTGCAGTTGGTCGAGCGAAGGAGTTTGTCGGCGAACAATCGGAGAGCACATTCCGAGTGGGCGGACTTGAAGGAGTTGGGCGACTACGCGGCGCTTCGGCGGAATACGGGATGGTCTTGGTGAATCTGGGGATGCGCGGGGGCGGTTTTCCGATAAATGAACACGATTTTACCGGGCTCGGCGGCGTCTTCGAGATCGAGTTCGAGTCCGCAGTCATTTACGAAATGGTCGCGAATGGCTTGGGCGGCGCTGAGTGTGAACGCTTCACGGTAGATTAGGCCATCACCCAGGTCCGCTACGAGGTGGTTTTGGAAAAACGGCCCGCGCGGGTCTTTGGCTGTGCCCACGCACCAGTCGCTCGGACTGCCACCGAATTTCTGAATGTGCTGTTCGATCTCAGCGATAATCTCGCCGCGATTGCTGGGCATGGTTGTGGCCCTCTCCCGGACCAACTGACTTGATTTGCCCTAAGTCGCAAAACTGGGCTCGTTCTGCGCCAGCCGGCTACTCGATCACATCTTTATGGGCGGCGAGTATATTATTACCTCGCCTGGCCTGTCGTAAGGAGGGAATGCGCCGTAGAGTTCCCGCTTGATGACTCTTTTCGCGTCGAAGTAGATATGAACCGAGTATGTGTCGGCGCCGTGGGCCCCTCCGGTCACAAGCATAAAGGTTCCCTTTTCCAATGTTAGCTGTGCTCCTCTCACATTGAAAAGGGTCGCATAGGCATCCCAGGGAACCGCCAGTGCCTTCCCATCGACAACAATGGTCATGTCCTCAACAAAGGAGGCCTCATTGTAGCCGTCCTTTAGAAACACGGGAAAACCTGGATCGGACTTGTTCAGCAGGATGGTGCGGAATGTAATCTGTACCTTCTTGCCTCCCAGCACTGCCTGCAGAGAAGCTTCGCCCGACTTTGGGATCTTCACTTCGTCCGGCGCAGCATGGGAAAAACCGGTAGCCAACAAACAGGAAATGACAACCGTAAGCAGAGTACGCGCCGGATAGTTCATTTCACCACCTCCAAATCACGAATTCCACTGTTTCCGATGGACTCTAAAACGTTCAAAGGCTCAACTATGCAACCCTGCGAATCACCCATTGTTTTAAAGGCGGGCTGGCGCAGAGCGAGCTCAGCTCTGCGATTCACGTCTCTGACCCTACCCGCCGATATAATTATTATGCCGATCTATGGACGCCATTTCGAGCCCGGCCAGTTGCAGTTCATCACCACCAGCACTTATCGCCGCAGCCGGCTATTTACCTGTCAGCGCTTCTGCTGGACCTTTGTCGAAACTCTCCGCCAAGTCCGCCAGGAGACCGGATTCCTCCTGATTGGCTGGGTGTTAATGCCGGAACACTTTCACCTGCTCCTTAAACCCCAACCCGCCGAGCAAATCGTCCGCTTCATGCAGGAGCTCAAGAAGCGATCCGCGCAGCAGATTATCGCCGCCCTTGCCAGGAATCAACACCAGCCCACGTGCCGCACCACGCTGGCCCGGCTGCAACTGCCCCCCACCGTCCACAGTGATTCGCACTATCGGCTGTGGCAGAGGCGCTATGTCCCGTTTAACGTTTTCACGGAGAAAAACCGCTTGCAGAAGCTCAACTACATGCACGGCAATCCGGTAAAGAGAAGGCTGGTGAGCTCTCCCGATCAATGGCCCTGGTCAAGCTTTCGATTCTATTATCTGAATGATTCGTCCGTCTTGAGCATGGACCGGTTGAGTTGACTCGCACTAAGTCGCAGGGCTGCGCTCGCCCTGCGCCAGCCAGCCCGTATCGTTATCGTCGGATTCGAGAAGGAGGATGACGAAATTTAGTGGGGGGGGTGAAAGCACCGGGGCGTCCGGTAGGAGCGAATGGAGACGCCGCAGGGCCGCCAGAGCAAGTCAAAAGGCAAAGCGCAAAAGGCAAAAGTCAAAAGTGAGGCGTCCCCTCCTGAGAATCCCGCCCCCCGCGCAGTGCCCCCGACACTCCCCCCTATCGTTATCGGCGGGTGGGGCGACGAACGTGAGAGATTTTGAGACCGTCGAAAACCCTCGGCGAAAATGGGTTGGCTGCGCCGAAGGCGCTTTGGGAGTGCGGCCGCGAAGCTGCCGCTTTGGTGCGAACACGGCCGCGCCAATCAGGACTTCAGACGCAAGTTGCAACATTCGGATGCAAAATGGGCGGAGAGACCCCTCATCCGGCTTCGTCCCTCCGCCACCTTCTCCCTAGGGAGAAGGAACGAAGTCGCGGGGCGCGCGATCGCGCGCTGTAAACCCTGGGCGGCCGCGAAGCTGCCGCTTTTCTTTCCGCCCGGCGGGTTGCTGTCCCGGCTGTGGCGCGCGGCGGGAGCAGAAAGCGGTAGCTCCGCGACCGCACTCCGAAAGCGCGTCGCGCCCTCGAGGCCACGGTGATGAGGGGAAGGTCATCAACCGATCGCGAAGGCGATGACACGCCGCGGAAGGTCGCTCCGCCGGTGCCGCCCTCTAGGGAGGTACTACTTCGGGAACGAAAATTTAAGCTCGCGGCCCATTTCGAAGACGGGCTTCTTGCGGCGCTTGATGAGTGTGGCGTTTTCGGAGAGGGCGGAAACCAGGATGGGCATGGCGATGGTCGAATCGCATTGCACGCTGACCATGCTGGCGTCGTGCGCGATTTTCCCCCAGCTTTGAGCTTCTTCGAAGGTGCAGCCGGAAAGCCCGCCAAAGTGCGGTGCGTCAATCACGACCTGAATGGCATACTTATGGCCTTCGGTCGATTTGCGCAGGAAGGCCGCGGTGACTTCCGTCTGCTGCACAAAGTTTTTCGGCGTACCTCCTCCAAAATAGACCACGCCGCAGGGTCGCAAGAGCAGGTCAAAAGGCAAAGCGCAAAGGCAAAAGTGAGGAGTCCCCTCCTGAGAATCCCGCCCCCCGCGCAGTGCCCCCGACACTCCCCCGTACCGTTATCGGCGGATTCCAGAAGGAGGATGACGAAATTTACTGGGGGGTGAAAGCACCGGGGCGTCCGGCGGGAGCGAATGGACACGCCGCAGGGCCGCAAGAGCAAGTCAAAAGGCAAAGCGCAAAAGGCAAAAGTCAAAAGTGAGGAGTCCTCGCCTGAGAATCCCGCCCCCCGCGCAGTACCCCCGACACTCCCCCGTATCGTTATCGGCGGGTGGGGCGACGAACATGAGAGATTTTGGGACCGTCGAAAACCCTCGGCGAAAATGGGTTGGCTGCGCCGAAGGCGCTTTGGGAGTGCGGCCGCGAAGCTGCCGCTTTGGTGCGAACACGGCCGCGCCAATCAGGACTTCAGACGCAAGTTGCAACATTCGGATGCAAAATGGGCGGAGAGACCCCTCATCCGGCTTCGTCCCTCCGCCACCTTCTCCCTAGGGAGAAGGAACGAAGTCGCGGGGCGCGCGATCGCGCGCTGTAAACCCTGGGCGGCCGCGAAGCTGCCGCTTTTCTTTCCGCCCGGCGGGTTGCTGTCCCGGCTGTGGCGCGCGGCAGGAGCAGAAAGCGGTAGCTCCGCGACCGCACTCCGAAAGCGCGTTGCGCCCTCGAAGCCACGGTGATGAGGGGAAGGTCATCAACCGATCGCGAAGGCGATGACACGCCGCGGAAGGTCGCTCCGCCGGTGCCGCCCTCTAGGGAGGTACTACTTCGGGAACGAAAACTTAAGTTCGCGGCCCATCTCGAAGACGGGCTTTTTGCGGCGCTTGATGAGTGTGGCGTTTTCGGAGAGGGCGGAAACCAGCATGGGCATGGCGATGGTGGAATCGCATTGCACGCTGACCATGCTGGCGTCGTGGGCGATTTTCCCCCAGCTTTGAGCTTCTTCGAAGGTGCAGCCGGAAAGCCCGCCAAAGTGCGGTGCGTCAATCACGACCTGAATGGCGTACTTATGGCCTTCGGTCGATTTGCGCAGGAAGGCGGCGGTGACCTCCGTCTGCTGCACGAAGTTCTTCGGCGTGCCTCCTCCAAAATAGACGACGCCGCTATTGGGTGAGTCGCTGGCCAGGTGCGCGGTCTCCAGCACATCGCCGATCACATCAAAGGTGAACTGGTTTTTGCCCTCATAGCGGTTTTCGGCGATGCCGATGCCGATGGAGGAGTCGCTCACCGCCGGGCAATAGAGGGGGACGCCGGCCTTGTAGGCGGCGGTCACGATGCCGTCTTCTTTGGCGCGCCGGGAGAGGTCCTTGCCCAACAGGTTCAAGAACTCCCGCGTCGTATAGGGCCGCGACTGGTCAAGTGTCGCCGCGAAGGCTCCAATCATGGCGTCGGCTTCGCGAAACTCCTCCTCATCGGCCAGGGTGTCATACATGCGGTCAATCAGGTTCTTCTGCAAATGGACGTCGTCGATTTTGGGTGAACACTGAAAGTGCAGGCGGCCCAGAGTCTCATGAATGTCGTGGAAGAAATTGGCGCCGGTCGAAACCAGGCAATCAATCAGGCGGTTCTTGATCAGATATACCACCAGCCGCCGCATGCCGGCGGGCACCATGGCGCCCGATAGGCCCATCATGATCATCACCCGGTCGCCCAGCATCTTTTTCCAAATCTGATAGGCAGTGGCCAGGTTGCGGCCCTGGAAGGAAATGCCCTGCATCTTTTCGAGTAATGCCGCGACACTCTTGCCGGCGTCGATCTTCAAGGGCCGGGTCGGTGTGGAGAGAATTTCGTGTTTGCGCATGACACCCCTTGGGATTCAAGCTCTTGCGGCTGGGACTCCGAGCAGGGCTCAGGAGGGTGGACGGAACCACGGTCCATCACTCATCGACCCCCAGCAAGATGGCGGCGGAAAGCACGGTGGTCCACAGGCCGCGCTTGTCCCCAATGGCGGATTGGGTGATTTCCATCGTCCGGACAATCTTGTTGGAAATCTGGTAAATCTCCTTCTTCTCATTCCAGCTTCGATCCGGATCGAATTCGACGCCGAGCGTGGTGGCCAGCATTTCGGCCGCGAGCTCTTCCGCGTATTCCCCCGCCACTTCTTCGGTTTCTCCATAGGAATGATGCTCGGAGAGGTAGCCAAAAGTGTTGCGGTCGGAGGGAAGGGCGATTCCAATCGAGGCGGCAATCAGACGGTGCGGTTCGCGCGTGGAGTTCTCACTCATCACCACGAACGTTACCTGGCCGGGCCGCATCTCCTTCACGCCCTCGGAACGTGGAATCAATTTGCAACGCGGAGGAAAGATACTGGAAACCCTCACCAGGTTGCAAGCCGCAATGCCGGCGGAGCGCAACGCCAGCTCAAAGCTGGTCAGCTTCTCGCGGTGCTTCCCTACACCTTTGGTGAGAAACATCCGTTTGGGTACGAACATTCCTGTTCCTTCCTTCTCCGGGTGGTTACGGGCTTAATGGCTGAGGGCTATCAAGTCCGGTCCCAAGGATGGATTCTACTGTATCAAGCGGGAATTTTGTACCGTAACAAAAAACGAAGAAAAGTGTCAACGGACTTTTGGACGTGTCCCAGTTTGACGGAGAGGCAGCGGCAACCGATCTGGTCGGGACGCCGCCCTTGCGTAGAGGCTGAGGCATTTATCCCGATCTGATCGGGACGCCGCCATCCAGCGAAGTGGGACTGTCCCACATGTTGCTCTCCGCGCACCATAGCGCGCGAGGTCCCACTTAATTTCCCACCTTCATGCGTTTTTTTCCTATGACTTTTCACATGCGGATCCGCCAAATTAAGCTCATAGATCGCCGCTACCCCAAATTGACCCCCTAGCCAGTTTACTTGACAAGATTGTTAGGAGGTGCCGATAATCCCTTGGTTTCGGTGTACCGGCCGAAAGTTGTTCCTCCACGCTCCTGGCCAAAACTCTTCGCAGGCGGCGCCCGAAACTCTAAGAGGTATGAGCCCTACATCCCAGCACCCTAAATATCCTCAAGGCGAGGCGTATCATATGACCTTCATCCTGAGAGTGGCGAGCATTATGGCTTTAGTCATCCTCCTGCCCCCTGGCTTCCTAGCCGGCGCCGATCAACCGGTGAAGTTCGAGAAACATCCGGATTCCATCGCAGTCCTCATAGGCGGAAAGCCCTTCACAACATATTACTTTGGCCCGCAATCACCCAAACCTTATCTGCACCCCTTGCGGACAGCGGAAGGAACTATCGTGACCCGCGGATTCCCCATGCGCACGGACATTCCTGGCGAGAGCCGGGACCACCCGCACCATCGCGCCCTGTTCTATACGCACGGCGACATCAATGGCATCGATTTCTGGGGCGAGGGCGAGGCGAGCAAACAGCAGCAAACCGCCAAGGGTGTGTTTTACTCCACCAGTAAAGAGCTACCCAAAGGCCGCACGGTGTTCCGCAAACTCGACGAGTCGAAGGGTGGCGCCGACAGCGGCACACTGCGTGCCACTTTCGATCTGGTCGGGCCCGACGGCAAAACCATCGGCAGCGAAATCCAGGAATATACTTTCCGGGGCGATGCCTCCACGCGCATCATCGACTGCGCGTTCACCACCACCGCCGATCACGGGATTCCACTGAAAATGGGCGACACCAAGGAGGGCACCTTTGCCATTCGCGTGGTGAAGGGGCTGGAGAAACCCAACGGCAAGATGCTGAACTCAGAAGGCAAGGTGGGGGAAGCCGATATCTGGGGCAAGCGCGCCGATTGGGTGGATTACTCCGGCGTGGTGGCGGGGGAAGCACTTGGCATCGCTATATTTGATAATCCTGGGAATATCAAGCACCCCACTTACTGGCATGCCCGCGATTATGGCCTGTTCGCCGTCAATCCCTTCGGCGAGCACGACTTCTACAACGACCCTAAGCGCGATGGCAGCGTCACGATTGCGGTTGGCCAGTCGCTCACTTTTCGGTACCGCGTGCTCATTCACCACGGCGACGCCGCAGAGGCCCAGGTTGCCGAAGCGTACCGGCAGTACGCTCAAAACAAGTAGGCACAAGCCAGCCTGACCTTAGCGTGCGCGCATCCCAGTCCCTGCGAGGTGCTTATGGATCGTCTGATCAAAGCTCGCAAAAATGGAAACTTTCAACAGATCGTCGCACCAGGCACGATGCGATTCCTGGATTTTGCCACCCTGCAACTAGAGAAAGGTGACCACCACTCGCTCTCCACAGGCGCGCGTGAGTACGTGCTTGACCTCTTCTCCGGCGTCGTTACCTTGACGGTCCGCACCGTGGGAAGAAGCAAAGAGATTTACAGCCAGATTGGCAAGCGTGCGGATGTCTTCTCGGGGCCGCCGCTGATGAGCTACCTCCCGCCCAACTCGCAGGTGGAGATCAAAGCGGAATCGCAGGCGGAAATGGGGCTGTTCTCCGCGCCATCGAACTCCCAAGCCCCGGCGGCGCTACTCGAAGGCTCTACTGTCGTCGCCAAGCAGGTTGGCCACGATAACTCCCTGCGCACCGTCTACTCGGCGCTGGCCAATAATGTACCGGCCGAGCGTCTCCTGGCCGGCGAAACTCTCAATCCACCCGGTAACTGGTCAAGCTTCCCGCCCCACAAGCACGACCGCTCGAACCCACCGAAGGAAGCCGTGCTCGAAGAGATTTACTTTTTCCGCTTCAAACCGGCGAGGGGCTTTGGCTTTATCTGGACTTACACAGCCCCTGATGATCCCCAAGGTTTCTCCAACGTTTTCGTGGTCGAGGACGGCGACACGGTCCTCCTGCCCAAAGGCTATCACCCCTTGGTGGGCGCTCCCGGTTACGAACTGCACTACACTTGGGTCCTCGCGGGTGAAGAGCGCCGTTACGGCGCCTGGGCTGAAGATCCTCGTTACGCCGGGGTGAAGAACCCGTGACCCGCGCCCATTGACAAGTGAGCCGGGCAAATCGCACGCCCTAAGGAGAATTGTGCACCTCCCATCCTCGGAAACAGAATCTGCCCCCAGCCCCACCCATCCACCAACCTCGGCACGCCCCTTCCAAATCCCGCACCTACGTTGGGTGATTTGCGGGGTGCTGTTTACCGGCACACTCGTCAACTACATCGACCGCGGCACGATTGCCATCCTCGCCCATCATCTGCAGCAGCTTTTCCAATGGAAGGAAAGCGACTATGGGTGGATCGTCTTTGCGTTTCAGTTGTCCTACGCCATCATGATGCTGGCTTCCGGAGGTGTTATTGACCGGCTCGGCACGCGGGCTGGATACGCGCTGGCCATGACCTGGTGGTCACTTGCCGCCATGGGCCACGCCCTGGCCCGGGGAGTCATGTCCTTCGCCGCGGCGCGCTTCCTGTTGGGAGCGGGAGAGGCGGGCAACTTCCCGGCTTCCATCAAGGCGGTGGCGGAATGGTTCCCCAAACGGGAGCGTGCCCTGGCCACGGGGATTTTCAACTCCGCGACCGCAGTAGGCACAGTAGTTGCCTATCCGATAGTGGGCTGGTTGTTTCTCAAATGGGGCTGGCAGGCAGCCTTTATCGGCACGGGCGCGCTGGGTCTCGTTTGCCTCACCCTCTGGCTGGGGATTTACCGTCTGCCCCGGCAACACTCCTGGCTCACTCCGGCCGAACTGAAGCACATTGAGACCCAGCATGCTGACGAGAAGGAATCAGAGGGGCAAGCTCTTTCGTGGGGGGAGGTTCTCAGCTTTCGGCAGGCGTGGGGATTCGCCCTGGCCAAGTTCATGACCGACCCGATTTGGTGGTTCTACATTTTCTGGCTGCCCAAATACCTGATCGAAATCCGCCACTACTCGATCGCGCGGCTGGAGCTTTTTGGCGCCATCCCCTGGCTTGCGGCCGTCCCGGGATCGATTGGAGGCGGGTGGCTCTCCGGATACTTGATTCGTCGCGGCCGTTCCATCAACTACTCTCGCAAAACAGCCATGTTGATATGCGCCTGCCTGATGCCCGCCGGCGTTCTGGCGGTATTCGCGCACAGCCCCTGGGCAGCGCTGGTGTTTGTTTCCCTAGCCACGGCAGCGCACTCAGGGTGGTCAGCGAACGTCTACACGCTGGCTTCAGACATGTTTCCGAAAAGGGATGTGGGTTCGGTGGTAGGGCTGGGCGGAGCCGCAGGAGCCTTCGGAGGAATGATCATCGCGCCGGTGGCGGGTTATGTCCTGCAATGGTTCCACACGTATGTCCCACTCTTTATAATCGCGGGGGTCATGCACCCCCTGGCAATTGTACTTTTACAACGGGTCATACCGCGTATTGAAAGCATCACGCCGGCTACTCCAGCCCTCACGTAGAGAATGCGAGCCCGCTGCTTCAGGCAGCAGTCCCCCGCTCCTTGAGCTTTTCAACTTGGATGTGGGCGCGGATGAACCGGAGCAGGTCGCTGGGAGCCACTGGCTTCTCCAAGTAATCCACCGCCCCCATCTGCATGGCCTCCAGGTAGCAACTCATTTCGATCGACCGCGTCACCACCAGGACAGCCCGGTGACGGTCCAATTGGATCGCGCGGTCCAGCACGGTCCGCCCTTCGAAAGCCGGGCCGCCCTGGCTGACCAACACAAAATCAACAGGCTCCGCCCCGAGGCATTGTACGCCGGCTTCAAAGGAAGTGCAGGCGGCAACCTCGAAGCCCTGGCCCTCCAGGATCATGCGAAAGAAACTCAGGTCTCCCGCGTCCTCATCCACCAGCAGGACTTTTCCCGACTGCCGTGCAAAATCGATGGCTCGTTGAGTGAGGGTGTCGCTTGACATAGGAGTTCTCCGTGCCGTTTCTGTGACCCTTTTTCGAAGCCGGTGGAGGAGACATCTCGCCTTGCGGAGAGGATTCCTCCTGCTACCTTGATCAGAGTAAGGGTTACGTCAAGTTGTGTCAGTTCCTATAGTCTTCTTAAAGCGAGGAAACTTTCAGAGCCCTTCCGGGGTTGAGAAGGTAACAGCATCTTTGTGAGGGAACAGGAATCAGCACAGTACCGGGTAGTGGAGAGTTGAACAGACCCAGGAGAAGCTTCCAGGTGATCCCGATTTTCAATCCTTAAAAAACGTAACTTCCGCGATGCCCGCGCAGGCCCAAGTGGAGATTGCCCATGGGAGGACCAAGCCTCCTGATGACTCCAGATTGTCGGTGGGTACAACTGACGATGAGCCCGCGCGGGCTCGCTCGCGGCGGTGGTCTCGCCTGTGACCCCACCCACAGGGTCGAAACACACCGGGAGTGCTCCGGGCGAAAAACACTTTCTCATGGCTTGGAACAGGCGAAGAGAGTAATCTTTTTATAGGTAGTTGTCAAGACAATTATTAAGTGAATACCCTTCACACGTGGCGTAGATCAGATTGATGCAACTCATTGAATCTACATGGCTAAACAATTATGACCCAAGGGTGCTGATGCAAAGTTCAACACCAACTGACAACTAGTCTACCCTGTCCCCATTAGTCAGCAACTCTTGCCATGATTGCCTCCCTCCTTGCTTGCCTGGATGGCTTTATCTCCGCGCGGCAGGGTGCTCAGTAACCTGCCGTGCGAAAGAAGATGGGTCGCCGGCCGGCGCTATTTGCCGCCAGCCGTCCAACGCGAATGGACCCCAGCGGTCTATTCGCGCCGTCGTTCGGTCAAGCTGAGAGGCTCTCGTTTGGCGTGCCCAGGTGTCACATCAGTGAGAATTGAAGAGGTGGAAGGTAACATCAGGAGCGCAACCGTATCTAGTTGAGGGGAAAAGCAAGGAAAGTTGTCATCGGCTACGGTACGCGAGGATTGAGTGGCTAGGTTTCTCCTCTTGACCTTCCGGCGAATTGCGATATGCTGCCGCAACCTCTCGCTTCTGGACGGCTGAGTGAGCAATTCAAGTGTTTCTGTTCCGGGTATTGGCGACGCGCGGGCCGGTTTGCTGCCCATCTCGAACCATCGCCGTTGGGTTCTGGTCGGCCTTCTGTTCATCGCCTCGTTCATCAATTACCTCAACCGCGCCACGCTCTCCGTGGCCTTGCCGCTGATTTCGGTCGATCTCCATCTCGGCCCGGAGACCAAAGGGTTGCTGCTTTCCTCCTTCTTCGTCTCCTACGCCCTCATGCAGATTCCCGTGGGCTGGTGCGCGGACCGTTTCAACCTCAAGTGGCTTTACGCGGGCCTGTTTGCCGTATGGTCACTCGCCTGTGGTCTGACCAGCCTCGCGGGCAGCCTGGGAGTGTTGATTGTGCTGCGCATTCTGCTGGGCATCGGCGAATCCGTATACCTCCCCGGCGGAACCAAGATCGTCAGTGTGCTGTTTTCCTCCCGGGAACGCGGCCTGCCCTCCGGGCTGTTTGATAGCGGCACGCGCGCGGGAATTGCCCTGGGCGCGCCGTTCATCGCCATGCTGGTAGTGCATTACGGATGGCGGCGCATGTTTGCGCTGGTGGGTTTCACGGCCGTGGCCTGGCTCCTGCCCTGGGTCCTGCTCGCTCCACGGAGACTGCAGACTCCGCCGGGCTACACTGCCGCCGCGCGCGCTCCGGCCGCTTCCCCGCCCACCCGGCGCTTCCACCTTAACCGTAACCTGCTGGGCATCTGCCTGGGCTTCTTCTGCTTTGATTATTTCTGGTACCTCCTGGTTACCTGGCTGCCCGACTATCTCGTGACCGTCCGCCACCTCAATTTGCTGAGCGCCGGTATGTATGCGTCGCTCCCCTATTTCATTTTTGGGGCCGGTGAACCTATCGGTGGCTGGATTGCCGACCGCTTGATCCGACGCGGCTGGGATGAAACCCGCACGCGTAAAGGCATCGTCACAGTTGCCTTCATGACCGGACTCCTGCTCATTCCCGCGGCACGCGCCGCTACGCCCTCCGGCGCCCTGGCGTTCATTGCCGCCGCCTCTCTGGTGGGACTTTCCAGCGGTAACCTGCTGGTCATCCTGCAATGTTGCGCGCCGCCTGACGAAGTGGGCACCTGGACCGGCATCCAGAACTTCGGCGGCAACGTGGGTGGCATCCTCGCGCCCCTTGCCACCGGCCTCCTCATCGCCCGCTCCGGATCCTATCTTCCCGGATTTGCGCTTGCCGCGTTTGTCCTGGTCGCCGGTCTGCTGGCCTACTGGTATATCGTCGGCGAACTCAATCCGCACGCGGACTAACCCACGGAATTCACTTTAATTGTAGCAACCTGCCCAAACGCACACGGTTAAAACCCGGACTGCCGCGCCATCAAACTTACCCTAGTCGCCGCAGCCGAATAGAATCTATAATGGAAGTTCCACTTATGACTTCCCCTTTTCCTCTTCCTGGTGCAGTGATCTTCGACATGGACGGCGTTCTGATTGACAGCAACCCCTTCCATCTCCGCAAATGGGTTGATCTGCTGCGAGAACACGGCATCCCCTTCGACGAGGAAGCACTTCCCAAAATCATTCTGGGGCATCGTAACGATTCGGCTTTCCGGCGCTTTTTCGGCGCACAGCTTACGCGCGAAGAGATCCGCATTCTTAGCGGGGAGTTGGAAGAAAAATTCCGCAAGGCGTTTGGCCCCCACGCTCAACTGCTCCCGGGCTTGCAGCGGTTCATGGACGAATGCCGGGCGAACGCCGTCCCCATGGCCGTGGCTTCTTCCGCCATGACCAAGAACGTCGAGTTCGTCGTCACTCGGCTCGAACTGGGCCCCTACCTCCAGACGATCCTGACCGGCGATGAAGTGTCGCACGCCAAGCCTGACCCGGAGATCTACCTCAGAACCGCCGCCAAACTTGGGCTAGAACCCTCCAATTGTGTGGCCTTCGAAGATTCTTTCGTGGGTATCGAGGCCGCCAAGCGCGCCGGCATGAAGTGCATCGGCATTGCCTCAACTTTTCCCGCGGAGGACCTTCGCCGCGAGACTCACGCCGACCTGGTCGTCCCCGGGTTTGAGGTGGTCTCGCTCCCGACCCTGCGCCAGCTTTTTAATGGTGCCGGCGGCATGCCCCAACGTTAGCCCTGTGAACCGATCGGGACACATTTCCGGAAAGCGGATATGTTCTCCAGTAGAAATCCGTTCCAGAAGCGCACTTACAGTCCCGGCCTACAGCAATTCATCACCACCAGGATGGGCTAACAGCTCTTACCTGCCCCTTCAGGGCATCGCAGACCCCCAAGAACCGGGGTCTGCGCCAGCCAGCCCGCTACTGCTTCGCTTTCGATCCTTGCTTCCGTCAGCCGTTTGTTGTCCCTCGCCCACGGCATCAAGCATCCAGGTCTCAGCGCGCAGGCCCCAAGCGTCCGGATTTCAGATTCCAGATGTCAGGATTTCAGATTTCAGTACGGCGCGCCGTAGCGCACCACCGTCACGGTGAGGTCATCGGATTGCGGGGCAGCCCCCACAAACTGTTGCACGCTGGCCAGGATTCTGTGGCAAACCTCCTCAGGCGACAGGCCGTTGCAGGTTTCAAGCAAGGTGTGGAGCCGGGCGTCGCTGAACAGTCCGCCGATGGAGTCACGCGCTTCTGTGACGCCGTCGGAGGTAGTCACAATCAGGTCACCGGGCAGAAGCTGGACACAGTCCACCTGAAAGGGGATGTGCGGAAAGAGTCCCAAGGGGAAATTGGAAGAATCGGGCCGGTCGATTCCGCCCTGGTAGCGCAGAATCAAGGGCGGAATGTGTCCGGCGTTTACAAACTCGAATAAGCCCTGAGGATCCAACACGCCATAGAGGACAGTGGCAAACATTTCCATGGGCGTCCGGTCGCACAGGTAATCGTTGACGTGGGCGAATAAATCAGCCATCGCTGGAGCACCGGTGGCAACTCCACCGAAGGCTCCCTGCAAGCTCGCGGCCATCAAAGCGGCAGGCAGGCCTTTGCCGGAGACATCCGCCAGGGCGAAGCCGCAGCGGCCATCGGGCAGAGGCAGGAACGTCATAATAATCGCCGCCCACAGCTTCGGTGGGTATGGTTACGGCATGAATCTGAAAGTAATCGCTCTGGGGCAACTGCCGGGGCAGCAGGCCCTGTTGGATATTCCGCGCCAACTGCATTTCGTGCCGGATGCGTTCTTGTTCGCGGGCCAGGCGGAACAATCGAGCATTCTCAATCACCGTGGCGCCTTCGACGGCGAGGGTTTGCAGCACCTGCCGGTCAAGCCCCGTCACGGCAGCGGCGGACGAGCGCGCTTCCAGATACAGCAGACCCAGCAGCTCAGGCGCAGCGCCCACAAAGGTTTCACCCGTGGAATCCGACACGGGTAGTTTCTGCAGGGGGACCGCCACAATTCCCCGCGCCCCGGTGCGGATCAAACCGGTTTCCGCCGCGACTTGGCCCGAGGCTTCTTCCTCCAGAACCACTGCTTCTTGCCCCGACGCCGCCACGCGCTCCACGACGGCGTGCGAATAATCCGTGGCCTCGGGCGCCAGATAGACGCCTCCCTTGCCGCGCGCCAGGCGTAATTGCAGGTCGCCCCCCTCTTCTCTGAGAAACAGCAGACCGCGATCGGCGTTGGTAAGTTGCAAGGCGGAATCCACCAGCGCCGTCAACACCTCTTCGAGGGCCGGGGCGCGCAACAACATTTGCGCCATTTGTAAGAGCAGGCCCAAGTGATGGAGTTGCGGAGCGGAACTTTGGACCCGGGCCTTTTCAAATTTTTCCAGCAGGCCCGGCAGCACGGCTTCCTCTACGCCGAAAATCAACGCGTAGGCGTCCGTCACGCCCAGGCTGATCTGGTCGCCGGATTGCAGCCGGTGCGGCGCCGTGATCTTCTCGCCGTTGACGAACGTTCCGTGACGGCTGCCCACGTCTTCCAGGAAGTAGCCTTGGTCGTCTCTTGCAATGCGCGCGTGGTGGCGCGATATGCGGCTGTCAAGCAGCACCAGGTCGTTGTTGCCCTGCCGGCCGAGTGTGAAGGGAGTTCGCGAGAGTTCGATCTCACGCTGGTTGCCAAAGGCGTCGCGGACCGTAAGACGTGGAACAGTGCTGGGCATGAGTTTGGTCGACCTTTGAAGAGCGCACCCTATTATATCAAACACGGCAATGGCCGCCTATGGCCCAGCAGTGGTCCGGCCTCTTTCACCCGTTTCCCCCGGGACCCCCCCTGACCGCTGCGATGCCATCTCCCGAAATCTCATTGCAATTTCTGGACGCTTGCCGCATCATCGATAGTTTCTTTTGAGCACCCTATTGATCCTAGTGGCTGTTTGAGAGACCGTACCGCGACTTGACAGCGCGGGGCGCCGTAGCAATAGAGGGTAAGTAACAAAACGAGTCCATCTCAGTCGCCAGGAAGTTTCTCAGCAAGCAGTTGGAAATCAAGGAGGCACACAAAGTGAGTGGCATACCCGTAAGCATTGACGAACCCAAAGGCAAGCTAGGAGTCCTGATACCCGGCATGGGCGCCGTGGCGACGACATTTATGGCAGGCGTGGAAGCCATCCGCAAGAACCAGGCTGCGCCCATCGGCTCACTGACGCAGATGGGAACGATCCGGCTGGGCAAGCGCACCGACAAGCGCACCCCGCTCATCAAGGACTTTGTCCCCCTCGCCAAGCTGGATGACCTGGTCTTCGGAGGCTGGGACCTGTTCACGGACAATGCTTACGAGGCCGCCCTCCACGCCGGTGTTCTGGAGCGCCCCCACCTGGATTCCGTGAAGGCCTTCCTCCAACGTATCCGCCCCATGCCCGCGGTCTTCGAGCAGAAATTCGTCAAAAACCTGCACGGCGAAAACGTGAAAAAGGGCAAGAACAAGATGGATCTGGCCGAGCAGCTCATGGACGATATCCGGAAATTCAAGAAGCAACATCGCCTGGCGCGCCTGGTCATGATCTGGTGCGGTTCCACGGAAATCTTCCTTAAACCCCGGCCGGTGCATCGCACTCTTGCCGCCTTTGAGAAAGGCTTGCGCGACAACAGTCACGAAATCGCCCCCAGCATGATTTACGCCTACGCGGCGCTCAAACTCGGCATCCCCTTCGCCAATGGGGCGCCCAACCTGACGGTGGACATCCCCGCCCTGATGGAACTAGCTCTCCAGAATCAAGTCCCGGTATGTGGCAAGGATTACAAAACCGGCCAGACGCTGATGAAAACCATCCTGGCTCCGGGCTTAAAGGCGCGGCTCATCGGTCTGCACGGATGGTTCTCCACCAATATCCTCGGCAACCGGGATGGCGAAGTGCTGGACGACCCTGCTTCCTTCCGCACTAAAGAAGAAAGCAAGCTTTCGGTGCTGGAATACATCCTGCAACCGGAGCTCTACCCGACGCTCTACAAGGGCTTCCACCACAAAGTGCGGATCAACTATTACCCGCCGCGCGGCGACAACAAAGAAGGCTGGGATAACCTCGATATTTTTGGCTGGATGGGCTATCCCATGCAGATCAAGATCGACTTCCTTTGCCGCGATTCCATTCTGGCCGCGCCGCTGGTACTCGACCTGGTTCTGTTTATGGACCTGGCACAACGTTGCCCGGAAATGGCGCGCAAGGGCGTGCAGGAGTGGCTCTCGTTCTACTTCAAGAGTCCCATGTGCGCTCCCCACCTCTACCCGGAGCACGACCTCTTTATCCAGCTTATGAAGCTGAAGAACACGCTGCGTTACCTGCGCGGTGAGGAGCTGATCACCCACTTGGGATTGGAGTATTACGACTAGGCCTTATGGGAGCCCTTGGTGGGAGCAAACGCCCCGGCGGGCAGCTCCGACAAGTATTTTCCCAGAATTGATCCGACCGTGGTGAGCAGGGCCAAATCTGCCTGAGTAAAATCGGGACCCACGGTCTCCTCGGGTCGCACTTTCCGGCTGACTTGGAGCACCCCGACCACTTTCCCTTCCACAATCATGGGTGAGCTCATGATTTTTTGAATGGGCGCTGCCTTCTCCTGCGCAGAAAGATTGACGGCTTCAAACACCGTCGGGTGTTTGTAGCTGGGGAAGTTGTTCACAATCTCCCCGCGTTTGTCGCGGATGGTCTTGGTGGCCAGGGAGTGTGTAGTGGTAAGGGGAATGGCGCCCATCAGGGCAAGTTTGGTGGGGAACAGAAAACTCAGAATCTTCCCATCGGCTGAAATCCGCAGGATAGCGACTTCTTCCTTCTTGGCCTTAAAGCCGTTGGAGATCTGCGCCGCCAGCCGATGCAGATCCTGCTCAGCGGGAGGGGTTCCTGCCTTGCGCAATTCATCCACCAGCTTAGCGACAACGAGAACGAGATCCATTTCCACCATTGCGCTTTGCTCCCCCGAGGATTATTACGGCAGGTGGGCATTATACCGAACCCCCTACCGGCAAGCAATCACGGTATGCGCTAAAATTCGCAAGCTTGCGGGCTCTCCCCATGGCCCTGGCGCCCAGAATACGTTTGACAAAACCTTCCGCACCTCCTGATAATTCCCCCATCTTCACTTATGAGAACTTCACGCATGGGAAAACATCCGAGAATCTCCGCCTGGCTTCTTTTCTGCGCTTGCATGGTGGGTTCACTCCCGATTTTTGCCCGGCCACCCGCCAACGCGGACGCCGTTGCGGAGCGTGCCCTGGCGCATGCCATCATCATCGACACTCATGCTGACACTCCGCAGGCGATGCTCGATCAGGACTACGACCTCGCCGACCCTGCCAGCCCCTACATGGTCAGCATCCCCAAGCTGCGCGCCGGGCACATGGGCGCTGAATTCTTCTCGATCTGGGTGGACGTCACCTGGCCCAAGCAGGACCTGATCCGTCGCGCCCTCGACCTGATTGACGTCACCTACCAGCAGATCGCGCGCCACGCGGATGCCCTGGGTCTGGCCACCACCGCAGACGACATTGAGCGCCTGCACCGGGAGGGGAAAATCGCCATCCTGATGGGCGTCGAGGGGGGACACGAAATTGAAGGCGATTTGCACGCGCTCGACATTTACTACCGCCTGGGCGTGCGCTACATGACCCTGACCCATACTGCGTTCGATGAGTTAGGCGATTCCTCGGGTGACTCTCCCAATTGGAATGGGCTCTCCCCCTTAGGTCGCGAAGCTGTCCAGCGCATGAATCGCCTGGGCATGATGGTGGACATTTCGCACGTCTCCGACAAAACTTTTTATGATGCGGTGGCAGTGAGCCGCGCCCCGCTTATTGCTTCGCACTCTTCCTGCCGTGCCTTGTGCAGCGCGCCGCGCAACATGACTGACGATATGATTCGTGCCCTGGCCAAGAATGGCGGGGTCATGGACATCAATTTCTTTTCCGGCTTCCTGACACAGGACTACGCGAGCGGCTTCAAAAGCATCGAAAAGGAGATGAACGCAGCGATTGCGGAGGCCCGCGCGCGTTACGCTCGTGAGGGTAAACAGCTCCCTTACGTGGAAAGGGTGAAGATTGAACAGAGCCTGACCAAAGATTTACCGACGCCCAGTTTTACTTCCATCGCCGACCACATTGACCACGCCGTCAAAGTGGGTGGCATCGATCACGTAGGTTTGGGCTCCGATTTCGATGGCATTGAATCGGCCCCGCGGGGCATGGAAGATGCTTCCAAAATTCCCGACTTGGTTCGCGAACTGGCGCGGCGCGGCTACAGCGAAGAGGACCTGGTGAAAATCCTGGGCGGCAATGTGTTGCGCGTTATGCGTCAGGTGGAACAGAGGGCGCGTGCCCTCGAAACGGCCCACTGAGAGATGGGCCACGGACGGCTCGATGGGATCTTTGGATTTACCGCTGCCAAGGTCACGACCGCGCCCAGAGCGGATCGCATCGCGCGTGAAGCGGTGAGGGCACTGTTTGTCGTGTCATTAAAATTCCGGGAGGACGCATGAAGAAACAGATTATTACGATTCTCCTTGCCGCGCTCGCCTTGGCGCTAAATGCCGCCGTGGCCCAGCAATCCCCCCAAACAACGACGAAGAAATCGACTGCGGCCACGACGAAAAAGACTGCGACCAAACCCAGCGCCTCGCTCCTCAACCCCGCTTCCCTCAAAGACCAGGCTCCGCCCTATTTCAACGCCAAGTTCTCGACGACCAAGGGCGATTTCGTTATGGAGGTCCGGCGTGCCTGGGCCCCACAGGGTGCCGACCGTTTTTACAACCTGGTGAAATACCACTTCTATGACGGCGCCGCGTTCTTCCGTGTCTTGCCGGGATTCGTGGTGCAATTCGGTATCAGTTCTCAGCCCCAGATCAGTCAGGCTTGGGAACGCGCCGTCATCCCTGACGACCCGCCTTCCCAAGGCAATACCCGGGGGATGGTGACCTTCGCCACCGCCGGCGCCAACACCCGCACCACGCAGGTTTTCATCAATCTGGGTGACAACTCAACCCTCGATCATATGGGCTTCACTCCCTTCGGGAAAATCACCAGTGGCATGGATGTGGTCGATCAATTGTTTGCCGGCTACGGAGAAGGCGCACCCAACGGAAGCGGTCCCAGCCAGGATCGGATGCAAAAGGAAGGCAAGACCTACCTCGAAAGTATTTCCCGGAGCTGGATAAGATCAAGACCGCGGAAATAGTGCCCTGAGGCACGGGGCGCCGCAGCGCAGCCGCAAGGAGGGCTGGCGCAGGGCGAGCGCAGCCCTGCGATTTAGTGTGGATCAAGCATGCTCAAGACAGACGAATCATTCGCTGGCTCCGGTGATCGACGTGGATCGCATAGCTGAGCTCGCTATGCGCCAACCTGCCAGATTTGACGTTGCCAGGAAATTACAATTGGAATATCAGGAGAAACCATGAGCGACATGAAACCCGGCCTCTACGCCGTGCTTGACACCACCCTGGGGGAGATTACGTGCGAACTTTTCCCCGCCCAGGCGCCCGAAACGGTGGAGAACTTTGTGGGCCTCGCCAGCGGAACCAAGGAATTCGTGGATCCCGAGACTCGCCAGCGCACCAAGCGCGCTTTTTACGACGGCCTCGTCTTCCACCGTGTAATTCCGAAATTCATGATTCAGGGTGGCTGCCCGCTCGGCTCAGGCACCGGTGGGCCTGGCTACAAGTTCAAGGACGAGTTTACGGATGACCTCTCTTTCGACCGCCCCGGCCGCCTCGCCATGGCCAACTCCGGCCCGGGCACCAACGGTTCTCAGTTCTTCATTACTGTTGCGCCCACGGATTGGCTTGACAACCACCACACCATCTTCGGCCAGGTCGTGAAAGGCCAGGACGTGGTCAACAAGATTGTCAACACACCGCGCGGCGCGCAGGACCGTCCCAAGACTCCGGTGGTGATGAACACCGTGAAGATCGTGGAAGTAAAGTAGAGGAGGAGTAAGCAAGTGTAGCGCGGACCTGTTCGTTAGGTCCGCGGTTTTTTGCTCTCAATATTGCGTAGCGCGGTCCCCCGCCTTTGGGGTCCGCGGCTCTTCATTTGAAAATTCCTCCAATTCCGAACCCGGGCGGCCGCTTCGCAACGATAAATTTGCTTGCTTGGCACACGAAGAACCGCCCTGAGGGATGGGGGCACTCCCTGAGTCCTAACGTCAAGCCTATCAGGTCGCTACGGGAATTAACTTTAATTACTAAACTATCCAGTATATGCAAGATGGGACTTGACAAAGTCAGTTAATTAACCTACCCTGGTTAAGGAGATGAGACTCTCTACTCCCACCTTCCAGGTCATCTGAACTAAGTCAGGTAATCTGCAATCGCACCTCTTAGGCGAGATCCAAGGAGGTCCCCATATTTGCCCGTAGCGCTTCCTTATATCAGAAGCCCAAGACCCATCATTCCATACTGAACTACGCGTGAGAGGAGACTCAAAATGAATTTTAGACCGCTACATGATCGAATTCTGATAAAGCGAATTGAAGAGAAGGAAACGGTGAAGGGCGGAATTATCATTCCGGACACCGCCAAAGAGAAACCGCAAGAAGGCGAAGTGATCGCCGTCGGAAACGGGAAGATGACCGAAGAGGGGAAGCTTGTTCCCCTGGACGTGAAGGCGGGCGATCGCATTCTCTTCGGCAAGTACTCCGGCACAGAAATCAAGATCGACAACCAAGAGTATCTGATCTTGAAAGAGGAAGAAGTGCTGGGCGTCCTGGAAGGCAAGGCAGCCGCCGCGAACAAGAAGAAGTAAGCAGGTTCTGAGCAGCCCGGCGGGTCGAGCGCCACTCGGAGCTGGCGCCACGGAGCACAGACAGTAAAAGAGATTGAAATCCTGGAGGGATTGAATATGGCAAACGCAAAGCAAATTGTACATGGCGAAGATGGCCGGCATGCGATTCTCCGCGGAGTGAATCAACTGGCGGACGTCGTGAAGATTACGCTCGGTCCCAGAGGCCGCAACGTGGTTCTGAACAAGAAGTTCGGCGCCCCCACCATCACCAAGGATGGGGTGACGGTAGCGAAGGAAATCGAACTGAAGGATCCCTTGGAGAACATGGGGGCGCAGATGGTGCGCGAGGTCGCTTCCAAGACCTCCGATGTGGCCGGCGACGGCACCACCACCGCCACCGTGCTGGCCCAGGCGATCTACCGCGAGGGCGCGAAGACGGTGGCCGCCGGCGCTAACCCGATGGCCGTGAAGCGCGGCATCGAAAAGGCGGTTCGTACCATTTGTGGTTACGATGAGACCGGCAAGGACGGGAGCAAGAAGCACGTCAAGGGCGAGATCGACAAGATTTCGAAGCCGGTGGAGGGCGCGATGATCGCGCAAGTGGGCGCGGTTTCCGCCAACAACGATCACACCATCGGCAACATCATCGCCGAAGCGATGAAAAAGGTGGGCAAGGATGGCGTCATCACGGTTGAGGAAGCAAAGACCATGGAGACCACGCTGGAAGTGGTTGAGGGCATGCGGTTCGATCGCGGCTACCTCTCACCTTATTTTGTTACCGACCCCGAGCGCATGGAGTGCGTGCTGGAGAACGCGGTGATCCTGATCCACGAGAAGAAGATCAGCTCCATGAAGGACCTCCTGCCCCTGCTCGAGCAGACTGCCAAGGCCGGCAAGCCGCTGCTCATCATTGCCGAAGATGTGGAAGGCGAAGCTCTGGCCACCCTGGTGGTGAACAAGCTGCGCGGAACGCTGCAGTGCTGCGCGGTAAAGGCGCCGGGCTTTGGCGACCGCCGCAAGGCCATGCTGGAAGACATCGCCATCCTGACGGACGGCAAGGCCATTTCCGAAGATCTCGGCATCAAGCTGGAAAATGTGAAGCTGGAGGACCTGGGCAAAGCCAAAAAGATCACCATCGACAAGGACAACACCACCATCATCGAGGGCGCCGGCAAGAGTTCTGACATCGAGGGTCGCGTCAAGCAGCTTCGTACTCAGGTGGAGGAGACGACGTC
Organism: uncultured Acidobacteriota bacterium; assembly: GCA_963804995.1. GTDB lineage: Bacteria > Acidobacteriota > Terriglobia > UBA7540 > UBA7540 > Bog-366. The sequence continues at coordinate 798,437 of CAWDSK010000003.1, forward strand.
CGAATACGATCGCGAAAAGTTGCAGGAGCGTTTGGCGAAGCTGGTGGGCGGCGTCGCTCAGATCAAAGTGGGTGCGGCGACCGAGACCGAGATGAAGGAAAAGAAAGCTCGTGTCGAGGATGCCATGCACGCCACCAAGGCGGCCGTCGAGGAGGGTATCGTGCCCGGCGGCGGAGTGGCGCTGGTGCGCTGCATCCCCGCTCTCCGCAAGCTGAAGGGCGACGGGGACGAGCAGATCGGCATCAACATCGTTACACGCGCTCTGGAAGAGCCTCTACGCATGATCGTCGCCAACGCCGGACATGAAGGCGCGGTGGTGGTGGAGAAAGTGAAGTTGAACGACAACCAGAATTATGGCTTCAACGCGGAGACTGAGAGCTTCGGTGACCTCGTCGCGGATGGCGTCATCGATCCTACCAAGGTTACGCGTGCCGCGCTCCAGAATGCTGCGTCCATTGCTTCGTTGCTCCTCACCACTGAGGCCATGGTCAGCGAGTACCCGGACCAGGAAGAGAAGGCTTCGGCAGGGTCGCCCGGAGGCATGGGCGGAGGGATGTACTGACGTAAGGCATCAAGTCCCCTAAAGGAGGACTCCAATGATCAACGTTCGCAGAGTGATAGTTTCAGTTTTAGGGACCATGCTGGTAGTGGCGCCCATGATTCGCTCGCAAGGCGTGAAGCCGCCTGAGGCAAAGGCGATTGTTACACAACGGCTGGGGATCCAAGAACTGGGGTTGCAGCCCCGCAGCGGTTTCGACGGTTGGTTGCAAGCCGCCGCTGTTTCGGCGCCGGCGACGGGCGCACCGGATCTTTCCCGTTACCGGGATTTTCAGTTTGGAGAGACCCTGCCGGCACTCGCGAAGCAAGCTGGCCTGAAACTGTCTGACGCGAAGCTGATCCATGGACGTCCGGCGGTCATGCAGGAACTGGAGTGGCAGATCTGGCTCTCAAGCGGTTCTTCAGTGCAAACGGACCCGGTTAGGACTATCCTGTTCAGCTTTTACAACGGGGAGCTCTCTCGCATCGTGGTCACTTACGATCGGGGTGAAACCGAAGGGCTGACCGCCGAGGACCTGATCGAAGCGATTTCGGCCAAGTACGGAACTGCCACCCAGCCCGCTAGCCCCGATATCTCCTTCTCTTCAACTCAAGTCTACAACGATACCGAAGTCGTCATCGCGCGTTGGGAGGACTCCCAGTACTCGTATAACCTGTATCGTTCCAATTACCAACCGACTTTTGGAATGATGGCATTTTCAAAAAGACTGGATGACCTGGCCCGCGCGGCGACCGCAGAAGCCATCCGGTTAGATGCGCAAGAGGCTCCCCAGCAGGAGATTCAGCGTCAAAACACGGAAGACGAGAAGAACCGTGAATCGCTGGAAAAAGCCAGGCAATTGAACAAGCCCAACTTCCGTCTTTAGCTTTCAGCGACGGCTCGAAAGATCAGCGCTTCCGGCCAGCCAGGAGGCTGGCCGGCGCAGACTGAGCTTAGTTCCGCGATTCACATCTCTAACCCTGCCCACCGATATTTCTCTTCTGCCGATCTCTGAACGTTATTTCGAGCCCGGCCCGTGGCAGTTTATCTCCACCCAGACCTATCGCCGCAGCCGGCTATTTACGTATCAGGGCTTCGGCTGGAGCTCAAGCTTCCGATGCTATTGTCTGAGCGACCCGGCGGTCTCTGACCGCCTGCCTCCCCTCGGTCGGAGACCGACACTACAGCAAACCCGCTCCTCCGGCCAAAGAGTCCGAACTTGCCTTTCAATAATAGCTTTGTTATCAGTGATTTATCGGAAATTTTCGCAAGTAACTTGCTTTTCTGTAACAATTCCTTAACAATACGGGGCTCTAAAAAACCGCTGAGGACTAACCGTGCAACTGATACCTCGCGACGAGAAGTTTTACGACCTCTTTCGCGAACAAGCTGAAAACATCCACAAGGCTGCGAAGATGCTGGTCGCCCTGTTTGACGACTTCCAGGAAGTCGAAAAACAGATTTCAGAAATCAAATTTCTGGAGCACAAGGGCGATCAGCTCACGCACGCCCTGATGAAGAAACTGAACCGGACGTTCATTACCCCCATCGACCGGGAAGATATCCACGCGCTCTGTTCGGCCCTGGATGACGTGCTCGACCTGGTAGACGCCGCCGCCAGCCGCATGACTACGTACAAGGTCAAGAAGGTTACGCCCGGGGCGCAGCAACTCGCCAAGGTTATCCTGCATGGAACTGAGATCATCGTGAAGGCGGTGGCGCAACTGAAGCATCCTCAGAACATCCTCGAGTACTGCGAGCAACTCACCTTGCTCGAAGAGGAAGCCGACCGCATCAAGGGCGAATGCGTTGCCCGCTTGTTTGAGGATTCCACGGATCCCATGGAAGTGATCAAGTGGAAGGAAATCTACGAGGTCCTGGAAGCGACAACGGATAGGTGCGAAGACGTGGCGGACGTCCTTGAATCCGTGGTTCTGAAGGCGGCGTGAGGGCAGACCGGCCGCCGGTTTCTCAGGGCTCAGTTACACCCGGGCAAACGTGCAAGCCGAACCTGCCGCGATCCTCCCCGGTAAGGCGCACAGCGAATGACCCCATCACTGGCCTTTGCACTTCTCCTTGTCGTCGTGGCGCTGGGCTTCGACTTTCTCAACGGCTTTCACGATGCAGCGAACTCCATTGCCACGGTGGTTTCTACGCGTGTGCTCTCCCCCCGTATGGCGGTGGCCTGGGCGGCTTTCTTCAATTTTGTGGCGGCGTTTACCTTCGGCACGGCTGTCGCCAGGACCATGGGCCAGGGGATGATCCGCTTGTCGGCCATCAATCTCTACGTGATTCTGGCCGGCCTGCTGGGCGCCATCTTTTGGGATATCGTGACCTGGTATTACGGGTTGCCGGTGAGTTCGTCGCACGCACTGATGGGAGGATATGCGGGAGCGGCCATCGCCAAGGCCGGCTGGGGCGTCATCCTGCCGGAGGGTTGGACCAAAACCCTGGCGTTCATCATTCTCTCACCGGCCATCGGATTCGTTCTGGGCGGTGGCCTGATGCTGGCGGTGTATTGGATCTTTCGCAATTGGGCCCCGCAGCGACTGGATAAGTACTTTCGCAAGCTGCAACTGCTCTCGGCCGCCGCTTACAGTTTTGGCCACGGCACCAACGACGCGCAGAAAACCATGGGGATCATCTCGGGGATTTTGTTCACCGCCGGAGTCCTGAAAAGGTTTTATATTCCCTTCTGGGTGGTGTTGATTGCGCACGCTGCCATTGCCATGGGAACCATGGCGGGCGGCTGGCGCATCGTGAAAACCATGGGCATGAGGATTACCCGGCTGAAACCCGTGGGAGGATTCTGCGCAGAAACCGCTGCCGCCATCAGCCTGCTGGGCACCGCCCTGGCGGGAATCCCCGTTTCTACCACGCACACCATCGCGGGAGGAATCATGGGCGTGGGCAGCGTGCAGCGCTTCAGCGCCGTCCGCTGGGGAGTGGCGCGCGGCATCATGTGGGCCTGGGTGCTGACGATCCCCATCTCCGGCGCCGTCTCCTATTTGTGCTTTGTGCTGATCCACCATTTCTTCTCCGCGGCGTGAACCCCACCGCCATAGCGAATTCCTGGATGATATTCAGGGCAGCCAGGTCAGAAGTGAGGCCCCCCCTCCTCGGACGTTACGTCCCCCAGCGTGTCCCACATGTTGCCCGTAGAGGGGCTACGCGGCCCTTGTCCCACCAAGTTCACCATGGCTTGGAGCAACGTTTGATAAACCGGGACAAACTCTGGCGCGCTACGTTTCAGGGCGGCAACATGGCGGCGAATAGTTGCCCAATCTCCCCGCACCGCCGGACCCGTCAGTGCGCGACGCGCTCCGAGCTCTGCGAAGTTCTTGGATGTTTCCGTCACGAACATCCTCAGCATAGGACGCGAGATTCTGGTCGGGACTCCAGCTTTCCTCAACAAGCGCGCGGATTGCTCCATCAGCGTAACGACCGTTGGGCATACGAGAAACGCGGAAAGGTGATACAGCGTTTTCTCTTTGGGGCTAACACGAAATGCAACTCCCCGCAACAACTTCACCCACTGTCTTGCGACCCGGAGCGCGCGGCGGTCGCCCTCGATTCCCCAAAAGCCACCGCGCAAATTTCGCATGCCCGCCTGCGGACTCGGAACGGTCTGATAGGGGTGAAGCGAGCCCACCGATGCGCCTCGCAATTTGAGCGGCCGCAGTATCGAGCTCGGCAGTGAGCCGCAAGTGTGAAGCACGACTTTACCACGCCAAGAATCCTTCCCCCTCGTTTGCTTCGCAAATACTCGTGCAATCTCAACGAGGGCTGAGTCGGAAACCGTAATCAAGAAGACCTGGGCCCGCAGCAGCCGGGGATCAGTGAGCGCGACAACTTCTCCGCACCCGATGAAGCGCGCTGCGGCACGAGCCCGGGCGGGATTGCGGGCGGCGATGTATGCGATCGGCACGTCGGACCGCGCAAGCAGACGCCCCATCGCCTGACCGATGCGGCCCGGACCGATAATGGCTACTCCTGAATACGAATTGTGCTTGCTGACCTTGAGTCTCACGGGAGACAATCCGGGCTCCTGACACCTTTCTCTTTAAGTCCCTTGACGCGATCCCGCAACTGCGCGGCTTTCTCAAACTCAAATTGTTTTGCCGCCTCACGCATCCGGGTTTCGAGATTACGGATCAACTCGTCTAGCTGGTCACCGGTCACCGCCTCATCTTCGACCATTTCCAGCGGGACCGTGACGTAATCAGCCGCCACGATGGAAGCCAGGGCCATATCCACGGGCTTGATGATGGACTCTGGAGTGATGCCGTTCTCCTGGTTGTACTGGACTTGCTTGACGCGGCGGCGATTGGTTTCGGCGATAGCATGCTGCATCGAATCGGTATGACGGTCGGCGTAGAGTATCGCTTTGCCGTGCAGATTGCGCGCGGCGCGTCCCATAGTTTGAATCAGCGCGCCGGCGGAGCGGAGATAGCCTTCCTTATCGGCATCAAGGATAGCGACCAGCGATACTTCCGGCAGGTCCAAGCCTTCGCGCAGCAGGTTGATCCCAATCAGCACATCGAACTCACCGCGCCGCAAATCCCGCAGGATTTTAACGCGCTCGAGGGTCTCAATCTCGGAATGGAGGTAGCGGCAGCGCACGCCCACTTCCGCGTAGTATTCGGCCAAGTCCTCAGACATGCGCTTGGTCAGAGTGGTGACCAGCACGCGTTCACTGGCCGCGGCCCGCTGGCGGATTTCACCGAGCAGATCGTCAATCTGGTTCCGCGTGGAGCGAACCTCCACCTCCGGGTCAATCAGCCCCGTGGGGCGGATGATCTGCTCCACCACTTCCCCACCGGTTTTGGTCAGCTCGTACGGCCCCGGTGTCGCGGAAACATAAATCAATTGGCCGACCCGGTGTTCGAACTCTTCAAAAGATAGCGGGCGATTGTCAAGCGCCGACGGCAATCGGAATCCGTAATCCACCAGCGTCTGTTTGCGCGAGCGGTCGCCATGATACATGCCGCGAAGTTGGGGAACCGTCTGGTGGCTTTCGTCAATGAATAGCACGGCGTCCTGAGGCAGATAATCGAGCAATGTCGGCGGCGGCTCACCCGGCAGGCGCCCGGAAAGGTGCCGCGAGTAATTCTCAATCCCGTGGCAATAGCCCATTTCCTTGATCATTTCGAGGTCAAACATGGTGCGCTGATGAATGCGCTGCGCCTCCACCAGCTTTCCCTGTTTCTCGAGTTCGCCCCGCCACCACTCGAGTTCGCTCTTGATGCGCTCCACGGCATCATCTTTCCGTTCGGCGGGCAGGACGTAATGGGTACGAGGATAAATCGGCAGGCGAGCAAGGGATTGTTTTACCTGGCCGAATAGAGGGTCGATTTGCGCCATGGCCTCGACCTGCTCGCCCCACATCTCAATGCGGTAGGCATTGTCCTCGTAGGTCGGATAAATCTCGATCACGTCACCACGCACGCGGAAGGTCCCGCGCCGGAAGTCCACATCGTTGCGCTCGTATTGAATCTCCACCAGCCGGCGGAGGATATCCTGCCGCGAAATTTTCTGGCCTTTTTCGAGCAAAAGCAGCATGCCGTAATAAGCCTCCGGCGAACCCAGGCCGTAGATGCAGGAGACGCTGGCCACGATCAGGCAGTCGCGCCGTTCAAAGAGCGAGCGGGTGGCGGACATGCGCAGCTTGTCCAGCTCGTCGTTGATAGTCGATTCCTTCTCGATATAAACGTCCGCCGCGGGAATGTAAGCTTCCGGCTGGTAATAGTCGTAATAGCTGACGAAGTATTCGACAGCGTTGCGGGGAAAGAAATTGCGGAACTCGTGATAAAGCTGCGCGGCCAGGGTTTTGTTGTGGGCTAAGACGAGGGTAGGACGGTTGAGGGCCTCCGCCACCTTGGCCACGGTAAAGGTCTTGCCGGAACCTGTAACGCCCAGCAGGACCTGGTGCTGTTTACCATCCTCCAACCCGCCAACCAGTTCGCGGATGGCAGTCGCCTGGTCGCCACGCGGCTGGTAATCGGAAAAAAGTTTGAAGTCCATCGCCCCTGCTCGTTCTGACTGTCAACGGCCAAAACACCATTATAGCGCGGGACGGGCCAGGCATTTCTGCGGACCTCATGCCAAACGCGGTGCGAGTCTAAGGAATTATGTTACGATGGTGAGGATGTTCAGGCATGAAATTTACGGAATAAAGGTAGGTTCTATGGATCAATTCGTCCCGCGGCATGCGTCGAGATTTATCGCGGCCCTCCTCTTGGCAGGGCTGATGACGGGCCTGGCGCACGCCCAAGCACCCACAACCAAGCCCGCAGGCACGCCGCCCGCCACGAGCAAGCCTGAACTGCCATCCTTCCAAGTGCCGGAATCGCCCGACGCGGTGGTCTTGAAGGTCAGCGACCAGCAGTTCACCAAGGCAGATATTGATTTCTTGTTCGACAACTTAAATCCGCAGGCCCAAAAAACCATGGCCACACAGGGACGAAAGCCCCTGGGTGATCAGTTTGCCCTGGTCGTAATGCTCTCCCAACAAGCAAAATCGCATCACTTGGACCAGACCCCGGCTTTTCAACACAGACTGACCGTGCAAAAGCAGCAACTTGAGGCGCAGGCTGCCTATGACGAAATCGTCCAGCAAGCCAAGGTGAATCCGGAAGATATCAGCCAGTATTATTCCGCCCACGCCGCCGACTATGACCAACTAATGGTCAGGCAATTCGTGGTCCGCACCCGCGCCGCAAACGCTCAAACCGGACCGGGCCTGCCCGTGGAGGAAGCCAAAACCCGCGCTGAGGCGATCCGTAAAGAAGTGGCGGCCGGAACTGACATCAAGAAAGTGATCGAGGATTTCAAGGCTCCCGGGGATGTGATCATCGAAGCCGAACCCCGCAGCGTCCGCAAGGGAAACTTACGCCCGGAGCTAGAAAAAGCCGCCTTCGCTCTTAAAGATGGGGAAGTATCGCAAGTTCTTGATGTTACGCAGGCGGAGGCATTTTTCCAGGTTACCGCACACAGCCGCGCCGAGCTTAAGGATGTTTCCGCACAAATTGAGGAGACCCTACGAAAAGGAAAGATCGACGCCGCGGTGAATGACCTCAAGAAAAAAAATACAGTTTGGATGGACGATCAGTATTTTGCTGCTCCGGAGGCACCGACACTCGGACCAAGGTTAAGTGAGCCTGCGGGCAAGCCTCCAGCCAAACCCTGAGTCCAGCGTGCCAAAAAGAAAACTTTTGCGTTATCTGGATTTGAGTGGTTTTTTGACGGTCCGCGGCACTTCGCTTGCAAATTCTTAGAATTCCGGAAACGGGCGGCCGCTTCGCCACTCCCAGCCGCGTAGCGGCGGCAGAATGTGGCCCATGGCGGGAGAAACTGTGAAAAAATCCCATCAAACCTTTCACCGCGGAGACGCGGAGGCGCAGAGGTTTGAAAACAAAGGGTCATTTCTCTGCGTCTCAGCGTCTCAGCGGTGAAAGCAGAACATCACCTCGAACCTGATAAATGAGCGCGTAGGGATACTTGTTGGTCCGGCAGCGCCGGGTTCTTTTTGAGATCAGCGACCAGGCTTCGGGGTATTGGAGGATTCTTTCGAGGGTTCGTCTTACTTCCTGGGCAAATCGGGAGCCGAGCCCTGGCTCTTGTAAATCATAATAGGCGATGGCCTCCGCCAACTCGGCTCGGGCCGGAGCCAAAAACTCAATGGCCATCACGGTTTCACGTTCTTGGTGGCACCGAAGACTTCGCGAGCGGAAACGGTTTTGATCTCACCACGCTCATATGCATCGAGACGCTCTTCCGCTTCCCGCCCCCATAATTCATCGATTCTACGCTCGGGCGAAGAATCAAGACTTGCCAGGAGACGGTCTATTACTTCTGCCCGCTCCGCAGGCGGAAGGGATAATGCCTCTTCCAGAACCTCTGTACCTTTCTTTGACATGTCCGAGACACCCCTTATATGCATTGTAGCATGGCCGGGATTCCCACGCTGGAGGGGCATGAACAATCAAACCTGTTTTGGGGGCTGGTTGGCGCAGAGCGAGCCCAGCTCTGCGATTCGTCCCTGATTGATAACGAAGAGCCGCGGACCTAAACAACAGGTCCGCGCTACACGTGCTTGTCTCAACGACAGGGGTCTGCTTTCGGAATTGGGTGTGTGAATCTCAGGAAGAACCGCAGACCCCAACGGCGGGGGTCTGCGCTACGATTGCATTGGTTCTGTTCTCTTTCGCACCTACCGCGGCCGAGTGAACTCGTCGGAGAATATCCGCCCAGGGCTCCCTCAATGCGAAATCGTGGCTTTAGTGGCCCCTGTCGATATGCCGCCATCAACCAGCAAGGTTTGCCCGGTGATGTACTGGCAGGCGTCCGAGGCCAGGAAGACAACTGCGCCATTGAGATCGTCGGGCTGGCCGGGCCGCTTCATGGGAATCCGGTCGGTAAGGTAATCGACCCACTCCTGGTTCTGATACAGCACTTCGGTCTGCTTGGTCTTGAACCATCCTGGCGCCAGGCAGTTGACGCTAATCCCGTATGGCCCCCAGTCGTCGGCCAGACTCATGGTGAGCTGCTTGACGCCGCCGCGGCTGGCGCAGTACGGAGCCAGTCCCGCATAACCAAAGACGCAGGTGACCGAGCCGATGTTCACAATCCGCCCGTACCGGCGCGGAACCATGCGCTTGGCCACTGCCTGGGCCACAAAGAAAGTGCCTCGCAGGTTGGTATCAACCACCAGATTCCAGTCATCCCACGTGACCTCGAGCCCCGGCTTGCGGACATTGCAGCCCGCGTTGTTCACCAGGATATCGATCTTGCCGTAAGCGGCTTCGGCATCCGCCACCATCTTCTGAATACTGTCGTAATTCCTAACGTCGAGTTCGAGCGGCACCGCGCGCCGGCCCAGACCCTCGATTTCCTTGCGGAAGGGTTCGAGCGATTCCAGCTTGCGGGCGGTGATGACCAGGTCAGCGCCGGCATGCGCCAGGGCTCGTCCCAGGTACTGGCCAAGCCCGCGGCTGGCTCCGGTAACAATCGCTACCTTACCCGACAGATCGAAAACGTTGTTGCTCATATGAACTCCTTAGGGTTGCAAGATGACTTTCATGAGGTTCGGGTCGCGGCCGTACAAACGCTCAAACCATGCCGCGCCCTCCGCGAGGGGTGCGGTGGCGCTGATCAGCGGGTCAACCCGAATAGCCCGCCGCGCCAGCAGATCAATGCACGCGGGGTACTCTCCCGAAGACGCGCACGAGCCCTGAATGCGAATCTGCCGCGTGACGGCGGATTGCAGCGGCAGCTCCACCTGCGGGGAAATATTGCCAATCAGGGTCAGAAATCCTCCTTTGCGGAGACTCGCGAGCGCGGTCTGTAAAGCCTTGGTGTTCCCCACTACCTCAACAGCCACATCCGCCCCTCGGCCCGAGGTGTGGTCGCGGACTACGCTCGCAACGTCACTCCGAGTGGCGTTCAGGCAGATGTCTGCGCCAAGTTCCCCGGCCACGCCGAGGCGCGCATCGTCCACATCAACGGCAATGACCCGGCCCGCGCCCGCCAGTCGAAGCACCTGAACCACCAGCAGGCCAATCATGCCGCTACCGACCACCACCGCCGTATCATCCAGCTTCACCGGCGTCAATGCCACGCCGTGGACCGCCACCGACACGGCTTCGATCATCGCCGCGTGCTCGAAGCTGAGCGCCTCCGGAATCGGGTAAGAGATGTGTTGGGGAACTGCGACGTACTCCGCAAAAGCTCCGTGGCGCCGGTAATCGCCGGGAGAAACTCCCAACACCTGGCGGTCATCGCAAAGGTTCACTTCGCCGCGCCGGCAGAAGAAGCACTTGCCGCAGTAGACGGTGGAGTCAAAGGTCACCCGCTCGCCCACCCGGAACCGCGTCACGTTGCTGCCGATTTTGGCGACAACGCCCGCGGCTTCGTGGCCCATCACGATGGGTGGAACACGCCGCCCCGTGCTGCCATCGAATCCGTGAATGTCACTGCCACAGATTCCGCAGGCCTTTACCCGCACCAGAAGGTCATCAGGACCAACCTGGGGTTCCGGCATGTCCGTCATTTCGAGCTTTTTGTATTCCTTCAACATTAAGGCCTGCATGTTCACTCCTGGATTCTACTGATTCTGGTGTCATATTACAGAAGTTTGCTCACCAAGTCTCTGACCTGTGCGGGTCATTCCGCAGCCCCGTCAGGGGCGTAAGATCGTAGCCCAGGGCGCAAGCCCGTAAGCGTTAACCTAGCCCTCTCCGAGGGGAGAGGGTGGACCGCAGCCGGCGTACTCATCAGCCGGGGCGGGACGGGCCTACGCCCTCCGAAGGGGTACCTGGGAGCAGTAAACAAGTTCAGCTTCGGCCCGCAGGCGGGTGAGGGGTTACTTCGTCAGCTTCGCATCGCCTAAGGCCAATCCATTCAGCGCCAACCCACTGGAAATTCACACCCAGCCCACGCCGGGAACTCGCATGTAATCGTTTTTTTCTGCCGCGTCTTTTCCCATCTGAATCGGCTGTGAGTGGATACTTCTGAATTGCCCACCGGAAGTAACCCCTCACCCGTCGTGCTCCGGCTGGTGAAAGCGCCGGCAGCCCGCCACCCTCTCCCCTCGGAGAGGGCTATGAATTCGAGTCCCACTCTCCTCGGAGTAAACTCAAATTAAGTCCCCGTCGGTCACCAGCGGCGGGCCCCCCTCTGTCGCCGCGGCGACAGAGGGGCCGTTGGTGAGGGGGTTCTCTAATAATCAGCGAACTTCTGACTCTAGGCACTAGCCATACAGCGGATAATTCCCGTACTCCGCGAGCAATTCCAACACATACTCCGCGGTTTCAACAGAGATATCCGGCCCCATAGAGTGCGTGCCGAAAACCAATCCGCCGCCGCGCCCTGCTTCGAGCAGGTACCGCACATGATCGCGGATTTCGGCGCGGTCGCCTCGCGGCAGGATTACACAATTATCCATGCCGCCCGTCAACACCAGACGGTTTCCAAATCGCTCGCGGAGCTTGACCGCGTCCATGCCAATGCGGAACTCCATGGGGTTTATGGCGTCGATGCCTGCGTCTACCCACATGTCAAGCAGGGGGAGGACATTACCATCGGAGTGATGCATGACCCAGCGGGCGCCCGCTTGCTTAAAGGCCTGCACCATGCGGCGCAGAGCGGGCAGGAACACGCGCTCGTAATGCTTTGGCCCGACGAACGGCCCCAGGCTCGACGCCACGTCATCGTAAATCGCGATCCCGGTGTCCTCGAGACCGAAGCGGCGCATCGCTGCAATCGCCACGGTGACGATGTGATCCACCACGCGGTCAACAAAAGCGCGGGTCCACCCGGGGTCCTCAGCCACGTCGACCCAGAACTGTTCCTCCCCGCGCATGAATGCGGCACGCAGGTAAGGGCCACCACTCTTGCACCAGACGAAGTACTCATCCTTAAGCGCTGCGGCTTGCTTGCCTGCGGTTTCGAAGCGGCACTCGAGCAGCGGATCGTCGAACTTGAGCTTTTCCGGATCAACGCGATCCTTAACCGCCGGCTCAATCAATTGGCCCATGACCTGGGGGGTGAGCTCCGCGAACGGCGTCAACTTGGTTTCGCCCCAACCGCTGCGCACCAGCGCTTGATCCCCACGCCGTCCGAGAATCCCCGCCCGCGTCGGCCACGCGGACTCCTCGGGCTCGACCAGGCGCATGTCGTCGCCAAAGTGCTTATAGAGATCAGTGGGGCCGTGAACGCTCTCCCAATTCGCTTCAAACTCAGGCCAGAAAGACGAAAAGTAACGTGGGACGCGATCCGGTTCCTCGAAGCTCATCGCGGCCATCACACGCTGCTTGCTGGTCATGCTTGGAGACACATATGGAAATGCGGAATCTACAAGAAATGGAAAGGCAAATCCGCCGCCATCCCCGTTGCTTTGCGCGCGCCATAGCGCGCGAGGTCCCACCAAAACTGCCTCCAGTGGGACAACGCGACGCAGTAAATTCCAAATCTGGTAGAAAGTTTTGGCGCTAGACGATGTCTTCGCGCTTCTCGTCCCAACGCACCGTCCGACCCTGCCGGTAAGAAGCTATCGCCATCTGGCAGGCGATCGCGGAACGGAACCCGATTTCGAGCGGGCAGTTGGGCTGTTTGCGGCTGCGCACACAATCAATGAAGTTCTGCATGTGAGGATTGGTAGCGTCATCCTCACCCACGATGTCTGGAGCTTTGGCCGACGCCAGCGCGGCCCGCGTCCCCATGCCGGATTTGGTACCTTGCGGTGCGTAGCGAACGCGCTCCTGATCATCCCGGAAGATCGTTCCCTTATCGCCCAGCACGTAGTCGTCGCCTTCGCCGAACAGGCTATTGCCGAACATGGAGTTCCAGGTGAACAGCATCTTATTCGGCAGGTTCATGGAGACATCCATGGTGTCGGGCAACTGCATGTTCGGGGAGAGGTAGTTGTCGCCGCTCATGGTGACTTTGAGGGGAATCCCGAGATCCATCTGCTTGAACCAGAACCCTACTTGGTGGACCATGTTCTCAAATACGTTCCCGCCGGAGTAATCCCAATAGAAGCGCCAGTTGATGACGCGATTGGGGTCGAAGGGATACTGCTTGGCCTCTCCCTGGAAAGTCTTCCAATCGACGTGCTGAAGGTCGCAATCGGCGGGAATCGGCCGCTTCCAGCCACCATAGGGTGCGTTGCGATAATGGTGCGTGTGAATCTGAGTAATCTTGCCCATGCGCTCGGCCGTAAGGTATTCGCGCACTTGCGCGGGAGCCGGGCCGCTGGTGGATTGGATGCCGACCTGAACGATCTTCCCGGTGCCCTCCAAAGCCTTCCGCATGCGCTTGGCGTGATCAGGATTGAACGCCATGGTCTTTTCCTGATAAATGTCCTTGCCGGCCTGAATGGCGGGCACAAAATTCAAAGCATGCTGATGCTGCGGAGTGGCAATCAGTACAGCATCAACGCTCTTGTCGTCGAGCAACTGCTGGAATTCGTGATAGGTTTTGATGTTGGGTACGAAGCCCTTCACCTCGTCCAGGCGTCGCGTGTAAACATCTGCTACCGCCACACCTTCTACGTTGGAGCACTTCAACGCGGCTTTGAAAATCTGCTGGCCACGTCCTCCGGCCCCGATCAATCCGATGCGGACGCGGTCATTGGCTCCCAGCACTCGGCTGGAAGGAAACAATCCATAGGCAGCCACCGCAGCCGAACCACGCAGTGCTTGCCCGATAAAAGTCCTTCGATTTGGCATGCAAAAACTCCTTTCGCAAAAGTTTCATGGCATGAATTTAAATTGGTTGTCTTAACTGGCTTTCGAGGATCAACAACTTCTCTCTCCATATTCGTCGCGCCTATGATACTCAGCCCCACCCTGGACCGCAATCAGTTGTTATGGAAAGAGGCCTCGCAAAAGGTCAATTTGCCTGAATCGTGTGGCCAGGGGGAGAGTGCAGGCTTGCCCACAACTCGCCCAGCATGAAATGCGGTGCTCGCCGATGCTACCGGTCTCAGGTAATGACCCGTAACCGCAAGAGGTCAAGAATCATTTCGGCTCTCCATCACCCTTAAGCAAATTGAAATCGGGTCGATAGGTCTGTATTAGGAGACATTTACGGGTTGCCAATTCAGGAATGAATCGGTCACCCGCGGAGATTCGTGCCATGACCAAGCTACTCAACGCCAAAGGGCTCTCGTCCACCGAACCACACCTCAAGACATCAGGCATGTCCCTGAACGCCGGCGACATCCTGGAATGCGTGGCTGACTGCCCCACGTTTGAAGCCGAAATGAAGGAGTGGTGCAAGAACAGCAAGAAAGCCGTGCTGTGGTTCAGGACCGAGGGTAACGGCGCCACCAGGTGCCAGGTGCAGATCTAAATCGGACTTGCCAAAATTTCCCCCCATTGTGTGGGCAGCGACCTGCGGCGCTTACTCCCCTCCTGATTTAGGAGGGGTGGCGCCGAAGGCGACGGGGTGGTTACCTCGCCCACCAAATGGCGAGGTGAACTCGCCGCTACAGGATCAAACTGAACCACCACCGAATCCTTCAACCCCGTTTCACAATCCCCAGCCGTGGTGTAGACTCTTAACGTCCCGAAAACAAATTGTCGTCCGATTGAGTAGTGGGACACATCCAGACCATCAACTCGGACAAACCACCATATCAACGAGAGGAGTGGCCATGGCCAGATCACCGGAGGAGTTACGAACGGGGTTGCGAGGAATGTTTGCCTTCCCCGTGACACCCTTTACCACTGCTAACGAGGTGGATGTCAAGAGATTCAGGGAGCATCTGGCCTATCTGATCGAGGCGCGCCCGGCTGCGCTCTTTGTGTGTGGGGGAACGGGTGAGTTTGTTTCGCTCGATCTCGAGGAATACCGTGCCCTGGTCAAAGCCGCCGTGGCGGAAGCCGCCGGCCGGGTTCCCGTCATCGCGGGTGCAGGATACGGCGTCAAAATCGCCATCCAATTTGTGCAGGCTGCCGAGGAAGCGGGAGCGGACGGCGTCCTGGTGTTGCCGCCCTATCTTCTGCAATCCGAGCAGGAAGGATTATTCGCTCACTACCTCGCCGTTGCCCAAGCCACCCGCTTGGGAGTAATCGTTTATCAAAGGGACAACGCCATCTTCTCTCCCTCCACGGCGCGCCGCTTGACGGAGATTCCCAACCTCATCGGCTTCAAGGACGGTCATGGAGATATGGAACGCCTCACCCGCATTCGTCTCGCGGTCGGTGACCGGTTCGCCTTCATGAACGGTATGCCCACGGCGGAGCTCTCCGCTCTGGCCTTCTTCGGATTGGGAATTTCGAGCTACTCCTCGGCCGTCTTCAATTTCGTGCCGGAGATATCGCACGCCTTCTTTCGAGCCCTCAACGCTTCCGATATGAAAGGGGTGGGCCACCTGGTTGAAACCTTTTACCGCCCCCTGGCCGAGCTGCGGGAAAAGAAGAAGGGTTACGCCATCGCGCTGATCAAAGCCGGAGTGAACATCCTCAAAAAGCCCGTCGGCAAGGTTCGGCCTCCCCTGGTTTACCCTTCCCCGGCTGAAGAGGCTGAACTGAAGACCATCATTGAGAAGGGACTCGCGGCTCTATCTGCAAAATAGAAGCGTGGGGGCACCCCTTGTGGGTGCCCGGAAGTCGGCCCCGCCGACGGGGAGGGCAGGCACGACCCGTCGCCCGAAGGCTTTGGCCCTGCCATCCGAAGGCTTTGCGCCGTAGGATGGACCCAAGGGCGAGGCCAGCCCCTACGTCCTCAAAACCGGGCGTGCCTTGGAATGTTTTACGTGGCGTGCATCTCAGGCGGCGCGCTTCTGGGCATACCGTGCTGCCATTTCAGACAAGGGCAGCGGCGCGTAATCACCGGCATGGCCGGCCTGCCCGAACTGCGTCATGCGCAACGCCACAACCTTCTTCATCGCCTCGCGGGCAGGCTTCAGGTAGCTGCGGGGATCGAACTCCTCAGGCTTCTCGGCGAAGACCTTGCGGATCGCGCCGGTAATCGCCAGGCGATTGTCCGTATCCACGTTGATCTTGCGCACCCCGTTCTTGATGCCCAGTTGGATTTCCTCCACCGGAACTCCCCAGGTGGGCTTCAACTTGCCACCGTACTGATTGATGACGTCCTGGAGATCCTTGGGGACGCTGGACGAGCCATGCATCACCAGGTGAGTTTTCGGCAGGAGCTTGTGGATCTCGATCAGGCGGTCCATTTTCAGTGTTTCGCCCGTGGGCTTCGAGCTGAACTTGTAAGCGCCGTGGCTGGTGCCGATGGCGATGGCCAAAGCGTCCAACCCCGTGAGCTTTACAAACTCGGCAGCCTGGGCAGGGTCGGTGAGGTGGCTCAGACCGTCAAGGCCCGCGCCGTGGCCGTCTTCAATGCCGCCCAGACAACCGATTTCGCCCTCCACCGTGATCCCCTTGGCATGGGCCATCTCCACCACTTCCCGCGTGACCTTAACGTTATAGTCAAAGGTGGAGGGCATCTTGCCATCAGGCATCAGCGACCCATCCATCATGACGCTGGTGAAGCCCAGGTCGATGGCGGACTTGCATGTCTCCACGCTGTTGCCGTGGTCCAGGTGCAACACCATGGGGATCTCCGGGTAGAGTTCCGCCGCAGCCAGCATGAGGTGATAGAGGAATTTGTCCTGGGAGTAGCTGCGCGCGCCACGGCTGGCCTGCACGATGACAGGCGATTTGGTTTCTCGGGCAGCCTCCATGATGGATTGGATCTGCTCCATATTATTCACGTTGAAAGCACCGACTCCGTAGCCACCCTTGGCAGCTTCGTCCAGTAACTGACGCATGGAAACAAGAGGCATAAGACTTGATCTCCTTCGATGAATTCGAATTTAATGTTCGGGTGTTCCCACCCGTTCCTCAGAGCACTACAGTACGATTGCGATAACTACAATAGGATACACGTGTACGCTCGTCTTTGAAAGAATAAGGGTGGGTGAAGCTACATAATGTCCTTTTAAGATATCACTTTCCACTTTCTCTCCTGCCTGCCGACGCGTTTGCCAGCCGCGCGGGGCCCGCTCTCCGGCCCGCCAATCTTAACGGTGGACGGCTTTTCCACAGCGACGCGATTCTGGCGGCGCGGCGCCCCCGCGGCAGATAGGCCGCTACTTGCCGGAAGATTTCAATGCCCGCGGGGCGGCTGGGAATAGTTCTCTGCGAACGAGCTGCTCCCCTCGCAGAACATAAATGACTGTCGGCTGTCATCTGTCAGTTGTTGGCAGGCGTAGCGCGCAACTGTTTTGTATGTCCGCGGCACACGGGGGTGACCGATCCGAAAGTCGCAGAGCTTGAAACCCGGTTCTGCGCCAGCCAGCCCGTTGGGGCTCAAGGGCACCTTAGGTGGCGTGGCCCAGAGGTAGCACCATTCGTCCTGGGAATTGCGGCCGTCAAAAAGGCCCACGGTTCACAAGAGGTCGCCCACCGTTAAGATTGGCGGACTTCGAGGCGCGGCACCACCGTGGCAACCCCGCTCGACGCCGTCAGGATGAAGGCAGTTAAGCCTTCAGAGCGGCGGCGAGGGCCTGACGGATGGTGGCTTCGCACTCCGGGAAGGCGATATAGCTGTAAGGGTCGTTATAGCCGTCCGCAGCATCTTTGGCGGTGGGGATATAACCGGGACCGCTGTCGCCGTAACCCAACGTCATGACGAAGGAGTCCGGCCGCAGAGCCTGGGCCCACAACTGGTACTGAACAAAACTTTCGGAGGGCATCAGGACGATCTGCGCGGGACCGAGGTCGATTGCCGGAACGTCAAGGTGGCACCCGGAATCGGAGCGCTGCCGCCAGCTCAGTCCGATCGCCGCAAAGAACCGGTCCGCTGCCGTCCGTGTGTTGTCCGTAAGGGTGCGACGGAATTCCTCTGGACTGAACCCGGGCGTGCGGCGGGGCTCAAGTTTCATCGGAACGCAGCGGAAACCCATTTTGTCCAGAGGATACCTCTTGGTTGATTGCCACGCGGCCAGCATGCCTTGATGCAAACGTTCGGCTAGGATCGGCCGGTTCTGGTGACTTCCGTCGTTGAACTTACCGGCCATGGTATCTCCGCTACAACCGGAGAAGTAGATCTGGGCAACCGAAGGCATCTCCTTACGCCGCTGCGCCCTCGCCACGCCGGGGAAGTCATAGGAAACCTCTCCCTTTCCCCAGTAGGTCATGGGATGGGTGGAGTAGCAGCTCAGGGCGGCAACCGGCTGCTCACCATTCCAAAAGCTGATGGTTTTCAGCCAGGGATCAATTAATCCGGTCGGCATATTTCGAACCACCGGATCACGCTCGCCGCTGGTTCGTCCATAAGAGATCTTTCCGTCCGGGGTAACATAGCGGCGGTTGGACGCAACCATTTCCACTTTCCCTTGCCCGGTTCCGATGTGGGTGATGGGAAGCGGATTGGCCATGGATTTTCGAAGCGCGGAGGCGACGCGCTCGACCGTCCGCTCATCAAATTCCGGATCACACAGATCCTGAGAAACGTGATTTTCTTTCAACAATTTTTGCGCGACCACGTCACTGTATACGGCGTCGTGCTGGTGAACGCAACTGACCAGCACCCTTTCCTTGTCAGTTCCGGCCGCTTCAGCCAGTACAGACCGCCAGCGTTCGTAGGACTCGTTGCAAATCTCACACCAGTCGACCGCAACCAGCACAATGGGCTTACCGGGACCGGATAGAACCAGCCCGTTGGCCTCGAGCCGGTCGACGATGATCGTGGCACGCACGGGGCGCCCCCCGAACACCGGATTACCCAAGGCAGGTGTGACATCCTCGATGAACGAGCAAAGTTGAAATTTGCCGCCCGCCAGGACATCACCCTGGCTCACAGCAAATCCTCCTCCTATGGATCCCGCGATCAACCTCAAAATCTTACGTCGGGATAAATTGTTCTCATGATTGACCATTGGAAGCACCTCCACAATCAGCGCAGACCTACTTTCCAAGGTCCGCAGCTCTTTGGCAGGGCCGCCTGCTCAGCCCCAAGGCGTCAGCCGTGGGCTAGTCGCCGCGGCGCCCCCCCCCGCTACGAGGGCTGAATTCATCAACGAACTTCTGACTCAGGCCACTAGTGCTCCGGCCGATAGGACTGCAGCGATGGCAGGGTGTCTCCATCGTGGAATCCTTCCCGCACTTTGTCCATCCAGCGCGTGAATCCGTACCAGTAGAGGAACTCGCGATCAAACTTCCCCAGCGAAGTGCCCAGGCGGTAAGGGGCATACTCCGCCAGCCAGGCCGGGCGGTAATCTTCGCGCAGTTCGGTTATCCCGTCCATCAGGTCGCCCGCGGGAAAGTGGTCCAGGCAGCAGAGCTCATTCAGAGTGGATGTCACCTGTTCCTTGCTGGGGTGCGCGCCCAGTTGCTTCCACCGTTCTGCCATATCAGCGGCATAGATGAACTTCATCCCCGTGTAATCGAGCAACCGCGCCCCCAGGTCCAGGCTGTTCAGGCTTTCGCGATCACCCTGGAGAGCGAAGGCGCGCGACAGGTGTTCCTGCCCCTGCTCCGCCAGCAGACGCACCTGTCGAAAATCCTCACGGTGGGGCGCGTACAGCTTGAGACTGTCGGAGCTCAGAGGATCGTCCCACATCCTGATCTGGGTCTCTTCGCCGAAAACCTTTTCCAAACGAGTCTCGGCGTCGGTCAATTCCCGGAGGGCGGGCGCCACCTCCGCCGCTACCGCGGGGGGATACATGATGCCGGCGTAATCGGAGAAGAAATGTTGGCGCTCGACGGGACCGGACTGCCACGCCGCCGCCGCACCATAGGCCATCCCTGCCCATGCCATCCTGTACAGGTCTTGATTGTCGTCCGTCCAGAGATTAACCAGTTGACCGCTGATGCCGTATTTGCGGCCAGTTTCAAGCAGACTGTCAATCAAGGTAAAGCTGAGGTTGAACTCCGGGAAAATCGACAGGCAGTTGTGAATATAAGTTGAGGCGAATGCCGGGATGTGGTGGGCGGCCCAAGGCGCGAACCACGGGGTGTAATCCTTCTCGATAAAATCATGCCAGGGCACCGCGATTATTCCCGGTGGAAGGTCAGGAATAATCTCGGGGTACTTTCCGAAAATGTTGACCGTGTCCGCCCAGAACAGCACATGCTTGCCACGTTGTTGAACCACTTTGACGACCCGATTTAACTGGTTGAGATACAGTTTGCCGGGAGAGACCTTGGATATTGCGGAAGATTTATCCAGGTCATAGGGTTCGTCAAAGCCTATGTGCATGAAGGGCGAGGGAAACATGCGCACGAGTTGGTCCACCCAGTCGGTCACCAGGGGCATCACGCGAGGGTCGAGCGCGTTAAAATCCTGCCCGTGCGGGATGACCGCCATATCGGCGTAACGTTCGATCCGGAAGAGGTCGTGCAGGTGCCCGTAAAATTCCACACAGGGAACTACATCCACATGGCGCGCACGCGCGAAAGTGATAATCCGGCCCACCTGCTCCTGGGTATAGCGAGCCTTGGGGCTTACCAGAGGATAGCCTTGCATCTCAATGCTGGTCTCAGAATAGAAAAAATACTGATTGTTTTTCCATCGGGATAGGAAATCGATCTGCCGCTTGATCTCTTCTTCGGTCGGCAACGGCCCGTGGCTTAAGTCCACCATCGTTCCCCGGTACGCAAGGGAGGGCCAATCGCGAATTTCCACTTCCGGAATCGCAGCTTCGGCGCCCGATCCCTCCACGAGTTGCAGCAGGGTTTGAACGCCGTAAAAGATACCCGCCGAGGAATTAGCGCGAATTTCGGCACCCTCCGGGGTGACCTTGATCGTGTAAGCCTCGCGCGAATCCGGCCCCGGTTGCTCGCCGGGCTGAGGAAGGTCGGGGCCGGAGCCGGTCCGTTTGAGCATAATCGTGGGGTGCGCCGCCAGCGTCTCCGCTACTCGGACCTCAACATGGGCACGGGACCCGAGGCCGGATGCCAGCTCGTCTGCCGCAAACCGATCCTGCGGCGTCTGCTCGCTGCCCAAGCCTATCTGCAAACCGGAGACGGGAAGCCGGCCCGTGCCGTACCGAATCTCCTGCGGCCTCGGAAGCAAGGGATTATGCCCCTCTCCAAAAAAGAGCGATGGGGTAAAAAGCAAGAACACTAGAAGCATCGTGGATCGCCTAGACATACACTTCTCCTCCCGAGTGATTCACAACTGAAATTCCCTGTGGGCCTTCCGACGCTCGAATGGCAAAAGTGAAGGTGAAAGGCAGCACCTTGAAGCATCCTCGCTAAGAAGACGAAAACCGGTGTGATGCAGGGGCGTGCTAAACAAGCGACCAACGCGCTCCGAGGCGGAGTTCGGATTTAGTCGCCGGGCCGCTCACGGTACTTTTGTGCCAGGGCGCGAATTTCATAACTGAACTTGAGGAAGTTCTTCTCCCAGCGCCGGGCTGACGCCGGTGTGTACTTGTAGAAACCCTTCGCGTTTGCCACGCCACGGGCGCCCGACTTCAACACTTCTTGCATCAGTTTGGGAACTTCCTTGTCACAACTGAGGTCCGGGAATAAGTCGCGCATCACGGCGGCATACGCCGGGATGCCGGTCAAATCCATGTAACGGAAAAGACCGGCGAAGGTAATCCAATACCCATAGTCATTGCGGCAGGAACGGTCTATGTCGGCCGGAGTGGCGTATCCCCCTTCAACCAGGTGGAAGGCTTCACGCAGCATGGCATACATCAGCCGGTTGGTAATGAAGCCGCGTACGTCGCGCCGCACCAGGGTCGGCTCCTTTTTCCACCGCTCGGCCAGCTTGACAACGCGCTCCGCACACTTGGGGCTGGTTTGATTTCCGCAGATGATCTCCATAAAACGCAAGATATGCGCGGGCTCGCCCCAATGGATTCCCATGATGCGCTCCGGATGCATCGCACCACGCTGCAGTTCAGTTATGGGCAGGGCGGAAGTGTTGCTGCCGATCAAAGCGTCGGGAGGAACCGCAGTTTCTATCTTGCGGAGCACCTCATGCTTCACTTCCAGGTTCTCCAGCACGGACTCAACCACAATGCCGCAGTCGCCGAGGGCGGAGTAGTCTTCCGAGAGCTGGAAGTTCCTGGCCACCGCGCCGGGATCTGCGGACAACAGTTTTTCGCGCTTCATCTCCCGCAGAAAATTGAGGATCTGGCGGCGGGTGTTGCGCCGGCGTGACACGCTTCGGGTGATGCCCACCACGCGGTGCCCGGCCGCCAATAGACAGGCTATGATGCTGGTGCCCATCAGGCCGAGTCCAATCACCCCGGCGGGCGTCGATTTCGGGTCGGGCGCAGAACGGCTGGGTTTTGCGCCTGCTTTGGATTTGACTACGGAGTGTTTAGTCATCGGTTCAACCTCATTCTGTGTTGGGGGCGGGCGCATCGATAAGGCCGGCCGCTTATTCTCAGGAGATGTTGTTCTTCTTGCGAAGGTCGACTACGGCTTCCGAGAAACCTTCGATGTGGTTATCAGCCAGCGTAATCTGATCCGCCTCAGGCCCGATCCGAATGCCGATGCGCTGGCCGGGCCCCTGGGTTTCGCGGATTTCATTTTGTGTGATGGTGAGCGACTTCGTCTGTGCTTGAATATCGATTCCGATGCCGTGATCTTCCGTCAGCCCCAGAATCCGGTTCTTTTCGATAAGGTTGCGATTACCTTGGAACGCCGGCCCTTCCTCTTTCCGGAACAGGATGCCGACCTGGCCGCTGGCCCGGACGTCGTTGTCGCGAACCACGTTGTCCGTATCGTGATGCCCAATCGAGATACCGTAAAGCTTGTTGCCTTCGATAAAGTTCTTCTCAGCCAGTCCCCACCTGACACCCCAACAGAAGAACAGCCCCTGTTCGTTGCCCACCATGCGGTTGCCGCGGATTATCGAACGCTGGGAGCCGGAGCCGGGATGGAGCCCCAGGCCGGTGTGATCGTGGCTGTGGCAATCCTCCACCTGCACGTCGTGGCAAATCTGCCAGCTAATACCGTCGCCGTTGTAGTTGCGCGCCGTGACCTTGCGCATCTTGATCCGGATGCAGTCCTGCAGCCAGATACAGCCGGCGTAATTGCCGTCCAGATTTTCGTTGTTGGCTTTGTTGCCGTCCAGCGCGATGTCCTCGAAGGTGAGGTCCGCAATGTTCTCTCCGCTGAACAGGGGGAACAGGCTTTCGACTTTAGGTTCACCTTCCAGAAACACGTTTTCCCGCAGGGCGCGGTCCAGCTTGAAACGGTTGCCATTGCGGGCCACCAGCGTGCGCTTAATGACTTTGAGCTCGCCTTTGTCCGGGTCCTTCACACGGATGCAAATCCCATCACCGATCTGGAAACCCTTGGGGTCCGCGAAGGTGATCTCCTGGTCGAACCAGTCGGAATCGTCCGCGAGTTTGGCCAGGAACGAGGGTTCCTTGATGATGACCGTATCGGTTCCGCTGCCCAGGATGCGCACGTTGTTTTGCATGTAAACCGCGTTGCGAAAGCGGTAAGTGCCCGGCAGGATCTTGACCGTTCCGCCTCCGAATCGCGCCACGGAATCGACAGCCGCCTGAATTACTTTTTCGTTTGAGCCCATCAGGTCGGCCTTCTGTTGGCCCACTGTTAGGGTGAGACGCTCGGCCCAGTTTGGCTCGATGGGGTCGCCTGACGTCGCTCGCGGGTCCTTGTCGGGAACCGGGTGCTCACTTACCTTTGCGGCAATCCCCCTCAGTGCGGCACTTCCGATCGCAACGCTGCCGAAGGTAGTGGTTACAAATTCACGGCGATTCATGGTCCTGCCTCCTGGTTTGCATGTCAGTTTACCCGAAGTTTCCGGGTCAGCCCCTTACGGCCCCACAGCATACACCCATTGCGAGGTACCCAGTACAGACCTTGTCAAAAATAACAGCGCAACCACTGCCTCGGGACAGGCAAACACGCTGGCTCGTTCGGTAGGGCGCAGAGGCACCCAGCACTGAAAATCCGACGAGACTTTGCATTCTGAAGCTGTCGGGTGTAGGGTAGCGGTCCACTGAAGTATGGAAGAGTAGATTCCGGGGAATAACCCTGCGCACACAATGCCGCCACACAGTGGTCGCGGCATTCGAAGTGGAAGCGTCTGGGGCGGCACATGGCAATCTTCTGAAGGTCAGCGCCTCTCAATAAGCTGACGAATTACTACATCGGAGGTATTTATGGATCGAAGGTGGTTGGGTACGGGACTTATTCTGATCCTGGTTTCGACTTTCGCGGCATCGGCTGAGCACAATCCCTTGTTGCCACGACCGCAGAAAGTTCAGTACGGGGCGGGAGAACTTGCTTTGCGGGGTCTGGCCATACGCCTGGCGCCCGAGGCGAGTGCCGAAGATCGCTTCACGGCCCAGGAACTTTCTACGTCACTTGCGAAGATGGCAGGAACTTCCATTCCAATCACGGACCGTGGCGCCTCCGGGATTGCCATCACCTTGCTGCGCACCGGTGCGCTCGATCCGCTGCCCATACCCGGAGAGAGCGCAGGCCCCGATTCCCGCGAATCGTTTTCCATTAAAGTGACGCCCACGGGCGCCGAGGTTGAGGGGCGGTCCTCCGCCGGCGTGTACTACGGCGCCCAGACCTTGCTCCAGCTCGTCGAGGGCACGGGCGCGGAAGCCAGGCTTCCGGAGGTCGAGATTCACGACTGGCCCTCGCTCCCCTATCGTGGAGTTATGATCGACACCAGCCACGGCCCGTTGCCCACCGAAGCGGAAGTGAAGCAGCACCTCGATTTCCTGGCGCGCTGGAAGAACAATCAATACTACCTGTATTCGGAGGCGAGTGTCGCGCTGGAAGGATTTCCCATCCTGCGCCCCGAAGCGCAATTCAGCCCGGACGAGATTCGCCGCCTAGTTGCCTATGCGCGCGAGCGGCACATCGATGTAGTTCCTTGTATGGAACTGTATGGCCATCTCCACGATCTTTTCCGGGTGGAACGCTATGCGGACCTCGCGATTATCCCCCATGGCAGCGAGTTCAATCCGCGCAATCCGCAGGTAGCGGCGCTATTGAGCAAGTGGGTGGGGCAGCTCGCAGATCTGTTTCCGAGTCAGTTCTTCCACATCGGATTCGATGAGGTGGAGGAGGCCCCTCGGGTTGCAGTTTCTGAAAAGGTTACGGCAGCCACATTGTATATGGAGCAGTTTCGACTCGTGTCCGGACTGGTTCGGCAGCATGGCAAGACCCTGCTGGTCTGGAGCGACATGTTTGCCCGGTACCCCGATCTGATCCCCCAGCTCCCAGCCGGCACGATTGTGGTCCCGTGGGGGTACGATCGCACGGTTTATGAACCGTACTGGAAGCCCTTCGAGAATAGTTCCCTCCCTCGAATAATCGCGACGGGCGTGAGTATCTGGGATCAGATAGCGCCCAACTTCGATCGTTCCTTCGATAACATTGACACCTTTCTCGCCGCGGGACGCCCCCACGGAGTGATCGGGCTGATGAATACTGTGTGGACGGACGACATCGCGGTCTTGATCAGACCTGCTTTCCCCGGCATGGCGTACGGAGCCATCGCCGCCTGGCAGACCGATCCGGTGGACCGCGCAACGTTCTTTCCTGAGTATGCGCGGATCATGTATGGGGCATCGGCAGGCGCAGAAGTAGCGCCCGGGCTCGCGGCGTTGAACCGCTCAGAAGTCGAACTGGCCCAGGCGGCGGGCGGAGGGCGTCCGGAATGGGAAGAAACCTCGCCCTCATTCTGGGATGACCCGCTCACTCCAGCTCATCTGGCGCGGGCCGCAGCGCAACGGGAACATTACCGGCAGACCCGCCTGGAGGCCGAAGCTGCCGAAGAACATCTTTCCCACGCCCTGCGCCTGGGTGGAGATGCTTCCACTTTGTCAGACCTTCTCTTGGAAGCCCGACTGCTCGATTACCAGGGGATGAAGAATCTCTTCGCCGATCAAATCGCAGGTTACTGGCGGGAAATGGGCGCGCATCCGGACCCCGACAAACTTGAATTTTATATAGGGGAGTCCACCTCTCACGACCACAGCCTGATCGAAGACCTGATGGATTCCAGTGGCGATCTACAACAAGCGTACCGTGCGGCATGGCTGGATTCCTATACTCCCTATCGCCTGGGCACGGTCATGGGCAAATGGAGTGGCGAATTCCAATACTGGTGGAAACTCCAAAGGCGCTTACGCGACCTCGATAATGGGTACCATAAGGGCGACGCGCTACCGCCGCTCGAATCGTTGAGCCCTGGACATTGAGATTGCGGCGGCGGGTGAGGAAATGCCACCCGCTGCTTCCACCGACATCCAGGCTAGTTGCGCCCTGAGCCTAGCGCGCGCATTGAAGCGCAGCGCGACGGCAGGCCCGAAACTCTCTGTGTCCTCCGTGCCACTCAGGCTTTAACGCAGCGTGCGCGGGGGGACAGAGTCTCATACCCACCGCACAGGTTGCTCCACTGCAAATTGAAAAAGCTCCTCAAAGAGGAGCATTTGCACATCAAGGATTTGCTCCTGGGTAAGAGGCGGCACGGACGCATACGGTATGCCGGCTGAGGTCTCGTGGACGAAGGACACCGCGCCGCAAGTGTGGTGGAGCGCGCTCGCGAGATTGAAACTAGGAGGAGGAAAGGCTACGCCATCCTCCTGGGCTTCGGGGCCAGCTTTACGGGTGGAGACCCCGGCATCCCGGTAGCGGGCATAGAGCCGATCGGCAAAAGCCTTGATAGTCTCTTTAACCGTCCGCGGGACGTAGGCCGTAGGTTCGACGGTAGGTTCGACTTCGTGCGAGTGCAGTATGGCGACGAAATCGGGGGCTTCCTCCCGAGTCAGGCGCAGGAAAGCACGAGTTTCCTCCGCCATCGGGTTAAACCACTCGTCATGCATTAAGTTGATCCCGTCATCGTTGAAATAAGCGCCCAATTTTCCCACCGCAGCACCTCGCATGGGATGGATTTGCTTAACGAGTGGCCATACGTAGCTTGTTCCATCCGGCCGCGTACCCATCCCGATACGTTCGTACGTGCTGTCGTCGGTTCCTATCCAGATATCTACAGGGCACCTGGCGCGGCCGTCCGGATTTCCCACGGGAACGATAAGCACGCGGCATCGGGCCAGGTTGGCCGCGAGGTGGGGCCAACCGCGCCCACGAAAATCCTGGCCCGTCTCGGCTACCGAGAGCAGATTATTCAACCCCACTATCCCTTCAAACTCCCCGCCGTGTACGGGGCCCAGCAGGAACACCACAGGCTTTTGTTTGCCGTCCTTCCGGCGATACGAGGCCGGGTCGTTCCCCCCGCAGGCGGAGTTATAGTTCGCCGTCGATTGGAGAGAGTCTTTATCACCATAGGTTATGAGGTGAAGATTTCGTCCCCCAGCTGATTTTGCTAATACCCGCACATGACCTTCCTTCACTTGGCTTACGGTAGAGTCGACATCGGCCAAGCGGCTTTTCCAAAAGGGTGGAAGGACATCAGATGCGTCAGCAAAACTCCCTGTTGAGAATAAGCTCGCCCCGGCGAGCCCTCCTACTGAGAAAAGAACCTCACGACGAGTCATAATGGTCCTCCAAGATTTTCCATGGGGAGCAGCGCACTTTAGGCAGGGAGCATAGCAACTGCGAGCACCTCGGTCAAGAAGCCAAGTCCATACGTCGTAAGCCACAACGCAAATATCAACGCGATGCTTCGGAAACGGCTTTCTGACGGAACGTGGGTTTCCGGTGCGCCTATACCTACGGCTGAACAGTGCAGCAAGGGTCGCACGGAGATGCTCTCTACTTCGTTTCGCGATTTCGAACGCAAGGTCCGCGAACAATTCACGGAGATGTTTTCGATGTCGGGCTTTGACGCGCGGCGGGATATTGCCGGCATCATCCTCAATCGTTGGGGCCACCATTTCATTGCTCCCCAGCCGGGATTCATTTATGGCTGGGGGACGAACCCCGGCTATTCCTCCAACCTTTCAGGTGATATGGCAACGCGTGTAGCGGGGCGAATCCGCATGCGAATAGTCATAGGAAAATAACGCATGAAAATGTGAAATTTGGTGGGACTACGGTCGCTACGCCCCTCGGAGAGCAACATGTGGGACATGTCCCTGGGGTTTCCCCATTTTGTATGCGAACTCCCCCCGCGCCAGGCCCCCGATTCCCGCAGGGTGACAGAGGAGCGGTTTGGCGACAATACGACCAAGTGACCAAGGCGATCATGCAACTCCCCATTATCCGAGATGGGCGTTTTTCGTTCCAAATCCAACTAAGTCCCCCCGCAGCATGTCTTCCGAGTGCGCCATCGTTCGGCCTGACCTTCGGATTGCTCCTGCGGATTCGCTGATAAAACTAGACAACGTTTCGTGATGCGAAGCCAGCCATAAAGGTCTATACTCTCCGCCAGCGAAGGGAGACCTTCGATTGGATCAACGAACTGACCAGGATGCTTATCCAGGTCTGGACGGTTCACACTCAACGCCCAGGCGAAACAGCGCCACCTCTCGCTCTAAAAACTTGATTACAGGGAAACGAAGTGATCCCCATCACTCAGAACAGGAAACTGTCGCCCGTTTTCCCCGAACCCTTCGCTCATTATTAGATTGGCCCTTCCCAGGAAAGGAGGTAGTCATTATGCATCGCTGGCTGACGGTTCTGTTTGTATTCACCCTGCTTGTTTTGAATGCGGCGATGGCTTTTTCTCAGCCCAAGCCCGCACCGGGAGGCCAGTATCTGACGGTGCAGGACGTTGAGAAGATCACTGGACTTCAGGGAGTTAAACTCGTCCCCGCGGACCCATCGAAAGGGGCAGGGGGCGACCTGAATTTTGCCAACAAGGATGGGAAGCTGATCCTGATGTCTAATAGAAGCCTTTCTTCCGATATGTTCTATTCACAAACCAAGAAAATGAACGGGGCGTTCAAGGAGGACATCCAAGGGGTGGGAGATGCCGCGTTTATCGGGCCGCCGGGCAATTACCCCTACTTTGTCGCCTTTAAGAAAGAAAAAGGCTCCGGTTCGGTGGCCACCTTTTTGGGTTTCACAGGGACCCTGCTTACCATCGATCAGGTCAAGAAAGTAGCTCAGAAGATTGCTTCTGGGATGTAGTCACCCCCTTGGGGGGACTTATTCTAAGTTGAAATTCGGGTAAAGATCGGACCGCCCGTCCCTCGCAATTCCTCGCATTGCTCCGTCCGAAGGAAAGGGAGGGTACAGGTATGCTCACTCGTTGCTTTCTCCAAAGGTTGGCCCCGCATTTGTTTGTCCTTATTCTGTTCAGCTTCTCAGCCTCCGCCCTGGCTGCCGACTCGCTCCAGGGCACCTGGCAACACGTGAAGGATTCTCCCAGTGGCTGGCACGTGCTGAAGGGCGGCTCGGCCACCCTGACCTTGAGCACCAACGGCCAGGCGTCCCTCTCCGCGACGGTGCCCAACCAGAATCCCCTCAATCAGACGGGCACCTGGTCGCAGCAAGGTGGCCGGGTCACCATCAACATTGCCGGTGAAGTTGAGGTCAACAACCAGTCGTTCCAGCTCCAGGGCGATACGCTGACGCTGCCCACGCAGCTCTCCAGCGACGACCCGGGCACATCGACGTGGACGCGGGTGAAAGCAGGGGGCATCGACCTCATCTTCGTGGCGTTCAACGGCGGCCTGGAAAAAGGAGAGAGTGCCACCCAGGCGGCGGAGGAGGCAGCGACGGAGGCCCGTAAACAGGAAGCGGTCGAAGATGTCAAAGTCAATCCCGGCGGCACGGGGCTGGTGCTAACCCTCAAGCCTGAGGCCCCCGCGAAAACCGGGGCCCCGGCGGCAGGGAAAATGCGGGCTTCCATCTGGTTTGCCAACAAATCCGCTCCCCGCACCCCACCGGTGCAGCGCAAGCCAACGATGTCGCCACTCGCCGCTGACCCCCGCACGCATATCGATGCCCAGAATCCTCCCGGCGACCCGGACGCGCCGAAAACGAAGACTGCCCTGGTCGTGGCGCCTTTCCAATCCAAGGTGTACTACGCCTACGATCAGGCCATTTGGCATGAAGGAGGGGGCGGGACAGGGGGCGCGCCCATCGCCAAGACCACCACCTTCAAGGAACTTGGCGATGACCCTGCGGGGATCGCCAAGAAACTGGAGAAAGCCGGTTACGACGTCAAGCTGTTGATCGATGGCCAGGCGACCCCCGGTGAAGTGTTCCGCGCCCTCCAGTCCCGGCCGGCGGTGATCTACTTCGCTACCCACGGGGGCATAGGATCAACGCCTACGGTGGAGGACGTGAATGCCGTCCTTGTAGCCGGATTTCTTGGGGTGGACACCACGGGCAAGCAGAAGGGGTTCCTGACTCCCGCCCTCGCCAGCAGCCGCCTTGCGGAACTGCTGGCCAAGGATAACGTCCCGGAAGCCGCCCGATCAAAAGAGGCTGTTACCTGGGGCTGCATGCAGGAAGGCCAGAATATGTCTTATTGCTTCCCCCTGTTGTTGCCGAAATTTTTCGAACTGGCGCTGGGTGAGCATGGCGCGCCGGATTCTTTTGCCTTTATCGACGCCTGCTATTCCGGGACATATCCCATCCTGGCCAAAACCATCAACCCGAAAGTGTACATGGGATACACCGATACCATGGAGGGTTGGGCCAGCGCGCGCTTCGCCCAATACTTTTTTGGCAATCTTGAACATCGCGGCCACTCCGTGGGTGAGGCATGGGACCGGCTCCTGCATTTGACCGAGGGGGCCGGTGTTCTCTACCTGGAAGATTCCATCCTCAGCCCGGTCGCACAGGGCGGTGTGGACCTGAAGAAGGAAGGGGCTAATGTCCAGTTGTGGGGAATTGATCACATCCGATATCACCGCATCAACAACGAGGTGTTTTGGCTGATGGGCATGGCCCGCTGGTCAAGCCAGGATGTTAACAATGGAGCCGACACTCTGGGGCGCTGTTACGATCAGTACTGGAAGCTCAACAAGCGGCCGGGGCTGGCCGATCAGTTCTGCAATTCGGGCATCCTCGGCGACCACACACCTACCGAGGAGGAAGTGGCGTTGGCTCGGCATCTCGTTTCGGGCAAGCCGACAAAACCCCTAGGACGGTTTGTTCTGCGCTGAGCGGCGCGGTGGCGCGCTGCCGGCCGGTGGTGGTCAGAAACTCGAACATCTACCAGTTGACGAGGTCTTCCACGCGCAACGCACGGTGAAAGAGTACGGGGGACCGTAGAGTATGTCCACTTGAATTGGGTACACTTGGCCTGTTGAAGCGGCCCGAGGAGTGGAAGGCCTTCAGCACTTCTGAGTATGCGGGCGTGGGCGTTGCCGAGCCGCAGAGCCGGTGCGGGCGGACAGTCGACTGAGTGCGTTTGCCCGCCGATGAGAACACGAGGATTTGAACGTTTGCGGCTCGTCCCCTATGGGCGACGAAAAGCCGTGGACCTGCCGGGCGCAGGTCCGCGATGGAAACAGCGAGGCAGAGAAGCGTTACAAGCGCGCCGCCACTTGCTCCGCAATGAACTTGGCGACTTCGGCTTTCGGTTTGGGGCCGGTGTAGGCGTTGGCGGCGACGGTCACTTTCACCTTCCCCTTATGAAAAACGATGCCGTCCATGAGGGTATAGGCGTCTTCTCCAATTCCCGAGACGGACTTCTCCTTGGGGTACGTGGCAAATACGTATTTCTTGTCGGCATCCCAGTTTTTGGGATCGATCAACTTAATATCCACCCCGATGAGGCCGTCAGGCAGGACATCTGCCCCCTCGATCATGCATGATGTATCGCTAAGCCGTTTGATTTGGGCGCCTGCTCCGAAAACCTCCTCAGCATCCTTTGCGGTCAGGAGCGTGCAGGGGTGGGGCAGGCCGCTGGAGGTGGAGGCCGCGGGCATCGCCGGTGCCGCCGCACTCTTGGCCGTGTTTGGCGATGTGGAAGGCGTGGACTTGGAACAGGCGAGAAAACTGCCTGCCCATATGAGAACGAATGCTAGGACCGAAAAACGCAAATAAGTCATGGGAATCCTCTCTTTCTGAGAATCTCAAAAACCTCAGGTGATATTTAGAGCGCCGTTTATGCAGTAATGCTGCAACGTGCAATTTCGTATTGCTGTCATTAACAGTCGCACCCCCTGCGGCCCTGCCGCAACTCACCCTCCACCGGACCAATCGCAATCTTGAGAAGCTCGGGGTTACCCCGCCAAATCTCCGGCGATTTCAACACACCATCGCGGCATGAAGCCGCCGCTACCGAGCCTGTAAAGCCGCGCCCTTCCATCCTGCGCGTGAGAAGTCCGGGCTCGCTCAACGAAATCACCGCAAATTCCAAAGATCACTTGGCCGCAGTCCGCTTACTGATGTCCCGTCAAAACCGCTGTGCCCGTACCGGTGAAACTGTTCTCACCCGAATCCGCGGCCAGCAGCCTGCGCGAGGAGTCTCCTACCAGTCCTTGACATTGAGCTTGCGAAAACAATCAAACTCGGGCAACCCCACTCCCCGGCAGAATCTCGAATACTGCATGGGGAGGTCGGCATCGGGCCGGAAGAGCGTTTGCAGAAGAATGAACCGGTGATACGTAGTGTCTGCCGGAATGTACATGGGACAGGCCCTCACGGGGGCGCCACTCAAGCCCGGCGGCGATCCGCTCTGGTGATCGCTCAACCCGCAGGCGTGGCCTACCTCGTGGATCGCGATCTGGGTGGTGAACTGGCGAACCAATGCCTCCCGGCTGGCCGGACTCCGCAAATTGTCGTGGGCGCGTTGCGCCAGCCAGGGAGGGAAACCTGCACCCGCGAGTTCCTGGCCTTGCGGCGACGTGGGCTGTGCCAGAGCGAGTCCGAGCCATTGGTACAAGTCCTCGATCTTGGCGCGAATTCGCGCCGGAAACACCTTGCAGGACTTGGCATCCTTCGGTGAGCGGCACCCCTCGCAGTAAGTTATACCCATGCTCTGGTTCTCTCCCTCCGGATCGTCCGGATCGCTGCTGCCGGGCATACTCACCACGCGCACGGCGTACTTCGGGTGGCCGCTGTCCGAGTTAAAATTGACCAAGCGCGATGCTATCGGGTCCCCCCCGCCCGCGATCAGGCTCTCGTCCAGCAGGTGGGCGATGATGCCGCTCGCTTGCTCCCAGATGGCGCTATCGAAGATTCCCGCAGGGTCGATCACCAGGAGTTCCTTACGCTTCGGATCGAAGCGGCGGAACACCTTGTCGCCGTTCTCGACGACCACGAAGCCGCGGTATTCGTCAAAGTAGGTAAGGCCGTCCCCGGTTCGGTCCTGTCCGGATACCTGGTCTTCGTCGGAATCCTGGGTACCGTGAGCGTTCATCTGCTGGTCCCACGCGTCAGCCACGTGGTTCCTGTCGTCATCGCGGGGAATCGTCAGAACCGGGGCGTTGGTGGGTTTGTAAATGGCCTCGAGTTGGAGGTCGGGAGCACTGGCCTTCAGCTTGCCGTAAGCACCCGTGTCGGTCGCCTCAATGATCACGGCGGCCTCGGACACCCCATCGGAAGTGTGGGCTGTGTATTTGCCGTCCACCACGATGCCAGCCGGTTGCTTGTCGGCGAAGCGCAGATCGTCCTTGGGGCTGGCGTTTTGCGGGTAGTTACCGCACTGACCCCGGTGCTTGCTGACCTCGTCCAGCACGAAGTTGATGCGGCCTTTACGCGCTTTACCGCCCTCCTTTTTGGGCTGGATCCGGGCAATGACCTGCAGCGGCGCTGCCGGCTCCATCCGCACTCCCGGCATATCCTCCGCCTTGGGCGCCGGGATCCAGGATTCGTATGAGGAAGACGGCTCGAAGACCATCTCGTCATCGACCGGCTCGGAATCGCCGCCCAGGACCATAGTGCCGCTGCCGACGCAGTTATTAACACCAAGAGGCGAGCTGATCGACAGCGTTTTCCGGAACGTGGAGAAGTTCCGCAGTTCTTGCTCCGTAAGGTCGATATGGTCCGGCAGCCACGGCTGGTCGATGCAAACCCCGATATAGTGCTCCTCGTCTCTATCGGGGCTGGTCAACGCGAAGATATAGCCGAACTTCAGGGTGGCGCCCGCGGGAGTCCGGATAATCTCCGCCACGGTACTGCCGCTGGTGAGACTGGCCGAATGGGATCCTCCCGGCCACTTGCTGGTTGCCGAAGCGCTCACGGAGGTACTTGGCAGCATGCACCGTTCGCCAACCTGCATGGAGGTGGTGCAATTCGTCCCGGAAGTGCCGGCGGGCCCGAAGACGATTTCGAAGTGATGCGTTTCGTTGTGTTGGAGTTCATCATTGCGGATCTTGGCGTCGAACACACTCCGGAATATGAGCGGTTCGCCGCCGATGGTCACCGCGGCTTGTCCCGTGATCGCACTCGCCGTACCCTTGGGCCGATGGTGGCCGTACCAGGCGCGAATATCGGCCGGGGCGCGCTGGTCGCTCTCCGTATAATTAACGTGCGCCTTGCCCTCATCGTCCGTCACAACGACCGGAGGGTCCACATTGCCGTTGGTCGTGCCTTCCAAGCTTCCCAGGGGCTCGTACCTACCCGGCTCAAAATGAATCTCGCGTTGCTTCAGCGGCACGCCGTCACAATCCAACATTTCCATGCCCACATCCGTGGTTTCGCCCTCGTCCAAGATTCTTTTCGACGGCCGGAGGTTGAGCATCCCGTCGGGGTTGCTGTGAGCGAGGCCGGGATCACCGTCGCGCTTCTTCTTCACCCATTGCGTGACGATGGTAGCCATCGGACTGAGCGCTGCCCCAAACGCGTCCCCGGCGCCCTCCTGAATGTGCATGTCCCTCGTAATGAGCTTGGGGGAGGATTGACCCTCGGTCATTTTCGCCCGCGCGAGGCGACCTATGCGGAACAGCTCCCGATAACGCAGGATGGGGTTGGGATCGGTGGGCCGGGGCACTTTCACATCAAATTCGTACAAGGCAATCGAGCCAAGACCGCAGTCGCAGGTCCATAGCGCACGGCCCAGCAACAGGGCCAGACTCATCAACAACAGTGTTGGTTTTCTCACGGTACAAGCTACCTCCGTTCTGGCGCGATGACAGTGTCGCAAGAATACTTCCCGCCCTGCTCTTAACCGAAGCCCACGATCAAAGAGAGTAATCACCCTCAACGCCTGGCGCCGTGCCTCACTGCTTCACCAGTTCGACGCGGCGGTTCTTGGCGCGGCCGTCCTCGCTGTCGTTGGACGCCGCGGTAGAGTAAGGCCCGCCGCACTCTTGCCCGTGCCAGGCGATGTTGTTGGCGTGGACTTGGAACAGGCGAGATAACTGCCTGCCCATATGAGAACGAATGCCAGGAACGAAACACGCAAACGGATTATGGGAATCCTCCCTTTCTGAGAGTCTTAAGAACCTCAGGTGATACTCAGAGCGCAGTTTATCCAGGAACGGTGCACCGTTTGATTAAGCATCGCTGTACTAGATATAATTTGCACAGTCCATCGTACTCTGAATGACCCCAGAATCTGATGGCCGAGTGGCACACGCGCTCCGGCAGGCCGGGCGGCGGAGCGCGCCGCCCGGCTGCCAAGAGTTCATTTGGGAGTTACTTCTCCTTCGCGGTGCTCTTCCCAAGCGCCTCTCTCATCGGCTATCGACTCGTCGATATTGAATTTCACGAGCTCGCCGGAGTCCTTGGCGACCCACGCCGCGACCTTGATTGCCTTACATTGTGAGGGGTTTATGACGTCATATTCAAACTTCTGTGCGGCGGTGACGGTGGACGAGTCAAAGGTGAACTTGTCTGCGGCAACTCCGCCCACCGTGTCGGAGCCAGCCTCTGTAGCAAACTCAGCCAGCAGGTCGATCATGATTGTAGATCCGGTCACGTTCGCCATCAGGCTTAACTGCGCTCCCCCCCAACCTAATTCGTCGCTCTTCTTGGCGTTATGATCTTCCTTCTTTCCTCCCCACATGGAGGTGACGATCATCTCGTCGGGAGAGACGTCCGCCTCCAGAGTCACGGCGCCCACTTGTGGCTTGAGGGTCTTGTTGAAGTCATAGCTCTCGGTCACGTTCTGCTGGCCCTTGTAGGAATAGTGGAACGGCGTTTTGGGGTGCTCCATCGCAGCCGCCAGGATTTTGATGCTCTTGCGCAGTCTTTCTGGTACCGTGTTGACCGTCGGGCGGGAAGCCCCTTGCGTCGCGGTCGCTTGCGACTTGGCGGTGGGCGGGGCGCTGCTTTTGCAGCTCGCCAACAATCCTGCCACCACGAGGCAGGCCATCCCGATAATCCAGCCGCGCTCTAAAAGCGTCGGCAGCTCTTTCGTTTTCAACATGAGTCCTCCTCCGCAAGACCCGCGAGGTGCGCGTTCTTGCAAGTGTGGTTTTTGAACGACCAATTTTAAAAGGAACAGACACCGAGCGTCCCTCGGGTGCCACGTAAACGATGCGGGTCATTTTGCCTTCCAGATGCTGGCTGTTGGTAAACTTCTCGTCACTCCGCTTGCCGAGCGGAAGTGTGAAATCATCGAACTTTTTAAAGTTGTCACGGGCTCCTCCTGGAATGATCGATT
This sequence comes from uncultured Acidobacteriota bacterium, assembly GCA_963804995.1. GTDB lineage: Bacteria > Acidobacteriota > Terriglobia > UBA7540 > UBA7540 > Bog-366. Next base: position 834,867 of record CAWDSK010000003.1, read on the forward strand.
GAGGTGGAAGCGTGCAGGAGTTCCGGTCGGCGCTGCGGGACTCATTCCGGGCCGTCGCAGCGGCTTTGGGTGCCGGTGTTTGCAGGGGAAAGGCGGCGCGCAGGCTTACACTCAAGAACAAGAAGAGGAAACAGGACGGCACAGGAGCGACACTGCGCATGGTTTCCTCCCGCCGAGGGAGATCAGCCGGAATTTCCGATTTCAACCTTACCTTTGCGCAGCATTATGCGTCGGCCTCCCTGCCAGGTCAAGCTCTTTGCCATTTGAAATCGCAAATACGGCTTAATTCCCTTTTGAGGCCACCGCCTGGTCGGAGGGCCACTCCTACATGCGGGGAGACGGGTAACATCAAAATACCGTTTTAGCGAATCAAACCAAAAGACCCATCACCGTGGCAGAAGAGACTGCTGACGTGCTGTCCTGCCAGCAACCCTTCAAGCAATTCTCGCGCAATCAAAGATTCGGACTGAAAAGTCGCCTTCACGTCCAGTGGCCGCCACTTGGTCGTAAAACGGCCGAACCGCGCTTCTGGGGTGGCCCGTGATGGGGGCCGAGGCGGCGAAATCCACATCCGAAATGTAGAAACTCCAGTGTGTGGGACATGTCCCACCAAGGCCCAGACTTTCCCTAACCGCGGGATTTCCATCCTTATGATTGGCTCTCCCGTGATGCCTATTCCACTTGACAAGGCTCGGCGCGCCAGCGGAGAATCGCCCCGGAGAGCGTGGCATGGTGGGGAATTGATCCGCCCGACGATTTCCGGTCTTGACTGCACGTGGAACGCCTTCAATTGCCGGCAACCCCTTTTGGCTGCCTTGCTCAAGGAAGTAAAGTGCAGCATCCCCGCGATCATTTGCGTCGGTGTGTAGCCTCGGCTACCCTGCTGATTTGCTCCTACCTCCCAGCCGCGTCCGTCCCCACCGCCTGCGCCCAAGCGCCGGAAAACCAAGCGCGCGAATTCGAACGCAAGGGCGGGTTGGCCCTCGAGCAAAAAAACTACGCCCTCGCGGCACAAGACTTCCAAGCCGCGTTAAAACTCGACCCCAACTCGGCGAGCGCCCACTCCGGGCTTGGCCTTGCCCTCCGGGAGAGCGGAAAGCTTCGCGAGGCCACTAGCGAATTCCAAACGGCTGCGAAGCTGGAGCCGAAAGCGTGGGAGCCGCGCTACCTGCTGGGGCAAACTTATATTCTGCGCGGTGACTTCCCAGACGCGGTCGTGGCGCTCCGGCAGGTTCTCGAAATCCAGCCCGGCTTTCCGGACGCGCTTTACAACCTGGCGATGGCCGAGGGGAAAACCGGAGACCGCCGCGCCGCCATCAAGGACTTTCGAAGCCTCATCGCCCTTCAGCCGCGAGATCCCAGCGCCCATCTCCAACTGGGCCTCTTGCTGCGGGATACCGGAGACCGTTGGGGCGCCATCACCGAGTTCCAGTCCGCCTCAGCTCTCCAGCCCGGAAATCTCCCCGCCCGCGCCGACCTTGCCTGGACGCAGGTTGACCTGCAACATTTTGATGACGCCCTGGGGGAATTCCAGGGGGTGTTGCAGATCGATCCGCGTTACGCGCCTGCGCACTATGGCATCGGAGTGGTGCGCGAGCTGACCGATGCGGATGACAGCGGCGTGTCGGAATTCCGGGAAGCGATACGCCTGCAACCCGACTTCGAGCCCGCGCATCTTCACTTGGCGCGTGTCCTGGTGGGGCAACGCAGTTTGACGGAGGCGCTGGCGGAGCTGGAAACCGCGGCTCGAACTCACGCCCAACGATCCGGCCATCCCCTTTGTGAGGGGCCTGTATTTCAAGAGTAAGGGCGACCCCCAAAAGGCCCTCGATGAATTCCGCAAATCGGTCCAAGGGGCCCCGCAGAACCCCGAAGCCCACTACGAACTGGGGCTGCTCTTGCGGCAGAAAGGAGAGTTGGAAAGCGCCGCAGGGGAATTCCGCAAGGCCATTGCTCTGAGTCCGACCGATGGGCCTTCCCTTCTCAATCTCGCTCAAATCCTCAGCCTGCAAGGGAAGAAGGAGGAGTCGCAAGAAGCGATGCGGAAGTTTGGGGATTTGCGAAGAAGTCGCGACACGGTCAGGACGATGCAACTTTACAACGATACGGGCATCCGGTTGGTGGAACGGGGCGACCTGAACGGCGGGATCGGATATTTTCGAGCGGCCGTGGAGCTCAGCCCGGATTCTTCAGAAATGCATCGCAACCTGGCGAAGGCCCTTTTCCAGGCGGGCCAGTGGGAGGAATCGAGGAAAGAGTATGAAACCGCCGTCCGCCTTAATCCTCGCGACTGGCAGGCGCATGTTGGTCTGGGCGAAGTGCTGGCACAACAAAACCACGTGGCGGAGGGCATCAAGGAAGTGGAAACCGGTACGCAACTGAACCCGCGCTCCGCCGCAGCGTACGAATTGCTGGGTCGCCTCTACCGGCGGGTTAATGACCCGGCGCGAGCGGAGGCGGCGCTGGCCCGGGCCAAGGCGCTTGAGCCGGAAAGCAACATTCGAAAGTAATAGGCAAGTTTGGAGGCAGGCGCATAGGCGTTAAAATAGGCGCCGAATTGCTCCCGCGAGATTAAGGTGCATTTTTCGAAAACAAGCCCACGTTGCGGAAACTTCCCTGGGTAGGCAACTGCACGTCAAACTGAGCACGCGCATTGTTTCGGGTGCTCTGCCAAGACTAACTTCCTCGAAGGCGACTTCGGGACCGGAATAACTTCCGAATACCCCGTGGCTCGGGCGGAATCCGAGTTCGAGGGGTTTATTGCAAGGTGGCAGCGTTCCAAGCAGCCGAGGCGTGACCGTCCTATCGGAATGCGAGGACCTGGGGAAAATGAATGTTCAGCTTAAAGCAAATAAAGAGAACCAGGATCGCGCCCAGTGTTGAAAAAATGAGGCCGGCGGGATGATATCGTTCGTTTGTCGGGCGCCAAATCACGTGGGTAACGGCTCCGCCGATGATCGAGCCGATGATGCCGAGCACGATCGTCCAGAAGATCGTCATATGCTCGTGCATCACCGATTTCGCGATAACCCCCGAGATTAGCCCAATAAGAACATACCAGATTAAGTGAAACATACTTTTTCCTCCATCATTTGTCTTCACAATGTCGCTGAGTATCACCCAGGGCTTGGCAATCAACCGGACATTACTATGGCATTGATCGGCTTTCCAATCGGAGATCGTCGCCGACGGAAAGCCCCTGGATCCTCCGTCGGCTCGTCTCCGCACGCAAAGGATCTCTTTGCAGTATGCGTACATCCGGAATGAATGGTCTGTTCACAATTGACCAATCGGTCAGATTTTTGTTTGGACCGTTGGCGAAGCACTACCGGACGCTATCCTCGCCAGCGAGAATATCCCCAGCCTCCACCACCTAGCAAAAACAACACCAAGAGAACAATCAATATAGTTTCCATGTCTTACCTCCGCTGTAAGAGGAAGCCGCTGGACTCATCCCAACCGCAGCCCTCTTGTTTCCCACTTGCAACGTCATCATGGGCGCAACGAAGGCGGGTGTCTGCCCGATTGTGACCGCGTGTTTGTGTCTTTGTGCACACCTCCCTCTGGGTAAGGGGCTCGAAAAGATTACTACGGTGATGACTCATTTTGACCAGGGCAATGAGCAAAGCTGTACAGACAGTGGAAAGAAGGACGGACAAAATCCAAGTTTGTAGGGTTCTAACGCCAGAGGGAAATTCGTGAACAAGTTGGATTTGCTGAATATTCTTGATGCAGCGAGGTTTCGATGAATCTAAATCTGATGGATCCGAAGCTGATTGTGCTCGCCGTCGCGGTGGTTCTGATCATCGCAGTGCTTGCTTGGCTGTACGTGCGAAAACGCAGGAGTACGACTGCAGGCCTGCGGCAAAGATTTGGGCCCGAGTACGAGCGGGCGCTGCGGGAGCATGGATCAGAACGAAAAGCAGAAGCGAAATTAACGGATCGCGAGAAGCGGGTTGAAAAGCTCAACATTCGCGATCTTGATCCCATGGAACGCGAACGTTTTTCGAAACAGTGGGAGTCCGTACAGTCTCGTTTTGTCGATTCCCCAAAGGGGGCAGTCACAGAAGCCGATGACCTGCTGTCCTCTTTAATGAAAACTCGTGGCTATCCCGTATCCGATTTCGATCAACGTGCCGCCGACATTTCTGTCGACCATCCCCGAGTGGTGGAGAACTACCGGTCTGCGCATGAGATTGCGATGCGCGTTGGTAAAGACAAAGCAACTACGGAAGACCTGAGAACAGCGATGATTCATTACCGCTCACTATTTGAGGAACTGGTGCAGGTACCAACGACTGTTAAACAAAGAGAGGTGCCTAATGGCTGAACTGAAGAGAAAAGAAGGGGAGCTTACGACGGCTGACCTGGCGAGCTACGGCGGTACGCAAAAGCAGCCCGACGGACCCAAGGTGGTGAAAGCCCAAGAGCCGGAGACCCCGCATAGATCGGCGGCAGTCTCAGAGCCGATGCCGTTGTTTTCTGAATCGGAGATGACAGATTTCCGATCGCAGTGGAGCAAGGTACAAACTGGTTTCGTGGACGAGCCGCGCCAAACGGTCGCAGAAGCAGACAAGCTGGTAGCTTCGGTGATGCAGCGACTCGCGGAAGGTTTCGCCAACGAGCGATCGGGCTTGGAAAAGCAGTGGGACCGCGGCGACAACGTGTCCACTGAGGACCTGCGGATTGCCCTACAGCGCTATCGTTCCTTTTTTGACAGATTGCTGAAGCTGTAAGGACGAACACGCCTTCGGACTCAGGAAGGAGAGTTACAACATGTTTGTCATTCTCTTTATCGTTCTATTGGTGGCTTGGCTTTTGGGCTTTCTCGCCTTCCACGTTGCGGGGAGCTTGATTCACCTACTACTCATTGTGGCCGTCATTTGCTTGATCGTGCATTTCGTGCGGCGCTGAAGCGCCGCGTAAAACACAACGGTGCGTTACCGGCCCGAGGCAATCCCCGACTGACAGGCGGCGACCGGGGGTGAGAAGGAACGCGTTCACCTCCGGTTTTTCCACGCAGCGCTCCGTCGGGCGCAAGACTGGAGGTTCAATCCTATGTTCCAGCAAAGGAGAAATATGAAAACCCACAAACTCTGCTTAAGCATGCTCGCTCTGCTCGTAGTCGGGCTCCTCGTAGGGTGTTCAACGTCCACGAAGTCGCCCGACGTTTCTGACAGCATTCGCAAATCGCTCGATCAGGCTGGCTTCAAAGATGTCACTGTAAGTCAGGATCGCGACAAGGGCATAGTAACGCTTGGCGGACACGTCGCGGCAGAGGCGGACAAGGTACAAGCCGAATCTCTCGCAACGTCAATCGCCGCTGGGCAGGTTGTCGCGAATCAGATTGCCGTGATTCCTCCCGGCGTCGAAAGCGAGGCTAAGACGGTGAACTCTGATCTCAACGCGGGCATCGAGAAAAACTTAGACGCGGCGCTCATCACCCATAGGCTTCACAGGGATGTGAAATTCAATGTCAAGAATGGGGTCGTCACCCTGACCGGTGAGGTCAACTCCCAGGCCCAGCGCGCGCGGGCCGAAAAGGTCGCTTCTTCAGTTCTAAATGTGAAGCAGGTGGTGAACGAGTTGGAGATTAAGAACCCGAAGGCCACGTCGTCGAAATAGAGTTACCTGCTCCAGGGAATCCGGCGCGGCCCTGAGTGTGTCCCGAGATTTGAGGGACCACAAGTCATCGGTTGCTGGCGCGATCGGCTGCCGCGCCCTTACCGTCACAGCCAGGAGCCATGCTAGCGGCGACGAATGCGGGTGTCTGCTGAATCGTGAACACCTTCCTTCCGTCGTCCCCCCCGATTGTCGGCAAGGATGCCAAAATGGAATCTCATCCTTGAAGTTTGTGAGGGGCTACGCTGTTATTTTGGCGCATCGGAAAAGTTGGCGCTTACTCCTGCAGGACGGCGCTCAGGAGGGAATTGTTGACTTCAAGGCCGCCGTCATACCTGATGAAGCCACGTTTCCTGAATCCGTTCATGAAACAATTGATCCGGGAGCGTGTTATGCCGATCATTTCCGCCAGCATCTCCTGCGATACTTTGGGAAGCATTTTCTGAGGTTGGGGTTCCTTGCCATACCCTGGCAGCGGCGGCCTAACTCCTGGTTGCCGGACAAGCGCCCGTCAGGATCCAGAGGCGGGGTTGTTGGAAGCGAAAGACGAGCTCCTAGCGCATTGTCGGCCACTCGGAAACTATCCCGAAACGGGGTTCTGGGAATCAGCTCCTGGGTTGTCGCCCCCGCGTTTACCGATCCACGCAACTCTGGACGGTTGACGGGCTGCTCGAAAACAAATCACCTGGCCGGTAACGGCCTACGAGTAGGGGTGCGAGGCACCTCCAGTCCGGCTTATTTTAACGCCTATGGGAGGCAGGCGTCCCTCCTGTCCCCTCGGCCGGACCGACTCCGCCGCTCTGAAATTATCAGCCGAAAAAGATAATTGAAAAGGATTGGCAACTGAAAGGCGAGGGGGCGCGCGACATGACAAGATGTCGCTCGCCTTTAAGTCGGATTGGACTCATTGCGAATGATGAAATTCTAATTGTAAGAATTACGAACAATGACATTTTGTCGTCTGACATCACTTATTTTTCCAGCCTGCTGGACATCCGCACCCAAAACCTTGTTCCTAGCTTGACACTCCAGGTTGCCGGGCATACCGTACGCTGGTTATAGTGCACGAATTTGTAATATTTCCCTGCGTAATTTAGTGCAGCGATGACCGTTTCCGGCAGGAATAGATCAAATTACGCCGTGTGCACACGGCCGCGCGACGTGGGGATTGGCAGTGGAGCGGCGGGTCTTGGGTGAAGTTCAAATGCAACAAGGAGGCCAGGTCATGCGACTTAAGTGTTTCTGGTTCTTATGCTTGGCACTTTTATGGTTAAGCGCAGGCGGCGCACTCTATGGCCAGGAAATCAGGGGATCGATTGTGGGGAATGTCACTGATCCTTCTGGCGCAGGGGTCCCCGCTGCTCAAATCACGATCAGGAATGAGGGCACGGGGATCGAAACCAAAGTCACGACCGGTGCTGCCGGAACCTATACCGTTCCTGACTTGCTGGCGGGAATCTACTCGGTTACCGCGGTCAAGGAGGGATTTAAGGCCTTCCATGCCACCGGAATTCAGCTTCTCTCCGCCCAGACCACACGGCAGGATGTCGTGCTGGAGGTGGGGGCAGTCCAACAAACAGTGGAGATCGTTGCACGAGTGCAACTTGTGCAAACGGATTCTCCCACCATCGGGGGCACACTTCAAGTGCGTGAACTGACCGACCTTCCCTTCATTACCACGACCATGGATGGTCTGTTCAACCTGGTGCCAGGAATGTCCCAGGGGGAGAAGAATGGAAACGCCAACCCCGCCATTGGTGGCGCTCCGTTCCTCGGCTCGAGCAACTTCACCCTGAACGGGATCACCACCAGCAACCCCGGGCAAGGTGGAGGAGGTAACGTCACCTACATCGGCTCCAACGAAATGATCGCCCAAGCGAACCTGCCTTCGATCGGAACCATGCAGGAGTTCAAGGTCGATAGCTCGGTGGTAGGCGCCGATGAGCGCTCTCAAACCGCAGTCAGCGTGGTGACGAAGCAAGGAACCAACAAGTTTCACGGCACCGCTTACGAGTACAACGAGAACAAAGCCACCGCGGCGAACGATTTCGAACTGAACGCCTCTGGCCAAACCCAGAACCCCTTCAACCGGAATCAGTTCGGGGTGAATGTTGGCGGTCCCATTCTTCGCGATAAGCTCTTCTTCTTCGTGAATTACGATGGGATTCGGGAGATTCATCCTTCGCCCGATGCGGAAAACTTCCCTTCCATGGCGATGCGCCAGGGGGATTTTTCCGCCATGTGTGATCAGTACAACGGGAGCGGAGTCTGCACCGATTCGAATCCGAACTCTCTCCAAAACGTCCAACTCTATAACCCCCTCACGGGTCAGCCCTTCGCCGGGAACATCATTCCCCCGAATATGATCACTTCCCAGGCGAAGATAATGGACGCCTTCATGCCCGCGCTCACCGTTCCAACATCTAACCCAAATTCCCTCGGGCTCCCCAATGACCCCGCAAGCAATTGGTACGGCGCCATTCCTCTCCGGTTCGGGACCAACAACGAGCAAGGCCGAATCGATAGCCAGTTGGGGACGAAAGACTCGGTCGTAGCATTCGCCCAACTGTCACGCGGCCTCCCGTGGTTCTATGGGTACCAAGGTCCGGGGAATTACGGTAACTGGGTGAACCATGGTTATAACTGGCTCAACTTCAGTTTGACGGAGACCCACACCTTCGGCTCCGGGATGGTCAATGAATTCCGGGTGGGGTGGGTGCATGCCTACAGAAATAAGGATGGGCAAAACACAGGTTTTCACCCCTGGGATATTTTCCCCGGAATGCCGCCTTCGGCGAGTCTGAGCGGAGGCTTGCCCGCCGTCAACCAATCCGGATATCGGGGATTGTACGATGTGGGAGTCGCCACAGGAAGACAAGATACCGTGGACTGGGTTGACAACTTTACGATGGTGCACGGCCGTCATACCCTCAAGTTCGGGTTCGAGGAAAGCGGGTACAAAGAGTTTGACCAGGGAGGCCTGAGCGGCCAACCGCCTTTGGGCACGATCAACTTTTCCGGGCAATGGACCGGCGGCTCAGGATTTCCTGCAGTTGTCGGGACATCCCCCGGAAATGCCTACGCGGATTATCTGCTGGGCTATGCTGACTCCAGCAGTTACGGAGTCAATACCCAACCTTACCTGACGAGCCGTCAATGGGACGGATACGCACTAGACACCTGGAAGGTTTCGTCGCGCCTTACGGTCAGTGCCGGTGTGCGGTACATCTATCAAAAGCCCTGGGTATTCCGGGACCATAATGCGACGTTCTTTGATATTGCGAACAACAAGTTGGTCTTGCAGGAAAACTTGAGTACTGCCACGGCCCCGCCGGGTGCAGATCCCAGAAAATTCGCACTCTATCCCTTCGAAACCACCCAGTCTATCGGGGCTTCGCTCAACTATTTCAATGATGACAAGAATAACTGGGCGCCGCGCGTCGGCTTCGCCTTCCGTCCGTCCAGTGACAACCGAACCGTCATCCGCGGCGGGTACGGTGTGTACTACTCCTTTAACGCGGACTGGGTGGGGTGGAGAGGTCTTCAGTCCATGCCTCCCTGGGGCGCCACCAACTCGTTCTCCAGCAACTTACCCGGGGGGCCAGACCTACCCGCGGCCGGCTACCAGCCAGACCTCACATTTGCAAATCTCTTTCCCAGCGGCCAGATTGGGGGAATCTCGGCGAACCCCAGCCTCACTGTGCTGGACCAGAGGCAACTGAATCCTGTCTCGCAGCAGTGGAACTTAACCTTGGAGCGGCAGGTGGGCGAGAACTGGTCATTTCGTGGCACTTATTTGGGTAATTCCACCCGCCACATGGTGACCGACTTCAATTCCGGGAACAACATCAACGCTCCGGTGGTGCAACAGCCGAATGTGCCGGGCCAAGCCCAGCAGATCTTGCAACCCTGGAGCAGCATCAACTATTACACGTACTCGGGAATTGACAACTTCAACCAGATGCAATTGGAAATACAAAGGCGCTTCAATCACGGACTGATGTTCCGAACCGAATATGACTGGACCCGTCAACTGAGCAACGCCAACCCGTATGGGTCTCCGCAAGACCCCCACAATCTGGGCGCCAATTACGGCAATGACCCGCTCGTCTATCGGCACAGATTCCTGACCTACTACGTCTACGAGTTGCCGGTGGGCCAGGGTAGAAAGTTCCTGGGCAATATGAACAAGTTCGAGGACGGCGTGCTGGGCGGCTGGCGCCTTTCCGGCATCACCACCTATCACAGTGGCGAGCCTGTGACCGCTTTCCTGAGCATCCCCTCAGGCTTCACGGGTTGGTCGGCAACCTGGCCGGATTGCGTCCCCGGCCAACTTTACTCTCGCGGCTCGGGTCATGACATCATTAACGGAGTTCCTTGGTTTAACCCCGGGGCGTTCGCTCCTCCTCAGCCTTTTGCTTGGGGGAACGCTCAGCCTATGCAGATGTTTGGTGCGGGCTTCGGGGATTGGGACTTCAGCGTGATGAAGCAGTTTAAACTGCCCAGGAGTGAGTCGAACAAGTTGGAGTTCAAGGTGGACTTCTTCAACCTTCCCAACCACCTCAATCTGGGTGATCCCAACAATTACATCGCTGACGTACGAGATGGAGGCCCGGCTTCTCCCAAGACCGGCCAAATACAGAGCGAGGGCAATGGCTATGCGCCACGTCAGATCCAGATAGGCCTTAGGCTGTTCTTCTAATGGTTCGGGGTAACTGAAGGGGAGACACCTGTCTCCCTGTTTTTGAGGGCTACGTTTCGGAAACGGGACGTAGCCCTCTGCGTTGGTCCCGGCAACTGGACGCTGCTACCCTCAGGACCACCGCAATAGACATTGTTTGTTGCGCACCAGCCTCAGGGGGTAAAATCCCGACGTATGGTGGAATTTGCACAGGCAACTGACACGGATTGAAGTATCCTTAAAGTGACGGAAGAGCAAGCTGAGGATTCGAGGGATTTATCATCAAGTGGAACCCCGCGTGGAGGCCCCCATCTTCACCACTTTTCTGGCGTACAGCTTAATACCTCTTCCGAACCTAATTGATAATATGGGAGGCGAAACATGGCAAACCGGAGAGAGTTTCTGACATCAATCGCTGCCGCAGCGTCCGCGGCTACGGCCCCAGGGGGAGCGCTCCTGGCAGCCCGGATGCCCGCCGGAGCGTCATCCCCTGGCTCATCGGCGGTAGCAGGCAGCCCGGCCGCACTCGCCATTAACGGAGGAAAGCCGGTGCGCGAGGCCCCGCTGTTTGGCGGCGGATGTGGCATCGGGACGGAGTATTACGATGTGGAGGAGCGGGCCCGCCTGGTGGAGGTATGGGAATCGCATAACCCCTTCCGCTGGTACGGGTCCGGCTCCCAAGAGCCCCTGCAATGCGCAACCTTTGAGAAGGAGTTCGCCGAGCGGATGCACCGCCGCTACGTGCTGGGGGTTACCTCGGGGACGGCCGCGCTCATTGTCGCGGTGGCGGCTCTTGGCATCGGCCCGGGCGACGAAGTGATTCTCCCGGCGTGGACGTGGTATTCGTGTTACGACGCCATTGTTCTGGCGGGCGCGCTGCCGGTCTTTGCCGAGGTTGACCGGTCATTGAATATCGACCCTGACGACATTGAACATCGTATTACACCCCATACTAAAGCCATCATGGCGGTGCATCTGGAAGGCTGTCCCGCCGATATGGACAGGATCCTGCCCATCGCCCGCAAACACGGAATCAAGGTGCTGGAAGATTGCGCGCAGAGCCTGGGGGCAAGCTACAAGGGCAAGCCGGTGGGTTCGATGGGGGACGTCGGCATCTACAGCTTCCATTATTGCAAAACCATCACTTCCGGCGAGGGCGGCGCCGTGGTAACCGACGACCCGATCATCTACGAGCGCGCCTGCCGTTTCCACGATTTGGGGCCGCTGCGGCCGACCCTTGAAAAGCGGCTGGGAGGGTCGAAGGTCGCTGGTTTTGCCGGGGCGCAATTCCGCATGAGCGAGTTTACCGGAGCGGTTCTGGTCGCTCAGATGCGCAAGCTTGACACCATCGTCGCTGCCATGCGCAGGAATGGGCGCCGGGTCTTCGAGGCCCTCCACGATTTGCCCGGCGCTCACTATCGGCATCTGCCCGACCCCGAGGGTGATCTGGCACAGAGAGTTTATCTGGAATTTCCCAGCCAGCAACTTCGTGACCGGTACGTCCGGGCGATGAAGGCGGAAAATGTTCCGGCTAACCGTCCCAGCGGCTCGGAACTCCTCCCCCTCGATCCTATCGTCGAGAAAAAGGCTACGGCGCATCCGGCTTGGCCGTCCTTCACATCGCCTCGCGGGAAAGCCATCCGTTACGGGGCTGAGGCTTGCCCGCGAACCATCGACATCCTCAATCGGTTCGCATCGGTTTGGATCGGTCCCAAGTTCACCGAGCAGGATACTCAAGACATCGCCACGGCCATCAAGAAAGTTTATCCGGCTATTGTGAACTCGTAAGCGCTTGATGGAGCGCTCCCATCCATCAGCAGGGGCGGCTCGCCGTCCTCACCAACCAGCGTGGCAGGTTGGGGCATGATGGCTCGCCAGGTTGTTTATGGAGGGATTTATCAAAATCCCAATTGCATGGCTAACCGGCGGCCGGGGTGTCCTTACCCTGCGACTGTGTGGGCGCTCGCGATCACTCCACTTCCCCACCCTTCTGGCGCTGGCGGCAGTTCTCCTGATCTTCCCTCGCGGTCCTGCCTTGGCCGAAGATTCGAGGCCTGCCTCGGTCATCCTCATTTCCGTTGACACCCTGCGCGCCGATCATCTGGGATGCTACGGCTATCGGGCTCTGCCCACCCCACACATCGACGCGATGACGGCCGGCGCCACTTTGTTCTGGAACATCAGCTCCCAGGTTCCGCTGACTCTGCCCTCGCACGTCTCGCTGCTCACCTCCACCTACCCGTTTTCGAATGGCGTGGAAGACAACGGAGAAGTCCTGGCGCCGGGTGCGGTGACGCTGGCGGGCTTGCTGAGATCTCGCGGGTACCGGACAGCGGGGTTTGCAGGGGGGTTCACTCTTGACCGCAGATTTGGGGTAGACCAGGGTTTCGACTTCTACGACAGTCCTTTCGACCTCAACCCCCGGCAAGACATCGACCAGCTTGACCTGAAACGTCCCGCCGAGGAAGTAACCCGGAGTGCGCTGCATTGGTTACAGAACAATTCAGAGCATCCGTTTTTCCTTTTCCTGCACCTTTACGACCTCCACAAGCCTTACCGCATCACGCCGGACATCCGCACTCGATTCCAGGGCCGCGAATACGATGGCGAGCTCAGCTATGTCGATGCGACTCTGGGGGACTTCTGGGCGTTCCTCACGTCCAAGGGCCTGCTCGATAGGAGCTTGATCATCTTTCTCTCGGACCATGGCGAAAGTTTGGGAGAGCACGGCGAGCGGACACATGGCTACTTCATCTATGAAAGTACGCTGCGAGTGCCGCTGATCATTCGTTGGCCCCGGGGGAGCGCGCCTTTCCCCTCGCGCGTCAACCCTGCGGCCAGCTTGCTCGATGTGGCGCCCACCATCCTGCAATTCCTGGGTGTTCCCGCGCCACCTCAATTTCAGGGGCGGAGTCTCCTGGAATTGTTGGACCAGAAGATGCCGCCCACTCCTCGCGAGGTATACAGCGAAACCCTGTATGCCCATTATCATTACGAATGCGCCGCAATGCGCAGCTTGAGGGTCGGAGATTACAAGTACATCGACGCTCCCCAGCCGGAATTTTACGATCTCGGCGCCGATCCTGGGGAACGGACTAATCTCTCCGCGCGGTCGACCTCCCTTGCCCTTGCCTACCGCGAGCGCTTGCAACATCTGCGCACCCGATTTGCCTCCACCCATCCGGCGCAGCCCAACGCCGTCAGCCCGGAAGTAGCGCGCGCCTTGAGCTCGCTTGGCTACGTGGCTGCCACGAGCGGCCATGTCGCCGACGATGATTCGGGGCCTGATCCGAAAACCCGGCTGGACGATTACCTGAAGACGGAGGAGGCAACCTCACTGGCCATTTCAGGGCAATTGCAGCAGTCGGTGGAAATGCTGAAAGGCGTCCTCGCTAAAGACCCTGATCTAATCGACACGCGAAACCTTTTGGGACTGTTCGAACAGAAGCTGGGCAGCGCGGAGGATTCAGCCGAGAGCTTCCGGAAAGTGCTGGAGCGCGAACCGTTCAACCTCATGGCCCATTACAACCTGGGGATCCAATACTTCCAGCTCCATCGGCTCGATGACGCCGCCAGGGAACTTCAGGCGACCCTGACGATCGGGTCAGCTCGAGGCACGGCCGCCGACAATCTCACCCAGCCGGCAGGGGAGCTCCTCGGAAAAATCTGGATGGAGAAAAAGGACTTGGCGCGGGCCCGCGAGCAATTTAACCATCTACTGACGGCGTTCCCACGGGATTTTGCCGCTCATTACAACTTGGGTTTCCTCGCCGCCGAGGACAGGAATTGGGGAGAAGCGACGCAACAGCTCGGCGCCGCGCTGGAAATTGAGCCGAACAATCCTCAGGCCCACAATGCGCTGGGCACGGTCTATCTCAACAAGGGGAACTTGACGGAAGCGCGCGCCGAGTTCAGCCTGGCCACCAAGTTGGAACCCAAGTATGCGCAGGCCCATTACAACCTCGGCTTGGCTTTAAACAAGAGTAAGATGAGGGATGAAGCCGCCCGCGAGTTCAGAAAGGCACTGGAAGCTGATCCCAAGTTCCTCCCAGCGCGAAAGGCCCTGGACGAAATGACGCACGGCGAGTAGGGCCGTTAGGGTGGCACGACGGATATCCCACCCACGCGTATTCCAAGTACACCCCGAGGGTCACCTTGACGCTCGGCATCTGAGAACAAAGTCGCATGCGCTAATTATCACCCATGCGAATCTGTGGGTAGGTAATAGGTAACTGGTGTCCCTACCCCAACTGAATCATAGGAGGTCGTCATGATAAGGAAGACTCGGTTCGGATTTCTCGGCGCGGTCGCGATTCTGACCCTGCAGGTGCTGTTCGCTACATCCCTGGCCACGGCCACAGTGTGGCACGCCGCCACAGGGGCCAAGGGTTCGGATGCGAATCCGGGCACTGCGGAACGGCCGGTCAGTACCGTGGCCAAGGCTGTCTCCCTCGCCAAACCGGGCGACACGGTGGAGTTCTCACCCGGCACTTACCCCTGCTCCCAGGTAACGGTTCCGGATGGCCGCGCGGACCTGCCCATTCTGCTGCGGCGGGAGGGCAAGGGAAAGGTCATTTTCACCAACAACGGCAGCGGGAACATCCTGGTCGTGGGATCCTACAATACGGTGGATGGCATCGAGTTTGAAATGGTCTCGGAGCATCCCCGGGGCGCCGGGATCAAAGTGCTCCGAAAAGAACATGTCATCATTCGTAACTGCCGTTTCTTCGCCTGCCAAATGGGAGTAAGTACCCGAAGCGCGCACTATCTCAGTATCACCAATTGCGAGATGGCATATTCCGGGGCCTATGGAATTCACATTGACGGCTCAGGACAGGACGTCCCTGGGCACTTGGATCTGACAGATGAAAACCGCTATGTTGAGGTGCGGAATTGCTACCTCCATGATGCGGGATGGAATACCGATGGCACCGAAGGGTACGGATTCACCGCCAACGGCGCGGCGGAATACGTGGTGGTGGAGAACTGCCAGATCGACAACAACTCGGGAGACGGGATCCTGTACGAAGACTGGACCGTGCACTCGACCGCGCGTTACAACGTCATCCGGGGGACGGGGATTGCGGCTATCTGGATAGACAACGCTAGCATGTCCATTTTCGACAGCAATTACCTGGAGGGAAACAATGTGGGGGTGTGGCTTTCCGGCGAAGAGAGCAGCAACCGGTTCCTGGACGACTTTATTTCCATCCGCAATAACATCATAGTGCATAACGACTGGTCTGCGATCGACCCCTCGGTGTATGGGAAAGCGATTTTCCTGATCACTTCAAATACCCGGGACACGTACTTCGACAACAATACCGTGGCCTTCAATAACTGCGAGCGGGTGGTGGGCGTACGTAAGCCTCCACCGGTAAACGAGTTCCGGAATGTCTGGTTCCGCAACAATATCTTCTGGGGAAACACGGGGGGCGTCGGCGCGGACCGAGAGGAAGACTTGGGCGGGTTTCGCTTCCTCAACAATCTCTGGGACAAGCCCTACCAGGGGGATGAACAGGCCAAAACCGGGGACCCACTGTTTGTTGACCCCCAGGCGCATAATCCGGAAGGGTACAAACTCCAGAGCAGTTCCGCGGCGCGGAGCCAGGGAATGCTCCTGTATGAGAACCCGCTGGATTTCTGGAACGGCGCGCGGCCGCACCTCTCCAAAACCGAGAAGTACGATGTCGGCGCCCATCAATTCGGCACCACGGGCGCGGCGCACATCGGGCTTGACCTCACTACTTTCCCGTTCGAGGTGCCGGCCTACCAGCTTCGTTTCAGGGCCAGGCCGAAGCGCTAAGCCGGTATCGCCCCGTTCCACGACGAATCGGCTCGGTCCTCCGTAACATGGATAGGGACAATTGACATGAAAGAAACAATGAAGAACACCCTGGGGCGTCGAGAATTTATCGACACATTATTGGCCGGCGGCAGCCTTGCCGGGTTCGGCCTGGGGCGGGACCAGCGGGGCCAGGGCCCGTCGACCGCGGAACATACCTTTGGATGGAAGGGCGAACACTTCCTGCTGGACGGAAAACCCTTTCAGATAATCTCCGGCGAAATGCACTACGCGCGGGTGCCGCGTGCCTACTGGCGCGACCGCCTGCGCAAGATCAGGGCGATGGGACTCAACACGGTTTGCACCTATATGTTCTGGAACGTGCATGAGCCGGAGCCGGGCAAATTCAACTTCGAAGGAAACCTGGATGCCGCGACTTTTGTCCGCACCGCGCAAGAGGAAGGACTCTGGGTCCTGTTAAGGCCTGGTCCCTACTCGTGCGCGGAGTGGGACTTCGGCGGATTTCCGGGCCGCCTGCTTGCGAATCCGGACATGAAAGTCAGAAGCCCGGACCCGCGTTTCCTCGAAGCTGCGGCAAGGTACATGCATGAGGTAGGCAAGCAACTGGGGCCACTGCAGATTACGCGTGGCGGACCCATCCTCATGGTCCAGGTGGAAAATGAGTACGGCTCGTTCGGCAAGGATAAAGTGTATTTGAATGCCGTTCGCCAGATGATTCGCGACGCCGGCTTCGACGTGACCCTCTACACGTCCGACGGCTCGCAACCCGAGGATCTGAGCGGAGGAACCCTGCCGGAGGCGCTCTCCGCCATCAACTTCGG
Source organism: uncultured Acidobacteriota bacterium (assembly GCA_963804995.1). Taxonomy (GTDB): domain Bacteria; phylum Acidobacteriota; class Terriglobia; order UBA7540; family UBA7540; genus Bog-366. The sequence continues at coordinate 851,797 of CAWDSK010000003.1, forward strand.
TGCAACCGACAATCCAGCGCCTGAATTCGCCAACTTTGCCAGGTTCCGTCAGAACGTGCCGCGCATGTGCGGCGAGTTCTGGGTCGGTTGGTTTGACCACTGGGGCGAGCAACATCACGTCATCTCGCCACAGGTTGCGGCCAAGGGACTCGACTGGATGCTCTCCCGTGGCATTTCCGTAAGTCTCTACATGGTGCACGGCGGCACTTCGTTCGGCTTCATGAGCGGAGCGAACTACAGCCGCGCTTACCAGCCCGACATCTCAAGCTATGATTACGATGCACCTCTCGACGAGGCCGGCCGCCCCACCAAAAAGTTCTTCGCTTTGGGTGAGGTCATTCGCAAGTACCTGCCGGCCGGAACGAAACTACCTCCTCTCCCCGAGCCTCTGCCCATCATTGCCATCCCGCGTTTTGAGCTGAAGGAAAGGTCAGACATAGGTTATCTCCTGGGCCCACCGGTGCAGTCCGAGAGGCCGCGGACGATGGAGGCGCTGGGGCAGTCCTATGGCTTCATTCTTTACCGCGCGAAGTTGGATAAGGCGATGCGCGGCCGGCTGGTGATCAAGGAGGTAAGAGACTACGCCGTGGTCTACCAAGGAGGCCGTCGGCTGGGGACTCTGGACCGCCGCCTGCACCAAGCCAGCCTCAACGTGGACTTGGCGACCGGCTACCTGGACATCCTGGTGGAAAACATGGGTCGAATTAACTTTGGCCCGCACCTCGTGGACGATCGCAAGGGAATCACCGAACGTGTCACGGTCGATGGCCAGGAACTAACTCCCTGGGAGATGTACCCGCTGCCGCTCGAAAACCTGTCGTCACTCGCTTTCTCTTCGGTGACTGAAGCGGCGCCGCGGTCCTCCAGCAAAACTCCGACCGGTCCGACATTCTACCGAGGCGCTTTCGATTTGGATTCGATAGGCGATACTTTTCTCGACATGCGCGGATGGGGCAAAGGATATGTTTGGATGAACGGCCATAACCTCGGGCGCTATTGGCGCGTCGGCCCGCAGCAGAGCTTGTTTGTTCCCGCCCCGTGGCTGAAGAAGGGCAAGAATGAAGTCATCGTCCTGGATCTTGAGGAAGCCCAAGGGAGGTTGCTCGAAGGGCGCAAGGAAGCGGTATGGGGAACTCAGGTTAGTGCGGGTTAAAGAGAATCAATCTCCCCGGAGGCGCGGGAAGAATTGGCATGTTAGAGGTGAACACTTCCGCCCTCGGTTTTTTCATCTTGTGTCCCACGGGGCCTAAATTTGGTGGGAACTAGCCCGCTATACCCCGCTAATGCGCACTACTGGGACGATGGAGCCTGCCGCCGGTGGCTGGGTCATCAGACATATTGGCTGAAACCAGCGAGCTTGGGGCACCCACGGCAAGCTGCGGCGCAGGTCCATTTTGGCCGCATGACTGAACAAATCTTCCAGCGGAATGGACAAGTGGTGCGTTTTACCCCGCTTTATGTTTGCTGAGTGAACAATACTCGGATACAGTCGGGCGACTTCCTTCTGGGCGCTTCCACCGGTTGCCGAGCGCCCAGAGGGCACCAGCAGCTATGGCGAGATGTCACCCCCGCGACCTCTCCGCCACGGCGCCAGGAATTCTGTCGGAGGGCACTGAAATGAAGAAGGCGAAGCGCATTTCTCGACGAGCTTTTCTCGCGGCCGCATCGGCGGTCAGCGGCATGGCAGCCACCTCACACCCGACCCTGGCATCGAGTTCGACGGACAAGCCCGCGCTGCTGGGAGGCCCGCCCGTCCGCACGGACCCTTTCCCTTCACCCTCGTGGCCGATTTACGGGGCGGAAGAGGAACAGGCTCTGGTGGACGCAGTGCGCAGCGGGAGTTGGTTCCGCGGGTATAGCGAACCATCGACCGTGAAGCGGTTTGAGGCCGCCGAGTTAGCCAAAGCCTGATCGCAGGATTATGATAGGGGTGAACATCAAATGGAAAAGTACAAACAATCCGCCGAACTCTTCACGAAAAACCGCAACTTCATTCCGGGAGGCGTGGTTTCTGTCAATCGCGCCACGCAACCGGAGATCGCGTTCAACAAAGGGCAAGGTGCTTACCTCTGGGATGTCGATGGCAATCGGTACATTGATTACCACGCGGCGTTTGCCCCCCATTTCCTGGGGCACAATGATCCTGAGGTTACTGAGGCTGTCATCCGGGTATTGCGCGAGGGGGCAAGCCTTTATGGATCCGGAACCACGGTCCTGGAGGGCCGGCTGGCCAGGCTGCTTTGCACGCATATTCCCTGGGTTCAAACCGTCCAATTCTTGAACACGGGAAGTGAAGCCACCTACCAGGCCATCCGCGTAGCGCGTGCTGCGACGGGAAGGGACAACGTCATCGTCATGCAGGGGGGATACAACGGCTGGCACAACGATGTGGCGTGCAACCTGATGACGCCCTTAGAGCGGCTGGGACCGCGCCTTTCGCCCGGTGAATATCCCTTCGTGCCCATCAGCTCCGGAATACCAATCGCCCACCAGAAGCTGATCCATCCCATCAACTTCAACGATCTCGCCTCCGTCGAATATGTTTGCGAGAAATATCCCATTGCCGCACTTATAACTGAGCCCATCCTGCAAAACCTGGGAATCATTAAGCCCGCTCCGGATTATTTGCAGGGACTGCGACGGTTAGCCGATCATTACGGGTTTGTGTTGATCTTCGACGAAGTCAAAACCGGCTTCCGGCACGGTGTCCGTGGTTATGCAGGGATCGCGGGCGTCGCCCCCGACCTGGTGGTTTACGGCAAGGCCGTGGCCAACGGTTATCCCATGGCGGTAGTGGGTGGGAAGAAGGAATTGATGGATTTCTTCGTCCATCCTGACCCTCAAAAACGCGCCCTTCTGGCCGGCACCTACAACGCTCACCCCGTCCCCACCATCGCGGCCATTGCTACGATCGAGCGCCTGCTGCGGGACGATGGCGCGGTCTATCGGCATGTCGAACTGCTGGGCGGCGAAATGCAACAAGGCCTGGAAGCCATCTTCGCCAAGCTGGGTTTGACTGCCGTGGTGGCACGCCAGGGCTCCGCTTTCTGTATCTATTTTATGGATCATTGTCCACAGGATTGGCATGACCTGGCCTCCCACCATGATTTCACACGCGATGAACGGATGCGGCTGGGGCTGATTGAGCGGGGTGTCTATTTCTTCCCCCTGGCCGTAAAGCAATGCTCCATCTCCTTTGCTCACACTCGGGAGGACGTGCAGTTCACCCTGGAGCAAGTCCAGAAAACCTTGAACTCGACCCTGGAGAAGTAAACCCCATGCGTTCCATGAGGCGTGACTTGGGGAAGTCCTTTTGGCGCGTGCGGCCGCAGCTTGACCCGCCGCGGATGCTCGCGCTCGCACTGTTTGTGGCGCTGGCTGGGTGGGGCGCCGCACCCCTCCGGGCCGCTGAGGCCTTCCAGCCGCGTGCCGTGCCCCTGGTGACCACCGACCCTTACTTCAGCATCTGGTCGTTTGCGGACCACCTCACGGACGACGTTACCCGCCACTGGACCGGCACGCCGCAATCCCTTGAAAGCATGGTCAGGATCGATGGCGCCTCCTACCGGATTATGGGCAGGACCCCGCTTGAAGAGGCTCTGCCACAAGTGGGGCTGACCGTCTTTCCCACCCGCACGATTTATGAATTCGAAGGAGCGGGAGTCCACGTTACGCTGACCTTCCTCACCCCGCTCCTGCCCCGCGACCTGGAGGTCTTCTCCCGCCCCGTCACTTATCTGATTTGGGAAGTCCGTGCCGTGGACGGCCGCGAGCACCAGGTTTCCGTTTACTACGCCAACTCCGCTCAGCTCGTTGTCAACACGGAAGACCAGCCGGTAGTGTGGTCGCGTGAAACCATCGGTGATCTCAGGGTTCTGCGCATGGGATCGAAGGCGCAACCGGTTCTGGCCAAATCCGGTGATAATCTCCGCATCGACTGGGGCTACCTGTATGCGGCCGCGCCGATCAGCGAGAAGGCTTCGGGCGCCCTCGCGAGTGCTGATTCCCAACACCGGGAGTTTGTGGAAAAGGGCAGCCTGCCTAGGGCGGACGTACCTGCCATGCCCCGCCCCGCCCAGGGCGCACCCCTGATGGCTTGGGCGTTCGATATGGGCCAGGTGGGCGCGGAGCCCGTGGCCCGGCATCTTATCCTGGCTTACGATGATGTCAGTTCCATCGAATACTTTCACCAGCCGCTGCGCGCGTATTGGCGCCGCAACGGTGCGCAGGCTGCCGATCTCCTCACGACGGCCGAGCGGGATTACAACTCGCTGCGGACCGAAAGCGAGCAGTTCGATCGACATCTCATGGAGGACCTTACGCGGGTGGGCGGGGAGAAATACGCGCGTCTCGCGGCGCTAGCTTACCGGCAAGGCCTGGCCGCGCACAAGCTGGTGGCGGCCCCCGACGGCCAGACCCCTTACTACTTTCCCAAAGAGAATTTCAGTTGCGGTTGTATCGCTACCGTGGACGTCATCTATCCGGCAGCGCCCGTGCTGTTACTTTTGAATCCGCGCCTCCTGGAGGCATCGCTCGCGCCGGTAATGGACTACGTCAAGTCAGGAAAGTGGCCTCTTCCCTACGCGCCGCACGACCTCGGCATCTATCCACTCGCCAATGGAGTTGACCCCGCCAAAATCGAAACGATGCCCGTGGAGGAATCCGGCAACATGCTCATCCTCTTCGCCGCCATCGCCAAGGCCGAGGGAAACACCGCATTCGCTGAAAAGTACGCGTCCATTCTCGAGACATGGGCCGATTACCTTGTCGAGAAAGGGCTTGATCCCGAAAACCAACTTTGCACCGATGACTTCGCGGGACACCTGGCGCACAACACGAATCTCTCCATTAAAGCCATCCTCGGCCTGGGCTCCTACGCCGCGATCCTCGAGATGCAGGGGAAAAGAGAGTCAGCCGGCCGGTACCGTGCCAAAGCGCAGGAATTCGCCAAGCGCTGGGTGGAGATGGCAGGCGACGGCGACCATTACCGCCTGGCCTTTGATAAGCCCGGCACTTGGAGCCAGAAGTACAATCTGGTGTGGGACAAGATTCTGGGGTTGAATCTCTTTCCTCCGGAAGTCGCTCGCAAGGAAATCGCCTTTTACGAAACGCGCCTCAACCGCGACGGCTTGCCCCTCGATAGCCGCAAAAGTTATACGAAACTCGATTGGGAGCTTTGGACCGCCACCCTGGCGGAATCACCCGCGGATTGGGAAAAACTTGTCGCCCCGGTCTACGATTGGGTCAGCCGATCACCCACCCGGGTTCCCCTCACCGACTGGTATTGGACCCGCGATGGCGCGCAGGTGGGATTCCAAGCGCGTTCCGTAGTGGGAGGAATCTTCATCAAGATGCTGTCGGATCCCGCTACCTGGAAGTCCTGGTCCGACCGGACGAGCCACTGAGCTGATACTCCATCGGTATTGGGAGAAAAAGATCAATGAGGCAGCACGGAGCGGGACATCGATTCGGCAGTTTTGTAGGTAGCGCCGGTTGAAAGAGAGCCAATTCTACTGGTGGCAGCACGCTGGCTTTAGAACAAAAGTACCCCCCGTAGAGCGCCCTTACCAACTCCACGCAGTGAACCCAGCTCCCAGCAGAGCCATCAATAACGCACCAACCCCTTGTTTCCCGCGAGGGACAGTTCAACCTCCGCGCCACCCGCGAGACTCCTTACCCGATCGACCAGCAGGGCCCTACTTCGGCAACTCGTATTCGCCCTCGCCTTCCCAAGTTGACGTACCGTCAGCGGCACCTTTGCCTTTGCTGGTCGCCTTGCCCTTAAGCCCTTTGAGTTTCCCGCTGCCGCCCACGAAGGTCGCTGTGCATTCCCCGTTTTCCGTCGCGCCCTCCTTCAGGACGAAAGAGCATTGGAGACGGCCGTAGAACTTGTCTCCGTTAGTCATCGTGCCGATTCCATATCCTTGGACACGCGCGCGATTGCCGCTGACTTCGCTGAATTCCGTATAGACGTCCTCCTTGCTTTGCACTCCCGCGATTTCGAGGGGTTTGGTCCAAGTACACTTAGTCTGGCTGATCACAAATGAATGGTTGGGGCGATCACCCACATCGATAGCGTGCTGTTGGTCGGGTTTGCCACACTGCAACGTACCCGAAATCTTGGTCTGCGCCCTGGCGACTGCGGCCAGCGCGAAAACGATGAGAAACGCAAACATGATCTTTGCCTTCATATAACCTCCTTGGCTATTTCGTCAATTCGAACTCATCGATGCAGGGTTGGTCGGGTGCTGAGCGGAACTTCAGACGACCGGAAAGCTGTGGGAAGGTTTTCTTCAATTCGGCAAGCTCTACCGCCACCGACTGGCTGCATGCAGCCTCGATGGTCTGGTCGTCCAACCCTGCGTTCTTGAATCCTTCGTAGAAAGGGCACTGGAAGCATTTCACTTTTATTGACGTGGGCGTCTCTTCAAGCTCATAAGTATACCCACATATCTGGTAGAGCCCGGAGCCGACCGAAGCGAGTGTCTTCATGTCGAACTCTTTGTCGCCCAACCGTTCCTTGACCGCCCTGGCCACCATGGCGCCGACGACTTCACCATGCTTGGCGTACAGCGAAAGGGCCTTTTCCAGGCCGATCTCATTGGCAACGTCTTTAAAGAATCCACCCAGTAAGGTGGACATGGCCTTAGCCGCATTGAACGCATCTTCTGTCGCCATAGCTCCTCCTCCTTCTTTCGTCATTTCCGTTGCTTCCGACCGCCGCTGCGAATCCCGGGACTTCGGACCCGCGCAGAGGACGGGCCACTACGTCATTCGTCATCTATGTTGCCGCTGCGCAGATGTGGCGGGCCCTACTGACCGCAAGCACCAGGAGACACGGCTGAGGGCGGCGCCGCTGGGATTGCCACCTCAGCCGCGCTGTCGCCAACCAGCTCTGCGAGAAGGCGGTCATAAGAACGTTCGTTGCCCGCCACATGGCTACTTTCTGCGGCGGCACCTCCATGGTGTCAGTGAGATACGCCGATGCTACGCGCCGTCCAGCGCTAAGTCAAGCGAGCCTATCGGGGCAGATGGGCTCACCGGACGGTTACGCGCAATTAATGGACGCTACCACCGAGGCAGGACCGCTGGAGCTTCACAGCCTATTTGCCCCCTAATCCAAAACATTATTCTTGCCTTTGGACTCATTCACAATCACCCGGTTGAAATTCCCCTGGATGGTATTCCGCTCACAGGTAGTGTAATCGGTCTTCGGCCCCAGGTAGATTGCCACCCGCTCGCCGGCGCGTCCCTTGGCGCGAGTTTCCCGGAGGGTGTTGGATTCCAGCGTGGTGTGTTGTGTGGTGCCCAGGATTTGGACCCCGAAGCCTGCCTTGCCGGGCGCCCCGTTGTCTTCGAAAACGTTTTCACGAAAGGTATTCCGGCTCCCGGGGTTATTCTCGCTTTCGTTGCGGATATAGACGCCCGACCTGCCATTCAGGCGCACCACGTTCTTGGTAAAGTTGTTGTCAGTGTCCCGGAATCCGATCGAGATGCCATCCTGGCCGTTCGACCAGGATTGGTTTTCCTGAAAGACCCCGTGCTGCACGTGCCAGCAGAGATATAAACCATCCATGGCATTGTCGTGAATCTTATTGCGCAGTACGGTCGGCCGCAAGGCTACGGTCCCCAGATGGATGCCCAGGCCGGCGTTGCCGTAGGTCTCGCAATCCTGGATCACGGGATCTTCCACAAATTGCGTGCTGATTCCATCCGATCCGAAGTTGCGCGTCACGATATTCTGAATCGTGAATTTCTTGGAACGGAAAATGTACACGGCGGCGTTGCCACAACCGTTGTTCCATCCCGTCTCCTGGTGGTTACCCTCCAAGGTGAGGTCGCTAACACTGAAGCCTTCCACCCCGGTCCCCCAAATCAGCGGGAAGGCAGTCGCAACCTCAGGGGATTTTTGCACCATGTAGTCCACATCGAGAATCTGATCGAAGAAGAGAGTGGAGCCTTCAATATGGTCGATGGTTTTCACGACGGCGCACCAGCCTCCGCGGTCGGCCTTGTCAATCAGCGTGACCCCCATGCCGGGTTGAAAGCCCGCCGCGTTTTCCACCGTGGCCTGCGACTGGGTGCTCTCCGCGTCGATGGTGATCCGGGTCCTCAGGGCCGGCCCTTTCTTCAGAATGGTTTTATCCTTCCCTTCCCCTTTGAGCGCCACGTGGCTCGCCAGGCGTATCGCATTGGAGAGCGTGTAAGTCCCGGCCTTGATCAGAACGGTTCCCCCGCCCGCAGCGGCCACGCGGTCCACCGCTTGCTGGATGGCGCGGTTGTCGTCGCCCACCACATCCGCATTCTCGTGGCCGACCGTGACGGTCAAGGGCTTCTTCTGCCCACTGCCACCCGGTGAACAGCCCATCCCGCCCAGCAGCAATACCAAAACGGCAAAGCCCAGCGCGGCGGTGCCGCAACCAAAATCGTGCCATGGCCGTCCCGGCCATGCTCTGAGGCACGGGCGGGACGCCCGTGGCACAAAATCATCGCGGTGCGAAAAGAAGTTCGGGAATAGTATTCTAGGGAACAGCGGAACGGAGTCCACCTCGGCCGATTCTTAGCCGGCGTCCGATCCACTTTCGAACCATAACCATGATCGTGCCTTCCAGGAAATGCGGTTCGCATGTAAAACCTCCCGGTAGTTCAATCTGCTACCGCTTATCGCATAATTACTAATGTTAACGTGCCGTCCCCGTTCACTTGCCTGCGTGGGCCTTCTGAAGCTGTTCAACCTTGGTGTAATAATCCTTGTCGAATTGCGCCAAGGCGGCTTTCGATACGCCCTGACTCCATTGCTGGCCTTCCCGCCAGATGAAGACATTATTTTTGAGCGCCGCGTCAATCGCCCCGGCAGTGGGCACCACATCGAAATACTTGCCGGACTTCGGGGTGCTCGAATCATAACCTTGTTGCCGGTTCGATCCGTAGTAGCACCAAACGCCCACGGCGTTGCTGATGTTAAAACCACTCACGGTCCAGCGCAGGAAATCGTTCAGCTTCAGCCCCCACACTCCCGCTTCACCCCGCAAGATGTAGTCCGCGTAGGTGTCGAGGAAGGGACAATAGATGCGTCCATCCTCCAGCGGATCGCTGCTGCAATGCACATAGAGAATCCGGTCGTCCCCCAGGATTTCCCGGGTTCGCCGCATCACCTCGTAGGACTTGCGGAAGTCCATGGAGATGCCGTCGAAATACAGGCCATCCACTTTGTACTCGTCCAGGATCCGCTTCATCTCGGCAAAGATATCCGGGGCCGCGGAGTAATACGGGCTCACATAAACCACCAGCTTCATACCCTGCTTGTGAACCTCCTCGCGCACACGAATGAATTCCTGCAGGTTGAGCGGCACGTGTTTGGGCGCAAGCCAGGGCTGGGGATGGCCGCGATAGGATTCGGTATGCTTGATCGGGATGAGTCTCTCTTTGACATCCTCGGGAGCATCCTTCCAGATATAAGCATGCAAGGTATAAACCTTGCAGTGCTGGGCCGCCACTTCAATCAGATCGTTGCCGGGGTACGCTCCCGCGCCCTCCAGTTCATTCGAGGTATAATCCGCGGGCAGACCGTCGTGCTCAATCGCTTGAAAGGCCCGGCGCCAGTTATACGGCCGCGGTGGAAAAACCGAAAGCCACGCCTCATCACCCCCGGCAAAATCATAGGCGATGTCCCACGCAGGCTTGGTGAAAACCGGGGCCGACGGCTGCTTCTTCGCCACGGGGTAGATTCCAAACCCTCCCTCGGCATCCATGAGAATCCATTTGCCCTGTTTTTCGAAGTGATAGGCGGGGTTGAAAAAACCCTTGAAGCTGGTCTTAGTGTTCTGGTTAGTCTTCAGAATGACCACGCTATCGCCCTGGAAAGTCAGGGTGCCCGCCCGGCAGGAGACCGTGCAGGAAAAGCCGTCCTGCTTCTGGATGTGGAAAGGTCCCACGGCCGGGGTGAAGCTGATTTCCAGCACGCGTCGCTCGCGAGGAATGCGCTGCCGGCACTGGATGGCGCCCTGGCTATCGAGCTCGAACTTCGCGCCCGTGGTTACAACTTCAATCTTGCCGCTTTTTTCGGTTGCCGATTCGATCCGCATTCCCAGTGCGGCTCCCGGGGTTTGCTGAGCGTTAAGGTTTAAGACGCATAGGAGGAAAAATAAAACCGAGCATATCATCCTCATCGCCACACTCCTTTTTCCCGCTGTCTCGTTGGCAGCGCCAGCCACGGTCTCGCGAGCCTTGACCGCCGGCTCTTCTCATGCAGGGCTGGGGGCCGGAGCATCTCCGCTTCGGCCTTCCGGCGCCCGGCATTGTCCCTCATTTCCATTCTGAATACCATTCAAGACACTTCGGATCGTTTTCACATCCTGCCCACGCTAAGGGCCACCACGATTCCGAACCAGGGCACAGGGCTCCCTAAAAACCAACCGGCCATCATCGAGAACGGCCTTGGTAGTGTCGTCCTAGTTTGAACGTAGCGCCGGCTTCCAGCCGGCATCGAGCCCCGATGCATCGGGGCGCTACGTTCAAACTAGGACACTACCCCGGTCTTACTAGCGTGCGCGTCAGCAAAGAATTTGTGCTAGTATGGGGCCCTAAGCACAAAGGGCTGAACGACTCCGATACGAACGGGTAATCTTATGTCGGATACGAAGGTCACTTCCGTTCCGGCCATAGAGCGTGCGCTCACGGTGCTGGAGTTTCTCGCTCAGTCGAAATCCGGGTTCTCGACTTCCGAAATAAGCCGCAGACTCGGACTTCCCAAGAGCTCCACCTACCTGATCGTAGGAACCCTGGAACGACTGGGTTTTCTACAAAAGAACAGTCATACCGGCAGATACTGTTTTGGCCTGAAGCTGATTAACCTCAGCCGCAGCGCGCTCGAGAACCTGGACCTGCGGGAAGAGGCTAAGCCCTTCTTGCAATCGCTCATGCAAGAGACCCAACTTACGGTCCATATGGCCGTACTGGAGCGCACCGAGGCAGTCATTATTGAGAAGATTCCAGCGCCCGGGGTGATCCCGTTAGCCTCGTGGGTCGGTCGGAGGCTGGACGTCAACAGCACGGGTGTCGGCAAGGCGCTGCTCGCTTTCCTGAGCGAGGAAGAACTCGACGAAATCGCGAGACTCAAAGGCTTCCCGAGGCGCAATGACAGTACAATTACTTCCCTCGGCGCCTTGAAGCGGGAACTTGCCCAAGTCAGAGCCCGGGGTTATTCCCTGGATGATGAGGAAGACGAAATGGGTCTGCGTTGCATTGGGGCCCCCATTTTTGATTCCAACTCTAAGAGCATTGCCGCAATCAGCGTGGCAGGAACGTTAAGTCAGCTCCCATACGAGCGTATTCCAGCTTTGGCGGGCCAGGTAAAGCGGACGGCAGCGCAGATCTCTTCGCGGGTGATTAGCAATTGGAAAGAATCTGCGGCTCGAGCCGTTGGGGCTGTGAACTCTTAAAACCCTCGTTAGCCCTCATAGATAACAAGTAAGCGCCGCAGGAGCGATCGAAGACTCCCCATGACCGAATGGTTTCGGACCTTATGATGACCCGCCAGTAATCATTATTCTACTTGACAAGGGTCATCCACTGACGGAGAATCCCCCCCGAGAGCACGGCATTGTGGGGAAGTGATCCGACCGACGATTTCCTGTCCTGACTGCACGTGGAAGACCTTCAATTGCAGTTAACCCGTTTAGCTGCCTTGCTCAAGGAAGTAAAGTGAAGCGTCCCCGCGACCACTTGCGTGGATGTGTCGTCGCTATTGCCCTCCTGCTTAGTTCCCGCATTCTACCCTTGCCTGTCGCCGCCGCACGAGCCGAAGCGGCGGGGAACCAAGTGCGCCAATACGAACGAGACGGCTGAAAGGCTTGCGCGTGCGACATGACAAAACGTCGCTAACCCTTAACTCCAATAGGACTCATTAGGAATATTGTATCGCTAATGTTTGAAGGAAGAATGAGGAAAGTCATTCATAAGCGTGACAACAGATATTTTCCAACCTATTGGACAGTTGCCCCTGAGATCTTGTAACTGGCTTGACACTCCAGTCAATGAGGCATACCCTGCGCCGATACTGTCGGATGCCGCCCGACATGGGAACGAACCAGTAGGAGGCGGCGCTGGATCAAAACGATACAACCGCAGCGACTTTTAAATGCCCGGTGGGTGTCTGAGGGTACTTTCCATGAGCAGAAGCCGCTTACTGTTGAGCGCAAATCTTAGGGGAGTGCAGAGGGGGACGCTGCCGCCGTTGCTTGTCGCGCTACTTGCCGCTGGACTGAGCTTTGCGGCGCAGGCTGTGGCGGGGCCGCTCGATGTCCGGCTGTCGGGCTTCAAACCGGTGGAAGGAGGATTGCCGCCGGGGTGGAAGACCTGGGCGCCGCGAGCCGAAGTCATGCCACGAACCTTCATCGACACTGTCCACTTCCGGACTGGGCCGGGCTCTCTGGCGGTAAGTGGCAACAGCAATCCGGCGGAGTTGGGTGGCTGGGAGTACGTGGTTGAGGGTGTCAAGCCAGGCGCCTGGTATCACTTCGAGGCATGGTACAAGGCGGAAGGCCTGACCTACGAGCCCGTGCAGGCGTTCGCCAAACTGAACTGGATGGGCGCGGATGGTAAGCGGGAGGGCCCCCCTGACTTTCCCACCACTGTGAACCCCGAAGGCGGTTGGACACGGCTAACCCTTGATCTTGCGGCGCCTGAGAAAGCGAGCGCGGTGAAAATCCAGCTCCTTCTGGCCAATGCTCCCCAAGCCACCGTTTGGTGGGACGATATCTCGTTTGAAGGAATTCCGGCGCCACTGGCACGGCCTGTCAGGATCGCAACCATCAGGTTTGAGCCGAAGGGCGCCGGCTCAGCCGCTGAGGCAGTACGCCGCTGCCTCGAGGTCGTCGACAAGACTGTTACAGGCCCAACCGATGTAATTCTGATGGGCGAGACGATCACTTGGGCAGGGACAAGGGGTTCGTACCGCGAGGTTGCAGAACCGATCCCCGGCCCGTCGACGGCGCGGCTGGCCGAAGTGGCACGAGCCCGCAAGACGTATATCGCGACCAGCTTGGTCGAACAGGAAGGGCCGGCGTTCTATAACACGGCGGTGCTGATCGATCGCGAGGGCCGTCTGGTGGGCAAATACCGCAAGGTGAACCTGCCGTACGATGAATTCGAAGATGGCATCACACCGGGCAGCAAGTATCCAGTCTTTCAAACCGATTTCGGAAAAGTCGGCATGATGATCTGTTGGGACTCGGAGTTCCCGGAACCGGCGCGTGCCCTGGCCCTCCAAGGCGCGGAAATCATTCTCATGCCCATCTGGGATTGGAGCGCCCCGCTCGTCCTGGCTCGGGCCATGGAAAATCAAGTATTCATCGTCACTTCGTCATACGGCGACCCCTCCGTGATTCTTGACCCCGAGGGGGAACAAGTTGCTTCTGCGAAAGAGGAAGGCGCCGCCGCGATCGCGACCATTGATCTCAATCGGCGCTATAAGTCGCCTCTGGTGAATCTAGGAGTCATGCGCGAACGGATCGTGCGTGAGTTACACGCTGACATTCCGGTGAAGCGGCCGGGATTTGTTCAATGAACGCCTTTAACCTTTACCCCCGCGCGGTGTTGCGCAGCGTCTGATTTATTTAGGTTCCACCGTGCTGACACGACCGCGCGACAAGGGGATTAGCAGTGGAAAAACGGGTCTGGGTAATACGTTTAAATTGATAAGGAGGTTGGGTAATGCGACTCAAGAGCATCTGGTTCTTAACCCTGGCGCTTTTATATTTGGGCGCGGCCGTTGCGCTCTACGGACAGGAAATCAGGGGATCCATCGTCGGGAACGTCACCGATTCAACCGGTGCAGCAGTTCCCCAGGCCCACATCACTGTGAAGAATGAAGGCACCGGAATCGAGTCCAGGACAGCTACCGACGGTTCCGGAACCTATACTATTCCCGACCTGCTGGGGGGATTGTACACGGTCATGGCCGTCAAAGAGGGGTTCAAGACCTACCAGGCTACCGGAGTTCGGCTCCTCTCCTCGCAGACAGCCCGGCAAGATGTGGTGTTACAGGTCGGGACGGTCCAGCAGACCGTGGAGGTCACCGCGCACACGTCACTGGTGCAAACGGATTCTCCCACCATTGGCGGAACGCTCCAAACCCACGAACTGGCGGATCTCCCCTACATCACGACGACGACGGATGGACTGATGAACCTCGTGCCGGGGATGTCGCTGGGAATCAGCAATGGAAACTCCAATCCCACGATCGGTGGTGCTTCCTATTTTGGTATGAGCAACTTTACGGTTAACGGGATTAGCACCAACAATCCCGGACAGGGAGGGGGCGGCAACGTCACCTACGTCGGCTCCAACGAAATGATCGCCCAGGCCAACCTGCCTTCGATCGGGACGCTGCAAGAGTTCAAGGTTGACGTCTCAGTGGTGGGCGCTGAATACCGCTCGCAAACCGCCATCAGTATGGTGACCAAGCAGGGAACCAATAAGTTTCACGGGCAGGCCTACGAGTACAACGAGAACAAGTCCCTGCTTGCCAACTCCTTCGACTTAAACAAATACAATGAAAACCAATACCCCTTTAACCGGAATCAATTTGGCGCCACGGTGGGGGGGCCGATCCTTAAGGACAAGCTGTTCTTCTTTGCCAACTACGATGGCATACGGGAGATCCACCCCCAGCCTATAGCCGCAAATTTCCCCACCCAGGCCATGCGCCAAGGGGACTTTTCAAATCTGTGCGACACCTGGAGCGCGGGGCTCTGTACCGACACGACCTACGGCCAGCAGTTGTATAATCCGCTAACGGGGCAGCCGTTCCTGAACAATCACATTGATGCGGGGATGTTTGCCGCCCAATCTCAGGTGCTGGGCGCCTATATGCCCCTGCCCAACGTCAATTTTGCTCCTACTCCGGTACCCGGTACGAGCTCCGTGATTTATCAGGGGTCGCCTAATGCAATGTACGATTGGGCCAGCGCCGTCCCTCTCCGCTTCGGAACCAACAACGCCCAATTGCGCCTGGACGGACAGCTTGGAAGCAAGGACTCCATCGTGGTCTTCGCCACGATGTCGAAGGGGGACCCCTGGTTCTTTGGCTACGCCTGTTGCGTAACCTATGGAAGCTGGTCAGACCATGGTTACAATTGGTATAACTCCAGCGCCACGGAGACCCACACGTTCGGCCCCGGCACGGTCAACGAGTTTCGGCTGGGATGGGTGGAATCCGTGACGCGCTCCTACGGCCAAAACCTTGGTTTCGAGCCCTGGAGCCAGTTCCCAGGAATACCCTCCAGCCCCGACCGAGGCCTGCCGACCATCTACATCGGTAATTATGGAGGAACGAACTACGGCGGCACTATCAGCGACGTGGGCAAGGCCCACGGGCAGCAGAAGACTATCGACATCGTGGACAACCTTACTCTGGTCCGGGGCCGGCACACGATCAAAACCGGCGTTGAGGAACTTGGATACAAGGAAAACGACTTCTGCTATTTCACCTGCGTAGGGCCCTTGGGCAATTTCAGCGCCTCAGGGCAATGGACAGGCAACCGCGGCTGGAACTTTGGCGGCGCTCCTCAGTCGGCCGGGAATGCGTTCGCCGATTTCATGCTCGGCGATGTTGATTCCTCCGGTTACGGTTCACCCCTCAGCCAAAACTTTTACGATCGGGAATGGGATTTTTACGTTCAGGATACCTTCAAGGCCTCGCCGCGCCTGACCTTGAGCTATGGCGTGCGCTATATGTACCAGAGGCCCTGGACGTTCCGGGACCATAACGCAACCTTCTGGGATCCCGCTAGCAACCAGTTGGTTTTGGCTGAAAACTCCAGCACGGTTACGGTTCCTCCCGGGGCAGATGCTGCACTCGTGTCCGCCTACCCGTTCGAAACCACGAAGCAGCTTGGCGCCTCGATCAATAACTTCACGAACGATACGAACAACTGGGCGCCGCGCGTAGGCTTTGCTTATCGCCCCTCCAGCAACAACAAAACGGTCATCCGCGGTGGGTATGGTGTGTACTATGCCTTCAACGCGGGCTGGGTGGGGCCGCTAGGAAGCCTGGAGGACATACCTTGGGGACCCGCCGCGAACTATTCTTCCCGGTTGCCCGGCAATCCCACCACGGCTTACCTGCCTGACATAACCTTCGCCGATCCCTTCCCCACGGGCCTCGTGGCGGGCGCGCCGGCGAACCCCTCCTTCACGGCGATGGATCGACACGAAATCAATCCCGTATCGCAGCAGTGGAACTTAACGGTGGAACGGCAGGTCGGAGACAACTGGTCGTTCCGGGGCACTTACATGGGGGACCAGGGACACCACTTGGTGGATACCGGCGCGAATCTGAATAAGCCCATTGTCCAACAGCCCAATGTGCCCACCCAGTTGCAACTTCCTTTCCAACCCTGGAGCGGCATTGCCTGGACCACCTATTCGGGAACCAGCAACTTCCACCAGCTTCAACTCGAAATGCAAAAGCGGTTTGCGCACGGATTGATGTTCCGAGCTGAGTACGACTGGTCCCGCAACCTTGCCAACATGAGTGGAGATAACACCTTTGTGGGTTTACAGGATCCCTGGAACCTGCGCTCGGAGTACGGTAACGCCCAATTTCAGTTCCGTCACCGGTTCATAGCGTACTATATCTACGAACTCCCGGTGGGCCACGGTAGGAAGTTCCTCGGAAATGTGAACAAGTTCGAGGATGGCGTGCTGGGCGGCTGGCGAGTCTCCGGCATCACCACGTATCACAGCGGTGATCCGATCTCACCGAGCTTCGAGAATCCTCAGACCCTGGTCGGTTGGCAAGCGCTCCGGCCAGACCGTGCCGCGGGTGTACCGCTTTACAACGACCGTGGATCGGGCCACGACACGGTCCATGGTGTGCAATGGTTCAACCCGGCGGCCTTCGTTCCTCCCCAGCCGTGGAATTACGGCAACGCCGCGCCCTTCTCGATTTTTGGTCCAGGGTTCGGTGAGTGGGATGTCAGTGTGTTGAAGCAGTTTCAACTACCCAAGGGCGAGTCCAACAAGCTGGAGCTCAAAGTGGACTTCTTCAATTTTCCCAACCACTACAGCCTGGGTGACCCTAGTGTGGGTGTCGCTGATATTCGGGATGGAGGTTCTTCTGATCCTGGCACCGGCAAAGTCTATGGAGGAGCCGGCCAATATCAACCCCGCCTGATCCAGATTGGATTGAGGTTGTTGTTCTAGAGAGCTCGAATTGTGTAAGTACGGGGGGAGGCGCCTGCCTCCCCCTTTCATTCGTACCTGAGCGCCACCAGGGGATCGACCTTGGTCGCCCGGCGCGCGGGGATATAGGTCGCCAGCATCGAGGTTGCGACCAGAAGCAACGCCACGCTCACGAAGATCAGTGGGTCGTCAGGCTGGACTTCGAACAGCAGCGTAGTCAGCAGCAGGCGGGAGGCTGCGAGCGCGCAAGCGAGCCCCGCCAGCACCCCGGCCAGAACCGGCCGCATACTTCGGCCGCTCACCCAGCGCAAAATGTCTCCACGCGTTGCGCCGAGCGCCATGCGCACGCCAATTTCCTGCGTCGACTGCGTCACCAGGAAGGACATCACACCGTAAATCCCCACCACCGCCAGCAGCAGTCCCATGCCGGCGAATAAGGAGAGCAAGGCGGCGTTGAACCGCGCCCTCTGTGCCAGCTTCCCCACGCGCTGGTCCATCGTCTCGATGGTGACGGGCAGGGTGGGGTCGATTGCGGCAATTTCTTTCCGTAGCCATGGCGCCATGGCGCGGGGACTTAAGCTGGTGCGGACCAGCACGCTCGACGAGCGCGTGGCATCGTCAGGCGATTGCGTGCGCACCAGATAATATTCCGGGTCGGGTGCGGCGGCCAGCCCACCGTTCTTGGCGTCTGCCGCAACCCCCACCACCGTATACCACGGTCCGTTGGAACCTGGCTGTAGTTGTTGGCCTACCTGGTCAAGGCTTCCGAACAACTTTTTGGTCAACGACGCGCTCAGAATAATCGCGTGGGCATTCAGATTGCGGTCCTCCTCGCGGAAGCCCCGGCCGCGCAGAATGGGGATTTTTAGCGCGGAGAAATAATCCGGCGTCACGGTTCGGTAAACCACGGTGCCGCCGGTTCCTTTCAGGTAGGGCTCGTGGCCTCGCACTTGAATTGTGCCGTATATCATGGTGAGCGCAGGGCCGCCCGGTGGAAGAGAATCACTTAGGGCGAGGGCTGTAACTCCCGGCAGCCGTCGCAAGCGCGGCTCAAGTTCGTCGAAGAATGCCACCACTTGCTCTGGTCGCGGATAACGCTGCTGGCCGAGGACAAGGTTGGCGGTTATCACGTGAGAGGTTTCGATCCCCATGGGATCATTCTGGAGCTTCCACAGACTGCGCAGCAGCAGGCCCGCCCCCGCCAGCAACACCAAAGAAATCGCCACCTGGGCCACCACCAGAAGCTGACGAAACCAGGAACGCCGGCCGGCCACCACTTGCCGGCCGGTCAGCGCCTCAGCGGGAGGCAAATGCAGCACAGGGGCGAGTCCGAACAGAGCGCCCGAGAGCAGTGAAACAGCAAGAGTAAATAGCAGAACGCGGAAGTCGAGGGTCGCTTGCTGGAGGCGTGGGATGCCTTCCGGGGCGATAGCCAGGAAGCCCCGCAACATCAGACCTGCCAAGACACAGCCCAGCGCTCCCCCGGTGACCCCCAACAGAACGCTTTCGGTCAGTTGTTGGCGGATCAGACGCGGGCGGCCCGCTCCCAGGGCGCTGCGCAACGCCACCTCACGTTGGCGGGACGCGGCCCGTGCCAACAGGAGATTGGCCACGTTGGCGCAGGCAATCAGCAGCACCGCAAACACTGCGGCGAGCAAAATCCAGGCGGCCTGCTTTGAATCATGGGTTTGTCGATCTCGGAGCAATTGCACCCGCAGATGTATGTCCTTGCGGAATTGCGGTGAAACCCACTGGAGCGATTGCTGGAATAGGGGATCGAGCGCGCCGAGGGCCTGAGCAGGCGTGATCGCAGGTTTGAGCCGGGCGAAAGCATAGATCAGGTTGGCAGTGTCGTGGCGCGGCGAAAGTTCCGCCTCCGTGAACACTTGCGGGACGATGACCTGGGCAGACGTAAGGCTGGGCAATTCGAAATCCGCGGGCAGCACGCCGATAATTCGCGTGGGCTGCGCATCCAATGAAAACGTGCGGCCAACTACGCCCGGCTCGCCTCCAAAACGGCTCTTCCACAGGCCGTAAGAAATCAGGGCGACCTTGGGCCCGTTCGGCCGGCTCTCGTCGGGCGTGAAATTCCGTCCCAGGAGCGGTTGCATGCCGAAGGTCGAGAGGAAGCTGGATTCCACTTTCGCGCAAACCATGCGGACAGGGTTCTGCTCCGTCAAATCGCAATCAGCCACCCCGCTCCAGGAACGTCATGGATTCGAATGGCGTTTGGGCGGCGCGCCAGTCAACGTAGTCATAAGACATGACAAACTCGTTGGGATCAATGGGCGCCAACATGCCGAGAGAGACCAGGCGATCCGCCTGAGGATACGGAAGGCTACGAAACAAGAGACGGTCAACCACACTAAACACGGCAGTGGTTGCGCCGATGCCGAGAGCCAGCGTCAACACCGCGACAGTGGTGAAACCGGGACTCTTCCCGAGCATGCGCAGACCGTAACGAAGATCTTGCACCAGGGTTTCCATTACCATCTCCTGAATCGAGCCATTGGGTCATCCCGCCTTTGAGCTAGCGGCGGGGCCGCAACCAGGGCGTGCCACGGCCGACCTGCCCCGATTCATCGGAGTCTTGGCCGTGCCGGTCACGGGCGGGAGAAGCTGTGAAAAAATCCCATCAAACCTTTCACCGCGGAGACGCTGAGGCGCAGAGGCTTGAAAACAAAGGGTCATTTCTCTGCGTCTCAGCGTCTCAGCGGTGAAAATGGTATTTTTTCACACCTTCGGACGCCCGTGGTACATCGTAGGGGCCAGCGGCGCTGGCCCGGGCCGAACGGTCGCCGCGGCGACCCCTACGTCATTGAACCAAAACTTACGGCATTGCGGCGAAAACCCTTAAGCCGCATTCTCGTGCGCCGCCCGTAAGACCTTCCGAGCGTTGTCGCCGTACACTTTCTTGAGGATGTCGTCCGGCAGACCCAAACCGTACAGCGGCCAGTGGTAGGCAAAGGCTCCGGTGGTGGTCTGGAGTTCCGTATCCCATTCGTAAAAGTGCTCGTCGAGTGTCTCCAGAATCCGGAAGGTGGCGCGAAACATCGGCCGCGTGTAGGCCATGTCCGTCCCGTAGAGCACCCGGTCGGAGTGACTTTCGATAAACTGAGCTGCGAATCTTGCAATCGGCGACATCTCCGCGAAGCGCGCCCCCAGGTCAACATAAAGATTGGGATTGCGATCCAGCATTTGGCCCAGGCGCGTCAGGTCGTACTCCAGGTTGGCAATGTGGCACGCGATGACCGTCGTCCGGGGATGCTTTTTTACGGCGCGCTCCAGACTCTCAATCAGTTCGTCGTGCCCCAGGACGCCCGGACCCGTGGTGATTCTCCACGTGTAGCAATTCATGAGCCCGTCATTGGTATTGTCCATGGGCTCATAGGCCCAGATCGGATCCGAAACGTGGATATTGATGGGCATCCCCAAGCGCGCGCATTTGTCGAAGAGGGGATCCATGCGCGCGTCATCCACGTGCAGGCCGGAGCCCTTGGGGGCGCTCCAGATGCCGGTGCCTTTGTCGCCTATTTCCCCGACTCCAAGAGCCCCCCGGCGATGGCACTCCTCCAGGGCCTTCACGGCGTTCGGGCCGAATCCCGGCTGGTCGCAACCGGAAAGATCAAAGCCGCACCACAGGTCGAAACGGTCCGGATACTTGGAGAACAGTTGGCTCATCGCGGAAACTTTTTCCGGACTGCCCGTCCTGACGAACGTCACGGTCTTCTCCACGCCCGCCTCGTCCATAAGTTTGACCACCTCGTTCGAGGTGTTGCGGAGAGCGAACCCATTCCGCATGAAAGTGCACATCGATGGCCGGATACTTCGCCTTGGTGACTTCGGTTTTGGGAACCTTGTAGATAGATCTCGGGCGGTAGTCCTTCAGCAGGAGCTTATCCGGCGAGGTCTCAGGCTCGTTCGCGGGGCTCGGGGCCTGCCGCGCCAGCGCGGATCCCGGTCGCATCACGGCGGCCGCTCCGGAAAACATCATCCACTGTCTGCGATTCATGGGCATTCCTTAGAAATTGAGACTACCCAGGAGGCAGGTTGGCGCCCCGACCAGTCGGGGCGCCAGCCGGCCTCTCAACCGTTATCCCAACATTGGCAGCAGGTATAGTATCTTTACTCGATACTTAATGCGTGTGCGCCCGTATGTAGCATTGTAAAGACGAATGTGAACATTCGATCAGGAAACCACGCTGAGAATTCGCCGGACACGGTCGCAATTTTCCTTTATCTCGTCTTTATACCGGGGATACATTCCCACCACGACGCAGTCTTTTTCCTTGATACTGTCAAACGCTTCTTGGAAAGCTGCGTCAACGGCAGCGGGCGTATGAGTGACGCGGCCGGCGGCCAGAATTTTGAATAGGAAGCAGGTCTTCTGAGTCTGCCGGGCGACCTTATAGGCGCGCGCAGGATCGGTTTCGAGGTAGAGTTCCCAAGCCGGCACCGGCAGCACACCCAAGAGCTTGCGAATTTCCTCCGGTGTTCGCCTGCGGTTGTAAGCACACAGCATATAGAAATCAACGTCCCACCCTTTATCCTCTATATACTCGACCACCTCGGGCATGTGGGTTCCAACCCCGACCAGGACTCCTCCCTGGCGGAGCTTTTTGGTGTACTCCAAAACCTGGTCCATCTTTCCTTCGCGGAACAGATCGTCAGTCAATTCGCCATGATGATACAAAGCCGTCACGCCACTGCGCCGTACCGTCTCCTCCACCGGATGCTTTTCGATGTCCACGGCAATGAGGTGCATCTTCCCGCCCTTGGAGTGGAAAAGTTCCAGGTCCGCCAACGAGCGGTCGCGGTGGCTGTATTGATAGGCATTGATTCCGTTCTGCTGACACTGTAAAAGAGTTTCACACACGCGCTCGGGGGTATTCCACTCAACCATGACCTGATCCAGTATGTGGTTGAAGTGGGAGTACCCATAAAACTGGTTGCTGCCGATGATTAATCGGCTGATGTCATATTTGCCGAACCGTACTTTGGGAAGCGATCCCGTAACAACTTCCGGCGCTCCCATCAGGGGATTGCCTGCCAGCGCTGCCACCGCTCCCACCGTGGTTTTGAGGAAGGTTCGTCTGCTACTCATGGGATTTTCACCTCGTTGGCCGCTCGAAAGGTACTCTGTGAGCTAACTTCCCCACTACTGTCCACTACACCGGGCAGGAGTGCAAAAAGGAAGCCAAATCATGCTTTTGATTCCAGATCGCGCAGGGGATTCAGTCAAAAGGTCCCACTTTGTCCATGATGATCGTAAAGACCACCCAGCAGGGGAACAGCCGTTTGGTCTTCCACGTGTGCGGTCGGAACGCCGGCGCCGGTCAATACGACGGGCAGTGGGGGTAGTGCATCCCCTTCGTGGGAGCCATCCGAAAATTGCTTCATCCTCTCCTGAACGTTTCTCCAGTATTGGTATTCGGCATCCCATTGCCCCAGGGCGGAGTCCATACGGTAAGGCGTGTATTCAGCAAGCCACTCACGCCGGTATATGGATCGAAGGCCCGTGAGCGTGTCCATTAAATCAACTAAACGGGAATGGTCGGGATACGTGACTTGCGATCCCCATTCGTTCCACCACAATTCGTCATTGGGGCGGCGGGGTCCGAGGTGTTGCCACATTGCTACCAGTTCCGGCGCCGTCTGAAACTTTTGTCCAGCGTAGTCGAGAAGCTGGCTGCCGAACAAAAGGCTCTCCAGCGTAACGGGATCGCCTCCCCGCGCCAACGCCTCCTCAAGATGCTCTTCGGCATCTTCGGCTTTGAGCCGCGTCGCGCGCAGGTCAGCGAGATGCTCCGTGGTTCGCTTGAGCATTGCCGGAGAAAAAGGGTTCGCCCACATGGCCAGCATACTTTCATCACCGAGCACCTTCTGGAGCTCGAATTCCGATTCCGTCAGGTCTTTCAGGGCGGCGGCCACTTCCGGCGCAACCGTTGGAGCGTACAGGAGCCGTGCGTAATCCGAGAAAAATGCCTCTCGATCCATGGGCGCTGACTGCCAAGCTGCCGCCGCGCCATAAGCCATGCCCGGCCACGCTGTGCGCAGTAGATTCTGCGCGTCATCGGTCCAGATGGTATTAATCAAACCCATCGTGCCTGCCTTGCGCCCGGAGGCCAGAAACGTATCGATGTTTTCGAAGCTCCGCGCATAATCGGGCATAACCTGGTTCCAGCAGGTCACCCCGGTAGCGATCATATTCGGGATATGTCCGGCGGCAAGCGGTCCCAGCCAATGCTCGTAGTGCGACTCGGGACCCGGGTCATACTCCCAAGCCACCGCAATGAGTCCGGGAGGAAGTTGGGAGACTATCGCCGGATACTTCACCATGATGTCACCCCAGGCCATCACGGTTTTCCCATGCTGCTTAAAGAGATTGTCCACGTTGCTCAGTTGCCGGACGAACAACTCCGCAGGCTGTGCGGCGGTCCCATGTTCCTGGGCCGCGATTTCAATCTGAAAGGTTTCGTCAAATCCAATGTGGACGAAGGGGCTGGGGAAGAGCCGCACGAGCTGACTGACCCAGTCGGTGAGAAGCGTCATCACCTTCGGATTGCGAGGGTCGAACTCGGTGCCGTGGGGCAAGTCAGAGAGGTCCGAGTATTTCTCGACCCGGAATAAATCGTGGAGGTGGCCGAAAAGCTCGAGGCAAGGGACCACGTCAATGTGCCGCTCGCGCCCGTAAGCAATGATCCTTCGGACCTCATCCTGCGTGAACCGGCCTTCGGGATTGATGAGACGAAATCCCTTCAACTCGATACTCGCCTCACTGTAAAAGTAATATTGGTTGGATTTCCAGCGCGCCAGAAAATCAAGCTGGCGCTCGACTTCCTTTTCCGTGGGCAGCGCGCCGTGGCTCATATCCATCATCACGCCGCGATAAACCAGCGACGGCCAGTCTTTAATCTCCACGACAGGCAGAACCCCCTGCGCGCCCTTCCCTTCCACCAACTGTTCCAGCGTCTGAACTGCATAATACAATCCGGCCGATGAGCGGGCGCTGGCCTTCGCGCCATCCGCGGTGACCTTCAACGAATAGGCCTCGCGTGAGTCCGGCCCGGGGTGCTCGCCAGGAACCGGCAGCGCGTCGATGCCTCCCGTGCGCTCAAGGACTATTCCGTGCTCGCACCCGCCCCCTTCCCTAACGGGGATGGAAACTTCCGCTCGCGCCGACAGGACATTCGAAAGATCTTTGGCCGCAAACCGGTCTTCAGAGGCAGGGGTCGAAGCAAGGCAAATGGTTAGGCCCCGTAATGCCAACTTGCCGGCTCCATAATGGATTTCCTGCGGGCGGGGCAATAAGGGATTGTGCTCCGCCGCGCACGTACCGGGAAGGATCAATATCAGCACGAACAACATTCCAACGATTTTTCGAAACAGCGCCAGTGCGCAGAAGCCCTGCGAATATAGGCGCGATCTCTGACTTTGTTTAAACGCCGATGAGGCCATGCTTCCTCCGATGCGACCTGGGGTGGGAAATTCGAACTCGGTTCTTTGTGTTGCCAGCGGATCAATTCGAGTCTGGCTCATCAAAAGCCTGGACGCTTTCCCCCAACGGTTTTGAGGCCTGCATAATACAACTAACTAGTGTCCTGAGTCAGAAGTTCGCTGACAAAGTCTCACTGGCTTCAAAGGGGACCCCCTCACCCGTCCCGCCCCGGCTGATGAAAACGCCGGCGGCGGGCCACCCTCTCCCCCAAGGGGGCGAGGGCAGTAATTTCAAATGAACTCTCCCCTCGCCCCCTTGGGGGAGAGGGGCCGGGGGGAGGGGGTTTTCCAATAATCAGCGAACTTCTGACTCAGGACACTAGTGTTCGAGCTTACTAGATCCAGCGGACGCCCGCAGCTATCTAAACTCTCTCCAGGCTTCGATCATGGCTTCGACGCTCGACCAGGGCGTATCGGGATCAAGCGAGCATACCGGCGCCAGTATAAATCCTGTGGGTCCCAATTGCTGGATGGCCTTCTCCACTGCCTGCCGAATCTCCTCCCGCGAGCCGCCATGCAACGTCACGGCGTTGCTGATTCCTCCGGCCACGGCCAGGCGTCCTCGGAATTTATCTTTAACGTCTGCCAGACTGCCGCGCTCTTTCGTCGGGTCAACATAGAAGAGCAGATCAATATTTGCCGCCAGTAGTTGCTCGGCCATATGCAGCGCTCCTGTGGTCATGACATAGATGAAGAGGGCGCCCGCCTGGTGCGTCAAGTGGGACATGCGCTCGATGCCTGGCGTCAGGAAGCGCTGGAAGAGAGCTGGAGACCAGAAGTCCGTTGAGCTGTACCAACCATATTGCACAACCGCGTCCACCCCGCCCACCTCCAACATCATCTCCGTCCGCCGCCGGTCAAAGTCGTAAATCAGGTCGACGAGTTCCTGGAAAAAGTCTGGCTCGGTCATGGCGGCCAGGATCGCGCGCTCAACCCCACACAATTGCGTTATGGCGTCCATGCCGAAGGCGCTCCAACCCAGGACCAGCACGCCCAACTCTTGGGCGAATTGCCGGACCCTGGTCATCCTGGCGCGGTACTCGGCGAGTTGACTGGCACTGGGGTCCCGCAAAAGGTAGCGCAGCTTGGGAAGATCTTCGGGGCCTACCACCGCGTGCCGCACGCCGCGCGACACATTGAAGTCCTCAAACAACGCGACGTGGCCGGGCTGCACCACCCAGCCCGGAGCACGTTGTTCATCCGTCCGCCGAACCACGTGGCGCAGCGTTCCCGCTGGAGTGTCGTATTCGCGGCACAGCAGCCAATAGCGCTCCGAGGGCGTGGGCGGTTCCTGCCAATCGCGGATTCGCACATGCGGGTGGATTCCCCAAGGGGGCGCGACCTCCAGCACATCGTCTACGCCGAGGCTTGCCCAGCGGCGGACGCGCTCCACATCATGCTCAACGCTCCACGGCTCCGGCCACGTATGATCGTGCTCCTGGCGCATGGAGTACCAGTGCCGGACTTCCCGGCTGTTCTGCTGCCATCGTAAGTAAGGGGGAACCCCGACGCCAAAGCACTGGCAGTAGAGAGGAATATGATCCGGCTTCTCATGCTTGATCGCGGCCAGTAAACGCTCGCGGGAATTCATGGGGTTTCGATCTCCAAGACTCCTGGCAATCTAGTGTGGTGTCCCGGTTAATATTTGACAAGGCTGTCCGACCCCCTCACCCCCCAGCCCCTCTGTCGCCGCGGCGACCGAGGGGGGAGTTAATTTTCTTACCCTCGCCCCTTTGGGGGAGAGGGTGGACCGCCGCCGGCGTTTTCATCAGCCGGGGCGGGACGGGTGAGGGGGTCGCGAATAATCAACGAATTTCTGACTCAGGACACTAGTTTCTGAGTGACGATGCAACGTGCGGAGTTGCAAGCACCTCATGGCTCAAGGGTGGTTTTGGGTACGTTCCATCCCTCCACTTCAATCACGGGCGCGGCTCCCTCTAAATCCTGCCTCCGATAACTGGCACTGACCTCCCGCTTCTCCCCCGGCATCAAGGAAAGATAGTTGTCCTCCCACAAAATGAGCGCCACTTCTTCCCCTTGCGGCCCCTTCTTGATTCCCACGTGCACAAAAAACGCCAGGTGGTTCGTGGGATTCTCAATCGTGACGGTGGTGCGGTCTTCATCTCCCTGCTGCTCCGTGCGGCTTTCCGCTTTTAACGGCACAGCGGGCAATCCCTGAAGACCGCTCAGATCCCCGAAGGAGAGGGTGGGTGTGTACCAATAAAAGTGCTCGTTTGCCCATTCCACCACATCCGGCTTGGTAGAGAGCCAATAAAAGTTGGTGCTCGCTAAGTGGCCGTCCGCGTCCTCGAGCCTGAGCCTGACGAAGTAGGCGGTAGAGAGACCTGCCAGTTCTGGAATGGTCACCACCTTGGTGGAGCTGTCAGCGGGAACGTCCACCGTAGTTTCGCGAGAGAATTGCGGCGTCAAATCCAGATTGTAGACTTCCGCCCTCGCCTTCAGGTTTTGGAACCCGTGGTAGGCCGAGTTCACCACCACGATGGACCGATCGTCATAAGAGTATTGGATATGCAAAGGCTCGCAGGCCTTCTTGGTGCCGAAGTAGCCTCCCCCGGGGTAGAGATAATAGTCGTAAAGGTGAAACATCACGGAAGGCCAGGCGTTGTTCAGCATTTGCCGCAAAATTCCCGTGGAGGTGTATTTGTTCCGCGCATAGGCCTCGTACATGGCGCGCTCACCTTCGTAGGCAATGACTTGACCCTTCATGACGAAGTCTTCGAGACCCTTGGCCTGTCCGTAACGCGCATCCATGGCCCGTGTAAAGAGTGAGAGGTTGAGGTACGGCTCGCCCGCGATGTGCAGGTTCCAGTAATCGTTGAGGGGCCACACGTGATCTTCCGGCAAGAACTTGCGAAGGCTTTGGACGGGCGGGATCGTGGGGCCGGGGCTCGTCTCCGTGTTGAAGCCGAATGCCCCGCCGCGATGCTTGTCCATCAGCCAGTACGACGGCGGAATGTAGCCGTAGGGCCCGCGCATCTTGACTCCCGTCGGACCCGTCAGAGAGGTGGCAGTTTCGGTGGCCGAGGAAAGGTAGGGGTTCGGCCAGTTCTCCTCTTTGAGCACTTTGATGTATTGCCCTTCCACCGTGGCGGAAGGCGGCTTGTTGTCGGCATTCAGCCAAGCCAGAAGACAAGGATGGTTCCGGAAGCGGCGAATCTGGTCGCGCAGGGACTCCGGCCCCACGGTGTATTCCTCGCCCTTCCACTCTTTCCACCTTTCCCAGTGGTCACAACAGCACCACCCTGGCAGCAGCAAAATGCCGGCACGGTCACACAGATTCAAAAAGTTTTCGTCCTCCAGCTT
Organism: uncultured Acidobacteriota bacterium; assembly: GCA_963804995.1. Lineage (GTDB taxonomy): Bacteria > Acidobacteriota > Terriglobia > UBA7540 > UBA7540 > Bog-366. Next base: position 879,805 of record CAWDSK010000003.1, read on the forward strand.
TCCATCCATGCGAATGGCATTCAGATGCATGTCTTTGACATAGCGGATTTCCGCCTCCTGCCTCGCTGCGGAGGGCCGCAAGAGCATGTCAGACCACCACCCGGCGCCGCGAATCAGCAACTTCTGCCCGTTGACTCGGAATAGCCGATAACCCTTGTCCGTCAGTTCCGAGCTGACTTCGCGAATGCCAAACGGCACGGCTTGCCGGTCTGACACCTGGCCCTTGAGTTCGCAGGTGAGTTGGAGGTCATAGAGATTTTGCTCGCCCATCTGCCAGGGCCACCAGATACGCGGACGGGATAGGTTGAGCCGGGGGAACCGTTCGGGGGTGAACGTCACCACGCTTGACTCCCGAGGGCCGAGGGCGAAGGGTTGCGTGAATTCCGCATCCGCGATTTGGCCCCTCAAGACTCCCTGGACCGCCCCCCCACTGGTGTTCCTCAACTCCGCCGTCACCGTCAGATGAGCCGTCTCCAAAGAAGGTAAATCCAGGTGCGTGACCACTTGCGGGTGACGAAGGGCAACCGGCCCGCTGGTGGTGATGTAGACCTCGTGCCAGATGCCCATGTTCTTGTCAGGAGGGCCCGGGTTCACGTTCACCCAATTGATCGACAGGTTGTCCGGCTGCGGCGGGAAAATTTCGACAGCCAGAACGTTCGCTGCTCCAACCTTTGCGCCCTCCGTGATGTTGAATTCAAAAACGCGATAGGCGCCCGCCACCTTTTTGGAATCCGCGATCTGGCGGCCGTTGAGCCAGATGTTGGCCCGATAATTGATGCCCTCGAAGTCCAGCCAAATCTGCTTCCCTTGAGCAGCGGTGGGAATCTGGAACTCCGTGCGATACCACCAGGGGACGCGATAGGGGCTGTCGGGCGGCATGAGGTGGTTTGAAAAGTTCTCCGTGATGCTGCTTCCCACGGGATAGTCGGTTCCCGGGAGGAGCCGCATGTTCAGGCCGAAATAGGGATCGGGAACGACCCGGTTGTCAACAAGGGCAGCGAGTACCGTGGAGGGTATGGAGGTAGGGTACCAACCCTGGGGCGTGAATCCTGATGCGGAAATGATTTCCGGTTTCTCCTGGACTTTCGCCGACGATTGAATCATCCATCCGGCCTTGAGGTATTGTCTCGAACTGGGTTCGTTCTCACTCTGCGCTTTGGCCAACCCACCCAGCACCGCCAACATCACCCATGCGGTCGCAAGTAAGCGATATGACTTCGTCATGAGTCCCCCATACTTCACCTGGAATCTTCTTCTTCAACGCTATTTTCAACATTGAGTAATCTCTTCGCCGGGTCTTATACACCCGTCCCGTGTCAACTAAAAGCGTATTTTGGTGGTGGTGTCATTTGGGAGGTGGAGGATCGGCTGAAACTTGTTGTCGAGGGGCGGTTCAGGCTGCGGGGGCGGCTGACAAGACCCTCACGGTCTCTCGCGCCACCATCAATTCTTCATTCGTGAAAACCACGAGAAGGGTTACGGGCGAGCCGGCTGTGGAAATGATGCGGTCCCCACGCGCGGGCAACCGGTTAGTTTCCTGGTCCAAGTTGATCCCCAGGAATTCCATTCCAGAACAAACCTGCTCGCGCGTGCGCCAGGAGTTTTCTCCGATGCCGCCTGCAAAGGCTACGGCGTCAAGCCCGCCCATGGCGGCCGCGTACGCTCCGAGATGCTTTTTTATTTGATAGATGTATACGGCAAGCGCCGTCGCGGCGCGCGTGTGCCCTTCGGCAGCGGCTTGCTCAAGATCCCGCAGGTCGTTGCTGAGGCCGGAGATTCCCGCCAGGCCGCCCTGCTTACAGAGCAGGCACCCCATTTCAGCCGGACCCAGCTTCTCCTGATCCATGACCCGCAACACCACAAACGCGTCCAGGTCTCCCGCCCGTGAGGATTGCTCCAGTCCCGACTGCGGTGAAAATCCATGGCTGATATCCACGGACTTGCCGTTGTGGATGGCGCAGATTGACGAACTTCCGCCCAAATGGCAGGAGATGAGGCGCAAGCCCTCGGCCGAGCGGTTGAGAAGTTGCGGCACGCGCTGCGCAATATAGCGGTGCGATGAGCCATGAAAGCCGTAGCGCCGCACACCATATTTTTCACGCCATTCGTGAGGCACGCCGTAAAACGAAGCCCGGTCCGGAAGGGTTGAGTGAAACCCCGTTTCAAATACCGCCACCATGGGCACGCCGGGGAGAAGTTCGCGGAAGATCTGCATCGCCTGAATGTAAATAGGATTATGGACCGGCGCCACGGGAACAAAATCCTGCATGGCGGTAAGCAGCTTGTCGTTGACAAGGAAACTGCCGCAATAGTGCGGGCCGCCGTGCACAGCCTTGAATCCCACGGCGGCAATCCCTTGATTCGAGGCGCCCCCGCACGCCCGCGAGACGATCGACCAGAATCTTGATGGCGGCCCGGTGATCGGGAATCTGGGCCGTGCTCCGTGATTCCTCCGTCATACCGCTCTGCCAAGTGATGACCTGCGATTCGGTGCCGCCGATGCGGTCGATCTTGCCGCGCGCCAGGACGGTTTCATTGTCAGTTTCAATGAGCTGATACTTCAGCGAGGTCGAGCCGAGATTGGGAACCAGAATTCGCATGACGACTCTCCTTGCCTTATGAAAGCCCGTGTAGCGCGGACCTGTCTTGTAGGTCCGCGGCTCGTTCCGTAGGGGGGCGAGGAAAAGCCGCGGACCTACAAGACAGGTCCGCGCTACGCTTCTCGCTGGCCACGTGGTCACCGTAGCGGCAAGTTTACCTCGCCATGTGGCGGCGTCCCGATTAGACCGGGATGAATTCCGTCGCCTCTACGAAGGCTGCCGCTGGTGATGCATGGCGAGAAGGGCCAGGCAGATGGAATGAATCTTCGTCTCCGGCGGTTCGGCCCGGGATAGCAAGACCAGCGGCACGCGAGCGCCCATGATGATGCCACCGGACTGGCCTCCCGCGAAATAGGTTATGGCGCGATAGAGAATGTTTGCTGCTTCGATATTAGGCGCAATGAAAACATCCGTGGCCTCCACGACGGGGCTTTGGATGGATTTCCGTTCGGCGGCGAATCGGCTGAGCGGCACATCCAGCGCCAAGGGGCCTTCGAGGTAAGCGCCCGAAATTTGTCCACGCCGATTCATTTGCACCAGCGCCGCCGCATCCACGGTGGCAGGCATGGCGGCGTTAACGAATTCCAGCGCGGTGAGCAGCACCACCTTCGGGTTCGCTGATGCCGAGGGCGTGCGCGACATCGATGGCGTTGCGGCAGATGTCGGCCTTCTGCTCCAGCGTGGGGGCAATGTTGATCGCGGCGTCGGTCATGACCATCAGCCGCGGTATCCCCGGCGCCTGGAACACAATCACCTGGCTCAACAGTTTCCCGGTTCGCAGGCCGTGTTCCTTATCGAGAACCCCGCGAATCAGGTGGGCCGTGGTTACTTTTCCCTTCATCACCAGATCCGCTTTGCCTTCTCTCACCAGACCCATCGATTGCTGAATCGAGGCTTCCTCACTCGGGCGTGGAAAGGAGCATCTCCGGGCGCAGTTTATAGCCGACTTTATTCGCCGCCACTTCAATTTTGGCCGGATTGCCAACCAATATCGCCTCTGCCAGCCCCAGCGGTTCTGCCTGCGCCAGGCTCTCCAGCACGTCAGGGTCATGCGCCTCGACGACGGCAATCCGCGCGGGTCCGTATTGTTCGAGCCTGCTCAATCAGTTCGTGGAAGTTTTGAATCATTGGGCCATCCTCGCCGAGGCACACAACCCCTGCACATTCACCTCGCACTGCAGAATTGCCAAGTGGAGAGTTGCTTCTCAGACGCTGTCATCTGACGGCGCCATAACCTGGATTTCGCACTACGGGTTTGGAAGGGCGGGGCTTTACAGGTTGCGGAAAAACTCCTCACCCCGTCATCCTGAGGAGGCGAAGCCGGTCCTGAGCATAGCGAAGGAAGGACCTCTGTATTTGCCTGAATGTTCAAATACGGGGGTCCTTCGCTTCGCTCAGGATGACACCATGGGGGCGTTATTCCGTAACCGCTGAAGCCCCGCCCTTCCGGCAGCCCCCACGACTCTTTAAGCATTTTGAGAAACCCGGGTTAACTGGCTTTGGCAGCCTGGCTCAGCACCCGGTCCACGATGGCTCGGAATTCGCTCTCGGTGAGCAGATCCTTCTTCTCGAAAGATTTTTCTTTGATCAGGCGCACCATCTCCATCATCTGCTCTTCGTTCGCTGCGAGGTTTAGCTTCTCACACCACTCCTGAACGGAGGCCAGTCCACTGTTTTTGCCCAGCACAATTGAGACCGGTTGCTGCCCCACCAATTCCGGAGCGAACGGAACGAACTCGAGAGGGTGCTTGGCGCGGGCCTTGCGGACGAATCCCGCCACGATTCCCGATTCCACCTGATAGAGCATGTCGCCCACGATCGGCCGGTTCCCGGGGATGTGCACCTTGGCCAGGTCCAGAACGAAGCGCGAGGTCTCACACATCTTCTCCGTGCGGATGCCCAGGTTCACGCCATACTGGCAAAGGAGGGAGAGCACCACGTCTTCCATGGGAACGTTGCCGGCGCGCTCGCCCAGGCCGGTGATGGTGGTGTGCGCCACGCTGGCTCCCGCCGCCAGCGCATAGATGGTGTTGGCCACGCCCAGTCCGAAATCCTGATGGCAGTGAATCTCCACGGGCTTCTTCAGGCGTTTGACGGCCTTCTTCACCACGTGGTAAACCGCTTCCGGCGTGCATCCGCCAAAGCTGTCGGCGATGGTGAAGGCATCCATGTGGCCTTCCGTCGCCACGCGCTCCACCAGGTCGAGCAAACGCTCCACTTCCGTGCGAGTGGAGTCGATGGTGAAGAAGACCGTGTACAGGCCGGCTTCCTTGGCGGCCTGCGTCGCCTCAATGGAAGACTTTCATGGCGCGTTCGAGCGGCCATCCGTAGGCGTTCTTGATGATGTGTTCGCTGGACGGAATCTCAACGATCACGCCCTTGCAGCCACACTCCTTGGCGGCTTTGATGTCGTCAATCACACAACGCGCAAAAGAAAAGATTTGCGCCTTAAGTCCCAGGCTGGCGATGTCGCTGATTGCCGCCCGGTCCTGAGGAGACACGGCCGGCATCCCCGCCTCGATGCGATGCACGCCCATGGCGTCCAGCCGCTTGGCGATCTCCACCTTCTCTTCCCGGCGGAATACCACGGCCGTCTGCTGTTCGCCATCGCGCAGGGTCACATCGTGAATCTTGATCTTTGAGGGAAACTTGAATCCCTTGCGAACTTCGGGTAAATAACACCAAGGGCTGACAAACCACTTCTTGGTCTTCCACGGCTGTTGCATGACAACCTCCAACGGAATTTATGAAAGCGAGACTTCCCGGGGCTTCCCATCCGGAACCCTGGGCAGGTGCGATTGTACACCGGCTCAGGCAAATTAGGGGTAGTTACTGCTGGGCGGGTGCTGTCCTAATTTGAAATGTAGCGCCGGCTTCCAGCCGGCATTGAGCCCCGATGCATCGGGGCGCTACGTTCAAATTAAGACAGCACTACGTGGCGGTGGGGGTGAAAGCTGGGAGGGGCAGGGCGGCTGGAGTCTACACCGGCCGAGGGGGGGCCCCGGCTGTAAGAATCAACGCTTCGGCGCCGGTCGCGAGCGGCGTCAGCTTATGGAATGGTGTTGGCACGCGGTATCTGAGCCCCACTGGATTGCAGCGCGCTCACTGCATACCCAGCAACGCTCGCGTGCTTCACCTGGCAGCTCGTCACGTGGCTAACCACTCCATCGCTGCGCATTGATTCGGAACAACCGCGACTTGTACTCCTCTATTCCACAGGACGTTCTCGAAGTACTTGTCGACCCCCCCTACAGGAGAGACGATGGCGATTCTGAAGGCCAGTTTCCAGACTTCCGAACAATGCTCACCGAGCCCATGCATGTCCAGAATTGGAACGTTTCCGGCAACCCCGGTGATATCGAGAATTACTCTCTGCTTGGCGCGTTTTTTACTCTCTTCTTTTACGGTGTCGAACAGGGCGTATAAATCTTCCAGACTGTATTGGCCCACCGCTTTTATTGACAGATGAGAGTCAACGTCATGCACCTGTACTTCCAGGCTCATAGTTCTCCTTCTAGTGGATTGTCTTGGGCTGACTGGAGGCGGCCCGCGAAAAATCCCTTGTGGGCGCCGGAGCCAGGATCGGCGTCACACAGAGTATTCGGAGTCCCCGTGTACAGGGAGGACCGACTGGAGTCTCTCCACTTCACGCTCCAGGCTTTTGCTGGCGCCCTGGGCGGCCTCCAAATTGCCTATGGCTGCCATCGCCTCGAGCTGCACGGCGGATTCATACACCCTTTTTGCTGAGACGTTTCGTGCGGCGGCTTTGGCAAGGCGCGCGGTTATCCCCACGGCAACAAGGTTTCCCCGCGCCATCCCTTCCCGAATATCAGCCAAAAGGGAGGGCCAAGCAGCTTGCACCAGACCCACAACTTCGGCGAGAAATTCCCGGTCACCCCCGACACTGCGCAGCGCCAGGGCCTCATTAAAAACTTCGGCGTGCTGCTCCATTGTCTCTCTCATTTTTTTCCGCTTCCCGGCGAAACTCACTTATGAACCCCCGGGGACCAGCCCCAGTTCAAGCGCCGCCGCATCCCTCAGAACTTGCACCGCCTCCGCGACCTTGTGGAATTCAGCAGACTTGTCAAAAAAAAAGCGAGCCCCGCTCTGCAGGCATTTTTGGCGATATTGCCGACCGCTGTAGTTGCTCAGCATGATCACGATCGGCATGATCTCATCTTTCTTCATACCTTCGAGTACAGGGACATGCAAACCTCTCTTCATTTCCTCCTGGAAGGGCCTGCCCAAAGTGCCAGGCAGGAGCGGGAATAGTTTTAGCAAGCGTTGCGCGGATCCGTTGTATAGGTCCGAGGCCTTTCGCACCGGAAGGCGGGCACTCGCCTCTTGGGAAGGTATACACAAGATTATTATCTCTGTCAACAAGAAAATAAATCTACATCTTAAAGCTATAGATTATGACAAAACGTCATAACCTTTTCGTAAAGGTAGGGAAAATCCTTTAGGAGGGTGTCTAATTGCCCGAACTCCTCCCTGCGCGCCAGCCCGGCCATTGTCATTATTATATTGACAGGTTGATAAAAAAGAATATGATGCACATCAAAGCAAGGGGTTGAGTTCGTTTAATGGATTGGACGCACCTGCGAAGGTACCCGCGAGTATCGGTGGACCTCCCGGCCGTGTACACCCTCAATGACCGCGTAGGACAAACTCGCATTTTGACTCTCGGCGGTGATGGGCTCTTCCTGGCGATTCCCGAGCCCATAGCCTTGGGCGCCAGGCTTTCGATTGGGTTCCGGCCTGCGAAACACTTTCCCTACTTGGAGGTAATGGCAGAAGTTCGTAACCTGATTCCCGGCAAAGGCATGGGGGTAGAATTCATCAAGGTCGATCCCCAGTATCGTCAGAGATTGATGACGTTCATACTTCACCGGATCGGAGATACCCGGCAATTCCCTCGGGCCCCGCTTGCCGTACAAGTTGAGCACGGGGGAGTGACACAAATCGGCTTTTCAAGAAACATTAGCGTGGGCGGTATGTTCATTGAGACGAAAGAGCCGGTCGCCACGGGCACGCATCTCAAAATACGTTTTAATCTTGATGACGGCGGTCCGATCATCGTCGTTGGCGGGGAGGTCCGCTACGCTGCCGGGAAGATAGGCATGGGCGTGCAGTTCCTTGACCTTCTACCTGATGACCAGAACCGCATCCAGGTTTACCTCACCAGGGGAGACGCCAGCACCGGACTTCAACAGGAGACTTCCGCATAACGATTTCTCGCTCGAATAGGATAGGGCAAGCAACCTACGGCGACAACGTGCTCGGTGGGCAAAATAACCTGGAAGAGATAGTCATGCCGTACGAGACCAATATTGAACTCGCCCAAGAAAAAATGCTGCAAGCGGAGAGTGCACTAGAGAATTACTTCCGAAGTGCCGCGTACGATCCTGAACAGGCGAGACAACTTATAAATGCGGAGACAGTCGCCAGGGATGAATACATCAGGCAGGTGGCCCGTCTGTATCCAATCAGATAGTGGACTTGTGGCACTCTAGGCGAGTGAAGAACGGAACAGAGAAAGGGCAGCATGAGTACTCAAGCGCAGCTTTTAAGAAAGGCCCGCGACTTCCTGTCTAAGGTTACGTTAAAAAAGGCCCCAGAGTATCAGGTGTTCTGCCCACTGGAATTGAGGAAATCATTTAAGCAAAAGCGCGCCGAATGGCCTAAATGGTCGGAACTTCCTGGTGTTTACTATGTATTAGGAAAAGATGGATCGGTACTCTCCATTGGCGTAGGAACGGCCTGGTACGGAATAGTATGGAAGGTTGAGCAGACTATCAAGCGCGAACACCTCCCAGAGAAAACGAGAGCGGGGGGAATACTGTTCGATAAGTCAGACTTGTCTTGGGCATTTTCATTGGAGAAGTTCCTGAAACACGCCATTAAGCCACCACTCAATATTCAAAGAGGACCAAAGTAGCCCGCTACCCGTCACTTCTTTCCGGTGGTGCTTGGGGTGGGTGACGGTGCGCGAGGGGCAGGAGCGGGAGTAGTCGGAACAGGCCGTCGCCCTCTATCCTCTGTTGTCGTGGTGGCATGGTCCACCATATGAATAGCACCACTGGGCTCGACAGGAAGTAATGTTATTCCCACCGGTTGGCGTCCCTGTAAGACCCTATCGGTAAACACCGGCTTAACTTCTGGCTTGTTGGTATTATCTTCAGTCATCAGTTGATCCTCCGAAAGTTTTTAAACACGAATACCATTGTACAGATTATGCCCAGTAAAAAGAAACCTCCTCCGAGGACGCTGCACCAACTGACAGCCTTTGACCACAGATTTTGCTTGGCAAAGTACTCATCTTTTTTCTCAATGTAGTATTTTCGTACATGTTCCAGGTTTAGCTTTAAGGCCTGGACGCTGATCTGAAACGAAAATAGCGTCACGATAATACAGACGACGAAGCTCATCCACGAAACGTAAAGCCAAGAAACACCTACCGCGGCCTTAAACGGCACGAGATCCTTGATGAATGCCAACGAAAGGGCAAGCGCCCCACTGGAGAGCGTCAGCAAACTTTTATCGAACTGGTCTGTGCTCGCCTGGATGTCTTGCCATGCCTGCTTCCTGTGCTCGTTAAAAAGCTCCAAACGTGTATCAGATACGGATTGTATGGCCTGGTCATCTGCATGGGCGGGTTTTGACTGGTTTCGCATAAACCTCCGCCCTCCTTAACTATGGGATGAGTAGCGGCAGTCGCCACAAACTCCTCTTGGCGCTACATCCGAGCTTAAAACAGGTCCTCCTGTGCATGTTTCGTCTTCCTTTCAGCCTTAGCGAAGGTTTCGTCTCGGTGCGCGGGGTATTCGAGTTTCTTTCCCGCCAGCAGTTCGGCGATGGTAAGGATTTGCAGGCGGGGATAGCGGCCCGGAAAGTCTTTTGACTCGTAGAAGCCGGTGGCGGCAGCTTCCGTGAGCATGGGTTTGGTGGGCTCGCGCAAGGTGATAAGTACACCGATGGGGGCCTTTTCCCGGTCGAGTACCCCTTTCAGGTCGCGCACGTGGTTCACGTGGATGTAGCCGCTCTTCACCTGCACGATCACCTGCTTGGCTTGGCCGCTCTTGTCGTCGAAAAAGTTGATGTAGCCGTCGATGCCGGTATCCGCGCCCTTCTTGTGATCCTTGGCGGGCCGCGCATTCACCAAGTCCACCGCCCACCACTCGAATTGGTGAGGGCTGATTTCTTTCAACGCCTCGGCACTTTGCAAGTCCTTTGGCGCACCTACGATCTCGTAAGGGCTCAACTCCTCGTGGAAATGATCGCGCAACCGGCGCTGCACGAGATTGATGGCAAGGTAGGTGATATCAATTCCAATCCATTGGCGCTTGAGGCGTTCGGCCACAGCAATGGCCGTGCCGCACCCGCAGAATGGATCTAAAACGATGTCGCCCTCATTGCTGCTAGACTTGATGACCCGTTCGAGAAGAGCTTCGGGCTTCTGTGTAGGATAGCCGAGTCGTTCGCCCGTCATGCTTATGCCGCGCAGCATCGAAACGTCGTCCCACCAGTCCTGGAGAGCCACCCCCTTGCTTTCGTCAAGGTAACGCTTCTCGTAGGGCATCCCGGATTTCGTGTACACAAGCTTGCCCTCATCGTGAAGCCTCTGCATGGAATCGCGGCTGTACCGCCAGTACCGCGTGACTCCTCTCCACTCGTATCGAGGGTTTCCCTTAGCGGCACCTCCGGGGCCTGTTACATCGGCCTTGTTGTACCTTCTCCCGGTTTCTGGCTCGACGTTGCGATACCACTTGTCGATCGTGCTTTGAGGGAGGGGCCGATAGATGGCGTTGAAAACTGATTCGTGGCTCCTGCAGTAAAAAAGTAGAACGTCATGAATCCGCCCATAGTGTTTGGCGCCTTGTTTGGCATCGCTATGCGCATCGGAGCGCTTCCATACAATTTCATTTCGAAACTGAAGAGGTCCGAATATGGCATCCATAACCATTTTCAGGTAATGGCTGGCGGTCGGGTCGCAATGCAGATAGATGCTGCCCGTAAGCTTGAGAACGCGGTGTAATTCGACAAGGCGAATGGCCATCATCACCAGATAGGCCATCATGTCGTTCCGGCCAAGGAATGCCAGCAGCGACTGCATCAGGTCGGCAAGCTTGCGCGGGCCGCTGGTCACGATTTCCTTGTACACCGCCTCAGCTTCCACGCTCCATTGCCAGGTGTCCTCAAAGGCCGTGATTTGCGCGGCGGATTCTTCGCCGCTCTTTTCCTTGAAAAGCACGTTGTAATTGGCGTTGGAGTTGAAGGGCGGGTCAAGGTAAATCAGGTCAACACTTGAGTCCGCGACGTGGTCACGAAGAATCTTCAGGTTATCGCCAAAGTAGAGCTTGTTCTTTCCGTCCATTTCCGCAAAGCATACCACAACCTTCGGGCGTGACGCATCCAAAGCAAGCGTAGCGCGGACCTCCGTCTTGGAGGTCGGCGGTTCTTCCTCAGCTTTGTGCTTTCGAATCCAAGGGCAAACTGGCAATCGTTAACCCGTAGCAGCGCATGGGTTGCTCCCCGCTTATGCGGGAATACTCGTTCACGCTGCACCATCGCCAAGGTGTGGAAACCTGCGCCGCTGGAGCAGGCGCACCGTGACGAAAAAAGAATCGATCGGAAAGAAACGGGCGACGCAGCCGCGACACACCGCTCGAATACAGCACCGTTGTCGGAATGGCCAGTCAAGCTATGCCTGCTTCGGGCAGTGTCCTAAATGTGTGTTGATTTCTCGTGGCGGCCTCGGAAGGTAGTATCGCCACCGCCTCATTCGGAAGAAGTTCAGCCGAGCTACAAATATTCGGACAGAACATGCCACCCTTTAAGGGAAAATATCAAGGGGGTAGGGCCGTTAGTTATACAAGGCATAATTGATCGTTTCAGGTGGGAAACTTGCGAGGCTTTGTTGGCGGGACGGCTCCCCCCTTATATCACTAACTTCCTATATTTGGTCGGGGCGCGCCGATTCTGACGGCGGACCTCTTGGCCCAAGGCAAGCACGCTACCTAGCTGCGGCTGCGAGAAGATGGGAAAGGGGCGGTCGAAACTTTGGTGTGCCCGGAAGGATTCGAACCCTCGACCAAGGGATTTCCTGGGCCGCCCCTCTCCAGATTCGGTCCCGTGCTTTCCCACTGAGCTACGGGCACACTTTGTTTTGAGATGCTAAAACCCAGCAAGAGGTTGCACTCAGCATTGCCATGCTCAATCTCTAAAAGCGTTTGGCCTTCATTCCTCCCGCGCCCCCCTGCCCATCAAGTCAGTCCTCGGCACCGAGCCGTCCTGAGTGGGAGGATTGCCAGGACGGAAGTGGGATGACACGCCCACCAAGCAAGAAAGCCAAGCAATGCCACCCAGCCCAGGAATTGCAGCCATGGCATAATGCGGGGGACCCAGTCAGGCGTTCTGTGCTTCCATGCCCAATGATCCTCCCTCGCGATCTGGTACTTGATCTGGTATCTAGCGGCAAGGTAAGCCCTTGTTCCCCACGAAAGCAGACACACGCTAAGACACCCCGCTTCTCCAACCATCTTCCACCTCGGAGGTTGCGAGGTTCGCGGACAAGAAATTATGCCCGACCCCTCCCTGGCGATCCCGACTTCTACGCAGCTTTCCTGGTCTCGTGGCTTTCTGCGCCTGAAATTATTGTGGGGGCGAGTGCCTTTGCCATTGCCTTCGCGGTCGCGACTGCAACGAACGCTCCCACAAAGGCACCCAGCAAGGCCGGAATCAAGTATATGTCGGCGATTTTGACTCGCTCAAACCAGTGACCGATGATGGGTGAACCCAGCCAGGCTCCCACCCAGCCGGCGATCACCTTAACAAGAAAGCCATCGAAACTCTCCAGGACCCGATAGCGAACCAGGTAATGGATCACGAAGGCTGCAATCACGCCTGCCACCAACAAAACCAAGAATGCCCGGAAATTCATTCCGATCATGTTTCCGCCTCCTCAACTAACCACTCTTGGGACCTCGGTCCTTCACACAAAGGAACATCAAGAAATGAGTCCCACCGCTGAATCACGAACACCGAGCAGCTACTATCATCCGCACTGAAAACTGAACCACCCGTTATCGCGTAGCTCCGCTCATTCAGGCCGCAATGCTCTGAACCCGCGGATGGTTTTCTAAAACTCGGCCTATTTCCAAAACCGTCAACGGCTCGACCAAATAATCCACAGCCCCCAACTGCATTGCCTCCAGGTAGCAGCCCATGTCAAGGCACCGCGCCACGACCAAGACGGGCAAGCTGCGGTTGGTCTCTGTCGCGCGCTTCAGCACACAGCTCCCTTCGAAGTTGGGAGTCCCCTGACTCACCATAACGAAGTCGAAGACTTCGTCCGCCAGGCAGCGGACAGCCTCCTGATAAGAGTTGCACGCCCGGACCCGATACCCATACCCTTCGAACATGTTGAAATAATATTGAAGATCTCCGGGGTCTTCGTGCACTAGGAGCGCTTTTGCTCTCGGAACACGGAGAGGTTGTGTGCTCTCTTTTTGGTTCGTGCCTCTCGGCCGCATAAGTCACCTCCTAAGTGTCGGCCATCCGTGTTCTACCCTCGGCGGAAGAAACTCATCTTGCGGGCCGTTCCCTGGGCTTTCGCCCCTGTTGCCAATGACACAGCCTTTGCGCACACAAGGCGATCAATCGGCGCGCTCACCGGGAGTTATTTGTTGCCTCGTTAAATCGTCTGCACGCAGGAAATTTCGCCAACCGCAGGGGCGGGCGCCGTTCTATCAACAACTCGGCGACGCAGGCACACACAGGGATAGTGAGGTCTGGCGTGAGGATGTCGTCTGTCGGAGGAAGTCAGCGTCACTGACTACTGGAAGGTCGCCCTTCCCTGGATCGACGAAGATCAGCAATGGCACAAAGCGGAACGTATAGCTCATTGAAGACCTCCGTATATGCAACAGCTTACTCCCAAAAAGTTCCAAGTCAAGCCGAATAACCTCGCGCACTCTGCGGCTCTTAATATGATAAACATACACTGTATTATTAACACACGGCTTTGCCGCCTGGCAGTACAGGGAAGAGGGAACGGAAGGACAGGGAACAGGTGGAAAGTGACGACAGGTTAGTCGAGAGGGGGCTTGCTCAAGAACTGCCCCCATGCATCGGGACAAAAGAACGTAGTGCGGCGCGGCGGAGCCGCAAGGGAATTGTAGCGCCGACCTCCGCTTGGTGAGGTCCGCGGCTTTCAGCCTCAGGCCCTCGCGTTCTCATCGGCTGGCCATCGCACCCGTGGTAGGGCAATAGAGCCTCATCCCGGTCCACCTTGCGGGCCACACTGTCTCCCACCGCGTTGATTCGACGCGCCGCACCGAGGACCCGCACCCCCCGATAGTCGATGAATTCGCCGAAGGCCACATCGCTCTCGCGGGCCACGCGCGACTCAAAGGATTCCCCGTTCGAGCGGTCGGCGGAAAACCGCCTCCACTCCCTGAATGCTGAGGCGCGGAGAATAGATGAAGGCATCACGATCTCTCTTCCACACAATCAGAGTCTCACTGGTGCGAGTGGGGAAGCTTTCGAAGGCAATCAGGGGGTCAATGTCCTTCCAGGTGTCCGACACCATGACCACCGCCCCCAGCTTACGCGGGGAAACTTGAGCCGGTGTCAAGGCCTCGCCCCCGGCGATAACCGCAACCGAGTATGCTACCCAGACGTGCCCCCGTTCCATGCCGAAGCCGTCCACCCGCAAGGCGCCGGTGGGCTTGACCTGCTGACAAGCATCCTGCACCGCGGGGAGCATTTCTGGGCGGATGCCCACCTGCGCCGCGATTCGGCAATGGCTGTCCAACACGGCGCCGGCCAGATATCCAAAGGTTTGGCGTACGGCCGCAAGTTCCCTTTCCACGCCTTCCTGGGCAGCCGTTGACTTCCCCACGCTGCCCGAACTCGAAAGCAAGCGTGGGGTGTAAGGGTCCCTTATAATCAGCTCAATGTCCGTCCGTCGCTCCTTGAGCCAAAGGGCACCGGACTTTACCCGCGCCTCCGCAGAACTGGACAACTGCACATTCCAGTAGGCGAGAGTGTCAAGGTAGCCCGCGCGCAAGTCGTGCCAGATGAAACCCACGACGACCAGGGCCAAAAGCAAAAAGCTGATCGCATAACGCCAGGAGATCTTACTGAGCGGACCCGGTGTGACACGACTTGCCGCGTCAGGTCGGCTGCCGGCCGCAGCATCTTTCTTTCCTGTTTTAAAAAGATTCATATGAGCACCACGTCAAGGAATATCATTATGGCGCTAACGGTATTGCTAATCAATGAATCGTTAAGAATTCCTGATGAAGGTGCAGCATTCCTGGGGAAACCTGCGCAGAGTGGCGGAGCCGCAACCAAACTGGAAAAGGCGCTGCTAGTGCGGTGTCCCGGTTAATATTTGACGAGGCTGTCCGACCCCCTCACCCCCCAGCCCCTCTGTCGCCGCGGCGACCGAGGGGAGAGTTAATTTTCTTGCCCTCGGTCGCCGCGGCGACAGAGGGGCTGGCCGAGGCGTTTTCATCAGCCGGGGCGGGACGGGCCTACGCCCACCGAAGGGGTACCTGGAGACGTAAACGTCATAAGCTTCGGCCCGCAGGCGGGTGAGGGGGTCGCCCATGAAGCAATCGACGAGCAGCCAGCGAAGCACGATCCAACCACAACCAAACGATCAAACCGTTCTTATTGTCGTAATGCAACAATTGACACAAAATCCTTGCTAAAGAAACAAGAAATTACCGTAATGCAAGGCAGAGTGTGCGCGTTCCAAATTCTGCGGCTTCAATAGGGTGAGCGTTGGCGTGAAAACCAGGGGTGGGAAATCTGCAGATCCGGCCCTGCGAAGGACGAGGAGTTGGGGCTCTGCCTCGCGTGATTTCTAACTCTACTTATGTGGACCCACGACTTTTTGTCAATGCAGAATTGTCCCACTTGTTGCCCTCCGCGGGGCATAGCGGGCGAGGTCCCACATACTTTCCCAAACTCATGCGTTTTTGTCATGTTACTTTCCATATGCGGCTCCGTCGCGTTAAGCTATCCCCTACCCTCCGCGACTTCGCTTATCCCCCAAGCTGCGGAACGCATCGGCCAAATGCCGGCGCGCAATCTTGGATCACCAAGGAGCGGAAATGAAACAAATCAACCGCCGGGAATTTCTCGCCATCGGCACAATTCCAGTTTTGGTTCCGAGCGCGGTTAGCGGATTGGAACCACGCGCGGTGGAACCCCTGGGCGCTCGCATCACTATGCAACAGGGACGCCCCACTCTGTTTCTGGATGGCCAGCCGGTGCTCCCCGATATTTATGCCTTGGGCCATTGCCCCGGTTACCGCTTCGCTTGGGAAGAGAGAGCGCAATACAGCGTCGCCGAATTCGCCCGCGCCGGAGTGCGGCTTTTCCAGGCGGAGGTGTGGATGGAACATCTCTGGCCCTCCGAGCGCGAGTTCAGCATCGAGCCCGCCCGCAAGCAGGTCCGCGGCATTCTGGACGCCTATCCGGAGGCTGCCGTCATGCTGCGCCTGCAAGTCAATGCACCGGCCTGGTGGAACGAGGCGCATCCGGAAGAATGCGTGCAGTGGGCGAACGGACCGCTCGAGAATCCGCACGGCTGGGGACTCCCCGCCTTGGTGCCCATTGAATTTGACCTGCAGCGATCGCCGCGCGCCAGCATGGCTTCCGAGCGTTGGCTCGATGAGTGTGGCGCGAAAACCCGCGAGTTCTGCCGCGCCCTGGCCGCAACACCCGAGGGCAACGCGCTCTTCTGCATTCAGGTGGCCTCCGGGGTTTACGGCGAATGGCACTACTACGGGTTCATCGACAACGAACCCGATACGGGTCCGGCAATGACTCGCCATTTTCGCGAGTGGCTGCGCGCGAAGTACGGCACCGACCAGGCGCTTCAGGCGGCGTGGAATGGCCGCGACGCAACTCTCACCACGGCCACAGTCCCTGGCACAGAGGAACGGATGCGTTCGGACGGGTATCTCCGCAATCCCCAGCGCGACCGCAAAGTAATCGACTATCTGCACTGCCAGCACCAGGCCGTCACGGATGCCTTCATCTATTTCTGCCGGACCGTGAAGGAAAGCTGGCCGCGACCCATTGTGACCGGCGGCTTTCATGGATACTGGTTCACAATGTTCGGGCGCATGGGCATGGGTGGCCACCTGGAAATCCGGCGGGCGCTGGAATCACCCTACGTGGACGTGCTGTGCGCGCCGCAATCGTACAACCACCTGGATTTGGGGAAGCCGGGAATGTCGCGCGGTGTGTCTGATTCCGGACGGCTGCACGGCAAGCTGTGGCTCGACGAAATGGATACTGAGCCGGATATCTGGGATCCGAAAATCGCGGATAAGCAGCAGGCTCGCGCCCAGAGCGTAGCCATTCTCCGCCGCAACGTCCTGGGCCCTTTCAGCCGCGGAATGGGCCTCTGGTATTACGACCTGGTTTGCGAACGAGAGCCCCAGCCACCTGGCGGAGCGGCCGGCTGGTGGGATTCGCAGGAGATGCAGGCGGAAATTGTGAAGCTCGAAAAGCTCCAGGCCGAACGTTACCGGCGGCCCTTCGCGTCCGGGGCCGATGTCCTGCTGGTCTTTGACACGGAGTCGTTCTACTACACCGCCCACAATGGCAAACTCGACCCTGTCTCGACGGAGCTGCTGGACGGTACCACGGCTGACCTGTTCCGCAGCGGCTCGGCATTCGATATGGTGTACCTGTTTGACCTGGAGAAGGTCGATTTGCGGCCTTACAAAGCCGTGATTTTTGCCAACACTTTCTGCCTCGATCCCCGCCAGCGGAAATTCATCCAAACCCGAGTGGCCCAAGACGGCAGGCACCTGTTCTGGTCCTGCGCCCCGGGCCTGATCGACGGCGCCACCTCGGACCCTGCAGGAATCTCAGGGCTGATTGGAATCACGGTGGTTCCGGTCAAGACCTCTCCGGCGCGCGTGGTGGTTCAAACCGCAGGCGCTCCGGCCTGCACGTTCGGTTTCGACCGGGCCATCGAACCGCTGTTCGCGCCCGCTGACTCCGCTGCCACGGTACTGGGGAAACTTGAAGGGAGCGAATACGCTGGCCTGGCGCGGAAGAAGGTGGCCGGTCACACGGCGTGGTTCGCCAGTGTTCCTTTGCGCGATCCCAACTTGCTGCGATATCTGCTCAGACAAGCCGGCGCGCATATTTACAATGATCAGAATGATGTCATCTATGCAGGCAGCGGTCTGCTGATCGTGCACTCGGCTGCGGGCGGATCGCGCACCCTGACCCTGCGCAATGGGCGGCGATTTGAAACCCAATCGCCCGCCGCCTGTACTTGGGTATTGGACGCCGAAACAGGCGAGCAATTGCTGTAATTCTATTAGGCAGAAAGGGGCGGGCGCTGATGGTGCCAGGTAGTTTTTGCCTGGAAGGCGCGGCCCACCTCGATGATCGTAGCTTCCTCGAAAGGCTTGCCCACAATCTGCAGGCCTACGGGCAAGTGGTCGTGTCCAAATCCACAGGGAACGGAAAGCGCGGGCAATCCGGCAAGATTCCCCGCCGCCTCGATTTCCCCGCCCCCTTTGAAAACCTCGTCCAGGTTCGCGTCGATTGCCGGCGCCGCAATCAACACGCTGGGCGCCACCACGACGTTGAGAGTGGCAAACAGCTTTGCGACCTCTTGTTGAAGGAGCGAACGGATGCGCTGCGCTTTCAGGTAGTCCGCGGCCAGGATGGCGCGTCCCGCATAGAGCCCCACCTTACCTCCACCATCGATCAGTTCGCCGGCGTGACCGGTGCGGACGAAATCCTCGAAAGCGGCGGCCGCTTCGGCAGACACAATGGTGCTGGCCACAGCGTCGTAAGGAAAATCCGGGAGTTTCACCTCGTCAACCTTCGCGCCGGCCGCTTTGAGATCCGCAATCGCCTTTCGGTAAGCCTGCTCAACTTCCGGCTCACCAACATTTGCGAAATCCTCGCGGATAAATCCAATGCGCTTACCCGTGATGCTAAGGGGAGCAGTGCGAACGGGCATATGAAATGACTTGCCGGAGGAGGTCGGGTCAGCAGGATCGTGTCCGGCGATGGTGGCCAGCACGAGCCCGCAGTCTTCCGCCGAGCGGGCCAGGGGGCCGAGCTTATCCATTGACCACGCGACCGTCATGGCTCCCTGCCGGCTAACCAGGCCATAAGTGGGGCGAAGGCCGCTGACTCCGCAGAAACCCGCGGGCGTCACAATCGAACCCCAGGTTTCCGATCCCAAGGCAAATCCGACGAGGCCAGCAGCCACGGCGGCGGCCGGACCGCTGGAAGAGCCTCCCGCCCAGCGCGCGAGGTTCCAGGGATTCAGCCCCGGGCCTGACAACGAAGCGTTCGCGGACCGGTACCCGGCGGCCCCTCCCAACTCCACCATGGCCAGCTTGGCAACCAGGATCGCACCGGCCTCATGCAAGCGCCGCACCACAGTGGCATCCTCAGTAGGCACCTGCTCCGCGTAGTGGGAGCAGCCCCAGGTGGTCTTAATACCTTTGGTGGCCAGCAGATCTTTCAGGCCATAGGGAATTCCGTACAGCGGGCCCCGGAATTTTTTCGCCGCCATTTCTTTGGCCGCCTGCTGGGCCTGCTCGCGGGCCAAGTCAGCCGTGATCGTCACGACCGCGTTCAGCTTGGGGCCGAGGCGATCGAGGCGATCGAGATAAGCATCGGTTAGTTCGACTGGATGCAACTTGCCGGTGCGCAGGCCGCGCCCTAATTCCGCTACCGTCGAATAGAGAACGTCTTCACTTAGCATCCCGATTGCTCTGATGTGGAGACTGTGGAATTTGTCCCGATCTTATCGGGACGCAATTTGGCGCGCCAAACTTGCTGCGACACCCCGCGCTCTTGGCTATTTCGGACGGAATACCATGGCCGGTTCAATCGCAGGATCAACCTGAATCTCCCGGATTTTGGCGACCGCTTTCCGGTCTTCCTGGATGCCGCGTCGCAGCTCCGCCAATTCCGGCGCGCCCAGACGCGCCGCGTTGCCGTTGGTCGCGAGTCGAACTAAGGCCTCAACGTTTGCGTCCTCAGTTTTCCGGAGGCCTCGCCTGCGGCGAAGCTATGGCCGACGCCGCCACACCCAAACCCAGAAGCTTGGCAAAGTCGCGCCGCGAAGCCCCGCGCCGCCTGTCCCGTGAATTCATGCTGTCACCTGACCCTAACTCTGCGTCATCATAAAGAAACCCAGGCCGTTGTGCAAGTCGAGGCGACTTCACGCCGCCATATGGGGAGCCAGTCCAGGGCGGACGCGTTTCACATGCTCACGCTGGCGACATGAGGTTGCTGCGGGGCTATCGCGCATGAGAAAATCCCACGGTCAGCGCGTGTCGCCCACCATTAAGATCGGCGAATTCGCTTTGAGTTTTGCGCTTTGCATTTTGCCCTTCTCTTGCAACTCTGCCGCGCCGCGCTCTTTGCATTCCGGCTAAGGGACGCACATGATGAAGAATGGTCAGCGTAATCGAACACCGTCCACCTACCTGCCGGCCAGCCTGATTCTGTGCTCTGCTGTACTCATCATGGCCGCATGTTTATTCGCGGCTGAGAACCGCGAGATTTCCGCTCCCTGGAATTCCTCGATTCAAATTCGCGGCCCGTGGACTGATTCCGGCGGTTTCACTGAGTACCAGACACTGAGCGAGTATCAGCCGGGATGGCTTCCGGTGCGGATTATCCTTCCTGCACATCTCGAAACCGGCCACCGGTATCCAATTCTCTATCTCCTCCCTGTTGAAACCGAAGCGACGGAAAAGATGAATTGGGGGAGCGCCCTGTTGGAGGCGCGCAAACTGGATTTCGCGAACCACTACGGCTTCATCTGTGTGGCGCCGGTCTTCGCCCAGATACCCTGGTATGCCGACCACCCCACGGACCCGTTGATGCGCCAGGAGAGCTATTTTCTGAAGGTCATTGTTCCCTGGGCGGAGCACTTTCTGCCCGCGCGTAACGATCCCGCCGGCCGCCTGTTGCTAGGATTCAGCAAATCCGGTAACGGGGCGTTTTCATTGCTGCTTCGCTACCCGGAGCGATTCGGATGCGCGGCCGCTTGGGATGCGCCGCTCGTCCAAGCATCGCCCGACCGTTATGGAATGGATAAGGTGTACGCCACACAGGCGAATTATGAAAACTACAGTTTCCTGCCACTCCTGGCGCAACGGGCCGAGGAGTTGCGCCGGACGCGCAGCCGGCGGCTTACCGTCCTAGGGTACAACGTCTTTCAAGACCAAATCCAGCAGGCGGGTGATGAGCTGCAAAAGCTGGGAGTGCCGCATTTCTTCCATAACGATACTCAACGAAAACACGCCTGGGATAGCGGCTGGTTGTCGGAAGCCGTCCAGGATTTGGCATCGTGCAGTTCTGAGTTGGGAGGAAAGTAGAAGGGCTCGGGGGCTAGGGGCTGGGCAGTACGATTCGGCCCACGGCACAGCGCGGGCTGCGGCCCTCTCGCTTGCTCCGACTCTGTCGGGACTCGCACAAAGCGCTCGCTGCCCTCTGCTTTCTTCCTTCTGTTTTTCCTGGCGCGCTGACGGGTGACACTCAATATCGTAGTTGCGAACTGGCCGGTGGGGTGTACACTGCTGATGCCCGGATGGAAATCCTGGGCCCCAGATTTCGCCTCGTATACAACTTCGTTCTTCAAGGGGTCACTGATGCTCAAAATTACCCGCCGTGAATTTCTCGGTTCTGCCGCAGTCGCCGGATTATGCTCTCAAATGGTCTTCGCCAAGAAAGGGAAACTGCATATTGGGGTGACGGACTGGAATCTAAAGCTGGGCGCCAACCCAGATGCGGTGCCGCTCGCTGCCAAGCTTGGATTCGAGGGCGTACAGATGTCCTTCGGGCGAAAGCTTGTGGACGGCAAGCTGCCCACCGACAATCCGGAAGTGATCGCGCGCTACCTCAGCCTATCCAAACAAAATAAGATTCCCATCGACGGAACCTGCGTCGACATGCTGCACGTCAATGGCTTGAAGAGTGACCCGCTGGGCCCGAAGTGGGTACTCAACTCCATTCGACTGACCAAGGACTTGGGCACACAGGTACTTCTGCTGCCCTTCTTCGGCCGCTGGGCGCTGGAGACTAAAGACGAGATGGACCACGTCGGCGATGCGCTGCGCGACCTCGGAGTGGAAGCCACCAAGGCGGGAGTTATCCTCGCCCTTGAGGACACCATCTCCGCCGAGGACAACGTCCGCATCATGGAGCGGTCACAATCCCCCAGCGTGCAGGTTTACTACGACGTGGGCAATTCCACGAAGGCCGGGTTCGATCCGGTGAAGGAGATTCGCTGGCTCGGCAAAGACCGGATTTGCCAATTCCATCTGAAGGATAATCCCCACTACCTCGGGGATGGAGATATTAAGTTTGCGCCCATCATGCAAGCCATTCGCGATATTGGCTTCGCGGGGTTCGCGAATCTGGAGACCGATGCGCCTTCGAAGGATATAGAGGCCGACATGCGCAAGAATTTGACTTACATCCGCGGCGTCATGGGGGGAAAGGCGTAGGCGGAAAGCGGAAGGCAGTAGGCAGAAAGCAGAAGGCAGTAGGCGGAAGGCAGAAGGCAGCGCCCGTTTCTTGCGAACCCCGGGCGCACAGGAGCATGTAGTGCAGACCCGTTCTTTAGGTCTGCGGTTCTTCCCTCCTATTGACACCGAAAAGCCGCGGACCTACCGAACAGGTCCGCGCTACACGCTTATTCCTTCAATCCCACCAAATGTGGTTCAAGGACTTCTTCCGACCGCATCAACTCCTCCCAGGTGAACTCCGCGAGCTTGTAGGCGGCGGTGCGGCCGAGTATCGTTGTCAGGTTGCTTCGCACCGAGGGCGCTATGGTTGAGTAATCCAGCCGCCCGGAAGTGACCTGCTCATGGAAGGTCGCAATATTGCGGACGGCGCCCGTGGTGTACAGCATTCCGTCGCGCCCCCCCGCGTAATTCGCCTTGCCTTTGATTCCGACATCGCCCGCGTAATGCGTGTCGATGACGCCTTCCGTGCCGAACATCTGGCAGCGGATATCGTCCGCGCCCTCGCCATACTGCTTGGAGTAGAAAGTGACGAGCACATCATCTGCGAACCAGAAAGTCACCGAGAAGTGGTCCCACACGTCCCCGAGGGTGCGGGACTTGAGGCCGCCCGTTCCCAGCGCCTTCAACGGATGCTGGTCAAGAACCCAGGTCATGACGTCGAGCGAGTGGATGTTCTGCTCGGTGATGATGTCGCCGGAAAGCGCCCGGCTCACTCCCCAAGCGCGCAGGCGGAGTTCGGAATCCTGGGGATTTGCCTCCAGGTCCTTCACCGGGCGCGTCCAGGGAGAGCCCGCCACGTACGATACCTCGCCGTTGATGATGCGGCCAATGCTGCCTTCGGTCTGCACGCGCCGGATGGCCTCCTGATAAAAGGGATCGGTGCGCGTTTGGAAATCGATCAGGTAGGCAAGCTTCTTCGCTTCCGCTTTCTTCGCGCTCGCCTCAATGCTGCGGCAGCCGGGAACGTCCACCGCCATGGGTTTGGCGAGGTACACGTGGGCGCCGGCCTCCACCGCCGCGGCAGCCTGCTCATGATGAAAGTACGGTGGGCTCTCGATGACGACCGCGTCCACCTTCGCCTCCAGCAATCTTTGGTAACCCTTCAGCCCCGTGAAGCGCCGGGCGGCAGGCAGGTTGAACTTGTCACCAAAGGCGTTCACCCGGTCCGGGAAATAATCCGCGGCGGCGGTGATTTCGTATCCGCCATGCTTTTGGAAGAGGTTGGCGATCCACGTCCCGCGACCGCCGCAGCCAATCGAGCCCAGGGAAATTTTGGAACTCACCTCTGACCCGCGAGCCAGTCCCGGCTTCATAATGCTGAATGACATGGCAGCGCCACCCGCCCCCGCAAAGAATTGGCGGCGATTCAGGCCGCTGCGGTCATCGTCCCGGCTAGGCTTTCCCGATTTATTCCTCATTTTAAGACCTCCTGGCTATGAAGCGATTTTTGCGTGGGCAGAGTAACACCGGAGGGAGCCAATGTCTATGAGGAGCGGGTAGCACCGCACGACACGGCCGACTTGGAGTTTCGACTTGCTTTTGCGTATGGGGCGCACTGTGCTACCTGTCACCCCCCGCGATCGCCCCCACCACCAGAAAGGGTTCTACTCCTTTCGCGACGGCGTCAGGCAGTGGCGAGTCCGGGGATTCGTGCGACAGATCCTCTTCACAAGCAAAGAACCTTATAAACGGCCGGCGCTTTAGCGTCACGTGGTCGCGCATCGTCCCGCACAGCACGGGATAGCGGGCCTCGAGCGCGTCAAGCACCGAGCGTTGCGAGACTACGCCCTGGACTTCGAGCTTCACTTCGCCCTCAACGCCCGCCAGCGTCCGCAAATGTTGGGGAAGCACGACTCGGATCATTGCAGCGTCTGAACCTCCACAGAAAGTACCGCGGGAAGATCGCGGACGGCAGGCGCCCAGGTGTCTCCGGCATCCGCCGAAACATACACCTGTCCGCCCGTGGTGCCGAAGTACACGCCGCAAGAATCAAGTTGGTCGACGGCCATCGCGTCGCGCAGCACGTCGACGTAGCAATCGCGCTGCGGCAGACCCTTGGAGAGCGCCTCCCACTCGTTTCCGCCCGTGCGGCTGCGGTAGACGCGCAGTTTGCCCTCCGGCGGATAGTGCTCGGAATCGCTCTTGATGGGGACCACGTAAATCGTCTCCGGCTCGTGGGCGTGGACGTCGATGACGAAGCCGAAGTCAGTGGGCAGGTTCCCGCTGACCTCCTGCCACAAATCGCCGGCGTTGTCGCTGCGCAAGACGTCCCAGTGCTTCTGCATGAACAGCACGTTGGGACGCGACGGGTGCAAGGCGATGCGATGCACGCAGTGGCCGACCTCGGCCTTCGGGTCTGGAATGTATTGGGACCGCAGTCCCTGGTTGATCGGTTTCCAGGTCTTGCCACCGTCGTCGGTGCGGAAGGCGCCCGCGGCCGAGATGGCAACGTAAATCCGGTTGGGGTTGCTGGGATCAAGAAGAATGGTGTGCAGGCCCATTCCGCCCGCGCCCGGCTGCCACTTGGGACCGGTGCCGTGGCCGCGCAGTCCGGAGAGTTCCTGCCACGAATGGGCGCCGTCGGTCGAGCGGAATATGGCGGCGTCTTCCACTCCGGCGTAAACGGTGTCCGGATCGGTCAGCGACGGTTCAAGGTGCCAGACGCGCTTGAATTCCCAGGGGTGCTGCGTGCCGTCGTACCACTGATGCGTGGTGAGGGGTTTGCCGGTTTCAGGAGTGGTGTCGTAGACGAATTTGTTGCTCTCGCCCTGAGGCATTTGGCCGGGCACAACGGTGACCCCGCCTCCGGGCGCCTCCCACGTTTTGCCGCCGTCACTCGAGCGCTGGATCACCTGCCCAAACCAGCCGCTGGTTTGCGACGCATACAACCGGTTCGGATCCGCGGGCGAGCCCTTGACGTGATAGATCTCCCATCCCGCAAAGTGTGGACCACTGACCTCCCACTGTTGGCGCTTGCCGTCCGATGTCAGGATAAACGCACCTTTGCGTGTGCCAACCAGTACTCGTACACTGCTCATTCCTCTCTCCTTTCTGGGCTTTGCCCCGATGAAGTCTAGGTAGGGGCGAGCGGCGCTCGCCCTGGGCCGAATGCTATTCGGCCCAACACAAGCAGGGTAGCGGACGAAAAGCCGCAGAGTCTCTGGGATGCGCTACCCCTCTTCCATAATCACGCATGCGAATGAATATGCCAGGGCACGCGTCGGGTTCGTGCCAACTTACGAATAGCGCCCCTGCTTTCATACTTGGGCAGGAGTGGAGTCGAATCCCGTTCCCGCCACCGCCGCCGCGCTTCGGCCAGAACCTCTTCGCGATGCTTCGCCATTTCCTCGATGAGAGCGCAAGGCGCCCCCGTCGCTTCGTGCCGCGCCCCCCAAATTAGCAATTCCAGAAGCACCGGCGCCAGGTCAATTCCCTTCTCCGTCAGCCGGTAGTTCACCCGTCTTCGATCATTCTCTTGTTGCTCGGCGGTAATGATTCCCGAGGCCTCGAGTTTCTTCAGGCGGTCTGCCAGGATGTTCGTGGCAATCCCTTCGCCCGCCTCCACGAACTGTCGAAATGTCCGTAATCCGCGGACCATCAAATCGCGGATGATCAGCAACGACCAGCGATCTCCCAGCATTTCAAGGGAGACACTTACCGGACACTCTGAGCGACGTTTTGACTTGGACTGCCCTGGCACTAGCGACAAAATATCCGAACTACTTGCGGAATGCAAGCGATAAAGTAAGGTATGACTATCCTGTGGTCGGTCCCCTCGGTTCAGGACGAAACGCGGGGATTGCAGTCGAGGTCAGGGTTCCACTGAAGGCCCGAAGTCCTTAAGGGCTAGGCAGTTAGCCCGGCATTCTCACCCGCAATGGTGGGGGCGTGGTAAGAAGTCCCGCTAGCAGGTTGCTGAAAAATCCTCCCGGTGCGACGTAGCGGCGGGTTTACCCCGCCATATCCGATTTCAACAGGGGATGGCGGGATGAACCCGCCGCTACGTCGTTTTTCGTCAGCCCGCTAGGCCGGAATTTCCCGGGTGACGCCGAGTTGGGGAATGAGCCACTGGACGAAAACAAATCCGATCAGGTAGACAACGGCGCAGACGGCAAAAATCGGGGTAAAGGAGAAGTGCTGCACAATCCAGCCAATGCTGAGTTGGGTGAGGATACCAAAAAAGCCGCCCGCCGCGCCGCCCAGACCTGATATGGTGCCCACGACCTCGGGCGGAAACACTTCAGAGGGCAGCGTGACGTTGGCCCACGCCGCGTGACAGTACATCATGCCGGCGAGTAATCCGAGAGCGACGTAGGGCGACCCCACCTGCGTCAACAGCAGGCAGCAGACCGGCATCAGGAACGATGTGACCAGCATGTTGGTCTTGCGCGCCCGGTTCACGGTCCAGCCACGACTGGTCAAGTAGCGCGGGATCGCTCCCCCGGCAAGGTTCCCCACTGCCAGAGCCGCAAAGGGAATCCACCCCAGGCGTCCTAAATCTTTCAGGCTGAAGCCACGCGTTTCCTGAAGGTACTTGGGAATCCAAAAAACCAGGAAGTAGGTTACGGGATCGATGAGCGCCCGTGCCAGGATGCAACCCCAGGCTTCCCGCATGCGCAGGAGCCTCTTGAGGCTGGGGGCGGCTTGCCTGACCGCCTGCGCTGCCGTTACCACCGAACGCGGTGGCCGGTAGGTGAACCCGAAGAGGATAACCCAAAGCAAACTCAGCGAGCCGGTGGTTACGAATGCCACCCGCCACCCAAAAGCCAGCGAGATGAATGAGACTACCGGTACGGCAACCGCCGCGCCTAGGGCCGTCCCGGAGTTGAAGATGCCCACCGCGAGAGCCCGCTCTTCCATCGGGAACCATTCGGAAACGGCTTTAACGCTGGCCGGAAAGTTGGCCGCTTCCATCCCACCCAGCAGAAAGCGGAACGCTCCCAGCCCGAAAGCACTGCGCGCAAAGGCGTGCAGGATGTCGGCGACTGACCATCCCGACACGAAAATCAGAAAGCTGCGGCGCGTGCCCAGGCGGTCCACCAACCTGCCGCCGATGGCGTACATAATGGTGTAGCTTAAGAGGAAGGATGAAGTGATGTAGGAGTACTGGGTGGTGCTTAGTTTAAGATCTTGCTGGATGGTGTGCGCAAGGACCGCCAGGTCTTGCCGGTCCAAATAATTGCACAGGGTGGCGAGACATAACAGAATCGCTACATACCAGCGATAGGGATCACCCGACTCGTGATTCTCCATACTTACTCCTTGGAAATTCTGTCGCTTCCGCGCCTCCCGGAGGGCCACCTAACGTATCACGCACCGAAGCCAGCGCAAAGGGGATAGACGACAGGGTGTGGGGCAATTTGAATCCGCAAGCCGGGTGGTTCGTTTGTGACGCATACATACAAGGCAGTGTATGCGCCACCCTTGATTTGCCTTTTGCGACGTATAGACAAAAGGGAATTCATGCGCACGGATGGCGCATACATTGCTTTTTACGATGCATATATAGATGGCAATGTATATACACGGGTGGCGCATACATCGCTTTTTATGTATGCGACCCCCCGCGGTCGGTTTATGCGGCGGATGAAAGCCCCAGGCGTTCGTACACCAGCGCGCCGCTTTGGTACGTTCGGAGGATATCAATCGTAGGTCCTTGGGGATTGTAGCGGAACTCCACGACATCGCCGCGCTGGCCAAGGGCGAGACCTTTGTCACGTCCCTTCAGTTTCCCCGCGCGGGCGGGGTTGACGGTGGCCATGCTGACGGCTTCCGCAAGATTCAAGCCACCCAGGCGAACCAGGTTGGCAACTTGCTTGTGCATGGGCAGACCCGAGCCGGCAAGCGTTTTTTCGGCCGCGTTTTTTCCCACCAGCACCACGCGATCGTCCGCTGTCAACTCAACCTCTTTGCCCATCAGATGGTAGCGTCCGGGCGTAGCTCCGGCAGGCCACACCACATCCGTGACCACGAACCGTCGCGCCGGCCCTTTGGCCCGGAAGGCGGCTTTCATAAACGCCCCCGGCAGGTGCATTCCATCCGCAATGAAGCAGGCGGTAAGGCGGTCTTCAGCGAGCTGATCCCAGATGTAGTTAGGATGGCGCGGCAACAGCGGGTGAGCGCCATTTCCCAAATGCGTGGAAAGAGTCGCACCGGCGTCGACTGCGGCGGCAATCTGCTCAGCGTTGGCGTTCATATGACCGATCGAAACGATAATGCCCTCGCGGACCGCGGTTTCGATGTAGTGCGGAGCTTCGGGCCACTCCGGTGACAGCGTCACCAGGCGGACGAGGCCACCTGCGGCCTCCTGCATGCGGTGCAGCAGATCAACGTCGGGCGGACGAATCCATTCCCGCGGGTGAGCGCCCCGCGGTCCGTCCACGGGCGAGAGGTGCGGCCCCTCCACGTGAACCCCCTCAATGGCCACGCCTTCCGGGAGGCGCCGCTTCGCTTCCGCGATGTTTCGCAGGCAGGCGAGCATGCTCTCAGCAGAGTTCGTAACCAGGGTGGGATAAAAGCGCGTGACACCCGTGGCGTACAAGGCCCGAATCGAGCGGGCGATTGCATCGAGCGGCGCGGTGGGCAGGTTATAGTCCACTCCCGCATATCCGTTCACCTGGAGATCGATGAATCCGGGAGCGAGGAATAATCCAGGAGGAGCAGAAGCAACGCTCTCTACCGCCTGGATCTCTGTCCCGAATGAAACGGCAACGGGCAGGCCCGTAAGGGAATTAGTGCCGGTGCATTTCATGGTCATGGGAATTAACCTCTCACTCAATAACCCGGAACCCCAGCTTTTTGGTAAAACTCTTCGACGCGCTGGTATTCCTCCTGCTCCTCCATCAGGTTCAGGCTGCGCAGCATGTGGCGGATCGTCATGTGCGGGTCATTTGACCAGAACATCCCGCAATCCTCATCCTCGTAATACCGGTAGCCCACTTTATCGCCATAGAGCGCCTTAAGACCTTCCCCGTTTTTCAAGGCCGAACTCCAGGAGAGGATGGCGTAACTTAAGTCCAACTCCTGAACCAGGATATTATCTTCGGGGGCAACGAGGTTGCCGGCCTCAACCTTCTTTTGCATCACAGGCCATTTTATTTGGGAGACGATTTTGCCCGTCGGTTCAAAGATGGAGGCGTTGTTCCGCCAGGTACTGGAGACGATGTAGTAGTGGCCCCGCTTGGCACGAGAGGCAGGTTGGGAAGTCTGTGGCGATTGGGTTGGCCAGGCAACGATCTCCGCGCCCTTGCGGGCCAATTCCTTCCAGCCATAATCAAAATCCATGTCGTAACAGATCTGTATCCCCAGCTTGCCGAAATCACAGTCGAAGACGGGTTCTTCCGTGCCGGGAGTGGAGCCCTGTTCCATGGAGCCTGTGTCGGTATCAACCACGAGGTGCACCTTGCGATAGATGCCTACGACTTCGCCGCTCCGTCCAAAAAGAATGGCGGCGTTGGAACATCGCTTCGTAGCTGGATCCTCGAGCAGGAACGTAGGTACAACGACATAGCAATGGCACTTGCGGGCCTCGCGAGCGAAGGTGTCGTTGACCGCGCCTTCCAGTGGATACGACCAATCCGCCACGCCTCCTACCGGCCCGCCTTCACCGGTCAGGGCCATCTCCGGAAGTATCGCCAAGTCCAAACCGCGCCCATACTTCTTTTCCGACTCCGCCTGCAGGCGATCGACGAGCACGGTCAGTTGATCCATGCGTTTCTGCAGGCCCGGATGCGGCCCCCAGAACGGTTGCATGACCGTCCCGACGATGACTTTTCGAGGCGGTTGATCCGAGGTGCTCTTCAGACTGAGGTCCGCACCCGCGACGGGCAGGGTCAGCAGAAGTCCTGAGAAGCCTATAACTAGCTTGGCCAGTATGCGTGTATGAATTACGTGTTTTGTAGTCACAACAAATCCTCCATTACGGAATGATCGAGGCACAATCAAGGGGAACGGCTTTCCCGAAAACTTTAATCTTGAATAGCTCGGGCATCATACCATGGCCAACCTTTCCTCGGCCCGGTGGCTTTCTGTGCAAGGTCCGCGCCATCGCCAGAGTCGGCCTGCACCCAAAACCTGACTTTGGTCATTTGTATATGGGAGCGGTCAGAGGTATATTGCCACCCGTCCGAAATCCGGGTAATAGGATGAATGTGCTGCGCCATAATGCGTAGTTCGGTGACGCTTGGCCCGGTATAAACCGAGGTCGAGAAGAGGGGGAGACATGGATATCCGTGATGTCGAAAAGAAAATCGGTGAGGCCCTAAGAACGGTGAAGGTCATTGATCCGCACTGCCACCTGAACGCCGCGAAGCCTGCGGGCGCTAATCTAGCTGACATCGTGCTCTATCACCACGTGTGGATTGAGCTCGTTTCCTCCGGGATGGGGCAGACGGAAGTGACAAAAGCTGGACTCCCCCATGAGCTGGTGGACCCGCAGATGGAGCCCCTGGAACGCGTGAAGCGCCTGCTCCCCCACCTGCCGAAGATCCGCAATACGACTGTGGGAACTCTACTCGGTTGGCTGCTCCAGGACCTTTATGGCATCAAGGGCACGCTTGACCAATCCAACCTGGAAAAGTTGGCAGCAGCCGCCGAGAAGACGGGGAGCGATCCCACCTGGCCGGAACGACTCTTCTCGGATATTTGCGGGATCGAGCAGGCCATCACCGTCGAGGCCTGGAAAGGAAAGCGATTTGAGAGGATCCAGGGCGCCGACGAACGCTTTCGCCTGCTCAACTTCGCCGACGGCAAGGTGAGCATTCCCGAGCGGCTGGGGCAGATGGCTTCCATCCTGGGGCGAGATGTCAGGACGAGCTCCGACTATCGGGATTTCGTCGCGAAGCTGGTAGCTGACCCCTCGCGTGGCGCCCCCGTGTTCATCGGCGCCTGGATGCCTGCCTACTTTACTGACGAGCTGGCGGATGACGCAAACATCACGCGTATTATCGAGAAAGCCCGCGAAGGTAAGCAGCTATCGCGCGTCGAGTACGGGAGCGTTTCCTACTACGGTATGGTTAATGCCCTGGAGGAGTTGCGCAAGACACCCCTTCGCGTCATCCAGCTTATTGTCGGCGCGGAGGTTCTGCTGCCGCACCGGGCTATCACCGAATGGGATGGGAGCTTCCCTGCGGCAGCGGGGCGTCTGGCTTGTAAGTTTGAGGATTTCCGCTTCAGCGTCAGCACGGCGTCTGACCAGTACACTCAGGACATCGCGATCATGGCCAAGCACATCCCCAACCTCAGCGTGGTCGGGTACTGGTGGCACACGCTGTACCCTCACTACATCCGCAAATCGCTGGAGACCAGGCTGGACATGGTGCCCGCGAGCAAGATCATCGCCTTCTTCTCCGACGCCTACCATTGCGAGTGGTGCTGGCCGAAGCTCCGCATGGTGAAGCAGATCATGGGTGAAATCCTCGTCGAGCGGGTCGCCAAGGGTTGGTACGATCTGGACACGGCTTTAGCGATTATCCCCACCGTGTTCTACGACGCGCCCAAGGCCATCTACGGGCTTAGCGATTACAAATCCGCCAAATCCACCGTGGCGGCATAAAACCCAATGGCAAGCACTCAACTGTTGAATTCGGTCTGGGCTTGGGATATTTAAGGCCATCCCACCTTCTGAATCGGAAACGGAGTACGGGGAACACTGTCTATGCGTGAGACCTTTCTGACGTTTGACCTGGGCACCACGGCGCTCAAGACTGCGCTCGTCTCCGGCGAGGGTAAGATGCTGGCAGTCTTCAGCCGCGAATACACTCCCCGTGCCCCTCGGCCCGATTGGGCGGAACTCGACGCCGAAGTCTATTGGCAAGCGGTAGTCGAGGGAACCCACGCGGTCTTGGCACAGTCAGGCGCAGAGCCCGCCAGTGTCGCCGGTATCGGATTCGGCTCGCAGGGTCAGACCTTTCTACCTGTTGATGCCGCCGGGCAGCCCCTATACAACGTCATCATCTGGCTGGACACTCGGGCCCAATACATCGCCGACGCCTGGGAAGCGTCATGGCTCACCCGTGATAAATTCCAGCGCGCCAGCGGCTTCCCCTGGCTGGCTGCGAACCTGACGGTCTTCAAGATTGCCTGGTTCGCCGAACACGCCCCTGCCGCGCACAAAGCCTGGAAGTTCCTCCTCCTGCCAGATTACCTGATCTACCGCATGACGGGCGAAACCGCCACCGACTACGTCACCGCGCGCATGAGCGGTCTGTTTGATCTAGAAACCGGCGCCTGGGACCCCGTGCTCATGGGTGCTGCCGGCGTCACACCTGACCAGTTGCCAGTTGTCCTCGCGCCAGGCTCGGTCGCTGGCAAATTGCATTCGGCGGCAGCAATGGAACTGGGAATTTCCCCGGGGGTGCCGGTCACCGTAGGTGCGAACGACCAGGTAGTGGGAGCTGTGGGAGCAGGCAATGTCAGTCCCGGTGTGGTGACGGAGATGACCGGCACCGCGCTCGCCCTTCTGGCCACCACGCCCACCCTGCTCAAAGACCGTAGCGCGATTGTGGGCAAGCATGCCGTGCCGGAGTTCAGCTACGCGATGACGTTAGCTATGACTTCCGCCATAGTGCTGAAGTGGTTTCGAGATTTGTGCGCACCGGGGCAGGATTACAAGGAATTCCTGAAGGGCATCGAGGAGATTCCCTGCGGCTGTGATGGATTGTCAGTGGTCCCGCACTTCATGGGCACCGCGATGCCGCCCTTCAATCCACGCGTCCGCGGGGCGTTCATCGGCCTGTCGCTCGGCCACACGCGCGCTCACATGGCACGGGCGATATTGGAATCATGCGCCTGCCTCCTCAAAGAACTGATGCGCCCCATCACGGATCAGGGGCTCACCGTGAACAGCGTGCGGTCGCTGGGCGGAGCGGCTCGCAACGACCTGTGGATGCAGATGAAGGCTGACCTGTTGGGGATCCCGGTCGAGCGCCCTGCGTGCGCCGACGCTGCGTCCCTCGGTGCTGCCATGTTCGCAGCCGCGGGCACCGGCCACTTCGCGAATATTGCGGAAGCTTCGCGGGCGTGGTACCGCTCTGAGCGCCTCTATGAGCCCGACCCCGCTCGGCGGCAAGTGTACACCGAAGTTTACGCCCGTTACATGGACGCCATGCAGCGGCTCTATGGTGATGCAGTTTCTTCAGCGGCAGCGAAGTGATATCTGCCAGAGCTTGGGAACGAGAATGGTTGTGCCGAAGGGACCTTGGAGTGCGGTAGCAGCAGCTACCGCCTTCCGCTTTTGGTCCACACGGCAATAGCGCAGGAGCAAGAAAGGCGGTAGCTGCTGCTACCGCACTCCAAGGTGAGGTTCCTCGAATGTCCTTTCTCTATCGCGATCAATCATGGCCACAGATTCAGGAGTACTTAAAGAAGAAAACGCTGTTGATTCTCCCCGTCGGTACCACCGAGGAGCACGGACTGCATTTACCGGTAGACACCGATGCGCGCATCGCCGATGCCTACGGCGCGCGCCTAGCAGAGAGCTTGCTCCCCGAAATGCCCGTACTGGTGATGGATTGCATCCGCTACGGCTATTCCATAAAGGTTATGCAACAGTGGCCCGGCACGATTGTGGTGCGCAGCCGGGTAGTGATGGACATGGTATTCGACATCTGCAAATCGGTCCTGGATATGGGGTTTGAAAAACTGGCGCTACTCGATTGCCACGGCCACCACGGCTCGCTGCTCGGCACCATCATGCGCGAAATTGGCGATGCTTGTAACAAGGCAATCACGGTCATCCAGCCCTCGGCGATGTCGCGGGATGAGTTCGCCGCTATCCGCAAATCGGTCCAGGGCGGGGCGATTCACGCAGGCGAGTGGGAAACTTCCCTGCTCCTCCACCTCAGCCCGGAAGTAGTGGACATGTCCAAAGCCACGGACGTGGACATCATGCGTTATCACTCCGATTTCGTCGCGGGAGACACCTTTGCAGGACGCCAGCGCGTGGGCTGGTCCACTTGGTTCGTTCAGCCGAGCCAGACGGGCACCTACGGCGACCCCACCGTCGCCAGCGCTGAAACCGGCAAGATCATCATGGACGCCGCGGTCCGAAACGGAGCGCGCTTCCTCAAGGAGTACTATAGCCACTGACTTCTCAAACACAGTTACGATAGCAAGGGAGGGACTCATCATGGCTGGAAAGATTCGAGTGGGAATTGTGGGAGTGGGCGTGGCCGCAAGCTTTCACTTCGAGGATTATCGGCGCGTCTTCGATGTGCCGGTCGAGGTGGTGGGCGTCATGTCCAGGACGCTGGAAACGACCCAGGCCTTTGCGCGCGAGCGCGGCATAAAAGCTTATGCAACCTTCGAAGAGCTGTGCGACGCCGTCGATGTGCTCAACGTCTGCACTCCGAGCGCGACTCACGAGGCGATGACGCTTGAGGCGTTTGCGCGTGGGAAAGATGTGATCATCGAGAAACCCTTTACGGGCTACTTCGGACCCGCGACAGGGGACTTCCGCGGTGATACCTTCAGCAAAGAGGTCATGCTGCGCGAGGCGATGGCAAGTTCTGAAAGAATGCTGGCCGCGGCTCGGAAGGCCGGCAAGCACATCTGCTATGCGGAGAACTGGGTATATGCGCCGGCCATTCAGAAGGAGCGGGAGATTCTGACCAAGAGTGGTGGGCAAGTCTTGCGGATTATGGCGGACGAGTCGCACAGCGGGTCGGCCTCCGTGTATGGTGGGATTTGGAGACATTCCGGTGGCGGAGCGCTGGTAGGGAAAGGTTGTCACCCGCTTTCGGCAGCGCTCTACCTGAAGCGGGCGGAGGGCCAGGCACGAGGGTCGGAACCCATTCGACCGGTAAAGGTCTCCGCACACGTCCATGAGATTACCCGCCTCAAGAATTATCGCGATGAGGGTTTCCTGCGCACCAGTTACGAAGACGTCGAGGATTATTGCCAGACTCACGTTGTATTCGACGATGGCACGATTGCTGACATCTTCTGCTCGGACCTGGTGCTGGGAGGCGTGCACAGTTGGCTGGAGGTGTTTGCCAACAATCATCGGACACGCTGCAATCTGAATCCAGTTAACTCGCTGGAAACGTACAACCCGCGCGAGGATTTCCTGAAGGATGTCTTCGTGACCGCGCGGATTGGCACCAAGCAGGGCTGGACGAATCCCTCGTCCGATTTTGACTGGCAGCAGGGATACCCGCAGGAGTTTCAGGATTTCGTGGAAAGTATTGCGCACCATCGCGAGCCGCTTTCAGGGGGCGAACTCGCGCGTGATACGGTGGCGGTGCTGTACAGCGCCTATCTCTCTGCAGAGCGGAATGGAGCGGACGTCGAGATTCCCCGCTAGCGAAAGAATTAGCGCGGGATACTGATTTCACCCTTCGGGGTGGTAATCCGTGCACACAGGAGTGGTTTCACGCCTGGCTCAACGGTCACATCAACACCCAGAGTTCGACAGGCGCATGCCAGTTCCTGCGCCGCGGGAGACTCCAGGTGGAAGCTGCTGAGGTGGCACCCGGCAGGCGCGTCTGCGGAAGGGTGAACCGAATCGGGCGCCCATTCGATAAAGAACGGCAGCAACCCGCCGCGGTCATCTTTCAAATGAAATAATTTCCAGCGCAGGACCTTGCCGTCCGGTCGCGTGCGCGCCCCATCTGCGGGCCCGTCGATCGCAAAACCCTCAGCCGCCGCCTGCTTCGCGAGGGCCGCAAGATCATTCGAGTGCACAGCCCAGGCGATGAGTTTCGGTTCACTTAAGGCGGGCAGTTCGGTGTACCAAGAGAGCGACGTTTGCCCGGGATCGGGTGCGAGGATTTCGAGGTAACAATGCGGGCCGAGGGAAAGCAAAGCATTCCGAGTGCCTCGGCCCGGATGCACCCCACCGAAAACCGCCCTCACTCCTGTTTGCTCCTCCAACCAGGCAATACCCCGGTCGAGGTCATTAGTTCCAAGAATAATATGGTCAAGGTTTGTGGGCATAGTGTTCTCCAGGCAGAAGGCCGGGGGCGCGGCAATTGCAGTTCCGGCAAGGCCGAGAAACGACCTCCGCGAGAGCACAGTTGTCAAGCTTACATCCTTTCCACAATATCGCGGCTTGTCCCCTTTAACCTAGTGCCGAAGTCCCCAACGGGCTCTAGATTATCACGCCCAGTTCCGAAGGGCTTGAGCCCAGACCCCTTTTAGACCACAATAGCAGGTTCAACATGATCCTAAAGGAGCCTCCGATGAAACCCTATCGATGGTGCGGGGTGTTGCTCACTGTCATGGTGTTGGCAACGCACCCTGGGCGGGCAGATGAGCCCAAGCTACCGCGCGTGGAATTCACCGATCAGAAATTGGAAAACGGCCTGCGCGTGATTATTGCAGTCGATCGCACCGCCCCGGTCTTTGGCATTTCGGTCACTTACAACGTGGGATCGCGCAACGAGCGGCCGGGCCGTACAGGTTTCGCGCATCTGTTCGAGCACATGATGTTCCAGGGTTCGGAGAACGTGGGCAAGGGCGAACACTTCATCCTCATCTTCAACAATGGTGGCAACATGAACGGCACCACCAACGAGGATCGCACCAACTATTTCGAGTCGCTGCCAAAGAATCAGTTGGACCTGGCGCTGTTTCTGGAAAGCGACCGCATGCGCTCCCTAGCCGTCAACCAATCCAATCTCAACAATCAGCGCAACGCGGTGCAGGAAGAGCGCCGGCTCGGTGAAGACAACCAGCCCTATGGCCACGCCTACCTGGATATCGATAACCTCGCTTACGACAACTTTGCCTACAAGCATTCCACGATCGGCGAGATGACTGACTTGAACGCGGCATCGGTAGCCGATGTGAAGGATTTCTTCCGCATCTACTACGCGCCGAACAATGCGGTGCTGACGCTGGTGGGCGATCTTGACCCCGCCGAAGCTCTGGAAAAGGTGAGGAAGTATTTTGGCACCATCCCTTCCCAGCCTGCACCCCCACCCGTGGACATGACGGAACCACCTCACTACGGCGAGCGGACGGAGACCATCATGGACCCGTTGGCCCGTACCCCGCTGGTGCTGATGGCGTATCACATTCCGGCCGGCAACACGCCGGACAACTACGCCATGCGCGTGCTGGCGAGTGTCCTCGCCCAGGGAGAGAGCTCGCGGCTCTATCAGCATTTGGTGAAGGAGAAGCAATTCGCCACGCGGGTCTTTGTGCAGGCCGATACCCGGCGCGGCCCGAGCCTGTTGTACCTATACGCCTTCCTGCGGCCGGGCGTGAAGCCGGCAGATTGCGAAAAGGTGTTCCAGGATGAGATCGCCTCCGTGCAGAAGGACGGCATTACGCCGCAGGAGCTCGAAAAGGCCCGCATCCAATTCCTGCGGCAACAGATTCAGAGCCGCCAGACGGATCTCGGCACCGCCATGCAAATTGGGCAGTATACGGTTTACTTCGATGACCCGAACCTGATCAATACCATCGTGGACAAGTTTGATGCCGTAACCGCGGACCAAGTGAAAGAGGCAGCCCGGAAGTATTTGGTCCCGGAGCAACTCGCGGTGATCACGGATCTGCCAGCGGCGCGACAGGGCCAAGCGGCGCAAAAGCACGAGGAGGGAAAATAGTCATGACAACCAAGCGTGAATTCTCGCTGTTCCTAACCCTGTTGGCCGCGCTGGCGGTGGCGTTGCCCGCCTTCGCGCAAGAACAGCACGAAGCTGAACTGTCCAAGGTGGTCCGCCTCAACCGCGCCCCCGTGAGCAACGAAGTCCTCGAGGTGCATCTGCCCCGGCCCGTGGTGACCAAGCTCCCGAACGGGCTGACGGTTCTGGTGATCGAGCGGCACAAGCTGCCCACGGTCAACTTCATGCTCTGGATTGGAGCTGGCGACATGTCTGATCCCCAGGAGATGCCGGGTCTCGCCAGCTTCACGGCTGAGATGCTTCGCGAGGGCACTGCGCATCGGACGAGCGCACAACTCTCGGCAGAGATCGACGCCCTCGGCGCTTCGCTCAATGCCTCTTCCGACTTCGGCTCCACCAATTCCTCCCTGTCGGCATCAGGTCTCGCGCCGAGTGCCGAGCACATTTTGGAATTGATGAGCGACGTCGTGCTGAATCCCACCTTCCCCGCCGACGAGCTGGAAAAGTACAAGCAGCGCCAGCTATCGGATCTCGAGCAGGTGCGGTCCCGCCCCGCGGAGCTGGCGCAAGAGAGGTTCCATCAGGCCCTCTACCGTGAGTTCCCTGCTGCGGTTACCTTGCCCACGCCGGAATCCATCAAGGCCGCCACGCCGGAGCGGTTGAAGGAATTCCATGACCATTACTACGTTCCTGGCAACGCCATACTGGGCGTCGTCGGTAACGTCAAACAAGAAGAGATCATGGGACTCATCCGCAAGAGTTTCGGCGGTTGGAAAGGCCAGCCCGTAACCAAACAGGATTGGAGCCATCTGCCGCCGCCCGCTCCCGCCAAAATCTACCTCGTGGACCGGCCCGACTCCGTGCAGACGAACATCGTCGCTGGAGACTACGGGGCGCGGCGCACCGATCCGGACTACATCGCGCTTTATGTGATGAACCGGGTGCTCGGCGGTGGTCCGCAGGCGCGCCTGTTTCTGAACCTGCGTGAGGTGCACGGGTACACCTACGGCGCCTATAGCAGTGTGGGAGATGACAAGTACCGGGAAGCCTGGGCGGCCAACACGGAGGTGCGCAACGCCGTGACGGACGGCTCGCTCGAGCAGTTGATGCTGGAGTTCAAGCGCATCCGTGACGAGAAGGTGCTCGATACTGAACTGGACGAAGCGCGCCATTCGATCGTGGCGAACTTCGCACTCTCTCGAGCAGCAACAGCAACTGCTGTCGCGCTGGATGCTGGTCGAGGACTATGGTCTACCCAAGGATTATTGGGACCGCTACCCGGTGGAAGTGGCCCACACCACTGCGGACGCTGTGCAGGCCGCGGCCCGTAAGTACGTCGACCTCGAGCATCTGCAAATCGTTTGCGTGGGCGATGCCAAGCAGCCTGGGAACGATCAGAAGCAGGCCATCCGGGAAGTGCTGAAGAAGTATGGGACCGTGGAAGTTTACGATACGAATGGAAAGAAGGAGGAGTAAGGACGGGCCATGGTTTCAGCGCTGCTCACCAGTAAAGCAGAGGGCTCGCGGCGTCCGAGTTGCGTATATACCGCAAACCTGGACAGCCCCGAGCCCTTCCAGCCACTACGATCCTCTTGAGCAGCTTTACAACTTAGGAAATACTCCCGGCAATATACCCTCATCTGATTCTTGCCGGGAGCGTTAATTCCCCGCTAACTAACCAGTTCGGCGGAGTACTTCTGAACTTTCACAAAAGCCTCAACGATGTCGTCCATATCCTTACGGGGTCCCGACAATACCCAGTGATTGAAACCCAGGTTCGTGTCGCAGTATTCGTCGTTGTGGGGGCACTTGTTCTGTTCGCGGTACTTATCCAAACGCTCTTTCGAATAGATCCTTTGGAAACCCCGTGAGTTGAAATTGGCTTCCAGGTAGGGTTCGCGATTGATGGCCACCGAGTAATTGCTCGTGTGCACCCCTTCTAACGCCAGGGCGTGCGCAAACTGTTCGCGCGTGGCGCCACTGAAGTGCTTGGGGTCATAACGGAAGCCATACCACCAGTAGTTCTGGCGGGTGACCTCCGCGTAACGCTTCTGCGGGATAATGCCGGGCACGTTCTTCGCCAACTGTTCGTTCAGATACAGGGCATTCTTCTCACGCGTGAGGATGTTCTGGTCCAGCCGAGTTAACTGCGCCAACAGCAGGGCCGGAACCAGGTCGGAAATCCGGAATTTGGTGGCGCGGATATGACAGTTGTTCGGCCGGTGGTCGTTGGGATCCATACCGAAATTGCGATAACTATAGGCTTTGGCGATCAGGTCCTCGCGGTTGCTGATCATCATTCCGCCCTCACCGCCCGGCATCAGTTTGCTCTGGTTGAAACTGAAGCAGCCCATCACTCCCATGCTGCCGGCTTTCTTGCCTTTCCACTCCGCCCCGTGGGCCTGGCAAGCATCTTCGATTACCGGAATGTTGTGCTTCTTGCCGATGGCCAGAATCTTGTCCATATGGGAAACACCACCAAAGATGTGAACCGGGATGATGGCGCGGGTGTTTTCGGTAATGCGATGCTCGATGTCCTCGGGGTCCATGTAAGCTGAGTCGAGTTCAGTATCCACAAACACCGGCAGCGCGTAGGTCATGAGCGTGGCGCAGGCGGTGGCCACGGCCGTCATGGGAGAGAGCAGGACTTCGTCGCCCGGGCCAACGCCCAAAAGCTCCAAAGACATGTTGAGGGTGTGCGTCCCACCCGTCGTCATCACCGCGCCGGTTGTTCCCATGTACTGGGCAAAAGCCTTTTCGAACTTGGGGCCAAATTCCCCATCGTAGCTGCACCAGTGGTTGCTCCTGACTGCCTTGAGGACATATTCCTCGTCAATAGCCGCCGATTGCGGCCAGGTCGGAAACGGCGTGGTGCGAACCGCGGTGCCGCCCTTCAGAGCCAGGGCGTTGGGATTCCCGGTGACAGAGGGAGCACTATTCCTCGCGGGGCTGCCGCTTGCCGATGTAACTTTATGCGCGGCCACACCAGCGACCGCAAGACCTGCCGTCGTCTTTCCCAAGAACTCCCGTCGGGTCAAATCTTTGTTCTTCATCTGAATCTCCTCCATTCGAGCGGCACTCTGGGCCGCGGTTCCATGGCTTCATATTGGGGGATCATCCACTCAGGCGGGGCTGGGCTCCAACTATGCAATCCTTGCGTGTAAAGGCCTTGAAATGCCGCACCCTGGTGCAACGTCGCGAATCGTATTGGACCCTCAGTAGGCAAAAACGGTGAGCCGGCGAAACTTTCTGAATTATGTTGCGAGCAGCCATGTCCCCGAACAGAGACTGCTCCCTTGCTTTCCCTAAGTGGAATATCCACTACCAATTTTGATTTGGGGCACACCATGTGCCAAACTTTTACTCCAAGCCATCGCTTAAAACCAAAAGGTGAGAAGCTAGATTGCACGGCTAAGTTGCTTGTTTTCAATGGGAACACCCGTAGCTTACGGAATTCTTGTAAGGGAAGGCCGCAAGTTGGCAAAATCCTGGACTTAGCGGACCGGTCGCAGTCTGGCCAGTGTGTCGCCTCACGCAGCACCAAGCTTGCCCCGAACATGGAAGCATTTGTCCCCCACACTTGGAGGAATCATAGACGAGACTCGCGGGTAGATCAGAAAGAGGACATTTAGTATACTGCGGGAAATGGTCGCATCGTTCCAACTTCTGTGATTAATGTTGAAAGTGGGGCATTGCAGGGCTGTAGTATGTTGTAAAGGCTCTACCAACTCAGCCAGCGCGGCCAGGCCCAGGTGGCGCGCCTCCGGGAGGCAAGCATGGCAACATCCCAGGTAGTGAAAGTACGGTTGAGCATTGGATTCTGGATTATCGCGATTCTTACCGCCCTCGTTACCTGGGGCGTGATGGGTATCTTCTTCTTTTGGGTGTCCCGCTCCTGGGTGGGATCTCTTGACGACGAGGGCCTGACCTTGCGTAATGGAAAGCGCTTCTTGTGGAAAGACCTGATCAGCGTGCGCGCGGTTGCGGTGCGCCACACCACCGGCATCCGCCTCACCGGCCGCGTGGAACTCAGTTTCTATACGGGCCCGAAAATACGCATCGTGCCCTTCTCAACCGGGAACAGCAATGAAGTGCTGGCATTTCTGAGTTCCCAAGTTGGATCCAAAGTAAGCGTCTAGTGAGTCGGGAGATCGGGAGATCGGTTGATCCGGCGATCGGGTGATCGGCCGATTTGTGAATGGTGATTCGTGATTGGCGATTTTCGAAGTCGGCATTTGATTCATCTTCTCACCTGACACCGCCGATAACCGAAGCGGGGGAGTGTGGGCCGGCGGGGGCTGAGGATCGGGAGATCGGGTGATCTGGAGATCGGGTGATCGGGTCATTTGTGAATGGCGATTGGTGATTGTCGATTTTCGATGTCCGCATTTGATTCATCTTCTCACCTGAGGCCGCCGATAACCGATTTGGGGGAGTGTGGGGCGGCCGCGTCAGACAATCGGGTGATTTGATCATCGGTCCATGGCGAAAGTTCATAGCCCTCTCTCGGGGGAGAGGGTGGACCGCCGCCGGCGTACTCACCAGCCGGGGCGGGACGGGCCTACGCCCACCGAAGGGGCACTTGGAAACTGTAAACAACTTCGGCTCCGGCCCGCAGGCGGGTGAGGGGTCAAGCCGCTTGTCACGGGCCACTGAATTTGCCTCATCCCTGGCGTCGAACCCGCCGATAACCGAAGCGGGGGAGTGCGGGCTGCCGGGGGCTGAGGATCGGGAGATGCGGTGATCCGGAGATCGGGTGATCGAATGATAGGAGCAGCAAGTTACTGCCAGGCTCCGGTCGGCCGAATTGAGCTCATGTTCCTGTGCCGTCCATCCGATTACTGATGTGGGGAAGTGCGTCACGGCCGGGCGATTTTCGGTAGATGGGGTTCGTGGCTCGCCGCGGGGCTTCCGGGCCGTTGCGGTTTTCTGTCCCCGCCGTGACAACCGGTGGCCGAGGTAGGGGGCTGCGGCGGGTCGGTTGGGGCAGCGGGCCTCACCGCTTTTGACCTCCCGTCCAACGCCTGTCGCGCCTTCCAGCTTCGCTCCGAACATCACGTCACCCGTTCCTTTAAGCCCTCTTCTCGCCGGAGGGTTACTTCTTTCCTCGTCCCTGTCATCTTCAGTAACTCCATATATTTTCATGAACATATTGGCATACCGCCTATAACTAGTTTCTTTTCATCAACATCTTGGCCTGCCCCAAAACGGTCATTTTTTCTACATGTGTTTTCAACAACATATTGGCAGTTACCTTCATATTTCCCCCCCGCGTTTTTCGTGACCCTATTTCCACAGAAATCAATTAACTCTTCTTGTTTCAATTAGATGGATTTATGCCAAGTTTCCTCCCTCCATCGTTAAACCCTTTTATTTCTGTAACATATTGGCCTATTGCCCCGTGTAAGTTCCCGCAGATTCGATTACTCTTCTCTTTTCAATGAGATACATTTTGCAAGGTTTTGCTTCTTTTCCCTAACCCCTTTCCTTTCCGAGACATATTGGCATAGGGTCGTGAACCAACGTGATGCCGACGTGACGGAATCCATCCCGATCCTATCGGGACGCCCACCTTGGGCGAGGTGAACTCGCCGTTACGCCCTCCATTTGACCACCACCTTCCGCCCGTCTGGGGAGCCTGATCGGGGGCAGGCTGGCGCATAGCGAGCTCAGCTATGCGATCCACGTCAATCACCGCAGCCAGCGAATGATTCGTCCGTCTTGAGCATGCTTGATCCACACTAAATCGCAGGGCTGCGCTCGCCCTGCGCCAGCCCCCGATAACCGATACGGGGAAGTGTTCGGGGAGGGCTCTAAAGGTCGGCGCTGGTTCGCCCCGATTTATGGTGTAATCCGCGTATTTTCGGCCCACAATCCCGATCGATTGCCCTCCATAGTCGCAAAACTCGGGAATATTCTGCAAAAAGCCTGAACAATAGCCTGACAAATTGTCACCCTCTCCTGTGTTTTCATACACATCCCCGGAGGTTCCTTCATTTTTAACATCTCTACGGGTCAGTGCCTCTTCCCGGACGTTTGTCGGCGTGTTCGTGAAGCATGGCAGACCCCCGATCTTGGGGTCCGCGGTTCTTCGAGGGCTGCCTGGACACATCAGGGCGCTAATCTTCCTCACCTCTATTGTGCTCTTAGTCGACTGGCCTATGTCAATAGGCAATGTATGTGTTTGGGCTACCGGTAGCCCAAAAATGCAAGGCGGGCAGCAAATTGTCCGAAAAAAGGTGGCAGGGGCACTCTTGGCTGTGTCGATATGC
This sequence comes from uncultured Acidobacteriota bacterium, assembly GCA_963804995.1. Taxonomy (GTDB): domain Bacteria; phylum Acidobacteriota; class Terriglobia; order UBA7540; family UBA7540; genus Bog-366. The sequence continues at coordinate 923,796 of CAWDSK010000003.1, forward strand.
TCGAACATCGAGCCGCATTCACAGGCAGGAGTGCCTGTGCTACCGTGCGGGCTCGGCGCTACTTGTGCTGAGGATAGCCGCTTGTATCTACCCTGTGCTCTTCCATGGGTCGAACCAACACGCCGAAAGCTGACGCGTAGTGATTCAATTTGGCGCCGTAGCGGCGAGTTTACCTCGCCATTGGCGGCGTCCCGATAAGGCCGGGACAGGCTTCGCCGCCTCGATATGAAACTGAATCTCCACACAAATCATCGCTGGACATATTAATAAGTGCTAAGATAAACCCCGTCGAGAAGCTAGACTCTTGCCAGGCCAGTCAGTCAGCCACACCGCCACCCCGTGAGGAGGTGTGCATGTTTCACACGCCTCGCGACTTCGGCGCCCGCAAGGCCCCTCTTAGCCCACAGGCCGCCTGCGTCCTAATCGGATTAATGCTCGGGTTTCTGATATTGGAAACGAACCCGAACCTTCCAGGCAACCAGCCTTCATCACCGTCTGCTGCTTCCCCCACTCGCCTGGTGGCGAACTACGGAAAACTACCCTTGAGCTTTGAAGTTAACGAAGGGCAAACGGATCGAGCCGTGAAGTTCCTCTCGCGAGGAAGCGGCTATCGATTGTTTCTCACCGGCGATGAGGCAGTGCTGGCGCTGAACAAGTCGTCAGTTGTCAGTGGTCAGTCGTCAGTAGGAACGAAACTGAAGCCAGGAATCGGAGTTCGAGAGTCAATCGCCCAGCCTAGGCAGGGGACAACAGACCACCGACCGCGGACCACGACCAGCGTTCTGCGGATGCGCTTGGTGGGCGCGAATGCAGCCGCAAAGACGGTGGGCCAAGAGGAGCTGCCCGGCAAGGTCAACTATTTTCTCGGCAATGATCCCAAGAAGTGGCGAACGAACGTACCGACCTACGCGCAGGTGAAGTATCAGGACATTTATCCCAGCATTGACTTGGTTTATTACGGCAACGAGGGCGGACAATTGGAGTACGACTTTGTGGTTGCGCCGGGCGCAGACCCCGGAGCAATTCGGTTCGCTCTCAGCGGGGGGCTGGAAGTAGGGCAGTCGGCAGTAGGCAGCGGGATACCCGACCAGAAACTCAAAATCCAAGGTCTAACATCCAAAATCGAATCGACCGGCGACCTGGTGATCGAAACCGCTGGTCGAGACATACGCCTCCATATGCCGTTGGTGTATCAAAGCCCATCGGTGGGTGGGCAACGGACAACTGACAACGGACTACGGACAGTTGATTGCCATTACGTGCTTACGGCGTCAAACCAAATCCGCTTCGCACTAGGCGCTTACGACCGCACCAAACCCCTGGTCATCGACCCTGTGCTTAGTTATTCGACCTACCTGGGCGGCAGCATTTTTGGCTATAGCAACGGCATCGCTGTCGACTCCTCCGGCAACGCCTACGTGACCGGATTTACCCTGTCGCCCGACTTTCCCACCGTCAACCCGTTACAGGCCACGTACGCTGGGTCCTTGAGCGGAGACAGTTACGACGTTGGCGACGTAGTTATAACAAAATTGAACGCAACTGGTTCGGCATTGGTCTACTCCACCTACCTGGGCGGCAGTGGTAACGACACTGGCTACGGTATTGCCGTCGATTCCTCCGGCAACGCCTATGTAACAGGCTATACCACGTCGCCCGACTTTCCTACCGTCAACCCCTTGCAGGCTACCTTAATTGAGGGCTCAGATGCGTTTGTGGCGAAGTTGAATACCACTGGCTCAGCCCTGGTCTACTCCACCTACCTGGGCGGCAGTCCCTTCGACACCGGCTACGGCATCGCCGCCGATTCCTCTGGCAACGCCTACGTGACGGGCCAGACCTACTCAACCGACTTCCCGACCGTGAACCCGTTGCAAGCGACTTTGCAGGGTAACAGTAACGCGTTTGTGACCAAGTTGAATGCAGTCGGCTCGGCGGTCTACTCAACCTACCTGGGCGGCGGTGGTGACCGGGGCAACGGCATCGCCGTCGATTCCTTCGGCAACGCCTACGTGGTGGGAAGTACTATCTCAAGCGATTTCCCCACCGTTAACCCGCTGCAGGCGACTAACCTGGGGGGTACGGTTACAGTGTTTGTGGCCAAGTTGAATGCCACCGGCTCGGCCCTGGTGTATTCCACTTACCTGGGCGGCAGCATGCGTGACTATGGCAACGGCATCGCGGTCGACTCCTCCGGCAACGCCTATGTGACGGGAGAAACTTTCTCAACCGACTTCCCAACCGTTAACCCAATTCAAGCCACTTGCGGTGCCCCTCACTTAGGCTGCGATGACGCGTTTGTGGCGAAGTTGAATGCCGCCGGCTCCGCCTTGGTCTACTCCACATTCCTGGGCGGCACTTCGGCTAATGGCGGCGGCAACCCCGGCCTCGGCGGCAACGCCTCCATCAATGAGGGGGCCGGCATCGCCGTCGATTCCTCCGGCATTGCCTACGTGACGGGGTCCACTGTTTCGCTCACCTTCCCGATCGCTAGCCCGATCCAAGCCACGTGCGGTAGCTGCGAGGGCGTGTCGACCGCGTTTGTGGCGAAGTTGAATGCTGCTGGCTCGGCGCTGCTCTACTCCACCTACCTGGGCGGCAGCCTCAACGATCAGGGATTCGGAATCGCCGCCGACTCCGCTGGCAACGCCTATGTGACAGGTCTGGCCACGTCGACCAACTTCCCGGTTACGCCGGGAGCCTTCCAGCCCACGCTGCATTCGGGGGACTTGTGCGGAGGCGCTTACATTACCCCCTGTACCAGTGCCTTTGTGGCCAAGCTCTCACCCGCGCCGTATACAAACCTTTCCGGCAGTAGCTTGAGTTTCGGAAGTGTGCTTGTCGACGCAACGAGCCCCACACAAAGTGTGGTTTTGACCGCTGGCGGCGACGCTCAGTTGAACCTCACCAGCATTACCGCCAGTGGTGACTTTGCGCTCGTCACTACCGGCACCTCCTGCCCTTATGGGGGCGGGCCTATAGCATTCCAAGCCACGTGCACGATCGATGTCTCGTTCAAGCCGACGGCGACCGGAAATCGTACTGGCACGGCGACGATCACCGACAATGCCCCTGGTAGTCCCCACTTGATCCAATTGAGTGGTACGGGGATTGTAAGTGCGCCCAATATTTCGCCTATGAGTTTGAGCTTTAGCGGCCAGTTGGTTGGAACCTCCAGCGCTTCCCAACCCGTTACCTTCACCAACACCGGCCCGGTGGCGCTGAACATCAGCAGTCTGACGATCTCGGGCGGCTGGACGCAAAGCAATAATTGCCTGCCTTCCGTTGCCGCCAACGCGAGTTGCACGATCAATGTCAGCTTCCAACCCACTTCCTCCGGGCCGCTTACTGGCGCGCTGACTCTGACGGATTACACCGCCACCAGCCCGCAAACGGTAACCCTGACCGGTACAGGGCTTACACCGGTGGTCAGCCTCTCGGCAACGAGCCTGACATTTGTGGGGCAAGGAGTTTCAACCACCAGCGCCTCGCAGCCTATCACGCTAACCAACACGGGGACTGGTTCGCTGACTTCCCTCACGATCATGGCCAGCGGTGACTTTGCCCAGACGAACAACTGCACTGCCCCGGTTGCCCCGACCGCCGGATGCACGATCAATGTCACGTTCACGCCCACGGCCCCCGGGAATCGAGCGGGCGCAGTAACACTTACGGACAGCGCAGCCAACAGCCCCCAAACGGTCAGCCTGAGCGGCACAGGGCTGGCGCCGGTGGTCAGCCTCTCAGCATCCAGCCTGACGTTTGCCGGACGATTAGTTTCGACCCCCAGCGCCTCGCAACCCATCACGTTATCCAACGCCGGCCCAGGTGTGCTGACCTCCCTCACGATCGCTGCCAGCGGTGACTTTGCCCAGACGAATAACTGCACTGCCCCGGTTGCCCCGACCGCCGGTTGCACAATCAATGTCACGTTCTCGCCCACCGCTATTGGCAATCGAACGGGTTCGGTGACGCTGACGGACAACGCGACCAACAGCCCCCAAACGGTCAGCCTGAGCGGCACAGGGCTGGCGCCGGTGGTCAGCCTCTCAGCATCCAGCCTGACGTTTGCCGGACGATTAGTTTCGACCCCCAGCGCCTCGCAACCTATCACGTTATCCAACGCCGGCACAGGCGCGGTGACCTCCCTCACGATCGCGGCCAGCGGTGACTTTGGCCAGACGAACAACTGCACTGCCCCGGTTGCTCCGACCGCCGGTTGCACGATCAACGTTACATTCACGCCCACGGCGACTGGGAATCGAACGGGCACGCTGACCCTGACGGATAACGCGCCGGGCAGTCCGCAATCGATTCAGCTTTCCGGCACAGGGATGGACTTTGCGATGTCAAGTTCCGCGATGAGCACTACCGTGGCGGCGGGGCAAACGGCAAATTACAGTATCACGGTGACGCCCGAGGGCGGGCTGAACCAAACGGTGAGTCTGACGTGTAGCGGCGCACCCACGCTCGCAACCTGCACGCTCACACCCGCTTCGGTCGCGCTCAATGGATCGGGCTCCGCGCCGGTGGCGGTGGCCGTCTCAACCATGGCGGGGACGATGGCGCCACCCCTGGGAAAAGTTCCGCCACCGACGTTCCCGGGATTCAGGGGAATGCTCTGGCTGTACGCTCTATTGCTACTGGCGGGCCTGGCGGCATTGGCCGGGGCCAAGAAGCCTCGAGCCGCCTACGGGCTTGCTTTGTGCCTGGCAATGGTAATGCTCTGGAGCGCCTGCGAATTAGTGCAGGCGCCCCCAGCCACCCATACCCCCGGTACGCCCGCAGGTACTTTCCAGCTAGTGGTAAACGCGACGGTGACCTCCGCCGCCTCGTCGACGAAAATCACGCACGCGCTCAACCTCTCCCTGACCGTGCAGTAGGGAGCTGGAACACTCGGCGTGCTGATACAGGGTGTAGGTGTGCGAAGGGTACACCGCTCAAACGGCAAACTTGTAGCCTTGGCCGTGGACGGTCACGATGAACTTGGGTTGTTTAGGGTCGATTTCGAGCTTCTGGCGTAGCCAGGCAACGTGGACATCCACGGTGCGGGTGGAAGGAGCTGAGCTATAGCCCCAGACTTCCCGCAAAAGTTCATCGCGACTGAGGGTTCTGCCCCGATGCTCGATGAGGTAGCGCAGGAGTTCAAATTCCTTGAAGGAAAGCTCGGCACGTTTGCCATCGCGCAGAACTTCCGTGCGCTGCAGGTCCACGCGAATAGGTCCCACGTCGTAGAACTCCACCCCGCCGCCCATTACCTCAGCGCCGCGCCGGAGCAAGGCTTCGACGCGCGCCAGCAATTCCACCATTTCAAAGGGCTTGGTAAGGTAATCGTCGGCTCCGATTTTGAGCCCTTTAACCTTGTCACCCATCTGGGTCCGGGCGGTGAGCATCAGAATGGGCGTCACAATGCCGCGCCGCCGCAGCTCGCGGCACACCTCAAAACCCTCCATGCCGGGCAGCATCAAATCGAGGATGAGGAGATCGAAGCGACTGCGCGTGGCTAGCTCCAGGGCCTCAGCGCCATCGCCCGAGGCTTCGACCGCATAGCCTTCCTTGCGCAGGCGGTCGCTCAAGGTGACAACCAACCCGGGTTCGTCTTCCACTAACAGGATGCGCGCACTCATATCAGCTTAGGAATCTCCTCTTAGGGGTTGCGCAGGTCCGTTGGGATCGGCTAAGTGACCCCCTCACCCGGCCCGCCCCGGCTGATGAAAACGCCGGTTGCGGTCCACCCTCTGTCGCCGCGGCGACCGAGGGTTATAAATTCAAACTACCGTCCCCTGAAATTGCATATGCGAACAGTATTGCCACTTACACATAGCACCCCAGAAAGGCAAAATCTCACTCGGCGACGGGAAGGTGCAAGGTAAAAGCACTTCCCTCCCCGAGGCTGCTGGCCACGGTCAGTTTTCCTCCCATCGCCTCCACCGCTTCCTTGGCGAGACTCAGGCCCAGCCCCGCTCCATGTTTCTGCGAGGCGCGCGCGGCGCTTCCACGATAGAAGGGTTCAAAGATGTGCGGCAGTTCCTTCGGCTCAATCCCCTGCCCCCGGTCTTGCACGGTAATCAGAACCTCGCCGGCCTCAGGTCCCGAGCCCGGGTGGGCGCGAATGGCCATCCACTGGCCACCCGCACCATACTTCAAGGCATTGGTCATGAGATTTTGCAGGCAGCGGCCCAGGGCTTTGGGATCAGCCATGACCAGGGAAGATTTGGCGCAATCTCCTTCTCGACGGTGAAGCCGTTAGCCGTAGTCAAGTGGGCCAGGTCCGCGACGGCGGAATCAATGGTCTCCTCGACGGGGACGGGTTGCCGCTGGTAGTGCCCGCCCTCCCCGCGCGTGGCGGCAAAGAGCAGAACCTGCTCGATCATGGCGGCCAGGCGCTTGCCCTCGGTGCGAATGAGTGTGCCGTACTGTTTAACTTGCGGCCCGGAATCCACCACGCCGTCCGCAAGGTTTTCCGCCGCGGAACAAATCACACTCACCGGGGTGCGCAACTCGTGCGACACGCTGGCCACAAAATCCATCTGGAGCCTGGCAAGCCTCTGAACGCGCTGGCTCCAGACGAGGATTAATACCATGCTGACGGCCAGAACCAGCAAGGCTCCCAACCCCGTCAGCAGGTTGCGCCTCCAAGTGATGGCCACAGCCTGGCGCAAAGAGCCACTGCGGTGCCGGACCACCAGTTGCCAGTTGGCGGCCGCGGCGTCTGCAAAGATGGGAACGGGGAAGAAACCGCGCAGGGGCCCACCCAACTCACGCGAGGAGCCACCCGGCTCGCGAGGGGAGCGATTGAAATCTCCCCGAGGTGTCCGGAAGCGTCCGCGCCGTTCAGTAGGATTCCCTCGCCGGAGACCCTCCGGCCCCGGCTCAAAATCGGGACGGCGACGTGGGCCAAATAGAAATAGCGTCGCGTCCGCCGAAGCCACAAGATCCGCCGAAGGGTGGGGCTCCGACGCGTAAAGGAAATTAGGCGGGGCCGCGGCGTCTGCGATCGCTACTTGGTAAAAGAGACCCTCGGTTCCACCAAAGTAACGCTGCGCGAGTTCCGGAATGTAAACCTTCAGGAAGTAATCCCGGTTCAATTCTATGATCGCGAAACCAGCCGAGGCGCAATCCGGCGGGCAACTGGCCTGGGGCGAAGCCGTTGTGAGGAGGGGATGGACCATGGCGAGCGACTGGCCCCGCAGTCGCCATCCAAAATCAAAGCCCCGCCATGAGGGGACGCCTGCCAGGTCCGACATGTCACAGAGATCCCCGAGCCGAGATGGACATGCTTCCGCTTGAAAGCTGTAGGTCTGGGGATTGAACTCAGGAACGTATAACTTCCATTCTTTGGCTTTTCCCAGAGATAGAATTTCCCCACCAAGTCCCGGTGCTCGGAGGATCGTCCCCAGTCACCACAATGCTGGGTATAGAGCGTCTCAAGATTATCCCCCGAGCCGAATCCTAGGTTCGAAAAGCCTCCACAGACCCCGGCCAGTTCAGCTCTCAAGCTCTCACGAAACTCATTCATGCCTGTCTGGAGCGTGGCCTGCTGCCGCTGCCAGTCAGCGTTGCTGAGCTGATGGGTCCACCGGTACTGCAGAACCGCGAGCACGACGAGCAGCGTGCCGAGGGCCACGATGAGGCCCAGGGATGCCAGCGACTGTTTGAGTTTGAACCCCATAACTTTCATAGACGTATCGGTCGCTCAACGCGCTACATGGGTTTCCGGCCTGACGTCGCACCGCAGGGTCGAAGGAAGAGGACCCGACCCTGAAGTTCACTCCTGCCATTTTACACCCGGCGGCCTGTCCCCAGGTTATCCGCCGGGAGGCCAGCGGGTACGAAAGACGGGCAGGGCGGGGATTGCCCACAGGCGTACAGGGCTTTCTCCGACACGGCGAAAAGTTCGGCGGGCTTACTTCTCATGGCAGGTCCTTAGGATATTGGCAGAGAGAATATACTGGCTACCGCCTCTGGTGACGGGCGTTTCAGGCTGGGGTCGATGCCAGTCGAACCCGCGCTCCTAGCGGATGCGAGGGGCATGGAGAGGAGGGCTGACCTACCCCGAATTCTTCTGGTTTACCGGTTGGTTAAGCGGTGCGACCTCCCACAATCATCCTCCGGTTAGAATCTTCCTTGGCGCGGGTTCACAAACTCTTGTTGTATTTGGTATAATCCTTGCGGTATTGTTCTGTGCGCGGGACTTGGTAAGAGATTCACTGCAATCCAAAATCCAGGCTTTCTGGTCAGAGTGACGCAGAGTAGCGCCGCAGGGAAGCGTTAAGATTTTTGAAAAAAATTCACATGCCGCTTCAAACCCCAACGGGAGCGATACGCATCTGACCTTGCGGTGGTCACTGACCGGACCATCTTACACTGGGGAATTTGAATGAGCCGGCCGCTACTCGCAGCCCCGGCAGAAGGGGTGGCGCGCAGTTCCGGGTTTCCCTACTGCGCACACCGCGCAAGCCTTATGACCGGAGAACAAGAAGTGTGGTCCGGTGTCAACAAGTTTGGTTTTCGGCTTTAGAAGGATGCAACGGATCGTCATTCAAGCCACCCGACCAGGATTAGAAGTTGGCGAGGTGAAGGGCGCGCCCGGTTCTGTGATCAGGAAGCCCGCCTGCCTAGGGTCGGTGACTCCTCTTCAACAAGAAACTCGTTTGGGAAAGGGATACACGAAGTGAAGCCAATTTATACGCTCCTCCTCGTCACGCTGTTGATGGCACATCCTGGAGCCGCCCAATCAACGCCCGATCAAAAACCCGCCGCGCCGGATACTACGGCCGCACCGGCTGCGCCCCCCGCGCCAGATAAGACTGCCGCGCCTGACAAAACCGCCGCGCCGGAAGAAACCGAGAAGACGGGAAAACTCCACAAGCTGAATGTATTCCATAAGCGGAAGAAGACCCCCAAGGCGGAAAAATCCGCCAAAGCGGAGAAACCTGCCAAGGCGGAGAAACCCGCCAAGGCCGAAAAAGCCAAGGCTGAAAACCCCGATTCCCCCGGACCCACTGCCTTTGTGCAGGTCGAAGGTAGCCACTTTAATATGGGCACGGTCCTCACCTACGACTTCAACTTCGGATACAGGTTCAATGAGCATGTCTCCGCCGATTTCGGCATTCCGATCTATTCCACTCGCACTCCGTTCTCCGTCATCACCACCAAAGATTGGCGGGATACGACGATCCTTGGGGCGCCGTACATTGACGTACGGTACGACACCAAGCGCGGCGACACGAACATCACCTCCATCCTGACGGGATCGGCCGGATTCAATATGGTCAAGACTTATTCCAACGGCCGGATGACAGTGGACTGGTTTAACCACTTTGATCGCAACTACCAGATCATGAACTACGACGCCAAGTTCACACCCTTTCTGAATTTCGGCTTCGGCACCGGCACGGTAGACCGGCAGGTGATGCCCCGGCCGTACGAAGTCGCCCGCCCCTATGAAACCCTGGGCTACATCGGCAATGGTGAAGTCGGCGGGGATTTCACGGTCTGGAAACATTACAAGTTGGGAGGGTCCGCCTACGGCCTTACCCCGGTGGGACCGCAGAAGATCTATAGCCGGCTGGTGTCGCCGGATTCGCTTTTGGGGGGCGATGGGCACCACAACCGTTTTTGGGATGAATTCTTTGAAACAGGCGGCGAGTATGTCAACACCTATGGCGGGGGGCCCTCGCGAATTGCCCGTGACAATGGCTACGCCGCATGGCTTGAGGTCACCCGGTACAAAAATCTTAGCATTGAGGTCGCCTATACGAGGAGCGTGCATTACGATTATGGCGCCGCTTTTATCATGGTGCGCTTTAACTTGACGAACATTTTGCGGAATTTGACGACCGGCGAGTAGCGGACACGTCGCCTCAAGACACATAGAAGCAAGAGCATGATTCCGTGGGTCGCCCGTCGCAAGACTGCTATCCAACCAACCGAGCGACCCCGAAGTAACGACAAGAGGACCTTTGAAAACTGAGAGTCGGTTCAGATTATTCCTCCTTCCTTTCGTGGTTGGAATTTGCCTGGTGCATTCCAGCCCGGGGTGGGCTGGCGACCCCGCCTCCCCCGACAAGATTCTTGCGCCTTCCCCCCTCCGGTCAGCTAGCTTGCCGCTCGGTTTCGAGGCCAACCAGGGGCAGGTGGATGAACAGGTCAAATACTTAGCCCGGGGACAGGGTTACACACTGTTCCTGACCCCTCGCGCCGCAGTACTCGGCCTACGCAGCGAGGGCGCCGGAAAGCCCACCGAATGGCTGCGCCTTGCCCTGGAAGGCACTGCCGCCGCACCCGCTATCACCGGGGAAAACCCACTCCCTGGCCAGAGCCATTATTTCGTAGGCAACGATCCGGCCCGGTGGCGGACCAATATCCCCACTTTTGCCCGGGTCCGCTACGAGCAAGTATATCCAGGGATAGATTTGATCTATTACGGCCGGCAAGGACGCCTGGAAAACGATTTTGAAGTGGCCGCCGGAACCAATCCCAAAAGGATTTCCTGGCGGCTGGAAGGGGCGAAACAGGTCCGCGTTGACTCGACTGGGGACCTCGTCCTGACCGTGGGCGGAAATGAGGTGCGCCTGCAACAGCCGCGGGCGTATCAACTGGACGGAGAGCAAGAGCGGGAAATCCCCATCCGTTACCGGGTTCATGGTCAGAGAGTCAGCTTCGCGCTGGGCAAGTATAATCGGCATCAGAAACTGGTCATTGACCCTGTCCTTACTTACTCAACTCTCCTCGGCGGCAGTGGTGGCGACATCGCGTACGGCATGGCCGTCGACTCATTGGGCAACACCTATGTTACGGGCGTCACGGGCTCCATCAACTTCCCCACCACGGCCACCGCTTTTCAGGCGACGTACGGGGGTGACGGCGACGTTTTTGTGACCAAGTTCAATCCCACTGCCACCGGGGTCCTCTTCTCGACTTACCTGGGCGGCGCGGGAGCTGACTCGCCCAGCGGCCTCCTGCTCAACTCATCTGGAAATATCTATATCGTTGGTTCCACTTCATCGTTGAACTTCCCCACCACGGCCACCGCTCCCCAGCCAGCTTATGGCGGCGGTGGAAGTGATGCCTTCCTGGTGGCCCTCAAACCTTCTGGCTCATCGCTGCTTTACTCCACCTATCTGGGAGGAACCGCGGCGGATTACGGCATGGCACTGGCGCTCGATGCCACCGGGAATGCTTACATCACTGGGTATACGCTCTCCACCGACTTTCCCACCTTTAATCCTATCCAGCTTGGCAATGATGGCTCCTATGATGCCTTCGTGGCGGAGGTCGACCCCACCGGAACGAAATTGCTCTATTCCACCTACCTGGGAGGTTCGAGCGCCGATTATGGCACCGGTATCGCGGTCGACGCCTCCGGGAATATTTATGTCGGCGGGTACACATTCTCAACGAACTTCCCCACCCAAAGCGCTTTTCAAAGTACGCTGGCCGGTGGCTCCGACATCTTCATCACTGAGCTGAATCCGGCCTCCTCGACATTAGTGTTTTCCACGTATTTGGGGGGAAGCTCGAATGAAACACTCTCCGCCCTCGTTCTAGATTCACACGGAAGCATCTACCTGACGGGCGACACGCAATCCAACAATTTCCCTGTGACCGCCAATGCTTACCAGGCCACGAATCACGGTGGGCCAGGAGACGCTTTTATCACCAAGCTCACACCCGGCGCCTCAACTCTGGTTTTCTCGACGTATTTCGGGGGCAGTGGGGTGGACCACGCGGCTGCGTTTGCGATCGACTCAGCGGGGGATGTTTACCTGACAGGATTCACGCAGTCGACTGACTTTCCTCTGGTCGATGCATTCCAAAAGATTCTGGGCATCGCCGGCGCAGGCTCCTGCGGGTCAACTTCCCTGATGAATTCGCCCCCCCCGGTGGTTTGTGCTGACGCCTTTGTCACCAAGTTCAACCCCTCGGGGGTCCCTATCTATTCCAGCTATTTGGGCGGAGAAAATACGGACGCCGGCCAGGCGATTGTGGTTGACTCCTTGGGCTCGGCCTATGTGGCGGGCGGTACGGAGTCACCCAACTTCCCAGTCACTCCTGGTGCCTACCAGTGGTCCTACTTGGGCGGCGACACGTTTAACAACGTTTTCGTGGTTAAGATCGGTCCTCAGGACGCCCCCTCCTTGGCGTTAAGCCCTCAGCAGATCAACTTTGGGAATCAGGCGCTCAACACCCCCAGTAATCCAACTACCGTTACGTTAACGAATGAGGGCAGTGCGGCGTTGGCGATCCAGGGTATCACTGCGGGCCAAGGGTTCTCCCAAACCAACACCTGTGGCACTTCGCTAGCGGCGGGGGGAAGTACGTGTAGTCTCCAAGTTACCTTCACGCCTACCCAAGCCGGTCCGCAAACCGGTGAAGTCACTATTACTGACAACGCGGCGGGCAGCCCCCACTTCATTACAGTCTCGGGGAGCGGAATCCTCTCGGCCGGGTCATTGAGCGTGTCGCCGACCACGCTGGCATTCCCGGCACAAGCCGTCACCACCACCAGCTCTCCGCAAACGGTACTGATTGTTAATAATGGAACGTTGGCCGTCACCATTACCAACATCGCTGCAGCAGGATTCTTCGAACAAACAAACACCTGTGGGACTCTCCCCCTGGTCCTGAACGTGGGCTCTTCCTGCACGGTCTCCATAACCTTTACACCCACCGGGAGCGGAAACTTTACGGGCAGTCTGACCATCACATCCAACGCTGCGAATAGTTCGTCAGTGTCGCTTTCCGGGACCGGCATTCCCATCTTCAATCTTTCTGCCAATACGCGGTCAAGCGTCCTTGTCATCGGCACCACCTCCACAACGTTCACCGTTTCTGCCTCGGCCCCGAGTTCATTCATCGGAAGCATCTCACTCGCCTGCAGTGCGTCGGGTTCCACATCAACCACCTGCAGTTTCAGTCCGGCCGCGATCACGGGTGGGCAGTCCAGCACGGTCACGGTGAAAGGCCTCTCGGCAAGCACGGCGAGTCCCTTGAATGTCACGATCACGGGGACCTATATAAATCAATCCGCCTCCGTTGCCCTCACCATCTTTCTTGCGGATTTCGCACTCTCCGCCACACCCTCGGGGGCTACGGTCACGGCCGGTAATAACGCCACTTACACAATTACCGTCACGCCCTCGAATGGGTTTAGTCAGGTCGTGCTCCTGAGTTGTGGCAACCTGCCACAAGATGCTGTCTGCTATTTTGCGCCGCCTGGTTTAACTCTGAACGGTTCAACCTTTGCCACGAGCGTCCTAACCATAACCACCGTAACGCAGTCGGGAGTGGTGCGCCAACCCCCGCGCGGTGGTATTCCACCCGGATTCCGTTGGTGGGCGTTGATGCTGGCGACATTAGTTCTGGTAATCGGGTGGGCGGCAGGCGCCGGCAGGTTGGCACGGGGTCTTCGGCCGCGGCTTCGGGTGGTGGTTTTGTTAACTGCAATCATCCTGGTGGCCTTGGGAGTGGCGTGTCAAAATTATTACAACCCGATCAACATCACTCCCGTGGTGAATGGCACCCCTTCAGGGAACTTCACCATCCCGATCATCGGAACTCTGGGAAGTGACAATAGCGTTAGGCGGGCTACAACGGTCAACCTCTCAGTTGCACCGTAAGCAGCCGCCCCTTATTACATACGCTCATCGCGCTGATCAACGCCAGGCGAGTGCGAAAAAAAGAGAAAGACTATCCAAGATTGATGAATTCCGAGGAGGCCCGTCGTGAGTGGAAGTAGCCGTTTTGCCATCTGTTCCCTGGGCGCAGACCAGAGTACGAGTAAAAGACGCGCACGCATCTCCCGTTGGTTGCTGTTGATGGCAATTTTGCTGGGCGCGGCATTTGTTCAGAAAGATCGAGGCGCTTTCACTCCCCCCACCCAACCTCGTTCTAACGCCCAATGGGCGCGCCTGTACGCTGCGCTTCCGTTGAGCTTTGAGGCGAACCGGGGGCAGACGGACCCCAGCGTGAAGTTCCTCTCGCGGGGACGCCGCTCCACGTTGTTCCTTACCGGGCAGGAAGCTGTGCTGACACTGCGGAATCAGCCGGCAGCAGCCCAAAGTCAGAAGTCACGTGTCAGTCCTCGGCCCCCAGCCACTCCTGACTCTGTTCTCCGTTTGCGCTTGCTCGGTGCAAACGCCGACGCCGCCGTGGAAGGAAGCGACGAATTACCCGGCAAAGCCAACTACTTCCTCGGCAATGATCCCAGCAAGTGGCGCAGGAATGTTCCAACCTACGCCAAGGTCAGGTACCGGAACCTTTATCCCGGGGTCGATCTGGTTTATTACGGCAACCAAGGCGGGGAACTCGAGTATGACTTTGTGGTAGCCCCCGGCGCTGACCCAAACAGCATCGCACTGGAAGTCGGGGCGCACGGCCACTCCCCCCTCCGGATCGCCGAGAATGGCGATCTCCAGGTTCGCCTGGAGGGTGGCGAGGTTAGCCTGCACCGGCCGACCATTTACCAGCCGTCCTCCGGTAATCTTCAAATGATTGCGAAGGACGGACCACGGACACCGGTTGAGGGGCATTACATCCTCACTGCCGCAAACCAAGTTCGCTTTGCCCTAAGCGCCTATGACCACACCAAGCCGCTGGTCATTGACCCCGTTTTGGCTTACGCCACCTACGTGGGTGGCAGTGGAGGTGACATCGGGTACGCTATCGCCGTCGATTCCTCCTTCGACGCCTACGTGGCGGGCTTTACGGCCTCTTCGAATTTCCCGACCAGCAGCGGCGCGAATAAAAAGGCGTACGGAGGTAATGGCGATGCCTTCGTCCTGAAAATGAATTCCTCCGGGACTGCCTTGCTCTATTCCACCTATATCGGTGGCAGCGGTGCAGACAGCGCCACAGCCATTGCGGTCAGCGCCGGCAATGCCTTTATCACCGGCAGCACCAACTCCACAGACTTCCCGATCGCCCCCAATACGTCGATCGCGAAGGCCTTCCAGACCACTTACGGAGGCGGCGCGACCAATGCCTTCGTCGTCCAACTCGATACCACTGGATCAAGCCTCGTCTACTCCTCCTATCTGGGCGGTAACGGTGCAGACGCAGGCCAGGGGATCGCGGTGGATTCCGCCGGCAATGCCTACATCACCGGCTCGACGCAATCTTCAAACTTTCCCGTTCTCAATTTCTTCCAACAGTACAGCGGCGGCTCCACGGATGCTTTTGTTACCAAGGTGAATTTCACCGGCGAGGCGATTCTTAATTCCACCTATTTGGGAGGTTCCCAAGCGGATGTCGCCCAAGCTATCCAGGTGGACACTTCCAGCCCACCCAATATTTACCTTGCTGGCTACACCTATTCGCCGAACTTCCCTACGGCCCCTGCCACTCCCCTCCAGGGAACGATCGGGGGCGGAGCGGATGCTTTCGTAGCCGAGCTCAAAGGTGATTTCTCAGCCCTTATTTTTTCGACTTTCTTGGGTGGCTCAAGCTATGACCAGGCTAATGGCATCGCCTTGGACAGTTCCGGCAACGTCTACGTTGCGGGCTATACGTCTTCGACTAATTTCCCCACTGTCCTCGGGTCATTCCAGACCGCGCTCGAAGGCTCCCAAAACGCTTTCATTTGCAAATTGAATCCCGCGGGGTCCTCCCTGCTCTACTCGACGTATCTTGGCGGTAGCGGGACCGATCAAGCGAACGCCATCGCCGTGATACCCAGCGGAGCCTCCGCTGGAGTTGCGTTCGTTACGGGCTACACGTTATCCAGTAACTTCCCCACACACAATCCAATTCAAAGCGTCCTGGGACTCAGTAATAACACCTTTTGCCAGGGGCTTCCCTGCGCCGACGCTTTCGTCACCCAGCTCAATGCCGCCGGAAATGCCTTGACCTACTCCACCTACCTGGGTGGCAATGGACCCGACTTCGGCCAATCCATCGCGGTAGATAGTACCGGCGACCCCTACATCACGGGCAGCACATCTTCCACTAATTTCCCGGCCGTTTCCCCGATCGTTCCGGGAACCAATACCGTTTCGGGACCCCCTTATGTGCCCCCCTATAAGTCCACGCTGACCGGTGCGTCGGGCAACGCGTTTGTGGCCAAAATTGACGTCGCCAATACCCCCACGATCTCCATCACTCCTGCCAGTTTGACCTTCGGCAACGAAACTTTAAGCGTCACCAGCGCCTTGCAGCAGATAACCATCGTCAACCCGAGTACCACGAACCTGGCGATTACCTCGATTCAAATTGCACCGATCGGCACGTACAACACCATCTTTACGGAGACGGACAACTGCGTGGGGACCATCCCCGCGGGCGGCGGCTACTGCACGATGAACGTGGCCTTTACGCCCGCCTACGCCGGTGCGGTGACCGATCAAATTACCATTACTGACAATGCGGGCGGAACGGCTGGCACCCAGCAAACCATTCCCCTGAGCGGATCAGGGGTGACGGCCGCAACGGCAGTCACGGTCGCACCCACCAGCCTTTCCTTCTCCAACCAGAATGTGGGGACCGTCAGCCCACCCCAAAGCGTTACCATTACCAACACAGGTACGGCCACGTTGAACATCACCCAGATTTCAACCAGTAGCCCTGAATTCACGCAGACCAACACCTGCAGCGCCCTGCTCGACACCCTGGCCGTCGGGCAAAGTTGCAGCGTCAGCGTGACTTTCTCGCCCATCGCCAGCGGCACACGCAGCGGAACTTTGACTATTGCGGATACCGCCGTAGGCAGCCCCCAAACCATCGCTCTTTCCGGAATAGCGCTCGCCGCTTTCTCGCTGACTACCCCCAGCTCATCCATCACGGTGAACCCTGTACTGATTGGCGCCACCCAGACAACCTTCCTCATCGAGGCGATAGGGTCCACGAGTTTCAACGGCTCCATCACCCTGGCCTGCTCCTCTGGCACCACGTGCGCCTTCAGCAATAACCCCATCTTTATTGGCAAAACCAGTACGATGACCGTCAGCAACCTCACGACTTCGATGCCCAACCCCTACAACTTTTCAGTTACCGGGACCAGCGGTTCACAAAACACCTCGTTTCCAGTAAGTCTTTTGTTTCAAGATTTCACGCTTTCGGCCACCCCGGCGCTCGTCACGATTCAGGCAGGAGCGACTGCGGGTTACACGATCATCGCCAACCCCCTCAACTTGTTCAACAAGCAAATAACACTAACTTGTAGTACCGGACAGCCGCCCGCTTCCACCTGCGTCTTTTCGAATGTCTCCCCCACTCTGAACGGCACCAGCGCCACGAACATTTCCCTTTCTCTCCAAACTGTGAAATATGTTGCTCCAACCCATGCCCCGCCTGGCTACCCCTTCGGCAAACTTCCACCGATGATATTGGGGGTCCTGGGGCTCTTGGCGCTTGCCTCTCTGGCGTTGGGAGTCCGGCGACGCGCCCACGGCGGCCGGCTTGGAATGACCTGGCTGGGTGTACGACTGGCCATAATCAGCCTCATTATGGTGCTTGATTTAGCGCTGGGAAGCTGTCGTCCGAACACCCTGCTGCAGTCCGGCACAACCACGGGCGGCTACACGATTACCATCAGCGGCACGTTGGTTGCGAATACCGCGGTGGTGCGGACAACGAGGCTGAATCTGGAAGTGACTTCTTCCATACCTTAAACCCTAGAAGCTTTGCTCGGCGCTGCGCCCCGGACTACTCGTCCGGGGCGCGCTGCCACCGTCGGGAAAAGACCCCTCACCCGACCTCGTCCCTCGGCCACCCTCTCCCCAAGGGAGAGGGAAAGGCTTTCACCGCGCGGTAGCGCCGCCAGAGAAACCCCCGCCCTCTCCCCGGGGAGAGGGTGGACCGCCGCCGGCGTTTTCATCAGCCGGGGCGGGACGGGTGAGGGGTCTTTTCCCGGCCAACGAACCGTTACTCCAGAAGATGTCAAACTCTTACTGCCTCCCCGGCAGAGCCGGGGGACCTCCCGACGAATCAGGCAGTGCCCTCCTCTAACCACCCTGATCAACGCTTGATTGTTTTCCCGACCCCGTGGGTAAGTGTTATTGGCATCCCGCGAATGTGATAATATTCGTTCTCGCCGTAAGTATTCTGAGGCAGCATCCTGGAGTGAAGACCTGGGTCACTTTGGAAGCTAGCGTGGTGTCCCGTGTTAGAGTTGACAATGGGTAGAACCCCCTCACCCGTCTGGCCTCGGCTGATGAGAACGCCTCGGCCAGCCACCCTCTCCCCCAAAGGGGCGAGGGCAAGAGAATTAACTCTCCCCTCGGTCGCCGCGGCGACAGAGGGGCTGGGGGGTGAGGGGGTCGGACAGCCTTGTCAAATATTAACCGGGACACCACACTAGCAATATTGATGTAATACGGTAATCTCCGCACGGGGTACCATCACGGATGGGATGCGTGATGTTACCTTTTCGTGGCCGCTTCAAGTTACACCCACTTCACATCCCCGAGAGGATGACTATGAGAAAACAAACGACACGACGGCAATTCCTGGAGGCTGCGGTGGCGGGCACCGTGGCGTTCAGCGGATCAACCGCGGCAAAATCATCTCCGACGGTGCAGTCAAAGCCCACCGATAAGCTCGCGGCGCTGGGGGGTGAACCCGTTCGCCGCAAACCTTTCCCTTCCTGGCCTGTGGTCCAGCAAAACGACGAGACGCAATGGAAGCAAGTCCTGGACTCAAAGAAGTGGTGCCGGCTGGAGGGCAGCTACGCGAAGAAGTTCGAGGAAACCTGGGCCAAGATGCTGGGAGCCCGCTACTGCCTGGCCACCATGAATGGCACGAACGCCCTATGGACTTCGCTCAACGCCCTGGGGATCGGGCCTGGTGACGAAGTCATTGTGCCGCCCTACACGTTCGTGGCGACCGTGGACGTCGTTCTCAACCAGTTTGCGCTTCCGATCTTTGTCGATACCGATCCCGAAACCTTTCAGATCGATGCCCGCAAGATTGAAGCGGCCATTACTCCCCGCACGAAATGTTTGCTCCCCGTACACCTGGGAGGGGCCCCGGCAGACATGGATAAGATTTTATCGATCGCCCGCGACCACAAGATACCCGTCGTGGAGGATGCCTGCCAGTCACACTTGGCCGAATGGCGGCAGCAGAAAGTCAGCACCCTCGGCGACTTGGGTTGTTTCAGCTTTCAAGCGTCGAAAAATCTGAATTCCGGGGAGGGCGGCGCAATCCTCTCGAACAACGCGGATCTCATCGAGGTCTGTGACAGTTTTCATAACGCCGGCCGGGGCACGGAACGCAAGGCATTCGGCTACGTTCGCAAGGCCACCAACGCTCGCATGACCGAATTCCAGGCGGCCCTCCTGCTCACGCAACTCGCGCGTCTGGAGGAGCAGTCTCGCCTCCGGACACAAAACGCGGTGCACCTCACCAAGCTGCTCGCGGAAATTCCTGGCATTACTCCTGCCCGGACCTACGAGGGATGCACGCGGAACGCTTACCACCTCTATATGCTGCGCTATAACCCGGCCCACTTTTCCGGATTGCCAAGGTCGGGCTTCCTGAAAGCTCTGGAGGCCGAGGGCATTCCTGGCTCGGGTGGATACACGCCGCTGAACAAGGAACCCTTTCTCAAGAACACGCTGCACTCACGGTCCTTCCAAGCCACCTATTCACCGGCGGACATCGCGGCATACGAAGAGCGCAACCACTGTCCCGCGAACGATCAACTCTGTGAAGAAGCTGTCTGGTTTGAGCAGACCCAGCTTTTGGGCTCGAAAGAGGATATGGAGCAGATTGCTGAGGCCATTCGGAAGATTCAGAAACACGCTTCCGCCTTACTCAGTTCGTAGTGCCTTAACAAGAAGGGCCGCAAAGCGGCCGTTCAAATCAACCTGAAGAGATACGGCGCGTTGTTACAGGATTCTTGTGAGGGGCTGATTTCGGAATCCCGCGGCAGCGCGCTCTCCAGGTTTCGCCTTGTCGGACAACTGGACCTATGTTTTTGACCCTCATCCCCCTTGACAAATCTAGATTCGTTGTATAATAGTCAGATGGTAAACGGAGCTTCTCCATCCCATGGGCTCGACGAATTTCAGATGGCGAACGGGTTTGTGAAGATGTTATACAAAACAAAGCATGTTAATCGCCGAGGGCCGAGAATTCCTGCTCCCTGCCAAAAAGCTATGTATTTTAAAAACAAAGACTTATATAATTCTCGCAGGGGCCGGGATGGTGAAATAATTTCAATCAGGATAGTCTAGCGATGTGTATGAAAACAAAGGAAAATAAAAGCGACAATTTGGCAAGTCTGACGATGTTGATGAAAATAAGGAAGTTATGGTTGTTTTGTGACGATGTTTATGATAATAAAGGGAGTTAGCTTAATTTTTAGGTCATATTTCAAGCATCAACTCCTCGCCCGGCTTCATCATGAAGGGCGTTACACTCATGCCATCGGGGTAGTCATCTTCCAGGACTTCGATGCTCGGCGTGCCGGACCAGACGTGTCAAGGGAATGGAACCTTTCTCCCACCCCTCAGAGCCTCCTGCACCTCTTCCCCGCCAGATCTCTTTTATGAACTGCCAAGATTGTGATAGCTTCTATCCCGCCCCAGCGCGAGGACTACACGCTTTCAGCCCTGCGACGGGGCACCCAAACATTTCCTTAGGAGGCCCTCCATGCGTAACAAGAAATCTACTCGTCGTTCCTTTCTCGAAGGCTCGCTCGCCGGCACGGTCACGATCGGGACCGCCGCTCTGGCCCTGCCCGCCACGGCTGCAGGCAAATCAGGGGTCCAGAAGAAGATCATCACTCGGCCCGGTGAGCCCTTAACGCCAGCCTCTATGTTCAGCCCTGCGACCCAACTGGGCAACTTGCTGTTCCTTTCCGGTTCCGGTGCACACGATCCCAGCACCCACAAGGTGGTTCCCGGCCCGATCGGAAATCAAGTGAAACAATGCCTGGAAAACTTGAAGACGGTCTTGGAAGCCGCGGGCTCCTCGATGGACAAGGTACTGAAGTGTACAGTGTTCCTCACGGACATCACCAATTTCCAAGCCATGAACGAGGTCTACCACTCCTATTTTCCTGCGAACCCGCCCTGCCGGACAACCATCGCGGCAAAAGATTTGCCCGGTGAGTCTCCGGTTGAAATCGAGTGTATCGCTTACGTCTAACCGAGGGAGTTGGCCATGAAAAGTGGAAGGGGCTTGCCCGCTATCTGAAAGCCTGACGCACCGAGCCGCGTATGCCCTCGCTCGCCAGAAAACTTCGCGCCGTTGATTACTTCACTCTCGCCTTCGGCACCATCGTCGGAGTGGGGTGGCTGGTCGTTATGGACGACTGGCTCGAGCGCGGCGGGCCACTGGGAGCGATGCTGGCCTTCGCGGTTGGTAGCCTGGCGCTCGCACCCATCGGATACGCATACGGCCAGCTTGTGATGGCCATTCCGGACGCCGCAAGCGAAGTCGCCTACACACAGAAAGTCTTTCCGCCTTGGGTCAGCTTTGCCACGGGTTGGATGATGACCCTGGTCTATCTGATCGTCTGCCCATGGGAAGCCGTCGCCATCGGCAAAATCGCCGCCTACCTTTTTCCCGGCCTGAATTCGTTCGCTGTATACCACGTCGCTGGCCAGCCGGTCTTTTTACCACGCCTCATCCTAGGCTTGGCGCTCGTTGCCCTCGTCACCTGGCTCAACTATCAGGGCATTCGTCTGAGCGCGAATTTTCAGAACTGGATGACGTTTACTTTGTTAAGTCTGTTCGTTCTCTTCGGCGCTTTTTGCATTCAGCGTGGCTCTGCGCACAACTTCTTTCCACTTTTCAGTCACGGCCGCATTGTTTCAATACTGCTCATGTTGCAGGTCGTGCCTTACTTCATGACCGGATTTGAGGCCGTTCCCAAATGTGCCGAGGAAGCCAGCCCGGAGTTTCGTGCCCGGGGATTTTTTCGCGCCATCCTCCTCTCCCTCGCGACGGGTGCGCTGTTCTACGTCGCGGTCATCGCCATGGTCACGTTCGTCGCACCCTGGCAGTCTCTCATCCATGCAACTTTCGCCACTGCCGTGGCGTTTGAGCGCGCTTTCCACTCACGCGTCATCATCAACCTGCTCTTCGCCGCCGCCTTGGCTTCCCTTCTAAAGGCCTGTAACGGGAACTTTCTTGCTGCCAGCCGCCTGCTTTTCGGCTTGGGACGCGAGGGGTTTGTGAACCCCCGCCTGGGGCAGGTTCATCCTATCAAACGCACACCCTCGAATGCCGTGTTCTGCGCGGGAGCCTTCGGCGTGGTGGGAGCGCTTCTGGGCGAATCGATCCTTGTTCCTATCACCGAGGTCGGGTCACTGGCGTGCGCAGTCGGATGGCTCGCGACATGCGCCTCCTATCTGTGTCTGGAGAAAAGGTGGACAAGGCGGTCAATCGCTCTTGTAGGCCTGACCGTTTGCGCCGCCCTGATCCTGATGAAATTCCTTCCCTCGATCCCCGGGCACTTCACGACCTACGAATACTTGGCCTTGGCCGCATGGATAACGATCGGGCTCGCGGCCAAACGTCGTGGGCGCTAACTTAAGGGATTCGAGGTCAGCTAGTTTTATTGGTAGTGATGGGCGGCGACAAGCGCTTGGCCTAAACTGATGCCGCCGTCGCCGCAGGGGACTTCGGAGTGGGTGAATACCTGGAAGCCACTTGCCTCCAGGTGCTTGCTTGTGTGCTCCAGCAGAAAACTGTTTTGGAAGGACCCGCCACTCAGGCAAACCTGATTGATCCCGTTGCGCCCATGAATCATCTTCGCCGTACGTACCAAGGCGTCCACAAGACCCAGGTGAAATCGCCGGCTGATGACACCGCGGGACACTCCCTCCCGAAGATCCCGCACCAGAGCCACGAACATTGGGTGCGTATCGATTATCCAACCGTCCCTCTCCCCGCGAATCGAGAAGATGTAGCTGGAGTCTTCATCTCCCTCTTCCAAGGCGGCTTCGAGCTCGATGGCCGCCTGCGCTTCGTAGTTGACCTGCTCGCGAATCCCCGTCAAAGCCGCAACCGCATCAAACAGCCTGCCAGTGCTCGAGGGTCAGAGGGGAATTGATTCCGCGCTCCATCAGCCGCAGCAGAGTCTCGGAACGGCGGCGGTCGAGGTCGCGTGTGAAGGGAATATCGAGTTCCCAGAGATCCCGGCCAAAATGGTGGAACAAGTAGGCGAGTGCCATCCGCCGAGGCTCCAGGATGGCGGCAGAGCCCCCCGGCATCGGGATGTAATCAAGGTGCGCGAGTCGGTCAAAACCATGATAATCCGCAACTAGAACTTCCCCGCCCCAGATGTTTCCATCCAGTCCGTAGCCCGTACCGTCCAACGCGAAACCGATGACCGATTCCTCCAGGTGATTCTCCGCCATGCAGCTTGCAATGTGCGCATGGTGGTGCTGAACCCCCACGCGCTCGATGCTCTGCTGTGCCAATGCCCAGCGCGTCGAAAAATAGTCGGGATGGAGATCATAAGCAAGTAACCCGGGCTCAACCTCCAGGATGCTCTGGAGGCCCGCGACCGTCGATTCGAAAAACTTGTAGCTTTCCAAGTTCTCCAGATCACCGATGTGCTGGCTCAGAAAAGCCTCGCGGCCGCGGGTCAGGCAGATGGTATTCTTCAGTTCCCCACCCAATGCCAGCACCGGCCGCAGTTCATCCTTCAAGAATACCGGTGCGGGAACATAGCCGCGAGAGCGGCGGATCTGCCGTGGCCTCTGCCCTTCAACGCGCAGCACCGAATCGTCGCAGCGCAGAAGAATTTCACGATTGTGGACGAGGAAGTAATCGGCGATGCCACGCAATCGCTCAACGGCTTCCGCGTTATCGATGGCGATAGGTTCTTCCGAGATATTTCCGCTCGTCATCACCAGCGCGTCGAAGCGCTTCTCAGCAAACAGCAGGTGGTGCAGGGGTGTGTAAGGCAGGAAGACTCCCAGGTCGCGGTTGAACGGCGCGACGGAAGCGGCCAGGCGTTGTGGCTGCTTCTTCGGCAAAAGCACAATGGGGTGCGCAGGAGTCTTGAGAAGTCTTCGCGAGACATCATCCAAACGGCAGAACTCCTCGAGGCACGCGAGGGTCGGCGCCATGATCGCAAAGGGCTTTTCCACCCGCCGCTTTCTTCCCCGCAAGCGTGCGACGGCGGCCTCGTTCAGGGCATCCACAGCAAGGTGAAATCCGCCCAGGCCTTTAACCGCTACGATTTCACCCGCAGCCAGGAGTTCGACCGCTTTCGCGACGGGATCGGAGCCATAGAGTTGCCGCCCTTCGCCATCCCATAGTTCCACGTGCGGGCCACAGTTCCAACAAGCGTTGGGTTGGGCATGAAAGCGGCGGTTTAAGGGATCTTCGTATTCGCGTTGGCAGTCCGGACACATGGGAAAGACTGCCATCGAGGTGTTGGCACGGTCGTAAGGGATGTCGCGCACGATCGTGTAACGTGGGCCGCAATTGGTACAATTGATGAAGGGGTAGCGGAATCGCCGGTCGGCCGGATTCAAGAGCTCACGCTGGCAGTCGTCACAAATCGCCACGTCGGGAGAGATCAAGACTCGGCGCTCTTCACCGGCGCGACTCGGCAGAATGAGAAATGCCTGGTCGTGGTTGGAGGGACGATCGGTAACCGAAAGATTGGTAATGCGCGCGAGCCGAGGAACTTCCTTCGGCAGTCTCGAAAGAAAAGCTTCGATAGCCTCAGCAGTACCTTCCACTTCGATGGAAACCCCGGCTTCCGTGTTGGTAATAAAACCTGCGAGATTATTTTCGCATGCAAGCCGGTAGATGTAAGGGCGAAAACCCACGCCCTGGACGATACCCGCAATTTCGATGGCTTTGCGCACGCTCATCAGCCACCCAGGGTTGGCAGCTTGGCAGACTCGGCAATCTCCCCGCGCTTCTGGAGCCATTGGATCCACTGGTCCAGGCCTTGGCCCGATGTGCAGGAAACCTCCAGAATTTCCATATCCGGATGGATGCTTCGGGCATTCTTTCGCGCCTGTGCCATGTCAAAGGAAACGTAGGGGAGCAGATCGATTTTATTGAGGACGAGAAGTTCGGACTTCAGGAAAATGGAGGGGTACTTCAGCGGTTTGTCTTCGCCTTCCGTAACACTCAGGAGCACAATTTTCGCCGCCTCCCCGAGATCGTAGCTGGAGGGGCAAACCAGGTTCCCAACATTCTCGATGATGACCAGATCGAGTTCCTCCAGCTTCCATTCTGCAAGCGCGCGTTCCACCATGCGGGCGTCCAGGTGGCACGCGCCCCCAGTCGTGATCTGCTTAGCGGGAAAACCGAAGCGCGCCAAGCGGCGGGCATCGTTGTCAGTCTGAATATCTCCCGTCAGCACCACGACGCGTGCATCCTTGGGAAGCCGGTCGAGGGTGCGCTCGAGAAGAGAGGTCTTCCCTGACCCGGGTGAGCTGATCAAGTTTACGCACAGAATCCCGCACTCGTGGAAGAGGTCGCGGAGGCGCGCCGCCACTCGATCATTCTCACTCAGGACTTTCTTTTCGAGCGGAATCCGATCCATCATCCCTCCACTTCCATAAAAGCAAGATCCAGTTCATCGCCGCCTGCCAGGAGCGTCTCTGGCTTCGCACACCGTGGGCACGCCAGGCCATCATCTTTCACATCAAAAGTCAGATCGCACGCGGGACATCGCTGGCGGCGTGGAACCGATTCAATCTCAGCGCCAGAGGATCTAAATCAGTTCCCTGCACTAAGGCGCCGAAACCAAAGCTGAGTGCCTCAGGCTCCACTCCCGACAAGGCCCCGATGCGCACGCCTACCTTACTCACGTGGACGCCGGGGCGCTTTTCCGCCTCTTTGCGCACGGCATCGAGAATCGCACTGGCAATGCTCAGTTCATGCATAGCTTAAAGGACGGTGACAAGTGACGAGTGAAAAGCCGGCACGGGCCGGAACTCGCAAATCGCGGCCCGTTTCGAATTTCGAGCTTCGATTTTCGTCTTTCGGCTGCTCATTCCTTGTCACTCGTCTCTGCTCTAACAAATCCTTGGTAGCTGGTCACCGGAGAGCATATCCACGATGCGGCTGGTGCCCAGCAGAGTCCGCAGGGTAACCAGGCCGGGATGAGCCTCCGTCACTCGCCCGATGATCTGCGCCTGCTTCCCCAGAGGATGCGCACGCATGGCCTTGAGGATGCGCTCCGCATACCCCGCGTCCACGATGGCCACGAGCTTGCCTTCGTTTGCCACGTAGAGTGGGTCGAGCCCCAGCAGTTCACACGCGCCTCTGACCGCTTCCTGAATGGGGATGACGGATTCTTCGAGTGCCATGCCCACTCGCGACTGGGCGGCAATTTCATTCAGCGCGCTGGAAAGGCCACCGCGCGTCGGGTCGCGCATGCAGCGGATGGCCGGACTCGCCTCCAGCATTGCGGTTACGAGCGTGTGCAGCGGGGCACAATCGCTGATGATCGGGCTCTCAAATTCCAAGCCCTCACGTTGGGAAAGTATTGTGATGCCGTGCTCGCCGATCGATCCGCTCAAGATAATGCAATCGCCGGGACGCGCCTGGTCGGCCGAAAGATTGATACCGGGAGGCACGCGGCCAATCCCTGAAGTGTTGATGAACAGGCCGTCGCCCTTGCCTCTTTCCACAACCTTGGTGTCGCCGGTAACGACCTCAACTCCCGCCTCCTGTGCGGCGCGGCTGAGGGACGCAACTACCCGCTGGAGCGTCTCGAGTGGTAGTCCCTCTTCAAGAATAAACGCCGCACTGAGGAACATCGGCTCAGCGCCACCCACCGCCAGGTCGTTGATCGTCCCATTCACAGCCAACGAACCGATGTCTCCTCCCGGGAAGAAAAGGGGCTTGACCACAAACGAATCGGTCGTAAAAGCCAACCGGATTCCGTTGACGCCGACCAAGGCTTGATCGTTCAGGCTGTTTAGGGCAGGGTTCCCGAAAGCGGGCAAAAAAACTGTTTGGAGCAACTCAGCACTCAGCCGCCCGCCGCTACCGTGCCCGAGCAGCACCTTGTCCCACACGGGTAGAGGTACTGGGCACGCGAATCCTTCCAGTGGATGTTTGTCGTCACTCATCTGGCATCTCGCAATGGAGCGGCAGTGTGCCGACGATATTGGTAATACGCTGCGCAAGCACCTTCCGTCGAAACCATGGGGGCACCCAGCGGATTCGCCGGAGTACAGCGTTCGCCAAAAGCCGGGCAATCCAGAGGTTTCTTCAACCCTTGCAACACCAGCGCACTGATGCACTCCGCGGGCTCATCTACGTTGTGCTCCGCGATATCAAAAACCTTTTCGGCATCAAAGGCAGCGAACTCCGCACGCAGCTTCAAACCGCTGCGCGGAATCATCCCGATGCCTCTCCACTTCCGGTCCGAGACCTCGAAGACCTTTCCCAATATATCCTGCGCCGGACGATTCCCTTCCCGAACAACGGAGCGGGCATATTGGTTTTCGACTTCGGCGCGGCCTTCCTCGAGTTGCGCAACCAGCATGGAAATGGCTTCCAGCAAATCCACAGGCTCAAATCCACCCACCACGATGGGAACGTGAAAAGTCCGCGCCAAGTTCACGTACTCCTCATAGCCCATCACCGTGCAGACGTGGCCGGGAGCAATGAGCCCTTGCACGCGATGCTGGGGAGACTCGAGCAGCATCTGGATGGCCGGGGGTACGAGGACCTGGGATGCCAGCAGGGAGAAATTCTTCAACCCTTCGCGCGCCGCTTGCCAGACCGCCATGGCGTTGGCAGGGGCAGTCGTCTCAAAGCCGATTCCCAGGAAGACAACCTGGCGCTGGG
The DNA here is from genome assembly GCA_963804995.1 of uncultured Acidobacteriota bacterium. Lineage (GTDB taxonomy): Bacteria > Acidobacteriota > Terriglobia > UBA7540 > UBA7540 > Bog-366. Next base: position 951,528 of record CAWDSK010000003.1, read on the forward strand.
GATTCAAGCGCGCAATCTTCAAGGCTTCCATCGGCGAATAAGCAACGCGCACGTCGCCACCGTTGGCTTTGACTTGAAAGAGATCCAAGTGCGAGCCTGGGACACGCAGCATATCCCCGTAGGAAACCATAATTACATTCGGCAAGGAGGCAATCGCGATGGCCTTGTCGATGACTTCGAGAGGGGTCACGCAAACCGGGCAGCCGGGGCCGTGCACGAGCTCGATTTGAGCAGGAAGAAGTTCGTCGATGCCATACCGCATCAGGGTGTGAGTCTGCCCGCCGCAGATTTCCATCAGCACCCACGGCCTAGTAACGCGCCGGGCAATCTCCACCAGGAGCGCCTTCGCGATGCTCGCGTCACGGTATTCGTCGAGGTACTTCATCGCAGTAGCTCACTCCTGATGCGGGTCGCTCACGGCAGGCGCGTCCAAGCCTTCCTCTGCCAGCGCGCCCATTTCCTTGAGTAACTGAAGGGTGCGTTCAGCTTCCTCCGCGTCGAGCCGGCTGAGGGCGAAACCCACGTGGACAATAACATAATCGCCCACCTCGGCTTCGGGGACAAAGTCCAATTGGACCTCGCGCGTGACGCCGCCAAAGTCCACGCGACCCATCAGCGCCCCATCACGATCTTCTTTCTGAAGAACCTTCCCTGGAATCGCCAGACACATAGGGTGCTCATCTTAAGGTAGAGGAGTTTAAGTTTGGAAAAGCTTGGGGGGAGCCAAATTCCTAGATGACTTCGAGCCGCTGTGCTCCACAACGTGCCGAGACATTCGCAATAGCACGTTGCAAGTCCCGCGCGGCATTCCGGTCGTGTGGAGCGCCTGCGGGCTCGCCGCAATGCGTCAATTCATCGACCATGTCAGCCACAATCTCTACGGCCGATTTCACCGCAGGATTCATCTCGCCACCCAGGGTTATACAGTCCGCCGCCTCCACTGCCAGAATGATGACCTCCTCTGGGACAGGAAGGAGCAATTTCTTAGCCAACTGGAGAGTTTCAAAAAGTCCGACGTAGTGGGGTGAGGGGCAAAAATGGGACTTAATGTCAGAACTTTGTGATACGAAAAGGGTTCCAGGAGGGGCGTTCCCGGTCTGGATGCTATCCACAACTACCAAGAGTTGGACATCGGACAAATAGTCGATGAGATGGAAGCCCGCGTCCGTGGTGAAAACCACTTCCATCTGAGGGAATCGACGCCGGAGGCCTTCCGCAGCGACCAAACCGAAGGCGTCGTCGGCGAGCAACTCGTTACCCAGACAGAGGATGCGAATGGACGGATTCATCGAAGTCATCAACTTGGGCCAACCTGCGGCGGCCTAATCGCGGCAGATTTTGCCATCCCAATCCCGGCGGAGGGTCGCCTGCACATTGCCTGCCCGGTCGTGGACGCGCACGAGCAGGGGCATGCTTCCGGGCAACGAATGCGTCGCGCAACCGTGGCACGGGTCATAGGCGCGGAAAGCCATCTCCACCATATTCAGGATGCCGTCCGAGACGTTTCCATTGGAAATCAACCCCTTGGCCGCCTTTTCCACGCTCATGGCCATACGCGCCGCATTGTTTTGGGTGGCCACAATCATGTTGGCCTTTTGGATGATTCCTTTCTCATCCGTCTGATAATGGTGGATCAAAGTTCCGCGGGGGGCCTCCACGACTCCGATTCCCTCTCGGGGCGTTTCAGTCGGCAAGGTCCGGATCTCGGAATCAATAATCTCAGGATCGTCAGCCAGTTCTTTCAGGCGCTCGGCCGCATAAAGGAGTTCGATCACGCGTGCCCAATGGTTGGCCAGAGTGTGATGAACAGGCTTGCCGCCCAGGGCTGCCATATACTGCTGGTACGCTTCCTGTGAAATCGGTGTCGCCATGCCATCCGCGGCATTCAATCGAGCCAAGGGCGCCACGCAGTACACACTGCTCTCGGGTCCCTCACTGAACCCTTTCCAGCCCAACGGCTTGAGATAAGCGAACTTCACATAGCTCCAAGGCTCCACGTGCTCGGCCACGTAGTCCAGGTACTTATCCGCCGCGAACTTATTCCACTCCTTCCCATCCGGAGTGACCACACGGAGCGCGCCATCGTAGAAATTCACACGATTGGCCGAGTCGACCGTCCCCATGTAGTAGGTGCGATGGGTAAATGCGTCGGAGCGGATCAGGTCAACATACTCACTGTTCTGGAGCACGAGCTTGTTGAAGGTCTCGAGCGTAAAGCTGGCGAAGTCGACGGCCTCCTGAGCAGTCTGCTTGATCTTCGCCTGTTCTGCGACGCTGATACGTTTCGCCACTCCCCCGGGCAATCCCAGCACCGGGTGGACGGGCTTGCCGCCGATGGCCGTCATCATTTCGCGCAGCTTGCGTCGCATTCCTATTACCTGCTTGCCGACTTCCACCCCCACTTTGGCGATCACGCCCAGGACGTTCCGCTCCGCGGCCGGGGCCTTGGGTCCCACAATGAAATCGGGGCCCCCCAGGAAGTAAATGTGCAGAGCATGGTCTTCGGTAACGAATGCGGAATAAAACAGCTCACGAATCTTTTTGGCAGCCGGCGGCGGCACGACCCGGTAGAGCGCATCCAGGGCTTTGGTGGACGCCATATGATGGGCAGTGGGACACACCCCGCAAATCCGCGAAGTAATCTGCGGCATCTCCTCCGCGGGGCGACCCTGCACAAACTTCTCAAACCCGCGCAACTCCGGGACCTGGAAAAAGGCCCGCTCCACACTCCCTTGATCATCGAGAAAGATCTCGATCTTTCCATGGCCTTCGAGGCGCGTGATGGGATCAATCGTGATTTGCCGTTCCACCTTCTTGGTTTCGCCGTCAGGCATTGCGATTCACCTCTGCTTCTTTCTAGAGCGTCGTCCGAAAGTGTTTCCCTAAGACTTCGTCCCCGCTACCGGCGCGAGTATCTTCCGCCTCAGCAGCGAGGTCGGCAGGCTATAGCGATAGAACGTTCCGACCGGGTCCGGCACCGTCTGCACAATCTTCTCGATTTCCGCTTCGTCATTGCTGTCGATGATGGAGGAGATGGCGGACAGAGCCTTCGCCCCGTAATCACGGACCCGACTGGTGGGTCCGAAGCACCCCGTGCAGGGCATATTGCCTTGTGGGCAGAGAGCTTCGCAGCCGCTGCGCGTCGCCGGCCCCAGGCACACCACGCCTTGCGCCAGCATGCACTTCTCCTCATCGATCATCAAATCCTGCGGCCGATTGAACTCTTTCAAGATAAGTTTCTCAGGACGCGTGTCCTTGCGCGGGCATTCCTCACAAAGCGCGCGGTCAGGAGCCAGCACCGTCCCTTTAGGCGGCAACTCCCCACTGAGCAGCACATGGACAGCATCCCACAGGATCTTGGGCGTAGGGGGGCACCCCGGCAGGTAGTAATCGACATCAACGACCTGGTCCAAGGAACGGACGGTTTCGAAGAGTCCCGGCAAGGTCACCGAGAATCCATTCTCCTTATGAAGGGTCTGGGGAAATACCTTCCCGGGATTCACCGTCGAGGGTGATTCGCAATAAGCTGCGGCAAGGATGCTTTCCCGCGAGGAGAGATTGGCCAATCCTGGAATCCCGCCGAGCTGCGCACACGAGCCCAGAGCCACCAGCACCTTGGCCTTCTTGCGGAGAAGATGCGCCATCTCTTCCTGCTCGGTGGTGCGGACGGCGCCATTAACGAAGGCAGCCAGAATCGAGCCATCCGGCATGGCTTCCACGTCGTGACGTTTGAAGTCCAGGGCCACGGGCCAAAAGACGATGTCCACCGCGGCGACCACGTCGAGGACGCTCTCGTCCAAATCCAGCACCGTCTCCTCGCATCCCCCACACGAGGCGCACCAATAGAAGGCGACCTTGGGTTTTTCATTCTGGGGGACTGATGCAGGTTCCGTCATCACGCCGCCACCTCCTCGGGAAAGTGCTCGGCCTTGACCTCCAACCGCAAGGGGCCCAGGGCGCGGACTTTCTCCACCATGTCATTCACCACCACTTTCAGCCGTTCGGCTTCGGAAGCGGAAATCCACTCCAGGCGAAAACGCTCTTCTTCAATTCCCATTTCATTCAAAACGCGCCGCAGCATGTGTACGCGCCGCAGGGTTTTGTAATTGCCTTCCTGATAATGGCAGTCACCCGGGTGGCAGCCGCCGATCAAGACGCCATCCGCGCCCTTAGCGAAAGCATCGAGCACAAATTGCGGATCCAAGCGGCCGGAGCACATGGTGCGGATGACCAGGATGTTGGGCGCGTACTTAAGGCGCGAGGTCCCTGCCAGGTCGGCCGCCAGGTAAGTGCACCAATTACAAAAAAAAGCCACGATTTTCGGTTCAAAGGTGTTCTGAATCGCCACAAGCGATTCTGGTTTCTTCTCAGGCATTGGCCAACACCCCCTGGATTTCTGCGAAAATCTCTTCGTCTTCAAAGAGGTTCTGCTTAATGGAACCCGACGGGCAAGCCGCTACACATGTCCCGCAGCCCTTGCAGATCACTTCGTTGATTTGCGCGACCTTCTTGTCGGCGAGGAAAGTGATGGCCGAGTACGGGCAAAGAGGAAGGCAGGTTTTGCAGCCCGAACACTCCTCCTCCGTGATGTACGCGGTATTGGGCTCCATCTCAACGTATCCGGTATCGATCAGGACCATCGCCTCAGCGGCGGCGGAGCCGGCTTGGCCCACCGCGTCCGGAATGTCTTTGGGAGCCTGGCAGGCGCCGGCGATAAAAATGCCGTCCGTAAAGGTGTTTACCGGAGCGAGCTTGGGATGGCGCTCCAGGAACCAGCCCTCCGAGGAACAACTGATGTTAAAGAGACGGCGCACGTCTTTGGCGTCTGCCTGGGGAACCAGTCCGACCGAGAGCACCACCATATCCACCGGCACGCGGCGCACGAAAGCACTGAGCGTGTCTTCGGCGCGCATCACCAATTTCCCTTCCTCCTCAGGAGTCATGGCCCAATCCGTGACCTCTGCCACGCGCCCGCGGATCATGTGGACGCCTTCTTCCAGGAGCTTGTGATAGAACTCCTCGTAGGCTTTACCCGGCGCCCGCATATCGATGTAAAAGTTGTAGACTTCCGCCCCCGTGCGTTCCTTGAGCAAGTGAGCCAGCTTCAGGCTATACATACAGCAGACGCGGGAGCACCACTTGTTGGTGTTTTCGTCGCGTGAACCCACGCAGTGGATGATTCCAATACTCTCCGGCTTGCGCCCGTCGCGCAGGATCACTTCCCCGCCCGTGGGCCCGGAGGCGTTGATCAGCCGTTCCACCTCTGGGGCCGTGTATACGTTGGGGTAGACGCCATAGCGGTAATCCGGCACCTTGCGGGCATCAAAGGTTTGGTACCCCGTGGCCAGGATGATGGCCCCCACCTTGATGTTCTCGAGCTTGGGCTGCTGCTTCAGGTCCACCGCGTGGCGGTCGCCACAGGCTTCAATGCAGGTCTTCTTGCAGCGGCCAGTCTTGAAGTCGATACAGCTCTCTGGATCGATGACCGGAATCTGCGGCACGGCCTGCGGGAAGGAGATGTAAATGGGCTTCCGCTTTCCCAGCCCGAGGTTGAACTCATCGGAGACTTTCGCCTGCTTGTAGATGCAGCCCTCGATGCACTCCAGGCACCCAACGCACAGATCCTCGTTGATATAGCGGGGGTGGCGGGTGATGGATACCTCGAAATTCCCCACATATCCTTGCACCTGCGTCACCTCGGAAAGCGTCCAGAGAGTGATATTGGGATGTTTTTTGACGGCCGTCATTTTTGGCGTAAGGATGCAAGCGGCACAGTCAAGCGTGGGAAATGTCTTGTCAAACTTCGCCATGTTCCCGCCGATGGTCGGTTCGCGTTCGACCAGGTAAACTTTCTTGCCGGCATTGGCCAGGGTCAAAGCTGCGTGGATTCCCGCGATGCCTCCACCCACAATCAGCACGGCGGGGTGAATGGGCACGCGCTTTTTTACCAGCGGCTTATGCAGCGCCACTCGCCGGATGGCCGCACGCACCAGAGCTATCGCTTTGGCAGTGGCGCGCTCTCGATCTTTGTGCACCCAGGAATCGTGCTCACGGATATTGACCATCTGGAAGCAGAAGGGATTCAGGCCCCCCTTCGCCACCGCCCCTCGGAAGGTTTCCTCGTGCAGCAGGGGCGAACACGAGGCCACCACCACGCGGTTCAGTTTGTGCTCAGCGATGTCCTGGAGGATCAGCTCCTGGCCGGGGTCTGAGCACATGTACTTGTACTCACGCGCCACCACTACCCCCGGCAATGCAGCGGCGTACTCCGCCACCGCCTTGACATCCACCGTAGCCGCGATATTCGATCCGCAATGGCAGACGTAAACTCCTATGCGCAAATGACCATTCCCGGATTCCATCTGTATCACCTCAACGTGGATCCTGAGTTTCTAAGCCTAGCCATACTTCATCCCTTAAATCAGGCCGCCACCGGCTCGAACTTTGCCAACAGCTTCTTGGCAGGCACGATATTGCGCTGCAGCCCGAGTTCTTTAGCTGAAAAGCCGAGTGCCAGTCCGAGGAGTTGCGTGAAATACACAACCGGCATGGAAATATCGCCATACTTCTTGCCGGCTTCCTCCTGGAACGCATCCAGGTTGAACTGGCAGAGGGGGCAGATTGTGGAAACCACTTGTGCCCCGCGCCGTGCCGCTTCTTTGAGCAGAATATGAATGAGAGAAAGGCCAACCTCCGGCAGGGTACCTTTCTGGCTTCCCCCACAACAGCGGGTCTTCAGGGGGTAGTCCGCGACCTCGGCGCCTGCGGCTTCCAACAGCTTGTCCATGGAAACCGGGTAGTACATCAGATCGAAGGTGGCGTAAGGGCGAACAATCTGGCAGCCGTAATAGGGAGCCACTTTCAGACCCGTGAGCGGCGTTTTGATGCGCGCTTTGATATAGTCCAATCCGACATCATGAATCAGCACATCGAGAGGATGCCGAACCTTGACGGTCCCCTTGTAACTCAGCCCGGCGGCCTTGAAGCCGTGCTCCAGAACCTTCGCGACCTTCGGATACTCCACAATGTACCGTTGCGCTTTGTTGAGAACCAGGTAACAAGCGCTACAGGGCGCCAGCAAATCCATGTTGCTTTGCTCTGCGATTGCCAGGTTGCGCCCCGCCAAGGCAAAGGCGTTCGTTTCATCCATGGACATATAAGCCGTCGCGCCGCAACAATTCCAGTCTTCCAGTTCCACGAGTTCAACATCCAGCGCCTTGAAGACGGCCAGCAACGATTCTTCGTAGGCCTTTCCTGTCCCTCGCAGCGAGCAGCCCGGGTAATAGAGGTATTGCTTCATGCCGCCACCTCCTTCTTCTCCGCCTCAACGGTATCCAGCAATTTCTGAAGTTGTTTGCGGTTGTGGATGGATTCGGGGATGATCCCCATCCGTCCGGTAAGGAAGAGCTTGGTCCCCAGCTTGGACATGCCCAGCAATCTCAGGATCGCCGTCTTCAGAAACACCCTGAAAACAAGCCACGTTTCCGTGATGCGACCTTTACTTCGAATCATGGCTCCAAACTCACTGGCCAAGACAGGAATGGGAAATCGTTTGGGATAAACCCCGTCCTCGATGGCGCGCCGCTTCAGCGCATACATGATGTCGGTCACTCGGATCTTTCGCGGGCACTCAACCGTGCAGGAGTAACAACTCGTGCAGAGCCAGATGGTGAAACTCTCCAGCACGTCGCGTTTGAAGCCCTCCCGCGCCATGTGGATTAATCGCCGCGGGGTAAAGTCCATGTACGGAGAAAGCGGACAGCTCGCGCTGCAAGTTCCGCATTGGATGCAATTGCGGATACGCTCTCCTCCCATGACCCCGGTGACCCATTGCGCGAACTCGCGGTCCCGTTCGACCTCGTACTTGATTAAACTCTTCACCGCCATGAGGATTTCCTCCCCCGGTTTATGGCAAAAGACTGACTGGATGCTTCGAAGATTGGTTGTGAGCTAAGTAATGAGTGCTGGCTAGCGAGGCGCACGGAATAGACGTGTGTCTGAAGTCGACGCAAACGCTTACCCCCCGTCAAGGTAGGCAATAGATAAATAATCCTGCAAGGTACGGGCCAACGGTGAGCAGTTGACAAGGGCTTAGAATCCCTTAATTCCTGCACAAAGCTATGCAGACCGTGTGTAAGAATTGTCAGCGCCTTGTATGATCGGGCAGGGACAAATCTGCGGTGGGATGTTGAATTACTCTACTTACATGCGCAACGGGCCCCCATCCTGTCCGAGTTTCTGAAAGAGGCCGGGAAATGCGGTGCTAACCCTTCTCGGACATTTCAGCTTGAATTTGTCATCTTGGCGAGCAAACTTTGCCGACTGGGCAGGTTTAGCCACCACGCTTTTGCGTTAAATCACGCCAAATGCCGGGTTTAAAGACAATTTGCCTTCGAATAGGAACGCAGTTTGGACTAACGACCGGCTTCTATTTACCACAGCGTTTCTGGTTGCGGGTTGTGGCCCTAACGGCAGACTCGGTGCGGCCGGCCCCCACCAAGTGTCGAACCTGATCTACGACTTTGGGAAGCGCCGCCGTGACCACGCGTGAAAGCCCCTCTCCGAAGGCGAAGGTCTCAGCCGAAACCGTGATCGCCACGCCGCGGGGCCGTGCTCCATATAGATTCTGGGCGTTGGCCAGCAGACCGGAGGGTGTCGAGCTATGCGTGAACCCTGACGGACTCGGGGCTTGAGGTTGAACAATTCGCCGGTGGATACGCCCGGGCGTTCCCTGACAATCTGCGTCAATGAATACCGCGAGGTCGCACCGGCTGAGTTGTTCTGAGAGCTCTGGGGTAAGCTGGTGGCAGGTAACCACATCAATCCCCCGCCCCCGCAGCGTTACTGAGAGAGCCTGGGCCGCATGCCAGCCGAATCCGTCATCGCCCCGCAGGGGGTTCCCGTAGCCGATGATGAGCACCCGAAGTCCGTGGTGCGAAGTCCGCAGGAGACGTTCAGAGTTCGAAATTCGAAACTCGAAATTCGAAACTCGCAAATCGTTCGAGCTCTTGCCGATTTTCGATTTTCGATTTTCGACTTTCGCTTGCCGGATACCGGATTTCCGACCTCGGACTCCGGACTTACTCATTGACTCCTCAATTCATCCACCACCGAGCCATCTGACTCCAGCAACTGGATGCGCAGAGGTATCTGGCCGGAGGCATGGGTTGAGCAGCTCAAGCAGGGATCATAGGCCCGCACCACGGCGGAAACGCGATTCAGCATTCCCTCCTTAAGGTGCTTGCCGTCGATGAAGTGACGAGCCACCTGCTCAATGCTGCGGTTGATAGCCAGGTTGTTGTGTCCTGTAGCGATAATCAGGTTTGCCCAGGTGATGGCGCCCTGCTCGTTCACCTTGTAGTGATGGATCAGGATGCCGCGTGGCGCCTCAGCCATGCCCACACCTTCCAGGGAATTCACCCCCGCCCGAGCGCGCACCTGCGTGCCCAGAATGGCAGGATGATTCAGCAGAATCTCCATGCGCTCCAACCCGTAGAGCGCTTCAATCAAGCGTGCGTAGTGGAAGTGGAAGGAACTTGGCACAATCTTTCCCAGGCGCTGGTGGAATTCTGAGAACTCCGCATCCGCTTCAGGCGTGCCACAGCTTTTCGCCACGTTCAGCCGCGCCAGGGGGCCGACCCGATAGACCCCGGCGGGATATCCCAGGGGCTTGTAGTAAGGCGCTTTCAGATAGGAGTTGGGCAGCGACGCCTCACCGATAAACTTGGCGTAGTCACGGGCCGGCACGTGGTCCGCAATAATTTTTCCATCCGGATCCTTGAAGCGGATATCACCGTCATAAAGCTGGAGCTTCCCGGCTGGGTCGACGAGGCCCGCGTACATGCTTGGCGCATTTCCAAAATGCTCGATTTCCTCTTTGAACTGGTCCAGCACGCCCTTAAAGAACTTCAGCGTGCGGCGGACAATGGCTTTGGCATCAGGCAAGCCAGCCAGGATCTTATCGCGCGTGGCTGAGGCAAGCGGCGCGTTGACTCCGCCCGGTACCGTCCAGGAGGGATGAATTCTTTCCTTGGCGAGGCCTTCAATCACTTGCTGCCCGTATTTCCGCAGGGCGATACCGTCGCGGGCAATGTCCGGGTACTTCTCGAGGATTCCCAAGACATTGCGGCTTGCGGGGTCGGAGTCCATTCCCAGCAGCAGATCGGGTGCGGAAAGATGGAAAAAGCTGAGCGCGTGCGATTGCACAAACTGGCCGCAATGCAGCACCTCGCGCAGCAGTGCGGCGGTTTCAGGGATGCGCACGCTCATGATGGCGTCGCAGGCTTTGGAGGAGGCCAGCAGGTGGCTGATGGGGCAGATCCCGCAAATCCGCGCCGTAATCGAGGGCATTTCATAATAGGGGCGGCCCTCCGTGAACTTTTCAAAGCCCCGCACCTGCGTCACATGGAACTGCGTCGAGGCGACATGCCCATCATCACCCAATTGGATGGTGATTTTGGCATGACCCTCAATGCGCGTGACAGGATCGATCGTGATTCTCTTCATGGGTACCTCTCCTCAGGGCAGAAAGCAGAAGGCAGTAGGCAGAAAGCAGAAGGCAGTAAGCAGAAAGCAGAAGGCAGTAAGCAGAAGGCAGAAGGCAGTAAGCAGAAGGCAGAAGGCAGTAAGCAGAAGGCAGAAGGCAGTAAGCAGAAGGCAGAAAGCAGTAGGCAGTAAGCAGCAGGCCGAAAAAAGCAAGTCAAAAGGCAAAGCGCAAAACGCAAAAGGCAAAAGTAACATCCCAAGAACGACTTCATTGCAACCATAACTGCGGCTTTGCCTTTTGCGTTTAGCCTCTTGATTTGTTCTTCCCGTTGCCGGGAAACAAGACTAATCATGGGCTTTTTCCTTTGCCCTTCCCTTAGTGGTAGCGACCGATTTTGAAAGGATCGCCAGCAACTGATTCGATTCATCTAATAGGCCGCACATTCGTTCTGCCGGAAACTTTCCGGACTTAACCAGGAGACGGAGCCAATAGTTAGATTCCCGCAACTCCTTCAGGGCAATCTGTAGCTTGTGGACAAAATCATCTTTGGACTCTGCTCCCCTCGCCTCTTCGTAGTTCGCACCTGCTGACGTACCACTACGCAGTAGTTGGTCCGCCACACGCCGTCCGACAAGCGTATTCGGCAGAGACTCAACCAGTTTGATGGTTCTTGCGCCATATTCCAATAGCCGCTCTCGTAGATCCCGCCTCTCTTGGATCATTGCCGTCTGTCCCACGGTTTTGCCTTTTGACTTTTGCGTTTTGCCTTTTGACTTGTTCTTGTCCTCACCCGAATTTCACCTTCGCACTCAAGTCAGGAATCCGCCCTTCAAGCAACTCCATCAACACGTAGGCGATGGCCGACGCAGGGGGCGGGCAACCTGGCACAAACAGATCGACCTTGACCACCTCCTGCAACGGGATAGCACGTTTCAACAGTTGGGGCACGCCGTCAGTCGGTATGCGCGGCCGTTCATCAGCGCCCTGGATGTAGATTCGCTCCAGGAGTTTCCTGACCGGAATGGAATTGCGCATCCCCGGAACGTTACTGGTTATGGCGCAATCGCCCAACGCTACCAGTACCCGGGTGCATTCCCGGACATGCTTGATCTTCTCCAGGTCGTCCTGGTTTGAGACCGCTCCCTCCACGATGGTTACATCCACGTCTTCAGGAAACTCCTGGGCATCGACCAGGGGCCATAGACCAAGTCAGCCTTTTGGGCCACGACGGCGATAGCTTCGTCAATATCCAGAATCGACATGTGGCAACCGGAGCAGCCATCCAGCCACAGCGTAGCCAGTTTCGCTTTCTTCATGCGTGCACTCCCCAGTCCAAATTTCACCGACCACTCGGCAAGAAGGTAGTAGGCAGAAGGCAGTAGGCAGAAAACGGCGCTATGCTGCAACTTGGGAACCTGGCGCAAACCTCTCGCGGTGTTCCAGCATAACTAGTGTCGTGTCCCGAGTTAGAGTTGACAATGGGTAGAACCCCCTCACCCGTCTGGCCTCGGCTGATGAGAACGCCTCGGCCAGCCACCCTCTCCCCCAAAGGGGCGAGGGCGAGAAAATTAACTCTCCCCTCGCCCCTTTGGGGGAGAGGGGTTGGGGGGTGAGGGGGTCGGCCAGCCTTGTCAAATATTAACCGGGACACCACACTAGGCAACATCATCCCAATCTCCTCATAGTGCCGTCTGCCTTCCGCCTTCCGCCTTCTGCCTTCAGCTTTCTGCCTTCTCTACGCGTGCACTCCCCGTTTAGTGGCCAGCCACTTGATGTTTTCATTGCGCTTGGCCATTTCTTCCACCGAACAACCCTTTTCCGCCAGCGCGCCCGTGGGGCAAACCTGCACGCACTTGCCGCAATTAGTGCAGGACTTCGATTCCCCCCAGGGCCGGTCGAGATCCGAGACCAGGCGCGAGTTAATGCCGCGGGCGCTGATTTCCCACACGTTTGCCCCTTCAACCTCTGCGCAGACACGCACGCAGCGGGTGCAAAGGATGCACCGGTTGTGATCCAAAACATACCGCTCGTGCGAAACATCCACGGACAAGCGTGGGTAATTGTAAGGGAAATTAACGTGCGTCACTCCCAGGCGCTGGGCCATGGCCTGCAGTTCGCAGTGATTGTTCGAGACGCAGACCGAGCAATAATGGTTGCGCTCGATCAGCAGGAACTCCAGGGCCATGCGCCGGTGGTGCAAAAGCTTTTCAGACTCAGTGGTCACCGACATGCCATTCTGAATGGGCGTCGTACAGGCCGGCAGCAGGCGTCCCACCCCGGCGACTTCCACCAGGCAGAGCCGGCAGGAACCAGAGGCAGTCAGCCCCTCCAGGAAGCAGAGGGTGGGGATGTACTTCTTGTTGGCGCGCGCCACGTCCAGAATGGTCTGGTTCTCGCTGGCCCGGCAAAGCTCACCGTCGATTCTCACTGAAATTTCTTGAGGCATCTCACTTCTCCTTTGCCAGAGTCGAAACTCGAAATTCGAAACTCGAAATTCGATGCAGCGCGTGCGAGTTTCGAATTTCGAGTTTCGAGTTTCGCTCCTACCGGCGTTCCGGCACGTGGCCGTTTTCGCGAATGTCGCAGCGCAGGCAGCGAGCCGCCTCTTCCAGAGCCTCCTCGGTCGTCAGAGGCAGCACTGCTTCCTGGAAATCCTTCACCCGAACCTTGGCAGGAAGCGGGTGCGGATGATGCCGGCCGCACTCACTCGGCTGGGCAGGCGGCGTCTGGTCGTATTCGAAGTGCGGCATGAACTCCTGAACTCGCACTTCGTCCATTAACCGCTGGTCGATAAAGCGCGCCGCCTTCTTTCCGTAGCCCATAGCGTTTGAAACATTGGAAGCACCTGAAATCAGGTCGCCGCCGGCATAAAATTTTTCGCGGCTGGTCTCCAGCGTGTAGCGATCGAATTCAAGCGTCCCGTGCTCCGTGACGCTGAGGCCGGAGGCCTTGCAGAAATCGCGGTCCACCGCCTCGCCCACGGCGAGAACCACGGTGTCACACTTAAACCTCTGGATCTCTTCGGTGGGGATGGGCCGCCGGCGACCCGAGGAGTCGAACTCACCGAGGCGCGTCTTCACCACCTCAATGGCTTTCACCGCGCCGTTTTCACCCACAATGCGGTGGGGGGTCGCGAGGAACACGAAGTGGGCGCCTTCCTGCTCAGCCGCTTCCACTTCTTCATTGATAGCGGGCATATCTTTGCGCTCGCGACGGTAGATCACCGTGACGGTCGCGCCCTTGCGCAACGCCGTGCGCGCGGAATCGATGGCGGCGTTGCCGCCTCCGATGATGGCCACGCGTTGACCGAGCGCCACCGGTTCGCTCTTGGCGATGCCTTCCAAAAAGAGCAGCGCCGGCATAACACCCTTCAGTTCAGCTCCCGGCAGGTGAACCCCCGCCTCCTTCCAGGTACCGATGGAAAGGAAGACCGCGTCGAACTGCAAGCCGAGATCGTTGAGGGGAATGTCCGTCCCCACGCTCTTGTTGAACATAAAGTTGACGCCCACGCGGCGGATCAGTTCGATTTCCTTGGTAAGGACCGCTTTGGGCAAGCGATATTCGGGGAGCACATATCGCAACATGCCCCCGGCATCGGCGTGGGACTCAAAGATTGTGACCTCGTGGCCGAACAGGGCGAGGTAGAACGCCGCGGTAAGGCCTGCGGGACCCGCGCCCACCACCGCCACCTTGCGGCCGGTGGACGCCATTCGCCGCGCCACAATGCGGCCCACCATTTCCTCGAAACGGTCCGAGAGCAGGATGGAATCCGCAATCAGCCGGTGCACTTCGCGCATGTTCACCGCTGCATCCATGACGTGGCGGCGGCAGCGATTGTCGCAGGGATGCTGGCAAACGCGTCCCGTGGACGCCGGCAGCGGGTTATCCAGAATCACCGATTCAAAGGCTTCATCCAACCGCCCTTCCTTGTACAGCTCGAGGAAGCGCGGAATGTTCATGTGCAGCGGGCAACTGTTCTCACAGGGAGAAAGTGCGAGGTCCGGACACACGCCGGCGCGGCAGCGATGGGCGCGCAGGTGATCTTCAAATTCGTGCCGGAAGTGCCGCATCGTGGTGAGCACCGGATTGGGCGCCGTTTGTCCCAGCCCGCAGAGTGAGGTGTCGCGAATCATGCGCCCCAGCTCGTCCAGGTGGGCCAAGTCCTCTTCCGTGCCCTTTCCCTGCGTGAAGTCATTCAGGATGCGCAGCCCTTTATCCAGCCCCACGCGGCAGGGCACGCATTTGCCGCACGACTCGGAGTGGGTGAACTCGATGAAGTAGCGGGCAACGTCCACCATGCAGTTATCGTCGTCCATCACTACCATGCCGCCGGAGCCCATGATGGAGCCGAGCTTTGCCAGGGTTTCATAATCCACCGGAGTATCGAACATCTCCTGCGGAATGCAGCCCCCCGATGGGCCACCCGTTTGCACGGCTTTGATGGCATGACCGCTGGCGGCGCCTTCACCCACGTCGTAAACAAATGTCTTGAGCGGCGTGCCCAACGGCATTTCCACCAGGCCCGTGTTTCTCACCTTGCCGACCAGGGAAAACACCTTGGTTCCGGGACTCTTGGCGCTGCCGGTTTCCGTGAACCAGGCCGGACCCTTGGCGACAATAGGAGCGATGTTGTACCAAGTCTCAACGTTGTTGATGTTGGTGGGATACCCCCACAGGCCTTTCTGCGCGGGAAAGGGCGGGCGTGGCCGGGGGCGGCCCGAAAGGCCTTCCAGTGAGCAGATGAGCGCCGTCTCTTCACCGCAGACGAAGGCGCCGGCGCCCTCCACCAGCTCGATCTGGAAATTGAAACCGCGGCCGAGAATATCCTCACCCAGCAAACCGTATTCCTTTGCCTGTTCGACGGCGCGTTCCAGGCGGTGTACGGCCAGCGGGTATTCCGCCCGGATGTAAATGATGCCCAGGGTGGCGCCGGTCAGGAAGCCGCCAATCAGCATGCCTTCGAGCAGTGCGTGCGGGTCGCTTTCGATTTCGTTCCGGTTCATGTAAGCGCCCGGGTCGCCCTCATCGGCATTGCAGATGATGTATTTCTTTTCCGCCACGGCTTTGCGGAGATAGTCCCACTTCTGCCCGGTGGAGAAGCCCGCCCCGCCCCGTCCGCGCAGCTTGGCTGCCTTGATCTGCTCAATGACCGCATCCGGCCGGTTATCGATCAGCACATTGTAGAGTGCCAGGTAACCGCCCGCGGCCATGAACTCTTCCACATCGTCAGGGTTTATCAGCCCGCAATTACGCATCACAATCTTCTTCTGGCCTTTGAAGAAGGGGATGCTCTGCCAGGAAGGAATATTGGCGTAACCGTTGCCATACTTGATTTGCGCGGTGATGTGGTCCCACTCCTCGATTTTGCAGAGGGCCAGGTCCGCCGGAATATTCCCCATCATCACATCGTCGAGAATGTCGTCAACGTGGTTGGACTGCACCTGTTTCAGGATGACCAGGGGCCGGCCCGGAATCCAGATATTGACCAGGGGTTCCTGGGCGCAGAAGCCGAAGCAGCCGACGCGAGCCAATTGAATATCCAGCCCGCGCTTATCGATGGAATCCGCGAAGGCATGGAAGACGCCCTCCGACCCGTTGCCTGTGCCGCAGGTCCCCATGCCCACGGCGATGCGCGGCCGCAAGGGAAGAAGCTTGGCCATCCCCAGGCCACGAATTCTGCTGAACGTGCTCAAATCCCGGATGCGCGTCATTTCTTGGCTGTCTCCCTTCCCAGGTGATCGAGCTCCCGCTGCAGGGTTTGCTCGTTCATGTGGCCGTACACCGCGTGATTCACTTCGACGACCGGGGCCAGAGCGCACTGACCAAAGCAAGCCACCGTGCGGATGGTGAAGCGGCCATCCGGAGTGTTCATGGAAATCTTATCCACCGGCTCCTCATCCGAGTCGTGGAAGCCCAACTTGAACATCAGACTTTCCAGCAGATCGCGCGAGCCCCGTGTGTGGCAAGCCGTGCCACGGCAAATGCACACCGTGTTCTGACCCTGCGGCTCGAGATTGAAGAGAGCGTAGAAAGTGACCACGCTGTAGATGCGGGCGAGCGGCGTGTCCGTCTTGGCAGCAATGTATTCGAGCGTCTCGCGCGCCAGGAATTTGCGCGGATGGTGCTCCTGCGCTCTTTCCAGCACACTGAGTAATGATCCGGGGTGGCCACGCTGCCCGGCAATCAACTGGTCAAGAAACTCCTGATCCGCCTCGGTCAGCGGTTGTGAAATTAGTGCCTTCATGGGCCCACTCCTTTGTTCGGGATACGGGATACGGGATACGGGACACGGGACACGGGATACGGGACACGGGATACGGGAACTAGATTTCGCCTGAATCCCACGCCAATATGTCGACCATCGAGCTTTGTACCTCGCGACTGCAATCCCCACCCGAATACGTCTTGCCACGATGTGACTGCGCTCTCGCGGGGATTCGGGTGTCCAGGTTCGGCCGAACCCCGTATCCCGTGTCCCGATTCCCGTATCCCGTCTTCATCACCGCCGCAACTCAACGCGCAGCACACCGCCATCGCACACCGCGCAATCCGGGTAGCCGACACCCTCAAGTGCGCCGCTTGTCAGATTCTTGGCCAGAGAGCAAACACAGCAGGATGGCCGGTCCAAACCTGAGTTGCACTCCCCATCTCTTTCGACCATATATGTGCAAGACTTGAGCCAAATTGTTGTTTACAAGAACATCGGGACTATTAAGGAAACAAACGGCTTTGGTGGGGTAGTGGGACAAGATTACCGTGCGAACCGGGCCACATCGACATTTTGGCATGCGGCACACCTGTCTGTGCGACCAATGCCCCAGTCACGAAGTCCCGCCTTGCGATATTTCAAGGTCCAAGCAGCCACGAAGCGCCACCGTTGCGGCCGGTCGAGTTCGGTCATTGTGTCGATGGGCTGTGAAGAATTCCCTGAACGAGCAAGAGCATCTCGCGCAGAGACGCAGAGGCTCAGAGCGGTGATGCCGCAACCAAAAGAGAATCATAGCCCTCTCCGCAGGGGTCGCAGGTTCGCCGTGGCGGAAGAGGGTGGACCGCGGTCCCGATGTACTTAATCGGGAAGGGGGCCCCATGTTTTGCAGGTTGTGGGGGTGAGGGGTCAGTTCGGAGCAAAATATTCCTGCCCAAGAAAACAAGAATTCACAGTATTGCCTTGCAGAGCCGCGTAGCGGCGACCGATACCGACAACCACGTGCCGCGAACGTAGCGCGGTCCCCCGCCTTTGGGGTCCGCGGCTCTTCGTTTGCCTAACCTGCAAATCTCCAAATACGGGCGGCGTCTTCGAAACAATACTTTCACTTGATTGGCATGGGAAGAACCGCAGACCTCAACGGCGGAGGTCTGCGCTACGACGTATGCGGCCTTGGCATGATTAGCGAACGTAGCGCGGTCCCCCGCCTTTGGGGTCCGCGGCTCTTCGTTTGCCTAACCTGCAAATCTCCAAATACGGGCGGCGTCTTCGAAACAATACTTTCACTTGATTGGCATGGGAAGAACCGCAGACCTCAACGGCGGAGGTCTGCGCTACGACGTATGCGGCCTTGGCATGATTAGCAAACGTAGCGCGGTCCCCCGCCTTTGGGGTCCGCGGCTGAAGACTCTATAGGAATTTCTACATGCGAACCGGATTGGATTTAGTTGTCTATCAGAACGATTCCGTCTGCCAAGGCTGCCCGATCGAAGCTTCAAAGTCATTACTCGTATTTGAAGGCCCCCTCGGGCCCCCTGGCCCACCGGGTCTTTAGCTGAAGGCTGACAACCTCCGCGGCAGTAGCACAGGCACTCCTGCCTGTGCGCTATGCACAGGGTGCACTCGAACACAGGCAGGAGTGCCTGTGCTACCCCTCCTCCGGCCGCAAAACGCGGTTGATGGCCCGCACCAGTTCTTCCCAGCGGCTGGTCTGGTGGGCCAATTGCTTGCGGCCGGCGGGCGTCAGCCGGTAGTAGCGCGCCCGGCGATTGTTTTCCGAAGTGCCCCAGAACGAGGCGATCCATTCGCGGTCCTCCAGACGGTGCAGCGCAGGGTAAAGCGAGCCATGCTCAACTTGCAGGAACGTCTTCGGAGCGGTGTTCGATGGCGTAGGCGATGGTGTGCCCATGCGCGGGACCGAGCACCAGCGTTTGCAAAATCAGCAGGTCGAGCGTGCCCTGCAACAACTCGCCTTCCAGCGGAGGTGAACCCTTTTTTGGCATGTCGCCGTTATACTCCCATAGATCATCTACTTCAAGAGGGAAATGGCGCAAAATCTCGATTTCTTCAAGTCGGACACTATGTCTCAATGATAAGGAAAATGACTTTAAAGAAGATTAGCCAGGGGAAACACGCGGTACTGCGCAGCGCTTTGGAGTGCGGTCGCAGCAGCTACCGCCTTCTGGCTTCGGTCCACCAGACGCTAAATGTGCAAGACGAGGGGAAAGCAAAGCGGTAGCTGCTGCGACCGCACTCCAAAGCGCCTTCGGCACACCAATCAGCAAGCGGCGGAGCCGCAACCAAATTGTGCCACGGCCGACCTGCCCCGATTATGGTTTTTGAATTTATAAGTTGTAAATTGTTCCGACGCCCCGCGCGTGGAAGTAACCCCTCATCCGTCCTCCTACGTCGGCCACCTTCTCCCCTGGGAGAAGGCTGGGACTTACGGTGCCTAGCCCTCTCCGCAGGGGAGAGGGTGGACCGCGGCCAGCGTTCTTACGAGCTGGCGCGGGACGGGTGAGGGGTCAGTTCCGAGCAAAATATTCCTGCCAAAAGAAAAACAAGACTTTACAGTATTGCATTGCAGGGCCCGAAAAGAAAACAAGTCAGTTATTTGCCTAAAATCTCTGCGCCTCTGCGTCTCTGCGGTAGGATGATGGCCGGCGCGCGCCTTAAGCAGAACCCAACAAGCCTTTGTAACGCCCACGGGCCTCATCGATTTCCGCTGTCAGGGCCTCCACCTCACCTTTGCCATAAGTCGAAATATACTTGGGATCGGCCAGCCGGCTGACGATGTAATCGAGTACGTTTATACGTTTCTCCACAAGCTGGGGCAGCTCCTTCTGATTTCGAAAGGTCTTACCCGCGACCATAATATATACGGGAGTAGTATGGGCCAAGGCGCCATTGTGGGACGTAACGCGCGCGGCGATCCACTGGCCGACCTCCGCCTGGAGGGAGAAATCGAGTTTCAGTTCCGCCTGGTCTGAGCTATGGGATTCGAGGGTGCGAATCACCTGGCCGTGGGAAATAATCTCCAGGGTTTTGGGTGATCCGATAGTCGCCGGCGCCCAGGCTCGCGCTCGGACTCGCAGGCGGGCATTCGCAGCAACTTTCAGTTCGTCACCCGGCATGGCGCCGTTGACGGTAAGCGTCAGCATAGGACCGTTGGTAACGAAAGCGCGCCCGGCCTTCATCGCGGCAAACCAGGCGTCAGCGGAAAATTCGTGCCCGGTGTAAACATAAGTCCGCACCTCGCCAATGGTATTCCCCCACGGCACGTCCGAGCCGGCGGAGGCGGTAAGCTTGAAACCCAGATTCAGGAAGTCGTAGTAATCCTCCAAGCCCAGAAGGCGGAACTGCAGGATCTCCAGGAAATCGACCTTGTTGCGGACCACGTTAATCGTGGCGTCCCAGGATGCATACGTCGCCTCGCGGGAAGCGCGGTAGAGGGTTTGCGCCCAGGCGATGTGGGCATAGCCTGCCAGTCCGCCCTGGGCGTGCACTTCGTCGAACACCGCACCGTACAGGTGGTAGCGATCCGGGTGGCGGACGGGCTCTTTGATATTGAGCGCGATGGCGTGCCCCTCTTCATGAATCTCCGTGCGCGGATCTTCCTGCCCCGAAGCCAGCACATAATCCTCCTGCTGATAGCGGGAATCCTTGCCGAAACCCACTTGCTCAAAAAAGGTATCGTGCTGGTCGCCCATGCGCAGGATGTTTGAAACGTGCACATCTTCCGCGCGCGCCCAGGTCATCAGGAATTCGTTGTGTGCTGGGGTCAGGCGCACCATGTGGATATGGTCATCACCGGAATACCAGCCCAGCTTGGGCATGTCGACCCAGCGCCGCAGCAGGATCTTTCGGGCCCGGGTTTCGTTGGCAGCGATTTCAAATTCCTCGAAGACCGGGGCAAATTCAATCCCCCGGGCGACGGCAAGCCGCCACTTTCCCACGGGAAGGGTGATGGAAAAAGGCTTCGAGACAAAGTAAGTGGCCGGCTCCTGCCAAAAGGGATAGGCGGATTTCCCGGCGTAGACATAGGAGCGCGGGTCGTTGCCGGGGTAATCGCCGTTCGTGACCCTTACCGGTCCAACGTCGCCAGGCTTCCAGGCGTAAAGGCCTTCATAGAAATCCTGATTGGTCGTAAACGGAGGGACGGTTCGGCCGTCGGGCGGCGTGCGCCACTTGCGGTCGGCAAGAAACGTAATGCACACCATGGCGGGCGTGGTTTGCTTGGTCGCATCGTCAAGAATTTCTACTTGCAGCGTGCCTACCGCTGTCGGGACAGCGCTCAACTGCTTCTCACCCAGGAGCGTGCCAGACAGGGTAACGCTGGCGGCTTTTAGAAAATCGCGACGCGTGAAATCTTTGTTAGCGGGTTTCCGGTTGTTTCTGGCACGCATCTTTTGCTCCTTCGCCTTGGGATTTTCCAGCAGGCTGCTGAAAAACCCTCTTGGTGCGAGGTAGCGGCGGGTTTACCCCGCCATACGGCGGCGGCCTTACGCCGCCGTATGGCGGGGTAAACCCGCCGCTACGTCGTTTTCCATCAGCCTTGCTGGACTGGCCCGGCCGCGCAGCCGGCGCGGCATTGAGCAAGTGTAACGCGGACCGGTTCGGCAGGTCGCGGTTTTTTGTTTCAAATCCGCAAATGTTCAACGGCGGCCCCAAGCGAACGTCACGGGTAGCCACGGTCAGTGCCTTTCCTGACCGTGGGCTTTTCTCCTGCATTATCCGTAGGCGTTGGCATGGCCATCCGGGGAAGAGCCCACGGTCAGCAAACCACTGACCGGCTACCCGCTGTTCCGTAGCGCGGTCCCCCGTTTTTGGGGTCCGCGGCCTTTATCTGAAAACTCTAAACCCGGGCAGCGGTTTCTTCACCTTTGTTCAAATGACACACAAAGAACCGCAGACCTCAACGGCGGAGGTCTGCGCTACGCCGCTGGTGTCCCTCACGGGCGCGTAGCCCTAATTTACCGGGCCCGAGGAGGCATCGGTACTTCGTGGCTCGAACTTCATAACATCACGGTGTCGCCGCTGCTGAAAGTCCGCCAATCTTAATGGTGGGCAACCTTTTGTGCGTGGGTTCTTCTGCGAGTTGCATCAATTGTATTTGGCCCGCGTAGTGAGGCGTAATGTGACCCCTGGTGCGCGCCCTGTGGAAAAGAAGCAGAAGAAGAAAGAGCGGGGTGTAGCGCAGCAGAGCCGCAACCAAACTAGGAGAGGCGCTGCCGGTTCCTTAGGTAGGTGCAGGTCCGCTCATCGGGTGGTGAAGCAACCCCTCACCCGTCCCGCCCCGGCCGATGAAAACGCCGGCTGCGGTCCACCCTCTCCCCTCGGAGAGGGCTATGATTTGGATTTCTATCTGCCGAGGTTGAGCAAGCAAATAACGCTGCGCAGTAAAGCCGCGCCTGCTTCGCGACTCTGAGGTGGGACTGAAGTAGGTTTGCGTGAGAGCCCGAGGCGGAGAATCTGCACGTCCAGCCGGGCGCGGGGTGAGAAGGTCGGGGTAGGCCAAGGGTGAGGAGATCGGGGTCGGAATCGCCTTCTCTCCTGCTCTAATTTTGCAGGTCTGCGACTTTGTGTCATCAAGGTGGGGCTGTCCCACATGTTACTCTCCGCGGGGCATAGCGAGCGAGGTCCCACTTAATTCCCCTACCTCAGGCGTTTTTCGCCCCCCGATTTTGATCTCAAGTTTCGCCGCGCAAAACTGCTCCACCCCTCCCTGGTGAGAACTCAAATGTCACGGCGCGTCTGCTGAATCAGGCTGCCCCCAAACGGCGGCAGACCTTGATCCACTCGCGCATGCAATAGCCCATGTAGTGGAAGTAACCGCGGGCGGCATCTGACCAAATCTGGCCGCTGAAACTCCCCACCACCTCTTCGATCGCGTGGCTCAAGGCGGTATAAGCCTCGCAGTAGGTTCTCCCTTCCAGCTTGTGCTCGCGCAACCACGGAAGGAGATCCTCCAGCACGCAGATGCAGGCGAACTCGTTCAAAGCATCCCGCAGGTAGTTATGAGAATTGCGCCGGTGGTCGGCCACAGGAGTCCCGACTCGAATGGCATGGCCCAGGCGCCGCACGCAAGCTTGGCTGAAATATCCCGAGAAGATATCGCCGTAACGGTCGATGGGCAATCCCGCAAGCGGGTACCCCATGCGGATAAAGTAATAGCTGGGGATGACGTCGCGGTGAAGCGCAGTATTCTGGGTGTTGATGGGTGACCAGGTCGCGTCCGCCAAGACTCGCGATTGACCGGAGAATTGCTTGGATCGCGCGGGGGCTACCAACCACGTGATGCCGTCCAGATCAGGCTCCGTGAGCCAAAGTCCGGCATTCATCCGAATCGTGGATTGAATTTTTCGTTCCTTTATCTCCGCTACCTTATGGCGAGCCGAGTAAGGAAACCCTCGGGGATAGATCGGGCTCGCGGGTTCAATCCGCATCAGGTCGCACAGGTTGAACCAGCCGGAACCTGATTCAACGGCCTCCGCCTCAGCGGGGCCGCCACAAACCACGGAATGAGCCTGGAAGTAATCTTCCTCAGGCGCGCAGTAATTGTCGTCGTCAATAGAGATAAGGAAGTCGGCTCCTGCCTCCAGAGCCATCAGGTAACCGATGTTGCGTCGATTATCTGAATTATAAGGAATCAGGCCCTCCGGAAGACCGATGCGTCGCAAATACGCGTCCTGCTCATCCAGCGTGGGGCAGAGGATATCCATACCGCGCTTTTGGAGCGCAACGCAGCGCTCGTAAGCGGCGGCCGGAGTCTTCCGGTCAGGGATAACGATGACTTTGATCTGGCCCAGGCGGTCGTAAGCTTCAAAATTCGCGTAGTAGCCATCCAGCAGAGCAGGATCGTTAATCGTGGTCAGAACCAGCGTGGCGTTAGGTTTCATAATCTTGGGGTGATGCCGGAAACAGCTTATCTTCCTAATTGAACTTCTTGAGCCCCGCCAACTCCAACAGAGAAAGCCCGACAAATTGAGGGCCGTAGACGAAGGCCCTGCGCCAAAGCCTGCGGGGTTCATGCAATACACGCCAGAACCATTCCAGGCCAGCATTGCTCACCCAGGTGGGAGGAGGATTCGATTTCCCGCAGATGAATCGAAAGGAAACGCCCACGGCAGCAATGACCGGCACTTTGAGCCTTCCCAGGTGGGCAAAAATCCACTTCTCCTGCTTGGGCAAACCCAATCCAACCCAAAGAACATCGGGATTTGCCTTGTTGATCATCTCCGTGATCTGCGCGTCTTCCTCCGTCGTAATTTCCCTAAAAGGTGGAGAATAAACTCCCGCTATTCTTAAAGAAGGAAATTGGCGCAGCAGGTTCTGCGACGTTAGGGAGAGGACCTCGTCGGTATCGCCGTAAAAGAAATTTGTGTAGCCCTGGGAATTGGCAATTCGGCAGAAGTCCAGCAGCAAGTTCGCGGCTCGAACGTGGGGGACAGGTTGAGAAACCCGCCGCGAGAGAAACCAGTTGGTAATCTTGCCATCAACCAGCGACAAGTCGGCTGATTTCAGCACCTCCATGAATTCCGCGTGTTTGTGAGCCTCCAGGATGCCATGCGAATTGGCATGATAGATCCAGTGGCAACGGTCTCGTTGTTGAATCCACTCTTCCATGTGCTGTAAGACTTGGTGCAGGTCAGCAAGGTGGATGGGGACTCCCAAGAGTGAGCTTGATTCGATTCGACCCTTGGAGTCTTGAATACCAGACAGCGTCATGGGTTGTCTCGGCAGGCATCGGAGTTACCGACATCTTTTTCCCGCGGCGACGGAGGAGACACTGGACCCGATGAAGCCTTAGGAGATGGTTCGTGATTGGGGTGAGATCGCCGACCCCCAGCCCAGCGCGGCACTTTCGTGGACCGGACCTCCCACTTCCCGGTAAAGGTCACGAAGAACGAAACCAGGACCAGCTTGACATCGAGCCAGAAGCTCTGCCTCTTGATGTAGAGGAGATCGTAGCGAAGTTTCTGACGACGCGGCAACTCACTGTGACCATAGATCTGAGCAATTCCTGTAAGCCCCGGTGTGACCGCGTGGCGCCGGTCGAATCCCGGGATTTCCAGACGAAACTTCTTGACCAGTTCCGACCACTCCGGCCGTGGCCCCACAAAGCTCATATCGCCGCTGAAGATGCTCCAGAGCTGTGGGAGTTCGTCCATGGCGGTTGACCGCAGCATCCGGCCCACCCGCGTGATGCGCGGATCCTTTTCTGTGGCGGGGGTTACCCCCCACTTGGCGTCTGAGTCTGCCACCATCGAACGGAATTTGATGCTCATGAACTCTTTACAATCTTTCCCCACCCTCGGCTGCCGGTAAAAGATGGGGCCCCCATCCTCCAGTTTGATAGCCACAGCGATCAAGCCCCAAAGGGGTGAAGAGGCAAGCAAGCCCAGCCCGGACAGCGAAATGTCGAAGAGTCGTTTCAGCATTTAAACCGATTCCCACCCTCAGGGCGTCATCACTTCAACTAGTCCCTGTACTCACCGGCAGAGTCAGCAAGCCTTTCAAAGTAGTCAGAAGGGCACGGTGATGCCAGTCGAACTTCAACTTACCATTCAAACGAACCAGCAGATCAGTTGAGCGCGCCATCTCGAAAAAATTATCAATCTGCCCGTCGGTGAAGTGGCCGGCGAGTTTCCGCGCAAAATAGCCGACTACCAACTCATTACCAAATGTCGATCGCCAGTAGCGTTCGAAATCGCCTAGAGTCCGGGAGTCGAAGCTCTTCTTGCGGAAAGCCCGAGTCGCCACCGCGGCAGCCAGTTCCGCTGAAAGCAAGCCGTAATAGATTCCCCCACCGGTGGTGGTCTTAATATGTCCCGCTGCTTCACCCGCTGCCACCACGCGGTCGGTAACACAGCGCCCCACAGGGGCCTGAGCAATACCTTTGCGATCCACCTGCAAGCCTGAAATATCGGTGTGGGGGGCAATCCTCTTGACCAATTTCGCAAAATAGGGCTCAGGGTTCTCTTCCGTCATCAGCCCCACTCTTGATTTCCCATTACCGAGTGGGATTTCCCATCCGAAAGCTCCCGGAGCCACTCCCTGGCCCACGTAGACCCGGGTGGCCCCGCCATGACCGTTAGGAGGGAGGGTTAATTCCGTCTGCAATGCCCGAAGGAACTGCCGAGGGCGCGCCAGCCCTAAGGCGCGATTCAAGGAACCATTAACACCGGTAGTGATGATGGCCAACTGGGCTTCGAATCTGTCAGGCCCGTGATCAGCAGACTGGAAATCGATTGCCACCGAATGCTTGCCTACTTCCAGAGAGTTCACCCAACAGCCCAGTCGCACGTCAACGCCTGCAGCGGCTGCCCGCTGTCCCAAGGCACGGTTGAACTCTCCCTTGTCGATCACCTGGGCAAGAGGAGCCTCTGTGCGATGCTCCAGGATTTTTCCTCCGGGGGAAATCGCTTGAATGCACCGGATGTCCGCCAAGATGGGTTGGGTGGGAAGGCCGAAGCGCGCAAAAGCCTCATCGCCCAGAACTCCTGAGCAGATGGCCCGATCGCCAATCCGGCTCTGAGCCTCCAACAAAACGACATCCAGCCCTGCCTGGGCCAGCAAAGACGCAGCGTGGATACCCGCCGGTCCAGCTCCGACAATGGCGACATCCCTCAAACGACTACCTCCCTAATCAACCCTACTCCTTGGCACCTTCCCGCAAATTCGAACCCCTCGGGGCTATCTGGGACGGACCACCCAATCGTAGTTTATCCCCCGATCATCAAAGGGAATCCGACCCTCATCTTCAGGGTTATAGAACCGGTCAGTGGCATAAACCAGGATCCCCGCCTCGGTCCCGACAACCTTGTACCCATGGGCGACGCCCGGCGGGATACGGAGTTTCCAGGGGCGCAGGGAGCCCACAAACACGGTATTCAATCTGCCACAGGTCGGAGAAGACTCCCGCAGATCGCAGAGGACAACTTGAAACATTCCACTCAGCGGGGCCCACAGATCCGTCTGCTCAAAGTGGTAATGGATTGCCTTAATGACCCCGGGATACGAGATCGTAAAGGAAACCTGAATCCGGCTCCCCCTGGCAGGATCGAAATCCCTGGCGATGCCGGGTTCTCCCAACCGAAAAAGCTCGGCGAAGCTGCCCCGGTCATCTGGGAATTGCGTAAGCGCTTCAACTTCAACGCCCTGAATCAGTTGGGGCGATCGAGGGTTGGTAATTATGTCGCCACAGCTCGGCTGGGAGTGGGTCCGAATGATGAGGCGAACGTCCCCGCGTTCGGCGAGCAACTTCGAAGCCTCCGGACTCATAGTCCTGTTACCTCCGACTTAGGTAAGATTTCAGCCGGATCCGGCTCCAGCCCTCTGAGCCCCTCCGAGCGTTCACCTTCCGCCAGGTATTGCGCCAATCCCTCCGTCCAATGCGGAAGGGCACCGAACTGAAGCATGCGACGATTCTCCAGAACGGAATTGGCGGGACGCCGCGCCGGCCGCCCCAATTCCTGGGTCGTCGTGGGCACAACCCGGACCTGGCCGAGTCCCCCCGCTTTCACAATGGCCTGGGCAAATTCAAACCAACTGCAGTTCCCTGCACCGGTAACGTGATAAATCCCATAGGATTCAACACGTAACAGTCGGGCAAGCAGGGCTGCCAAGTGACGGGTATAGGTGGGTGAGCCCCGCTGGTCGGAAACCACTCGAAGCTCATCACGGACTTTCGCCGCCGCCAAAATTGTCGCCACAAAATTCTTGCCCTGGGGACCATATAGCCAACTGGTTCTGACAATGAAGTGCCGGGGCACCAGCGCCTGCACGTACTGTTCTCCCCTTAACTTCGTCCACCCGTAAATGCTGATCGGGTTGGGACAATCGTCCTCCCGATAGGGCCTTACCCCAAGCCCATCAAAGACATAGTCCGTACTAACATACAGCAAACCCGCACCGATTCGCGCACAAGCACTTGCCACATGCCGCGCTCCGAGACTGTTGACCTCCTCGGCGCTCCGCGGATTCGATTCACAACCATCCACATCGGTATAGGCAGCGAGATGACATACGAAGTCCGGTCGCAAATGTAGAAAAGTACCCTCGACGGCGTTCCCGTCCCGGATGTCGAAGTCTGTAACATCAACTCCGATGACGCGGTGTTCCGTTTGCAGGCAGGGCAGCAGCACAGATCCGAGCATGCCCTTCGCGCCAGTGACTAGAATTCGCACTATTTCCTGCCGCCGGGGTTGAGAATTCCTGAAAGGGTTGAATCCCTCTGGTCATACTGCCTTCGATAGTAGGCACGGTACCCGCGAGCCGCCACGCGTTTTACCCAGGCGCCAGCGGACAAATACCAATCAACGGTACGCTTGAGGCCGTCTTCAATCATCGTTTGCGGGGCCCAGCCCAATTCTTTCTGTGCCTTTTCAATATCCAGAGCATACCGGCGGTCATGGCCGGGCCGATCCTGAACATACGTCAACAAGGACTCGGGCTTGCCGAGGAGCGCAAGGATCCGTCTCGCGATTTCGACATTGGGCCACCCCATCCCTGCGCCCAGATTGTAGATTTCGCCTTCTCGCCCCTTGTGCAGTACGGCATCCAAGGCGGCGCAATGATCCATGACATAAATCCAGTCTCTAACCTGCAACCCGTCCCCGTAGACTGGAATACTTCGCCCCTTCACAGCTTGCGTGATGAGGAGCGGAATGAACTTCTCCGGGTATTGATAAGGACCGTAGTTGTTCGTACACCTTGTGATAATAACTGGAAACCGATAAGTTCGGAAGTAGGCTCGCGCTAAAAGGTCCGCGCCTGCTTTGCTGGCCGAGTAAGGGCTGTTGGGGGCAAGCCGTGACTCCTCCGTGAACTTCTCACCAAGCGAAGCGCTTCCGTAAACCTCATCGGTGCTAACCAGGATAAAACGCTTGACGCCCGCGTGCCGGGCGGCATCCATCAAGCACTGAGTTCCCTGGACGTTGGTCTTTACAAAGGCCGAGCTGTCTATGATGCTGCGGTCCACATGCGATTCAGCCGCGAAGTGAACCACGGCCTCAACATCCTTGGTTATCACCTCCTGGACCTTGCGGCGATCACAGATGTCACCTCGGACAAAGATGTGCCGCGCCTCCGCCTTCACATCTTCGAGAGTGTGCAGGTTTCCGGAATAGGTCAACTTGTCGAGGTTCAGGACAGAGTAATGGGGGTATTTCGCCAGAATGAAGCGGACAAAATTCGAGCCGATAAAACCTGCTCCGCCCGTGACCATCAGCTTCATTTCGAGCCTTTACCTTAGGTTAGAGGAAGTGAAGACTTGCTTTCCGCCACCAGATTGGTCGCCGAGCGCAGCGATTCGAAGGTCCCCGCGTCGGTCCACCAGCCTTCCAGAATGCTGTATGTCAGGGTGCCTTCCTTCAGGTATGCATTGTTCACGTCGGTGATCTCCAACTCTCCTCGACTGGAAGGCTTGAGACTGTTGGCTTTCTCAAAGACGGTCGAGTCGTAGAAGTAAACCCCTGTCACCGCAAACGGGCTGGCGGGGCGGGAAGGTTTTTCTTCAATGCGCACGATTCGGCCTTCCTCGAATACGGGCACTCCGAACCGCGCCGGATTTGCAACCTCTTTCAGGAGGATATGGGCCCCCTTGGGTTGCCGCTCAAAATCATCGGCCACCTGCTTGATACTTCCCTCGAGGAGATTATCGCCAAGAACCACGCAAACCTTTTCTCCCTCCGCGAAGTTCTCCGCGAGACGCAGGGCATCCGCGATACCACCCTCCCCCTCCTGATACGCGTAGTGCAGATGCTTCAGACCGAATTCCTTTCCATTACTCAGCAAGCGTAGAAAGTCCCCGGCATTCTGCCCGCCCGTGACGATGAGGATCTGCTGAATGCCCGCGTTCACCAGCGTCCAGAGGGGGTAGTAGATCATCGGGGCGTTGTAAACGGGCAGCAAATGCTTGTTCGTGACCTTGGTTAGCGGGTACAGCCGCGAACCTATTCCCCCCGCCAGGATGACACCTTTCAATTCGCACCTCGCTTGCCTCTGTAAATGCCGACCCTTCGTACGGGTCCCTGGGGCATGTTTCTTAAGCCCATTCGCCCTCCCTGCCTCGGAGCGCAGGGGCAGGCAAGGAGATTCCACCCGCGCCAGGGTTCTCTAGCAGGCTGTTGAAAAACCCTCACGGTGCGACGTAGCGGCGGGTTTACCCCGCCATATCGCCAGCGATTTCAACAGCGGATGGCGGGGTAAACCCGCCGCTACGTCGTTTTTCATCAGCCTGCTAGGTTAAGTGAGAAAGCCTCCGCTGGGCATGGGGCTCGAAACACGCTCTATTTTTCTCACCTTCCGCTCAGAAGAACGTGGGTGAACAGCAATCGCCAAACACACAACGAACCAAGCAGCGTTGGCAGGAATCCGCAAATTGAAATCCACAAAACTATGGGCCATGAGTCCCAGGCAACCCACTGCGGCCCCCAACTGTATCCAGCCTGCTTCGTGGTGGAGGCGATCCTCCAAGTGCCGAAACGCCACTCGAAAGAATAGCACCAGCGCAACGGCGAGAAGCACAACCCCCGGCAACCCCGTTTCTGCCAGGGCCTCGGCAAAGTCATCATGGGCGTGAGTCCAGTGCTGGTCGGTCGCCTTAATCGCATACATTGGAAACGCCTGCTCAAAACAACCCACTCCCACACCGATCCACGGGTGGTGGGCGGCAATGCGAAGAGCGCTTTTCGCCACCCAGAACCGGTCCCCAAGGGTCACGTCGAGAGATTTGTCGGTGTTAAAAATTGACCAAGCTTGGGTGCTAACACTCCTCGAACGGACCAACCAGGTGAAAAGAAGTGCAGCGACAATCACCACCCCGACCATGACCGGGAGGGCGCGACTCCAGGCAGCCTGAGGCCTTCGCCACACCAGGATAATCCCGTAAACGAGCCCTTCAATCAGCAAAGCAGCCGTGGCGCCCCGGGAGCCACTGGCCCACACGGAAACCAGCGCAACAATCAGCACGCCCCACAGTATGAACCGCGAGAGTGATTGGTGAGACCGCGTCAGAATGTACCCGACCGAAATGGGGATAAGCATTTCCATCAAACCACCGTAATTGTTGTGGTTGACGTAGGGGCCGAATGGCCAACCCGCCGTCTTGATGCTCCAATAAACCAAATGCTTATCTTCACCATAGAAGAATTGCGCCCACGCCAGCACACTTACGGCAAGAGCCAAAATCGTAACCAGAAGTCCGAATCGCCCCAAGGCCCTTCCGTTCTCTGACCTCGCATTAAGAAGCTGTCCGGCCAGGAAGAATAATACAAGGTTGGCTATAAGCTTCAGGATAGCTTCCCGTGTTGCTATGGGGTCGATTGTCAAGCCGAACAGAAACTGGACAAGCGCCACGAGGAGAAGCCCCAGAAACGGCCAGTACAGGGGAGACCAGACGATGGTGAGAGTGCCTCGGTGAACACAACCCACCGTCCAAAGAATCAGGGCCAAAAAAGCCAGGCTCGCCAAACTCGCCCAAGCCCAGGGATTCACCGCTCCTAAAGGCCACGGGGCGAGAAACATTGCGGTGAGCAGAACAAAGCGTGCGATTCTGTGGAGAATAGAGGGGGATGCGTCCGGCTCGATCTGCGGGGAGTGTCGTAAGAATGGAGCAGGGGATGTGGACAGAGTAGACATGGTCACCGGGACCTTTCCTGCGTCACAGTTCGCCCGGGGAGGTCCGCAGCTTGCAGCTTGACCTCATCCAGCCAGACCGTACCTGAAATGTCGCGCGGAGGCATCCGACCTGAAGGCCGCCAGAAGGATATACGCACGGCCTGAGTCTGGGGCAGCGTCGTAAACGCCAGATCGACGGGGTGCCACTTCGTCGTCCCCAGGGTCTGGTCACTCGTCGAAACCGGGCAATTCGGACAACCCATTTCGGTCACGCGCAAACGGGGGCCGCTGTCCGAGGTGAGATCCTCCGAACGTACATAGGCCGTTAGTTGATAACGGGTTTGGGGTTTGACCGGAACAACTTGGCTCAATAAGTCAAAGTCCGCGTTCCGACCTACGAGGAATTCGATCCTCAAGCACTTTCCAATCCCGTAACCAGAAGGGTCAGCGAAATCAAAAAGCAAATCCGATTCGTCACTGTATCGCCAGTCAAATCCAGTGTTGAGAGGCTTTCGGTCGAAGCTTCCGTTGTAAACTAAAGAGCTGGAACCCGTGCTTTCTACTTTCGGAATGCCCCCCCGGCGCTCCAGATCGTTCCAGACCTTGGTCGCATCGGAGATTTGATCGTGGTCAACGAGGAAGTCCAGGAAGGGTTTTACGGAAGGTATTTCCGGCGGCCGGTTGGACTCAGCAATCATTTCTTCCCAAATCTTCATCGCGTTTTCATAATCTCCCGTAGCGCTCATGAAAACCAGGAAGTAGGACCTCAAGGCGGGGTCTTTCGCCTGACGGATAACCCCCTGGTATACCTGATGTGGATCCTCTGCGGCGCGGAGGCACAACCGCACCACCTGAGCCGCATATTCGGGGGCCATATCCAGCAGGGTACGGAAATAGGGAAAACTCATCTGCACCCGATTGGTCAAAACATAGTGATTCCCAATGGTCCAATATAAACGAGGCATCACAGGGTTAAGGGCCCGGGCCCGCTCAAACGCCTCGTCAGAGCAGGAAGTATCTCCGGCGAAGTCACACGCCGTGCCCAGATCCGTCCAATATTCCCATATGCGAGGGTTCAGGGCGGCAGCCTGTCGAAGGTAATTCACAGCTTCAGATGGATTGAGCTCCGTGGGAACATAGGAATATATCACCCCGAGCCGATGCACGAGGGCCGGGTTGCCCGGATCGTATTGGAGCGCCTTTTGGACTGCGGTGACAGATAAGGAGTCCAAGGTCTCGGTAGCCATCGCTACGCGCACCGTTTCATAAGTCAGGAAGATACTGAGGGCGGGGACGGCCAAGAGGACTAGGAGCGCCCGCCACCAAGGGCGCAGCGGCCATTCCAGCAGGTATTGGGGGCGGTGTCGTAAAGAAGGCCTTCCGCCAGGAAGGTCACGGTTAGGAGATTCACTCATTTCGAGAAAGGTCCTGGAACACGCGATTGGTAAACGCCTTGAGGTCCTCGCCAGGCTTAACTAAACTTGTTTTCCGCCTCACCCATCTTCCCGGCCACGAACCTTCAGGTTCTGCGGGATGAATCCTTGAGCCTCGAGCGGCCACTTCCTGACGAATGGGAAGGACTCGAGACCGTGATTTCGTCATAATAGGACTGGGAGTAAGGGCCGTAATAGGATCCGTAATAGCCATCGAAGCGCATGTCGACCTTGTTGAGAACGATACCCAGAACCCTGGACCCGGCATTTTCGAGAATTCGATGAGCCCTGGCCAGGGCTCCCCGCGCCGTTACTCCGCTGGCAACCAGCAGAATAACTCCGTCCACCAAGGCCGAGAGAATCACCCCGTCCGTAACCAACAGGAGTGGCGGTGAGTCTATCACGATCTGGGTAAAGCGCTTCATCAGGTCCTTGAGAGTTGCCTCCATCATATGAGAAGAGATCAGTTCGGCTGGATCGGGAGGCCGCGGGCCTGCCGGCAGAATCCAGAGATTCGGAACGCGTTCATACTGGAGCAGAACTTCGTCCAGGGTGTGCGCACCCGTCAGGAAGCTGCTCAATCCCTTTTCATTGGGAACACCCAGCGTCTTTGCAACCGAGGGTCGGCGCAAGTCAGCATCAACAATTAGAACGGGGCCTCCCCTCTGGGCAAAGGCAATTGCCAAGTTCAAGGCTGTGGAAGTCTTACCTTCACCCACCTGCGCACTGGTCACGAGCAAGGTTTGAGGCGGCCGTGGGGCCGTGGAGAGCAGAACCGAAGTCCGCAGACTCCGGTACGATTCCGCCAGAGGCGAAGAGGGTCGCTTGAGCACAGCAAGTCCCACCCCGTTGGAGGAGGCAGGACCCTGCGGACGATTGCCAGGTAATTGTTGCTGCCGGAAACTCTCACGGTCCACAGGGATAACGGCCAGGGCCGGAGCATTGATGAGTCTTTCCGCTTCTTCTGGGGAGCGCACCGAACTGTCGAGCGCTTCCTGCATGAAAGCCAGCGTGACTCCTAGGATCATGCCCACCAGGAGGCCCGCCATCAGATTGCGGGGTTTGTTCGGGCGGATGGGATTGGTGGGTGGGGTAGCTTGATCAATAACGTGAATGTTGGTGGCTTGCAAGCTCGCTGAAAGGGTGGCATCTTTTAGCCGTTGCAGGAGGTTCTCATAAAGTTGCTGATTGGTGTCGAAATCACGCTTCAGGATGTTGTGCTCAATCATGCGTTGATTGAGCTGTGTGACCTCTTCCTTCTGTTTCGCCAGGGCCTTACCCAGAAGGTCTTTGCGACTGACGGACGCCAGGTAGTCATTATAGACCTTCTTCACCGCCTGCTTGCGCTCGTTCTCGATGAGCGACTGCATCTCGCTCAATTGTTGACGCAGTCGCACGACCTTGGGGAAATTCGGCCCGTATTGGCTGAGGGCATCCGCATAAGAAGCCTTTAGATCGTTGTACTTGTCCTCCAACTTCTGCAAAAGCTCATTCTGTACAATGATTCCGACCTGAGATTCATTGCTCTTGGCAAGCTCGTAGAGGGACTGCTTTTGAGCCAGGTCGTTCTCGGCGGCCGTAAAGTCTTTACTCAAATCCTGGAGTCTTTGATCAGTAATACTCTGCTTGTCCCCGGTGCTGATAATAAGATTCTGCCGCTCGTAGTCAACCAAGGCTTGCTGGGATTTCTCTACCTTGGCCCGCAACTCATCTAATTGCTGCTGCATCCAGCCTGATGCCTGTTGCGTGAAGTCGTATTTTTCCCGGAAATTGAATTCCTTGTAATTCTCAACCAGTTTATTGGCAATGCGCGCCGCTTGTTCGGGATCATTGCTCTCGTAGCTCACCTGGATGATGCGACTATCCTTCAGCGCCTCAACGTGCAACTCCACTTTGAAAGCTTCGACAAGGGAAGCTTTTCTGGCTGCCGCGTTTCGCGCCGCAGAGCGTTGTGGCGTGTTACCTGATGAAGTGGGATCCCCGCCTCCGCCAACTCCGAGTTGCTCGATCGTTTGCCAAGCCAGACTGTCACTTTTGAGAACCTGTATCTGGGTGGTGAGGAATGCAGAATCTTCACCACCACCGTTTTGTTGGTAAAGCTGGTTAACGCTTTGAACTTGGGGGTATTCTGTCTCCACCTCGATGCTGGCCGTGGCCCGGTACACCGGCAACGTCCTGAAAGTGTAAAGTGCCGTCAGTGTGAATATGACAATCGTGGCAATGGCAATCGTCCAGGCTCGCTTGACGACCACATGCAAGAAGGTGTTAAAGGTGAAGTGAGTTTCAGCTCCGAGTGCCTCCAGGTCCAAGGTGGTGGGCACAGAACTGGTGATACGCTGCGGAACGTTACGTTCAATCGGCGATAAAAACTCGTTGTCAGGCACCTGAAGTTTCTCCCACTGCTGGAATCCGCCCGCGCGGATTGTTCTCGAACTTAGAAGCGATAGACGGCCAGACCGGTCCCAACAGTCACGGCTGAAGTGACCGCAGAGTGCATAGCCTTTGCTACGGTGCTTTCCGGAATGTAGAGGATGTCATCCGCCACAAGGGTCATGTCGGACTTCTCGCCCTTCACCATGGCGCGGAAATCCACGATAATTTCTTCCGGTTTTCCCTCCGGGGCTGAGGGATCCTTGCGCAGGAGCGTAATCTGTTTCATCTTAGCCACGCCCGTCAGTCCCCCGGCCCGCGCTACGGCTTTGAGCACTGTGTAGCGTTCTTGCGTGCCAGTTAACACATATCCACCTGGGCGCGCGACGGCGCCGAGGATGTAAATGAGCGAAGCTCGCAGCACGACAACCCGATCGCCTGGATAGAGAAGGATGTTGGTGGTGGGGTCATCACCCGTCTGCAGGAGCTTTCTAATGTCCAGTGTATAAGTTTGTTCCTTGAGGGATGAGTCCACTTTCCCCTCTTGATTGCTTTCCTTTGCGTCGACACGCGTGCCTTCCTCGCCGCGCGTTAGCACCGCTTTGTCTCCGGCATCCTCCGTCGGCCCTCCCGCTTGCATGACGAGGTCGAAGAGCTTCGTCGGGCCAAAGATGGGATACCCTTGAGGGCGTTTCACCGCCCCGGAAACGATCACCTGGTGCTGCCTTGTCTCTTTAAGCTCCACCGTCACGTGGGCATTGTTAAGCATGCCGGCCTCACGGAATTTGGTGGCAATCAGGGCAGACAATTGTTCCAGGGACAAACCGGCCACAGCGATGGGTTGAGCAAGCAACGGCAAGGTTAGAAACCCGTTGGAACTCACTCGATACAACCGCGAGACTTCCGGCACATCCATGACATAAACGTCCAGGAGGTCTTCCGGACTTACGGTGTATTGCGCGGTTGAGTGACTCGGAACATCAACCGCTTTTTGAGGAGTAGTGGTCTGCTTCTCTGCTGAAACAGATTCCACAGGAGCACTTATCGGGGCGGTCTGGGACCAGGCTGAAATCGACCCAGCCAAAAGGCATACTCCAATTCCCCACCGCCACCCCCTTGCTGCCTTGCAGGACCCTGGCAACTCCTTAAATTTTCTGTACATAAGCCCTACCTCTACCCGCTCCTCAACTTCGCATATCCTTCAGAACCTGCGGATTGAGCAAACCGCAAACTCGGCGCAGATTGAACGCCGCGCCACAGCCAGGTGGCTGCTTAGTCCCGAATCCCTAAACCGACTCAAAAAGGAACTCCCTGTGAACCCGGCGAGAAAAAAGTCTGGCTTCTCTTTTCAGATTCTGTCGCAAACAACTGTTGTCCATAGCTTGTGTCAAGATAGATGACACCTTGTGTTTTCGCGGGCACGGGTTCACTCGAAGCGTGAAGACCCACCTCTGTGCCTTCCTGGCAAGGAACCAAGGTGGCAACAGAAATCCGGCAGGTTGCTCCATGTATTACGTCGCAATCTAGTATAGGTCGGCCCCCCGCCGTTGTCAATAGTGCCCTGATGGCCTCAGCGTCGCTCGGGAGAAGCTGCGAAGTTCCCCACAGCACGGTTGCAGAAGTAGCTTGGGAGAGCATAGTCCACCGCACCTAAGCCCCTGAAAAGATTTGGCTCCTCAGCCAGGACTCGAACCTGGAACCCTTCGGTTAACAGCCGAATGCTCTACCATTGAGCTACTGAGGAGCAAGGCTACACATCAAACATCGGCGGAACCAGCCTTTGAGTTTATAGCACAGGCACAAAAATCTCGTCAACTAACTGACGCTCAGGGCATCAGTGTCATTAAAATAGCCTGCCGCCTGCTCTACTTTTTTGCGGCCGACCCTTGCATCCGCTGGCGCATGGCTTCCAACGCCTCTGGAGCGCGCTTCGCCATCCACTGTTCGAATTTCTCCGCCAGCGTCTCCAGATTCCTCCACACCGTAGGGTCCTTGAATTGTTGCCTCAAGCTGGGCGCCAGGTTCCGGACCTTGTCCCAAACGATCCAGAACTCACGGGTATTTTCAAAAAAGAGTTCTTCCTTGATGAGCCCGTTGTTCACGAGCGACGCGGCCATATCCCAGTAACTGATGGTCATACGAAAGAAGGCGTTGTTTTCCGAGCCCGGCGGGCACTGCGCGATGAACTCCTCATAGGATTTGACGTATTGAAACTCCCGCGTGTACCAAGCCCGCGCCTGGCGCAGCTTGGCTTCCCGCCGCAAGTCATAAAGGCGCAGCAACAATTCCGCATCGTAATTGTCAGGATGCTCTTTCACGCAACCCTCCCCGGCTCTTTCGGTAAACATATCAGGTGCGGACGAGTCAAAATCGCTTCCAATAGGCTCGCCTCCTCCCGCACCCGCATTTTATCACGGTTTCGGGAGGGCTCCCGTTCTCTGCTTTCCCACTACTTGTTTTCCTTCTATTTGGCATCTTCGGGTAGTTCCAATGCTCCTGGCATCAGCTTCAGCGGAGCCAGGCGCTGCTCTTCCAGTTCGGGATGGGGCAGCGGCTTACGTGGCAGCATCTGGTCACGCATGGCCGTGTTATACACGAAGATCGCCTCTACGGTGGCGGCCTGCGCGAGGTCCATGGGCTGCAAGCGTTCGTAGGTATCCATGTTCGAATGATGCGACCGCGACTCGTAGTCGAGAGGGTCCTGAATGAACTGGAAGCCGGGGATGCCGACAGCATCAAACGAGAGGTGATCGGTGCCGCCGGTGTTGCGCACGGTGAGGGTGGTGACGCCGAGATCTTTCAGCGGCTCCATCCATTGCGCAAAGATGGGGCCGACCGCGGCGTTCTCCTGCAGACAAATCCCCAGGATTTTGCCGCCGCCATTATCCACATTGAAGTAGCCGGAAACCTTCGGCTGCTCAGGTTTGAGTACGAGGGGACCGGCAAGCTTGCGCATCCCCGCGGGCAACTCCAGTTGATCGGGAGCGGTGGAGTGGGGCACGTATCCGAAATGTTCCTTCACGTAGCCGATGGAACCCAGAAGTCCCTGCTCTTCCCCGCTCCAGAGGCCAATGCGGATGGTGCGCCGCGGCTTGACTTCGAGCGCGCGCAAAATCCGCATGACTTCCAGGGCTACAACCGTCCCGGCGCCATTGTCGGTCGCGCCGGTCGCCGATGCCCACGAATCAATATGGCCGCCCACCATGACCACCTCATCCTTCAGCTTGGGATCAGTGCCGGGAATCTCCGCGAGGGTGTCAAAGCCATGCTCATGGTCGCCGGAATACTTAACCTCAACGTTCATTTCAATCTTCACTGGAACGTGGGCCTTAAGCAGACGATAAACCCGGCCGTAGTTTTCTATGGCCGTCATCACGATAGGAAGGGGGTTGGCGCGCTCGCGCTTATAAGGCACCCAACTCAAGCCCTCCCGGTAATCATCGAAGATCGTGCCGCCGGAGCCGCCGCTGTTAAGGCCATCGCGGCTGGGAACAATAACTGCCAGGGCCTGTTCGGCAGCCAGAAACTTCCCGATTTTCTCACGCAGGGTGAAGCGCTTAACCGCTTCCTGAATGCCTTCCGACCGCGGCCTGGCCTTTCCCAGGGGAAATTCCACAATTTTGGCCAAGTCCTTTTCGTCCAGGCGCGTAGACAGCGGCTTATCCACCGGATTCACCTCGCGCATTTCTCCGAGCAGAACGATTTTCCCGGCCAGCTTGCCTTTATACTTCTCGAAATCTTTCTCCTCCTTGATATCCACCCAAATGGCCTGGGCATTGACTACGCCGTTAGTGGAAGGCGACCAGGGCAAAGCTTGGGCGATGAAAACCGCCGTGTCCGGCTGGGTCATCCGCACCCAGGTGTTGAGCTGCTGCCAACCCATGCCGAACTCGCCCCAGTCTTCCAGATGGGCGTTGCTGCAACCCAT
Source organism: uncultured Acidobacteriota bacterium (assembly GCA_963804995.1). GTDB lineage: Bacteria > Acidobacteriota > Terriglobia > UBA7540 > UBA7540 > Bog-366. The sequence continues at coordinate 990,572 of CAWDSK010000003.1, forward strand.
CGCCGCCAATTGGTCGCGCGTCCACTCGTTGGCCCGGTAGATGTTGGGTGAGCCAGTAAGGCGCGGGCCAATGCCATCAATCAGAGCCGAGGCGAAATCCATCACATGCGAATGGGTCAGGCCTTCGTCGCGAATGCGCTCGTACACGGTGTAGTCGAGATTCTCTTTGGCAGGCTGCGGGAGTTCGTAGGAGGGCTTCTCAGGTTCGGGCGCGGCCGCCTTCTCCTTGTTCTTGTCGACGGCAAAAAGGCAAAGGGGCAGGAGGAAGAAGAGGAAGAAAGCAAGTCTAACCCCGAAAAGGTTGGGGAATCGCATGGATTGCTCTCCTTTGGAAAGCGTCCCAGAGCCGAGTAGAAAACATGGAGTAGACCGGATTCTCCAGTCTCAGCTTTTGAACGACCGTTACCATACGCCCGGCCGCCTCTGAATGCAATCGTATGGTGGGGATTTCATTGTGAAGCGCCTCAGCGGGCAGGGAAACCAGCGTCGTGCGGGCCTGTTGGGTTGGCCCCTGGCTCTTTGCGTGCGCCGGGTGGGATTACGCGGGAGGGTTTGAGCTGGCGTTGCCGGCTTCCAGCTTATTGATGACGCAGTGGAGCACCCCGACCGAGAACGAAACGTGGACCGTTTCCTCCCGGTCATCCACATCGATCGCCAGATTGTTGCTGCGCTTGACGATCGTGATGTGCTCATTCGGGCTTTTCACTTCCACGAGCGTGGCATCGGGGCAGCGCTCAAGTTCCTGGCTCACTGCCTTGAGCAGGGGCAGCCACTTACGCGTCTCAGCGTCTTTCACCTTGAACGACTGGGCGGGAACGAAACCCAGGGCCACTGGCACCAGGACCGCCGGAACGATGACGTTGACGTGGTCCCCTTGGGGGCCTTTTCCCACCACGGAGACCCTCACCGCGCCGGCAGTGTAAGTAACGATGGCCGCGCTTCCTACCAGTGAGGCGACCGCGGCCATCATCACGGTTGATGCTTTGAGTGCTATGGGGTACATGTTCCAGCCTCACTAGTCGGATGTACTGCGCGTGTCGGTCCAGATGCGGACGGTCTCGGATTTGTCGTTCACATTCACCAGCTCCACGGCGCCCAGCCCCCGCAGGGCTCGGATGCCGGCCGCTATGTCCAGCTCGTCCTTGTTGCCGCTGAGCATCGCCGCCACCACGCTGAGCGGAACTTTGACTTCCACTTTTTCGCCCAAGGTCCGCTTGTCGCCCTGCTTCTGCTGTACATGAATCAGCAGGTTCCCGTTGGACTTGGCCACACGGACATCTTCATGGGGGCTCGCGACCGTGACGAATTCATTGTCGGGGGTGGTGCGAATGGCCTCAAAAAGCGTGCGAAGGTCGATTTCGTTGACCTTGAGCTTAACTTTGCCGCCTTTTAATCTGTCGGCGCAAATGGTGGGAATGACTTTTTCCGCTAATGACATTGGGACGTTGACGCGAACCGTCTCGCCCTGGCTGCCCGAGCTCACCACGCGAACATGAATCCATTGGTCGGCTTCGGCAGCCATCGCTGTGGCGCCTGCCGCGAGCAGTAAAACTGAAAGCCCCATCAGCTCTTTCCTCACAAGGCACCTCCCCTTTTCCTGATTTCCAATCTTTCCTCTCACCTCCTCCAACGAAGCAAGCGACGCAAAAGTTCCAAATATCTTTGCGCGCATTTCACGCGGCGCGCCCAGCCCTCGGCGGGGCAACGTGACATTCGCCCCAAGCCAGCGGCGCGGGCCATGTTTCGTAGCGCGGGCCCCCGCCTTTGGGGTCCGCGGTTCTTAGTTTGCACAACCCGCAAATCTCCAACCTGAGAGGCTGTAGCACAGCCACTCCTGGCTGTGTCGCTAAGCTCGAACGACAAGCCGTATTCACAGGCAAGAGTGCCTGTGCTACCACGGGCGGCTGCATCGTGCCTATAGCTTGGCCACGATACCTTCGCTCCCCTGACGCACGAAAAGCCGCCCCGATGCATCGGGGCGCTGCGCTCGCTCGCGCAGAATCCCTCTCCGTACCTGGCCGAAAGTAAAGTTCCACCAGGGCATTGCCAAACATGCTATAAGCTGACTTGCGTGGCGGCATCGGTTGTGAAAGCAGGGGTGTGGATCACCCGGGTCGGCAAGGCTGGCTGGAGGCGGGAAACAGACCAAACCAGATAATTAGTCAGCCGGCAAATCACAATGCAGTTCCCGGCATAGGCCAATTCAATGTTCTCTGGAATTGTCTTGATGGTGGGGATCGGCACGGGACTTTTCTGCTTCTTCAAGGGACTCCGCATTTACAGGAAATATCGTGTGCTCGCAGATACTCCGGAGTCTTCCCTTCATGGCCTCGCCATCGGTTTTGTGGAAGTCCACGGGAAGGCACAGCCCGCCCAAGGTCGGCTGGTGAACAGCCCGGTGACCCGAACCCCCTGCCTCTTTTATAAAGTGGAGATCAAGAAATTCGCAGAAGGCCCGCACGGGGGGCACTGGTCGCCTTGCCGGACTGTGGCGGAAGGCGTGCCCTTTTACCTCACGGACGGCACGGGTAAAGCACTGGTGGACGCTCACAGGGCGGAATGCGACTTGATACGCACCGCCTGGCGCGAAACCGGCGGCGTCAGCCTGCAGGGTATTTACGAGGCCGTCCGGGAGCTTCGCTCACCCCCGAGATTCCTGGTCGACGACTGTGAGCTGATCAACTACGCCGAGTCGCTGAGTTCATCGGAACTCCCTTCCAGGCGCTACCAATTCGCCGAATACTGCCTTCTTCCCGAGCACTGGTACGATTTAGCGGGCACGTGTGTCGAAAACCCCGAACCCCTGGACGAGGACGACCGGAATATGATCGTGAAGGGCCTGGACGTGCCGACCTTCCTAATTACCTGGCGGAGTGAGGCAGGGATAAAACAGTTGTTGCGAAATCAGGCAGCAAAGTACGTATTCGGCGGCGGAACCCTCGCCATCGCTTCCTTGGGTTTCTTGTTGTCCAAGCTCGGCTGGCTCTGAACAGCCGGGAGAAAATCACTCGGGAATTACGCCGGAATGCAAGTGCAGCGCGGACCTCTTTTGTAGGTCCGCGGTTCTTCGTATTGAGAAGCCGGCAAAGCTTGAACCCCGACGACTGTAGCACAGCCACTCCTGGCTGTGTCGCTAAGCTCGAACCTCGAGCCGCATTCACGGGCAGGAGTGCCTGTGCTACCACGGGCGGCTGCGTAGCACCACGATACATTCGCCCAGATAAAGCAGGAATAACCGCCCCGAAGCATCGGGGGCGCCACGCTTGCCCTGGAAAGTTCATCCGGTCCCGTAGGCCTGGAAGCGGGGCCCACTTGGACGGCAAGGCTGTCTGAAACGTGTCAAAACAGGGATGGGGAAGATTGTGCAATATTAAACAAACAGCTTAAATCTCGATATGATAAGCTTTTATACATCCCGGAATTCACAGATGCAGACCCTCGCGTAGACGCCGGAGAACTCTATGAAAACCCCCAGGAACAATGCATCTCGATTCGTGTCTTTCGCCGGACGCCGGACAGGGATGGGAGGATGATCTGGTATTTATCCGTGTGCGCAAGGGCTGGAAGCAATGTATTATTTTTCCCACCAACTAAGTTTTCTGCTGGATCGTTGGCGGACGCGTGATTTATTTTGTAGGGTAACCGTACCTCAAAGACTATCGGGCGCTAAACCGTCCGGTCGCACAATTTAACCATACGGCATGGGCTTTCGCTGCCGCCCTGGAGGTTAACATGAGAGGCAAGCTCCGGATTGTTCTCATCATCACTGGTGTTCTGATTGTCCTGGTTCTCGTCGCTCCATTCTTTATCCCCGTCAATCAATTCCGCCCGACCATTGAAGAAAAAACTTCCACCGCCCTGGGACGCAAAGTAACGGTCGGAAACCTGAGCCTCTCGCTCCTCAGTGGCTCGCTTTCCGCCGAGAATCTCGCGATCGGTGACGATCCCAAGTTCAGTTCGTCGCCCTTCCTCACCGCCAAATCGCTGAAGGTGGGCATCGAAATCATGCCGCTGATTTTCTCGAAGGCAATCAACGTTACGGGCGTCACGATTGATGGACCACAAGTGACGCTGCTTCGGAATGCAGCCGGCCAGTGGAACTATTCTTCCCTCGGTGGCTCCTCCACTCCCGCAAAATCTCCGAGTCCGTCATCCTCTCCCACGAACTTCTCCGTTAAGGAAGTCCAGCTCAAGGACGGCAGGGTCGTTATCGGCTCCACGAATTCGCAGAAGCACACCACATACGATCACGTGAACATCACTGCTACTGACGTTTCCATGACCTCGAAAATTCCGGTCAACGTCAGCGTCGATCTTCCCGGAGGTGGTAACTTCAAGCTGGAGGGCACTGTCGGCCCTATCGATCTGGCCGACACTTCACTGACTCCGCTCGACGCCAAGCTCCATGTCGGTTCTTTAAATCTCGCCTCGACGGGTTTCCTCGATCCGACCCTGGGACTCGGAGGCATTATCGATCTCGACGGCACGATCGCCTCCGCAAGCGGTGAAGCTGAAACCAAGGGCAACGCCAAACTCTCCAAAGCTTTGTTGATTGCCGGGGGAACGCCCGCCGGGATTCCTGTCACTGTGGATTTCAATACCAAGTACAATCTCCGAAAGAGCTCCGGGGTCCTCAGTCCTTCCACCCTGAAGATCGGCGGTGCGGCGGCCAGGATGGCGGGCACCTATGAGATGGGGGGCGAGTCCGCCGTCATCAACATTAAGCTCGATGGAAAGGATATGCCCGCCAAAGACCTCGAAGCTTTTCTCCCCGCCCTGGGGATCAGCGTTCCCAAAGGTGCTTCGCTAGAGGCCGGGACGCTCAACACCGATCTCAGTCTCAATGGGCCAATCAGCAAACTGGTCACCACCGGCACGGCAGGTCTCTTTAAAGGAAAGCTTGCTAACTTCGATCTGGGCTCAAAGATGTCCGCCATCTCGGCGCTCACCGGCGTCAAGACCGGCAAGGACCTCGACATCGAGAGCCTCACCTCGAATCTCCGCATGGCGCCTGACGGCCTCCAAGCCGACAATTTCAATGCGGTCGTCCCTACGCTGGGCACTCTTATTGGCGCCGGCACCATCGATGCCAAGAACAATCTTGATTTCAAAATGGTGGCCACGCTTTCGAGTTCTCCTAGCGCCCCGACCAGCGAGGCGGCGGGTGGCGCTCTGGGAGGGTTACTGGGAAGAGTAGCTGGCGGCGGTGGCGGCTCGGCTGCGATTAAGGGCCAGCGCATTCCGTTCCAGATTAAGGGCACCACTTCGGATCCCAAATTCGTTCCTGACGTTCGGCGGGATTGCCGCTGGTATGCTCAAATCACGACTCGGCAACCTGGTTTCTCCCGGCGCCACGTCGCAACAGCCGCAGGGCACCAACAATCCGCTCGGCTCACTCGGCGGCCTGTTCAAAAAGAAGACACCCTGACGCCTGGCTTAAATGCGCGGTGTGTGAGTTTGATGTGCTTGCAGATTATTCGTAATCCAACGTTGAGTCTCTGAAAGTACGAAAAGGCGAAGGGAGGATCACATGCACATTTTATGGTGGATCATCGTTGGCCTGATCGCAGGATGGGCGACGGGGAAAATCATGAAGGGTTCTGGGTACGGCACCCTCATGGATATCGTGATTGGCATCGTGGGGGCCCTCGTCGGCGGGTTCATCATGCGCTCCCTTGGATTTACGGGGGGAGGCGGGATGATTTACACGATCGCAGTTGCCATTATGGGTGCGGTTCTCCTTACTGTAGTCGTGCGGTTCCTCAAGAAGGCATAGGTTATTACGGCTCGTTGGACTCCAGCAGCAAGTCCGGTGGTCGTTTCGGCAAGACTCGGAACGGTCGGGGGTTCATTGGTGGCGGACGCTGCCGCCCCGAGCTGGGTACAGGTCCCCCAAGGTCCGCGGCTTTCACTTTGTGCAGCAGAATTCTTGTGCCGTGGGCTCTGGCTGAGGCGTCAAAAGGAAAAGCCCAGAGCACTACTCTGCCGTAGCCACCAGACACCTCACGCCTGAAGTTGGTTGTAGAATCAATTATTTCTTCGTTGGCGGCGCCGCCGGCTTGGTAGCAGCTGCCGGTTTCACCTCGATCGTCGTGGCCTTCATTAGGTACTCAATGGTCACTTTGGACCCCACCTTTAGGTCTCCGGTGACTTTTGTGGTCTTGTCGAGCGCAATCTCCCACTTCTCCGCTCCCTTTTGTACTGTAATGACATCACCCTTAATGTCCAAAACAGGCCCGGTGACTTGATAGGTCTTGGGGTTGGCAGCGAAGAGCATCATGGAGATCAATAGAAGAACAGAAAACAGCACCACGAAGCGTTTCATAATTAAGGTCTCCTTGTGCGCCGGATCAAACCGGCGAGGGGTAGTGAACGAGCCAGGATTATTATTCAAGCATCCTGGGTTGCGATAGTATAATCCCGCCGACTCGTTCGAAATCACAATTTTTCCGCCCAGGGGCCAGCGCCGCTGGCCCCTACACACATTCGGTGGGTTGGAACACGGCATTATCGGGTCATCGAGCCGTATTCACAGGCAGGAGTGCCTGCGCCAGGCCAGGATTCAGTCGCTCAATTGACGCATGAAGAACCCAAACCTCAACAGAGGAGGTCTGACGCGCTACACTTACTTCGCGGGGGCAGGGGGGGTAATAAGGTCGGCCAGTAACTCCAGAACTTGCCGCTCGATCATATCGCGCGCGGTGCGGAAAGACTCCCGGCCCTTGGCATAGGGATCGGGGATATCCCATTCCACAAAGCGCCCTTTGAAGCTCACTGGGACGGAACAGTAAACCTCTCGGCCCATACTAACAACCACGTCCATCTCACTCATGGAAACATCCCGCAGGCCTTTGGAGCTCTGACCGTCGAGCGCGATTCCCTTTTCGAGCATCACCTCGTAGGTTTCCGTCGTGATCACTCCCAAAGGGTGCGAGCCGGCGCTGAACGCCTGCACCTTGCCCTTGCCGAAGTGATTGGCCCACGCTTCCGCCATCTGGCTGCGGCAGGAATTGCCGATGCAGACGAAGAGGATTTTTACGGGATGGTCGGTGGCTTGGGCCATTTTGTCACGGGGCGAAGGATCGAAACTCGAAGGTCGAAACTCGAAATTCGAAACTCGCAGATGTACCGAATTTCGTGTCTCGTGGGCAGCTAGCACCCGTAGCGCGGTCCCCCGTTTTGGGGGTCCGCGGTTCTTCGCATTGGAAACCCCGCAACCTGAGCAACTGTAGTAGCACAGCCACTCCTGGCTGTGTCGCTAAGCTCGAACCCCGAGCCACATTCACAGGCAGGAGTGCCTGTGCTACCACAGGCAGCAACATCACTCTACGATACATTCGCTCCAATGGCGCACGAAGAACCGCAGACCTCAACGGCGGAGGTCTGCGCTACCATGTGTGGGCGTGGGTAGCAATGAAATCAACAAAGGATGTACCGAGTTTCGATTTTCGATTTTCGAGTTTCGAATTTCCAGTTTCGACTTTCGCAGGCAGCTATTATGCCGCCGCATCGCTCAATTTCTTCAGAAAGTACTGGTGAATCGTGGGGTCATCGGTTAGTTCCGGGTGAAACGTCGCCACCAGGATGTTTCCCTGCTCAACCAGCACGGGGAGGTTCCCGCACCGGCCCAGCACACGCACGTTTTCGCCCACCCGCCGGATAATGGGCGCGCGGATGAAGACCATTTCCACGGGGCGGTCGGCAAGCTCAGGACACTCGCCCGGCTGCACGGAGCTATCAATCTGGCGCCCATAGGCATTGCGCTCAACTGCAATATCAATTAATCCCAGCTTTTCCTGCGAAGGGTTCAGCACTTCCTTCGCCAGCAGAATCGCCCCCGCGCAGGTACCGAAGATGGGCTTCCCTGCCGCCGCGAAATCCTGGATGGCCGCGCCCATGCCTTCATTGGCGAAGAATTTCAGCATGGTGGTGCTCTCACCGCCGGGCAGGATGAGCCCGCTGACTTCCCCCAGTTCCGACACGTGCTTCACCAGCTTCCAAGGCGCCCGGATGCGTTCCAGCATCTTGGCGTGCATGGCAAAATCACCCTGGATGGCCAGGATGCCGACGGGTTTGTGGCCGTTGTTCATAGGTTGAAGAGCGCTGTCCGTGGTCCGTTGTCAGTGGTCCGTGGCCGGCTGTCAGTTGTTCGTCATCAGGCTTCTTGCACACACTCCATCTTGCGGGGAGCAGCACATATGCGCAGAACAACGGACGACGGACAACGGACCACTGACAGCTTTCCCTACCACCCCCGCGTCTGCAACAATTCCTTGGGATCCATCTTCTGCACGTCGAGGCCTTTCATGGCTTCGCCCACTTCGGCGGAGCACTCAGCCACGACTGCCGGCTCGTTGTAGTGCGTGGTGGCGCGGACGATGGCTTTGGCGCGCTGCGCAGGGTCGGTGGATTTGAAGATGCCTGAACCCACGAACGTGGCCTCTGCGCCGAGTTGCATGACCAGCGAGGCGTCGGCGGGCGTCGCAATGCCACCGGCCGAGAAATTCGGCACCGGCAGTTTGCCATTCTGGCTGACCCACTTCACCAGGTCGTAGGGCGAGCCCAGTTCCTTCGCCTTGTGCATCAACTCTTCTTCCCGCAGCGTGGTGAGCAGGCGAATCTCACTGGTAATGGCGCGCATGTGGCGCACAGCCTCAACGATGTTTCCCGAACCCGCTTCGCCCTTGGTGCGGATCATTGCCGCGCCTTCGCCGATACGCCGCAACGCCTCACCCAGATTGCGCGCGCCGCAAACGAACGGCACCTTGTACGACCACTTGCTGATGTGGTGCTCCTCATCCGCCGGGGTCAACACTTCACTCTCATCGATGTAATCCACGCCCACGGCTTCAAGCACCTGCGCTTCCGCAAAGTGGCCGATGCGCACCTTGGCCATGACCGGAATGGTGACAACCGCCATGATTTCCTTGATGATTTTGATGGAGGCCATGCGGGCTACTCCGCCTTCCTTGCGGATGTCCGCCGGCACCCGCTCCAGCGCCATAACCGCCACGGCGCCTGCGTCTTCTGCAATCTTGGCCTGCTCGGCAGTGGTGACGTCCATAATCACCCCGCCCTTCAACATTTCCGCCAAACCCACTTTCAATTTCATTTGCTGATCATATTCCCACATGACATTACTCCTTCTTTAGGATTTCTGGGCCGCAGCCCGCTGACTGCGCAAGGCTTCCGGCCGGAGCGCGGCATCTGTCTCCCGGCCCAAACGCGTGATAATAGCAGGAAGGGCCCGAATATCGGCAAGCGAAGTGCGAAAATTTACGATGCAGGCACGCAGCCAGAATACTCCGCCATTGACCGCGTTGGTCAGGAACGCTTCGCCACTCTTCTGCAACCTGACCAGCAATTCGCTGTTGAGCTCGTTGAGGTACGCCTCTACCTTTTCGTCGCCGGGGGCAAGATCGCGCGGCACATAGCGGAAAGTTGAAATGCTCAGCCCCTGCCGGAAGGTCTGCAACTCCGGGTCAGCCGCGGCCAGCTCGTGCAGGGTCTTGGCGAGGCCGATGTCATCCGCAATCATGCGCGCATAACCTTCCCGCCCCACCTGGCGCAAGGCGAGCCAGATCTTCAGGGCGCGGAAGCCTCGCGAATTCTCCGGCCCATATTCGAAAAAGTTAAGGGCCTCGTCCTGCTGCAACATCTGGTAATACGCCGGCGAGTGCGGCGTGAAAGCAGCACGTAACGCCTGACGATCACGCACCAGGGCGCATCCGGCCTCAAGAGGCGCGTAAAGCCACTTGTGCGGATCGACGGCCACGGAATCCGCTTCGCTGAGCCCGCGCAAATCCGCCGACGCATCGGGCAAGACCGCCGCAAATCCGCCGTAAGCGCCATCCACGTGGAACCACAGTCCGTGTTCGCGCGCGATGGCGGCGATTTCCGGCAGGGGATCAATCGCGCCGGTGCTGACCGTGCCCGCCGTCCCGACCACCATAAACGGCAAATCACCCTTGGCCTTGTCCGCCCGGATTCGCTCCCGCAATTCGGTGGTATTGATGCGCTGGTCGGACCCGGCCGGGATCCAAACCAACGAATCTAGCCCTAGCCCAAACAGGTCTGCCGCCTTGTGAATCCAGGTATGGGTTTCGGACGAAATGTACACCCGCAGTGTCCCATTTGCGGGGCTCCCAGAGGCAGCGGGGGCGTTGTCCCACGTACTCTTGGCTTTGCGCCCGGCAAGCAGTCCCACAAAATTTGCCATGGTTCCGCCGGTTACAAGCACGCCGCCAGCTTCGCGCGGGTAGCCTATCATGTCGGCAATCCAGCGGATGGTCTGCGCCTCGATTTCGCTCGCCATCGGAGAGAGAACCCATCCGCCGCAATTGGGATTTATCGCCGCCGCCAACAACTCCCCCAGCACGCCAATTGGAGCCGCGGGTGAAGTGATGAACCCCATGAAGCGCGGATGGCCATTGAAAAGGGAATGGTCCACCAGCAAGCGCGCGGCTTCATCCAAAAGTTTTCCGGCAGGAGTGCCCTGCTCCGGAAGTGGACCATCCCCGAGAATGGCCCGGATTTCCCGCGGCGATTCACCCGGACTCACGGCGCGGCTCGGCAATGACTTCAGGAACTCAGCAACGCAATCGACAAGCCGATAACCGAGGGCGCGAAATTCCTCCGGGCTCATTTCGAGCGGCGCCCTGCGAGTTTCTTTGGTCCGACTTTTCGCGATAGCTTCCATGCCGATTCCCTTTGCAGGTACTGATTACGCCGCCCCCGGGCATAAGCCCAGCGCAACAAGGCGCGAAACTTAAACCAGCGCCACGCTCGCGCCAGGCCGCGGGCTGAGTCTCCCTTTCTTCGCCCGGCGCATCTCCGCTTTCAGGAGTTCGCCCAGAATCGCAATGCCCTTTTCAATCTTATCATCGGACAGCGCTGTGTAACATAACCGCAGCGCGTTGTGCTTGGGATTCTGAAAGTAGAAATAACGCGCGGGGGCGAAGATCACGCGGCGCTCTCGTGCTTTCACAAGAAGTTCCGAAGCATCCAGGTACCCCGGCAATTCCACCCAAACCGACATGCCGCCTTCGGGATAGCTCACGTGCACCTCGGTTGGAAATTCGCGCCCCGCCGCGTTCCGGAGCACGTCCTGCTTGTGGGCATAAACCTTGCAGGTTTTGCGAATCCATTTGTCAAGCCAGCCGCGCCTCCCCAGTTCCTGAACAACCGCCTGCCCCAATAGGTTCGTGTGCAGGTCGGCGCGCTGCTTGGCCCAGCGGAGACGCTCAATCACCTGACGCGAAGCCACCATCCAACCCACACGCAGGCCGGGCAGTCCGACTTTCGAAAAGCTGTTCAGATAAATGACCAAGCCCGCCGTGTCCAGGGCCTTCAACGGAGGAATTTGCCGGCCGCGATAGCGCAGCGCGCCGTAAACGTCGTCCTCAATAATCGGAACCTGAAACCGTGTGGCGAGATCCAGCAAACGCTTCCGGGCCGCAAGCGGCATCGTAAAGCCCGTAGGATTCTGGAAATTCGGGCTGCAAAAAATAAGTTTGATGCGTGTCTGCTCAAGCAAAGCCTCCAGCGCATCGAGATCCAGGCCTTGCGCCGTAACCGGAACGCCAATCAGGCGGACCCCAGGCGAATCGAAAACATTCCACAGGCCGGTGTAGGTGGGATTTTCGCAGATGACGGTTTCACCAGGAGATATGAGCGCGCGGCGCAGCAGGTTGAGCGATTGCTGACAGCCGTGCGTCACCAGAATCTCCTCGAGCTCCACGGGGATGCCGTCGCGTCTGAGACGCGTCTGTAAATAGATTTTGAGTGGCTGATATCCGTCCGTGGAACCATATTGCACCAGGCGTCCGCCTTCACGGCGCATGACGGCGTCCGTAGCGCGGCGGACCAAGTCCGGGGGCGTCAACTCTTCCGCACCGTGGGCGGCGGCGAAGGAGATGACACCCTCTTCCATAGAACTGGCCATCAAGCGGCCCAAAGAATCATCGTGCGGCTCTTCCGGAAAGAAGCTCTCCCAGAAAAGATCATTGGCGAGGCGGCGCGACATACCCTGGGGAGCGCGCAGCGTCTCGGCGAGTAGCGTCACGAAGGTGCCGCGCCCTACCGTCCCCTGAATGAGGCCCTCGGCTTCGAGGTCAGCGTAGGCGTTCCCCACCGTCGTGCGATGAACCCCCAACTGGTGGGCCAAGTCTCGGCTGGGCTCCAAACGGTCACCAGGCTTCAGACCGCCAGTCACGATGCGTTCGCGAATCTGGTCGCGTATCTGAACATAGAGCGGCTTGCGCAAACTTGAATCCAGTGTCACGAGCATATGGCCGGAACTCCTCTGGACTGTTGACTAGTCCAATCTAGAACCATAATGGTCTGTTGTAAAGAGCCAAGTAGGCCAATAGATGGATGGGCCATTGGGGGCCGGGGGTTCAGGCCGGAGGCAGGAGAATCGCACTCCGTGGCAAAGACCGGAAAGATGTGTTTTTTCTCGCCGACTCCGGGCGGCCCGCGGCCTTCTGCGTGCTGCTTTGCTTTATTCGTTCCCGCAGGCGCTCACGCAAGTCAGCAGGCGTGGAAGGGTTGCAGGCCACGAGAAACCACAGGGGTTCGCGGGAATCATCCGCCATCGTCTGCAGGACCGTAGGGGGAGTGTGAGGATGCCGCGCCACATTCTGCCGCACGGCCGAGTAGGGATGCGTGGCCAAATGATCGAGCAGTTCGGGTGAGGCTTCCGCGTGCTCAGTCAGCACCCGCGCCAGAAGATAATCATCCGGATGTAAGGCGTAAGCCAGACGCAGCAGTTCTTGCGAGGTGGCGTGGGGGTCGCGTGCCTTTTGAAATTTGCGATCCCAGGCAGGAGTCATGCGGTTCAGGTCCTCCGTCCGGATCTTGATCAGTTGCTTGAGCTGGCGAACTTCTGCGAGTTTCCGTGGGCGCGGAAGCCTGGCGCGTTGGACCGAGTGGAGGACTTCTTGCAAGTGGGCACGCTCTCCGAAAACTACCTGGGAACCTCGGTAGACTTTCTTAACCTTGAATTTCGCGCGAGTGTCTTCCCTCGTCATTATCGGCCTCCATTATTCATCCTCTCTCTTGGCGAAACACAACCACTTGGCCACACCCCAAAAAGCACCCCCCGCTCGCTCAGCACCTAGACAATCAATCAGGCCGGGCCCACGTCTGCACCCTACCAATAATCTCGGGGCACGAAACTTGCCATCCGCGCACGTCACTGGGAATTTCGAAGTGTATCAAGACTGCGAACGATACTCAACGTCGGAGCCGGTTCGGTAGTGGGTCAATTTGATTTCGTAGCGGCGAGTTTACCTCGCCATATGGCGGCGTAAAGCCGCCTCTACATCAAATTGACCCACTACCGCCGGGTCGGGAAGCGTATGCAGCTTTACAAATACGTTGGTTCGCGGAACAATTCCTGATATGTTTCGGGTTTAGAAATAACACGCCCCGACGCCCGCAAACATGATGACAAACACATCTCCAAGGGCTGACCCGCGCACGGAAGGTCGCGCCAACCAGTGGACTGCTCTAGCCGCGGGATTTCTGGGCTGGGCGCTTGACGCCTTCGACTTCTTCATCCTCACCTTCGTATTGGCTCCGGTGGCGCGCGATTTCGGGGTTTCTCTGGTGGACATTGCTGCGACGCTCACCGCCAGCCTGATGATGCGCCCTGCCGGCGCAGTGCTGTTTGGATTAATGGCGGACCGCTACGGCCGCCGCATACCATTGATGCTCGATATTGTTTTCTACTCGGTGGTCGAGGTCCTGTCGGGTTTGGCGCCAAATTTCAAAGTGTTCTTTGTCCTGCGCCTTCTCTATGGAATTGGCATGGGAGGGGCCTGGGGGGTGGGCGCATCGCTGGCGATGGAATCGGTGTCGGTCAAGTGGCGCGGGATTGTTTCAGGGTTACTGCAACAGGGTTACGCATTGGGAAACCTGCTGGCCGCCGCGGTTTATGCTTTGGTCTTCCCGCACTGGGGCTGGCGCGCCATGTTTTTTATTGGCGGATTGCCCGCGCTGCTTTCACTCTTCATCTTCGCCAAGGTAAAGGAACCCGAGGCCTGGCACGAGTCGCGCACCGACTGGCACACTTACGGAAAGGCCATCGCCCGGCATTGGAAATTGTTTCTCTATATGGCTCTCCTGATGACGGCGATGAATTGCATTTCCCATGGCACGCAGGACCTTTTCCCCACTTTCTTGTTGCGGCAACGACACTTCAGTCCCCAGATTACGGCGATGATTACGATGATTTCCATGGTGGGAGCGATTTGCGGAGGTGTCGCGTTTGGGCGTTACTCGGATCACGGGGGACGCCGCCGGGCGATGGTCACGGCGGTGATTTCCGCGCTCGTGCTCACCCCTGCCTGGTTGCTTGCGCCCACCGTGGCACTGATGGTCGGCGCGACGTTTTTGATGCAGTTCATGGTGCAAGGGGCGTGGGGGGTAATTCCCGCGCATCTGAACGAACTATCGCCCAACGAGTTGCGTGGATTTTTCCCAGGCTTTGCCTACCAGATCGGAGTGCTCTGCGCGGCGAGTGTTCCACTGATTCAAGCGGTTCTGACCCGGCACCTGAGCTACGCGCAATCCTTGGGATTCCTGGCGGCCGCTGTTTTGGCAGTCGGCGTGCCGATCATCGCCCTTGGGCCAGAGGCAAAAGGTGTGGCGTTCGGCAGGGCTAACCCGCCGACCGTGTAGGGCCGATGCCCCCCTCACCAGTGTTTCTCACCAATCCGAGGCGTTTTCGTGGGGCAGTCGGAAGGGCGGGTCTTCAGCCCCGCTGCCGAAGCCGCCCCTCTCATTTTGGACGTCCCGTACTGCTTAAAGAGAATCAACGAAAACCAAGTAGGAAGATCCCCAAAGGTTGGTGGGAATTGAGCCACGCGGCTGGCTGGTGATGACGATGTGGAAGCCTCGGGCGGCGGAGGCAATGCGCGCCTGTAAGCTCTCCATCGACGTGGGCGAGCCGGCCTTCGGCTCGATGAGCGCCAGCTTTTCGAGCACCGGGTAGATGATCTCCCCCGAGGGCGCCATGGGCGTTTCGAAGCCGTCAGCGAGAAATTGCATCTGCGCATCAATCTCGTAGAAGTGCCACGCCAGGCACGCGCAGAAGTTGACGCCTTTCTCAAATCGCGCCAGGGATTTCTCATCCGTAGCGGGAAGCGTGGTGTCGAAGACCAGCACCAGGCGCCGTTCATCTTCGCGTGTAAATTCCCGCACCTTGAGCTTCTGGGCCTTGGCTGTGGCTTTCCAATCCACGTGGCGGGCGCTATCCGATTCCTCAAAATCACGGATCGCGTACAGGTCGTGGCCGCGGCCCTTGTAGAGGCTTTCGATCTCACCGCCAATCAGGGGCAGGATTTCGTAAAACTCCTCCGTGGGCTGCACGTTGGGGAGAACCAGGATTTCCTGTTTGCTCGCCACCTCATGGGCTTTCCGCAGCAGGCCGAAGGGGAACTTGGAGCTGACGCGAAAGCCTTCCTGCGTGTAGCGCCCGCGGCGGGGGAAACTAAGCTCCACATGCTGCGTCACGGATGACCGGTGCGGAATGAAAGGAACATAGACCGGGGCGTCGAGGATCTGGCGCGGCATGACGATCGGCAAGCGCTTTTGCTTGCGATTCCGAGGGTCACGGGCGGAAAGCGTTATCGAGAACGAGGGGAAAACCCACTTCAGGTTTTGAACCGTCAAGCGCGAAATCAAGGGCTGCTGGGCGAAAACGTGTTCCGGCAGGACGAAATCCAGTTCGAGCTGCGAAAGCACGATCGCCGATAGAACCCCTGAGGCCAGAATTCCTGCCAGAAGATTGGCCAAAATAATAAACAGGAGATTGTTACCCGTATTCAGCGCGGCGATGGCGATGACCATGATGATCAGGAAATAAACCACACCTTCGCGGGTGAACTCATACTCGATCTTCACCATCCACCGCTCAAGAGCAGTGCGGTGTGCGAGATAGGGGACAACCTTGACCGCCACCACGGCGGCCACAATCAGCGAAAAAGCGGCGACCCACGCGGCCCCTTCCATGTGACCCGCTTCATGCAAAGCGGATGAATACAAAGCGAGAAAGAAGGCCAACCCCAGACCGAAGAGTGCCTGGAAGAACCGCCGCCAGGCGGGGCGGTCGACGTGCATCATCTGGTAGCGCGCCATGAGCCAAAGGTCGCGCATGACGCCGCCGTTCGAGACCGGGGAGGATGTAGCCATGAAGGGTTAATTGTAACTCAGGTGGCCGGGAGAACAGTAGGCAGTGGGCAGTAGGCAGTAGGCAGCAAGCAGTAAGCGGAAGGCAGAAGGCGGCAAAACTGTCCCGCGTCCGGTGGTCCATAAGGGTGGGTCAGGAGTACGCTTTGAAATTTGGTGGTGGCTGAGCAGCGATTGAAATCTAGCTCCAAAATCGCTGGTGCTTGCTGCCTTCTGCCTTCCGCTTACTGCCTTCGGTTCTTCACAGCGGCACGGGAGTGGTTTCAAGGATTTCACGCAGGATGGCTTCCGACTGATCAGATTTCTTCATCGTCGAGAGGTAACGCGAGCTCACGATGCAGCGGTGGCCGAACACGGGGAGCACCAGCCGTTTGAAGTCGTCGGGGATGCAATAGGTGCGGCCTTCCATTAGGGCGAGAGCCTGGGCGGCGCGATACAAGGACATAGAGCCGCGCGGGCTGACCCCCAGGCTAAGATACTCATGCTGGCGAGTCTTCTCCACGATCGCCAAAGTGTAATTCATCAACTCTTCATCCACGGCCACGCGGCGAACCGACTGCTGGACTTCCAGCACCTCTTCCGCACTCATGACGGGTTCGATCTTGGCGAGCGGCTCCGAATCCGCGAAATTCCTCAGGATTTCCTTTTCACTTTGCAGATTGGGGTAGCCGACTCGCACCCGCATCAGAAAGCGGTCCAGTTGCGATTCCGGAAGAGGGTAAGTGCCGTGATGCTCAATGGGATTCTGCGTGGCCACCACCATGAACGGCTGTGGAAGCGGGTAAGTGCGGTTATCGACGGTCACCTGATGTTCGTTCATGGCTTCCAGCAAGGCGCTTTGCGTCTTGGGCGTGGTGCGATTGATTTCATCCGCCAGGACGATGTTGGCAAAGATGGGACCGGGGCGAAACTCGAAATGCTGGGACGATTGATTGAACACGCTGATGCCCACGACGTCAGAGGGCAGCATGTCGGAGGTGAACTGCAGGCGCTGGAAGGTGCAGTTGAAGGAGCGCGCCAGGGAATGCGCCAGCGTGGTCTTACCAACGCCCGGAACATCCTCAATCAGCAGGTGGCCCCGCGCGAAGAGGCCCACCAGCGTGAGCTGGATGACATCGTCTTTTCCCCGAATCACACTTTGCACAGACTGCTGCACGCGCTTAAGAAGATCCGATCCAACGGCGGTCTGATTGTTCACTTCAGTTCTTTCCATGTTATTGAATCTCAAGAATTGGCCCTGGGCTGGGGGTCAGTCTGCGTCTAGACCATGGCCTGAAAATCTGCTATGTTCAAGTGTTGCTGTGGGCGATTAACTCAGCGGTAGAGTGCTATCCTCACACGGTAGAAGTCACAGGTTCGAATCCTGTATCGCCCACCACTTCTGCCCGGCTTAACTCAAATATTCTATCAAAGTTCAGCAGCTTGTAGGCACCTTTCCCTGCAACGCCTCCGTCGTAGAGCGGTTGAGTCCCGAGACCCGCGCAGGTGTGCTAGTATCAAGGTTTGGAGTAGTTTCGCATTCATCATTCAACTGACCTGTGGGGGAAGCGTGCTGCGCATTGGCATTGTCGGTCTGGCGCAGACCGGTAAGACAACCCTTTTTCAGATTCTGACTCACGCGCATGGCAGCGGGCTGGGCTCCGGGCGCCCGGAGGCCCACGTGGGTGTGGTACGCGTGCCCGACTCCCGGCTCGACCGCCTGTCCGCGCTGTACCAACCGGAGAAGACGGTCCACGCGACCATCGAGTACATGGACATGCCGGGCAGCGTCATCGAGCTGGCGCGAACGGGGGCGCAATCGCAGGCCTTGCGCGAGCTCAACGCCCTTGTCCACGTGGTGCGCGCTTTCGATGAGGTTTCGATTCCGGTGGAAGGTGGCGCGGTCAATCCCCGGCAGGATATCGAGAATGTGGAGCTCGAGCTGATTCTCTCCGACCTGGCGGTGGTGGAAAAAAGGCTGGAGCGGCTTTCAAAGGACATCAAGAAGCAAAAGAACCCCGCCCTCGAAAAGGAGTTCGAAGTGTTGACGGCTTCGAAGGCGGCGCTCGAAAAACAAACCCCTCTGCGCGAAATTCCCTTCAGCCTGGAAGATGCCAAGGTGATTCGCGGCTTCACCTTCCTTTCACTCAAACCCATGCTTTACGTTCTGAACCTGGGCGAAGGCGACGCGGCGCGCGCCAACCTGGCGGAGCAGTTTGCGGCGGACGCCGGATTGAAACATCGCCCCCGCACGGCTGTCAGCGCGATTTGCGGCAAGGTGGAAGCGGAACTTGCTGAGATGAGCGATGCGGACGCCGCGGAATTTCTTTTAAGTTACGGAATTCAGGAATCAGCCACCACCCGGCTAATTCGCGCCAGCTATCAACTCCTGGGGTTGATTTCCTTCTTCACCGTGGGCGAGGACGAATGCCGCGCCTGGACCATCCCTGCCGGCACCACGGCGCTTGGGGCCGCGGGCGAAATCCACACCGACATCCAGCACGGATTCATCCGCGCTGAGGTGGTGAAATTTGACGATCTGATCTCAACGGGCAGCTTCGCCGAAGCCCGCAATCGCGCCCTCCTGCGTCTGGAGGGAAAAGAGTACGTCGTGCACGACGGAGAGATCGTGCATTTCCGGCATTCGGGGTAGTTGGCTTTCAGCTATCAGCAGTCAGCTTTCAGCTAAGGCAATAGTTCAGCGTCGACCAATGGCTTCTACTGATAACTCTTTGGAGCAGACCGCTGACCCCTGATTGCTGAAGGCTGGGGACGGGACGCTGAGGTATTTTCCTAGCCCCAAGCGCCGGTTTTCAAAGCTGAAAGCTGATGGCTGAAAGCTGAGAGCTTTTGCATGTTCTACCTCTGGATCAGTCTGGCGCTGGGCATAGTAGCGGGACTCGCCAATCTGTTTGGTGGCGCGATTGTCTCAGCGCGTCCCTGGAGCCGCACCTTTCTCGCCCTCTTCATTGCGCTCGGCTCAGGCTTCATGCTGGCGACGGTGCTGACGGAGATGCTGCCCGAAAGCCTGCGCCTGGCCCCGGTCTCTGCGCCCGCCCTGATTCTGCTTGGCTACTTCATTGTTCACTACTTTGAACATACCTGGCCCGCGCATTTCCATTTCGGCGAGGAAACCCATACTGACAAGTTTCTGAACCCTTCCGTGGCGTATACCGCCCTGGCGGGCTTGACAATCCATACCTTTTTCGACGGCGTCTCCATCACTTCGGGATTCTTGATTTCCCCGTGGCTGGGGACAATCATCTCTGGAGCTGTGGTTCTTCACAATATTCCGGAAGGCTTCACCATAGCCTCCATCATGGCCGCCGCCAAGCAGAGCCGGAGCGCCGGGGTGTGGGCGGCAGGCGCCCTGGGAATCTCGCGGATGGTGGGGGTGTTGGCCATGGCGCTGGCGCACACTTGGGTGAATTACGGCTTGGCACTCTCCGCGGGTGTCACGCTATACGTGGCAGCCTCAGACCTGATTCCCGAGGTGAATAAGATGGGCGGTCCGAGAATCGCCCTGACCGTGGGACTGGGAGTAGCCTTGGTTCTTGTGATGCGGTATTTGTTCTTTGCTTTTTAGCTTTCAATGTACTCTCAAAAACTCCTCGACCACTTTCATCATCCCCGCAACGTAGGTGAGATCGCCGCGCCTACTGCTGTCGTGGAGGCATCAAATCCTATCTGTGGCGATCTGATGAAACTCTGGGCCATAGTCCGTGACGGCAAGATTCTGGAAGTGAAGTTCAAAGTCGCAGGCTGCGTACCTGCCGTGGCTTGTGGTTCGTGGTTGACGGAGAACATCGCGGGCAAGCCACTTGAAGACGCCGCCACCCTCACCGCGGACCAAATCGCTCAGGGACTTGACGGCCTGCCCTCTGCCTCCAAGCACGCCGCCGCGCTCGCCATCGATACCCTAGCGCGTCTGCTCGATAAGTTGCGCTAACGAGAGATCGCCAACCTCTTCTGCGGGACTCTCCGCTACCCTGCCGGCGTTACCATCTCCTGGCCAGTCTTCTGCTCAGGCAGAGGCGATTTGGTTGTTGCCAACTCTTGTGCGCAATAGGGGCAGTAACGGTCCTCCAAGCGAACTTCCCGCTTGCACTGCGGGCAGGTGGGCCTGAGGTTGCGCTTGCAGGCGGGACAGAAATTGAACCGTGCGTTCACCATGGCGCCGCACCCGGGACAATTGTAAGGAAGCGGCTCGCGCATCAAGAAATAGATGATCAGCCCGATGAGGTAGGGCACAAAAATCGCGAGCAACGTCCACAGCGTGGAATTCATTCCGCGCCGTTTGGCATCGCGATTGACATAGCCGAAAAGCAGCAGAAGTAAGTCGACAACAAGCGCGGTCCCTGCCGCGGCGGCCATGTAGGCGGCTAACGGACCCATATTGGGATTGTAGAAGTGAACGACCTGGGCCACTACTTGCCCAACGATGAACAGTGCGATCGCCAGGCCCTTGAGCCAGCGAGGAATAATCCGGAACTCGTCGGCAAAGCGGCTATTTTCGTGCGTCATGCGCCAACGAATCATTCGTACCTGTTCTTTCACGGGTTGTTTTTCTTCCGTCATGGATTCATTCTCACTTTCTCCAGGCTCCTGCCCGGTCCTGCCGGTCGTTGTACCTCGGTTTGCCCCTGCCAGATTGGCCGCCGCCCAGCGGGGCAGAGTCGTGTAGCTATCCTGTGTCGCAACGTGCCGGCGCTGCCAGGCGAGGAGTACCGCCACCGCGCCTGCCGGCAACAGCCACCAAAGCACGAAGGCCGTCTCCCAAATCAAGTTCGGCAACCTGGCGTGAAGGCCCACCCACTGGAAGGCCCGCCAGACCAGCGGCGCGCTCGCCACACCTAAAACCCAAGAGAACGCACAGGAAATCCACAGCGCGCGCATCCGCACCTGATTCTCACGCAACTCACGAGCCCGCAAGCGGACGCGGGTCTGAGTGATGCTGACTAATTCGGGGTCAACACCTACGATGTTCGACCGCAACGCCTGGAGGGCGCGTTCGTTGGCACGCATCCTGGCCCGGCACGCCGCGCATTCTTCCAAGTGCTCATCCAGCCACGCGCGTTCGGCGGCAGAAATTCCTTCCACATGCGACACGTCGATAAGTCGGCAGGCGCGCTCGTGGACTTCAGGATTCATACTTCCTCCTCCAGATGATTGCGGAATGTTTCGAGGCCGCGATAGAGCCGTGATTTCACCGTCGAGAGTGGGGCTCCCACCACTTCCGCAATCTCGCTTAAATCCATATCTTCCTGAAAGCGCAGCACCAACACTTCGCGAGCGTCGGGCGGAAGACACTGAAGCACGCCCTTGACGCGTTCTGCCTGCTCGCCCGCGGCCACGATCTCAAAGGGCGTCGCGGACCTGCGGTCCGGCCACTCGCGCACGGCGCTCTCATCGCCGGGATGCAACAACACCTCGAGGCTCTCGGGCTGGCGGCGGCGCAAGAAGTCAAGGGCGAGGTTCCGCGCAATTGAGAAGAGCCAAGTTTCGAAGGGCCATCGGGGATCGAACTGGTGGCTTTTCTCCAGTACCCGAATCCAGGTCTCCTGGAAAAGGTCCTCGGCCACCTCGCGGCTGCCCGTTAGCGTCCAGAGGTAACGGGGCAGCCGGTATTGGTAGCGGCTAATCAACTCGTCCAGCAGGTCAGGATCGTGCCGCCGCAGCCCCCGCGCCATTTCACGGGTTTCCTGTTCCATCGAATTCACAAAAAGGCAAAGGCTGTTTCCCATTCTAGTCGCAATACGAATCAGCCTCTAAAAAAGACGCATGAGGGTGTTGACATTATTTCGGGGACTCAACCTTCTGCGGTCTGGCCGGCAGGGTCAAGGTGCCTCCCTGGCTAGACTTCGTGCCGGAGCGCTCGCGCATTAGACCCGCCCGCCGCGCTTGCCCGACAACTGCCCCCCGTGCTACGCTCGCACAGCATTTGTGGATCTTCTCCATGGGTGATACTTCGACACCAATAGCCAAGGGCACGGACGACGGGTTGCTGCGCGGTTTCTGGTACCCCGCCTTGCGGAGCACGGAGATTCACAGGCGAAAGCTGCGCCAGGCAATGCTTTTGGGAGTACCGCTGGTCGTGGGCCGCAACGCCTCAGGTCAGGCATTCGCGATGCGCGATACCTGCCCGCACCGCGGCATCCCACTCTCCGACGGCTGGTTTGACGGCGAGCTTTTGGAATGCTGTTACCACGGGTGGAAATTTGAGCCCGTCTCAGGGCAATGCCGCGAAATCCCTTCCCTGCTGCCTGATTCCAAGGTGAAGCCGGAAAAGATTTATGCCAAGGCCTTCCCAGCGGAAGAGCACGACGGCTACGTGTGGGTTCACATCCCCGACCCCGACGCCCCCGGCGAGGCCGTGACACCCGCGCCGCGGCTGCCGGTGTTCAGTGAGCGTTACAAAATCACCCACCTGGCCGCCGACCTGCCCTGCCATGTGGATCACGGCATCATCGGGTTGATGGACCCCGCCCACGGTCCCTTTGTGCATCAGTCGTGGTGGTGGCGCACCCGGCGCAGTATTCGCGAAAAAGAGAAGATCTTCGAGCCCATCCCCAACGGATTCCGTATTCGGGCTCATGCCCCCTCCACCAACAGCGCGCCTTACAAGTTGCTGGGGGTTTACGGCAAGCCCATTACCACCAAGATTGAGTTTGTCCTTCCCAACATGCGTTTCGAGGAAATTCACTGCGGCGACTACTGGTTCTCCAGCCGCACCACGGTTACACCCGTCACCACCAGCTTATGCCGCATCGATTTCTGCGCCGCCTGGAACGTCTTTGCCTACGTGCCCTTCATGGTCTCGATCTTTCGCCTCTTCGGGCGGATGTTTATCGGCCAGGATCAACGCACCATGGTGCAACAGGCGCGCGGCCTCAAGTACAATCCCCCCCTCATGCTCATCGACAACGCCGACCGCCCCGCCAAATGGTACTTCGCGCTTAAAGCTGCTTATCAGGAATCGCGCCGCACCGGCGAACCGATGAAACACCCCATCGCCGGGCCGACAACACTGCATTGGCGGAGCTAGGCTGAAGGCAGTAGGCAGAAGGCAGAAGGCAGTAGGCAGTAGGCGGCGAGAACGGTAAATTGTGAATGGTGAATAGTGAAGGATGGAGAATCGGGTTGCAGCGATCCCCCAGCCCACATTAGGCCAACATGCCTCGCCGTCCAGGATAAATGGCTTCGGCAATAGGACAACAGCAGATGAAGATGGCAATCTCGCAGGAAGAAGGATTGCGCGTGGGCTACCACGAAATGGCTAATAACCGGGAGCGGGAAGCGGAAGCTCAGGAGTGGTGTGAGCGGCTGATAGGCGACGTAGCAGATCAAAAGGGGTGACGTTCTTCGTTACTCTAAGGTCGGTTGCCTCCAGCTTACTCCCCGGTGCCTACTCCCTATTCCTTACTCCCCATTCCCTATTCTTTTCTGCCCACTGCCTTCTGCCTATTGCTTTCTGCTTTCTGCCTTCTGCTTTCTGCCTTCTGTCTACTGCCTTCTGCCTTCTGCTTTCTGCCTACTGCCTACTGCTTTCTGCCTACTCCCTCAACCAACCGTTCATAACCCTCCGGGTCGTCTACGTCGAGCAGAATGCCGAGATCGTCAATCTCTACAAATTGCGTCGCATCACAATATTTCCTGATGACCGTGTTCGCGCCTTCACCCAGACTGAGGGCCAGGAATTCAGGGAACAGTGCACGGCTGATTACCACGGGGTGGCCGCGTTGACCTTGGCAGGTGGGAATAACCACAGGCGGGCGGGTTGCTTGGAATTGGTCCCTCAGCTTTCTTATTACCTCCACTGAAATCGCGGGATGATCGACAAGGCAGAGGATAACGGCTTCGAGTGATGGTTCCTCCAGGGCCGCGAGCCCCGTCTGGAGTGAAGACGTTTGCCCTCGCCGGTAGTCGTGGTTGACAGCCACCCGCACGTTCGCCAGATTCACGGCGCGCTGGATTTCCTCCGCGTGATGTCCCAGCACTACGGCGACATTCTCTATCCCGGCGCCGCGAAGATTTTGGATAAGGGTGTCAAGGAAGGTGCGCCCGTGGTAGATCAGCAGGGCCTTGTCTCTGCCCATGCGTGAGGATTCCCCGGCGGCAAGAATCAGGCCTGCAATCATGGGGTGTTCTGGGTTTTCGCGTGGTAAGCGAGCGATGGAACGCTCGTCGTGGCGTTGCGGCGCACCGCAATCATCTCCGCCACAATGGCGACGGCTATTTCTTCCGGAGTCAGGGCGCCGATATCGAGCCCGATGGGCGAATGCACGCGCTCGATTTTCTCCGGCGGCACTCCCTCGCGCTCCAGAACCTTACAAATCTCAATGAACTTGCGCTTGCTGCCGATCATGCCGAGGTAGCGGGGCTGCGTGGTCACGGCCCAGCGCAGGCAATCGAGATCGCCTTTGTGGCCGCGTGTCACCAGCACCAGATAGGAATGGTTGTTGATGTTGAGTTTGGGAAAGATTTCCGCCCACGGCCCCGCCAAGGTCTCAGCGGCCTCGGGAAAGCGCTCTTTGTTCGCAAAGGCTTCGCGGTCGTCGGCTACGATTACGTCAAAACCCGCAATTTTCGCAACTTTCGCCACGTGCAGGCCCACATGCCCGCCGCCCAGAATGAACACCGTGGGCGTAGACAGAACCGGCTCGACGAAAATGTCGAGCGAGCCGCCGCAAATCAAGCCGTTGTCGTACTCGGGATTTGCGTTCAGATTGAAGTGCAGACGCCGAGGCTTTTCTTCCCGCATGACCTCCTGCGCCACTGACCACACTTCCGCTTCCACACAGCCACCGCCCACGGTTCCCACAATCGACCCGTCCTCGCGGATCAGAATCTTGGAGCTCTCGTGGCTGGGAATCGAACCCTGCACCTCAACAATGGTGGCGAGCGCGCCCTTTCGCCCTTCCTTCCGCAACCGAACGATTTCTTCAAAGATATCCATAGACTCTCGAAAGTTAGGTTAATCGCGCCTGCGATGAATGTCAACGAACCCTGCGAAATCCTGGCTGGGCTCACGGAGCGGCGAGTTTACCTGGCCAATCGGCGGGGTAAGGCCGCCGCCACGGCTTGCCGTATTGCGGCCAGATTCAGGCAATGTGTCCCGCTACTCGGAATATTTCTTGGTTCCGATATACAGCCGTCATTAACGTTATTGACAATACAATATTCTAGGCTATGCTGTGAGGTGGGGGTTGGCATGCCAGAAACTCGTGGCTCGCGAGAGATATCGAAAGGCGCAAGCGGCAAAGGGGTAAGATCCGGCTTGTGAAGATGCTATAGAAAATACAGGTCTTAGCGATGCGAAGGACAAAAGGGATGAAGAGCTATTTCATTGAAAAACAAGGAGTTATATTTCCGTCTCGCAAGCCGTGGGGGGCACATTTTCTCGATGCGTAAAGTCTAACGATGTGTATGAAAACAAAGGAAAATAAAAGTGACAATTTGGCAAGTCTAACGATGTTGTTGAAAACAAATAAGTTAAGCTTATTTTCTAACGATGTTGATGATAACAAAGGGACTTAACTGGAAAAAATGGTCTCCGTTCTCCATTAGAATTGTGACGTTGCCCTACGACGGCGGTTGGAGACGGCAACCACGCAGGGATTTCCTCAGGACTCCATCATAGTCGATGGAATGCTCCATCTTGGAGCGTCTATCCAGCACAATTAAGGGTAAAATCTCCTCCACACAAGAAGCACGGTGGGAGGAAGTCATTCATGAAGGCAATCCGATATCACGAGCACGGCGGTCTCGAGGTCCTCAAGTACGAAGCTGCTCCGGAGCCTAAGATTCAAGCAAATGAAGTCCTGGTCAAGGTGAAGGCCTGTGCGCTGAATCATCTTGACCTGTGGGTGCGCGGCGGTGTGCCCGGGTGGAAGATCCCGATGCCGCACATCCTGGGCAGCGATATTTCCGGCGAGGTTGCCGAAGTGGGGGCGCTCGTCACGCGCGCCAAACCCGGTGACCGAGTGCTGCTCTGCCCGGGAATCAGTTGCGGTCAGTGCCAGATGTGCTCGAAAGGCTTGGACAGTGCCTGCCGGCAGTACACACTCTTCGGCGTATTCGTCGACGGAGGGTACGCGGAGTATGTAAGGTCTCCGGAAAGGAACGTAATTCCCATTCCCGCTGACCTCAGTTTCGACGAAGCCGCTGCCGTCCCCCTGGTTTTTCTGACAGCCTGGCACATGCTCTTCACGCGCGCGGGCCTCAAGCCCGGCGAGGAGGTGCTGGTTATTGGCGCGGGTTCAGGCGTAGGTAGCGCGGCGATTCAGATCGCCAAGCTCGTAAATGCGCGGGTCATCACCACGGCGGGAGCAGACTGGAAGCTCGAAAAAGCCCGTGTGCTGGGCGCGGATGAAGTGATTAACCACAGCACGCAATCGATTGCCGAAGAAGTGAAGCGCCTTACCGGCAAGCGCGGTGTTGATGTCGTGGTAGATCACGTGGGAGCAGCGGTTTGGGAAGCGTGCTTTGATTCGCTCGCCACCTACGGGAGGTTAGTGACGTGCGGGATGACAACTGGCGCAAGCCTCAAACTGAATGGCCAGGCGCTCTTCGGACGGCAACGCACTATTCTGGGCTCCTTCATGGGCGGCAAAGCGGAACTCCTGGAGGCTCTCAAATTCGTCACGCAGGGTAAGCTGAAAGCGGTGATCGACTCCGCCTTTCCACTTGCAGACGCCTCCGCGGCTGAGCAGAAGATGGAGAGTCGCGAGTTCTTTGGCAAAATCCTGCTTCATCCTTGAGAATTAAGGAGCGCGCCATATCTCTTCCGCGGCGCGGAGTGAGGAGGGTGGTAGGTATGAATCTCAGACGAAATATTCGCGCGGACCGGAGTTGAAGCCAAGCGCGCTGAGTGGCATAATGGAAACTGACATGGGCGTTCCGACTGCAACTGGTGATCAATCCGGATTTGAAGGCCTGATCTTCACCAAGCTCGATCAAGCGGTGAATTGGGCGCGCAAATCATCCATCTGGCCCATGAGCTTCGGTTTGGCTTGCTGTGCCATCGAGATGATGTCCGCGGGCGCTTCGCGCTTCGACCTGGCAAGGTTTGGCGCGGAAGTTTTCCGAGGTTCGCCCCGTCAGGCGGATTTGATGATCGTGGCGGGCCGCGTGGCGCAGAAGATGGTGCCGGTGATCCAGAAGCTTTATGCGCAGATGCCGGAGCCCAAGTGGGTGATTTCCATGGGCGCCTGCGCAACTTCCGGCGGCGTCTTCAACAATTACGCGATCGTGCAGGGTGTCAACCAGTTCGTCCCCGTGGATGTTTATGTGCCCGGATGCCCGCCTCGGCCTGAGCAACTCATCTATGCGATCATGATGCTGCAAAAGAAGATCGAACGGCAGCGGGGCTCATTCAAAGAAGCAGTCTTTCACACCAAGTAATTTCCCCTGTTCCTCCCCACTCTTACGGCCAAGTCGGAAAGCGGTCATCCTTCCACGCGTCAGCACCATTGATTGTTCATGAAGGGAAGATTAATGAGCAGGCACTGTCCGTCAGCCGCGCCTGAGGTAGGCGGAAATCAGGATTACAACAACTCCCAGGGACAAGGCCACGATCAGCCAAGTCCGCCGCCGGGCGCGCAGCGGGTCAAAGACTTTCAAAGGAATGGTGAGCGCCAGGACGATGCCGAAAAGCGCAAACGACAGGACAATCTTCAAGGCCAGGAATTTCCACGCCTTATCCCAGGGTTCTTCCCAATAGTAACGCCGGATGTTATAGAGACCGGAAATCAACAGAAGGGTGATGGCGCTCCAGGTTGCCCAGCGGAATTTTGCAGCCACGGCCCGGGAAAGCGCTTCACGCTGTTCTGTGCTGAGGACCCGCAAAGATGGTATCAGGATGAGGAGTAAGAAAGCCATTCCTCCGACGCCCACTACGGCAGCCATCAGGTGGACCCACTGCATCAACGTCGTCATAGTCTCCGTCCAGAAAGTGGGTGGATTCTATGCATTTTACCCCGGTGAGAACAAGAGTGAACTTGCACACGATGCCGATGGGTAAACCTTTACGTGCCCGGGGATAGCGAGTTGAACACCTCTTGGCACGATCAGGGGAGATCGAAGGCAATGCCCAGGGGGTGAGAAAAGAATCACGACAGTTTTCCACGCATCTGATCGATTTTCCCCGCCAAGTCGAAATCCTTCTCCGTAACCCCTCCTGCGCTGTGGGTCGAAAGGCTGATGCCCACGACGTTATAGTTGATGGTGATGTCCGGATGGTGCCCGGCGCTCTCTGCCACCACGGCGATCTTGTTCACAAACTGGATGCCGGGCAGAAAGGATGGAAAGATGTATTTCTTCTGCAGGGCGTTTTCGTGATAGGCCCACCCTTCCATCTTTTTAAGCCTCTCATGAATTTCATCTTTGCTTAGTAACGCCACAGTGGCTCCTTTTTCGGCGAGGAACTGACCAAGCCGGATTCAGTACCTTCCGCGCCAGGTTCCTGAAGCTTTTGCCAAACCAGGGCACACAGATTCAGGACTGGCCTCACCCAAAGCTGGCGCCCGAAACAGCGGTTTGCGTTCGAAGAGGCGTGGGTCGATTCCCCGCCAGGCGTCGGCGCGCAAGGTTGAGCCGACGAGAACCAGCGCATCGGCGCGGTGTAGGAACCGCTGCGCCGAGGGCTTGAAGTCGGTCTTCGAGCTATCGAGGACCATGATGTAGGCGGCTGGGTTCACGAATTCCAGAGCCTGGTTGCTTTCGATGATGACATGCCCTGCGCCCTCTAGAGTTTCGCGCAGGCTGCCGTAAGCTGCCGCGAAGTGCGGCTCCTCGAAACGCAGCCACAGGGCGCGCTCGGCGCCCGCGGCCAGGAATCGGCTCGTGTCCGCTTGGCCTCGGGGATTGTTCTCCTCCGTAAGGAGGAAACCCGGCGCCGTTACCTCCTCACCGTCCACTTGACCAGGAAGGAACTCCGCCCCATGCAAGTGCTGCGTGATTTTGACGGCAGTCCAACTGAGCGACGGCAACCCGCGAATCAGGCTCATGACCACGGAGGTCTTGCCGACGTTTCGCGAATGACCACCCACCACGACGATTTTCATCTTGGCAAGTTCGCCCTGCACCGAACCAGAACGAGTATAGAAATGCACCTGGGCCGAGTCAACCCGTCAATTGGCTAGCGATCAGACCGAAGACGTCGGTCGCGCCCACAAGCGAGGGGCTATTTGTTAGGCTGACTCGTCGCACTGTTGCTGACCGTGACGGCAGCGCCACTTTTCAGGATCTCGCAGCCGGCGGATTTCAGGAGTAAGATTGCACGTTGCGGCTCGGGCCAATTTCAAGGATGAAAGGTAAACCAGCGGAAATGATTCACGAGATTATTCCTGTAGGAATGTTGGCGTGCAACTGTTCAATTCTGGGCGACGAAGCCACGGGTGAAGCTATTGTGATCGACCCGGGCGACGACGTGGAGCAAGTCCAGCAGATTCTCGCCAAGCACGGTTTGCGCGCGAAGTACATTGTCGCCACCCACGCGCACATCGATCATGTAGGCGGAATTGAAAAGCTCAAGCAGGCCACGGGCGCCGCGGTGTTGATGCACAAGAGCGATTTGCCTCTCTATCAGAACCTCGCCATGCAAGCGGACTGGTTGGGTGTTGAAGCACCCGGCGTAGTAGATGTTGACCAGTTTCTGACGGAGGGCGAAACGCTGCGATGCGGAGGGCTGGCTCTGGAGGTCCTGCACACTCCGGGGCATTCACCCGGCAGTCTTTCGCTTCACCTGCCGGGGGAGAACGCGCGACTTTTCAGCGGCGATACTTTGTTCCAGGGAAGCATCGGCCGCACGGATCTATGGGGTGGTTCGTTCGATGAAATCCTCCGTTCCATTCAGCACCGCCTCCTGATCTTTCCCGATGAGACACCGGTTTTCCCCGGGCATGGATTGCCGACCACGATCGGCGAGGAGCGCGAGTCGAACCCTTTTCTGCGACCAAAATGAATTGACCTTTCCTCCACCCATTTTTTGGGGTACTCGCGCTTTTTGGTGGGAACTAGCTCGCCACTCCCCGCTACAGCCCACATCTGGGACGCACATCTGGGACTTGACCAGCACCTTGATTCCTGACAAATTGTCTTGTTGGGCTTTGCTGAAATTACTGTTGAGGAGCGAATTATCGCCGTGAATGATCCGACCAAATTACCCGCGTTGGAAGCCCCACAGTCTGGGGCGGCATTGAAGCGTGCGGACAACGCCCTTTACCAGGAAAGCCGGTTGGTGGCCCGGGCCCTGGGGGCGGAAATCGACACGGACGCCAAGGAAGTTCATTTCCGTGAAGTGTACAACAGTGACGACCTGATCCTGCCCGAGGAATGCGAGTTCCAAAAGTATCGTCTCATGATTCAGCGCATCGCTGACGCCTCACGCATTGACAAGCAATTCCCGGAAAAAGGCAGGGTTTTGAAAGGAGTCGTCGCGGAAATCCTGGGCTATAGAGAGCAGTGACCTGGGCCATCAGTTTAGTTGCGGAAATCCTGGGCTATAGAGAGCAGTGAGCCGGATGCGCAGCCAATGCAGTGTGACCTGAGTCGCGGTACGTGTGACTACCAAGGGGGGTGTTGTAAAGCTGAGAATTACCCGAGCACGTGCCAGCCTCCCGACCCAATGGAAAAAAATTCCGGTCGGCGGTGGTAGTATGAAGATCGACGACGTTTGCGCTAGACCTGATGAAAGGGCATGACCTTCCAACGCCCGGAGGTCTCGCAGACGCGGCAACTACGGGGTATGCCGCCTTCCTCCTCGAGCATCGCCAGAAGCCGTTCATCAAACTTCAGGCCGACTTGGGTGGTGCAAGTCGGGCATTCCAGCACCACCCGCACCGAGAGTTGATCGCTCGGTTCCAGCGCGGGAAGTGGCACGCCCCACAAATCCTTTTCCGGGTCCAGGCACTCAACACCCCAATAGGTATACTCGGTCTTCATGTTTCGGATTTTCGCCACCACCCGAAAGGGCGCATCCTGGTAGGTAGAATGACTATAAAGGTGGATTTCCTGGTCCGGAATAAGTTGGTGAGTCATCCGAATCTTGGCACCGTGCTGATTTACCACAACGGTGACCGAATCTTCTGTAAAAACGATCCCGCGATAATCAGTCCCGAAGACTCGGATGGGGACAGATATAGCAATACGGCAACTTCGCCGGGATTGAAAATCTGGCATAAGTCGTACTCCTATTAAGTTTGGCCTGGTGCAAGTGGGAGGGATTGTATCCGAGAGAGCTTGGGGTTTCAAGTCACAAAGTAGTAATTACCCTGATGGATAGGTTAGATGGCGGGTAGCCTTGGACTGGGCGGTTGGGCTTCTAATGTAGTACGTCATGGACGGATGGGTTACAGCGAGTAGCACGATCCCCCCGGCTTGGGGTCCGCGCTTTTTCTTTGGGTTGGGGGCTACGCAATTTGCCTCATCCTTGGCGTCGATCCCACCGATTACCGAAGCGGGGTAGTGTGTCACGGCGGGGGCAGGCCATCGGGCGATCGGGTGAACAAGGAATCGGGCCATCTGGCCATCGCGCCATCGGGTCATTTGAAGGCCGCCCAATTCTCCGTTGATTGCGACCTCATGTTCCGACCCCAACCTACCGATAACCGATACGGGGAAGTGCGTCACGGCGGGGGCAGGTCGGTGGGGGGAGCCATTGGCGATTGGGGTGGGTCCGGCAATCTTCGATTTCCGATTTTGGATTAGTGCAGTGGTCCGGCAAATTTGTGATTTGCGAATTGCGATTTGTGATTTTTGAAGTCCGTCTCTGACTCATCTTCTTAGCTAACACCACCGATAATCGATAAGGGGTGTCACGGCGGGTGGGCCATCGGTTCATTGAATCATTGGGTCATTTAGTAATTTGGGATTTGTGATTGGCGATTTTTGAAGTCGCAGATTGGTTCATCTTTTCATTGGGACCAACCGATTACCGATGTGGGGAAGTGTGTCACGGGCGCGGCGAAGTCGGTGGGGGTGCTGGTTGCTTGTTACTCCGCACAGACTCCCATGCGGTTGCGGCGCACCACTGGCGATGAGAATGCGCCGAGCGCCTTGGACTGCGGTCGCAGCAGCTACCGCTTTCCGGCTTTGGTTCATGCGGGAAATGTAGATGGGGTGGAGGGAGAATGGCGGTAGCTGCCGTTACCGCAGTCAAGGCGCCTTCGGCACGCCTACTTTCATAACAGCCTCAAGCGAGGGAGTGAGCCGCCACGCTGGCGCCCCGGCGAGTCGGGGCGATTTAGTGCTCTTGTAGCGCGGACCTCCGCCGTTGAGGTTCGCGGTTCTTCCTGTGCCATTTGAGCCAATGTATCGTGACGAAGAAAGAGTTGCGGCGCGACCGTCTGAGATTCGTGGGTTTGCCACATGAAGAACCGCGGACCCCAAAACCGGGGGACCGCGCTACGAAACATGGCCGCGCTACGCTTGCTGAGATTCGTGGGTTTGCCATATGAAGAACCGCGGACCCCAAAACCGGGGGACCGCGCTACGAAGCATGGCCGCGCTACGCTTGCTGAGATTCGTGGGTTTGCCATATGAAGAACCGCGGACCCCAAAACCGGGGGACCGCGCTACGAAACATGGCCGCGCTACGCTTGCTCTTTTGGTTGCGGCATCGCCGCGCTGCGCTACCGCGCTTAACGACACAGCCAGGAGTGCCTGTGCTACAGCTATGGCAGGCACAGGGGGGGCGCGGCCTGCGACTTGGGCCCCTCGTTCGCTTTGACCCAGGCAAAAAATCTACATCGGCAAAAGGTGGATCCCCGGAAGTCAGCGGTGCGCTGACTGGAAGGCGTTCAATTCATGAAGGACTCGTATCCTGTACGGCATACTTCTGGTAAATGTGCCGGCAAGGCAATCCACGTGCGATCCACATTTGGCGTTTTGGGGGCAGAAGGTAAAAACTATCGAGACTGAATCCATCGCCAGGATGGATGGGGTGTTGGCAGATATCAAGCCCCGGCGCAACTCCGTGGTCACGGAAGAAAGTCGTGACCAATTCCCCGTCGATATGACCACAATTGGCTTTGGCCAGGTCCGCCATCCGTCTGGCGCGAGACAGGCTGTTGGGACTAAGTTTGGGGGGGACGTTCCTGATGACTCAGCCGCCGCATTTCTTCGCTCTCAAAATGGTTGGCGCGTGCAATCCAATCGACACACTCGACTGGATAGACTTTTCCTGGCACGCCTTCCACCACCCAGACCTCACCCGCAGCGTCGCCCATAAGGAATATGAATGCCCCGGCATTTCGGGTGTTCTGCAATAACGCGATCGCCTCACGGCACGTCCGCCGTGTCAGAATTCCCGCGATCAGCGCATAGGTTGGAATGCCCACATCAGGTGGAACGCTGGGGTGAGTGCCCGACGTGGTCCACACCAGTGACAAACCGTGCTCATTCATCCCAGCGGCGGTCCAGAGTCCCGGGTAGGCGTAAGTCAGGGTAGCCGGCATGGAGTCACTCTGCAATCGCACGAGGCTGGACCAGAGATAAACAGATGGAGACCAATCCCAGTTCTGGCCGATCACGGCTGATCCATCCACCGTGCCCTTCCCGGTGGCGCCAATGGCTGTGCAGCTATGTGTGTGCCCGATCTCTTCATGAAGGAGCAGCAGAACAATCTCCTGCATCGAGCGTCCACTTCCTTCTGCCATGCCCTGGATAAATTCCCAGACGGGCTTCTGCCATTCCGCCAGAACTTTGCCACAGCTTTCGGCGTAGGCCAATCTGAGGGAATCGGGTGCGAGCTCCTGGTGGAGAAAAACCCCTATCGCTTCTGCCTGACTATTGCCGTAGTCACGTCCACAATCACGCGCTGTCCCGCGAAATTCGGCCAATTGGTAATTGCTCTTCTGGCGCGGCCGCGCTGCGGGCATTTGGGTGGAGGAGAGCCGCTCCATATACTTTGCGAGTGATCCCTTGGCGGTGGATAAGCTGTCGGTCAAGCAAACTGTTGACAACCCCAATTGTTTCAGCATGCGCCTTCGATTCATACGTGCCCTCCTCCTGCTGGATCCCGGTCAATTTCGATGTCAGTTTTACTCTATAGTTCAACTCAACACAATTGTATTCCCGCGGGCGGGCGCGCGCGTTGCCGGTAACCACCCTGGCGCGACTGCGGCACCCCTCCTGAATCAGAAGGGGTGCCGCGCAAAAAAAGCAGGGTATCAGAGTCTATGCTTTTCACACTCTGCGGCTCTTAATATGATGAATATACACTGTATTATTAACACGCGGGTTTGACACCGGAGGCGGTAATGCAAAAAACAGGTGACAGGGAATAGGGAACGGAAGTACAGGGAACAGGGAATAGGGAACAGGGAACAGCGCGACAGTCACCCGCGACGAGCGGAAAGGCAAGAGATTGGGAACAGGGAACAGAGGCGCAGAGGCTTGAAAACAAAGGGTCATTTCTCTGCGTCTCAGCGTCTCAGCGGTGAAAATGGTATTTTTTCACACCTTCGGACGCCCGTGGCACAGCGGACGCTATCGGGCCTGCCCGTTAAGGTAGGTAATCACGCCGTGCGCGAGATCTTCTCCCCCCTCTTCGGTGAAGGGCGAAACGCCAGGTTCGTAACCTCCGTAACCGAATTCAGTCTTGGTGGGCAGATAGCCGAGCCAGCCATTGGTATATCCGAAATAGAACGTGTAGGGGAACTGCGAATGGTTCCGCACGTCCATGGAGATTTCGCAGAAAAGTTCGAGCGGCGCGGCCCAGATGGCCACATCCTTATTGATCCGCAAGAAGCGCACCGGCATGCGAATCATGGCGCCTCCCGTGCTCGTCGTGCGCAGGTAGTTGCCGAGGTCAGGCGCCCAACCCAGTCCTGCTTTGCGCGGCGATTCCACAATTGTCTCACCCGTGGTGAGATCCACCTCCGAAGTCGTGGGGCCCAGGCGCGCGTTGGCCGCGATAATCGGGTCGCCCAGCAGCACCTCAAATGCCTCCAGGTGCCCGCTCTCGAAGTCCGGATAGACGGTATAGATGGGCGCCTGGTTGCCCGCCGCCCCGTTGATATAGAGCACCGGTGCGCCCAGTTTCCGCTCGACGTAAGCCTCCACGGCGCCGGGGGCGTCGCCGCTGATCAGATTATTCTCGCCGCCCAGGGCGGTGCCGTGCATGCTGTAGTTGGCGATCAGGGCCAGCAGTTTTCCATCGGCCTTCTCCAAACGCAAGAGCCCGATCTGGTGATCGACGGGGCCGTCGGGATTCAAGCCCAGGAACGTCGGACCGTCCTCATTCCGCGCCCGGCGGTTGATGGCCGCGTTCGCGTATCCCCAGCCCACGCCCAACTTTGCCGGCTCCAACTTCTCCCGCGCTTCCTTGATGCCATCGAGCAATTGCTTCTTCACCTGGGCCGTGTAGACGCTGTTGTGATCGTGCTCATACCGCCCCTTCAGGAAGGCTTCTCCCATCCCCGGCGGCCCCACCTCCGGAGCGGCATGCGTGTGAGTCGTACTCCACCAAACCGTGAGGTTCTTCGTTCCTGCCTGCTCCTTCGCTGCCCGGGAGATCTCGTCATAAACCGAGGGAGAGACAAGGCAGATGTCGGTCGAAATCAGGATGAACTGGGTCTTGCCATCGTCCATCGCGACGATGCGGTGAAAGATGTGATCGTGCGTGCCGGTCGATTGTCGGGGGCCGTAGCCCAGCAGCCATTGCGGCGTGTCCGGGGTGATATCAATCTTGACCACCGAGGCACGAAACTGGCCGGCCAGGGCGGTGAGGGAACTCATCACCATCGCCAATAAAAAAACCGGGATGATAGCCACCCTGCCCCAGCGGTTTACTTTTGCCACTCGCCTGTTCACCATGATTTACTCCTTCTCACTGCGTTTTTGAAAATTGCGGGGGTTGCGCCGGAAAGAACCGAAGCCCGCCTGGTCTCTCTCCCCGTTGGCTAACTAAGAGTCTTCCCCGGGTGTGTACGGCCCCTTTTTCAATTCGGAAAATATTTGAGCAACATCCTGGGAAGACATGCCACTCTTCACAGCGGCTTTATCTACCCGCCGGGATGATATGGTTATCTAACTTCGCTGTCAAACTTGAATTGGCGGATTTGTCTTGCGGGAGAGGAAGGGTTTGTAATGAAAGCCGCCCTGCGCTACCCGCGGACCATCGCATGGCAATGAATTCGCCTAAACAGAATCAGGCGGGGCAGATTGGGTAGCGCAGAGTGTGGGCCTTTCACACTCTGCGGCTCTTAATTTGATAAAGATGCGCCGTAACGTCATGTCGGCGAGCGTGAGCGTGTCTGAAGAAGAGCCGCAGAGTCTCGAAAAGCACGAGACTCTGCGCTACCTACCGAGACACGCTGTGCAATCTGTGTTAAGGCTTGAGAGGTACGGAGGACACAGAGAGCCGCAGAGTCTCGAAAAGCGCGAGATTCTGCGCTACCTACCGAGACACGCTGTGCAATCTGTGTTAAGGCTTGAGAGGTACGGAGGACACAGAGAGCCGCAGAGTCTCGAAAAGCGCGAGATTCTGCGCTACCTACCGAGACACGCTGTGCAATCTGTGTTAAGGCTTGAGAAGTACAGAGGACACAGAGAGTTTCGTTTTGCTTTTGGCCCCGCCGCGCTGCGCTACTTGCTTCGACATCAAGGGAAGAGCCCACGGTCAAAACGACATTGACCGTGGCTACCCGCTGGGGTATGAAGGAGATGAATTTGGATTGCCGGTCAAGATCTTGCACGGCGGAGGAAACCCTAAAATGAACAGACGGGAATTTCTGGGCAGCAGCGTGGTTCTAGCGTCAGGGATCGCCAAGGGCACGGGCACGGGAGGAGAGCCCCAGACCCCGGATCGCGCCCGATCGCTGCTGGTCCCTGGTCCGGACATGCCGGAGCTGGTCGTTGATGCTCGGCAATCGCCCGGCTGCGCTCACTCCACGCGGCGAGGGAGAAGCCACCCTCCGGGCGCCGGAATCCGAGGTGACGCTCGAGGCACGCTTCTCGCGGGAGGGACCTTTCGAATTCTGCCGCATACGGCACGCGCCCGGCTCATTCCTGGCTCCGGAAGAGCTGAAGCTCGAGTGGGGATTTCCCATGCAGTACAACGAGTCGATGACCTTCGACGTCGACGCGCTCGCCGGCCATCCCCTCTACCTTCCGGATAGCTCCATCCCGCCTGCGCATTATCTGAACTGGGGAACGCTATTCTACAATCGCGAACGTAATCTGGCGATCGGCACCAAGCTGCGTGGCGCGCCGCCAGCCGCCGGCCGCTGGGGCGCGCGAACCGGCCCCACCAGTCCAACCGAACTGCACATCTGGACGGAAACCGGCTCGCCGGATCTGGAGGTCACCATCTTTACGTGGCATCCCGCCGACCCGCGTCTGTGGTGGGCGGAGTGGTATCAGGAGGAGGAACGACGCGAGCCGGGCGTGCATCGGTCCATGTTCCCGGTGCTGAGCGCGCTGCAGATAAGCTGGGCGCCGGGGGAGCGGCAGACCATCCAGATCGTGCCGGGCCCTGCCGACGACGGCCGCGCCATGGTTTGGACGCTGATCGACGATGTGTCGGGCCAGGTGGTACGCCGAGCGCCATTTCACTTACCAGTTGCCTGTCACGAATCTCACCGTCGAGGTGGGTAATTGGCCGACGGGATTGTATCGCGCCGTGGTGACTCCGGCCGGCGAGAAGGTGGACGGCTCGGTGCGCCGGCTCAGCCAAAAAATGATGAACCTGATCGTGCGGCCTCGCGCAAAGCTCGCGTCAGGTTCTGTTTGTCGCCCCCACGGACATGTGGCGCGCTTACGCGAGTAACGGCGGCCACGCCATGACCTCCTGGCGGGAATCCTGGCATTACGATAGCGTCGGCTACTCGCCCACTGTGCTGAACACGCGATTCCGCCGCAGCAATCACTACTACTACGGCCTGTACGAGCGCTGGTCTGACATCAAACACTATCGGTACCTGCGCGAGTTGGCGCGGCAGGATGGCCTCGCAATCGACTACTGCACGCAGGACGACATCGCCGGCGGCCGCGTGCGACTTGACGATTACCGGCTGGTGTTGCTGGGCAATCACGCCGAATTCACCACGCTGCCTTGCTTCATGAACTTTCGCAGCTACCTGGCGCGCGGCGGTGCGGTGATGGTGCATGGCGGTGATTCGTTTGCGGTGATTGTGGAGTATCTGCCCAGCCCCGAAGAGCGCCGCTATATCTGGCAGCGGGAGCACGTCTGGATGCACCTGACGTATTCGAGCGATGATTTCCAGCCGCCCGAACTGCTTCCGCTCGATGCCGCCGCCGATACGCCCATCACTCATCCCGAGGCCGGAGGCGCGGTCGATTATCTGAATGTGTTTCATGTGAGCGTCGCGCATTGGACGGACTCCGGACGCGCCGTCGTCTCAAACGTGGACCATCCCATCGTGCGCGGGCTGGGATTGAAGCTCGGGGATCCCGTGCCGGGGCGCTGGGCGGGCGAAGCCGATATGATTTACGAGCCGGCAGCGTGGGATGTTCTGGCTCGGTCGGTAGAGGCAATTACCGAGCCCGCGGAGGATTTCCAGGAGCGTGTCAAGCAGGCCCCGTTCCATCGCCCGGGAATCTCCGTGCACAAGAACCTGCGGCTGGCCGTGATTTCCGGCGAAAATTTTACCGGCATCCTGGATGATCCCGCCAACACGCTTTTCCGTTCACTCTACGCGCGAACCGTGCACTACTTTCTCGATAGCGCTCCGGTTCCGGAAGATGGCCAGGCTTTGCACGCGACTGGCGACGGCACGGAGTTCGTCTTGGCTGCGCCCGCGACCATCCGGGCGATTCGGTATGAGCTTCCCGAGCTGATCGATTTTTCGGATCCCCTCTGGTTCCGCAAGCCCTGGCCGTATGCGCATTACGTGGTGGAGGTTCGGAAGATGGGAGCACATGGACGGTGCTTGCCGACCGGCGGCATGGTCCGTGGCGCGGTTTGCAGACAGATCGGTTCGCCCCCGTCAAGGTGTCGCGAGTGCGGCTGTCAGGCACTCTATCGAACGGCGAAACTTTCCGTGTCAATAACGTTCGAGTCTTCGGGAGCGAATGACCGGAGCGGCGCTGGCGCGGGCCGAACGCCGTTCGGCCCTATTTAGGTGTAGCCGTGAATCACGGCTTAGGCGCGCTGAAATCCACCTTGGGAGCTTGGCGCGCTGACTCGGCAGCCGCAAAGTAGTCATTATTTCGCTGGAAGCCAGCCCAACCGGCAAAGATGCTGTTGGGGAAAAGGCCGATGTAGGTGTTGTAATCCTGGATGGCCTCGTTATACCGGCGGCGTTCGACGGCGATGCGGTTTTCGCTCCCGGCCAGCTCATCTTGTAAGGGCCATGAAGTTCTGATCGGATTTGAGATTGGGATAGTTCTCGACAATGAGCAGCAGCCTGCCCAGAGCGCCATCCAGTTGGCCATTCGCGGCGATCTTGTCGGCGGGTGTCCGGGCATTCAGCAAACCGGCGCGGGCATTGGCGATGTCTCCGAACACGGTCTGCTCCTGCTTCGCATAGCCCTTCACCGTTTCCACGAGGTTGGGAATCAGGTCGGCGCGCCGCTGCAGCACCACATCCACCTGCGCCCAGGCTTGCTTGATGGCTTCATTCTTGCGCACCATTTCGTTTTTGCTGCTGACGTAAGATCCCCCAATGATGAGGGCCACCAACACCAGTAATGCCACCACAACTCCCACCACAGCCAGCGTATCTTCATGACCTTCCTCCGAGTAATGTAGAGGCGGCGGAACCTGTCCCGATCTGATCGGAACGCCGCCATATGGCGAGGTAAACTCGCCGCTACTCTATCCCTTTGCCGGTGGAACTGCCAGCCGGCGGTCAATCTCGTCCGTAACCTTGGAGACCCTGTCCAGGTACGCGCCGAATGTTGCCTGGACATCCACATCACGTTCCCGCTTGTGCCCTTCACGAATTTCGAAGATGGTGTGAAAGGGAGAGGGATCAAACCCCAGCACGGATCCCAGGCGGTCCACGGAACTTCGCTTGCTTGGCGGTGGCTCCTCCCCCAGAGCAATCAAGGCATGCCGGAACAGCGCGGCAAACGTGGAAATGGAGGAGGTCATCAGTTCCAGGGTCTTCTGGGAGTCCGTAGGATACCTCAGGTAGTGCTGCCGCAAGCGCAGCGTATTGTTCCGCAGCTCTCTTTCCACTTGCAGGCGGTGAAGGTCCATCGGAACGTCCAGCGAGGCCATCACATCTTCGCCGTAGAAAACGCGATGCGCCGCTTTGATGTCCAATAGTTCGATGGCGAAAACATCGGCGGAATGGTGAAGCTCGACAGAGGGTAAAGAAGAGCGGCGCGGGGTGCCCCTTCTTGGCCCACCAGGCCGAAGCATCGCGCAACTTGCCCAAATCGTCCCGGCCCAGACTCTGCATGATGCAGAGAGTATTCAAGTCAGAATGCCCTGGGTGGAACTCTTCGGTGGCTGCCGAACCGTAAAGTACTACGGAGAGCAGGTTGCTTCCCGCGGCATCCTTCAGTCTAGTGACCAGGTCTGCCAGGTCCTTTTCTGCAATCATAGTTCTCGCTCCCGGAGTGTCTCTCGGTGAGATGATTGGTTACCAGCTTCCGCCGGCTCCACCCCCACCTGAGGAACCTCCACCAAAACCCCCGAAGCCTCCGCCGCCTCCACCCCCGCCAAAACCCCCGCCACCCCAGCCGTCGCTACGTCCTCCGCCTCCGGTCAAGAGAGACAGCAGAAAGAGTGGACCAAGGAACTTGAGTAAAATCGGCACCACGACAATAAAAATAATCACGAGAAGGATGATCTGTCCCGGTGTCAGGTTTAATTCCTGCCCCCCGCCATTGCGAGCGGGATGAGCCACCGCCGGGGAGTCAGCCAGGCTGTCCAGAGAAACGTGGCTGTCCTGCGCAATCACCGCCGCGATCTGGCTCACCATTTGCACGACGGCGCCGTTGTAGTCGCCCTGGCGCAACAACGGAACCATGCTGCGTCCGAACCCACCCACTTTGCCGTCAGGAAGGATAGGTTCAAGGCCGTAGCCGACCTCGGTCCAGTACTTGTGATCGTCCGTGGCAAGCAGGACCATCACGCCGCGGTCCGTTCCCTTGTACCCCACGCCCCACTTCTGGAAAAGGTGGTTGGCGAAGTCTTCCACCGCGTCACCTTCCAGAGTCTTGACGGTGACCACCGCAATCTGCGCCTTGGCTTTTTGATCGACCTCCGTACTCAGCCGGGTAAGTCTCGCAACCGCCGTCGGGCTGAGCACGCCGGCAAAGTCATTGACGTACCCCTGGGGGTTGAGCTTTTGCCACTGGTCCGCGTGGACAGGCGCACCGGGAATAGCCGTGAGAAACAGGATGAATATGGGAAGCGGGGTGCAACGGAAAGGCAATTTGAATTTGCTGGATATGGACCGCATTATTCCCCGGGGAGTCGATCCCCAAAAGCTATTTGCCGGAGTCGCATCATTGTGCCATTAACTCAGGATCGCGCGCGCCGCTAGCTTACCCTTTATCGTACACGGCATCGAAACCCGGCGCAACTTCCGGGACTTCGATCGACAGCCGGGTAACTAGGGTCCATCCCGGAGCAGCGCCGTTGTGCATACGAATCCGCTTGATGATCCACCTGACACATGCCTCCAACCGGCCCACTGCTGGCGCGCTGTGTGGACTGGGAAAAAAATGGTGTATACTCATTAATGAGTCAAGGGCAGATAAAGAAACTTAAGGGCAGTACGACCTATGCTCCGCTTAAATAGCCAAGGCCTGGCGGGTGAACCGGCGCACAAATGTTCGCCACATCGCCCCAGCGGCGGTCGTTGATTTCCAGGAAACAACGCAGCGGGATCACGTTGAACGCGTCACATTGACGTTATTCCCATACACTGATGACATTCTCTGAGACTCTGATGCGCCAAGGTTTGCGCCTGGGCTGGCCGCCCCATACATTCGCAACGATAAGGCGATCGACTTCATTTGCCGCGATTTCGATCCTCCTGCTTACACTGATTGCAAAGCCCGCGAGCGGATCCCCATCCCCCTTGGCCAGTCTAGCCGGGACGGTGATCGATTCCAGCGGCGCGCCCATCCCCAAGGCCCACGTCATGGCAGCGGGCCACAGCTTCCGTCTGACCACCACCACGGACGACCAGGGCCGCTTTGCATTTGAGAACCTACCCGCGTCGACCGGCCAGCTCACCGTCCAGGCTCCGGGTTTTACCCCCTTCACTCGGAATTGGAACGCTGGCGACCCCGAAAGCGCGCGCCTCCAGATCACCCTTCAGCCTGCTGCGGTTTCACAATCGATGACGGTAACCGCCACGCGCACGGCCACACGCCTTGACCAGACGGCCGCCGACGTTACCCTGGTGAACTCCACAGACCTTACCTCCACCGGGGCCATCGTGCTCGACGGCGCCCTGCGCCAAGTGCCCGGTTTCAGCCTGTTCCGCAGGTCCGACAGCCTCACCGCCAACCCCACTTCGCAGGGTGTCTCGCTGCGCGGCGTGGGAGCCAGCGGGCCCAGTCGCGCGCTTGTCCTGGAGGATGGCATTCCCATCACCGATCCTTTCGGCGGCTGGGTCTACTGGGACCGGGTACCACGGCAATCCATCAGCGGTGTCGAGTTCGTCGCAGGAGGCTCTTCCGACCTCTATGGCTCAGACGCCATGGGCGGCGTCATTAATGTGCGCACATGGCCGCTTGATTCTTCCCACGTTTCTTTTGAGACTTCCTTTGGCAACCGGACGACGCCGGATCTTTCCGTTACCTCGGCGCTGGTGCAAGGCAAGTGGGGCTTGGGAGTTTCTGCTGACGGCTTTCACACCGACGGCTTTTACCTGGTGCCCGATAACCTGCGCGGGCGGGCCGATACCCTGGCGGGCGTGGACGACCGGGCAGTGGACTTGATCCTCGATCGGCGCCTCACCGACCAGGCGAGGGTCTTCGTGCGTGGCGACTATCTGGGGGAAGCCCGCGGCGCGGGTCTCCTTAATGAAGCCAATCACACCACCCTTCGGCAGTTGGCTGCGGGCGCCGATTGGCAATCAGCCATCGTGGGCTCGTTCTCGCTTCGAGGTTACGGGGGGGACGAGCTGTT
This sequence comes from uncultured Acidobacteriota bacterium, assembly GCA_963804995.1. GTDB lineage: Bacteria > Acidobacteriota > Terriglobia > UBA7540 > UBA7540 > Bog-366. Next base: position 1,033,809 of record CAWDSK010000003.1, read on the forward strand.
CGACCAGAATTTCTTGTCGGCCTCCACGACTCGCGCCACGGATACGTTAACGAATGTGCAGCGCGTGCCGGTTCAGAACATCGGATTCAGCGCGCAGTGGTCACGCACCGCCGGTTCCTTCCAAACCCTGGTGGCAGGTTTTGAAGCAGAGGGGGTGCGCGGGGCGAGTAACGAGCTCAAGTTCACCGGCGGGAAGCTGACGCCCAGTTCCGCCGTGGGAGCAGGGGGACGCCAGCGAACCCTTGGGGGCTATGGCGAGGACGTTTTCAACTTCAAATCCAAGTGGGTGGTCACGGTCGGCACGCGGCTAGACCACTGGCTGAATTATGATGCCCTCTCGACCACCTCGACCCTGCCCGGCCCCACCGCCAGAACCGTGAAGATCTTTCCCGATCGTACGGAGCAAGCTTTGAGCCCGCGCCTCTCGGTCCTGCGACGCCTCCCGGGTGGGTTATCGCTGACCGGTTCGATCTATCGAGCCTTCCGCGCCCCCACCCTGAACGAGCTCTATCGCTCTTTCCGGCTTGGTAACGTGCTGACCAATGCCAACAACTACCTGGAAGCGGAGCACTTGACCGGCGCGGAAAGCGGCGCCACTTGGGCTTCTGGCGGGGGTCGGATGACGGCGCGCGGTGTCTTCTTCTGGAGTGATATCACCCGGCCCATTGAGAACGTCACCTTGACCATAACTCCGTCCCTAGTCACGAGGGAACGCGAGAACCTGGGCCGCACTCGGTCGCGCGGCGTCGATTTCGACTGGTCGGAGGACTTAACCCGTGCATTCCACTTGAACGCGGGATACCAGTTCACGAATGCTACAGTTGTCAGCTACCCTGCCGGCATAAGCCTGGTGGGGCTGCGGATTCCGGAAGTCCCCCGTCACGAAGCGACCTTTCAGGTGCGTTATTCCAATTCCGGCACCACTCACCGGATGGGGCGAATCACGGCGGCCGTCCAAGGCCGCGCGGAGAGCTCCGCCTACGACGACGACCAAAACACGTTGCGCTTGAAGCCTTACTTCACGCTCGACGCCCTCCTGTCGCGACAGCTAGGCGCAAATACCGAGGTCTTTGCCGCCGCCCAAAACCTTACCGATCAGCGCTACCAAACGGCGCTCACGCCCTATATCAATCTGGGTCCGCCGATCCTTTTCCGAGCTGGGGTCCGCTTTAACCTCGGCCGCCGATAATTTCCTGTTTGCCGTGAGAATAGCTCCCCTCCTTGACTGAGGAGGGTATTAAGGAGCTGTGGGATACGGGGACAAATCGCGCGGCTCAACCACCCACTAACCCCCTCCTTATCAAGGAGTTGAATCACCCACTGCTCTGATTTCTTGGCTACCCCTTAGCCCCAAGGAATCATCATATATACAATCAGCCTTAATGTCAGTTGCGCACCACCTGACCTTCCCTATACAATGCGCCCCAGATTCATTGGCCACGGCCTTCCGTGGATTCTCTTTCCGGAAGTGATCCCGTTCGCGATGACCGTGGGGAGCCAGGTTCTTTTCCAAAGGAGTCATGCTGTGAAGACATGGGCACACATTAAAATCAGGTGGATTATTCTGTTGGCCGGATTGGCCCTGGCAACCGCACTGGTCGGGTGTAAGAGCAACCCGGTATCCTCCGAAACTTCCGGTAATGCGCCGAAACCCCAACCCTCGACCCCGGATACGACTGACGCAAGGCGGTTGAGCAACGGCGCGAATAAACTTCTCGACGCACTCACCAAGCCGACCAACTCCTTCCACTTCTCGTATAAAGGGCAGGTGAATATCAACGAGAAGTATTTTCGGGATAGAACCCAGGCGCCCCATGTGGGCCCAGTGAACGTGGAGGCAGACGTTTCCACCGGACGAACTTGATCTAGTGGAGACACGCGGTACAACCAGGAAGGAGTCCAAAGCCAAAAAGGGGGATGAAATGAAATTGGCTTTGGCGAACATGACGTTGCTGGGGCTCATGACCAATGTGAATTTCTCCATCGCGGTGGGCTCCACGGTGAGCTCCTTGCCGAGCAGCGACATGCTGGGAACGAGTTTGGCCGACAAATACACCTTCGACACGAAACAAGCCAATCCATCCCAAAAGATGGGGCTCGACGTGGCCCGCGGGATGCTCGCCCCCATTCAGGAGTCGGCGGGCACGGCCTGGATCGCGAGGAATTCCGGCTTGCTGGTGAAATTCAATATCGACACGGACTACCTGGATAAGAACGGCCACGCCTGGAAAGAACACTACGAGGGTGAGGTAACCCCGAAGTAGCTCCCCACCCGAGGAGGAGACGCGCAGAGAGGAAGATCTTACTCTTCCCCGTAGGAAGAGAACATAGGGTTCCCCAACGGCCTTCTTCGGAGGCTAGACAGGCTACAGGGTGACGAAATGAAGATTTAAGGATTATCCTAACCCTGCCTTACCTGCCAACCGGAAGGCATGAAGACGCGTTGAGTCGCTTGACTGCCACAGCATTCTATGTATTTCCAATAACATACAAGGGATCCCGTGCGGGCCGGCGGCCGTTTCGCCCGTCCCCCCCCGAGCCATAGGCTACAAGTGCAGGGTTGGCCCCTCCCGGAAGTCGGCTAGACTCCGGAACAATATTTCTCTGCCGCCCAGCCTAACTCGCAGGCGGGGAGCAAAAGAGCCTGACCTCAACCTGAATACTGCCATGTCTCGCGGGCAGAAGGTTGTTGGGGGTCCTCCTCGAAACCTCGCCCAGGTGGGGCTAGGAGCACGAGCGGAGATCGGAGGACTAGAACGGCTAGAACGTGAGGTTCTTCCAGATGCGTTGTGCCTGGCCCCAGGGCTGCCAGGAGGGGACGGCAGGCGGGCGACCCAACTTCAGCACCCTCAGAAATGGAAAGCGCCCACGGGAAGCCGTAAGTCTCTATTAGATTGATACATTTGATATTAAGCCATACTTGCGATCAGCAATTTTTCCCATCTGCCCCGGGCCTCATTCCGAGAAAAACCCTGACATCCTATGGCAATGCAGAATCAAAACGGTGGCTAGAAAACAAAGGCTAGCCGTATTCTAAGAAGTAACCCGCGAGGGTATTCTGGCGAGGGCTAAGCCTTCCACAGAGTGGGTGAGCTCGATATCGGAGGGCACGGGGTCAAGTCGACTTACGAATTCTTGAGCACGCGCTGGTAGAGGTCCTCATAAAGGGGGATGATGGTGCTACTGCAGAAATTACGCTGGGCGCGCTGACGGGCAGCATGAGACATCTCGGCGTGACGTTCGGGGCTGGCAAGGATTTCGAGCGCGCAGGCCGCCATCTTCTGAACATCGCCGACTTCCACCAGGAAACCCTCCACGCCATCGCGCAGAACCTCCGGCACGCCACCCACGCGCGAGCAAACGGCCGGCACACCGCACGCCATCCCCTCCAGTGCCGCCAAACCGAACGATTCCAATTCGCTGGGCAGCAGAAGAACGTCTGCACAGTTCAGCAGGTCCTGCACCTGGTTCTGTTTGCCGAGGAATATCACATCCTGAGCTATCTTCTTTTCGCGGACCATCCACTCGGCCACGGTGCGGTCCGGGCCGTCACCGATCATCAGCAGTTTGACGGGCATCTCTTGATGGACGCGGGCGAAGATTTCGACGACGTCGGGCACGCGCTTCACGGCGCGGAAATTCGAAAGATGGGCCAGGATTTTCTCGCCCCCCGGGGCAAACTCCTCACGACGGCATTTACCGCTGGCCGGACGGAAAACATCACAGTTGACGAAGTTGGGTACGACTTCAATCGGATTACGGATTTCAAACTCACGTATCGTGACTTGACGCAGGTATTCAGAAATCGCAGTGACCGCGTCACTTTCTTCGATGGAAAAGCGGGTGATCGGGAGGTAGGAACGGTCTACCCCGACCAGCGTGATGTCCGTGCCATGCAGTGTCGTGACGAAGGGTAGCCGCCGGGGTTTCAACATGGCGCGCGCCAGATAGGCACTGACCGAGTGCGGGATCGCGTAATGGACGTGCAGCAGATCGAGCGATTCAGTGACCGCTACATTGGTCATGGCAGTCGCGAGCGCCAAGGTGTAAGGCGGATGATCGAAGAGCGGGTAGTTGAGCATTTCGACTTCGTGGAAGTGAATCCGTCCGGCGGCTTCGCTGATGCGCACCGGCATGGCGTAACTGATGAAATGCACTTCGTGCCCGCGCGCGGCGAGCTCGATGCCGAGTTCGGTCGCGACCACACCGCTTCCGCCATAAGTGGGGTAACAAGTGATGCCGATGCGCATAGAGGTCCTGAGAAAGATGCCAGCCCGCCTGTTGCGCTGCGGCTACGAGGGGGGGCCTGCTTTTTGGATTCGCCGGCAAGAATTTCGATGCGTTTTACGGTGCGGTGATCGGCATGGAGCTCGAAGAAGACGATCACATTCGTGCCGGGAATGAGGTTGGCCGGCTTGAGCCGGGTGCCGTCAGTCGTTACTACCAGCGTACCCTTTTTGACGGGAAAAATCTCCGTGACGCCGCCCTCAACCGAGTTGACATTCAGGATATTACGCTTTTCATCAAGGGATTGTACGGTGCCGCTGAAGGCTTGGTGTGAGGCAGCACTGGTGATCTTGTCGATGACCGGCAACTTGCTCGCGCCATGTTCCTGCGCGGTCGCCAGCATAACGGAAAGCAGCAAGGCGGAGGTCAGGAAGGCCAGCGGACGGCCCCAACCCCAGAGCGCGTCGAGACACGACACCCGGGGATTAACGTGCCTGGCAGTGAAAGAGGAAAGCAAAATCGGTATCAAGGTTGAACTCGTTACGGTGAATTCTCGGCTCGGCCTCATGCTAGGCGAGCCCCGGCTAGCTGTCAAGTACTGCATCGTGAGGCGCCCTTCGGCACCTTTTGCGCCAAGCGTCCATCGTGCCTGGCAGAGTGGGCGCGCCACAGAGGCGGGAATAACTGAGGAAGGCGGAAATTCGTCCTGCACGTTTCCGAGAGCCGATGGGACGCAGACCCCACGAATGCTAAAGATTACTCTTCTGAATTCGCCTCGCCTGTATGATGGCTGTCCCCCTCATGGTTTCCGCCGTTTTTGGATTCGCCCTCTTTGTGCATGTAGCGGATGCAGGATTTCATTATGAGGAGGTTCGGTTCGTTCTGGCGGTGGACCTTAATGCAGTTCCGGTCGTACCACTCGATCACGCCATGGATTATTTCACCCTGGTTTAACACAACCACCATGGGTGTGCGCGACTGCATTTGCTTCACGTAATAGAAATTTTCAGCGTTCGTCTGGTCCGGCGGCGCGGGCTTCTTGCGCTGCATCCGCGAGCCAAGCTGGTCCTGTACATCAGACAGGGAAGGACGAATGAGTCGTCGATTCATGCTGGTTTACTCCTGGAGCCCAAACAGATGGGCACAGATTAATAGCTTCTCCCGGGTGAAATCGCCAAAGGCCACCTTTGTAGACGCCTGGCCCGTTGCAGCGGTTTCCTACGGCCAACACAGAAAGAACATACAAGGAAGATAGCCGCGAATGCACTGCATACTAACATAGACTCCCATGAGCCGCAAATCGTTTTGACCGTAACGAGGGACTTTCATTATTCATTTGTCCGACAACGGATGGATATGGGCGTTTGGGATTCATAAATTGGATGACCCGGAGTTGTTTACCGTTGCCTGTCATCCGGCCGGGAAAGCGCCGGGGGCAAGATCAAACTCTTGTGCGCGATCCGGGGTGAAAGGCAGGTCTTCAGGTGGGGCCCGCGAGGAAGATCCGAAGGCTAGCCGGGCTTGCGGCCCGACATCATCTCGATGCCCAGAGTCTCGAAGCCCAGTTGGGGGTTAACATTGCGAATCTGCAAGCGATAGGCCTGATCGAGCCCGGCCTTTAGTCGCTCAATTCCCTCCAGGCCGAGCTTCGGGGCCCAGGCCTGAAGGCGCGGCTGCACGTCAATATTCACAACCACCTCGGGGGAGCTCGCCAACAAGACATGCAGTAGATCCGCCAGCACGGAATAACCAATTTCGAGCGTGCCGGCAAAGTCATCGCGATTTTCGGTGAGCCCACGGGCGGAGTCGAACAGCAGGCGCCAGTCCGGTGACGCCCCGGGAGCGGCGCGGCCCGCAGTGGCTTCCAGGAAATCCAGCCAGGGCTTGCGGCGACGCTCGTATTCAGAGGGGTCAAAGGCACGGGCGCGCGCCACGCTGCCCGCCGCCACGCGTGCGGCGAGAGCCAGTTGGGGCTTCGTGAAATCTTTCTCGCGGGCGAGAAGTTCCTGAATGAGCGGCTCCTCTACGGGCTGGAAAGGGAGGCGCTGACAACGCGAACGGATAGTCGAGCGCAACTCATTGGCATTCGGGCAAACCAGGATAAAGCGGGTCGTCTCCGGCGGTTCCTCCAGCACCTTGAGCAAGAGGTCAACGGCCTGCCAATGAATGGTCTGCGCGTCGTCGAGAATGAAGAGGCGGAGTGGGAACTCAAAGGGCCGCGTGTAAGCTATGGCGCGAAGTTGGCGGATCTGTTCCGTGAGAATGAATTTGGTGAACGGCTCAAGGATTTGGAAATCGAAGTAGACCAGGCCCTCCACGCGGCGGGCGGCCTCCTTGATTTCACGGCGCCGTGCCGAATCTTCCCGCGCGGCAGCGAACATCTGCTCAGCCTTGCGGCAGCGTGCGCAATGGCCGCAGAAATCTCGAGGGCCGGTCTCGCAAACCAGCGCCTTGGCCAGCATCAGGGCCAGGGTCTTCTTGCCCACGCCGTCCGGTCCGGTAAAAAGCAGGGCGCCCGGCACACGGCCAGTCACCAGCATTTCACGAACTGCGGCCACCGCCTGCGGATTACCGAGAAAAGAGTCGAAGCCCATGTATTCCTCAGAGAAAGCCTTGGGTTTGTGTATCCGTCCTGTGAACTCACCTTTCCCCGGGTTTGTCACTTACGTGCGATGGCGAGCTGGACACACATCTATGCGCCAGGGTTATTGCATAACAGTCAACCTTGTGGTGAAGCTGTTCGAGGGGGCCCAAACTCTAACGCAAAGACAACTGGACATTCTTTTGCATATTTTGTCTAGGCGCATTTCGAAATAGCCAACACGTCCCCAAGCTCCAGTCCCACCCTAGCACGGAGTTGGCGATTCAGCTGGCGTTTCTGTAAGGGGATTGCTGACAATACGTAGAGGTACTCGTTCAGGTATTCATCAGTAGCCAAGGCGACGAACAATCGCTTAAGGTCGAGAGGCCTGACCACTATGCAATCACTGGGTAAGGTCCTGGTTGACGCTGCAAATTGGGGAGAGAATATAACCGAGAGTCTAGCGGGAGGCTTGTTGAGATGACGTTGGGACAGTTGTTTTAGGCGGTGATCAGAACTCCCGTAGTACCCAAGGGCTCTGCCCCTCACATTCGAACCTGAGCGCAGCCGGAGGCTCAGATCGATAATGTCGTAGTCTCTTCGGTGAGCCACCCGTAGAAAACTAAAACCGCTTGCACGCAAGTAGTCTTTGAGCGCAGGCCGGCACTGAGCCAGAGTTCCGGCTTTCCATTGATTTTCGAAGAACGCCTCGGCTGCTTGTATGTAGCGACGGTAAGTGTACCGATAATTAAGATACCTTTCAGTAAAATGGCTTACGAGATTACGCAGAGGTGTTGAAGTTTGCATGCCGTTAACTCCTTTTCCTGCGCAAGAGAAGGACAATTCCCAATGCCGCCAAGGCGGCTCCACCTACGAGTGTCCGGGAGGGCAGTGGCAGGATTGCAAACAAACTCAAGAAAGCTGCAGCTACGACAGCACCGACCGCGGCCAGGAAAATCCATTCTTGAATCCTCTGGCTCACCGCAGTGAGAGCCTCCAGCCGCTCAAACCTGTAGTTGACTGTGCTTAAAGTAGAGGTCATCTCGTCCAGCCGTTGGCTGATCTCTATGATGCTATAAGAAATCCGTTTCGGCACCGCCGGGGTTTGCTGGGGTTTGCTGATTTCCTCTCCGCCTTTGTACTTACAACTGGCCTGATTGTTGAGATGTTCGAACTCGCAGGTCGCAAGCGGGTCTTCATATACTAATTCGATCGGCGAATCTGTAATGTTTGCCAACGGGAAAAAAAGTAAACCGTTGTAGCCGGGGTCAATGAGCCCGCCAGAGTAAAATAACCCACGAAGTTGATGAAAGGAGCGCAACGATAGCCGACCTGCCATATTCTGCGGTAGCTTAATCTTCTCCCGACTCGATACAATGCAGGACTGGCCGGGCTGCAAACTAAACGAACGTTGGATAATTAGTGAGTAACCACGAAGTCCATCTGGATGTGCAACGATTACGGTTTCTCCGATCCTGAAGTCATAAGATGCGCCCTTTAGGCGGTTAGGTTCGAAAGGGGATATAAGACCTTGTTCCTCGGCGGCGGCTTCAATTTCTGTATCAACAAGTGTCTTACCCATGTCGCCATCACCTCTTGTCAGTTTCGACGCTTTCGATCAAGTCCAGTTGCTCCGAAGAATCATATCCAGACTCTGAGAAAGCTCGCTTCACAATAGTGAAAATGTTCTTGCGGACAACCTCAATCGGCTCATTGCCATCGACTGTGAAAATCTTATGTCCTTCCGATTGCAGCCGCTTGATGCAAGTTTGGTAGTTGTCGCGAACAAGGGTCAGCCTTCCTATATCCTCGAATAGTTCCACGTGCCAACGCTGTGCATCCATCCTTTTCTTTGCTATCTCAGACGGCACGTCCAAGAAGATAGTGACATCAGGGGGCAGACACTTGAGGTTTATTTGACGGACCCACTCAAACTCTAAGTCGACGCTCTGATATGCGAAGCTGGAAAGCCAGTACCGATCAGCAACTACGGTTATCCCCTTCTCGAGTTTTGGAAGAATATCTGTTGCAAGATGGTCCATTCTGTCCGCAGCAAACATTAGTGCCATGGCGGCTGAGTCGAGACTAGAATAGCCACCTTGCGACGCAGTTGTGGAGTTTGTGGGAGAAAAGAGGCGCCTAGACAAAGCGAGGCGGATGATGGCGCCAACAGGGCCAGCGGTTGGCTCCTTGGTTAAGTACGAGAGTCTGTTTTGTTTGTCAAGCCACTTCTTGAGTAACTCAGCCTGAGTCGTGATGCCCGACCCGTCTGTTCCCTGAGCACTATGAACCTACCCCGAGCCATCTGTCACCCCTTCGGAAAATTGGAATTCAACATCGTGAAGCGCGCATATCTTACCACACGCCGCAGTCGAGCTCTCGTTTTCACAAATACAAGTATGCCACACTGTACCTCGCATATATCCTTACTCTTTGGCATTTCGCACATTTCTCACAACGTCCCGACTCCAATATACATAGCCCCCTCGAAGCGAGCGCTGAAACGGAAATCGAAGCTGCGTGCTCTTGCCGGTGCCGTCAATCCCTTCGAAAGTGATGAAGAGGCCGGGTTGCATTGTTCGCTTGCCCTTTGTCAGTTGTCCGTTGTCAGTTGCGCGGGTCGCGACTGCGGATTACAGGGTTTGGGATTCAGGTCACACCCCTTGGGTTCAGCCATGTCACCCGAACCCATCAACGGACGACGCACTACGGACGTCTTTCTAATCCTGCATCCTAACACTCGCCGTGTGGCCGTAACAAGCTGCGAACGCGCGAGGCAACGAATGGTAGAATGGCATCGTTTCAATTCGTCATCAGGTATCGGGAATGTGCGCCCCGCTCGACCGAGGTGAAGTCTTCCCATGGAGAATGTAATCAGCATTACAGAAAACGTGGCGCGCGTCGAAGAGCGCATCACCGCCGCCTGCCGGCGCAGCGGCCGCAAACGCGAGGAGGTGCGTCTGGTGGCAGTTTCGAAAACGCATCCGCCAGAGCAAATTCGCGCGGCCTTTGATGCGGGCCTGCGTGACTTCGGTGAAAACCGGGTGCAGGAAGCAAAGGCCAAGCGGCCGGCGCTGGCAGACTTGGCCATTACCTGGCACCTGGTGGGGCATCTCCAAACCAACAAGGCGGGGGCCGCGCGCGAAATGTTCCATTGGGTACATTCTGTGGATTCTTGGCGCCTGGCTGAGAAGCTCGCGCAGCTCGCCTCGCCAGACGCTGCGCCCTTACCGGTGCTAATGGAAGTGAATTTGGGTGAGGAGGCATCCAAAGCGGGCATGCGCGTGGCCGATGTGCTGGATAGCGCTGCGCAGATTGGTCAGCTTCGAACGCTCGACCTGCGTGGCCTGATGGTGATTCCTCCGTTTCTCGAGGATCCCGAACAGGTCCGGCCGTACTTCCGGCAATTACGCAGACTGGCGCGTGAGATTGAGGCGCACAACTTGCCGAACGTCTCGATGCGCGAACTTTCCATGGGCATGAGCCACGATTTCGAAGTGGCCATCGAAGAAGGCGCCACGATCGTACGCGTGGGAACGGCAATCTTTGGAGCGCGTGGTTAGGAATGCAGGATTTCGACCCGGGGTTGGAACAATGCTCCCAATAGCCTGGTGCAAGTTTGTTAATCGCTGAAACCTGACCGATGAGTACTGCATGCTGACACCTGGCACCTGACACCTTTTCATATGCCGGAATTCCAAATCGAACGCGAAAACGTGAGCTTCTGGTTGCGCGTCAAACCGCGTGCGGCCCGCGAGCGACTGACAGTGGACGCCTCCGGTGAGCTGCGCCTGGAGATCCACGCGCCTCCCACCGAGGGTCGCGCCAATGAGTCCTGCGTGCTATTCTTCGCCCGTGCTTTGCGCTTGCCCCAAGCTTGTGTTGTCATCCTCTCCGGCCACAAAGCGCGGCGCAAGTTGCTGCGCGTGACGGGGCGGTCGGCTGAAGAGACCGTTACACAGCTCAAAATCCTTGCGGCAGTGCCCGGGGACGGGAGGCCACGTTGAGCTTCACCGAGCGGCTGGCGGAAATTCGTACGGGATTCAAGCCCGCCTTCTGGGTGGCGAATTTCACGGAACTTTTCGAACGCCTCGCTTACTACGGCGCGAGCGCGGTGCTGGCCATTTACCTCACCGAGCAACTGCATTTTTCGAAAGAAGTCACCGGCTGGATGATGGGGACTTTCGGATTTGTGGTCTGGTTGCTGCCGGTGTTGGGGGGGACGCTCGCTGACCGCTTCGGCTTTCGCCGCGCGCTGATGTTCGCGTATCTGGTGATGACCATCGGCTACTTTCTGCTGGGATCACTTTCCGCCCCGTGGATGCAGGGGGCGCGCCAAGCCCTCGGCGACAAGTGGCTGGTCTTTGTCATCCTGATGGTTCCAGCGCTGGGGCCCGCGGTGGTCAAACCCTGCGTGGCAGGAACGACGGCGCGCGCTTCGGCGGAGAACGTCCGCTCCATCGGCTATTCCATTTATTACACGATCGTCAATATCGGCGGCACGCTCGGCCCGGTAATGGCCTGGCTGGTACGCAAGCAACTGGGTTGGGGCATGGAAAATGTCTTTCGCGTTTCCGCCCTTAGCGTTTTCCTGATGTTCCTTGTCACCCTGGGCTTCTTTCACGATCCGGATCATTCCGGCGAACAGAGGGTGGCGAGCGTTGCGGTCGCCATCCGCAACATGTTCGTAGTTCTCGGCAATTTCCGCTTTGTTCTATTCCTGCTCATCTTTTCGAGTTTTTATATCGTCTTCTGGCAGGAATTCATTTCTGCGCCATTGTTCTTGCGGGGCTACGTGGACCCGAACGCCAATGCCGATCTGCTGCTTTCGATCGATGCGCTCACGGTGATCTGCTTCCAAATACTGGTGAGCTATCTGACCCGCAAGATTCCGACTTTTCCTGCGATGACCTTGGGTCTGCTCATTTCGAGTCTGTCCTGGTTAATCCTGGCCATCCATCCGTCAACCCTGGGACTGGGAGCGGCACTAGTGGTGTTGGCGCTTGGTGAAATCACCCAATCGGCGCGCTACTACGAATACATCTCGCGGCTCGCGCCTTCGGGCCAGCAGGGGCTCTATATGGGCTACGCATTCCTCCCCATTGCCATCGGGTATTTTATCGCCGGACCGCTGGGCGGATACCTTCTGCATGAGTTCGGCGACGTCCTGCACCGGCCGCAGCAAATGTGGTGGGTGGTCACGGCGGTGGGACTGGTGGGCGCCGTGATGATGGTGATCTATGACCGGGTCTTCAAACTTGGCGAAAAGACATGATCATTGTTGGTGAAGCACATCTGCGCATGCTGGGTGATTTTCAGAGAGGGAACATCAGTTGAGAATTCGACCCCTTGCACTTTTTCTTGGCGTGATGATTCTGGGGATGGCGCGCGCTGCATCCGGGCAGAGCAGCGGCAACCTGGCCGATTGGACGATCTACGTAACGAACGACACGTGTCCTGATTACACGTGGGGATTCTCTGAGGACGTGACGCGGAGAAGCTTTGCCGATCTGGTGCGGGCGCATCTGGATGAAATGCAGCGCACCGACGGCGAGCGCGTCGAGAACCGTGACCACTACAACATGGCGGTGACGCAGGAGGCACTGTGCTTCCTCAAGGTACCCGGAGCGGCGCGATGAACTGGTTCGGCGCATTCACGAGGGCAGGGTGTTCGTCAGCCCCTTCCTCAATAACTCACTCTGGGGCTTCCAGAGTGTCGAAGGAATGATCCGCACGCTATATCCTGCCCGCCGCCTGGAACGAGGCTGGGGCATGCCTATGACGGTGGCCCATCACATTGAACTGCCCTCCTTGCCCTGGGGTGTCGCATCAATTCTCGCCGGCTGCGGAGTGCGCTGGCTGCTGGTGCCGTTCTACGATTTTGACTCGACGTTTGCAAGTCTGGACAATCCACCGCTCTTTGCCTACGAAGGGCCGGACGGGGCACGACTGCGGGTCATCATGGACCCGTGGGCCTCAGGAAAATGGAGCTATGCGCAAGGCGCCGCGGTGCTCGGCAATCCCGAACTGATTTCCCGACAGTGGCTGCCCCATTATGCAGGTTTGGGTGACAAGTACCCTTTAAAGGCGGTACTGGCCAGCGGCACGCACAGCGATTACTCGCCCCGGAGCGCGTCGCAGGCGCCGGGATTCGCCGACGCAATCATCCATTACAACGCGAGACCGGGGCCGCATCCCCGACTGGTGAACGCCATTCTCCCCCAATTCACGGAACAGGTTGACCAGGAGGAAGCACACCGGCCCTTCTTGAGAGTCCTGCGCGGTTCGTTTGGAAATTCGTGGGAGTCGTGGCCGGTCAGCCTGGCGAAGTACGCAGCCGCCATGCGTGAGGGCGAGCGACGTTTCCTGGCGGCGGAAGCGTTGATGGCCCTGGCAGGGTGGCGAAACCCTTCGGCGGTAGACTCCAGTCGCCCCGACCGCGAACGCGCTGAATGGGATTTGGCAATGCTCGGCGATCACGCTTGGAACGGCGCGGACGAAACCAACAAGCAAGTGAATGCGGCTCTGCGGCGGAAGTGGTCGGAAGAGTTGTTGTCAATTGACCAGCGGCTGGCCCGCCAGGCATGGGCCGGAATTGGGCTCAAGGAGCACTCGGATTCATTAATCGTATTCAACAGTCTGAGTTTCCCGCGCACGGGCCTGGTTTGCGTGGAGCCGGCGCCGGGCGTGACCGGCGTAGCGACCGAAACGTCGGGGCTGAATGCCCAGTGGGTCGATGAAAACGGCCGGCACGTGTTGTGCTTTGTATCGCCCAGGGTGGAGGGGTTTGGATTCAAGCGCCTGCTCATGACGCGAAGTTCGACCACACCCGCGAGGGCGGAGAACCGCCTTCGCGCGACTGACCGCGAATTGGAAAGCCCTTACTACAGTCTAACGGTTGACCCGGCAACGGGCGGAATCTCGAATCTGGTGTGGAAGGCCACCGGCAGGCAGCTCCTCAAGAGTAGCCAGGGACGGACGGTTGGGCAAACCCTCTTTTTTGACGGGCAAGACCATCCGCTCGAAGATGTGAAGTCGGAGGTTGTCTCTACCGGGCCGGTGCTGGCGCGGTTGAAGATTGTGGGGCGAACCGCCGGCATTGATCTTACGACCTTTGTGACGGTCTATGCTGATCTCGATCAGGTTGATTTTGATATGCGTGTAAAGAAGCCCCTCTCGTCACAAGAACAGCGGCTGACGCACATTTTTCCCGTAATACCATCGGGGGCAATGCTGCGAATTGAAACCACTGGGGCGGTGGTTCGGCCGCAAATGCAACCCGCGGGGGATATGTTGCCAGGCTCGGACTTGCGGCGCTTGGTGGTGCAGGGGTTCGTCGATGCTTCTCTCGCGGGGGGTGAGGGAGTTACCCTGGCCCCCCTCGATTCCTTCCTCCTGCGCGCCGACCTGGATGCTGTGACTTTTGAAGCCCTGGGCAACGATCAGGACTACAAAGAGGTGATCAGGGACCAGGCTGGAGAGACGGAGTTCCGCTTTCGTTACAGCCTGCGAGCCCACCGGGGGGGTTACCAAAGCGCGGGCGCATTTGCCTGGAGCCGGAGTGCGGCTACTTCCTTGTTAACAGCTTGGGGTGAGTTATCGCGAAACTCCTTGCCCCGGCTGGTGGTAGATCAAGCCCGTGCCATCGCCACTGCTTTCAAGCCTGCGGACGAGGGGTCAGCACGCGGGGTAATCGTTCGCCTGTGGGAGACGGGAGGAACTTTCGGACCGCTTCGGCTGGGCACAGGGGGGTTCCGGCGATCGTATCGCTGTGACCTGCTGGAACGTGACCTGGGGGAATTGAGAATGGACGAGGGGGAAGTGGCGGTGCCGCTCGAAGCCAACGGTTTTGGATCAGTTCGGCTGGTTCGGTAACTCCCCAGACGCGGTTACGCCCCCGGAGGGGGCGGGAAGGAAAACCTATGGATCTTGAAGCAATTCAAGCTGCGTTGCGCGAAGCGAACCTGGATGGTTGGCTTTTCTACGACCATCACCATCGTGATCCCATCGCCTATCGCGTGCTCAAGATTAACCCGGTGATGTGTACGCGCCGCTGGTATTACTTGATTCCCAAGCAGGGTGAGCCAGCGAAGCTGGTGCACCGTATCGAGTCACAAACCCTGGCGGGCTTGCCGGGCACCGAGGAGCGGTATTCCTCCTGGCGCGAGCAACGGGAGGGCCTGGGAAAGATGCTCGCGGGAAAACCTCGCATTGCAATGCAGTATTCCCCGCTCAATAACATCCCTTACGTGGGCCTGGTGGACGCCGGGACTGTGGAGCTGGTCAGAAGCTGCGGTGTTGACCTGGTCTCTTCCGCAGACCTCGTGCAGCAGTTCGAGGCGCGCTGGACAGAGGAACAGTTTCAGTCACACCTCGCGGCCGGTCAGGTGGTGCATGAGGCCGTCAGCGTGGCCTTCGCGACGATCCGCCAGGCTGTACGAGAAGGCAAGACGATTGGCGAATACGACGTGCAGCAGGAAATGATGCGGCTGTTTGAGGCGCGGGGCGTCATCACGGACGAAGCTCCCAACGTGTCGGTTAATGCCAACACCGGCGACCCGCACTATTCACCTTCGCGCGAGAGCTCACAGCCTATTGCTGCCCGTGACTTTGTCCTGGTAGACGTTTGGGGCAAGCAGAACAAACCGGGCGCCGTCTACTTCGACATCACCTGGACGGGTTACGTCGGTGAAGTTGTACCGCACAAATATGCGAAGATATTTGAAATCGTCCGCGAGGCGCGTGACGCAGCTATCAAGCTGGTCGAGAAGTCCATGCGTGCTGGTAAGCCCTTGCACGGCTATGAGGTCGATGACGTGGCGCGTGAGGCCATCACGGGAAGAGGGTATGGCGCTTTTTTTGTGCATCGCACCGGCCACTCGATTGGTGAAGAGGTGCACGGCAACGGCGCCAACCTGGACAATCTTGAAACGCGCGACGAACGGCGGATCATCCCCGGAACCTGCTTTTCGGTTGAACCGGGCATTTACCTGCATGATTTCGGTGTGCGCAGCGAAGTGAACATGTTTGTGGAAGAACGGGACGCGCGCGTGACCGGAGAAATCCAGCAGGCGATCGTGCCCATCCTTGCTGCGCAACCCTGAGGTGTGTTAGCTTTTAGGGTTCCGCTTTGAGCGATGGCCTGCCTATTGTATCCAGCTTGGCGCCCTGCTTAACCGAGCGGAATCCATTATTACCCGATACTTCTATGTGAGGACGGCGGTGGCCGATCCTCCGATTTCAGCCTCATGGCGAACAAAGCCGTTCAGGAAGCCGCAGCCGTCAAGGCCCAGCCTAAGCTAAGTGACTTGGTGCGATTGTGCGTGGCAGCGTGGCTGGTGCCCGGGCTAGGGCATTTCTTACTCGGCCGCAGGTGGCGGGCACTGATCTTGTTTGCGTCGATTGTGGTGATGTTTCTAATGGGCATCGTCATGCAGGGTGAATTCTTCGCCACCGGCTCGGGATCGTATCTGCAGACATTAGGTTACTTCGGCGAGTTGTGCGTGGGCATTGCGATGCCCGCGGCGCGCTTTTTCGGGTATGCGGGGGGCGACCCGCTCTTCGTGAGCGCGGATTACGGAACGGCTTATTTGGTGGCAGCAGGAATGCTGAACGTGTTGGCGATTTTCGACGTATACGATATCGCCATGGGCAGAAAACCCTAGGGAAATTAATGAGTAAGCAAAAGACGAAACCCGAAACTAGTCGCGATTTTCGAGCTTCGATTTTCGAATTTCGGCCCTTGCTGTGTTGTAACTAGTCACAAGGTTCTAAAATGGCTGTTCCGCATATTGTCGCAATGGTTCTGTTCTCCTTCCTGGTCTCCGTCGTGTTCGGAGTCCTTAGCAAAAATACGCCGCGCGAACGGTTGGTGTACGGCGCCAAAGTTTTTGCCGCTTTTGTGGGCATCGCACTGGTGCTAGGCTGGGTGATGTATCCCGTACCCTGATCGCTAAGGACAAAGTTTCCAGCCCCGTGTCGCCTGCCTTGACTTCCCTGCGGTCCAGCCTTAGAGTAACCCTCACTTGCAAGCATAATCGTCCGCACAGCGACGGTCCCTCCCAAGGTGGAGCCACTTTTCTGGTGCGGAGGCTAACGACATGATTCTCTTGGCAGACACATCAGCGTTCGTCACCTTCCTGGCCATTGCCGCCTTTGGTTTCGTCTTCCTGATCGCCAGCTCGATAATGGGCGACCTGTTCGAGCACGGTGACTTCAGCCACGACACGGATGGGCACGGCGCGGGGCCCAGCATCCTGAGCAGCCGCATCCTAAGTGTGTTCGTGACCGCGTTCGGCGCCTTTGGCGCCATCGGGATTCACCTGGGTTATGGGGTGGGTGTGAGCACTGCGATGGGCTTTGGAGGTGGGATACTGTTTGCGGGTGTAATCTACGCTTTTGCCAGCTTTCTCTATAGTCAACAAGCCACGAGCCATGTCCGGACAGGCGATCTAGCGGGGCATACAGCGCAGGTGAGCGTGGCGATTCCCAAAGGTGGAATGGGCCAGGTGCGCTGCACCCTGGGCGATACGGTGGTGGAAAAGGTCGCCCGCGCCGCGAACAACGAGGAGATTCCCGTCAACACTCTGGTCAAAATTAACGTCATCGCCGGGGAGGTCGTGTTAGTGGAGCGCATGGAGTAGCAGAAGAGTGAACGCTGTCGTGTGAAAAGTTTCGAGCAACCGAAAGATGAAAATCGAAACTCGCCGCGATTCCTGAGCTTCGATTTTTGAATTTCGGTCCCAGTTGGCTCGTTACTTGTCACTCGTCAATCTTGAGTTTCCCCCGGGAGGATGATCATGCCCTTCTCACCCTTCGTCATTGGCCTGGCGGCCATTGCCGCCATCGCACTGCTCGTCGCAATTTCACGATTCGCCCGTAACTACATCAAGGTACCGCCGAATGCGGTGGCGATTTTCAGCGGGCGCAAACACAAGTTGCCCGACGGCCGCATCGTGGGCTATCGCATGGTGCGGGGAGGCGCGGCGTTTCGTTGGCCGTTGCTCGAGCAGGTGGATTACCTGTCGCTTAACGTCTTCACGATTCCCCTGGAAATCAAGCGCGCCTATACGCTCAAAGGCGTGCCAATTTCCGTGAAGGCCGTGGCCAACGTGAAGATCAAGGGCGATGACATGTCGCTCTCGGCGGCCGCGGAGCGCTTCCTGGGCATGACGCATGACACGATTCAGAAGGTGATTTTCCAAACGCTGGAAGGCCACTTGCGGTCGATCCTCGGCACGCTGACAGTGGAAGAGGTAAACAGCGACCGCGCCAGCTTTGCCCAGAAACTGACTTCGGAGGCTGCGCTGGACCTGGAGCGCATGGGTATTGGCGTGGACGTCCTGACTATCCAGGACATCAGCGACGAAGAAGGCTATCTCGACGCCCTGGGCAAGAAACGCACGGCGGAAGTGAAACGCGATGGGACCATCGGCGAGGCGGAGGCCACACGCGACGCAAAGATCAAATCCGCCGTGGCGATGCAGGAAGGCGAGAAGGCGAAGTTTGACGCCGACGCTAACATTTCGAACGCGCAGCGCGACTTTCAGGTAAGGCAGGCGCAGTACCAGGCCGAAATCGAAATGGAAAAGGCCAAGTCCGCACAGGCCGGCCCCCTGGCGGAGGCGAAAGCAAAACAGGCAGTAGTAGCTGAAGAAGTGCGTGTGGAGCGCACCCGCACGCAGGAACAGATCGCGGTCCAGGAACAGGAAGTGCTGCGCAAGCAGAAGGAACTTGAAGCCACGGTCATCAAGGCGGCAGAGGCGGAACGGCAGGCGGCCATCGTGCGCGCGGAAGCCAAGAAGCAGGCGGCAATCCTGGAAGCGGAAGGCCAGAAGGCCGCGCAAATCGCCCTGGCGCAAGCTCAACAAGAAAAACTGAAGCAGGAAGGTATGGGACGCGCGGCGGCGGTGGAAGCGGAAGGCCGCGCCGAGGCAGCGAAGATCGAGGCCATGGGCCTGGCGCAAGCGCGCGCCATTGAAGCGCAAGGCGTGGCGGAGGCCCAGGCCATCTTGAAGAAGGCGGAGGCGTGGCGCCAATTCAACGACGCAGCCAAATTGCAAACCCTGCTCGAGAAGCTGCCCAGTGTGCTGCAAGCCTCGGCAGGGATTTTTGGCGCTGTGGCTGCGCCGCTCGGGAATATCGACAAGGTTGTTGTCATTGAGCAGGGCAATGGCACGACGGGCAATGGCACGAGTGGGATCGGACGCATCGCCCAAGCGGGGCCGGCGCTGGTGTTCGGCTTGCTGCAACAACTCCAAGCCCTGGGCCTGGATATTCCCACGGTGCTGGCGCAACTCGGGGTCGAAGGCGAGAAGCTGACGGGAAAGCCCACAGCAGTAACGAGCGAAGAAAGCACGGGGAGGAAGGCATAAAACTAAGTCCCGGGTTCGGGGTCCAAAGCCGCGGGATGAGCTTCCTGGCTAATCTTCGGGAGCGGCTTCGATTCCCCCGCGTGGGGTGTGTCCGATAACCTGAAGAAGGAAATCGCATGTCGAGTTCTCAACTCTCGTCATCACTGCACCGGGCGGATGCTGAAGTCCTTGCCATACATTGTAGTGACCATCGGTTCCAAGCAGGATTCCACGAGTTCTTGAATCTCAAGCTGGGACTCGATGAGAACTACGATCTGCTGGTACTGCCCGGCGGGCCGCAATGCCTGACCCTCGTCGAATACCTGCCAAAGTTTTCCTGGGCGGGTTGGAAGTGGTTTCGGTACTTGGTAGAGGCGCACGACCTGAGGCGGCTGATCCTGATCCAGCACCAGGATTGCGGCTGGTACAAGGAACTGCCCTTTCACCTGCATTCTTCCACTGAGCCACGCCAGCGCCAGGAAGAAGACCTGAGGCGCGCCCGCGCGGCGCTTGCGAAAGAGCGGCCGGAGTTGAACGTGGAACTCTACTACGCCGGCTGGGACGCGAGCGAGCACATCACCATCGACCCGGTCTCCGGCTAAGGCAATCCACTCCTCCAGCATTTCGTGTTAGGATGCCAACCATGCGCAAATTCCTCCTGATTGCTTTCTTGACATTCCTCAGCGCGCCGCTGCGGGCGGCGGGCACACTCGATGTTTACTTTATTGACGTGGAGGGTGGGCAATCCACACTCTTCGTCGCCCCTTCTGGCAAATCGATGTTGGTAGATTCAGGCTGGCCGGACTTCAATGGTCGCGACGCGGAACGCATCTCAACCGTCGCCAAGGCGGCGGGCATCACGCGCATCGACTATTTAGTGATCACCCATTTTCACGAGGATCATGTGGGAGGTGTGCCCCAACTTGCGGAACGCATGCCGGTCGGGACGTATGTAGATCATGGAAAAAGCGTCGAGACGGGGAAAGAAGCCGAGGAGCTGTTCCGAGATTACGTACAGGTAAGAGACCACGCCTCCCATCTGATTGTCAGGGCTGGGGACCAGATTCCCATCGAGGGAATGGAAGTGCGGGTCGTCGAGTCAACCGGCCAGGGGATTCTCCGGCCGCTGCCGGGCGCAGGTCAAACCAATCCGCTCTGTGCGGACACGAAACGGCGGGCCATTGACCACTCTGAAAATGCCCAGTCGGTGGGCATGATTATCAGCTATGGCAAGTTTCGCATAGCTGACTTCGGAGACCTTACCTGGAACAAGGAACTGGATCTCGTCTGCCCGAATAACAAGTTGGGGAGGGTGGATGTCTACCTGAGCACGCACCACGGGTTGAACGAATCGAACGCGCCGCCCATCGTGCAGGCGCTGCGGCCCCGGGTAGCCATTGTCAATAACGGCTCGACGAAAGGTGGGTCGCCGGAGGCCCTAAGAACTATCCGGACTTCCCCGGGCATCGAGGACGTGTGGCAGTTACATTACTCCCAGAACGCCAGCATAGCGGAGAATGCCCCCGAGCCTTTCATCGTGAATGTAGATCAGGACGCAAGCGTGAGCTGGATCAAGATCGCGGCTCAGCCCGATGGGCAATTCACTGTCACCAACAGCCGTAATGGAAAGACGAAAACTTACGCGCCACGCCACTGATCGGGGTGGCGGCGGAGATGAACAGAGTGCGGAGTCTGGGGAATGAAGTGGAGCCAACAGTATAAGGACCTGGGAGATGCCATTTTCAAGGCTAAGACCGACGCATCAAATGTTGATCTGCTGTATGGCAGAGTTAACCTCACCCCCGTCATCAAATTGTATCGTGGCAGGTTCGGCAGGTGGCGGGCGCCCCTTTTTCCTTGTGGCAGGTGATGCAGGCTGGCATCGAGGTGGGTTTCTCTTTGGTTAATACGTCGCGTTCGCGGACGGGGCCGTGGCAGACCTCGCAATCAAGTTTTGCCTTGTTGAGGTGAGTTCGGTGTGAGAAATAGACGTAGTCCGGCACCTTGTACACCTGCACCCACGGTACGGGCTTTTTCTGCGCAAAATACTCCGCGAGCTTTTGGATAGCGGGACTTTCTACTTTGATGGTTGCGTGGCACACCATGCATTTCTCTTCCTTCGGATAGCTCATCGTCCAGCCGTCGGAAGCGAGTTGGTGGCAATCCAGACACTCCGGGAAAAATTGTGTATGCAGCTTGTGGCTGAAGGAAAGGGGTTGCGGCTTTGTGGCCGGCAATGGCGTCTTGTCCTCAGCGCACAGTGCACAGTTCCAAGTAAGTACAACCAGGGTAAGCGCGATGACGCCGGGGCCCACGGCAGATTCTCGCTGATTGAGGAATGAGTTTATTCGGCGTACGCGCCTGACGGAGTTGCGCAGGCCTTCACGGCAGCGCGAACGCCACATAGGCATCTCCCGAGCGGGTACGAGGCTTTCCCCCACCACCCGCCGCGATGACCACATACTGTTTGCCCTTCGCTTCATAGGTGCAGGGGGTCGCGTAGCCACCGGCGGATAGTTGCGCTTCCCACAGGACCTTCCCATTCTTCTTATCGAAGGCGCGGATCATCTCATCCTGGGTCGAGGCGATAAACACCAATCCGCCGGCCGTCACGATCGATCCTCCGATGTTCTGGGTGCCTGTGGGCGGAATTCCACGCGCGGTGAGTTCCTTAAATTCGCCGAGCACCGCCTGCCAGGCGATTTCCCCCTTGTTCAAATCAAAGGCGGTTAGTTGTCCCCAGGGTGGTTTAATGGCGGCGTAGCCTTCCTGGTCAAGAAAATGGTTATAGCCCGTGTGCCCATACGGGTAAGTGACGTCGGCGTGCGTAGGTACGAGCGTCATTATCCAGGGCTCATCATGCGAGTTGATGTAATACCAGCCGGTAGCCGGATCGAACGAGCCGCCGCCCCAGTTCGAGCCGCCGTCGAAGCCCGGAAAGATGATCGTACCCTCAAGGCTGGGAGGTTGCCAGGTGCCGCTGCGCGATTTCTTGAAGGTCTCCATGATGAAAGCGTGCGCTTCCGGGGAGATATTTGTTACGTCGTCCTCCGTGAAGAGCTGCCGCGTATACGGCGGCGGCTTCAGCACTTGCTGCTGGGTGGGCCAGGCCTTTTCGCCCGGTATATCGGAGGGGGGGACGGGCCGCTCTTCAATCGGAAAGAGTGGCTGGCCAGTCTCGCGGTCTAGCACAAAGAGCTGGCCGAACTTGGTGGGCTGCACCACGGCGTCAACGCGTTTGCCGTTGACCGTAACGGTCCCGAGCGCGGCGGCACAGGGAAGATCCCGATCCCACAAATCGTGATGCACCACCTGGTAGTGCCAGATGCGCTTGCCGGTAGTTGCGTCCAGCGCAATCACACAATTCGCAAACAGGTTTTGTCCCAGCCGCTGGCCTCCGTAGAAATCGAATGCCGCAGAACCTGTGGAAACAAAAACCCAACCGCGTCTTTCATCCAGCGTCATGCCACCCCAATCGTTGGCTCCGCCCGCGGTACGCCAGGAATCGCCCTCCCAAGTCTCATTCCCAACCTCGCCCGGACGGGGGATGGTGTGAAAGATCCAGGCCATCACACCGGTGCGCACGTCAAAGGCGCGCACATGGCCGGGCGCTGAGGGCGACGGACCTTCGCCGCACATCGATCCCATAATGATCAGGTTCTTGTAAACGATGCCGGGTGAAGTGACGTCATACTCGAGGCCGCTGATATCGCGCCCCAGGCCTTTGGTCAGGTCCACGCTGCCCCCTTGACCGAAGGTGCGAACCAGCTTGCCCGTATTGGCGTCGAACGCCATCAGTTGCGCGTTCGCCACCAGGAAGATGCGCCGGTCATTCCCGTCTTCCCAGTAGGCCACGCCCCGATTGACTCCGCGGGGCTTGTCTTCATCCACGCCTTCGAAGGGATCGAACTGCCAGAGAAGCGTTCCCGTGGCGGCATCAAGCGCGCTGAGCTTCAGTTGCGCGGTGGTGAGGTACATCACACCGTTGACGACCAGCGGGTTGCATTCGATAGTGGTGGAGGGCTTAAGGCGGCTGTCGCCGGTGTGGTAAGTCCAGGCGACCTGCAGCTTGCCCACGTTCGAGCGATTAATCTGATCGAGCGGCGAGTAGTGCCATCCGGCGGAATTGCCACCGTAAACACGCCACTCGCGATCTGCGATGGTTGCGGACTGGCCGGTGGCGGAGGCTGGGGCAGGCCGCGCCGAAACGGCAAGCAACGTGGAGGCGCTCTGTTTGAGGAAGGTACGGCGATTTACCCGCTTACGCATAAATCAAAGCTCCCAGGCCCAGCATTTGAGGGTACAATGCCGGCGACGTATTCGTGAACTTTTGTTCTATATGCAGCGGCATCTTACGCCGACCCGTAGGGTGAATGCAATCAGCTTGGCTTTAAGTAATGGTTCTTGTAGCGCCGACCTTGAGGTCGGCATGTGTCCCGAGAGGTCGGGACGCTACAACACGACCCTGACAATCACCTGTACCGCGATTTGAGCCGCACTACACAAGGGTAGCCCGATTTTCGACTTCGAGGAGAAATTGCATGATGCTCCAGGGAGCGCTTACATCAAAATGGTTCTGGTATTCGATTCTGTGTGTGGTCTGCTGGGGGGGATGGACGATTCTCGCCAAGCTTGGCTCGCAGCAGATATCCGCCGAAGCCTCGCAATTCCTTTTCGCTTGGGGCATGTTGCCCGTCGCCGCCGTGCTGCTGGCGGGCCGGCGCTTCCAACTTGAGAAAAATGCCAAGGGGATTTTCTATTCGATCGCCAACGGCGTGCTGGCCGCGATTGGAAGCTGGGCGCTGTTCGCGGCGTATCGCACGGGTGGCAACGCTTCGGTCATCACCGTGGTGACGGCGATGTATCCGTTGTTCACAGTGGTACTGGCCATGCTCGTTTTGCGCGAGCGGCTGACCAAGCTTCACGTGATCGGACTCATCTTTGCTGCAGCCGCGTTCGTTATCTTCTCACTTTAGGTGATTTCTTTATGCACTTACCGCCGTGGTTCTGGTTTTCACTGATTGTACTGGTGACCTGGGGTATTGTGGGGTTACTGCAAAAGCTCTCGACCAACGAAATCTCCGCTGAATCCGCACTGATCTGGCTGGTAGTGGGATTCTTCGTAGTGGCGCCGGTCTTCTATCCTGGCAAAGTCTTGTTCACTTACTCCGCTCGCAGCTTGCTCTACATCCTGCTAAGCGCGGTGCTGAACGCAGTGGGAGCGTGGGCCCTGCTGGCGGCCATGAAGAGTGGCGGCAAGGCTTCAATTGTGGTGCCGCTCACGGCCCTCTATCCTCTGATCATGATCCTGGCGGCTCCCGTCATCCTGCGGGAGTCCATCACGGCGCTCCAGGGAGTCGGCGTCGCGTGTGCGCTGATTGCCATCGCCCTCTTGTCGACTTAAAACCCACGACGGAGGGGCCCCCTAAGCTTCCGATGCCGATTCCGCGGTGGGTCTCAAGACCTCGGCGGTCGTGACCAGCCGGACGCCGACGGCGGTCATTTCCTCAAGCGCCTTCCGTCCCCCTTCCTCAGTGATGGGCTGGATGGCATCCACAACCAAATCGACCGGAAAGCCGTGCTGGCGTAGGGCCAGCGCATCCGCGCGCACGCAATACTCCGTGGCGACTCCGAACATTACAGCGTGCCTATGGCCAAGGGCTCGCAGCACATTTTCAAAGTTGGGATTATCCTGCGAAGTGTAGGTGGGTTTTTCGAGAATGAACTGCCCCACCCACCGCGCCGGGGGCGTAAAGGCATTCGGGCGGCTCGGGATGACGATCGCATCAACGAACTGCGTTTCCGGAATCCGCCGCTGCCCGGGAGTGCCGACAACGCAATGGGGTGGCCAGATTTTGAACTCGGGGTCGTCGGGGGCATGTGCGTCCGCGGAGGAGATCACGGGTATTTGGTGGGCGCGGGCCCAATACATCAGCCGAGCCAGATTGGGCACGATTTGCTCGGCGCCCGGCACGTAGAGTCTCCCGGTGGGGACCATGAAATCCACCTGCGTGTCCACATCGTAGAAAACTAGGGACTCACTCATCACTGCGCTCCAACTCCGGACTCGGGATACGGGACACGGGACACGGGACACGGGATACGGGACACGGGTTTAGGGATTAGGAGTCAGGGAAAGACTGCGAATGTAAAGCGGCCTGTCGGTGTGAACTTGGCGAGGCTAACCCGCCCAGCATTCTGGAGTTGATGAGCCGCTCGCGCCGAACCGCAAATCGAGGGTGAATTCCGTGTCCCGTACCCCGTGTCCCGTCTCCCGTGTCCCGTGTCCCGTACCTCACCGTCCTCCCTCCGGATGGGATGCTTCGATCGCACCAAAGTGCTGCACGCGAACCTCTTCCAGTAATTGTTCGAGCGCCACGCTCTTCTCAACCGGATACGCGGGCGCCTCGCGCAAAGCTTGGTACGGTTCCGGCAGGTTAGCGAGATTCTGAAGCGTGCGCTCGCGGATTTCCAACACCCGCGGGGAGGGCGCCAGGCGGCGGCCCTCGCGCATAACGGGTTGAAGCAGCGACGAGGCATTGTAATCTTCCCCCGCGCGCGCGATGAGGTCGTGATGATATTGCCCGCCCTCCGAAAATCGAAATACCTGTTTGCGGCCGGGCCAATAAACCTTTTCCTCGCTGAATTTCGTTTTCGGCTGCACCACGCCACCCATTTCGGTCTCTACCAACTTATAAACCACGCTCAGCGCCGGGACGTCGCGAGAAGTAACTAAATCCGTGCCGACTCCGAAGGAATCAATTGGTGCGCCGGCCTCGACCAGCGCCTGGATCTTGTGCTCGTTCAAATCGCCGCTCGCCACAATCTTCGTGTCGCGCAGGCCGTGCCGGTCGAGGATGTCGCGCACCCGCTGGCTTTTTTCCAGCAAGTCACCGCTGTCGAGCCGTACCCCCGGAACCTTTTTCCCCAGCGTTGCGGCGATTTCCGCACCCGCCAAAGGATCGTAAGTATCAATCAGCAGGATTGCGGAATCAGGGAAAGTTTCAAGCAGCGCCGCGAAGCTGCGCCGCTCGCTAGGGAACACCTGCGTCCAGGAATGCGCCGCGGTACCAGCCAGGGGCAGGCCGTAAAGCGCTCCTGCCAGCACGTTGGACGTGGCCACACAGCCGCCTACGCAAGCGGCCCGCGCCGCGCGCAAGCCAGCTTCCGGCCCGTGCGCGCGGCGCGTACCGAACTCCAGCACGCTGCGCCCGCCCGCCGCATGCACCACGCGCGCCGCCTTCGACGCCACCAAGGTTTCAAAATGCATAACCGAGAGCAGGTAGGTCTCAACAATCTGCGCTTCCAGGACGGGCGCAGTCACTTGCAAAAGCGGCTCATCTGCAAAACCCAGCGCTCCCTCTTCGACTGCCCGCACGTCTCCGTGGAAACGAAACTCCCGCAGATAGTTAAAGAAGTCCGGTGAAACCGTCCGGAAGGCGGGCTGCCCGCGCAGAAAACGTATATCGGCATCGCTGAAGCGCAGGTTCTCAAGGTAGGTGAGGGCTGAGTCAAGGCCAGCCGCCACCAGGTAAGAGCGCTCCGCCGGCATGTGACGCACGAAGAGCTCGAACGTGGCGCGGCAGTCAATGCGGTGCTCGAAATACGCCGCCGCCATGGTCAGCTCGTACAGGTCAACCAGCAAGGCGTGATCAGTATTCAGCTCAGCTCCGGGCATCGGTTGCACCTTATCGCCGATCGTCGAGTCACTCGGAAAATCGTTTCCGCTCCGCCATCGAGTTAGCGGAATTCAAGTATGTCGTTGACTGTCAAGGAGAGTCAAGCGCGGGTGGAGATGCAGTTTGAAATTAGGCGAAGGGACCAGTTTAGCCAGTTTCCAATGGGCGTTTTTCAGGCCCAATTCTGCTTAAATGGTGGGGTGGGCAGTAATTTACAGCTATTGGTAAACCCTTGGCGACAAGACAGGAGCTATTTCCTCGAACCCCGTTTGAACGAAGCCGCTGGGTGGCGGACGCTTCGCGTGCGTGGAGTCGGGACAAGGATGTACCCAGCGGACCACTCGAAGCTTACCCTCCGGGTGCCCGACGATAATGGTTTCTTTGCCCAGACCTTCGGGGTCCCCGCCAAAGGCATGAATGGCCCTTCCGTGACCCGCATGATCACCTTACACTGAAACTCGATTCACAGTTGCATTGGGTAGCGGTGTGAAGTACCTTTTGGGTCAACGGAAGGTGGATCGTGAAACCCCCTGAGGGTATGTCGCGATTGCCGCAAGACCAGCCCATCACAGCTCTGCTGCATGAGTTCGCCTCAGGGGACAAAAGCGCACTCGACCGCCTGGTACCTTTGATCTACCCCGAACTGCGGAGGCTGGCGCGGGGCTACATGCGCCACGAGCGTCCTGGCCATACGCTGCAACCAACCGCCTTGGTGCATGAGGCTTATGTCCGGCTAATAAAGCAGGAGCAACCGGATTATCGCAGCCGTGCGCACTTCATGGGCGTAGCGGCGCAAGTGATGCGCCAGATCCTGATCGACCACGCACGTACTCGCGATGCGGAGAAACGTGGTGGTGGAGCGGCGAAGTTGTCCCTGGAAATGGCTGCCGGCATGCCCGCCGGTCAGCCTTTAACGATCATCGCCATTGACGAGGCCCTGGATCAATTGGCGCGGGAGGATTCCCTGAAGGCGCGGTTGATCGAGATGCGTTTCTTCGGAGGGATGAGCGCCGAGGAATCCGCCGAGGTTTTGAAACTTTCCGTCACCGAGGTGCGGCGTCATCTCCGCGTGGGCCAGGCATGGTTGCAACGTGAGCTGGATCAGAAAGCTGCCCCTGACGAAAAGTCCTGACCTGGGTGCAAATTTCTCCGGCCTTTTTCGCCTTATTACGTGGGGTGCTGATCGGTTCGAAGGAGAGACTGTGTCCAGCAACAACTGGGACAGAATCCAGGAGATTTTCTTTGAGGCTGCCGATTTGCCTGTCTCCGAGCGCGATGCGTTCCTGGCGCGCGTCTGCAACGGGGATGCCGGGTTGCGCTCTGAGGTAGAGTCCCTGCTCCGGGCTGACGCCGCCGGCGGCTCCGCCATCGCCGCGGCCATCGAGTCTGAGGTCAGTGCGCTGCTCGACGACGATGCGCCGCTGGTCGGCACGCGCATGGGACCGTACCGTTTGTTGAAGGAAATCGGGCGTGGCGGCATGGGATCGGTGTACCTGGGTGAGCGCGACGACGAACAATACCGCAAGCTGGTGGCCATCAAGGTGGTCAAGCGCGGCATGGACAGTACGGAAGTGCTGGCGCGTTTTCGCCATGAGCGCCAGATTCTGGCGGGCCTCGAGCATCCCTACATCGCTCGTCTCATCGATGGGGGCACAACTCCTGATGGCCGTCCGTTTTTTGTTATGGAGTATGTGCAAGGGCAGCCGATTGACGCCTACTGCCGCGAGCAGGGTCTCAATCTGGAACTTCGTTTACGGTTGTTCTTGCGAGTTTGCGAGGCCGTCTCGTATGCCCACCGTGGGCTGGTAGTCCATCGCGACCTTAAGCCCGGCAATATTTTTGTTGCCGCAGAGGGAATTCCCAAACTCCTTGATTTCGGAGTGGCCAAGCTGCTGGATCCCGGCAATGATCCCGGACTCACCTCCACTTCTGCCGCGATGGGCCCCCTCACCCCGGAGTACGCCAGCCCCGAGCAAATCCGGGGCTTGGCGATAACCACTGCGGCGGACGTTTATGCCTTGGGGGCCATTCTCTTTGAGCTGCTGACGGGAAGCCAGGCCCAGCGGATTGCTACCCATAGCCCCTCGGAAATTGAGCGCGTGGTCTGCCAAACGGATACCCCACGCCCCAGCACCGTTGCCCGGGCCGCCGGCGCACCGCACCGGCTGGACGGCGATCTGGACAATATCGTTCTCATGGCGATGCGCAAGGAGCCCGAACGCCGCTATGGATCGGTGAATCAGTTTGCCGACGATATCGTGCGCTATCTGGACGGCCGGCCCGTCCTCGCCCGGCAGGCTTCGGTGGTCTATCGCGCCCGCAAGTTTGTGCGTCGCAACCGCCTGGCCTTGGCGGCGACCTTCCTGATCTTCCTGAGCCTGCTCGGGGGGATTGTTCTGGCGGAGAGGCAGGCTCGCCGAGCCGAGAGTGCGCGCCGCTTCGCGGAAACCCAGAGGCAGTCTGCCGAGCGCGAGCGGGAGCGTGCCGAAGGGCAGAGGCAACTGGCCGAGCGCGAACGGGCCCGGGCAGAAGCCGAAACCCAAGTCGCCAGAACTGAACAGGACCGCTCCCGACGCCGTCTCGCCCAGATGCTGGAATTGGCAAACAGTTCGCTTTTCGACGTGCACACGGCCATCGAAAAACTTCCCGGCGCAACGGAGGCCCGGCGTCAGATCGTGGTGACGACGCTCCGATTCCTGGAGGACCTGTCCAAAGATGCCGGCCAGGACGACGGACTTGCGGTTCGTGTTGAGCGCCTCCTATTTTAAAGTCGCGAACGTTCTGGGTTATCCCCTTCAGCCGAATCTGGGTGACACCCAGGGTGCATTGGCGAATTACGAAAAATCCGTCGCGTTGATTGAGCCCCTTCTTGCTAAAGATCCCGATCGTTCGGAGTACGTTTTGCAGTGGGTGCAAACGAAAGTCAATTGGGCAACATTGCTCGCCCGGACGAGTGAAGAACCGCGGGCGTTGCAGATGATGCGTAACACCCTGCCGGCGGCTCAACGGCTCCCGCGGTTGTGTCCCAAGGACTCCCAATGCCTCTCTCGCGGAGGGCCAGGTGTACTCGGTGATGGTGAATACACTGGTGACCACGCGATTCCGGCGCTGCTCTCCACTTCTGCACAACTGGAGACGCAGGCCATGGAGCGAGCGCTGCAATTTTCCCCGAGTAACACCGACATTCAACTTGAACTCGGGACGGCCTATAGCCAGGAGGCGAGGGTATGGAACACTCGGGGGGATCTGCGGGAAGCCGTGGAGCGATACCGGCAAGCTGTGGCGCTGAGGGAAGGCGCATTGGTGCGCAACCCCTCCGATGTCCTGACTCGACGCAGCTTGATGATCACCTACGGCAACCTTGGCGGCGCCTTGGGGAGCCCGCTTTATCCGAACCTCGGCGATACCGCGGGAGCGCGCGAATACTACGGGAAGGCACTCGCCATTGCTCGCGATCTGGCGAACGCTGACCGCAACGATCAGCTTGCGCAATATGATCTTGCCAACGCCCTGCTGTTCCGCTCATCGTTGGACCTTCCCAAGGAGGAGTGGGCGGAATCCATGGCGAATCTTCAAGAGGCGGACGGAATTCTCCAGAAACTCGTGGCGGCTGACCCTCGGTCGATTGCCAAGTTGCGGGCGCTGGCGACAGTCGAGGAATATGAAGGCCAAGCGCCTGGAAGGCTTGGGAAGAAGTGACGAGGCACTGGTCAAAAGCTCGCCAGTCCCTTGCCACTGCCGAGCAGGCGCTGGCCCGCAGCCCCGTCCGACCTCGGCATGGTCTCGCAAGCGTTGGCCAGCGAGGAGAGCATTGCGGAGATCCTCGCCCATCAGGGCGATCAACCCGGAGCCCTCGAGATGGCGCGAAAAGCGATCGCGCGGGCGGAGCGAATTTCCGCGCCTGATTCCGAGCGGGATCGCGTAACCCGTTCGGTTGCCTCGGCGTACCAGAACCTTGCAAAGGTTGAGGTGACCTTCGGGAACTGGAGTGAGGCCCGGGCGGCCGCACAGCGCGCGGTTGACGGGTGGCGGCAAATGATTGCCTCGGGAAGCCGGCGTGCCGACCCCGCCCAGGCGGCCCTTGCCGAAGCCCTGCTCAAAGACTGCAACGCGCATTTGCGCTAAAAAGTTCTTTTCCTCCTGCGCAAATTCCACCCTGGTTTTTCGCCTTAATAGATAGGGACCCAAGTAGAGGTCCTGAACACTCCTCCAGTTAGCACGGACTAATCCCGCCTCGGGCGGGATTAGTCCGTCTCTTAGGTTCTATGTGTTCTAGGTGGTGCGCATGAGTAATCCGGCGAATATCGAACAACTCGGCCCGCAAGCGCACATTGCGGCGGCGCTTATGCGGTGGGAATCACAAAAGAGGGAATTCTGGGTTCTGATCATCTTTGCGGGTGTGGTCCTTGTCCTGGGAGTTTCATCCTTCTTTTCCCCTCACCGGTTCTGGGAAGGGGGCGTCTTGCATGTCAGTCTCTCGCCGCAGGTTCTTTTTGTCATCATGGTGGGCACGGTGCTGGCATCGTTGTTTTACGCTCGGCGAGACTTTGAGGTCCAAGGTCTTCGGCTGGCCAATATTCAGCAGTACATGTGCTCGCAGGAAGAGCAAGCCAATAGCAGGATCGATGCGGTGACCAACGTGTTCACTCGCGCCTTGCTGCATGATCTCCTGACCGGCGAAATCTCCCGCGCCGAGCGCACTCACCGCTCGCTGGCGCTCATCATGTGCGACCTGAACAACTTTAAGCAGGTCAACGATCATTATGGGCACCTCATCGGCGACTACGTGCTCTCGCAGATTGCCGCCATCTTAAAACTCTGCGTCCGTGGCTCCGACTATATCGTCCGTTACGGCGGTGATGAGTTCCTCATTTTGCTTCCTGAAACCGACCAAGATGGGGGGGAGGTCGTGCGCCAGCGCGTGCATCGCAAGGTCGCCGAATGGGACCGCAGTAACCGCGTGGGCGACTTGCCGATCTCCATCAGCCTGGGCTTGTGCTTCCACGTGACCGGCCATACAGCGGAGATGGATGTCGCGGAAGCCGATGCTCGCATGTACGCGGATAAACAAGCCACCAAACACGGAACCATCGCAAGCGCCTTACCCCTGGCGCAATGAATTTAGTCGCGCGCAGAACCCCGTCACTGCTAACCGCCCATGGCCTTCGCCATCTGAATAAGTTTATAAAATAGAGACGTTGGCGAATTATCGAGCGGGCCACCGTCAGTGGTTTGCTGACTCTGGGCTTTTCTCCTGCCCGACTCCCCAAGGACAATTGCCTATTGACAATTGGGTTATGGCACGTCGCTATCGTCGTCTAATCCAAAGCAAAATTGTTGTTACTCGGCCGCCGGGAGAAAAAGCCAAGTACTACCCGAGCGCGGGCGAGGCAATTTCAGCCTCATCCGAGGATTCTGTTTGGTATGATCGGCTAGTGTCCTGAGTCAGAAGTTCGCTTACAAAATCGGGCCACGGCTTCAAGAATTTGGTCAGCCGTTTTGGTCCAAATGAAAGGTTTAGGGTCTTGGTTATAAGTTTCCACGTAGTGCCGCAAGGTCGCTTCCAGTTCTTGGGTGCTGCGGTGTACTCCGCGCCGGAGTTGTCGTTCGGTCAGGGTCGCGAACCAGCGCTCGACCAAGTTGATCCAGGACGACCCGGTGGGAGTAAAGTGCCAATGGTAGCGAGGATGGCGCACCAGCCAGCGTCGAATCGAGGGCGTCTTGTGCGTGCCATAGTTATCCAGAATCAGGTGCACGTCCAATTGGGCGGGCGTGGCGGCATCGACCGTGTCCAGAAACTGGCGAAACTCGATGGCGCGATGCCGACGATGGCACTCGCCGATGACTTGGCCACTGGCCATCTCCAGAGCGGCAAACAGCGAGGTGGTGCCATGGCGCTCGTAATCGTGCGTTCGCCGCTCGATCTGCCCGGGTCGCAGGGGGAGCAAAGGTTGGGTTCGGTCCAAGGCTTGGATCTGGGCCTTTTCATCCACGCAGAGCACCAAGGCCCGTTCGGGCGGGTTCAGATAGAGTCCCACGATATCCCGCACCTTCTCGATAAACAGCGGGTCGCGCGACAGTTTGAAGGTTTCGCTGCGATGGGGTTGCAAGGCAAAGGCCCGCCAGATGCGGCTGACCGCACTCTGGCTCATCCCGCAACGCCGGGCCATCAGTCGGGTGCTCCAGTGGGTCGCGTTCGACGGCATCGATTCCAGCGTCATGGTCAATACCTGTTCCACCTGCGCGTCGTGGATCTGGCGCGGTGCTCCGGGGCGGGGTTCGTCCAGCAGCCCCTCCAGACGCTGGGCGACGAATCGGCCTCGCCACTTGCCCACGGTTCGCTGACACAACCGCAGGGCAAGGCTCACTTCGGTATTGCTTTGGTCCTCCGCGCAGGCCAGTACAATGCGCGCGCGCAACGCCAGCGCTTGCGCCGTTTTCGGCCGCCGTGCCCAGCGCTGCAAGGTTTCGCGCTCTTCCAAGCTCAAACTCAATTTCGGTATAGGGCGTCCTCGTGGCATTGGATTCCTCCTGGTTATAAACCCAATGCACGGGAACTGCCATTTATTGAGCGAACTTCTGACTCAGGACACTAGTGTCATGAGTCATAAGTTAGTCAGCCCGCAAAGCGGGCGAAAGATCGTAGCCCGCGGCGACCCTGCTACGCGGGCTGAATTGCACGGTCCCAGGGCCGCACGATTTACACATCGAACTTCTGGGACACGACGCTGGGGAAAAGCGCTTTGGTGCTAAGCGGTGACTGGGAAGCAAGCTGGCTCGCGCCGGAGGCTCAATGTCAACCTGATCGGAGGATCGTTTCATGCCTGTACAACTATCCCGTTGAGAGATGATCAAGACCGTAGGAGCAACTGCGCTATTAAGCCCGCTAGCTTCGGGGGCCGTCACGCCAGGGCTGCACGACGAGGGTCCCGATACCCCCAAAATCTGCCTGGAAATCAGCGAAGGTTGGAACGGCCCGAATGAGGCCAGCATGCGCCGCATAAAGCAACTCGGCGTAAACCATGTACTCACCGGAGGCCCGCAGATTCCTTGGCAGGAAAGCCAAATTCGCGCCCTCATGGACCGCCTTAAAACCGGAGGCCTGACCCTGGGAAACCTTATGATCTGGGGGTTCCCCAACACGCTCTATGGAAGGCCGGGGCGTGACGAAGAGATTCGCCTTGTTCAGCAATCCATCCGCGCGGCCGGGGCAGCGGGCTTGCCAGTGGTGGAATACAATTTCTATGCCCATCGCATAGTGGAAGGTTATTACGAGGAAATTGGCAGGGCAGGCGCGGGGATGACAGCGTTTGACTATGAGCGCGTCAAAAACCTGCCTCCGCTCCCGGACGAGGGCGCGCACAACCTCGAAGAAATGTGGAGCAACATTACTTATTTTTTGAAGGCCGTCGTCCCGGTCGCGGAGCAATCGGGAGTGCGGCTCGCCCTGCATCCGAACGACCCGCCTGCCCCCCTCAGCCGCGGGTCAGAGCAGATCATGGGAACCTTGGCAGGGTGGAAGCGCCTTATCGATATCGTTCCCAGCAAATCGAACGGGATCACCTTCGACTGCGGTGTAACCCGCGAATTGGGAGAAGATCCGGTGGAGGTGTGCCGCTACTTCGGATCCAGGGACCGCATCAATCACATGCATTTTCGCAACGTGCGGGTGGCGAAACCTCGTGAGAGGTACACGGAGGTTTTCCTGGACGAAGGTCAGGTCGATATGTTTCGAGTCATGAAGGAGCTGGTGCGGCAGAAATACCCGCGCCTGATCTTTCCTGAGCACCCGCGCGGACTCGACGCTGACCAGGTGAATCCCGATTTCAAGTCTGGCTACCCCGGGGGAGGCGCCTACACGGGCTATGCCTACAACGTGGGTTACACCCGCGCTATGCTCCAGGCAGCGTTGGAGGGCTGAGGGCGCACCACCAAGCCATGCAGGCACGGGCTGGCGGTTGCGGTAGGGATACCGGTTACCCGGTACCCCCCGCACGGATCCGTACGTGCGCTGGTTAGCGCATACGGCTCTTATCTCGGATGTGTGGCGGCGAACCGTTGGGATGGCCAAGGATGCACAACGTGCGGAGCAGGCAACCAGCAGGCCGCAAGCTTCCCCAGTCGGTCCCAGTTGAGGCGGTGGCGTTGACTGCGTTGACGCAGTTGTGTTCGCCACAGTCGGGTCAACCGTTCCCGAAAGATTCGCAGGCGGTTGAGGTTTCCCGGTACCGCGTGATAGTTGAAGTAGCCTTGCACGACCGACCGGAGCCATTTACCCGTATCCGCGATGGGATCGTGCCGACGCTGCCGGAGTTGTTGCTTGAGTTCCTGCAACTTCCCCCGCAGGCGCTTGCTGATCGTCTTCCGCTTCACGGTAAATTGCCCCCTCCGGTTCTTCCCGCTGATATGCGTGAAGCCCAGAAAGTCGAACGTCTCCGGCTTACCTTCTCCTCTCCGTTTCCGGTAAAGTTCGGCAAACGGCCCGAACTCGATCCGGCGCGTTTTGTCAGGATGCAGTTCCAATCCAAACTTCCCCACCCGCTCCCGGAAATCCTCCAGAAAGCGGTCGGCTTCCGTCTGCGCTTGGAATCCAAGGACCGTATCGTCGGCATACCGCACCACGACCACGTCTCCCCGGGCGTGCTTCTTGCGCCACGCCTGCACCCACAGGTCAAAGACGTAGTGCAGATAGATATTCGCCAGCAGGGGCGAGACCACCGCCCCTTGTGGCGTACCCATCTCCGTCTCCGACCATTCGCCTTCCTCCCTCACCCCGGCTTTCAGCCATTTCTGGATGAGCCGGAGAATCCGGGGGTCGGCGACGCGATGCTGCACGAACTTGAGCATCCATTCGTGGGATATCGAATCGAAAAATCCACGAATGTCCGCGTCAAGAACGTAGTTCACGTGCTTCACCGTGAGCGCGTACGAGAGCGCGTCCAGCGCTTGATGCTGGCTGCGTCCCGGTCGAAAGCCATACGAGAAGCCCAGAAAGTCTTCCTCGTAAATCGCCTTGAGGATGGTGACCACGGCCTGTTGGACGATCTTGTCCTCCAGTGCCGCAACCCCCAACGGACGTTGCCGCCCGTCGCCTTTCGGGATATACGCCCTTCGCGAGGGCTTCGCTCGGAATGCTCCGCGGTGGACCCGGCTGTGCAGATCGACGAGTCGACCTTCCAGCCCGCTTTCATACTCCTGCCACGTCATGCCGTCTACTCCCGGTGCAGCTTTTCGCTTCAAGGCGTAAAAGCTTTCCCGCAGCAGATCGACCGTTAAGTGGTGGAGCAAGGCCGTGAACTTCATCTCCCTGTGTTCCTTCGCGGCTTTCCGCACACCCGCGAGTCCCTGGGACACGCGTGCCCCGCTCTGTGTCGGGTGCGTGTTAGGCCAACGGGTGTTCTCCTTGATCAGCGGCCTTCCCTCCTCATTCTCCGCCAACGGCTTCCCGTCTTTGTTCAAATGATTCATCGGTACTGTTCCGCTGTCCGACTCCTCGAGAGCGTGCAGGCGGGCTGTACGGCCATCGCCTTTTCCCGCCGTCCGGCCACGATCTACGGCGGCCGGCGCCTCCGAGGTCTCCCGGTTCTCGTGCAGAAAGTGTCTAGGCGTGTCTGGGGTCTACGACTACGCAGGACTGTGCCGGAACTCGCGTTGGCGTCCCGGCCTCATGTTGCCTTCCGTTTAGTCTGAAAACGTCGGCGTCCTGATTGGACATTTTCGAAGCTCAATACCCAGCCCACCTATTCCCCTGTTTACGCTTCACCGTGCGCCTCACGACGCCCAGCGCAAAACTCGGGGCCGAGTGGATTGCTGCTCCTTCCTCGTGAGAAATTTTCATTCTCTGCTTTCTGCCGGTTTATCCCGGCGCACCAGACTCCTGTACTTTGGAGTCTGCGATGTCCCAAAGGGACACTCGCTCGGCAATGGATCAGGTCCACTCTGGGGCACCGCAGACCCCAAAGGTCGGGGGTCTGCGCCAGCCGGTGTACAGCCTGGGACCACTGCATTTCAGAATGAGCCTCAACCCGGGGCACCGCAGACCCCAAAGGTCGGGGGTCTGCGCCAGCCGGCGTGGGTTTTACCCGGGCGATGCTCCAAGCAGCGTTGGACGGCTAGCTCCATGCAGATTGACTGCGGACGGTTGCCACTGGGATATCGGGCGTGAGAAGCGCCCACGGTCAGAAAAAACGCTGACCGTGGCTACCTCCTCCTGTTTCTTGGGCACTGCGCCAGCCGGCGGTCCGAAGGTGCTCCGCAACAAGGCGCTCGAACCAAGTGGGGGGAGTTCTCAGGACTTGCGCAATCCGCTATGATGCAGGCCATGGACGTTGCCATCCGCTGCCGCCAACTCCGCAAAACCTACGAGGGCAATATTGAAGCTGTCCGCGGCCTCGACTTGGAAATCCAGGCCGGTGAATGCTTCGGACTGTTGGGCCCCAATGGCGCAGGCAAGACAACTACGATTGAAATCCTGGAGGGATTGCTTGAGCCCACCTCCGGCGAGGTTGAAATCCTGGGGAGCACCTGGGACGCGCATAATCGCGAACTGCGTGAAGTGCTGGGAATATCGCTTCAGGAAACGCGCCTGGCGGAGAAGTTGACCGTGCGAGAGACGGTGGAGCTGTTTGCCAGCTTCTATCGCCGCCCGCGCCCGCCGGCCGAAGTCATGGCGGAAATAGGGCTCACCGAAAAGGCTGACACCTGGGTGGGGAGGCTTTCCGGCGGGCAGAAACAGCGCCTGGCCGTGGCCACCGCCTTGGTGGCAAATCCAAAGATTTTGTTCCTCGACGAGCCCACCACTGGCCTTGACCCGCAGAGTCGCCGCCAGGTATGGGAGATCATTCGACAGTTCCAGGAGCGGGGCGGGACGGTTCTATTGACGACGCACTACATGGACGAAGCCGAGCGGCTCTCAGACCGCATCGCCATCATCGACCACGGGCTCCTGATTGCTTCCGGCACGCCGGCGGAATTGATCGAGCGCCTGGGTGGCCACCACATCGTGGAATTCGACGCCTCCGGGGATGGCCTTCGTGACTCAGTTGAGTGGCGCTCGCTTCCCGGCGTTGAGGCAGTGCACGAGGAAGGCGGCAGAATCCTCTTGAGTGTGCGCGAACCACATCAGACCATCCCCGCGCTGCTGGCAGCCTTGGAAGCCCGCAACTCGCACCTGCTGCACCTCACCACGCGCCAGGCCAGCCTGGAGGACGTGTTCGTGCATCTTACCGGGCGCCACCTGCGTGAGGAGTAAACGGGGTAGTGTGATAGTTTGTGAAGGCTTGTGAGGGGTTGTAAAGGATTCGGCCAGCTACGCCCAACCAGGAGAATAAAGTGGGTTCCACCGAAGTCGCGCTCGAAAACGGCCGCTGGGAAGGATACGCGCACCTGCTCCTGGCGCGCCTGAAGGAAATGTATCGCGAGCCGGAGGTCATCTTCTGGGTGTTCGCGTTTCCTATCCTTCTGGCACTGGGGTTGGGGATTGCCTTCCGCAACAAGCCCGCCGATACCAGCCGCGTGGTCATCGTGGCGGGCCCGGAAGCGACGCGCGTCTCACAACTCCTTAGCGCTGCGACCGCCGGGGGCGTGATTCATGCCGAAGTGCTCCCCGCCGCCGACGCTTTCAACCAGTTTCGCCTCGGCAAATTCGACCTCGTGGTAACCCCGCAATCTGGCGAGTATGAATACCGCTACGACCCGGCGCGTCCGGAGAGCGTGTTGGCACGCAACACGGTGGATGACGCCCTGCAGACCGCCGCGGGGAGAAAGAATCCGGTGCCCACCAACAGTCGCGTTTCGAGCGAGGCGGGATCGCGATACATCGACTTCCTGATTCCGGGTTTGCTGGGCATGAATTTGATGAACTCGGGCATGTGGGGTGTCGGGTTTGCACTCGTCGATATGCGCCAGCGGAAGCTTCTCAAACGTTTTGTGGCCAGCCCCATGCGACGGGGGGATTTTCTGCTCGCACTTGCCAGCAGCCGCCTAGTTTTGATGTTAATTGAATTGGCGCTGCTGCTTGGCTTTGGCGTGCTGGTTTTTCACCTGCGCGTCATGGGCTCGCTGCTGTCGATCCTGTCATCAGCACGCTAGGAGCGCTTTGCTTCGGTGGAGTAGGCCTGCTCACAGCCAGCCGCGCTCAAAAAATCGAGAGTGTCAGTGGGCTGATCAATTTGGTCATGATGCCGATGTGGATTCTCTCCGGCGTCTTCTTTTCCTACGAGCGATTCCCTGCCCTCCTGCAACCGCTGATTCAAGCCCTGCCTCTCACCGCGCTGAATGACGCGCTCCGCGCCGCGATCCTGGAGGGCGCACCGCTCACCCACCAGGCGGTGCGACTCCTCGTGCTCTCCGTGTGGGGGGTCGGTTCTTATTTCCTGGCCCTGCGCTGGTTTCGGTGGACGTAGGGGAGAAGTTAGGAGCTAGAAGTTTGGAGATGGGAGTTATGAATTATGAGTTATGAGTTGAGCGTTAGGATTCAGAGTTGAGGGTTATGGAATCGACATCACGCTAACACCTGACGCCTAACTCATAACTCATAATTCATAACTCATAACTTCTAACTCCTAGCTCCTCGCTCCTGGCTCCTGCCCCCGCTCCTCACCGCTTCTTCAAAGTGACCGCCAGCCCGCCCCCCTGCATGTAGAAAATGGTTTCCAGGTCCTGGTTGGAGGTCACCGCTTTGACGTAATCAGGAACCATCTCGACGTTATGAGCCAGAATCAATCCACCGGGCCGCACGAGGGGCAGGACCTTATTGAGGTAATCCACATAGCCGGGCTTATCGGCATCGATAAAGGCCAGATCGATGCGCATCTTCAGCTTCGCAACGTTTTCGTGCGCGTCACCCTCCACAACCGTGACCAGGGTCTCGACACCGGCATCCTTAAAGTGCCCACGCGCCATTGCTGCCCGCTCGTGATCGATCTCAAACGTGGTCAGGTGGCCGCCTGTCTTCTCAAGCGCCAGGCAAAACCACAGGCCCGAATACCCTGTCGAAGTACCGATCTCGACAACCTGCTTGGCGTCGGCTGTTTCGGCGAGCAATCGCAGCGCCTCGCCGTCTTCAAGCGGGACGCTGAGGTAGGTCCGATGGAACTTCACCATGTGATCCATGATGGGCAGAATCTTTTTCTCCGCTTCCGTCTGCGCGACCGGGGGATTAGAGGGAAGGGCCGGACGTGCCGGCCGATCTTGGGGTAGAGCCATACCCACCACCGCCAATAGAATACTCATAACTATGACCATGCGCTTCATCATTTCCAGTCTCCTTAAATGCTATGCTCTCTTGGGCAGGCATTACTGGCCCGTGAGTCGAAAGGAATAATCTCCTGACCCCACCTCAATGGCAAAGTCGTGGTGCTCCTCCATCACCTTGGTAATTCCCGGATCTCCGGAAACATATTGGCCCTTCTCCCAAATCACTCGGCCATTTTCCTCGATGACAAAATCCGACATCCCCCTCGGCTTGGGGATAATCACGCGTGCGTCAGCGCCCACGGGAATCGCCACTTTGAGCGTGACTGCGCCCGGCGATTGGGTCCAGGAGGAAGTAAGGGCGCCTCGAATCGTTTCCACCGTAGCGGAAGTCCAATCGAGGTCTTCCACAATCTGGGGTTGGATGCGGATGTGCCGATACCCCGCGCCATCTGCGTCCACATTGAGGCCCGCCAGCGCCTGGTAAAACCATGAGCCCACGCTGCCGAACATGATGTGATCGTGCGAGTTCATCCCGTGCCCGGTCTTTTCCTGCCACAGCTCCCAGAGCGTCGTGGCGCCTCGCGCCAGCATATACCCCCAACTGGGGTAGGTAGTTTGCACCGCAAGGTCATAGGCCAGATCGGAGCGCCCCACGGCCGTGAGCGCCGGCATCAGGAACTTGACGCCGATAAGGCCTGTCGTGACGTGGGTATTATGATAATAGACTATATCATTGGTAAGGTTCATGGCCACCGCGCCGCGCCGGTCCTCTGGAACCAGATCGAGGTACAGGGCCATGGCGTTGGCGGTCTGAGTGCCGTTCGCATACTGATTAGTATCGGCGTGGAAGAAGGTGCGATTCAAGGCCTCGCGAATTCCCTGCGCAAGCTGGCTGTATGAAGCTGCCTCCGTGGAATTCCCCAGAACTCCCTCGATTCGCGCCAGAGTCTCCACATCGTCGTAGTACCAGATATCCGCAATGTAATCATAGGGAGTGTGCTCAATCTCCACCCAATCCCCTTCGTGTCCGAAGTGGGCGCGGAAAACATTGTCGGTCGCCTGGCGGCGGAGGAACTCCACATATTTCTTCAGACCCTTCTCGTTTTGCTCCAAAATGCGTCGATCCCCGTACTGCTCCCACATGTACCAACAAAGCAATGGATAGGCCGTCTCCCAGCCGAGGTCTGCCGGGTACATGCCGTACTTGCGCGGGACGGTGGCGGGCAGCGCCCCGTCCGGCCCCTGGGCGTCCGCGA
Source organism: uncultured Acidobacteriota bacterium (assembly GCA_963804995.1). Classification (GTDB taxonomy): domain Bacteria; phylum Acidobacteriota; class Terriglobia; order UBA7540; family UBA7540; genus Bog-366. Next base: position 1,075,102 of record CAWDSK010000003.1, read on the forward strand.
TGTCGCGGATGAAGTTGGTGTAGAACGCCGCCATATCGAAATTCAGCATGGCTTCTTCCCCGGTCGCCCAGGCGTCACCCATCCAACCCTGGCGCTCATTGCGCTGGTCGCAATCGGTCGGAACGCTCATCAGGTTGGTGAGCTGGGACCAGTGAATGAGCCTCTGGATATCATTGAGGATGGGCTTGGAGGCCAGAAAGCTTCCCGTTGTGTTTACAGCCGTGTGCACCACCCGCCCACGCAACGAATCCAGACTGGGAGTTCCGGGGAACCCCGTCACCTCAACGTAGCGGAATCCATGGTAGGTGAACCGCGCCTCGTAAGTCTCAACCCCCTCCCCACGCAGGGTATAAACATCGCGGGATTTAGCTGTATTGATAGTAGCACGGTTGAGCATACCGTTCTCATAAAGCAACTCGGCATAGCGCAGAGTGACCTGGGTCCCTGCCGGTCCCTGTACCCGCAAGCGGGCCCAGCCGCTCATGTTCTGCCCCATGTCGAAAAGGTACACCCCGGGCTGAGGACTGGTAAGGCGCACGGGGACAAGGGTGTCGACAACCCGGATGGGTGGCATCATCTGCGCGGAGCGAATGCCCGCCGAGCCTTCGACCGTCTGTGCGGCGCTCCAGGCGGAGTCGTCGAATCCCGGTGTGTCCCACCCCGTCGTTTCGCGGCGCGCGTCATAAACTTCGCCATCAAAAATGCTGTCTTCGAGGATCGGCCCGCGCGTGGTTTTCCAGGCGCCATCACTTGCGACGCTGAGTTGCCGGCCACCCTCCATCTCAATATTCATTTGCAGGAGAAAGGCGGGTGACTGGTAGTAGGCAAAATCCGCAAACTGCGTTGCCCAACCGCCGCCCAGCGTGACGGCAACCGCATTCGGCCCCTGGCGCAGGGCGGAAGAGATGTCATAAGTCGAATAGAGGACCCGCTGCGGATAGGTCGTCCATCCCGGGTCTAACACATTCTGGCCGATCTTCCTTCCGTTTACTCTTAACTCGTAATAACCCAGGGCGGTTATGTAGACGCGGGCGCCCGTTGCCCCTGCGCTCAACGTAAATTCTTTGCGGAACTCATTGCCCTTGCCGCTCCCGCCGCCGATCCAAACCCCCTTCCACTCGTCTCGAGACAAGAGTCCCATGCCAAACCGCGCCGTCCGGCTATAGCCGCTCCCCTTCCCTTCCTTGTCCCAGTACCGCACCTTCCAGTAGTAGGCCCGGCCACTTTCAAGTGCCTTGCCACCGTAGACGACCTGGGTGGAATCCTCCGATTGCACCTTGCCGCTGTCCCATTGGTCACCGCGATCTTGCGCCAGGGTGTCAGGCTTGGTGGCAACCAGCACCTGGTAGGCGACCTGTTTCTCGCCGCGTTCGGAATGAGCGAGCACCCAGGAAAAGCGGGGCCGTGGCGTATCGACACCCATCGGATCAGAAAGGTACTCACAGCGCAGGTTCGCGGGCGCTCCGGGTCCGCTGACAGTCTGGCAATAGGACGATGCGAGCCCGTACCACACTGACAAAATCCCAACCAGGACGAACCTCGTGAAGAAGTTATACATTTTGAACATGGATATTTCCTCCAAATGCGGAAAGTGGGACGACATCGGGACAAAACCGGGAAGAGTTATTGCGACTAATGTGTATCACACCGGGGCGCGAGGAGTCGACACCTGAATGCGGCCACCGGCGCTGCGCCGCCTCGCTGAAGAGCGCGTAGCGCACCGTCGTTAAGGTCTGCGGTTCTTCGTTTGCCGATTGAATAAATGTATCGTGGTGCAGAAGCCGCCCGTGTAGCGGTTGCGGTAGGGATACCGGTTACCCGGTACCCCCCGCACGGATCCGTACGTGCGCTGGTTAGCGCATACGGCTCTTATCTCGGATGTGTGGCGGCGAACCGTTGGGATGGCCAAGGATGCACAACGTGCGGAGCAGGCAACCAGCAGGCCGCAAGCTTCCCCAGTCGGTCCCAGTTGAGGCGGTGGCGTTGACTGCGTTGACGCAGTTGTGTTCGCCACAGTCGGGTCAACCGTTCCCGAAAGATTCGCAGGCGGTCGAGGTTTCCCGGTACCGCGTGATAGTTGAAGTAGCCTTGCACGACCGACCGGAGCCATTTACCCGTATCCGCGATGGGATCGTGCCGACGCTGCCGGAGTTGTTGCTTGAGTTCCTGCAACTTCCCCCGCAGGCGCTTGCTGATCGTCTTCCGCTTCACGGTAAATTGCCCCCTCCGGTTCTTCCCGCTGATATGCGTGAAGCCCAGAAAGTCGAACGTCTCCGGCTTACCTTCTCCTCTCCGTTTCCGGTAAAGTTCGGCAAACGGCCCGAACTCGATCCGGCGCGTTTTGTCAGGATGCAGTTCCAATCCAAACTTCCCCACCCGCTCCCGGAAATCCTCCAGAAAGCGGTCGGCTTCCGTCTGCGATTGGAATCCAAGGACCGTATCGTCGGCATACCGCACCACGACCACGTCTCCCCGGGCGTGCTTCTTGCGCCACGCCTGCACCCACAGGTCAAAGACGTAGTGCAGATAGATATTCGCCAGCAGGGGCGAGACCACCGCCCCTTGTGGCGTACCCATCTCCGTCTCCGACCATTCGCCTTCCTCCCTCACCCCGGCTTTCAGCCATTTCTGGATGAGCCGGAGAATCCGGGGGTCGGCGACGCGATGCTGCACGAACTTGAGCATCCATTCGTGGGATATCGAATCGAAAAATCCACGAATGTCCGCGTCAAGAACGTAGTTCACGTGCTTCACCGTGAGCGCGTACGAGGGCGCGTCCAGCGCTTGATGCTGGCTGCATCCCGGTCGAAAGCCATACGAGAAGCCCAGAAAGTCTTCCTCGTAAATCGCATTGAGGATGGTGACCACGGCCTGTTGGACGATCTTGTCCTCCAGTGCCGCAACCCCCAACGGACGTTGCCGCCCGTCGCCTTTCGGGATATACGCCCTTCGCGAGGGCTTCGCTCGGAATGCTCCGCGGTGGACCCGGCTGTGCAGATCGACGAGTCGACCTTCCAGCCCGCTTTCATACTCCTGCCACGTCATGCCGTCTACTCCCGGTGCAGCTTTTCGCTTCAAGGCGTAAAAGCTTTCCCGCAGCAGATCGACCGTTAAGTGGTGGAGCAAGGCCGTGAACTTCATCTCCCTGTGTTCCTTCGCGGCTTTCCGCACACCCGCGAGTCCCTGGGACACGCGTGCCCCGCTCTGTGTCGGGTGCGTGTTAGGCCAACGGGTGTTCTCCTTGATCAGCGGCCTTCCCTCCTCATTCTCCGCCAACGGCTTCCCGTCTTTGTTCAAATGATTCATCGGCACTGTTCCGCTGTCCGACTCCTCGAAAGCGTGCAGGCGGGCTGTACGGCCATCGCCTTTTCCCGCCGTCCGGCCACGATCTACGGCGGCCGGCGCCTCCGAGGTCTCCCGGTTCTCGTGCAGAAAGTGTCTAGGCGTGTCTGGGGTCTACGACTACGCAGGACTGTGCCGGAACTCGCGTTGGCGTCCCGGCCTCATGTTGCCTTCCGTTTAGTCTGAAAACGTCGGCGTCCTGATTGGACATTTTCGAAGCTCAATACCCAGCCCACCTATTCCCCTGTTTACGCTTCACCGTGCGCCTCACGACGCCCAGCGCAAAACTCGGGGCCGAGTGGATCGCTGCTCCTTCCTCGTGAGAAATTTTCATTCTCTGCTTTCTGCCGGTTTATCCCGGCGCACCAGACCTCCGTCGTTGAGGTCTGCGGTTCTTCGTTTGCCGATTGAATAAATGTATCGTGGTGCAGACGTCGGGTGGAAGATTTGTGGGTATTCATTACGAAAAACCGCGGACCCCAAAACCGGGGGACCGCGCTACGAAACATGTCCGCGCTGCGCTTACTTGAATCAACCACCCTCGGTTGCCGCGGCGACAGAGGAGGGACCGCGTAGCGGCAGGGCCCCCAGAGAAAAAATAAGCGCCTGATTACCCAAACGGATGTATAGTCATTTCGATAGTCCCTCAAGGCAAAAACTTAAACCAGAGTCGGCGAAGACCCAGTGCATGAATTTCCATGAGGCGGAGGATAGAGTCATGAAAACTCAACGCAAAACGGCGGTCAGAGTTCTGCTTGCTTTCGTCGCAGCAGCCTTGATCATACCTGTGGTTCGCACCTCGGGCGGACCGGCAAAAGGCCCGGTTGATCCTGGGGTGAGGGCAGGCGCGCCCAGTGCAGGCGATCCTCTCAAAAACCTTACGGCGGATGAAACCGCCTTTTTCCAGGATGGATTCGCCCGGTTCGCGGAAGTTGAGGCTGTGTCAGGAGGCGCGAACAACGGCCTGGGGCCGCGCTTCAACTCCAACCAATGCCTGTCTTGCCACTCGCAGCCGGCTCCGGGCGGATCGAGTCCGGCGCAGAATCCCTTGATTGCCGTGGCCACGCTCAACGGGGCAAAGAACGTCGTGCCTTGGTTCATCACACCGAATGGCCCTGCCCGTGAGGTCCGCTTTAAGCGCAGTGTCAACGGCAGTTACGACGGCGGGGTGCACAACCTTTTCGTTGTCACGGGCCGCAGTGACGCCCGGGGATGCAATATTCTTCAGCCCGATTTCCTCCCGGCTGGAAATCCGGTCACCGGCCAGGGCGGGAATTCCAATCTCACCTTCCGCATCCCAACGCCGATGTTCGGCGCGGGGCTTATCGAAGCGATCCCTGACGCGGCCATCCTCGCGAATATGCAAGCCGACCGGGGCGCCAAGTCGGACATGGGCATCTTCGGACACCCCAACGCGCACCTGGGCGGCAACGCGAACCTCAGCGCCAACGATGGAACCATTACCCGCTTCGGTTGGAAGGCCCAGAACAAGTCGCTGTTGATGTTCTCGGGTGAGGCCTACAACGTGGAGATGGGAATCTCGAACCAATTGTTCCCCCAGGAGCGCGACGATACCCCTGGCTGTCTCTTCATCGCCACGCCCAACGACGCACTTAATTTCACGACCACGGCCACGGGCGCCACCAATCCGGCGGTCGTCTCCGACATCGAGGCCTTTGCCAACTACATGCGCATGCTGGCTCCGCCCACTCCCGCTCCCGACACGCCGTCCATCGTGAGTGGCCGCGCCGACTTCATCAAGGTAGGCTGCGCCCAATGCCACACGCCCTCGTTAACCACGGGCCAGAGTATTGCCAGCGGCTCCTCGAGGGTGCCAAGTGCCGCCCTGTCCAATCAGAAAGTGGTTCTCTGGTCCGACCTTCTCGTCCACCACATGGGGAAAGGTCTGGCGGACGGCATCACGCAAGGGAGTGCCGGCCCCGATGAGTTCCGCACCTCGCCGCTCTGGGGCCTTGGGCAACGCATCTTCTTCCTTCACGACGGACGCACCACGGACCTGGTGGAAGCTATCGAGGAGCACAAGAGCCAGGGGAGCGAGGCGGACAAGGTCGTCGACCGCTTTAATCACCTGAAGGCGCCGGAGAAGCAGAACCTCCTCAACTTCTTGCGAGCGCTTTAGCTGGATTTGTCACCCGACTAAACGCAAATCCTTCCACGGTTGGCGCAGACCTCGGCTCTTGGGGGTCTGCGCTGGCCGCATCCTTACCTGCTCAAAACCGTACTTCAATTTGCAGTGCCCCTTTTCTCAGTGGCAACCGGATGCGCTGCTGCTCTGGGTCGAAATCGCGCCATGCCTGACCGTCGATCTCGACGGACTGGAGAGGCTTGCCGTCAGGGGCGCGGACCACGAAGTAGGCAGCCTGGTAGGGATTCCGCTCCGGCAGTTCGACGGTAATGTGAGCGCCCTCCCCGGTCGCTTCCATCCGATAGCTCAGTGGGCCAAAATACGTCGGGGCATTCTGAACTTCAATCTTCTGCCCGGGAGCGAGCCATCGTCGTGGGACACCCGCCGCCAGCCACAGCGTGTCTTGATCTTCGCGCACCAGCAGGTCACGCAATCGATTCACGAACTTAGCTTCGTCCGGAACCTTATAAAACGGCCCGCTGGGCGATCGCCACTGGCGGTATTCTTCGGTGAAAACATTCACATCCGGGTAATAACAGGCTACAAAGTCGTTGTAAAGGTTGCGCAGGGCCGCGGGGATTTCGTTGCGGCGCAAATAGGTGAGAATCGGATTCTGAAGGTTGGCTTGAAAGACCATGCCTCCCCGGCTGAACCAATACTGGTCATCCACCCACCCGTGCACGAAGAGCCCCAGCGAAGTTGACATCGTCAGGTTATCTTCCCAATCATCCAGAACCCAGTTCGCCAGTGGCTCGTCGGCATGAAAGGTGTCCGTAGATAGTAGGATCATCGGCCCGTAGAGCGCCTCACGCGTGGCGGAAAGCCGGTAGGTGGGAAGAACTTTCACGGGATATCGCGAATAGTAACCAACCCGCAGGGGCCCGAAGAGCCGGATGCGTTGATAGGGCCGAGTCGGAACGTAGGGAATATAGGTGTTGTCGCGTAAACGCACAACGGGCGCAATCCGCGTAGCGCGCAGCACGGCATCGCGCAGGTCCTGCGTGTAGGCGCTGGCTTCCTGCGCGTATTGCCCGGCGGAGGGATCGCCCGCGTCAGACAGTGCTTGCGCAAGCCGCGTCATGCCTGCCGCCGCCAGGGCATTTACCGAAAACCAATGGCCCCAATCGTCGTTGTCCTCCAGGTGCCCCGCGGGCAGCAGCCCATACTCAGGAATCTTTTCACCCGCATCGCGAAGCTCCGTGAGCTGCCGTTCTTTAACGACCCAATCCGCCGCCCTCTTCATGCTGGTCGCGGCCCGGCGGAGCCAGTCTTTATCGCGCGTGAAGAAGTAATGTTCGCCCAGCGCCCAGAGCACCGTGCCGTGGTCAAGGTTGTACTCCGCGGCAGTGTAGTCGTACTCGCTATTGACGCGCGCCCCGTGGTAGACCTCGCGCTGGTCACCCACAAAGGTCCCGGCAAAGGGCTTCGAACCCTGCAGGCGGAGAAAGGATTCAAGATACTCGGCCGCCAGCGCGTGATCGCCGAGGGCATCCAGCAGCACGCATTGGAAAGCCGCCTCATTGGCAAAAACAGTGTAGCCGTAGCCTGCCGCCGGAACCATGTAGAGGCCGCTCTTGGGATCCTTGGTGGTACTCATGCGCATGTGCGGAATAATCGCCCGCGCAAAGCTCACAAAGCGCCGCTCCGGCACATCCAAGGGAATGGAGAGGGCAGTGACCTGCCGCCAGTAATCCACAACCCGGGCCCGTTCCTGTTCGTAATCGAGTTTCGCGAGACGCGCTCGCTCCTGGGGAGTGAGCCGGGGAATGAAGGGCAGCGAGAGGAACAGGCTTTTCGCTTCACCCGCTCGCAAGGGGATTTCCGCGTGAATCCCGTGCAGCGTTTTCGCTCCATCGGGAACGGCCACTGATAAGATTGGATTGGATTCCGCGAGGCGCACGCGCGCCCGAACCAGTTGCCCATCCGCGTTCACAAGTTCGCCCTCGCGAAAAGAAAGTTCCTCATCAGGATCTGTGGCGAGCCACAGGTGTGACACCGCCGCGGCGGCGCCAGGATTGCGAGCAGTGACCTTCAGCATTAATACAGCGGGCATCTGTTCGTTGCGCTGCGGGTCATCGGGTCCCAGAGGACCTGAAAGCAAAGTCGCGAAGCCCTCCTCGCGATATTCAATTCCGTCGGTTGTCCACAGCGCCGTGGCCACCGGGAGGTAATCTTCCAACACGGAAAGTTTTGAATCTCGTGACGCCGGCCGGTACTGCGGCGTCCTGCCCGTTCCGATGCGCCAGGAGATGCGGTCGCCCTTCCACTCCAGCCGCCGCAATTCTGCTCCCTTCGCCTTCGTACCGGATTTGCTGATGGTGATGTTGCCTCCCCATTCAAAGGCAAACTTCTGCCAGCTTGCGTCCGCCGCGAGGGGAAGATACAGCCTGCCCCCCTGCCGCTCCACCGGATCGAGCGCCGGAATCTCGCTCGAAGCGCGTTCATAAGTTTGCTCGGGTTCGGTTGCGAGCTTTTCGCGAATCTTCTCACCCTGACGGACGAGGGAAGGCGAATACTGGCGCGCGTCAGAAGCCAGCGTCACATAGGCGTGAAAGTCCGGAACGTAGACGGGCCCTTTCTCGACATCCGGCGTGGCGAAGGAGAAGGTGCGATCTCCCGCCTCGAGCGTAACCACCGTCACATCCTCGGAACCGGGCAGCGAGGGTTCCGCGGCCACGACATTCACGATCAGCCCTTTCGGCTCACCTTGTGTGGTGACGCGGAATCGATCCCCCTCCGCCGTGTCCCCGGCGCTTCCCTTCCAAATTCCCACGCTGGTGAGTCGCCCGTTGTACACGCGAACTGTGCCCTGCCAGGTGTGGGCGGCTGTCTCTCCCGCACCCAGTTCCAATCGCAATTCCAGCGGCTCTTCCTGCGATCCGCTGAATACTTCCACCTTCTCTAGGAGCGGCTTCGAGGCGAAGACTATCCGCAGCTTGAGCGTCCGCCGATAGTCCACGCCCGGCAAATTTTTCGCCTTGGGATTTTCAGCCGGCGCAAGGGGTTGAAAAGTGAAACTACACGTCGCGCCGTGGCAATCGGCTTTCGTGGCCGCGCGTAGCCACCTTCCCTGCCAGGGATCATCCACGGGGTCTTCGATAGTAGGCATCTGCGGCGGCGGGTAAGGCCATTGACGGAACCAGTACTGCACGCTGGCGGGCCAAACTTGTGCGCCAGCCTGAAATTGCACGCGCACGGTGCGGATGTCGCGCTCCTCGGCCCATTCGAGGCCGTAGATGTATCGGCCATCCGCCGCCTTCTCAGCCTCACTTCCGGCGCGCTGCGCCTCAAGGTAATCAAACGCGACGGGCAAAGAATGCTGGTCGGCTACGCAGCAACGTTGAGCAAAGGGGGCGATGTCAAAATCGGCAGCGTGGGCTGAAACACCTGCGAGAAGCAGGCAGAGCCACCAGAGGGTGATGTCCTTCCGCTTCATGTGACCTTCTCCTCTCGCGTCCACAGGTTTCCCTCCTCTTTCCCCCAACCCTATCCCGGCGGGGGTCAAGGTTAGCAGTTTATTGACGATTCTGCTGAGTGTTGTTGGCGTGCGCGGAGGGTAGCCACGGTCAGCGATTTTCTGACCGTGGGTTCTTCTAGCGGTGGTCGAGTTAAAGGAATTTTGTTCTGGATAAGGCGACGGTGGCGGCGTGTCCCATCCAGATTGACCATGTGCGGATGAGGCTGGGATATCGGGCATCAGAAATGCCCACGGTCAGAAGATCGCTGACCGTGGCTACCCCGCTTCACGCGACGCCCCGTACTTTGGTACCAAGGCAGCAGAAGAATTTTCCTTGATTCACCCTCCAGTTTGTAGTTTATTACGCCGAGATTCACCACGAGTAGATTGGCTGTGCCGTTCTGGTATGCAGCTATGTTCGCTTCACCTTATTGACGGAGACCTTCATGGCAAATCCATGCAGCAAGTGTAATGGTACGGGCAAGTGCCCGCAGTGCAAGGGGACCGGCCACTACGGCTACCCCGGCTTCGGCCCGGTGAAGGCCTACCCCCGCCAATGCATTCCCTGTCAGAGCTCGGGCGTCTGCCCATCCTGCCGTGGCACCGGAAAGCGGTGACGGCAGCAACCCCTGCAGTTCCTCGCTCCTAGCTGACTTGCTGGGCGGACCGAGGCGAACGGAGGAATCGAAAAATGCTTGAGCCACTCCCGGAAAAGCTGGAACGGGCCTTAAGCCGCACTCTCGCCCCGAACGAGCAAGTCTTCATTAAGCTGCGGGGCGCGTTCAAGGAGGCGCTGGTCTGCACCAGCCTGCGCATCATCATCCTCAAGGCAGGCTGGATGACGGGCCAACTATTTGGGACGGGGATGTTCCAGTGCCCCTACGCCAACGTGGCGGGGGCGCAAATCAATTTTCGTGTCCTCACCGGCTATTTTGAGCTTTCGACGGGTGGCATGCAGAACACCCCGAAAAGCTTCTGGAAGACCGACCAGGGCATCAGCGCGGCCAAGGCACCCAACTGCGTCACGATTAGCGGTCCGCGACACGCCGAGATGTTCCAGGACGCATGCACGTTCATCATGGCGCGGGCGTCCCGGACCTAGCCTTCGGAAAATTACCCATGACAGCATCTTCGAGGATTGCCAGGCGCATCGCAGGGATCTTGGCAGCGTGCGCTCTCGCCCTGACCATCTTCTTTAACCCCCAAGCGCATGCCAAGGACAAGGCCCCAAAGGGCGAACTCGAGCATGCGCTCGTCGGCCAACTCGTCACCTCGAAGATTCTGCTCGGCGCCAAGGCCAGACCCAAGGGGGTACCCTATGATGTAACCGTCCACACGCTCGTGAACGCGGAAACCGGCGAAATTGCATACCGAGCCGAAGACCTGCTGGTGTCAGCCGAAGTGCGGCAGGGCGAAATGCAGCATTACTTTGCCAACGGCACGACCTTTCGCATAACCGGCATCCACATCAAGGGCAACAGAATAGAAATCAAGTTGGAGGAACTAAGAGGCGGGCCTACAGAAGTGAAGCTCCTGATGGGAAAGGGCTGGCAACCCCAATATGATGTCGCCTCCGTTCAATCACAGCTCGCCCGAGTCTTCAACTTTGAGCCATCAGGACAGCAACCGATGGAGGCCGGGCAAGTCCCACGGCCATCAGAGCCGGCGGAGACCACGACGCAGGCCATCACGCCAGCCACGCCCGCCGCTACTGTGGAAACTCCTGCTCATCAGGTTTCCCTGGCGGCGAATCCGGCAATCCCTCCAGTGCAGTCAGAACCAGCAAGCCAGGTGTCCATGCGGGTAGCTTTCGTAGATTGCGATACGCCTCAACAGGTGGACCTGTACTCGTCTCCCACTTTGTCATCCCCATTGGAATCATTGCAATGTGGGGAGAGGGTTACGCTCCTTGACGAGGGGCCTGTGTGGGTCAAAGTGCGGACACAGAGGAATGTGGAAGGCTACCTATCAAAATACTTCCTGAGATATGGCGAGTCTCTCCCTATCGGACGATCACCGGCAGAACCGCCTGCCGGTCCTGGGGCTCAGCCCGATTCGGAGCAACCGGAACCCGCCAGCAACCTTTCAACACGCCCGGCTCACATTGATTGCAAGTCAAGCGACCAGTTGTACCTGTACTCGACTCCCGATTTGTCATTCGTGGTCAAGTCATTGCAGTGCGACGAAAAGGTTACGGCCCTTGACGAGCAAAACGGGTGGGTCAAAGTCCGGACAGAGCAGAATGTGGAGGGGTATCTGTCGAAAGACTCTCTGGCCTATGACGAATCTCCCTCTCTGCCCCAATCATCGCCGCAACCCCCCGCCACCTACACTTCTATCGCTAGACAGGCAAGCAGGGCGGATGAGGCATGGAGTTGGTACACATACCTGCTTGCCTGCCTTTTGCCGCTGGCTGGTGTTGTACTGTTAATTGGCTTGGCGAGGGCTTCGAAAAAAAGGCAGCAGGCAGAAGAGGTGAGACGCAGGCAGGAGAAGTTTCGAGTGGAGGCGAAGAACCGGGAAAGGGCGGAAAAACGCGAGAAGGAAGAGCGACGCCGCAGAAACCAGGAGGACCATGAACGGGCAGCGGACAAGCGTAAATATGGTGAACTGGTAGCACGGTTTACCGACTTAGTGGCGACTGCGGGGCCTCAAGCTGAGGAGATATGGCGTGCGGGCCTCGTGCTCGTTGGAAAGAATTACGAGAAGAAATCCGCGTCCGACTTTGTCTTTGCAGATGTCGTGCAAATCCTCACCATCGTCTCAAAGCTGAGGGAAAACGTTCCGTTTGAGTTGGGAAGGTTGTGCTCGGCGATATACGGCGGCCTGGAGCCTGAAGCGTCCACCTCAGCGGAGCAGTGCAACACTTTGATTGACGGCATGCGCGGGGCATCCTATGCACCCGATGTGCCTCACTTGGTGAAAATGCTAAACACCTATGACCAGCAGCAGGGTACTCGGCTGGCTGCAAAAGCTGCGGAAGCCTATTGGGCGCTCGTTCGTGCCGCGTGCGAAGCCGTGGACAGCAAGCTGGGAGTGGCGACAAAACTTGTGCAAGACAAGTACCTTTACTTCCTGAGCCCATACTTTTCCGGCACCGACGGCGATGGGGATGGTGAGCAGAAATCCCGGTCGAATGGCGGCGCGGACGATAGCCAGAGCCGCTTCGGACTGTGCCCCGAGTGTCCGGAAAGCTATGAAGTGCTGGGGGTTGGCCCCAGTGCCACCAGGGAGGAGATTAAGACCGCATACCGGGACCTTGCCAAGATTTTTCACAGCGACCGCCTCCAAGACTCTGAAGACCGGGTACGGCGGAAGGCTGAGGACAAACTCAAAGACATCAATCAAGCGTATAGCCACCTCTCGTCGCACTGGAAATCGTAGCAAGGACCGCAGGTTTGTGGAGAGAGTGCATGCTCGGCGCGACTGAACAGAAGAGGTAGTAAGAACGGTAATTCCATGTGCGCGGGCTCCCGGATCTTCTCACCAAGCTGCCCCGCTACGTCCGAAGGGAACGAAAATGCCCGACGAACAAGATGATTCATTGAAAAAAGAAATGAAAGCGGTTATCAAACAGTGCAATGAAACAGTTGACTCTTTTGATCAACATTACCAGCTCGGCGGGGAGCTGTATGACAAGGGCGACTGGAACGGAGCGGAATCGGAGTATCGCAGGGCACTTCGCTTGGACCCTACCAGTGAGGATGCGCATATCAGTCTTGGCAATGCACTCCGGGAGAAAGGTGACCGGGACGGCGCGGTCGCGGAGTACCGCGAGGCGCTTCGCCTGAACCCCGAAAACTACCTGGCGAGCATCAATCTCAATATGGTAAGCATCCTCGAAAAATGCAAAAAACTAGATGAAATTGCGGAAAAATGCAATGAGCAAGTGGCAGAATTCGGGCGCCGATACACCGAATGGGCCAGGGCCACCGGGGCGACCCAGTCCCCCGGTACGTTGTCGGAGCGGACCCAATCTGCCCACAACCGTGGGCGCGGTTCTGAACGGCGTTCCCGGTCAAACGAAGCCGCTAATCGTCGAGAGAGTATGTTCGGACGGTGCCACCAGTGTGAGAAAAATTACCGAGTTCTTGGCATCAGCCCTAATGCGACAGCCAAGGAGGTTAGTGCAGCCTACAGAGACCTCGCAAAGATTTTTCATAGTGACCGCCTCCAGACTTACGAGGACCGCGTAAGACGTAAGGCCGAGGGGGAACTCAAGGAGATCAATGAAGCGTATGCCCACATCTCCTCGCACTGGAAATCCTAGCGACGAACATCTTTTTGAAAGGCTGGCTGCCGCCCCTCCCAATTTGGTGGAAAAGGAAACTGCGACAGTTCACAAAGCACTGCGGCCGTGATGTGGAGCCAGCGGCCGGGACCAGCATCGTTGCTCAGACTCCGCCCACTATTCCGCCGGGTGCAGAAAGGCTCAATCCCAAGGACGGGCTAAAATACGTGTGGATCCCGCCGGGGACTTTTATCATGGGCTGCGCGCAGGGGGATAATGAGTGTGGCGAGGAGGAATTCTGGGGGGATGAAAAGTGTGAGCATTGTGACGAAATCCCGCACCAAGTGACCATTACCAAAGGCTTCTGCCTGGGGCAGACGCAAGTGACGGTGGGTGCGTACAAGCGGTTCGCAGTAGCCCAAGGGCGGCAAATGCCTCCTGAGCCAGATTATGAGGGGAGGCCGCTCAATCCTGGCTGGGGTAACGACGCCATGCCCATGGTCGATGTGTCATGGGATGATGCGCAGGCATATTGCCGTTGGGCAGGAGGTCGGCTGCCCACTGAGGCGGAGTGGGAGTATGCGGCGAGGGCCGGGAGCACTGACTCGCGGTATGGCGACCTGGATGAAATTGCCTGGCACGGGGGCAACAGTGGGCGGCAACGCTTGGGCGACGCCACAATTTGGAAGGATGCCCGAGTTAGGGATAAGCGCTACATCGAGAACGGCAACGGCATGCACGAGGTCGCTCAAAAGCGCGCCAACGACTTCGGGCTGTACGACATGCTGGGGAATGTGGAGGAGTGGGTGAACGACTGGTATGACTCGGACTATTACAAGAAGAGCCCGTCTCGAAACCCTACCGGGCCGACGAGCGGGGGAAAGTACGACGGGTCTCGCCGCTCTTGCCGTGGCGGATATTGGGGCAACACTCCCATGGAAACACGGGTGTCGAAGCGCTCCAGTTGCCATCCAGGCGCCAGGGTCTACTTTATAGGGTTCCGTTGTGGCGGAGAAGTGTTTGCTCCTTAAGCGATGAAGTGACGCGGAGGAGCGTAGAAATCGCGCACCTCCGCGCTACCGGCTACCCATGGGTCCTGGGAGGCATTCGGTGAGGGGAAGCGAGAGGGCCCCTTAGGTCAGCTCAGACACTGGCAACGCCCGGAATCCCTTGCCGAGCGGAAAACTATTGGGCGTGCGGCAGACCACGGCGCCGCTGGCCACCCTCGCTTTCCCCACAGCTTTGCTTACAAACTCCAGGTTCACGGCGTCACTCGGGTCCGGCAATTCGGTCCACTTCGCTTCGAAGAGTTCCAACTTTCCGCCCCTGTCCACCACGAAATCCACCTCGCGCGTGCGGTCACGCCAGAAGAACAGGCTACCGGCGCGTCCGGCTCTCCGTTCACGGCCGCGCAGTTGGGCGCAAACAAAGGTTTCCCAAATCGCTCCCGCTGCCGGTGACTCGCGCAGGGCATCTTCCGAACGGATATTCAATAATGAGCAAAGCACGCCGGTATCCGCCAGGTAGAGTTTCGGGCTTTTGACGATGGACCTGGTGCGGTTGGCGAACCAGGGCTCCAGCAGCACAACCTGCCCGGAAGCCTCCAGAGTTGACAGCCACTGGTTCGCGGTGGAAGGAGCGATCCCGACGTCGCGCGCCAGATCCGCCTTGTTCAGCAGGTTTCCGGAACGCAGGGCGCAGGCGCGCAGGAAGCGTTCAAAGTCCCGCAGGCTGCCCACATTGGCTATCGAGCGCACATCCCGTTCCAGATAAGTGGCCAGATACGAGTTGTAAAAGGCTACGGAGTCAATGTCCGGGTTGGCGTGCAGCTCCGGAAAACCGCCCCGTACGATCGTCGCCTCCAGGCCGGATCGGGGCAGCGCGGCCTGGATCTCCGCCCAGGTGAGGGTTTCCAATTCCACAATGTCAGCCCGCCCCGCCAGGGACTCCGAAACATTCTTCATCAAAGTGAATTTCTGTGAACCCGTCAGCAGGAACTGCCCGTGGCGCGTGCGATGGGCGTCAACCTTCACCTTCAAATGCCGGAATAGCCCGGGCGCGTATTGGACTTCATCGATAATCACCGGCGCCGGGTGGCGGCGAAGGAAGTTGTCAGGCTCTTTTTCCGCCTGTTCCGCTTCCGTCGGCAGGTCGAGCGAGACAAACCCATATTGCGGAAACAGCCTCAGCAGGGTGGAGGTTTTACCCGTCTGCCGGGCGCCGGTCAGCACCACCACGGGCCGGGTTCGCGCCGATCGTAGGACGCGGGGTTCGATGTCGCGTGGTATCCACATGTGCATAATATGCGATACAATCGAATATATTGCAAGAGCTTCTCCGCTGAGTGGGGTAGCCACGGGATCGCCACGGCTGAAAGTCCGCCGAGCTTGGGCGACCGTTCGCACAGGCCAGCGCCGCCCCCACGCCAGAAGCCGGCCCTGGGGCGCAGGGCGCTGGTCCGTGCCTTGGGTTGGCTTCCGCAGATCGGGTAGCGCAGGCGTATGCGTTGTTTGCTTTCGTCTGCGGCCCTTCAATGGCCCTTGGAATGTCCTCTAGGGATGTTAATGCCATGGTTGATGTTTCCATGTTAAGAACCGCGGAGGAAGGCAAAAGACGCCCACCTGCTCACCGTGCTATCGGCCGGGGCTCTGTGGGGAAAGCTGCGCGCGCGGCGGTTGGCTGAGGGGGATTCATCATTCCCAGCCAGAGGTCGCGTGCGGCCGCGAATTGGCTCCATTGTGCATCGGGGACCGGAGCGGCGGGCGGCAGTTGGAGCTTGGCGAAGTTAAGGAATACGCCGTGGCGGCAGATGCGGAAATCAAGATGGGGACCGGTGGCGAGGCCGGTTTGCCCGACCAGTCCGATCCGCTGGCCCTGCGTCACGCGCTGTCCGGCATGGACCAGGAGGCGCGAAAGGTGGAAGTAGTAAGTCTGATATCCCTTCTGGTGTTGAAGGCAGATGGCCGTGCCCGCCTCGCCGTGCCAGCCGGCGTAAACCACGCGCCCGTCCGCCACGGCCTGAACCGGCGTTCCCACCGGGGCGCCGTAGTCGATGCCCAGATGCGGCCGGTAAACCTTCAAAATCGGATGAAGGCGATTATTGCTAAAACGGGATGTAATGGGCGCCGTGTACAGGAGAGGCGAATGCAGGAACGTTTTGCGCAGCGATTTGCCCTCCGGGGTGAAATACTCCGGCTTCCCCTCGGAATCGCAGAACAGGACCGCCTGATAGTTTTTTCCGGCATTGACGTATTCCGCCGCGAGAATTTGTCCGTAGCTGAGCACCTGGCCATCGAGTGAAGTTTTCTTCTCCACCAGCACCCGGAACGTATCCCCGGGCTGAGGATCGGTGTAGAAATCGAGGTCATATTGGAAGATTTCGGCCAGCCGCAAGGCCAGTTCGGGTTTTTCTCCAGCCCCGGTGACAGCGTTGAAAAGAGAATCGTGGATCTGGCTCGCCACCACCAGCTTTCGCGTGTTGGAAGGAATCACCTCAATCCGGGCTTGGAAGTTGTCGCCCTGGGTCGTGATGCAAAGCATGCGGTCGTTATCGATTCGGTAGTCTACGGCGCGGATCCCGTCGGCGGCGGAGCGGCCCACGGCCACGGAATGTCCGGCGGTAAACCCGCGGAAATCAAACACCGGTTTCGCGCAGGCGACCAGTTTCGATATCGTGCCCAGGTCGGCTCCCAGATCCGAGAGCACGCTCGCGAAGGTCTTGCCGGATTCCACCTGCTCAATCCGGAACACGATTCGGCGCCGGGCGATTTCTTTCGCCGACTGGAGCGCCAGCTCCGCTTGCTGTGCCAGAGATCCTTCGGCCGAGCGGCGCACATGTATCGAGAAAAGGGCGAGACATATCCCCGGGGCAGCGAAAATCAGGCAGACCAAAAAGAATCGAGGTTTCACAATATGTCCCATGCTTCAGCCTGGGCAGCTACCGGCGCAGTGCGTCTCAAATCGTGGTGCGTAGGATTGCCATGTTGTGCCTTAGCTCGCACCTGTCCCCAAAGGTCGGGACGCTGCAAGTCCGTGACACGGCACACCAGCGGCAGGATACCGCACGCCGGGCGGGAGCCGAAGCACTTTCTTGGGCGTGGCACAGCCACTCCTGGCTGTGTCGCTAAGCTCGAACCTCAACCCACATTCACAGGCAGGAGTGCCTGTGCTACCACGGGCGGCTGGGCCACGCCTACTTCTTCGCCACGATACATTCACTCAATCGGCGCACGAAGAACCGCGGACCTCAACGGCGGAGGTCCGCGCTACGAGGTTTGCTCCCTCGGTATCGTTAGCACTATGCGTAGCGCGGTCCCCCGGTTTTGGGGTCCGCGGTTCTTCATGTGGCAAACCCACGAATCTCAGACGGTCGCGCCGCAACTATTTCTTCGTCACGATACATCTGCTCAAGTGGCACAGGAAGAGCCGCGGACCTCAACGGCGGAGGTCCGCGCTACAAGAGGGCTAAATCGCAGAACTGAGCTCGTTCTGCGCCAGCCGGCCGCGGAGGAAGGCAAAAGACGCCCACCTCCGCGCTACCTGCTTCGTGGTGCTTTCCTTGATTGCGGGTGGGATGCTGGCAACGCGCTGGAATTACAAGCGCGTAGCGCAGCAGAATTAGGCGCGCAGCAACTTACCCTGCGGCCCGTCGATAGTTGGGAGCGGCCGCCTCTGTTCCCTTCCCTACTTCCAATTCACGAACAACGGTGAGGACCAGGCAATCATGCCGTCTTTTTGCAGGAGCCGCACGTAGTAGTAGTGACGTCCGCCGTCCGTGTTGGCTTCTTGATAATTCAAACTCACCTCTTGCTGGTTTGGCTCCTCGGAATGGATGACCTTTCCGTCCTTGAGCATATCCACCTTCAAAATGACTGCTGTCCCGCGGGCTTTGACGCGTATCGGTGGAAGCGGACCGGAACTGCTCACCAAGTCCCCCATGAAGTGCTCGCCCATCCGCACCTCCAGCAGAATATTATCGGTGGCCCCATAGGTGTGCCGCTTGCGGAAAGCGTTGAGGATCCCCTCGCGCGTCGGATCGTCCGTGTAAACCATCGCATAAGAGATGTGCGTGGAGACGTGATCGGAGCTCGCAATCACCCCCAGGCGGTATCCCTTTTCCCAGGCGTTCACGACCATTCCTTCCGGTCTGTTCGTATTCATGACATCGGGCCAGGGCGGAATGGAGCGCGCGGCCTCTTGCGCTTCTTGCTCGGTAAGACAGTAAGGCGCGCCAGCCTGCTCGTAGCATTTCCGCAGGCCCTGGAAAATCTCCACCACCGGCTCCACATCGGGGTGGGGGTCCCGCCAGTCGGTCCCCATGCCCGTGCCGGTCGTATGCGGAATGGTTATGCCGTGACGTGCGCCCACGTCGTCGTGAAGCAATTGAATGTCATTCTCAACGAGTAGACCACTTTCGTCGGCGGGCTCATCACCTTCCGAGCTAAGGGGCAGGGTGTAAAATCCCACCCCGCGGCGCAAGAAGAAAGGAACCATATGGGCATCCGCGCGCCGGGGATAGAATACGTTCCGGTGCCCAAACGGAAAACTGGCGCTCCGCTCGTAGGCATAGAAACCCACGTAGGTTCCGGGAATATGATACATGTCGGTCATCTTGAGCGAGTACCACCACCAATACGGCCAGGCGCCGCCTTGGTGATCCGTGTTGGCGCCAAAGTCCAATGAGCCGGCATCGAGCATATAACGATAGAAATCCTGCAAAGACCCATCCATGCGTCCTCCCTCGTCCCAGCTCAGTTCGGTGTGACGATGAAAGTCGCCGCGCAACAGGCGATGCTCCTTGCCGTCAATGGTGGCTCGATGCTGGCGGATGATCTCTAAATCATGAGTTTCCTGCGTCGGTCCGGGTGCAGGTTGTGCCGTCTCTTCTTCCGCGGGCTTTAGCTCCGCCGGTCCCTTCGCAGTGGGGGCAAGAATCATGCCCGCGTAGACCTGTTGGCGAATGGGGCGATGATAATAAGCGACCGTCCGATTGTCGGTGGGCCAAGTCAGCCAAAGATCGTGGTTGGGCGCGAGCGCCGCGTTTAGGCGCGTGCTGGATCTTCCTTTGCTGGCGGGCAAGGGATTGGGCTCGGACCAGCGGTTTTGATCCAAATGCGTTACCCGATACTCCCAGTAGCCATACTGGTTTTCCCAGGTCTCCCAGAAAGCCTCCTTTTGGGGATAAGCGGGACGGTATTTCGCCAGCTCCCGCACCTTGGCAACCACCCATACCGATCCCGCCCCGTCTGAAAAAACATGCGGTTGATAGGTGTCCGATCCTGTGAATGCCCCCGCAAGCTCTGCCTGCGGCTCCAGCCACTTTCCATTCTCGTAGCAGCGAATCTTTGGTTCGCGGAAACCTCCCAAGGGCACCCCAATCTGCCGTCCAGCTAGAATTTGCCCTTGATCCTTGCCCCAATTCGGGTGTCCTGACTCCCAAGCAACCCAGACGCGGTCCAAGGTGTCCACGGCCAAGGTAGCCCGCGCGTCGAAACGCGGAGTGGTGGCGACGGGTATTTCTTCGCCCACTTTCCCACCTCGAACTGGAGTGAGAAACACATCGTAGTGCCCATTCTTATAACTGTCGTAAGCCACCCAGACGGTGCCCTTGCCGTCCATGGCGACCGAGGGCTCCCAGTCATTCGCCTCCCGTTGGGTAACGCGAATCTCTTCCGACCATTTCTCGCCCTCCAGGGTGCGTAGGAAAATATTGCTGCTTGCCCTTGTAGACGGTGGCGAGTGCCGCCGGAAGCCTTGCCAAACTATTGCCGCCCTTCCTTTGCCGTCTGACCAGACGCGCGGATTGATGTCTGGCAAAGGGTCTGATGTCAATTGTTCGAGCGCACTCCATTTTTGACGGGCCGGATCAAACCGGCGCGCGTAGATATCCCACTGACCATTAACTTGCTGCGACCAAACCACCCAAACTCGGTTGGAGGAGTCCGCCGCCACATGGGGGAGCCAACTGTCACCACTCGTCCCCGGCACCCACTGGAGGTTTTGCCAGATGTTATCCTTGTAAGCGCGGATGGCCACGTCATCCCGACTGCCGTCAAAGGTTAGCCAAGCCACCCACACGGTACCGTCGGGCGCTATGGCAATCGAAGGCATATCATCTTGGCGGTACTCATGACCCACGGGGATGGCATTAACTGTGCCACCTTCAGCAAGCCACTTAATCGGCAGAGCGGGCAGGGCCAGTCCCCCCAGGCCCGCGCCCGCCGTCATCCCGAAGAACCCTCAACGTGTGAGCTTCTTTTTTCCCACGTTCTCCCCTTGGGTGGTCATGGATAGTTCCCACCCTCTACGCGTATTAGGATGTTTGCATCCGATACCACTGAGTGGGAATAGCCGTTTCAAAAGTAAAGCTTCATCGCCACCTGGCCGACACGCGGGCTACGTGCCGACGTCACTAGTCCAAACACCGAGGAAAGAAAGTTGCCACTTGGATTATTGAACTGTGCGTGGTTAAAGGTATTGAAGAACTCTCCCCGGATTTGGAGGCTCTTCGATTCGGTCAGTCGCAAATTCTTCGTAAGTGCCAAATCCCAGTTATTGAGCCCCGGTCCATGAAAAAAGCGCTGACTCGCGGTACCCAACTGCCCGAATAGTCCAGGGCTGAACAGCGAGGTATTGAAGTAATCCGGGCGGGTCCGCGGGTCCCTAAAATTCATCGGGCCAGGCGTAAAGTTAGGCGTGTCGACGTTTTGACCCGCGCCCCCTGTGTCCATGCCTAACAACGAGTGGTCATCCCGCTCACTAATGAAGACGGGCAAGCCAGTTGTAAAACGGGTGATGCCAGCGATGATCCAACCACGAGTCGCCCGGTTTTCTCGAAACAACTTGTCACAGGGTAGCTCATAACTGTAACTTGCAACGAAATTATGCGTCATGTCGAAGGATGAAAGACCTTTGGATAAGTGGCCGTTAACTGGATTGATGGTCAGTCCGCCCGTACCGTAACTTGATGCGTCGTCCAGGGATTTGCTGTAAGTATACGCCGCCAGCCATTCCAGACGGCCGGAGGTATGGCGGAGCGTAGCCTCCAGGGCGTTATAGTTGGAATTAGCTATGGTCGTAAAAACCACATCGCTGCCAAAAGCAGGACCCAATGGCGATCGAGTACTGTTGATAACTCCACCGCCAATGGGATAATAGATCCCGTTTTCTCCAAATTGTGCGCAAGTGGGGGTTCCCGCAACCACCTGGCTTGGTTGACTCACACTCAGACACAAAGCTGGATTCCCTACGTTGGCCCCCAAACTGGCAAGAAGGTGATGTGCTTGGGTTCCCACATAACTAATACTCAGCAGCGTTTGAGCCCCAAACTGGCGTTGGACCGAGAAATTGTAATGTTCGGTCACAGGGAGGACGTTCTTGGTAAAGAAACCCGGAGAATTCGTAATGGGCTCATACTGAGCCCAGTTGACGTTCGGATCGGGGTTGGAGGCTGAGACATTGAGAGGAGGAAAACTGATCGGGAAGCGCTGTCCTTCGTTATTTCCCGTATTGAGTTCGATGAAAGGCGTAGCAAAAAGTACTGGAGCGGGATTAACCCAAAAGAATCCATAGGGAGCATCACCTACTACGTTGTTTAGGTCTACGGCATCCCCAAAAGAAGTGTAAAACATCCCCCAGCCTGCTCGAATACTGGTGCTCCCAGAATCACCAAAGAGCTTGTGGGCTAACCTTCCCTCGCCTCGCGGGGAGTAAGCAAGACCGACTCGCGGTGCAAAATTGTCATAGCGCGTTGGGGCGACGGTAGAAGGAATCCCCGGGTCTCCAGGCACAAGCAACCCTTTCGGTGCAGTGGGAAAGACAACCGACTGTGCACCAGGCACCAATGTCTCAAGTTCGCTGTGCTCTTCCCACCAAGGACTGCTCGCTTCCCACCGGAGTCCGTAGTTAAGCGTTAGGCTGCGTTTGGCCCGCCAACTGTCCTGGATATACAGCGCATAGTATCGGCTACGCGAATAGACATTCAGCTGCAGACCCTGATAGTATTGTGTCGGGGCACCCAGCAGGAAATCTGCAAAGTCATCCCCAGTCTGTGTTCCACTGAAAACAAACTGGCCATTGGCCTCCGACCAGCTGGATTCGTTGATCTGCGCGTAATGATAGTCCCCGCCGAACTTTATCGTATGAGTTCCAGACACTATCGCGTAATTGTTGAGCACTTGATAGGTGTTGTAATTGAAGGTTGTATAATCGGAGACCATCCCGAATGCAAAGTTGTTTAAACTGACGGGAGGAACGCCCTCGATCGGAGGGTACAAGGGAACTATTCCTGGAGTGCTCGCCCCTGTCACGAAACCTAGGGAACTCAGACTTGGGCCAGCTCCGCCAAGAGGTTTGTCGGCCCCGAGAGCGTTACGCATATAGGATAGACGGAGTTCGTTAACTTTAGAACCTCCAAAGGACTTAGTGTCGCCTAAGTTGAGCAGCTGTGCCCGAGCAGGGCTGATAGCCCCAAAACCAGGCACCGTTGACTGGGGATAGGGGTTAACGAGACTATCATCGTCCATAAAGTAGTACCCCGAGAGCATCCCAATGCGAGTATTTCCATCCAGCCGGGCGCCCCCCTTGTCGTCCCTTAACGTTTGATCATAGGCTGAAGTTGAAAAAAATCCGCTGCCAACGTTGGGCGTCGGAATGTATGGCATCAAATGTGACACGGGAGCCGCCCAGGCAGCTTGAGGTATGGAAGCATTTGGGAAAACACATTGCGCGGAAGAAGTACAGCCACTGGAATAGTAAGGTTCACCGGATGTCACTGGGTAGCCCAGGCTTTGGGAGAGGAGACTAGCAAAGTACGGTCCGCTGACCGACCCGGTCAGCCCGCTAGCAGCGTCGGCCAAGTTTCCCAGGCGATCCTGAGCCGATGGAACAGGAATAAGTCCGGTGTCCACGCCCACAACCTGGCGTGTTCCTTGATAGTCCGCAAAAAAGAATACCTTGTCCCGGCGTATGGGCCCTCCAAACGTTCCTCCAAATTGGTTCTGGTGGAGGGTTCCTCGACCAGGCGAAAAGAAATTGCGCGAGTCCATATCAGAGTTACGCAGAAAGTCGAAAGCGTCGCCGTGAAATCGGTTGGTGCCGGATTTGGTTACGACGTTGATCAATCCTCCACTATAATTCCCATATTCCGCATCAAAGTTATTGGTCAAAATTCGGAACTCGGCTATTGAGTCGATGTTGGGAATAATTGCCGCCCCGTTAAACTTCCCCTCCTCAACGGTCCCTCCATTTACCATGAATCCGTTGGCTTCCTCTCGCTGGCCGCTGATTGAAAGATTTCCAGGATTCAAATCTCCTGAAACCTGAGGGGAGCTATACAGACCTGTCGCTTTGGGTACCACGCCTGGCTGCAAAGCAAGCAAATCAGTATAGGAGCGGCCATTGAGTGGCAGGGTCGTCATCTTGACCCCTCCGATCACCTCGCCCATCTGTGTGTTGGTGGTCTCGACGTGAACAACCGTTGACGAAACATTTACCTTCTCAGTAACCTGGCCCACTTCCAGCGAAGCATCAACCCGTAGCGCGGTGTTGACGTCAAGGACAAGACCCGTCTCCACGTATTCCTTGAACCCTTGCGCCTGAATGCTGAGGTTGTAGTGGCCTACCGGGAGAGCCGGCAATGAATAGAACCCTTGTGCATTCGTTTTAGTCGATTCCTTTACGCCTGTCCCCGTATTGAGGGCCGCAACACCGGCTCCAGGAATTACTGCACCCGAGGAGTCAGACACGGTTCCGGAAATGCTCCCCATGACGCTTCCCCATAAAATCGGCAGAGTGGTAACCAGCACGAATAGGGGAAGGACCAGGAAACCCGACGAGACGAATTGTCTCGCGAAACGGCGAAGACCAAAATACAGATTCCGGCTATTCATTGTCGTCTCTCCTTGTTAGATCTTGGTACTTGTTTAAGGCCTTCTGCTGCTCGGATAATGCCTGTCGTAGCTGCGGGACCGCTTGGTCGGCGGGGAGGGGATTATTCGTGTTCGGTAGTAAGCTGATCAGTAAGAAGTTGGCTTTTTGCACCGCAGCGAAGATGGTGAAACTCGCGTTCTGCCACTGAGAACCAGAATCCGGACTGAGGTCTGCCTTAGGGCCCTTGCCGACAGACCCGCCGACTTCGTCAGCCGGGGTGACTTCCGCCGCAGCCTGCGGGGTATCAAAACCGGGCACACTGCGATTCGACAAGGCCTCCAAAAGGGGCCGCAAGAGTCCCTGCAAGTGGTTGGTGCCTTCGACCAGAGCGGCGATATGGTCATTGACCATTTCTTTCAGTTGCGCTCTCGCCATCAGTGTAAGTTTTCCCTCGTCTTCAGGGGGATAACGAAGAGCGAGGTTTCGCAGCGCGAAGCAGTGCGACAACGTTTCCTCACTGACTGCGAGTACCTCCCGCGTGAACGATTCCTGGGCATGCGGGTCACCGAAAATTTCCTCCAGGCGCTTCTCGTTAGGGTTGACCACGGGAGCAAAGGCAAGCGGAGGCGAAGGAGTCATCTCCGCCATCTCTTGCGACGGCAGAGGGCAGGTATCACAGGTAGGGCTGGGGGGCCTTTCGAGCACCAAGCCCGCATTGGGAATGGACGCTAACTGCTGCCGGAGCTTGGCTTGCAGTTCGGGACCAACGCTCGACGCCTCGACAATCACTTTCCCCTGGCTATCCCGATTAATTTCAATTGGTTCGCCCAGATCCGCATCCAGTTGGTGCAGCCCGTAACGCACGGCCATTTCAGTTTCCTCAGGATCGGGCGGGGGAGGCACTAACCTCTCAGTCCTTTCCGTCAGCACGGGGCGGGGGGCTTCGACACGTTCAACCGGGGCAGGTGGTTCAGCAAACACCAAGGCCTCAACCTCAGAAAGGGGTAGCACCCTGTAATCGAGCTCCGCAATCTCATATTCCCGGTCATTGACCCACAGCCGCTCCTCCACCGGATGCCAGTCCGCCGTGCGAACGACCAGTTCCGCTTTGGCAATACTATCGGCGCCGGAGTCCTCACTGCGAAGGCTGTTCGCGGCTTGGCCCCTGGCGATCGTTGTCAGCGTCAGCGACTCGGGGCCGTCATTCACACCCCTGTCCGTTGAAACCTTCGCGGGTGCGACAATATCCTGCCTCGCCGCCAGTGAATCTCGCCAGCGCGCGTACCCAGCCGCGGAGAGCGGCGCTTGCCAATCAAGCTGGTTGGCGTTGCAGATGGCCCGCAATTCGGCAAGGACCTCCGCCGAAGACCCCGTTTGGCGGAACCGCCCGCGGGATGGATCTTCCCAGTAGTCGTAGTCCGTGCTCGCCTGTTCGGTGGATCCAGCAACTCTGCGTCGCACCCGCAACCTTTGATGCAGGACGGGGGCGGTAACTTTACGTAACTCTGCTGATTGCGCCGCCTGGGCCCGCGTCAGCAGTTCATTGGCGGAGATGGCAGGCTGAGAGGGCAGCCAAACCAAAGCTCCCAATGCCGCCAGGACGAGAACAGCAAAAACCGCGTAACGGGGCGCCAAAACGATGGACCGAAGCAGGCGGCTCAAGCTGTTCGCTACCGATGGCTTTTGAAGCGCCTTATCCAATTCCTGCATGCGGGGATCAAGACCATCCCAGTGTCTCGGCGGGGCAGGTACCATAGGCAGCAGAACCTTGTCGCGGAAGTCCACGATGCTCTTGATCGCCACTTGCAAGTCCTCTAACTTCGCCCGGCAGGTCCAACACGCCTCCAAGTGTCTGCGGACCCGCGCGCTTTCTCCGGAGGCCAACTCACCATCTACATAGAAGAGCAGCAGTTTGTCGGTCAGGTGGCCGTTCCCCATGCTGGTCATATTTCTGCCCTCTTCAATTTGGAAATCGCACGACGGATGAATTCCGCGACGGTCGGCACGGTGACGCCTAGAATCTTTGCGATTTCCCGATAGCGGAAGCCCTCCGCGCGCAAATGTAAGCAAACCTGCTGCTGGGGACTCAGGGCGCTGATCGCCTCGTGAAGGGCTACGGCCCTTTCCCGCTCCAGTAAGGCCTTTTCGGGATCAGCGCCGGGGTGGGCCTGGGACTCCAGCCACCGCCCGACATCCTCCCCGCTGAGGGAAGGCCGATAGGTTTCTGCGCGCAGATGATTCATCGCCATGTTCGAGGCTACGGTGAACATCCAGGCCCGCACATTCTGGATCTGCTTGCCCTTACCGATCGTCGAATACAGTTTCAGGAAGAGCTCTTGCGTCAAATCTTGCGCCACCGAGGGTTGGGTACCCAAGGCGACTAAGTAGCGATAAATGGCGTCTCGGTTTTCCTCGTAAGCTCGCGACACAAACTCCCGGCGCGTCCCAGCAGTTTGGTAACTTTCGACACCGAACAACGCGGCCTTATTATCAACCGGGGTGGCGCTCATGTATTTGGTTGCTATAGTGTAAGACACTTGGCCTAGGGTTTTTATGACACCCAACAAAACTTTTTTGGCGCAACCCCGGGACAAATGGTCCTTGACGCTATGCCCTGGCTCCGACTGCAAAGCCAAAATAGAAGGTGCTCAAGGTAGGAATCAGTGTAGGCACAGTGCGGCCGGAAGGTCATGGCCGGGCGTGACGAAATAGAATTGTGATGGCGGAAAGAGTAGTCTTACGCCCCGCCCAGGCCTGAAGGACAGACGCGCTACGAGGTTTGCTCCCTCGGTATCGTTATCACTATGCGTAGCGCGGTCCCCCGGTTTTGGGGTCCGCGGTTCTTCATTTGGCAAACCTGCGAATCTCAGACGGTCGCGCCGCGATTATCCCTTCGCCACGATACATCTGCTCAAGTGGCACAGGAAGAGCCGCGGACACAACGGCGGAGGTCCGCGCTACAAGAGCGCTAAATCGCCCCGACTCGTCGGGGCGCCAGCCCGCCCGGCAGGCTGATGAAGAACGGCGTAGCGGCGGGTTTACCCCGACATTTCATGCCAAGCGATCGCGGGATGGGATGGCGGGGTAAACCCGCCGCTACGCCGCACCGGATGGGTTCTTCAGCAGCCCCACGCCCGTGGCACGACGTAGGGGCAACCCCTTGTGGGTGCCCGGAAGTCGGCCATGCCGACTCGGAGGGCAGGCACGTGGCCAGCCCCTACAAGCTTTGGTCCGCTGGCCCCATCCCCTCACCGACCTCCAACCCCCACCGGGACACACTCCCCCGCTTCGGTTATCGGTGGGTTAGTACCGGAACATGAGTTTAAAATTGGCTGGAAGTTTGACAATCACCAAACTACCCTATCGCAAAATTACTCAATGACCCGATGATCCGATGGCTCGATGGCCAGATGGCCGATCCCTTGTTCACGCGATCACCAGATCACCCGATCTCCCGATTGCCTGACCCCGCAGTGACCAACCGGCGAGTCTTAGGCAAGGCTGGATTTCTAAAGAGAAGAAGCTATGAAATCCTGCTCACGAAGATTGAGAGCATTGGAGTAGGAGGGCAGGGTGCCGTTCGAAGTCGCATCCAGAATCAGCATCAACCAATCCTGAAGCCCCAGCCCGGAACCTACGCCGCAGACTTGCATCAAGCCGCTTCGCCGGTCCGCGTCAGCAAGCTTGGCACCCTCTCGAACGCGGGGCATGGAAGCCGGGCTCGGCAGGGCGGGCGCTCCCACTCAGTTCATGCAGATCGGCGACTTTTTGTCATGTGGGGACATGTCCCAGTTGTTGCTCTCCGCGGGGCATAGCGAGCGAGGTCCCACTTAATTCCCAACCTTCATGCGTTTTTTTCCTATGACTTTTCACATGCGGATTCGTCGCGCTACGCTCGCTGAATATGAAGTGGGGTGCGCAAAAGCTTCGGCTGGGTTCAAAACTGTCGGGCGGATTGCAACTGACCAGGACAAGAATCCAATCCAGCCTGCACCGCCAGCGGAACCATTTTAGAGACGCGAAGACTGCCACAACTGGCACAACAAGACGAAGGAGAAGTGGACCTCAAAGTTGATGGGGACCATCACTTATTTGGGGGCGGGTCAGCAGGCTTCGCAACCACGGCGGCCTTCGCCTGGGTGCCAAGAATTTCCCGGAAACGCGCGCGCAGACTTTCTTCGGTGGAACGAATCAATTGCGCGCCGCGCGACAACATCTGCTCCATGAGGTCCGTGCGCAACCCAATCAGCGCAGACGCTGACTCTTCATACTTCCGCTGGAGACCCTGCCGCAGGTGCTGCTCGGCGTCAACCAGGACGGCCTCCACCTGCTGGCGGAACACTTCCATGCTGGCGCGGGTAAGTTCCTCGGCCTGAGTGCGCAGGATTTCGAGAACCGACTCTACGAGTTTTTGAGAACGGTGCTCGAGGTTCGGCCAGTTTCTTTTCGATGGAAGGCGCAGCGATGGGAGGCGGCTGCGCGGGCGCAGTGGAAGGAGGCGGGAGAGGCCGGGAAGGCACTGCGGCCGGAGGGGCAGCGGCAGGAGGCGGCACGCGCGCGGGAGGTTCACCCTGCCCCGGCCGCCCTTGGATCATGTTCTTGGTGACGATCTCCCAATCAGGAGGCGGGTTAAGCACACCCCATAGGTTCTGAGGTTTTACGAGTTGCATGGCAATCTCGTGTCCGGCAACTCCCGCGGGAGGATCCCAAGCCCGGACACAGACCGCCTTGCACGCGGTGCCTGCCTTGGGGCATTCCAGCGTAAGCTGCATGCCGACCAGGACGCGATAGGAGGTCCGGAGCTTGCACCCGTGCAGGTTCACGATGACGGTCTGAGTCAGCTCCCGATACGGCTGGCCCCCGGCATCCCGCCCTGAAATAAAGACCGGGGTAGTGAAATTAATCCGCGTGCTGCGCCTCCGGTTTGAGAAAGAGGCTTGCGAATCCGCCTTGGAGGGAAATGGCTTGTCGTTCATATACGACCGGCCTCTCCTGAGGCGGCCGCCAGAGAAGGTCTTGACCGAGTCGGGAAGCCTTCGAGGCCTGTAGTCACCATGCGAGCAGCGCTGTGCCGCGGTCTCCGTTCTTCAGGCAAACTTGGCTCTCGGTATTCTACCGGTTGTCGGCTCGCGAAGCAATTATTCACCAAGAGTGTTCCCTTCAAGCTACACCCGTTTTGAGAGAGATATAAACCTAATGATACGTAATCTCCGTAACCCGTGGCCACGTGTCAGGCTCGCACCACCGGGGGAAGCGGAGCATACTTCAGGACCCCCATCTTGGCAATAGCCAGCCTGGGGGGTGGTCCAAAATGATTAAGCTTTCCGCCACCAATTGGCGAGGTAAGCTCACCGCTGGCCCGGACTTCTCACCTGTGGAGGGGAAGAGCGGGGCTGCAAAGGCTGTTGTATGCAGCCGCGGGGCCTGAGGCCCTTAGTCCGAGGAATCCAGGCTTCCCGCACGGCTGGGATAGAAACCGGCCTTCGACTTGAACTTGCTCCTCCATTTGCACTGGGGCAAATACCTCTCCCTTGACAACGGGCCAATCCCTCCGCCGGACGCCATTCACCCAATCGATTGTTCCCATGAGACTTATCAAGCGTTGGAGGAGAGGCCCCCAATTCCCCAAAAGTGGCATCTCATATGCACAGGCGTATGTGTCGGGGAATTTATGGAGCATATTGCCAAACTTTTCAGAGCCCTCGGTGAACCAGCGCGGTTGCGCATCGTCAGTCTGCTAGCGCGTCGAAGCCTGTGCGTCAGTGACCTGCAACTGCTCCTCAACGCCTCGCAGCCATACGTCTCCAGGCATCTGGCTTTCCTCCGCGCCGCGGGCTTGGTTCACCGCGCCCGTGTGGGGGGACTGGAACTCTATGGTTTGACCACGGCGGGGGAAACTCAGCAGTTTGTCTCGCTCGTGAATGATCTCCGGGCATGGAATCCCACGCTTCGGATGGACCTTGAGAGGTTAGAGCAATTGGGGGTCCAAGGTACGCTTCGGGCGGACCGGTGCAGATGCCATAGCCAAGAATCGTCAGGTGCGGGTGAAGAAGCGGGGCGTACAGAACTGAACGCCTCGGCCCCATTTACAGCGGAGCAAGCAGCCTAGGGAGGTACATCATGAAGGTCAAGACACTGGTCTGCAATTGCAAGGGGCTCGATCCCTTCCGTCATGCCGACATGAATACGCTGGCGTTCGATATTGAATCCGAACTCGGCGTTGCCTACACCGCTGTGCACCCCCAACTTTGTGCGCAGGGTGGGAATGAGCTTCTTCAAGATGTGCTCAGCTCGGCGGAAGATGACCCCGATACTTACGTGATGGTCTGCGCCTGTGAAGAGGAAACCCAGAAAAAGCTATTCAAGAAGGCTCTGCGCAGCACGGAATTCGACGAAAAGCATTTCGTCCCCCTGGATATCCGTAATACGACCAACGACGGTATTTTGGACCGGATTCGCGAGAGGCTGGCGGAGCTCGCCGATCCCACCAAACAACGCCATTGAAAGGTCCAATTGAATAACCGGTCTGGTTATTCGTGCGATTGGTGAAGGAAGGACTAATGCCTCCATTCAAAAGTCTACGGGCGAGTATCCCCTGGTTCCCCAGCATCGACTACGATGCCTGCCTAAAGGACCTGAAGTGCGTCAATTTCTGCCCGCACGAAGTCTTTGAATGGGACGTCGATACCGGCCGGCCAGTTGTGGCGCATGCCCTGCGCTGCCTTCCCGGCTGCACAATATGCCTCGAACGGGTGCGACACCGGCGCCCTTTCCTTGCCGACCAAACAAGAATTCCAGGCTACGTTCGATAAGTTGCGCGGCAAGGAAACGAAACCCTCGCCCCCAAGCCCTCTGCCTTAAGCCGCAAAGCGCGTTCCCTCTTAATTGCGAATGTCACTCATGGGTTAGCATTGACGACAGGTAGGTTCCTCAGACAGGCTGCCCAATCTTTTGCGACTTCTTGTAACCGCAGCACTGCACAACCAGCCATTTTGTCCTGTCGAACTAACCACATGGTAAATATCGCTTGCATGGATCTGCGACCCTCGCTTAGAATCGCGAGCGAAGTTCGGACGGGTTAAGGCACGTTCGCTTGATGTCAGAAACGATGTTGCAGTTCCGTGATTACGGCCATTTATTCTAAGATTGCTCCTCTCCAGGATGCGTGCCCGTCGCCTAAGGGATAGTCGCTCTCCACCCAGAGGCGTCATGAAAATCTCACCTTCGCTCTTCACCGCTCTCTTTTCCATCGGCATGTTCTTGCTCCCGGCGAATGTGCAGGCCGAAACAGGACCAGTTCGCGCGCGGGTCACTCAACCGGTGGACATGCAGAACCTGGTCACGTTGCGCGGGAATACTCATCCACTGGCGCGGACCGAATACGATCAGGGTGTCGCACCCGACAACCTGGCTATGTCTCGGATGCTGCTGGTATTGCAGCGGGGGAAGGATCAGGAATCCGCTCTGCGACAACTTCTGGATGACCAGCAGATGAAATCCTCTTCACGGTTTCATCAGTGGCTCACGCCCGAACAATTCGGAGAACAATTCGGCCCCGCCGATGCGGATATTCAGGCCATCATCGATTGGCTGACGACGCAAGGCTTTCTGGTAACGAAGGTTGCAGCAGGCCGCACGGTCATCGAGTTTTCCGGCACGGCGGGTTTAGTACGGCAAGTTCTGGGTACGGAGATTCACAGATATCGTGTGAACGGCGAGGATCACTGGGCGAACACAAGCGACCCGCAAATCCCTGCTGCATTGGAGCCGGTGGTAGCGGGCTTCGCCTCGCTCAACAATTTCCCCAGGAAGCCCATGCACCAAAGCCTGGGCACCTTTTCGCGGTCAAAGGCAACCGGCAAGGTACAGCCGCTGTTCACCTATGAAGTTTCGGGTGGCTACTACCTTGCCGTTGGCCCCACCGATTTCGCCACGATCTATAACGTGTTACCCCTCTGGAATGCAGGTACGGACGGCAGCGGACAGACGATCGCGGTGGTGGGCGAGACAAATATCAATATCCAGGACGTGCGAGACTTCCGCAACATGTTCGGCCTGCCCGCAAAGGATCCGATCATCATCCTGAATGGTCCCGACCCTGGGATCAACGGCGAAGAGGTGGAGGCTGACCTCAACGTCCAGTGGTCCGGAGCGGTGGCGAAGGGGGCCACCATTGATCTCGTGGTCTCGGAATCGACGGAGGCCTCTGCGGGCATCGACCTCTCAGCCCTCTACATCGTTGACAACAACTTGGCGCCGGTCATGAGCGAGAGCTACGGTTCTTGCGAGGCCTCCCTGGGGGTAGGTGGCAATCAATTCTACAATACGCTCTGGGAGCAGGCCGCCGCACAGGGCATTACCGTGCTGTTGGCGGCAGGCGACTCCGGCTCTGCGGGATGTGACAGCGCGATCGCCGGCGAAACCATCGCCAGATACGGCTTGGCCGTAAGCGGATTGGCTTCCACGCCCTTCAACGTGGCAGTGGGGGGAACGGACTTCAATGACGCGAACAACCCCACCACTTATTGGTCTCTGACAAATACACTCCCCTCTCAGTCCTCCGTCAAGTCCTACATTCCCGAGAGCACTTGGAACGATTCCTGCGCGGCCTCCGGGTCGCTCACCGGCTGCAGCCCTCCGCCCAACTCTGACTATCTCAGTCAAGGTTTCTATCTGGTCGCCGGCGGCGGTGGGCCCAGCAGTTGTATCAATCCCACTGGCACGTTTCCGAGTGTCACCTGCAGTGGAAGCTACCCCAAACCTTCCTGGCAGAGTGGACTGGGAGTGCCCAATGACGGCGCGCGCGACATCCCGGACGTGTCGCTGTTTGCGGGCAACGGCCTGAATTACAGTTTCTACGTTATTTGCCAAATGGATGCCAACGCCAGTGCCGGAGGCGATTCGTCATCCTGCGATCTGAACTCTCCCTACACGGATTTTCAAGGCGGTTCGGGAACCTCGGCGTCGACGCAAACCTTCGCCGGTATCATGGCGCTGGTGAACCAGCGCTACGGCCGTCAGGGCAATGCCAATTATGTCCTGTACCCCATGGCGGCCAAGAGCGGCGCGAGCTGCAATTCCAACCCGGCTAATGTAACGAATTCCAGTTGCGTCTTCTACGACGTGACAGTGGGGAATAACTCGGTAATCTGCCTTTTGGGTTCGCCAAACTGCAGTAGCGCCCCGACACAATACGGCATTATGATTTCAGGCAATCCTGCTGCGGCTGCCTACCCTGCTACTCCCGGCTATGACCTGGCCACCGGATTGGGTTCCGTCAATGTCGCGAATTTGATCAACAACTGGACATCCGTTAGCTTCACGGCAAGCACCACAACCCTTTCGCTTTCCACCAACCCTGCCACCAATCCGATCTCTTTGACGCACGGGCAGCCGATCAATTTCACCATCCAGGTTATTTCCGGCAGCGGGACGCCCGCAGGAGATGTCTCGCTCATTGCGCAAACCAGTACCAGTCAGAGCACCGGCATCGGACCGTTTACGCTCGGTGGCGGCAGCGTTTCCGGTGCGACTGTGATGCTTCCCGGCGGAAATTACACCGTCACAGCGCATTACGCGGGGAATGGAACCTTCGCGGCAAGCGATTCCTCCCCGGGAATCCAAGTTACGGTAGGCAAGGAAAGCAGCCTGACCAGCGCGGAGTTGGTGACCTTCAATGCCAACACAGGGGCTCCCTCTTACGGGGTTACAACGACTCCCTATGGGTCACCTTACGCGCTCCGCATGAATGTTACGAACAGCAGCGGTCAGCCCTGCGCAAGTCCGGTCACGGGATTGATTGCTTACCCATGCCCAACTGGAGCCTTAACCGTGTCTCCGGCGCCCACCGACGAGAATCCTCCCCCGGGCACGGTTCCCGGACACTATGCTTTGAACAGCCAAGGCTACGCCGAAGATATACCCATCCAGCTTCTCCCGGGAACGTACCCATTCGTCGCCAGCTACACGGGCGATAATAGCTACAATTCCAGCATATCCCCCTCGATTCCAATTACGATTACCCAAGCCCCGACTACAATCGGGATCACCGCCCCGGCATCCGTCGCCGGGCCGAACGAAGTTTCTCTTACTGCAACTATTACCACCCTGAGTAACGGTGTAGGTCCGACTGGGACGGTGCAATTCTTTAACGCGGGGACTCCCATTGGGTCCACCATGCCCGTCACCGGAACACCCTATGCGATTGCAAGCGGCGCTTTTGCCACGGCCCAAGCAACCGTTCAGACATTCCTGGCGGTGGGTACGTATATGCTGACCGTGCAATACAGTGGTGATGGCAACTACCTGGGGTCCACCTCGCCACCCGCCTATTTAAATGTTACCGACTTCACGGAGACGGCAAATCCCTCGTCCATCACCATCCCGGTATCCGGGCAGGGCGGGACTTCGACGATCACTCTTACCCCTGTGAACGACTTCTTCGGCACTGTGAACCTCAACGTAGCCAGCATCTGTCCGATGGGCACGACCTGCATGGTTTCGCCTTCTTCCGTCTACCTTGCGGGCATTCCGCCCGCGACCGCCACTTTTTCGATTACTACTACGGCGAATGTCAGTCCCAGGCTCCCCAATCCGCAACCTAGAGTCCCGCCAGGCTTTTCCCTGCCCTTCGGATGGGTATGGTGGTTGGCAGGTTTGGTGGCTTTGGCCATGCTGCTAGGCTTGGCTACGGCACAACACTCCCGAGTGGGCTGGGTGTTTGTCGCCGCGGTGCTCGTTGTGGGAGTGTGGGCGGCCTGCGGTGGTGGAGGTGGTGGAGGTGTGAGCCCGCCACCACCCCCGACACCTGCCATCAGCTTTTCTCCGCCCAATCTTACGTTTGGCGCGCAAAGAGTGGGCACCACAAGCGCGGGACAGACTGTGACGGTCACCAACACTGGCAACGCCGTGTTGAACATCGTGACCATGGGAATTGGGGGCACGAATCCTTTGGACTTCTCCCAGACCACCACGTGTGGCAACAGCTTGGCCGCCAGCGCCAACTGTGTGATCAATGTGACCTTCACGCCGACAGCTCAGGGGGCGCGCAGCGCCGCAATTGACTTTAATGACAACGCGGGGGTCGGCTCGCAAACGTACAGCTTGAGCGGTACCGCGACTCCGCCCACGACACCACCCGGCACCTATCCAATCCAAATAAATGCCGTAAGTGGGAACGACGAGCATACCCTGACGATCTCCGTAACCGTGCAGTGAGAATCGGTCGGCGGGAAACTAATGGCCCAGCGCCCCTCAACCGCCAACTTCCCTTTCATCCTTTCGAGGCCCCGGCCGCAGAATACCGACCACTTGAATTCAAAATATAAAGTTTCGCCGCGGCTCCCTTGCGGTTACAATCGGAGGTGGCCCGAAGCCGCCCACGAGGTGGGAAATGGTAACCCGAGATCAGGTGTTCGAGGTTTTACACAATTGCTACGACCCGGAGATCCCCGTCAATCTGGTTGACCTGGGGCTGATCTACGATGTCAAGATTGATGACGATCGCGTGAACGTAGTGATGACGCTCACCGCCCGGGGTTGCCCTGCGCATAGTTTCATCAGTGAGGACGTGCGCGCGCGTGTGGCACAGATTCCTGGCGTCAAGTCGACCCAGGTGCAAGTGGTGTGGGACCCGCCCTGGGACCCCAGCCGCATGACCGACGTCGCCAGGAAACGCCTCGGCCTCGGTTGACGACAGCCACCCCCTGTATCCAGAGGGGAATTCACAAACAATTTGTTGCCCCTCCTGCGTTTTTGGGCTACCGGTAGCCCAAATCGTACGCCGACGTTTTGACCATCGCCTGGGGATTATTGTTAACCTGAAAAGTGGAAGTAATAGTGTGCTGGCGATACCGAAGGGAGCACCTCGCGTTGCGGATGGACGGCTGGTGATGAACGGGTGCGAGGGCCGAAAATGGAGCCTCGTCAGGACGCGTTAAGCAAGACTCCTGCCCCCTTCGGGCGTCAGTGCTGACCCGACTCTTACCGACCTGACTCGCCCGTGACACACCTCAAAAGCAGTAACAAGTGACAAGTGACGAGAACCCTGCCGTGACAGCGGCAATTCTCAAGACCCCAATCGACTCACCCCAACCATGACACACTCCCCCGTATCGGTTATCGGCAGTGTCAGGTAATAAGGTGAATTAAATGCTGATTTCGAAAATCGCCAATCACAAATCGGCCGATCATCCCATGATTTGACGACTCGATGCTAAGTGCCCTGACGAGGTATAAGGTATGAGCGATGAGTAAGGAGTGCCTGCAGTCGCAAAAGCACCCAATCAGCAAATGTTTCGATGAACCGATGGCCCGATCCCTCTGTGCACACTCCCCCGCATCGGATATCGGTGGGCTCAATGCCGCGGATGAGGCGAATTAAGGGCCCTGACAAACAGCTTGCCCCCTCACCCGTCCCGCGCCGGCTGATGAAGACGCCGGCCGCGGTCCACCCTCTCCCCTCGGAGAGGGCTATGGATCTTCGCCTTGTGCTCATGAACCGATGCGCAGCCCCCCCACCGACCCTCGGCCCCGCCGTGGCACTCCCCCACATCGGTTATCGGTGGTATCAGGTAAGAAGATGAATCAAATGCCGACTTCGAAAACCGAAAATCACAAATCGCCATTCGCAAATGACCTGATCGCCCGATCTCCCGACCCTCAGCCCCCGCCGGCCCACACTCCCCCGCATCGGTTATCGGCGGGTTCGACGCCAAGGATGAGGCAAATTGAAGGGCCCATGACACGCGCCCTGACCCCTCACCCGTCGTGCTCCGGCTGGTGAAAGCGCCGGCAGCACGCCACCCTCTCCCCTCGGAGAGGGCTATGAATTTTCGCCTTGGGCTGATGAAGCGATCGCCAGATCAACCGATCTCCCGATCCTCAGCCCCCGCGCGGGCCACACTTCCCCGTTTCGGTTATCGGCCGAAACTCGCGCAACTTGAGACCAAGTACTGGCCACGCGGGTGGGGCAACGCTGATCAGCGCTGTCCCAAATGCGGCCCTAACCCGTGAACTCGCGCAGGTGCCATTTGGGATCGAACAGGTTGAAGAGTCCTGGTTTGAAAGGATGTTCCTTAATCAAGGCTTCGTTGAGGGAGATGCCAAGCCCGGGCCCTTGGGGGGGATCGAAGTAACCGTCCTTCGGGCGCGGCGCTCCGGGCACAGCCTCCAGAACCCAACTTTCCGAAAAGTCGTCGAAGCATTCCTGCACTTTAACGTTGGTTGTGCAGAAATCAAAATGCAGGCTTGCCGCCGTCGAAACCGGGCCGTTGGAGTTGTGTGGAGCCATCAGCATATTGCGAGCGTCCGCCATGGCCGCGATTTTTTTCATATCCAGCAGCCCCCCGGCATGAATAACGTCCGCTTGCAGGATGTCCGGGGCGCCGGATTCAATCACTTCTCGAAAACCATGATGGGTGTAATAGCGTTCGCCGGTGGCGACAGGAATCCGGACGTGCTCGGAGACTTTTTTAAGCGAAGGAATATCTTCAGGCGGGCAAGGCTCTTCGATCCAGCCAGGATGAGAGGGCTCGAGGTGCCGCGCGATCTCAATGGCAGTCGCAGCGCTGAAGCGCCCATGCATTTCGACAAAGATTTCAACGTCGGGGCCGACAGCGTCGCGGATGGCCGCCACCAAATCCACCGAGCGGGTCATCTCGGCGCGCGAAAGTTCCAAGTCGCCGGCACCGAAAGGGTCAACCTTGAGCGCCTTATAACCTTTCTGCAATACTACTTTGACACGCTTGGCAAATTCCTCCGGCTTCCGTTCCACCGTGTACCAGGCATTGGCGTAAGCCTTGATTTTCTCGTGGCAGCGGCCGCCCAGCAGCCTCCAAATAGGCTGGCCAAGGGCCTTGCCGATGATATCCCAGCAGGCGATTTCGATTCCGCTCATGGCGGTGGTGGCGATAACTCCGCCGCGCCAGAATTCGTTGCGGTACATGCGCCGCCACAGGTCCTCAACATTAAAGGGATCGCTGCCCAGCACGTGACGCCGGACAGCGCCTTCGAGATAACCCAGCAGGCCTTCCTCGCGGTTCTGCAAGGTGCATTCGCCGAAACCCACCAGCCCTTCGTCGGTCGTCACCTTCAGGAAAATCAGATTGCGCCAGCTCGTTCCCATAACCAAGGGCTCAACCGCCGTGATTTTCATAAGCAATTCTCTCCGCGCGAAGACTTCATAAAATGTACACGATTGCCGAGGGGATGTCAGCACGACTGGAAGCAGGATAATCTAACTCAAGAGGGGCAAGCCGGCAAGACAGGCAGGAACGGGATTCCAAAGGGGAGAAGAAAATCTCGGACCCGCCTGCGAGAAAAAAACGCAGACGGGTCAGTCGGTGCAGCGCCGTTACTGTGCACGAGCGCATCCGCCGGAGGAATATTAAGTTCTATTGATAATACTGCGCGTTCTGGTCGACAAAGGCCGCCAGGTTTTCCGGCACCTCATCCGCCGCAAAGATCGCCGAGGCCTCACAAACCGGGACGCAAGCGCCACAATCAATGCAATTGACGGGGTCGATGAAAAGCTGCGAAACCTCTGCAAACTTGGCTTCATCCTTACGGGGATGGATGCAATCCACGGGGCAAACGTCAATGCATTTCTCATCCTTCGTGCAAGTTTCAGTGATAATGAAAGCCATGATTAAGCTCTCCTCCTATGAATTTGTGGTTGCCCAAGCCGCGCAAAGAATAGGCGCAGACCAAGGAATTCTTAACATCACGAGCATTACGTCGGTGCAATTTGTGCGCCAAAAACCGGTGTCCTTTTTGTCGCTTGCGACAGCCCGGAAAGCGGCTCTGGGCAAAATAGATGGATTGAAAGACTCAGCCTCGGGGGCAAATTGCCCAACCCCGGGGTCGGGATTGCCATCACTCGGCAAGCGGTAGTGGCGCAGTTTGGCATTTTGTAGCGTCGATCTCCGATCGACGGCGGCGGTCGGAGACCGCCGCTACAGCAAACTGCACCACTACCCGGCAAGCGCAACCCTTTTCCAGAGGAGGGCTCAACTGGTAGAATAAGGAATGAAAGTTCACCCGGCATGCCGATCCCGCAGCGCGGGGCCGCCATCGCAGTTTTGGTGAAGAACCGTGCGTCCCCGATAGCTTGCCGGGATGGTGGTAGGGGACAAGCAGGCCCCAGAGGCGTATGGCGGGGTGGACCCGTGAGCTTCCCGAGAGAGAAAACTTAACTTGTCTTTGCCCAATGCTCAACCCCCAGACTCGCCCCTGAACAACCCCTCGTGGAAAGCCGAAGTGCTTATGCCCGGGAGCTGGCGGGGGGCCACGTGTGCGCTGCTCTCCAAGGGCCACCACCACATCCTGATCGACACCGGCATGCCCCACGAAGCGCATCGCCTGATCGAAACCCTGGAAGAGCGCAACCTCCACCCCTCAGATATTCGAATGGTCATCAACACCCATTTTCATGTTGACCATGTAATGAACAACAGCCTCTTTCCGGAAAGTGAGATTTACGCCTCGCAACAATCGCATGACTGGTGCTGCGCGGTCTATTCCGATCTGCTGGACAATCAGAACTGGGAAAATTTGATGCTGAAGTACTACCCGGAAATGATCAATTACGCGGAAACCGAGGAATTCATGGGAACCCTGCGGCGCTTCGCCTTGCGCTGGTGGGACCGCGAGCGCCTGGGCGACCCCTCCCGCTTCCGCTGGATCGAAACTCACCCCTTGCCGGACAACCTGGAGTTCGTGCTGACTTCCGGCCATGTGCCCGGCCATACCTCAGTGATCGTTCACAATGGCGATCAGCCCATCATCATCGCGGGTGACGCTGTGTTGAGCCGCGACCACGATGAGAATGTCTTGACCATGATCCCCCACAATCGCGAGCAGTTTCATCTGGATCGCGAACGCATCCTGGCCGTGCCGGGGCGCATCCTTCCCGGACACGACAACGAGTTTTCAAATCAACATCAAAAGTAGTTCCCCCTCTATCAACTGGGAGAATAGGCGACTTCCACTCCCTCACATGAGGGGTAGTGGTGCAGTTTGATGGTGTAGCGGCGAGTTTACCTCGCCATATGGCGGCGTCCCGTTCGGATCGGGATGAATGCCGCCGCCTCTACGTCAAACTGCACCACTACCATATAAGGGATTGACTTTCGTTCCAAGTTCAACGAGTATAAAAATGACCAGTCGGTCACTTGGTAGTTGAAACAGAGTAGTTTAAGCAGCTTCGCGAAAATGCTCCCGCACTACGGAGAACAGGGTGGGATCAGACGGCTCGCAACGCAAGGTTCTGATCGTTGAGGATGAACCCTCCATCCGCAACGTGCTGTACGTATTGCTTGCCGGACACGGTTGCGAGGGCATGGTTGCCCACGACTCGCGCCATGCACTCTCGATGATCCGTCAAGACAGTTTCGATGCGGTGCTTTTGGATCTTCGCTGCACGAACCTGGTTCCCGACCAGATGGTTGCAGCCATCACCGAACTCCGGCCCAGCCTGGTGGGGCGCGTCCTGGTCATCACCGGAGAGGTCAACGACCCCAACACGCTCGCCATGCTGGAGCGCCACGCCTTGCCCCACGTCCCGCGCAACCGCGTCGTGGTGGAGCTTTGGGACCGGCTCAAAATTTTGCTGGGTCTCAGTCCCTCACGCGCCGATTCAACTTCCTGAATGGCTGGCGCCCAGGCTTCTCTTCCCGCCTTATAGCTTGACGGTTCCCACGTAGTCCGCCAGAGCCTCCTGCCAAGGACGAGGCAGCGCGAAGCCGGCCGCTCGCAAGGCGCTCATTTCCATTACTGCATATTTCAGGCGGGGGACTCGCCGGCCCATCAGGGCATCCGGCACACCCATCACCTTTTCAGGATTCAAGCCAGCCAGTTCCACCGCCCGGCGCGCCAACTCATAGCGCGTGCATGAGCCTTGGTTCGACAGGTGATAGAGCCCGTGAGGGCCGGCCTCAACCACCTCCAGAATTTTCATCCCGGCATCCACC
Organism: uncultured Acidobacteriota bacterium; assembly: GCA_963804995.1. Lineage (GTDB taxonomy): Bacteria > Acidobacteriota > Terriglobia > UBA7540 > UBA7540 > Bog-366. The sequence goes on from CAWDSK010000003.1 coordinate 1,116,117, forward strand.
GTATGCGTGGCAGAGCCCAATTGGTCGCTTGCCACAACGTATTCGCCGCCCGACGCCACTTTGCGAATTCCCTTTTCCACGAAGTTGATTTTCCCCGGACCGAACAATACTGAGACGCGAAAGATCCAGTGCTTCGGCAAAGCCTTTACGGCCTGCTCGGCTTGTAGCTTGGTCCGACCGTAAACGGTGAGTGGCCGCGGCTGATCGCTTTCTACGTAGGGGGCCGACTTCATACCATCAAAGACCGAGTCCGTTGAAATATGCGCGACCCCTGCCCCCAACTGGCGTGCCGCTTCCACCACGTTGCGGGCGCCATGATAATTCACTTGAAAACCTCGCGCGGGGTCGGCCTCGCAAATATCGAGATCCGGGATTCCGGCTGGATGTACCACCAGGTCGGGCCTGACCCGCTCCAGAGCAGCACGGACGGCCTCCCCATCGGTGATGTCAGCATCGGCATGGGTCAGGGGAAAAACTTCATGACGCGTGGAGAAAGCCACGACCAGTCCGTGCCCAAACAGTCCCGCCGCGCCTGTGATAGCAACTCGCATGGTCCTAGGGTTTGGCTCCTTCCTTCTTCTCAAGCTCCGCGACGTACTCGCGCAACTTCGTTGCCACACGCTGGGCGATCTGGTCAGGAGTCATATCTTTGGCATAGATCTCGGTCTCGGGCCCGGCCGGAGGCTCCGGGTCATCCGGCTTCCTTTTGCGGTCCAGAATATTCACCTGCCAGAGCGGTTGGTCGGTCACCCAATCGACCACTGTGAAGGAAACTGCCGGCAAATCGGTTTTTCTCCGCGACAAGGGAGTGCGCCGGTCTTCACCCTTGGGCACGGGAACCCCATCGCGCTTCCCCCATTGGGTTTCCTTCTCGGGTTTATAGGACTTGAGAATCAAGTTCACGCCCTCCGAGTTGGCCGTGACCTGATATTTCCCCCACTGGCGTAGATCGTCAATAAGATAAGTATCCAAGCCCTGCGGCATGGGGGCGACGTAGATCAGTTTTCCTGTGAGCAGCGGATTGGGCCGTGGTTTCGGGGCTTGCACTGGGGTGAGTGCAGGCGCCGTGATAAGCAAAAATAGAAGAATCCACCGGAACATAGACAGTCACCTCCCTAGGCTCGTGAGACACCACCGCCGCGAAGCCCTGTCAACCTGCGACTCTTCAACCTTTCAAACCATTCCTTCACGCCAGCTTTTTCAGCTCCGCGAGAATCTCAGAGTTCTCCGGTTGCTCCCTCAGCTCGTAAATCTTCGACCATGCGATCTTGCCCGCCCTGTCGACGATAAATACCGCACGGTCGTTGATAAAGGGAATCTGGTGCTTGGTGGGCGGAAACACTCCGTAGGATGCGGCCGTATCGGCATAGGGCCAGCGGTCCGCCCCCAGCGGGAATTTCAGCCCGCCGAGTTGCTTCTGGAAAGCGATGTGGGAAAAAACCGTGTCCGTTGAGACGCCCAGAACCTGGGCGTTCAAGCCGGCAAACTTGGCGAGATCCGCCTGGAATGCCGACAGTTCGTTCTGTCAAACCGGTGTGAAATCGAGCGCGTAAAAAGCCAGCACGATGTTCTTATCGCGGTTAGCGGAAAGCTCAAACTCTCCTTGCAACTCGGCTGTGGAGCAAGGAATTTTGAAATCCGGGGCCGCGTCTCCAACCTTCAACGCCATACAGACCTCCATCCCTCAACAGGAATTTGCCCGCACGTCGGTATAACCAGGCGCGCTGACCTTCGAAACTTAGGGTTGCCCAGAAGTTAACTCTGGAATTCTAACCGAGGATCAAGGCAAAAGAAAGGGACAACGCGGAGAGAGGTAATGCACAAAACACCTCTCTCCCCGCGCGTTCATGACGATCCTGAAAGAGACTTGCGGCTCGTGAGTCCTGACTCCCTCACAAACCCCAACCGATATAGGGCTCCGAGGTGGCGTTCAAGATCAGAAGGTCCGGCTCTTTGAGCGTTACCCGGCTGTAGGGCGCCACGGAGTGGGTCAACCACACGTTTCCACCAATCACGCTGTGGTGGCCGATGCGGGTCTTCCCTCCCAAAATGGTCGCGCTCGGGTAGACCGTGACATGATCCTCCAGCTCAGGATGACGCTTGTTTCCGTGCCCGCGCCGCAGTTGCCCCTCTTCATCCTTGGAGAGGGGATTGAACGCCCCCAACGTCACGCCATGATAGAGCGTCACCTTGTTTCCGATGATGGAGGTTTCGCCGATGACCACGCCCGTCCCATGATCGATAAAAAACGACTCGCCGATGGTAGCGCCGGGATGGATGTCAATACCCGTGTGGCTGTGGGCCACTTCGGTCATCATGCGGGGAATAAAGGGCACATCGAGAAGGTAAAGCTGGTGGGCCAGGCGCTGCACCGTGATGGCCTCAATGTAAGGGTAAGCCAGCAGAATTTCCTCATGGCTCGACGCCGCGGGGTCGTTGTGATACGCCGCTTCGATGTCGGTAGCCAGCAGGCGGGCCAGTTCCGGCAATCGTGCGAAGAGCTTCTGGAGAATCTCGTCCGTGCGACGCTCGAGGTCCGCGGCTGCGGCTTTACCTGTCCGACGGCAGTCAAAACGTACGGCGCTGCAAATCTGCCCCGCCAACAGAGCTTCAATCTCGGGCAGGAAGGGACCTGAGTCCATTTCCGTATTTCCCGGCTCTTCGAGCAGGAAGTAGACGGGAAAGAGGATTTCCAAATACCGCCGGCAGATCAGAGTTATGGCATCGCGGCTGGGCAGTTTGAACTCGCTGCGATCGTCCCCGGCAACCTGCGCGTCAAGCGCCGCCCGGAATTCCTGCGCGAGGCATTGCATTTCGTCTTTGCTCATGGTTATGGCTCCCTAGGTGGCAGGCGCCAGGCGTCAGGAAAGGCCGAAATTCGAAAATCGAAATTCGAAACTCGTAAGCTCCCCTGCTCCCCGACGAGGGGACGCAGTGCGAGGGCGAATTTCGAGTTTCGAATTTCGAGTTTCGACTCCGTCAACTGACACCCAGCGCCTACCGCTCATCCAATCCCTTCAAAAAGCACAGTAGAAAGATAGCGCTCACCGGAGTCCGGCAAAATGGTGACAATGGTTCTTCCGGCGAATTCCTTCTGTTTCGCCAGGCGCACCGCCACTGCCGCCGCGGCCCCGCAGGAGATACCACTCAGGATTCCCTCCTCGCGCGCCAGTCGCCGGGCGAACTCGATGGCCTCGTCATTGGAGACCTGCTCGATGCGGTCCACCACGGAGAGGTCCAGAACCTTGGGCACGAACCCCGCGCCAATTCCCTGAATCTTGTGCGGCGCAGGCTTCAGCGGCTGGCCCGCCAGTGTCTGCGTGAGCACCGGACTGTCCGTGGGCTCGACACCAACGGAGAGAATCCGCTTCCCTTTGGTATTCTTGATGAAGCGCGAAATGCCCGTGATGGTGCCCCCCGTACCCACGCCAGAAACCAGCACATCGATCGCGCCATCGGTATCGTTCCAGATTTCGGGGCCCGTAGTCTTTTCGTGAATCGCGGGGTTCGCGGGATTCTCAAACTGCTGGGGAAGGAAATAGTGGGCGTGGTCGGAATCAGCAATTTCCTGCGCGCGCTTGATGGCGCCCGGCATGCCTTCCGGACCCGGCGTCAGAACGAGTTTTGCGCCGAAGGCCGCCAGCACGCGCCGCCGCTCAAGCGACATGGTCTCCGGCATGGTGAGCGTCAAATTATAGCCACGCGCCGCCGCCACAAAAGCCAGCGCAATGCCCGTGTTGCCACTGGTGGGCTCGATAATCTCCATACCCGGCTTCAACACGCCACGCCTCTCTGCATCCCACACCATCGCGGCGCCGATGCGGTCCTTCACGGAGTATGCCGGACCACGTCCTTCAATCTTGGCCAGGATGGTGGCCTGCGTTCCTGCGGCCAGCCGGGTCAGGCGCACCAGCGGCGTCTTGCCTATACTGGCGGCGTTGTCGTCATATATGTTGCTCATCTAATTTCCTCCAGGTCGAGTGTGCAATGAACAGTTCTTCATGTCCCAATTGGGTACGTGTGCCGTGGCGAGGAAACCGCCTATCTTCGGAATTATGGAATGTTCCGACGAAGAACCGCGGACCCCAAAGACGGGGGACCGCGCTACGCTTGCTACTGCTCGTGGCATGGCTATCCTGGCCATGACGGCTCACGGGCGGGAGAAGCTGTGAAAAAATCCCACCAAACCTTTCACCGCGGAGACGCGGAGGCGCAGAGGTTTGAAAACAAAGGGTGATTTCTCTGCGTCTCAGCGTCTCAGCGGTGAAAATGGTATTTTTTCACAGTTTCGGACGCCCGTGGCACAGCCGGCGGGATGCCCGCACTGTACTTCCTAACCACTCACCACTATCCACTGCTCCTCAATACTTCGGCACCGAGGAATCAACCTGGTCTGACCACGCCAGGATTCCACCCTTCAAGTTATGGATCTTCCGGAACCCGGACTTCATCAGCAGGTCCACGGCCTTGGCGCTGCGCCCGCCGGATTTGCAATGCACCACGATTTCATCCGCAGAGTCCAGCTCGTTCATGCGCTTGGGCACTTCTCCCAGCGGAATGAGCTTCGAGCCCGGGATGCGGCAAATCTGGTATTCGTGCGGCTCACGCACATCAATCAGGACGAAGGGTTTCTTCTCGTCCATCATCTTCTTCACGTCCACCGGAGTAATTTCCGGAATGCCGGTTTGCACTGGAGTATGCTCCTCGCCGCGAATGCCGCAGAACTGCTCGTAATCGATCAGCTTGGTGATCGTCCGATGCGTCCCGCAGATCGGGCAATCGGGGTTCTTACGAAGTTTGAGCTCACGAAACTTCATGCCCAATGCATCAAAGAGCAGCAGGCGTCCGATCAGCGGGTCGCCCTTGCCCAGAATCAGCTTGATGGTTTCCATGGCCTGGATGCAGCCCACAATGCCGGGCAGCACGCCCAACACGCCACCCTCGGCGCAACTCGGGACCAGTCCGGGCGGAGGCGGCTCCGGATACAGGCAGCGGTAGCAGGGGCCTTCCTTGGCGTAGAAGATGGAGGCCTGGCCTTCAAAGCGGAAAATGCTGCCGTAAACATTCGGCTTGTCCAGCAGCACGCAGGCGTCGTTTACCAGATATCGCGTGGGAAAATTATCCGTGCCGTCCGCCACGATATCGAATTCCCGGAAAATATCCAGGGCGTTATCGCTCGAACAGGCGCGTCTCAAAAGTCTCGATTTCGATGTGCGGATTGATTTCCAGCAGCGTGTCGCGGGCGGAATCGAGCTTGGGCCGGCCCACGTCGCTGGTGCCATGGATGACCTGCCGTTGCAGGTTGGTGAAATCCACCACGTCAAAATCCACGATGCCGATCTTGCCCACACCTGCGGCCCCCAGGTATAGCGCCAAGGGCGAGCCCAGGCCACCGGCGCCGATGCAAAGCACCTTGGCCTGCTTCAGCTTCAGTTGGCCCTCCATGCCCACTTCCGGCATGATCAAGTGGCGGCTGTAGCGCAGGATTTCGTCTTTGCTTAGCTGTGCGGCTTGAATCATTGTCGCTGTACTCATTTCCAATCCTTCTCTTGGGAATCTCGTTTCTTATCCCCGGCCAACTGTTCAAAGTGCAAGAGACGGCATCAACCTATCAGCCGCCTGCCAAAAATCTTTAGGGGGTCTCGGGTGGGATGTGCCCGGGATTCGCCACCCCCGGCCCAGCGGGGATGGGAGCCCAGGCTAGCTACAGATGCAACATAGGTCCGCGCCACCGGCAATGGAAGGCACGATGCTGATCACATCGTTGTTGTTGAGAGGAGTTTGTTCCTTTTGCAGGAATCGGATGTCTTCGTCGCCCACGTAGATGTTCACAAAGCTGCGCAACTTGCCTTCGTCGTTGTAGAGGTGCTTGCGCAAGTCGCCGTATAGCGCAGTGATGGCGCCAAGCGCCTCCGCCACGGTCTTCGCTTCCACCTCCAGCGACTCCTTCTTCTCCGCGTATTGCCGCAACGGAGTCGGGATGATCACCTTAACTGCCATTCTTTCTCCTCAATGACTCAATCACCCATCATAATTGTTTCTGCCCCAAAGGCCGACCGGTCTTCCGCCAACACCCAACTGGTTAAATCCTTCGGAGCGCCCTGCTCAACAGCAATTATAACATAAGAATACCACGGCCAGGCATGGTCGCGATCGTAATTCGAGGGCCGCGCCGGATGATCGGGGTGCGAGTGGTAGTAGCCCAGCACGTCAAGCCCCTGCGCCCGCGCGTCCTTTTCCACGTGTAACTGGTCAAGCGGGTCGATCAGGAAGCGGTTCTCCTCTGTCTCCTTGCCCAGATCATCTACCGGCAAAAGCTCCTGCGCGCGGTTGGGATCGTGTCGCAGGTTCTTAAGTGGGACAACCTCCGTCACCTGCTTCAAGTCGCCATCCGCCTTGCCGAGCAACATGCCGCAGCACTCGCTGGGATAGTCGCGCGCGGAATGCTGCCGGATCGATTCCAAATGCCCTTTGTTTAGTCGGAGAGACATAGGCCTATCTGATCATCGGGTCATCGGGCCATCGGGTCATTGAAAAACCAGATCAACGGGTTATCGTGTCATCGGATCATTGGTTCATTGAATCGCCGATTGTCGATTGCTTGAATCCTTCAATGGCCAGATGACCCGATGGCGCGATCCCTTAGCGTCGTGTCTCAGAAGTTCGCTGATTATTAGAGAACCCCCTCACCCGTCCCGCCCCGGCTGATGAAAACGCCGGTGGCGGTCCACCCTCTCCCCCAAAGGGGCGAGGGCGACAAATTCAGATTAACTCTCCCCTCGCCCCTTTGGGGGAGAGGGGCCGGGGGGAGGGGGTCGCCTTTGAACCCAGTGAGACTTTGTCAGCGAACTTCCGATTCAGGACATTAGCTCCCTTCATCCCAGAACCGCTCGCTCAAATACTTGTCGCCGCTGTCGGGGAAGATGGTCACCACCACGCCCCTGGTCAACCGGTTCGCCACCGTCAGTGCGGCCACCATGGCGGCGCCCGCCGAGACTCCCACCAGCAACCCTTCTTCACGAGCCAGCCGCAGCGTCATGCGGTGGGCGTCTTCGGTCGACATTTCCAAGTTCTCATCCGCGACGCTCGGATCGTATATGCCGGGCTTGATGGCGGTGGCCATGTGCTTCATGCCTTCCAGACCGTGGAAAGGTGAATCCGGCTGAAACGAAATGCAGCGAATGCGCGGGTCAAGCTCCTTCAGCCGCCGGGCCGTACCGATGAACGTGCCGCTGGTGCCGAGCCCGGCCACAAAGTGCGTCACCCCGCCTTCCGTCTGCTCGTATATTTCGGGAGCGGTGGTCAGGTAATGCGCGCCCCAGTTGGCGGGGTTGTCGTACTGATTGGCGTAAAAATAGAGCTCAGGATTTTCCTTGGCCAGGGCGCGGACCCGGCGGATCGCCCCATCCGAGCCTTCCATGGGGTCGGTATAAACGATTTCCGCCCCGTAAGCTTTCAGAATGCGTTTGCGCTCCTGGCTCACATTCGACGGCATGCAGAGCTTCACGCGGTAGCCCTTGGCGGCGCAAATCATGGCGTAGGCAATGCCCGTGTTGCCGGAGGTTGAGTCGATCAGGACTTTGTCGTGCGACATCAGCCCGGCGTTTTCGGCCTCGCGGATGATATTGAGCGCCGGACGGTCTTTCACCGAGCCGCCAGGATTCTCCCACTCGGCCTTGGCGTAGATTTCGACGGAGGGTGAGGCGGGGCGAATGCGCGCGAAGCATACCAATCGCGTGTTCCCTACCAGCGACAGTACATCCGCCGCGCCGCGGGAAGTAGCTGGATTTTCAGTGGTTGCTGCCCTTGCGTTTTTTGCCATCAGTGCACTAGACTTTCCATTTTAGGGGTTGGTTCACAGAAGTGTCAACGGCGGCGTGCTCCGCCCCTGGGGTCCCAAGGCCAGAAACTAAGGCATAGAGAATTCCACGGGCCCCGACTTCTAGTGTGGTGTCCCGGTTAATATTTGACAAGGCTGTCCGACCCCCTCACCCCCCAGCCCCTCTCCCCCAAAGGGGCGAGGGGAGAGTTAATTTTCTTGCCCTCGCCCCTTTGGGGGAGAGGGTGGCTGGCCGAGGCGTTCTCATCAGCCGAGGCCAGACGGGTGAGGGGGTTTACCCATTGTCAACTCTAACACGGGACACCACACTAGTATGTAGATGGGAACCACACATGGCAAATGAATCCGCAACCCTGCAGGACGTTCCGCAAGCAATTTGAGCAGGCAGGCTTCATCGTCGCAGACGCCAGTGCGCCACCGGGCTCCATCGAAGTGAAAAAATCGAATTGCGTCACCTACCTCGAGCAGACAAACGGCCTATGGGTGCGCTCCGGCCCACCTTACTTCATCGTGCACGGCATCAATTGTGAGCTGGAAGACCGTGGCTATCAAAAGTTCTGGTTTTCAAAGACTGAGGGGAAGCGTTTTCCTATCCGCAAAGTCGATCTCGAAACCCTCCGCCACTTTGACGAAGAAATCCGCTATATCCTGGGACAGAAGAGCCTCTACAACGAATCTCTTGGCTCGACGAACGCCCGCACCGTATACGACCGCCTGACCGGCCGCCCCGACCGTTAGCGCACCTCCACCCTAATTGGGAAACGCAACTTCACATGCGACCACACCGCACGCTTCTCTCGCGCCGGATAAGTGGAATGGTCCACTGCGGGGAAACCCAAAAGGGCGAATGGCCCGGCGCGTCGCAAAAATCTACGGCGCGCCGGGCCACCCCAGTCGAGTCAAGGGTGTGTTTTGGTTCGAGCAGTGGATAAGAGTAGGTGAGTGCAGGCTGATCATGCGGCAATACCTGCCTTTTATTTACCGCAGTCTACGACATGACCTATTTACTCCTCTTACACGTGCATGTCAAGACAATTCTTTTGAGCCGAATCCTTGCCCGCAATTCTCACCACGGGCAAGCGAGCCGAAGTTTGGAGTGCGGCGACTCGTCGCCGCTTTCCAACGCCGCGACTCGTCGCGGCGAATCACTCAGCGCTGACGAGTCAGCGCTAGAAAAAGCGGGAGCAAGCTCCCGCACTCCGAAATTTGCCTCCGCGCGCCCGGACAAGCGGTTCGATCGTGGCGGGCGCGGAAACCATCAGAAAGGGCCTTTAACGACGGGGGTTAACCCCCGCCCTTCCAAAGCCGTGAGTAGAGTCGAGGAGGGGCGCGGTGGCAGCGAGGTCGCTGCTCCGTTTCTCCTCCCCGCTCATCGAACCGGACGTGCGGATTTCCCGCATCCGGCTCCCCGACAGGGTTCACCGTCAGGCTCACGGACGGGCGCCCAGATGCACCCGCCGCAGCCGCAACACCCCCAGCGGTCCGAAAATCACGTCGTCCGCCCAGCGTTGCGTGCCACGCGAGGACACCTTATGCCGCCGTCTCAGGAAGTGTCGAACACGGGCTGCCACATGGTTGTCGACAGCGCGGTACGCCGGCAACCGGGTGCCGTAGCCAAAGTAATTCGACCAGCCCCGCAGGATGCGGTTCAGCCGGTCGCGTACCTTCGGCCAGGGTTCGGTATTGCCGGGCACCAACACCTCGTGTACCTTCTGTCGCAGTCGTGCCACGCTTTGCTTCGACGGACTTGCTCCCAAGTACCAATGGCCGTCCTTCCGGTAACGCTGCGGGCCAAACGTGTATCCCAGAAAGTCGAAGCTCTCCTGCCGGGCTTTCCGCAGTTTCGTCTTCGTTTCGTTCAGGGTCAGTCCCAAGCGCGTCATCACCTGCCGCGTCCAGTCTCGCGCCTCCGCCGCCCGTTGCCGCGTCAGGATCACGAAATCATCCGCGTAGTTGACAATCTGTGCCTTAAAGACTTTCCCCCGCTCGGTGATTCGCCAGTACTTCAGGAATCGATTCATGTAGAGGTTGGCGAGCAGTGGGCTGGCCACGCCACCTTGCGGCGTGCCACGACTGCTCCCCCGACCTCCCGTCATTCGCCGCTTCCCTTGCTCATCCCGCTCCTCGACCGGAGCTTTCAGCCACATCTTCACCAGATGCAGCACCTCCCGATCGACGATGCGCCGGGCCACACACATCATCAGTTCCCGGTGTGGAATGTTATCGAAATACTTGGACAAATCCGCGTCGACGATCTCCGTATAGCCTGCACAGAGAAGCTCATGCACTTTCTGAATGCCGTCCTGCGCACTGCGCTGCGGTCGGTAACCATAAGCACAGGGTTCCATATCCGCCTCGAAGATCGGCTCCAACACCAGCTTGGCGGCGGTCTGCACCACCCGGTCCCGAATCGTCGGAATCCCCAGCGGTCGTTCCCCGCCCCCCGGCTTCGGGATCATCACCCGGCGCACGGGTTGAGGTTTATACCGCTTGCTGCGGAGCTCGTTCCCAAGTTCCTTCAACCACCTCTCCCGCCCTTGCGTCTCGATCTCCGCGAAGGTCTGTCCATCCACGCCTGGCGCGCCGCGATGGCTCTTCGCCAGTTCGTAGGCATGGGCCAGCATATCTGCGCGGTAGATTTTGTCGTAGAGCAGGTAGAAGCGGTATTCCGGTTCGTCCTTCGCCTTGCGATACAGCTTCCTCTGAAGCCTTCGGATCACTTCCGGTGTTTGCAGGCTCATCGCCAATCACCTCACCTTGACCTCTTCGCAAGCCTTCCTGAAGTGAGGGTCCTTCCCTCCCCCGGCGTTACCCGGCTTCCACGGTACTGTGACCCTCTCCGAGTCCCCAGCGGGCCGCCCTCCTTAGCGAGGTCGTTGGAGCGATTCTCCACCCGCCTGGGGGTTCCCCCATTTGCCCAGATCGCTCTCCCTACATGCCGTGCCCACTACCCCGGCGGACCCGAACCGGTGCGCGTGTCGGTGGCTTCCCGGCCGGTGCAGCCTTCCCCGTTTCTCAGGCGGGTCGGCGTCCACGACTTCACTTTCGAGGCCTGCTCAGGCTTCACTCACGTTACGGCCTGCAGAGTTGCTCAGCCACCCTCGGTGGCCTTTGTCACAAGGCTCCGGCCCGGCCCGTTACCGGCCCAAGCCGCTTGTCAGCTACCAGACTTACCGACTACTATCTGCGTGGGACTTCCACCCACAAGTGATCTGCGCCCCTGGGGCGCACTGAGAATTGCGGGCTAAAATATCGTAGGGTGAAAGTGACAGTTTTACCGGAAAAAGAAACCGGGGCTGGAAGGAATCAAGCCCCGGCGTTTGTCGTAAGGCCTTCCATCTCGGCTTTACCCACAATGCCCTAAAAACTGGCCGGCAGGAGGAAATATCACCGAGTATGCCTAAAGCGGGCAAAATTCTTATGGCGTTCCGTTAACTAATTGAAAGCACGCCACTTAACATTAAATGTCGTAATACAGCGCGAACTCATACGGGTGCGGGCGCGTGTTCACCGCCTGCACTTCGTTCTTCATCTTGTAATCGATCCAGGTTTCGATAAGTTCCTCACTGAAGACGTCGCCCTTCAACAGGAAGTCGTGGTCCTTTTCGAGCGCGCGCAGCGACTCCTCAAGCGAGCCCGGCATGGACGGCACGCTCTTCATTTCCTCCGGCCCGAGGTCGTAGATATCCTTATCCAGCGGCTCTCCGGGGTCAATCTTGTTTTCGACTCCATCCAGCCCTGCCATCAGCATCGCGGCAAAAGCCAAGTAGGGATTACAAGAAGGATCCGGCGGCCGGTATTCCACACGTTTGGCCTTGGGATTCGCCGAGTACATGGGAATGCGGCAGGCCGCACTGCGGTTCCGGCGCGAGTAAGCCAGATTCACCGGCGCCTCATATCCCGGCACCAGGCGTTTGTAGGAATTGGTGGTCGGAGCAATCAGCGCGGCGAGCGCTGGCGAGTGCTTCAGCAGCCCGCCGATGTAATGCAGCGCCATCTGACTTAGGCCCGCGTATTTGTCTCCGGCAAAGAGCGGCTTGCCCTCTTTCCAGAGGCTCTGGTGCGTGTGCATGCCGGAGCCGTTGTCCTGATAGATTGGCTTGGGCATGAAGGTCACCGTCTTGCCGTACTGGTGCGCCACATTGCGGATGCAGTATTTGTAAATCATCATCCCATCCGCGGATTTGAGCAAAGCATTGAAGCGCTGGTCGATTTCCGATTGGCCGCCCGTCGCCACCTCGTGGTGATGACACTCGATATCGAGTCCGGACTTCTCCATCACCAAAACCATTTCGGTGCGCAAGTCCTGGTAATGATCGGTGGGCGGGACCGGGAAGTAACCCTCTTTGTAGCGCGGCCGGTAGCCCAGGTTGTCTTTCTCACGGCCCGAGTTCCAGCGGCCTTCCTCGGCGTCGATGAAGTAGAAGCCGTGCTGTTGCGCCTGGTCGAAGCGCACGTTGTCAAAAATGAAGAATTCGGCTTCCGCCCCGAAGTATGCCGTATCGGCGATGCCCGTATAGGCAAGGTAGTTCTCAGCCTTCTTGGCAATGTGGCGGGGGTCCTTGATGTAATGCTGCTTGGTTACGGGATCGCTGATGTCACCGATCATGACCAGGGTTGGAGTGTCGGTGAAAGGATCGAGCATGTACCAGCTCGGATCGGGAATCAGCAGCATATCGCTTTCATGGATGGCCGCCCAACCGCGAATGCTGGAGCCGTCCATTCCGAAACCTTCTTCAAAGGATTTCTCCTTCAACTCATGGATCGGAAACGAAATGTGATGCCAGAGACCGGGAAGGTCGGTGAAGCGAATGTCCACAATCTTGACGTTGTTAGCAGCGGCAAACTCTAAGACCGCTTTCGGGTTCATACTCCCTCCATAAAAGATATTTTTATCCCTGATTAAGGTTCCTTATGCAGGCTGTATTGCGTCTAGACAGTCAACATATCCCCCACACGCGTTTTAGTCAAGCCCCATGGAAGCCGCATTTCTAGAGGCTGCGCAAGGCCTACATTGCGGAGAGCGGCGTATTGACCGGATTCACGGGCGGCGGGTGGACGTGAACTCGCCGCGGTGCGAAAAATATTTTGCCGCTTGCCCGATTTACGGCGATCCGAGCGGACCCACGCGGGTGTAACGCGCATTTTCGGTATGGCACCCGGTGACCGTCCCGTCGGCGGAAACGTCGAAAGTAATCTTCTCACCGAATTGGCCGGCCGAGAACGCTCCTCCCGAGCGCATCAAAAAGACCCGGGGCTGGTCCGTCGCTTCCAGAATCGTCCGCGTACTGTAAGGGTTCAGATCGTCCGGCAGGAGCATGGACAGTTGCCCATCCAGGATGGCTACTATCTCGGTCGCGTGATTCTTCCCGCGGTAAGTTCCCGCGAAGCGTTTGGCCTCCTCACTGAGCGGCGGCGGTTCATGGCGTTGTGCCTTGGCAACAACGGGAGCCAGCAGTCCCAGAGCGTATTCGGAGTAGCTTAGCGGATCAATTTCATCGCAGTTGGTGAGAACGATCACGCCCAGTTTAAGCGCCGGGTAAAACTGGATATTCGTCCGCTGTCCGGGTACAGATCCTCCATGCCCCACGCGCACGTAACCGTCGACGTGCCGGATGGCCATGCCCAATCCCCAGGCGTTTTGCCAATCCGGCAGCAGCCACTGGACCTGATGCATTTCGTGCAGCGTGCGGCCGGAGAGGACAGGCGAATCCCCGCCGCTGCCCTCCGCCATGTGGAAGGCCACGTACTTGGCAAGGTCTTCTACGTTCGAAGCCATTGAGCCCGCCGGAGCGACAGGCCCGTTGGGCATTTTATCGGCGGGCACCAGCGCGCCACCCGGTTCAGCCCGGACATAGCCAATCGCCAGGCCTGGTTCATCGAAACGCGGAAGCGGGCGGGTGCTGTGCATTCCCAGCGGCCGCAGGATGTGCTGTTCCACGTATGCGTCCCAAGGCTCCTTGGATTCAGCAGCCACCACCTTGCCGAGCAAAGCAAATGCCAGGTTCGAATACTTCCACTGCGTGGCAGGATCATAAGACTGTTCAAACGGCCCTTCCATATTGGCGTCGGTTGCGAATATTCCGTCTGTCCACACCGTGCCCGGAATATCGCGCTGCAACCCTGAGGTGTGTGTGATGAGCTCGCGAATCGTGACCTCAGGCGCGCCGGGTGAATTCCGCTGAATGTGCACGCCGCTCAAGTGCCGACCGAGCGGATCATTCAATTGCAGCTTGCCGGCATCGCGCAGCTCGAGGATCGCGACGGCGGTAAAAGTCTTGGTAATCGAGCCAATCCGGTAAAGGGTCTGGGGAGTGGCGGGGATTTTCTTGTCGAGGTCGGCGAAACCGTAACCTTTCGCCCACACCAGGCGATCGCCGAGCACCACACCAATCGAAAGACCCGGCTGATTCCGGCTCGCCACGCGGTAGCCGGTCCAAGCGTCAAGCAAACCCAGCGCGTCCCTGAATCCCGGAGGCTCCTGGGCGACGGCAGAGTTCGCCGCGAAGAGGATGGCCATCACCGCGACGAGGAGTGAGGTGGCGGTGCGTCTCATCAAGTACCTCTGTTCGCAAGATTGTCTTCTCAACTTGTCGGATGAACAGGAGATCATGGAATTGTTCTCCTCGGCTTTATATTTTATGCAACGCGACGTAGATTGTAGCGCCGATTACTGGGGTGTTGTGGGTTAGTTGTAATGGCGCTTCCCAATCAGATAGGAGAAGGTCGCGAAGCCCCCTCGCTGAAACGTGGGGGTGTCGGCCCTGGGCCGGCGGGTGCCAGGAGTTGGCCGAAAACCACCACCCTATCCGGAAACCACCACCGGGCCAGCCTGTCGTTTTACCGCCCTATCCCGAACCGCATGAATCCACGACATTTCGGACCCTGTGCTTTGGCATGGCACTTGCCTTAATAGAGGTTGCAGTTTGGCTAGAAGCATTGAGGATTCGAGGAGGATCAAATGCGAAAACTAAAACTTTTGACACTAATGGCTCTGGGATTGATGGTCGCCACTTACGCGCGTGCCCAAGGTCCACCGGATCCAAATTACGATCCGAACTACAATCCGAACCCCGATCCAGGCTATGTGGATCCGGGCCCAGCCCAAGCATATGGGGTTCCATACGGCGCTCCAGTTTACGTGGGGCCACCTCCGGTGTGCCCGTATGGCTACTTCCCCTATTACCCCTATGCCTGCGCACCCTACGGCTACTATGGACCCAGCTGGTTTTCGGGCGGAATCTTTATTGGCGTCGGGCCGTGGGGCCATGGCTATCATGGCTTCTACGGGGGACGCGGCTTTGGCGGCCGGGGCAACTACGGACACGGGCCGGCCTATTCCGCACGCGGAGGATCTCGCGGTGGGTACGGTAACGGTTACTCCGGCGGAGGCGCACGTACCTTCGGTGGAAATGGTAATGCCTACAGTGGTAGCGCACGAGGCTTCGGTGGAAGCGCACGAGGTTTCAGTGGAAGTGCACGTGGCTTCGGTGGAAACGCACGTGGCTTCAGTGGCGGCGGACGCTCCTTTGGTGGAAACGGACGCAGCTTAGGTGGTGGCGGACGTGGCTTCGGTGGAGGCGGACATGCCTCAGGTGGAGGCGGACATGCCTTTGGAGGAGGTGGACATGGCGGAGGTAAAGGCAGTTCACATGGTGGTGGGCGCAGGTAAACTCCATCATCAACTCGAAGCTCTCGCGGCCGACGGCCCCTGCTGTCGGCCGCTGCGTTTTAGAAGCCAGGGGTCACCGGCGCAAAGGACCCTGTCGGCGTCACTCGCGAAAGCGACTTCGCGCGGAGGAACCGCACGCGAAAAGTCATAGGAAAAAAACGCATGAAGTTGGGAAAGTAAGTGGGACCTCGCTCGCTATGCCCCGCGGAAAGCAACAAGTGGGACAGTCCCACTTCTTTACAAACAGTCGCGGGCCTACAGATTTAAAGTGGGACAACAGGTGATGCTGAGCCCGACCTCCTCGCTCATCACCCAACCCGACATGCAGATTCCCTCCTCCGGTTCTCACGCCAACTCTAGCAAGAACCGCCGCGTTTCGAAGCCGGGGGCGCCGCATTGCACACCACAACTTTTTCCCTTTACCTTTGGATTTTCCTCTTCAGCCCCGCGGTGTTGCCCTTCCACCCACGCCCCAGAGACTCGCAGGCAAATCGGGCACAGACAAATCCGGCATATAAACGTCCGCCTCCTGCCGTGTTAGATTCGCGCCTAATCCCCGGATTGAGGTTCATCATGCGAAAAGCTCTTGTGCTCATGTTTCTTCTGCTTGTCCTCCCCGCCGTAGCGGGTGAGGGGCCGCGCTTGCCGATGCAGGCCCGGTTTGAAGACAGCGCCATGTACCGCTGGCTGCAAAAGCCGGTTCTCGAAACGCGGCTCCTCGACGACATGGAGAATCCCTCCACGTGGGTGCACAGCGGCTTTGGAGAAATGACCTTCACCACGGAGCGGGCGATTGACGGCCGCCAGTCGTTGCGCCTTCAGGGCACGCTGGATCTGACCTCGGGCTACCGGTCGCGAACTATCACCGCCACCCGCCCCTTCCCGGGCGAGGATTGGAGCAAGTCGAATCGCCTTTCCTTCTGGGTCTACCCCAACCTTCCGGGCTTCCACAACATCTCGATGCAAGTCTCTTTGCACAACGACGGCGCGTACAAGGTCCCCACCATGTGGAACCGCGAGGGGTTCAACACTTTCGAACTGGAAAACCAGAAGTGGAACCACATCGTCTGGGAGATTGCGAATCTGGCGCGCGACAAGGTGACGAGCGTGGTGATCGAATACCTGAACGACGGACGCGAGCCGCAGGCGGACCCCGTGGTCACATTTGATCTCGACCACCTGGAGCTCCAGCGCGTCGACGCTGACCACTTCGAGGGCTGGAACGTTGCCCCCGGCCGGATTTCTTTTAGCTCGAGCGGCTACGGGACTGGCGCCCCCAAGACCGCCCTCGCGAGCAACCTTACGGCGCGCGAATTCAGCGTCGTGCGGCAGGACACGGGCGAAGTCGTCCTCACGAAAGCCGTGCGGGATCTAGAAACCGGCATCGGCCACTTCGAGGTTCTGGATTTCTCCGAGGTCCGCGCCCCGGGTCTTTATGTGCTCAAGGCAGGCAGCGAGCAGACGCCGCCCTTCCCGATTGGTGACAACGTGTGGCGTAGCGCCATCTTCAAGGCCATCAACTTTTTTTATACGGAGCGATGCGGCACGGAGATTCCCGGCGTGCACGGGGTCTGCCACCTGGACTGGCAGGGAGTGCGCGGCGACAAGCGCATCATCATCAATGGCGGCTGGCACGATGCAGGCGACCTTTCGCAACTGCTGTTCAACACTGGCGAGGCCGTTTACGCCATGCTGAATCTAGCGGAAAAACTCCGGATGCGGGACCAAGACCCTGAACTTTCCGGCCGCCTGGTGGAGGAAGCGAAGTGGGGCCTCGAGTGGATTCTCAAAACCAATATGGGTGATGGCTACCGCATTGTGGCCTCAGGCATGGGTCACTGGACAGACGGCATCCTGGGAAATGGCGACGACATCGTGGAGCAAGCGAACCAGGCGCCCTATGAGGACTTTCTCGCGGCGGCGGCGGAAGCGCTGGCGGCGCGCGTGCTCAAGACGGATGACCCGGGCCTTGCCGCCTACAGCCTGCGCATGGCGCGCGACGACTGGCGATTCGGCGTCGAGGCCATGGGCATCAAGGAGCCGCGCCGCGACACGCTGGGCGAAAAAATCGACGAGCTCTCGACGGGCGTGCTGGCCTCGCTCGATTTGTACCGCGCCACGGGCGAGCCGCGCTATGCCGACAAGGCCCGCGAATATGGTCAGGTGCTGGTGTCCATGCAGGAGCGCAAGCTTCATGCCGACTGGAAAGCGCCCATCACGGGCTACTTTTACACCAGTCCCGAAAAAGACGAACTCCAACATTACAGCCATCCCGGCCACGCCCAGGGCCCCATGGTCGCGCTCACCCGCCTGTGCGAGGATTTCCCCAACAACCCCGACTGGATGAAATGGTATGCGGCCGTGGCGCTGCACTCCGAGTACTTCTTGCAAGCGATGGCGCAGTTCACGGAACCTTACAGCGTGCTGCCCGCCTCGGTGTATCGCGACGATGAGTATTTGCGGGCGCCTGAGGACCGGCGCGATTCCTATCGGCGGCAAATCCTGAACGGAATCGAAATCGGCAAGGGATATCATCTGCGCCTCTTCCCGGTGTGGTTCGAGCGGCGGGGGACGAACGGCACGGGGCTATCAGAAAGCAAGGCGCTTTCCGCCGCGGCGCACCTGCGCGGGAGTCTCGTGGCAGCGGACCTGGCAGAGAAACAGTTGGAATGGATTGCCGGGCGGAATCCCTTCGCGCAAAGCATCATGTACGGCGAGGGCTACGACTTCGCGCCCATGTACTCTCCCGCGTCCGGTGACATCGTGGGCGCGCTCTCCGTGGGCATCGAGGCGCGCGATGACAGCGATATACCTTACTGGCCCGCCGCCACCTGCTACAACTACAAAGAAGTTTGGACGCACGCCGTTTCCCGCTGGCTTTATCTGGTGCAGGATCTGGCCGGTCCCGGGCTGGTCATGGGCCGCGCCCAGGGTGGGGAGCTGGAATTTCGTGGGAAGGACAGCGACCAGACCATCCGGGTGCCGGTCGATCCCGCCACCGGCGCCTTCCGCGCCTGGTTGCCGGAAGGTACGTACGAGGTGCAGGGAAAGTCCCTGACCGTTCTGCCCAGCGCCACGTATGACCTCAACCTAATACCAGGTCACGACTTCAACCTCGCGTTGACGCAGAAAACGGACCGGGCCGGCCGAGTTTCCATCAGCATCACCGCGCGCGGCAAAGGTACTCACCAACTGGCATTCCGCACGGATAACCTTGCGCTCGCCCGGCAGGTGGTCACGCTGAATCTGGATTCACCCAGCGGTGGGACGATGACACTCGAAGGCAAAGTCGATGCCCTAGATAGCCCCTGGGTCGCGGTGGTGGTCCCTGATAACAATCTGGCGGAGAGGCAGGAACTCCTCGGCGCCCCTTGATGCGCCACGCAGTACCGAGCGGCGGAGCCGCAACCAGAATGTGCCACGGGCATCCTGCCCGTGTCGGGGTCACGGGCGGGACCCCGATGAATCGGGGCAGGCAGCCCGTGGCACAACGTAGGGCCCAGCGGCGCTGGGCCGGCCGAACGCCGTTCGGCCCTACGAAAAACACGCGGTCGCCGCGGCGACCCCTACACCCCGGGTTGCTGCTCCGCCCCGCTACCCGCTTATAGCCCTCGGTCGCCGCGGCGACAGAGGGTGGCGAGCCGCCGGCGTACTCATCAGCCGGGGCGCGACGGGTGAGGGGGTGCTTTCGACACGAAGTTCATACGAAATTCGCAAACCAAGGTTCTGGTGAGCCCGAAATGAATTTCATCCTCGTCAGGAAAACCGCCGATAACGATACGGGGGAGTGTCGGGGAAACAGCGAGGGGGGCAGGAGGAATGGTGGGCAGGCGCGGGGCGAGCCCGCACGGTAGCACAGGCACTCCTGCCTGTGAATGCGGCCCGCGAAGAGTGTCTGAATGGAGAGAATTGGGAGTTATAACCAATGCGTAAAGACACTTTACGGGGTGTCTGGGCTTGGAGTTTGATTACGTTCTTGATTGTTGGATTCCCGCCGCTCAAATCGTCGGATGATGGGACCTCCAAGGTCCAGGTTGTTAGCGTCGGAGTCAAAATGTTAAACAACAAGGTTGAACTCCGACTGAAGGTGATCAACAGATCGGACAGACCCGTGTTTCTGGCAGGATCCAATTTCGATAGGCCCGAGCCGGCCGCCGTGTTCCTTGAACAGTGGGGCGGGGGAGAAGGCTGGACGGCGGTGGCCCCTTGCTTGGACGTGCCACCTGGGAACGTGATCAGTCTGGATCCAGGCAAGGCCATTGCTTCGGGTTACGATTTGAAAGTTCTGCCCCCAAAGCTAGGGGTCTGTAAAGCACCGAACCTTCAATTTGGAGGCCGCTTCCGGTATCGAGTAATCTATTTTATGAGCAAGAAGGAGGCCCAGATCTACGCCGAACACGTGTACTCCCCGAGCCTTCAGCCACCGGGCGCTCACGTTGCACTGTCGGAGCCATTCGAAATCCCACCAGCGAAGAAATAGGCAGCCGGGGGCTCGAAAGGAAGTCGAGAATGCCTCCGCGCGCGCAGCGAGAAACGTGAGGCGCAGGGCTGGACCCGCCCTGTGGCAGCCGGCCGCTTTTTGAGGACATCTATTATGAAAAGCCTATTGCTGTTGACGTTCTTGTTCCCCCCGATCCTGTGGGGAGCTTCTATGCCAGCAAGTAGCGCAGCCTAGGTAGCGCAGAGTCTGGCCCTTTCAGACTCTGCGGCTCTTAATCTAATAAACATTCGCTATAGTATTAACACGCGACTTAACCACCAAACATGGTGACTCAGTATCCACTGGGGGAATAAGCGGTGATCGCCGGTCGCGCCCAACCAACGAAGGGCCGCAGAGTCTCGAAGAGCACGAGACTCTGCGCTACCTCGCTGATCAGGATAATTAAGTAAGGCCGGCTGGCGCAGACGCTAAAAAGGGGAGGTAGCGCAGAGTCTGGCCCTTTCAGACTCTGCGGCTCTTAATCTGATAAACATGCACTGTATCATTAACACCTAACTTAACCACCTAACATGGGGAATCAGTCTCCTTTGGGGAAATAAGCTGTGGTCGGGGGTTGCGTCCAACCAACGAAGAGCCGCAGAGTCTCGAAAAGCGCGAGACTCTGCGCTACCTCGCTACCTAGCTAAAAGACGATTGCACCAGGTGGCGCAGACTGGGTAGCGCGGCTGAGGGATTTACCACCCCTTTGCCTCATGTGCTCCCGTAACCACCCCGTCGCCTTCGGCGCCACCCCTCCCTTCGACAGGCTCAGGGCAGGCTCTGAATCAGGCGGGGAGCCTTTGAAAACTCCCCTCCTCAGATGAGGAGGGGTGGCGCGCTGAGCGCCGATAGCGTGTTCTTTCCAAATTGATCATCGGGGCCGAGCCCCGATAGCGTGTTCTTTCCAAATTGATCATCGGGGCCGAGCGCCGGGGTGGTGCTGATCAGCGCGGCGGGGCCGCAACCGGAACGTGCCACGGGCATCCTGCCGGCTCCGTAGGTGGATGAGGGTCTGCTCATCGGGTGGTGAAGTAACCCCTCACCCGTCCCGCCCCGGCTGATGAAAACGCCGGTTGCGGTCCACCCTCTCCCCTCGGAGAGGGCTATGATTTCAATTCCTATCCCTCGAGGTTGAGCAAGCAAGTAGCGCAGCGGGCCGGCTGGCGCAGGGCGAGCCCAGCCCTGCGATTCACGTGGCTGAACATGCCCGGCGGAAGTGCCGTTGACGGCGCTTCCCCGCGGTGTATAGTGGTGGTCCACAATTCCTGAGGGGCGAGGATTATGAACAGACGGCAGTTCGTCCGGAATTCGGCATTCGGGCTGGCGGCGCTTACCGCTAACTTGGCCGACCAGAATCCGCTAGAACTCAATTCGTTTGCATCGGAAATTCAGACGTTGCCTGGCACCGAAGCGTTGACGTGGACCGAGGATCTCTCCGTGAAGATGATGGACGGCGCCCATCGCTATATCGAGCGGAAGATCGATGAGTCGGTGCGCACCAGGCAGAAGCATTGGAGCCGTGAAACCTCCAGCCGCGAGGCCTATGAGAAGTCGGTCGAGCCCAATCGCCGGCGATTCCTGGAAAAGATTGGCGTCGTTGACACGCGCGAGGCCGTGGTGATGGAGCGCTGCGCAAACGATTCGGATCCTGAAGTGGTCTCGGAGACCGCAACTTATCGCGTTTACATGGTGCGCTGGCCGGTTTTGGACGGTGTTCACGGGGAAGGGTTGCTGCTCGAGCCCAAGCGGCCGCCGGTGGCACGGATCGTCGCGCTCCCCGACGCCGACGCGACTCCTGAACAGCTCGCAGGCCTTGCGCCGGGCATGGAACGCGATACGCAATTCGCCCGCCGCTTAGCCGAAAGCGGCTGCCTGGTAATTGTTCCGACCCTGATCGACAGGGCCGTGCGCTGGCCCGACACGCCGGACGGGAAACGCCGGGTGGAGCATGGCATTACGCATCGCGAGTGGATTTATCGCCAGGCGTTTCACATGGGCCGGCACATCATCGGCTACGAGGTGCAAAAAGTTTTGGCCGCGGTCGACTGGTTCCAGAAGCAGGCCCCGCAGGTTCCGGTGGGCGTGGCCGGCTACGGTGAGGGTGGCCTGCTGGCGTTCTATTCGGCCGCGGCGGACCCTCGCATCCGGGCGGCCTGGGTCAGCGGCTATTTCAGCTCACGACAAGGCGTCTGGTCAGAGCCCATCTATCGCAACGTCTGGGGATTGCTCGAAGAGTTCGGAGACGCTGAGCTCGCCACTTTGATTGCGCCCCGGGGATTGGTGGTGGAATACAGCGCCTGCCCGCCAGTGAAAGGGCAGAAAGGTGACGTGGTAACGCCCGACTTTCAAACCGTGGCGACGGAATTTGAACGCGTCGGCACGTTGCTGCCCTCTGGCTTTCAGCCGCGCGAGCTCGTGCGCGGGCCGGGTGACGGGCTGGTTGGCCCGGGCTCCAGGCAGGCCTTGGACGCATTCCTAAAGCTGCTGGGGGCAGGCGCGTCCGTGCGCGCTTCGGGTTCTTCACCGGTCGATGCGCGCAAATCTTTTGACCCCGCCGCGAGGCAGGACCGCCAGGTGGAAGAACTCGAGAACCGCGTCCAGGCCATGGTTGAAAACTCCGACCACGTGCGCGCGGAGTTCTGGTTTGATAAGTTCCTGCCCGACTTCGAAACGGAACCGTGGTCCATGAGCTTGCGCTTTGCTCCACGTTCGCCCGAGCCGTTCATCCAGGGAGCCGCCTGGTATCGCGACCACCTCTGGAACGAAGTCCTCGGAAAATTGACGGAACCCATGCTGCCGCCCCGTCCCCGCACTCGCCAAATTTATGACCGGGAACGATGGGTGGGGTACGACGTGGTTTTGGACGTCTGGGAAGACGTTTTCGCCTGGGGAATTTTGCTGGTCCCCAAGGACCTTCAGCCGGGCGAGCGGCGGTCGGTGGTGGTGTGCCAGCACGGACGCAGTGGCCTGCCCAAGGACGTCATTGAGGAAGGTGGAACCGGTGAAGCCTACTACCGTTGCTTTGCCGCGCGACTGGCCGACCGCGGGTTCGTGACCTTTGCGCCGCACGCCCTTTATCGGGGCGAGGATCGCTACCGCTACCTCAGCCGCAAGGGCAATGGGATCAAAGCCTCCTTGTTCTCCTTCATCATCGCCCAGCACGACCAGACGCTGCGCTGGCTGCAGTCGCTCCCCTTCGTCAATCCGGAACGCATCGCCTTTTACGGGCTCAGCTACGGGGGAGAAACCGCGGTCCGCGTGCCGCCGGTCCTCGAAAATTATTGCTTGTCGATTTGCTCGGGTGATTACAACAACTGGACCCGGAAAGTGGCTGCCACGGACTACCCGAACAGCTTCATGTCGAGCGTCGAGTGGGAGATGCCGTACTTCAACATGGGTAACACATTCGATTACGCGGAACTGGCGGCCCTGATCTTCCCGCGTCCCTTTATGGTGGAACGGGGCCATCACGACGGGGTGGCGCGAGATCGCTTCGTGGCGTCTGAATACGCAACCATCCAGTGGTTATATGAGCAGTATGGCTTCGCGGACCGGACGGAAATCGAATACTTCAACGGCGGCCATACCATCCACGGCGAGGGTACCTTCGCGTTTCTGGAAAAGCATCTGTGAAGCCGTAAACACGTTTGGCGGGTGGCAGACTTCGGCTCGCTCTGCGCCAGCCTGCGGGGTGTTAATAGTAAAGTGGATGTTTATCAGATTAAGAGCCGCAGACTCTGAAAGGCACAGACTCTGCAATGCAATACCGTAAATCCTTGTTGTTTTAGCAAACATTTTGGGGCGAGAGTTGAAAGTGGCGACTTCCATCCAAGGGACCCCTCATCCGCTTCGTACCTCAGCACCTTCTCCCCTGGGAGAAGGTTGGAAATCAGACCGCCCTCTCCGAGGGGAGAGGGTGGACCGCCGCCGGCGTTTTCATCAGCCGGGGCGGGACGGGTGAGGGGTTACTTCACCACCCGATAAGCGGACCCGCACCCAACTACGGAACTAGCAGCGCCGTTTCCAGTTTGGTTGCGCTCCTCCGCTCTGCTACCCGCTTCCTTAGATTCACGCTTCCGAATCGGAGGGCACAACCGGATTTGCGGTTTCCCCCTACTGAAGAACCGCGGACCCCAACGGCGGGGGTCCGCGCTACCCGAACAGATTCACGGTTTCCGATACGTGGGCTAAGTGAGAAGGCTGGCGGCTGCCGGGGAGAATCATTGGGAATTGCCATCCAGGCCCGTAAGAGTTTAAGATGGCATTCCCAATCCAGAGGGAAACATGTCAACCCAATACGTTCGATGCGGTATGGTTATGGCCAGCCGGCACGGCTGCTAACCCCAATTTCTAGCCGGCTTAGTTGCTCCAAGGAGGGCAAATGCAAGGTCCAAAATTGAAGCAGTGCTATGAGCATTACACCTGGCCCGAAATGAAAGAGGTCATCGCCCGCCAGCCGGTGTGCATTCTGCCCATCGGTTCGGTGGAGGACCACGGCAAGCACCTGCCGCTCAACGTCGATAATTACCTGATCGGCACGATCTGCGACGAGGTGGCCCGGCGGATTCCGGATGAGGTGCTTCTGCTGCCACCCATCCCCTACGGCTTCGAGGACCATCACATGAGCTTCCCCGGGACGATCACCATTCGGCCTGAGACCCTGGAAGCCTTTGTGCTGGATATTACTTTGAGCCTCGCCCATCACGGCTTCCGCAAAATTCTGCTGGCCGACGGCCACGGCAGTAATATGCCCATCCTCAACCTCGCCGCGCGCAAGACGATTATTCAGTCTGACGCGCTCTGCGCCTGCTTCATCTGGCCCTCGCTTATCACCGGCTTGATCAAGAGCACGCGTGAGAGTCCCTTCCCGGGCGGCATGTCGCATGCCTGCGAACTCGAAGACCTCGGTATACCTTTATCTGAATGAGTCAGCCGTGCAAATGGACAAGGCTGAAAAGGAAATCGGCTTTCACCCGTCAAAATATTATTGGCACGATCTGGGCGGCGGGCCTCCCGTACGGATGGTCGAATGGTGGACACGGATATCGAACAGCGGCGTTGTGGGTGACCCCACGCTCGCTACCCGCGAGAAGGGCAAGCTCTGGTTCGAGGCCACGGTCACCAATCTCATCGAATTCATTCGGGAGTTCCGCGGCTTTGAGGTTCGCCCCAAGGTGGATCACCACTGATGACCCGGGTCGGCCTGAAGCTCTGCTAGCTGTGCCGCGGCTCTAGAATCCGCTTCGACACGAAGGCGTTTGCGGCGTCATTATTTGTGAATCTCTCCTTCGCGGGGTCCCACGTAAGTTTTCCCCCGACCTGAATGGCGATGTGCCCCATAAGACAGATTGAGGTGGTGCGATGTCCGACCTCGGCATTTTCCATGGGCTGACCGCGCGTCATGACCGCATCGATGAAATCTCGCTTGTCGGACTTAAAGGGGAAATGGATTTCGTCAGGGCGAAGCTTAAGATCGATCAGCGACGCGGGCTCAGCCTGGAGGGGCTTCATGTACTCGGCATAGACCCAACCCTCCGAACCCTCAAAACGGACGGAACCCGTGTCGTCTTGCGTTTTGAAAAAGAGTTGCACCCCGTTGGCATAACGGTAGGAGGCCTCGAAGCTCGTTGCCACGTTCCAGAAGCTGTCCCGCGGCGGGTAAACGCCCTGGGCCTCAACCTCCACCGGCCCTGTACGCTCGGTGTTATTACCCCATTGCGCGATGTCAATAAGATGATATCCCCAGTTGCAGATCATCCCGTCGTCATAATACAGGTGGCGCATCCAGCCGCCGCGCTCGTAGGAGTGAGGCGTGTGGACGCGCTTGAGGGTATAGGGGGCGCGCGGCGCAGGGCCCTGCCAGCGCTCATAGTTGAGCCCCTCCGGCACCGGCATGTCAGGTTGAGGCGGGCAACCTACATCGGTACCCGGCACGGTGGCGCGAATGGTGTGCAGCTTGCCGATACGCCCGTTGCGCACCAGCTCGACGGCGCGGTAGAAATTTTCCAGCGAGCGGAACTCGCTGTCGGTCCGGAAAACCATCTCGTGTTTCTTCACCAGGTTGCTCAACTCCCGGCCTTCGGCAATCGAGCGATTGAGCGGCTTTTCGCAGGAGACATCCTTGCCCGCCTTGATCGCTTCCATCGATATGGGCACGTGCCAGTGGTCCGGCGTGCCGACGAAAACCGCATCAATGCCCTTGTCGGCCAGCAGGTCATGGAAGTCATGGTAGGTGGCGCATCCCTTGTAGGCGCCACTCGTCGTCTGCTGCGCATAAGCGTCTTCCACCTGCTTCTTCGCGTTCGCAAGGCGCCAGGCATCGACATCACATACCCCCACGATTTGCACATCCGGCATGGCGAGGAATTGTTTCAGATTCACTTGCACGGTCTGCCGCCCGACGCCGATCACACCGACCGTGACGCGGCCGCTGGGAACTGCCTTGCCCATCAGCAAAGTGGCGGTGCTGGTTCCTATAATGAATGTCCTGCGTGTCATAATCATGGGGTCCCTCCGAAATATGTCAAACTGCTCTTAACGCTTCCCTTCTCCAGCCATCCTTCCGGCCCAAATCTTGGTGCACTTGCCCCTCCGTGTCAATGCCCAATGATTTTCTTTCGCGGCAGGTGGGGTGGCACACTCGACTTTGAGTTCTGCGCTTTGCGTTTTGCGCTTTGACTTTCTTTTCCGATTTCACCGCTCTATGCCTGCTTGAGCCGCACCGACTTCCCGGCATGGTATACTGCGCCCAAGCAAGGAGGGCTACAACCATGCATCGTTGAGGATTCCTCTCCGCGGCGCTCGGCGCCGCAGCGGGCGCTGCGTTTGCACCTATCCGGGCCACGGCTCAAGAGGCGGCATCGGCCGCGAAGCCGTTGAACCTGAAGATCACCGGCCTCAAGACTTTTGTGGTGAATATTGGTGACCAGAACTGGGTGTTCTGCAAGGTATACACCAATCAGGGACTGGTGGGACTGGGTGAAGGGTCGGTCACCGGCAAGGAAGCGACGGTTGCGTCGGCCATCATGGAGCACGAACGATTCCTGGTGGGGAGAGATCCCACCAACATCGAACTGCTTTGGCAAGGCATGTTCCGTTACCCGCGCTGGCGTGGCGGTCCGGTTTTGAACTCGGCGATCAGCGCGGTCGAAATCGCCCTGTGGGACATCCTGGGGCAGGCGCTGGGGGTTCCGATCTACAAGCTGTTGGGAGGGGCGGCGCGCGAGCGCATCCGGATGTACCTCGATGTGGAGGCGACTCCAGAGGAGTTCCTGCGCGCCAAGGCCCTGGGTTACACAGCATGCAAAACGGGTGTCCTGAGGGATAAACACCTGGTCGTCGAGCCCACCCGGATGGTTCGCGAGGGCGTGCGCAGGCTCCAGGAGATTCGCAAAGCGGTGGGGGATGATTTCGACATCGCGGAGGACGCCCATGGGCGCTTGACGACGACCATGGCCATCGATTTCTGCACGCGCGTTGAGGAGCTCAATTTGTTATGGGTTGAGGAGCCCACCCAAATCGAGGATTTGGATGAGCTCGCCTTGCTGCGTTCGAAGACCAAGACGCATCTCGCCACCGGCGAGCGGTCCTTCACCAAGTATGGCTTCGCGGAATTCTGCTCGCGCCACCTGGTGGACTACATTCAACCGGACGTTTGCCACGCGGGCGGCATTTTGGAACTGAAGAAAATCGGCGTGCTGGCGGAAACCTACCGGGTCAGCATGGCGCCGCACAATCCGCAAAGCCACGTCAGCACCATGGCCTCGCTGCACGTGGATGCCACCACGCCCGCCGCGGTGATTCAGGAGTCAACCCGGCCGAGAAGCCCGTGGATGGAGGACCTGGTCAACGGCGAGGGACCTGTGATTAAGAATGGTTACGCGGAACTGCCTGCACGCCCGGGCCTGGGAGTAACATTGAATGAAAAGGTCGCCGCTGAGCACCCCTACAAGCCCACTAACCGCCCGGAATTTGTCTTCGAGGACGGCTCGGTAGCGGATCAGTAAGGCGATTGGCTTTTGCCGGGCAATTAGAAGTTCGCATTCTTGCGCAACCGCATAAGCGCCGCCCGAGATTCGCCCGGAATCAAGCCGTGCTTGTTCGGTGGCACATCGAGCAGGAGATTTACTCCCCGTTTGCGGGATTCCAGGACAATGTTCAGGAGTTCGTCATCAGGCCTCGGATTATCCCCTTCGACGTAAAACCAGTTTTTGCCGATGGGATCGCAAACCTCGCCGGGCAGGTAATAACGCTTGCCTTCCATCTCCTGCCACTTCACATAACCCCCCGCCGGCGGCAATCCCCTTTCGAAAGACCGCAGGTCCGTGGGCCATGCCGTTTCCAGCTTGCTGCTGTTCATCATGATAACAGCCTCCGGCTGGAGCTTGGCGATGACCCCGTAGAGATAGGTCCGATAGCCACGGCCCAGGAGCTGCGGAATGTCGATCCACACTTCCCCAATCGGCCCGTATTGGGTCAGCAGCTCCGTGACTTGAGCGGTCTGGAAATCCTGATAAAGTGAGGTCGTGTAAGTTGTCGTGCGACCTTTGTCCTGCCAGGGATAATCACCCCGGGGGCTCACGTTGACCTGCCCGAACCGGTTGTGGTTGTCGTAGGAATCATAGTAAATCCCCGGCACGACGCCGCGCCGCTCGCAGGATTTCACAAAAGCCTCGACCACGTCGGTGGTGTTTCCGCTGTGGGCAACGGTCAAGTCCGTGTAGCGGCTGGGCCAGAGGCAATGTCCGGCCACATGCTTGGCCGTGAGGACCGCATATTTCATCCCGGCATCGCGTGCGATTTGGATCCATTGGTCAACGTCGAGCTTATCGGGATTATAGGTTGAGGCGGGGTCATTCCCGTCTGGAATATCCGGGTATTCCTTACCCACCACAAACGTACTCATGCCGAAAGTGAGAAACATTCCATACTTCAAGTCTTCCCAGGCGCGCAGCTTGGATAGGCTCAGCCGTTGGGCGCCGGCCTCCGATTCGTTTGAATTGCCGGGCGACTTCTCGCGGAGATTTTGCGCCGCCGTGGCACCCACGGTGAGTGTGCCAGTAAGGTTCGCTGTGGCGACTCCTCCGCCAATCGCCAGTTGCATAAAGCTGCGGCGTGAAAGGCTTGGGGCACGCGCCTCCAGGTCTCCAGTGGAAATTGAATGGCGTTTGGCTTTTGCCATGAGTTTCACTCCTCGCCTGCTCCTCTTACATCCGGGCAATCACTATGTCTTGCGTTGATAATACGCCTGCAACACGCCTGGGGCCCATCTGGCACTTTTCCAAGCTATGCTTCAGGCTCCTGAGCAGCCGGATTGGCGCCGGGGTCAGATTGTACTGGAAACGGCTGCCGAGGGTTGCCTGTTCTCACTCCATCGTCAAGGGATCTCTTCGCACCGTGTCCCAATTCGACAAACTTCTGAATGAGGGCCACAACTCCAGAGGATAAATTTTCCAAGCACGGTGTTACATTTTGTCATAAGCTGGTGGAAACGAAGTGGGGCATCCGAGCGACGGAGGACCAAATGAAACGCAGAACTTTTTTTGGTGGAGCTTTTGCCGGCCTGGCTGCAACCGCCTACGGTCTGAGACCGCCCAAGCCCAGGGTTGGAGATATTCCGCAGCGCACCTTCGGGAAAACGGGCGAAAAACTCACGGTGATCGGACAGGCGGGCGGACGCTTTCCTCTGATTTCGTTCGAGGAGGCTAAGGCGATCACGCTACGCGCCTATGACCTGGGGATCAATTATTTCGATAATTCCTCTGACTACTGGGACGGCAAGTCAGAGGAAGTTTATGGTGCGGTGCTCCCGCCTTTTCGCAAGCAGGTCTTTTTAACCACCAAGGCAAACAGCCGGACTCGTGAGGGCGCCGAAGCGGAACTAAACCTCTCCTTGAAGCGCTTGCGTACGGACCACGTAGATCTTTGGCAGATCCATGCGGTGGATGAGAAGCAGGAAGTTGAACAAATATTCGGTCCCGGGGGCGCCATCGAAGCATTCGAAGCAGCGAAGAAAGCCGGGAAATGCCGCTTTATCGGTTTTACCGGCCACCACGATCCTAACGTTCACCTCGCGATGCTCAAAGCCTATGACAAGTTCGATTCCATTTTGATGCCGATGCACGTGGCTGATCCCGGCTATTTGAGTTTCGAAAAGCTAACCCTGCCGGTGGCTGCCGAACGTGGCATGGGCATTCAAGGCATGAAAAGCCTTGCCAACGCCAAACTCTTGCAGGAATTCAGCGTGCGAGAATGCCTAAGCTATGTTCTGAGCTTGCCGGTAAGCAGCGTCGCCATAGGCTGCACAACTATCGGCCAGTTGGAAGACGACGTCCGCTTCGCCCAGCAGTTCAAGCCACTTGCTGCCGAGGAGATGGATCATCTGCGCCAGCGGACCAAGGAAATCGCGGGCCCTTGCCTCGAAGATTGGAAGCGGAATATTCAGAAACAAGCCAGCGCACCTGATGCGCGCACGGTGAAGCACGGATGAGCGTGCTGGGGGCTAGGGGCTGGGGACTGGGGGCTTGGGGCTAGGGGCTTGGCGGAACGGCAAAAAGAAAGTCAAAAGGCAAAATGCAAAAGTAGGTAGCCTCAGGCGTAGTTTGCCTTCCACTGGGTGCTGGGGGCTAGGAGGGAAGTGGCCACAAGAAGCTGTCTGCCTTCTGCCTTTCCCGACTCCGTCGGGACTCGCACCAAACGCTCGCTGCCTTCCGCCTTAATCCACCGTCAATTCCCACCCAAATCCCGGGCGGTCGGGTGGCCGCATGTAAATGCCTTCAGGCCCTCGCGTAACGTTATTATCCTCCGCGAACCGCTGATAGACTTCCGGCGGACCGCCCGGCGGTGGCATGAACATTTCACACCAGGGGCTGTTGGTTGTCGCCAGGATAAACTGCGAGGCGTATTGCCATCCCGCGTGAGGAATAACTGGAATATTGTAGGCGGCGGCCAGCGCCCCAATATGACGCAACTCGCTCAATCCTCCGCACCAAGTTATATCCGGCTGCCAAATGTCCGCCGCGCGGTGTTCCAGCAAAAGCCGGAAGCCGTAGCGGGTATATTCGTGCTCGCCGGTGGCCATCTGGGTTGATTTGATTCTCTCGCGAATCCTCTGGAAACCCTCATAGTCATCGGGTGGGAGGCATTCTTCCATCCAATACACCCGGTAAGGCTCCACCATGGCGGCAAATTCCATGGTGTATTCTTCGGTGAGCGCCATCCAGCAATCAAGCATGATATCGCCGTCGGGCCCCAGTGATTCCCGGGTCTTCTTCACGAGTTCCGTGTTCTTCTTCATCCCTTCGCGCCCGTCGGCGGGTCCGTAAGGTACGGCTAACTTGATCCTTTTATAACCGAACTCGATATGCTGTTCGACGTTGTTTCCGGTGCAGTAGGCGGGAATTCTCGATTTGGTTTCCCCGCCCAACAATTTGTAAATGGGCATCCCCAAAGCGTTGCCGATAATATCCCAAAGGGCCAGATCAACGGCGCTGATAGCATGGATCACAAGCCCTTTCCGCCCGTAATACATCGTGGACCGCCACAGGATGTCCCAAAGCTCCTCGACGTTAAAGGGGTCTTCGCCCAACAGCAATTTCGTCAAATGCCTTTCAATGACAAAGCTGCACCCCGGTCCGCCAAAGCCGATTCCTTTGATTCCTTTGTCCGTCGCGATCTCGACCGCGACGGGACCCAGATTGTCAGCCATGAACAGGCTTCGTCGCGCCTTGTATTTTGGATAGATTGACATGGGGTTAGCGACTTCAACCCCGCCCGTCGACCACGACCCTGGAGCCGGCTCATATTGCGGGAGCGGCCTCTTGGGCTTGGGCCGGACCATCCTAACGCTGGTAATCTTCAGGCCGCTCTTCTCATTGTGAAAAGGTAACTGCGGAGGAGACGGGAGTGGCGCGGCTTCGCCAGGTTCTCCGGTGGCGCCTATAGTGCTCATGGATAGCAGTGTACCCGCTTCGAGGAATTTTCTGCGATTCATTTCCGATCCTCCCCTACCGCTTAGCCCGATGAACAATCCCAAGCGCCGCGGATTGTAGCATGAACGCCTGCCTCAGGGTCCTGCGCCGGCGGCATAATAGGTCATTTCAGAAACGGAGGTCTTAACAGGCTGTTGAAAAACCCTTACGGTGCGATGTACCGGCAGGTTTACCCCACCGTATCGCCAACGATTTCAACAGCGGATGGCGGGGTAAACCCGCTGCTACGTAGTCGTTTATCAGCCTGCGAAATGATACCGCGGTCAAGACCTTACACCGTGCGAAAGTACTGCAAGTAACTCTCCGGGTATTTCTTGCTCCGCAGAAATTCCAGATATTTTGTGTGAAGGTCAGAAGCAATACTGTGCTTTGAATCTATAACATTCTTAAGGCAGCCCGGGTCATCCTCCAAATTGTAAAGTTCAGGTAAGATCTTTCCCTGTAGATTCTTGACCTCTCGAATGACCGAGTCCACTGAGGCGGTGCGCGCTGAGCCCGCAAGCTGCTCCCCCTGCGCGCCGTAAATCAAAAGCCACTTGCCGTCAGTTATCGTGCTTCGGTTGGCAGGCGAGGGTGGCGCCTTACCGCCTCCTGATATATTGCTTCCAAACAGCGCCGGAGAGGCCACGGCAATTTCTTTAGTATTTGAAGCGCGCCCTTCGAGCACGGGCACCAGGGAGGCTCCTTCCACAGAAGCAGGAATGGCAACGCCCAGGAAGTTGAGTATCGTCGCCATCAAATCCACAGGCTGTGCCAGAGCCTTGACCCGCGCGCCACCCTGGCATCCCGGGAAGTAAATCATCATGGGAATCCGCGCCACCTCAGGATAGAGAGGCAGGTATTGAAACGTATCGTCGCGGATAAGGGATTTGCCGATATACCCGTGCTCACCCAGGTAAAAGCCGTGATCCCCAATATGGATGACGGCAGTATTCTTCAGCAGGTCCAGAGTAGCGATTCGGTCCAGGAGAAATCCCAACCAGCGATCGACCATCGTGACTTCACCGGCATAGAGCGCTCGACAGTGCTTGAGCTCGCTTTCGGATAGAAATTCCCGCCAGAACTCATAGCGCGGATAAATCACCTCTTCCCCGGTGTAGCCGCGGTCAAACTGCTCAACGTAGTAGTGGGGCGGGTCCCAAGGCTCGTGGGGATCGAAGGTATCCAGATAGAGGAAAAACCGGCGGCCGTCGTTGTTCTCCTCCAGCCACTCCGCGGCCTTGATCATCGTCTGGGCCACGAAATAGTCCTCTTCCCTTCCCCGTTGGGAAACGTTCCGGAGGTACTGGGTAACCGTCTTCTCGCCTTCACGTAGTTTGCTGGGATTACAGGGGAGTTTGACCGTCCGAGGCGCGCTGCGGAAGGCATCCCCTTCCTGCCCTCGCGTAACTTGCCAGGCGGCAAAGTTGCGCTGGTAGTTGTACCCGGGAGTAAAAGGATGGGGAGTATCCGCAATGAGCGAAGTCAGGATGCCGGCCTTCCCCAGGGTATCCTGCAGCGTGACGGCGTCCGCGTCGATGGGTGACCAGTCCTTGTAAGTGAAGGTGTAGCGGCCCGTCAAAATATCATTGCGGCACGGGACGGTGGGAAAGGAAGAAAGAAACGCGTTTTCGAGAAGGACCGCCTGCTTACTAAAGTGGTCGAGGTGAGGAGTCGGAATCCAATTCGAGCCGTAGGGAGATACCGCGTCCCTCCGCATGCTATCCGTGACGATGAGAATGACATTGTCAATGCGCAGGTCGCCCGGCGGCGGATTCGCGGGGCCGGACTTGGCCCATCGAGGCTTTGCCGCACAGGCACCAAGTGCTCCGGCGCCCGCTTTGAGGAAGTCTCTCCGCGAAGCCTTGGCGTTCTCTTTCATGTTGCCTCCTATGTCTCGTCGGACTCCGTAAGGCGCATGCGGACGCGGTTCTTATAACCCGGCCCGATGCTAATGGGCTGCACGTAATTCCCCCAAGCCAGGTCAGGGTACCCCCACGAGTTGTTAATAAGAAACCGCACCTTCCCGTCCGGTAATACCTCGGCGCGCGCCGCCGCCGTGCCATCGGACTCCGCCCTGACGCGCAGGTCCGTTCCCGCCAGGATACATGAGGCGTGCCAGATGTTCTCCTTGAGGCTGCGGAAATCATGGGTGCCACGCCCCCCGGGATCATCCGGTCCGTAGAGGAAGAAATCCTTGGAGTCTTCGGACCAGGGTCCAGAGGGAGTGCCACGGTAAGACTGTGCCGGGCCGCTCGGATCCTTCCTGGCTGTTCCCTGCGGGCGGCCGATGTGATCGGAAGGATAGGCTGACCACAAAGCTCTCCGATCCCACGCGAGCCGGTCGATTAAGCCGGTAAGCGTATAGGCGATTCCCACCTCACTCATGCCCTTGGGCTGGCCGTCGATGGCGTATTCCGTGGTGATCAGCCCCTCGCCATCAATCCTGATTTCAAACTCCACGCGCAGGACCTCTCCGCCCCCGCCGCGATCCATGTAGGCCCCCGATAGGTTGATCACTGCTGCTTCCGGGGATGCGGAGGAATGCATGCCGGTCAACCACCAAGTAGGCAGGGCATATGAACCGAGATTCAGGATTGGCCCGCTTTCAATGATCCGCTGGCCGCGGAATATTCCCGCAGTGATGAGCCCTGTCACCTTGCTAAAGGCGATCGCGAAATCTGAACCCTGCACTGTAAGGGATTGAGCATCTTCCGATATTTTCGGCGCGGGGCCTTTCTCGCCCGGGAAATTCTTCACGCGCCGGCCGATCGTCAGATTAAATTCATCGACCAGCAGCGCGCCCAGACGAAAAAACTTCAGATTGAGAATCTCCCCGTCGTGCCAAGCCCGGGCGGGGAGCCTAATCATCCCTTCCGCGCCCGGAGCCAGATCGAAACCGTTCACTTCTCCTGAGGCGTTCCCCACCGTCCAGACGATTTTGATTTCTCTGAGATGCGTGTGGCTAAACCAGTTTTTTATAGGAATCTCGAGCGGCTGCCCAGCCTCCGGTGCGCGCAAGCTTTCTCCATCCGCAATGCGCACCGGCGAATAAGCCTTCTTGGTCAGCCAATACTCGGGCTTCGGCCTGCGCCAACCATCCACAATTCCCCACTCGCCATAGCCCACGGGCCCTCTCGGCAGCATAAAGACTTCTTCAAACCCAGCCCAGATGGCTCCGCCCAGGCAGCCGTCAGCCGTGTAACAGTTTTCCCAAAATCGCTTGATGCTCTGACCGTAGAAGTTTCTGACCCCCGGATCACGCTTCAAGGTTTCGTGGTTGTAACAGGAAATGTGCGCGTATTCATCGTTGAGTTTGGGGAAGTCTTTACTGCTCAGGTCTGCGTCAAACTGCGGATAGTGTTCGCTCCAGAGGTCGTAGCCCTTGACACCGGGAGGAACGGTCTCGGGGTAACTGAAGATAAGTGGGCGCGAGGTGTCCTCCTGCCGTGCATAGTCATATTCTTTTTGGAAGTTCGTCCCCCATTTGCTTTCGTTTCCCAACGACCAGAAAATGACGGAGGGATGACTCCTGTCCCGCTCGATCATTTCCGCGAATTGGTTCATGTACCGGGAGGTAAATTCCGGATCTGACTCAGTTCCTCCGCCTGAGACCGCCCAGTGCGCGCTTACGAAGCACACCGCGGACTCTTCTTCCACATAGATTCCATGCCGGTCGCAGGCCTCAAGAAAACTCTCCGTGGGAGGATAGTGCGAGGTCCGCACAAAATTGATGTTGGCATCGCGCAGCAGAACCGCATCCTTCTCATCCTGTTCAGGATTGGTTACCCTTCCCCCCGTGGGGTGCGTATCATGCCGGCACACGCCGCGCAGCTTCACCGGGTCCCCGTTGACGTACAGCTTATTGTTTCGCCGCTCAACCTTGCGGAACCCCACTTTCTTTTCCAACTTCTCCACGGTGGACTTTTGAACAATCAACTCCGCTCCCAGCGTGTAGAGGTTCGGATGTTCGGCATCCCATTTCAGGGGCGAATTGACGGGAATTTCGAGCGAGGCTTCCAGCCCATCAGGGGGAAAGGCCAACGAACTCGGGGTTAACGGAATGTTCTTCCCGGCGGGGTCGGTCAAATGCAGGTTCAGCTTGACGTCGTGACCGCCCCGGGTCACGGCGCTTGCCATAACCATCAAGCGTGCATCTTTGAAGGACGCATCGAAGTCCGTTTCAATGTGCAAGCGCGCCACGTGAACGGCAGGAAGAACCATCAGCTCCACACCGCGCAGGATCCCCCCGATATAGTGCTTGGCATAATTGCTGGCGTAAGAAATGTCGTCGGCGCGATCGGTTACGCCGACGGTGATCCAGGCGGTTTCACCGGGCGTTACGTGTTCAGTGATATCGCAATCCCACGAGGTGAAACCGCCATGGTGCTCCCTCACAAACTTCCCGTTCACCCACACCCGGGCATAGCTGTAAACGCCGTCAAATCGCAGCAGAACCTTTTTGCCAGTTGTCTCGGCGGGAATCTCGACGGCGCGCTTATAGGCGCATTCGCTGTCCCTCGCGAACTCGATTCCTTGCGCG
The DNA here is from genome assembly GCA_963804995.1 of uncultured Acidobacteriota bacterium. Taxonomy (GTDB): domain Bacteria; phylum Acidobacteriota; class Terriglobia; order UBA7540; family UBA7540; genus Bog-366. The sequence continues at coordinate 1,152,621 of CAWDSK010000003.1, forward strand.
GTGATTTCGCCCGGAACCGTGATGTCGATCCAGCCTTTAGGATCGACCCTATTCGCCCAGAACTCCGCAGGAGGGGAGGTGGTAAATCTCCAGGTCCCTGCCAAGTCAACGATGGGTCGCGCCAGGCCCGCCACCTCACTTGGCAGCGGCACTAGCGCGGGTCTGGGCCAGATTCTGCCGGCCTGCGCATCACCTTGAATGGCCAATGCCACCACATCGGTGAGCGAGGCTCTGCTGTTCAATGTTCCCAGAATCTCACCGCCATCGATTGCCCAAGCTGAAGAAATGGCCGAAGTGCCCAGGGTCTTCACGAACCTTCGTCGATTCATCATCGCCAATCTCCTTCGACACAAGTGTGGCAAGAAGGTGGCAAGTGTAGCGCGGACCCGTCCTGCGGTTCTTAGTAAGGACCTTTTCACGACGGAACCGCAAGCGAAATGTCATGGGCTCAAAACGCCTGAAGATGGGGAAATTGGTGGGACGTCGCTCGCTATGCCCCGCGGAGAGCAACTTCTGGGACAGTTCTGCCTGACAAAAGTCACGTCATTTTGTCCGATTGCCGAAGAGCATACTGGCAACCACATTAAGTTGAACTCACTGCGCCGCTCTGACATAATGTCGCACGGCAACCCGAACAACAATTTCGATGGCGGACAATCAGAAAACCTACGATGCGGTGATTGTCGGTTCCGGCGCGAGCGGCGGCTGGGTCGCGAAGGAACTCTGCGAGCAGGGCATGACGGTGCTCATGCTCGAAGCGGGCCCGCCGCGGGTGCCCACCCGCGACTTCACGGAGCACATCTGGCCGTACCAGGTCAAATATCGCGGCTTCAGCAATCAGCAAGCCCTCCTCAAAAATCAGCCTATTCAGCGGCTATCGCTTTGATGGCGACGGCAGCCAGGAACTTTACGCGCACGCCTTCGGCCTGGCGGGGTTTGGCTCCGACTGGCGCCGCCGGGTGCGCTCAGAAATTCCGTACTATTTCGGAATCACCGCGCAGGGTGAGTGCCTGCCGCGCTATGACAACTACGTCACGCTCGATCCGGAGAAGAAAGACGCCTGGGGGATTCCCGCCCTGCACATTGTCGCGAGCCACGGCGAAAACGAGCACGCCATGGCCAAAGCAATGCGCCACAACGTCATGGAAATCCTCAACGCCATGAAGGTTGAAACCCCACGCCCGCCCGGCGAGGGCTTGAAGGTTTTTGGCAAGAATATTCATGAGTGCGGTACGGCTCGCATGGGGAACGATCCAAAGAAAAGCGTGGTCAACGGCTTTTGCCAACTCCACGACGCGAAGAATGTCTTCGTGACCGATGGCGCGGTGTTTGTGACCCAGGGTTGCTACGAGCCGACGCTCACCATCATGGCGATTTCCGCGCGCGCCGGCGACTATATTGCCGATGAGTTCCGCAAGGGGAATTTGTGAGGGGTGGGAAGGGCACGCATGGCGTGCCCCAAAGCCCTACGCACGGGCAATCATAGCCCTCTCCCTTGGGGAGAGGGTGGCGCACTGCCGGCGCTTTCACCAGCCGGAGTGCGTCGGGTGAGGGGTTACTTCCGGCATGCAATTGACCAGTATCCGCTTATGGCTGACTCGTAAACGGAAGAACGCTGCATAAGATGATTACATGCGATTTCCCGGCGTAGGCTTGTTGCGGATCTCAAGCGGGTTGACACTGCATGGTCCTGCTTCAGGCGGTGCGAAGGTCAGGAAGTACCCCCTCACCCGTCCCGCCCCGGCTGGTGAGAACGCCGGCGGCGGTCCACCCTCTCCCCTGGAGCTTGTGACTTTTTGGGTCACCAGTGAGGGGGGATGGGTGGGGGGAGGAGGCAGAAAATCGGGAGCGGAGGTACGGAGAGAGAAAAAAGCTGGCGGTTGGGTCGGTACTTGTATTAATATAAATGTTATGGACAACGTTTTACATTCAGATGATTTTAAATTAGGAATGGAACCGGCGGTAGGTCAGGAAGCGGAAGGAAAGGAAGAGAAGGGCGCGAAGGGGGCAGCAGAGCGGCGCGGGGCGGTGCGTTTGCGCCGGCCGGAGCGCCAGCAGATGGCCTGGGTGGCGCAATGTCCGGACGATCTGGTGGGGCCGGGGCACGGGGTGCGGCGGGTGGCGGAGCGCTTGGACTTAGCGGCGTTCCGCCTGCCGATCAAGGCGCGGGAAGGAGGGGCTGGACGGGACGCGACCGATCCCCAGCTTTTAGTGTCGCTGTGGTTATACGCCTGTGTGCGGGGCATCGGTGCGGCGCGCGAACTGGCGCGGCAGTGCCAGGAGCATGCGGCCTTTCGCTGGCTGTGCGGAGGGGTGACGGTGAACCACCGTTTGCTGTCGGACTTTCGCACCGATCACGCCGAGGCCTTGGACACCCTGTTCACGCAAGTGATCGCTGCTCTGGTGGATAAAGGAGTGGTGAAGGTCAGCCGCATCAGCCAGGACGGAATGCGGGTGCGGGTGGGGGCGGGGAAGAAGAGTTTTCGGCGGGAAAGGCGGCTGGAGGAACTGCTGGGGGAAGCGGAACGGCACGTGGCGGAGTTGAGACGGCAACTGGAGTCGCCGGAAGGAGCGGGGCTGAGCGCGCGGCAAGCGGCGGCGCGGAAGCGGGCGGCGCAGGAGCGGCAGAAACGCCTGCAGGAGGCGATTGCGCAACTGCCGGAGCTGCAACGCCGGCACACCGCAAGGGTAAAGCGGACGGGGGGAAAACGGGGCCAGGAGATTGCGGCGCAGCCTCCGCGGGTGAGCACGACGGATGCGGAAGCGCGCATCATGAAGATGCCCAACGGGGGCTACGACCCGGCGGTGAATGTGCAGTTGGCGGCGGACCCGGAGAGCCGCGCCATTGTGGGGGTGGAGGTGAGCGCGGAAGGTTCGGACTCGGGAGGACTGAGCGCGCCGCTGCGGGAACAGGTGGAACAGCGCACGGGCGGGAAGGTGGAAGAGCACTTGTTGGACGGCGGGTACCTGCGCAAGGAAGACTTGGAAGCGGCACACGCGCAGGGCGTGGCGCTGTTCATCCCGCCGCACACGGCGCAAAATCGTCAGAAGCGGGGGAAGGAACTGGAGCCCCAGAAGGGCGACAGCGAGGCCGTACGAGAGTGGAAGCAACGCATGAAAAGTGAGGAGGGAAAGAAAATCTATCAGCAGAGAGCGGCGACGAGTGAAACCGTCAACGCCGACTTGCGCACCTATCGCGGTTTGGGCCGCATCCTGGTGCGCGGGCTGGCCAAGGCACGCTGCGTGGCACTGTGGTGCGCCCTGGCTTACAACGTGATGCACTTCGCGCCCCTGTTGCTGGGCTAACCAAGCCCTGCCCAGCCGTACCGGGCACGGGTGTAGGGCGGATTCCCCCGGTACTCCTTGCCGCGCGGCACCGCTCCACCGGCCAAGGGGAGCCCTCTCGCGCACTTCCCAAGCTGCCCACTACCTGACCCGCCCCACCGCGTAACGGTGGCTTCGAAAAAGTCACAAGCTCCTGGGGAGAGGGCTAGGTTAACTTTTATCGGCCGCCGGCCTGGTTCAAACCGGGGGCCGATTCTGACCCTGAGCCCTGGAGAAGTGTAATACCAAGAACGGGCACGCCATAGCGTGCCCCTACATCCGGCCCGTGCGGGCCGCCAGCGGCGTAGCGCAGACCTCCGGGGTTGAGGTCTGCGGTTCTTCGTCTGCCCGCTGAGCGAACGTAGCCACCCGTATGTTGAGGTTTTTCGAATTTCGCAGACCAAGAGCCGCGGACCCCAAAAACGGGGGACCGCGCTACGCTGCTTGCTAATGGGGTCAATGGACGACACGAAAAACAAATCCGGCGAGGGCAAGAGCGACAATGCACTCACCCGCCGCGAGTGGCTGCTGAGTCTGGGCAGCGCCGTAGTGCTGGCGGGGTATAGCGGCGCGCCGGGCGCCACCGCAGCGCAGGCGCCCGCCCCCGGCACGGGCCCGCTGCCACCAGGGCTCTATGTTCCCTCCCTCGATCATCTGACGCACGCGCTGACCAGCGACGATCCTTTTCATCCCATCCCGCCCGGCGCCGAAACCGAATACGTTCGCCCTCGCTCGGAGCCTTTCGTCCCGCAGGCGTTTGCGCACGAAGAATTCCCGGTAATTCGCAGGCTGGTGGAAATTATCCTGGGGGAAGACTTGAAGGACTCGGAAGAAAAACCCTTGCCCGGTGCGCCCGCGAGCATTTACGACGAAGTCGCCGAGTGGATTGACTTGGTCGTGGCAAGCGCGCCCACTGTACGTGCCCAAGCCCTGAATCTTCCAGCGGATCAGCGCGCAGTGGCCGCCGGCTTTTTCGGCAGCGAGGAGCCGCTGCGCGAGCTCGAAGACATTTGAGCCTGAAAAGGTCTGCCGCGATGGACTGGCGTGGCTCAGTGAAGAATCGCGGCGGCGGTTCGCGAAGAGTTTTCTGGATGCTGCCCCCGCCGAACAGGTCGAACTCGTAAGCTCGGTAAGCGACGCGCGCGCGGATAAGGGAACGGAGAACGCCGGCACAAATTTTTACGATTTTCTTAAGGCGGAATCGATCAGAGGTTTCTACACCTCGCGCCGCGGCCTCGAAGAGCTCGATTACAAAGGGAACTCTTTTTACGCTGAGTCCCCCGGTTGCGCCCTTACGCCGCATCCCTTGACAACCCTGAACAAGCCTTAATAACCTGAAACGATCCGCTACAACATGCCGCAAGGGGTAGCGCAGTAATTTGATAAACATGCGCTGTAACATCATATCGGCGATCATAATGCATCTGAGGAAGAGCCGCAGAGTCTCGAAGAGCGCGAGACTCTGCGCTACCCTCGATTGGTCACGTGAGGATGAATTTGCCTAGACGGAGACAGGTGGGAAAGATGGGGTAGCGCATCAGAGTGTGGCTCTTTCACACTCTGCGGCTCTTAGTTTGATATACATGGGATGTAACGGTGTGCTGGTGAGGGCGGGAGAACTGAAGAAGGGCCGCAGAGTCTCAAAGAGCGTGAGACTCTACCTGCTACAGGCGGAAGGCGGTAGCTGCTGCGACCGCACTCCATGGTGCTGCACGCCGCGCCTCAGTGGCAGGTCCCCTGACCGGAATCGGTAAAGGTGGCGCCCGCCACCGGGATGAACTGCCACTCATAGCCTTTGGGGTGTAAGGTGAGTTTGAGGACGCCAAATGTACCGGAATTACGGACTTCGCTGTTGGGTTTGGGAGAACCGAAGCCCCGCTGGTGCCGCCCCCCTGTGCCCACCACAAACTCACGAATCCCCCGCGCCGGGTCGGGCCTGGCGTCAGGATCTTGCGGGGCGAAGCGTTCGTAGTCATGATCGTGCCCGCTGATGACGATCTCAGCGCCGGCGTTGTACAAATCCTGCCAAAAGACCTTCATCTCCGGGTCATTCCCATGGGTCGCACCGGAACTGAACAAGGGGTGATGCCAGTAAGCCAGGGTGCACGCGGCGGGGTGTGCGGCCAAGTCCTGACGCAGCCACACCTCTTCCGGCGAGCCCGCGCCGCAACCGCCGATATCCGAGCAATCGCTGTTGAGAGATAGGATGTGCCACCCGGCCAGTTCGTAACTGTAGTAACCCTTCCCAGGTTCGCCCGCCGCCGCGCCGAAATACTTGAAGTAGGGCCCCGCGCCCTTGGTGTGATACTCGTGATTGCCGGGAGCCGGCCGGGTGCGATCCCGGAATTGACCCCAGGTTGGCGCATAGCATTGCAGGAAGTTTTCGTCGGTCCCGTCGGGGCAACCAGTATCGCCCGCCGCGAAAATCGTCCCGGGGATGTTGGCAAGCAGCGCCGCCGTGGCTTTCGCTCCCTCGAGGTCACTACAATCAGCGATGTCGCCTGCCCCTACCAAGACGTTGTCACCTTCGGGCCCCGGGAGCATGGCTGGGGTATTTGACCGCACCGCGGAAGGGGGAATGGGTTCCGCGCCGGCAGCCAGCAGAACACGCACTCCAGGCGCGACAAGGTTCGGAAGGATGGCAGCCGCCGCAACCGCCAGAAGGAGTGCAGCGCCGGCACCAGCAATCATGAGTTTTCTGTTCACACTTATTCTCCTTGTGGTCGCACGAGTCAATTCCGATTCGGAATGCGAAGGGGGAGTTAAGCCCCCACCCTCCTCTAGTGTCCTGAGTCAGAAGTTCGCTGATGATTCGAGAACCCCCTCACCCGTCCCGCCCCGGCTGGTGAAAACGCCGGTTGCGGTCCACCCTCTCCCCCAGAGGGGCGAGGGCTATGAATTCATATCAACCGCCCGCGCTGCCGGCTGGATTTCTATTCGCCATAAACCATGACGTGAAACGATCCCGGAACGGCCGTCCTTTGTGGACGGGGATGGTCCGGTGTCGGAGCCGCAGCCGGAGCAAAATCCACGGTGTCCAGAAAGAGGTTGTGTGTCTTGGTATCGAGTCCCATGGTTTTGGCCCCGAACTCAGTCTTGACGGTTTCCACCTCGCTGAATTTGTCGGGCGAGTCTTCGTGGAATATGTGGACCATGCCTTCGCGGGTGGAAGCAAACACATTGCCGGTTCCAGGGTCATAAGCGGCGGCATCCACGCCCCCTGAGATGGGGAAAGACTGGATAACCTTGCCCGTGTCGGAATCCATCACCACGAGCATCTGCGGTTTACGGCCGGCGCTGAATAGCCGGTGATGCTTAATATCGATGGCGAGTGCCGTGGGCGCGCCGGCGGGGGCGACCGGCCAGCGCGACTTGATCGTGAGGGCGTGGGAATCAAGGGCGACGAGCTCGCTGGTGTCCTCCATATTTACATAAACGGTTCCTTTGCCATCGGCCACGGCAAATTCCGGCCCCCCGCCCAGCTCGATGGTCCCCACCACGGCGCCGCTCTTGGCATCGATCACGGTGGAGGTGTGCGGGTGTCCATTCATGGCGAAGACGCGCTTAGAGGCAGGATCGTAAACTACGCTATCGGCGTCCTCGTCGGCTTTTGCCTCACCGATCACTTGGAGAGTCTTCAGATCAAAAATAATGACCTTTCCCTGGCCTCCGTCCGTGATGAACCCGCGGCCGAATTCGGCGGCAATAGCAACTCCGTGGTCCTGTTTCAAGCCCGTGATGTTGGCGATGAGGTCGCCGCTATCAGCGTCGAGGACTTTAATCTCCGTGCCATGCGACACGTAAACGCGGCGCGCCGAGGAGTCGACCGTAATGTAGTCAAAATACTCCCGGGTACTACCCTCGGCAGCACCGAAAGGATACCTCTTTAACTGATGGTAGTTGGCGGCGGCAAGTGCAAACGCAGAGACGCCGAGCAGAATTAGAATTACGCCGGTGGCGAGACGTCCGTGACCAGATGACAGCTTCATTGGAAGTCCTCCGATATGGGGCCGCCGTCGAGGCAGCCTAATTATTCCCTGGTGGGTCCACATTATAAGCCCATTCGGTAGCATCCACGCCCGCTTACGCGCCGACAAGGGCCGGGCAGCAACTGCGCGAATTGGTAATTTCGACATCAGGGTGCTTCTCCAATGCTTAGCGCACCCTGGTGATAAGGCCGGCGAGTACGGATCAACTCGTGTGGTGCGTCGCGAGTACTGGTAGCGCCGGCCTGATGGTTTTTGAATTCCTGGAATTCTCAAACGCCCAAGTGACCCCTCACCCGTCCCGCCTCCCGATAGAATGCATCGGGACGGCGGTCCACCCTCTCCCCTCGGAGAGGGCCAGGCACCGTAAATCCCAGCCTTCTCCCAGGGGAGAAGGTGGCCGACGTAGGAGGTCGGATGAGGGGTTACTTCCACGCGCAGGGCGTCGGAACAATTTACAACTTATAAATTCAAAAACCATTAGGCCGGCATGTGCTGACCTCAAGGTCCGCGCTACACGCCGGCGCGCGAGGGTGTGGTGAGCGCCCACCTCCCAACTATCAGAAGTCCAGGCGCAGCATGAACTGAAGGCGCCGCGACGTACCGGTCCCGGTGGCGCCATCGTTCAATTGGCCGGTGATGACCCCAAAGGAGTCTGACGAGATACTGCCCCCCGGATCACCGTAGATCGGACGGTTAAGCAGGTTAAACGCCTCGGCTCGGAACTTCAATTTCAACTGTTCGGTAAGGGGGATTTCCTTCTGGAGCGCCGTATCGATTTCATAATACCCGGGTCCACGTGCCACATAGCGTCCCAGGTCTCCCCAGGTGAATTTGGCCGGTGCCGAGAAGGCCGCGGGATTGAACCAGTTGTTGATGTTTTGGCCGGCCGCGTAAATGGGAACGCCAGGGACCAGGTCCGGCCGCTGACCCGATGTGTTGCCATCGAGCATGGCGGACGCTTTCCGCTTCACCGTGATATTAATCGGGCGGCCGCTCATGGCCGCGGCAATTCCACTCAGTTGCCAGCCCCCCAGCACCTTTCCGGCAACGCCGCCGGTGTTTAAGAAAGGCTTGCCGTGTCCAAACGGCAGCTCGTAGACGGAGTTGAGGGAGAGGGATTGGCGAACATCAATGCTTGTGCTGCTATAGTCACATCTGAAACAAGACACGTTTTGAACGGAAATAGTGTCGCCCGCTCCGAACCCTTCGTCAGCCAAACCGTGCGACCACATGTACTGCGTCCCCCACAGCCATCCACTGGTGAGATGACGTTGCAAGGATACCTGAAGCGCGTTGAAGTTGCTGTTGCCAAGGTTATTTTTATAGCCGTACTGGCCAAAGGTGGGTATGGGGCGCAGGCCCGTTAGTGGATTGATGACATTGGCGTTAATTTTGCCAAACAGCCTATGCCCCTCGCTACCGTCCCAAGCGATCTGGCCCACAAAGTTACCCGGGAGTATCCGCTCGACCGTGAAATCCCAGTTTTCGATGTATCCGTCCCGGCGGTTCGGATCCCACGCCTTCGGCGAATATAAGGGGGCGGGCAGCAGGGCCGGAAGAACCGGCCACGCGAGGTTTGCCACATCCGCTGACGACACATCAAACCGTTGGTCCGTACTCTCGTGCCCGTCGGTGAAGTCGTCCATCTGGTTCGGCGAAAAGTACATCCCGAACCCAGTGCGGATGACGGTTTTCCCCGCGTCTCCCCCGGGAGCCCAGGCCAAGCCCAGCCGTGGCCCGAAATCCTTGTAGTAGGGCGAGTACAGTGGTGTGCCCATGGGGCAAAAACCTCCGCACGAAACCTTCACCACGGCCTGGCGGCCAAACGCCTCCTTCAAGACGGTGTAATGCTCGTAACGCAATCCGTAATTGAGGGTGAGATTGGGCCGTATTTTGAACGTATCCTGCACGTAGGGCATGATGTAAGTGCGCCGCTCGCCGCCCAGGGTTAACGACCCGACGAAGGAATAGTCGTCAAGAATGTTGTTAAGGAAATTGTCCGAGCTGGCGTAGGAAAGGTCTCCGTTGGCGATACTCTCGTCCGAATTGTTCAGCCGGTGGCGCTCCACGGCTAGCCCCACCTTAATGGTGTGCCGGCCTCTAACGATGGTCAGGTTGTCGTAGCCATCAATCGTCGTGCCGACTTCCTCATCGAGTTGGCTATCACTGGGACTATCGAAGGGGGGCACGCTCGCGCAGCCGGTGCCGGGCAGACCATTGGCGGACATTTGTAGTGGACACGTTCCATTTTGGTAGTGGTGCAAGGCGGAACGGTTAATTCCCCCGCGGAGCTCGTTAATGATGCTCGGCGAGAAGGTGTGCGTTAACTGGACAACATAATTGGAGGGGCGGATGAGAGGGTTATCGAGGCCGCCCAGGGTGTCGAGCGGTGAGGTGGAGGTGGCGTCATCGATGTTCAGCCGGGCAAAAATGGAGGTTTTAGCATTGAAGGTGTGATCCAAACGGAACATCCCGCCATCCTCGCGGATGTTGTCACTCTGCGGTTGAATCCATTCGTTGGTGATGGAATCGACGGGGACCGTCCCAACGGGCCACTGGGCGAGGAAGGGCTGGAGAATGGGACTGGTCACGCTTTGCCGAAACGCGGCGTTGGGTACAAACCCGATCACGGTGGTGTCCAGGCGCTGCCGGAGCCCTTCGTAATCGGCGAAGAAGAAAGTGCGGTCCTTCTGGATGGGCCCGCCCACGCTGCCGCCGAACTGGTTCATGCGGAAGGGCGGAATGCTCGAATCGAAGGGCGAGCGTGCGTCGAATACATTGTTGCGCAGGAAATCGAAGGCCGAACCGTGCAGCGTGTTCGTGCCCGTCTTCGATACGATGCTGACGATGGCCCCGGCCGACCCACCCTGATCCGCGGTATAGACCGAGGAGCTGACGCGGAACTCCGCGATCGATTCCAGCGAAATGGCCAGGCGCACACCCACCTTCTGGCTCTGCTCCTGGACGCCCGTGGCATCGACTCCATCGTAGGTGTAGTTGCTGTCGTCTATGCCTCGCCCCACGAATCGCAGGTCCCTCTGGCCGCCGGCGCCGAGGTTGACCGCGCCCGGGGCAAGCGTCATCAGGAGGGACCAGTCGCGCCCGTTAAGGGGGATGTCCTCCACTTGCCGGGATTGAACGACGGTTGAGATCTCAGCGTCGTTCGAATCGAGCGCGGTAGCTGTACCGCGCACCTCAACCTTCGTGGTGGGCGCGCCCACCTCCAGCCGCACGTTGACGGTGCGGGTCTGGCCAACGGAGAGCTGGATCCCCTCCATCGCGAAGGTCTTGAACCCTTGCCCAGAGACCGTAAGATCGTACAATCCCGTGGGCAGGCTGCTGATGCTGTAAACTCCGCTATTCCCCGTGGTCGTCTCCCTTTTGAAACCCGTGTCGGGCGCCACGACCTCGACTTTCGAGTTGGGAACGCTGGCTCCACTCGGATCCGTGACGGTTCCATTAAGGTTGGCACGGTCGATTTGGGCGAAAGCAACTCCCACAAACAAGTTGGCGCCAATTAGAGCGAGAAGAACAACCCGTATCATGCGAAGCAACTGCTGATGCATTGAACTTCCTCCTTTTGCAGCGTTTTATTCCGACCCTGGACCCGATTGACTGCCAGCAGGTGATGAATTGCACACCCCAAACGTCGGCCCCCTCTACCGCAGAAACCGCCCTTGGCAATACCGCTTGCGTGGGCGTGCGCCGACTTTCTTAGAACGAATGCGCCCTGATGGTGCAACATCCACATGACGCCTGTGTTGCACGCTGAAGAATTTATGTAACAAGGTGACACGCCGAGCCAAGGTTGAAGCTGAATGTGTAGCGCCCATGAATTGTTGGTGACGGATGTGTGAAATCGGAAAGGATCGATGAAATTGCGCGCAGCGCTTTGGACTGCGGTAGCAGCAGCTACCGCTTTCTGCCTTCGGTTAATACGGCAAAGACACAAGGGGCGGAGGAAGAAAAGCGGTAGCTGCTGCTACCGCAGTCCAAAGTGCCTTCGGCACACATATTTTCGCAGCAGCAGGCGGCGACGCCGCGAGGGTGGCTTTCTCCCGCATTAAACCGAACTCAGACATTCTGAACGCCAAATTTTGCCTCAAACTTCTTTCTCTCTTAACCGAAATATAATATAGTCGTCACAATTCTGTAATCTGAGGCTCGCGCCATGCGACTTCAAAGGGTAGCAACGCTTCTGGTGACCGGTTTAGTGCTCGCATGTGTCCGGGTGACGGCGGCTGATGCACCCTCTGCCCCGAATCCACATCCCGATATTGTCAGCCCCTACCAAGCTTACGATTTACCACTGAGATTGTTCTGCCCGTCCCCCAGCCGGCCTGTCGGCGTCCTCCTGCATGTGCGCATTAACGGTGGGCGGCCTCTGCGCCTGGTCCTCAACAGCGCTGCTGAGACCACCGTGATTAGCGCTAAGGCTGCGCGCGCCTTCGGCCTTTCCGCCGAATCAAGGATGGAGTTAGTGGGTTTGGGGAGCAGGCCCGCAAGGGTGGGCCGGGCAGAGACTGTTGAAATTGGTCCCATCTCTTTCCGAAACTGCTCCGTGGCTTTTGTGGAGGGCACTATAGCCGAAGGGGCGGACGGGGTGATTCCGTTGGCGCTGTTCTCCGACTTCCTCATGCGGCTCGATCTGCCGGGCAGGACTCTCAGACTCATACCCTATCCGGAGGAGAAGGGCCCGGAGGGTTCTTCCAACCGGGCGCTCGAACAACACGATTTCCTGCTTGTCGAATCCGTATTGAACCGAAAGCATCACGGGTATGTCATCCTGGATACGGGCGCCTTCTGTAGCGCGATCTCGCGCGAGGTAGCAGACACTTTGGGCGGTTCGCGTAATGTCGCGGATTTGCCGATTGGGGCAGGGACTGGGCCCGCCACCGGCCAGCTTGTTTCCGCCGATGTGCATTTCGAGATTGCCGGGCAGGAATTTGTTCCCGACCGCGTCGTCGCCCTGGATCTGCTGAACCTGAGTCGCCACTACGGTGTGGAAGTTGTGGGTGTAGTGGGGTTCCCGGACTTGAGCCCCTATGTTCTCACCGTTGACTATCGCAACCGGTCGGTCAAGATCGAACCGAAGCTGAACGCTTCTCCCCGGGAGCGGGGTCACCGCGAAAACCCTCACACTCCTCTGGCATTTCGCTAACCCGGAATTCCTACCACGGTTCTGGAAGGGCGGGGCTTATGGTTTTTGAATTTATAAATTCAAGAACCATTCGCCCCCCCGTTACAAGGCCCTCGCCTTATGACGTAGCGATACGATCACCCGAGAATATGTCGTACGGACTCTGTATCTGCAGCAGAAACGCTTCCGCTCGTTTGTATCCGCGTCCGGAACAATCCCGTGAGGAACTTTCCGGGTGGCTTGACCAGGGGGTGAGCTTTGTCGGGCCAGGTACTAACTGTAACGGACGGTCGGTTTCAGATCGCAGATTATGCTGCCTCCACACCGCTGAGCCATTTCACGCCTGGCCTGGGGCGACGCCTCGCTGGAGCATCCTGTTGAGCGTCATAATATTCAAGATCAGTTGGCGAACCGGATGGTAATTGTCCTGGCGCCCGACGTGAGGCTGAAAAGTCATGCGGCGGTCGGCAAAAAGCATCGCAGCGGCGGGGTGACCACGATCCTTTTGCCAGAACTTCTGGTTGCTGATCCGGTAGGCCATTCCGAAGTACTCGGCTGCCCAATCCGCCCCGGTTCGCTCAAATACCTTTAGCGTTGCGACCAGCGCTTCATTCTGGCACCACAAACACTTCAGGTATTCATACTCGCCGGAGAAGTGAAACTCGAGATGCGTCCCCGGCGGGGTTTCGACCGGCCATTCGTAGGACGGGTGATCCACGTTGACCCACTGCGAAAGCCCCCCGTAGATGTAGTCCCAACCGGCATTGAGATGATGATGGATGCGCTCGGCACAGGTCTTCCACAGCCCCGGATCGTGGCGGCGGTCGGCCTCGTCCATAACCATCCATAAGGCCTCGACCGCGTGGCCGAACCGCGATTTCTGCGCCTCCTCTTTCGGCCGCGTGAAATCGAAATACAACATCTCGGTATTCAAGCCGATGTCGGGGTTGAAGTGCCGATTCATGATCGCGTCCGCGGAGCTGTCGGCGATCCTGGCGATTTCAGGATCGCTCTCCCGTTCGAGTATCTGCGTAGCGAGGCGAAGATTCAGGAACCATAATCCCTGGGGCCGCACGGCACGCTTACTGCCCCAGAGATAAGGGAAGTCCGCGCCGCGGTACCGGAAACCGGGGCTGTCGAAGTCCCGGAAGAGCTTCTTCAGGATACCGATCGCGGCTTCATGGGACTGACCGTCCCCGCTGGCCGCGGCGTATGCGTAAAGGCCCTCGGCCAAGTGGTACATCCCTTCGGTATCGCCGCTGAACGGCCTGAGCACTTTGCCTTCCCGCGATAACTCTTCCGCCCACTCCCCGTCGGGCTGGAGCGCGTACTTAAACACGAATTCCTTGGTCTTTCTCGCCACGTCCAGGAATTGGGGATCCTTTCCAAAGTGGTTATACAGGAAGCTATAAATCCAGATGGCGCGCCCCAGAAACCAGAGATTTTTGCGCTGATCAACCAGTGTGCCGTCGTAATCGAGACTGCACATAAGTCCGCCGTACTCGTGATCGATCCCGTATTTGTCCCAAAAGGGCAGAACCGCCTGGAAAAGCTGGTCGTGCAGTTTCTGGCGCAATTCCGCAACCCCCATGCCGGCCAGCCGCTCGGGCGATGCTAACGTCCCCTCTCGGCATGGATCCCGTACACTCTGGGCGTTGCCGGGCCCCGGCATGCCAAGCTGGGCCGCGGCAGCGCCCGTCAATCCGAGAAACGCGCGTCGTTTCACGATTCAACTCTCCTCTGTGTTCTTTGAGCGTGTATATGCACCGCAGCCGCATGGAGGGGAGAGAAAGTCAAGTTAGACACGGCCTTGTTTTCCTTGTGGTCGACACTTACGGCGTGCCCCGAGACCATAAAGCCTACCCAGCGGGGCGGCGCGCCCCCGCTCTCCCCTGACTGCCTCCTTCGCAACCGGGAGCAGTCTAGATTAAAGTAACTTCAATTTCCATACCATGTCAGAAGGTCAGATAGGACAATCCCCCCAGTAATCAGATTGGACAGTGGACCCACTGGCTGAGTTCGGGGACGTTGTGGGGAAGTAGATCATGTGCGATTCCGTGCTCTCCTTGAGGTGTCCAGAGTCTCTAAAGCTGACTGGAGATGCTCGCCCTGGAATTAGGCTGCCCCGACTACCGTAAGCAACGGGGCTCCAAGTTGCGTGAACTTAAAAGGCGCCGCAGCTTGCATCGCGGCCACCGCTCTCACAGCCGGCACCTTGCTACCCCATAGATGCACGCGCCGGTCTGTTAGTTACGCGCCCGCTCCGGCCCGGGATTCGCTAGCGGGCCAGAACCGAGCATGGCGTCAGGGCAGCTCAGGCCTCGACGATGTTATTCCGGATGGCGTAGCGGACCAACTCACTCACCGAGGTGAGATTCAGTTTATGCATGAGGTTAGAGCGGTGAACTTCCACGGTCTTGATGCTGATATTCAAGCAGGCGGCATCCTCCTTATTACTCCGCTTCCGTGGCACTGACGAGTTCGAAGAAATGATGCCCCATAATCGCCAGGGTGATGGCCTTGCTGAAATGGTGCCGATGCTGGCTTAGGGACTGAGCAAAGAATTTCCAATACTCCTGGCGGTAATTGCTGAGCAAGCCTTGCCGAAAGAGCGAGCGGCCCAGCGCCAGGATATCGGCGAAGTCGATGGGCGAGCGCGACCCGCGGCCCAACTGCCCCAGGAAAGCCGAGGCGCGCTGGAAATATTCCCGCGGGTTGTAAATGGTCTGGAGGATGCGCCGGTACCCATCCAGCAATTCCTGCGTATCCATGCGCGGGATGAAGTTCAAGTCGGCCAGCGTGTTGTTCCCCAGGCTGGATTTGATGAGCCGTCCCTCCGCCTTGAGCCGCCGCCACAACTGCGTATTGGGCAGGGCCGTGAGCAGCCCGACCATGGAGAGGGGAATAGCGGCTTCGCGGATAAAGGCGATCTGGCGGTCAAAGACATCGTGCGGGTCATTATCAAAGCCTACGATGAACCCCGCCATCACTTCCATGCCGTAAGCCTGAATGAGCTTCACACTTTCCAGCAGATCCTTGCGGAGATTCTGGAATTTGGTAGTTTCTTTCAGGCTCTCGGCCACTGGCGTCTCAATGCCCAGGAAGACACGTGTAAAATGCGCCTCGCGCATCAGGGCCAGCATCTTCTCGTCTTCCGCCAGGTTCAGGGAAGCCTCAGTGTAAAGCGAGAAGGGAAACTTGTGCTCGCGCATCCACTCCACCAGGCGGGGGAGCAGGAGCATAACGTTTTTCTTATTGCCGATAAAGTTGTCATCCACCATGAAAACTGAGCCGCGCCAGCCCAGCCGGTGAAGCTGGTCGAGCTCCGCGCACACCTGATCGGGGGTCTTCGTTCTCGGCCGCCGGCCGTAGATCTCGATGATGTCGCAGAATTCACAGGTGAACGGACAGCCCCGGGAGTACTGAAGCGACATGGAACTGTAGCGCCGCATGGGCGCGATGCGCAGGTCCGGCAGCGGCACCTGGGTGACGTCGGGCCATTGCTTTTTGAAGTAGTGGGGTTGGGCCTCGCCCCGTTCCAGGTCCGCCGCAAGCTGGGGGATGATCTCCTCGGCTTCCCCCTCGACGGTGTGGTCGGCTTCGGCGATGGCAGGGTCCTTGGCGCTGACAATCGGGCCGCCCACCACCGTGCGCACTCCGAGACGCTTGGCCCGCGCGATCTGCTCCTTCATCGAGGGTCCCTGCACGATCATGCCGCTCAGGAAGACGACGTCCGCCCAGGCCAGGTCGGAGTCCTTAAGGCGGCGCACGTTCAGATCCACCAGCCGGCGTTCCCAGTGCGATGGCAGCAGCGCCGACACAGTGAGTAAACCCAAGGGAGGGAAGGCCGACCTCTTTCCTTCAAAGGGTAAAGCGTGCTTGAAGCTCCAGAACGTGTCCGGAAACTCCGGATAGACCATTAAGACTTTCACGCCAATTTCCTTCCTGCGCCAGAGATGTGCCACGGGCAGCCTGCCCCGATCCATCGGCATCCCGCCCGTGCCGCAGGCATGGCCAGAGCCTGCCCTGAGCCCAGCGAAGGGATGGCCATGGCACAAGTGGCCGGGGGTAGACCCAGGAATTTCATTGTTCAGCCCCCCGTTTTCATTAAAACATCTTCGGTGTCCTCGTGTCTGTTCAAAATTGCTCACTTTTGCGGGAATCACTTTGGAGTAGGGGTTGGCTGATCGAGGGAGGTTGTAGCGCGGACCTGTTCTGGAGGTCCGCGGCTTTTAGGT
This sequence comes from uncultured Acidobacteriota bacterium, assembly GCA_963804995.1. GTDB lineage: Bacteria > Acidobacteriota > Terriglobia > UBA7540 > UBA7540 > Bog-366. The sequence continues at coordinate 1,169,312 of CAWDSK010000003.1, forward strand.
TCAAATCCAATGGCCGGGCGAAGTTTTGGACCCGTTTACGCGCGAAGCTGTGCGGAGGCAGAAGAACCGCGGACCTAAAGAACGGACCCGCACTACGCTTGCTTATCGGAGCATTCATTATCACGCTTCGGGCTCAGGTGCTGAGGTACCACGGCACGACGATGATAAAAATTCGTTGGTTCTCTTTCAGAAGCAAGAGCGCCTTCAGCCATTCCGCGCGCTGATTATGCAGGAAGTAGTGGTACCAGCGCCGTTCCACCAACTCCGGAACCAGCACCGCGATCTGGCGGTCCGGGTTATTCCGCTCAAGTTCCAGAACATAGTTCACAATCGGGGAGATTACGAAGCGATAGGGTGATTTCAACACGACCAGGCGGGGAGGCGCCAGCCCGGCTCGTTTCGCCGGCTCCTCGACATAGTAGTCCCATTTCCGGCAAAAATCCCCCGCATCCTTCTCACAATCGATATGCAACGCCTGCACTTCTGTCGATACCTTCAGGGCGACGCGCAGAGCTTTTTGGGCGATCTTATTCCAATAAAGAATCGGCACGACCACCAGCGGAGCGCGCAGGTTGGTTAAATCCAGGGGTAGCGGGTTGGCGGTCTCAGCATTGACACGATCATAGTGCCGCCGGACGGACATCATCAGTATGACCATCGCAGGTATCAGCAAGGTGGTTACCCAGGCCCCGTCAGCGAACTTGGCGACCGTCACCACGGCCACGGTGGTTGCCGTCGCGGCCGATCCCAGCCCGTTGACAAACATACTGTGCCGAGATCTGGCCCCCCCGTTCGCCTCCAGTGCGCCACCATGCCGGCCTGGGAGAGCGTAAACGCCAGGAAAGCGCCGACCGCGAACAGCGGAATCAGCCGGTCCGTGACCCCGCCGAACAGAATCAGGAGCACGGCGCACAACGCGGCCAGGATATAGATTCCTTGCGAGTACACCAGCCGCCTGCCGCGCGAGGCAAAGCCCCGTGGAAGATACCCGTCCTCGGCGACGGCGCGGCAGAGGCGCGGAAAATCCGCAAAGGCAGTGTTGGCCGAGAGGGCGAGTACGAGCAGAATGGAACCGATCGTGATGTAGTAGAAGAGCCCTTTCCCCGCTACGGCGGCGATGAGCTGCGACAGCACGCTTTGGTATCCTGCTTCTCCGGGGTTGGTCGCTCCGATGTGGTAGGCATGAACGAGGAAGGCGATTCCCGCCAGCAGCACCATGAGGAGGGCAATGACCGCCGTCAGAGTGCGCTGCGCTGATTTCACCGCCGGTTCCCGGAAAGCTCCCACACCGTTACTGACCGCCTCGACCCCGGTCATGGCCGTACACCCACTGGAGAAGGCCTTCAGCATCAGCCAGACGCCGACGGCTGCGGTCGGGAGGTGCAGCATGGGCGGAGCTATCACGGGTACGGGATGACCTCCTGCGGCGAACGTCTTGGCCAATCCCAGCGCCAGAGTGATGAACATGCTTCCGACAAAGAGATAGGTGGGGAAGATGAACACCGCACCCGTCTCGCGGACGCCACGCAGGTTGATGAGCGTCATCAGCAACAAGATCCCAAGGCACATCAGCAGAGTGTGTGATTGCAGGGACGGCACGGCGGAGACCAGCGCCCCGACACCCGCAGAGATCCCCACCGCGGCCGTCAGCACGTAGTCAATCATCAGGGCTGCGGCCGCCAGCAGCCCGGGAAGCTCTCCCAGGTTCTTGCTGGCCACCGTGTAAGAGCCGCCGCCGGTGGGGTAGGCCTCAATAGTCTGGCGATAGGAGAAGTAGACGATCGCGAGCAGGATGATGATGCTGCCGGTGATCGGTATCAGATAGGCAATTCCCGCCGCGCCCAGCGGGACCAGCAACGTGAGTGCCGCCTCCGGGCCGTACGCGGCGGAGCTGAGCGCGTCCAAGCCAAAGACGCCGATCCCCGTCGAGGGGGCCAGCCGCTCCCCTCCTTCCTCCGAGGAACGCAGCGGCCGCCCAAATAGCAGATCAGTCCAAGACATGATTTATCCTTTGGCCCTGAAATTACCCGATAGCGGGAGAAGGTAGTTTGACACAAAAATCCGGCGGGACATTTGAAAACGTGTGGTCTGGCACCTATCTGGATTGCCGAGGAGCGTGCCATCAAAAGCAATTTCCCTTACGCATAACTTGTTGCACTATGATAGGCAGCCAAGCCCTCAGGTGAGCGTGGGGGTGGCTAATTCACTGGACGAATCGGGCCTACGGTGAGCCTCAAGGGGATTTCCAAAACCGCTTACGCGCTGGTCAAAGAGGCAAGCTCGGCGTGGGCGGAAGATAACGCCCCGAGCATGGGCGCCGCGCTGGCGTTTTACACAGTCTTTTCGCTTGCTCCGGTCCTGATTGTCGCCATAGCGATTGCGGGTCTGGCCTTCGGGCAGAAAGCGGCGGAGGGCGAATTCTTACGACAGCTCCAAACCTTGATTGGAGACACGGGAGCACGAGCCGTGCAAGCGATTCTGCAGAGCGCCGACCAGCCCGCCCTGGGAATTATTGCCAGCGCCCTGGGCATCGCGACCCTGCTGATTGGTGCGTCAGGGGCGTTTGTGGAGCTCCAGGGTGCGCTCAATAAGATCTGGAAAGTTCCGCGCCAGCGTGAAAGCGTCTGGTTGCGCGTAATTCGACAACGCTTCTTGTCGTTCGGCCTGGTCCTGGGTCTGGGCTTCCTGTTACTGGTGTCGCTGGTGGTCAGCGCCGCGCTCGCCGCCGTGGCGCATTTCATAGCGCCGATGATTCCCTGGCCGATCTTTTTGTTGGAGGCGATCAATTTTCTTTTCTCGTTGGGTGTGATTACGCTGCTGCTCGCGATGATCTTTAAGTATCTACCTGACGTTGATATTTCCTGGAGTGACGTGTGGATGGGCGCCGCCGTCGCGTCGTTACTCTTGACCACCGGCAAAGCGGTGATTGGAATGTATCTCGCCCGGTCCACTGTCGCGTCAGCCTACGGGGCGGCATCATCCCTCGCCATAATTCTCACTTGGGTTTATTACTCCGCGCAGATTGTTCTTTTTGGAGCGGAAATCACGCACGTCTACTCCTACCAACACGGTTCACAGTCGGAAGAAACCCCGTAGCCCCGTACGCTGCGGCCTCGTGTTCTCTGGGGAAGGTGGACAAGGGGACGTGGAGTACGGGCCAAGTCATCAGATCCTGATAAATTCCTTTTTGCGATACATCCAATATAGTAATAACCAGACGATGGCGAATGCCGCGCTGGCCTCGACGAATCCGGCCCAAGGGCCGAGGCGCGGGAGCAGGTGACCCACGAAGATGTTGCCTACGTGCCGGAAATCAAAAACTTGAGTGGCGATGTAAACTGCGAGCGAATTCATGCCGATCACGATGAACCCGAACGCCCACTTCCTATAGCCGAGCACGTCGATGATCCAGTAGAAGAGCGCCAATGCCATAAAGCTCAGGCCGCCGGAGATCAGCACGTAAGAACTTGTCCACATCAGCTTGATCACGGGAAACGAAAGGCTCCAGAGAAGTCCTCCCGCCAGGCTTACCGCGCCCGCAGTCAGCAGATGGACGATCTTGCCGAACGGCGTACCGTCAGACATCAGCATCTGCCCGGCCAGGACGCCCAGCAATACGGAGGCGCCGAAGCCCAGATAGCTCAGGAACCAGGTATTCTCCCCATAATGCAAATGGCCGAGAACCCACTGGTCCACATAAGTCGGCAGGTTGCCTTCAGGAGTCAGGACTCCCGCGCCGACTCCGGGCACGGGGATCAGCATCACCATGGCCCAGTAGACAAGCAGCATTGCCGCGATCGTGGCCACATGCCATTTCGGCTTCACCTTCAAAGCCACGAGGGTCGCCACCAAATATCCCGCGGCGAGTCCATGCAGCACGCTGTAGCAGGGACGGAATTTCGACCAATCGAACAAAAGGAGATTTCCCTGGGTGATCGTTCCCAGGCTGAACATGACGATAGCCCGCCAGACTGCGTGGAGCAGCAGGGTGCGGTCACTCTGGCCCCGGGCCCGCCGTTTCGCCACCGCCAGTGGGATGGCTGCCCCCATGACGAACATAAAGAGTGGCCAGATGAGGTCGTAGAAGTGCAGGCCCTGCCAGGGCACATGGTCGAACTGTTCGAGGAACTTGTCGAAGGAGGGGCGGTGGATGACTTTCCCCAACCCGAACAGCATCGCGGTGCCCCCGGTAATCCAGAACATATCGAACCCGCGCAGGGCATCGAGCGAGACCAGTCTTTCCGTGGGCGGTGGCGGGGTAGGGACCGCTTCGCTTGCAGGGGCCGGACATTCTCGTTCTACATCCGTGGCTTCCATGGAATCCTCCTCGAAAACGTTACCATTCAGGTGACCTTACTTCGCTGGCACGCGCCGCACGTTCCAGCAGGCTGATGAAAAGCCACGTAGCGGCGGGTTTATCCCGCCATCCGCTCGTTGGCAATATGGCGGGGTAAACCCGCCGCTACGTCGCACCGTAAGGGTTTCTCCACAGCTTGCCAGGCGGACGCCGGGCAGGCACTTCCTCCCGGGTGAGGAGGATTATATGGCGAAAAGAGAGTGAGCCCAAAGTCTCTTATTGACAGCCCCAGGACTGTCGGGTATTCAAACGTCGGAGAGAAAGGACCTGACGATATGGAGATAACGCGACGCAGTCTATTGGTCTCTGCCAGCGGTGTGGCATCCGGTCTCGCGGTGGGAGCGTTGGGGAGGGAGGAACCAGGCGCGAAGGCGTCGTCCCCGCAAAATCCTGTCCCCCGCAAGATGAAAGTCGTGGTTTGCGGAGGCCATCCCGGCGATCCCGAATATGGTTGTGGCGGGACGGTGGGGCGCCTGACCGCCCTTGGGCATGAAGTGGTTCTGCTTTATCTGAACGATGGCGCCTGGCCACCGACCCCGGCCACCACGCGCCAGGCAGAGGCGATAAAGGCCTGTGAGATTTTGAAGGCGCGGCCTGCCTATGCCGGACAAGTGAATGGACATGCCGTGGTCGATCCGGCTCATTACGAGGACTACCAAAAACTAATCGCCGCTGAAAGTCCCGACGCCGTAATAACGCAGTGGCCCATCGATAATCATCCTGACCATCGCGCCATTTCCATGCTAACTTACAATGCCTGGCATAATCTGGGAAAGAAATTCGCGTTGTATTACTACGAAGTTTCGAACGGGGAAGATACCCTGCAATTCTCGCCCAATCGCTACATCGACATCACAGAAACCGAAGCTCAAAAGCGGGCGGCCTGCTACGCGCACGCCAGCCAGACTCCGGATAGGTATTACGCGCTGCAAGATGAAGTTGCCCGATTTCGCGGCATCGAACGTGGATACAAACGAGCAGAAGCATTTCTGCTACAGATACAGAGTCCGTACGACATATTCTCGGGTGATCGTATTGCTACGTCATAAGGCGAGGGCCTTGTAACGGTGGGGCTAATGGTTTTTGAATTTATAAGTTGCAAATTGTGGCGCCCCGCGGGTGTAAGTAACCCCTCATCCGGCCTCCTACGTCGGCCACCTTCTTCCGCCACGGCGGATCTACGACCCCTGGGGAGAAGGCTATGATCCGGTTCCGGCCAGGGGAAGGTTATATCGGAGCACCCACCGGCCCCATGGCACAACCCTTCTCTGCGTGTGCCGATCCAATACCCCACCTATAGCGTTGGTGGCACGGGCAAAGCCAATATCCATTCAATCCGCCGAGGGAGGTGGAGGTTATCAGTCAATTCGTGGCGCGCGAAAGCAAACCCACCGGACTCCTGGCCAGATTTCCCTGGCATCGGCTCGCGACATGTTGAGAAGGTAACCCTGATGCCATTGTGCGCCCGGAATTTCCCTCCGAGCGTTTTGCGGCAATCTTCACGCCCCGTCAAATCAACGGGGTGCTCTTCGTGTTCCGGGCAGGCTCCCCCAGCCCCATCTATGAAACGCGTCCGGTCTTTGGGCAGCTGCTTTTGCAGCAAATGCATCACTATCGCGTTTTGGCGAAGGGTAGACAGGACGATGAATAGAAACATGGCCAGGAGTTATAGCAGAACAGTGGCAGGAGGGCGGCAGCCATGTTCTTGATTTTGCAGTCGGCCAGAGTTTTGACGAACCACACCCGCGCCTGAACGATTTTCTGCTTTCCTCACGCCTTGGGCGGCGGTAATATCCGGCACGTAGCGAGGAACGCCCTCATCATCCCCCCTCGGAGTGTGAGTCATGACTGCCCCGATTTCTTTAAGAATCCTCAGTGACAATGCCATGCGCGAAATCCATGCGGCCAGTCTCGATATCCTGGATCGCACGGGGGTGCTGGTGGAAGACGAGCCCGCGCGCGCCATGCTGGCCCGCCAGGGTTGCTACGTGGAGGGAGAGCGCGTGCGGATTCCCTCCACGGTCGTGGAAGAAGCCCTGCGTCTAGCGCCCAAACGGGTCACCGTGTGGGACCGCGATGGCCGCAGCATCGCCATGCATCTCGAGGCTCGCCACAACTATTTCGGGGGCGGCTCCGACTGTCCCTTCGTCATCGATCCTGAGACGGGGGAGCGGCGCCGGGCGCGGCTCGAGGATGTGGCTCGGCTGGCGCGCCTGAATGACGGCCTCACACACATCAACTTCATCATGTCGATGGCCTTGCCGCAGGATGTCCCAGCGGAAATCTCCGATGTGCTGGCCTTCCTCGCCATGACCGAGAACAGCACCAAGCCCATCTGTTTTACGGTTTTCACTCCGGAACGCTTGGAGACGATCTATCAGGTCATGAAGGCAATCCGGAGTGAAGCAGACTTGCGGCGGCGGCCCTTCGCCATCCATTATGCGGAGCCTGTCTCGCCGCTGCGCCACCCGAGCTCATCCGTCAGCAAAGTTCGTTTCTGCGCCGAACGGGGCATTCCGACCGTTTACGCGCCGTGTGTCATGGCGGGCGGCACGGCCCCCGTAACGCTTGCCGGGGTTTTAGCGATGGCGAATGCGGAATGCCTGAGCGGGTTGGTGTTGAGCCAGGGCTTTGCGGCTGGCGCTCCCTGCGTCTTTGGGGCCTTGGCCACGGTGCTCGACATGAAGACCACGGTGTTCTCCTACGGCGCGCCGGAGTTCCAATTGATGACCGCCGCCCTGAGTGACCTGATACACCACTATGGCTTGCCTTGCTGGAGCCAGGCTGGCATGAGCGAATCCAAGGAAGTTGACGCGCAAACGGGGACGGAGTACGCGCTCGGGATACTGAGCGCGGCCCTGGCCGGGGCCAACCTGATCCACGATGTGGGTTACCTGGACCAGGGCTTGACCTCCTCACTCGAATCATGTGTGCTGGCAGATGAGGCGATTTCGATGGTGCGCCGGTTTATGCGCGGGATCGAAGTCACCCCTGAGACGCTGGCCGTGGACGTCATCGACCGCGTGGGACCCAACGGGAATTTCCTGGGCGAAGAGCACACGCTGAAATACATGCGTAGCGAGATCTGGTATCCCACCGTCTTTGAACGCCGCCGTTTCGAGGATTGGGCGAAGGACGGAGCCCAACCGCTTAAGGTCAGGCTGCGTGAGCGCGCCGTGGAGATTCTGAAAACGCACCGGCCGGTTCCGCTTCCAGGGGAGACGTTGAAGGTACTCAGGGGAATCGCCGACGAACTCCGGGCAGGGTCTAACCAGGAGGTCTCACCGGCTTTTTAGATCTGCTGTGTGTCCTCAAAAATCGAGCTGACTGTAGCAAAACTGTAGTAGAACGATGCAGGCTTCGGTGGTTCTCTCGCGGCCGGGAAGATTCCCGCAAATGAAAAACGGAGATCCCAGTTAATGGGAACCAGATGCATGACTACTTCAGGTCGGACCACAGGCCGTTGATCAGTTCCACGGTGCGATCCACCAGCATCTGGCCGCCTTCCGGACCCACCACATTGCTTTGCACGATGGCACTGTAACTGCCACCCCGGACGGCCTTCTCGGTCGGCAGGTAGGAGCCCGATCCGACCAGTTGGATGACAAACGTCTGCAGGGCCTTGCTGCGCGCCTGGATGCGAATCCCGTAGTCGGTGAAAAGCTCGAAGGGGTTGGTCGACAGAGCCACGTCCCCGATGCGCAGCACGTGCAGCTCAATCTCGTATTTCGGTTGCGGGTTGGTTCTCTGTTTCTCAAACCGCTTTACGACCCCTTCATTCCACTTCATCCGCATGTAGACCTGGTCGGCCGCCTTCGGGTCTGCGGCAATCCGCGCCGCGGCTTTGTCATACTCCGCCTTCGCTTCTGCGTATTCCAGCTCGGTGACGAGGCGCATCGGCAACGCCAGCGTCTCAACCTTGTGGACCAACGGTGTGTCGGCGTGGCGATCGTTCTGCACGGTTTCGTAGGCTTCCTCCACGGCCAGCACGATACGCCGGGCTATTTCGTCCAGACGGCTCAAATTCCGGAGTTTGCGCATCCGCTCCTCGGCCGCCTTACGGTACATCAGGTGCGGCGATTGGTCGCCCGCTGCGCCGACCATGCCCAGCACACACAGATCCGCGCCAAAGCGTTGCCGTAGCGCCACGCGCACCGGATGCCAGAAGTCAGCATTCACAGTATTGTCATTCTCAACTTCTTGCGCCGGGCAAGGCACTTCGATGATCGTGGCGATGAGCTTCCCTTCCTGATTCCAGAAGAAAAGCACATTGACGTCGTGATCTTCGTAGCCCTCCAGACCCCGGAACTCCGGTACATCGGTGGCGCCGTACATCTCGGACGAGCCATTGGCGTAAGCAGCGCGCCGGTTGTAGCCCACCACGGCATGACTGAGACCCCAGGTAACGCTCCCGGCCTGGCGGCCGTTCCAGGCTCGGGTGATCGCTTCGGACACGTGTTGGACAAAGAAAGCCCGGTAGGCATCAACCTGCGTGACGCCTCGGGGAATCAGATAATGGTCATCCACCACGGCCGCGGTGTGCGTGTGGATTGCGTTCAAGAAGATCTTATTCACCTCCAACTTGGGCAGACGTTTGTGCACCTCGTCGCGGACCTGGGCAAGGAAGTCGTCCGGGATCCCGACAAGATCGCAGGAGACCAATATCGCCATGTCGAGCGATCGGCCCCCTTCGCTTGATTCCAGGGCAACGACATTAGCCGTCAGAGGTGTCGCAGCCGTTGTGGCGATCCGTAGATTGAACTGCCCCCCCAGGGCCGCGGGCAGCGCCGGCGTGATGTCGGCGGTCGCCGTGCCAATGCGCAATTCGGCTGCGTGCAAGTTCGCCGCCCACAACAGTGTGATGAGAAATAGGCCGGCTGCAATTGGTTTGAGTTGCCGCATCAGGTCCTCCTGTATGGATTCCGTAACAATTCCGATCGAGACGCCCCCCACCGCCCAAACGGGGCAGGGTGTGGTATATTTCGGCCGTCAGAAATGCCAAAAGGTAATTCCGGCTTAATATAGTTTACCTCTATTGATTCCAAAGATTACGTGAATGCTTCGATGGCTCGTTTCTTTGACGATATTTCCAAAAACTGCCAAAGGGTAAAAACATGATGAGGTTCCAACCCGGACACGTGCTCGTTGCCACCTTAACAACCCTCTTGAGCATGGGATCGGTTCTTGCCCATGCACAAAGTATCTGTGTGGTTGATGTTTCCAAGCCGGGGGCAGTTGTTGCCGATATTTGCCGTGGGCAGCAACTGGAAGAATTCAACTACCAGTTCGAAGGAGGATTATACGCGCAGCTCATTAATAATCCTTCGTTTGAGGAGCTAAAAAACCCCATCGCCTCGTGGTATTTGGTGAAGGCAGGATCCTCCCAGGGTAATTTGTATTCACAAACTCCTTCCGACACCGGGATGCTGAACAGCCGTCAACAGCATTGCCTCAAACTTGAGGTTACTTCCGTGGCTTCAGGAAATGTCGGTTTGGCAAATGGAGGTTACTGGGGAATCGGGCTGAGGAACAATACAACTTACAAAGTCTCCTTCTGGGCTAAAAAAGGTCCACATTTTACTGGTATTTTAAAGGCGAAGCTGGAAAGCAATGATGGCGCTGTTTATGCGGAATCAAAGGAATTTAAGCCCACGTCGAATTGGCAGCATTTCACCTGCGACCTCACCACCCGCGGTGTGTCAAGGGTTACCGGAGACAACCGCTTCGTTTTATATGCCTCCACAACCGGGGATGTATATTTTGATGTCGTCACCGTCATGCCGCCTACCTGGAAGAATCGGGCCAACGGCCTGCGGCTCGATTTGGCTGAAAAGCTTGTCGCCCTGAAACTCAAATATATACAGTTTCCCGGAGGTTGCACGACGGAGTCCTGCAATATGGATGTTACTTGGAATTGGAAGAACTCCATCGGCCCTCTGGAACAAAGGCCCGGTTCCACAAGAAACAGATGGGATTATAAGAACGACCTGTGTTTTGGCTTGGATGACTATCTTCAATTGTGCGAAGACTTGGGCGCTGAACCGGTCTATGTCACGTCGGCAGGCATCAGTGAAAATCCGGGGGATAAAGAGTGGTTTGGTATTTGCCCGCTGGATAAGATGCAACCCATCATAGACGATATTCTGGATTTACTGGAGTACTGCAAGGGGCCAGCCTCCACCACCTGGGGAGCCAGGCGCGCGGCCAACGGCCATCCGGCGCCCTATAATCTTAAATATATTGAAATAGGCAATGAAAATGGGGAGGAAACGCTGCGTGAGTATGGCCCACGCTATGTCATGATCCATGACGCTCTCCTGGCGCGTTATCCTGACTTAAAGATTATGTTCAACGCCCTTCGGCAGAAGGATGTGCTTCCGCCCACGATGCGCAATCCGGTTGATTTCGTCGATCAGCATTTTTATCAGAAAGACCTTTCAGGCTTATACGACAAATTCAACAGCATCGATCCGGCCTGGAAGAAAGTGTGTGTGGCGGAGTATGCATCCTCCCTCCATGGGAACGGAGGGAATGTCATCGGCAATTTTGGGGATGCGCTTGGAGACGCTGTATTCATGCTGGGTTGCGAGAAGAATTCCGAGAGAATGTGGTGGACGGGGTATGGCAATTATGCCGGCCTCGTAGGCCACGGTAATTTTGGACCCTGTCTTGTCTGGAATGACGCTGTGTCTAACTTTGGATCCCCCTCATACTATATGCAAAAAACGTTATTTTCCGACAATCAGGGGACCCGTGTTTTACCTTTCACGCAAAATTCGGCCCGTTGCTTCTGGTCTGCATCCAAAGACACTGCCTCCGGAAGAAACGATATACTGCTGAAGGTGGCCAACAAATCAGACGCGCCCGAAGAAGTAAATATAACTCTCAAGGGTGCTGGCAAGGTTAATTCTGCCGGCCGTTCCATTACCTTGACAGGTGCGCCCGCGGACGAAAATTCAATCGCAAATCCAACCAAGGTCATTCCCTCCACAGGTTCATTTGCCGCCGGCAGCACTTTCAAGTACCGTTTCCCGGCCTATTCGGTAACTGTTCTGAGGATTGGATTTTCAAAATAGAGTTGAAAGTGCGGTATCCGTCCGGCGGACCCATGTCGACGGGGGGAGCTGGGCGTTATGACGTTGGTTGACCACTGTGACGAAGACGGCGACTGAATTCGTGCCGCTCGCTTTGAAGATTTTTCCCACTTGCGGCCTTTCACCGCAGGCGTCATGCACGCTGCGCAGCATTTTGCTCATGGCTGCCGCCGGGGCGGTGGCTCCGTCCACCAACCCGAAAATGATTCTGCCGCCCTGGGGATAGTCAATGGTTTTTATTGGTGACTGGGCACGCGCAACGGGCGCACAGATCCCAAGCACGAATAGCCATAGAGCCAAGGATGCGGAAAACCGCTCATATTTGCACATGATCTTCACCGCTGCTGGTTCCCCGAACTTCTCGCGAGTTCAGCAGAATCTCCATCCTCGGGCCGAGGGTTACTTTTGAGGGCTTTCGATCTTCCCGGCCCGAGTTTGAAGCCTTCGGCCAGGGTCAGGAATCCACGCCCCTCCAGAAATTGGGGGTGTCCGGCGAGTGCCGGTCGGGCGCTCTTCCGCGCAAGAGCAGGCGTCGACCGCCGCTCCCGCGGGGCACGGCCTTATGGAACGTAGTCGGTGCCTCTCCAGTAATTCGGGACGGTCACGTACTCGAAGCGATTGGGATTGGCTTTCACCAGCGCGTCGGCCTGGTAATTCCAAACCGTGCCGTGGCCGATCGTGCCGTTGCCATACATGTTGTTATCCTGGACCACGGTCTGATCGAGGATATAGTTGCTGAAGCCCTGAGTGTTCCGGGAATTTTCTTCCTGGCCTTGGCGCCAATCCGCATGTTGCTGGTCGTGTTGGATGTCTTCGGCTCTCGCCCGCGCCGTGGCATTTGCGCCGATCTGGCGGATGTTGCCGGCAATGCGTTGGTTGCCCGCCACCATGGCCTGCTCTTGGGCTTCCCACCTTTGTCTCATGGAAGCGAGGACGGGAGCCATCATCGCGTCTGTTCGTGCTTGCACCAGTTGCGTGTCCACTTTGTAGCTGGACATGATGGCGGCCGCGGTGGCGCGTTGCTGGTCCGTGGACCCCAGCGGGATACGATACTCCGAGATGGCGAAATGGTAGAGACCGTATTGATCGGGGGCCGTCGCGCAGAGCATCGCGTTTGTCTCTACCATGCCCTTTCCATCGGGATTGACTTTTCCTTCGGCATTAACGCAGCGCTGACCCGGGGAGGCGGGCAACATCTCGGCATGATCGATTTGAATCGGGGCTGGACCTACTCCGTTCGAGGCTCGCATTCGTTGGAAAATTTCCGCATAGCCCTTCGCCAGATCAGCGTCATACGGGTAGATAATAATATGCTGGAACTGTACCCCCATTTGCATCCGTTGCCGGTAGCCTTGACCTCTAGGGTCTTGAGCCCCAAACCACATGTTGAGAGCAATCTGCTCACCCCGCGGGCCGTGGACGATTGAGCTTCCGCCTCCGATCTTGGGGTCCACGTTCCACCCGTCGGGAAGGTTGAGACTGGCTGTATTGTCCGGAAGCGTAACCTGATGCATGGGAGGAATCGCTACTCCGCCGCCCGCGCCTGGTTGCGCCGGGGCTTTTCCCGCCGGGGCTGGTGCAACTCCGCCCGGATGCCACACGCCGAACAACTGGCTCAGCAGGGGATTCATGGTCGAGCCAAAACGCGCCGCCGCATCGCTCACCAAGGCTGCTTCCACCGCCTTGGGACCGGTCTGAGAAGCGATCAGCATGCCCGCCACTGGGACGTTGCCCCCCGCATGGTTGGTTACCGTAAAAAACACCGCGTCCGAATTGCTGCCCCGCACCCGGAAGACTTTTCCCACTTGTGGCTTTTCGCCAACGCCGTTCTGCACGTTGTGCAGAATGCGGGCCATGGCCATGGCCGGGGTAGTGGCCCCCTCTACCAGTCCGTAGGTAATCATTCCGCCTTGCTTACCCTGAAGAGTCGTTAGCGCAGATTGGGCGCGTGCCACACTCGCACAGATCACCACCAAAAACAGTGAGAGAACCAAGGACCTGCAAGAACGCTTATGTTTACACATGATCGTTACCCCTTTCTGGTTTTTTGGAGATACCACCACGGCACCCCTCTGTGCGGTCACGCATGAGGTGCCACCGAAATCGCTTCTCAGAATTCAACACCGAACAGGAATCCTCGTTGCAAGACAACTGAACCAGGATTCCCCTTTCGGACTCCTGGCCACCACAGATTGTACATCCAACCGTCTCTATTGCGGCCTCTCTTATGGGGTTCTGCGGCTCGCTCGCCCCCGAGCGCCGGAAATCCGGGGGCGATTGGATCGACTCAGCGTTTTACTTCCTCCCAAAATGTATGTGTAGTTACACTTTGACAAAGTGATGCTGAGCTACAGTAGAGGGGATCGGGCTGGCGCCCCGACTCGTCGGGGCGATTCATGTCGTCTAATCGCACCAGAATCGCAGGGCTGCGCTCGCCCTGATGCGCCAGCCTGCCGTCCCTGAAGGGCCTTGCACCTTTCGTAGCGGCGGGTTTACCCCGCCATTTTCGCGGCGGCGGCATTTATCCCGATCTCATCGGGACGCCGCAGTATGGCGAGGTAAACTCGCCGCTACGTCTTCGTCATCTGGCCCCGTATCCGGAGCGGCTTTTGCGTGGCCTTCCTCCGAATCTTTGGCTAAAATGCCGCGCATGACTAAACCCAACCTTAGACGATCCGCGCTGCTCGTGGCGCTCACGTTGCTAGGATCCGTTGGGGCGATGGAGCAAGTGGCCGCACCCGCGCCCCAAGGTCCCGGCGTAAGTTCATCTGCCTATCCGCTCAAGGTCAGCGCCAACCGACGCTATCTGGTCGACCAGAACAACGTCCCCTTCCTGATTGCCGGCGACGTTCCCCAACCCCTGGTTACGATGGTCTCCCCGGCGGACGCCGCGAACTATTTCGACGATCGCCAGGCGCACGGATTCAATGCCATGTGGATTGACGTGCTGGTGGCCGGCCCCTATTACCCTGACAGTCGGGAGGACGGCGGCACCTATGACGGTATTCTCCCCTTCTCCGGCTACCTTTCCGGCGGGAAAGATACCCCCCATTGTGATCTCACTCAGCCCAACGAAGCGTACTTTGCCCGCGTCGACCAAATGCTCACGCTCGCGGCGAATCATGGCATGGTGGTTTTCCTTGATCCCATCGAGACGGGCCAGTGGGTCCCGACGCTGCGCAACAATGGCCCCGCTGCCGCTCGCGTCTACGGCCAGTATCTGGGCAACCGCTACAAGCGTTTCGACAACATCATCTGGTTGAACGGCAATGATTTCAATACCTGGCAAAACCCTGTCGATGACGCTGCGCTGCGAGCCGTAGCGGAGGGTATCAAGTCCTCTGATCCCCGGCACCTTCAAACCATCGAGCTGAACGTCGAAACGAGTTCCTCTTACGATGATCCCACCTGGGTACCGATTGTTTCCGTCAACGGTACCTACACCTACTCGCCGACCTATTTTCAGATGTGGCATAGCTACAATCAGACGCCTATCGCACCGACCTACTTGCTGGAGGCGCATTATGATTTGGCGGATTTCGGCAAGCCGTGGGATTACGGGACGCCGTCAGTGCTGAGACGCCAAGAGTATTGGGCGATGCTGAGTGGGGGTAAGGGGCAGCTTTACGGTAACATCTATACTTGCTACTTCCTGCCCGGCTGGAAGTTCCATATCGACACCATGGGAGTGACCCAGTTCATGATTTGGCACGCTTTTTTCTCTTCCCTGCCGTGGCAGGATCTCGTTCCGGATCAAGACCATACGGTCGTCACTGCCGGGCTTGGAACTCTGGGGGACCTCCACACGCGGGTCAGCAAAAGCGATTTTTGCACTGCCTCCAAAACGCCTGATGGCTCCTGGGTAGTCGCCTATATGCCCACCGCTCGGGAGATCACTGTCAACATGGCGAGTTTGAAAGCGCCGGCAAACGCCAAGTGGTTTGACCCCACGAACGGAACATACACCACCCTCCCCGGAGGGCCCTTCAAGAACACCGGAACGCGCCAATTCCTGCCGCCCGGGAACCGTCACGACGGCGACACCGACTGGGTCCTGCTGCTGGAGGCTTCTACCCCCTAGCCCGCATTTCTCCCCGCGGTGGCAACGAAGATTCTTGAGGTCAGCGGCGCCCCGACTCGTCGGGGCGATTCACGTCATCTCATCGCACCAGAATCGCTCAGGCACTCCCTCAGAGACTCGGTATGGAAATTGAGCCCAGGTCTGACGAGAGCAGGATCCGGCTCACTTTCTTGAGGTACGGACTGGGCGCATCGGTGGCTGGAAACTCGAACGCGCAAACGTCAAACTTAACATTTTGCATTTGAACAGCATGCTGAGTGAAGATGATCCGGCAATTGGTAAAGCTGCCATTTCCCAAAAAACCCTCGTCGAAGAGGATGGTTTTATCGAATTCTCGTATTCCCCTCATAATGCCTACACTCAAGATCTCGCTCAACGCCTTGGGCTGCTCTCCCTGCGGGACCTTGGGCGCCATATGGAAGCTTGCGAATTGAAGAAACCGCAGAACCGTGGGCCAGTAATCCGTAGCGGATTCATCCGTCTGCCGCAATTTGCCGGTTAGGGAGGTCAGCGTTGCCTGGTCCACCACGGCCGCGGGACTGGATTGTTCGATAACGTGCCGCAATTGCTGCAAAGAGTGCTGGAACGCCTTCTGGTCTAAATAGCTGATTTGCTCCAGAGTGAGCGCTGGGCGGTTCGCGTCGACCTTCTCCGGTCCTTCCGCGGAATTCACCGTACGGTTGCCGGTGCACGCGCCCAGGCTCACCATCGACAGGCAAGCTGCACTTAGAAAAATCGCGACGAGCGGGCGGTTCCTATTTACAGCAGGCATTGTGGTCATAAGGGTAGGCTCCTGCAGGGTCAGTAATCCACACCCCTCCAGAAATTGGGTGTGTCCAGAGGGTGCCGGTCGGGCGCTCTTCTGCGCAAGAGCAGGCGTCGACCGCCGCTCCCGCGGGGCACGACCTTATGGAACGTAGTCGGTGCCTCTCCAGTAATTCGGGACGGTCACGTACTCGAAGCGATTGGGATTGGCTTTCACTAACGCGTCTGCCTCGGAGTTCCACAGAGTGCCATGTCCGATCGTGCCGTTGCCGTACATGTTGTTATCCTGCACGACGGTCTGATCCAGGATGTAGTTGCTGAAGCCTTGGCCGTTTCGGGAAATTTCGTCTTCGCCTTGCCGCCAGGTCGCATGTTGCTGGTCGTGTTGGATGTCTTCGGCTCTTGCCCGCGCCATGGTGTCGGCGCCGATCTGTTTAGTATGGGCAATCTGTTGCTGTGTGAACGCCTCCAGTGCCTGCGTGTGAGCCTCCATGATCTGATGAAACTGGGCCGTCTGAACGTTGACCTGGCTTTGCACACGCTGCTCATCCACTCGGTAGCTGGCCATAATGGCAGCAGAGATGGCACGTTGCCGTTCCGTGGCGCCCAAGGGAAGCTGATATTGCGAAACGATGTAGGAGTATCCGCCTTTTTGATCAGGCTGCGACCTACACAGCAACTCCGCCAACTCCCTCATAGTTTTGCCGTCAGCATTAACCTGGCCGGTGGCGTTCACGCATTGCCCTTGTGACCCCTCGATGGGCTTTACGCTATCAACCTTAAGCGGAGCCGGACCGGCGCCAGCGGTAGCCCGCATCCGCTGAAAAAGGTCGGGGAAGGCCCTCGTCATGTCGGCGTTATAGGGATAGATAACGATAAAGGGAAGGGGCTTGACCCCCATGCGCATTTGGCTCTGGAAGGCGGGGGCCCTGGGATCTTGCCCCATAAAGCGCAGGTTAAGCGCAATCTTCTCCCCTTGGGGACCGTTGACCACCGCGGTTCCGCCTTTGCTCCACTGATCCACGCTCCACCCGTCGGGAAGGCTGACCGTGGCGGTGCTGTCAGACAAGCTAACCGTGTGCATGGGGGGAAGGGTTACTCCGCCGCCCGCGCCTGGTTGCGCCGGGGCTTTTCCCGCCGGGGCTGGCGCAACTCCGCCCGGATGCCACACGCCGAACAACTGGCTCAGCAGGGGATTCATGGTCGAGCCAAAACGCGCCGCCGCATCGCTCACCAAGGCTGCTTCCACCGCCTTGGGACCGGTCTGAGAAGCGATCAGCATGCCCGCCACGGGGACGTTGCCCCCCGCATGGTTGGTTACCGTAAAAAACACCGCGTCCGAATTGCTGCCCCGCACCCGAAAGACTTTTCCCACTTGTGGCTTTTCGCCAACGCCGTTCTGCACGTTGTGCAGAATGCGGGCCATGGCCATGGCCGGGGTAGTGGCCCCCTCTACCAGTCCGTAGGTAATCATTCCGCCTTGCTTACCCTGAAGAGTCGTTAGCGCAGATTGGGCCGGCGGTACAGACGAACCGGCCACTACAAAGAGCAGACTGAGAACTGCTGAGAGATAAAACCGTTTATAGCTGCACATGATCGTCACCCCTTTCTGTGCTTCTTCGAAGCATCCAAGCTGGTAGCCGCGGTCAGCGCCTTCCTGACCGCGGGTTCTTAAGGCGCAATGGGTATAGCAAATGAGTATCCTGGTCTTTGTCTCGTCAAGGCTGACCCGGCCGGCCGTCGAGTCGCACTCGATCCGGCATCGGAATTTTACGTCAAATCTATAGTGGCCGGAATTTCCATTTTGGACTCCGCTGCCGCCCCAAAGCGTACGTCTGACCCGTACCGAATGCAACTGCCAGTTGCGCCCGCGCCTCTCCGCGCTTCCACGGACCGCATGGGGCCAGTTTCCACTCCCCGGAGGCTGCCAAGACTCGAAAGTAGGCTATTGATTTTCCAGGCGGCTCGAGTTTTGGCGAACCACAGGAATCCAAACCCAGCATTCTCCGCTTGACTGAGGCTGAGCAGAAGTCTAAAACCTAACCCTGCTGGAATCGTTCCAGGAAACGAGCGTGACACATGAAGCCTGATCATCGAATCAGAAGGCGTGAGTTCCTCCAGAATGCCTGTTTGGGTGCGAGCTCGCTGCTCGCGAGGAGCAACCAATTCGGATTCGCCGATGCGGCGTTTTCGCCGGTGGGCGGGTCAACTGACATGATGCCGCCGCTGCAGGTAAGTTTAGAGCCCACCCAGAACGTGTGGATCACCCGCGAACCGGGCTCCGGATTTCAGGAGCAGCTTGCTGCGCGTGAACTCAGCCGCGGGTTGCGGAACCTGGTCTTGGCGCGCGAGCCTACTCTCGCTCTCACAACGGAAGGGCAACCCAGCGCAACGGCACTTACCTTTTCTCTTCTGGTAGCGAAGCAGGCATTCAAGCATCCCGAAGGGTACGAGATTTCAAACGAGACGACGGCGGGCCAAGCACCGCGCGTACGCTTGAGCGCCGCCACCCCGCAGGCAGTGCTTTACGCCGTCTTTGATTTTCTGGAGCGGCAGGGGGCGTTCTTCGGACTTGATGGAGAAGTGTATCCGCTTGATGCCGCTCGCGCGCTCAATCTGCCTCAGCCCGGTTCGCCCTGGCGTGCCCAACCGCGTTTCGATGTGCGCGGAACGCTACCCTGGCCTGATTTCTTGAATTGCGTCAGCGTCTATAACCGCGAGGATTTTCGCGCCTATCTTGAGTCGCTGCTGCGCATGCGCTTCAACACGCTGGGAATTCACGTCTACTCTATGGCGAAACAGTGGACCGAGTCGTTTCTCTCCTTTGAATACGCTGGCGCCGGCCACCTGGCTTATACGGATACGACGGCGACGAACCGCTGGGGCTATATCCCGGAGCGCACCTCGCGATACGGAATGGGCTCGCCGCAATTCTACGCGAGCGAGGTGTTTGGCTCAGAAGTAACGACCCAGGCGCGCAATTGCTGGGAGGCCGCTGAACTCGCGCAGCAGCTTTGGCGTGAGGCGTTCCGTTACGCGGAGCAGCTCGGCATCCGCACTGGCGTGGGCTTTGAGCCTTACTCCGTTCCGGATGAAATCGTGCAAGCCGTGCCCCCCGAGGCGTTGTTCAAAAAGAAGGACCCCAAGGATCCAGGCCCACCCATCGATCCTGAGTCGGTCGCGGCCAAGGATATTCTGGAGACACGGCTGGGCCAGTTGCTCGAAGCCTATCCGAACCTCGACTACGTCTGGCTCTGGGAAGATGAGGAAAGCAATTGGGCCAGCCAGAAGGTAAACATTCCGCTCTCGGTAACGCCCTTCCGGCAGGCTCATGATTTCCTCAAGCGGCAGGCGCCCGCGAAGCGCCTGGTGATTTCAGGTTGGGGCGGCGTGGTGCGGCACTTCGCCTACTTCCATCAACACCTGCCCGGTGATGTCATCTTTACTTCGCTCAATGACAGCCTGGGTTGGGACCTGGTCAGTGAGGAGTACGCGAAGCTCGAAGGGCGTGAGCGCTGGCCCATTCCGTGGCTCGAGGACGATCCCGGCATGTGGCTGCCGCAGTTCCACGTCCACCGCCTGGCCGAAGACATGGACCGCGCCAAAAAGTTCGGCTGTCAGGGATTGCTCGGAATCCACTGGCGCCACCGCATCATGGAAGCGAACTCAACGTTCCAGTCGCGCCGTTCCTGGGATGAGTCGCTGAAACCGGAGCCATACTTTCAGGCTCTCGCCACCGCCCAGGCGCGCGCCCCGCGGGCGGAGAAGCTTGGGCAGGTTCTAAACGACACCGACCAGAAGCGGCTAATCCTCTGCTCGTGGTCGGGGGAAATCAAGGAAGGCCATCACCAGATCCACGAATACTCCGGGGACTACGATGAAGCGTTCGAGTACTGGAGTGGTTACGAGCCGTCTGCGGACGTAAAGAAATCCCAGGCCGCGGTGGGGCAGGAGTTGCGGAAACTCACGGAGGCTGCCTCAAGCCCGGCAGAGAAGGAACGCCTCAACTACCTCGCGCGGCACATTGAATTCCTGACGCCTTACTCTGAATCTTGGTCGCTGGCTTATCACCTGGACCTCGATCTGAAGAAGGCCAAGGAACTGAAGTCGAAGGGCCAGGCCGATGAGGCTAAGAAGCTCGTGATGAGTGAATGCGTTCCCCGCTGGTTGAAGCTAGCGCCACTGGTCCGGGAGACCCTGCTCGATTTTCAGGAGATCGTGAGCACCCGGAGCGATCAGGGAACACTCGCATCGATGCACAATAAGTATGAGCGCCTGGCGCTTTACCGCTTGCGCGCTTCCCTGAAGGAATTCCTGGGTGACTTGCCACCCGAGACGGAACGAATGTTTGAAGAAGTCCGGAGGCCTGAGGCAACAGCAGCGCCGCGCGTCTTCGTTCCTACCCGCCCCACGCTGCTTCGCCCGGGTGACCAGGTACGCCTGTGGGCGGTGGCTCCGCACGGTGACGAAGTGAATCATGTCGTACTCTATACGCGCATGACTGAGGCTAAGGGCTGGCACTCGACGCCCATGCGCCCGGCCGGGCGGCGGCGGACCTTTCTTGGCGAGCTTGCTTGCCTGGACGCCTCGCGCCCGCTGCTCGATTACTACGTCGAAGCCGAATTCCGGGTCGGAGCCGAAAAGACCCTGGCAACCGCACCGCTCGAAGCGCCGGGAAGGTTCTATACGGCGACGCTAGTCTCCCCATAAAGGTGATTGCGGCGAAGCTAAATGCCGCAGGCTTGGCCGTCACTCGCAGGGTTCGATACTCTCTCCACGCAAGCGCTTAGCGTCTTCGCAGCCGATGCGTTGCATCATCTTGCGGCGCTCGGTGAAGTAGGATTCGAGTCTGCTTCCCACCATCTTGGGAACTACCACGATCTGGTTATAGGCCATGTGTTTCCAGGAAATCGGCCCCCGGTGTGGGATGAGTCCGGTTCCCCACTGAAAAACGAAGGCCAGGTTCCAGAGAATCAGGATGCCGATGGCCAGTGCCGCGGAGGCGAATGCTGCCCGCTCCTGCTTGAACCAGCCAGCCGCTTCGTTGAGGGTGACCGCCGAGCCCAGAATGAAGAAGGGCGTGAGAGAAATGAAGAAGCGATTTCCAAACGACGAGGCGCCGTGCCACTCGGGATAACACGCCACGATGCCGTACAGGGCGGCAAAAGCGGCAAGTGAGTAAATGGCCAGCTCACGGTCGTATTTCCGCAGGAGCACCAAGCCTACGAGTGCCGGGATGACGATGGGCGTCCAGGAAAGCAGTCCGTGGTTCGAGGAAACGAGGGGCTGCCAAAGGGCCAGATGGAATCCCTGGGAGAACGCGAATTCCTCGTATCCCGTTTTCCAGACGTGGCCGTAAATGATGTGCCGCGTTATCAAGGTCGGCGAAAAGGCAACGAGGCCAGCGCAAACATACAGAAGATTCGCCGAAAGAAGCTTGCGCACGGGCCTCCAGTTGCGCTCGGGAACTCTCGACTCCCGCCAGTAGCCGCGTGCCGACTCCAGGAGCGGGAGCATCAGGACAGCGAGGTTGAGATAGTACACATCCAGCATCAGGCCCGACAGCAGGCCGAGAATCGCCCACTGCCCCAGGGTGCGTCCCGTGCGAGTCCTGTGCCAGTACCAAAGAAAGATCGCGACCACGAACACCGAGTGCGCATGGGAATAAGCAGGATTGAAATACATGTAGACCGGCAGGGAGCTGGCAAGCCACATGCCGAGGGTCGCGAGAAACGCCCAGCGCGCAGGGACGTAGATACTCGCAAGGCTGAAAGAGATCGCAAGCCCCAGAAATCCATAGAGTGCGGTCGCTAAGGCCATAGTCAGGATATAAGGCAGTGAGAAGCCATCCGCATTGACCTTTACGCCGGCTTTGGACAAAGTCACCATCAGCACATGCACGGGCGCCAACCATGGCATCCAGAGCAGGGCCGGCCCCACCGAATAGCGATTCGGCAGGTGACCGGTCGGCGTGTAGCGGGTCTGTAGATGACCTTCCGCATCGAGTGTGGGGTTGATGAAGGGCGAGTTGGAATGAATCCAATCGTCCTCAAATCTCAGGTCGTGCTGGACCAAGTGGGATCTTGCGTAGGCGTAATAACCCACCCCGTCGCCGCGCACCAGAGGGTTGACAAACGGCAAGGTCAGCAAAAAGATAGTCACCAAAGCTCGCTGGTGGGTAGACAGTTTCATGTGGTCTCAAGTTCTTCCGGCTTGGAGCCACCCGTGGGTCGATGGATAGATCCCCTTGACTGAGCCTACCGGCAGAATGCTTCCCGCTGAGCGCGGAGCACGCCGGGTGGTGCGATCTCCCAACCCTTTCCGGGCATGATTTTCATGGGTCTACGAATCCAGCCTTACGAATCTGAGCCGCCTGGGGCGGCTTGGGTCCCCCGCTGGCTCAACGGCGGCAGGGCGGTTAGGAATATCGCCGTCGAGAGACTCAGAATGGGCCCGGCCACGTTAAAGAGCGCCCGGGTGGTGTTCCCCCTCGCGTTATTGTAAGCGCCCAGAGCCAAGGCTTCCGAAAACGCCAGGGCGGTGGCCAGGACCCAGGGCCGCGGCAGGCGGAGCAAACGCAGGATCCCCAGGGGCAGCAACCAGATAAAAACATACCAAAACGTGTGGTCGAGTAGGCACCCTCGCAACCCGGCAAGGAATCCGACACCGACATGCATATACTCAGCAAACTCCCAGGGCCAAACCCAACCACCGGCAACCGTCGACATGACAATGGTTACAGTTGAGAGGCTCAAGATTCCCAATGCACAGACCCAGAAGAGACGGGAGATCCGCCAACGGCTCTGCTGCACCTCGGCCAACCACCACCCCATCGCAAACAGACTGGAAAGTGGAGCGAAGGTCTCCTTGGCAAGCGCGCCAAAAATGCCCCAGAGCGGCAACAAGAACCAGCGCTCGGTTAGCAACGACCAGACCATGGCCATCACAAAACAGCTTTCGGCGGAATCGATCAGCCCAACCAGGTTGAAATTAGCGACGCAAAAATTGAGCAGGAAGAGCGTGGCGCCCAGCAAGGCCGTGGAAAAATCGAGGGTCAAAGTAAACCCGACGGATACCAACAAGCAGGCAGTGGTTGCCGTGAAAATCCCATTCGCCACCAGCAAGCCGAAGAGGGCGGGGTCCCAGGTGCCCACGTGGCCTTTGGCCAGCCAATAAAACGGCTTGGCGACGTAAGGCACCAGCACACGGTAGTAGTTCTCCGCTTGGGCAAGCCGCGTTGCGGCCCCACCCGCATCGGAGGGACGCCGTGGTTGGTGACCGAGGACGATTTCGCGATACACAGCCACATCAGAGGTCCCCTCTGACTTCCCGGGATCATAACGATTCAGGGGGGGGTACCCCAGGCCCAAGCAAATCAGAAAGAAAAGCAGCCAGAGCAGTGCTATTCGTGGAGGTATGACCAGTGAGTTCGGTTCTGCGCGACGACTTGACTCGCTGACTACTTCGGACATGAGAATTTGACCTATAAGAAAATGTCAGCCGCCGTGTAAGTCCATTCCGCAGCATTGGCAGGCAGCGTGAGGTCCAGATCCCTCTGCCCCACTGGCATCCACCTATGCCCGAATTCCGTCTTCAGTCCTGGGGCTTCGCTTCAGTATACACCCAGCACAAAGACCGGACCGGGTCACCTCGCGCCTGGGTAGTGGGTCAATTTGGATTGTTGTAGCAGCGTTCTCCGACCGCCGGTTTTTAGAATCAGTGAATTCGGCGATCAGAGATCGCCGCTACAGCAAAATGACCCACTACCTCGCGCCTCGCCTATTTGCCGTCTGGAGCGGAGGCGGAAGGCGGTAGCTGCTGCTACCGCAGTCCAAAACGCCCTGCGTGCCTTTCTCCGGGGTGTCAGGCATGGTGTATACTTGCGCCCGTAGCAGAATCAAAATGGAGAGTAGGGGCTTGTTTAAAGGCAATCCTTAACATTCGAACCCGGCCAATTCTTTTCAGGCATAGCGCGATGTGGGCCGATCGCTGAAAATGATACGCAGATGAAGGAAAACAAAACCCGTCCGATGGTGTTGGTCGGCCGATACACCGTCCTGGCTGGACTGGCGGGATTGCTCATCGGAGCTGCGGAAGGGATATATCGTTACAGAAGTCCCATCCCACCGATTGTTCTCAAGCCTGATGTTTCTTACGTGATCTTGTTTCTCGGTCCCATGCTTGATGCTTTGGTTGGCGGATTTTTCGGCTTCGTTACGGGACTGTTCATCGCCAGCCGAAGCAGCCGAATCTGGGGCCGCGTTTCCCTGATGGTTGGGGTTTGTCTGGTGGCAATACTCGTTCTCGCGATTGCCAAAAACCCAGGGGATGCCGCGGAAGTTTTGATAGGCCCTTACCCAAATCCTTTCCGGCTGGCCATACGAATCGGGATTCTTCTAACGGGAGCAGGGGCTTTCATCGTGGGGCGCCTCCTCCCTCTCAGAAGTCTAAGCATCGTGCTCACTGTGGCTTTGGCACTGTCGCTCGCGGGCGTGGGTGTCTACGCCATAAGGCCACCCCTGCATCAGGCCGGAGCTGCAACGATACCTGCAGCACCGACAGGAAAACCTAATATTATTCTGATTACGCTCGACACGGTGCGGGCTGACCACCTTTCTCTCTACGGATATCCTCGCCGGACCACCCCGAGCATCGACGGGTGGGCGCGTCAAGGCGTAGTGTTTGAGAACGCCATCGCCCCGACATCCTGGACGCTACCCTCCCATGCTTCGATGTTCACCGGTTTGCTCCCGCATCAGCACGGCGCCGATAAAGACCAACCCATAGACCCGAGCTGGTGGACGATCAGCGAGGTGTTGAGCGGACGGGGCTACGAGACTGCGGGTTTCAGTTCAAACCTTTGCTGGGGCCTGATGGGCTGGGGGATGGGCAACGGCTTTGAGCTTTATGACGACGATAGTACATCGGTGCGACATAATCTTGGAAACCTTCTCTGGGGCAGGATCCTTCTTCAACGCCTGTACGGAGAGTATGTGCAGCCCCAAGAGATGGAGCGGAGGGACGCGGGCCAGATCAACCGCGACGTTCTCGGTTGGATTCACCACCGTTCGCCAAGGCCTTTCTACCTCTTCATAAATTACTACGACGTTCACGCGCCATACATCGCGCCTCCCTACCCCGCTTCCCGCTTCGGCGCCATCTTCCCTTGGCTTCTCGACAGGATTGAATCCGTTATAGGAATGGGAAATGGCCATCGGCATCCTTCCGCCATGGATGCAGACTCCCCTACTGGCTATGATAACTGCTTGTCGTTCTTGGATAACTCTGTAGGTGAGTTATTGGATTCTCTTTCCCGCCTTCCCGGATGGCAGAACACCATCGTCATCATCACTTCCGACCATGGAGAGAGCTTCGGCGAGCACGGCACTTACACTCATGGTCATGACCTCTACAGAGAGGTGTTGCATGTCCCTCTCGTGATTTTGGGACCTAAAATTCCAGCCGGTCTTCGCATTTCGCACGTGGTTCGGACACAAGAACTCTTTGAGACCGTCCTGCAACTTTCGGGTATGGACAACCCGCCGTTTCAACGGGCCAGCCTACAGCGTTTCTGGAGGCCAGGATTTGAACCGGGGGACTTTGATGAATTTGTGATTTCAGAATTATCACCGGAAATGAAGGCTCCCGCCCCCATCAGCTTGACGACCCCAGAATGGCAGTATCTCCATGACGCGCAAGGCAACGAAGAACTCTATCACTGGGTGAGTGATCCAGACGAAAAGTTCAACGTGTCTAAGTCCCCTGAGAATCAGAAGGTTCTGAGGGACCTTCAAATTCAGCTTCGTGCGGCCGTCACCGCATCGCTCCGCCCCTGGAGAAGGCCGGAGTACGTGTCCGCACTGGGCGGATATGACCGGACCTTGGCTAACACTTCCCAAATGGGCCCTCAGCTCGGTTCGAGTCTTGCCCACCCACCGGGGATTCCCATCGGAACCTCCCAAGCCTTTTTCCCGCGCCGCGCCTTTACGTCACCCCAACGGCCACCCTCGACGGATGAGGAACTGTTGCGGAGTCTCCCTTACCAGTAGCGTCGCCCCATCCGGCAGGAACAAGACCGGGCTTCAATTGGTGGTGAAGGTTTATCCGAACTCTGACGAACTACCGGGGAGATAGATGTTAAACTGGCAGCCCTCTACCAACCACTTGGTTGTGCACGGGGGAATACCGCGGCAGTGAACCCTACACCTGTCCCCAGATAACCCAGGCAGGAATGGACCGGTGGAATTGGATGTTGAGCCAATCAGCCTGGGCACAGATAAGCAGGAAATCGAGGAGCTGCACCCCTAATGACTGAGCCGTCGACCTTTGCATTTGGCGCTAATTGGCAACGCTTTTTGGGCCACGTCACGGAAGAGCGCGTCAGCAGTGCTGAGCGCTCGCTACTTGAATTCCTAGGCCTCGAAAATTTTCGGGGAAAAAGTCTTTTGGACATCGGTTGCGGAAGTGGTCTGTTCTCCTACGCCGCTTACCGTCTCGGCGCCAGTCGTGTGGTGAGCTTCGATCCTGACCCGCTTTCTGTCCAGTGTTGTCGATACCTTCACGATAAAGCCCATCGACCTGAAAACTGGGAAATCTATCAGGACTCTATTCTCGACGAAGGATTCATTTCCTGCCTCGGACGGTTCGACGTGGTCTACGCCTGGGGAACTCTTCAGCACACCGGCCGGATGTGGGAAGCCATACGCCGCGCTGCGCAACTGGTGAACAAAGACGGCTTTTTCTATCTGGCGATATACAACCAAGTAGATGGGATGCTCGGGTCCAAGTTCTGGCTAAGTTTCAAGAGAGCTTTTAATGCCCTCCCGCGACCCGGGCAGTACCTCGTTCGAGCTGGGGGCGATTCCCATCTATTTTGCGGCTCGCCGCCTGCACGCGCGTAGCCTGATTGCGGACGTCCAGAAGTATGAATCATCCCGCGGCATGTATTGGAGAACCGATATCACCGACTGGCTGGGCGGACTTCCCTACGAATGTGCAACTGTGGAGGAGGTCTTTAAGTTCATCAGGACGCAGTGCGCAAGCTTCGACCTGCGCAACCTCAAAACCACCAACAGCCTCGCCAACAATTGGTATCTCTTTAAGCGCATCGCGGATTAGACGTGTCTGCCATCCCCTAACCTCGCCGCAGCCGAACTAAACGCCGAAGGGCTCCCCACAATTGCCCGCAAGAAGGCTCCAAGAATTCAATCAGGCGGGTGATGGAATAGGCACTCAAGCTGGACAACAAGGCGCGGATGAACTTAAGATTTGAATGTGGGGAACCCCAGGGTCTACGGCGAAGATTCCCACGATTCTTTCCAGTCTGAATTCGCAAGCCGGGCTAGCTTCGGAGGCGCAAGAATTGTCGCCAACAGAACGGGAGGCCACGCCAACAAGTTCCCGAATCTCTGAAACTGCGACGGCCCTCTTCTTGCTAGCCGCACTGATCTTTCTTTACATCATTCTCTTCACTCCGCCCTTCATCCCCACCTATTTGGCGAGTGACGGAACAATCTTAATCAGCCAAGCTATACGAATGCTCCACGGAGAGGTCCTGTATCGGGACTTCTTCGAGTTGGTGCCTCCGGGAACCGATCTGGTTTACTACGTTCTCTTCAAGTTGTTTGGATTTCACCATTGGATCCACAACGCGACTCTGCTGACCCTTGGAATGAGCTTCCTGTGGCTGAGCATTGTCATCTCACGGCGAGTGCTGCCGCCTCATCTGGTTTTCTTGCCAGGGGCATTGTTCCTTTCCATCCCTTTTGCGAGCCGGCTCGATGGCACTCACCACTGGTTCAGTTGCCTGGCCGTAATGAGCGCCCTGGCAGTCCTGATTGATCGGCGGACACCTGCCCGCCTTGTCGCCGCAGGGGGATTGTGCGGCATTGCGACGTGCTTTACACAACTGCGAGGACTCTTTGGCTTCTTGGGGTTAGCCACTTTCCTCTGCTGGGAATGGAGGAAGAGGCAAGAAAGCTGGAAGGCGCTTTGCAAGAATCAATTCCTGCTTATCTTGGGGTTCGTAATAGCACCCGCGGTGGTTGATGGCTATTTCATCTGGAAGGTGGGACTCGAGCGATTCCTATACTGCACCGTCGTTTTTGGGCTGAAATACTATGCAACCTTAGGAGGCGTAAACACTTTTTGGGGAGCCTTGCGGGACTCAGTCCTCCCTCTGGATTGGCAACTCCTCCGTTATAAGCTGGCCTTTCTTTTCGTCTTGCTGGTCACTCCTCTATGCTACCTACTCTTTATCCTCCGTGGGGGAAATGAGCACGCAGAAGCGCCCGATGCCCACGAGAGCCGACTCTGGCTTGTGGCTATCGTCGGAATATCACTGTTCCTGAGTGTGGCATTTACCCCCTCCGGACACAGGATTGCTCCCGGAATGTTGCCCGCTTTGATTCTGCTCGTGTGGTTTATCTCCACTCTGCGGCGGTTTCGCCGGACCCTTGTGACCCTTCTCTGGCTTGGAGTTCTCGGATCGGTACTCTTTGGTGCTTACTGGCGACAAGCCCACTGGCGAACCTTCTTCGATACACCGGGAGGCCGCATAGCCGTTCATGATCGAGACCTCGCAGAAAAGTTAGTTTGGCTTCAAGCAAGAACCCACCCAGAGGAATACCTATTTGATACCGAGTGGCCCATTGTTAATGTGGCTCTGGGATTGAGGAATCCTACGCCGATTACGGTCCTCACGGATACGGACTATACCCGACCGGAGCAGGTTGAGGAAGTAATCTCAGGTCTGGAAAAACATCAAGTGCGCTATGTGTTATGGTCGGTGGATGACTCGAACGCGCTCATAAACGGAAGCCTGGCCCCTGGGAATCATCTCGATCCCCTCCGTAGATATTTGCGGACGAACTACCATCAGGCGGTAACCTTTGCCGACGGCACGCAGACTTTGGAAAGGAACTCTTCCCAAACTCGTCCCTAATTAGATTTCGCGGATAGTAAGCTCAATACTCTCCGCCTCATTATGAACGGGCAACAATACCTCAAGGGCCGGGGTGGTATTCGGCATTTCGCTCCGCTCATGGAAAAGCAAACTGACCTGGTACCTATTATAGCGGCCTTTGTGGGGCTGGGTCCGTGTAGTACCCGTAAAGCACACGGAGTTGCAAATGCGTTGGGCCAGCTACCAGTGGGAATTAGAACTGCCCCGTTCCGTGGGCCACGGAAGCACCCAGTACTGAGAACTTGGCCGGACTTCCACTCAGAGGCAGTCGAGTGTATATTTTCGGCTAGCAGGAAGATCGAAAGGGAAATCCAGGTTTAAGCAAAGCCATTCCCTGAGAATCCCGGCAATGCACTACACCTTACCAAGTCGTGAACCCGTGAAAGTCAGCCAAGGGCAACCTCCGGGGTGGTTCCAATACGGTTTTTTCCTTTTTGCCACGGCCTTCCTCTACCTCGATCTGTTTATTCTGCCCGCCACGCCGATTTACGATCCAGTTTTGACGGACCAGTGGATATATCTACACAACGCGACACGGATGCTGGACGGCCAGATGATTTATCGGGACTTCTTCCAGTTCACCCCTCCTGGCGCAGAATTAACCTACCTTGCCCTTTTCAAAATGTTCGGCGTGCGTTCTTGGATCCCCAATGCCACGCTGGTACTCCTGGCGTTGAGCCTGACTTGGCTCTGCGTTTATATCTCGCGAAAGATCCTCAGCGGGTGGACAGCGTATCTTCCAGGCCTGCTGTTTCTGGGCACGGCATTTCACAACCGGCTCGAAGCGACTCATCATTGGTACAGCGTGCTGGCGGTGATTGCGGCTACTGCCTTGGTCATCGAAGAGAGGAGCCCAAGGCGGGTGGCCGGGGCGGCTGCCCTTTGTGCCCTGGGTGCTTTTTTCACTCAGGCTCGAGGACTCGCAACGGTCGTGGGCCTGGCCATTTTCCTTTGCTGGGAGCACCGGAAGAAGCAGCAAAGCGGCGGGTCGCTTTGGAAAGTTGAAGCGATTCTGGCCGGCGTTTTCAGCGCCGTCACCCTCGGGCTGAACAGCTACTTCCTCTGGGCAGTGGGTTTGAGACGTTTCGTGTGGAGCACAGTCATTTTTGGAATCAAGTACTATCCTGCGGAATCCTACGCCAACAGTCTTCAGGCTTACATGTTAGACCCACCCATTCCGACTCATGGGCATAGCCTCACAGAACTGCCTTCATGGGTCTTGATTCACGCTCTTGTGCCCCTCGTCTACCTTCTGTTCTTTGCTCGTTACTGGCGTGAGTCAAGAAGAAGACAGGGGGAGCCCTGGGACCGGTTAGTGCTGGTGAGCTTGACGGGATTGTTCCTTTTTGTAGGGGTCGCGCCGGCGCCAATTTACATCAGACTCTGCACAGTCGCGCTCCCAGGGTTGATCATCTGGGTGTGGTTTTTGAGTTCGCCCGGAAAGCTCCTCTTCCTTGCGCGGCAAGGGATTTGGCTGGCCACGGTAGTTGGGCTGCTCGGCATTGTATTGCACATGCAGGCCCGATGGCACGCTCAGCTTTATGCTCCGATAGGTCGTGTGGCCCTCTTGAATCCCGGAGATTACAACCATTATTACTGGTTGCTGGCCCACACCCATCCTGATGAGTTCGTATTCGATTGTGGAGGAGAAGTATACTTTTTGCTTGGACTCAGGTGTCCCGCGCGAACACAATTCCTTTCGGCTACTGATTACATGAGGCCGGAGCAGGTTTGCAACGTCATCGAGAGCCTCGATGCCCGACGCGTGTTGATGGTCCTTTGGGATCCGTCATTCGACCTTGAAGTAACAGGAATCCAACCAGGTGATCATCTGGGGCCGCTACGCGATTATTTACGGACCCATTATCATCCGGCCAAAGTCTTCGGAGATTCGGTAGTCCTGGAGCGAAATGAGATGATGCCCCATAATTCTTCAATATCCAGCCCCGCCTCAAGGATTCCCTTGCCAATTCAATAGCAAGCGTGGACCTGTTCTGCCTGAGACGCTACCGCCCGGTACACGGAGTTGCAAATTCGTTGGCAGCCAGTATAACATCTGGATGAGATGTCTAACCTAAGTTAGAGGCTTGCGAGCGGATCATCACCGAATCGCTTTTCTCCCTGCGCCGACTCCCAGACGGCGCCTGCCTGACGGTTAGAGCCCGACCCCAAGCGCTGGTTGGCAAATGACATATCACCAAGAATCGGGTAATCGATGAGTAAGGTCGCCATCGCGATCCAGAACCTGAGGAAGACGTTTACCTTCGGGAAATTCTTCCGCCGACTTGTAAAGAACTCCCCCGGGGAGGGAGGGAAGGAAGTCTTAAAGGGGCTCAGCCTGGAAGTCTATGAGGGCGAAGTACTGGGATTGCTCGGACCGAACGGGGCGGGCAAGACGACCTTAATGGAAATCCTCTCCACCCTTTTGCTCCCCACCAGCGGAAAGGCCACCGTATGCGGGCATGATGTGGTTCGCGAAGCCAAGCAGGCCAGAAGGGCCCTCAGCTATTGTCCCTCAACCTCAGGAGATTTCTACCCGCGACTGACCGGCGTACAAAACCTGGAGTTCTATGCCGCCTTAAATAATCTGCCACCTCGAGAAGGCAAGAACAGAATCCAGAAGGTCCTGGCCTTGCTGGCGCTTGAGGCCGGGAACCCGGCGCATTTTCAGCGCTACTCCGAAGGAATGAAGCAGAGGCTGACCATCGCCCGAGCGCTCTTGACCGACCCTCAAGTCTTGCTTCTGGATGAGCCGACGCGGGGCCTTGACCCCGTGTCGCAAGGCGAGATTCGCAGGTTTCTGCGGGAACGCGTGGTGGACCAGCTTGGCAAAACCGTGCTGCTGGTCACGCACAGCCTTTCGGAAGCTGAACACGTATGCGACCGGCTGGCCATTCTCCATCACGGGCAGATTGTGGAAATTGGGAAACCTCAGGAAGTCCAGGATGCCTTCGGGGGCCAGGACTTGACGGCGGCCTTCGAGCGAGCCGTGGGAGCGACGGAATGCCGCTAGTCTGGAAAGCCTGGTCGTTCTTCAAGCGCGACTTGGTCACGGATCTCAGTTACAAACTCTCCTTCGCTTTTCAGGTGGTAGATATCCTGGCGGGCGTTGGGGGTTATTATTTTCTGGCCCGGGTTACAGGAAAAGCTGCTTACGGGGGGTACGATCCTTTCCCCTTCATCGTGGTGGGAGTGGCTGTAAACGGCTACATGACGACTTGCCTGGTTTGCTTTACGCAAGGGATACGGGGGAATCAGCCGCTGGGCACCCTGAAGATGGCCTTGGTCACGCCTACTTCTCCAGTCGCGTTTATCCTCTTTTCTTCGCTTTATCCGTTGGTGCGCGCCACCATCGATGCCGCCTTCTACTTGCTGGGCGGAGTGGCGCTAGGGCTGTCGCTCAGCCATGTAAATATTCCAGCTATGCTGTTAATCTACTTCTTATCAGCGCTTGCCTTTAGCAGCATCGGAATCCTTTCTGCCACCTTCACGCTCGTCTTTAAGCGGGGTGATCCGTTCGTGGTACTTTTCGTAGCTCTGGCCTGGCTCTTAGGAGGCGTCTACTACCCGATCGATGTCCTGCCACCGTATCTCAAGTTCGCGAGTCAGTTCATGCCCGTCACTCATGCCACCATCGGCTTGCGAGCCGCGCTGCTTGCCAATGCCTCCTTGACTCAAATACTCCCTCATATCGGCATGCTCGCTCTTTTCGCCTTGATTGGATTGCCCGTCAGCTTGCTCGCCTTCAGGTGGGGGGTAAGGTGGGCGAGAGGAGCGGGAACCCTCAGCCACTTCTGAGGGAAGGGGCAACGGAGAAACCCATCAGGGGTAACCGCAACCCTGCGCAGGCTGAGGGAATCCTTCCTACCCTTCATGCTAGAATGAATCACCTAGCACGCATGAGTTGTCATCAGGAAGACATTATGGATTCCGTGGGCAAGAGCAGCAATGAGGGAGCGACAACTGAACTGACTGCTTCGCCTGAAACGAATTCGTTGGATCAGGTGGAGGTGTCGGTGGTGCTTCCCTGCCTCAATGAAGCGTTGTCGGTCGGAATATGCATTGATAAGGCCTTGGCCACCCTTAAAAGGATGGAGGTGAAAGGGGAGGTAGTGGTGGCTGACAATGGCTCCACGGATGGGTCGATTGAAATCGCTGAAAAACACGGCGCGCGGGTGGTGCGCGTGGAGGCGCGAGGTTACGGGAACGCCTTGCGGAAGGGCATCGGGGAAGCGCGCGGGAAATTCATTGTCATGGGCGACGCCGACGACAGCTATGACTTTTCCGAGGTCCCGCGATTCCTCGAGAAATGGCACGAAGGCTTCGAACTGGTGATGGGCAACCGATTCCTGGGAGAAATCAAGCCCGCTGCGATGCCTTGGCTGCACAAGCATTTCGGCAACCCCGCCATCACCTGGACGTTGAATTCCCTGTTTGATGGGAATATCGGTGACGCCTATTGCGGTATGCGTGGCTTCAGCAAAGCTCTGTACGAGCAAGCCGACCTGCGCTGTACCGGCATGGAGTTTGCGCTGGAGTTGGTCATCAAGGCTATGAAACTTGGAGCGCCGGTCACCGAGATTCCCATCACTTTGTGGCCCGACAAGCGCGGGCGCCCGCCCCATCTTCGGACCTTCCAGGATGGCTGGCGCAGCTTGCGTTTTATGCTGCTTTACGCACCCAATTGGCTTTTCCTATTTCCTGGGACGATGTTGTTTCTCTTGGGCGTCGCAATCGTTCTGTGGCTCTTACCGGGGCCTCGGCATCTGGGCCGGACCGAGATTGACCTCCACACGATGTTGTTTGGGACGATGTTTGCGCTCACCGGTGCGCAGATTGTTTCGATTGGAATCATGGCCAAAGTTTATAGCTTGACCGAACGATTCTCCCGCAACCAACACAGTCTGGAGCGCTGGCTCTCAAGGGTGAAGCTGGAACAAGGGCTGGTGGTTGGCGCCATCCTGATGCTGGCGGGCGGCTCAGGGGCCGTTTGGTTACTCTGGAAGTGGATCGCCAGCGGATTCGGGCACTTGTACCATGTTCGCGTGGTTATTTTCCTCGCACTCTGTTTCTTGCTGGGCGTCCAGGTCATCTTCGCTTCGTTTTTCATCAGCATGTTGGGAATTAGTCGTGGCACCTACATTGGCGATTACGATGGTCGCTAAGCCCAATGGCGTACCCGGCCTGGGGATCGCGATGACAACGGAACTTCAGGTTGAAAAATGATTGGAGTACCCGAAAGGCAGGATGGATTTGCTGGTCACAACCCTCCTGCGGTCACCACGCGCCCAAGCCCGCGCGGCGCGTGGTTCCGCACCACCGGGCTGGCATCTTTCTTAATAGTATTCTTAGCCGCAACCATGGTGCGCGTGGTCTGGGTTACTCATGTTATCGCGAGATCTCCCCAATTCGCGAGTACTCAGCCGTTTTCGGCCGCGGAGATGGGAAATATTGCCACCAACATCGCCGAAGGTTGAGGCTTTAGCTCGCCCTTCGGTAGGGGCGCGCGGCCCACCGCTTGGGAATGCCCGCTCGTGCCGTATATATTCGCAGGGATCATCAGGCTCGCCGGTGGTCCGACCGGCCGCGCCGCTCGGCTTATTTTCTTATCGCAGGCATTGGTCAGTGCAATCGCTGCAGCGATGTACTGGCTTATCGCTCGAAGATTGATCTTACGACACCCTGGTTTTTTTTCTCCGTGGCTTTCCCCAGTCCTTGCGGTTGTCGTGTCTCTATGGCCGGAGTCCATTAATTCAATCATAGACCCATGGTATTGGGTCTGGCAGGAGGCTGCTCTCGCGATCTTCGTGCTGCTGGCGATGCGATGGTGGGATGAGGCAGATTACCGCAGTGGCGTGTTTCTGGGGCTGGCGGGTGGCGTCCTCGCTTTGATCAACGTCAGCCCTCTGCCCATTATTGCGGTTGCAATCCTGTTCCCGGTGCTGAAAAAGTATTGCCAAGGGTTGAGGCTTGGCCCCACAGTGATTTCTGTCGCCTCTTTTGCACTTGTGGTCACTCCGTGGCTGGTGAGGAATGCTGTTGTCTTTCGCACTTTTGTGCCTCTGCGGTCCGTTGCCGGACATGCTCTCTTTGAGGGCAACAGCGAACTGGAGTGCATTCGAGAGCCAAATAACATACGCCACCCCGCAACCGACAAGCAGGAATTTGAACGCTATACCGCGCTTGGCGAAATCCGATACTGCCATGAGGCCCGGGAGTGCGCCACCGAGTATATTCGTCAGCATCCTTGGCAAACGGTCCGTCGCACGGTCATTCGTATTTATGTATGTTGGTTTACGGACCTGACGGACCACTGGACACCGGATCCTGAGCACAAATGGTGGACCGGAACCGGGCAGTCCATCGTCCGCCATTTAGCTTTAGTTCTAATAACCTGGGCCTCGATCGGGGTCATCTTGTGGGCGGCATTATCCGGCCGGTTCCGATCTCTGCCCTATGCTCCCCTTTTCGCAGCCGTCGTGGTCTTCCTGCCTGTCCCTAATTACTTCACTTTCGCAGATCCCGAATACACAATGGTGCTCCGAATGTGGCTCGGCGTTATTGCCGTCTTGCTACTCGCGCTCCGCTCCCCCCAGACAGAACACCTCGTCGCTGATTCCGGTACCGGGCAAGATTAAGGCAGATTTGTAACTTCGAATCGGCGCTGCACCTCCGTACGTGGAGTGGTGCCCTAATTTGAACGTAGCGCCCCGATTCATCGGGGCTCAATGCCGGCTGGAAGCCGGCGCTACGTTTGAAATTAGGACAGCACCCGTGGAGTCCTCGGCTTGTCAATCTGCCGCCCCACGCCCTATACTACCGAGGACTGTGCCCGGAAATGTGCAAGGGGCATGAGAATCTTGATCTTGCCACAAGGTTTAAAGTGAGGATGGGTGAGTATCAGTGTCATCATTCCGACTTGCCGGCGGGCAGTGGTGCTGCGGAATACTCTCAACTCCTTGATTCCTCAGACAGACCGCGACTTTGAAGTGGTCGTGGTTTGTGACGGTGAAGACCCCCAGACGCGGGCCCTGTCTATAGACTACACGGCCGAGTTCCCGCTGACTTGGATCTTCACCAAGGAAAGACACGGACTGCCTTCGGCGCGCAATACGGGTGCGAACGCAGCGCAGGGCGAAATTCTCCTCTTTCTGGATGACGACACGGAGGCAGTGCCGGATTGGATTTCCCAGCACCGGAAGCATCTCCAGACTGACAAGAGCCAGACGCTCGCAGTGGTCGGCAAAATCATCGACGTTTTCTCGCGAGAACCGAAGTCACACACGGAGCGGCTGCTTCGGGAGGAGCGGAAAGCGGTGCTCGCTTATTACGAAACCATCCTGACTGGTTCGGCATGTTCAGTCTATCGGGCCTGATGCTGAATCCTGGAATAGTTTCGGAGTCAACTGCTCCATAAGTCGTAAGACCTTTTGGGATTGTGGGGGGTTTGATCCGCGCCTTGTCGGTGATCAGTGCGGCTTCATCGGCGAGGAGATGGAACTGGGCCACCGTCTGTGCGACCGCGGAATTGAGTTCGTCTTCGAACCCAAGGCGATCTTGTATCACCATGACTCCAAAGACTTGCGGGTCTACGCCAGCGAATTAAGGAAGGCCGCTGGGCCCGCCGATGTGTACCGTATCTCAGAAAAGGGCCAACGGAATGCCCAGACGTGTGGGCTTACTTCGCTGGTTCACGGCCATTCGGTGTCTCGATTCGTGGCCTGGGTGGGGTGGAACCACCCTTGGGCCGCAAGACGGATAGCGGCGATAAGTCAAGCACTTACAGATTCAGCCGGGATGAAAAGCTTCTACGGGATTTGGGGGATGATGTCTTTCGCCGAAGAGTACTGGCAGGGGGTCAAAGCCATGGGTCTGACACCCGCCACGATTCGACAACTTACTGGATCACCCTTGCCTGTGTTGAGGTTTCAGAGCATTTCTGTCCCCCAGGAACCCAAAGGTAGCCCCAGCAATCTCTCGCTCAGGCATTTTGTCCGACTCATGCGCTGGCTCAGACGGCTGGGTTACGACTCTTTGCCCGCCGACGAGCGCCTTTCAGCGCCGTGTCCCACCAAAAGTATACTTGTGACGTTTGATGGCGGCTTTGAGGATTTCTATTCTGAGGTCTTCCCTCACCTGAAACCTCTTGGCCTCAAACCACTCGTATTTTTGGTTGTCGATTACATCGGCAAGCGGAATGTTTGGGAACAGCAGGCTGGGTCCTCCTCCCGAAAATTGCTTTCAATGGAACAGATTAGAGAGATGAGCCACCAGGGTGTCCAGTTCGGCTCACTTACTCTCACTCATCCTTGGTTACCGAGTCTTTCCGACACCGAACTGCGCCGGGAAGTCGCGGAATCGAAATCCCGGCTCGAGGACATGCTGGGCTCGGAAGTAACCTGCTTCGCTTATCCCCACGGCGGAATTGACAGCCGCGTACGGGCGGCAGTGGCCCGGGCTGGGTATCAGTTCGGGTTCACGACACAACCAGGGCTGAATTTCTGGAATGACCCGCTGGCTTTGAGGCGAATCGCCATGAATGATTCCAGCTCGTTATTGGGACAACTTGTGGCCATAAGAACTGGACGCACGATCGGCCAAAACACCCGCGCCGCTCTGCTTTTCGGCCCGCGAGTCGCCTTGAAATTTTTCCCCGACTCCATCTCCGGGGGTTTGAAACGCGCCATCCGTCAAGCGACAAGCTGATAGTGAGCAGTGCGATCCGATTTTGTAGGTTTGCGAAATCCGAGGCCCGGGTAGGACAGAAAACCCAAGGATTAGACCTAGGGTGCGAATTGCGCCCAACCGGGGCTCCGACAGCCATGTAGCGCCTTGTCAAGGCATACGAACAGTGGTCGGGACCGAATGAATATGTTGTCAACTAGAGCCGGTTCCTCTGCTCAGACGGCTGTTGTAACTGCCGCAGGGGCTGGAGCCATTCCGAGAAGGGTAGCCATTCAGGACTGCGCATTCCTGTTCGGTATCGTTCTACTCTCCGGGCTTTCGTACGTAAGCCGATTGGGCTTTTATTTTGACGATTGGAGCTACTGGGGAATAATGTATGGTTCCCGAGACCAATCACTCACCGGCTTGTTGCATTGCCTGTGGTCACACAGTCCCGATTTGCATGTACGTCCTGTTCAGGCGTTGTATCTGGGGCTTACCTACTTCACCTTCGGGCTTCATCCGCTGCCGTACCACCTGACCAACACCTTGGTACTGGCTTTCACCGCAGTCCTGTTCTATGCGTCACTCCGGGAGCTGCAGCTTCCGCATTGCATCACGCTGGCCGTGCCCATGGTCTATGCACTTCTCCCTCATTACGCCACGGACCGTTTCTGGATTGCGGCTCACCAAGCCGTTTTCAGCCTCGCATTCTTTTTTCTGGGCTTGTATGCTGGCCTCAGAGCAACGCGAGGCGGGCGGATGTATTCATTTTGCTTGCAAGCTGTGAGCATCGGTTCATTTGCGATCGCTCTGCTGTCGTATGAGGTGATCCTCGGCTTGCTACCGGCGTCTCTCTTACTCACCGGGTATGGCTTGTACACAAAGCGCCGCGCCCACGGCGGCAAGCCGGAGGGCTTGATGCTTCGCGACGTGGGATACTTCCCCGCCGCGGCCGTCTGCCTGGGATTGGTTTTTCTTTACAAGACGCGAGTACAGATCTACGTCGGGTCACCTTACCAACTCCTGATCTCGACTCATATCGGCCCGCTTTTCTGGGATGTCGTGAAAGGAGCGATCAAATTTAATGTCCTGCATTACGGGGTAGGCCTGCCGTGGGGGGCTTTCGTGTTGTATCGGTACACGGGTGTAGGCGCATGGTCGGTGATCTTCGCCAGTGTAATTGCGGTTTCGATTCTGTTGTACCTGCCCTGGACGCTCAGGAAATCGCCCTCGGGCCTGCTCAGTGGGAAAGTGGCTCTAAGCTTGATCGCCGCGGGATTTATAGTGTTCGCGCTAGGTTACGCACCTCTTGCAGTACTGCATTTCGGTTTGACAACCATGGGCATCGATAACCGTGTGACGATTGCCGCCGCGGTGGGAGCGGCATGTGTTCTCGTCGGGGGCTCAGTGCTTCTGATTCGCGCCGTAGCACCCGCTAGGCTGCAAGTGCTGTCATTTTGCGGCGCGATTGCAGTTATATGTGGGTTGAATTTCGTTTGCATTGCGAGTTTCGCCGAATGCTGGGCCCAAGCGTACATCCAGCAACGTGAGATCGTCGCGGAGGTACGCAAGAATGTCGTTTTGCCCGCAGGCACCACGCTTCTGCTCGATGGATTTTGCCGTTATGTCGGACCGGCAATGGTGTTCGTGACGGACTGGGACGCGCAGGGGGTGCTCCAAATCGCCTATGGTGACACGACGCTGGGGGGCGACGTGGTATCCCCGGCCATGGAAATCGGCGACGACGTGATCACCACCAGGTTTTACGGGGAATTGGAGGGGCAGTACGCCTATGGTGAGAGGCTCTGGCTCCATAACGTGCAACGGAAAACCACCCTGAAGTTGACCGACAGTCTCGTGGCTCGCAATTACTTTCGGACCGTAAATCCCGGCAAGAATAGCGGATGCCCGGCGGGATTCGCAGGAATTGGCGCTCCGACCCCGTGGTAGTACCGGGGAGTTTCTCCGCAGCCTGTAAAGTCAACTCCCATGATTCGAGCCAAGGCAAGGAGTTGTGGACGACTGATGAACAAACAAGCGGGTCTGTGCGGCGGGCTGCGGGAGCACACATCCCTCGTTACCGTGGGACCAGCGAGGCGGCACGCAAGCTCTTGCAGACTTTGCAACGCGGCGACTGGGAGGATCGAGTGATTCCGGTCAGAGGACTCTGGAGTGCGATGGTACCCTATCCTGTTCGCCAATGGGTAAGCGAACGGAAGAAACGCGTGAAGCGTTCTCTACGCAAGTTACGGAGAGATGCCGATTTTGTCAGCCTGCGGCGAACGACTCCTGTCTGCGACGATTGGGGAAAAAGCAGAGGGCATTGCAT
The DNA here is from genome assembly GCA_963804995.1 of uncultured Acidobacteriota bacterium. Taxonomy (GTDB): domain Bacteria; phylum Acidobacteriota; class Terriglobia; order UBA7540; family UBA7540; genus Bog-366. The sequence continues at coordinate 1,209,569 of CAWDSK010000003.1, forward strand.
CGACCGCTACTACATCGAACAATTCCTGGCTGATCACGCGGCGGACATTCGGGGGCACGTTCTCGAATTTGATGAGGCCTTGTACGCGAACAAATTTGGTGGCGCCAAGGTAACACAGGTGGATGTGCTTCACAAAGTGGAGGGTAATCCTCGAGCCACTATCGTCGCTGACCTGGCGAAGGGGGAAAATATCCCGTCCAACACCTTTGACTGCGTTATTTGTACGCAAGTCCTTCACTTTGTCTACGATCTGCACGCCGCTGTCCGGACGTTGCACCGCATCCTGAAGCCCGGCGGCGTCGTACTGGTTACCGCACCCGGCATCCAGAAGATTGAGCGCTCCGCCATGGAGATGTGGGGAGAGCATTGGCGATTTACAACCCTCTCTTTACGTCGGCTGTTCGAGGAGGTCTTCCCGGCGAATCTTATCGAAGTGAAGGCATCTGGAAACGTCTTGGCGGCCATTGCGTTCCTGCATGGATATGCCGTAGAAGACCTGAGGAGAGAGGACCTGGATTTTCGCGATCAGGATTATGAGGTTTCGATTGGGCTGAGGGCGGTTAAACCTAAGGAGGTCGAGACCGTTTAACGAAACCCGCAGGCTGTGGGAGGGCGCTGTCCCCTCCTGTGGTGCGTAGAAGGAATCATGAATAACCCGCCCAGGGTGTCAGTTGTCGTCAGCTTCCTCGATGCGGAAAGGTTCTTTGCGGAGGCAATTCAAAGTGTGTTTGCGCAGACGTTCAAGAGTTGGGAACTCTTGCTGGTTGATGACGGGTTCGAGCGATTCCAGTACGGCCATGGCGCGTCACTACTCCACGGAGTACCCGCACCTGGTGAAATATCTCGAACACGATAATCACTGTAATCGAGGCCTCCCTGCTTCCCGCAATCTGGGCATCAACAACGCAAGGGGAGAATACATTGCGCTCCTTGATTCCGATGACGTTTGGTTACCTATCAAACTGGAACGCCAAATTGCGATCATGGATTCGCATCCCAGGGTGTCGCTGGTCATGGGCGCATCTCTATACTGGTACAATTGGGCGGCTGATTCGAGCGTTCCGCAGCAGGATTATATGCAAGGGTTCGGCATCCCCGCCAACAGGGTATACGAACCACCGGCCTTGCTGAAAGCGCACTTGTCGGAAGTGACGTGGGCGCCTTGTCCGTCCGATCTGCTCTTCCGCAAAGAGGTTATCACCAACCTGGGTGGATTTGACGAAGCGTTCTCCACGGTTTCCGGGATGTACGAAGACCAAGCATTCCTGGCCAAAGTCTTCTTGAATCTGCCCGTTTATGTGTCAGACGAGTGTTGGGATCGCTACCGGCTGCATAGAGACTCGATCTGCGCCAGGGTAAAATCATCAGGGCGACACCCAGCCGCCACGGTCTTTTACCTGAACTGGGTCGGGGAGTACCTCTCCAGCCAGGGTGCGATGGACGCAAAAATACAGCATATAATCCGCCGCCGGTTGTGGCCGCTTCGGCATCCCTTGCTATACCCGTTCCGGCGGTGGGGAGGACGTGTGATCAGAGGTCTCAAGCGTATAGGGGCAGGACTTCTTCAGGCTTGAAAGCCCGTGTGATTTGTCGGGGCACGGTCCAACTACCTGCCACTCCACAGAGGATTAATATCCAGCGCCCCCACCGGGGCAGTTGCATGAGCCAACCACCCTCCATCTCGGTTGTCCTTCCGACTTTTAACCGCCGTGAGCTTTTGGAACGCACTTTGCCGACGGTCTTGGAGCAAGACTTCCCTGCGCATGAGTTCGAGGTGATTGTAGTGGTAGACGGCTCAACGGACGGGACGGCGGAGTGGCTCCGAAGCCTGAGGCCATCCTGTGGTTTCAAGGTCATCGAACAAGAAAATCGTGGACAGAAGGCGGCCTTAAACGCCGGAGTTCGGGCCGCGAGTGGGCGACTCATCCTGTTTCTCGATGATGATCTCCTGTGCGACAAGTCTTTGCTTGCTGAGCACGCCGCCGGGCATGCCGGGGGAGGTTTCACCCTGGTCTTCGGCCGTATACGGGTTGCGCCGGAGAGTCCGCCGACTTTGGAAACCGAGGCCATGCGGACATATCTCGAGAATCACTACGAGCAATCGGTGCGAGGGGGCCAACCGGTGTGGCCCTACGCGGCGGTGGTAGGGCCGAATTGCTCACTTTCGCGCACGCGTTATTTGGATTGTGGAGGGTATGACGAGAGCCTGCCACGGCGGTATGAAGATGTTGAATTAGGTCTCCGCCTTTGGAAAATCGGATGCCAATTCAAGTATCAGCCCAAGGCCATCATCTATCACCTTTGCCTGAAGTCATCAGGGGAACGGGCCAGGGACCTCGCCTACGAAGGCAGAAGCATGTTCGGGGTGTGCCGGATGTACCCTGATTATCGGGCGCATAACACCCTGATGGCAGTGGTGCGGGCGCCCGCCTGGAAGCGTTTGTTTTATAGGACCCTGGCGGGTCTCCCTTTTTCAGCCACGATATGGTTTGCGCCTTTTATCTGGTTGATATCCAAACTGGCCCGCGTCAGCCCTGGGGCGAGTCGATTGGGACTTCGCTTGCACGATGTCCGGCAGAACGTAGCATGGTTTCAGGGCGCCATCGCGGAACCGGGTTCGTGGAAAGAGTTTCATAATGTGTTTCGGCGCCGCCTGCCGGTGCTGGCCTATCACCGCATAGGCACCCCCGCACCTTTAGAGTGGTCCGAACTAACCGTAACGCCGCAGAAATTTGAGCGCCAGATTCAGTGGCTGGCCAAGCACGGCTACGTTGGGATTAAACCTTGCGATTGGCTGGCGTGGTGTCGTGAAGGCAAGGATCTGCCTGAGAAGCCCGTGTTGCTCACCTTTGATGATGCTTACCGAGACCTCACCGAACATGCGTTCCCGGTGTTAAAGCGGTATGGATTCAATGCCACCGTCTTCGTGGTCACCCAACACTTGGGTAAAACCAATTCCTGGGACCAGGGTAGCGTGAGAGCAGATTTGCCGCTCATGACGGTTGAGCAGGTTCGCTATTGGGCTAACCAAGGCTTCGAATTTGGCGGACATACCCGGACCCACCCCGACTTGACGAGCGTGGATAACACCAGACTGACGGACGAAGTGGAAGGCGGCGCCCAGGACCTGGAGCACATAGTGGGCAAGCGGGCCATCTCTTTCGCATATCCTCATGGACTGTACAACGAGACGGTCCGGCAATGTGCGGAGAAGGCGTTCGCTTTGGCCTTTACCTGTGACGAGGGTTTGAACTGCCTCACCACCCATCCCCATCTTCTCCAGCGAACCGAGGTCCAACCCCAAGATACCCTCCTCGATTTCGGGTTGCGCGTTCGCTTGGGATACGACCCACTCCACGACCTGCGGGGTCGCCTCCGAATTCGCACGCGCCTCAGAGGTGCGTTAGGTCTCCTGAAGGAGAAGAAGTAATGCCAAAGCGGGTCTTACACATCCTGGGGACCGCCGGGCAGCATGGGGCAGGAATCGCACATCTTGTGCGCGGGCTGGCGCGCGGGCTTGATCCGCAGCGCTACCGCATCCACGCCTTGTTTCTGGCTGGGGATGGACCTCTGGTGAGCGTGCTGCAGCAGGCGGGAGCGCAGGTGAGTGCCGTCGACTGGGTACGCGGGGCGCGCGATCCGATGGGAGCCTGGCGGTTCTGGCGCCATCTGCGCAATCAACAGTTCGATATCGTCCACGTCCACTTCGGGGGAAGGTCCGTGTTCTGGCTGGCTCGGGCCGCGACCGGCGCAAAAATCGTATTGCACTTGTGGGACCGGATTCTGGAGCCGCGGGGGTTGACCCCGGTTTACTTTTCTGCCCGCGGCACAGACGGTGTGGTCGCCGCCTCTCAAGCGATCGCCAGTTGAGTTGTAGACGGTCCGGCGCGAGTGATCTATACGGGCGTGGACTTCCCGCCCACCGACTTCCCTGCCCCGGGTCACCGTGCTACTTCCCAACTCGTCATGGGGACCGCCCGGCGACTCATCCGATTCAAGGGGATCGAGTACTTGCTGGACGCGGCGGCCGTTCTCCGACCGGAATTCCCCGATCTTCGGGTGGAGATTGCCGGCACCGGGCCGGAACGCGAAAACCTGGAACAGCGGGCCGCCCGCCTCGGCCTCACGGGCCGCGTTGAGTTCCTGGGTTGGGTCAACGACCTCAATGCGGTTCTGCCCCGCTGGGATGTCTTTGTGATACCTTCCCTCGAAGAGGGTTTTGGCATTGCCGCTCTGGAAGGAATGGCGGTGGGTCTGCCGGTTGTTGCTTCGGCGGTGGGCGGCCTTCCCGAGATTGTGGAGGATGGAATCAGCGGCTGGCTTGTCCCCCCCGGCAATGTGGAGGCATTGGCCTCCCGGCTTCGTCTTCTGCTCAGCAGTCAAGAGTTGAGGTTGAGGATGGGCGCGGCCGCGCAGGCTCGGGTGCGGGATCATTTCAGTTCCGCACAAATGGCGGAGAATTTCGCCCGGTATTACGACGAAATCCTGGGTGAAAAAAGGACCTGAGCCCAACCGCGCGGCCGCAGCCAATCTTGAAACATCCGGCATGTCCAACACACGCTCTCCGGCGGCATGAGACGCCGAGAGGGGTCGCGTGTATCGAGAAGGAGAATGAGTTGGAGCCTCCGGGCGAGTTATTGAAACAGGCGAGCATCATCGTTTGTACGGTTGATCGCTTCCAGGAATTAGAAAGGTGCCTTCACTCGCTCGAGCCTTTCGAGACTAGTGGCGCTGAAGTCATCGTTGTTAACAACGGGCAGCACCACGCCAAAGTTCAGGGTATAGCGGACCGCTACAAGGCAAGAGTTGTTGACGAACCGGGGCGCGGGCTGGGGGCGGCTCGCAACTGCGGCGTCCGCGCGGCGTCCAGGTCCCTTCTCGCTTTCCTGGATGATGACGCGTGGGCCATGCCCGACTGGTTGCCCCGCTTGTTGCAGCCTTTCGAAGATCCTGAGGTTCTTGCTGTTGCCGGTAGCGCCCGGGCAGACACCTCGAGTGATCCGGTCAGCGGACTCTTTGAGAAATTCTACAATGCCACTTGCCCGGCGACGCGGAGGTTCCTGCCGGCGCCCCAAACCACCTGCTCGTTTCCGCTGCGCGCGGCCATGTGTGGGATTGGCCTGAACATGGCCTTCCGACAAGCCGCCTTCGAGCGTTTCGGCATGTTCGACGCGCGGTTTGGTCGCGGCACTCGCATCGGTTCGGGTGAAGAAACGGAGCGCTTTCTGGCGGTGCTGCTCGGTGGAGGCAAAATTGTAATCGAGCCCGCCGCGGTGGTCGTTCATAGTTTCCCGACCGACGTACGTGCTTACCACCAGGCCATTTTTCAGGCCGGTTGCGCACACACCGCCATCCTCACCAAATATTTCTTGCAAGAATCCTCCCGGCGTCCGGAAATCTTTCAGTACATCGCCTCACGCTTTCAGAAGCAGCCAGCAAACGACCCGTTGGCTCCCAATCGCGTCAAAGTCCCGCGATTCCGCTTCCTCCTGGGCAGCCTTTACGGCCCTCTTGCGTTTCTCCTTTCAACGAAACCCTTCTGAGGTGCCACGGGCGTCCCGCCCGTGTCCCGTCACGGCCAAGACCCCGATGGATCGGGGCAGGTCGGCCGTGGCACCCCAAAATAAGTCTGTGCCGGCTGCGCCTTGCCGAGGCGCTCGTGCCATCCCAAGCGTTTCGGCATGGCAGGTGCAGGCTCTAGTTTCGGAGTGCGGCGACTCGTCGCCGCTTTCCCTCACCGCAACTCGATGCGGCGGTACACCGACCGCTGACGAGTCAGCGGTGGCAAAAGCGGGATCAAGCTCCCGCACTCCGAAATTTCGCTTCCGATGCCGAGGGGAGACTCCTCTGCCGGCTTTCTACTTCCGTGCTTTTCCCTCATGGTAAACTGCCTGCTGAATAAACCGGGAGGTTCAGTTTGGCTCTCTATCTGGTAACAGGCGGCGCAGGATTCATCGGCTCACATATCGTAGAAGAACTGGTTCGACGCGGCGAGTCCGTGCGCGTGCTCGACGATCTTTCGACCGGGCGTCGGGAGAATCTTTCCTCCGTGCAGGGGCAGATCGACTTCCATGAGGGCGATATCCGCGATCTTGAAAAGCCGCTATTCGCGAAGGTCGATTACGTCATTCACCTCGCTGCGGTTGCCTCCGTGGTGCGCTCGGTTGAAGACCCGGTCACGACCACTGAAATTAATCTGAATGGCACGCTCCACGTCCTGCTCGCCGCTCGCGATGCCCAGGTGAAGCGCGTGATCTTGGCGGCTACCGCGGCTGCTTACGGTGATCATCCCGCCTTGCCGCGCGTCGAGACGCAAGTGCCCGAGCCCCTCTCGCCCTACGCGCTCACGAAGTTAGCGGGTGAATACTACGGCCAGGTTTTCCACCGCCTCTTTGGTTTGGAATTTGTGGCCCTCCGCTATTTCAATATCTTTGGGCCCCGGCAGGATCCGCATTCCGCTTACTCCGGCGTGCTTTCCAAATTCATCGCCGCCTACCTTCAGAAGCAGAAGCCCACGATCTTTGGTGACGGTGAGCAGTCGCGCGATTTCACTTATGTCGCGAACGTGGTGGACGCCACACTGCGCGCCTGCCAGGCGCCCGAAGCTCCCGGCAAGGCCATCAACGTGGGTACGGGCAGGGGCACGACCCTGAATCAGACCATCGCGATTCTCAATCAGATTCTGGGCGCCCAGGTCACACCCCACTACGCCCCCCCACGGGTGGGAGATGTTTTGCACTCGACCGCCGATATCACCCTGGCGCGCAAGATTCTTGGCTATGAGCCGCTCGTCACCTTTGAAGAGGGCCTCAGCCGGACCGTCGAGTGGATGCGCACGACGATGAGTTGATACCGCTAGGGTTCTGAGTCAGAAGTTCGCTGATCACTAGAGAACCCCTCACCCCCGGCCCCCCCAAGGGGGGGGAGGGGGGAGTCAATTTGAATTTAATCGGACGAGAGAAGGAGGTTGATTTGAATTCATAGCCCTCGCCCCTTTGGGGGAGAGGGTGGACCGCAACCGGCGTTCTCATCAGCCGGGGCGGGACGGGTGAGGGGGTCTATCGGGAATCAATTTAGCAGGCAGCAGCGCGGCGAAACCCCAACCAAACGATCGAATCATTCTTATCGTCCTAATACCACAAATGGCACAGAATCCTTGCTAAAAAACAAGAATTTACGGTATTAGATCGCAGAGCACATTCAAGTGGTCCCATCCCACAACCCCAAAACCCCCGAAATCCATTACAATGAAGACGACTTTGAAGGAGGGGGAGGACGCCGGTGATTCAGCAACAGTTCCGTGATTACAGTCAGGGACTCAAGGAGGCGCTTGACGCTGTCTCTGCCGATGTTGTGGCAGAGTTAGTTGCGCTCCTCGGACGCGCCTGCCGGGAAGGCCGCCAGGTATTCCTGATGGGTAACGGCGGAAGTGGCGGTACCGCGTCGCATGCGGCCTGCGATTTGAACAAAGGCGTGTCCTTTGGCCGGGAGAAGCGCTTCCGGGCCATCTGCCTCAATGATAACCTTCCCACCTTGATGGCTTATGCGAATGATGTTTCTTACGAAGACGTTTTCGTGGAGCCCCTGAAGAATTTCCTTCGTCCCGGCGATGTCGTGATAGGAATCTCCGGCAGCGGGAATTCCCCGAACGTTTTGAAGGCTCTGGATTACGCGAACCGTGAGGGTGCATTTACGGTGGGGCTTTCGGGGTTCAAGGGTGGAAAGCTCGCACGCTTGGCGCGTTTGTCGCTGGTGGTGCCGGTCGACGACATGCAAAAAATTGAGGACGTTCACCTGATCATCTTCCATGTGGCGATGCAAGCACTCTGCGCGCGAATCGAAGCTCCGGTTGAGGCGCCCTCCAACCCTGCACGCTGACCCGGCAGACCGCGCTCGAACGCGAATGACCCAAGGTCGACTCAACATGCGGGATAAAGTACAACCGAGGTGTTCGCGGAGCGCCGCATGAAGATAGCCATCCTCGGGTTCACCGCCACGTCTTACGGAAGCCACACCTACCTGAAGAATTTTCTACCCCACCTGGCGCAACTGGATCGCTCCAATCTGTATGAGGTCTTTCTTCCGGCCCAGCACGCCGGCGACCTGAAGGTTCGGCAGCCGAATTTTCGGACCCGCCTCGGCCGCATCGTGCCCCGCTCCGGCTGGTTGCGGGGGCTTTGGGAACAGTTGATTCTTCCCTGGATTCTCTGGGCAAATCGGATAGACGCTGTTTACACCACGCATAACATGGCCATCCTGCTATCGCCCGTTCCCAGCTTCATCCTGATTCAGAATGTCGAACCCTTTTTCGCGGGAAAATTCCCGAACGCTTTGTGGCTCCGGCCCCGCCTCTGGCTCCTCAAAGTTGTTACCAGCCTCTCCCTCCGGAAGAGCCGGAAAATCCTTGCCATTTCGGAATGGGAGAGAGATTTTCTGGTCGAGCGCTTTCACCTTCCGCAAAGCAAAATCGTGGTCTCCTACCCCGGCGTGGCAGAGATGTTTCATCCTCCCGGACCGGAATCCGCTGCCGAGTTGCGCGAGCGCCTGGGACTTGAACCACCTTACATCCTCTGCGTAACGCGCCTGGCGGGCTATGGCAATTTGCTTAATCTTGCCAAGGCCTATGCTTCCCTGGTTAAACAGGGGAAGGTCTCGATGCCCCTGGTCATCCCCGGAGAAGTGTGGGACCGCCAGTACATTGGGAATGTAAAAAAGCTCCTCGCCCGCGAAGGCTGTGCAGATCAGGTGAAGTTCCTCGGCTACGTTCCGCATCAGCACATGCCCTTGCTCTTCGGAAACGCCCAGTGCTTCGTCTTTCCGTCGCGGCTGGAAGCGTGTGGCACCGTGCTGATGGAAGCCCTCGCGTGCGGAACCCCAATCGTTTGTAGCCGGCTTCGCCCCCTGACGGATATTTGTGGTGAGGCCGCAGTTTTCTTCGACGGTGAAGATCCTGGGGATATTGCCGATAAACTACTCGAAGTCCTTGGAGACCAGGCTTTGAGGGAGAGGCTTAGGGGTCGCGGACCAGCACGCGCCGCACAGTTCTGCTGGCGCCAGGGTGCGGAAAAAATGTATCGAGCCTTCGAGGAACTGCGGCCTCTGCCCGCCGCCGAAAGTCGCGGCGCCGCCGCCCCAGATCATGAAAGGAGGACCTGACCGCAGCCAGCCGCTCCCAGCTCGGGCCAGGAGAATTCCCCTTGCGCCTCTTAATTCTCAGCCTCCGGTTCGCTCCTGAGATTACCAGCAACGCCGTGGTGATCACGGGACTGGCGCGGGCGCTGGCGGCGCGTGGCCACCAAGTAACCGTGCTGGCCGGCACACCCCACTACCAGCTTCCCGGCGTCCCTCCCGGATATCTCTTCCGGCCTTTCCGGAGCGAACTCGCGGACGGCGTAAGGGTCATACGCTGCTGGGCTTTCCCGAAATCCGATGGCAAAGTTTCAAAGCTTCTTAACTATTTGACCTTCACCAAGACTAGTTTTATCGCCAGTCTGTTCGTCGCACGCCCCGACGCCGTTTTGGTGATTTCGCCGCCCTTCTGGCTGGGGTTTATCGCTTTGTTTCTAAAAACCCTCCGGCGCTGCCCGGTGATTTACAACGCCCAGGACCTGTTTCCCCAGGCTTATCTCGCGAGTGGCGAAGTCAGAACGGGCTGGATGACGCGCCGCATGAGCTCCCTCGCAACCCGCCTCTACCGGCGCTGTGACTGGATCACCGTGATTACGAATTCGTTTGCGGATGCCATCGCCGCCCAGGGCATCGATCCGGGAAAAATTCTGACCATCCCCAATTTCGTTGACACCGCGGCCCTCACCCCTCGGCCGCGGCTCAATTCCTTCAGCCACCGCTGGGGGCTCGATGATAAGTTCGTTGTCATGTACGCGGGTAATATTGGATACACGCATGGGACGGAGCACCTGGTGGAGGCGGCGGAGAAGCTGGGCTCTCTCAGAAACCTATGGTTTCTGGTCATTGGTGGGGGGTCGAAGCAGGCGGACCTGGCGCGCCTGGCGCGGGAACGGGGGCTCAAAAACTTCCAGTTTCTTCCCACCCAACCAGGCGAGGTTCTGGCTGAAATGCTGGCCGCCGCCGATGTGCTGGTCCTGACCACCAAACCCGGCGTCGGCAAGTCCTCCTTTCCCGGCCGCATTTACAACTTTTTGCTCGCCGCGCGACCTGTTATTGTTAGCATCGACGCTGACTCTGACACAGCCCGGCTGGTACGCGAGGCGGGCGCAGGTCTGGTTACCGCACCAGGTAACGTGGAAGATTTCTGCCAAGCTCTCACCACCTTGTACCATGACGCCTCTTGGCGCGAACGCCTGGGACGTAGCGGAGCCGAATTCATCGCGCGGCAATACTCCCCGGAGGCCGTGGTTGAACAATACGACCGGCTTCTGAAAGGATCGCGCGCCTGCGGAGGGTGACGGTCACAGAACTATGACGCCTTCGGTCCAGATCAAAACCAAGCTGGCCCTCCTCGGTGGAGACTTCCTTCTCCTGGCCGCCTCGTTGGCCCTCAGCACTTACATCTACCGGGGCGAGTTAGCGCCTGTTTACGGACAGTACGACGTCGCTTCCGCCCTCTGCCTGGCGGTTTACCCGCTCTTCCTTTATCTGACGCGCGCTTATGAAGTGCAGCCCGAGGCAAGTTCCGCGGAAAACTTGCGCAGGCCTCTCCTCGGCCAATTGTTAGCGGCGACCGCAGCTTCTTTCTTCTTCTTCTTCGCGCAAGAGTATCGTTTCGGCCGTGGCATCTTCGCCATCGCCAACGTGCTCTACGCCTGTCTGTTGACCCTTTGGCGCCTCTGGTTTTTCCAGCGCCTGCGCCGCCGGAGCCTGGCCATTCTCGTCATGGGCAATAACTCAGAGGTCGAAACGGCCCGCCAGTTGATCCGTGAGTTCTCCCCTTCCTCGAGGATCCACACCTGGTTTCCCGGCGCCGATTCCGCAGCCCCTTCCGAGAAATTCGACAGCAACGGTGTCGACGCCCCCACCCAGGAACTCGATCTCCTGGTCCTGGCCGGTCATTCGCTTGATTCCAACACCCTGCATAAAGCCGCCACGATTCGCCTGCAAGGCATCATGGTATGGAACCTGCCGCGCCTTTATGCCGAATTCGCCGAGCGACTCCCCGCGCAGTTCCTCGACGAGCACTGGCTGGCCACTGCCGAGGGTTTCGGCTCCCTTAATGAGCAGAGCTTTCAGGTCGTCAAGCGGCTCTTGGATATCGCCGTCGCTCTGGGGGGGCTGTTGAGTGCGTCGCCTTTCCTGATTGTGGCTGCGCTGCTGATCAAACTCCAGGATGGCGGCCCCATAATGTATTCCCAGGAAAGAGTCGGCCAGCGCGGGAAGACCTTCCACGTTCACAAGCTGCGCACCATGGTGGGCGGTGCGGAGGAGAGTACCGGCCCGGTTTGGGCTACACCCCGTGACCCGCGCGTGACCCGCGTCGGACGCTGGTTGCGCAAGCTCCGTATCGATGAGATCCCCCAGATGTGGAACGTCCTCAGAGGTGAGATGAGCCTGGTCGGGCCCCGCCCCGAGCGGCCCGTGTTCGTCGAGGCACTCCAGAACAAATACCCTGTCTATGCGCTGCGCCACTTGATACGGCCCGGTATCACCGGCTGGGCGCAAATTCGTTGCCCTTACGCCGCCAGCGATGAAGACAATCTCCGCAAACTCGAGTATGACCTTTACTACCTCCAAAATGCTTCCCTGCTTTTCGACCTGAGGGTCTTGCTGAAAACTATTTCCATCGTCCTCTCAGGCTCCGGCTCGCGCTAATCCGGATCTCCTACTGCCCATCCCATACCGCCGCCTTCGATTTACACGTAGGTACGGCGAGCATATCTAGGTTGGGGAGTATCAGGCAGGAGCTTTAGCCCGCAATTCTCACCACGGGCAAGCGAACCGAAGTTTGGAGTGCGGCGACTCGTCGCCGCTTTCCAACGCCGCGACTCGTCGCGGCGAATCACTGAGCGCTGACGAGTCAGCGGTAGAAAAAGCGGGAGCGAGCTCCCGCACTCCGAAATTTGCCTCCGCGCGCCCGGACAAGCGGTTCGATCGTGGCGGACGCGGAAACCATCAGAAAGGGCCGGGGTTAATCCCCGCCCTTTAGGCCTGCGACTTTTTGTCATGTGGGACGTGTCCCAGTAGTTGCTCTCCGCGCACCATAGCGCGCGAGGTCCCACCAACTTTCCCGTCTACAGACACTTTTTGCCCTCTGACTTTTCATTTTCCCATCGGCGCAGTTGCTGCTTGCCAGAAAGCATCTTCCGGTCGCGAATTCAGTCGCGCAGGGGCGAGTGACCCCGAGCAATCCTTTCGCTACTCAACTCGTGCACCATGTCAACGAGGGCGACTACGTTCTCGTAAGGCGTATCGGGAAGCAGGCCATGGCCGAGGTTGAAAATGTGGCCCGTGCGGTAATCGGCTTGCTGCAGGACGCGCTGGGCACGTCTCCGAATGAATTCCGGATCCCCATAAAGCACCATGGGGTCAAGGTTCCCTTGCACGCCCACACCGTCGCCAACCCTTCGCCAGGCCTGGTCAAGTTCGATGTGCGAGTCGACGCCGATGACGTTGCCACCCGCGTTGCGCATTGATTCCAGAAGCATCGCAGTGCCCGTTCCAAAGTGGATAATGGGCGTCCCGGGCTTGACCGCCTGCAGCATCAGGCGCGTGTAGGGTTGAACGTACTCCTGGTAATCCGCGGGGCCGAGGCAGCCCACCCAGGTATCGAACACCTGCAGGGCCTGCACACCAGCGTCGATCTGGCCGTTGAGGTACTTGCCGAGGCTGCGCGCCAGATGCTCCATCAGCGCACGCCACGCGCCCGGGTCGCGGTACATCAGGGCTTTTGTGTGCCGATAATTTCTGGACCCGCCACCCTCGATCAAGTAAGAAGCCAGCGTGAAGGGACAGGCGCCAAAGCCGATGAGCGGCAGCTTGGCATCCAGGTCGGCGCGGGTTTGACGGATGGCCTGGTAGAGATAGCTCAGTGATTGTTCCGGGTCCACCTCGCGCAGCCGGTCAACGTCCGCAGCTTCACGCAGTCCGGGGCTGATGATGGGTCCTTCCCCACTGCCGTATTCCAGGTGCAGGCCCAGAGGCTCCACAATCAACAGCAGGTCGGCAAATATAATCGCTGCGTCCACACCCAGCTTCTTCGCCGCCGTAACCGTGACTTCCGAAACCAAATCAGGGTTTTTGCAAAGCTCCAAAAAGGGCACACGGGCGCGCAAATCCCGATACTCTTTCATGTAGCGGCCTGCCTGGCGCATCAGCCAGATAGGCGTGGCATCGACTGGCTCAAACCGGCAGGCCCGCAGGAAGCGCGACTCATTCCACGCCGCGGGCTCATTTCCGCGGGCGGCTGCCGGCGCTTGGGTCACTCCCTCGACCACAACGATGGGCCTCGCACTCGGTGCTTCTGACTCCTGGCTTCTGACTCCTGACTTCTTTCCGAGGATCTCCCTGGCGCGCTGGGCGGCTATCTGCACCAGGGGCCCCATCTTGGGATGCTCCGGCTCAAGGTCGAACGCAATGCCATGAGCCACCAGAGTCTCGCTGCACGTCGGCCCCACCGAAGCGACCACCGCATTCTTTAGCGCCGCGAGCAGGCGATCCCGCTCACCGCACTCGGCGGCCGCAAGCAACAGATGCTCCACCTGGGCCGCGTTGGTGAACAGAGCGACCCGGGCGCGCCCCTCAATCAGGGCTTGAATTGTTTCCTTCAGAGGTTTCAGGTCTTCGGGAAGCGCCCATTGATAGATCGGGACACGCAAGACCTCGACGCCACGCTCGCTGAGCCCCGCGAGCAAGGCCTCGTTCGACTTCCCATATTCCTGCACGGCAACGCGGCTACCCTGAAGCGTAAATCCTCGCGGGTTTTCGTCCAGTTCTTCGAGGAGTTCCCGCCAAGTATTGGGCGCCGGGACGCTAATCGTAATCGGCACGTGTAACTCGCGCAGGACCTTTACGGGTTTGGGCCCACGGGCGACGACCGTGACTCTGCTCAAAGCTGCGATGATCATCTCGCGCGAATAGCGTGTCTCCAGCACCTCAACCAGCCGACGCGTTCCAACCCCCGTCAGGAAGATAACCGCATCGAGGCGGCGCGCGAAAAGCGCCTCGCCGAAGCGGAAGGCCGCGACGTTCTCTGCCAGCGGAACCTCACGCAGGGCCGGAGCCACGCGCGGGACGCCTCCAAACTTCGAGATCAGAGTGGCCATCTCCGCGGCGTGACGGCTTTCAAACGCCACCACCTCCAGGCCGTCAAAACTCGGAAGGACTGCTTTCGGTTCAGTCATGTTAATCGCTTTCCCCAGAAACCCAGGTGCGCCTGTGGTGCGCCACTACTCCCTGCTGACGCGGTTGCCCGCCCCGATGCCGGGCCGGCGGGCTCACGGAATCTGCTCCGCGCGCGGGGGAAGGTTCCTCCCTCCAGTCCGGTCATCCATAGGCCCCACACCGAACCCCGTATTCAGACTATGCATGAAGGGGTGGCGGGCGTCAACGGCCCCTCCGCGGGCAGCGCAGATCCGGACCCCGCCATTTTCGAGCAACGTGGCGCAGAGTTACGCGTGGTATGCGTGACTCTGCGCCAGCCCGCCCTGCATAATGGTCGGGCCCGGAATGTGCAGCAGTGGCCCCTTTCTGAGCCGCCAGGGTCGCTCCGGATAAATGAGCATGAAAGAAGCAGTTCCGGCGGGGGCGGTTGGATGTATACTGCTTGGCAGTCACAAAGACAATGTGGAAATCCCCAGTTCACCGAGAATATCGATGACTTCAACATCTTCTGCGGTACAGGCTTTTGTCGACTCTCTTTTGAGGCTCAATTTCGAAGGCATGGAAGCCACCTTGCAACCCACAGTTGAGTTCCGCGCGCTGGTGCCAGGCGAACTTGTCAATGTCGCGACGGCATCAGAAGTCGCTGAGTGTTTTCGGCGTTGGCTTGGCGATAAGACGGATCTGGAGTTACTCCACCTCAAAAGCGAGCAGCTCATCGATCGGTGGTTGCTGGAATATGGCTTGCGCCTCTACAAGAAGGGCCAACCCTATTTGGTCGAGCAGCGCATCTGCTCCACGATTGAAGACGGGAAATTCGCGGTCATTGACCTGGTCTGCTCGGGATTCCGCCCCGAGGGGGTCGTGGAAACCGAACCGTCGGTTCACCGGTTCGACGCGGGCGATCTGGGATGCGGATCCGGCCTGCCGCGAGAGTTCCGAGCGCGCCTCGGGCAGATTCCGATTGGACATATTTTGGAAGTCGTCACCAAGGACCCCTCGGCCAAGGAGGATCTTCCTGCCATGGCCCGCCTTCTAGGGCACAAGGTTCGGTCCATCGATTCAGGAGCAGAGGGAGTGCAAATCATTCGAGTGGAGCGTGCCAAATGAGTCACCGCATGATTTTCCAATGTACCTATGGGAAAGAGAATCCGGAGCGTGCAACTCTGCCCTTCGTGGCGGCCAACGTGGCAGCCACGGCCGGTATCGAAGCCACCGTGGTCTGCACCGTCGACGCAGTGTGGCTGGGCACCAAGGGCGGCGCCGAAGGGGTGGTTTCGAAGAGCCTGACTCCCCTGGCGGATTTAATGCGAGAGTTTCTCGCCAACGGCGGCAAGGTTTGGCTGTGTGGCGCTTGCACCAAGCCGCGCGGAATTACCGAAGCTGAAATTGCCCCGGGAGTAACAATCGTCGGGGCAGCCGCGATCATCGAGGCCATCGCCAACGGGACCACTCCGATCGCTTTTGCTTAGAAGCGTCACCGCGCGTGCTGTCCAGGATCCACGCTTGCGGCGGGCGTCTGCGCCAAGCGGCGTCGCTTGTGCCGTGGCCATCCTGGCCATGCCCCTTCACGCGCGGGACGCCCGTGGCACTTCAGGGCGGCCAGTGAACAGCGCATCAGAGGAATCCGTCTGCCGACGAATTCCTCCGGGGCATTTCGCTCTTCCTTATTCAACCCTACACCGACGTTCTCCATATCCAATGCTGCGGGCCTGGGAAAGAAGGTGCATGCTACAACCTGCAACCGGGCCATGCCTTCCGCGGTCCGCGCTACCGTATTGGACCTTGAATTAAGAGGCGCTTGGGTATACACTATTTGCTGGGCTAAAACTTAAAACGAAATTCCGGGGCAAACTTTCAGGTTGACACCCTTGGCTCCGTTCACTCTGTACGCACTGGGATGATAGAAGCCCAAAAGCAATTCTCACCTTACCCGCGCCGCGTCAAGGAAGAGCGAGCGCGTGAAAAGCAAACTCCTATCAGTATTGATCGGCAGCGGCGCCGTGAGATCTTGGGGCCGCGCCGGAGAGAGGAATCGCCATGACTCAGTCAGCAACCTCGCCCCAACTCCTTTTTGAGCCGCCCGGGCCAGGACCGTGGGAGCAAGACCCCGTGCACTTCCCACGCCCAATGACGCGCTACTTCCAGGAGACCCATCCGCCCGCCATCAAGCGCGGCTCCAACGACTTCGCCCGCTTCTACGGGATGATCATCGACGGCCTCCAGACCGGCTACGTGAACGGCTTCGCCTACAACCAGGTGCTGCCGGCTCCGGACGCCGAAATCCCCGAGCGCTTCAAGCGCGCTGAACAAGTCTTCGTGCAGAAGCTCTGGCGGGAGCAGCTTCGCGACTGGGACGAGAACCAGAAACCATCTTCCATTGCCACGCACCGGAAGTTGCAGGCCATCAATCCGGACGTGCTCTCCGACGCGGAGCTGGTGGCCTATTTGACGCGCTGCCGCGACCACCATTCGGCCATGGCCGCCCAGCACATGCGCTTCACCGCTGGCGCCGTGATCCCCACCGGGGACTTCCTCGCCCACGTTGGGGACTGGACGGGCCTGCCGCCATCCGAGCTGCTGGGCCTGATGCGCGGTTCGGCAGTGGTATCCTCGGGTGGCTCCGACGAGATGGAGCGCCTGAAGAGGGCGTTTGCCCAGGACCCCGCGGCTCGCGAGTTGCTCGCCTCCGACGGCGACCCCGCCCAGGTGCTGGCGCGTCTGCGTTCCCTCGGGGGCGAAGCCGGCGCGGCGGTCTCCGGCTACCTCGACTTGGTCGGCAACCGCCTTATCGACGGCTTCGACATCGCGGAGCCCTCGGCGCTCGAATTGCCGGACGCACTCCTCCGGGCCATTCGTATCGCCGTTTCCGGAGAAGCCCAAGCCGCCTCGGACGTTGATGCCCGCATTGCCGCAGTCCGCGCCCAGGTCCCCGCAGCGCACCAGGCCGAGTTCGACGAACTGCTCGGTGAGGCCCGCCTCACCTACCGCCTGCGCGACGAGCGTGGCGTCTTCAGCGACATCTGGGCCTCGGGCCTCATGCGGCGCGCCGCTCTGGCGGCGGGCCGGCGGGTCGCCGGTCGCGGCCGCATCGCGACCCCTCAGCATATGCTGGACGCCAGCCTCGACGAGATGTGCGCGCTGGTCGCCGGCAGCGGTGGCCCGTCCGCGGACGATCTCGCCCGGCGCGCCCAATACCGCGCCACCCACACCGCCAAAGACGTTCCCGCCCACTCTTGGCCCGCCCAAACCGCCCCCGCCGGACCTCGCGGAGCTGCCCCCCGCGGTCGGCCGCCTGATGCGCGCGACTTTCATCGCCTTGGGCCACCTCTTCGGGAGCTCCCAGGCGCAGAACGAAGAAAAGGTCCTCTTCGGGCTGGCAGCAAGCAAGGGCGTCTACCAAGGGCCCGCGCGCCGCGTCTCCGGCCCCACCGAGTTCGGCCGGATCGCCAAGGGCGACGTGCTAGTCACCGAGTCGACGACCGAGGCCTTCAACATCCTCCTCCCGCTCCTGGGCGGGATCGTCACCGACAACGGCGGCCTGCTTTCGCATGCCGCGATCGTCGCGCGCGAGTACGGCATTCCCGGCGTGGTCGGGACGCGCGAGGCGACCGAACGCATCGCCGACGGCGTCCTGATCCGCGTGGATGGGGATGCGGGCGAAGTCACGGTGCTCGGATGAAAAAGGTTGTCCCCTTCGCGAAGGCGCTCGAGACGGCGCTTTACGGGTCGAAGGCCGTCGGCCTCGGCGAGGCCGCGCGCCACGGCCTCCCGGTCCCGCCCGGCGTAGCGCTCTCGGGCGACTTGGTCGAGGCCGTCGCCTCGGGGGAGTACCAAGCCATTGCAAAGGTGGCGAAGGCCATCGCCGCCTTGCCGACCCCGTTCGCCGTCCGGTCCTCCGCCGTCGACGAAGACGGGGCGTCGGCGAGCTTCGCCGGCCAGCACATCACCCTGCTCAACATCCATTCGCCGGCCGATGTCCCCGGAGCGGTCCGCGAAGTCTGGTGGTCTGCGAACTCGGACTCAGCCATCACCTACCGCCAGCGTGTCGGCATGTTCACCCGGCCGAGCGTCGGCGTCGTCGTCCAGACGCTCCTCAACCCCACCGCCGCCGGGGTCATGTTCACCGAGAACCCGGTCAGCGGCGCCGATGAGCGCCTGATCGAAGCGAGTTGGGGCCTCGGGGAAGCCGTGGTCGCCGGTCTCGTCGTGCCGGACCACTTCCGCCTTGACCGCTCCGGTCAAGTGCTGGAGCGCAAGGTCGGGCGCAAGCGCATCGCGATCCGCCCGCTCCCGAATGGGGGCACCTTCGAGCAGCCCGTGCCACCCGCGCAGGTGAATCAGCTCTGCCTTGACGACGCCCAGCTCGCGGCCTTGGGCGAGCTCGCCCTCGAGTGCGAGAAGGCCTACGGCCCGCGGCGCGACATCGAATGGGCGTACCAGGATGGGAAGCTCTACCTCCTCCAGTGCCGCGCCATCACCACCGGCAAGGCGCCCAGCGACGCACCACCGCCCGGCCCGCCCCCGCGCGACCCCGTGGCCGCCCTCCAGCGCGTCGGGCTCTTTGCCGATATGAACCGGAGGCAGACCGAGCAAATCGTCCGCCTGCTCAAGGAGCGCCACTTCGCGAAGGGCGAGACCGTCATCATGGAGGGCTCCGGAGGCGCCGCCTTCTTCCTCATCGACTCCGGGGAGGCCACGGTCTCGAGCAAAGGCGTCCACCTCGCCACCCTCGGCCCGGGCGACTATTTCGGTGAGATCGCCCTCATCGACGGCGGCCCCCGCTCGGCCACGGTGACCGCTGCGACCGACCTCGCTTGCTACGGGCTCACGTTCTGGGAGTTTCGCCCCCTGGTCGAAGGGAACGGCGGCATCGCATGGAAGCTCTTGCAAGCGCTGGCGAAACGGTTGCGCGCCGCCGACCCGAAGTGAATATCCCCATACTCCCAAGGCTTTAGTAATCGTCGAGGGCCGACTGGCACAGAGCGCAGCTCTGTGACTCATCCGTGTCGTTCCCAATATCGTAGAGTCTTACTCTGCGCGAGCCAGGCGTAAGGGGCGGGTGAAGCGGGACACTACGGATTTTTCTGCTCTGAGCAGTTCCTTGACAAAAAGCATGTTAGAATACCTCCGCCGTTTCGGCAATTACGCGGTGCGTCACCTTTCTGAAAAAGGAAAGGCCCCGCTCCGCCGTTGTGATCCGCGGCATCTAGCGGGGCAGGAAGGTACCCGCCGTCGCCGCTTGACCGGTTGCTGTTATAGAAAGGGATGCCGTAAGGAAAGTCGAAGTGTTGGTTGTTGCCAAGGGCAACGGATTCAATTCGCATCCAGGCGGAGATATCCTTCACTTCTCAGCCACTCAGGGCAACAGGCTTCATCCCCTTTAGGGCCAGTAACAAGGTAGAGTCAAGGACCCCCAAGGGTTTCTAGTGTTGACGGGCCAATGAAGTTGTGTGATTTCAAAAGTCGAAGGCGGCTAGTTAAACCCGCCTCTCCACCTGGAGATTCTAATGCCAAAAAAGTTGTTCGTGGGTAATCTCCCACACGAAGTGACGGATGCCCAACTCCAAGAGTTCGTTAGTACGGCTGGCTTTCAGGCCACCTCAGCCGTAGTCATTCGCGATAAGATGACGGGCCAATCGCGAGGCTTCGGATTTATTGAGCTGGCAGAGGGCGAGGATATGGACCGAGCCATTGCTGGCCTCAACGGGCAATCGCTCGAAGGCCGGCGGCTGACCGTGAACGAAGCACGTCCACCGCGCAGCGACTTCGGCGGACGTCCCCACTCCGGCGGCGGAGGTGGCGGCGGGGGCCGTCACCGCGGCGGGGGAGGACGGCCCGGCGGGGGTTGTCGCCGAGACGAATCCTACTAAAGCGATCCGGATCTACAGCGAGGGAGCCGCCCATGGCGCGGACGCGTCGTGCCATGGGCCGAGGAATTAGCTCCCGGTCAGGGTGGAGATTGCCGCCGCACGTTGCGCACGCTTCTTCCTTGCGCCGTTGTTTGCTCGTTAGCCAGACCTATTCCGACCCCACCAACCGCCGGTAAACGTACCGCACCTGTTGTTGTGTGTCGCTGAGCAGGCGGGCCAGTGTCTGCCCCTCGGGAACCAGATTCCACCGGCGCGCTACGCTTTCCACGGCTTCAGCGTGCCCAAGATGTTCGGGCAACCCCTGGGGGGCTTTCCCGGTCACAAGGCGAATAATGTGGTCCACTGACCGCAGGAATCCGGCGCCGGCCGTAAGGGTGCGTGCATCCTCCGGTGCGATGTTACCCGCCGCACGCAAGGCCTCGATTTGTTCCGCCATATTGGCTCCAGGCAAGGCCTCTACCCGGTTTCGCAGGCGCAAGTAGGAGACGGCATAATCCACGTCGTAATATCCGCCAGGCGCCGTCTTAGTATTGCTGCTGGGAACCACCACTTCCCTTTCCAGCCGCCGCCGCATCTGGTGGAGCTCACCCTCAAAGTCATGGTAAGTGGCCAAGCGTTCGTGTATAGCCACTTGGAGACGATCCGTTGCCTCCCGCCCGAGGTCAAGATTCCCCGCCAGTGGAAAGGCCTTCAGATAGGTGAGCAATTCCCAGGCCTTGGCGTTTTCCTTGAGGTAGTTCGAAAGCGTCTCAACACTGACCACCAATTCGCCTTCCTGCCCGCGCGGCCTTAGGCGTGTATCCACGGCGAAGAGTGCGCCATCGCGCGTGTAACTGGAAAGAACCTCGATCGTTTTCTCAGCCACGCGCGTCCAGTGCTCCAACCTTTCTCTTCCGGCCTGGGACTCCGCCACGAAAACCAAGTCAGCGTCTGAGGCCAGGTCAAACTCATTCAGTCCCAAGCGGCCCATGGCCAAGACCACGAAGGGGCAATCGGCAAGGCCACACGGATTCGCTTCCTGGCTCAAGGCGTTTTGCGCGATGACCAAAGCGCTGGAGATGGAGCGCGCGGCATTGGCCGACCAACGCTGCAACATCGCAAACGCCGAGCCGTTGCCCACCAGATCCGCCGTGCCCAACCCCAGAACTCGCGCGCGGTAATGGCGGCGCAGCAGGGCCATCTTTTCGCGCAGCTCCATCCTCCGGTCCGCGGCCCAGGAATGAGATTCTGAGGCCGTCCCGCGCTCAAGCCCAATCTCTAATTGCGCCCCGGTCGCACCCTCGGGCGGCGCTGGCCGGGCGGCATCCAGAAATTCCAGGTCCTCAGGATGATGGACCAGGAGTTCCGTCAGGTAGTCGCTCAAGCCTGCCACTTCGATGGCGAGCCGCAAACACTCCGGCTTGGCGCGCGCCAGTGCGAAGCGCTCTGATGAGCTGACAATCGCCGCCAGCAAGCGTGTCGCATTCTTCCGGGCGCGGCCCGGCAATCCCACTTCCCTCACCAGTCGCGCCACTTCCGGAGCCTGGACTTCCAGAAAGTTCAGGAGCGAATCAAAGGAAACGTGCCCGGGGTCCGGCAGGAGAGCCGGAACCGGCTTCAGTTCGAAAGACCTTCCGGCCGCGGTGGGGCTACGGGGGTGAATAACATGCTGGTAAATCTCATCGACACACGCGAGGGCTTGGCGAACTTCGCGCTCAAGGGCTTCACCCGGACGCTCTTCTGGTCCCGGCTCCGCACCCACCCGGCGCGCCAGCCGGTTCGAGCGCCTGGGGGTCGGTGGGCAACCGGTGCGACTGCTGCCCCACCTCCATCTGCACTCGGTGCTCAACCTTGCGCAGAAACTCGTAGGCAGTAGTCAGCGCGGCGTAATCCCGATCAGAGAGCAACCCCTTGTCGTTAAGTTTCCGCAGGGCGAAGAGCGTTCCTCCGGACCGCACCCAGTGGTCCTGTAAGCCATGCAGGCGTTGCAGGCATTGCACCAGAAACTCGATGTCGCGGATGCCGCCGCGGTGGCGCTTCACATCAATCGCGTGTCCGCGGCTCTCCCGCAGTTTCTTGGAGATCCTCTCGCGCGCCCAAAGAACGCTCTCCACGGCCACAAAATCCCCGGGCGAACGGTAAACGTATTCCTCGACACCGCGCAGGAAATCGCGCGTCAGCTTCACTTCGCCGGCGGAGTAGCGCGCCTTGATCAGCATCTGCAATTCCCAGTCACGCGCTCGGTGCTCGTAGTACTCCAGCGCCGAGTTCAAGGAAATGGCCAGATCGCCCTGGTCGCCTTCCGGCCGCAGACGCAAGTCCACACGAAAAACCTGCCCTTGCGGCGTGGCCTGAGTTATGGTGCGCGTGATGGCATGCGCCAGGTGAACGAAGTATTCTTTGTTACTGATCGCGGACTCTCTCTCGCTGCCCCCGGCCGTCTCTCCGTCATGGGAATAGAGAAAGAGCAGGTCGATATCGGAATTGTAGTTCAGTTCGTTTCCGCCCAGTTTTCCGAGCGAGATGATGCTGAAGCCGGCGCGCACAATGCGGCCCTGCGCATCCCGGTATTGCGGCTGGCCATAGCGCTTTTCCAGTTCGCGGTCACAATAAAGGTAGGCATTGGTAAGGATGACATCGGCAAGCGTCGAAAGCTCCAGAGTGGTCTCGCCCAGCGTCGAAAGGCCGAGCACATCTTTCAGCACAATACGCAAGTAATTCCGCCGCTTGAAACGCGCCAGCATGGCCGCCTGCCAGGGGTCCGGATTGGTGGTTGAAAAGCGCGCGAAGTCCTGCATCAAGTCTTCTTTGGATTTCAACTTGGCAAAATTCCGGTCACGCGCGAACTGCACCACCAGATCAGACTCTGACAGCAGGGTCTCCGCCAGATATCCGCTGTACCCAAAGATGGCGATGAGATAGGAAAGTGCGGCAGGGTGGCGCGCCAACTCACCCAAAACGCGCGGCGGTGCGCCCTGCGCATAGCGCTCCAAAAGGTTCAAAGCGCCGTCGGGGTCGGGAGACTGGGAAAGCAATGAAGCCAGTGGCGCGAAGAGCGTGGGCGCCAGTTGCTGCTCCAAGCGCTCCAAATTGCCGGCGGCCTTGGCGGATTCCTCAAATGGTATTACCGCGAACTCCGTTCGCATTCGGAGGATTATAGCTCGTATTGGGGAAAGCCTGCGGTCAGTTGTCGATTGCCCGTTCAGCGCGACAGGACGACCAGCAGTGTCTGGTAGCCATCCACCAGCAGACCTTCATAACCGTGCGGCGTTCCATCCCAGGCTTTTCAATCGTACGTCATGCCGCTCGCGCCGAAGCCCTGGAATCCACCTTTTTCAAACCCCTCGAGCGATGGGAAACAGCATCGCGTCGGCCTCCTTGCGCCGCCCCAATTGATACAGCGCTTGCAAAATGCTGTGGCGGCCAGGAAAAGGGCGGGAATTAAAGTTCGGAAAAACTTGGGCATGGATCGTCCTCCAAGGCAGGGGTTACGCTTATTGGTCAGCCAATTCCTCTTCGGCGGCAGCCACTCCAGCCTCATGGCGAGCCACGGATTTCTTACGAAGCTCCTGCGAGGCGGCAAGGGCTTGCGCGGCCAGCTCCGGCTTTCCCAATTGGCGATAGGCCATGGACAGCAGGTAATGCAGGTCGCCCTTATCGTCCGTGGAAGCTGCTTTCTCAAGCTCAGGCACGGCGCTGGCCGGCTTTCCGACCCGCATATAGGCGCGTCCCAGGGCGGCGCGAGCTGGTAGGAATCCAGGATCAAACCGCAACGCCTCCTGGAAATACTCGATGCTCTTGGGCACCTCGCGGCTTTGGAAACTCACACGCCCCAGCAGGTAAAGACTGAGCGTGCGCGTGGGATCAATTTCGAGCGCTCGCTCGATTTCCGCTTTCCCGGCGGCCACATTTTTATCGAGCAGGTAAGCGTTGCCGAGCTGTTCATGCAGTTCGGCGGAGTCAGGATGCGCCTTGAGTGCTGTCTGGAATTCTGCAATCGTTTTTTTGTAATCGAACCGGGATTGGTAGTATTCCCCTTGAATCTGGTGAACGCGCCAGGAATCCGGAGCCACTTCCACCATATGGTTCAAGCACGCGAGGGCAAGACGCTGGTAGGACCGTATGAGCCAGTAGCTGGATTGCGCATTCGCGGGGTCACGATTCAGGGCTTCTGCAAAAGCTGCGGCCGCTGCCGGCTCGTCGCCCAGGGCCAATCGTGCTTTGCCTAAAACGATGTCCTGTTCGGGAGTTCGCGATTTCTGCGCCTGAATAAGCTGGGCACATTCCGCGTAGCGATGCGCCGCGCAGGCGGCTCCGATGGTTTCAGCGCGACTCCCCATTTTATTTTGTGTCGCGCTCCAGGCCTGCAGGCTGGGCAACAACTTCGACCATTGCTGCGTGGCCGGCTCGCTTTGGCCAGCCGCCCGATAGATACTGGCGAGCAAGAATTCCCGGGCGGGGGAATCGGGGGCAGAAGCAAGATCCCACGCCAGGGTGGTGAGTTTCGGGGTGTCAATCTTTACCGCAGGGAAGTTGGTTTGGCTTTCCAGAAAGGGCGGGAAAACTTCCCAGATCTTCGTCACATTCTCGAGGGCAAGAGTGGTGGCGCCATTTCCCAGAGCCGTCGCTGCCAGCCCCAAGTGGGCCTCTTCACTTTTGGGGTCACGTCGCAATTCGGCGCGATACTCCGCCTCGGCGTCTTCCAGCTTGCCCTGTCGCAGGAGCATGTCACCCAAAGCGGCATGCAATCCAGGGATCTTATCATCCAGGCCCAGGGCACGACGGTATTGCGCGGCGGCGTCCACCCACTTTTGATCCTCGACCATCACATCGCCGGTCAGCCTCGCCTCCCAGGGCGTGCCCGCGAACTTTTTTGAATTTTCATCGCCCAACTGCTTGGCCATCGCCAGGTAACTCTGGCCGAGGCCATACCAGCCTTCGACGGGGTCAGCACTTGAGGCAAAAAGTTTCAGATAAACTTCCGTTGCGTCGTGGTAATTGTCCCGGTCCAAGTAGCTCGCGGCCAGCGTCCGAAGCGCTTCCTGATTCGCGGGATCCTGACGCAAGACTTCTTCGAGGGGCGGGATAGCTTTCGCCGGAAGTCCCAGCTTCCGGTAGGCCATGCCCAGAAACAGGTTGGCAGCCACCAGGTGCGGCTGTTGTTGCCGCGCTTTCTCCAGCTCCAGGGACGCTTGCTGGTACTGCCCTGCCAGGTAATAGTCCAGACCCAGGTTGACGCGCGCCTCGGTAAGATTCGGCCTGAGCCGCAAAACTTCCCGGTACTCCCGGATGGCGCGGCCGGTCTGGCCGGCACGCGTGGCTTCCTGGCCGGCGCTAAAATGCGCGGCAACTTCGCTGTCGAGGGATTCACTGCTGGGGTTAGATTGTGCTGAGGCTCGCTCCGGGTTCAAGGCACAAACCGCGATACTTGAAAGAGCCAATACCATTGAGAATATTATGCAAGTTCTCATCAGACTCCAAAGCACATTTCGATTCTAGGGTTCCCTGAACACGAGTGTCAAGGCAGCGAAGATACCTCCACTCAAGGAGCGGGGGGCACCCCAAAGCTTGGCCACATTATGCTCTATGCGGCAAAGCATGACCTGCGGCTCCGCCGCTTGCTGTCCGCCAGATCGTCGGCAAACGGCTGACCTATGCCGAACTTACTGGCAAGAAAGATCCGCAAGCGTGAAAGCCCCCGTACCGCAAACCATCCCGAGGAAAGCGGCAAACTGGGCAATGTCCAGAAATTCCCAAAAATAATCTCCTCCACCTGGAGAATTTATCCGATAGAGCTTGTGAGATGAGCGAATGACCCTAACACGCTGCTCTCGAAACGATTGTCCACAAGCTATTGTGTGCCGACTTATGCACAGCAACAATAGGTTGCGATCTTGTCTTGACAAACCTAACGTACTTAGAATATTCTCCGACCAGGTTAGAACCACACATTTAACAAGGGACGCGAATAATGAAGAATAATCCCTTACCGCGATTGGATGAACGGCCCGATATCCGGCAAGTGCTGCTACCACATTGTCGGCTCGGTCCTGGCGATCTTTGGACTGACCCGATTTCCGGTCACAGGGTAGGTTGTCTGGACGCGGCTAATCCTGATGATGTTGCGAAGCTCATGGACGGCAATAGAGCAGTACTAGCTATTCATGACCCCCCCTATAACCTTGTCGCATTCAAAGAAAGAAGCGTCCAAGAATTTATTGCGTGGTGCAAGCAGTGGGTATGCAACACATTGGAATGGACGGTTCCAGATGCTTCACTCTACATCTGGCTTGGTGCAGATCAAAAGGATGGTTTCCAGCCGTTGCCTGACTTCATGATTATGATGCGGTCGCTTCCGGTGAGTACGCGCAGCTTCATTACCATGAGAAATCAACGCGGTTATGGAACGCAGAAGAATTGGATGGCCGTCCGGCAGGAGTTACTCTACTACACGAAAGGGAATCCGTTTTTCAATGTAGAAGCCGAATACACAGACATCCCCAAGATTCTTCGTGGGTACTACAAGAAAGTCAATGGCACAATCACCGAAAACATGGAGCGGAGCAAATCTGAGAATATTCGGGCGGGCAACGTCTGGGTAGATATTCAGCAAGTGTTCTACCGCATGGAAGAAAATGTTAGTGGTTGCTATGCACAAAAGCCGTTGAAGTGTATTGACCGAATCGTAAGAGCGTCATCGAACGCCGGGCAGTTAGTTGTTGATTTCTTTGCTCACACAGGGACTACTCTCTTGTCTTGTGAGATTGCCAAGCGGCGTTCTTTTACTTTAGACACAGACCCCATATTCTGCGAGATGGCAATCCGGCGGCTTGAACATTACCGAACAACTGGTCACTTAGGTTGGCAGAATGGCCATGCTTTCGAGAATGATATTCAGGTACAGTTTGAATCGTTTCCCCAAGAGGCAGCAAACGTAGAGGTCTTAACGACAAACCCTAGCGAACCAATAACTAACCCTGTTGGCAGACGACGCGGAAGGCCACCGAAAACGATATCCACTTTCAATCAAGCAGGTCTTTTCTAGTTATGGAAAAACTGAAGCAAGAACTGGACAGGTTGATTGCGACGCTACCAAACGCAGTCGATTTCCGCCAAAGACTGCAAGACTTATTCTCCGTTTATCCGTTCAATGAGTATGAATACATCATTTCAGCATTACTTAGCGCTGACAAACTGACATTTGATGATTATATCGAGCTACGCGACAGCTATATGGAGAGGAACACGTTTCTCTACATTTTCGAAATTGCGGGACCCGGACATTCGGGGAAGCGTGGGCACAATCGCACTTAAAGGAGTTGGTTCCAGAACTTCACAAACCATCAAAACAACTCGATCCGAATTACTCAGGGGAATATGATTTCTATCTCGATGGTAAAATCAGGATTGAAGTCAAGGCATCGCGGGCGGTAGATGCTCATAGCGATGAGCCACTATTCGTCAAGGCTCTTGCTTCTGATTCGAAAAAGGACTTTTGGATGAATTTCCAGCAAGTGAAGTGCGCATGTTGTGACGTGTTTGTGTGGATTGCAGTTTGGCGCGACAAAATTAGGTACTGGGTTCTTTCGTCCCGTGAACTCCAAAAACACCCACATTATTCGATAGGGCAACACCGGGGCAATACGGGCGAAGGACAACTGCATGTACGGCAGGATAACATCAAGGATTTCGAAAACTTCGAAGCGCCTTCAAACGGTCTCGCACAGGCAATTCGAGATGCATACAAACGACAATATTCTTAGGTCAAGCCATACACTTAGGTCACGCCTGCCTTATTAAATCGCATCAATAAACCTTGACAAATAGACCGTCGAGGCGTAAAAGCTCATGACTGCATCACTTGCGTCGGGACTGGGTAAATCTAAAGGAGGGCAGACCATGGCAAGGTCAACCCGGAGTCGCTTCATGGGTTTGGTGCTTAAGCTGTCATTACTTGCGGTTCTGGTAATAGGAGCAACGGCTCCTTTAACCGCGCAGACTTTTTACGGTTCCATTCTGGGAACCGTCACTGACTCGGCTGGCGCAGTCATCCCGGGCGCCAACACAACGTTAACCAACCAGGGCACCCAAGAACGCCGGACAGTCCCGACTGATACCACGGGCAATTACCGGTACGTCAACTTGATTCCAGGAAGCTATCGTCTCGATGTCGAAAAGGATGGCTTCAAACACATGGCTCGACCGGACATTGTGGTGCAAGTGCAGAGCGATGTCCGTATCGACGTGGCGTTAGAAGTCGGCCAGTTGATGCAGACGATCGAGGTGAAAGCGCAAACTCCCTTGCTGCAAACGGACACCGCAGCGCTCGGCCAGGTAATTAGCCACCCCCAAGAGATGCCACTGAATGGGCGCAATGTGCTCAGTTTGGCGGCATTGGTGCCGGGCGTGATCGCCCAGGGCCAAGCCTTTTCCAACCCTACACTGACCAATAACACGGCGTGGGGGAATTACCAGATTAACGGAGGTCTGGCCAACGAGAACGCGGGGTTTATGGATGGCGCCCCCCTCAATGTGAACTATATCGACATGTTCGCGCTGGTTCCGACCCAGGACGCCATTCAGGAATTTCGCGTGCAGACCAGCGACCTGAGTGCGGAATGGGGCCGCTTCTCGGGTGGCGTGATTAATCTCACCACCAAGTCCGGAAGCAACGCCTTTCACGGCGCTGCCTACGAGTACATGCGAAATACGTTTCTAAACGCGAACACCTTCTTTGCCAATGCCAATGGACTCAACGTGCCTCCTTATCAGCAGAATCAGTTTGGGGGGACCATCGGCGGCCCGATCAAAAAGGATAAGACTTTCTTCTTTGCCAGTTACGAGGGTTACCGGCAACGGGAGGGGCAAACGACCGTGCAGACTGTGCCGACCGCGGCGAACATCCAAGGGGATTTCTCCGCGCCAGGCACACCCCAGATTTTTGATCCCACCACCACGTGTGGCGCTCCTGCCAATCCGGGGGGAGCAACGCCGCCGGCGTGCGGGGCTGGCGCCAATCTTTACGACCGGCAACCGTTCGCGGGTAACATCATTCCCAATGGGACCAATCCTGTAGGGGTTCCCTCGCGCCTCGATAACACGTCAACCATCCTGGCCAAGGCCATCTACCCCTTGCCGAACCAACCGGGATTGGTCAACAACTTCGTGAACAATTATTCCATAGGTGGAGACAACGATCAGGTCAACGCCCGGATCGATCAGAACGTCAGCGACAAGCAACACATCTTTGGCCGTTACACGTATTGGACGATCCTGGACCTGCCGTTCTATCCCCTGGGGAATGTGCCGGACCCGACCCAATACAAGGCCTCCGACCTTACGCAGCAAATCGTGGTTGCCGACACCTATTCGTTCAGTCCCACAACCGTGGGTGATCTGCATGTGTCTTGGATGCGGTATGACTACAACATCCAACAGCTCACCATGGGCGCCGATCTTACCACCTACGGGTGGCCGGCCGCCCTCAACTCCATCCCCTACCGCATGGCTCCGCAGCCCTGTATTTCCGGGTTTGGCGGTGATCCCTGTTATAGCGGGATTATCATCGACCGCAACATGGACTATGACGTGGCGGCGAGTCTGACCAAGATCAAGGGTAGGCACACCCTGAAATTCGGGTTTGAGTTCCGTAAGCTCGATGATTCGTACCTGCAAACAAATGACACAACCGGAAATTTCTACTTCGATAACGGTTTCACTGCGCAAAACCCCACCAACCCCGCGGGGTCGGGCTACAGTTTTGCATCCTACATGCTCGGCAATGGTTCGAGCGGAGGCGCCTGGGAAGATGCGTTCACCGGTTCGCACGAGTGGTACGACGCGTTTTACATCGACGACACCTTCCAGGCGACGCACCGATTGACTGTGAATCTGGGGTTGCGTTATGACGTGCCCTTTGGATGGACCGAAAAGTACGATCGTGTCAATATTCTCCAGCCCAATAACGTAAACTTTCTGGCGCAGGCGACGGGCCTGCCGCTCAAGGGTGACGCGGCGTTAGTGGGTTCGAAGCTCTACCCCGACCACCATGAATTCACTAACCGTTGGAACCTCTTTGCCCCACGGATAGGCTTCGCCTATCGCGCTGGCCACGACATGGTGATTCGGGGTGGTTATGGGGTCTTCCATTTGCCGGAGGATGCGGTTTTTCAAAACGCGCCGTTTGCCTCTCCGGTGAACAGTTTCACAACTCCGTGGCTTTCGACGGTCAACGGAGGGCTGACACCGTACCTGCCGTTCAGCAACCCGTTCCCCACCGGCATTATTTACCCCCTTCAGCATAATCCTGATGCGCTCCAGCAATATTTGGCTGGAACGTATGTCAGCGCCGTGCTCCCGACGAATTCCTACGGGTACATGCAGCAGTGGAATTTCAGCGTCGAAAAAGAGCTGGCGCCGGGAACCATGCTGGAAGTGGCCTACTCTGCGTCGAAGGGCACCCACCTTCCCGAGGGTGCCGAGAACTATCCGCTCGCCGATTCGTATCTATCGATGGGGAATGCGCTCCTCGATCAAGTACCCAATCCGTTCCTCGGGCTGATCACCAGCGGACCGCTGGCGCAGCCGACGGTTCTCCGTGAACAGCTTCTGCAACCCTACCCGCAGTATACCGGCGTTGGTAACACCGGATCTCCGATCGGCGCATCCAACTATCAAGCGATGCTCGTGAAGTTTCAGAAGCGCTTCCAGTCAGCCGGCAGCATCCTCGCCTCCTACACGTGGTCCAAGTGGATGACCAATACAGAAACCAACACCAGTTGGGAGGAGAGCAACTTAGGCCTTACCACGGGGGGTGTACAGAACTATCACAATCTGCGCGCTGATTGGGCGCCCTCCAGCAATGATGTACCGCACAATCTGGTGGTGAGTTACTCCCTGCCCCTTCCCATTGGGCAAGGGAAACGCCTCCTGGGCAGCGCCACCGGGGCCGTCAACAAGCTGGTGTCGGGGTGGGGCGTCAACGGAATCTATACGTTGCAGAGCGGCCTCGCCTTGGTCATCACCGACGCGACGAACAACAGCTACTCCCTCAACAATGGCACGCAGCGGCCGAACCTCGTTTCGGGCTGCACGCTTAACACCACCGGATCGGCCACCTCCCGGCTCAACCAATGGTTCAACACTGGCTGCTTCACTCAGCCCGCGGCATTCACCTTTGGGAGCGCCCCTCGCGAACTAACCAACACGCGCGGCGCCGGAATGAACAACTCTGATTTCGCGTTGTTTAAAGACACCCATTTAACTGAACGCATGAAACTCCAGTTCCGGGCGGAGTTCTTTAACCTCTTTAACCGTGTGCAATTCGGCGAGCCCGGGCAGATTTTTGGCGCTCCGGGTTTTGGAGTCGTCAACTATCAGCTCAATTCACCCAGGTTGGTACAATTAGCGCTCCGGCTGGAATTCTAGCTGGGGAAGCACCCGTAACCCTCACGGCCGGCGGCTTGACCGCCGGCTGGGAGGGTGGGGTTTGGGACGAGGATACACTGCATCACTGTCACCCTGGTACTTGTAGCGCCGGCCTTATGCTTTTTGAATTCCTAACATGTAGAATTCTCAAACGCCCACGAGACCCCTCACCCGTCCCGCCCCGGCTGATGAAGACGCCGGCGGCGGTCCACCCTCTCCCCTCGGAGAGGGCTAGACACCGTAAATCCCAGCCTTCTCCCAGGGGAGAAGGTGGCCGACGTAGGAGGTCGGATGAGGGGTTACTTCCACGCAAGGGGCGTCGGAACAATTTACAACTTACCAATTCAAAAGCCATTAAGTCGGCAGGTGTCCCGACAGGTCGGGACGCTACAACATTGACCCTGACCATCATACGTACCGCCATATGAGACGCACTGCACTAGCGGCTGTGCAGGACCACAGCCCGCCCACATTGGCTGCTACGTACGCAGGAAAAACCGAAAGCCCCTCGCCGCAGTCTGTTGCCTATCCAGCCAAGGAGGAAGAGGCCGGGGTAATGGATTTGTGCCAAGCCCAGGGGAATCTTTGCCCGGCACACGACGAATTGCAGACGAACTTTGACCCTATCATCCAGGAGGAAAGAAAATGCGTCTTCTAAAAGCGGGGCTGCTGTTGGGTTTAATATTTCTGCTCCTGGCGCCGTTGGCAGGGGCTGCGGTGCTCAAAGCCGGTGTAGCCAAGGCCGATATCACTCCGCCTCCGGGATTGCCCCTTTGGGGATACGATTTGAGAGACGCCACGGGCACCCTCAATCCGCTCTATGCCCGGGTAGTCGTCCTGGAGGTCGGTGAGAAACGCGTCGCGCTTGTGGCCCTGGACCTGGGCCGGACTTTCGGCCGCGGCTCCATCGAACAAATCCGCGAGGCGGCCCGGAAATCGAGCGGAATCTCCTACGTTCTGGTCTGTGCCACACACGATCACTCGGCGCCGGCGATTCGGGATACGTATCCCGATGGTCTGCCCGCTTGGGAAAAAGCCGCGCTGGAAAAGATCGAGAAAGCTATCGAGGAAGCGCATGAACACGCCGTCGAAGTTCGCCTGGGAACCGGATACGGGGATGCCTACATCGGACACAACCGGCTGCGCTTGAACTCCGATGGGACAGTGACCTGGTTCGACCACAATGAAACGCAAATCCCCACGGCGCCGGTTGACCCCACGGTCTCCGTCCTGCGGCTCGATACGTTGGAGGGGAAGCCGCTCGCCATCCTGGTGAATTACGCCTGCCACCCGGTGGTCTTTGGGCCCGATAACCCCCAGTACTCCGCGGATTTCCCCGCCGCCATGGTCAAAACCGTGGAGGGCGCCTTCGCAGGCGAACCCCTTTGCATGTTTCTGCAAGGAGCGCCGGGTGACATCAATCCCTATTACACTGCCATACCGCTGAAGCAGGATGCAGTGAAACGCCGCGATTGGGAAGGGACTCAACTCGGCGAGGCGGCGGCCCGAATTGCCCGGGAGATTCACACCCAAAGCCCGCCCCAACCTTCGCTCGATTTCGCGGAAGACCTGCTCACTTTTCATTTCCGCTGGAACCCGGAAAAATACAAGAAAGCCTTCTTTCAAAGCTCCGAGGTGAGTGCGGATAGCCGATCCACCTTTTACTACTATCCTCCCACGGATCCGGAGCAGCAACTGCCCGTGGGCACGCTGCTGCTGGACAAGCAAATTGCCTTCATGTCGATGCCGGGAGAGCCTTTCGTAGAATTCCAAATCAACTGGCGGCAACGTTGCCCGGTCAGCGACTGCTTTTTCCTAGGCTATGCGAATGGGTACTTTGGCTACCTCCCCACCATCAAGGCCGCTACCCAGGGCGGCTACGGTGCGGCGAGCCTTTCCACCGTCATCGAGCCGGGAGCCGGCGAGCGCATGGTCGACCACGCGGTTTTGAAGATTTATCAGATGCTGGGATTGCTGAGCGACAGCCCGGAAAATCCCGACGAGGATTACACTCGCACCCGCCCGCGCCCGGTGGGATCGGGTTCCCGCTGAGCGGGGGTGCAGAGTCGGTGTGAAAATCCTGGTCTGGAGCGGCGGTAAATCTGAAGGCCAACAGGAGAATGCATTATGTTACAAGCTTTGCAGATTGCCAGGCATTCGCACCGGCTGACGAGTCTCATTTTAGGGCTCTCGCTTGCCGCGGCTTGGTCTTTGACGAGCGCCGCCGCCGCGGGTTTCAGAGCTGCTGCCGTCAAGGTGGATATTACCCCGGAGACAAGTCAGTGGCTTTGCGGTTATGGCCCCCGGCAATCCACCGGCGTGCACGACCGTCTTTATCTTCGTATTGCCGCTCTGGACGACGGCAAGACACAGTTCTTCCTCATATCGAGTGACATCACCGAGATTTCTCCCGGGTTCTATGACCAGGTTATGCGGGAACTCGATAAGCAGACAGGAATCAAGCCGCTCCAAGTCTGGTGGATCGTCACGCATACGCATTCGGCTCCGGAAGTCGGGACCCCGGGCCTGGATGGCGCCTTGATGCCGGATCGCTACCTCCACGAATCCAACAAAGAGTATTCGGCCAGCGTGGAGAAGGCGCTGATAGAAGGGATCAAGCAAGCCCGCAGCAAACTTGAACCCGCTCGCCTGGGAGTGGGGTGGGGCTTCGCGATGGCCAACATTAATCGCCGCGCGCAGGATGTGGAGGGACCGGCCTTCCTGGGGCTCAACCCGGATGGCCCGGCGGACCGCCGGATCGGGCTGCTGCGTCTGGAGAAGGCGGACGGCACGCTTCTCGCCTTGATCGCAAACTATGCGATGCACGGAACGGTGCTGGGGCCGGCTAACACGCTCATCAGCGGCGATGCGCCGGGAATCGTCGCACAATATGTGGAGGAGAAACTCGGCGCGCCCATGCTCTATATTCAAGGGGCGGCGGGAAACATGGCCCCCATCTATAGCGTCTATCCGGACTTCCAAAGCGGGCACCTCAGCCAGTTTCGAGTTTTGCTGGGAGACAAAATTCTGGAGGCGAATCGGCAGATGGGGCCCACCACCTCGGACGTAAGGCTTTCCCTCGGCATGCAGATCGTTGAAACGCCGGAAAGAAAAGACAACCTGGGATGGCCTGCGGAGCTGGCTGATTATCTTCGGAAAACGAGCACGGGAGCAGCGGTGGTTCGCATCCCCGTCCGGTTCCTGCAGATCAATGAAGACATCGCCATCTGGGCAGCTCCCTTGGAACTCTTCTGCGAGATCGCGATGGCGGTCAGGGACCAGTCACCGTTTCCATACACCTTCCACTTCGGCTACTGCAACGGATTCCTGGGTTATTTTCCGACCAAAATCGCATTTGCTCAGGGGGGGTACGAGCCGAATCCGTATTCCTCACCCTATACCCCCCAAGGTGAGGCGGACTTGACTTCCGCCGTCGTGGCTTATCTGCAAGGAAGGTCACCCTAGTGTGGTGTCCCGTGTTAGAGTTGACAATGGGTAGAACCCCCTCACCCGTCTGGCCTCGGCTGATGAGAACGCCTCGGCCAGCCACCCTCTCCCCCAAAGGGGCGAGGGCAAGAAAATTAACTCTCCCCTCGCCCCTTTGGGGGAGAGGGGCTGGGGGGTGAGGGGGTCGGACAGCCTTGTCAAATATTAACCGGGACACCACGCTAGAGGGGTGGTTTGCCAACCCTCAGGTCGCCTTTTGCTTGTCGTTGTCGATCGGCAGCATCTGGCCTGAGATCGACTTGGCGGCATCGGAGGCGAGGAATACCGCCAAGGCCGCAACATCTTTCGGATCGACAAATCTTTTCAGGGATTGGATCCCGAGCGCCGACTTTCTTTCTTCCTCAACCGTTCCACCACTCATTTTTGCTCAACCTTCCAAGACCTTGTCAAGTCGCGGCCCCGCCACGGCGCCGGGCAGGATGGCATTGGCGCGAATGTTAAAGGCGCCCAGTTCGATGGAAAGGGTCTTGGTGAACCCGATCAGTCCCCACTTGGTCGCCGCGTACGGACTGCGGTTGGGATAGCCGAATCGGCCCGCCATCGAAGACATGATGATGATGACGCCCGACGGAGATTTTTTCAGATGCGGGATGGCGAGGCGTGTGACGTTGAACGTGCCCGTCAGATTGAGTTGAACGACTTCGTCCCACGCGTCAGGATCCATTTCCTCGACCGGCGCCGTCGGACCCGAGATGCCCGCATTGTTCACGAGGACATCCAGGCCGCCCATGGCGTTGACGCCGAAGGGGACCATCGCTTCAATGTCGGCGCGTTTCGACAGGTCGCAGACCATGGTCGCGAGCCCCGGGATTTCCTGCGCCAGGTTGTCAAGGCCCTTGGCATCAATGTCGCAAACGAACACCTTCGCCCCTTGTGCCGCGAAGGCGCGCACAATTTCCCGGCCAATGCCGGACGCGCCTGCCGTCACCAGAACGCGCTGGGTCATAGATAGAACGTACCTCACTGCCCATGGCTGCGGTGGCCTCACACAGTCTTTCGGCCCGGCTCATCCCTCAGAACATCAATTTCAAAGCCACCTGGCAGATGCGCGGATTGTAGGCATTGGTCACATAGCCGAACAATCCGCTGCTGATGTTTCCCACCGGATTGGTAAACTGCGCGTGGTTGGCGAGATTGAAGGCCTCAAACCGGAACTGCACCACCTTCGATTCCGTGATTTTGGTATCTTTCAACAGGGCGAAGTCCCAATTGTTGAGCCCAGGCCCATGGAAGAAGCGCCGGGCCGCCGTCCCCTCTTGTCCGATGGCTTCCGGGCTGAAGAGAGAGGTATTAAAGTATGCTTGTCCTGAGCGTGGATTATTGTACTGGAGATTACCAGGTGTGTAATTGGGAACGTCGAGCGGGTTGCCGCCAAACGAGCCGATCAGCGAATTGTCATCGCTCTCCGACATCGGAACGGCGAGACCGGTGGTAAACCGGGTAATACCCGTTACTGTCCAGCCGCTCGTGGCGCGGTGCGCTCCAAAGAAACGGCTGAACGGAAGCTCATAGCGGTAGCTCGCCACGAAGTTCTGGGTCATGTCAAAGGCGGAGAGCACCCGCTGCAAATGATTGTTGTAAGGATTGAGGTCGTCTTCGTAACTCGAACCCTCGTCGATCGATTTACTGTACGTGTACCCAGCCAGAACTTCCAAGGGTCCGCTGGTATGGCGGAGCGTAACCTCGAGGGCGTTGTAGGCTGAGGTTCCTATGGTTATAAAATACTGATTACTACTAAAGTTAGGACCA
Source organism: uncultured Acidobacteriota bacterium (assembly GCA_963804995.1). Taxonomy (GTDB): domain Bacteria; phylum Acidobacteriota; class Terriglobia; order UBA7540; family UBA7540; genus Bog-366. The sequence goes on from CAWDSK010000003.1 coordinate 1,246,396, forward strand.
AAAGGAGCGCGGGTGCTGTTAATCACGGTTCCGCCCGCCGTCGTATACACGCCGTTTTCAGCAAAAGGCCCGCAGGTTGCGCCCCCTGGTATGACTTGACTGGCCTGGCTGACGCTCAAACACAATCCCGGATTGCCCGGGTTGGACTCCTCCGCGGTAAGCAGCGCGTGGCCCTGCGTGCCCACGTAGGAAATGCTGAGAATGCTGTCCCTACCCATCTGCCGTTGCAGGGAGAAACTATAGTCTTCAGCGTATGGCACGCGGTTCCCATGGAACCAGGTGGGCGAACCCCCGATAGGCAGGAAGTGTGACCAGTCAACGTTGTTATCGGGATTGCTGACAGAAACGTTGACGGGCGGAAGCGCGATGGGAAAACGTTGACCCTCATTAAAGCCTGTCGACCGGTCAATGAAGGGGGTGGTAAACAGCGGAGGGGTGGGGCTGGCCCAGAAGTAACCGAAAGGAGCATCACCTGAAATATTGCCTTGCGAGGCGCCTTCGAAGGCCGTGAAGAAAACCCCAAAACCCGCGCGAATACTTGTCTTGCCGGGCCCCCCCAGCACGTGGCCGAGGAATCCGCCCGAGGCGCTAGGAGAGTAGGCAAGGCCCACACGCGGGGAAAAGTCGTGATAGTGGGTCGGCGCGATGGTTTTGGGAACCCCCGGATCTTCCGGGAAGACCCACCCCATGGGTGCGCCGGGGAACTTCTTCGATTGCTGCCCTACCTCGAGGGCCTCAAGCTCATCCCTCTTTTCATACCAGGGCATCGTGACATCCCAGCGCAGCCCGTAATTGAGCGTCAGGTTGGATTTCACGCGCCAACTGTCCTGGGCGAACACGGCGCCATAGCGCGTTTCGGTATACAACGGCTCCTGAGCTCCCTGGTCGTAATAAGCGGGAGCGCCGAGCAGAAAATCGGCAAAGTCGCTTCCCGTCTCCACCCCCGAGAATCCGAACGTGCCGTTCCGGACGCCTTGTCCCCGGATGGTGGACTGATCGAAGTGGAAAGTGCCGCCCAGCTTGAGGGTGTGCGTTCCTTTCACTTTCGAGAAGTTGTCCAGGGCTTGATAAATGTTGGCGTAATTGTGCCCCGGGTAGGCAGGCACTCCGATAGAAAAATTATTGAAGCCGATGGGAGGAACGCCCTGAAGCTCCGGGTTTTGCACCACAATCCCCGATGTACTCGCGCCCGTGACGAATCCCAACGAACTCAAAGTCACTCCCAGCCCGCCGCTGGGCTTATCATTGGCCAGGCTCTCCCGCATGAAATTTATGCGGGCCTCATTGACCATGGAGCCACCCAAGGTCTTGGTATCGCTGAGGTTGAACATTTGGGACCGTCCCAGGTTGATGTCGTTGAACCCTGGCACGCTCGCCGTGGCATAGGGACTGATTTGCGAGTAGTCGTCCATGAAATAGTAGCCCCCGATCGAGCCAAAGCGGCTGTTCAAGTCAATCCGGACGCCACCCTTGTCGTCCCGTATCCTTCCGTTATCCGAGGAGGTTGAGAAGTAGGCTCCATTATTTGGCACCGGGATATAGGGCAGAAGGTTCGTGGAGGGAGTGGTGAAAGCCCCGCTGGGAATGATGCCATTGGGGAATACGCATTGCGCCGTGCTGGTGCAAAGGTTGGCCTGCGCGTTGGGATCATAAAGTGAATAGGGTTCCCCGGGCTGGACGGGGTACCCGAGCTTCTGTGACAGTTGATTGGCCCAGAAGCCGCCATTGACCATGTTGGGGGTAAAGACGAGGCCTCCCGAGGCTCCGCTAATTGATCCGAAGGCGGCTGGCCCGAAGTTCCCGGCACGGTTGTCCAGCGACGGGACCGCGACGTTGCCGGTGCTCTGGCCAAGCACCTGCCGGGTGCCCTGGTAGTCGGCAAAGATGAATAACTTATCGTGGATGATCGGCCCGCCGATGGTGCCGCCGAACTGGTTCTGGATAAACATGCCACGGTCAGGGCTGTAGAAGTTTCGGGCGTCGAGGCTCGTGTTGCGCAGGAACTCGAAAACGTCGCCATGAAACTTGTTGGTGCCGGACTTGGTGACGGCATTGATCAGCCCGCCGCTGTAATTGCCGTATTCGGCGTCGAAGTTATTGGTCAGAATCCGGAACTCGGCAATGGAATCCAGATTGGGAATGACCGTGGTGCCCATGCTGAGGGGCTCTTCCACACTGCCGCCGTTCACCATGAAGCCGTTGGCGGATTCGCGTTGTCCACTCACCGAGAGGTTGCCCGCATTGAGGCTGCCTGAAACCGCGGCGCTCGAATACGTTCCGGCGTTTATCGGCACGACTCCCGGTTGCAGCGCCAGGAGGTCGGTATAACTGCGCCCGTTCAACGGAATCACCGTCATCTTGGTCTCGCCAATAACCTCGCCCATTTGCGTGCTGGTGGTTTCCACCTGAGCTGAAACCGCCCTCACCGTCACTTGCTGCGTCTCTACTCCCAGTTCAAGTGACACGTCAACCAGGAGTGAGGTATTCACATCGATGGTCAGGCCCGTTTGTTTGTAGTCTCTGAATCCCTGCTTGCGCATCTCTAAATCATACAGGCCAACCGGCAGAGCGGGGAAAGCGTAAAAGCCTTGAGCGTCGGTGCGCATGGTCTGCCGGAAATCAGTATTTGTGTTCACAACGGTGACGGCGACCTCAGGCACTACGGCGCCTGTGGGGTCCTTTACCGTACCCGATATGCGCCCTGTGACGCTGCCAAACGCTGCGGTGGAGACCAAGCAAATTAGAAACCCCAAAGCCGCCACCAAGCTCGACAATTTTTTCTGCCCAATGAGTACGCTTCTCATAAAATGCCCCTCCACTCATCCGGAATTTTCGTTTTGCTCTTCCGCCCTGCCGGTAATCTACACCCGACCCCCTCGGGATTCAAGGCTGTCCAGCTTAGCGCGCGACCCTGCCGGCTCCGCCGCTCGCTGTCATGAAAATGCTCCCCTCCTCAGATGAGGAGGGGAGCGCTTTTAAGAACTCCCCTCCTGATTTAGGAGGGGTGGCGCCGTAGGCGACGGGGTGGTTACGCGAGCACCTCGGGCGACGGGGTGGTCATTCCCTCCGCCGGGCGGCCTGCCGCCAGGATCAGCACCACCCCGGCGCTCGGCGCGCCACCCCTCCTCATCTGAGGAGGGGAGCATTTTCATGACAAGAGGCGGAGCCGCAGATCATTTCCCGCCCATTGGAACGTATTTTGGACACGCCGGGATTCAAGGACCCCTACCACTGCCGCTTTTCGACGCGCGGACGTTCCGCGCGGCTCATGGCTTTGACTTCGATGGCCGGGTGTTCGAGCCCGCGCAATTCCTCGATGTTTTCCAAAACTTTCAGGACGGCGTCCGCAATGTCGTCGGTATCCTTCTTCGAGCCCAGGAAGATGTGGTGCGGAAGCCATACAGACTCTTCGTAAGCCGCGCGCTCCGCCACCGGACAGTGATAACGGGTCTTCAAATCCAGAGGCTCCTTGCGGCCCCAACTGAGCGCGGGCCATTCGGTTGTGTCCAGCGGGAACAACACGCTCTTGTAAACCGGCTCGTAGAAGAGGCCATCGCAGGGAATGCCTTCCATCTGGAGAGCGCCCAGAAACGAGGCGCGGGGAATCCCGCCGAAGTGTTCGGGCGAATACTTAATGACGTATTGGTAGGCCGCAACGCGGGTCTGGCGCTTGTCACGCTCGAGGAAACCCAGGCCCGGGGTCCCGCGCAGGCGCTTGGCAAAGTGGTCCATGTTCGCCTGGCGGATTTTGGCTTGCTTGGGGAGGCGTTCGAGTTGCGCCGCCAGAATCACGGCCTGGAACTCGGTGACGCGGTAGTTGAAGCCCATCAGACGGTGCTCATACTTGTCCGTCGAGCTGGCCCGTCCGCAATTGACATAGGATTGCGCGCGTTCGAAGATTTCCAGGTTGCTGGTGATGACGGCGCCACCTTCGCCGGCCGTCATCAGCTTGCTGGATTGGAAGCTGAAGCAGCCCAGGTCGCCCGTCGCGCCCGCCCCCTTGTCGCGCCACTTGCCGCCGTGGGAGTGCGCACAGTCTTCGATGACCGCCAGGTGGTGGGCGGCGGCGATGCGCCCGATTTCATCGAGGTCCGCGAAGCGCATCGCCAGATGCACGGGAAGGATGGCGCGTGTCCGCTCCGTGATGGCAGCCTCAATCAGCTTCGTATCCAGGCAATAAGTGGCAGGGTCGACATCCACAAAAACCGGAATGGCGTTGAGAAGCAGGATGGGGCTGACCGTGCCCTCCCAGGTGTAGGCCGGAACGATGACTTCGTCGCCGGGCTTGATGTTGGCGGCCTTCAGAGCGACCTCAATTGCCACGGTGCCGTTCGATACCACCAGCCCGTACTTGGCGCCATGGAAACGCGCGAACTTCTGGGCGAAAACGCCCGCCTCTTTGTTGGGGAAGGGATAGCCGCCCCAATTATGACTGGCCAGAACTTTCTGCAGACCGCGTGCTTCCTGCTGACCGTACAGAGGCCAGTCCGAGAACGGTTTCTTGCGCGCGGGCTTGCCACCGGTGATCGCGAGTTTTCCCATGAAATTTCCTCCTATTCTGTACTACTACCTCCGAGATTCTTCGTGACGCGCGAAGATTTTGTGCCACGGGCGTCCGAAGCTGTGAAAAAATAAACAATTTCACGCAAAGGCGCGAAGGCGCAGAGGTCTGAAAACAAAGAGGCATTTCTCTGCGTCTCAGCGTCAAAGGCACCTTGGAGTGCGGCGGCTCGAACGCCGCCTTCAATTTACGCCGAGGACGATGCCGAAGGCGGCGTCGAGCCGCCGCACTCCAAGGTGCTTCGCACATTTTCATGTACAGTGGCGAGCCGAAGGCTCATGGGTATCTGCGGTGAAAATTGCATTTTTTCACACCTTCGGACGCCCGTGCCACTTCCAAATGACACCACTACCGGAAGGCTTGTTACCTGGCAACGCGCGCAATGTTGGAGTAGGCTGACTCGCCTGCGCCGTTGAGCGCGCGCACCCGATAACTGAGGGCCTGGCCGGAGGCGGCGCCGGAATCGCGATAGGATTTGGCGCTCGCCGCAAGCTTGGCAATCCGTTCCCACGCGCCGCCGTCACCCTGCCGGCGCTCGACGGCAACATTCGTGATGCCCCCACCGTACAGTTCCCAGGAAATCTCCACAGCGCCACCGGCAGCCCGGGCCATCACCCCGCTGGGCGCCTCCGGAAGAACCGCCCAATCGAAATAATTCTCATCCGCGATGGCCAGCACGCTGTCGCGAATCGGGACGAGCTCCAAGACGTTGTTCGTACCCTTCTTCCATTCCAGGGGCTTGATCTCTCCTGAAACGACGTCGATCAGGACGGGGTGTTCAATGCCGGTGTTCTCCAAGGTCAGACTCTCGTAGAAGGGAGTAAACACGTCCCCCGGCAGGCTGTGGGCCGCCAGCCAATAGGCGACTATCGCCTTACCGTTTTTCCCCCGGAAGCCATACGCCAGGAAGGGGAAGCCGGAATGCCGCCGCAGAGCGGGAATTCCTGTACCCTCGACCTTAATCGCCGGGTCCAGATGTGTATCCGAGAAAAGGGCATTGGTATTCTCGTAAGCACCGAACACGGGGCGCGGCGTGAAATCGTCAGGGAGATTGCGCAACCCGTGAATCAGTCCGAAATCGTCGTATTCATTTCCGTCCGTGCCCGCGGCCAGCAGCCAGACAAAGGTCTTTACCCCCGCCGCCCAGTTGTAAAGCATGCCGCGCGTGACGTACTTGGCCTGCACCGACTCATCCGAACCCGTCCAGGAGGGAATGGAATTGAATTCGTCGTCCCAGAAGGGAATGTCCGGACGGATCCCCGGGTAGTGCCGCACCAGGTCGCGCAGTTTCGCCGGGGATTCAGTGCCGTAAGCGCCGTAGTCCATGGACTCCGGGTTCAGGTTCTGGCCGTAACCCGGATAGGTGTGGTAGGCAAACACATCGATGCCCGCCCCGCAGTCGCAAGCGTCCAGCGCGCGCTTGGCCCAGTCGCTGACGGGGTCAGCCAAGCCACCGGAAATGACCTTGGCCGCGGGATCAGTTTCGTGCACGGTCTTCACGAACGCTTTGAGCAGGCGGCCGAATTCTTCCGGATTCCCCCAGGGGTTCCAGTAGCCGATGTCCGGCTCGTTCCAGAGCGCCCAATAATGAATCCGTCCCCGGAAGTGATTCACCATGAAACGCACGTAGTTGTCGAAGGCCTCGATCTCGCCCGGGGTGCGCGGCGGCCAGAAAACCGAGTAGAGGCTGCGGTCGTCATTATGGAAGGTGCCCGGCTCAGGAGTGATGGCATCGGGCTTGTGGCCGGAGGGGGACGTATACATGGGGTTGCCGTACATCAACTGGACTTGTACGTCGACGCCATTGTTGAGCAGCGAATTCACGTAGTCGTCCAGGTTCGGATCAACTGCATAGACGCCCCGCTTCTGCTCGATGTAGTCCCAGCTTGTGTAGTCGGAGCTGTTCTCATACTGGCCGATGCGGATCCACTTGACCCCGGCATCGAACATCCGGGTCCACCACCAGCGCTCCCAGGAGAGGTAGGGATCACGAGGCATGTCGGAGTTGATGCCAAATCCATCCGTAATCTGCGAAGAGCGCTTGGGCGGAACGCGGTCAGGAAATTGACGGTGGGTCGCTTGGGCAAGGAGGTTCGTTGCCCCCGCACACAGAAGAAGCATAAGGGTCCCAACTGCCAGGTAACAGGGTTTGTTCATGGCGTAACCTTTTCCCGGTCGTCTGCCGCAGCGGGGTGAGCGCCACGGCCAACCGATGACCTATTTTATTCCTGGTTGAATCCTGTCGATTTGCGAAAGACTTCCACGTAGTGCCCATCCTTCTTCGGCTGCTTGCTGTACAATTCCTTCTCCAGCTTGGCCAAGTCGGAAGGATCCCAGTCCGGGCGGTACTTGATAATGGCGGGCTCGAACTGGCTCACGTGTTTGGACCCGGCTTCGAGCTTCAACTTCATCACCGAGTCGATGTTGACCCAGGTGTTCGCCTCCTGCGGAGTGGTGTAATAAAAGTACAACACCGGCACCAGGTAGGCATCCAGGTGCTGCTCGAGGCGCTGGTTGGGAAAATAGAGCCAGAACTCCGCGGCGCGGACGGCGTCCACGGTATTATTCGCGGCCATGCGGTGGTCGGTCTTATGCCAGCGTACGTACCATTCGCCGGGATCGGGACACAGCAGCACATCGGGGCGAATCCGCCGGATGATCGCCGTCGCCTCCTCCACGAGTTTGGGCTGGGGAGCGTATTCCAGCATGCCGTCGTCATAACCCATCCAGGAGAGGTTCGCTTGAGGGGTTCCCAGGACAGCTTCCGCAGCTTCTTCCTCTGCCTTGCGAATCCGCGCCAGCCGCTGCGAGCTCATCTCCGTGTCATAAGAGCCCTTGTCGTCGTTGGTATATAGGACGATGTACACCTTGTTGTGGTGCTGGTTGAGCAGTGCAATCGTGCCCCCCGCCCCCCACAGTTCATCGTCCGGATGGGGTGTGAAGATCAGCACCGTCTTGCCGGTCATCGTATCCAACCCCGCCTCCTGGCCCCGCACCACGGAGGGTGCCACCCAGAATATCAGCGCCATTAGCCAAACCATGTACTTCATGGGTCACCTCGTCTTCTTGAATAGCCGCCCGACGGCAAAAGATCACCTTCCGGGCGACCTGGATTTCACCTTGCGCAAAGGACCCTGCACCACCGTCACGACGGTGTGCGGACCTATTAAATCGAAACAATAAATCGAATAAAAAAAATACGCCTGCAGGGGGGTGCTGTCAAGGACAATATGTTGCTGTTGGACGGACTCGTCAAAAATGTACACTTTCCATGTCTTATCGTCTTCTTACCGCAGAGACGCTGAGGCGCAGAGGGGCGGCGCCGCAACCAAACAAGAATCATATCCCTCTCCGGGGGGAGAGGGTGGACCGCGGCCGGCGTTTTCACCAGCCGGCGCGGGACGGGTGAGGGGTCACTTTCGGGAAGTAGCACAATAATGCGTGCGAAAAAAACGAGAATTTACGGTTTTGCAATGCAGAGGAATGAAATAAACGTCCTTTTCTCTGCGCCTCAGCGCCTCGGCGGTAAGGATACTATTTCTTCACACCTTCTTGCGCCCTGGGCTACGATCTCACGCCCCTGACGGGGCTGCCGATCGGCCTCCCAGCGGACTCGCTTCATAGTATTATTGAAGGGGCGGCAGCCTTACTTTACGGATTTAATGAAACAGAGTAGATTAACTCCTGCGCCCCGGTGTTCGTGACGGCCGGACCGAACAGGCCAGCAAGGGGAGAGATAAAGCGATGACGCAACCCTCAGCAGAAATCAGTGCTGCGGTTACGATTCGAGATGTCGCAAGGGAGTGCCAGTTCTCGCCCACTACGGTGTCCATGGTGCTCAATCATGCTCCCTTGGCACGTTACATTCCGGCCACAACCAAGAAGAGCGTCATCCAAGCCGCCGAAAGGCTGGGCTATCAACCTAATCCCTTTGCGCGAGCTCTGCGCAGCGATCGCAGCCATACCATCGGCGTGATGGTGCCCGACATTGCGGATCCGTACTGCACCCAGATCCTGCGTGGGATTGAGTCCAGCCTTTCGCGCTCGAGCTACCTCCCGCTCCTGGTGGATATCCAAAACAACCGCTTGCGCTTCAAAAATTACCTGAATGCTCTGCTGGGACGGCGCGTCGATGGGCTGATCATTCTCGCCAACTCGCTTTACTTTGAGACCGAGCTGTTGAGCGCTTTGGAAAGCCGCAAGATCCCTTCCGTTATTCTGGGCCGGCAGTCGGAGGCCAGCGCCTTGAGCTGGGTCGCCACGGACAACGATGCCGGCGCTCAGCAGGCGCTTGAGCACCTCTGTGGGCTGGGCCACCGCAAGATCGCATTTATTCGAGGGCCCAAAATGATTTCCGACAGCCGCCACCAATGGGCGGGAATCTGCTCCTTCGCTAAGGCCGCAGGCTGGGAGCTGGATCCCAGGCTCGTCGTAACCTTGCGTAACACGTTCTCAACCTGTGAGGGCGGCTATGAATGCACCAAAGAGTTGCTCGCCCTCAAACTCCCATTCACCGCACTGGCGGCCTTCGATGATTTGACCGCTTTCGGCGCGATCCGGGCCCTCACCAGCGCGGGCCTGCGTGTGCCTGCGGATTGTTCGGTGATAGGGTTTGATGACATTCCCGCCGCCGCCTTTTACAATCCCGCTCTGACCACCGTTCGGGAAGGTATGGAAAGCTTGGGTTCAACCGGAGCGGAAATTCTTATCGACGCCATCCGCGCCCATCGCAAGAACCAGACATTTCGTCCTGTTCACCGCAAGGTCAAGCCGGAACTGATTGTCAGAGAGTCAACCGCTGCGCCCGCTGAGCAGCATCTATAACCTTAATGGAATCAACCACCTGCTAGAGCAGATGCCGCCCCCGACGGCGCCAAACCCTCATACTAGGAGCCCGTCGGAGATAGATTTCGTTGTACGTAGAATTAATAACTTAGCGAGATTCGAGTGTCTGTAAGTTGTTGATTCTTCGTTGACGAATTATTATTTCCGACACACTCCTAGTGTGGTGTCCCGTGCTAGAGTTGACAATAGGTAGAACCCCCTCACCCGTCTGGCATCGGCTGATGAGAACGCCTCGGCCAGCCACCCTCTCCCCCAAAGGGGCGAGGGCAAGAGAATTAACTCTCCCCTCGCCCCTTTGGGGGAGAGGGGCTGGGGGGTGAGGGGGTCGGACAGCCTTGTCAAATATTAACCGGGACACCGCACTAGCAACGCCTGGAAACACCTCCCCCCGAGCAGCCAAGCTTAGCGCGCCTCATACAACCCTATTACAGCCTTGTAAAGCAATGAGATGCGGGCGGGGGGCTAGCGTCCATGTTTTCAACGACTTAGTGTGCCTCCACCGTACCAACTTGCTGGGCGGCATCGGGCGAAGGCGTAGCAGGTTTTGCGGTCGAAACCGTTGGCGCCGGGGCTCGTGTTGCAGGCCCGGAGGAAGCGGCATTCGTTGGCATTAGGGTCGTAGTCGCATCCGCCGCCGAGGGCGCCTGCGGTACCACACCCGTGGGTCGCTGCGGAGCAGGTGCGGTGCTTGGGGCAACGGGGTTGGGGCTTGCGGGGCTGACTGCCCGCTCTTTGGGTCGTACGGCTCCGGCTCCAGGTCCTTGCGGTCGAGGGGCCTGGCGAACTACTGGGCGGAACAGGATTTCGAACTGTACCTTATCCAGATCTCCATCCTGAAATTCCAGGACTTGGTCAAAGCCTTCTTCCCGAATCACGGCTTTGGTCAGGTCGAAACCCTGGTGATGGCGCTCAATCACCATCCGCCCCACGGAGCGCTCGCGTTTCTCGTCCCGCTCAACACAGGTTTCAAGTGGCACATCGAATAGCACCGCCACAGCCGGAACCTGGAATTTCTTTGCCAAGTCGAGCAGATCCTTGCGCGCTGGGGCGGTCAACGCTGTTGAATCCACTACGCAGAGGCGGTTGAGGGTGAGACGCTGTGCAATCAGGAAATGTACCAAGGCGAAGGCCTGCGCATTAAAGCGCTGATCCCGGTCGTCGTCGCACACACACGCGCGTGCCCAATCCGAGGAGATGATTTGCGTGGGGCGGAAATGGCGCGCCGCAAAGGTGGATTTTCCACACGCCGCGGGTCCACAGAGGACCACGATCGAAGGCCTAAGAATTCGGACAGACTTGGAGGAGTTGGATTCAGAGGTCATAAAAGCTTGAGAACGTCCCGCACCCTTTTGAGGTTACGTCCCTGATTCCGCCGTATTGGGGCAATATCCCGGATTTCTCACCAGGGAGGGGAGGGGCTGTCGTGTCAAATCCTCATCACCCCGGCTGGACCTGCGGTATATTCGATTGGCGCCTGCGCCGGTTTTGTTGTCTACGTCGAGCGAAACGGTGCTGGCAGGTGTCCATTCTTACTGAGGACGCCATCTGGAGAGTATGTGGCCGCTACCGTTGTGGCTTTAGTCGACAACCTCTTCTTTCTCTCGCGGATTCGCGAAACGGCGAAGGCGGCCGGCGTGACGGTCATCACCGCCGACCCGAAACGCGGCGCTGCATGCGTCTCCGAGGCCCGACCCCAAGCCGTTTACCTTGACCTCAACTCACGCGGCTTCCCTGCCCTGGAATGGATCCAAGGCCTCAAGGCTGACCCGGCGACCCGCCAGATTCCGATTGTGGGTTTCGTATCGCACGTTCAATCGGACCTCATTTCAGCAGCGCGCGCGGCGGGCTGCGACGTGGTGCTGGCGCGCTCGGCCTTCAGCCAACAACTTCCGGGCCTGCTCCGCCGGCTCGTTTCAGAAGCTTCGGCAGACCATCCGCAAGAATAAGCGGCGCGGGGCGTACATCGTGGCACGCGGCCTCTCCGGTGATGGGGCCGGTTGGCGCAGGGCGAGCGCAGCCCTGCGAGTCTAGTGTGGTCTGATGACGTGAATCGCAGAGCTGGGCTCGCTCTGCGCCAACCTGCCTGGTGAAGCGGGTAGCCATCTCTGAAACCGCGATGCCGTGTCAAGCGGATTTTAGGTGCCGATTGACAGAAGTCTGCACCTAGTTTCAGAATGGCAGTCAGCCGGCGAAGCGGAAGCGGGCTCTGCTGGCGAGCAACCCGCCGAGGAATAGCCGGTGGGAGGCTCATCGTAACGACGAGCAGGGGGGCGATGGGATGATCGCTCCTCCTCCTGGTGGTTACGATAGCTTCCCCATGCCTGAGAAAACGCCCGGCCGATTACGATCCTCGCCGAGTTCGCCACTCCGAAACTTGCACGGCTAAGTTAAAACACCTCCCTGGGGTAGGGCCAGGTTCTCACCCTGGCCTGCCGGTGGTGCGGTGGCCCAAGAGAAATCCCCAGGCCACGCACCCCCGACCGCGGCCGAGGAGAAGAATTCTCGCTCGGCCCTTTCTGAAACTCGGAGCCCAGGACGTGGGCGCTTGTCGCTTGCCACGATGTCGCCGGCGGATGCGCCGATTCCAGTCATCTCTACAGGATCACTGCGGGGGTCTCCCGCAGGCCTCAGTCTGTTGTTCGAGGGGCAGTTCCTCATCACGGTTCGGGTTTGGTTTCCCCATGGCTACCTCAGGCTTACTGCCCCAGCTTGCCGGCTCTCCGGCCCCAACGTTCGGCCTGGAAAGGTGCTCCGTGTTTCAAAACTCCGTAAACGCAGCGGGCGACCGAACCCGCCACCGCCGTCTTGGCCACATTGGGGTGCTTGTGGCAGCGCCGCAGGTGCCAGTAACGCTGGCCGAGCGGGCTCTTGCTGCGCGTCAGGGCGTTGGCGGCGGTGATCAAGGCCCAGCGCAACCAGACCGGACCTTGGCGGGTGATCGGACCATGAATCGAAACCTCGCCACTATCGTAGGAACTGGGCACCAAGCCGGTATAGTTCAACAGCGCGTCGGCGGAGTCGAAACGCGCCAGGTCTCCGATCTCGCTCCAGATGACCGCCGCCAGCATGTGCCCGAGGCCGGGGATGGTCTGCAGGAGCGCCACCTGGGGGAAAGCCGCGGCGGCCGCCAGCAGTTCCGCCTCGCTGGTTTCGCGCTCGGCGCTGAGAAAATCGTACAGGCGAAACATCCGCTCGAAACACAACTGCGCCGCCGACGAGAGCGCTTGCTGCTGGATCCAGGCTCGCCCCTTGGCGGTGAAGACGCACCGCTGCGGTCGCAGCCCGTGCATCTCCAGCAGGCTATTGACGCGGTTCTTCGTCTGGGCCCGCAGCCGCGCCAGGCCGCACCGCTGCCGCGCCAGCAGGCGTAATTCCCGGATGGAAGGGGGCGGAAACCAAGCCTCCGGTAGCGGCTCCACGTCGTGCACCGCCAGTTTCTTCACCAAGCGCCGAGTGTCCAGCCGGTCCGACTTCTGCTTGCGCAAGCTGTCGATCCCCGCCGTGTGCACCCAGTGCGCCCGATCCCGCCACCCCGCCTCTTCCAGCACACTCATCACAAAATAACCGCTGGTGGAAACTTCCAGAGCGATCTCCGCATCCGGCGGCAGCTCCGCCAAGCGCTGCCGCCACGCTTCCCGCGTGCACTCGATCGGCTCCAGCATTTTTACGTCTTCCCCGGGCGGAATCATCGCCATCCAACAACGTCCCTTGTGAACGTCCGACGCAACCGGTATCATCGTCTTGCCTCCTCGTTGAATTTCTTTCCCAGGTCCAGTCTACCTGGACCCGAGGAGGCATCGCCGTTTCATAACATCACGGTCAGCGATTTTCTGACCGTGGGCTTTTCCCACGCCAAGCATGCTACACCCAATCCCGAAGACCATACAGCGCTCGTGCGGCATTGATGAAAGACCCACGGGGGCTGGCGCATCAGGGCGAGCCCAGCCCTGGGATTTCTCGAACTCGAAAAGGCGCAGATAAATCCAGAATACGGGGGATGAACAGAGACGTGAATCGCCCCGACGCTTCGGGGCGCCCGCCCTTAGAAAAGCCCAGAATTGTACCGTCCTGGACGACTACCCGCTGGCTGTTTGCGCCCCCGTCTTACTTGCAGTAAAGTAGACTCATCATGGCGAAGAAGGATAATCCTATGACCATCACCCTCAGTCCAGACCAGGAGCAGGCGGTCCGCGACGCCATTCGCGCCGGCAAGGTCACCTCGGTTGACGAACTAATCGCGCGGGCGATTGCCAGCTTGCCCAAGGATGACGAAACTCCGCCCGTAAGCTCATCCTCCAGTGTCTTTGCGCAGGGCCTGGGTTTGTTTGGCAGTCCGGAAGACGCTTCTCTGCTTGACGAGGTGGTATCCATCGCCTACCAGGAGAGACGCCGGCCGAGCAAAAGGGAAGCGACACTCTAAGATGACGGTCAAGGCGATCCTGGACACTGACATCCTTTCCGAATACTTCAAGGGACACAATGCTTCCGTGGCCAGTCGAGCCGAGAGCTACGCCAAGGACCATGGCTTTTTCACCTTTACGAGCGTTACTGTCTACGAGATCGTTTATGGCCTTGAGCTGAAGGGAGCTTCGAGCCAATTGAAAAAGGTTCTGGCTTGGCTGAAGCAGAACGAAGAGATTACACCCTCCGACGCGGACTACCTTGCGGCGGCCACCATCAAGGCAACAGCAAGAAAGCAAGGCTATGTTGTCGAACTCCCGGATTGTTTGATTGCCGCAATTGCCGTGCGGCTGAACCGGCCACTCGTCACCGGCAATACCGACGATTTCGTGACGATTCAAAGAACCGGCATCAATCTCATTATCGAAAACTGGCGATAACTCCGCACCCGGTGCAAGCAAGCGTAGCGGGTAGCCGCGGTGTCGCTGCGGCGACACCGTGGCTACCCCATCTCTCAACACCTCGCCCTATCAGAAATAATCCACATTGACGATATACGGCCTAACCGCGGGAGTGGTCGGGCGGGATCGCTGGCTATTCGGATTCCCCGTCGGACCGGTTCCACCAGGGTCGCTGCCCGCTCGGAAACTGCCAAAGCTTGCGCCCTTGCCCCTTCCACCTATAGCCTGCTTCCCTTCCCCTTCCCCCTCCCGCCCCCAGCCTGAAGGCCATGTTAGAATGAAGCTTCGGTAACACGCGCGGGCCATTTTCTCGTTTGGAAGTGCACCCGGCAGGAACAGGTCATGGCAACCCACAAAATCCTGCCTCTCGAGCAGGCTTACCAGGTCGTTGAAGACCTGAAGCGCCGCGGCCAGCGGGTGGTCTTTACCAATGGATGTTTCGACCTGCTGCATCCTGGCCACACGCGTTGCCTGGAAGGAGCGCGCAAGCTTGGCGACGTCCTCCTGGTGGCCATCAACAGTGACCGCAGCGTGCGCGCCCTCAAGGGACCGGACCGGCCGCTGCAACCCGAAGCGGAGCGTGCGGAGATTCTTGCCGCTATGGCTGCCGTGGACTACGTGACGATCTTTGACGATCCGTCGATCCTGGGAGTGGTGGCGCGGATGCGGCCTGATGTGCTCGTTAAGGGCGGCGACTGGGGGCCAGACCAAGTAGTTGGCCGCGCTGAAGTCGAAGTCGCCGGCGGGCGCGTAGTCCAAGTTCCCGTCGTCGGGGGCTTCTCCACCAGCGCCATCATTGAAGCAGCGCGAAGAGCAGTAGGCGGAAGGCAGTAGGCAGAAGGCGGCAAGCACGTTGTGCGCGTCCCGACAGAGTCGGGACAGGCAGCGAGGGGTGCGGGAAAACGCTCCCTTGCGGACAACCACCCCGTCGCCTCTGGTAACCACCCCGTCGCCTCCGGCGCCACCCCTCCTGAATCAGGAGGGGAGTTAGTCAAAGAACTCCCCGCCTCAGATGAGGAGGGGTGGCGCGCTGAGCGACGGGGTGGTGCTGATAAGTTAAAGGGGTGGCGCGCCGAGCCCCGATAGCGCGTTCTTTCCAAATTGATCATCGGGGCCGAACGCCGGGGTGGTGTTGACAAGCGGAGTAGCGCAGACCTGTCATGTAATTCTGCTATTTGTCCATTGCCGACTGTCGATTGCGGATTAGCTCAATCGACAATCAGCAATCGAAAATAACCATTGCGAAAAGCCGCGGACCTAGCGAACAGGCGCTGCCCCTCGTTGTCACTGGTCACTGTAACTCCATGCCGGATCTCCAATCCCTACTCCAGCCTCTTCTCAACCACGCCACCCTGCGTGCCGTGTGCGCGGCGATCCCTGCCAGCGGTCCACCCACCCCGGGGGTTCAACCGTTCGCTATCTCCGGCCTGACCCCTTCGGCGAAGGCATGGGTGGTGGCAGTTGTGGCGCACAAGATTCGGCGGCCCGTCGTGGTCGTGACCAAAGACAACGAGGCGGCGCAAGCCTATCGCCAGGCTACCTCCACTTTTCTCGATTGGCTGGAGCCTGCCGCCGGGGCCGCGGTTCGTATCTTGCCGGCCCTTGATTGTTCACCCTACGAGGGCCGCTCGCCCCACGCCGAGATTCAGGAGCAGCGCGCCGTAGGGCTCTGGAACCTGGCGCGGGGTGGCGCGCGAGTGATTTACGCGCCCGTCAGCGCGGCCCTGGGGCGCTTCCGCGAGCGAGCCTTTTATTCTTCCCTGGCGCTGGAGCTAAAGATTGGCGACGAGCTGAATCTTGACAACCTGGTTGAGCAGTTGCGCAGCGTAGGTTATGAACCCACGGAGCCGGTCGCGGCGGTTGGCCAATACTCCGTGCGGGGCGGAATCATGGACGTTTTCCCGCCCGAAGCTGAGTGGCCGTTTCGCCTGGAATTCTTCGGCGACCAGATCGAATCACTACGGGAGTTCGATCCCTCATCGCAACGCTCACGCAAGCCCGCACCCCAAGCGCTCCTGCTGCCGCTTTCGGAAGCGCAGCGCTCACCCAAGTTTTTTGACCGATTGGTGCGCCTGCTCACTCTTCGCGCCCATGAACACGCCCAGGCGCGAGGATCAAAGCTGCCCGAACGCGAACCCGACTGGGCAGCCGAGCATTCCAACCCTTTCCCCGGGTGGGAATTCTTCGTTCCCCTCGTCGAGCCGCACCCGCACACATTGTTCTCCTTGCTGGAACAGCCCGTGTTGGTCTGGGATGAACCTTTGGACCGCCATGAGCAGATCCGCGGCACGATCGAAGGCCTGGCCGCGAGCTTTGATGAAGTCCGGGATATCGTACCGCCCCGCCCCACGCCGCAGGAAATCCTTCTGACGGAACGTGAATTCGAGCAGGCCCTCGGGAATATCCCGCAGATCGCGCTGAAAGAGTTGGCCCTCGAAGGCGTGGGGGACGGGGCTGGGGATTTGGGATTAGGAATTGGGAACTCGGAATTGGGAATGCGGAATTCGGATTTCACGGCTGGAGACGGGGGACCAGGGATTCGGGATGCGGAGATCAGCGATGGAGTTCATGCAGGTTCGGCGGCGGTCGTTATTGGTGGCGACTTGTATTTCCCACCCCAGATCGGAAGCCCGAAGTCCGAGGCCCTAGGTCCGAAGCCTGAAGAGACAAGCCCTAGGTCCGAAGTCCGACGTTCCAACGTCCCTAGCGCCTGATCCAGAACCCCTACCCCCGAGTCCCGAGCCCGTTGGCCCATATCCCGAATCCCTGGTTCCCACCACCCTGTCCCCACCCGAAAGCCCCACGTCCCATGTCCCATATGTTGACCCTAAGCGGGGCTACGCGACCGTCGTCCCACACCTTTTGCCCCAGATTCTGAGTTCAAAGCACCTGCTCTTGAGCCAACCGCCCCCCAAATATCACGGAGGTGTTAAAGCCCTGGTAGAGGATTTGCGGGGTCGTTTGAAGCAGGGTGAAGCCGTCCTCTTCGTCATTCCCACCACTGGCAAGGTCGATCGCCTGCGCGAAATCCTGAAGGAGTACGAAATTCCTTATGATCGGGTGAAGAATGCCGAAACTCGAAATTCGAAACTCGAAACTCGCGAGCCACCCATCGAATCTCAAGCTTCGGCTTTCGAGCTTCGATCATCGGATCTCCCGATCACCCGATCGCCCGATCCTTCCGGCGTGCTGATCGTCCAAGGTGAAATTCGTGAGGGCGTGGCCTTTCCCGAACTGCGCCAGTTATGGCTGGCTGATTCCGACCTGTTCGGAGGCTTTGATTGGGCGGCGCGCGGGCGGCGCGAGCATTCGGGAATTTCCAGCTTTATCTCCGACCTCAGCGACCTCAAGGTCGGCGACTACGTGGTGCATATCGATCACGGCATCGGCATTTATCAGGGTTTGCGGCAACTGTCGGTGGCAAGCGCCACGCGCGACTTCATGCTGCTGACTTACCAGGAAGAGGCCAAGCTTTACGTGCCGCTCGAGCGCCTTGACCTGGTGGAAAAGTACCGCTCCGGCGAAGGCGCCAAGCCCGTGCTGGATCGCCTGGGCGGAACAAGTTGGGAACGCACCAAAACTCGCGTCAAACGCGCCCTCCGCGATATGGCCCAGGAACTCCTGCAACTTTATGCGGAGCGCAAGATGCGCGGAGGTGTGGCTGCCTCCTCGGACACACCCTGGCAGCGCGAATTCGAGGCCGCATTTGAATTCGAGGAGACGCCGGACCAGCTTACCGCCTTCGCCGACATTAAGCGGGACCTGGAAAGTCCCGAGCCTATGGACCGCCTGCTCTGTGGCGACGTTGGGTACGGCAAAACCGAGCTCGCCATGCGCGCCGCCTTCAAGGTAATTCAGGATGGCCGCCAAGTGGCCGTGCTCGCGCCCACCACGGTGCTGGCGTTCCAGCACTTCACGACCTTTCGCCAGCGCATGGCAGCGTTCCCGGTACGGGTTGAAATGCTCAGCCGCTTCCGCTCTGCCGCCGAGCAGAAGAAAGTTGTGGCCGATGCGGCAACAGGTAGCGTGGATATCCTCATCGGCACGCACCGGTTGCTCTCCAAAGACGTTCAGCTCCACGACCTGGGATTGCTGATCGTGGATGAGGAACAACGCTTCGGGGTGGCAGCGAAAGAAAAACTGAAGAAGATAAAGTCCGGTGTGGATGTCCTGACCATGTCCGCCACACCCATCCCGCGCACTTTGCACATGTCGTTGGGCGGACTGCGTGACCTCTCAGTGATTGAAACGCCCCCGCGCGGCCGCCTGGCCATTCAGACCACGGTAGCGCCCTTTAATCAGGCCCTCATCCAGTCGGCCATCCTGCAGGAGATGCAGCGGCAGGGTCAGGTCTTCTTCGTTCATAACCGCGTGGAGTCGATTTTCCAGATCGCTGCACTCCTCCAGCGCCTGGTGCCCACGGCGCGGATGGGCGTGGCGCACGGCCAGATGGGTGAAAAGGATCTCGAGCGGGCCATGCTGAAGTTCATGCAAGGCGAATATGAGGTTCTGGTGGCCACGGCTCTTATCGAGAACGGCCTCGACATCCCCCGCGCCAACACCATCATCGTGAATCACGCGGACCGCTTCGGGCTGGCGGACCTTTACCAGCTTCGCGGGCGCGTGGGGCGCTCGAATCGCCGCGCCTATGCCTATTTCCTGATTGCCTCGGAAGACACGCTGACGCCCATTGCGCGCCGGCGGCTGGCGGCGCTCAAGGAATTCTCCGACCTTGGCGCAGGCTTCCGTCTGGCGGCGCTCGATCTGGAGCTGCGGGGGGCGGGCAATCTGCTGGGCGCCGAGCAACATGGCCACTTGAATGCCATCGGGATCGACCTTTACCTTAAGATGCTGGAGCAGTCGGTGGAAGAGCTGAAAGGCGCGCCTGCAAAAATTGAAGTGCGCACCGCCATCAACCTGGGGCTCGATATCAAGATTCCTGACCAATACATTCCAGACGAAAACCAGCGGCTGCGCATGTACAAACGGATCTCAGGCGTGGCCACTCCCACCGAGCGCGCCGACCTCGAATCCGAACTTGCTGACCGCTTCGGTCCCATTCCGCCCTCCGTCTCGAACCTGCTCGATTATGCGCTGCTCAAGACCGCCGCGGAACAGTTGCTGGTGCAGACCGTAGAACGTAAAGCCGAGGAGGTCTGGGTAAAGTTCCACGCGGAGGCTCCCGTAGATCCCCAAGCGCTGGCCCAGTTTGTGCGCCGCCGGCGTGAGGCCAGCTTCCGTCCTGACCGCGTTCTACGCTTCCGCGTGCGCGAAAGCGATGGCAACCTGATGGCGCAAGTCCAAAACGTCTTGCAGGAACTGCACCTGCGGCCTTAAGATGGCAACAGCATAAGTGGGGGGCTGATACAACCCTGGCGCACGTTGCCAGCTCCAAGAAGAGAACCCGGACATAGACAGGAAGGTCGAGAGGTACCCATGAAGCGAAATTTGGGAATAGCGGCAAGCACTATCATGGCCGTGGCTTTTGCAGCAGGGACACTCCCCGCCGCCCACGTGTTGGAGCGCATCATCGCGCGTGTCAACAGTGAAATCATCACCCAGCGCCAGTATGAACAAGAGAAGACCAAGCTGCACGATCAGCTTGCCCAGCAGTATTCCGGCGCAGAGCTCGACGCCAAATTCAAGGACGAGAGCAAGAACCTTTTGCGCGACCTGATTGACCAATCGCTGATGGTCCAGAAAGCCAAAGACCTGGACTTGAACGTCGATACGGATGTAATCAAGCGGCTGGACGAAATGCGCAAGCAGTACAACCTGGCCACCATCGAAGACTTGCAGAAGGACGTCGAACAACAGGGCATCATCTGGGAGGACTTCAAGGAACAGATCAAGCGGCAGCTCCTGATGCGCGAAGTGATCGGGCGCCAGGTGGGCTCCCGTATCATGGTCTCGCGGGAAGATTCCCGGAAGTATTACGAAACCCACAAGAACGAATTCCAGTCGGAGGGCATGATTCACCTGTCGGAAATCCTGATTTCCACGGAAAAGTACAAGCCCGACGAGGCAAAAAAGCGCGCGGACGCGGCGTTGGCGGAGCTCAAGGGGGGCGCCCGCTATGCAGATGTGGTGAAGAAATATTCCGACGGTCCCAACCTCGACCAGGCCGGGGACATCGGCCTTATGAAAAGCGGATCCGTGGCCCCTTCCATTGCTGCGGCCATCAACAAGCTCGAAATCAACGACACCACCGACTTGATTCAGACCAAGAACGGTTACCTGATTCTGAAGCTGCTGGAGCGCTTCAGCCCCGGCATCCCCAAGTTCGAGGAAGTTGAGTCACGGGTGAATGAGACCCTGTACAACCAGCAAATGCAGCCCAAGCTGCGCGAATTCCTGACCCAGCTCCGTGCCGACAGTTACCGGTGGGAGGCGCCGGGATACATCGATACTGGCGAGGTAACCCCGGGCTCAGCCTTGCTCACCGAAAAGGCGCAATGAAGCAAACCTACGTCCGAGACCTGGTGCCGGACTCTGTGGTGCGCAGCACTTTCCTGGTGCAATCCAAGGAGCGCAAGGTCGCCAGCAACGGCGCGGCGTATCTCGATCTCACCCTGCAAGACACGACCGGCGCCATTCCCTCCAAACTCTGGGATTACTCTGAGCGAACCACCCCCGCTTTCGAGGTTGATGACATCGTCCAGGTCGAGGGCCACGTGGAAAGTTACCGTGGCGCAGCCCAGCTCAAAGTACGCAAAATCGCGCCCTGCCCTCCGGACGTAGTCGACCTGTTGGATTATCTGCCCCGTACCCAACGTGACCCGGACGCGATGTACGCCGCGCTACTGGAAAGGGTGCAGGCTATGGGCGAGGGCCCCCTCCGCGCGCTCCTCTTGTTAGTGCTCGAGGATGCTGCGATTGCGGAGCGCTACAAGCTTGCTCCCGCCGCGATGAGTTACCACCATGCCTTTCTCGGAGGGTTACTGGAACACGTTTCGTCGCTCATCGCGCTCGCCGACCAAGTGGCGGATCATTACCCCTGGCTGCGGCGGGACTTGATCCTGGCCGGCTTGGTGCTCCACGACATCGGGAAAATCGAAGAGCTGAATTTCCGGAGAGGCTTTCGCTACTCAACGCGCGGGCAACTGGTCGGCCATATTTCGATTGCCCTGGAGATGGTGCAGGAAAAGATTCGCCAGATTCCCGACTTCCCCGCCGAGTTGAAGGACCAGATCGAACACATCATCCTCTCCCACCATGGCAAGCTTGAGTTCGGCTCGCCCAAGGAGCCGATGTTTGCTGAGGCCCTGGTGGTCCATTACCTGGACGACCTGGACTCCAAGCTCGAAGCCGTGCGCCAGCAATATGCGATCGATAAGGACCGCACCGGCGATTGGACAAGCCGCAGCCCGGCACTGAAGCGGGAGCTTTACAAGATCGGGAGATCAGGCGATCCCGTGAGCGAGTGAGCAGAACCGAAACTCGAAAATCGAAATCCGAAGCTCGCTGAACTCAGGCGGCGATTTTCGAATTTCGAGTTTCGATTTTCGTGTTTTAGTAACCCCATGACTCCATATTCCGTCGAAGCCATTGCGCGCCTCCTCCCCCATCGATTCCCGTTCCTGTTTGTGGACCAGGTCACCGAATTCATTCCCGGCCAGCGCATCGTGGCTGTCAAGCATTTTTCTGTCAACGATGAGGCGGCGCAGGGGAATTTCCCCGGCCTGGCCATCATTCCCATGGGCGTGATCCTGGAACTGGTCACGCAGGTGGGTGCGGTGCTGGTGATGGCGCGGCCGGAAATGGAGGGCAAGATTGCGATGATCCTCCAAATCCCTTCCGCACAGATGATAAAGCCCGTAGAGGCTGGCGCCACGCTACGAGTGGAGGCGGAAGTTGTGAAGATGAAACCGCTCTTTGGCGAACTGCGTGGTTCGGTTTACTGCGATGGCGAGCTGGTGGCAGCAGGGGACGTGCGCTTTGCCATCGCCAACGCCGCCGATGTGCTGCCGGCCCCCCAGGCAGTTGACAACCCTCCGCAAACAGCCCAGAATTAAAGGAATAGCTGAGGATTTGTTACCAGTTTAAAGAAAGTCATTAGTCACCATGGTATTTGAAGAACTTCGCATCCGCAACGTAGCCCTCCGGCCCGCACACATCCTGGCGCCCATGGCGGGAATCACCGACACAGTTTTCCGCCGCTTCATCAAGCGTCTGGGCGGCTGCGGCCTGATCATGACTGAGTTTGTTTCGAGTGAAGGCATGCTGCGCAGGAATTTCCGCTCCCAGCGCTACCTCTACTACACCGAGGAAGAGCGGCCCATCAGCGCGCAGATCTTCGGCGCCGATCCCGGTCATATGGCGGACGCGGCCCGCCAAATCGAAGATCTGGGATTCGACCTCGTGGACCTGAACCTGGGTTGCCCGGCCAAAAAAGTGGTGAAGTGTGGCGGCTCCGGACTGTTGCGCGACCTGCCGCTTTTAGAGAAGATCCTGTGCGCGATCCGCTCCGCCGTAACGATTCCTTTCACCATCAAATTCCGCTCTGGTTGGAGCGACGAGGAGATCGTTGCCGTGGCCCTGGCGCGTCTGGCCGAGGACTGCGGTGTGGAAGCCCTGGCGGTACATCCGCGCACGCGCCTGCAAGGGTACAGCGGGCGGGCGCGATGGGAAATCATCCAGCAGGTCAAGCAAGCCGTGCGTATTCCGGTAATCGGGAACGGCAACGTCGTTAAACCCCAGGACGCGCTGGCGCTGCGTGAGCAGACCGGATGCGACGCGGTGATGATCGGGCGCGCCGCGGCCTCGAACCCCTGGATATTTCGACAGCTCTCTGAGTTCTTCAAAACTGGCGCCTGCCGTGAACCGGCTGACGCAGACCGCTACGAGCTGATACGCACCTACTATGCGATGCTCGTGACGGAAGAAATCCCCGGGGCGCTCGGCAAGATGAAGCAGTTCGCGAGCTGGTTCACGCACGGGGTACGTAACGGAACGGAGTTGCGGCGGCAGGTGCAAAGCGCGCGCGAAACCCACGAGGTCCTGGATCGCGTCAACGTCTTCTTCGCCGCGCTTGGCGCGAACCCCGGCAGAACGGAAGCTCCGGTCGCCGTCTGAAACAACGACCGAAACTCGAAAATCGATCTTCGAACCTCGTCTTTCATACACCTTGAGCCACTGTCGATTCTCAAGGTTCGAATTTCGAATTTCGCTCCGGGAGGAAGGTGGTGGTGATGGAACCCTCCGAAACAAATAAGCGGAGTCAACACAGGGTGGAAACGACCATCCCCATCCAGGTACGGGGTGTAGACACGGCTGGACTGGAATTTGATGACTCCACCAATGCGGTGGAAGTGAGCCGGCGAGGCCTTTCCTTCCTGACCAAGCGTGAGCTGGCGATTTTCGCCGTCCTTACCGTAACCATACCTGGCCGCGGCCCCATGCGGCCGGGAGAAGGCGCCAGCGATTTCTTTACGGAGGCCACCGTGGTCCGTTCCGTAAAGGAAAACGAAGAACACTTCCGCGTAGGAGTCCGCTTCATGGGAGCGACCCTCCCCATGTATAGCGCCGAGACGATCTGACGTGGGTGCAAGGCCCTCCGTGCGCGCCTGCCAGCGCAAAGTCCTCGCCCCAAGCGTTATCTACCTGTTTGATTGGCAATCCCGGGGCTAGGGCTTGCGGGGTTTATCCATTTGCAACTGGCGGTAGGCTTCGCTTCGAGGGATTCCCCGGGCTCGGGCTACGGCTTTCAAGGCGGCTCGCTCATCGAGCTTGCGCTCCGCCATCGCCTTTTCGATTTCAGCGCGGATGGAAGCCACGGGTGCAGGATTTTCTGAGTCGGCGGGTGAAGCCGGCGCGCCAATCAAGACGGTAATCTCGCCTTTTGCCGGCCGGCGCTTGAGGTACTCCAGGGTGCTGGAGATGGTCCCGCGCATAAACTCTTCGTGGACCTTCGTCACTTCCCGGGCAACCACCAATTCCCGGTCGCCGAGGATTTCCCGGACATCTTTCAACATCTCGGCCAGCCGGTGCGGCGCTTCGTAGAAGATCAGGGTTCTGCTGGCCGGTATCAAATCTTCCAGGGCTTTCCTCCGTTCGCCCTTCTTACTGGGCAAGAAGCCCAGGAAGCGGAATTTATCCACCGGCATCCCAGAAGCTGCCAGCGCGGCCACGAAAGCCGAGGCCCCGGGGACAGGAATCACCGGAATGCTGTGGCGGACCGCCAAGTGCACCAGCCGAAAGCCGGGGTCAGACACGACGGGCATGCCGGCGTCGGTAACCAGGGCGATGCTGCTGCCCTCCTCCATCTCAATGACCAGTTCCGGGGCGCGGGTCATTTCATTGTGTTCGTGGTAACTGATAGTGCGCGTCTGAATCTTGTAGGCGTTCAGGAGCTTCTGCGTGCGGCGCGTGTCTTCGCAGGCAATAAGGTTAACTTCCTTGAGAATACGAATCGCACGCAATGTAATATCTTCCAGGTTTCCAATCGGCGTGCCCACGACGTAGAGCCTGCCGTGGTTGCCGTTGGAGGGCTCCAGCGGATCGAGAAAACTAGCTTTTCCTGCCATAGAGGACACAACCATCCGTGAATCGAATTTACAGCGAAGCAACAGTTTACCAAGTCGGCGCTTGCTTCTCAACAAAGTAAAGTCAGGGGTGGGATTAAAGAACCGGAGCTTGATCCCTCTCTTAAGACCCTGCAGCACCTCTCTGGGTTCAGCCTGTCGGAGAATCAGTGGGCGCCGCGGCGACAAGTATGCCCGGCGTCAATCGGCGTGCCGCGTCCATTAGAAAGGGCCACTTTGGATATTACCTGCAACCTCCGGCTGTGGTAGAATAAAAGAATCGGCAGCGGGCGCGCATTTGAGTCCAGGCCGGATGCAACCCTGTTGCAACGTCCGCCATCAGTCTAGAGGGTACAGCGAAAACACAGGCTGGGGCCGCACGCAGGCCCGAGGAATGGGAAAAAATCCTAATGTCGACCAGCGATCTCCAGGTTGAAGTTGGCCCGGCCAAGATTCCTGCCAAGCACGCGCCCGCTTCTACAGACACCTTCAAGGTTACTTTGGTTGAGACGCCGACGGTTTTTGTTTCGGCGTTCCGGCAAATTCGTGACTGGATGCGCGAACCCAAGGTGACGGTGCCGGCGCAATACTACCGCGGCAAGGCGACCCTGCCTGCCACCGACTTGCGCCCCTGGTTCATGGATATTTCCAGCCAGCTCAAGGTCGCTTTCGAAAAGCCTGGCGACCCGATTGGCCTCTACAATTACGCGCAGGATAGGAAGCGCGCGCTTTGTGCCGTCTTCTCCGCCGTTGCCCTGGCGGCAGGTGGCTGGTTCTGGGGAGGCAACGTCGGATTGCTGCTCGGTGCGCTGGCGGGATTCGCGATAGGGGAACTGGTAGGCGGGCTGTCTTTTAAGAAGCGTGATTACCCGCCCGACATCTGGCGCGATTATCGCATGCAGGCAGCCTCCTGGGTCAATTCCGCCCTGGTCCACACCGTGGCTTTGACCTTGCTCGTGTTGCCTTACATCGCCAGCCGCATGTTGCAGCCCCCCAAGGCTTCCGCGAAATACGGGGTCGTGGATATTTCCCCCTACCTCGCGCAGTTGCCTCCTGACGTGGCAGGCAAGAAAGCCGGGGGCGGAGGCGGAGGCGGCGATCGCTCTCCCACGCCCGCTTCCAAAGGCGCGATCCCCAAGTTCGCCAGGCAACAATTGGCGCCGCCTATGGCGGTCATTCCCAACCTCAATCCGCAATTGCAGGTTAACCCCACGCTGCTCGGCCCCCCCGAGCTGAAGCTCCCCGCCATGGCGGCGAATATGCCCTGGGGTGACCCGCAAGGCGTAGTGGGCCCGCCCTCGAATGGGCCGGGCTTCGGTGGCGGCATTGGAAGCGGTGAGGGCACCGGCATCGGCTCCGGCAAAGGCCCTGGCCTCGGGCCCGGCGAAGGTGGTGGCGTGGGTGGCGGAGTCTACAGCGTGGGCGGCAACGTCAGCGCACCCGTCGCTATCTACAAACCCGAACCGGCTTACTCGGAGGAAGCCCGTAAGGCCAAGTACCAGGGCACGGTGGTCCTCTGGATCATTGTCGATGCGGTCGGGAACGTAACGGATTGTCGCGTGGTAAAGCCGTTGGGTATGGGCCTGGATGAAAAGGCCGTGGAAACTGTCAAGACCTGGAAGTTCAAACCTGCCACACGCAACGGCACGCCGGTGCCGGTGCATGTCAGCGTGGAAGTAAGCTTCCGATTGTTCTAAGCACCCCACCTCTCGCCCGGGCAAGGAGCGTCACGGCGCTTCGAAAAGAAGCCTTGACAAGCGAGTGCCCGGCCAATTAATTCTATCAGTGCGCCCCACTGGGAGGTCGTCTAACGGTAGGACTGCAGACTCTGGATCTGCGTATCGGGGTTCGAATCCCTGCCTCCCAGCCAACCTTTTCAATAAGTTAGCCCTTGTTTCGTACAACTGCTTTTGAGTCTCCGTATGGGGATTCGGATCCACCACCTCCCAACTCGCGTTTTCAATCAGTTAGGACTTGCCTTCCGCAACTGCTTCTGAAACGCAGCACATTTGGCAACAATAAGCCGTCAACCTGCGCCATGGCTATGATGTTGGCCGAGTTGGGACACCTGAGTTGTCACTGACTTCCCCCTCAGTACTATCCCCTCAAATCCCCATTAGACCTGAATTCCGAAGTTGGACTTCGATTCTACCCTCCTAAGTGAAGCCGGAAGACAGCGGTTTAGGTGCTGGCGAGCGGTTGAAATTCTAACTTCGGCGAAGTTGGAATTTCATAGTGCAAGAGTTTATCGAACAGCGCGTTACGCTCATCGAGTCCTCCCCACGCCGCCGACAGGTGGAGGACGGTTCGGCGGCCGGCACGCCCCAGAATGGCCCCGCACAGAAACACTTGCATGCGCAGGGTGGCAGGCTGTCAATAGCCGCTCATGCCGCTGGCGCGCTGGAATTCTCCGAGCAGGTTGAACAGCATCAGAATGCCCAGAAAGGCCGCCTCGGTGGCAAAGAACTCGCGCAGGCAAAAATCATCCGCGGCTAAGTCCGACTTCAACTCCTCAATGCGTTGCTCGATACACGCGCGCTGGTTGTAGTCGCGCCAGATCTCCTCCGGCGCCTCCGCTCGATTGGTCACGAACACCCGAAAGGTGTTACCGGGAACTTCCAACAGCTTCCGCCCCAGCCAGCGCTTCGTCTCGCGCAATTGCTCCCGCACCACCACAAAGCGTCGCTCCCGATCCCACCCCAAGAGCTTCAACCGGAACTCGCCCACCGCGTAGGTCTCGTCCAGGGCCCGCCACATTTGCACCCGCGCCGCCTCCCGCTTCAGCCACTTCGTCAGCCGGGCCACCACGATGTAGTGCAGCTCCAAACCCTCCAGGTATTGCAACAACTCTTGCGCGAAGAACCCGGAGTCGGCACGGACCACCCGAATCCATTCCCGGCTTTCCAGTTTCGCCCATGCTTCCTTCAGAGACTTCACCACCCCGCTGTCGGAGCGCGTGTTCCCGCTCCGCAGCCAGCCGTGCAAAATGAAGCCCGCTTCTCCCAACACCGCCAGCAGCGGATGGTGCGAAGCCCGCCCGTGTTTGTGCGGGTTGTACCCTCGCTTCACTCCCTCCTGTTCCCCGTAGCGCTCGAACACCGTTCGAGTCCAGGTCCAGACTGTAACCGCCCGTACGTTTCGGCACCCTGGCCAATTGCCACGCCCACAGGGCAGGAGGCGTGCCAACTCCAAAGCATCGGATGATTTGTGCCCTCTCCCTATTCCTTGGCTTCCGGACTCACCCCGTCGCATGGTTGGACATGCCAGATCTCGGAGGCGTATTCCTTGATGGTGCGGTCGGCGGAGAACTTTCCCGCCCGCGCCACATTCAGGATCGCCTTGCGGTCCCAGGCCTCCACATCGCGATAGGCGGCATCGACGCGTTCCTGGGTTTGAATGTAATCCCGCAGGTCGGCGAGCAGCATGTAATGGTCGCCACCATCCAGAAGGGAGTGCACCAGGGGTCTGAAGATGCCGGGTTCCAACATGCTGAAGAAATCCTGATCGATCAGGCTAAGCGCTTGCCGAACCTCCGGGTCGCTGTTGTAGATATCCCAGGGATTGTAGGAGGCGCGCCGTGGCTCGACCTCCGCCGCCTTCAAACCGAAGATGAAGATATTCTCTTCCCCCACCTCTTCCAGGATTTCTACATTCGCCCCATCGAGGGTTCCAATCGTGACCGCCCCATTGAGTTGCATCTTCATGTTGCCGGTCCCGGAGGCTTCGGTTCCGGCCAAAGAGATTTGTTCGCTCAGATCCGCCGCCGGGATGATCCTCTCCGCCAAGGACACCCGATAATTCGGCAGGAACACGACCTTCATTCTTTCGCAAATCTGCGGGTCCCGGTTGATGATCTCCGCAACTTGGTGGATCAGCTTGATAATCAGCTTGGCCATCATGTATCCGGGTGCAGGGAATACCCTTCGACCCCACCTTTACGGTAGGACAGGCTATTACCATTGCGGCGAGTCCTGACGGGAAGGCCCCTCTTTTCTGGACGGACTCTCAGGGTCTTTCGCCGCGCGCCAGGCGTTCATTGATTTCGGTGATAACGGCGGGCAACTGTCTGACTTCCGGAATGACAAAGTGCGCGCCCGCCTGGAGCAGTCGGTCCGAAGCGGCGTTAAGCCGGGATGTCAACTCGTGCGCCGGCAGTGCCTCCACCTCGGCCTCGGAGAGTCCGAGTTCGTTGCCGGTTTTAGTGATGCCCACGGTCCACATGCCGGCGTTCAGTCCCTCGGCAATGTCCACGAGCGTATCTCCCACCTTGACGCACGCCTGCATGGGGTAAACACCAAGCTGCATCGCCGACGTCATTGCCATCCAGGGCGCGGGGCGGCCGGCGGGGACTTCGTCGGCGCACACGTTGGATTCCGGCGAAAAACCTGCAGCGGCGGCTTGCACCAACAGGGAGGCCATCATGGCACGGGTATATCCGGTGGTGGCGCCGAAAACGATGCCCTGCTGGCGCAGATACTCGACAGCGTGAGCCACGCCGGGGATGACATCCGCGTGGTGACCGATGACCTCCGCCTGCAAAGGGATGAATTCGCGAAAGAGCGCCTCGATGTCTTCCGCCGAGGCAACGCGGCCGATTCGTTGCTCCCACTGCTGGGCCACCGGTTCCATGGCCAGGATCAGGCGGACGTGGTCCTTCTTGTACGAGCCCATAGGTTTCCGCGCCTGTTCCGCGGTAACTGTCACACCATGGCGGCGGAAGAGCTCAATAAAGGCATCCACCGGAGCCCTGCTGCCATAGTCGACCGTGGTCCCTGCCCAGTCAAAGATAACGGCGCGCACCGGGCCTTGATAATGCGAGTGATTCTCAGATGGCATTCCTATGTTCCTCCCGTCGTTCGGTCCCCTGCCCGTGGGGAGCGTGGAGAGTCGATCTGCATGGCTTCCAGTGTCCGGCGGATGGCCTCCACCAGGGATTGCATGTCGTCCGGAAACAATTGTCCGATGGTCCCGATGCGGAAGCAATTTGCATTGCTGACCTTGCCGGGATAAATCACCAACCCCTGTTCGCTCAGCCGTTGATAAAACTGCCGGAAGTCGAAATTCGGGTGGGCGGGATAGAGAAAGGAAGTAATGATGCTGCTCTGGTGCTCAGGCTCCAGGTAGGCGTCAAATCCCAGCGCGGTCATGCCTGCCAGGAGGGCCTGATGGTTGGCGGCGTAGCGGGCCGCCCGAGCCGTAACTCCACCTTCCGCCTCGAGGTCTTCCAAAGCTTGCCAGAAGGCAAGGATAACGTGCGTGGGTGGTGTAAAGCGGAATTGTCCGTCCGACTCCAGACCCCTCCACTGAGCCACGAGGTCGAGGCTGAGACTGCGGGCGCGGCCCTCGGCAGCGATTAAGAGATCGCGCCGGGCAAGCGCAAACCCAAAACCCGGAACCCCCTGGATGCATTTATTCGCCGAAGAAACCAGAAAGTCGACGCCGCACGCGGCAAGGTCCATGGGCATGCCCCCGAAGCTGCTCATAGCGTCCACAAAGAAGACGCGGCCGCATTCCTTGACGACCCCGCCAATCTCTGCCAAGGGGTTCAGGATTCCTGTGGTGGTCTCGCAGTGGATAAGCCCGACGTGGGTGATCGCTCCATCGCGCCTCAGCGCTTGGCGGACGGCGACGGGATCGACGGGGCGCGATTCGGGAAAGACGAGAGTTTCAGTGGCGATGCCCAAGGTCCGCGCGATTTTGGCCATGCGGTGTCCGTAAGCGCCATTGATCAGGACCAGCAGTTTCCCGTCCCGGGGCAGCACGGAAGAAATGACGGACTCAACCGCGAAGGTGCCGGAGCCCTGCATCAAAACGGCCGTATAATCGCCGCCCGCAACCTGGCCCAGTTCCAGCAAACGCTGGCGGATTTTCCGCACGACTTCAAGAAATTCCGAGTCCCGTGAACCCAGGTCCCGCAGCATGGCCCGCTTGACGGCTTCGCTGGTGTTCAAGGGGCCGGGCGTGAAGAGAATTTTTTGCATTTCTTATGTTGGATCAATCTCCCAGGTTGAGGGAAGCGGCGCCGGCGGCCTGAATGCCACCGGCGCCATAGATGCCTCCCCTACGCGCTAGAACTGGAAGCGCAGTGACATCTGGATGGTACGCGGCCCAGCCTGTGAAGTGGCCTGGGCGTTGGAGATGTGCCCGAAGCTGCCGGTGATGTTCATGTTCGGCTCCCCCCAGTTGACGATGTTGAACAGGTTGGAGAATTGCGCCTCGTACCTAAAAGCGAAGCGCTCGGTAATGTGGAATGTTTTACCGGTCGACATCGAGAAGGTCACCGCCCCCGGTCCCTCCAGAACGCCGACGCCGCAATTGCCGAAGCGTCCGATGGGCTCCGCCGTCCCGGCCGCGTCCACAGGATGCGCGGGCACGTTGTAAGCCGCCACGTTGAAGAAGGCTGAGGTGGTGGGATTCGAAAGATAACCGCTCCCTCCGCCGCAGTCCGGGCGCTGCACGGCCACCGAACGCTGGCTGGGGTTCGTGCCCGATGAGTCATATACGCTGCTGGGGTAGTAAGGAGTCTCCCAGAAGCCCGAACGCAGGTAGGTGATTCCGGTCACATTCCAGCCGCCGACTGCGAGGTCAGCGGCACGGCTGGAGTTACCCAAGTAGGTCTTGCCGCGTCCGAACGGTAGCTCGTAGACAAAGGTGCTGATAAAGGCGTTGCGGGGATCGAAGTAGGCATTTCCGTTGTCTGGAGTGATGTTGTAAATGTTGTTGACGTTCGCCCCGTTGTCACCTTGTCCTTTGTAGGGAATGGCCGAATTCGGAGCCGGGCCCAAGACATTGGTCTTGTTTGAAGACAGGGTATAGCTGTTGGTGAAGCTCAGCCCGTGCCCGAAGCGCCGATTCAATTCGATGATGAACGCGTCATACCTGGCGCTCGGCCCGTTGTTGCGGGTCAGAACCTCGGCGAAGTGGGGGAACTTCAGGTTCTGCTGGCGCAGCGCGAGGGTGGCGGTCAGAGCGGCATATCCGTACACGGTGTTGCCGGTCATGGGATCGGTGTAGGACGCCGTATTCGGCGCCACCTGGTTCAGGTCCGGACTATAGATCAGGTCCACGGTGTGCGAGCCCACATAGCTGAGCCGCAGCAACGTCTGGAAGCCGATGTTTTGTTCAAACGCCGCATTCCACTGATAGACTCGCGGATCCTTCAGATCCCACTGGTTGGCGCGGCGATAGCCTGGGAACGAAGTAACGCCGGGCGCTCCGGAGAAAACGTTGTTGAAATTCAAGATGGGAGTGGCAGGGGTTGGGGTATAGGTCCCATAGTAGCTGGTATCGATGCCCAGCAAGGAATAGAGCACCGCCCCCAGGACCGGCACTGAGTAAACCCCTGCGGAAGCGCGCACCACGGTTTCACGACGGGGCATCCAAGCGAAGCCCAAGCGTGGTTGGATGTTAGTCCAATAGGTATTACGCATCCCAGCCCCCAAGCCGACCGCGCTGCCGAGCACAAAAGGAGTGCTGCCGACCGCCTCCTTCCAAAGAGGATTGATATTCTCATTCGGGTTCACCACCAACTGACCACCCGGAACCTTGTAATTGAAGTTGCCGAGTTGGTTGGTGGCATCCTGGAAGGGGGTGTTGAGCTCGTAGCGGAGGCCTGCGGTCAAGGTCAAATCGCGCCGGACCTTCCACTCCGTCTGGCCGAAGCCGGAGTAGTGGTATCCATAGGGCTTGCCGTCGGGTCCGTTCTGCGCTTGTAGTCCGAATGTCACATCCCCTTGGAGCAATTGCGCCACCGAGCAGGCGTCGGGGTAAGTGGAAATCTCCGCCCCGGAACAAGTGTATGCGCCGGTGATGAAGTAGTCCCCGTATTCGTCGCCGAGGTTAAAGGTGATGTTATCCCGGTAGTTCAGACGCCGGAAATCGAAGCCGAACTTGGAGGTAAAGCGGCCGCGTATCCAAGTCAGGTTATCCCCCAATTCAAAGACGCCGTTCCCTTCTACGCGCGGATGACCGAATGCGTTCGTTTGGCCGCCCAGCAGGTTCCCGACGTAGAAGACGGGCACGCCTCCCAGCCCGTTCTTGGGCGAGCCGGGAAGGCCGGTGATGCCCAGTGACTGAATGATCGAGTCACCCTGCTTCGCCTGCGGATAGGTGTAACTGAAGTTCGCGCGCGTCCACCCGCCCCGCAGCTCGTTCATCAGGTCCGGCCGGATGACCCAATTATAGGAGACAGCCAGGTTGGTGGCGTCCAGGGTGGTGCCGAACGTCCCCATGAGGGGGTTGTAGTTGTTGTCGCTACTGGTGCCCAGCGCGCCGATTGCTGCCGTGGGGTCCGTACCGGTGTCCGTGGGGCTCTTCTGCGTGATACGGAAATAGATGCGATGGTTAGCATTGAAAACGTGGTCGAGGCGCCCGTCGTAGCCATCCACTGAGTACTTGCCCGGCATGGTCGAGATCAAATTGTTGCCGGTCGAGTCGATGTTCGTGCTGCCGTTGGTAGGCGTGGGGAAAAACTGCGGGAGAATCTTGGCAGCCGTCGGATCGATGCTGGTGATTTTGTTGCCGGCGAAGGGGTGCCCGGTGAGTGGGTTGGTCAGGGTCAGACCCGGAACCCCGGAGAAGTCCCCACTGGCCCATGCCGCGGGGATGGTTTGGGTGGCGATCAGGGTATTCTCGTTCAAACGCACACCTTCATAATCAAAGTAGAAGAAGGTGTGATCTTTGATGATCGGACCGCCAATGGAGCCACCGTAGGTGTTGGCGTCCAGCGACGGGTTGTAACTGGCGATCGGGTCCATGGAGTTCCAACTCTTGCGCTGCAGGAACCAGAAGGCGCTGCCGTGAAATTGATTGGTGCCGCTTTTGGTGACCACGGTCAGGTCCGTGGGCTGCGCGTATTCCGCGTCGTTGCCCGCGGTGTTGACGCGGAATTCCGCGATCCCCTCGACGGACGGAAACAGGTCTTTAGTCGGGCCACCATAACGGACCAACTGTATCGAAGTGCCATCCAGAGTGAACGACGTCGCCGTCGGCAACTGGCCGGAGAAGGTCAGGTTACCGCCCGGGTCTTCGTTGACCCCGGCGGTCAGCGCCGCAGTGAAGATGGGGCTGGGATTATTGGTGGCACGGAAGTTGAGGGCTAACGAGTCAATCTCCTTCCCCGACATCGAGCTGGACTGGGTAAGGTCTTCACTGACCACTTCTTGGTGGGAGGTGACCACGACTTGCTGGCTCGCGCCCTGAATTTGCAGCTTGAAATCTGAGCGTACGGATTCGCGGGCGGGCAGAATGACTCCTTCGTTCCTCACGGTCGTAAATTTCGGGGCGGAAGCAGTGATCGTGTAGGTGCCCGGATCCATGTTCACAAAAAGGTAATCGCCGCCGTTATCGGTGCGGGCCGTCTGCTCAACGCCGGTCGCCTGGTTTTGCGCGGCAACCTGCGCATTAGGCATCACCGCTCCGCTGGAATCGGTGACAGTGCCGAGGATGGTGCCGTAAGTAGACTGGCCGAACGCCGGCAAGTTGCCGAGAAACAGCACGGCCACGAGCCCCCAGGCAGCCGCTTGCCAGAAATGTTTCACGGTTGAGAAATGTGTCTTCATTTTCCCTCCATATGATTGTCGTTAGACTTCCGTTGCACAGGAACATGCCGGTCGCGGGATACGGTACGGTTTCCCGGCCGGATATTGACTTCCTCAAGATTTGCCCCCGAGGGGGTCCACGGCTTCTTTGGCAAATCGTGCCGTTTGTTTTCTTGTCACGGCGGTCGCAACCTGCCGATTCCGGCGCTACATTCCCGCGTCAGGGCAGCCTCCTACGTCCGCCACAGCAAACCACACCACCACCCTGGGCTTGAAAGGGCTGGCATTAGCCCCGCCCTCACCGTTAGCCCTTGATTGTGTCCAAGCGCTGTGAAGAATCCTGACTCTGCTTATCGGTCAGGGTAAGTATGGTTACGGCAGGTTATTCCAAGATGAAGCCACCATGATTTAGATGTAACAATATCGCCTGGCGCACGGAGGCCCTTTCCAGATGGCCTGCTTCACTCCCCCTCGGGGGCCACCTCCCTGCGCCGGGGGCAGCGCTGATTTCCGCACCGGCTTGAAGCTTCATCTGCGGCTCACATTCCCGTAACAACCGCGACTTAGCATCTGTCTCCGCAGGCAAACAATACAAAACTTAAAAGGGGGCGACCATGTCAAAGGAAGCGGCCAAACACGATCACAACGCAGCAGCACACCACGAGCACGCGGCGAAGCACCATCGCGAAGCCGCCCGGCATCATGAGGCGGGTGACCACGAGGCAGCCGCCCACCACGCCCACACGGCGCAAGGACACGCGCACCACGCAACCCATCATGCCGCCGAAGCCGCAAAACTGCACGTCGAGCATCATGGGCACAAGGCAGGGGGCAAATGAACTGCATTGGAATTGGATAGTAGTTGCAAGGAGAGCGGGTTCCTCCCTTAGCGAGGAACCCGTTTCTCATCTGGGGCTCACTCGATCCGGGAGAACGCCTCCGAGAGGTCCCATGGACCCTTCCACCGCTGAAGTCATGCCCAACCTGCATGCCGACTCCGCCCCTTCCAGTCGAGCTGCCAGATACTGGCGCTGGCGTATTTTCATCATCACCTGGATCACCTATGCAGGGTTTTACCTCTGCCGCAAGAACATCAGCGTGGTGATGCCGCTGCTCCAGCAAGATCGTGGGTACACCAACGCCCAGTTAGCAAAATTTGTCTTCGGTTACAGTCTGTTTTACACCGTCGGCCAGTTTGTTTGCGGGCTTCTTTCCGACCGTTTCGGGACACGCGTGGTAGTCGGCACTGGGCTCTTCGTGGTGGTTGGCTCGAACCTGCTTCTGGGCTTTGGGTCTTCGCTCGGCTGGCTGATCCTTCTGGCTTGCCTGGCTGGCGCGGGACAATCCACCGGTTGGTCGGGACTGGTAAAGACCATGGCCTGCTGGTTTCGCCCTACGGAACGGGGTGTGGTCATGGCGTGGTGGTGCACCAATTACGTGCTGGGCGGATTCCTCGCCACGGTATTTGCCACGTACGTCGCCACCAGCGTTTGGTTGGTTCCGCGCTGGGGTTGGCGGCGCGGATTCTGGCTGCCCGCCTTACTGCTGTTGGTCATCGCCCTGGTCTATGTGTTCTTCGTGCGGAACAACCCCTCCGACGTCGGCCTCCCGGAGGTGGAAGACAACCCGGTTAAACCGGTCTCTGGCGTGGCCGCCCCCGCAACGTCCAGCACTGCCGGCGCGCCTCGATCGGCCGTGCGTCAGGTGCTCGCGGAGCCTACCTTGTGGCTCATTGGGTCCATGTATTTCTTCCTCATCCTCACCCGCTACGCGTTCCTCTTCTGGCTGCCGCTTTACATGACCCAGCATTTGAAGTATTCCGCGCAAGATGCGGGTTACACCTCATCGCTTTACGAACTGGTGGGTTTTCTCGGGGCTCTCATCGCCGGCTACGCTTCTGAGAAGCTTTTCGATTCCCGCCGCTTTCCGGTAGGAGCGCTGATGCTCTGGGGACTCGCCCTGACCAGTCTGATCCTGCCGAAACTCAGCGCCATGGGGCACCTCTGGAACGCGGTCGGCATTTCGTTGGTCGGCATCATGACCTACGGTCCTGACACGCTGATGTCGGGCGCGGCCGCTCAGGACGTCGGCTCCAAAGAAGGCGCCGCCACCGCTTCGGGTTTCATCGACGGCATCGGACACCTGGGCATGATCCTGTCCCCCTTCGTCGTGGCTTTCGTAACGGCACGCTATAGTTGGGATGTTCTCTTCTACCTCTTCGTGGTGCTTTCCTTGATCGCGGGTGGGATGCTGGCAACGCGCTGGAATTACAAGCGGGTAGCGCAGCAGAATTAGGCGCGCAGGGACCTACCCTGCGGCCCGTCGATGCGTGGGAGCGGCCGCCTCTGTTCCCTGTTCCCTATTCCCTGTTACCTGCACTTCCGTTCCCTGTTCCCTGTCACCTGTTCCCTGTTGCCTGTTCCCTAGTCCTTCCGCTCCTCGCTGGTGACTGTCCTGCTGTTCCCTGTAACCTGTTCCCTGTTCCCTGTACTTCCGTTCCCTATTCCCTATTCCCTAGTCCCTGTTCCCTAGTCCTTCAGCTCCTCGCTGGTGACTGTCCTGCTGTTCCCTGTAACCTGTTCCCTGTTACCTGCACTTCCGTTCCCTAGTCCTTCCGCTCGTCGCTACCACGCTTCACCGCCTTCCGTCGTCAAGAACATCAGCAGAAATCGGCGCCTCGGTGATGGTCTGCGGATGACCGCAAGAAGAATCTTAGCGCGCCAGCTTGCATGATGACCCCGGCCCGTCCGTAAACAATATGCTGTGGGTAAGGGACTATGGCGCTGCTGCTGCCTCCATGCTCGCGCCGTGGCGAGGCACTTCCGCGGCAAGGCGACTTGCGGCCATGTGGTTACAGGCTGCGGAAGGTAGTTCCCCTTCTTCGCGCTACCCCCCAACGTTGAGTGGTCAATCTGACTGTTTTTTGTCTATAGCGACCGACTGGGAGGGGTCAAATCTTTTTACGACCAACCGTTCCACAGCTTGATTACGGCATCTATAAACGCTGATCCGTTTGCCTTGGGCCAACAGACAGGCGAGCCATCAAGCAGCAAATAGTACTGCTCATTCGCGCAACGAAACTTGCTCCGGTCCTTTGTGTCGTCGAGCCACTTCAAGATGTTGTACACCCTCTCTGATTCATCGGACACAAAGTTCGGGTTGGGGACGTTATAGAGAAGTCCTTCGATGTAGTAGGACGGTGCGGTGCCATCTGCGATAACGCGATCCTCAACCAATTTCGACCGCATATTCTTGAACATTCGAACTGTCGGCTTGAAGCGGTTATTGATTGCCTGATGCTTCGTCGTGAGGTTCTCGCTGTGCTGATCCGGATAGTTGGCGATGAGGTTTCCGGTCGAATTTAAAAAACCTATTCCCAGGGTATAGCTTTCGTCCCACATGGAAATAAATTTGTTATAGCGGCGGTATTCATACGCGACCACTACGTCAGCACTTCGGCGAGAGTTATTCGCGTCGATCTTTATTGCCTTCGTGCCGGGCCTGACGGAATTACCAAAGGCAGTCTTGAGCGCTGATTGGACATGACTCTTGAAATTGTCATAGGGATAGTCGGCAGGGCCCGAATAATGATTATTGTAAGCGGCCAACTGATCGGGAGGCAGAGAGCTAAGGTCCCGAAAAAACGCGCCGTCATATCGAATGACAACATCCACATCACTTTCCGCATAGATATTCGTGTCGTTGCCGTACGAGCCCTGCAGAAAGACTTTGAAGTTGCGGTCCTTATAGGAGGCAGTCGCTGCTTCCAGAGCGTTCTTCACGGTCGCATAGGTTTGCTTCGATTGAGTGACTGAGCCCTGGTGCGACCATCTTTCGAGTTGGTTCGCGGGAATGGCCATCTTACGCGTGGACTCCTCCTTGCGCGGGAAGATCTAGCAATTCTCTAAGCCGGGCTTCGTGCTTTGCGAATGAGTCTCCGCCGCGTTGGTAAAGCGTATTCAATTTCGAGAGATCGGATTCCATAAGGTCCGTCGCCATCTCAGGCTGCTGATACGTGTCATTAATTCGGACAGCTCGAATATCCCCAAACAGAATGCAACGCAATTGCTCCATCGATTCGGTGTTCACGTTGAGGGTTTTTTGGAGCAACTCAACGCCCGTGAAGCCAATCAAACATTTTGCAACGAGCGTGAAAAAATATTTTGGCGTGTACCAACGTTTCGGTTCCGGGTAAACCCCGACACCGACGCTGACAACTCGGAGATCGGCGGGGTCTTTTTGGAGGGCTCGAACCGCATCGGCGATTGCATACAAAGTCGGATTGTTGGCACAATACCCGCCGTCGATGAGTTCAACGTCGTTCCCTGCAATTGTCCTTATTGTGCATTTCTGAAAATAGGGATATGCCGAGCAAGAAGCACGCACTGCATCAGCTATGGTACAGCCGAAACCGGGCACGAATGTGTCTTTGCGACCATGGGCTTGTTGTTTGTCACCCTTAAAGATCATCGGCCGTTCCTCTTGCCAACGTGTTGCCACGATTCCGACGCTAGTCTTAACCTGATTGAAATTATTTTCCCCGAAGACCTGGCTGGCGAGCACGGCTAATGCTTTAGATTTTCTGCGTCGGGTCCAGCGCTTCATGACGGTAGGAACGTGCTCGCGGTAAAGCTTGTGAACCTCAGCGACCGTATATCCAAGTGCCAAAAGCGCGGCTATGATCGCGCCGGTGCTGGTTCCGAAAATAAGGTCGAAATGTTCGCACAGGCGTTGAGGCGCAACCATCGCCTCGATCTCGTTCAGAACTCCGAGCGTATAAAATCCCTTGGCGCCGCCACCGTCGAGCGAGAGCACGCGGCAAGGAGTACCAGTTATGGGCGACTCCGCTGTTTTGTGCATGCCTTCCATTGACTCTCCCCCTGCTACTAGACCGACAGCGGCATTCAATTGCAATGGGACACAGTAAGTTTAGCACCGCATTACTCGGTGACAAAATATGTGTCGTCAAGTCGTGGATCTGGCTCAAACCTTT
Source organism: uncultured Acidobacteriota bacterium (assembly GCA_963804995.1). Taxonomy (GTDB): domain Bacteria; phylum Acidobacteriota; class Terriglobia; order UBA7540; family UBA7540; genus Bog-366. Next base: position 1,285,719 of record CAWDSK010000003.1, read on the forward strand.
CTGTCATAATGACAATTCTACCCACTTCCCGATGGAGGGCTTCGATCCTGTCGAGCGCCTGATTGACTCGGTCGCATTGCTCGAACGTTAAGGTAAAAACGATGCGCATCTAGCCACATTCTAGATTTGTGATAAGTGTCAAGAGTAGCAGACGCGAGTTCGCCGATTTCCCGTTCAATTTCACCGCGTTTAATTTGAGGCCTCAACATCGGAATAACATCAACTGTCCGATCGTCAGATACAACAATTGCAAGTCTGCGCCGTTTGCTGGAAAGTACATAACGCAGAGCTGAATTGTACCGTGACCCCCGGGACGGAGTGCACTCAGGCGCCGCTTCTCCGTCAAGTATCACGCCCACCGCATGACAGAAACCATGCTGATCAATAATGATGGTTCCGTCGATCCAACTCACACGTTCCAGCAGCATCGGCGTCATCAGCACTGGACTAATCCCCATTCCCTGCCGAGCGAGGCGTTCCGATTCATCCTGCGCGTCCTCCGCGACGACAATCATACTCCCGTGATGCTGATGTGCGACAGTTTTGAAAAGTGTCCAAGAATGGACACAGTCGTTGGTGGATGCGTCTGGGAAGAGACGCTTGTAGTTGGCAGTAAATTGATCTTGGCTGATTGATTCCTGTGGCAGGCGGGGTTCGCGGTAACGGCTATACATGAGTACCTGGGTCCCGCATTGGAGTTCCCAGTGGTAATGGTCCAAGAAATTAATCGTGAAGGCATCTAGAGCTCCCTCATCGTGACCGTCCTTAAGCTTTCCTAAACCAAAAATCTCTTCCGAGTTTGCAATAAGCGCGACGTTTGAAGTCGCCATCTGGAGAACCTTTCGAGCCCATCTTGGCTGTCGAAAGGGAACCGGTACTTTGAAACGCACAAAATATTCGACCGATTCACTCTCCGGGTCGACAAGTACTAGGTGACCGGTTCCCCGTATGCCTTCGTAAAGCAGAGAGGAAATGATATTAAATCTTTCGAATAGGTTATCATATGAGTACTTGTCGCCTATGAGGAGGGCTGGAATTCGCATGAAACCGTCGGCGGCATTATGGACGATTTCAGCAGGGCTCCGCATATCCGGGATTATGAATCTGCCAGGCTCGGGAGTCAGGAGTTCTTTACTAGCTTCCTCTAAAACGATCGAAATCGATGAATGAATTAGGCTCCTATCGCCCTGTGGAAAATGCGGATCATTGGTAGCGGGAATTTTGAGGGGCGGGAATTGCGAGAAGATCGACTCAGGAACTTGGATCACCGGCACCACGTAGTAATCACCAACGGGGCGAGCTGAACCGCAGAACGACTGCACGCCATTCTTAACATCGTAGGGCTTCAATGCGTCGTGTACGGCGGTCGTAACGGAATCACGCCGAATGTTTTCAGGTTTGTCGCGCATAGACGGTTCATCACCGTAGAACATATTCTGCAATCGATGATTCTTGACGGTGTTTTCGATTGAGTCCAACAGATTGTTAAATAAAGACAGCTGCCATTTTTCATCTTCTGGCTCAACGCAGATAGGATTGTTATTGATGCTTTGCGGCTTTCTGGCTCCGACCACAAGAACGTCCGGTTTAAGGCGGATTCCCAATTCATCGAATACATGCTCCGCAAGGAATTGAACGGACAACCTGAAGTGCGGTTGATATCCCCACATGAATAGCATAATTCTGTGCTCTCTCATATGTTTTAACTCTAAGTGATGGCGCCCGGTCGTTGCCTCGGACGCATGGTCACTATGCTACATCTGTTTTACACGTTTCCGTGCGGTGATTTATTCCACTGTGAGTGACGGTGCTCTCTGAAACAATCCACTTGGTCGTATTATGGCCTTGTCGGAAACTGGCCGCTGCCGTGTATACGTGACTCCTCAATAAGGAATTGGACCTGCCTCGTCTCCTTGAGTGTACGAACGCCGGGTTGCGGTTCAAATTACACTGACACACGAAATCTGTAGAGTCTGCTCTAGAGTTTTTGCCGCATCCCTGAGACTCTCAAGACCTGGCTCCCCTCAAACTGATGATTTCGGCGCCATTTTATCCCGGCGCTGACACGCCATCTGCTCACGGACACCCGCTCCTCTGGGCGACGGGGGATTTCATTTCGCCAGAATTCGGTGCTTGACTTTGTTTACTTGTGAGGTATAATCTTAATCGTACCGTGCGGTCCGGCTCGGCAGGAAGACTCGGAGCGCGCGAGGCAGAGCCGGGCAATTGGGCAGGAAGGGAGTTATGTAGCCGCGGCGACACGAGGATTTCGCAGCGCCTTTATGTCCGACCATGACGTTTTTCTCCCAAAGCCGAGAACATACTGAAAACAAAGGGCGGGGAGAGACAAATTTCGTTTCCCAAAGCCGAGAACATCCAGAAAACAAACCCACTTACCAGGCCTACCAAAAACGGGATATCGACCTGACAAAATGTCCTACAGAAAAAGACCTCCTTCCTCGCCCCAGGCCCACCGTTAAGCCGCTTTCAACTATCTAACTGGGCTACATTGGTTCGCCCCGCCGCAGCGGGTTCTCCCATATCGGTTATCGGTAGGATCGACACCAAGAATGAAGCATATTGAGTGGCCCGTAACAAGCGGTTTAACCCCTCACCCGCCCCGGCTGGTGAAAACGCCGGCTGCGGTCCACCCTCTCCCCTCGGAGAGGGCTATGCGTTTTCGGCTTGGTCCGATGAGGCCTTGACCCGATGGCCCATGCCCCCCACCGACCTCCCCCCGCCGTGACACACTTTCCCATATCGGTTATCGGTAGGTTGACATCCAAACCTGAACCAAAATTCGGCTGGAAGTTTGACAATCACCAATTCACCCAATCGCGAAATCACTCAATGACCCGATGATCCGATGACTCAATGGCCCGATCTGGATCGATCGCTTGTTGGCGGCTGCCTTGGGCCTGCGGGGAGATTTCGTTCCAGACTTCCGCCTGATCGATTATCCGGTGGCGCTGATGAGCACTGACCGGAGTCCGGCCCTGGACGGGACGCTCGGCAACACGGACCGTCTCAAGAGCGACCTGGCCGACCTGGGCGTCTTCGATGCGCGCATGTCAATGTACTTGCCTTTCCGCTTGCGCACCGCTGCGGTCATGGGATTTTCCGGCTATGAGGGGCGTCATTACAGTGTCTTCGAGCGTTTTGAAGCTGATATGGGACCGGCCGTGGACCTACAAAATCTCGTTGTGGCCCTGGCCCACAAATACGTGGCGTTAGGCCTGCTCTCCCACCAGCACATTCCCGATGACCCCTGCCTGGAAAGCGAGCGTCGCCAGATATTCTTCGGAGCAGCGATCGGCCTTCCCACTTTCTACGTGCGGCGCGAATCACCCAACGCCTTCCTGCGCCACATCGTGGAACGGACCCACGGCGTGCGGGCCAGTCACCGTTATCCGGGTTACTTGCGAGTCCGCAACTTGGAATGTCAAAAGAGTCTCCTCACCATTCTGAAGGAAGACGCGGCCGACTTGATCGAGGCCTTGCAACTTCAAGAGATGATCCGCGACCTCGAGAACCGGCTGGATCACCCGGCGGAATGTTCATCGGCGGGCCGACTTACCCGCGGCATCCTACAGGTGGCCAGCGAGCGTTTTCCACTCAACACAGAGGCGCGGACCTTCAATCAGGCTGCGGAGACTTACTACCGCGGGCCTTTGCGCGAGCAGCACCTCCGTGAAGCCTTTGAAATTCTGGCCCGGGAATGCTGCGGGATTGAAGTTGAGGACCCTGAAGCGCTTGGCGCCATCCTGGGATCGAATAATCTTCGAGACTTTCCTTGAGAGGGCTTGTACGCAGGTGTGCCAGGAAACGATCACCCTGGAAGACCTGCGCCGCCTGACGAGCCTCACCCTTCTGAGTATTCAACACGAGCAGAGGCTGGCGGAGAAGTACTGGCCTTCCGCCCACGTCCACCCTCTCCTCCGGGCATGAAAATGACAGCGCACCAATACATAGTTCGGGACACGGGCGCCGTCCGCACCGAACAACTCCAGGGTGACCGCCTGGTAGCCTGGCTTTACTCGCCCACGCTAGAGCGCTCACCCGCACTGTTTCGCCTCCTGACTGGCCGCGTATCTTCCAAGCTGCAGGCGTTCCTGCATTATGACACGGTGCTGGGATCTCATTGGGGCGGTACGCTGGGCTTTTTGCGGCGGCAGGGCATGGATTTTGCGGAGTGCGTTGAGCCTGCAGGTAGCTTGCGAACTGCACGTCAGATCTTCGAACGGCAGATCCGCTACTGGCAGTGCCGCCCCATGTCCGATGATCCGAAGGTCGTAGCCTCTCCGGCTGACTCCCGCCTACTCGTGGGCTCGCTGGCTGAAGCCTCCGGACTTTGGGTGAAAGGTAAGTTTTTCGACCTGGCAGAGTTGCTGGGGCGCGACCATCCTCATCGGCGTGCTTTCGAGGGGGGCGACTTCGCTGTGTTCCGGTTGACCCCCGACAAATACCACTACAACCACGTTCCCGCCGCTGGCGAAGTCGTCGACTTCTACGAGACCCCGGGCCTGTATCACTCGTGCAATCCGGGCGCTGTAGTCAGAGCCATCACACCGTTCTCCAAGAACAAGCGGGTGGTGACGATTCTCGATACTGACGTGACCGGCGGCGCCGGGATTGGCTTGGTTGCCATGATCGAAGTGGCCGCCTTGATGATCGGTGAGGTTGTGCAATGCTACAGTGCTCATCAGTACTGTTCACCCCGGCCGGTTGAGCGCGGCATGTTTCTTGAGAAAGGCCAGCCCAAGAGCCTCTATCGGCCGGGTGGCAGCACCGACGTGCTGCTCTTCCAACCGAACCGCATCGACTTTGCTGCTGATCTCGTCGCCAACCTTCATCGAACAGATGTTCAAAGCCGCTTCTCACAGGGTTTCGGCCGCACTCTGGTGGAAACCGACGTGAAGGTGCGGTCGCCGATCGCCACTCGCCAGGCCACAATAGGGGAATGTGACACACCCCTGCTTTGAGGAGGCCTGTCATGGCGAACTTCCTGTTTGAGGCCGCTCTGGGAGGGTTTTTCACTGCTCTGCTGGGTTGGGGCTTCCGCTTTCTGCCGGGAGAGAACTGGCAGATTTTCGCCGCCGTGCCCCGAGTGAAAGATGCCACCGGCCACTGGACGGGCCTCAACCTCACTTACTACGGCGTCCTGGTCGCCGCCGCTTACGTGCTGGGTACAGCCGTGATGTTCGTGCTGATGGGCTCTATCGGCATCCCCCCGTGGGGAACCTTCGCCCTCACGGCTTTCATCATCGCTGTCTGCGCGCCGGCCGCGCGCCTTATCGCCCGCCTGGTGGAGAAGAAGCGCTATACCTTCACGGTGGGGGGCGCGTCGTTTGTGGGCATCCTGATCCTGCCCTGGGTGATTTCTGCGCTCAACGCCCTCACCGCATGGCGATGGGGTTTCCGCATTCCACTGGTCGGCGCCTTGGCCGCGGTCTCGATCGCTTACGCCTTTGGTGAGGGTGCGGGCCGGCTCGCCTGCATAAGCTATGGTTGCTGCTATGGCAAGCCTCTTACTCAGATGTCTCCGCTGCTACAAAAGCTTTTCGAACGCGCTCATTTCGTCTTCGCTGGCAAGACCAAGAAAATCGCTTACGAAGCCGGGCTGGACGGTGAGTGTGTGGTCCCGGTGCAGGCGCTCAGCGCCGTCCTCTCTGTGGCTGCCGGACTTGCCGGCACCGCGCTCTTTCTCGCCGGGCATCCCTGGGCAGCTTTGTGTCTCTCGCTGATCTTGACGCAAGCCTGGCGCTCAATTTCCGAGAGCCTGCGCGCCGACTACCGTGGAAGCGGAAAAACTTCCGCCTATCAGGTTATGGCAATCGCAGGAATTGTCTATCTGCTGCTGGTCGTTGCGCTCCTTCCCACGGCACCCACTCCTGAGCCGCAAGTTGTGACCGGCCTGCGCACACTTTGGAATCCAATCATGATTCTTTTCCTCGAACTCGCCTGGCTCGGGATGTTCCTCTACACGGGGCGCAGCAGCGTGACGGGTTCCTCCCTCGCCTTTTACGTCCACCGAGAGCGTATCTGATTCCCTGGCTCGTGTCGCGAACACCCAACACAAGAATACTATAATCAAGTTTGCCCATAAGTTCACAGGACAGAGATGCCTCTGTAACGAACCGCTGTGATACTCGTCCTGCAGGCACGGATCCGGTTGCCTGCGGTTTCAGCCGTTTTTGATTGCGGAGACTCAATTAGGAGCCATCCTCAGCCGGCGCGGCGAGTTCTGCCGCGCACCTTTGAGGTCGCTTTCCCAACGATGCACAGATTTCCCCCGGCGACGCCCAGCACTAATCCCACCTGGGGCTGCCCGCGAATTGCTCAACAGATTGCCTGGGCGTTCGACATCCCCATCGACAAAGACGTGGTTCGAAGGATTCTCGCCCGTCACCACCGACCGGGACAGGGCTCTGGTGGTCCATCCTGGCTGACCTTCATTGGACACCTGAAGGACAGCCTCTGGAGTCTGGATCTGTTCAGGTGCGAATCGGCCACGTTGCGGACCCACTGGGTCCTGGTCGTCATGGATCAGTACACTCGTCGGATCATTGGGTTCGGCGTCCATGCCGGAACCGTCGATGGTGTCGGGTTTTGCCGGATGTTCAACCGCGCGATTCGATGGCAACGCTGGATGCCGAAGTACCTTAGCTGCGACCACGATCCCCTTTATCGGTTTCATCAATGGCAAGCCAATCTGTGCATCCTGGAGGTGGCCGAAATCAAGACCGTGCCCTACGTCCCCTCGTCCCATCCCTTTGTGGAGCGGTTGGTCGGCACCCTCCGCCGAGAGTGCTTGGATCATACGCTGTTTTGGACAACTGCCGATCTCGAAAGCAAGCTGCTCGATTTCAAAACCTATTTTAACCATCATTGCACCCATAACGCACGGGCGGGGAGACCACCAGACAACGTGCCGACTCGGCCGGCCGCGAACCTTCAATCTTCTCGATGGGAATCTCACTGCCGAGGACTGTATCAAACACCGATGGCGGCTTAATCCCCCACAGACTCTGGTCGCTGTCGTAGGCCCGAGAACTTGGCACTGCCAGACTTCCTGATTCCGTCTCTGGATCAGAGAAGCCCGTTCGCCGATTGGACCGTGTCGCCGCGAGGCATTCCCGTCATTCGAGGTTTCTCAGCTTCCGCCATCGCCTAAGAAACAGGCTTCAATATCAATTCGCCAGCCCACAGTCCTTTCTCATGTGCGATACCCCTGGCGGCAACCGCACTTCTTCAATCTAGCAACTTCCCACTTTGTGCAACTCGTTCTCCATCCTGCCCCCGGGGGACCAGCCTATGCGTATGAGTCTTGCCGGAATCGGCGAACTTACCGATGACACGTTATTCTTAATTTACCCTGCTGCGCACCCTGCCAACCCAAACTTCCTCCGATGGGATTCTGGAGATCCACTCCGCTTAATAGCGTAGTTTGCGGACCGACTCACGCCTTGGCAAGGTAAGATTCGAATTGCTTCTGCCAAGCTTGGGGTGTGGTGTGAATGGCGCGGCCGAGGAAGGAAGACCGAAGGCGGACGAGCTCGGGCAACTTGCGGCAGGCGATAGCATAGCGGCGGAAGCGCGGCTGGATTTGGAGGGAATCGTCAGACAGGTAAATGGGCTCACGGCGGAAGTTGAGGAGGACGATCGCCCGATTCAGTTGACGAATGGTGGCTTCGATCAGGGTTGGACCTTTCGAAGGGTCCTGCAACTGCGCTGCTTCGGCCAAAGGCACGAGACGAAAGAAATACGTGGCCCGCCCCGAGCGCGAGGTAGCCTCCCAGGCCACGAGGTTGCCAGGTGACTTCGCGCCGGGTTTTGCGGCCAGCGGCATGAAGAACCAGTGCAGTATGGGGCTTGCTTCCTCGTTGTGGCTTGGCTCCGGTTCGGGTTCCACACGAGGCGCGGCTTCCTTTTCGGCGCCCGGGGTTGTCTCTTCTGCCGTTGCTTCAGACGCCCCGGTGGTTTCGGCATCTTCCTCCTGCTCCGCTTGCTCCTCCTCTTTGCGCAGCAGCTTGAAGCCTGCGTAATAGTTCCCGGCCGGTACGTAAGCGAGCAGGGCGTCGAAATACGGCTTGAGCTTTGCATCCACGGCGTTGGTCCAAAGTGCTTGCTCCGTCTTGGGATGGATGGCGCGAAGCGACGCAAGCGGCGCAGCGCGGCCTTCTTGCGAAAGCGTTGCGGTCTGCTGGAACTGATCGGGGCTGAGGAAAGGGAACAGGTTGTGAAGGGTCTCGGCGCCTTGCTGGGCAAGTTCCTCCGTGGCGGTCGCCAGCCGTTGGCGAAATTCCTCTGTGCGCTTGGCGAGCTTGGTGGCCATAAGGCGCTCGCCCGAAGACTCCACCGTCACAGTCCAGGTGGATTCGTCAAAACGCACCGCATCGATATCGGCCAGGCGCCATTGCAGACCGGCAGACTGAGTGGGCAACACGGCGAGATTACTTCTATACAAGCGGAATTCCGCAGGACTCAAAAAAGTCCGCGCCGGCGATTCCAACTGCGCGCAGCCGTCAAAGCGCGCGATTTCCTCCAGATCCTCCAGCAACATGCACTGGAGTAGACGCTGGCGGTAGGCTTCTAGCAGGTCGTGGCAGAGGTTCTGGAAGGTCTTACCGAACTGATTGAGGACAATTCTCTTGCCCGTGTAGAGGGTCAGGGTCAGTTCGTAGTCGCCGGGGAGAAAAACATCGATGTCGCCCAGGTCGAGAGCCAGCGGCGTGCCCGAAGCCGGCGTGAGGATGAAGGTCTCGGCTTCAACCGACACCCGGCATGGTCCTGCCTGCAGGGCGGCGCCATCGGGACCTGCGTACTGAAACTTACCAGAGAAATTGGGCATGTGCTTCAGGCGATCTTCTGGCCGCACTCCGGGCAGAACTTGGCGCCCGCTTCAACCTTGGTTCCACAGCGCGGACACTCACTCTTGGCGCGCAGCGGCTTGCCGCACTCGGGGCAGAACTTCGCGCCTTGGGTGCGTGCGCCGCAATTGGGGCAGAGCGCGGCGGCTTCGGAGGTCAGGTCAAGATCTTTGGTCAAATCCTGCTGCCGGAGCTTGTCGTGCATCTGCTCCACGGCGATTTGCGACTGTGCCGCAGCAATTTCGGTTTCAATATTGGGGGCGCAGTCGTAGCAAAGGCCGCGCTTCTGGTTCCAGCACATGGTGAGACAGGCCCACTTGGCGCACTTAGGACACTGACGGAAGTTCGGCTTCGCTTCCTCGACGGCTTCGTGAAAAGCCTTGTCGTGCCCTGGACCCTGGATGGCGCGTTCAATTTCGTACGCGCCTGAGCTGGCACGGCTGAAGACGCCCCCGAACAGATCGCCGGCAGCACGCAGCGCGCTTTCCGCGTATCCCGTCAAAGCGGGCTTAAAGGCGCTCATAAATCCGTTCCCGCAGCGGTCGCAGAAAAACTCGAATTGATATCCCTTGTCCGTAGAATGGTCAGAATGGTTCTTTGTGAATTGAATCAAGGCCATGGAAAATCTCCGTTGGGTCTCCGAGGTCTCATTGCCACATCACGTGACGGCATTGTAGTTCCATTGACGGTGAGCATTCAACCTCGTTCTGGTCTTCCAGAGATCAAGCGGCGATCCCGATCAAGAAACTCGGAACAGGTTTTCACATTGCCACCATGACGCTTGCCCGCGCCTTCCCTCTATTGCCACCAATCGAACTTCCCGCTGCCATCAGCCTCGATTTCTAGTACTAAGACTTTTTCGGGCTTGTCACCACATTTGCAATCAACCTGTCCTGAGTAGACAGGTTGCAAATTGCTGCCCGCGGGCGGGTTCGTGACTTTCACCTGCATCACAAACTGTGCCTGGGGATTATCAATGCGCAGAACACCGTCTTTGACTTGCGCAGAAAGATCCTGACCACCAATAGCGGGCGCATACTCTTTAAGCGGCGCCATGGTAGCGCTGAGCATGACTCGGAAGATGACGTGGCAGGCGGAGGGCGTGGTCACCCCTGCACCGCCTGGAGCTGGGGGAGCCGCTCCCGTATCAGGTTTGAAATCCGTCGCTGCGGAGACCAGCTTGGCGACCAAATCATTCAAGGCGTTTTGGGTTGCCTTACCCAGAGCTGTTTTCTGGAAGTCGCCACCGTCCATGTCCATGGAGCCGTAATTCGTGCTGAGGTTGGGAGAAATCTTTCCTTCGTGGTCTTTTCCGGTAACACGCAGCGAAGTAAGTTTCACGCCGCGCCCCACATCGACAACGTCCGCCTGCAACCCTACGGTGGCATCCTGGCTTTTGCTTCGGCCGCCCAGGCTGATGCCGCCAAAGCTCGGGCCGCTCATGCCTCCTTCTTCCTCCTGCACATCCGCCTGCAAGAGTGACCCCATCACTACGAGATCGCTCTTAAAGAACTTGCCCAGCTTGACGGCATAAGTAATATCCACATCGGTTTGATCTGGGTTATCACCACCCAACTTCAGCAAGCGGGGCGTAAGATTGGTGCCATTCAGCAGGGCAGCCTGGAGTTGCTTTGCGAGGACATCTTTCAACTGCCCGCCGTATTCGCTGCCGCTAGTGTCCAGAAAAGGCAGCAGGCCGATCGTGTACCTGGGCCCAGTGGGCGTCTTATCCTTGGCTGCCAGCGTCACGGCCAGCATCATCACGACAAGCGCCGGACCCACCAAACGAATATTCTTGCTCATGTTACCCTCCCCAAAGAAATCATTCCGCAATAACGGTCAGTCGTCCGTAATGTTGCTACTTGCCCAGGCAGTGCCTTCCACGGACGATTCCTGCGAGCAACCCACACCTATCTCTCCCTGTCCTTCTCCCAACTCTTCCTTAGCTGCGGTTGCGACTTCGGCCTTGACCTCCCATTTCATCCCGAACCCGCAATGGCTGTTGACGACGAGTTGAAACGAAGCCTTCGGTGTTATCTCTCCTCCCGCCGTTTCAGCCTTCGGCCCATTGGCTTCGATAACACCTAGCCCGAAGGTCTCATCCCCGGCAATCGGATTACGTTCCATCGAAAACCCGAAATTGAGGACTTTGGCTTGCGCCTGGATGCTGCCGGGTGTTTCTCCCTCTTCACTTCCTCCTTCCTCTCCGGCCGCAGCGCATCCTGCCTTGGCCTCTGTTTTCATGGCCTCTTCGAGTTCGCCGGGCTTGCCGTAGTTGGCCTCAATCTTGATCTCGCCAATGTCCAAGCCCCCGGGCGTTGAGATCTTGGCGTTGGCCTCGATGACGCTTCCGTTACCCTTGATCTCAACGGGTCCTGCCGAAACACCACACTTTAGTTTTTCGAACTTCGGGTCAATCGTCGCGGATGTCGCCTCGGGCTCCTTGCTGCAGTAGATTTTGCACCCCTTCACCATGTTGAACTTGCGGTCGGTCTTGTAAATCAACGTCTCGTAATTCATATCGCTGACGTTGTTGTGGCTGGTGGCCTCCATGGTCCACTCGTTTCCCCGCTTGCCAATCTTCAAAATGCCGGGTTGGCCGGGATGGTCGGGGGGAGGCGGAAAAACGTTCCAACCGTAGAGTTTCTGGAGCATGTAAACGTTTAACAGGTACATGGCTTTCTCTGGCCGTCCGCCGATGTACACCGTTCCGTCGGGGGTGACGGTTCCCTCAATCTTGAACTTGCGGATACGATAACCGCCCTGGAAGGTCGCGAAGAAACCTCCCGGTGGCAGCGGAATCGGTGACATCATCATCACCGGGTTGTCCCCCTTCCCGTAGAACACGTAAACGGCTTCACCCTGGCCCTTGATTTTGCCCTTCTCATTGACATCGAAACTGAGCTTCTGCGCGTAATGGCAGATGTTCTCCTTCACCATGGTCATGGCCATGCCCGAGCCGAACTTGCGCGTGCGGTGGATACAACCGGTTACTTTCTCCCCTTCCCAGTGACCCACCCAATCTCCTGCTGTTTTGCTCAGTTCCACCAGGGGCTTGGAGTTCGAGGTGAAGGTGTATGGTTCCGGCGGTTTTTGATCGTGGGCGCGATCGCGTTTCCCAATCTGCCCGATGATGGTAGCGTCAGGATCAGCGTCAGCAATGTTGTCCTTGCCCTCGTCCTCATTACCTGCCACAGGCTTAAGATCCTCGCGTGTCTCCGGTGGAATCACGTCCGGGGGAGGTGGCTGATCTTGCGGTGGCTGTTGGCCGGGCGGTTCCTGCTTGGGTGTCTCGGTCGGCTTTGGGGCTTGGGGGTTCAGAATGAATGTCATGCCTTTATCCGTGGCCGCGGCGCAATAGTTCTTGCCTTCTGCCTCCTTGTGTTCAGCCCACAGGATTTTGCAGAGGCTCCACAGGTACTCCGGCTCAGGGTTCAGCGCCACCGCTCTCCTTTCCGCCATTTCAGCTTCCTCCAGGTGGCTTGCCTGATAATTGGCGTAGGCGAGATTGTTCAGAATGAAGTGGTTCTGCGGTGAGAGGAGGCGCGCGGCCAACAGGATGATGCGGGCGTCATCGTAGTCCGCATCGAGGTTCAGCACGTGTCCGAAATTGTTCAGGATGTGCGGGTCCGGCAACAACTTCGCGGCATGTGCCATCGCCCAAACCGCCTCAGGAACCTGGCCCGCAAAATCCAGGGCGGTGCCCAGCCGCATGTATTGGGCGGCTTCGTTTGGTCCCGGAGTAATAGATGTGACCAGGTAGGTCCGAACGGCAGATGGAACGCGCAGATCCATTTGCAGGATAATTCTGTCGATCAACTGAGTGACTTCCGGCGAGACCTGGGGTGGCGGGGGATGCCAAACCTGCCAGGCCGAAGTTCCCACGCCTCCACTCATCAACTTAAATGGCAGCGTCAATTGGCTGGAGGTGAGCATTACGGGCTTCGCAGCCACGAACTTCGCCATCCGGGGGAGAACGAAGCGCTCGAGCGTTCCGGCATGAAACTCATACGACCCGCGATCCTCGTAAGCCATCTGAGGAGGATCAGAGACCAGAACGACGCTGCCGTTCGAAAACGTCAGCAATATCTTCAAGCCCGTCGGCGGGCTGGCGCCGTCTGAATCCTTAAGGAACGTGTAAGTGCCGTCGAGTTGGGTCGCTTGGGGGGAAGGTGCGGAGAGCCCAGGTAGGGGCGCTCCGGCGTGAGTGAACTCTGCCACCATCATCAGGCAGACAAGTGCACCCCCGGCCCGAAGCCTTGCAAATGGTGTGTTCTGTGGCATCGTAACCCTGGAAAATACGCCGGCTCGATAAAAAACTGCGGACAATTTCCTTGGCCAGCTCTGCCCGCATGCATCATTTCGGCCATCGCATTTCTCCTGATCCCCTTGGGGATGACGCCATCAATGCTTTACTAGATTTCGCGTGTAGGCATTCTAAATCTCACCACGCGCCGAGTCAAAAGGTAAAAAGCGGTGGGTAGCGTAAACACCTTTGTGCAAACCGGCGCTTTTGCCGTATCCGCGTCAGCGCAATCGCCAACCGCGCCTAATCCCGTCCCTCCGGCTTGTCCCTCCATGGAAGCAATTCCACGGTCACGAAGATGTGGCTGCCACAAAAGAAAGGGCGGCGCGAAGCATGGATTCGTGGCCCGTACACTCGGGGTCACTGCGGCTCAGTTGCGTTCACGGGAATGGGGGAGTAGGATGGCCGGGAATCTGTTTCTTCTTGAATTGATCGTCCGAAAACCACAACTGCAAGAACGCGCACCTGGCGAGTCTTGCGGAGGAGGACACATGTTGAAAACGAAAAAGTGGCCGACTCTTTTAGAGCGCCGCTGGATTATCGGGATGGCCTGCCTCGCGGTGGCGGGATTGCTAGCGGGCTGCCAGAAAAGTGCCCCGCGCACCGCCACGACGCAAGCGACCGCGACGCAAGAGGCTTCCCGCCCGACGGTCAACACGGTACCAGAAAGACTGCGCAAGAGCATCAAAATCCTGACGGCTGCGATGGAGCACCCCAAAACGCCGTTCCACTATTCCTACAAGGGCCAGCAGAACGTGACCGAGCACTATGCCTTCAACAAGACCCTCAAGCCACAAGTGGGCGCCGTGACTCTGGAGGCGGACGTCTCTCCCGACGAGATGATCATCACCTCCATGTGGGGAGGAAAGAAGGAAGATCATAACGCCAAGAAGAGCGACGAATTTGGTTGGGGGGGAGCGCAGTTAAGCCTGATGGCGAACGTGACCGAACCTGCGCAGTGGATCGACGTGCTAGCTGGCTTTGCTACAGAGGCTGGCTCCGACACGGTGGGCGGAGTTGCCGCAGACAAGTTCACCTTTGACTCGTCCACCGTCACCGCCGCACAGAAGTTTGAATATGACGCCGTAATGCCCTCACTATGTAAGGCAATCAAGGTCGCGGCGTGGGTCGCCAAGGACTCCGGCGAGCTCGTGAAATTCAATATCGACGAGTCGATAGCCGATGAGAGAGGCGCTTGGGATGAGCACCGCGAAGGAGAAATAACGCCCAAATGATTCCTCGCCAACTCTTCGCAGCCGGGGGCGAGAGCCGGATGCGGGAAATCCGCATTTACATGCGCACGGTTTCTTTCCAGAAGGACGCTAAGAGGAGGAGATAACATGAAAAGAATAGCCGTATTTCTTGGATTGTGGATGGTCATTAGCGGGTTTTGCACCTTGGCGGCGCAAAACAAAAAATATGCCATCAAGTCGGGCATCGTCACCTTCAATTCGGCCCAGAAGGTGGGAGATATTGAAAATAAAGAAAAGTACATAGTCTATTTCGATGATTTTGGTAAAAAGGAATGCCGGGACACTTACCATGGCGAGACCCTAATAAGCTCGTATTTCAGCGATGGAAAGGAATGGTACATCGTAGATTACGGGAAAAAAACTGGCACCAAAACCTTTAACAAAGGGCCGTACTCCCCGGGGACAGAGATAAGGTATGATTGGAACAGCGTAGCCGACCGTGATAAACAATCGGGGAAGGCAAAAAAAATCGCCAACATGACTATTGCCGGTAAGAGCTGTGAAGCTTATGAATTGATCGCCGGCGATACAACCACCCAATATGCCGGATGGAATAGTATTCTCCTGTATCTGAATGTGATTTCAAAAAGCGTCACATCCACGACAAAAGCAATCAAGATTGAAGAAAACGCAGCGGTTTCAGCGGATAAATTTAAGATCCCGGCCGGGTTTACGGTGAAATAGTTTCAAGCAGGTGACGCGGCGCTATCCGTCGGCTGACGGACAGCTCCGCGGCTTTTCGCCCATGGATGTTAATGGATATTCCAAGGTCACCATATTAGGAACCGCTGAGTAGGGCAAACTGTGCCTGACACTGACTACCTGTTTAATTGAACGTGGCATCGTTCTTGGACAAACTGCGCTCGGAGTATCACTAGAGGTTTTTGAAATTTCCATAAAGGGAGGATTCCCATGACTCGTTTGCGTTTTTCGGTCCTAGCATTCGTTCTCATATGGGCAGGCAGTTTTCTCGCCTGTTCCAAGCCCACGCCTTCTACGTCGCCTAATAGGGCCAAGAGTGCGGCGGCGCCGGCGGCCACCACATCCAGCGGTCTGCCCCAACCCTGCACGCTCGTGACCGCTAAGGATGGTGAGGAGGTTTTCGGAGCAGGTGCCCAAATCAAACAGAATGGCGATATATCATGCGAGATCGACGGACCAAATCTCATGACTGACGGCCTCATCGGGGTGAATATTAAGCTGATCGATCCCAAAGACTGGGATGGCGGCAAGAAAACTGTATTTGCCATGTTCCCCAAGGAGAAGTCCGTCTCGGGAATTGGAGAAGATGCCTATACCTTCAGCGACGGCATCGTCTTTCATAAGGGGAAGGTGGAAGTGAACGTCATCACCAGCGGCTATACCGGCCCCAAACCGAAAGCCGATGTCGCCAAGTACATCGCGCAGCAAGTGGCGGCGCGCCTGTAACGCATCTCCGTCTCACTGCTTCCACCGCAGACCTGTGCCGGGGAGGTCCACGGTTTCTCGTCGCCCATAGGAGACGAACCCCAGACCTCACCGACGGAGGTGTGCGCTACGCTTGCTTGTTCGCCCCCGGGGGCATGGGATCTCGTTCCGTGCCGCGAGTTGATAGTCACTGGCCAATCATGTCTGCGACCCGTTGCCAATCCACCTGACTCACAAATTGCCAGAGCCGGACCAGGCCGAGCGAGTCCCAGTCCGTCAGCGGTGGCTCGCGGAGGTTCTCCGGCACGTCCTCCAGGAAGACGGTGATCAACTGGATGTCGGTGCGGGGGCGCGAAAGATCAAAGTAGTCGGGATTGAACACGACCACCGGCCGCGCGTCCTTCGTATTCGCAGGGACAAAGGTCGAGGGATAGTCGAAGGCTTTTCGGGTCCAGGCCTGCGAAGCCCGCTCCGCCGGCGTCATTCCGGCCAGCTCGGCGCGAAGGCGTTCGAGATCGGGATCTGGCGCCACGGGCTCAGCCGTTCGCTGGACGATTTTCTTCCGCAGCTCCTGGCAGTTGGCTATACCCTGCTTCAACTGGCCCGGGAAGTCAGCCTCCAGCTTCTCCATTCTTGTGCGGAACTCCTCGGCAGCGGCCGGATCGGTCTTCTTCAGTTTCTGGTATGCTTGCTCGTGGGTCTTAAGCCGTTCCTCCTGACCGGCCATCCAATCTTTGTAGTCTTTATCGCACGGGGGCAGTTTCTTGTCCGCTTCGACGCGGCGGGCGCTCTCGCGTTCGCGGTCGGCCCTCTTGCTTTCGTAATCGGCGATAAAGTCCCGCAAGAATTGCTCTCGTGTCACCGGAATCCAAAGAGGGCGGTCCTTCTTGGCGAAATAGATGACGGTGGCTACGTCATGGGTTCGTGGATTCGGCGGCCCGGCAAAGTACAGCGTGACTCCCGCGGTTTGGCCAATTGCCACTGGCAGCCACATCATCTCGTGCCCGTTGTGCTTCTCAAATGTCTGCCCGCGAGTTACCTCATGCGGATCGTTAAAATGGAAATCGGCCTCTGTCACGGCTTCCCTGTCGGTCTTCGGCTTGCCGCCGGGGCCCTCGGCAAAATAGAGGAATATGATCCACAGACGGCCGGAGATGGGGACATTGGCGTTGGAACCAGAAAGATTGATCCAGCCCTCTCCATTGAAGCCCAGCGGTGGATTGAACACCTTCGCGGTATGCAGCCGCGAGGCGATACCTTGGATTTTCGACAGGAATATCCTGCCCTCGGCCTCGCTGTGACCGGACCACTTCGCGTTGCTGGCAGGCGGGCTGCTTAGCTGCCAAGTGCCGGGCACGTTGGGGAGGGGCCGCACTTCTTGGCCCGCAGCGGGCAAACACAACAGCAATATTGCGGCGATATATCTCATGGCTCCTCCTGTAGCTCCGGGTCCCAGGGCACCAAAATCAGATGCTTCGCTGCGCTCAGCATGACAGCGGAGAGACTCCTCGCTAGGGCTGGCGCCTGACGACCACGGCAGTCAGGTTCACGCCATCCACGAGGACCGAGACACCTTCCGCGAAGATGAAATCGGTCCTCGCGATGACCTTGGCATCTTGAACAAGTCCTCCCAAGGGGTGGCTACATCCCAGCGGCAATCAGTTGAGCCACTTTCTTGACCTGATCGATGGTAAGCAGGGTCCCTGTGAAACCCAAAAAGGTGGACACCGTGCCGGAGCCTTTCCCTTTCTTAAAGGCGAGAAAGTATGGGTAATTGCCCGGCGGTCCGATAATCGCGGCATCTCCCACCCCTTGGATCTCCTCCTTCACCGCCCCTTTCATGTTTTTGGTTTGTGAATAGAACATATCGGAAGAAAGGCTCCTATTAACCATCAGGATCAGCTTCCCATCCTTGTTGGCAAAATTCAGGTCGCCCCCTGCCCCTTTCGATGGGTCCGCGGGGACGAGTTTAACTCCCTGAAGTCCAGTGATCTTCTCAACGTCCTGCACCGTCAGATACTGGGCTCCCGATGCGGGCTTGGGTTGAGAAAAAGCCATCGACGCATTCAAAACAAGCAGGGTGAATACAAACAGAACCGTCAGCCAGCGATGCATAATGACTACCTCCTTTAATTGGAAGGGCCAATCTACTAATGAGTGGATGGTTCGAGGAAAACCTCTTTCTTGCTCTGAGTGATGGGAATCACTCCGATTCCCTGTAACTAAGTGTTTAGAGCGAGACGCCGGGCTGGTTCGCCTGGGCGTTGAGTGTGAACCGCCCAGACCTACATAAGCATTATGGTCAGTTCGTTGATCCAATCGAAGGTCTCCCTTCGCTTGCGGAGAGTGTAAACCTTTATGGCTGGCTTCGCACCATGAAACCCACACCTCGCAGGCGACTTTCCCGTGCAGGCACCCGCGAGAGTGATGGTTCACTTTGTGCGGCAACACTTCCGCCCAGACTTGCACGTGGGACTCCGAGAGCGGGCGGTGGGGAGGATCTTCTCCACCAACGGGATTTTCAGTTCGCGCAACGCGCATTTCATTCCCTCGTTGTAAGGCGGATAATGCGGTAGCGAGTTCAGCAGGATGACAGATGATGGGCCAGGACCTCAACCCTGCGCGCTTGATGCCAAAGATCGGTAAGCGGTACGTCCGCTACATCTGCAGGTGGCGCTACGAGCGTGACCTCCTTCCAGGGAGCAGGATGAAGGGGGACACCGCAACCTTTGCATGATCGTTGAGGGCGATAGTGTTTTGACGAGCGGAAGTCGTCAAGCGGGGAACGCCGCTCAACTCGAATTCGTGGCCGACGGCTTCCAGTTGTCATCGCCGTCTACTTCCGGCAATGGATCTGGAACTCGGCTTTGTCCGAGCGCGTGTTGCCGCTTCCGATCTGCGCCCATCCGTGAAAGTTTTCGCCCGGCGAGCCCAGCCTCCAAGTGAAATGAACCGGTTTCGATCCTGCGGATGTGAAGTGGAGCGTTTGTCGCCCTTCGCCTGATCCGCCGTCGGACCGAGTAATGCCATAAATAACGGTATTGGGTCCATCAACTCTGATGAAACCATGGAAGTTGATCGTAACCGGGCAAGCCCCGTGCCAATCATTGGGGGTTGCCTGGATGCGCATCTCTGTCACCTGCCCATATCTAGCCGAAATACCAGCTTGAGGGGGCATGAATACCAGGCACGCGCTCAGAACAACCAACGTCAAGAGAATCCTTCTGCTGCGTGGTGACATAGCGGAATCCCTCCGGGATTGGATTTAATATTTGATTCCTATTACCTCCAGCCCAACCCGACTACCCTCGGATGGCCAGATGGTTCGATGAAGTACAGCAACTGTGGTTCTACTTGCTCTGTTGCGTACCCGACTTCGAGCGGAGGAGCCGTTCAATTAGTGAAATGACTTATGGCACGGACAGGCGTACCCGACTGTACTCATAACCTAGTTGCTTTTCAAGCGGTCTTCTTGCGGCCTTTACTTCTTCCTGCCGAGTCTGGTTCTTGCCTGTCTGCCCACATTTCCGTTCCGCAATCAAGCGAGTTGCTCGGGGCGGAGATGATCGCATGTAACATCCCACCCTGAGCCCATGCGTATAGATCCGGAATTTCGATTATGAACCTCTGGTCCCACGGCATACGCCTGACCCCACTTGAATGCAACTGAGGTCGGGTTTGCACTGCCGGGTATGTCCACGGGCCACTGAACGGGCCATTCGTGCTTCTCGCGAGAACCCCGAAGACCGCAACTACCCCTCGTTCGACCTGTGTCTGTGACAACTTGCCCTCCCGTCCCTTCCCTCGTCGCTGAAATCCCATCCGCTCGGCGCGTATTTGATACAGCGACTTGAAGGAAGCCGCCCGCGTTTGCGGCGGGCGCGGAGGATTATGGGTTGTAAATGGCGTTCACCGGCCCCTCGTCTATCATTGGGGCACAAGAGTCATGACCCGGCATGAGGGCTCAGGCGGTGGTCAGGAATACAATGAAGAAGAGAATTGCGCACGCCCAAGACGGCTTGCCTAAGTCCGTAACGAATGTCCTCCCTAAAGCCATAAGGCCAGATACCAGCAAAGAAATGGAGCCGTCCCCCTTTGACCTTCGGTGTGAACCACCCCCGGCTGGCGTTATCTCAGTTCCAACGGATGCTTCTCCTCGCGATTGAACCCGCGGTAATAGAGGACAAGTTTCGTGGCATTGACCGGCGCCTGGAAAGCTACTTCGAACCGGCCGCGCCCGTGGGCAGGTACGACACTATTCTCAACGAGAGGGTGTGCAAGCTTTTCCATGGAACTCGTGTCAACGAGAATCTCCTCACCGCCATTCAAGAGCTTTAGCTGCTCTCCGGTTTGAAACTCGATTCCCTGGTCGACCTTATTCACCAGGGTGAGGTCGAGAACCAGGAAACGTTTCCCCTGCTCAGGCTGTGCACCGCCCAGGTTGGGCGCAGCGCGCACTCCATGAATCTGCACGTCCAAGGTGTCGCCGTCCGAAATGGTGAACAGGACGGGCGCCTGGCTGGTAGCGGCTGAGGCCGCTGCCCCTCCAGTGGCAGTGTTGGGAAGGCTCAGTTCCAGGGGAGGATAGCCGGGGAGGTTGAGCACCATGGTCAGCGCCCCATGCTGTGCCGGGACGGAGAAAACCAGCGAGCCACGCTGGAGAGTGCCCGGCAGGAATTGCACTGTGCCTTTGAACTGGCCAGGGACGCTCACGTCCTTCGCGGGAGTGAAGGTCACGCCCTGCGGGTCGCGGAGGTATGAGTAGTTCTCGAGCTCGAACTTGCACGAGGCTCCCCTCCGATTTCCCGGTGCAGCCTAATTGCACTACCGCATACATGTCCCCGCCCGGAGCAGACATATTCCCCAGGCTCGCGACCTGTTGCACGCCATAGGCACTGACCTCCAGAACATCGTTCTTCACGGGGCCGGCGATGGGAGCGGCGGCGGCAGGCGGCTTGCCATAAAGCGGTACGTCAAAGCTGCCCATAGAGGTGTCAAGGAACCGGAAGAGTACGCTGGAGACGCCGCTGGCGGGGATCTCGTAAACGAGCTGCCCCCTGACCTCGGCGTTGAGTTCAGGAACCACGATTTGCTCCACCGAGAGGGGGTGCGCTGCCGCTGATTGCGCCTCGCTGATCACCGCCGTGTCCTGGCCGTTGATCACCACGAAAGCATGGTTCTTAACGTCGGGAATCACGTAAGGCGTCGGCTTCATCACGAAGTCCTCAGGGTTTGCGTTCTTTTGTGTTTGCCCGGCGCCGAACCCCACCCCTCCCACACCCCCCGTTACATCCTGCTGATCGGGATGCTTCGGCACTTTGGTGAGTGGGATGATGTTCTTCCAAACCGTGTCCATCACCAGAAAAACCTTGCCCGCAGGAACGGGGTGCGAGCCCACCGTGCTGGTGACTGTGAAAGTGGGGATGGAGAACTCCACCGCCTTGTTCGTGGCGCTTGCCGCCGGGCTGTAGCTCTTCAACTCGATTGCTGGTCCGGCCTGTTCCGCCAAGGCTCCGGTAGGTCCTGCGGTCGCAGTCAGCGCGCCACCCGAGGGCGGCGTACCAGCCGCTCCGGATGAGTGCCGGCAGGAACTGCAACCGGAAGAGGAAAGCACGAAGAAAAAGGCAATCAGCCCTGCGACTGCAACCCGTGTTGTCTTCGTCATATTTACCCCCTGTCAGACGGGGAGGGCTATTCTCCGCTCCCCTCCCGCGCCTTCGTGGCTCCAACACGAACCGATCGTCCTCGAAGCCCATGCGCACAGCCGACGATTGCGCGTGCGTCATGCGTCCTCGTAGTCAGGTTCGTCGCTCACATCTTAACCAGCTCCACGCGCCGATTCTTGGCGCGGCCCTCGGGCTTGCCATTGTCGTCAATGGGGTTGCTGTCGCCGTATCCCGCCGAACTCAGCCGGTCCGCCGCTATACCCGCTTTCGCCAGCGCATCCACCACCGCCGCGGCGCGCGCCTGCGAGAGCTTGACGTTGTATTCGTGTGTCCCCACATTGTCGGTGTAGCCGTTGATGGAAAGCTTGAGATCCGGGGACTGCTTCATCATGCGGATCACTTCGTTGACGGTGGGCTTACTCTCCGGCTTGATGATCGCCTTGTCGAAGTCGAAATTGATGTAGATCGTCACGCGGCCATGCAGATCGATCTCCGCCTTGAGCGCCTCGGCGGTAGTTGGCGGGGGTGCAGGTGAGGCGGAAGTCTCCACGGCGGGCCACGCCAGGCAGAGCGTATTGGACTTCCCACTCTCGTCCGTGCCGCGGATGGCAAGAGCATGAGGCGCCGCCAAAGTCTCGTTCGTAGTGCTGACGCTCAGCCGGGTCTTGGAGATTTCTGTAAGGTTAATGGTGTCCGAATCGAAGTGGAAGCGCAGGCTGGGATCGGGAGGCACGGAAGTGGCACGCATCTGGAGATTTCCCTTATATCCGTGGTTGGCGAGGAGGATGAGGGGGTAAGTGTAGGATTGGCCACGCGTCACTCCCTGGCTCTTGAGGTTCTCGTCGGTTGCAATAATGAAGTCGCCGATCGGGATGCTACAGGGAAGCCCGTCCGGGTCGAAGGGGAGGGCCAGCTCGCGAGTCACCAGTTTCTCGTACTCCCGGCTGTCCTTCTGATCTTTATCGAAACCGTCGTAGATGATGAGGCCCCGGCCAAAGTGCGCGTAAGCCTCCACGAAGCCGTTCTCATTGTTTACATTCGTGGTAAACAGGTGTCCGCACCAGTGGCTGTCGTATTGGGTAATGAGGTTGGAATCCCCCAACTCATTATGGTTGCCGTTCTCGCTGGCCAACCACGGTGCGACATTCAGGAAGCCGGCTTCTTTAGGCTGGGCATTGGCGAGGATATTCTCCTCGACAAAAATGAGCTGGTCGCTGGGCGCGCCCTGCGCGCCGGGATTGTTGGTGGCAAACCGGTAAGGCAGGAAGCCATAGTCCGGCCCTTTGCCACACGAATCCGCGTCCTGGATGATAAGCTTGTGGCCCTGCGCCACCCAAGCAATCAAGGCCTTTTTGAAGGCGCTCGGCAAGCGCTCACACACTTGCGAGAGCACCACCGTGTCAAACCCCTCGGCGCTCAGCAACCTTGCCGGCGCTGCGTATCCCGGGTCTACAAGACTCAGGAACTTCATATGCTTATAGATTGAACGGCCGGGGCGGTCCTCGGCGGTAGAGGTGGCGTAGGTTAACGGTGGATATACTTCCTCGCCATTGACGACGAGGATGTTTTCACTTCCGCCATGCGCGGCGGGGGGCAGGTTGACCACCGCGGGACGGGGTGCGCAACCTTCCCCGGCAGGCGCCTGACGAGCCGCGGTGGCCGTGCCCGGTGCGGCGGGAATCGGCAGCTTTACCGGGAATATTCCTTCCAGGGGAGCGCCGCTCAGAAGAGCGGCAAGATCGGGATTGCGCGTGAGCATCGGAACATAGCCAGGGCCGCTTGCTTCAATGACCTTGACCTTCCCCATCTGGGCCCCTTGATTGTCACCATAGTTAGAGAGCACGCGAATCTTCACGTAGCGCGCCATGACGGGCGGAAACGAAATTACTTGATCACCCGGATCGTTGGACAAAGTTTTTTGCGCAACCTTGGTAAATCCCTGGTCGGGACTGTCCTTCGAGACCCAGATTTCGACATCCTTGGCCCAATTCGGGGGGTCGTTGCGGGTGGCGGTGTTGATGACGACCGTGGCGATCAGCCCGGGCTGGTGGGCGAAAAACGACAGAACAACTTCCTGGGGAAAGTCCTTTGGAAAATCGAGGTTGGCGGAAGACCACCCGGTGTCTGCAAATTGCTTGCCCGCCAAGAGCGCCCAAGGTGACCACTCCGGTTTAGGATACTGCGAGCTGGCCTTATCGGCGCTCCCGCCCATGTCGAGCGAGACGAGGTCCACGCCCCCTGCGGCTGCCACCGCGGGAGCTGAGGGACCCTCAGCGGCGGTGCTCGGCCCTGTCAGCAGGCACGCTGCGAACACCCCCAACAAGATAGCGATGCCGGAGCCGGCAGGACGCCGCCACTCCGACCACAACCCGTGTGCCGTGTCCATGATCCCTCCTCCTTGTAGTGGGCTAATATCAGTCTGCGTCTTCCTCAACAGGTCCGTCGCTCACATCCTCACCAATTCCACGCGCCGATTTTTGGCACGGCCCTCGGGCTTGCCATTGTCGTCAATGGGGTTGCTGTCGCCGTATCCCGCCGAACTCAGCCGGTCAGCCGCGATGCCCGCTTTTGTCAGCGCATCCACCACTGCCGCGGCGCGCGCCTGTGAAAGCTTGACGTTGTATTCGTGTGTCCCCACATTGTCGGTGTAGCCGTTGATGGAAAGCTTGAGATCCGGGGACTGCTTCATCATGCGGATCACTTCGTTGACGGTGGGCTTACTCTCCGGCTTGATGATGGCCTTGTCGAAGTCGAAGTTGATGTAGATCGTCACGCGGCCATGGCGATCGATCTCCGCCTTGAGTTCCTCCGCGGTAGTTGGCGGGGGTGCAACGGAAAGTTCGCCGGGGGTCGGCTGGACGAGTTGCAGGCAGAGCGTGTTCGTCTTGCCGGCCGCATCCACACCCTTCACCTGGAGCGCCTGGGGAGTGGAAGGTGCGTTGGCGGGCATCGTCAGGGAAAACTTGGCTTCGGCCAGGCCGTCCACGCCCACGGACGCGGGAGCGAAGCTGGCCTGCATGCCGTCCAGGCCGGGGGAGGCCGTGACCGAGAGGCTGACGGTCCCCTTGTAACCCTGGTTAGAAAGCAGGGTCAGGGGGTAGTCGTAGCTCCGGCCTGGCAGGAGCGGCCGTTCTATCAAACGCGTTTCGGTGGTGACCACAAAGTCGCCGATGCGCGCGGCACACGGCAAGTTGTCAGGATCGAATCCCTGGGCGAGTTCGCGGCCGACGAGGGTGTTAAACCCGACCGTACCTGTCATGTCGATGTCGAATCCGTTGTAGATAATTAACCCGCGGCCATAATGAGCGTAGGTATAAGCAAAGCCAAAAACGTTGTTCACGTTACGCACCACCATCTGACCGCACCAATGAGGGTCCCAGGCGACCAAGGTGTTCGAGTCGCCGAGCTCGTTGCGGTAATCATCCGTACTATTTTCCCAGGCGGCCACGTCGATGTACCCGGGTTGACCCCGGTGGCCGTGCGCCATCCAGTTCTCCTCCACGAAACGCAGGAAGTTGCCCGGCGCTCCCTGCGCTCCCGGGTTATTGGTCTTGAAGAGGTACGGCAACCACGAGTAATCGGGGCCGGCTTGGCACTTGTCCGCATCGTGGATGATCAGTTTGTTGCCTTCGGCAACCCAGGGCGCGAGCACGGGTTTGAACTCCGCCGCGAGCGGTGTGGGGTTGCCCTCGCAGACCTGCTCCAGCACGACCGTGTCATAACCCTCCTTGGGGGAGAGCATCCAGGGCCGGGCCCGGTTCCCGGGAACAACGGTGTAATCCGCGCGCCCCGCTGCTGCCAGGTCAGGCCGCTGTTGGAGATAGTCCGGATGGTTCTTCAGGTAGACCCCCCCGGTGGCTGCGTCTGCATTGGTCCAGGGCGCCGATCCGAGCACCAGGACGCGTTTGCTTTCACCGTGACCCGGCGGCGGGGGCGTGGGAGGTACGGGCACACAAGCCGGGGGAGTTCCGGCAGCAGGCACCGCGGTGCCTGCGCCCGAGGAGGCCCGCGGCCCCATCAGGTCTGGGCGGCGGGCCAGGAGCGGCGTGTAGCCGGACCGCCGTGACTCCAGCACCTTCAGCTCAGAAATCTGGAACATCTCGCCACCTGCCTGGTTGTGCAGCAGCCGTAACTGAACGTAGCGCGCCTCCACCGGGTCAAAGCGGATAGTGTTCTCACCCGTCCCGGGCAGCGCGGCGGTGGCGACTCGTGTGAAGCCCTGCTTCGGTCCGGTACTGGATACCCACACCTCCACATCGCGCGCCGTGTTGCTAGGCGGTGCGCTGGGGTCGACAAAAATCGTGACGCGGTCGATCAGTACGGATTCGTGATCCGCGAACGACAGCACTATCTCCTTGGGCCCGGGATCGTCGGCCGACATCCACAAGGTTTCTTTGTCCCCGTCGATGAGGTTCAGCAGGCTGTCTTGCCCGCCCAAGTTGTCATCCGCGGTTCCGGTCGCGCTCTCCACTTTCCCGCCCCACTCGAGTGCCGCTACGTTTCCATCGAACTGGCGCGCCGCAGCTTGGGCGGCCAGGGCCACGGCCACACTAAGTAAGGCCACTCCCCCGATCGTGAGACCAACCAACTTCTTCATAAGTCCTCCCTGATGCGTGTTCCGGGTCACGACCCGGCATGAGGGCTCAGGCGGCGGTCAGGAATACAATGAAGAAGAGAATTGCGGCACGCCCAAGACGGCTTGCCTGAGTCCGTAATGAATATCCTTCTCAAAGGTATAAGGCCGGATACCAGCAAAGAAATGGAGCCGTCCCCCTTTGACCTTCGGTGTGAACCACCCCCACGTCCGTCAATCTTTCGTTCGTAATGTTCTCAGCCTTCCTTTCCGCCGCCCAAGTCATGATGATTTGCCATAAAAGGCGAATGGTCAGGAAGCTTTCCTTCCACGGTCCACCACCGCCTTGGTTAGCTTCAGGGCGATGGCGCCGCCCGGGACCACCAGGTTGATGGTCTCTGCGCCAATGTCGAAGAGCACTTCACGATTCAGGACGCGCTTGAGCTGGCCCCCGAAGGCCTTTCCCGTGGGCTTGAACTCTGCGGTAAGCCCATCCACTTCCACCGTGACACGCTTGTCCTTGGCTTGCCACACATACGCGAAGGCGTAGACCGGCCGGTAGTAGAGGTCGAGGCAATCGACCACCTCCTCCTCTTCGAGGATCTGGTCGGCGGAGGGGGGATGAAGCACGTCGCCCAGCACTTGGCGAACGACAACCGACGCGCGCACCTCGGGAGGAGCAAGGGCCAAGTCATTGGGCAACGTGCCGCCGTTAGAACCGTCTATCCGCTCAAAGGCCAGGTAGCGGCGAAGGTCCTGAGCTTCGCCGCTTAGAGCGTCCAGAAAGACCTCGTGCCGTTCATCTAACAGGCAATGGTCCATCCCCGGTAAAGTCAGCTTGCCCTGAGCCGGGGTGTAAGTCTGCCCGGCGATTTCCACCGCCTGCACGTCAGCCAGGACCGGCACCGCGTATTGGGTGCGGCGGTCGTAGCGGAAACGCTTGTGGCTGGTGGCATGCCAAAACGGCTGGTAGCGCAGCTCCAGTAGGCTCACCTGGATGTCCTCGCTCTTGGGCCGCATCAGGAACTTGGCCAGGGTACCGAAGACGTTGAGTTTCTGCTCCCAGGCTCTTTCCCTGGCTTGGTCCTGCGTCACTTTGACAGGAAGCACGAAGACTCCTTATTCAGCCAATACGATTTCCATAAGTTCGACTCCTTGTTCCGCAGCGGTGCCTTTCTCAAAGCCCGTCCCACCATTGGCCCGCCCTGAACGAATCCCGCGCCCTCGCCTCAGGCGTTCCCGCCGAGTGCCGGCAGGAACTGCAAGCGGAATAGGAAAGCACGGTGAAAAAGGCAATCAACCCGGTGGCTGCGACCCATGTTGTCGTCGCCATACCTCCCCCCCGGGGACTGCGCGGCTGCAGATCGTTTTTGCCAAGCGGCCCACTACTCCCCGGCTCCGGCCCGTTCTTCGCAGGCTTTCGCCATGCCATCTTTGATATCGCCCGTAGCTTTCTCATTCATCTTTTCCATCGCCCATCTCATGATGATTTCCTCTAGAGGGCGAATTTCCGCTTCCGCCTCTTTCGCAAAGCCCGGTGAAAAGGCGGCTTCCGTAAGGATTTCGGCGACGGCATCGCACGCTTGCTTGATGACGCAGGAGGCAAGTTTATCGGAATCGGGCATGGGGCTTTGCCCCAACTCTCCTTGCTTCAGATGGCCTGGTTGGACGAGTCCGAAGGGTGCGGGTTCGATGGCTCCAAGGTTCTCCCCGAGCGCCGTCATATAGCACTTCAAAAGACCGCCGTAGAATTTGGCGAAGATCTCCGTCCACTTTTCGATTCGCTCGTTTATTTTGCTGGTTTCGGTCATGGCCTGTGCGCCGCCCAACTCCATCTTCCCCAGCGCCATGCCGGTGGCCGGATCAACGCTCCACCAGCCATAGGTCTGAGTATCAGTGAGCTTCACCAGCCGCGCTGGAAGGATGAGCGTCTGCCCCTGCGCCAATTCCCCGGCCAGGACATTCTTAATGGCGGGGGGGATGGTCAGGTTATCCAGCGCCGGTTTCTGCGCGGGCGTAATCGTGAGGATTGAAACACCCTCGGCGGACGCGGCGGAAAACAAAGGGACGGTGTTGAAGCTTCGGTCAGGTTGCACGGTCATACGCTCCAGAGCCGTATCCGCGATGCCGGCTTCCACCGCTAGCCGCTGGGCATCATTACCGTCGCCCACAAACTGGAAGGGTGCGTTCAGCAGATCGATGCCTTCGGCGAAACGATGCGCGCCCTGCGGCTTGCTCCAATCTCCCACGACGAACCCATGACGAAAGAAGGCCAGGCGCGGACGCTCGTAATAGGACTTCGCTTTGGGTGCGTGCCGCCTGCTGAGGAGGAATCGCGCCCCATCGCTGGAAAAAAAGTACTCAATCAACTCCGGCGGGAGCGTGGGGCGGGACAGGTCATCGACGCCAAAACCCTCGCCGAGGAAGGCTCGGGAGCGGGCCTTTTCCTCCATGGACTCCTGGGTTTTCAGGTTTTCAAGCTGCGCGCCCAGGACATAGACCAGGTTGTTGCTTCCCACCGAGATGCCGCCATCCCAGGCTTGCACCAGGAGCGCCCGCACCACCTTGTCATCGGCGAGCGCGGGCTGGATCTGCAGCTTCGAGCCTGAAGCCTCCAGCCGGTCCAGGATAACCCGCTGATAATGAGCGTCCGAAAGGTGCGGCCCGGCGCTGGTCACTTCCAGGAACAAGCGCGCCAGGACGGGGCCACCGGCTGTCGCGGCGGGCTTCACCTTGGGTTCAGGTTTGGGGGCGGGGGCCGCCTCTTCATCTCCGCCCAACCCGCCCAGCAGGCCGCCCGCAGCCTTCGCCGCCCCAGTATCGGCGCCGCTTGTTCCTTCGGCGGATTTCTCCTCCTCCCCACTGGACTGGCCGCTCAGCCGAAACGCTTGGCCGTCGGTTCGCTCGTCCCCCACCAGAAGCACGGGCTGGAACCGGTTTTCATTCGTCTTGAGCGTAAAGGGGGCCACCGCCAAGCGCACGTTCTTCCCGAAGAGGTCCGTTGCCTTCACCTCCTTCAAGAGCAGTTCACTGCTCTGGAGGCGTCCATTCTCGAGGAACTCGCCTACCAGACGGAACCGGACGTGTTGAAAAAGAGCGTCCGCGAGGTCGTCCGGATCGAACGTCTCGACGGCATCGGTAAGCTTGGAGTTGACGCTTGCGTCCTTCGCGCTGGGATCGAGGTCCGCAGGTTGGTCCGCCACCGTGGCCGTAACCCAGTAATGGTCCTGCAAAATCTCCAACTGCCGGCTGGCGGTGGCTGAGGCGTCGGGTACTCCGGCCTTCTTGAGGGCTGACAGGAGGAGAGGAACGTTCTTTTCCAGAGCATCGTTCACAGCGCTTCCCGCCTGCTGCGCTCGCTGCTCCAAACGCTTCTCCAATTCCTGTTGATGGTCCGTCACCGTTGCGGCGGGCGCCTGGCCGGCCAGTGATTGCAGGATTTGCTCGAGCGAGCCTGGCTGCGCGGCAATCTGCTGAAGAAGTTTTTGCGCCTGGTCGGGTGGCAACTTCCCGTGCGCGATCTTGACCGGCACGCCATTTTGCTTGAGGATCGCGGCCAGCAGCAGCGCGCGGTCAAGGGAGTTCCCGCCACGTGTGAGGAGAGTTGCTCGGGCGCCTTTCATCACCCCTGGATAAGGCTCAAATGCCACACGGTCGCGGACAAACTCAAATGCCGCCTCGGGCGTGGTGAGGGTCAGCCCGAGAGCGTCGACATCGGTCAACGCCTTTGGAAATCCGTCCAGGTAGGTCTGCAAGCGAGTCAAGCGGTCCTGCATGGTCTGAACTTCGTTTTTGTAGGCTTGTTGTTTTTCATCCGGAGAAAGGTTGGCGATGAAAGCCGTCATATTGGTCTGGGCGCCGGCACCCGCGATTGTTGCACCCTTTGCGGGGAGGCCGTGCTTGGCGAAGTACCATACAACGCCTGTCACGGCTACGAGCAACACCAGCAAGACCACTGTTGCCGTCCAGATCCCCTTTCCTTTCTTAGGAGGTGGCGATGATGCGTTGTTTTCTGAGGGGGTTTCGGGGGGATGATTGGATGTTCCCATATGCAGTTGTCCTTTCTAGCCAAGCGGAATAGGCCATCGGAGGGAGAGAGAACGCCCCCTTTGATCCAACGACTTTGCCGTACTGCACTCGGCTTCACCACATCCGCCGCTTAGGAGAGGTTCTGGCTTTGGATCACCGACATGCCGGTAAGGTTTTCCCGCCGGCTGCAAGTTAAACTCCTGTGCCTTCTGCTCCTACTCCATGGCACAAGAGAGAACCTCCGTCGCAGTGAGTCGCTGACGGTCCAATTTGCTGGAAAACTGTTTGCGAGCTGAGAAGGCGGGTGAGGGACTGGAATCTCAGGGAATTGCCGTAGATATGCTTCCTGGGGATGACGTCTGCGTTGCAGCTCTGAGTAAAGTACCGAGGCACAAATCTCTGGCCGATTGCAAGTGCCCAGAGCCTCTAGCACCCAAAGTTCTAAGAGACCCATTTCCGCTCTCCAGTTCGCGGCGCACAAGAGAGATGCTTCCGCTCGGGAGCCAATTGGCACCCACGATATCCCTCCGCAAACCTCGTGTCAAGCCGACTCGATAGGAGCGCCCGGCTAGGAGCCTGTCGGAGATAGATTTCGTTGTACGTAGAATTAATAACTTAGCGAGATTCGAGTGTCTGTAAGTTGTTGATTCTTCGTTGACGAATTATTATTTCCGACACACTCCTAGGGGCTCAGACCCTGCCCGCGACCTGTGCCTCCGTCGTGTTAACTATTCCCAATGAGGCTCGGAGTCTCTTCAATATAAGCGCCCAGCAAACCTACCTTCGCGATTGCGCGTGCATCGGCTGCGTCTCTGGGACCGAATCTTTTTGTGGCAATCAATTCATCTGCCGTGCGGCGGCGACAAACAGCCGAGCCGACAAGCGCTGGCGGGCGCGAAGAGCTGCGCACCTCACTCAGAGGAGGTCCGAGCCACGCTTGGTGTTGGCGAGGGGGAGGAGCAGCGACGTCTGCGCCCTTGGCTTCGGAGGTGGCTACAGGATCAACCTGTGCCTTCGAAAATCCGGCGTTCAAGTATTGCCCCGGAGGGGCACCATTTACTTGGGAGGTTTCGTGGTTGGTGAATCAGTTCCCAGGGAGACGGCGCGGCTCAAGCTGACGTCCATCTCCGTGTAAGGGGGCAAAATCACGTCGCGACCGTGGCGCGTGACGAGGAAAATTGCTGCCGCGCCCATCGCCGCAAACCTGGCCACCCCGGCCGTGGAAGCGTCGGTGGCCGTTGAACTGATCGCCTCAATGATCAATTGCGTGGTATCGTCGCTGACCTTGGAGATTCCCCCGGTCACACCAAAATCTAGCAGAAACCTTGCCGCCCCAGGATTTTGGGCGTGGATTCTTCCCTCCGAATCCATCGTCATGTGGGTTCCCCTGTCCACCTCAACGGCGACGGGAGAAGCGGCAATCGCGGTGGCGGCGCCATCCGGCAATGCCAGATGCGTGAACAGAAGGTTGAGCGCCCCGGGGCGGTACAAGCGGCGGGGTGGGACACGCTTTGCCAACACCCCTCGCAGAATGCTGCCCTGGGGAATCGCGATGGTGGAGCCCACCAGCACGGGTTCCAGCAACACGGCTTGGAAAGATTGGCCTTGATGGTCCTTGGACGCGCTCAGGCCCTTAAGCAGTACCAATGACATCCGCGTCCCGTCGGCGATGGTGCAAGGCTCCGGGCAGGCCGCCGAAGTGCCTGCGCCCTTCCCGACGTGCGCCTCAGCGAGCGCGGGAAACGTTGTGCCCTCAGGCTCCACCTGCAATGTCAGTACCCAGGGAGCGACGCATTTCTGTTGATGCGACTTCGGTGCGCGCCCGCCTTCGCGTTCCGCCGAATTCGCGGCCTTGGCAGCAGGCTTGTCTTTTTCCGCCCGCAGCTCATCACGTTGCGCCAAGGCGATGAACGTCGCCCGCAGCGGAACTTGCACCCCTCCTGGCATCAGCACGTTCACCGACCGAAATCGCGCCACCAGATCGCGCCGCGGCGCAAAAAGGTGAATCACAAAGGGCCGGTCGTCCACCGCGTACGCTTTCTTTTGCGAGGCGATCTTATCCACCACCAGCCGGACCGTGCTACCCTTGGGAAATATCTCCGTGTTGCGCCAAAAAACGCTGCGCGCGAGTTTGCCCTCCAGCGTCGCTCCCGGCGCAGTCTTCTTGAGCGGGATGCGACCCTCCATGGCAACCCAAACCACCGCGGTCTGGCCGTCCGTGCTTTGCGAATACGCGCCGGAAACGGTTGCGAAGGCGATAAGCGCCATGCACACAGCTTTCATCATGAAGGGAGCTTTCAAGGAACCACTTCCCCCATTGGGGGGTGCCGAGCGCGGATGATATCAGTGATTGAACCGTGCTGTATATCAATTGCTGCGACAGGTTATCTGTTGCGTTGTCCGCTTGCGCCAACTATGGTAGTCTGCCGCGCACGATAGGTCGTATAGATCCGCTTTAGCTGTGCGCGGGAAGTTGCGCGCAACAGACGAAATAGGGGGTGTGGCCATGTCGCTACAGGATGAGTTGAGCGAAATCGTTTCGAAGGCCGATGGGACCGACGACCCCGAGCAGTTGGCGCAGTTTCAGAGGCGATGCGAGGCAATTCTGACCAATGTCTCAAATAGCCTGGGTACCGAGCAGGATGCGGAATTGCGCGAGTATTTGCGGGGAATCGAGGAGCAGGCCAAGGACGTGTTGCACAGAGTGAAGACACGCCTGGCCGAGGTCAAGATCGCGCGTATGGATCCCGAGTACGAACAGCGCAAGCTCCAGAAGCAGCAAGAGGAGCAACTGAAAAAGCAGCAGGAAATGGCCAAGGCGCAGCAGTTTTTGTCGCAGGGCGGCCTGGGCAATTTGCTGGGGGGCATCTTCGGCGCCGTAACGGGTGTTCAGGAAGCGCCAGCAGGCAGAGGAGCAACCGCGCCAGCACAATCTCCGGCAGCCCCTGCCGTTGCACCTGCATCCGCCGTCCCGGCTCCGGCGCCGATCAAGTGCGCACAATGCGGCTACGAGCTCAGAGCCGGCGCGAAATTCTGCCCCGAGTGCGGCACGGCGGTCCCTCGCGAGAAGCACTGCACGAACTGTGGCGCGAAGGTGGCTCCCGCAGCGAAATTCTGTCCGGAGTGTGGAACCAAGGCGGCCTGAAATTGAAACCCTCCTTCGAAACTCACCGCCATCCCAAACGCGGGTACGATTGGATAGTCTGCTGAAAGCACAAATGGCCCCCCAACACGCACAGGATGAGAAAGATTATTCGGACCGTTACCGGACCATCCTCAGCCAGAAGGCGGTGAAGCTCAAGAGCTGGTGGGGAGGCCGGGCGGCCGATTCCTTGACGCCCTCCGAAATCGAAGCCAAGCTTTCCGAGTACGCCAAGACGCCCGCCACCTTCAATCGCTACAAAGCTACTCTCAGTCTGGCCTATCGACTGGGCATTAGAGACGGTTTGGTGGAAGTGAATCGGGCTCGCATGGTCGGCCACAAAAGAGAAAACAACGCCCGACTGCGCTACCTGTCCGAAAGTGAGGAAACTAAGTTGCGGGCCATCATTCGGCAGCAGTGCCCGGAGCGTGAGCCGGAGTTTGACCTGGGGCTCTTCGCAGGGATGCGCCGGAGTAAACCATACGGATTGCTCTGGCGCAACGTGGATTTCACCACAGAACTGATTGCGATTTCGCGCTCCAGGCACGGGAAGGCCCGGTAGGTTCGCATCACCGCCCCCACCCGACGCGCCCTCCCGGCCCTATTGAAATTCCGGGCGGGGGACGATTCTCCTGTCTGCCCTGGTGGGATGTCGCGCGCTGGGTATCGTGACCGCTATTGTGTTGGTGCTGGAGGGGGGAGTTGAACCCCCATGCCGGGTGACCGGCGGCAGATTTTGAGTCTGCTGCGTCTGCCAATTCCGCCACTCCAGCACACGCGAAACAATCAATTTAACACGCCGCGCAGAATCGCTCAACTCAGATATTCTCCCTTTGATATACTCCCCTGGTTCGAGCAGTTAAGGCTGAGGAGCGGGGCTGCGGGCTGCATCCCACCCGCCACCGGTCGCAGGCTAAGAACCATGAAGCGCAGTTGGATTTTCGGCGTGGCAGGACTCCTGCTCGTGACCTTTGGGTTAGGGTTTCTGGCCGGCACCCGCCGTAGGCCGATGCCCAGGGTGGATGCTCTGCCTCCTTTATCTCTGCCTCCTTTATCTCTGCCCCCTGCTAATGCCCCGGCCTCCGCGGCAAGCAGCACAGATGCTTGCATGAATATTCAAGAGGCCAGTACACAGGTGGGAAAGACAGGCTGCGTTGCGGCGCAAGTGCTGCGTGTTTACACGTCGCGGGGAGGAAACACCTTCCTGGATTTTTGCCAGGATTATCGAGGCTGTCCATTTACGAGTGTGATTTTTGCGGCTGACAAGAGCAAGTTCGGCGACCTGGAATCCTTGCAGGGAAGGCATGTGGAGATTCGTGGCGCGATCACCCTTTACCAAAACCGTGCGGAAGTCATCATCCGTGATCCTCAACAAATTCGCAACGCGCCTTGACGCCAGACGCGCCGGCGGTTCGGAATACGACCCGCCTCGAACGCAAGGCAGCGGGCTCGCAGTGTTGCTCATGGTGTGCTTCGTCTGGGGCATGGTGAGGGTGGCCGCCGCCCAACCCCCGCAGACTACCCAGAAAACCACTTCCAGCGTGCAGGTCACGAAGCAGACAGCAGACCTCATCTTGGAGGGATTTGATCTGCTCGGTCAGCACAACGCCACGGGAGCTGAAGGCATCTTCCGG
This sequence comes from uncultured Acidobacteriota bacterium, assembly GCA_963804995.1. Taxonomy (GTDB): domain Bacteria; phylum Acidobacteriota; class Terriglobia; order UBA7540; family UBA7540; genus Bog-366. Next base: position 1,320,599 of record CAWDSK010000003.1, read on the forward strand.
CAAGCTATCGAGTCGCAGCCCGAAGCGGAGCCCGCACACCGCGGACTGGGTTTGGCCTTACGCGAGCAAGGCAGGCTCACCGACGCCTTCCGTGAACTGCAGACTGCCACGCAACTCGACCCCTCCGATGCCGATGCACACTACACGCTGGGCTCTGTGGCTTGGGCGCTGAGCTCGCCAATGAATCCTTCTCCGGGCAAGGCAGGAGGGCTTGGAGCGACGGACTACCAGAATCTGGCCAGGGCTGAGTTCTCAAAGGCCCTCACCCTGAGCCCCCAAGACGCCACCCTGCGGCTGAACCTGGCAACACTCTATTTGGAAGCGGACCGGGCGCGGGAAGCCCGGGAGCAGGCAGAGGAAGCGGTTCGCGTCGCTCCCCAGAGCGCGACTGCGCACGTGATTCTGGGTCGCACTTATTTCGCGGGTGGAGAGGAAGAAAAAGCTGCGCAGGAATTCGAAGCGGCGGTAAATCTTGACCCACAGGACGGAGGCGCCTACCTGGCACTGGGCCAACTGCGAATGTTCCAGCACCGCATCCCGGCGGCGGAAGATGCCTTGCGCCACGCCATCCAGATTTCCCCCAATCTGGGACCAGCGAACGCGGCGCTCGCCGAGATTCTAAGCTCAGAAGGCAAGGCCTCCGAAGCGCGCGGCTTGCTGGAAAAGTCCGTGAGCCTCGATCCCCAGGACTGGCAGAGCCAATACCAGCTTGCGGTCCTCCTGAACCAGGCGGGAGAATCGGCGCGCGCCACCGAGTTGCTGGAGAAAGTCCTGCGCGCCAATCCTGATTTCCCCGGGGCGCGCGAGCAGTTGGCGGCCGGAATGTTGCGGCGCGGTGATGCGAAGGGGGCGACCTCGCTAGCGGGGAAAATGATCGCCCAGGATCCCCAGGGGCCGGAAGGCCACCGCATCATGGCGCTGGCCCTCTGGAAGGATCGCGATTACGAAGGTTCGCTCGCGGAGGCCGCCATGGCACTCGCCGCCGCTCCGGATTCCAGCGCGATGCTGACGCTCCAGGCCATCGCGTTCTGGCAACTCAACCGCAAGAAAGATTCGCAAATGGCCTTTCGCGCGGCGGCTCGGGTCGAACCCAAAGTAGCTTCTGCCGACGTTTTCTGCCGCCTCTTGCTGTGCGACCAGCGCGATATCGGTGTGGTGGGCAAGTTTCTGCACAAGAACCGCTGGGTCCTTAATCCACCCATGTCCGAACCCTGAACCTTGGCACGAACCTCTTCCGCGGGATGTGCCTTCGAACCGCCAAGGCGGCAACCCTTCTCCCCCACGACCAACGCGCGTTCGGCCGCGCGGCCTCTACCTGTGGTTTTCCCAGGATTTAGTAACCCCGCTGCTTGTCCACTACATTCAGCAGAGGCAATCCGTTCACGTAACGCCGGACGTTTTCACAGAAAAGGTCCATAGAATTCGTGGTTGAAACGTTCCCCTTCGCGCAAGTGTGCGGACTGATAAAAATGTTGCCCGCCGTCCACAATGGATCATCCGCGGGCAGTGGTTCCGGTTCCGTTACGTCGACCGCGGCGCCCGCGATGCGGCGTTCTTTCAAAGCACTGACCAGAGCGGGCGGGTCGACCAGCCAGCCCCGTGAAACATTGATGAAGTAGGCGCTGGGCTTCATCAAGCGAAAGATCTCATCATTGAACATGTGATGGGTGAGGGGCGTGTGGGGCGCGGCGCTGACCAGCACGTCGACCTGCGGCACCATTTTCGGAAGCCATTCCGGTGAGTGCAGTTCCGCCACGAAGGCCGGCTTCGGCAAGGGCTTGGGGTCCGTGCCCAGAACCCGCATGTGGAATCCGTAGTGGGCGCGGTAAGCGGTGTCGGTGCCGATTCCCCCCATGCCCACAATCCCCATGGTCATGCCGGTAATGTCGCGGAGTCCCTCCAGGGGATTCCACTTCTGCTCGCGGGTCTGCACCGCGTAATCGTGCAAGCGGCGGGTGAGAGTAATCAGCATGCCGATGACGGATTCCGAGATGGTGGGCGAATACATGCGCTGCATGTTGGTGAGCACCACGGGGCTTTCCACGAACTCCGGGTAGAGAACCTCGTCCACGCCTGCGGCGGTGTATTGCACCCAGCGCAATTGCTTGGCGGCCCGAAAATCTTCCACGGTGAAGTGGCCTAAGATGATGTTGGCATCAGCAACTTCCTGACGGAATTCTTCTTTGCTCCCGCAGTATTTGATCTCCAGATTGGGAGCATAGGCTTGCACTTTTTCGAGGTACGGGCTGCCGATTCCGCCCCGACCAGTCACCAGTTTGATGCGCGCATGGCTAGCGGCCTTGCCCGGTTCGGCCAGGGGATACGATGCCACCGTCACCGGCCAGGGGGGCGAGGGCGGCGCCTCGGCGGCCACCGCGTGCGCCCTCGGCAGAGAAGCCAGGGCCGCTCCCGTGGAGCCCACGGCGGTATTGCGCAGAAATTTGCGTCGCGAGAGACCTTCATTGCTCATTCAAAAGCCCTCCAAGGTGAGATGGGTAAGAGTGTACCACCGTGAAAACCCCTTCGGCGACCCTTTCGTGCGGGCTTTCCTGCTGCCTGCGCCCTGACGGCGCCGGGGTGCTAAGTCCGACCACGGCTCGCAAAATACCTCCGGTCGTGGTACGATTTTCGTGACTCAATGGATGCGATTATCGTCCCCTCAACGCACTCTGGCGGGCCTGAACGATCACATAAAGGATGGAAAAATCCCAATGGCAATCTACATGGTGGAGAAGGTCGTCGACAATGTGCTGTTGCTCGCCGTGCGCGGGCGCATTACCTTGGGTCCGGAAACGGAAGCGCTGCGTACCAAGTTAAAGACGTTGCTCGAGGCTGGCCAGATGCGCATCATCCTGGATCTGGGAGAGGTTACCTACCTTGATAGCGTGGGACTCGGAACCTTGACATCCAGTTATACCTCCGCGCGCAATAGGGGAGGCGACCTGAAACTTCTGCATCTCCCGCGCGGAGTCCACCAACTTCTGCAAGTCACCCGCCTCAGCACCGTCTTCGAAATCTATGAAGACCTGGAAGCGGCCCGGCAATCTTTTGCACCGAAGAACCCATGAGGCCATCCCGCCCCGCGGGACAAATTGTCCCCGCGCAAATCCGCCCTTCTCATCCTTTGACAAAGATCATTCATGCTGGTACAGTTGCCCCAAAGTGTGTGTGACATTAGGTAATAGGTAGCCCTACCCATGTCGACTGCGCACCACGAACGACCTCACGCGAATCGAGGTTTCTATGCAGGGGACAATCAAGCGAGTCATCCGCGACCGTGGCTTTGGATTCATCAGGTCTGCGGACGGTCAAGAGGTTTTCTTCCACCGCAGCAGCCTTCAGCAACTGAACTTTGACGGACTCAAAGAAGGCGAGACGGTTGAATTTGAGATCGAAAACGGCGAGAAGGGTCCACGAGCTGCAAGCGTTCGGCCGGGCGCGAAGTGAGTTTCCAAGACCTCGCCAGCCCCACTAGGATTGCACTTCTACGGCGCGGATGGAATTGCTGTCACCCCCAGAGGGGAGAAAACTGTTGAGTTGACGCTTCCAGTCTAGCCGTGGGCAATTACACTACTCCGCTGATAATCGTATTATATACAAACAAATCATATAAATAGTTATTCCCAACTTTAAGCGGGAGTGCAACCCCTCTCCACCGCAGGCTCACTTGCCCAGCGCGCTTTGCTCGATGCGTTTTAGCTCCGCCGTCTGCCGGGCATCAAGGTGTATCTTCGGCTCCTGGGCCAGGATCGCGCGTGCCCGCTCCTCTGCCGATTCCTCCAGCGTCTTGGACCCACGCGTCTGCCAATCTCCCCGCCGTCCCCGCACCGCCAATTGCGCCCGGCTCAGCACCTGGCGAAAATGTTTCAGCGTGTGCGGTGAATTCAGGAAATCGCCGGACCGGCCCGCTTCCTGGATGGCTTCCATCGCCATACTTTCTTCGTCCACAGGAATTCCCTTCCGGAAGCGCAGGAAATAGCCGGCGATTTCGTTGTCGGTGACCAGCGCTTCCGGCGACATGGCCAGTGTCGATTCCAGATTTCCGGCGCCCCAGATGAAATTCACACCCGCAGCGGTGTGGGCCAGGCCGGTCATCATCTTTTCGAAGGCAGCCTGGGAGTCGGCGCACATGGATTCCGTCGACATCCAGGAAGCGCAAGGCAGGCCGTGAAAACTCGCCATATCGGCGCCCGCGGCCTGGAGCAGCGCATTCTCCGGCGCGCCCGTCAGGGCAATCCCCGCCGACATATCGAAGACGTGCGCGAATCCCACGTTGTAAAAGCACGGGCGCCCCTGCTCCAGTAACTGATTGATGACCAACCCGCTCAGAGTATCGGCGTCACCGATCACCAGACACCCGGCCAGAGTCACCGGCGCCGTCGCTCCGCCCAGGGGTTCGGAATTGATGGTGGCGGGAACGCCTAAGCCAGCCGTCTCCTTGAACACTCCCAGTGCCAAAGCCGTCCAATGCAGCGGACTGATAATGCTGAACCCGGTGCTGACGATGGGACGGTCCCGCAGAGTGGCTCCGTCCAGAAGAACTTTCGCCATCTCCATCACCATGCGCGCGCCCGCGGGCGTGTAGATGCAGGGACGCAGGTGCTTGGCGGTGTTTTCCGCCATAATGCGAAAGCCCACAAAGTCACGGCTGGTGGGAGGGTAGTCGGCGATCGAAGTCCCCACCATGGCGTGAATGTTGTCACAAGCGTCCACAATGCGGGCGAGCTCCGCGAGGTCAACTGAGGCGAGGTCCGTACGAACCTTCCCGCGCGTGATATACAGCGCGTTCCCGGTCAGAACCAGCGTCCCTCCCTCCGGACTGAGGTTCCAGAGACGGCCCGTGCGGTCGGCAATTTTGAGCTCGTGGGGCGCCTGCCCGAGAGCCCATTTCACCAGGTCGGCGGGGATGTGTACCCGGTTTTCAGGGTCCACGGTCGCCCCCGCGCCTTGCATCAAGCGCACAATTTCAGGATCGTCCACGCGCACGCCAACTTGCTGCAAAACGTCCAGGGCGGCATGGTGAATCTTCTCGCAGTCAGTATGAGTAAGTAGCAAAAGACAACTCCCTCGCCAATGATTTGAGGCCGAACATTAGATAATGCGCAGAGGGAGTGTCAAGGCAATTCTCTTGCGGCGCCCGCTGCTTAGCCCTCTCCGAGGGGAGAGGGTGGACCGCAACCGGCGTTCTCATCAGCCGGGGCGGGACGGGTGAGGGGTTACTTCCTTACAGGCCCGGATTTATTCGCGTTAAACTGAGTCACTACCCTTTAAGGTCCCGACAACAATTGCCGATACTTAAGGTGGGCAGGGCTGCGGCGTTTGGCGAAGTGCGGTCGCCGTTGACCTGGTGTACGGAACCTCGGTTTCAGGCCACTGAGTAAAGGGCGGGAAGGATTGGCGACGCGTGATATCCCTGAAAAAATACATGGACATGGACCCGAACGAGCTGAACAAGCATCGGGAGGCGAGTCCCGCTGAACTGTTGACCTTAACGTTGGATTCGTATCGCTCAGCCTTAGCGGCCATGGGCAACTGTGGCGCGCAGGCTTGTCCGACCTTGGGCCCTGACCTGCAACGGAGTCTGCTGGTTCTGGCGGAAAGCCTTTCGAAAAAGCTTACCCCGCCTGTGGTGACGGAAACCGAAGTGCACGTAGAAGAGCAATTGCAACTCTGGGGTGCGCAAACCGCCGATTACTTCAAAGAAAGAGCCGGCGACGTGAAGGAGATTCTGATGCTGCTCGCCCACGCTGCGGAGTCCACGGCGGAACGCGACCAGCGTTATACCAGCCAGTTCAGCGAGTTCACCAAGCGCCTACAAGCCATGGCCAGGCTGGAGGATTTACCTCAAATCCGGGCGGCGATTATGCGTGGCTCGCGCGACCTGAAAGCCTGCGTGGAAAAAATGGAGCAGGATGGCCGCGAGTCAGTAGCCACACTGCGGTCGCAGGTCTCAACTTACCAGACCAAACTGGAAGAGGCGGAGCAGCGTGCCTCGCGAGACTCCTTGACGGGTTTGGAAAATCGCCATGGTGTAGAGACCAAGCTGGAACGCCGCATCGAGGAGAAGAAACCCTTTTGCGTGGTGGAGCTCGACCTGAACGGGTTCAAGCAAGTCAATGACACCTACGGCCACCAGGCGGGTGACGACCTGCTGAAGCAGTTCTCGGCGGAATTGCGCTCCGCCTCGCGTTCCACTGACGTCACCGGACGCTGGGGTGGCGATGAGTTCATCGTGGTGCTGGACGGCAGCCTGGTAGAAGCCAATGCTCACATCGAGCGTATGCGCAAGTGGGTCTTCGGCAGTTATACCCTCCAGGTCGGAACGGAAACCCAAAAGGTGGACATGGACGCGGCCATGGGCTTGGTGGAGTGGAAACCAGGCGAAACGATGAAAGACGTTCTGGGCCGCGCCGACGCCGCCATGTATCAAGACAAGTCAGTGGCCCGCAAGCAAGCGACATCCCCACAGCCGGAGCGGGTGAATTAGGAGCCATATTGTGCCAGCGCCGCCGCCCGGTGCCACAAGCGTTCGTAGCGGTTGCGGTAGGGATACCGGTTACCCGGTACCCCCCGCACGGATCCGTACGTGCGCTGGTTAGCGCATACGGCTCTTATCTCGGATGTGTGGCGGCGAACCGTTGGGATGGCCAAGGATGCACAACGTGCGGAGCAGGCAACCAGCAGGCCGCAAGCTTCCCCAGTCGGTCCCAGTTGAGGCGGTGGCGTTGACTGCGTTGACGCAGTTGTGTTCGCCACAGTCGGGTCAACCGTTCCCGAAAGATTCGCAGGCGGTCGAGGTTTCCCGGTACCGCGTGATAGTTGAAGTAGCCTTGCACGACCGACCGGAGCCATTTACCCGTATCCGCGATGGGATCGTGCCGACGCTGCCGGAGTTGTTGCTTGAGTTCCTGCAACTTCCCCCGCAGGCGCTTGCTGATCGTCTTCCGCTTCACGGTAAATTGCCCCCTCCGGTTCTTCCCGCTGATATGCGTGAAGCCCAGAAAGTCGAACGTCTCCGGCTTACCTTCTCCTCTCCGTTTCCGGTAAAGTTCGGCAAACGGCCCGAACTCGATCCGGCGCGTTTTGTCAGGATGCAGTTCCAATCCAAACTTCCCCACCCGCTCCCGGAAATCCTCCAGAAAGCGGTCGGCTTCCGTCTGCGATTGGAATCCAAGGACCGTATCGTCGGCATACCGCACCACGACCACGTCTCCCCGGGCGTGCTTCTTGCGCCACGCCTGCACCCACAGGTCAAAGACGTAGTGCAGATAGATATTCGCCAGCAGGGGCGAGACCACCGCCCCTTGTGGCGTACCCATCTCCGTCTCCGACCATTCGCCTTCCTCCCTCACCCCGGCTTTCAGCCATTTCTGGATGAGCCGGAGAATCCGGGGGTCGGCGACGCGATGCTGCACGAACTTGAGCATCCATTCGTGGGATATCGAATCGAAAAATCCACGAATGTCCGCGTCAAGAACGTAGTTCACGTGCTTCACCGTGAGCGCGTACGAGAGCGCGTCCAGCGCTTGATGCTGGCTGCATCCCGGTCGAAAGCCATACGAGAAGCCCAGAAAGTCTTCCTCGTAAATCGCCTTGAGGATGGTGACCACGGCCTGTTGGACGATCTTGTCCTCCAGTGCCGCAACCCCCAACGGACGTTGCCGCCCGTCGCCTTTCGGGATATACGCCCTTCGCGAGGGCTTCGCTCGGAATGCTCCACGGTGGACCCGGCTGTGCAGATCGACGAGTCGACCTTCCAGCCCGCTTTCATACTCCTGCCACGTCATGCCGTCTACTCCCGGTGCAGCTTTTCGCTTCAAGGCGTAAAAGCTTTCCCGCAGCAGATCGACCGTTAAGTGGTGGAGCAAGGCCGTGAACTTCATCTCCCTGTGTTCCTTCGCGGCTTTCCGCACACCCGCGAGTCCCTGGGACACGCGTGCCCCGCTCTGTGTCGGGTGCGTGTTAGGCCAACGGGTGTTCTCCTTGATCAGCGGCCTTCCCTCCTCATTCTCCGCCAACGGCTTCCCGTCTTTGTTCAAATGATTCATCGGTACTGTTCCGCTGTCCGACTCCTCGAAAGCGTGCAGGCGGGCTGTACGGCCATCGCCTTTTCCCGCCGTCCGGCCACGATCTACGGCGGCCGGCGCCTCCGAGGTCTCCCGGTTCTCGTGCAGAAAGTGTCTAGGCGTGTCTGGGGTCTACGACTACGCAGGACTGTGCCGGAACTCGCGTTGGCGTCCCGGCCTCATGTTGCCTTCCGTTTAGTCTGAAAACGTCGGCGTCCTGATTGGACATTTTCGAAGCTCAATACCCAGCCCACCTATTCCCCTGTTTACGCTTCACCGTGCGCCTCACGACGCCCAGCGCAAAACTCGGGGCCGAGTGGATCGCTACTCCTTCCTCGTGAGAAATTTTCATTCTCTGCTTTCTGCCGGTTTATCCCGGCGCACCAGACCTCCGCCGTTGAGGTCTGCGGTTCTTCCTGCGCATTGTCAACGAAAGTATCGTGGCGAAGAGGCGAGCGTGACGGGACCGCCTCGGTTTGTGATTCGTGGGTTTTGCAAACTAAGAACCGCGGACCCCAAAAACGGGGGACCGCGCTACAAAACATGGCTGGGCTCGCTCGGTGACAGCCGGCCCCGCATGAGCTTTGTTCCCCGCAGGGGATAGATGGAATAGCCGGGGGCAACGCCCCCGGAAAGAGCGGCACCCGAGACGTTCGACCCTGAAAGGGTCGATTCCATCCGCTGTCACGCCTCACGTGCGTCCCCCACCCGAAGTTAATGCGACCCCTTCAGGGTCGACGTGTCGAGCGGGGCGCCATCCGGGGGTGTTGCCCCCGGCTATTTTCTTGTGCCCTTGCAGGGCGCGAAGAGTCCCCAATACGTCTCGCTCGCCGATAGGATGTTACAGTGCATTTTTATCAAATTAAGACATCAGAGTCTGACAGGCACAGACTCTGTTACCTGCCGCGTCCGCCTCCGTTGCGGCGATCCTCAACAAGCGAATGGTTGTGCGAATGTTGGACCAAACTAAGGCCACCAACCCATCGGCACCCGGAAGCAGAAGACCAGGACAAGCTTCCATCCGACGGGCTTGCCGTCCGGAGTTCCGGGTGTGAACCTCCAATCATCCAGCGCCTGCATGCACGTGCTCGTAAAGGGCGGAGAGTCCCGGAGCACATCCGCGTGCTTCACATTGCCTTCCTCGTCGATGCTCACTTCAAGAATGACCGTCTTGGCCTCCCACGCTTTAAGTGGGTACCCCGGAAACGTCGCATGGATCACTCCGGGAGGGTTGAAGCATGGTCCGGGGCAGGCCTCCTGTTTCTGCTGGAGCAGTGGAGGCAGTGGCATGTTTTCTGCAAGAGGTGGCGCCGGGTTAAAAGTGACGGCGATAGTCGTTCTTGACGCGACCGCCCTCCCGTTCAACGTGGCAGGCTCGAATTTCCATTTCCTTACGCGATGGAGCGCTTCCTCCGTTTCGCTCGGAATATCACGCCGCACTTGTATGTCTCTAACCTCACCTTCTTTAGAAATCGTGACATCCAAAACAACTGTTCCGCTGGCTACGCTAGTGGGAGGAATCGTGATATCGTTAATGCAAACCGCTTTGGCTGGTTGGAACTCAGACTCTTGAGTACCCTCACACGCGCATGGGGTAAGCGGCTGGCCAACCAACCATGCGAATGCGATCCCGAGAGCGAATAGTGTTCGCATGGGTGACATCTCCTATCGCAATTATACTCCCCGAGTTGAGCAAAATTCTGTGTTCTAGCAAGCGTAGCGCAGACCTCCGCCGTTGAGGTCTGCGGTTCTTCCTGTGCCATTGGAACGAAGGTGTCGTGCGGAAGAAGCAAGTATGGCAGGGACGCCTGTGTTTGAGATTTGTAGATTCTTCAAACTAAGAACCGCGGACCCCAAACACGGGGGACCGCGCTACAAGACACGGCTGGGCTCGCTCGGCGCCAGCCAGCCCCGAGTTACGCACAGCAACGGCGTCGAGGTGAATGGCTCTTGGACAGGATACAATGTAGGAATCCAGTTCCACTGAGCTAAATGCAACCCGGCGTTGGGGGCAAAACAATGCGCTATCTATCTGCCATCGGTTTGTTAGTGACCATGGCGGCATACGGCCAGGTTGGCAACTCCAACGGTCTTGGTTCGGCCGCGGGAGTAGTGCTGGACAGTGCGGGAAAGCCCCTGGCCGGTGCTACGGTTTACGCACTTCCAGAGGAGGACATGACCAAGCAAATCCGAACCACCTCGGATTCAGCCGGCCGGTTCACGCTGGGAGGAATACCGGCCGGAGGAGCATACCTGCACGCCTTTAAGGAAACTGACGGCTACCCCTACAACTTTTTTTCGTTCTTTCTATCGCCAGGTGAACGAACTCCTGTGAAAATCAAGATCACTGCCGGTAAGGTGACTCCCAACGTTGTCATACAGTTGGGGCTGAGGGCGGCTTATCTACAACTGGATGTCACGGATGAAGATGGAACTCCTGTTGACGGCGGACTGTCATTTGATCGCCTGGACATGCCCGGACCTTACAGTAGAGGAGTGAGTGCAAGAGAGCTCTTGATGGTTCCTCCGGTGCCTTTCCGCCTGACGTTCAAGGCTGCGGGATATTTGCCGTGGCATTACGGCGGAGATCGGTGGCGGACGAATGCGGGTTTAATCACACTCAAACCTGGCGAAACTATGCACCTCCCGATTCACCCAAAACGTCCGCAATAGCGGGGTAGCCAGTGCGCCGGGATAAACCCGCCTGAAAGAGAGGATGAAAGAGCCGGATCGGGATAGGGGGAGCGGTCGCCCGCTCACCCCTCCCACACCACTGTACGTACGGAGCGCGTATACGGCGGTTCGGCGGGTTAGGCTAAGAACCGGCGGTGCCCCGTCTCATTAGATACTGCTCCGCCACCGAAAGAACCCCAGCGCTACAGCCAAAGCGTTGTCCAAAAATTTCGTGGACACTGCGTTCACGCCATCGAGGATTTCCCAACTGCCGCCGAGGGAGCCAAGCGTTCAAGCGCCGCCATCACGCCGCCCTCCCGGTGCGGCACGCCGGCCAGTCGAAGTCCCATCTCAACTCCACCCAGAGTGCCCACCAGCATCAAATCGTTGAAGCTGCCCAGGTGGCCGATGCGGAACGCCTTGCCCAGAAGCTTGCCGAGCCCCGCGCCTAGTGACATATCGAAATTATTGAGAATAACCTTTCTGAGATTATCCGCGCTGTGCCCTTCGGGCGTGAGCACGGCGGTCACGGTGCTGGAGTAATCCTCGGGCGCCTCGCAGACGATCTCCAGGCCCCACTGTGAAACCGCCGCCCGGGTGGCCTGCGCGTGGCGGTCGTGGCGGCGGAACACATTTTCCAAACCCTCTTCCTCCAGCATGTGAAGGGATTCGCGCAAACCGTAAAGCAGGTTCGTGGGCGGTGTGTAGGGGTAGAATCCGGTTTTGTTCTGCTTCAGGATGTCTTGCCAGTCCCAGTAAGCGCGCGGCATCCGGGCAGTTTCATTGGCGCGCAGAGCTTTCTCCGACACCGCGTTGAAGCTCAAGCCGGGCGGCAACATCAGCCCCTTTTGCGAGCCGCCAATCGCCACGTCCACGCCCCACTCATCCTGCCGGAAATCGATGGCCGCAAGCGAGGAGATGGCATCCACCATCAAGAGAGCCGGATGGCGCGCGCGGTTGAGTATGCTGCGGATCTCACCGACATGGCTGGTGGCTCCCGTCGAGGTCTCATTGTGAACCACCATCACCGCCTTGATGCGGTGCGTCGGGTCGGTCGCCAGACGCGCTTCCAGTTGATCGAGGTCAGCGCCGCGACGCCAGTTCCCCGGCACATAATCCACGTCCAGGCCGAGCCGTTGCGCCATGCGCCGCCAAAGCTCCGCAAACTGCCCCGTCTCGAACATCACCACACGATCGCCCGGCGACAACGAGTTCACGATCGCAGCCTCCCACGCGCCTGACCCCGAACCGGGGTACAGGATGACGGGCCCGCTGGTCTTGAAAATGGGGCGAATGCCTTCCAAAATTTCCATCGCCAGTTCGGCGAATTCCGGACCACGGTGGTCAATGACCGGACGATCCATGGCGCGCAGAATCCGGTCAGGACAATTGGTTGGACCCGGGATTTGCAAAAAATGACGCCCCGTGTGAATCATGAATCCTCCCTTCACTCCGCTGCATGGGTTATCTAACTTGGAACGCGACTAAAACCCTAATCCGCCCAAAGCTCCATACTTCCGCCGACTTTCGAGATCGCGTCATACTATAATATCGGACAATTGTAACGCAGAGCGGTCAGCGGGGTGGCGACATTGTGTCGCTGGGGAATTGTCCCAGATGTTGCTCTCCGCGGGGCGTAGCGGGCGAGGTCCCACCAAAAAGGCCGAACTCCTACGAATTCCACCCCCTGGAATATGCCTCTCGAAATCCTCTTGTGGTTCCGCCGTTCAATCCAGGAATCACAAGAACCGACTCGCGTGAGGGAAACGGTTATCCAATCATAGAGCCTGAGTCGCCCAAAGAATCGCAATCGGCGACATTACTTAGATTGTCAAGTTGGTTAAGAACTGAAGGCCCGCATGGGACCAGAGGCCGGCAGCATCCCAAGGTCTCACCCACACCACGCGACTGGGGATGGCGTTCGGGAATTCTCCCTTGAGCATGATGCCCACCCACTCGCCGGGAACCAGCTCAAGAGTGGTTTGGACGCAGGCCCCTTCCAGTGAGAAATCAATGGCGGACGCGTCATCGTCAGTATTGTTACGTTCGGATCGAACTACAAGGCTAATGGGGATCGTCGCTGGTTCGCGTTCCGCGCGACGAAGGTCAGTCGGGGGGATGGTTTGCATCGGCAGCCTCCTCACCTCCGTATTGGAGATGTAGCTATTGATTACCTTGCCACGGTCCAGGGCAGAAGTCAAGCTCCAAACGTGGAAGGGTTGTGGTGCGGCTGAAAGCCCCCGGTGTGGGGTATTGACGGGCGTTGGAGCCTCGCGCCCCAATCCTTTTCTATGGCCGTAAACCTGAAAACGCCAAGCTTGCTGCTTGCAGTGTCGCGGCCAAGTCACCCTCGCTGTGACTGGTGGAGACAAAGGCCGCCTCGAATTGCGAAGGCGGGAAATAAACACCAGACTCCAGCATGAACTTGAAGAAAAGACTATAAGCCGCCGTGTCGGCCTTCTTCGCGCCGGCATAATCGTTCACGGGACCCGGCGTAAAGAAAGCTGTGAACATGGAACCAACGCGATTCACAGTCAAGACCGTGCCCAGCCGCGCGGCTTCCGTGGCCAGCCCCTGGGTAAGGCGTTCCGTCAGCGAATCCAGCCGCTCATAGAGCCCCGGCCGCCGCAGGATTTCAAGCGTCTTCAATCCCGCCGCCACCGCCAGGGGATTGCCGGAGAGCGTTCCAGCCTGATAAACCGGCCCCACCGGCGCCACCAAGTCCATCAGCCGCGCCTTGCCCCCATAGGCTCCCACGGGCAAACCCCCTCCGATGATTTTGCCCAGCGTCGTCATGTCCGGGTCGATTTTGTAAAGCTGCTGCGCCCCGCCGTACGCCACGCGAAAACCCGTCATCACTTCGTCGAAGATCAGCACCGTACCCTGCTCAAGCGTCAGGGCGCGCAACTTTTCGAGGAAACCCAGCCGTGGGGGAACACAACCCATGTTGCCGGCTATGGGCTCCACGATTACCGCGGCCAGCTCGTTGTGGTGCAAGCGGAACGCTTCTTCCAGCGCCGCCGCATCATTAAAGGGCACAGTCACGGTGAGCTCGGCAAGAGCGCGCGGAACGCCCGGGCTGTCAGGTAACCCAAGTGTGGCTACACCCGAACCCGCCTTCACCAACAGACTGTCGGCATGGCCGTGATAGCATCCGGCGAATTTCAGAATTTTGTCGCGCCCTGTCGCCGCGCGCGCCACCCGCAAGGCGGAGAGTGTTGCCTCCGTGCCGGAGTTCACCAGTCTGACGCGCTCGATCGATGGGTAGGCTTCGCAGATGCGTTCCGCCAATTCCACTTCCCGCGGCGTGCAGGCGCCAAAGCTCGTTCCTGTTTCCAACACTTTCACTAATTCTTCCACCACCTCCGGATGGCTGTGGCCGAGGATCAAAGGTCCCCAGGAGAGCACGTAATCGATGTAACTCTTGCCATCGACATCCGTCATCATGGCGCCTTTGCCGCTGCTCATGAAGATGGGATCGCCGCCCACCGCACTGAAAGCGCGCACGGGTGAGTTCACTCCTCCCGGCACGAGGCGTTTAGCTTTTTCGAAGAGCTCCTTGGATTTGCTTGACAAGGGCTTACTACCTGATTGTAAGGGTGAATTCATAGGTTAACCTGATGATAAGGCTGTTCCAGCGTTAACAGTTAAGGGGTCTTAAATCGCCTGCGACCGGTCAAGCGTTTCACGCAAGAGCCCTTTGCCGGTGTCCAGCAGGGTACTCCCAAGACTCCGGGAAAGCCGCCCGACAAGTCCCAGGTAAGTTTGCGACCCTTCCACGAGGTCCTGCATCACCTCGAGAATGCTCCGGCTCCGCGCCCCGAACTGTACCATGCGAGTCGCTACGCCGCCACCGAGGAAATTTCCATGGTAGAACATCCCTGCCAGCCGCGCCCCCATCGCTAACGCCTGGCCAAATTCCTGCCACACACGCTCTGCGTAGGATTCGGGGAGCCCTGCGAGCAACGTTTCGGCCAGAATCTCACCCGAGCGCAGGGCGTAATAAATGCCCTCGCCCGTCAAAGGGTCGACCAAGCCGGCGGAGTCTCCGGCCAGTGCCCAACCCGGCCCTTCCAGATGCAGCCCTCCCCAGCTTAGTGTAGAGAGCGCAGGCAGCAGGTGGCTGAACACTTGCACCTTGTCCGAAACATAGCCAAATTTCTGCATGAAACGCTCGAGCCTATCACGCAGGCCCGCCATACAATCCTCACCAATCTTGCCGCAGATGCCCACGGAGAGATGATCAGGCCGCGGGAACGCCCAGGCGTAACCTTCGAACTCTTCGTAGAATTGCACGCGCAACAAATCACTCTCGATGGGGACGTAATAGCCAAAGGTCAACATGAAGTCGCGCTGTGTGAAATCTTGCACGAACTCCCGCCGCAGCCGGGTGCGAGCGCCTGCCGCGAGCACTACAAAGTCAGCGTGATAATTCCCCTGCCGGCCCGCGAGCTCCCAATCCGAATTGCGCCGCCGTAAGTCCACAATCCGGTCGGCGATGACTTCCGCCCCAGCCTCTTGCGCGCGCTGCAGTAATAATCCATTCAGCGTAGCGCGGGAATAAATTACCATGGGGCGGCGCAGGTGAAAACGCATCACCTCATCATTGGGAGCCCAAAATTCCACCTCGCGGACGAGCTTGCCGCAGCCGGTCGCTTCGGCCAAGAAAGGATATTTTCGCAGCGCTTTGTGGCTGAGCCCGCCGCCGCAAGGTTTTTCCCAGCCAATCTTTTCTTCAAAAATCAGAACGCGATGTCCGCCCCTTGCCCCGTTGTGCAAAGCCCAACCCTGCGCCAGGATCTCAGCATTTCTGGCGCCCGCCGGCCCACCTCCGATAATGGCGATGGTACGCACACCCATCTCAATCCCTATCTCCAAAGTGCGAGCATAGCATGTGGCTTTATGGGGTGTAAATTCGACGCCCGGCATGTGCCGCCCTAGTGGCTAGTGAATTCCTAACTTGTAGAATTTTCAACCGTCCTAGTGACCCCTCACCCGTCCCGCCCCGGCTGATGAAAACGCCGGCGGCGGTCCACCCTCTCCCCTCGGAGAGGGCTATTACTCAAAGCGGGGTGTTGTATCGAAATGCCGGGGAACGGTTCTGCCAATGGGTCGGTGCGCGCTTCGATATAACCTTCCCCTGGCCGGAACCGGATAATAGCCTTCTCCCCAGGGGTCGCAGAATCCGCCGTGGCGGAAGAAGGTGGTCGACGTAGGAGGCCGGATGAGGGGTTACTTACACGCGAGGGTCCCTCTTAGGGTACCCCGCCAGGACACTCAGGCTTGCGCTTACGGGACCTTGCGATTTCCCGATACCTCAGGGCAAAATGTTGATGACCAATGGGGGGCGAGAAAATCCGCCCGGGGTCACAGTTAAAACCACCGCCCGGTGCATTCGAGATCCCATGCTTCTTCAACCACGCGAGCCTTTTAATTTGGCTCAAACACTGCGTTTCATCCTGAGCCCGCCGGCGTTGCTCAATGGGCGGCATTTCGAGCCGCTACTCGACCACCTCGTGGACGGCGAATATCGTCGCGTCCTGGAATTTGGCGACCAACTGGTATTGTACGGGGTGCGCGAGGAAGGACAGGGGTCAAGCGCCCGGCTGCGTCTGCGGATCCTGGTGGGAGCGGACAGCGAAGGCATACGTCACGCGCTGGTCCGGCAGGTGGCGCGTCAATTCTCAACCGACCTCGACCTCGAGCCTTTCTATACGCTCGCTGCCGGGGACCCGGTACTTCGCCGCCTCATCGTGCACTTTCGCGGTATGCGGATTCCTCAGGCGCCCAGTGTCTTTGAGATCCTCATTTCGGCCATCATCGAGCAGCAAGTGAACCTGTCGTTTGCGCACCAGGTAAAGAAAGCGCTGATTGAAACCTACGGGCGCTGGGTGGAATTCGAGGGCCGCCGTTACAACGCGTTTCCTGAACCCGCCGCGCTCGCCATCACAACTCCGCGTGAACTCCGCCGCATCCAGGTGTCCGGTCCCAAAGCTCGATACATCATCGGCATTTCGCGCCTGGCGCTCGACGGTACGCTCGATCTCGAGGGCCTGCGCGAGATCGAGCCGGGACTGGCTTACGAAAAGCTCCTGGCGCAAAAGGGCGTCGGAAACTGGACGGCGCAGTACGTGGGGCTGCGGGCGCTGGGGCACTTGGATTGCCTCCCCGCTGCCGATGTGGGGTTGCAGAAGGTGATCCGGCACTTCTACGGGCTGCGCAAGCAGGTTTCGGCGGAACGCGTGGAGAAATTGGCTCGCGCCTGGCTGGGGTGGCGAAGCTACGCCACCTTTTATCTTTGGCTTACTTATTGGGAGACTCCGGAATGGAAGAGCCGAGTCCGCGAGGAAATCCGCGCCGGACGGAGAAGGGATTGAGTGATTCAATTATTGGTTCATTGATTCATTGGTTCATTGGCTCATTGCATCATTGAGCCAACCGAGTAAAAGGCAAGAATCGATTCCAACTTTTCCGCTGACGAGTTTCGAATTTCGAGTTTCGAGTTTCGGTTTTTGAGCTTCGATTTTCGATTTTCGAGTTTCCCTTGGAGTCACCCCCATCACACCATGGCCCCATCCTCAGCCTGACAACTGCGATGCGAGCATACCCCATAATGCGAGGCCGATCCCCACGGCGAAGTACGGGTTGATGATCGCGAAGTAAATCAGACATAGGAACCAGGGGATAAAGACCAGTATAGCGTGGTGGAAAACGTAGTCAGTGACGAGCAGCAAGAAGAAGGCAATCAAAGCGCCAACCAGGCACCCCAGGATACCCATCCATCCGAAAGGGGCGGGCCGAACATGAAATCGATAAATGCCCCAAGCCATGAACAGGGCGCCCAGAATTACCATCACCAGCGCAAAGACTTCCCCGCCCTCGAGCCTCTTGCGGATGGTCTTGATACCCTCCTTTACTGAACTCATCATCGTCATCCTGGCGGGGGAAGTATAGACTCAACGCCGCGTCGCCGCAAACGCTGCTCCGAGGAAAGGGAGAGGCGCAGTTTGGCCAATTTCAACATGGGCATCTCTCTTCGCAATCCGGCGACACACCCACTCAGCAAATTTTTCGAGTTTGTCGCCAGCGCAATCGCCAGAAGTGACAAGGCGGACTATATCTACAGTTAACCGACTTTCCGTCCAGTGGCCGCACACTGTACTTGTCTCCGGAGAGCCGCTCATTTACTACGAGTTTCGTCGAGAGTTAAGGTTTAAGCGGAGGCCCCTTGAAGCAAACGTTGAGCCAGAGCTTGAGGGTAAGGTCATGACGGGCTTCATTGGCGAGGTACGGACGCAATTCCTTTTTGTAGCGTTCGCGCAGCACCTCAGGACTCAGATGGAGGCTTTCTGCCAGAAAGGCCACGTCATCGCGATCCTTCTGGCTGTTTCTTTCCAGCTTGGACAAAATCAAGTCGTAGGGGTCAGGGGCGTAAAGATGCAAGTTCTTAAACTGGCCGGGGACCATCTCTGAGAGCCGCGTCGCGTAGTCCTCCGGGAGGGAAATGGCCGGAAAATGGTGCAAATGAAGCTTGTGCTTATTCGCAAGCATCGAGTCCGGCCCCGCCAATGCTTGAAGGTCGCCCACCGAGGCAGAGGGTAGTGCAGCAAAATAATCAACATCCGCCGTGGGTCGCGGTAGTCCGTAAAAAAGGCTGACCACAAATCCGCCGATGCAATGCACCTGAACTTGTTCACGGAGGAGTCCGTCAAGCTCTTCCAGAAACCGGTCCCAAGGGGAAGGGAGATTTGTCTTGTTGCTAGTCGACATATTGCAAGTGCTCAGGTCGCAGGTCTGACAACAGATTCCAGTGCCGCGCGGCCTCCGGCCGGTTCTCGATGAGCCACTGCCGCTCCCGGTCGTTGCGGGGAGCCCGGTAGAAATAATCTTCACGCGCCAGCCGGCTGGACTCAAGCCAAGATTCCAACCTCGCGAGAGCCCGCGTGCGCCCCGCTTCCCCGGCGCGTTCAGAAAGCTGGCGGGCAAGGTTGACCACATAACCCAAACGATTTTGCAGGTCAAATTTCTTCGCCTCCACCACCAGCGAAGCGAAATCCATGTGCCAATATCGCAGGAGCAGCCAAGGCAGCGCTTCGGCCACCCTCCCCTCCAGATTCTCCTGCGCCAGAGCGGTAAGTAGAACCTCTCCGGGGTGCTTACTTCTCACCCGGGTACGAACATAAGCGAATCCCGGGTAGTTGAGTTTCGCGAGATCCTCAGTAAGCCGTTGCCCGTCAACCTTTTCCGTGAATGCCGACGGCACAGGCAGTTCCGTAGGTGAAAGTCCATAGGCCGCAACCACCTTACGCGCCAAAGCGGGCGTGAGGCGACGCTTTCCGTTCTCCAGCATGGCCAGATAAGGCTGGGACACACCCAGGCGCTCGGCCGCTTCCACCTGGCCCCAGCCGTGCTTTCGCCGCTCCGCTTTTAAATCCCGCGTTCTCATGGCGAGTTCATTATATAACAGGCTTGTAATAAGTCAAGCGGGTAGCGCACAGGTACGCGTAGTTTACGTTCCTGTGCGGCTTTTCCTCTCTCGTTCGCGTTCATAAACTTCTGAACACCATACGCATTTGGGGAGAACCGCGGAGGAACGCAAACTACGCGTGCCTCCGCGCTACCATTACCTCCCGGCTACCCGCTAGCAGAAGGGTAGAGGTCAGGCAAGTCAGCATCCCCGGGCTGCTCAAAGAGGGGTATCAGTGGGCATGACGGGGCTGGCGCAGACTTCCGTTTTTTGAAGTCTGCGATCCCGGAGGGAGTGAAATATTGAGATGATCCGCTTGGCAACGACGCCTCAAGTAGTTGGCGCATGGGATGCACTGGCCGCCGGGCGGGGAAGTAAGTTCCTACGGAATCGCAGACTGCCAACTGCCGCAGTCTGCGCCAGCCTACCAGTTCTGCCTAGCGGTCGGCGAGATTACTCTTGACGAAAAGGGGCCTCGCGCTACAATGGCCCACCGCGCGCCGGCCTTTTTCTGCCAGCCGGCGAAAAGATAACCTCACGATTCGGAGGGCCCACACAGCCATGATCCTACCCATTCAAACCACGACTACCCGACGTAAATTCATTGAGACCGCCGGCAAATTGGCGGCGGTTTCGGCTTTGGCCAACGTAGCTATTCCCCCCGTCCATGCCGCCGGCGGCGACCTGATCCAGGTAGCCCTGATCGGCTGCGGCGGACGAGGCGGCGGCGCAGCGGCGAATGCACTGTCCGTCAAGCGCGGTCCCATCAAGCTGGTGGCCATGGCGGACGTGTTTCCGGAGCGCCTCGATAAAACCCTGAACAAGTTGCAACAGAAGTTCTCAGCCAGATGGACGTGCCGCCGGATCGCCAGTTCCTCGGCTTCGACGCCTACCAGAAAGCGATGGATTGTTTGAAGCCGGGCGATATCGCCATTTTCGCCACGCCTCCGGCGTTTCGCTGGGTGCATTTCACCTACGCCATCCAAAAGGGCCTGAATGTCTTCATGGAAAAGCCGGTCACGGTCGACGGCCCCACCAGCAAACGGATGCTCGGCCTCGCCGAAGACGCCTCCGCCAAGAACCTCAAGGTAGGGGTGGGATTGATGTCGCGCCACAGCCGGGCGCTCCAGGAACTGGCCAAGCGTGTCCATGACGGCGAGATTGGCCAGATCATCCTCGAACGGGGTTACCGGATGCATGGGCCCGGGGGATATTTCTCCTCGCTTCCCAAACCTGACGGGATCACGGACCTGCTCTACCAGGTGCAACGTTTCCACAGCTTCATCTGGGCCAGCGGAGGGTGCTTTAATGACTTCTACATCCATATCATCGATCATCTCGCCTGGATGAAAAACGAGTGGCCGGTGAAGGCTCAGGCGCTGGGCGGCCGCCATTACCGTCAGAGTCCCGAAGGCGTCACCTACGTGGATCAGAATTTCGATACCTATTCGGTGGAATATACGTATGCCGATGGCACGAAGTTCTTTTTCGACGGGCGGACCATCGCGGGATGCGAGGAGATCTATGCCAGCTACCTGCACGGCGTCAAAGGAATGGGAATCGCTTCCAAACACAGTGATTGCGGGCTACCCTCCAGCCTGTATAAGGGTCAGATGACGGCCGCCGATATGATTTGGGAATCCGCGGTGCCCAAGGAAGAGCAGGATCCCTATCAAAACGAGTGGAACGACTTGGTGGATGCGGTTCGCGACGACAAGCCCTACAACGAGGTAAAACGCGGGGTGGAAGCGAGCGTCGTATCAAATATGGGTCGCATGGCTGCGCATACCGGCCGGGAAATCACGTTTGACCAGATGCTGAATTGCGAGCACGAAATGGCGCCGGGCGTGGACAAGTTCACCATGGATTCCCCGGCTCCACTGATTGCCGATGCCAACGGCAGATATCCGGTGCCGCAGCCGGGCATAGTGACCACACGCGAATACTGAGCGGCCACTCCGTGGTTAGACTGTCGGACCGTCCGCAGCGGTGCATTACAGATCAGGTCGGGGATCCCGTGCGGCTGGCGTCATGCGTCGTCGCTGAACGCTCTCCCGTACAGGCCGAGCTATGTTCCGGGTTTCGAGTGGTAGTTGCTGCACAGGCTCTAAATACGACAAAAACGAAAGCACATCCGTCTTATTTGTATCTGAAATTACAGAACATCGGTGGGAAGAAGCCGGCCTTCCGTAGTGCGGTCGAAGTCAGCGTCAAAGCTCACGATTTTTAGCCCATGCCTTGTGGCGGCGCTGTACTGGTAAGCGTCATCGAAGTCCAGGTTGAATTTCGCCGCCGCATCAACGAGAGCATCCATCTCCGGTGCACCGAGAGACACCATTCCGATGCCGGCCCTGTCAATCACATCTTGCAAGAATTGGCGGAAAACATGGTGTTGCTTGTTCCGGAACAGCAGAAGACCGATCGAATGCAGAGCGAAATCCGAGACATAGAGTTCGTGACCCTTGCGGTTTTCGAGGAAGGTTCGGGCGTCGCCGGCGCTGGCCTGATTCAACAACACCTCGATGAAGAGATTGGTATCGACAAGCAATCTCATTCGCCGTCGGCTCTCCAATGCGCGATGCGGTGCTGCAACTCGACGGAGGTGTACCGATCCCGCAAGCCTTGGAGCGTGCCCGCCCACGCGAATTGCGGCTTGCCGGGTTGCTCGATGGAACGCCGAGCGAGCAAGGACTCCACGTAGTTCCGAAGCTGCGCCCTGTATTCTGAAGGGACTTCACGCACCATTTCTTCAAGAGTCTTCGTTGGCTCGGTCATAACCGTTTCCTCATTAATATTCTACTCTATTTTCCGGGACTTGATGCAATGATCGCAAGTGTAACGGCAGCTAGTAAACTACGCGCAACTCTGCAACGCAATCAGGACCGCGCTACGATACGGGCCCACGCCACCCTTGCTGGCGGGCGATCAGATACCTGCTGCGACAGGAAGGGTTCGATCTGTAGGAGCAGCGGAATTTATCCCGATCTTATCGGGACGCCGCCATTTGGCGTGGTAAACTCGCGGCTAAAGCAAAGTGGCGAGATAAACTCGCCGCTACATCAAAGGGAAATCCAAACCGCATCACTAACCGAATGGAGAGAGATTATGGCCGAGACGGATTTCACCAAAGGCTTTATCAGACAAGCTGATCACACGATTAGGGAAGTCTATCTGGCGCGCATGGTGAGGTGTATCGAGGAGCTCTCACCCGAGCAGATTTGGTGGCGCCCGAACCCGGCTTCCAACAGTGCGGGGAACCTGGTGCTCCACCTCACGGGGAACATCCGCCAATGGATTATTGCGGGTCTAGGCGGCGCTCCGGACGTGCGCGAGCGCGACAAGGAATTTGCCGAACTCGGCCCCTTGCCCCGGCGGATTCTGGTAAGTCGCTTGCGGAAGACCGTGGAGGATGCCTGCCGGGTTTTGCGGAAGCTCTCCGCCGAAGATTTGGCGCGGGATTACACCATCCAGGGATTTCGCGTGACCGGGCTCGCCGCCACCTTCCACGTCGCCGAACACTTTTCCCACCACGCGGGGCAAATCATCCTGATTACCAAGATGCTCACTGGCAGCGACTTGAAGTTCACTCGGCTGCCCGGTGATAAGAAGAGAAGGCACGCGTAGCGCCCCGATGCACGGGGGCGGTTCATCCTTCACATCTAAGCGAATGCGCCTTTGCGAAGAAGTAATCGTGGCGCAGCCGCCGGGGATGGAGATTTGTGGGTTTCCAACAGAAGAGCCGCGGACCCCAAAAACGGGGGACCGCGCTACGAAACAGGTCCGCGCTACGCATGCTTGTAACGAAAAGCCTGCCTTATTGCTGCAGCACATGCACCTGCTTGGCCTGGAGCACCATGGTGCCTGCGGGGATGGGAACCCCATTGATGACACTGGCATTCGCCTCATAGTACGGCGAGCCCTTGACGAGCAAGGACGCCTGCGGCGTGAGGCCACCCAAGCCGGTCACGTTCAGGAATGCCGTCTGGTTGTTGGTAAGGACGTAGATGGGCACACCTTGGAGAAGCGTGCAACATGGATTGAGCACAAA
Organism: uncultured Acidobacteriota bacterium; assembly: GCA_963804995.1. Taxonomy (GTDB): domain Bacteria; phylum Acidobacteriota; class Terriglobia; order UBA7540; family UBA7540; genus Bog-366. The sequence goes on from CAWDSK010000003.1 coordinate 1,343,853, forward strand.
GGCCCCCGTGAGGTTATCCGACCCGACCTGTATCGTTGCACCCATATTACCCTGGAGCGTCTGCATTTTAAGGTAGATGGCTGCCGGTCTGATGATGATGGGGAGGGGCGAGACGGTTCCGGAGGGTGTGGGGGGTGCCGAGTAGGTTCCGTGTACCACCAGTTCCTCACCCACCGCCAGATTCTGAGGTCCAAAGCCCAAGTTGGCAAAATTGGGTCCCAGCGCCGAGGCCTGATAAGTGGGATTGGAGGAAAGGTCGACCTCGTAGATGCGGTCCATTTCGATGGCGGAGGGAGTATCGGGTTCCGCATCCCGGACCCACATGTTGAACTGGGTGGGATTCCCACCTGAATCAGTGGTGATGGAAACAATCGGTCCGATAAAGGCCGTACTGGGTAGTTGGGTGGACTGGCTAGGGTTGGGGGTTTCAACCGCCTGGACCTCCACCGTCTTCGCTCCCAGGTTGCCCTGCGTGTCCACGAGGGTGTCCACTTCCACGTAACTGTCTGTCAGGAGGTGGCCAAGATCGGTGAAACCAACCAGGTTGGTGTTGGAAGACACATAGACACTCAAGGCCGGAGCCCCAGACGTGGAGGGGGAGAGAAGCTGCATGAGGAACCCACCCGTGTAACTTGGATTGATGGTGGTGCTCTGCGGGAGAAGCGGGGTGATACTTCTTACAAACCCCGAAAGGTCATCCAATTCGCCATAACCATTCGTGGGAGTAGACGAGAGTTGTGCGGTGCTGATAACCGGGGTCACTTTGCCGGTGAGCTGCCCGGAGGAGTCCACTTGCAACATACGGAGGGCGTCAAAATCCACGAGCATGACATTCGCCTGCCCCGCGGTGACGACCAGGGGAGGGTTAATGGAGAAAGTCGGCTTGGGTACCGTAAGGGTGGTAGTGAGTAGCTTCACAGGCGGGGTCAAAGTTGGCGCGTAAGTCGCCACCTGCGCGAGTTCGATCGAATAGGTCGCCTGGTCGTAGCTTCCGGCAGGAATATTGGAGACATAAAGGATGCTGGTAAAATCCCTAAGCTGTTCCAGGTTAACCCGAATCGATGGCGCAAATGATGGGGTATTCACAATATATCCCACCTGATTAGTGCCCGAAACGGGCGTCAGACTTAACCCCGAGATCGTGAGATTCGCGGAAATTGCATTGCAAATCGGAGCGTCCTGCACAAAAGCCAGTAAGCTGCCTGTGGCTGGTCTCGGGGTAACCGGCGTGGAGGTACCGCAACTCGTAAGTATTCCGGCAACTAGGGCAATTCCTAGTAACTTCGCCGACGTGAAATTGAACATCCGTCTCAAGGGTCTCCTTTTGTTCACAGTTGGGATAGGCGACCGTCCGCGGGGCCTTCCACTGCAGGCCATTAGGTCTGCCGCCGTGGCGGCACCCGCCAAAGACCCGTGCCTTTTCCTCAGATGACATCAACCCGCAGGGGGGTTATCCGCCCATTCGAGCTTCCAGTCTTCCGAGGCCAAGATTTCGATAAATACAGTGAATCGACCAAAGAAGGCAAGGATTATCCCACCGGGGAGATTTCCCCGCAAGTCCGCTACTCGGGCTTGCGGCGGCGAATGAAGGCTGGAACGTCGAGATCATCGCCTGAGATCTCCGTGGTCACATTGGCAGGCTTCTCCTCCACCGGCAGCTTCTCCTTCTTGGCGAGCATGCTCTTGACACTTTGTTGCGCGGTGCGTACCGCCGGAGACAACGCGGGGAGCGGCTTTATACCCATCCTCTCAGATTTGATGCCCGTGGCGATCACCGTCACCTTCACAGCGTCGCCCATGGACTCGTCGTGGACGGCGCCGAAAATAATGTTGGCATTCTCGGCGGCGGCCTTTTGCACAATGGTGGAAGCCTCGTGCACCTCGTAGAGCGTCAGCTTGCTCGAGCCGGTAATGTTGAGCAAAATGCCGTGCGCCCCGTTAATCGTCGCGTCTTCAAGCAGCGGACTGGCGATGGCACGGTTCGTAGCTTCCACGGCGCGGTTCTCTCCACTGGCCACCGCGGTGCCCATCACCGCATAACCCATGCCTTCCATGATAGTTTTGATGTCCGCAAAATCACGGTTGATGATACCCGTGATGGTGATGATATCCGATATCCCTTGCACACCCTGCCGCAGGATGTCGTCGGCAATACGAAAAGCCTCAAAGAAGCTAGTCCCCTTGTCCACGAATTGCATCAGGCGTTCATTGGGAATACAGATAAGCGTATCAACCGCCTGGCTCAATTCTGCCAAGCCCTGGTCGGCTTGCATCATGCGGCGCTTGCCTTCGAAGGCAAAGGGTTTGGTGACCACAGCCACGGTCAGCGACCCCAACTCACGGGCCAGACTGGCCACTATAGGAGCGCCCCCCGTTCCCGTTCCACCCCCCAGGCCGGTAGTGACGAAGACCATGTCTGCGCCTTCGAGCGCTTCGATGATTTTCTCCGTGTCCTCGAGCGCCGCCCGCCGCCCGATCTCCGGGTTGCCACCCGAACCCAATCCCTTGGTCAGCTTCGTTCCGAGTTGAATCTTTATTGACGCTTTGGAAGCCTGCAGGGCCTGGGCATCGGTGTTGGCCACCAGAAAATCCACGCCCTTCACATCCGCCGAAATCATCCGGTTGACGGCATTGCCCCCACCCCCGCCGACCCCGATGACCTTGATTTTGGCGCCGTCGCGCAGCTCGTCCGAGAAATCCACCCGGAGGTCACCCAAACCGGCATCGTTCCCCATGATGGCTCCTTTGCCGCATTCTCTAAGCACTTCTGCCTCGCACACTTTTCCAGAGCTTCCCAAACAATCCCGTGTTCTCGCGGGAGTCACGCCGCAGTCGCAGGCGATTCCCATGGATCACCAATCCCACGGCCGCCGCGAAGGCCGGATCGGGCAGCGTTTCACCCATATTCTCCAAATCAAAGGGAACGCCCAAACGCACTGCCATGCCCAGACCTTGTTCGGCAAGTGCTGTCAACCCGCCCAGCTTCGCGCCGCCTCCGGTCAGCACGACACCCGCACCCAATTGCTTCTCCCAACCTGAGCGGCCAAGTTCTGCCTGGATTAATTCGATAAGTTCGACGGCGCGCGGCTCGATCACCTCGCTCAGCATCGCGTAATTCACGGTGCGCGAGGGCCGCTCACCGACCCCGGGCACTTCCAACACCGTGTCGATGGGCTTCGAAGGGTCGCGTTCACCCCAAGCTTTTTTCATCTTCTCCGCCTCCGGAATGGGAGTGCGGAGTCCTACCGCGATATCGTTGGTAAAGTGCTCCCCGCCCACAGGGATCACCGCGGTGTGTTGGACCACGCCGGCATGATAGACAACCAGATCTGTCGACCCTCCCCCGATATCTACCAGCGCCACACCCAGCTCGCGCTCGTCAGCCGTGAGACAAGCTTCCCCGGAAGCCAGCGGCTCAAAAACTGTGTCCTGCACCATCACGCCCGCCCGGTTCACCGCCGTCACTACATTCTGGGAGGCTGAGGCCGACGCCGTCACCAGGTGAACGTCCACCTCCAGCCGGGCGCCTACCATGCCGACGGGGTCACGAATGCCATCTTGGGAATCAAGCAGAAACTTCTGCGGCAGGACATGCAGAAGTTGGCGATCTTCCGGCAGGGTAATATTCTGTGCAGTCTGGATGACGCGCCGCACATCCTCCCGTTCCACCTCCCGCGTGGAGGCGGAGGTTTTCCCGAGTGTGATCGAACCCCTCGAATTCACACCCTTGATATGCGGGCCTGCCACGCCCACGTAAGCGGATTCGATAGACACTCCCGCGGCAGTTTCGGCTGCCTCCACCGCCTTCTTCACCGCCAGGACGGTCAGGTCGAGATTTACGATCACGCCCTTACGCCAGCCCTTCGACTCCGCCGCTCCCAGGCCCAGGACTTCGAGTTTGCCTTCCTCGTTTGGCTTGCACACGAGGGCGGAGATCTTCACACTGCCAAGATCGAGCCCGACGATATTGTGATCTTTTCGCGCCAAGCCTGCTTCAGTCCTTTCGCTCGTTCCTTGCGGGTGAAGCCTATCTGGCCCCCCGCCTCGATTGACTACGGGTTTACGACCACCTGATTGCGATAGCGCAAATCAACGGTATCAAGTTTGGAGTCCGACTTTTGCAACTCCGGGAGCAGCGCCTGGAAATTTCGGAACCGGCGGAGGAAGTCCTTGCGGCCGAAGTGCACCTGCACGGTCTGCTGTCCTCTGATCAACAGCGCTTTCAAGTCCTCGGAATCGGTCAAATCGACCTCCGAAATCATCCAGCCCGCGCGGGGAACCTCCGTCCCCAATTGCTGCATGAACTCCTGGAAGAGGGCCAAACGCGCGCGGCGTTCATCCACGCTGGCAACGGTTTCAAGGCCGCTGATCACGGGGAAGTCGAACACGCCGTTCTCCGGCTTCTCGAGGAGCATACCGTCCCCGTCCACCAGGCTCACGCGCCCGCCCACACTGGCAAAAGCCACCGGGGTTCGCTCCGCGATACTCACGAGCAGCCCATGAGGCAGGATGCGTGTCACCGCCGCCGTTCGCACCCACGGCAGCGTTTCCACCTGACGCCGCTTGGTATCGAGGGAAACGCGGAAGACGTTGGAGCCACGGCCCTTCCCCGTTAAAGGCAAACTAAGCGCCCCCAGAACCTCCTCACGCGAGACGAACCGATTCCCCTCCACTATAATATCTTCCGGAGCGCTCAGCACGAATTGGGGCGAGGTGAGCGCGAAATTGGCCAGCAAGCCCCCAGCGACTCCAACGGGCAGCAGGACGCCGACGGCAAAAAGAATCCAGCGCACACGCCCCGCGAATCGGTTGCGTCGCACCGGAACCGCTTTGGGCCGTCGAAGATAAGGGGATTCCTCTTCGGCATCCAACTCATCCGGTAACGGTACCTCGTCGTGTTCCAGTAATTCCATAACCATTTATCCCGAGGCGCCAGTAGTCAAAACATGGGGCGATTTCATTCAGCTTCAACCTTCCAACCCCTGACTGCTGACTACTAACTTCTAGCTCCTAATTCCTGATTGCTCTCCCTCAACGCTTTTGCCAGCGCCTCGCTGATCTTCCAGACACTTCCCGCGCCAATTGTCATGATCAAGTCACCCGGGCACGCCTCATCCAGGATTTCGGTAATCACCTGTTGGTCTGACAACGCATAACGCGCACTACTGACACCCAATTCATGCATGCGCTCCACCAGGGCCGCAGAAGTGACCCCGGGAATCGGCGTCTCGTTGGCAGCATAGATGTCCAGGACGTAGACGCGGTCGCAGCCCGCGAAAGAGGCCGCCAGTTCATCCAGCAAGAACTTGGTCCTCGTATAGCGATGGGGCTGAAAGATGGCGATGATGCGTTTCGTCCTTTGCAGGCGCGCGGCGTCAAGGGTGGCGCGAATTTCCGTGGGATGATGGCCATAGTCATCCACGAGGGTAATGCCGTCAACCTCCGCCTTGATTTGAAAGCGCCGGTCGGCGCCTCGAAAGCGCTCCAGGCCCTGGCGAATCTGCTCGGCAGTCAGTTCCAGCTCCAAGCCCACCGCGACCGCCGCCAGAGCGTTTTGCACATTGTGCCGGCCAGGAACCCCAATCGAAAAACGCCCGAGGCTCTTCCCTTTCACAGAGGCGTCAAACATCGAGCCAGACGGGGTGAGTTCATGAATGCTGCCCTGAACGTCCGCGCCAGGCTCCAGCCCGTAAGTAACCACCCGGCGCCGGAGCTTTGGCATCAGGGTCTTGATCAAATCACGCCAAGGCGGATCGAAACAAACGACCACGGCGCCGTAAAAGGGAACCTTTTGCATAAAAGAAACAAAGGCGGCGGCAATCTCATCGAGGTCGCGGTAATGGTCCAGATGTTCGCGGTCAATGTTGGTGACCACGGCAATCGAAGGCAGCAGGTAGAGGAAGGAGCGGTCGCTCTCATCCGCTTCAACCACCATCAATTCACTTTTCCCCAGCCGCGCACTGGATCCAAACACATCCAGCCGACCCCCGACGACCACGGTGGGATCAAGATTCGCTTCCGCCAGCATCACCGCGATCATGGAAGTGGTGCTGGTTTTGCCATGCGCACCCGCCACGGCCACGTTGAACTTCAGGCGCATTAATTCCGCCAGCATCTCGGCGCGGGGGATGACCGGAATCTGGCGCCGCTGGGCCTCCTGAATTTCAGGATTGGCCACCGGCACGGCGGAGGACACGACCACCACTTGGGCCTGGCTGACGTTTGCGGCCGCATGGCCTTCAAACACCCGCGCCCCCAGGCTCGCCAGGCGATCAGTAACGGGGGTGGCTTTCAGGTCCGACCCGGAAACTTGAAATCCCAAATTGAGCAGCACCTCGGCGATGCCGCTCATCCCGATGCCACCTATCCCGACAAAATGAATCCTTCGAATTTTACCCAGCATACTTCCGCTATTCCTTACTTGCCTCCTACGCCTGGCGGGCGAAGGATTCGATCAAGTCTGCAATACGAGCCACCGCGTCTGGACGTGCCAGGCGGCGCACACAGGTTTCCATCTGATGGAGCGTATCCGGGGCCGCGAGCAGCCCGCGTATTTCCCCCACCAGGCGTTCAGGAGTGAGCTCCGATTGCACGATAATGTGCGCCCCTCCGGCACGCTCCAGAACCCGGGCGTTATCCAGTTGGTGCTGGTCAGTCGCGGCCGGAAAAGGAATCAGCAAAGCGGCCTTCCCGGCGGCGGCAAGTTCGGACACGGCCGTCGCTCCCGCGCGCGAAATAACTAAATCGGCTTGTGCGAGCGCCCCGGGCATGTCCTCAATGAAGGCGTAAACCTGGGCGGCGAAGCCTTGTTCCTGATAGGTCCTGCGAACTTCATTATAGTCGGGTTCGCCGGTTTGGTGGATGATTCTAATCCGCCCTGCGTCCCCCGCCAGGAGCGGCAGGCTTGCCATCACGGTTTGATTGATCGCCCTCGAACCCTGACTTCCACCCACCACCAGGACAACAAAAGGCGGCGTGTGCGGCTTGGGTGGGATTGCAAAGAAGGTTGGACGGACGGCATGCCCTGTCAGAAGCGCCTTACTTCCATAAAAGCGCGCCGTCTCTTCAAATCCCACCACCGCCTTGCGGACCACGGGCGCCAGGAGGCGGTTCGTAAAACCCGGCCGGGCATTCGGCTCAATCAAGACGGTGGGAATACCACAGAGCGCTGCCTCCAACATCACCGGTCCTGAGAGGTACCCCCCACGCCTACCACCACGCGTGGTCGAAAATTCCGCAGGATGGCCGCCACTTCAATCGCTGTGCGCGGCAAGACCAGCAAATTGCGCAGCCAACGTACCCCACCAATTCCTTTCAGCCCGGCGGCATCAACCACACTGAGCCGGAAACCCGCCGCGGGAATAAGCTTCGATTCAAGCTGGCGGCGTGTTCCCAGAAATTCGATCTCGTAACACGTCGAATTCAGTTCTCGCTGCTCGCTGCGCGCCCGCAGTTCCTCCGCCACGGCCAGAGCCGGGAAAATGTGGCCACCCGTCCCCCCCGCCACCATCAAAATGCGCGAGGTCGCGTGGTCTGGGCCAGCCGATACAGTGTTGCCGCCGCGAGCGACAACACCAGCCTCCTCAGGTTCAGTCCGGTCCTCCTCTTCGATTCGATCGTGCACGGTGTCCAGCACTTTCTCTCACGTCCTAATCAGGAATCATTGTCCCCTCGGCCCCTGAGGGGGTGTGGGGGAATAGGGAAATGCTTTTCACAACGCAAGTTTCCTAGAAGGCTGTTGAAAAACCCTCACGGTGCGAGGTAGCGGCGGGTTTACCCCGCCATATCGCCAACGATTTCAACAGCGGATGGCGGGGTAAACCCGCCGCTACGTCGTTTTTCATCAGCCTCCCAGAAGACTAGCTCGCGTGTTGAGAGATATTGAGCAAAATCCCCACGGCCAGCATGTTAACCAGTAAAGATGATCCACCATAGCTGACAAACGGCAGGGGAATACCCTTCGTGGGGAGCAATCCCAGAACCACACTCATGTTGACCAGGGCCTGGCCGACAACCATCACCGTCAATCCAAGGGCCAGCAACCGCCCGAAGTCGTCCGAGCAGCCAGCGCTGGCCCGCAGTCCCCGCAGCAGAATCAGAACGAAGACCGTCACGATTGCCAAGGTGCCCAGCAATCCCAATTCCTCTCCCACTACCGCGAAGATGAAATCCGTTTGGGGTTCCGGCAAGAAGAAGAGTTTCTGCTTGCCCTCCATCAGGCCCAAGCCCGTGATCCCTCCGGTTCCCACCGCGATGTAAGACTGGAGAATCTGGAAACCTTTTCCCAGCGGGTCAGCATAGGGGTTCAAGAACGCCAGCACGCGGTTGTGACGGTAAGTGGAATGGAGAATCAGCCAGTAAACCACGGGCAACGCAGAGAGCCCCGTCAAGGCAAAGTAGCGGAGCTGCAAGCCAGCCGCAAACAGGATCGCTGTCACCACCAAACCGAGCGCGAGAGTCGTCCCGAAATCCGGCTCCACCAGCACTAACATTCCCATGACTCCCGCTACCAACAGGATCGGCGCCAGAGTGTGTTTCCAGTCGTTCACCTGGCCCTTGCGGAGGTCCAGGAAAAAAGCGAGAAAGAGAGCCAAAACAATTTTAGCGAACTCCGAAGGTTGAAGGCTGGCTGGGCCCAGGTGAAGCCAGCGATGCGTGTTATGGCTGCGGTCGGCAAATAGCACCACGACGAGAAGGATGAACTGCAGGGCCAGGGCCGGAAATACTACCAGCGGACTTGCCAGCCGCCGGTAGTCAACATTCATCATGACAACCACGGCCACGAGTCCCGCTACCACCCAAGCGAGTTGTCTCCACAGAAAGTAATTGCTGTTATGGTAATTATCCGCTGCCAATACCGCCGAGGCGCTGAATACCATGAGCGCGCCAAATAGGACCAAGCCCACTACGGCGCCAAACAAAATCTTGTCGGATTGGAGCTGTCGCGCCATGCGTTAGCTAATCCAGTCCCGGCAGTTTCGGCTGCGGTTGTGATCCGGGGTGCGGCGCGCCCGGGCGGTCTTCACCCTTGACGCGGCCACTCCCTTTCGCTGGACCTCTTTTGGAGGCGGGAGTCGTCACCGCCATTGCGGCCGCCGGGCGGGCCTCAAAAGGCAATAGTTCGTCCGCGATGGCCTCATGTTCGCCCGCAGGTTGGGACACTGCAGCTTCGCCATCCAGCACGACCTGCGACTCCATTTCGGGCACTTCCACCGCATCAACTTCGTAGACATACGTCAGCTCAAGGTGGGACGTGGTCGTGGGCCCTGGTTGCGCAGGGACGCCTTCTTCGGGTTGAGAATGGGTGTGTTTCGCCCCGGAGGGCTCGAGGACTTCCCCCTGCCTCTCCGGCTCGCTTTCGGCTGCCGGGTTCGGAATGGTTTGCACCGCAGCAGCCTTCTCTTCAGGACTTGAAGCCGGCGGCACATTCACTGCAAAGTTCGGAGCAGGCGCCGAGGGTTCCATATGTTCCTCAGCGGACTTCACCGGTTCCCCCGCAGCCTCGGCGACTACGGATCCGACAAGTGGGACATGAGCCTCAGGGGGGCGTGGCGGTCCCCCTATAGCTGGTGCGGGAAGTTTCTTCCGCGTGATTGCGCCCGCAGACACTTCCGTGGCGAGCTGCATTACCAGCTCCTTGAAAACCCGTCCGCGCTGTTCGTAGTCCTTGAACTGATCGAAACTCGAACAAGCTGGGGCCAGCAATACCGTATCGCCGGGCCGCGACCGGACAAAGGCCTCGCGTATGGCCGTCTCCAAGTCGCCGGCATGCACGAGTTCCACAGAACCCGCAAGCTGCCCGGCGATCACCGGCGCAGCAGCGCCGATCAGCAGCACTTCACGCACGCGGTCCTTGAGCAGGGGGAGGAGCGGCGTATAAGGCGCGCCCTTATCTTTCCCACCCATAATCAGGTGCACTCCCCGCTCGAAAGCTTCCAGCGACTTCGCCGTGGCATCGACACTCGTCGCCTTGGAGTTGTTGTAGAAATCCACGCCCTCGATTTCGCGCACGAATTCCAGGCGATGCTCGACAGCCTGGAATTCCCGCACAGCCTTGCGAATGGCGCCAAAATCCGCGCCGAGCGCGCAGGCAGCGGCGGTGGCTGCCAAGACGTCTTCCAGATTGAAATCTCCCCGCAGTGCCACGTCACGTGTTTCGAACAGCACGCGCTCCAGGTGACGCACGCGATAGCAAATCCTGCCCGCAGAAACAAACACGCCGTCCGCCAGTTCGCGCTGGCGGCTGAACAGCATCGGCCGCCCGGAAACCGCAGTTTGGAGCGCGGCCACCCAAGGGTCATCGGCGTTCAGGATGGCAACGTCCTGCGCGCCCTGATTGCGAAAAATCTGACGCTTGGCCTGGGCATAGGCTTCGAAACTTGGATGCCGGTCAAGATGGTTTGGAGAAAGGTTGAGCATTACCGCCACGTGCGGGCGCAGATGTTGAATGCCTTCCAGTTGAAAGCTGCTCAACTCCGTGACGAACATGGTTCCGGGACGGGCGTGGTCGGCCGCGGTGCTCAGAGCGTTGCCGATGTTTCCTCCCACGAAGGTCGGGAAGCCGGAAGCTCGCAGCATGTCACCGAGAAGCGCGGTGGTGGTGGTCTTGCCGTTCGAACCCGTGATGCCTACGAGCGTTCCTTCCAGGAACCAGGTCGCTGCTTCCACCTCGGGATAGATTGGAATCTTCTGCTCGCGAGCCGCCTGAAGTTGCGGGAGATCCCAGGGCACACCCGGGCTAATGACAATGGCATCGTGGCCCAGGAAGGTTTTCGGGCGCTGCGCTCCGAGCTCCAGCCCAATCTTCTCTTTGACCAGCAGCGGCAGGAGGTCCCGAAACTCCGCCGGAGGCTTGAGGTCGCTCACCGTCACGGTCGCCCCGTGGCGCGCCAGGGCGATGGCCGCTGCAAAGCCGCTGCGCGCCAACCCCACCACCAACACGCGTTTGCCACGAACGTCCATTTTCAGCTTTCAGCTCCCAGCTTTCAGCTATCAGTAGTGCCGGGCGTTAGCCCGGCAGACCTCAAGCAGATACCGCTTTCAACAATCAGCCCCAAGCGACGGGCACTTTAGCTGTAAGCTGATAGCTGATAGCTGATAGCTGACAGCTACTATAACCCTACCTCAACTTCAATGTCGTCAGAGCAAAAAGGGCGAAGATCAGCGCGGCAATCCAAAAGCGCGCAATGATCTTCGATTCCTTCCAACCGCTCAATTCAAAGTGATGATGCAGCGGCGCCATGCGGAAAATGCGTTTGCCCCGCAATCTAAACGACCCCACTTGCAAGATGACGGAAAGTGCTTCCACAACAAAAATTCCCCCAATGAAAGGGAGCAACAATTCCTGCTTGATCAGCACTGCGACGGTTCCCATGGCGCCCCCTAGCGCGAGCGAGCCCACGTCACCCATGAAAATCTCCGCCGGGTAAGCGTTGTACCAGAGAAAGCCCAGGCTCGCGCCCACCATGGAACCACAGAAAATGGTCAATTCACCCACGCGAGGCAGGTGCTCCACATCGAGGTAGCCGGAAAAGACGGAGTGGCCGGCGACGTAGGTCAGCACCGTCAAGGCCCCGGCGGAAATCACCAGGCACCCGATTGCCAATCCGTCCAGGCCATCCGTCAGATTGACGGCGTTCGAAGACCCCACCAGGACCAGCACAACGAAAAGCAAGAATGGGAGAAACGCCAGGGGGTAGGTCCAGACGTTTTTCAAAAAGAGCGAAATGAGAAATGTGGGGTGGAAGCGTTTGAAGAAAGGAAAGGTCAGGGTGGTGGAGTACAGCCCTCGCGCCGACAAGAAGACCAGTATGACCCCGAAGAGGAAGCTGACCAGAATCTGAAGCAGGAATTTTCCCCGCGCGCTCAGGCCCAGGTTCTGCCGGCGCTGGATCTTCTGGTAATCGTCCCAGAAACCAATGCTGCCAAACGCCAGGGTTGTTCCCAGGGTGAGCCAAACGAAGATATTGCTGAGATCTGACCACAGTAGGGTGGGAACGAGTATGCAAAGAATAATGAGGACACCACCCATAGTGGGCGTGCCCGCCTTGGATTGATGGGCCTGTGGCCCATCGGCGCGGATGTACTGGCCAATCTGGAATTCCTTGAGCTTCCGCACCAGCCACGGCCCCAGGACGAGCGAGAGGAGCAGCGCCGTCAGGCTGGCGTATGCCGTGCGAAAGGTGATGTACCGAAGCAGATTCAGGACATGAAATTCGGGATAGAATTTGAGGTAGAGATAATAGAGCATGGGGTTATACCAAGGGGGTAGGCTCCCGACCGGACCGCGGCGCAGTCCCAGGATTTACCAACGCGCCTCGCAGCAATTCAATCGCCGTTTCCAAGTGAACTCCACGAGAACCCTTCACCAAGACCACATCGCCAGGTGAGAGGAGGGTAAGGCAGAAATCACCGGCCTCCTTGGGGTGAGGAAAGAACCGCAGATGGTCCTTGGCGATCCCCCCCTCCGCGGCGCCCTCCAGAAAGAACCTCGCATCTCCCTGCACGGCAATCAGCCAGGACACACCGCTCTGGGCGCATTTGCGGCCAACGGCTCGATGCAGTTCCGGCGAGGTTTGTCCCAGCTCCAACATCTCACCCGCCACCACAAGCCGGCGCCGCGCCCCCGGCCACGTGGCCAGCGCCTCAAGCATGCGTTCCATGGCGAGTGGGTTTGAGTTATAGCAATCGTTGATCACCGTGATCTCGCCGGGCAGTGTAAGAATTTCACTCCGTTGATGTAAATTCTGAAACTCCGCGAGGCCCCGGCGAATCTCCTCTGGGGGAATCGCGCAGAGCGTTGCCACGGCCGTCGCCGCCAGGGCATTCTGGATATTATGCCGGCCGGGCAGAGGCAGCGTGCATTCTCCCTCCCAGTCCGGGGTATGGACCTGAAAGGAGCTTCCGCCGCCCACGCCCCCCCTGACTTGATCGGCACGAAAAGACGCTTTCTCGGAAAAGCCAAATGTCACCACGCGGCCGGGAAAACCTTCCGCGAACCTTCGCACGCGTTCATCGTCTTCGTTCAGGACGGCCACTCCCCGCTCGCCCCTGGTCGCGAGGTAATCGATCAACTCGCGTTTGGCGAGGGCAATCGAATCCACGGAATCAAAGAACTGTAGGTGCACCGGAGCAACATTCGTCACCACCCCGACGTCAGGCTCCGCCAGGCGCGAAAGGCGGGCAATCTCTCCAAGGGCGGACATCCCCAACTCCATTACTGCTACCTCGTGCTCAACCTCCAGGGCCAGTAACGCCAGAGGCAGGCCATAATCGTTGTTCAAATTGCCCGGCGAGCGCAGCACGCGCAGCCGCCGGCCGAGGAGCGCAGCGATCATCTCCTTGGTTGTACTTTTTCCAGCGCTGCCCGTGACAGCGATAAGCCGCTTTCCCCACTGGCGGCGAACCTCACGCCCCAGAGTTTGCAGCGCGCCGAGTGTGTCAGCGACCGCAAGCAGCGCAGGGCGCCATTCCTCCGGAGCCGCAGCGGCAAATGACCGCTCGACCACCGCACCGGCGGCGCCACTTTCCAAAACGTGCCTGACAAACTGGTGGCCATCAAAGCGTGGCCCTCGAAGGGCAAAGAAGAGCTGGCCGGATTGAATCGAGCGAGAGTCAATCGAGTAGCCGGAGACGCAGCGGTGAGGCACGGCACTTGTGGTGCCTAGTCGCGCCGCAACGTCACCCATCGTCCATTTCATGGCCGACTTGTTGATGGTCGATTTCGATTGTCGATTGACGATTGAATTAAGGGAAGCTCTCAGTCTCCAGTAAGGGCGATCCTTAATCGACAATCGTCAATCTACTTCCCGTACCCCATCTCCCGCAGGACTTGGCGCGCAACTTCCCGGTCGTCAAAATCGATCTTTCCATCTCTAAGAATTTGATACGTCTCGTGCCCCTTGCCGGCCAGAACCACCACGTCACCCCCGCGGGCTTCTGCCAAAGCTCTACGGATGGCAATTCCGCGGTCAACTTCCGCAAGGTACGGTTTACCCGTCCGCTGTAATCCCACCAGGGCGTCAGCCAAAATAAGCAAGGGGTCTTCACTGCGAGGATTATCGGAGGTAAGCACTACGAAATCCGCCAGCGAACCTGCGGCCTCACCCATGCGGGGGCGCTTGGTGCGGTCGCGCTCGCCGCCACACCCGAACAGAACAATCAGGCGATGGGAGGTCAAATGGCGGGCCGTCCTGAGAACGTTTTTCAGAGCGTCATCGGTGTGCGCGTAATCCACTACGACCAGAAAGGGCTGACCCTCGTCGATGCGCTCAAAGCGCCCCGGGACCGCTTTCAGATTGGCGATTCCCTCCTCAATTTTGGCGCTCGAAATCCCCATAGCCACCCCCGTAGAAACCGCTGCCAGAATATTGGCCAGATTCGCCTGTCCGACCAGTGGAGAGGTGATTCGTAGTTCCCCCCTGGGCGTCACGATGGTTGCTTCTGTTCCCTGCAGAGTTGACGCGGATTGCCTGGGCATCACTTGCGCGTTGCTATTCAAACCGTAGGTCAAGAGGTTCGGATACGGCAGTTCCAGGAGCCGCACGCCCCAAGGATCGTCAAGGTTGATGACGGCCCAGTCCGGGGGTGAAGATCCCAACCCCTCGAAGAGGCGCCGCTTGGCCTCGAAGTAATGCTCGAAATCCTTGTGGTAGTCCAGATGGTCCTGCGTCAGATTGGTGAAAACCGCCACCGCAAAGTGAAACCCCCAGACGCGCTCTTGCGCAAGCGCGTGCGACGATACTTCCATGACCGCGGCCTTGCCACCCGCCTTCACGAGCTCGGCAAAGTAGGAAACCAAATCGAGAGATTCCGGCGTGGTATTTGTTGCGGTTTTGATTTTGCCGCCCATGCGGTATTCAATCGTGCCGAAGACACCACAGGGAACACCCGCCGCTTCCAGAACGCTCTCCACCAGATAGGTAATAGTGGTTTTGCCGTTGGTCCCCGTAATTCCAATGAGCTTGAGCTGCTCTTCCGGGTGACCGAAAAGGGTGCGGCTGGCGGCTGCCAGGGCACGGCGCACGGCCGAGACCTGAATCCAACGCGTGGCAAGCTCAGCCGGGGCGGCACGCTCGCTCACCACCGCCACAGCGCCCCGCTCCAGAGCATGTGGAATGTACAGGTGACCGTCGGCCTTTTCACCCTGAATAGCAAAGAAGAGCGTGCCCGGGCGGACTTCGTTGGAGTTGTAAGCGAGAGAAGAAACCTCCACCGTCGCGTCTGCACCCGTGTGCAGAACCGGCAAATCGCCGAGTAATTCGCCAAGCTTCATTTCCCTCTCGCTTCAAATCACCATCAAAAATTCTTCTTCCCTCGCCCCCTTGGGGGAGAGGGGGGACCGCAAGGCGGAGGGGGCCCCACGTTCTGCTTGTTGTGGGGGTGAGGGGGTCAGCACTCACATGAATGCATTGCGTCAAATTTGTAGAGGGTGTGACGGTTTTGACCCCCTCACCCGTCTCGCCCCGGCTGGTGAAAGCGCCGGTTGCGAGCCACCCTCTCCCCCAAGGGGGCGAGGGAAATAACTTCAAAAAAACGCTCTCATCTCCAAGGTGCTGTTAACCGGCACCTCTTGCCTGTCCGTCCAGCGCTAGCATTCTGCCGCGATCCTGTTGCCGATAGCCACTCCTCCAGTCCAATCGACAATCGGCAATTACCTTGCCATGCGCACCCAAACGCGCGTGCCGGAAGGCACCTTGATACCCGCCACGGGATTCTGCTCCACGGCCAGCCCCGTTCCGGCCATATTGAGATCCAGTCCTAACTTTTCACACTCTTCCGCCACGCGGCGCGCGGCCCAGCCGGAAAAATCCGGGACGGACACGAGAGGGCCATCACCCAGAATCACCGTGCTGGATGCAACCTCATCTTGTGGGGCGCGGCCCAAATCAAGACTTTCAGGTGAAAGCCCCTTTGAGTAGGATGCGGTTTGCACGGGTGATGTGGCAACTCCGGGTAGTCCTCGATCCGAAGGAAGGAACCCCGCGAAGTCTCCGCGCTTCTGGGCGGGAGGCCTTGCAGGTAATGCGGATACTACTTGAGGCCACCGGGAGGGATTGTCTTGCGGGACATTTAAATAACCCAAAGTCTGCTCTGCGATGGATCGGAACACCGGAGCTGCCACGTCGGTCCCGTGATGTGCTCCCACCGGAGTATCAATGACCACCAGAATAGTCACCGCCGGCCGTGTAACGGGAGCAAAGCCTATAAAGGAAGCTACGTAGTGCGATTTTGAGTACGCGCCGCTGGCGTCAATCTTTTGTGCAGTGCCGGTTTTACCGGCCGACGAGTATCCTGCCAATTGTGCGGGCTTGCCGGTGCCGTGATCGACGACCGCCGCAAAGATCTGCCGCATCATCTCAGCCGTGTGCTCGGTAATCACCCGATGACCGGAAGCCGCGGGCAGGGGTTCGTGGTGCGCCCCGAGAAAAACATCGCGCACCACGCGGGGTTCAAACAGGATTCCGCCATTTGCGACGGTGGAGAATGCCGTGATCATCTGCACAGGCGTCACGCCGATTTCCTGCCCCATGGAGATTTCCCCGATGGATATCCCGGACCATCGGCTGGGCGGCTTGAGCAGCCCGCGCTCTTCACCCGGCAATTCAATATCGGTCTTCGCCCCGAAGCCGAAACTGCGTATATAGCGATAGAGGCGATCATCGCCGAGCCGCAAGCCCAGTTTGATGGCGCCCACGTCACTCGAGTTGGCAATCACGTCGGTCACGCTGAGGTCGCCAAAGGGCTTATGGTCGTGAATGGTGTGGCCCGCCAGCACAATGCTGCCGTTTTGACAGTTGATAACTTCCTGGGGATTAGCCAGGTTTTCTTCGAGCGCGGCAGACGCGGCGACCAGCTTGAAGGTCGAGCCCGGCTCATAAACCCAGCTCACTCCGCGATCCTCACGGGCGCTGGCTGAACTGGCCCCAAAGTCGTTGGGATTGAAGGTGGGCTGGTTGGCGAGCGCCAGAATCTCGCCCGTGTTGGGGTTCTGGACGATGGCCACGCCCCCGACGGCCTGAGTAAGTTCAACCGCCTGCGCCAAAGCCTTCTCCGCGATGTACTGAATCTTCTCGTCGAGCGTCAGCACCAGGTTTTTGCCCGGCGCCCCCGCCCATTCGGTGCTGTGGAAGGTGCGGCGGCGCGCGTCTGAGGCCAAGAGGACCCGCCCCGGCCTGCCCTTGACTTCATCCTCGCGCGCGTACTCCATCCCGCTCAGACCCTTGTCATCCAGACCGACGTACCCAATGACCTGGGCGCCCAATTCTCCTTTGGGATAGAAACGTTTGGGCTCGCGCTGGAAGTAGACGCCTTTCAGGTTCAGGTCACGCACCCGGGCGGCTTCCGCCGCGCTGACCTTGCGCTTGACCCAGCAGAAGGAGTGCAAGGCCTGGAACCGGCCCAGCAGGTCATTCGCATCCAGGCCCAGCACCGGCGCGAGGAGTGTCGCCACCATCTTGGGATCCGCAAGCTCACTGGGCACAGCGTAGACCGAGTCCACCCCCAGGCTCATGGCCAGGGGATTCATCTGGCGGTCATAGATGTCTCCGCGCTGGGGAGCAACCTCGATGGTCCGTTGCTGCTGACGCTGGGCCCGCGCCAGCAAATCCACGTATTGAATAACCTGGAAGTAGTAGAGGCGGGCGGCAATGCAGGAAAACCACAGGAGGCAGATTACGCCCACGATCAGTCGCCGCCTCTCCAGGCGAGACCGATCGGGCTTCGCCGCACGAGATTCCGGCTTGCGTCGGCTCATCGGAGCTATGGCTCGTGTCGAGTTTCCCCACCCACTGCGGAGAAGTTGCGCGCGAGCTCCGGGCTTTCCGAGGAGGCCGCGGCCGGCTCGGGCTCACCCACGTGAATCACTTGCTGCGGGCTGGGCGAGACCATCCCGAGCTGGGTTCTCGCCAGCGTGTCGATCCTTTCAGGATCGGCCAGCGATGCCTGCTCGAGCCGAAGCTGGTGATTCCACTCTTCCAGCGCCGTGCGTTCGTGCTTGAATTGCTCGATCTGATAACCGTACCGCACGCACTGGAAATGCTGCCATGCGAACAGCAGCACAAATAGAAAAACCACAATGCCCAATCCGAGGAGACTGAAACATTCACGGCGACGCTCCACGTCAACTTCCCGCACCAAGCGGGAATTATCGATGTGCTTCACAAAGTAGAATTCCGGGAAACTCGCCCGGCCCGCGGCCGGAACGTTTCTCGGACGCCGTCTGGTTCTCGGTAATGTGACTGCTGCTGTGGCCATCTAAGCACCGGGATACGGGGTTGGGGTAAAACAGCCCTGCTCTCTGTTCCCTGTTCCCTATTCCCTGCTCTTCTCAGCCGCCCGTAATTTGGCACTGCGCGCGCGTGGATTAAGCCGCACTTCCTCTTCCGTGGGGCGAACCACTTTGCGCGTCAGGATGCGGGCGCTGCCTTCCCGCTGCCAACGCTGGAAGGTGTGCTTTACAATCCGGTCTTCCAGCGAGTGGAAACTCAGGATCACGATGCGCCCTCCGGGCCGGAGGACACCCAGGACCCTGGCGAGAAACTGCTCGAGGTTTTCGAGCTCACGATTGATAGCCAGCCGCAGCGCCATGAACGTCCGCGTGGCTGGATGAATTTGGTGGAGGCCCGCCCGGGAGGGGATCGCTCGCGTCACCACCTGCGCCAGTTCGGTGGTTAATCGATACGGACGGGCCTTCACAATGGCTCGCGCAATCCGGCGCGAGTGGCGCTCTTCCCCCAACTTGTAGATAACGTCTGCCAGGTCCCGCTCCCGAGCGCGGTTCGCAAGGTCGGCCGCGGTTTCCTCGGAGCTGGGATCCATTCGCATATCGAGAGGACCCGGCAAATTGAAGCTGAATCCGCGCGAAGCATCGTCAAGCTGCAGCGAGCTTAAACCGAGGTCGGCCAGGACGCCGTCCGCCGGCGGCAAACCCGTCGAGGCATGCAAGGTATCGATATCGGCAAAGTTCCCGTGTAGCATCGTCAGCTTCTCGCCAAAACCCGCCAGCCTTTCGCCGGCTACTTCAAGCGCCTGGGGGTCGCGGTCGAGGCCCAGCAGCCTGCCGCTCCCTAAGCGCTTTAGGATCTCTTCCGCGTGTCCGCCGGCCCCCAGTGTCGCGTCGATGTAAATTCCCTCGGGCCGGACATTCAAAAACTCGATGGCCTCGTGAAGCAGAACCGGGAGATGCATGTCATCCCAGCAGCCCCTCGGGGCGGGGTACACACCATTCTTCCTGCGGGCCGCCGTGGAGCAACCTCTCGAAATCGGGCAGCAGATCGATCTCCTCCGCCCCTTCCAGAGCCAGACCGGTCACCGACACGCGCACTCCGGGCCAACGCCCAGAATCTTGCCCATCAACCGCCTGCCCCCTGCCGACTTGCTCCGTTGCTCCCATGGTTTCTCCCCCATCTCCCCAGACCTAATCACTAACTCCCCAGGTCACGGTCAAGATTCTCCTGGACTCAATCGCGACTGACCACACAGAGGCAGCCAATGCCGACGCACAGAAGAACCTGAATTACGCACATGTAGGCAATTCCGGCGCTCAGAAAACTTTGGATTGCCTCGACCGTGGAATGCAGATTCAGCCCCATAGCACCTCTGTATTTCAACCGGAGTCCCGCACCATCAGATTCCCAAATTGCTGAGCGTTTGCTCGTCTTCGTCGGTAAGCGGCTCGCGCTCCAGGTGCTCGCGGTACCGTTCCAGGTTCCAGACTTCCAGGTAATTCAGGTAACCGAGAACCGCCACTTCCCCGTGCATCCCCGCCGACTCGCGCAGCAGCGTGGGAATCAGAACTCGCCCCTGGGCATCGGCCCGCGTGGCCTGCCCCCAATAGTTCGTGCGATCCAGAAACCGCTTCTTGGCCTTGTTCATCGAAGGCAAGGCAGCTAGCTTATCCTCGATCTCGCGCCAGACCGGAAACGGGTAAAGGCGCGCCGACTGGCCATCCAGGCTGGTGACAAAAAAGTCCTGGCCATAGTTCTCGTCCAGGAAAACCTTAAAGGCGGTCGGAATCTTCAATCGACCCTTGGCGTCCACCGTTGCCGGGTTGTTGCCGCGAAGCATTGGACCCGCCTCAAACTCTAAAAAGGAACTTAAAATCGACCCCGAGTTACACTATCCTCTACTTTCTACCACTTTTGTCCACCGACTATACGGTTGTGTTTGAGGCTTGTCAAGTGTTTTTTTAGTGAATTTTAAGGATTTAGGGGTTTTCGGTTATCCTTGGCCATTAGCGTTTTATCCACCAACAAAATACCACCGGTTGGGGGGAAGAATCCAGTCGGAACCCGGACAGTTGGCCGGTCACTCGAATTGCTTCTTGAATTCCGCGAACTGTTGCTGCAAATCCGCGAGTTGTTGTTTGAGATTTTCGACCTCGGCCTCCAGGTGAAGAAGTTGCCCGCTGGGCACGTGGGCGGGCGATTCGACGGCCGGCTCAGCGGGCGCGGCTGTCCACTCTGGTTTCTCACCGCCCAGAAGCTGCGCGTAGCGTGATTCCTTGGTCCCAGGCTGCCGGGGCAGTTTCTTTACGAAGGGAGGCTCGCGCTCACTGAGCTTCTGAAGCGTGGCCTCGAGGGTTTCGAGATCATCAAAGCGGTGCATGCGTTCGGCGCGCGAGCGCAACTCACCCGGCGTCTGCGGGCCGCGCAACATGAGCTCGCAGAGCAGGGCGGTTTCGCGCCGGTCAAAGTTGAACACTTCCTGCCAACGGTGCGCAAACTTGGTGACTCGACTCTCCGCGGTCGAATTGGGTCCGGCCAGACCCTTGCGGCTGAGATCGCCGAGCGCGTCCCGCACGGCCTGCTCGTCCAGCGCCATTACGGGATTCCGATTCGACTTCTGATTGCACGCGTTGGTAAGCGCATTGAGCGAGAGCGGGTAATAGTCCGGCGTGGTGATTCCCTTTTCGATGAGCGCACCCAGCACGCGCACTTCCCGATCCGACAACAGCAGGTCCACAAGACCTTCCTTCCCCCTCCGCGCGAAAAGATTCGCCCGGAGAATGAGCCAGCAAATTATTATAGAGTGCGCTTGTCGAATCTGCGAGACGAGGGCGGATTTCTTCTTGACAACGTCTTCCCCCGCCGCTAATTAAGGGGCGTATTATGAGAAGCTTTATCATTACACTTTCGATTCTGCTTTTCACTGCCCGTCTGGCGGTTGGGCAAACCGCTGACACGATCTATTACAACGGGCACGTCATTACGGTGTGGAACGCTCACCCGGTAGTTCAAGCCTTCTCGATCCGTGGCGACAAATTTCTTGCGGTGGGCTCAAACGCCGAAGTCATGCGGACCGCCGGGCCGGCAACGGAGAAGGTGGACCTGAAGGGTCTCACGGTGACCGCGGGTCTGATTGAGTCCCACGTTCACCCCATCATGTCCGCGTTAGCGGATCGAGATGAAACGTTTGCGCCGCTTAATTCCATTGCGGAGATTCAGGCCTTCATTCGCAAGCAAGTGGCAGTGGTGCCGCCGGAGCGCATCATCTTTGCCCCCAAAATTTTTGCCACCCGGCTCAAAGAACGCCGGCTCCCCACGCGCTACGAGCTGGATGAAGCGGCCGGCCAACGCCTCGCCATGACCGACAACGGCTACTCTGCGGCGCTCGACAGCGCGCTGCTGGCCAAGCTGGGAATCACGCGCGACACACCTCAACCCGCCGACGGCAAAATTATAAAGGATGATAAGGGTGAGCCGACCGGCATCATCCTGGGGGCCAACAAGCTGCTGGAGCCCGCCCGCCGAACCCGCGCCGCAACCTTTGAAGACAAGCTTTGGGCATTGCGTAGCATGCAGAAGCGTTATAACACGGCAGGCATAACCAGCGTTCTGGACCGCGCCCAGGACGCCGAGGGTTTTCGGGTTTACGAAACGTTGGAGCAGAGGGGCGAGCTGACGGTCCGCACCTCCGTGACCTTTATGATTAGCGCCCTGGGCACGCCTGCGGACGTGCGCAAGGAGATTGAGGCGATTCCCCTCGTTACCGGCTGGGGAGACGATTGGGTGCGCGTGGGGTCGCTCAAGACCGTCGCCGATGGTGGCATGCTGACCGGGACAGCTTATCTCCGCCAACCCTGGGGCGAAAACACCCAGGTTTACGACTACCACGACCCGACCTACCGGGGCGTGCTGCGTGTGCCCAAGGAAAATCTTTTCGAGATGGCGCGCGTGGCCGATGAGGTGGGCTGGCAGATGACCGCGCACGTGGCTGGCGATGGCGCGGAGGAATTATTGCTCGACGCATACGAAGCTGCCGACAAAGTCAAATCGATTCGAGACCGGCGCTTCTGCATAACCCACGGCAACTTTACTCCACCGGAGGCGATTGCTCGGGCGGTAAGGCTGGGCGTGGTTATCGATTCCCAAATTGCCTTGCACTATCTCAACGGTCCCGCCGTGAAAATCCCTTTCGGCCCCGAACGGATGAAGTATTTCGATCCCTACCGTTCGATGTTTGACGCAGGTATGGTGGTGTCAGGGGGGTCAGACCACATGATCGGATTCGATCCGCGCACGGCCATCAACCCTTACCATCCCTTCTTCGGCATGTGGATGGCCATCACGCGCAAGACCGTGGACGGCACCGTCTTGGAACCGGAACAGCGCATCACGCGGGAAGAAGCGCTGCGCATGTGGACCATCAACGGCGCCTACGTGGCCTTCGACGAGAAGATCAAGGGTTCCATCGAGCCCGGCAAGCTCGCCGATTTTGCCGTCATTAATAAAGACTACCTCTCGTGCCCGGAAGATGAGATCAAGGATATCGACCCGTTGCGCACCGTGGTGGGAGGAAGAATCGTTTACGACAAACTTCCGACGCAGTAGGTGATCCGCAAAATGTAGCCCAGTTAGATAGTTAACGGCGGCTTAGCGGTGGGCCCGGGACGAGGAAGAAGGTCTTTTTCTGTAGGACATTTTGTCAAGTCGATTTCCCGTTTTTGGTAGGCCTGCTAAGTGGGTTTGTTTTCAAGATGTTCTCAGCTTTGGGAAACGAAATTTGTCTTTCCCCGCCCTTTGTTTTCAGGATGTTCTCAGCTTTGGGAGAAAAACGTCTTGGTCGGACATAAAGGCGCTACGAAATCCTCGTGTGACCGCGGCTACATAACTCCCTTCCTGCCCAATTGCCCGGCCCTGCCTCGCCCTCTCCGAGCCTTCCTGCCGAGCCGGACCACACTGTACGATTAAGATTATACCGCAAAAGTAAACAAAGTCAAGCAACGAATTTTGGCGAAATGAAATCCCCCGCCGGCCAGCACGAGCAGCGAAGAATCGCCCCGCAGGAGGCGCCCTCCGGTTGACAAGCGTTGTCAAATATGACAACATGCAAGGGAAGCATGGACGGTGAGGAGCGATGATACCGAGAACCCGGCCCGTTTCGTGGATCAGAGGAGCGCTGAAGGACTTCGAGGGATTCCCGGAGGGCGCTCAGGTCGATTTGCCTCGCGGCGCTGACCATTGTGGCGGAAGGTGGGAAGCCGGACATTGCGAAGCCCCTGCACGGGATGGGCTCTGGGGTGTTCGAGATTGCGCTGCCGTTTCG
The DNA here is from genome assembly GCA_963804995.1 of uncultured Acidobacteriota bacterium. GTDB lineage: Bacteria > Acidobacteriota > Terriglobia > UBA7540 > UBA7540 > Bog-366. The sequence continues at coordinate 1,367,400 of CAWDSK010000003.1, forward strand.
CGGAGATGCGTTCCGCGTGGTCTACGCGGTGCAACTCGACCAGGACATCTGGGTGGTCCATGCATTTCAGAAGAAATCCAAGCAGGGGATTAAGACGCCCAAGCCCGAGGTGGACCTGATAAGAGACCGTCTGAAGAGGCTGAAGGAGATGTTGCGATGAAGAGCGAAAAGCTGGAAGTGGTGCGCGGGAGTGGAAATGTTTTCCGCGACCTGGGGCGCAAAAGCGCGGATGCCGAGCAATTCAAGGCGATCCTCGCCGCCGAAATCATCAAGGCGCTCGATCGGGAAGGCCTGAGCGTGCGCGCCGCGCACGCACGCACCGGGATTGCGGCGGCCGACTTCTCGCGCATCCGCAACGCGAACCTCGGGCGGTTTACCGTCGATCGCCTCATGTCGATCATCAACCGGCTCGGGGCGCGGGTGGAGGTTAAAGTCCGCGTGCGGCCTGCGATAACCGTCGGGCGCGAGGCGACGGCGTAAGGGCGCCGAAATCATCAGTCTGAGGGGAGCCAGGTCTTGAGAGTCTCAGGGATGCGGCAAAAAACTCTAGAGCAGGCTCTACAGATTTCGTGTGTCAGCGTAATTTGAACAGCAACGCGGCGTTCGTAAACTCAAGGAGACGAGGCAGGTCCAATTCCTTATTGAGGAGTTACGTATACACGGCAGCGGCCAGTTTCCGACAAGGCGAACGTCAAAGTGAATTGGGATAGGTAAATCCTACGCCGTTACACGGGAGTCACCTGACGCGGCGACTGTTTGGAGCCATGCTGGGCAGGATCGCAGCGCTGCCCTTGCCAGCCTGGTAGGCGAGCCGACGACCAAGATGGGATTTCTACGACGAGAGACGCAAGGGGACGGCCAAGCGTCGGAAACACGGGTCGAAGGATGGGTGGTTGCGGCCTTTGGGGTTCTCGCGAGAGGCACGAATGGCCCCTTCCGTGACCCGCGAAGGCACCGTGCACTGTAAACCCAGACTCAAAGTTGCATTCGGCGGCGGTGAGATGTAGGTCATCAAGCGGGCGGGGCTCGATAATGGAGTTTCCGCTTGACACTACGCAGGGCCGGGTGTATACTGCGGGGGCATTATGACCACAATTGTGGCTTGGCGGGCGGCCACGACTCCGTTGGACGTTCCGGCCCGGAAAGGTCCACCTCTTGGCTGGCAGGTCAATGTCACGAGGTGGTGCTCTTCGAAGTGCAGCCAGCCTAGAAGTCGGTCCTGCCAAATCTCAAGTTTTCGAATCTTGAATTCATCGGAGGTGATCATGTCCCATTCAAGAAATCCAGAGCGTGGGAATGATGCCCGGCCGGAAGCGGCGGGAATCGATCGCCGAGCCTTCTTGGCAGCCACGACAGGCCTTGCGGCTTCATCCCTGCTCGCAAGAAGCCAGCCGGGTGTTGCCGCTCCCGCTGGGCTTGGATCCAGCCTGACCGCTGCCGCCCCCGGCCCACTGGCAATGCACGGCGGCACACCCGTCCGCGCCGCCATGCTCCATGCCAAGAACCCCGGCCCCCAGTATTATGACGACGAAGAGCGGCGCGCGGTCCTAGAAGTCATCGACAGCCGCAGCCCCTTCCGCTGGGACCGCTTCGATGGAAAGGGTCTGCCACCCCACGCCATCAATTTCGAAAAGGAATTCGCTGCGCACCAGGGGACGAAGTACTGCCTTGGCGTAACCTCGGGGACCGCGGCACTAATCGCGGCATTGGCAGGGCTCGGCGTTGGGCCGGGAGATGAAGTCATTCTCCCCGCCTGGACGTGGTACGCCTGCTACGACGCCATCCTCTTCCATGGGGCACTTCCGGTCTTTGCTGAGATTGACCGGTCCATGGACATCGACCCGACCGACATTGGACGCCATATCACGCCGAATACCAAAGTCATCATGGCCGTGAGCATCGTGGGCGAACCGGCGGATCTGGATGCGGTGATGGAGATCGCGCGAAAGCACAATTTGAAGGTCCTGGAGGATGGCGCGCAGTGCGTGGGCGGAGTTTACAAAGGCCGGCACGTGGGTTCGATTGGTGATGTGGGAATTTACAGCTTCCAGGAAAGCAAGACCATTACCGCGGGCGAAGGGGGCGCGGTGGTGACCAGCGACCCGCTGATTTTCGAGCGCGCCGCGCGCTTCCACGACGTCGGTGGCCTGAACAAGGCACACGCCGACTGGCTCGGACAACCACCGCGGCTGAAGCAAATCGCCGGGGGGAATTTCCGCATGAATGAGTTCACCGGCGGAGTCATGCGTGCGCAGTTGCGCAAGCTCGACCGCATCCTGGCTGACCAGCGGGACAAGCAATCCCGTGTTCTGGCGGGGATTACAGACCTGCCCGGACTCGAACTGCGCAAGAAGAATGTCCCGGAGGGCGGAACCGGCTCCCGTGTCCTCATCTGGACCCAGAGCAAGGAGCAGCGCGACCTGTTCGTCAAGGCCATGCGAGCCGAGAACGTAGCGGCTGGCCCGTCGAGTGGCTCGGTGCCATTGCCCACGGTCCCGTACATCGAGGCCAAACAGGGGATCGAGGAAGGTTGGCCGTCGTTCTCAACGCCACGGGGCAAGGCGATCACTTACGGCGCCCAATGCTGCCCGAAGACGCTGGAGATTTGGGACCGCTACGTCGAAATCACCATGGACCCGAAATACAGCGATCAGGATGTGAGCGACATCATCTCTGCTGTGCGCAAAGTGTATATGGGCGTGATGAATTCCTAGCCAGGAACCGCTTCGCACACGTGGTGTCTGCGGTCTGTCGGTTCCCGGTCATTTTCCCCCCTTACGGGGGACTACGTATTCTACCTTTGATGGCGCATATCGGCTGTCTACAATGCGCCACTTCTGCTTCGGCGTTGGCGGACTTTAAGCCACGAGGGTCCTGGGTCACGAGACTTTTCATACGGAGGAGTCAAATGTTCAGACCTACGGGTTTGTTGCGGGCGTTGCTTTGGGTATCAATTTTCCTGCTCGGAGTGCCACTGTCATTTGGAAGCGTTGGCGGCAGCATTTCCGGGCTCGTCACCGATCCGAGCGGCGCGGTTATTATTGGCGCTGAGGTTTTGGCGCTCGATACCGCGACTGGGATCAAGAGCCCGAATAAGACCGATTCAGCAGGGTTTTACTCATTCCCGTCTCTTCCCATCGGGCCTTACGAGATTCAGGTCCGACAAACCGGATTCAAGGAATTCCGTGCGACCGGTTTAGTCATTGACGCCAACACCGCGCTGCGCGTTGACGCCACGCTTCAGGTGGGGACTGTGACGGAGGAGGTTAGTGTTTCCGCCACAGCCGTGCAAGTGGAGACCACCAATACCCAAATGGGGGAGGTGATCGGAACCAACAAAATGGAACTCGTCCCCTTGAATGGGCGCAGTTATACGGATCTCCTGGCCCTTCAGCCGGGCGTAGTCCCGCAATCTTCCGGTGTGTACAGCGGCAATAAGGTTTCGGGGGATCTCAACCCGGGCAATCTCTCGGTCAGCGGGCAACGGGAATCTGCCAATGGATTCATGGTTAACGGTGGCAACGTCCAAGAGGGGCTTAAAATGGGCACCGCGATCATTCCCAACCTCAACTCCATCGCGGAATTCCGCATCTTGACCAACAATGCCGACGCTGAATACGGCAACTATTCGGGCGGGCTGGTCAACGCCGTCACCAAATCCGGCACCAACCGATTGCACGGTGATGGTTTTGACTTCATGCGTAATTACAACATGGACAGCCGGAACTTTTACTCCCCCACTCGCGGGACCTTACACAGGAACCAGTTTGGTGGCACCATCGGTGGACCCATCCGCCACGACAAATTGTTCTTCTTTGGGGACTTCCAGGGGAGCCGGCAAGTGACTGGCGTAGACTCAGGCCTGATTGCTGTCCCCTCCACCGCCGACAAAAGTGGGAACCTTTCGGATGTGGCTAGCCAGCTCACGGGTACGGTCACGGGTCAGTATTGGGCCAATCAGCTCTCCCAGAAACTGGGCTACCCCGTCGCTGTCGACGAGCCCTACTATACGAGCGGCTGCACCAGCAGCGCGAATTGTGTCTTCCCCAACGCCCAAATTCCTCAGAAGGTATGGTCGACTCCTGCGCCGAACCTCCTGAAATACTTTCCCGATCCCAATGCGGGCACGTCCTTTACGACCTCAGCTTTCGACAACACCTTGCGGGACAACAAGTGGAGTTCCCGGATCGACGCCAATACCCGTTTGGGTTTGGTTTCAGGCTACTACTTTTTCGACCAGTACAATGTCCTTAACCCCTACTACGTTTCTCTCCCGGGGTTCAGCGTGTCGAACGTGGGCAGGGCCCAAAACCTGAACCTCGGCGTTACCAAATCCCTTGGACCCAATGCGGTGAACGAGTTCCGCCTGAATTACGTGCGTAATGTCTACGGTACTACCCCGATAGGTGGAATTGGTATCAAACTCAGCGACCTGGGATTTGTGGAAGGGCCCGGCACGCTGGGCATCATCCCCCAAATGCCCCCGCAGTATGAAGGCATGCCCTACACGAGTTTCAACAGTTTCAGCATGGGCACCCCGGAAGGTTTCTCCATCATCTACAACAATACCTATCAGGTGCTTGACAACTTCTCGAAGGTGATAGGAACTCACACTTTGAAGTTCGGTGGCGCCGCGCACTACGACCAGATCACCAACAAAGAGTACGGCGAAAGTGAGGGAACCTTCGCTTTTAATGGAGCAGAAACGGGCGTGGACTTTGCGGACTTTCTGCTTGGAGCACCTTCAGGCTTCAACCAGGGTGTCCAAATTCCGTTCCATACCCGTACGAAATATTACGGCCTCTACGCGCAGGATAGCTGGCGCGCCCGGCCCAATCTCACGCTGAATTACGGCCTGCGGTGGGAATCCAGCACTCCGTTTTATGAGGCCTTTAACCAAATGGAAGCGTTGGTATATGGCGAGCAGTCCGTGGTCTTTCCGGGGTCACCCAAAGGCTGGGTCTTCCCCGGTGATCCCGGCATTCCCACGACGATCGCGCCGACTCGCTACAACAATTTTTCCCCCCGCATCGGTTTAGCCTATTCCCCCAATGCCTCGGGAGGTTTCGGGGAAAAACTTCTGGGCGGAGCGGGCAAGACCAGCATTCGTGCCGCCTTCGGCATTTACTATACCGCTTTCGAGGACGGTGAAATGTTCTACGCGGAGGGAGATGCGCCCTTTGGTTTCTTCTATTCCGCCATTGCCCCTCCGCTTTTTGCCACACCCTACATTGATCGGCAGACGGGTTTCGTTGAGGGGCAACGTTTCCCCGTCATCTTCCCGCCCGCCAACGCGAGCGCACAGCACCCTGATAATAATGTCGACTGGGCCTCGTTCGAGCCAATTTCGAGTTCGCCCGTTTTAGGTACCGATGCCCGCCTTCCCTACGCCGAGCACTACAACTTATCAGTTCAGCGGCAGTTCGGCTCGGACACTATACTCAGCCTAAGTTACGTCGGCACACAATCGCACCGGCTTCTCGGGGCAGTGGCATCCAATGTAGGTAATCCGGCTCTCTGCCTTAGCGTGAGCAAATCGAGCCAGGTCATGCCTGGAACCGGTACCTGCGGCCCCAACGGTGAGAATAGCATCTACTACCCCGTGACGGGAGGGGTGATTAACGGCACGCGGTCGCCTTTCGGGAACGATTTCGGCAGCAACGATTACTACAATACCATGGCCAACTCCAATTACAACGCCTTGGAGGCGAGTTTGCGCCACACCTCCGGCCGCAGTGAGTTCCTGGCCGGCTACACTTTCAGCAAGGTGCTCGCCAATGCCTCCTCCTGGGGATCGGGTAATGAGATCATTAATCCCATCAATCCCCAGATCAGTAAGGCGCTGGCCGCTTTTGACGTGACCCACAACTTTGTGGTGAGCTACGGCTATCAGATTCCGTTCGATAAGCTCTGGCGCCCGAACCGCCTGACCAATGGTTGGGTGATTTCGGGAATCACGCGCTTCTCTACCGGCTTGCCCATACTCCTGCAGGAAGCCGACGACCACAGCTTACTCGGCACGGGGGGTTGCACGAGCTCCAACGGCGCGGAGGAGCCCAACTTTCTTGGGGGCGCCCTGGCGGGCAGCGACCCGCGCTTGGCCAATCGGTCTGCCAAAACGAATCCTTACTTCAACAAGTCCCTGTTCACCAAGGAATCGATTGGACAGCTCGGAACCGCCAATCGGCGATTCTTCCACGGCCCGGGTCTCAATAACTGGGACTTGGCATTGATGAAGGACCTGCGCTTAACCGAGTCGAAGAAGCTGGAGTTCCGGGCGGAGTTCTTCAACGTTTTCAATCACGCCCAATTCGGGCGACCGTCGGGGAACATTCTGAGCTCGAATTTCGGCTTCGTGACCAGTGCCAACGCCCCGCGCATCGGGCAACTTGCACTTAAGTTCTACTTCTAGCACTAAAGTGACGCTGAACGGCCCGAGGTCAAGCGCAGGCCTGTGACATCAAGCTCCTGCTTGACCTCGGGCAAAACACTCTGCCTCAGCCCTGCCACCTATCGGCCATTGCCAATACATATTGAAAAAGCATGCTCAAAACGCTGTTGCGTAAATTATCACTGCTCGTGTCCAGGATGGTCGGGTACTCGAAAACAACCCCTGTGCGGTGCGGCTCCACGTATTACGTTGATGGTCACTTGGATTCGTCGCGTTACAGGAAAAGTGATCAAAGCCCCTAAAAGTGGTAGCGCAGTCGAATCCCAGATTACCCCCCGAAAGTCGCCAAGGGTTTAGTAATCGCCGCGGGTGTCGCCACACCGGGCACTTTGCCGAGAAACGGCCTTGCCGCGGAAGTGCCTCGCCACGGCGCGCGCATGGAGGCAGCAGCACCGCCATCGTCCATTACCCACAGCATATTGTTTACGGACGTGCCGGGGTCATCATCCAAGCTGGCGCGCTAAGATTCTTCTTGCGGTCATCTGCAGACCATCACCGAGGCGCCGATTGCTGCTGATGTTCTTGCCGACGGACAAATATGGTACACTCCGGCCCACACCAAGTTTAAGAATCACCATCTGAGCGGCGTTGGAGGAGGGCTCCCATGGAAGGATTCGTGACATTTTTCTTCGTAGTATTGATCGTTTTCGGCATCGGCACGTTCTTCTCAGGGCTGTTCACGGTGCCCACTGCCAAGGCGGCCGTGGTGCAACGGTTCGGCAGATTTGTGCGCGTGGCGGGGCCGGGGCTGAATTTCAAGTTGCCCTGGATTGAGCAGGTGGTGGCCAAGGTAGACCTGCGCGTGCAGCAACTCGACGTGCGCATGGAGACCAAGACCAAAGACAACGTCTTCGTGCAGATTCCGGTTTCGGTCCAGTACCATGTGCTGCCCGACCGGGTTTACGAAGCCTACTACAAGCTTTCCGACCCCAAGGAGCAGATTGGCTCCTTCGTCTTCAATGTGATCCTGGGCCACGTCCCCAAGATGATCCTGGACGAGGCCTTCGAGCGCCAGAACGATATCGCCGTGGCAGTCAAGACCGAACTGGATGGAGTCATGGCCGGGTTTGGATATGGCATCGTCAAAGCCCTGGTCACGGACATCATCCCCGACGCCAAGGTGAAGTCCGCCATGAATGACATCAATGCGGCGCGGCGCGAGCAGGAAGCTGCCAATGCCCGCGGTGAAGCGGAAAAAATCCTGAAGGTAAAACAGGCGGAAGCCGAAGCGCAGAGCAAACAACTGCAAGGCCAGGGCATCGCGAACCAGCGCAAAGCCATCATTGACGGCCTGCGTGAATCCGTCGAACTCTTTAAGGCCGGCGTCGAAGGCGCCACCGCCAAGGACGTGATGGTGCTTGTGCTGCTCACCCAATATTTCGACACGCTCAAGGATATCGGCGCCACGGCCCATTCCAACACTATCCTGATGCCGCACAGTCCCGGCGCGCTTTCTGATTACTTCGACCAGATCCGCAACGCGATTGTGCTGGGGCAGGCGGTCACGAACCCCGTCCCCGGCCAGCCTGGCACACCGGCATGAAGCCGGTTTGAAACATCGAGCTGCCGCTGCGACCTGACGCTTTGAGTAGCAAAGGAAAACCACCATGGGAAGAAACGGAATTGGCGGTGTCGCGAAACTTGGCTTGTGGGGCGCAGTGTTCGTGATGTTTCTGGGGGCGGGGGTCCGTGGCGAGGACCCACGCGTCACCCAGGATGTGAAGCTCGTTGATGCAGTCGCGACGCGCGGCCCCTTCCAGCCCACCTGGCTATCGCTCGAAAAGTATGAAGCGCCCCAGTGGTACAAGGACGCGAAATTCGGGATCTTCCTGCACTGGGGTGTGTACTCGGTTCCCGCCTTCGACAGCGAATGGTATCCGCGCAACATGTACATCGTCGGCAGTCCGGTCTACAAACATCACGTTGCAACCTATGGGCCGCCGTCGAAATTCGGCTACAAGGATTTTATTCCTCAGTTTCGCGCCGAAAAGTTCAATGCCGACGCCTGGGCGGAGCTGTTCCGAAAAGCCGGGGCCAGGTATGTTATGCCCGTGGCCGAGCATCACGACGGCTTCGCGATGTACGACCTCTCCTTCAGCGATTGGACGGCGGTGAAGATGGGTCCGCACCGTGACGTGGTGGGGGAGCTCGAGCGCGCGGTGCGCAAACAGGGACTGCATTTTGGCGCTTCCTCGCATCGCGCCGAGCACTGGTTTTTCATGAACGGCGGCCGCGCCTTTGACTCCGACGTCAAGGACCCCCGCTACGCCGATTTCTACGGGCCGGCACAATCGGATAAGATCCAACCCGATAAGGCCCATCTGGATAATTGGCTGGCGCGCACGTCTGAAATCGTCGAGAAGTACCAGCCGGAGGTGGTGTGGTTTGACTGGTGGATTGAGCAGCCCGTCTTCCAACCCTACCTCCAAAGGTTCGCCGCTTACTATTACAATCGGGGTGCGCAGTGGAACCGCGGTGTAGCCATCAACTACAAACTCAAAACCTTTCCCGAGCATGCGGCGGTGCTTGATATTGAGCGTGGGCAACTGGGCGGAACCCGGCCGCTCTTCTGGCAGACGGACACCTCCGTCAGCGTGAAGTCGTGGGGATACATCCAGGGCGACAAATTCCGTTCCCCTGGTTCACTGGTGGACGAACTGGTGGACATCGTCAGCAAGAACGGCTGCCTGCTGCTGAACGTCGGGCCGCGGCCGGATGGGACGATTCCCGAGGAGGCGCAAACCGTCCTGCTGGCCATGGGGCGATGGCTCGGGGTGAATGGCGAGGCGATATACGGCACGCGGCCCTGGAAGACCTACGGCGAGGGCCCGACGAAGGTGAACACCGGCCGTTTTGGTGACGCGGATACGAAACCCTATACGGCGCAGGACATTCGATTCACGATGAAGGGTGACGCGCTTTACGCCATCGCGCTGGGTTGGCCGCAGAATGGCAAGCTCACCATCAAATCGTTGGCGGCAGGTTCACCCAACACGAAGCGCGAAATTCGTAACGTCAGCCTGCTGGGCTCGCCCGCGAAACTCCAGTGGGCGCGCGGTCCGGAGGGTTTGACCATTCAACTGCCCGCCCAAAAACCCGGCGACTATGCCTTCGCCTTCAAGATTTCGCCTGTAGACTGATCCGCCGGGGGCAAGTGAGGGTACCAGCATGACAACCGGGGCGTTAGAATGCAAGCTTAACACCCTCGTAACAATTGCTTAACGTCCTCCCGGCCATGATAAGAGATGTTCCGGCGGTTTTTCGCCGCGCAGCTCATCATTAAACCAACCTGAGGAGATGGCTATGGCGCTCAAGATCATCGAGAAGGAATCACACGGAATTATCATCCTGGAGATGTCGGGCAGGTTGGTGCTGGGGCAGGAGAGCATGGACTTCCGGGCGAAGGTCAAAGAGGTGCTCGAACAAGAGCGACTGGGTCAAGGAAAAATGGGGCTGGAATACCCGCATCGTGCTCGATCTCGGCAACGTCGGATTTATCGACAGCGCGGGCCTGGGGGCGCTGGTCCACGCTCGCACCGCAGCCCAGAGCCGCAAGGCCGGAATGAAACTGGCCAACCTCACCAAAAAGATTAGAGACCAACTGAATATCACTAAATTAGTGACTGTCTTCGACAGTTACGATAGCGTGGAGGCCGCGGTTAATTCCTACCCGCCGGCGGAATCCTCCACCGAGGCGAGTCCCGCCTAGCTTTCAACCTACTTCTTCATCAAGTCCAGCACCGCGCTGGTCAACGCCTTTACCCCGGTCCGCAGGGTGGGCTCCGGCACGGGCGCCCAAAGGCTTGAATGGAGGCCCGGGAGCAGCGTCCCGGTGCGCTGGCTCTCCGCCAGCTTATCGGGATCGACAGCCCCCAACCAAAGATCGCAGATCGGGATCTGCTGGTTCTCCAGACCGAATTTGCAGAAATCCTCGCTGCCCATAATCGGCGCCGCCTCAACAACATTCCCCGCGCCCAGGGCTTTTACGAGAACCGGCGCCAAACGGTCCATGAGTTTTGGATCGTTATAGGTCGCAGCGGTGTATTCCGAATCGCTAGGCGTGACGATGGGGGCGCGCGATTCCGGAATGCCATTGGCGCTGGCGATACTTTTGGCCATGCGCTCGATGGAGGCAAGAATGCGCTGGCGTACCGCTTCTTTGTAAGTGCGGATGGTGAGCTGCAAATGCACGTCATCGGGAATGATGTTGTACCGCGTGCCCCCCTGAATCGATCCCACCGTGACCACGGCGGGGTCGAAGGGCGAATTCTCGCGGCTCACGATGGTTTGCAGCGCCAGGATGAACTCCGCGGCCGTCACAATGGGGTCCTTGGTCACCTGGGGCGCTGACCCGTGCCCGCCAATGCCGCGGATGAAGACATCGACGGAAGTTGAACTGGCCAGCGCATAGCCACGCGTCAAGCCCACCTTGCCGGCCGCCACAGCCGGTGTATCGTGTTGTGCCAGGACGTAGTCCGGCCGCGGAAAGCGCGTATACAAGCCGTCGTCCAGCATGGCCTTCGCGCCGTTAATGGTTTCTTCCGCCGGCTGCCCGATCATCACCAGCGTGCCCTGCCATTGGTCCTTGAGTTCCACCAGCAGCTTGGCGGCGCCCAGGAACGCCGTCATGTGAATGTCGTGCCCGCAGGCGTGCATGACGCTCACCTCTCGCCCGGCGTCGTCCTGGCCGCGGACTTTACTCGCATATGGGAGACCCGTCTTCTCCTCCACGGGGAGCGCATCGAGTTCGGTGCGGACGAGCACGGTGGGGCCATCGCCATTCTTCATAACCCCCACGACGCCGTATCCCGTCCAATCCGGATGGTTGTTGTATTTGCCCACGTGTTCGGTGACCGTGAAACCCAACGCCCGAAGTTGGCCGGCCACATAGGCTGAGGTTTTCACTTCGTGATGCGAAAGCTCAGGCGCAGCATGCAGCCATTTGTAGGTCGCAAGAAGCGATGGCAAATCGCGGTCCACCAAGCCATCAAGTTTGGATTGCTGACTGCGAGCGGCGGGCGCGATCATAAGTGGGGAAATCACCACAAGGCAGAAGATGGCAGATCGAAGGTTCACAGGATCCTCCCTCAGGAATGGCTGGCTCGCCACTTTCGGCGGGCGGCAATCGATTGCACTGCGTGGCGCAGGGCGAGCCGCTAGGTCCGCGCCAGTATCGCGGAACTCGAAGGTAGAAGGCAAGGGAAACCGGGGTTCGGGATTGTCAAAGGCACCTGAGAGCCCGCGTAGCGGGCGTCATCCTGTAGCCCATGGCGAGCCAGCGGCGGCTGAAGATTACGATCCTCACCGCCGAGGTGCTGAGACGCAGAGAAAGGCCCACTGGCAGGCTGGCGCAGAGCGAACGCAGATGTGCGATTCTGGTGCGATTAGATGACGTAAAACTCAGAACTGCGCTCTGATGCGCCAGCCCGCCTAAGAGACCCCTCATCCGCTTCGTGCCTCAGCACCTTCTCCCCCTGGGAGAAGGTTGGTAATCAAACCGCCCTCTCCGCGGGGTCGCAGAATCCGCCGTGGCGGGAGAGGGTGTCCCGACAAGTCGGGACGCGTGAGGGGTCACTTCGCCAGGCCCTGCGAAAGGGCCGTGGATGAATTAGGCCCGCTGGCGCAGGGTGAGCCCAGCCCTACGATTCTGGTGCGTTTAGATGACGTGAATCGCAGAGCTGCGCTCTGATGTTATGAAAGCGGCGATGCCTCCTCGGGTGCCGCTAAACTGGAGGTGGTCCAGTTTAGCGGGCCCTCGGGTTCAGACCGAGAGTTTTGCATCGAGGAGACAAAGCGATGAAGAAGAGTATAACGCCCATTGGAACGCCGGTGGGAGTGGATGTTCACAAGCGTCGTTGCCAGGTGGTGGAGCTTGATCACGGAGAGATTAAGGCACGGAAGTCGATCGCCAACACGCGGGAGGAGTGGCTGGAGATGTTGACGGAACTTCCTCCCGACGCCGAGATCGGCCTGGAGGTGAGCACGGCAGGCTACTTTGCCATGAGCGTGCTGGAAGAGGCGGGGTGGCGAGGGCGCGCGCACTGGGTGCACACGGCGGGGATCGACAGCAACCGCCGGCAGAAGAATGATCGTTTAGATGCCGAGCGGCTGGCGCGCAAGCTCGCCGCGCACCATCTGGATCCACTGCCGGAGGCGTGGTTTCCGCCGCCGGAGATTCGCGCCCTGCGTCTGCGCGCACGCCAGCGCTGCTGGTTGGCCCTGCTGCGCACCAAAGCCAAGAATCACCTGCAAAGCTTGCTGGGGATGCATGGCTTGCAGGCGCCGGGGACCGACCCGTTCGGAGCGGCCGGGGAGAAGTGGCTGGCGGAACAGACCTTGCCGATGCCCTTGGGCGAAAGCATCCCTCAGATCCAACGCCTGCTGCAGTTCCTGGAGGAGGAGATCGAAATCAGTGAGAAGTACTTGCAGGCGGTGGACGGACAATTCCCCGAGTTGGCGCTGCTGCGCACAATCCCCAGCATCGGCCCCATCCTGTCCCCGGTGATTTGGAGTGAGATCGGCACGATCGAGCGGTTTCGTTCCGCCAAGGCCTTGGCCAACGCTACGGGGCTCGTCTCCAGCTTTTACGACAGCGGGGAAGTGAAGGTGTCGGGTCCCATCACCCGCCAGGGATCGCGCTGGCTGCGCTGGGCCTTCGTCACCGCCGCCCATGTCGCGATTCCATACCCCAATCCTTTCGCGCGGCGCTACCACCGCCTGCGCCGCAGCAAGAAACCCAACGTGGCCAAGGCCGCCATCGCGCACTCCTTGGCGCGTTGTGCGTATGGAGTTTTGAAGCACGGCTGCCCTTATCGGGAAGACCGTTGGGGCCGCCAAGTCGGCGTACTGGAGCAGGAAGCCCGTGCTGGCGCTAGGTACACCAAGACCGCGCTCTGATAGGGACCTGCTCCCGAACAACCTCATGGGGACCAGGACAACCTGGCTATTGATTCCTGCATAATAAATGTCCTATACTCCGGCTGGGAGGTGAGTCATGCGCCCAGCCGGAACTCCAGCGGAACTCGAGCGACGGCGTTTGCGAGCTGTCGAATTGTTGGCTCAAGGTCATCCCCCCGTGGAAGTAGCGCGGATGGTCGGCGTGGATCGGCGCAGCGTGCGTCGATGGAAAGCGGCCTTCCGAAAGAAAGGGCGCCCGGCGCTGGAGGCGCGGCCCGCTTGCGGGCGTCCACCCAAATTGTCCGCGTCCTTGACCCGCCGATTGGAGCGCGCGTTGTTGCGCGGAGCGCAGGCGGCCGGATTTCCCACCGACCTGTGGACCTGCCCGCGCGTCGCGCAGTTGATCGCGCAACGTTTCCGTATCCGTTATCACGTGGACCATATTGGTCGATTGCTCCATGCGCTGGGTTGGAGTCCGCAAAAGCCCGCCCGGCGGGCCGTCGAGCGGGATGAGGAGGCCATCCGGGCTGGGTCAAGCAAACTTGGCCGGCCCTTAAAAAAAAGCCCACCGGCTGAACGCCTGGCTGATTTTCCTCGACGAATGCGGCTTTCTCATGGCGCCGCTGGTTCGCCGCAGTTGGCAGCCCCGTGGCCGGACACCGGTGTTGGTCCAGCGCGGGCGACATCTGCAAAAGGTATCGGCCATTGCCGCCTTGGCCGTGTCTCCCCGCCGCGACCGCGTGCGACTTTACTTTCGCCTGCATCCCCAGGCCGACATCAGCAGCGACCAAGTCATCGGTTTCCTCCGCTATCTGCACCAGGAATTGCGGGGGCCCTGCCTGCTGGTTTGGGACCGTCTCAATGCCCACCGCGCTAAACGCACCACGCAATTCGTCGCCCGCCTTCCGTCACCTGCATACCTTCTTCTTGCCCGCCTATGCCCCCGAACTCAATCCCGTCGAGTACGCCTGGGGCTATCTGAAAATGAACCCCCTCGCGAACCGACCGACATTCGAAACTGCGGAATTGGCTGCCCTGGCCCGCCGACACACCCGGGCGCTGCAGCGCAACCAATCGTTGCTTCGTTCCTTCCTCCGGCACAGCCCACTTTTTTTGCGCCTCACATAGGACATTATTTATGCAGGAATCAATAGCCCGTAGAGATGAAAGGGACCGAACCGACTCGGCAAACTCGCATGGCAAGAGCAAGAACCCAACGCCCACGGGGCCGTGCTTCATCCCCGGCAGGCGGCGGGGAGCCAACCCTCCCCGCCCCCCGGGCTCTACATAAAGGAGGAACGACTATAACTTGGAATAATTCTATAAGATAATACGTACAGAATGGCAGCCGACGGCGAAGTCGGCAACCCGCCACTTTGCCGATGGGGTCCGGCGCGTTTTTCAGGCATGGGGAAGCTGTGCCCAGAGCTTGGGAGGGGGGCGACCGCAGGCCGCCCCGGCATCGTTTCCATCAGCCTCCGACCGGCTATTCCTCAGCGGGTTGCTCGCCAGCAGAGCCCGCCTCCGCTTCACCGGCTGCAGGCCATTCTGAAGTCGAAGGGGGAAGTTTGTCAAAGGCGATTAAGAAATTCAAAAAATCGGCTTGACACGGCATCGCGGTTTCAGAGATGCGCCAGCCCGCCGCAGGTCAGCGCTCGCTCATGGGACGTGCAGGCGATTGATTTCAGGGGCTTCCGCGTTTGCCTCGAAACTCACTGTCTATGGGATTGGCCGCCGTGCTGGCGCAGCAACTCCGCCACGGCCGTCCGGCCAAATCTCACAGCTACGTCCAATGGTGTGGCACCTTGCGTCGTCTCGGCATTGACATTAGCACCGTGGGCCAGCAGCAATTCCGCGAAGGCCTTTTCGCCGCCGAACGCTGCTTCGTGCAAGGCCGTCATGCCGGTGTCGGAGGTCGCATTGACATCGGCGTTGCTGGCAAGCAGCAGTTCCGCCACGTCCGTGTTGAAATTCTGCACCGCTATGTACAAGGGTGTATCGCCTCGGAGGCCCCTCTTATTGACATCTGCCTTGTACTCCACTAGCAGCTCCGCCACGTCTATCATATGGTGCAACTCCGCGGCCTCGGACAGGGGCGTTTCGCGCATGACGTTGTCGGCATTGACATCGGCCTTGGCAGCGAGTAGCAGTTCCACCACGCCCGCGCGGCCGCTGTGTGCCACCGCCCAGAGCAACGGTGTGCTGCGGGCGTTGTCCTGGGCGTTGACATTGGCCTTGCTGGCGAGCAGCAGTTCCACCATGTTCCTATCACCGTTGTACGCTGCTATGTGCAGAGGAGTCTGGCCGGATTCGTCTCTGCCGAAGACCAGATCAGGTTTCCTCTTGAGCAGCAACCTGAGGGTTTCCAAGTCACCAGCGTCGGCCGTCTCGTGCACTTCGCTGACTCGGTTCGCCCGAACCCCCGCTCCTCCGACGATTTGGATGCCGTTGTTACCACCCATGGCGGCCAGCGTGTCTCCGTCATGCAGTGGGTGATCCAGGTGTACTACCTGCCCCCCGAGAACGGGGACTGTGCTCTCCTTGGCAACCGGTCGAGAGGCTTGAGGCCCGGCCGCAACGTCATGGGAGGCTTTTTGCGCGGCGAGCACGGCCGCCGTCTTCTGGTCGAGCTTACCAGTAACGGGCAAGCCGCGGTCCGATTGAAACTTCCTTAGAGCTGCCATCGTTCTTGATCCCATCGCTCCGTCAGCTAATCCAGGCGCGTAGCCAAGAGCCTGGAGCTGTTGCTGTGCTTCCTGCACAGCCTCCTTCGTGCCGCGAGAGCCGACGTTCGAGTAACCGCCGTGCTCGCGCAGGATTTCCATCACGTCCTTGCGACCCTCAGCCGAAGCCCAATGCAGCGGCGTCCACTCGGCACTGTCCTTGGCATTAACATCGGCATTGCTGGCCAGTAGCAATTCCATTATGTCCTTGTGACCCCTAGCCGACGCCCAGTGCAGGGCCGTCATGCCGTCGCTATCTTTGCTGAAAACCAAATCAGGGTTTTCCTTGAGCAACGCCTTGACTTTGACCAAGTTGTCATTCCTCGCAGCGTCGTGAATCTCGCCGCCCAAACCGAGGCCGCTGCATGCCAGCGCGACCAGGATGACGGCGATGAGGCGGATGGTCGGGAAGCAAATGAGGCGATGCATATTCGTGACTCCTCCCTTCTCCGGATCAATATATCCGAATCCGGCGAGGCATGCCACGGGATCAGCCACCCGGCAGGAGTTTCGGAATCCATAAGGGGGAAGGGGCTCGACGATGGCTCGGAGCGCATTCGAGGGCGAGCCGCGTCGGCAGGCTCTTTGCTCTTCGCCGGCCAAGCCCGATCATGATGCGTGACGTTTAGCCGAACTTTCGCACTTCAGGGTGTTGAGTTGGGTTAACTCGCTTCTTTTCAGTACAGGCATTGCCAAGGTCTGGCCTACAAACGCAGCATTCCAGCAGGAAAGATTTCCGGCTGGACCGTGATCCTGGGCGGTGGCTGAGTGGGGAGCACGAGCTGCAGTTCGTGCAACAGGAGCTTTTGTTCGGGTGTCGGCTCGGTGTAGCGGGGCATCACTAATCGGCGCCCATCCGTGGTCGGGAAAGACACATCGAGCATCTGCATGCCCGCCAGCTTCTCCAGCACCGCTTTCGGCGTCAGGCCCGGAGCGTGGGCCTGCAGACGCTGTTTCAGCGTCACCCACAAGCCGTACGCCAGAAAGGCAATGAGGATGTGGGCCTCAACGCGATGTTCTATTTGATGATAAATCGGCCGAATTCCCAGCTCACTCTTCAAACACTTAAAGGCCGCTTCGATCTGCGCCAGTTGCATGTAGCGGTCCCACAACACCTCGGGATTTTCCCCCGTCAGATTGGTGCGCAACAGATAATGTCCATCGCGCCGCTCCGCTTCCTCCAACTTGCTGCGCTCGAGCCGGAACTGGAAGGTCTGGCGAGTCACTTCTTCCTGGGCCTTGGGCACGCTGATCTTCACGAAACCGAAGGCCCGTCCGGCTTCACTCTTGGCTGCTCCGATCTTCATCAGCAACGCATCACGCGTCGGACACACGCGCCGCAAGGCCCGCAGCCTCCACAACAGCCGTGCCAGCTTGCGTCGACGGATGGCCATCTCTTTCGCCTGGCGGCCTGCGCTCTTCGCCAGCACATACAACTCGCCTTCCTCCGCGAACAGTTTCACCTCTACCGACTCGCGCACCTTCCGCCACGGCAGTTCCGTCCACTTCGCTTCGTACTGCCGGATCTTGCCCCGTGGCGTCCCCACCAGGTAAAACATCTCCCGCCCCGGGGTGCGCATCTCCGCCAGCAGTTCTTCACTGGGAACTCCCCGATCCATCATCCACACCCGCCGTGCCTTGCCGTACACGCTCTCGATCTTGTCCAGAAAACCGCGCAAGCTGTTCCGGTCGGAAGTATTCCCCTCCATCACTTCGTAGGCCAGCGGGAAACCTTCCGGCGTCAGCACCAGGGCGATCACCACCTGCCGACAGTCGAACCGCCCGTCCCGGCTGTAACCGTGGCGGGCTTTGGGAATCGCTTCCGCCTCTCCTTCCACATAGGTGCTGGTGAGATCGTAGAGGAGCAGATCAAAGCGCGCCGCAAAGAGGTCTTGCCACCGCAGCCGCAGGTGCTGGAACAACTCCGCCTTGTGCGCCAGTATTCGATCCAGACAACGATAGAGCCGGTCCTTCTCGGCCACCGCGAAGTTCACTGCCAGCAACTCGGCCATGGCGGTCTGATCGAACCAGTGCCGATGCACACGGAATTCGCTGCCCGGCTCGATCAACCGGTTCACCACCAGCAGCCGTAGCACCTTCTCCCACGGAACTCCCTCGCGCCCTTCCGGCAACCTCGCCTGCCAGAACTCGTCCAGCTTCAACTGGCGCCACAGCTCGCAGCCCAACCAACAGCCACCGAAGGTGCGCGGCCGCTCAACGCGCATTTCACTCAACTTCACTTGTACGCCGTCCACAGCATCCGCAGGAAGTTCGCGGTCCTCCGGGAAGAGGCTCAGGGACGCGAGGACGCGACGGTCCTCGTCAAAAACCTCCAGCGTCTTGCGCCACGCGGATTGTTGGCTGTCGTTGATTTCGCCCAGATACAGCACCGTCCGATGCACGACCTTCGAGCGCGACACGCGCCGACTCTCGACGATGCTGAAATAACGATGTTCCTTGCCGTCCTTTTTGCGTCGATGAATCTTCAGGTGCACGCCCCAGAATGCCAGACCTTCGCGCCCCAGAAAAGAGGGTAGGTCGGGCCTACAAGCACTCTTCAACCCGCGCCCATTGAAGGCAAAGACCTTGTGCACCGCAAGCTGCCAAAATCAGCCCGGTAGCGGGTGGAAGTGCGAAAGGCAGGTTAGCGAAAACAAGATTGGCCGAACAGCATCGAGTCCACATGTAACCAGCGGGTAGCGCACAGGTACGCGCATTTTGCGTTCCTGTGCGGCTTTTGCACTTCGTGTTCGCGACGAGAAACATCGTAACGCTGCTGGAATTTGGGAACATCCGCGGAGGAATCTGTCGGCTGACGGATACCTGCCCGCTGGTTTTGTGCGTCGGGCCTTCCCCGCGAGCTAAGGGGAAAGCGCAAGGACGGTAAATCCCGCTGAGGCCGCGGCTTGGGATAGCTGCTGATCGCCGGAAACAAAATTGCGGTTCTTGGGTTGTTGGTGACACCAAGTGAGAGCCGCCGCCAGTTGCAAGCTGTCGGCAGCTCGAAGCTGATGAATATCCAACAATTGCCTTGCCAATTCCCGCACCGAATCCGCCGGGAGGATCTCTCTCCATCCCCGGCTCAACAGCTCCAGCCGAGCGAGAGCTCCCTTGCGTTCGCGATCGTTCAAAAGGGCCAAGCGGTGGAGGCGGGCCACCGCGCTATGGATCTCGACCGGAGTTCCCCACCACACCACCGGCAGGCTCTGTCGCAGGTGGGCCTGAGCTTGGCGGCTGGTGGCCTCCCGAACACAGAGCGGGACCAGCGCACTGGCATCGAAAAACGCCGGTTGCGGTTTCATCTCCCCTCCGCGCGTTCGTCGACCAGGGCCTGGATGGCTTGACTGTTGGAAACGCGGCCGGTTCGGATCTTGAGTAACTTGTGAATGTCCAAAGGAGCCTGCGGCAAACGCAATTTTCCCGCCGCCACTAAAATCAGCTCTTCCTTGCTGGTTTCGGCGACGGAGAGGGGGACGAGCTTCGCCACGGGCAGATTGCGGTCCCGAACGACGATTTCTTCCCCCTGTCTGGCGTAAGTCAGATACCGGCTCAGGGAGTTCTTCAACTCGGCAACATTGACACTGCGCATGCGGTTTCCTCCTGTCATGGCTATTATAGCCATATCGGAAGGGGAAAAGGACAACGCTTTTTCCCGAACCCGTGGGCCTGTGGGTCGCGTGCCTGCGAAAGGAGCGCACAGGCGCGCGCATTTTGCGCTCCTGTGCGGCTTTTCATTTCGTGTTCGCGACGAGAAACATCGCAACGCAGCTCGAATTGGGGAAGATCCGCGGAGGAATCCGTCGGCTGACGGATACCTCCTCGCTACCCCCCTTTTGCCAAAGTCAATTCGGCGGCTTGGCCGACGCCAAAGGATAGTCGAAATTGGCTGTATAGGCATGGGCAGGCGCCAGCGCAGCAACGACTTCGCGCTCTATGGGGATAGGATTTTGACAAGGAGCACTGTTGCGCAAAACCAACCTTCGAAGCCAGCGCGGCAGGGTGGAGCGGCAACCGAACTGTCGAGCCACGCTGGCTACCTCGCGCCGCCCCGCCACCTGCCATTCCTCCCACCCCCTCGCAGTACCCCCGACATTCCCCCCTATCGTTATCGACGGTTGCAGCGACGAGGATGAAACTTATTTTGAGTTGGGAACTCAGCGCGCTACTGGCTTCGTGAAATTTGTGGCCCAGGGGGTGGAGGATTGAAAGGACCCCCTCACCCGGCCCGCCCCAGCTGGTGAAAACGCCGGCGGCGGTCCACCCTCTCCCCCAAAGGGGCGAGGGTTATGAATTCCTATCAACGTTCCCCCTCATCCGGGTAGATCAAAATGAACTCCCCCCTCGGTCGCCGCGGCGACAGGGGGTTGTAGTTCTTTGGGCAGCGTGGATGCGCCGGTTTTACGCTACCCCCTTGCAGTGCCCCGACACTCCCCCGTATCGTTATCGGCGGGTGGGGCGACGAACGTGAGAGATTTTGTGGCGAAAGGGACCGTCGAAAACCCTCGGCGAAAATGGGTTGGCTGCGCCGAAGGCGCTTTGGGAGTGCGGCCGCGAAGCTGCCGCTTTTCTCTCCGCCCGGCGGGTTGCTGTCCCGTCTGCGGCGCGCGGGGGAGCAGAAAGCGGTAGCTCCGCGACCGCACTCCGAAAGCGCGTCGCGCCCTCGAAGCCACAAGGAACAAAGTTGCGCGGCGCGCGATCGTGCGCCGATCCCTCCGCCGGCGGACGCCGGCGCTGTGTGGTCTGCGGCTGAGTGCTGGTCGGACTTTCAAACGGCGAACCCGTTCAGGCAAGCACTAAGGCATCCGTTTGGCCCCCGCGCAGTGCCCCCGACACTCCCCCCTATCGTTATCGGCGGATTCGAGAAGGAGGGTGACGAAATTTACTGAGGGGTGAAAGCGCCGGGGCGTCCGGCAGGAGCGAATGGAGACGCCGCAGGGCCGCAAGAGCAAGTCAAAAGGCAAAGCGCAAAAGGCAAAAGTGAGAAGTCGCCACCTGAGAATCCCGCCCCCCTCGCAGTGCCCCCGATACTCCCCCGTATCGTTATCGGCGGATTCGAGAAGGAGGATGACGAAATTTGCTGCGGGGTGAACGCGCCGGGGCGTCCGGCAGGAGCGAATGGAGACGCCGCAGGGCCGCAAGAGCAAGTCAAAAGGCAAAGCGCAAAAGACAAAATTGAGAAGTCGCCACCTGAGAATCCCGCCCCCCTCGCAGTGCCCCCGACACTCCCCCCTATCGTTATCGGCGGTTGCCGCGACGAGGATGAAACTTATTTTGAGTTGGGAACTCCGCGCTACTGGCTTCGTGAAATTTGCGGCCCAGGAGGTGGAGGATTGAAAGGACCCCCTCACCCGCCTGCGGGGGGAAGCTGAACTCGTTTACGGTTCCCAGGTACCCCTTCGGTGGGCGTAGGCCCGGCCCGCCCCGGCTGGTGAAGACGCCGGCTGCGGTCCACCCTCTGTCGCCGCGGCGACCGAGGGTTATGAATTCCAATCAACGTTGCCCGCTCATCCGAGTAGGTCCAAATTAACTCCCCCCTCAGCCGCCGCGGCGACCGAGGGGCCGGGGGGAGGGGGCTGTAGCGTCCAGCACAGAGACACCACGGGTCGGGGCATCTTGCATTTTGACTTTTGCACTTTGCCTTTTGCCTTGCCCTTGCAGCCCCGCCGCTCTGCGTCTCCGCGCCTCTGCGGTGAAAAGTATTTCAGGGGATTACTGACCCTCAGGCCCGCTGTGTTGAAAAATCTTCGTTAGGCCACCCCCGCTGGAAACAAAGTGGTAGGATACTGCCCGCACCGGCGCCCTCGGGGAATGCCGGCAATAGTCGGAATCATCAGGAGGTCTCTATCTTCATGCTGCAACGATTCTCAGCTTTACTGGTCTTTACTTTCTGCGCGGTGTCGCTCCTGGCGCAGGCTCCGCCCAAAATCAAAGTTCTAATCCTTACAGGCGTCAACAATCACAACTGGCGCGCCACCACACCCGTCCTGCGTGACATCCTACAGGCGACCGGACGATTTGATGTTTATGTGAACGAGGAAGGAAGAGGCAATGGGCCTGAAACCTTTGCCCCTTACGATGTGCTGTTGCTCAACTACAATGACTACAAGCACACCGCCGGACCGTGGTGGGATGCCCGCGCGCGCGAGGCTATGCTTGACTTTGTGCGCAACGGCAAGGGGTTGGTAAGCTACCATTCCTCGAACAACGCCTTCTGGGGCTGGCCTGAATTCGACAAGATGGTGGGTGGCACCTGGCGTGAAACGGCCGACCACGCGCCTTATCATCCCTACACCGTCAAGATCGTAGACCGCAACGACCCCATCACTCAGGGCATGCCGGAATCATTCGCGGAGACCGACGAGCTCTATCATCGACTCTCGATGCAACCGAATATCCACCTCCTGGCCACGGCCTGGGATGATCCCAAGAACTGCTCCAGGTCGAGCGATGGCTGCGGGACGGGGAACGATGAACCCATGATCTGGACTTTGCCCTACGGCGTGGGGCGGGTGTTCCAAACCGCTCTGGGCCACGACGTGAAAGCCATGCAAAGCCTCGGCTTCCAGGCAATGCTGGTGCGGGGGACGGAGTGGGCCGCGACGGGGAAAGTCACGATTGCCTTGCCGGCGGACATCAATTAACAAGTGTTACACCGCCCCGTGACGCGCTGTGGTGGGGCTTCGCGATGCTCCCCGATGCCGGGAGGCGGTTCGTCCGTTTTTGATAACAGAAAGCCGCGGATGTCATCGCCAGGGCTGCGGTACACTCGTTGGCTGCACCGGCCTACGCGCGAATCCGCGTACGCCGGCGCCATCACTTGACCCATGCCCTCAGATTCGGCATCGCCTGCTTCGCCACCCTACCTTTAAAGGCGCATGACTATTTGTTAAAGTGGGACTGTCCCACTTGTTGCTCTCCGCGGGGCATAGCGCGCGAGGTCCCACGAATTTCCCCATCCTTTTGCGTTTTTTTCCTATGACTTTTCTCCTGACGCTCCGCCACGATTCTCTAACTGCTCCTCAAACGGTCATGGATCATGCCACGCCGAAATGTGCTAGCCTGCGCAGGCGCGAGGGCGTCCGACAATCTATTTGCAAACTCTTTACAGTAAACTGTTGGGACACTCGTTACAATGAAGGTGATGGACCATGCTTGATGGGTCCATTGCCGGGCAGCAGGAAAGAATTGAAGTGGCGCGCCAAGAACTTGTTCGCGGAAATTGGTAATAGGCAGCACAGCAGATCTGAAATGGCACAACATTCCGGAACTCCCATGGGACCCAACTTCGCCGCTTACTACGACGCGGTGATCAACTGGAAAAAACGGCTGGCGCGGGAGATGCCCCTGCTTGAGGAACTGGCGCGCGAGGCTGGTTCCAGAATCCTGGTTCCGGCTTGCGGAACGGGCGGGCATGTGGTGGCGCTCGCCCAGCGAGGTTTCAACGTCCTGGGCTTTGACGCTGACGCAGACACCGTGGAGTTCACGCGCCGGCGGATCAGCGCTGCGGCCACCGCCATTGCTGCGGCGGGTGGAAAGGCGGAGGTCAGACTTCTCACCCTGGAGCGTGCCGCCGACCTTCATGCTGAATTCGACGCGGCATTCTGTTTAGGTAATGCCCTTCCCGGCCTTTCCGCTGAGGGCCAGTTGGTGGCAGCCCTGGGGGGGATGACAAGCGTCCTGCGCAGGGGTGGAATCTTTCTGACTCAAAACTTGAACTACGATCTTCGCTGGCAGCAACGGGCCAGCCATTTTCCCCTCTTGACCGGCGAGACTCCGCGCGAGGAGATTCTGCTGGTCAAGCTGGCGGACTATCAAGCGGCCCATATCAATTTCCACGCCATGTTTCTGGCGCGCGAAAAGCCCGCGGGAAAATGGCAAGTCCACCCCCGTACGTCCCGGCAGATTCCTCTTTTCCAACAGCGCTTGACCGACCTCGCGGCGCAGGCCGGCTTGGGCGAATTCATGTTTTGGGGCGACTACGCCCACTCACCTTTCGACCCGGGAAAATCCCACGACTTGATTCTCCGAGCGCAGAAACTTTAACTCGCATACTGCTATTGGTTGGGTTCTTTGGGCGGAGCGTTGGGGGGATTGGTCAGGAGCTTGTTCAGCCCCTCCAGGATGTGCTGCTCCTGTGGAGAGAACTGCTCCTTCACTTTGGGACCGTCTAGGAAGCTCTGCCGTTGGCTGGGAGGAAGATCACGAAGGCGGAGGAAGGCCTGATTGACAGCTTGGCGCCGCTCCGGAGAGAGCCGGAGCCATTGGGGAAAAATGGCGCGCGCCTCCTGCCGCTGGGCGGCGGAAAGACCCCGGAAGATGTCTTCGCGGTTACGCATGACCTCCTGCTGGTCGGGCGTCATGGCGTTCCAGCGCTCCAGGCGCTGGCGGACAATCCGCTGGGTCGCGGGGGAGAGACGCAGGAATCGAGGGTCGGTCGACATGGCGCGCTCCTGCTCCTCCGGTGACAAGGCGCGCAGACGCTGGATTTCTTCGCGCTCGCGCACGACTTCCCTTTCCGCCGGGGTCATGGCGTTCCACTTCCGCAAACGCGTGCGAATCTGCTGCTGGCGCGCGGGAGGCAATTGCTGGAAACGGGGATTATTGGCCATGAAATGGTCCTGCTGCTCAGGTGGCATTTCGCGGAGGCGTTGGAAAAAGCCTCCCTGGCCAGCAGGCGGCGGCTGCGGGCGGCCCGGCAGCCCCCCCGGGTGGAAAGGACCCTGTCCACTCCACCCCCGGGCCGGGATAGGCGGGGGGGAAAGGAGAATCCAGAAGAACAGAAGGCAGGTCAGGTCAGGGATGCGCCAGCGCCGCCAAAGCAGAGTGCGGGAAGCAGGCACCGCAAGCTCAGTCGGCAACCTTGGGGTCTCGCTTCGGAAGCTCCGAGAGTATATCGAATTTCGCGACCAGATCATCATCATCTAATGCCCGGGCGTCTTCGTCTTCGCCCGAAGATGAACTCATGGACTTAAGCTCGGCGGCCGGCTTAGGCGAATTCTTCACCTGACCAGACGCCGCAAGCGCAGGTCCAAGCTTTGCCACCTGCGGGGGAGTTTGGGCGGGTGCCGTCTGACCGGACGGCTTCGTCACCAGCGCCGAAAGCTTTGAGACGGGAGGTTGACTGCGAGTCAGCCACACGACTCCGGCTATGGCCACAACCCCCAGCGAAACCAGCGCCAAGGTTCGGGCCCAGCGGGGGGCCGCCAGGAAGCCCCAGGCGGGGCTGCCCGCCGGTTGCGCACCCACCGCCTGTCGCACGCGCGCATCAAACCAAGCGGAGGGTTGCGGCGACTTCCACCCCTCCAGCACAGCGTCGAGCCGCTCGAACTGTTCCGCAGCCTCGCGACACCGGGGACATTCCACCAGATGCATGTGGACCTGTGCCGCCTCCCGTTGATCCAGTAAACGGTGAGCGTAGCTAAACAAGTGTTCGCGTTCAAGGCATTTCATATCTGACCCTCCCGGAGCAGGGGCTCAAGGCGCTCACGCAGCGCCTCATAGGCTCGGAAGAGAAGTGATTTCACAGCGCTTTCCGAAACACTCAGAATTTTGGAGATTTGGCGATAATCCACTTCTTGATACTTGTGCAGAATGACTGCCGCGCGTTGATTCTCCGGCAGCGAGGCGACAGCTTGGCGAATCAGGCGTGCACGATCGCCTTGGATCAATCGCTGCTCGGCCGTCGGGCGGGTGTCGACGAAGCGATCAAGGGGGATTCCGCCCTCAAGATTTTCGCTTGCAGTTTCAGGAACCGCATCTTTCCGGTCGCGAATCGCATTGAGCGCCAGGTTCGTGGCGATTCGATAAAGCCAAGTCGTGAAGCGCGCCTCAGGCTGATAGCGCTCCCGCGCCTTGTACACGCGCAAGAAGACTTCCTGCGCCAAATCCTCAGCCAACGCGGTGTCACGCACCATGCGAAATAGATAGCTCACCAACGGCACACGGTAGCGGCGTAGCAGCGTCTCAAAGGAAGCAGCATCGCCACTCCGAATCCGCTGCATCAAATCGAGGTCGGACTCCATGGCCATGGTTGCCACACTATATACAACACTTTGGCCGCAAAATAGTTGCGGAGATTTGCCTTTCCCACGCACCAAGCCTTTCCTCTGTTACAATCTGGGTTTCTGATGACCGAGCAGAAACCCATCCTGGTCACCGCCGGCATCATACGGAGTGGTGACCGAATTCTGATCTGCCAGCGCCACCGCTCAGACGCGTACGGTTTACAGTGGGAATTTCCAGGCGGCAAGGTGCAAGAGGGCGAAGGCATGGAGGCGTCACTGCGACGGGAACTTGCCGAAGAATTGGCGATCCAGGCGGAAATCGGTCCGGAAGTTTTCCGTCTGCGCCACCGATACCCGGACCGTTACGTGGAAGTTGTTTTCTTCGCGATTAAAGGCTACCACAGCGAAGTCCGCAACCAGGTTTTTGAAGCCATCGAGTGGGTGCCGCGGTCGAGACTTTCTGCTTACAATTTCCTGGAAGCGGACCGTGAGTTGGTAAACCGTATTTCCAAGGGGGAGATTGTCTAACCATCAACCGTCCAATCCGGCGATGATCATCACCTGCCCCGGCTCGGGAGCCACGCGGTTCGCGGCGTGCGCGCTCGGAATATCGCGCATATTTCTCTTCCTCGCGACCGTGGCATTTCTGCAACCGGCAATTCTCCCCGCTCAAGTGGAGACAGTGGAAGGTCCCCGTTCGGCGGCCGTCTGGTCCAGCCACGGACGCATCGAGGGTCATCTGGGTTTGAAAGCTTCGGCAGAGGCCGCGTTCTCACCGGACAGTTCCCTGCTGGCGGTGGTGAGCGAAGAGAAAGTTCTGTTGATGGACGTCAGCACGAGCGATGTCCATAAAGTTCTGAAGCCGCACTTGCCTGAAATTGAGGACCTGGAAATTCACTCCGCGAGTTTTATCGACCCCCATCAACTATTCATGCTGGCCAACGGGGTATTCCACATTAAAGGCAAGGGGCAAAACTTCCCCACACCCTTATTGGCGTTCCAGTGGGATACCACGGACGACAAACAGATTGGGAAGCTCGATGCCGTGGGCGCCAAAGGTGGATTCACGCCCGCCCGATACTTTCCGCAGATCGGTCATCTGGCAATTTACAAGGATGGCAATTTCGATCTTTGGAATCCGCGCACGGGCCAGGGTGGCCGCGTCACCGTCCCCGACCTGACCCAAATCCCCAACATTTACGAGTTTTCTCCGGACGGCAATTGGCTGCTGCTGGCTCAGATTCAGACCAGCTCCACCGCCGACCCCACGGTGGTGGCAATGAAGGAGCACAAGTTTGTGGATTCCCTGCGCGGGCACACGGGCACCGTGCTGAGCCTGGCTTTTTCCCGCGACAGCAAGAAAGTGGTGACCTCGTGCGAGGATGGCAAAGTGCGGGTTTTCTCCGCAGGTGATTGGAAGCTCCTCCAAACGCTCACGGGGCATCACGGCCCGGTACACTGGGCGGAGTTCTCTCCCAACGGAGAGTGGATCGCCTCAGCCGGAGAAGACCATACGGTACGCGTCTGGTCGGCGGCCGATGGATCGTTGCTCCAAACCTTGCAGGAAAGCCAGGAACCCGTGCTCACGGTTACGTTTTCGCCGGATAGCAAGTTCATCGCAGCATCCTCGGAGAACCTGGTGCACATCTGGCAGCGGCAGGGGGGAAACTGAGGGGGATTAAAGCTTCCACACCCGCCTTGACGGCACACAGATACGATCACCCGCAGCCGGTCGCCCGCCCCTCAACCCCAAACCTCTTCGACTTGTGATAAAATTTCTTCTGTTCAAACTATTCAGGGGCTTCGACGAAGTAGAACCCTTATGCTCAAAGTTGGAATGGTGAGTCTGGGTTGTCCCAAAAATCTCGTGGACAGCGAAGTGATGCTGGGATTCCTGGCGCAGCAGGGGTACGAGCTGACGCCGCGCCCGGACCAGGCGGACGTAATTATCGTCAACACCTGCTCGTTCATCCAGCCCGCCAAGCAGGAATCCATCAACACCATTCTGGAGATGGCCGAGTACAAGAAATTCGGCAATGCCCGGAAGCTCGTCGTCGCGGGATGTCTGGTGGAGCGCTATCGGCAGGAAATCCTGAAAGAAATCCCGGAAGTGGATTTTGTAATCGGTACGAATGAGCTTGAGCGGGTGCTCGAAGCGTGCGGGGATTCAGGCGACCGGCGTTCTGCTGCCGCGCCGGCCGAGCCCTACTTGTACCATGAGTTCACACCGCGCGTGCTCTCCACTCCCTCTTACTCTGCGTATCTAAAGATCGCCGAAGGCTGCGACCACCCCTGTGCGTTCTGCGTGATTCCGCAGATGCGCGGGCGTTTTCGTTCGCGCCGTTTCGCTTCAGTGATTCGCGAGGCTGAGAACCTGGCGAAACAAGGCGTGCGGGAAATCGCTATTGTGGGCCAGGACACGACAAGTTACGGTGAGGATCTGGGTTTGCGCGACGGCCTGGCTTCCCTGCTGCGGGAGTTGGGCGCCATCCCCGAGCTCGTCTGGGTGCGCTTTCTTTATTGCTATCCAAACCGGCTGACCGACGCTTTGATTGCGGCCGTGGCGGAAACCCCCAAGGTGGCCAAGTATTTCGATATTCCGCTGCAACACGCGAGCCCCGACGTCCTCAGGCTGATGCGGCGCGGCTCCAATGGCAAGCAATTCCTGCGCCTGCTGGAAAAGATTCGCACCGCGATTCCAGGCGTGGCGCTGCGCACGTCGTTCATTGTCGGCTTCCCTGGCGAGACCGAGGACGATTTCAAAGCGCTGTTGGATTTTGTCGCGGCGGCGGAGTTTGATCATCTGGGCGTTTTCCTCTATTCCAACGAGGAAACCAGCCGGAGTTTTGAGTTGCCGAATCAGGTGCCGCCGCAGGTGGCTCGCCGCCGGCAGAAGCAGTTGATGGCCGCGCAGCAGAAAATTTCCCGGCGCAAGCTGCGGAGGATGATTGGAGAATCCCTGCCCGTGCTGGTGGAAGGCCGCTCGGAGGAAACGGAGCTCCTCTTCCAGGCCCGCAGTGAGCGGCAAGCGCCGGGGATTGACGGTTGCATTCTCATCAATGATTTCGACGGACCTGAGCCCCAGGCAGGCGACTTTCGCTGGGCCACGATTACCGGGGCGGGCGACTATGATCTGATAGCGCGCCTGGAAGCGCGAGTCTTTGCGGAAAAGCTGGCTGCCACAGTCCCCGTCGCGGCCCTGAGCCCGCTGGTTCAGATCCAACCGTTAGCGGCGGCGACGTTGAGCTGAAGTGCGCACATGCGTTGCCCGATCTGTAAGCATAGCGTGACGTGGGAGGGCAATCCGTTCCGCCCTTTTTGCAGTGAGCGCTGCAAGATGATCGATCTGGATAATTGGCTGTCCGAGCGCTACCGGGTCACGGCGCCCCTTGAAACTGAAGAGGAGGGCCCGCAAACGGAGAATTCCGAGCTTGACCTCAAGGGGGAGCGTGACTGAACGGCGGGCGGGGCTGGCCATCTGGATTGCAACCGCCGGGGGCGCTGGTTATTTCCCCATCGCGCCGGGAACCGCGGGATCAGCGGTGGGTGTCCTGATAGTTGTGGGCCTGGGCTTGCTGCACCTGCCCGGCGTCTGGTCGAGCGTCATTGTAGGGATCGTCGCTCTGTTCCTTTGCGCGGTGGGAGTTTGGGCAGCGGGAGAAGCGGAGAAGTTTTTCGGGCGTGTCGACCCGGGGCAAGCGGTCATTGACGAAGTTGTGGGCCAGATGCTCACGTTTCTCTTGATGCCGCACGCCTCATGGAAATGGCTGCTGGCAGGCTTTTTGCTCTTCCGGGCCTTCGACATTGTCAAGCCCTTTCCGGCCCGGCAGGCGGAGCGATTTCCGCGCGGCTGGGGTATCATGTTGGATGATGTCGTGGCGGGCTTGTACGGTTTGGTGGTGCTTTCGGTGGCGGGATTAGTCTTCCCATGAGTCTGTGGAGAAAAACGGAAAAAGCGGAAAACGCTATGGGCACAACAGGAGGGCCAGTTAAGGACCGGCCCCAGGTCGCAAGTGTCATTCCGCGTGCCGCGATACCCGGCGGAGAAATCTCCGTGCTGGGAAGTGGCTTTGCGGATAACGGCCACAGTCGGCCGCTGGTGCGCTTTGGTGATCGGCCGGGCAGCGTGTTGCTCAGTTCAGCGGGCCGGCTGATTGTGCGTGTCCCCAACGACGTGGTCAGTGAGGACCTGACCGTGCAAACCGGCTTGGGTATAAGTGCCCCCGTCCCGGTCGTCGTGGGCGTCACCATTGCTGAAAACCTGCACCCCGTCGCCAATCCCGCCCTGGACACCGCCGGCAACATCTTCACCACCTTCAGTGGCAGCCGTGGGCAGAAGGTTGCGACTTCTGTTTTCAAGGTCGATCTCAACCGCGTGACGCATCCGTTTCTGCACGACGTGATGAACGCCACGGGCCTGGCCTTCGATCGCGAGGGCTACCTCTACGTGTTCGAGCCGGATAGAGGGGGCGATCTACCGAGTGACGCCGGACGGCCAGCGCTTGAGCTACGCCGAAGGCATGGGGGTGGCGACGGGAATCGCCTTCGACGAGAAGGGGAATCTCTACCTCGGCGACCGCACCGGCACCATCTTCAAGATCGGCCAGGACCGCCAAATTTTTGTTTTCGCCACCATTGAGCCCAGCGTGGCGGCTTACCACCTGGCCTTTGGCCCTCAGGGAAATCTCTACGTGACCGGCCCCACGACTTCCAGCTTCGACCACGTGATTTGCATCTCTCCCAACGGCCAGGTTACATCCTTTTATCGAGGCCTGGGGCGGCCGCAGGGGTTGGCTTTCGACGTCGAGGGTAATCTTTATGTGACAGCATCGCTGGCAGGAAAGCGTGGCGTGGTGCGATTGACCCCCGACGCCAAGGCAGAGTTGGTGGTCTCCGGCTATGACATTGTCGGACTCGCCTTTGGCCGCCACGGCTCCATGATTCTTGCCACCCACAACTCGCTGGTCGATCTCCATGTGGGCATCGAGGGGATGCCGCTGGTGAAATAATCTTCTGGCTGTCAGCAGTTAGTTTTCAGCTTAAAGACCCAACGGCATTGTGCTGGCTGATTGTTAAAGTCCGATCGCTGACTGCTCAACTATGGATGCCGAAATCATCGCCGTCGGTTCGGAACTTCTGACCCCGCAACACACGGACACCAATTCACTCTACCTCACTGACAAGCTCAACAGCCTGGGGATCCTGGTCCGGTTCAAAACGATTGTCGGGGATTCGCGGCACGATCTTGGCGCAGTTCTGCGCGCGGCGCTGGCCCGCTCCCCTCTGATCCTTTTGACCGGCGGTCTGGGGCCGACCGACGACAACCTCACTCGCAACGTCGTGGCCGAAGTCCTGGGCCGCCCCCTGCACGAAGTCCCGGAAATCCGCCGGCGCATCGAAGAACGCTTTGCCCGCCTGGGCCGGAGCATGCCGGGAAACAACCTGAGGCAAGCCCAGGTGCCGGAGGGCGCGGATTGGCTGGAGAACCGGAATGGCACGGCGCCGGGAATCTGGATCGAGCATCACGACAACATTGTGGTGCTGCTACCCGGCCCGCCGCGGGAACTGGAGCCGTTGTTTGACGCAACTTGCGTGTCGCGCCTGGCGCGTGTGTCACCGGGCGAACGCATCAAGACGCGCGTGTACAAGGTGGTGGGCTTGCCGGAATCAGAAGTGGACCACCGCATCGCGCCCATCTATCGCGTCTACCACAACCCCGCCACCACGATCCTGGCCTCGCTGGGCTCAATCGAAGTCCACCTGCGCGCCCGGTCCGCGAGCGATATCGAGGCCGAAGCCCGACTCTCCGAACTCGGCGACAAGATTGAGCTGGCCCTTGGCGACCACGTCTATTCGACCCAGGGTGAAAGCCTGGAAGAAGTCGTGGGCATGTACCTGGTGATGCGGCAGAAGACTGTCGCGGTGGCGGAAAGTTGCACGGGCGGATTGCTGGCGGAGCGCCTGACGCGCACCGCCGGAAGTTCCAGTTACTTCCTGGGCGGGGTCGTCTGCTACAGCAATGAGTTGAAAACGAAATTCGCAGGAGTGCCCGCCGCCTTAATCGAAGCGCACGGTGCGGTTTCACTGCCCGTGGCGCAGGCGATGGCAGAGGGCGTGCGGGCGCGCACGGGCGCCTCGATCGGTGTAGGGATCACCGGGATCGCCGGCCCCGGCGGGGGCAGCGCTGAAAAACCCGTCGGCATGGTTTTCGTTTCACTCGCCGATGAACGTGGAACCCAGGTACGAGAGTTTCATTTTCCCGGCCCCCGCGACCGCATCCGCCAATGGGCATCGCAAATGGGATTGGAAATAATTCGCCGGAGAATTAGAGACTGAGTGCGCGCTTTCATTGCCATCGATTTGCCGGATTCTCTCCATGCCGCGCTGCGCGAGACGCAGCAGACCTTTCGCAGCGCTGCGCCGGACGCACGCTGGACCCGGCCCGAAGGCATTCACCTTACGTTGAAGTTCCTGGGCGAAATCTCCGACGCGCAGGTGAAACAGGTCGTGGAATCGCTCGCGCAAATCGGCAAGTTCGAACCGTTTCGCGTCGACGTACAAGGCTTTGGATTTTTTCCCCAGGCTCGCCGGGCGCGTGTGTTCTGGGTCGGGGTGGAAGCGCCGCCGGCCCTGGCGGAACTCGCGGCGCGCGTGGAACGCGAGATGGAGAAGGCCGGGTTTCCACGCGAAGACCGTGCCTTCACTCCGCATTTGACGCTGGCGCGTTTTCAAGTACCGCGCCCGCAGCCCGAACTCGAAGCGGCAGTGGCCCGCCAGGAAACTACTTCCCTGGGCGGGTTCGAAGCCTCGGAATTTTTTCTGTTTGAGAGCAAGTTATCACCGCAAGGCGCGCAGTACCGGAAGGTGATGCGCTTCCCGCGCTGAAACTGCGAAGCCCCGGCGCTCGACCGCCCCGAAAACCCATGACTGGCTTACTGACCACCCTGCTCGCTTATCTCCTCGGATCCATTCCCTTCGGATACTTGATTGTCCGCTGGCAAAAAGGCATCGATGTGCGCAGTACGGGCAGCGGGTCAATTGGCGCCACCAACGTGATGCGCAATCTTGGAATCATCGGCTTCATCGCTACCTTCATTCTGGATTTTGGCAAAGGCATGGGTGCGGTTTTGCTGGCATCCAGATTGACCGCGGGCGAGCCACGCTGGGTCGCCGCGGCGGCGGTCGCCGCCATCCTGGGGCATTGCTATCCCGTGTGGCTGAAGTTTCGCGGAGGAAAGGGTGTGGCAACCGGTGTAGGCGTCTTCATTGCGCTCGCACCTTTGCAAGTGGCACTCGTTCTCGTCATATTCGCCATCGTGCTGGCGATTTGGCGGTACGTTTCCCTGGGTTCAATCATCGCCACGGCGGCGTTTCCGGTTCTACTCCATTTCATGAAACACGCGCCGTTTCCCATCGTGCTCGGCGCCGCGGGTGGCGCGCTGATCATTATTAGCCGCCACCACGCGAATATTCGCAGGCTCTTCTGTGGAACGGAGAGTAAGGTAGGAGGGAAGAAGGCAGTGGGCAGTAGGCAGTAGGCAGTAGGCAGCGAGCGCTTTGTGCGAGTCCCGACAGAGTCGGGATAGGCAGCAACACCTTGGAAGGGCGGGGCTTGTGGTTTTTGAATTCACAAGTTTTAAATTGCTCCTAAGCCCCGCGCATGTAAGTGACCCCTCATCCGGCCTCCTACGTCAGCCACCTTCTCCCCAGGGGAGAAGGCTATTATCTGAGGGGGGTCGCGGCCACCGGCCAAATTGCAGAACCGTTCTTTGCGTAAACTGCCGGAGAACCATAGATTGAGTAACAGCCCTCTCCGAGGGGAGAGGGTGGACCGCCGCCGGCGTTTTCATCAGCCGGGGCGGGACGGGTGAGGGGTCACTTGGGAGTTCAGACCACGGACAGCTCTATATGAAACGTCTTGCCATCATTGGCGCGGGAAACTGGGGCACGGCGCTGGCAGCGACGCTCGCCCAGCTCGGCCATAGCGTGACGCTGTGGGCGTACGAGGCTGAGGTCGTCCGAAAGCATTCAATCCCGGCACGAAAATGAGCTCTTCATGCCGGGGAGCAGGTTGCCGGAAAGTATTTCCGCTACGGGCGATCTGGCGGAAGCCCTGGCCGGCGCGGAGATTGTGGTAACGGTGATGCCCTCCCACGTTTGCCGCACGCTCTACCAGCAGATGCTTCCGCACCTCCAGCCCGAGATGATTTTCGTAAGCGCCACCAAGGGAATTGATAACGACCGCCTGATGCGGATGAGTGAAGTCATTCGCAGCGTGGTGGAACAGAAATTCCCGCCCCGCCTGTGCGTGCTTTCCGGCCCGACCTTCGCCAAGGAAGTCATGCGTGGCGATCCCACGGCAGTGGTCGTGGCCTCGGACGATCGGGAAGCAGCTCAGACAGTGCAGCGGGAATTTTCTTCGGGCGTGCTGAGACTCTATACGTCCACCGACGTGGTGGGAGTTGAGCTGGGTGGCGCGGTGAAAAACGTAATCGCCATTGCGGCCGGAGCGGTGGAAGGATTACAGCTTGGGCACAACCCCACGGCGGCGTTGATCACGCGCGGCCTGGCGGAAATGACGCGCCTGGCGTGCGCCTGCGGGGCGAAACGCGAAACGCTGGCGGGCCTGGCCGGCATGGGCGACCTGGTGCTGACTTGCACGGGCGAATTGAGCCGCAATCGCACGGTGGGCGTGGAACTGGGAAAGGGCCGCAAGCTGGACGACATTATCGGGTCGATGCGAATGGTGGCGGAAGGCGTAAAAACTACCGCAGCCACCGTGGCACTGGCCGCCAAGCACCAGGTGGAAATGCCCATCACCCGGCAGGTGCACCGGATTCTCGAAGGCGAACTTTCCCCGCGCGAAGCCATCCGCCAACTGATGGAGCGCTCGCTCAAAGAAGAGTAGCGAGCGTAGCGCCCCGATGCATCGGGGCGGTTCTTCCTGACCCGAATCTATCTTGGTGAAGAAACTGGCGCGGCCGCCCGTGGTTGAGGTTTGTGGGTTTTGCAAAAGAAGAGCTGCGGACCCCAAAAACGGGGGACCGCGCTACAAAACACGTGTGCATCACGCTTGCCCTCTGCACAACACGATCAAATCCCATGAACAAAGGTAGCGCAGACCTCCGCTGTTGAGGTCTGCGGTTCTTCCTGAGATGCATCCTCCCCAATCCGAGTGCATCCCCCTGTCGTTGAGATTTGTGGTTTTCGGTAAGAAGAGCCGCAGACCTCAACAGCGGAGGTCTGCGCTACACCCGCACTTCGTGGGCCAGGCCCGAGCATTCCGCGTGACGTTCAGCGAAAGCCAGATTCGCACGACAGGATCGGGTCCACAGGTTAACCAACGAGTGGACGTTTATCAAAATAAGAGCCGCAGAGTTTGAATGGCACAAACTCTGATGCGCTACCCCGTTTATTTCGAGACCTAGAAATGATAGTCGAGAATGACTTCCGCCGGGGCGGTGGAGGGCGGGGCGAAGCGCATCTTAACCGCCGCTCTTAAGGCGCCGGCTTGCAGGGGCTTGGGACCGCTGAGAACTACCACATCCGACACTTCGCCTTTTTGGTCCACGGTAAGTTTGATTTGGAGGTCGCCTCCAAGGTCACGGGCGTCAACGGGGTACTGGGCCACTTCCGGGTGGGTGATCAGCAAATCCGGCGGCGCCTGAACCACCTTGGGGGCTAAGAACAAGATGGCATCCTTCGAATGGTCGTGGTGAATCAACTCAAAAGCGAATACCGCCCGTTTTGTACAGGGAGTTGGTTGAGGCGGGGTACAAGCAATCAAGAAGCGGGGGGATTGGATCATACGCACCGCGGCTGACGTTAGTATTCCATTGTCGCTCTTCAGCATGCGCAAGTCAGCGAGTTGTCCGTTTCTATCGATGGTGACTTCAAGAGCTACCTGCCCTTCGATCCTGCGAAGAATAGCTTCCTGAGGGTATTCCGGCGAAAGCGGAGTCAAAACGGACTGCCAGTCTGGGTAATACTTCCACTGCTGCGCGGAGCGGTTCGTGCCAGCCAGCCCGAATTGCACCTTTACCGTTACATGGACAGGCAACTGCGGACTGGGGTCGAACTTCCATTGGCCTACGGCATCGCAAGCGGCCGCCGCCAACAATGGGTGCCCGCTCAGGGTTTTGACGGATTGGACACTGCCGTCCGCAGCCACACTGACGTCAAGTGAAACATCCCCTTGCATGCCGGTGATCATGGCCTCCGGCGGATACACGGGGTTGACCCTTTGTTTCAAAAGCAGCCCCGCGGGCCCCGAAGTGATGAAGTGGAATTGTGGCTGCACATTTTCACTTCGGCTTTTGTCCTGGTCCGAATTCTGTCCGGCCGCCGGAGGAGCTGCGGCCAAGAGAATCAAAGCACCGCAAAACATCAGATGGGAAAGAATAGTGAGGGCCGTAGGCTTGGGCATGTCCACCTCCGCAAGACCATTGGAACCATTATAGCTTGCCTTATTCGAGGTGCAATCTAAAGGTTGCTTGAACACTGAAGGACTGTGGGCTGCCACGGGCCTCTACACTAAACATGCTTCGGGTGGCTCATCATCCGGCAAGCCGGCCCATTTCTGTAAATGAAGAACCGCGGACCCCAAAAACGGGGGTCCGCGCTACAAGACATGTTCCCCTCTACTTCTTTTTTAAATCCTCCGGCTCATCAATCAGGCGGCCGAGCATTTCATAGACACGCATCAGCGCGTGATTCACCATCCGCTCACCCGCCCCTACTTCGATAAGCGTGGCGGTGCTGGCGGCGCCGTAGCCACCCCGCGAGGCGGCGAGCACGGTGGGGAAATACCCAAAATCCCCATTCGCATAGCCCATGAAAAAGGCGTCGGGGACCGGGCAGCGATTGCGCCAATCGTTTTGGAAATCCACAAAGGGCTCGCCCGGCATGGTCATGAAGGCGATGCGTTTGTTAATGAGCAGCGTGCCCACAGGCAGCCGCATGGGTTCGTGGTAATTGCGGTCAAAGCTCGCCGCCGCTTCGGCGCCCCAGGAGGTCAGCATGGCGGCGCGGAATTTTTCCACGTTCCAGCGCAGGTGCATATCCAGCAAATCTTCGGTGAACTGCAACTTCGCCTCGGGCTCCGGCTGGGTCACGATGCTTTTCGCCACCCGCACGGCTTCCTGGCCAATGCGATCGCCCGTCCAATCGCGGCGCCCCACGGCGTCCTCCGTCAGCGGCGTGACCGCGTAGAAGGGATTGATGTCACCGTCCCCGCCTTGCAGGAAGAAGCAGACCGGGGCCGCGCGGGAATTTTCCTTGGCGAACGCCCGCTCCACGGTCACGTCCATCACCCCCGGCCAGTCGGCGGAGTATTGCAGGTTGTCAGGACCAAAGATTACCGGATGGCAAGCGTAGTTCACCAGGATGGCAATGGGGTCGCCGGCCGTGTTGTCGATGCGCAGGATCGACACCGTGGGATCGACGGGCGACGTCGGCACCATGGTGTGGTTGATCATGAACCAGCCGAAGCGGCCGTCGGGTTGCTCGCGCAGGCGGTTATGGCCGATGTACGCCACACCGTAGCCCGTCCCCAGTTCGAGCTTCTACGGCACTCTGGAGCGCTGCCCCGAGCGCGCCCTCGACCTTTTCCAAGACCGGGGTTTCCCAGTCGGGGCCCTCGAGCGGTGG
Source organism: uncultured Acidobacteriota bacterium (assembly GCA_963804995.1). Lineage (GTDB taxonomy): Bacteria > Acidobacteriota > Terriglobia > UBA7540 > UBA7540 > Bog-366. The sequence continues at coordinate 1,405,124 of CAWDSK010000003.1, forward strand.
ATACTCATCGGGGATGTCAGGACCCGCATGGCTGTGAATGCCTGCCTGCAAGACGTAGGTGATGCCGTATTTCTCCTTCGCGTCCCGGCGTAAGCGCTCAACCCAGGCCGGAGCGAAAACCCGGCCCAGGTCACAGACCACCATGGCGATCCGCTGCTCCCCGGTCTCCAAAACCAACACCCGCGCGTACAGCGGGTCCAGGATGCCGGTCGCCCCTGCCGTGCGGCTGCCGTATCCGTACATCTTCAGTCCCAGAGGCGGAGTAATGTCCACCTTGGCGGCGCCGGCTTTCATCGTGGCGCCCAGACCAATAATTGGAAACATCCATACGGCTATACACAAGATAGATAATTTCCGCATTGCGCTATGCATGAGGCCTCCCAAACACTCCAGGATCGGATCGCAGGGCGACACTCTACCAGCCCGGGGGACAAGGTTCAAGGGTCTCGGCGTCACCCTCCGGGTTCCATCAAAGTCCGCACGAGTTGAAAAAGGCCCCTCCCGGGTCGGAAGTCCCGGCGTCAGAAATCCGGGTAAACCTCGCGTCAGGGTTATGCTATGCTACGCGCCGGTGACGGGTGTTCGGTCATTATGACAGTGGCGGCGTGTCCCACATGTTGCTCAACGCGGGGCAAAGCGGGCGTTGTCCCACGTACTTTTCCAAAAGGAAGGATTTCGAATGGTTCGAGACCCCAAGGCAATTTTTCCCCGTTCAGCTCAAATGACAGAGATTTCACGCCGCTACGTTGCGGGTGGAGCAAGCAGCGCGGTGCGCTCCACTGCGAAGCCGTTGCCACTCTTCTTCCAGTCCGCATCCGGCTCACACATGGTCGATGTGGATGGAAGGACGTATATCGATTACGCCCTGGCATGGGGTCCGTTGATCCTGGGGCATTGTCATCCCGCGATTGTCAAAGCAGTGGAAGAGCAGATCCATAAGTTCATGATCGTCGGCGCCCAGCATGAATTGGAAATCAAGGTGGGAGAAAAGATTTGCAAGATGGTTCCAGGCGCTGAACTCGTGGCCTTCAGCAGCACAGGCTCTGAGGTCGTGCAAATGGCATTGCGCCTCGCGCGGGCGTTCACGGGCCGGAGCAAGTTCATAAGGTTTGAAGGACACTATCACGGCTGGCACGATAATGTCCTGGTCGGCTACCATCCCAAACGTGTGGATGGAAAAGTGGAGAATCCCCCCTATACGGAAGGCGCGAACGAGAAGGCCGGGGAGGAAGTGATTGCTCTCAATTGGAACGACCTCTCCGAGCTTGAATCCGTTTTGAAGGCCCGGCATGAAGAGATCGCGGCGATCATTACCGAACCTATTCTGTGCAACTGCTCCTGCGTCATGCCGGCGCCCGGATATCTGGCGGGGATGCGGGAACTGGCCACGCGCTACGGTGTGGTGCTGATCTTCGATGAAGTGATCACGGGATTTCGCGTCGCACCCGGGGGAGCGCAGGAGTTGTACGGAATTACCCCGGACCTGTTGACTCTCGGCAAGGCCGTAGCGGGCGGCCTCCCGCTGAGCGTGGTGGCGGGAAAAAGAGAAATCATGGACCTGATCGCCCAGCGCCGGGTCATGCATGGCGGCACCTTCAACGGCCACCCGGTGGCTCTAGCGGCAGCGCTTGCAACGCTTGAGACTCTGGACGCCAATCAGGGCGCGTTGTTGCGACAGGTCCGAAAAATCGGGGAATCATTGATGGAGGGAATCAGGAAGCTGGCCAACGAAGCGGGAATCCCCATCCTAATCAATGGAGTTGGCTCGGTTTTTCATGTATCCTTCACTCATCGGACCGAGATGCGGAATTTCTGGGATACCCTCGATGCCGACGTGCGGGCCCGTGACGTGTTCCTGGGAGCGTTGGTGGAGTCCGGAGTCTACCCACTCCCGGATGGCCGGTGGTACGTCTCCGCAGCGCATGACGAAGCGGACGTTCGAAGCCTCACTCGCAGCGGTCCGCGAGGTATTTCGAAAACATAAGCAGCAACTGATTCCGGCCTGAGCCATCAAGCCGTTGTATCTGCAAAAAGGGAATGCGCAGAGTCGCAACAAAAGTGAGAGAATAGGTTCAAGGGCCAAGAGTTAACGCCAAAAAAGTGAGGTCAAATCATGGATACTAAGCAGCCCCGGTCAAAGTCCAGCAAGACTACCCGAAGGAATTTTCTTGAAACCAGCAGCGTGGCTCTCTTGGGCCTCTCCCTGCCAGCCCATACACCTGCTGCTGTGCGCAGCGGCTCGTTGGCGGTGTCCGGAGGCACCCCCACCGTTACCGTCCCCCACGAAAAGTTCGAGGAGATCGTGAAATGGCCGCGCTACGGCGAGGAAGAGAAGAGTGTGATCACGCGCCTCCTCGACAACAATAAGTTCTATGATGAGATTCCGGTACTCGAAAAGGAGATGAAGGAGTACTTTCATGCGCCGTTCGTGAAAACGCAGATGAACGGCACCAGCGCCTTGCTCTCCTTGTTCTTCGCGCTCGATCTACCGCCGGGCAGCGAAATCCTGGCCCCCTCTTACACAGCCTGGGCTACCACCGCGCCGATGCACATTTTCGGTCTGGTGCCGGCCTTTGTCGACATCAACCCCCGCACCATGACCTTCGATGTCGAGTACGCCAAGAAATGCGTGAACAGTCAAACCAAAGCGGTTCTTCCCATGCACGCGTTTGGAATGCCCTGCGACATGGACGTGATCTCCGACTTTGCCAAAGAGCACGGCCTGATTGTACTGGAAGATGTTGCGCAGGCGTTCGGAGCTTCGTTAAAAGGAAAGCTCCTCGGCACCTGGGGTGCAATGGGTATCTGCAGTTTCCAGGCCAGCAAGATCCTGCCGAGCATCGAAGGCGGATTGGGAATCTACCAGACCCGTGAGTACTTCGAGCGTGCCACAACCTTCGGCAACTACGAACTGCCACACACATTTCCGGCGGACAGTCAGTATAGAAAGTACGAAGGAACCGGCATGGGGCCCAAGCTGCGTATCCACCCTCTAGCCGCTGCCATCGCTCGCAAACAGTTGCCCAAGGTTACAGCGCAGAACGCTATGGTCGACAAGCAATTAAGCCACCTGAACCAGCGGCTTGCCGAGCTGCCGGGCATATCGTATCCGTATGTACGCCCGGATGCGAAGCGCGTCTACTGGGCATCCAACAAGATTTTCATTGATGAGCAAAAGGCTGGAGCCCCCCTCGGCGAGCTGATCAAAGCCCTGAAAGCTGAGGGCGTGCAAGCCAGCCCCGGACCCTACGATGAGCAGCACAAGTACGCGCTCTACCATGAAGCCAAATGGTGGCACCACCCGGTGGTGATTCCGGATGATCTCAAGGGCACCACGCAGGTGAACAAACAGGCCGTGAACCTGCCGATTTTCCGCACCGAGGCCTCGGAGCTGATCGAACAGTACATTAAGGCCTTCGAGAAAGTCTGGGCGCACCGGACGGAACTATCCTAGGTCGGAACGGTAAGACAGATTCGTCGAACGCGGGAAACGGGAAGTTTGTATCCGTCCCGCGTTCGACGATCGTTGTTGAGAAACGCTGACGTCCTTTTCTCTCCCATCAAACTTGGAAGTATTAGCGGCACAATTTACGAGTCCCTCCACAACAACGTCCTCACTTCCAACGGTTGGTCTCTGAACCGGTCCGTGTACACAGCCGTTAAGGTCGACTCCAACTTCAATGCCGTCAAACAGCGAAATACTCTTGGAGACAATTTCGCGAGGCTTAAACGGGATTTAGAACCCCTCTGACCCGCCGCCATGCAAGTCCACTTTCCTTTCTGCCCAAAGTGCGGTAATTTCTCGGTGCACGGGCGGAATCCCACATTGACTCTATCCAAAGGAGAAAGACATGGCGAAGCATCTGGCGCGAAGAAACTTTCTGAAAACTGCGGGCATGGGAGCCTTAGGGGTAGTAGGAAGTGCAAGTCCTGCCTCTAGTCTCATACCGCCTGCGACCGCTGCGGCAATCAATGACCTCGAGCCCATGAAGATTACGAAGATTGAAGCGGTGAGATTTCGAAAGGGGCTGACCATTGATGGCGAAGCTCCTGCCTGGATGTGGGTGCGGCTCCACACCAACACTGGCATCGTCGGAGTGGGCGAGACTTATCCCTACTCGGATGCTGAGATCGGCGCGCTGCGGGATCTGGTGGGGGATGAGCGCGGTTCACCCGCCGGACTCTTGGGATTCGACCCGCGCGATATCGACCGCACCTGGTATGAGATTTATGATCGCACCGCCTTTAACGTCATCGGTGGTGCGGAGATGCGAATTCTCTCCGCCATCAATATCGCGCAATGGGACATCCTGGGTAAATCGTTGGGGACGCCCGTCTACCGCCTTTTGGGCGGAAAAGCTCGCGACAAAATCCGCGTTTATAACACCTACACGCGCGGCTGGATCATTAACGGTTGGCAGATGGATACGGATGCGGAGAAGGTTTGTAACTTCCTGCGTGGCCGGGGAATCAAAGCCGTCAAATTCTACCCCTTCGACCCTATCGGCCGTCGCAACGAGGGAAACTACATCTCTCCCATGGAGATCGACAAAGCGCTCGAACCGATCAGGCTGATTCGCGATAAATTTGGCGACGATATGGAGATTGCCATCGACGTTAATGCGCAGTGGAATCTCACCGCCGCCCTGCGCATTGCCCACGCGATGGAGCCCTACAAGATCATGTTCCTGGAAGATGCGCTGTACCAGGGCAACATGGAGGCCTACTCGATATTGACCCGGGAAACTTCCATCCCCATCACCGTCAGCGAACGCCTGGCCACGCGCTACCAGTTCCGGGAAGTGCTGGATAAGAAGGCTGCCAAGATCGTGATGTTTGACGTCACCTGGTGCGGAGGCATCTCCGAAGCGAAGAAGATTTCAGACCTCGCCGACACCTACTATATCCCCGTCGCGCCGCATACCTGTGGCGGGCCGCTCCTATGGTTCTCCTCGATCCACACCGCCACCGCCGTTAAGAACCTCTGGATTATGGAAAGTTGCTACCATTTCTATAATTTCCAGTACCCCTACTTCATCAAAAACGTGCCGGTCCCTCAGGATGGCTACGTGACGGCGCCCGAGGGCCCCGGATTGGGGGTGGAATTCCGCACCGAGCCCTTCGAGCGCGGCGATGCGATTGTGGAGACGATTGCCGAGTTATAGCACGTCGTTCAAGAACCTGGCGAGCAGGTCATCCTGGGTCTACCGTCAGGGGCCGGAATGATTTGTGTCTGTACAAACCGGCTGGCTCGTCTTGTGCCCGATTTCAGTTAACCTAGGAATTTGATGCGACGACTCGTCTGCACTTTTGCATGCTTGCTTGTAGCCTGTAGCCGCGCGTTCGGGCAGGGTTCCCGGGGCGAACCGGACCAGGAGTGGCGGTATTAGGGCCACGATCCTGAAGATATTTCCATGAATACCTGCGTCAATTGCCATAAGCTCCGCAAGGCTCCACTCTCCTGTGATTGCTGTCACGACATCGGGCATTGAGGAAGGTGTCAGGTGCCAGCTATCGGCTAACTACCCTCGCCCCCTTGGGGGAGAGGGTGGACCGCTGCCGGGGGTTTCATCAGCCGGAGCGGGCCGGGTGAGGGGGTCACCCAGGATCGAATTGAGAAGTAATCTCTTGAAACCCATTGAGTGCACAGCCTTGAGGCAAGCCCGCCAACGGAACATCTCATGAAGCTGAAAACCACGCTCCTCGTCATCGCGACACTTCTGAGCCCCTTATTACTCACTTCGCAGGAGCCCGCCCGCGACCCTTTTCTCCTCTGGATGAACGACATCGCGCAGCAGCAACTCGATCAGCGTGAAAAGGCCATCGCCGCTATTCATACCGTTCCTGAGGCGGCGAAACGGCAACAACTGGTGTGCGAAAAGGTCTTGGCGGCTATGGGCGGTCTACCAGATTACAAGGGGCCGCTCAACGCCCGGATCATGGGTCATATCCAGGCGGATGGCTATGTCATCGAGAAAGTGATCTTTGAGAGTCTCCCGCACTTCTACGTCACCGCCAATCTTTACCGGCCCAACCAGCCCGGCCGCTATCCCGGGATTCTCCTGCAATCAGGCCATGTGCAGGAAGGCAAGCCGGAATCGCAAAGAGTCGCAGCCAATCTGGCTTTAAAAGGCTTCGTGGTCTTGGCGTTCGATCCCCTGGGTGGCGGGGAACGGGAACAAACCTTTAACCAGCAGGCTAGCCGGCCATTGGCGGGCGGGGCAACCAATGAACATATCCAGGCGGAAGCTCAGAGTCTGCTGATTGGTGAGGGAGTAGCGCGATTCTTCATCTGGGATGCCATGCGCTCCCTCGACTACCTGCAAAGCCGGCCGGAAGTTGACGGTGCGCGGATCGGTGCCGTGGGTTGCTCGGGCGGCGGGGCCACGTCAACTTGGATTCGGAGCTCTCGACCCAAGAATCAAAGCAGTCGCTTCGGCCTGTTCTACCAATTCGTTTCGATTAATGTTTGCGCGGCCGGTTCCGCACGGCGAATTCCACGGTGAGATGGGCCTGCACAGGTTTTTGGCCGATGGGCTGGACACGGCGGATCTTGTGGAGGCGCGCGCCCCAACCCCCTGGCTTATCCTGGCCACCGAGGGTGACTTCTTCACGCCGGACGCAGCCGAGCTGGTGTATAAGGAAGCGCAACATTGGTACAGCCTCTATGGCGCCGAAGACAAGGTTCACCTCTTCGTCGCACCCGGCCCTCATGGCATGCCTCTTCCCACGCGCGAGCTGATTTATGAGTGGATGATCCGCTGGCTTAAGGACGGTAAAGGTGATTTTCACGAACAGCCCGTACACCAGTATCTCAGCCACGAACTCGTGGTAACCAGGAGCGGACATGTCGATGACGAACCCGGCAGTCGCAAGCTCTATCAGGTAATTCTTGACGACTTTCACGCCAAAAAACGGCAAGGGACGGTTCCAGAACTCATAGCCGAACTTCGGAAATGGGAGGTTCCCACGGCAGGCGCCCCTCCGGACGTGAAAGTCTTGGAGGAGTCGAACACCCCGGAGGGTCGCGTGCAGCACATTCGCTTTGAGAGTGAGCCCGGCGTGAACATTGAGGGCAAGCTGTATCTTCCGGGTTCTGCGGGGCAAAAACCTGCCGTCCTACTTGTGGCTGATAAGATCAAGACCTACTATATTCCGTCGACAGAGATGTTGGCGGAAAGGATGGTCAAGCTGGGCCGAGTCGTCCTCACCCTGGAGGTGCGTGATGATCCCTCGGGGATTGATAGGCGGGAACATATCGGCAATTGGATGGCGAACACCCGGGCCGATCATATTGGGCGTAATCTGGCGGCCATGCGGGCTCATGACATTCTGCGCGGTGTAGATGTTTTGAGCGCCACGAGCGACGCCGATCCTGCTCCGCTTCATGCCGCAGCCCGGGGGGTCGCCGGAGTCTGGCTTTTGCTGGCGGCGGCTGTTGACACCCGTATCAACAAAGTCTGGTTGGATCGAACCCCCTACAGCTTGCGGGCGGCTCTCAACACCACGATGAACGATAGCCTGTTGGACGCCATGATTCCCGGCTTTGCGCTGCATTGGGACCTCGAGGATTTGACTCGGGCCATGGGAACCCGTCCGGTCTTATGGACTGACCCGACCAACTGGATGGATAGGATTATTCCTCTCCATCCCCCCTTTCAGTATCGCTATGTTCTAGGTGATGCGACGGATTTCTATGATACACAAGATAATATGTATATGGGGGAGTTCCTGAAATAATCCTCAAGGAGAGGTCAATCATGCTGCTCACAAATATTTCGCGCCGCCTGCTCCGTGCTTCGCTGGTGGCCGGCTTGTTACTCGTCGTGGTGTCTTCTGCCAGCATGCAGCAACGTTCTGCCCCGGACACGGCCGAGGATCTCCGCACCTGGATCAAGGCTAATTATTTAAAGTACGAGTACCGCATTCCCATGCGCGACGGCATCAAGCTCATGACTGCAGTCTACATTCCCAAGGAGGCCTCGGCATGGCGGACTTTTCCAATCCTGATGCTCCGCTCGCCCTACGGGATAGGTCCCTACGGGACTGATAACTATCCGGGCATGCTGGGGCCGTCGGAACTGTTTGCGCGGTCGAAATACATCTTTGCCTACCAGGATGTGCGCGGGCAGATGATGTCGGAGGGGGAATACGTCAACATGCGCCCGCACAATCCGGCCAAAAAAGGCACGGAAACGGATGAGGCCAGTGACACCTATGACAGCATCGATTGGCTTATCCACAACGTTCCCTTTCATAGCGATAAGGTTGGAATATGGGGCATTTCCTATTCGGGCTTTTACGCGGCCGAGGGCATGATCGATGCTCATCCCGCGCTGCGCGCCGTTTCCCCCCAGGCGCCTATTGCCGACTGGTTTATCGGCGACAACTTCCACCACAACGGCGCGGTATGGCTTGCGCACTTTTTCAACTTCATTTCCGGTTTTGGAGTCCCACGAGCGGGACTGTCCACGACGAGAAGCCAGGGGGGGGTTGAGCCAGGTACCCCCGATGGATACGAATTCTTCAAGGGCATCGAACCCCTCTCCCTGGCCGACGAGAAATACCTGAAGCACCACATCGCCTATTGGGACGAATTTTTGCAGCACCCCGACTACGATGCCTTTTGGAAAGCCTGCAACCTGGCGCAACACGTGAAGAATATCCGGCCCGCGATATTGACGGTGGGCGGCTGGTTTGACGCCGAAGATCTCTACGGCACCTTGCACATCTTTGGAGCAGCGGATAAGAACGATCCGCGGGGGTCAATCCGGCTGGTGATGGGGCCGTGGCACCACGGTGGCTGGGCAAGCAGTGAGGGAGATCGTTTGGGCGACGTGCAGTTCGGTTCCAAAACCTCATTGTTTTTCCGCGAGCACATTGAGTTCCCCTTTTTCGAGTATTACCTGAAAGACCGCGGTGAGATGAATCTGCCACACGCCTATGTGTTCGAAACGGGAACGAATTCGTGGCGCACATACGATTCCTGGCCACCCAAGAACGTCAGCCGGAAATCACTCTACCTCAAGCCCTCCCACAAACTCTCCTTTGATTCGCCCCATCAGACGGGAGAGCCTTTTGACGAGTACACGAGCGATCCGGACAAGCCCGTCCCCTATTACGACAAACCGAATATCGACATGGTCCGCGAGTACATGGCCGGTGACCAGCGGCTCCAAGGCCAGCGGACGGACGTGCTGGTGTATGAAACGGAGCCCCTGGACGCTGACGTTACCGTGGCCGGTCCCGTCGAGCCCAGCCTGGAGGTTTCTACGACCGGGACCGATGCTGACTGGGTTGTAAAGTTAATCGATGTGTACCCGGGGAATATGCCGGATGCCGACCCTCGACCCAGCGGGTATCGAATGGGTGGCTACGAGCAACTTGTGCGCGGTGATCTGATGCGAGGCCGCTACCGCAACAGCTTCGAAAAACCGGAGCCTTTCGAACCAGGCAAGATTACCAAAGTGGAGTTTGTGATGCCCGATGTCAATCACACCTTCCGCACCGGACATCGCATCATGGTACAGGTGCAAAGCTCCTGGTTCCCGCTCGCAGATATCAACCCGCAGGTTTTCGTAAATATCTACACGGCCAAAGCCTCGGATTTCCGGAAGGCCCAGATGCGGGTGTACCACTCGGCGGCCGCCGCTTCGCACGTGGATGTTTGGGTGCTGCCCTCAAAGCCCGCGGCCGAGGCCGGTCAGTGAATGTGCGCCACTCTCTCGGGGGGACGATCCCGCCGCGGTGATCTATTGGTGGGAGCGGAAATGCGGGCAGATGCCTCTAGGCCCGCGCGAGCGATTTGGCAATCATCTTCTGCCAAATCTGATGTTCCTCGATCAGCGCCTGAGCCGGGTCGGGAACCTCCACCGACTCCTCCACGATGCACCACCCGTCCCATCCCATGTCGATGAGAAGATCGAATTGCAATTGGTAGGGAAACTCCGTGTCACGATACGGGCGCATGTGGAGGGTATTATCCAGCCGGTCCTTTACCAGGGCGAAGTTCTGAGCGAACTTGCCGTCGGCGTTGTCTTTAGCGTCGCAATTGAGCTTGATGCGCACATTTTTCTGATCAACCAAATCCATAACCTTGCGTAAGGTGGTCAAGCGGCCGGCGGAGCCGTGATTTTCCAGGCGAATGATCTGGCCATAGTCCTTCGCGTAGCGGCCCAAGGCGTTCAGTGATTCGGCAATTCCGGCGATGGTGTCTGTCTCCGGTACGCCTTCGTGCAGGTCGTTCGGGAAAACGCGGATCCCGCCGGCTCCCGTGTCGCGGGCAAGCAACACATATTCTTTAGCTTTCTCCACAGCCGCCTTCCGCACTGACGGGTCGGGCGAGTCAAACCGCTCGCCGCAGTTGATGGTGAGTAGCTTGACCGGGCTGGCAGCGAACCGTTGCTTCACTTCGCGGCGCTGCGCCTCGTTCAGACTCAACTCCACACCATGCTTGTGCTTCTCGTCGGTCCGCACTTCCACGCCGAAAGCTTTGGCCTTGGCACAGTTGGCAATCAAAGTGGGAAGGTCCCAATCCTTGCCCCACTCGTAAGTGGTGAAGGCAAACTTCAATTTGGAAACTCGCTTGGCCAGGGCGTTCATCGGTACCAGGGCCGCACAGGCAGCCAGGAAAGTCCGTCGGTCGAACAGAAAGGATTGTTTGTGGTTTGTCATAGCGCACAGAACCTACCTATTTGGAACCATCCTTGTCAAGCGAGAAAACTTGCTCCCTGATTGTAGGCGCACGACTTGCCGCACCCTCTTGGTTCGGTCGCGCGCGGTCATAAAAAGTGAACTGCAACCCGTACCCCCACAACCGGGGCGGCAGCGTCGCTGGCCAATTTTCAGAAATCGCGAGCTAATGAGCCAGCCTGTAAACCTCACTTCCAGAAAGCAGGAAGGTTCCGGTGACGTATTCGTGCGTGCTTTCCCGCGCCACGAGGTGCGGCTCGCCGTCCACCTGCTGACCCCAAAGAACCATTCCCTCCGGGCTGAGGCTTTGGCTCAAGCCGGCCCAGGCCTTTTCGACTGCGGGGAGGTACTCTTTGCGATTCAATATTCCATGATTGATACCCCAAGCCAGTCCGAAGCAGAAGAAGCCGCTCCCGCTGGTCTCGGGATTCGGAAACTGGTCCGGGTCCTCGAGGTTCACGCGCCACAGGCCATCAGCCCCCTGGCGCTTGACCAACTCCGCGGCCTGACGGCGGAAGATATCGACATAGTGCTGCCGGCTGGGGTGATTCTTCGGCAGATATTCGAGCACCCGCGCGATGCCGGCAAACGCCCAACCATTCCCGCGCGACCAGAAGATCTTCTTCCCATTGGCGGTCCGCTGGCCGATGAATCGAGGGTCGCGGTAATACAAGCCGGCCTCCTTATCGAGCAACTGTGCTGTGACATCATCGAAGAAGGCATTCATGATGTCGATATATTTACTGTCCCCGGTGGCTTTGGCGAGCATGGCGAGCGCCGGAGCACCGTAAAGGGAGTCCACATAGACCTCGTCGCTATTCAGGTGGTAATGGTCGGCATACCAGTGCTTCGAGCCCGCCGGCGTGAGTGGGTCCGGCGTAGCCAGCCACTTGAGGGCAGGATCGATCATCGCGTGGTCCTTCTTCGCAAGGTAAAGCTCGGCCCAAGTCTCCACACAGAACAAGCGGTTGGCGCCATTGGGCTCAGTGCCCACTTGCCATTCGTGCAGGCGGCCCCACTCCAGCGCCTGGTCGAGAAAGGTTGGGTCATGGGTTGATTTCCATGCGGCCATGACACCCGTGTACCACGTACCTCGTTCCCAATTGCGATCGTCCGGGTTCATCACCGGGTGCGCCAACTGCCAGGCGTTTGCCCTTTTGAGGAGATTCAGGACTTCCGGTCTTTTCGGGAGCGCCGGAGCAGTCGTCGCCTCCTGGGTCCCCGCCATGGTCCCGGCAGCATGAACCACGTACCCGCCTCGCGGTTTGCCAGTCATGAGCAAAGGATTATTGGTTTGAATGATTGCTATAGAGAATAACATCACAACGCGTATGAGCCATCGTTTCGCTTCTTCCATACCTCGCCTCCTCGTTTAATTTGAGCCCGCGCAGCATACCACTTCAGGCGAGCAGGAAACAGGAGGATATCGCTTGGCGGGGGGCAACGTCTGCGAGTTGGTCCGGAATGCTGATTACGCGGCAGGTCTCTAGCAGGCTGTCGAAAAACCCTTACGGTGCGACGTAGCGGCGGGTCTATCCCGCCATTTTATGCCACGCGATCGCGGGCAGGATGGCGGGGTAAACCCGCCGCTACCTCATTTTTCATCAGCCTGCTAGGGAGGGTTGGTCGGGGTCAAGGGGGGAAATCCTCAAGCCTGGTAGCCTTTTTTCCGCAGGCTGGGGGCTAGTAATCTGCGCGCATTCCCGCCCAGGATGAGTTCCTTGGCGGAGTCCGGGATGTTGGCGCCCAGAACCTTGGCAAGTTGCGAACCGAAGCTTCGGCCTCCGCAATCGCTGCCATAAATGACTCGTTCCGCACCCAATTCGCGCACCGCCATTTCTGTGACTCCCACCATCGAATCGCCACCCGCGATTCCGGCATACACGTTTTCCGTTTCGCGAATAATGCGCACCGTCGGCTCGATCGTGTGGGCGCATATGATCTGAAGCCGAGGGTGCCGCTTGGCGAGTTCCACCACGTCGTAGGGCGTGGAATTGCCAGGGGCATTACCGAGGGTATTAAGCCCGGCGTGTTGCAGAATGGGCACATTCAAAGCGACGGCCCGCTCCGCGATGGGATCCATTTCCGGAACGTTGCAACGCAGGTCCGCCTCGATCTCTCCCACCATAACCATGGGGCCGTCCCGCACACATCGGTCAAACTCCTGCAAACTGAATTCGAGATGGGCGGGGCTCAAGTACACCGACCCATAGGCGCGGTCGGGAAAGGCTCGCACCGCCCGCATCACCCGATTGTTTTCCTCGCGGAGTTGGTCCGGGGTGGGGTGTTCGTCGGCAGAGTAGCCCTGGGAAAGGATAAGGCGCTCAACGCCCAAACAATCCATGCATTTCACCAGGAAGGCCATGCGCTCTTCGGGGGTATCGCCGGGCACTTCGTGAAGATGGCTGTGGAGATCCCAAACGCGAAAGTGCTGAGCCGAGTCCGAGGCAACCGCCTGAGTGGGCATCGCACCGACGAGCCCCAAGGGCAATCCTGCGCAACAACTTTTTAGAAGGGTTCGGCGGTTCAACGGAGAGAGACCTCTTGGCTAGCACCTAAGGTTGGCGTCGACGGTCAAACTTTGTATCCCTTCCTTTGCAGCATGGGCGTAAGCAGGCGGCGCAGGTTGCCTCCCAGGATGAGCTCCTTGTGGGCATCAGGGATGTTTGCGCCCAGAACCTTAGCCATTTGGGACGCGTAGCTCCGGCCACCCTCGTCAGTGCCGTAAATGACTCTTTCCGGACCGAGCTCGCGCACGGCCATTTCCACGAAGCCGGAGGTGGGATCCGATCCCGCGATCCCACAGTACACGTTCTTGGTGGAACGGATGGCGCGAATTCCCAGCTCCCAATTGCCTCCCGTGTGCGCGCAGACGATCTGAAGTTTGGGGTGCCGCTTGGCAAGTTCGACCACGTCCATGGGTGTGGATTCATTAGGCTCATTACCCTGCGTCTTCAGCCACTCGTGTTGCAGGATTACCACATCCATGGCGACCGCCCGCTCGGCAATGGGATCCATATCCGGGATGTTGCAGCGGGCGTCCGCTTCAATCTCACCGATCATAATCATCGGTCCGTCGCGTACGCAGCGATCAAATTCCTGCAAACTGAACTCCAGCTTCTCAGGAGTCAAATAGACGGAGCCATAGGCGCGGTCAGGAAAGGCTTTTACCGCGCGCATCACCCGATCGTTCTCTTCACGAAAATTTTCCTCGGTAGGGTGCTCCATGGAAGAGTAGCCCTGCGAAAGGATGAGCCGCTCGACGCCCACTCGGTCCATGCACTTCACCAGGAACGCCATGCGCTCTTCGGGGGTGTCGCCGGGGACTTGACCCATATGGCTGTGCTGGCTCCAGATGCGAAAACGCTTACCGGGCGCCGCAGGGTCCATGTCCCAGGGTTCGGCGTGAGCCAGAGCCAACGATGCCCCCGCCGCAATACCTTTGAGCAATGACCGCCTGGTGAGCGTCATGGTCATCTCCTCCTAATGGCCTATGTTGTGACAAGTATCGCACGTAACCGGCGCCTTGTGCAGTTTATGGCAATCCACACAGGCGACCATTGAAACATCCTTCTCCTGCCACAGATGGTCCCGGTCCTTCACCGGGCTATGGCACACCGCGCATTCCACCTTGGCGCTCAGGTGTTTCTGGTGACTAAAGAAAACAAAATTGGGAAGTTTATACAATCGATTCCAGGAAAGCGGCTGGTGGTCATTCTCAAGTTGAGCGAGTTTCTGGATCTCGGGGCTGTCGGTTTTGACACTTTGATGACAGGCCATGCATTCAGCGACGCCTGGAATTTGCAGCTTTTCGCCAGCCCCCACTGCCTGGTGACACCCCTCACATTCCATTCCTCCCTGCACATGCAGTTGGTGGTTAAACGGAATTGGCTGCAACAACGGGTGGCTGGGTTCTTTTAAATCCTCCGGCTCTCGCCCCGGCCCTGGTGAAATCGTCCGGGGCTGTTTTGCCAAGCTTGCCGGGCTGGTCACTCCCTTGGGGAACAGCGTGTAGGCGGCCAGAACCGTCGGGGCCGTGGTGTCGGTATTGAAATACCCTCCCGGCCCGACGGCAATCACGACGAATTGCCTTTTCGTTTTTGCCCCCAAATAAGTCATGGGAGTGGCGTGCCCGTTGGATTCGAGCTGGGTGACCCAGACCTCGTCTCCTGTCTTGGCATCGAACGCCCGGAAGCGGTGGTCATTCGTTCCGGCTATGAACACCAGCCCACCTGCCGTGGCAATAGACCCTCCGAGGCTGTAGATACCGGTTTTGGGAATCCCCTTCGCGACCAGTTCATCCACAACCCCCAGCGGAACCTTCCAGGCCAGCTTGCCGGTTTTCAAATCGACGGCGTTCAGGTCTCCCCAGGGCGGCTGCTGACAGGGGTAATGATGGTCATCCCATAAGCGCGCATAACCTCCCCACTTGCTGGTGCGGACGTAAGGCTCTTCAGACTCCGGCCGCCCCGGGCTCATCTGCCCGACGGCGCCGACTTCGCTCACATTGACGAAGAGATAGTCCAGCGCGGGATTGAACGAAACGCCTGACCAATTGCCGCCGCCGAGCGAACCTGGAATAACCAGGGTAAGTTCCTCCAAGCCCCAGGGCTTAAAGATCTGGGCAGGCAGGGCGGACCCAAAGTTATCGAGGCAGTACTGGCGCGATTCCGGAGTGACCGTGGTGATGTCATCCAACGTTACCGACGTCTTGGCAAGCTGCAAGGATTGAATGGGGAAGGGTTGCGTGGGCCAAGTCGCCTCGCCGGGCACCACACTTTGCTTCACCGGGCGCTCTTCAATGGGATAGAGCGGCTTGCCGGTCAGGCGGTCGAACAGGTACAGGAATCCCATCTTGGTTGTTTCCGCCACAGCCGGAATGTCCTTTCCATCGCGGCGGACGGTTACCAAGCTAGGCGCGCCTGAAACGTCGTAATCCCAAATGTCATGATGCACCATCTGGAAATACCAGATTAGTTTCCCGGTCGCGGCGTCAAGCGCCACCAGGGAATTGCCGAAGAGGCCTTGGCCCTTGCGGTCGGCGCCATAAAAGTCATACGAAGGTGACCCGAGGGGAACGAAAACCATTCCGTGCTCTGTATCCACCGACATGATGGACCAAGCGTTGGTTCCCGAGCGATCGACCCAGGAGTCGCCTTCCCAGGTTTCGTGCCCCAATTCCCCCGGCCTCGGCACGGTGTGGAATGTCCAGACCAGCTTGCCTGTCCGCACATCGAAAGCGCGAATATCTCCGGCCGGCCCTTTGGAGGGAATCTCCTGGAGACCGGTTCCGACCATCACCAGGTCTTTGTAGATGACGGGAGGCGAAGTGGGTTCGTACCTTCCGTTAGGAAACTTGTCCGCAACGCCCACGCGAAGATTAATGGCGCCGTCGTCTCCGAAGCCCTTGCAAGGCTGGCCGGTTTGAGGGTTCAACGCAAAGAGGTGCCCATCCATAGTGAAATAAAGGAGGCGCTTGTCGGTCTGGTGTTCCTTGCCGCCGCAGGTTACGGGCGAGGTTCCCTCCCAGTAGGCCATGCCACGATTGGGCGCCGGACGGCGCGTCTCTCCCTTGCCGTAAAAGGGATCGAAAACCCAGATTTCCTTTCCCGTGTCTCCATCCACCGCGATGGCGCGGCTCTGAGGCGTGGTGAAATAAAGCACGCCATTAACCATCAAGGGGGTGCTTTCGAAGGCGTCGATTCCACTGTTGGCAGTGCGCTTCAGTTCGTAGGTCCAGGCCCTTTGCAATTGCCGGACATTCGACCGGTTAATCTGCGTGAGCGGCGAGAATCTTGCGTCGCCCGCGTCATGGCCGTAGTAACGCCACTCCGTACCGGCCGATCCCGTCGAAGCTTGCCCGAAGGCAATGCCGCAGGTTGGAACCAAACAAAGCAGAAGGTATAGGAGTCGCCTCATGGACGTGTGCCTCTTCAGACTGGCGTGGATCGCCACGTGATTAGTTGTTGCAAAGCGGAAGATGGTGTTCCCTGAATGCTCGTGTGTTGTTAGCCTGACCCTGCCGCGAGCTGCTCATTAAAACACTTTCGCTACGGCACGGCAACTGGAACTAAGCACGAAATCTGATCTGATCGCTGGGTGGTAAACCAATGCAGGCTAGTTTTCGCGGTTGATAGTGACCTTCTTCCACGACCCGCCCAGTTCGATCGCTTCCCTGCTTGCATCCCATTTCCAGTTATCTGTTCCAGAGACCGTTACTTTGGGCGTCGTACCGGCTGGGGTTGGCGGTAGGCGGAAAAATACTCTCAATTCTGGGTGTGGCGACTCAAGTTCAACCTGCGCCCTGAGCCCGTTCGCAAGTGGCGTCACCTCAAAGCTCAC
Organism: uncultured Acidobacteriota bacterium; assembly: GCA_963804995.1. Taxonomy (GTDB): domain Bacteria; phylum Acidobacteriota; class Terriglobia; order UBA7540; family UBA7540; genus Bog-366. The sequence continues at coordinate 1,422,158 of CAWDSK010000003.1, forward strand.
CGCTCCCCAGCGTGTGGGAATGCGGTCAGCGGAAAACCCGTCCTCAAACCATTTCCTTGGCGCCGCCCGTGCCAGCCACAACTCCTGCTTGTCCCATGGCTCCCACACCAACATCCACCGCAGTAGCTGCGGCACCACCAATTGCGCCGGCACGCAGTAGTCGCTCGAATAATCCCGCTTGCCATCACCTTTTATCGCCACTGACTCGTAGGCCGTAAAGGTTCCCGGTGTCTGGTGAAATGCCAGGTGGCCGTAAAATCCCAGGAGGTAATGCGATGTCTGATCGCCCTCGATCAGCCCCCACGCGTAATGGGCGTACGGCCAGTCATCCAGAACATCTTCGAAGCGAGTCGTTCCTGCCAGCTCTCCGCCGTGGGTCGTCCGGTACTGGATGATCGCATCCCGCATGTCGGGCGTCAGCATGCCTGCGGACAGCATCTCCGGCCAGTACCGGTAATTCGTATAGGAGGCGATCTCGTCGTTGGTCATGCGGCCGAATGGCTCTGCCAAACCAGCAATCGGCGGAAGAAAAGGCGGGACCGTTTCTTTCCTCAACGCCCGTCGCAAAGCCGTTTGGACGTCCCCCTGAAAAGTCTCTGCATCTTCGAGCAGGCTCTTCCCAAGCTGCGTGACAGCAGCATCCCCTGCCCGGCGTCCCTCATCACTCAGCAGGTTTGCCAGTTCCTCCAGCCCGCGCCAGCACCAAACGTCGCTCGAGAAATAAAACTTCGTGTCGTGGCGAGTATCGGCCTCCGCCGATCCGAAAAGCAGGCCGTAATAGGGTGACCCAGGCGGAAAGCGTTTGCGGCTGGCATCCATCTGCGCCCGTAGCGAATCGGCAATCCGTTCGAGTGCCGGCAGGTGTTCTCGCAGCCAACCCGTATCATCGGTCACCCGGACGTACTGGACCGCCAGCGCCAGCATCTGCCCATATTCAGAAATCGCCGGCCCGTAGTAATCAAAGGTTCCGTCTGGCTTCACATAGTGGGAAAGATAATATCCGAGGCGTGCCTTGACTTCCTCCTTAAATCCCCAATCCAACAGGCACCGATTCAGAAGAATCGTGGTGGGAGGGAAGGTATCGTGCTGATCGGCCCAGTACGTACCCGCTCCGTACTTGGGATGAAGCCCGACCTCCGAAATCAATGCCCGCACGATCGCCGCCTTGCTCGTATCGTTCACCCGAGCCTCAGGAACCTCTAACCGAATTCCCTCCGCAAAGAACCTTTCCCACTCCTGGTGCACGCGCAGGAGTGCTTGGTAAAACCCAGTTCCATTCTCAGTTGGCGGGAGCCCCGGCAGCCGCCAATAAGTTCGCTTTCCGCCTGCGGAGCGCAAACGGACGTAAGTTGCCAGTTCGGCCTGGCCGGTCGAAAAAGCAATCTCCTCCCAACCTGCGTGCGCGGCGGCATCGAAGAAACCATAATCAATGACCGGCAGGTACCGCCCGATCAGGCCTTGCTTAGTGACTGCTGACGCGAGACTCGGATTTCCGAGAACGCTGGCTGGGTCAAACAGCACCTTCTCCAACTGACGCTCCCGCACGCCAAACCCCAGACGCCCATCCGGCCACACGATGACCTTCTGGCGCGAGGTCGTTGTCCCCAGAAACGTATAGGCCTCGATTGGCGGAAGGAGGCCGGCAGCGGCTTCGTAGGAAGGGTCTTGTCCCTTGGCGAGAATCTCCTGGCCCAGCACATCCTCTTGGGCGCTGAGGATCCGATCGAAATACTGTGGCGGGAAAGTATTCGCGGGGCGCAAGCTATTCAGTTCGCCGACGGCCTTGCGTAATGTGGCGACCAGCCCTGCCATCCCTACGTAGCCCAGGACGCCCCAGCGGTGAAAATCCCTCTCCAACACCGCTAGCGGTGCTGCTTGGGGAATAATGCCCACCAGCTCCCAACCGCGGTATCGGTCCCCCACGCGCAGTGCACGCGAGGATTCACCCGGCCATTTCAGCACTATTTGGTGCGCCTGCAATTCCACCAGGCGAGGCCAGACAAGAGTACGGTTTTCCGCCGCCTCTTCAGCCGGGTAGAATTCATCTGCTCCCGGCTTGGCGAACCCTGATAGCTGGCCGACCACCATGAGGGCCGCAGCAAAAACAATAAAGTGGGGTTTGAGGCGGTTCATTCGTGAAGCTCGGGACAGTCTTTCAGCGATCCTTAACTTGTGGTTTCTTGCCAGTGGATTTAGTGTGGCGCGCCGTGACCCTTCCTCAGCATTCTGCTCGAATAATTGCGCCGTGGCCGGGCTGGAACAACTTCCCAGAATTATCTATCAGACTTTAATGAAGATTCGCTTCTTATACATCACAGCCAGTATTGCCAGCCACAGTAATACGTAGGTAAAGGCGAACAACTCCGAGCCATGCAAGGGACCGGCCCAGGAAGCAAAGACTCTGGAATAAATCAGCGTATACAAAGAGACCTCGCCGCCCGCCTGGCTCAGCTTTATATCTTCCAGAGTGTTGTGAAGAAGGATTGTCCCCATCCAGACCGTGAGGGAATTAACCCCGAAGATGACGAACGGTTTCGTCCACCAGGTGACCTTTTTAACGTCCACCAGATAATAGCAGCCGGCGAAGATCACCATCGCCATACCACACATGAAGACCACCAGAGAGCTCGTCCAGAGGTGTTGATTAATTGGGAACCAAACGCTCCACAGAATTCCGAGAAACATCCCCACATTCCCGAGCAAGAAGAAATCCGCGATTTTCTCGAGGGCCGCGCGAGATGACCTGAGGTACTGTCCCACCAGCACCCCAATCAGGCAGTTGGCAATAGCGGGCAGCGTGCTCAACAGGCCTTTCGATTCAAAGTTTGCGCTTTGCATATGGCCCGCCATAAGATGAAGGTCGATATACTGTACCCAGTTACCGTTTTCCTCCAGGATGCCGGCGCCGTGGCCGGGAACCGGCACGAATTTCATCCAGATAAAATAGAATACGAGGAGCGATGCGGTAATAAGAGCTTGTCCACGCTCCTTCACGTTCAGATAAATCACGGAGGTAAAGAGGTAGCACAGGGCGATTCTTTGCAAGATTCCCATAATGCGCAGGGTGGAAAGATGGAACCAGGGAAAGCCGTTCAGGAAGAGACCCAGGGCGAACAGGATGACCGCACGGGATAGGATATGAATGTAGAGCTTTCTCTTGTTTTCCCCACGTTCAAGCCGGCCGGCAAACGCGTAGGGAATGGCCACTCCCACAATGAAAAGGAAAAAAGGGAAAACCAGATCGGTAGGGGTCCACCCGTGCCACCCGGCATGTAGGAATGGTGGATACCCAAGGTTCGGATCTCCATGATCGTTGACGAAAGTCATCAACACCAGAGTAATGCCGCGAAAAACGTCCAGGGAAAGCAACCGCTCCTTGACACGCGCCGGAGGAGGGGGTGATACCACAGGAATGGCAACTGGCTCCGTTACGGTGCTCATAGCCGTCTCCGAATTGAAGGGATTCAGGGCCTCAAACCGCTTTTCCGAACCTTGCCGCGAAGCAATCCGTCGCCCCTGGTTCGGGCAAGCGCCGCCATCATACATTATTCGCTTGGGCAAGGGAATCGGATGCGTGTATGGTTAGCGCGTGATCAGGCGGTTGGCCGTGAGGTTAGGGTCAGACCACTTGCATTTCTAGTTGAATGAGGATCCTGCCGAAATTCTAAATGGAGGTTGGATTAATGGAAATGATCAGCCGACGTGAACTCTTCGAGCGCGTGGGTGTGGGTGCGGTAGTAACCACGCTTGGAAAGAACGTGGGTTACGCCGTGGCCCCGGCTGCGAGCGAAGTATCTTCTTCTCTAAAACCTTCTTCTGAGTGGATCCGGTCCGCCCGGCTGTTAATCGCCGAGGCTTACTGCCCGCCCTTTTACCCTTCCCTCGACTACGACCCGGAAAAGGCCCTGGCCATCGCTCGCCGCCTGAACTGCGATTCAATCCGTTATCCTACGTTTTCGTATGTGTCGTTTTTTCCAACCAAAACCAGACTTCCGCACCACCCTGAACTGGGCACGAAAGACCCCTTCCAGCGCACGATGGAACTGTTTCATGGCGCCGGCCTGAAGGTGGTGGCCTACAACCCGCTCATTCATCCCTTCATGGACGTGCACTCGAACAATCCCGATTATCCAGATTGGATGCGCTACGGCGCGGATGGCAAACCCTACATCACCCGGCATCTGGGGTGGACTGAATTTTACGAAGGGTGCGTGAACAGCCCCCTGCGCGATCAGGTCAAGGAACGAGTCAGGGAAGTTGTCACCAACTATCCCGTCGATATGATGTACTTCGATGGCCCCTATGAGGGTATGGATCAGAGCTTGCGTTATTGCCATTGCCAATATTGCAAAGCAGCCTACCAGAAGGCGCGGGGGAAAAACATTCCCTTGCAAAACGGCGCCGACACCTTGGAAGACCTTATCGAATACGAGCAGTGGATGACGGAAGACGTTGTCCTGGCTTTCATGCAGCAGATTTGCGACATGGTGCGCAAGGTGCGCGACGTGCCCATTGTGTACAACGATACGGATCTGTTGAATCACGACGTGAGGGCGCGGGCGTTCCGCTCTACGGATGGCTTCATGTTCGAGGCGGCCGACACGCCGGAGGAGAAGCTCTTTAATATGCGCCTCGGCCAATCCACCGGCAAAGTGATTTGGACCTACGTCAGCTCGCATACGGAATACAATTGCGAGCACCTTAAGGACAAATCCATGCGCGGGTGGTACAGCACTTCGGTGGACGGTGAGCGCTTGAAGCTGGATGCGGCCGTGGCCACCGCCGCCGGCGTCGGCTATTGTTACTGGGGCCTGAATCGCCTCTTCTACTCGACGGAAGACGTCCTGAACGACCCCTCCATTCGGGGCATGAAACAGGTCTTCGATTTTGCTCAGCAGAATAAACAACTCCTCATGTCCGTCCACCCCGTCCCCCAGGCGGGAATCCTGGTGGGAACGCAGACCTTTTCGTGGTACCGGAGCGATATGTTTGTTCCGGACTCATATTGGAACTACTATTACGGTGCTTGTCAACTCCTGAAGGACCTCGCTTACGATGCGGAACCTTTTCTGGATTTTGAAACCACGGCAGACCGTTTGGCAAAATACCAGCTCGTCTATGTGCCCAACGCTCCCTGCTTGAGTGCGGCCCAGTGCGCCCTGCTGGCAAGTTTCGTAGAGGCCGGCGGCACCCTGGTGGCGACTCACCTGACCTCAGTGGCAGACGAATACGGAAGGCTGCGTCACAATTACGGCCTTTCCGAGCTCCTCGGCGCCAGCTTCAAGTCAGTGGAGCCCGAGGAACATCCGGATCTGTACCTGCGCATTCTCTCGACTGGTGAGCTTATTCCGCAAGATCCCCAGGTGATGTCATTTGAAGCGACGGGCGGGTCAGAGGCAATCGCGGAAACCTTCGATCGTGGCCATCGCCGCGCGCTCGGGCCGGCGGTCATCTCCCGCCAGCATGGCAAAGGCCGGGCGATTTATATTGGCTCCGGCCTCGAGGCTGTCTATCTGGAAACTCTGAACAAGTCTATCCGCGGTTACTTCCACTCGTTGTTGGATCCGATCTTGGGACCCTCACGAACCTATGAAGTTGACTACCGCGCCGGCCTGATGACCCAGTTCACCGTTTCACAAAACGCTTTGCTCTTGCACTTGATTGCCAATACTGGAAGTATTTGGAAGAAGCTCCTTGTGCAGGAGGAATTCTTGCCACTCCCCAATGTGCAAGTACGCCTTCGCCTCCCCCAGGGCCGGACCGCGAAATCCGTGACGCTAATGTGGAGCCGGGCAACGCCGGCCTGGAAGGTACGGGATGGCTGGGTCGAACTCACCGTTCCCCAGGTGCACCCTTACGAAGTGGTCCATGTGGATCTTAGCGCATGAAACTCACTCACCCTTCCTGGCGATGGTTGATGATCGCGCTGGCGTTCTTCGCCACCACCATCAATTATCTGGACCGGCAAACGCTGTCGGTGACGGCGCCCGTCCTCATCGACCAGTTCCGCATGACCCACGAGACGTACTCGCGCGTGGTTTTCGCCTTCATGCTCGCCTACACGATTGCCAATGGCATTTCCGGTCCTCTCATCGACAGGTTGGGGACCCGGCTGGGATTCGCCCTGACCATGGCGTGGTGGTCTGGGGCCAGCATGTTGAAAGCCCTGGCGCGCGGGCCGTGGTCGCTGGGTGTTTACCAGTTCCTGCTGGGGCTGGGCGAGGCCGGCAATTGGCCGGCCAGCGTCAAAGTTGTGGCGGAGTGGTTTCCGGCGGAAGAGCGGGCGCTGGCTTCCGGAATCTTCAACAGCGGTTCCGCCGTGGGAGCCATCCTGGCGCCCCCCATCGTGGTATGGATCTTGCTTCGTTACGGCTGGCGGCAGGCCTTCTTTTGGGTGGGATTGAGCGGCTTCGTCTGGATCGCGGTCTGGGCCTGGCTCTACCGAACTCCCCAAGGCATCATAAAAGAGGTAGCGCCCCCCAAGGTATCAACGTGGAAGTTATTTCGCACCCGGTTTGTCTGGACCTTCACGCTCTCCAAAGTTCTCCTGGATCCCGTGTGGTACTTTTATATCTTCTGGTTTCCGGAGTATCTCAGCCGCGCCCGCCATTTCAGCATGGCCAACATCGGGAAATACGCCTGGATTCCCTTCGGAGTAGCGGGCCTCGGAAACCTTCTGGGTGGGTGGGTATCGGGTTGGATCCTGCGGCGGGGTTTTTCGCTGACCGTGGCTCGCAAGGGAGGAGTCACGCTGTTTGCTATTCTGATGACGAGCGCCATTCCTGCCGTTCTGGTCGAGGATGTGCGAACATCCATAGCGCTTGTTTCCGTCGCCATGCTCGGGTATACAGGGTGCTGTTCCATCATGCTGGCCTATCCTGCTGACATCTTCCCGAAGAACCTGGTGGGCTCGATCTGGGGAATCGCCAGCATGGGATCGGGTTTCGGCGGGATGATCTTCGCTCCCATCACGGGCTGGGTGGTCGACCACTTTTCCTTTACGCCCGTCTTTATTGGTTTCGGGGTCATGCCGCTGCTCTGCGCGGCCATCCTCTGGACCCTGGTAGGCCCCATTTCGCCCGCATCTTCAGGATTGGATTTGAAGGAGGTTCTATGACGCAGGAAAGTGAATTTCAGGGAATGACGGCATTGGTTACCGGAGCGAGCCGCGGCATCGGCGCTGAAACCGCGGTCGCCCTGGCGGCGCACGGCGCTTTTACGCTCATCCACTACCACACGAGTGAACTGCATGCGGTCGCTGTACTCGAAAGGATTCGCCAAGCCGGGGGTGAGGGAGGGCTGCTTCAGGCTGATCTCAGTAGTTCGGAGGGCATCCATAAGTTCCTCGAGCTGCTCCATAAAACCGGGCGGCCTATTGACATTCTGGTTAACAATGCCGGCTCGCTGATCCAGCGCACTCCGTTCCTCGACCTGACGGAAGAATTATGGAATCGCGTCTTCTTCCTTAACCTTACCAGCGCCTTTATGATCTCCCAGGCCGTGATCCGCGGCATGGTTGAGAGAAAGCGCGGCGTCATCGTCAACCTTTCTTCCGCCGCCGCGCGCAATGGCGGAGGGATCGGCGCCACCGCCTATGCCGCTTCCAAGGGTGCGATGTCGCTCATGACGAAAGGGATGGCGAAGGAATTCGGCCCCCTCGGAATCCGCATCAACGCTGTCTCTCCCGGAGTCATTGACACGGATTACCACCGCAAGTTTTCGAGCGCCGCGGTCCTGGAAGGAGTCATCAAATCGACGCCCCTGGGTCGGCTGGGGGAATCGGACGAGGTCGCGGACGTGATTGTTTTTCTCTGCTCCGAAGGTGCGCGCTTCATCCAGGGCCAGGTCATCGAAATAAATGGCGGGCTCCTGATGGTTTGAGATCGGGGGCTAGGGGCTACTTGCACGCGGGGCGCCCGCGGTCGCATTTGACGAATTCGCGATCCCTGTTAAACTAATAGCGAAGAGTAAGCTTCTGATGACCGTCACCGTTAGAAACAAAACACCGTTGGTGGTACCCCGCGCGATTCGTCGCCGTGCCGGTTTCAAGGGCGGCGAGGAGTTGGAGGTGAAGGCTTCCGGTGGGGTCATCACGATACTCCCCAAATTGCCCACTGCTCGCGACGAGTACACGCCCGCCCAGCGCCGCGTCATCGATGCCCGTTTAGCCGAAGCCCGCAAGGGTCCTTATCATGGGCCGTTCAAAACCGCTGACGAAGCCATTCAGTTTGTCCGCAAAGAAATCAAAAGCCGGAGAGGCAGCAAGCGCGGGACAGGAACCTAATCGATGAAGGTCGCTCTATCGGACCGTGCGATCGAATCATTGGCAGAGGCTCCACCCAGCGTCCAGCGGGCTTTTGAAAAGCAGATCCGGTTCTTAATGAACAACCTGCAGCATCCGTCCCTCCACGCTAAGAAATACGACGAATCCCGAAGCCTCTGGCAGGCGAGAGTTAACAAGGACTGGAGGTTCTACTTTAAAATTTCCGGTGACATCTACCTAGTCGAGGATGTCATTCCGCATCCAAAATAGCGGGTAGCGCAATGCCGCCAAGCCGTTGTGCCCGCATACACGCCAAAATACAGCACGTATGCGCCACCCGCAATAATTCCTCGTAATCGAGTCATCCTTCTGTGCAGACAACCGTCCTCCGCAATGACGAAAAAACCACTTGCTTGTTCGCGTTGAAAAGGCGATAAATTTGGAGGGCAATAATAAGACAATCTCGCTTGAGGTGCCGCCGTGAAGCCGGACTCCGACCCTCCCCTTCCACGATCTCCCGATGATCCCGACAACCTTCGTCGCCTGCGCGAGGATGCCTTACGCCGCCTGGAAGATGAGGAGCGCCCATCCCCGGCCGCGGTGTATGGAGGACCGCCCCCGGTCGACAACCTACCAGCCCCAGTGTACGGCGGGCCGGCCCCGGTGTATGGCGGACCGCCCCCGGTCAACCGCCGGCGGACTCTGTGGGCACTTCTGCTGCTGGCGCTGGGCATGGTGGGGGCCTTCGTCGCCCGGCTGTTCAGAAGGCGCCGCATTGTCCCTGATGGGTATGGGCAGTCCAGGCCGCCGGCGCCGGTGTATGGAGGGCCTCCGATACCACCGCCGCAACCAACCCCGGTGCAGCCTGACGGCGGAGCGCAGACCTTGACCGGGGCCATACAAACTCACAATGGCCATTTGTTGACCGCCGTGAACGGTGGAGGACTCGGAGACCCCAAATCGGCGCCCCAGGGAGTGGCCCTCTCAACCGGTGCAACCACCGCCGGGCCCTTCGAGACATTTACGCTGGTTTGGGTGGATAAGTCTGCGAACACGTTTGCGCTAAAGACCCACGACGGCCACTTCGTCACTGCCGTGAAAGGCGGCGGCATCGGCGGACCTGACAGCGACCAATCTCCCGTTCATACGGACGTTACAGCGATCGGGCCTGAGGAAACGTTTACCATCACTCTGCTGGCCGACAACATCCACGCCACGATTCAGACAGCGGATGGCAGGCATTTCCTCAGCGCCGTCAACGGAGGAGGTGTGGGTGGTTCGAACCAAGTGCCCATTCACACCGATGCCACCACCATGGGAGCGGGGGCAGTATTCCAGCTTATCCTGGCTCGGCAGCCGGAGCGTATGCCGGCGCCCGTGTACGGAGGGCCGCCTCCCAAGCGTCCCGGCTAAAGCTCCGCCCCCGGACTGATGCAGGATTGGCGGCCTGTCAAGCCCATCAAGACTCGCCCGACTAGTTTTTTTGAATTCCTATGAAGCCTTTGCGCTACGTCTATGCCGTCTGGGAACTTACCCTGCAATGCAACCTCGGTTGTGTGCATTGCGGTTCACGGGCGGCAAAGGCACGCGCCGAGGAGCTTTCTACGGCTGAAGCTCTCAACCTGGTTCGGCAAATGCAAGAGGCCGGGGTCACGGAAGTTACGCTCATTGGTGGTGAGGCGTTTCTGAGGCCGGATTGGCTGGTCATCGTCAAGGCGATTCGCGAGGCGGGACTATCTTGCACACTCACCACGGGCGGGTATGGCATCTCCGCCACGACCGCGGAGAACATGCGCGAAGCTGGGATTCAGCAAGTCTCCGTATCCATCGACGGCACGCGTGAAACACATGACTGGCTGCGCGGGAAAAACGGGTCTTGGGACGCTTGCTTTGCCACCTTGCGCCATCTGCGACGGGCGGCGATTCCAATTTCCTGCAATAGCCAGATTAACCGGCTTTCAGCGCCGGAGTTGCCTTTGATCTACGCGGATATTGTTGAGGCCGGTTGCCGGGCGTGGCAGCTCGCCATGACCGTACCCATGGGGCGTGCGGCGGACCGGCCCGAAATCCTGTTACAGCCATCGGAATTGCTGGAGGTGTTCCCGCTCCTGAACGAGCTTGCCGGTTGGGCCAAGCGCGACGGATTGCTTTTCTATCCTGGCAACAACATCGGATATTACGGGCCCTATGAGCGGCGTCTGCGGAGTATGCAAGGGGCTGGCGCGATCTGGGCAGGCTGCCAGGCGGGTATGAATACCCTTGGCATTGAAGCCAATGGGGCCATTAAGGGTTGCCCTTCTCTGCCGACGTCGACCTATGTCGGAGGCAACATTCGAGAAAAACCGCTGCGGGAAATTCTTGACACCGCGGAGCTTGAAATCAACGCGCACCAGGGAACGCCCCAGGGCGTCTCGCACTTGTGGGGCTTTTGCCGTAATTGCGAGTACGCGGAGTTGTGCCGCGGGGGCTGCACCTGGACTGCCCATGTTTTCTTCGGCCAACCAGGAAACAATCCGTATTGCCATCATCGAGCCCTGATGCGGAAAAAAGACGGCATGCGGGAGCGGCTGATTCTTGAAACTCGCGCCCCGGGGGAGCCGTTTGACCACGGCAGATTCGCTCTCAAGGAAGAGCCCACCCGCGCACCTTGGCCGGACGAAGATCCCCACCGCTTTGTCGCGGATCGTATTCAGTGGTCGCGCTCTTCATCGGCGGCCAGCGCCGTGCTTCCCATTCTGGGTTAGCGGGTAGCCACGGTGTCACCGCGGCTGAAAGTCCACCAATCTTAATGGCGGGCGACTTTTTCTGACCGTGGGCTTTTCCCTCGATGCCACACCCCAAATCGATCGTGGCCGCAATGACTGCGTTCCCTGTGAGCGGGGGTAGCCACGGTCAGCGTTTTTTCTGACCGTGGGCTTTTCCCTCGATGCCACACCCCAAATCGATCGTGGCCACAATGACTGCGTTCCCTGTGGGCGGGGGTAGCCACGGTCAGCGTTTTTTCTGACCGTGGGTTCTTCTCAGCCACGATGCTCCAGCGGCAGGTCGTCAATCGGGATGGAACACGCCGCCACCGTTGCCCTGTACAAAGTAAGTTTGCCGTTACTCGACAACCGACAGGAAGGACCCACGGTCAGAAAATCGCTGACCGTGGCTACTATCTGCCTTTCCCGACTCCGTCGGGACTCGCACAAAGCGCTCGCTGCCTACTGGTCTTCCATGTCGCTTATTAATGCACTAGAGACCCGCGGCCTTAAGGAACTCTTCTGCGATTTCAGGGGTGGGTGCCACGATGAAGGGTTGCTTCTTGACGGTCCAAACCGGCGGGCGGCGGTCAACTCCCCAAACGGTCATGCCGGCTTCCTCCGCAATCACCTGGGGCGGAATCAAATCGAGCTCATCGCCCGCCCCGAAGTTCGCGTAGACGTGCTGGCCGCCCAGGATGGTCATCATCACGTTGCCGCCTGCCCCGCCCGTGCCGGTGGTGGAAGCGATAATCCCGGCCTCGTAAACTCTTATGGTGCGGTCCCGCTCGGCAGGAGTCATCTTCGTGCTGAACGGAACGCAGGAGACGTAGGTCCGGGTCTTCGGCAAGACTCTCCTGGTAAGGCGGCGCGCCTCGGCAAAGTCGAAAGTATTCCCCCTAAACAACGATCGGCGCACGAACGCGCCCTGGCCACGAATGGCGAACGCCATCCGCCCGACGCATTCCTCCGCTTCCTCCAAAGGAAGGTAAACCTCCGGCTGGAAGACGACGCCCACCCGTGGCACTCCTTCTTCCACATAATGGGCCTGGACAGAATACAGGTTGCCGCCGGCCGCGAAGTGATTGGTCCCATCGAGCGGATCGGCCCCAACCTTCTTATTACTGGGAGCGCCGAAGCTGCCGGACTCTTCGAGCTGGAACGTAATGGCCGGGCCGATCTGTGGCAGTCGCTCTCGAAACACCGCAAGAATCGCGGCGTCCGAACGCTTGTCCGCCGTGGTCACGAGTTCCTTCGCGTCCTTATACTCGGCCACCATTGATCCCGTGCGCTTTACCATAAGCACCTGAACCGCGCCCAGCGTGACCGCTGCCGTCAGCACATCCAGAATTTCTTCGAACATGGCGTAAGAGCCTCTCTCTCGGAAGCTGTAGGAAAATCCCGTTGTAGCAGCGGGTTTACCCCGCCATGTGGCGAGGTGAACTCGCCGCTACGTACTGGCGTGGCGAGGTGAACTCGCCGCTACGTACTGGCGTGGCGAGGTAAACTCGCCGCTACGTGCTGCGGTGGCGAGGTAAACTCGCCGCTACATCAAACTGACCCACCGCCCCCGCGAATAGTCTCTTTTTAACGGGCCAAAAGTAAAGTAAAGTATTCACCCATTGGGCGGGCTACATTCAACAAAATGCTTTGAGAGGAGGCAACAAAATGGACAGAAGGCAATTTGTAAAGGGATCTGCGGCGGGGATGGGCGCTTTGGCCAGCGGGCTGGGCATCAAGAACCTCGAAGCCGCGCCAGTCGCCGCGCCACGAGTGGTCCCCGCAGCTCCCACGGGCGACAAGATTGGGCGGCCGGTTCGAGTGGTCAGCATCGCGTTCACCGATGGCCATCCTCTGAATCAGATCGCTGAGTTGGTGGACCAGGAAGGCGCACGCGGTACGGACCTCATCGCGCTGCCCGAGACTTGTCAAGGTCAGCACGAAAAGAGTCAAGAACCCCTGGACGGCCCGACCATCACGACCATCTCCCGCTTGGCAAAGAAGCATCAGACCTACATTGTCTGCCCCATCGACCGCGTCACGAATGGACAGCGCTTCAACTCGGCCGTGTTCATCGACCGTGAGGGGCGCGTGGCCGGCATTTACGACAAGCTCTACCCCGTCTGGCAATCGGAGTGCATGGTGCGGAAAGTTAATCCCGGGGACTCCGCCACCGTCTGCCAAACTGATTTTGGGCGCGTGGGCTTTGCCATTTGCTTTGACGTGAATTGGGTCGACCTGTGGGAGCGCATGGCGAATCAAGGGGCGGAACTGGTGATTTGGCCAAGCGCTTACTCCGCAGGCCGCACGCTCGGGGCGCGCGCCGTTAATTACAACTATTACATCGTCAGTTGCACCTGGATCCCCGACTGCCTCGTTTTCGATATCGATGGCGAGCAACTTGTGCACGAAGAAAATAATCGCGGTAACGGCGTCAACGTCACCCGAACTACGCTGGATTTGGACCGCTGCATTTTCCATCTGGACCTCAACTCTCCTGAAAAGCGAACTAAGTTGCTGACCGAGCACGCCGAGGACGTCGCGCTGGATAAGGATCTGCGGCTGGAATCCTGGTTTGTGCTGAAAGCCAAGCGGCCGGGTGTGAGCGCGCGCGAATTGTCCCGACAGTATGGGATGGAGGAACTGCGCTCCTACGTGAACCGCGTCCGTTGCGAGATCGATAAGTGCAGAGGGTGGGAGTTTTCCTAGGGGGGATTGCCCATCTTAGCGAACACAGTGATCTGAGCGGGGGCGGTTCGAGCAAACCGCCCCTGCTTCTGTTGCCCGCCGATTCAGGCTCGGCGGCGCGAGCTTTCCGACTCGATTTCTGCGGCTCCGGGACCTTTTTTTGTCAATGTGGGACATGTCCCACTTGTTACTCTCCGCGCGGCATAGCGCGCGACGTCCCACCAACTTCCCCATCCTTATGCGTTTTTTTCCTATGACTTTTGATGGGTGGTTCCGCCGCACTGCGCTACCCGGTTTTGCGCGGCACACCTGAAACAAACCGGTAACTTCCCGAACCAATCTCGTAGACCTCTACCCCCGGCTCCGTTCGCAGATACTTAACTCCAATCGCGCCGCGCGCCGCTTTTCCACTTTCGGTCACCGCTTCTGAAGCACTCGCCGGAACGTAAATGGTCGCAGTGGTATTGGCGGGCACAGTTATGTTCCAGATGAACTGACCAGCGCTAATTTTCCACTCGCTCACAATCCTGCCGTACGGAGAATCGTGCGATGCCCGCACTGAAGTCAAATCACCCACCGGCGTCGGGCGCATGATGATGTGCTTGAATGCGGGATGCTCGGGGTCAGGACGAATGCCTGCCAGATTTTCGTAGAACCAGGTGATGAGGTCGCCCACGAGCATCAAGTGATTGCCTGAGTTCATAGCCGGATTCGCGGTGTCACCGTTCCATAGTTCCCAAATCGTGGTCGCCCCTTTGCTGATCATGTAACCCCAGCTCGGGTAAGTTTTCTGCGACGCGATTTCGTACGCGACGTCCGAGTGGCCACAATCTGAAAGCACTTGCATCAGCCATTGGCCGCCCACCAGTCCGGTTCCGATGTGCCCTTTGTTCTGCTCCTCGATCTTGCGCATCAGGGCTTGCGAAACGTTCTGCCGGTCCTCATTCGGGACCATTCCGAATGCCAGAGGGAGCACGCTGGAGGTCTGCGAGCCATTGCTGTACTGCCCCGTTGGGGGATGGAAATATGCCTTGTTGAACGCTACCAATATCCTGTCGGCAAGCTGGTTGAAATCGTTTGCTTCGCCCTGCTTCCCCAGCAAGGTCGCGAAGCGCGCCATCAATCGCAGCAGGTGATAGTAATAGGCCGTGCCCAGGACTGTGCCATCCGTCTTGCGCGCGGGGTCATTCGAGTGGATCAGCTCAGGAGACTCCGGCGGAACACACCAATCGCCATATTGATCCCGCGGCATCAGGCCGTCTTTCAAGTACGTTTGCATGTGGGTGATCCACATCTTCATGCCGTCGTAATGCTTTTCTATGACGCGCAAATCACCGTACTGATCGTAGAGATGGTCGGGAATAATAATGAAACTCGAAGGCCAAGTGACGTTATCGTTGTAGAGGGGCCAATACGCCGGGGACACATCACTGATGCTGCCGTCGCCGTTCTGCGAATCCGCGAAATCGTCCACCCACTTGGCATACAGGGCGGCAACCCCAAACATGTAAGGCTCGCCGCGGCTCTCCGCTGACCGGTCGCCCAGCCAACCCTGGCGCTCGTCGCGTTGCGGGCAGTCGGTGGGCATGCTGCGATAGTTGTCTTTGGCGCCCCAAACTACGTTCCTGTAAATCTGATTGAGTAAGGCATTGGAGGTCTTGAAATCCGCGTGCTGGTTGACATCATCGTGAACCGCTCGCCCCTCAAGTGAAGCGAGGGTAGGCTTCCCAGGAAAGCCCTGCACCTCTACATAGCGGAAGCCGTGATACACGAATCGCGGCTCATAAACCTCCGTGCCTTTACCCTTGAGGATATAGGTGTCGGTCACCTCGGCAGAGCGAAGGTTGTTGAGATAAAGTGTGCCGTCGGGTCGCAGCCTTTCGGCGTGGCGAAGGGAGACCATGCTGCCCTGCGGTCCCGAGACAGTAAGGCGACACCAACCCACCAAGTTCTGGCCCATATCGAATATGTAAACGTGGGGGCGCGGTTCGGTCACGGCGATGGGCTTAAGAGTTTCTGTGACCCGGATGGGTTCATTCGGCTGGGCCGCCAGGGCGCCGGACGGACCTTGCACAATCTGCGCGGGCTGCCATTTATCGTCACGGAAGCTGGCGCGACTCCAGCCATCCATCTCGCGGCGTGCATCGTAAACCTCGCCGTCATACTCGTTATTCTCCCGGATGGGCCCCGCCGTCGTCAGCTTCCAGCTTTCGTCGCTCGCCACGCGCGTGATCGTTCCGTCCGCCGATTCCATTTCGAGTTGTAGAAGCAGCTTGGGATAGCCATAGGTCCGTGTGAAGGTAGGAACCTTGTGGCGCGGGGCGAAGTACCGTCCGTTGCCCAGGATCACTCCGAGAGCGTTGTTGCCCGGCTTCAGGAACTTCGTGACGTCATAGGTCAAATAGAAGACGCGCTTGTCGTAATCGGTCAGCCCGGGCACCAATGCGTCACGGCTGACCTTTTCTCCGTTCACGTAGGCTTCGAATAGCCCCAGGCCCGAAACATAAAGTGTGCCGCGCTTCACCTGATTCTTAACTTCGAAATCCTTGCGGAGCAGGCGCGCCGGAAGGACAGTGCGCTCCTTAGACCCCACTTCTCCCCAGGGAGCTATGCCGTAAACGCCCAGGATCTTTGCGGTCTCCCACGACGCGTCGCCAAAATCACGCCTGTTCCAATTGGGTGCTTCGGTGGAGCTAACCCGCCACTGCTGGTCAGTCTTGACAACCAACGCTTCACGGTCCGCCCGTTCCAATTCGACCATCCCAATGAGCCCCGGGGAATCGTTGCCTGAAGTCGTGAGGGCAATGGCCAGAACATTTGCGCCTGGGTGCAGCGCCTGAGTGACATCAGAGGAGATTGGGTCGCCAACCCCCAAGCCTTTTCCCTCCTCTTGCCCATTGATATAGAGCACAGAAGCGCCAGAGCTGACAAAGTATACGAGGGCGTCCGTTACGGAACTGCCCCGCGGAATGTCAATCGTGCGACGGAAGTATTTTGTCCCGGCGCCGGCATCGGAGGAACCAATCCACTGGGCATTCCTCAACTGTTCCGGTTTCCCTTCACCGCCGTCGAGCCCGATCCATTTCCCCTTCCAGTCGGTCGCAGCGAGCAAGCCCATGGACCACCGTGCCGGCTCACTCCAAGCCGAGGCCTTTCCATCCTTATCCCACACTCGCACCTTCCACCAAACTTGCTCACCTGACGACAGGGGCTTGCCGCCATACGGTAGCTGGATGGACTGATCGGAGCTCATCTTTCCGGTGTCCCAAAGGTCGCCCTGATCGTGACCCAAAAGGTCTTCGCGGCTCGCCACCAGAATTTGGTAAGCGCTCTCGACCCAACCTCGCCCACTCGGAATCCTTGACTCAACCTTCCAGCTCAACCGCGGTTGTAATGAGTCGATGCCGAGGGGGTTCTGGCGATACTCACATCGCAGGTCCGTGGGCCGTATGGCGTTTTCCGCGGCAGTGGCGGAGAAAATTAGGATCAAAAAGGATAGGAAGGAAAAGGCCAGAACCAATCTATGCATACCAACACTCCTTGCTAATAAGACGCTGGGTAGCGGTAAGGTTGACGTTTGCCGGACGCGCTCGCCCCACAAACGTGGAATCACAAATTGAAATCTGAAATTGCAGGGTCAGTTAGGTGTCGTAGTAACCATACTTTTCGATTTCATCCCACATGGCCAGGACGTTTTCAAGTTTGGCAGCCGGATGGATCTCCGTCGTCGAACCAATCCAGAGGCGCCCCGTCGCACCGGCCTCATCGATGGTCCTCCGCACGGTCGTCCGCACATCCTCTTCGCTACCGAAGGGCAAGAGTTGCGAAACGTCGATCCCGCCCATTAGTATCCAATCTGGATATGCCTTATGGACGTTGCCCGCGTACATCCTGGAAAGTGGCTCGAGAGGGTTGATGCCATCAATCCCAACTTGGCGGAAATCCTCCAGGACCGCCCAGAGGTTTCCGTCGGAATGATAGATCACCTTGACGCCGTGCTGATGCCACGCGTCCACGAGCTTTGTCAGCCGGGGAAAAAATTCCTTCCGCAGGAAGGCCGGCGAAAACATCAATTGGTCGGTGCCCGCGATGTCCGAATAGACCAAAGCAACAGGAGAAAGGGTAGGGTCGGCAGTCTCATGAACACGCTGGATCTCCGCCCAATTCAGGGCCTCCAGCCAGTCCGATACCAGCCCGGGGTTTTCCGCATAGGCGTAGGAGAGCAGGTCCAGCCCTGCCCGGACGTGCGCCGTGTCCAGCCCCACTGGACTCTCGTTCGGGAAGACCACGGTGTTCTCGCCCACTTTTCCCTGCAATTCCAGGAATTGGTCGCGGGGTGATTTGGAGGAGGCGCCCCAAACGTTGCTCTTCCCCGCGAAGGTGAACATGTCGCCAAATTTTCGATTGTGCATTTCCTCGATGTTCCGCGGGATGTAATCGAGTAACCCCGCCGCATCGTGGAACGGCCGGTCGATCAACCAGGTGGTCCACCACTCCTGCTTGTAAACAAAACCGTCAGCGTGGCGGATAATCTTCTCTTCCGCCGGCGCTGATATGCCTTGAGTAATATCCAGCCGCTCGCCAATCGTCTTGCACACCAGGTCCAACCCGTTCTCAACAGTCACTTTTTCGCCGGTGACCAGTTCAATGAGTGGAATGTGCTGGATCAAATCAAAGACTGGAACGCGGTCAGGGAGTTCGTGCCGCAAAGTGCATTCGATGCGCTCGCGCGCTGTCATACGATCTCGGGGTAGTTTGCGCATGCTTTATCACCTCAGCAACAAGGTCGGACGGGAGTGGAGGCCGTACCGGTATCGGCCAGCGATTTCCTGAAAAGGTTTCAGCCATTGCTTTCCCCTTCCTGGCATGAAACGCGCAGGGTGAGATTCGCGGAGGCAGGAATCCGGTCGTCGGCAAAGCCCCGTCTACGGCGGGGGTAAAGGCGAATGAAAAAGTACTGAGACGGTTGCAGCCAGGGGCGAGTGTCCCCCCCTTGCAAGGGTTGAAGTCGAGGGTCAATCTGCAAGGGCGCGATCAATGCACCTCATGCCTGCGGCTCACAACACTCCAGCTCGCCTCAAGCCATGCAGGTCCCATGCGCATCGTCGAGGCCGTCGCGGTGCACGTGCAATCTCTCCTCCATCCCCCCGCGATTGGGCGCGAGCTTGCTGCGCACTTCTTCCATTTCCGCCGGAGTCATGGGCACGAAGTTGCGCGCGATCTCGATGTTATGCTCGAGCATCGCCAGCGTGGGCATTCCCACCACCGCGGCGCTGACCGGGAGGCTCATCGAGTAACGCAACAACATATCGATATCAGCTTTGGCAGGGGCATCATTACTGACCAGGAAATCCTGCCCCACCACTTTCATGGCAATCACGCCCATGTTCTTGCGCTTGGCCACGGGCAGGGCGACCTCTTCGAAATGGCCGTTCTTCGACCCGTTCAAGGCGAACTGCGTGCAATTCAGGTCGTGGCGCTCCAGGGCCTTGGCCAGAATCCTCCCGTCTCCATGGCAGCTCATGCCGATGAAGCGAGTCATCTTCTGGTCGCGGGCTTCCAGCAACCCTTTCAACGCGCCGTCGGGAGCTTCAATCTTCGCCAAGTCCTCTTCGCTTCCCAACTCGTGGATGTGCAGCAGGTCAACGTGGTCCACCTGTAAGCGCTTCAGGCTTTCCTCAAAACGCTTCATGAACCCATCGCGGGTGCGATCGGGAATTTTATCTGCCAGCCACACTTCATTGCGGCGCGTGGCCATTACTTTTCCCACCCAGGTCTCGCTCACGCCGTTGCCATACAAATAGGCGGTGTCAAGATAAGTAATGCCCAAGTCGATAGCGTGATTGATGGCCTCGACTCCCTTATCTTCGTCTTTGTACATCAGCAGGCGACTGCCGCAGCCGAATGCCAGGATGGAAACTTTCGCGCCCGTCTGCCCTAACACGCGGTGCGGCAACTTGGTGCGGCGCGGGGGTTCAGCTTCCGCGAGGCTGGTCAAAAGTGGAAGGCTCGCCCCTGCCGCGGTACCCACTCCGAGACGCTCAAGAAACTTTCTTCGGGAAAGATCATTGCTCATAGCCAACTCCTTTATGATTTCAAGTGTCAGTTCGTCATGAAAACTTTTTCAGTGCGTGGACGCCGGACGAAGCTGGAGGCCCCCCTGGGAGCAACCCGCATCCCCCGAAGTCAACTTGACGTCGGTGAAGTCCCCGGTTTCGTCGAACGATCCCAATCCAATCTGGCCGCAGGTAAACGTGCTGTCGTGGGTTGAGAAATAGGGCGTTCGATCGCCATCCACGTAAACCTCAATCAGGCCCGAGGTCACGTCCCTATGCAATCGTACGCTGTGCCAAGCCTTATCCGGAAGCGCCGCACGGTCCGGAATGGGAGGGATGCGTTTCCGAGGTTCACCATTAACAATAAAGATGCCGTTGTGCATGACCTTATCGGTGCCGGGATGCTCGGCCAGGTGAGCGTAATAGAAGTGCAGATCGTCGACGTAATTGAACACGATCATCATCGCTTCACTTTCGCGGCGCACCTCAGTTTCCAAATCAAAACTGCCGACCCGCGCTTTTCTCAGGAGCGCAAACTGCACCGGGCGGCGCGGCACTCCCGGCTCGCGACTTCTTTTCATGTGCAGGAAATGCTGCGGCCCTTCAGACAGGATTTCCCAATCCTCCGGGTGCTGGAATTCCCAGGGGTCCAGTTTCCCGGAGGAGAAATCTTCGTAGAATTGGATTCTGCGTATTACCGGGGTGGCAGGAGTAAGAACGAGGGAAGCGGATACCGTCGAGGCCAGAACCAATAGTGCCAGGGATAGTAATGCCCACCAGGGTCTTACATGCATTCCAGACCACCTTCGCGCGTCGGACGCAATGTCCGCGCACGTATTTCGCGCTTATCCTAGTTCACCGGTGCGCGCCTGTCAACAACGCAGCGCCTAACGACGGTCATTGAGTTGTAGCGGCGAGTTTACCTCGCCATATGGCGAGGTAAACTCGCCGCTACAACATCAGATTGGCCCACTCCCCCCCTCAGGCCTGTTGCGGCAGGATTTGGACCTTCGTGGCGGTCCCAGCCGCCTGCACCTCAAAGGCTTTTTTAAACTCCGCCAGGGGAAATGCAGCGATGCGGAGTTTCTCCAATCCCATCTGGGGCAGAAGGTGCACGGCCCGCTCATGGGTAAAGGGATTGATCAACGCGCCGACTACGGTGAGTTCGCCGGAAAAAATTTCGTAGGGCCGGACGCTGGCCGTGGCATTCATGGGGGCAACACCGAACACCAGGATCGTCCCCCCACGGGCGGCGAGAGAAACCCCTTGCTCAAAGGTTCGAGAGCTGCCCACGGCATCGATAACGGCGTCAAAGCCTTGCCCCTCGGTCGCGTCCGTTATGGCGGACTTCCAATCTGGATCCTGGGGGTCCAAAGCGCGATCGGCGCCAAACGCCAAGGCATCCTGCCGGCGCAAGGCACCCGGCTCACTCACTACGATCAACCCTGCGCCCGCGAGCCGCGCCAATCGCATCAGCATCAGCCCAATCATTCCGGCGCCCAACACCACGACCGTAGACCCCGACACCAATCCCAGCTTGTCCATGCCGTGAATGCAACACGCCAGCGGCTCCGTGAGGCAGCCCACGCGAGGCTCAAGCGTGGTGGGCAGATGATAAACAACCTTCGCGGTTACGATTTGGCCCTCGGCAAACCCGCCGTTCATGTGGACGCCAAAACCCCGCAACTGAGGGCAGAGATGCTCGCGGCCCGTACGGCAAAAACGGCAGACGGTGCAAAAGGTATTGGGTTGGACCGTAACGAAATCACCCTCGCGAAAACCCTGCACGTCCGCTCCCACGGCGTCGACGAACCCGGCAACCTCGTGGCCTAGCACCACCGGTGGCGCTGCCGGAAACTCTCCGTGCAGAATGTGCGCGTCGGTCCCACAGACCCCGACCGCCACAGGTCGAATCCGCACCTCGCCCGGTCCCGGATTGGGTGCGGGCAGCTCTTCCAAGCGCAAATCTTCGCGACCGTGGAAGCGGAGCCCTCTCATTTTGGAGCCGAGGGGTCTAAGCCTTGAAGCATCAGCACAAGTAGTCATAGGTAATCCTTTTCTACAGGAAATGAATACAAATAGTAACCTGGTCCGTCACCATCCCAGGCTGTTCAAATTAGCAGGAAAGCGTCACACTTCATTCGGCTCCGCCGTCCCGCTGTTATGAAAATAGCCTGTGCTGAAGGCACTTTGGAGTGCGGTCGCAGCAGCTACCGCCCTTTTCCTCCATCCTTTGCGCACTCGCGGCATGAACTACAGGCGGAAGGCGGTAGCTGCTGCGACCGCACTCCAAAGCGCTGCGCGCATTTTCATCATAAGGGGTGGCGCCGGAGGCGGCGGGGTGGTTACGCGAGCGCCCGCGCACCGCGCCGGGTCAAAGCCTTCCCCGCTCTGTCGAAGAGGTGTGCGGCCTGACAGCGGATTCGAAACGCCACGCGGTCACCGATGCGAATCGAAGTGTCACCGTCAGTCTGCACTATAAGCCTCTTTCCATCCGGCAGCCCGGCGTGGAGATAAGCGCGTGGCCCGAGATGCTCCAGCGCGTCGATTTCGCCTTCGAGTTCACCTCCCGCTTCCACTGCCACGTGCTCAGGCCGAACCCCCAGCTTGATTCCCTCCCCTGGCTTCAACGCCTCGACGGGCGCCGGTACGGTCACACTCGCACCGTTTGAGAGGACCAGGCAAAGTTCGCGATCGCTCGCCGTTTTGACCACGGCGTCCAGAAGATTCATCTTGGGGGCGCCGATGAATCCGGCCACGAAGAGAGTCTCCGGATTCTGGTACAGCTCGAGTGGCGATCCCAATTGCTCAACTCTCCCTTCGTTGAGCACCACAATCCGGTCGGCCATGGTCATCGCTTCCAACTGGTCGTGCGTGACGTAGACCATCGTCGTCTTGAGTTCGCGGTGCAGGCGCACCAATTCCAGCCGCATCTGGGCTTGCAGCGCCGCATCAAGATTCGATAACGGCTCGTCGAGCAGGAAGGCTTTGGGCTGCCGCACCATGGCACGCCCAATCGCTACGCGCTGCAACTGCCCTCCGGAGAGCTGGCGCGGCTTGCGCTCGAGCAGCGGTTCCATCTCCAGGATGCGCGCGACGGCGCGAACCTTCTGCTCCCGTTCTTCCTTCGCAATGCCCGCCAGGCGCAAGCTGAAGCTCATGTTCTCCGCCACGGTCATGTGCGGGTACAGCGCGTAACTCTGAAACACCATGGCCAGGCCGCGCTGCGAAGGCGGCACATCCTGGGCGGCAGCGCCGTCAATCAGGACTGCGCCATCGCTGACCTCTTCCAACCCGGCGATCATCCGCAGCAGAGTTGATTTGCCGCTCCCGGAAGGCCCCACGAAGGCGATGAATTCCCGGTCCTTGATCAGCAGATCAATGCCATGGATTACCTCGTGAGCGCCAAATCTCTTCCGCACATTTTTCAACTCGATGGTCGCCATTGCTCGGAAACTCCGGTAGTCGGTCAATTGGATACTGTAGCGGCGAGTTTACCCCGTCATATTGTAGCGGCGATTTTACATCGCCATATGGCGAGGTAAACTCGCCGCTACGAAATCACTTCACCGCACCAAACGAGAGGCCGCGTACCAACTGCCGCTGGCTGAGCCATCCGAATATCAGGATGGGCGTGATCGATAACGTTGACGCCGCTGACAGCTTCGCCCAGAACAGGCCTTCGGGACTGGCGAAGGACGCCGTGAAGTTGGCCAGTGTGGCGGCCTTCACGGTGGTCAGGTTCAGACTCCAAAACGCCTCGTTCCAGCTAAGGATGATGGATAGCAGCGCCGTGGCGGCGATGCCGGGCGTGCACAAGGGCAACAGGACATGCACCAGTTCATCCCACGGCGACGCTCCGTCCATGCGGCTGGCCTCCAGGATCACCGCGGGCACTTCCCGGAAGAAGGTAAAGAGCATCCACACCACAATCGGCAGGACGCTGGCGCTATCAATCAGAATGAGCCCGGAGACCGTGTCCAGCAGGTGGAGATCGCGCCACAACAGGTAAATCGGAACCAGGACGCCCACCGCAGGCAACATTTTGGTCGAGAGCATCCAAAGCAGCATGTCCCGCGTGCGCCGCGTGGGGAAAAAGGCCATGCTGTAAGCCGCAGGGATGGCCAGCGCCAGGGCCAGCAGAGTCGACCCCAGAGAAACCAGGATGCTGTTTCTTGCGAACGCCACGTAGTCAGCCCGCTGCAGGACCGCGGCGTAATTCTCGAGGGTCGGCCGGAAGAGCAGCACGGGAGGTGTCGCAACCGCAGTGATCTCCGTCTTAAAGCTGGTCAGGAACATCCACAAGATCGGGAAAAACATTCCCAACCCGACGGCCCAACCGGCTATCGTCAAACCCCATCGCTGCTGCCAAGTGCTTCTCAACGGTAATCCTCCAGATTGCGCCCCACCACTCGCATGAAGAAAAAGGCGACGATATTCGCCAGGATGATGGCAATCACTCCGCCCGCGGAGGCGCGCCCTACGTCCCATCCCAATAACGCGTCGCGAAAGATCAGATAAGCGAGGTTCGTGGAAGCAAGCCCCGGGCCTCCGCCCGTCGTAACATAGATCTCCGCAAAGAGGCTGAGAAAGAAAATCGTTTCCATCATCGCTACGACTGACATGGGCCGCAGCAGATGAGGCAACTCAATGTGATAGAAAAGCGCCACAGGCCCCGCGCCATCCAGGCGGGCCGCCTCTTTCAGTTCCGGGTTCAGCGACTGCAGCGCCGGAAGCAGGATCAGCACCGCAAAAGGAGTCCACTCCCAACTGACAATCAGAGCGATAGAGAGCAGCGGGACGTGGGAGAAGAATTCGATGGTACCGAGCCCGCAGGAGCGGGTGATCCAGGCGAAGAGCCCGAACACCGGGTTCATCAGCATGTTCTTCCAGATCAATGCGCTCACCGTGGGCATGACGAAGAACGGGGCAATGACCAGCCAGCGGCAGAGGTTGCGTCCCGGAAAATCCTTATCCAGCAGAACGGAGAAGAGCGTCCCCCCTACCAGTGTGACCAGCAGAACCAGCCCCACCAGAAACAGGGTGTTGCCCATGGCCACCCAGAGGGCGCGGTTGGTGAGGAGAGAGCGGTAATTCTCCCAGCCGGCGAAGGCGCTTTTTCCGGGAAGCAGAAGGTTATAGCGCTCCCCGGAAAACCAGAGCGTCATCGCCAGAGGTACGATCATCCACAAAAACAAAAAGGCGACGCAGGGCGCAAGCAGCGGCGCTGTGCGAAAACGGCGGTGCGATTTTTCGAGGCTGATCCCGTTCACTTCCGTTGCCTTCCTGCGATGGCGCGTTCGGTGTCCGCCTGCGCCCGCGCCAACGCTTGCTCCACCGTCACCGTCCCTGCCAATGCCGCGCTGATTTCCTGGCCGACTTCCGTGCCGATGGCCTGAAACTCCGGAATGCCCACGTACTGAATCCCCACGTAAGGAACCGGCAAGGCGCTGGGCTTCCGATAATCCGCGTTCAGAATCCCCTCGCGTACCAGCGTTGCAAAGGGGGCGGCGCGCTGGTATTCAGGATTATCGTAAGTGGATTGCCGCGAGCCCGGGGGGA
Source organism: uncultured Acidobacteriota bacterium (assembly GCA_963804995.1). Lineage (GTDB taxonomy): Bacteria > Acidobacteriota > Terriglobia > UBA7540 > UBA7540 > Bog-366. The sequence continues at coordinate 1,447,471 of CAWDSK010000003.1, forward strand.
CCCACAGCCAGCCATACCGCTCCCCCACCCGGACAATGTAACTGCGGCTGGTTGCCCACTTGACGAACTGTTTGGCGAGGGCGCTGCGCGGGGACGAGGTGGGAATGGCCAGCGCCCAGCTCCACACCCAGGCCGCGCCGTTGGGAAATCTGGCGACGGGCATCTTGGCGAAACCCGTGGTCGTGGCGACGCGGCTCTGGCGCGAGTCCAGAAAATAGGGCGCGGCCGAAGTAGCGTCCACCCACATGGCGCAGTTGCCGTTGGCGAACAGGGCGCGGTTTTCGTTGTAGCCGTTGGTAATGGCCCCCGGCGGCCCGTAGTTGCGCAGCAAGTCGACATAAAAACTTACGGCTTCAATCCAAGCCGGACTGGTGAGCTGCGGTTGCCAGTCAAGGTCGAACCAACGGCCGCCAAACGTGTGGACAAGGGTGCTGACGTAGCTTGTGTTCTGCCCCCAGCCGGGCTCGCCGCGCAGGCAGATGCCGTAGACGCCGTGCTCCGGGTCATGCAGCTTTTCGGCAAACTGGCAGATCTGCTCGTAACGGGGCGCGAGGGGCATTTCGATCCCGGCCTTTTGGAACAGGTCCTTGCGGTAGTAAGTAAAGCTGCTCTCTCCATAAAAGGGCGCCGCGTACATTTTCCCTTGATACGAAAGGCCCTGGCGGATCACCTGAAAGATGTCGTCATATCCATAGTCCGCGCCCAGGTCGTCCACAGCAACCAGCCAGCCGCGCTCTCCCCAGAGGGGGGCTTCGTAGGATCCGATGGTAATTACATCAAAGGTGTTGCTGCCGGTAGAAATATCTACCGTCAATCGTTGCCGCAGGACGTTCTCGCCCAGGACCACCCAATTCAATTTGACGCCATTCTGCTTTTCGAATTCCTTGGAAAGCTGCTGCATCAGGATCATGTCAGCGTTGTTCACGGTGGCAATGGTCAGCTCCGGCCGAGAAGGCGGCGGATAGAGAATCCACGCCAGCAGCGCCGCGCCCAGCAACAGTCCAAGTTTTTTCCAAGTCAGATTTGCGGATGCCATGTCATTGTGATCGGCAGTCGTCCCACCCGCTGGCCAGGACATAGCGGCCTCGCGCTGGTCGGCTGGCGCCCCGACGAGTCGGGGCGATTTCCCAACCGGATTTGTGCGGGCCTGCGGCTCATCCCAGTGGGCTGATAGTACGGCGTGCGGTCGGAAAGTCTATCCGCGTCCAGCCCTTGCCTGAAGAGTGTCCCTTCGGAACATCGCAGACCCCCAAGTGCCGGGGTCTGCGCCAGCCAGCGGCACTCGGATGACCATGAAGCTAGCCCTCTCCGTTGGGGAGAGGGTGGACCGCAACCGGCGCTTTCACCAGCCCGGGCGGGCCGGGCCTACGCCCGCCGAAGGGGCTCGGGCAATACCTAGACCACTTCGGCTTCGGCCCGCAGGCGGGTGAGGGGTCACTTCCAGGCCGGCCAGCGAACACTCGGACTTTTTTCATCAGCTTGCTCATCCGACTGCGAGCGGGAGTCTACATCACGGCGAGCACTGCTTGCAAATTCCATTCAAAGTGCCGATTATGAGCGGTGGCAACAGTACCGATGTTGGATATAACGTTGGTGTCCGACGGCTGGCGGTTGCGGTAGGGATACCGGTTACCCGGTACCCCCCGCACGGATCCGTACGTGCGCTGGTTAGCGCATACGGCTCTTATCTCGGATGTGTGGCGGCGAACCGTTGGGATGGCCAAGGATGCACAACGTGCGGAGCAGGCAACCAGCAGGCCGCAAGCTTCCCCAGTCGGTCCCAGTTGAGGCGGTGGCGTTGACTGCGTTGACGCAGTTGTGTTCGCCACAGTCGGGTCAACCGTTCCCGAAAGATTCGCAGGCGGTCGAGGTTTCCCGGTACCGCGTGATAGTTGAAGTAGCCTTGCACGACCGACCGGAGCCATTTACCCGTATCCGCGATGGGATCGTGCCGACGCTGCCGGAGTTGTTGCTTGAGTTCCTGCAACTTCCCCCGCAGGCGCTTGCTGATCGTCTTCCGCTTCACGGTAAATTGCCCCCTCCGGTTCTTCCCGCTGATATGCGTGAAGCCCAGAAAGTCGAACGTCTCCGGCTTACCTTCTCCTCTCCGTTTCCGGTAAAGTTCGGCAAACGGCCCGAACTCGATCCGGCGCGTTTTGTCAGGATGCAGTTCCAATCCAAACTTCCCCACCCGCTCCCGGAAATCCTCCAGAAAGCGGTCGGCTTCCGTCTGCGATTGGAATCCAAGGACCGTATCGTCGGCATACCGCACCACGACCACGTCTCCCCGGGCGTGCTTCTTGCGCCACGCCTGCACCCACAGGTCAAAGACGTAGTGCAGATAGATATTCGCCAGCAGGGGCGAGACCACCGCCCCTTGTGGCGTACCCATCTCCGTCTCCGACCATTCGCCTTCCTCCCTCACCCCGGCTTTCAGCCATTTCTGGATGAGCCGGAGAATCCGGGGGTCGGCGACGCGATGCTGCACGAACTTGAGCATCCATTCGTGGGATATCGAATCGAAAAATCCACGAATGTCCGCGTCAAGAACGTAGTTCACGTGCTTCACCGTGAGCGCGTACGAGAGCGCGTCCAGCGCTTGATGCTGGCTGCATCCCGGTCGAAAGCCATACGAGAAGCCCAGAAAGTCTTCCTCGTAAATCGCATTGAGGATGGTGACCACGGCCTGTTGGACGATCTTGTCCTCCAGTGCCGCAACCCCCAACGGACGTTGCCGCCCGTCGCCTTTCGGGATATACGCCCTTCGCGAGGGCTTCGCTCGGAATGCTCCGCGGTGGACCCGGCTGTGCAGATCGACGAGTCGACCTTCCAGCCCGCTTTCATACTCCTGCCACGTCATGCCGTCTACTCCCGGTGCAGCTTTTCGCTTCAAGGCGTAAAAGCTTTCCCGCAGCAGATCGACCGTTAAGTGGTGGAGCAAGGCCGTGAACTTCATCTCCCTGTGTTCCTTCGCGGCTTTCCGCACACCCGCGAGTCCCTGGGACACGCGTGCCCCGCTCTGTGTCGGGTGCGTGTTAGGCCAACGGGTGTTCTCCTTGATCAGCGGCCTTCCCTCCTCATTCTCCGCCAACGGCTTCCCGTCTTTGTTCAAATGATTCATCGGTACTGTTCCGCTGTCCGACTCCTCGAAAGCGTGCAGGCGGGCTGTACGGCCATCGCCTTTTCCCGCCGTCCGGCCACGATCTACGGCGGCCGGCGCCTCCGAGGTCTCCCGGTTCTCGTGCAGAAAGTGTCTAGGCGTGTCTGGGGTCTACGACTACGCAGGACTGTGCCGGAACTCGCGTTGGCGTCCCGGCCTCATGTTGCCTTCCGTTTAGTCTGAAAACGTCGGCGTCCTGATTGGACATTTTCGAAGCTCAATACCCAGCCCACCTATTCCCCTGTTTACGCTTCACCGTGCGCCTCACGACGCCCAGCGCAAAACTCGGGGCCGAGTGGATCGCTGCTCCTTCCTCGTGAGAAATTTTCATTCTCTGCTTTCTGCCGGTTTATCCCGGCGCACCAGACCCCGGTACTTGGGGGTCTGCGATTTCCCAACGGGACTTTTAAGGGCTTGCGGCTGATCCCAGTGGGCTGGTAGTAGGCATGCTGTCGGAGAGTCCACTTGTGCCAATCCCGTGCCGGAAGAATGTCCTTTCAGGAAATCGCAGACCCCCAAGTACCGGGGTCTGCGCCAGCCAGCCGCCATAATCCAGCGGACCGGGGAGAATCGAAATGCTTCGCGCCACCATGACCAGTCCGGGGAAAATCGAGTTTACGGAAGTGCCGAAGCCTTTACTCGGCGACCACGACGTTTTGTTGCGCATCCGCCGGATTGGAATCTGCGGGTCTGATATCCACGTTTATCACGGTAAACATCCGTACACTTCCTATCCGGTTGTGCAGGGCCACGAATTCTGCGGGGAGGTTGCGGAAATTGGCCCGAGCGTCCAATCCTTTCACAGAGGCGATCTGGCCACGGCTCCTCCGCAGATTGTTTGTGGCGAGTGCCTGCCTTGCCGCGAGGGGCGCTATCACATCTGCGAGCGCCTGAAGGTAATGGGGTTTCAAGCCCCGGGAGTTGCGCAGGAGTTCTTCTCCCTCCCGGAATCTGCCTTGTTGAAACTGCCGGCAGGGTTCACGCTGGAATCGGGCGCGCTGGTTGAGCCGACGGCGGTCGCGATCCATGCCGTGGGCCGGGCGGGCAGTGTGGCGGGACTGAACGTGCTCGTCCTGGGTGCGGGACCCATCGGTAACCTGGTCGCCCAGGTGGCACGGTGGCGCCATGCTCGACGGGTAGCGATATCCGACCTCAGCAACCCGCGCTTGGAAATCGCCCGGCAATGCGGAATCGAACACACCATTAATTCCCGCGAGGCTCCTCTCGAAAATTACGTGGCGGAGGTGTTCGGCTCGAATCGCGCGGACGTGGCCTTTGAATGCGTGGGGGCCGCCGAAACCGCGAACCAGGCCATCCACAACGTCAGAAAGGGTGGCACCATTGTCGTGGTGGGGGTGTTTGGCGATCGCCCCCAGGTTGACTTGGGACTGGTGCAGGATCGCGAGCTCGAGCTGCGAGGGACCTTGATGTACCAGCGCCAGGACTACGTGGAGGCGATTCGCTGCCTCAGCGAGGGAGGTATCACGGTTGGCCCCCTGCTGACCAGGACATTCCCCTTCCGCCAATACCCCGAGGCGTATGCCTTCATCGAGGACAACCGCGAGAAGGTCATGAAGGTCATGCTGGAGTTTGACGAGTAAGTTGAGCGGGGCGGAAAGAAAAACGGTGTATACTTTGACCGGGTAAAACGACCAGAAGGGATTTTCGGTCAAGACGTCAAGGACCTACGGACCAAAACACTATTGCGCGTGACCGTTCTCAGGCACATTTTGTCGCTCGCCCACCGCTATCCGCCTCTGTCTTCTGTCAAAGGCCTGATTCTCCAAGACTTCTCCCCAGTGCGAGGAAGCCCTATGAACAGCAGTATTCGCTTATTCAGTTTTGTCATGCTTTGTACAGCTTTGTCAACTTCACCGCGGCTTGTTGCCCAAGAACGGCCAGACCGGGATCCGTTTCTCCACTGGATGGATGAGATTGCGCAGCGGCAACTTCGCGATCGGGAAAACACGATTGCCGCCATCCACACTGTGGCTGAGGCGGAGCACCGAAAGCAGTACGTCCGGGAAAAGCTAATCGAGATTCTGGGTGGCCTGCCAAACTACAGCGGTCCGCTGAACGCCAAGATCACGGGTCAAATTCAGGGGGACGGTTACACCATCGAGAAGGTAGTTTTCGAAAGCTTGCCAAACTTCTACGTGACGGCCAATGTCTATCGGCCGAACCAGCCCGGGCGCTACCCCGGTGTGCTGCTTCAAGCGGGCCATACGCAGGAGGGAAAGCCGGAGGATCAACGGCTGGCCGCTAATCTGGCTCTCAAGGGATATGTCGTGCTGGCTTTCGATCCCATCGGTCAAGGCGAAAGGGAGCAGACCTATGACCGGTTGACAGACCGGGCTGCCGCGGGGTGGTCCGTACCCGAGCACATTCAAGGGGGGGCGGAAGCCCAGCTTATCAATGAGGGCATGGGCCGCTGGTTCATTTGGGATGCCAAACGCGCGATCGACTATCTGGAAAGCCGCCCGGATGTGGACGCTTCACACCTGGGAGCCGCGGGTTGCTCCGGCGGTGGAGCCTTGACAACCTATATTGGCGCTCTCGATACGCGGCTTAAGGCAGTGGCGCCTTCCTGCTTCACTCAATCCATGCACGTGTTGTTTACCGGCCCTGACCCTGATTCCGAGATGAGCTTCCCGAAATCTCTCGTGAGTGGCCTGGATCACGCAGATTTTGCGGAATTGGCTGCTCCCACTCCCTGGCTGTTCCTCGCGACTGAGGGTGATTTCTTCACCCCCACGGGAGCCAAGATGGTTTATGACGAGGCCCGGCGCTGGTACGCGATTTACGGGGCGGAGGATAAAGTTCGCTACTTTGTGGGGCACGGCCCTCATGGCACACCGCTCGAAACCCGGCAAATCATGTACGAGTGGTTCAACCGCTGGCTCAAGAATGGCCAGGGGGATGACCATGAGCTGCCGGTACATCAGTACGCCAACTTTGAACTTCTGGCGACGCCCACGGGTCATGTGGATGACTTGCCGGGTAGTCGTAAGGTCTATCAATTGATCATGGATGAGCTGCGTGCCAAGGAGCAGCCCGGAACAATTCCCGATCTCTTGGCGGAGCTGCGAAAGTTGGGGGTCCCCACCGACGGTACTCCTCCCGATGTGAAGGTTGTCGATGATTCAAGAGTTCCCGAGGGCCGGCTTGAGCGCATCCGTTTTGAGAGTGAACCGGGCGTGGAGATTGGCGGAAAGCTCTACATTCCGGATTCCGCGGGGCGGAAGCCGGCAGTGCTGCTAGTGGCGGATGAATCCAGGAACTATTGGGTTCTGCCTACTGACGCGTTAGCTAAGAGGATGGCGAAGTTGGGGCGAGTCGTTCTCGAACTGGAGGTCCGTGACTCTCCGGGTGAACAAGGGCGGCCGTTTATCGGAAATTGGCAGACTAATGCCCGTGCCGATCAAATTGGGCGCAACCTTCCGGCGATGCGCGCGCATGACATTCTGCGTGGCATCGATGTGCTCACCGCACGCAGCGATGTTGACCCGGCCTCAATTCATGCGACTGCGCGGGATGCGAAGGGAGTTTGGCTCCTGCTGGCAGCAGCGATGGACACCAGGATCAGCAAGATCTGGTTGGATAAGACCCCGTACAGTGTGCGGGAGGCTTTGAATCGGCCCATGAACGAAAACCTATTCGACGCGGTGATTCCCGGCTTCGCGCTGCGTTGGGACTTGGAGGATCTGACCAAGGCTATGGGGAACCGTCCAGTGTTGTGGACCGACCCAAAGAACTGGCTGGGCAAGATTGTTCCTCTCGGTTCCACCTATCGGTACCGGTACGTGACTGGGGATACGACGGACCTGCTCAATGCACAAGACGACGAGATTATGGATGACTTCCTGAAGTGATGACTCAAGTGCAGCAGGCAAAGCGTTCTCGAAGGATAGTGGGCGCAATGGCACCGGCGATATTGCTGGTGGCGGCGGCATCCGTGTTGACCTTACCGCCACAAAAAGGAATACAGGCGGGTGTGACCCAAGCCTCACTGGATGGGAAGGAAGGCGCCGCAGTAACAGAGCGGGCCGGGGGCAATCCGTTCGTCCCCATTGTACTTTCTCAATCGGGGCCGTCCCCGTACCGCTTGGCATCGATGTCCACGCTGAGACTCACGATGACCGGGCACACCGACCGTGTTTTCAGTGTGGCCTGGAGCCCTGACGGCAAGCGCCTGGCGACGGGGAGTGCCGACGGCACCGCCAGGGTTTGGGATGCCAATAGCGGGAAGGAATTACTCGTCTTACGCGGCCACCCCGACTTTGTTTGGAGCGTTGCCTGGAGCCCTGACGGTACGCGCTTAGCCACCGCCAGCGAGGACAACACGGTGAAGGTTTGGGACGCCGCGAGCGGTATGGAATTGTCGACGTTGAGGGGCCACACCGAATCCGTCCAAAGTGTGGCATGGAGTCCAGATGGCAAGTTCTTGGCGACCGCTAGCCGTGATACCACGGCGAAGGTGTGGGATGCCGCGAGTGGTAAGCTACTCCAGACCATGAAGGGCCACATTGACTACCTGTGGGACGTGGCCTGGAGCCCGGACGGCACGCGCTTGGCGACGGCCAGTTGGGATACCACGGCGAAGGTGTGGGACGCCGCTAGCGGCAAGCTTCTTGTGACCCTGACCGGCCACGTTGCAATTGTTTACTGCGTGGCTTGGAGTCCCGATGGCAAATTCCTGGCCACGACGAGTGACGATCACACCGTGAAGATCTGGGACGCGGAAAGCGGCAAGGAATTGCGCACCCTCAACGGCCACGAGGGCTTTGTCTTGAGCGCGGCTTGGCGCCCTGACGGCAGGCTCCTGGCGACGGGCAGTGTTGACCACACCGTAAAACTATGGGATCCGAAGGATGGAAAGCTCCTGGATACCCTGGAGGGCCACGGCGGGGTCGTTTGGAAAGTGGCGTGGAGCCCGGATGGCTCGCGCCTGGCGACGGCCTGTGGAGACTTCAAGGTCAGAGTGTATAACGTCGGGGCCGGCAGTGCAGCGCGCACACCCGTAACTTAATTTTGAAAAATCAGGCGCGGAGAGAATCATGAGTCTTTCCCGAAGGCGGATGATGTATAGCCTGGCGGGCTTGGCAGGCATGACCCGGAATTTTACGGCCCTCCACGCTCACCATCACGCTCCGCGGTTTGGCAAGCGTGCCCTCGAAGCGTCTCTCGCCGCATCCGGCAGCATGGCGGACAAAGCTCCCGGCGTCAGCGGCCAGGGAGACATGAAATTCAAAGTTCTATACACATCTGACCATCTTCCCCCCGAGGCCCAGAAAGCGCTGGTGAACGCGCATGGCGGGTTTGCCGTGGATCGCCGACCCGGGCATGACGAGGCTTATTTCGCCCTTCCCGGAGCAGGCATTCTCCAGATTAGTTCGGATTTTAAAACCATTAACCTGCTCAACACTCCGGATGAAATGCGCAAGGTAAACCTGCACGACACCAACATCTGGTACGACAAGGAGGGAACGCCTTACCTGGTTTTCCCCGCCAATAGTGAGGGTAAGATCTTCACCACCATGATTAAGGAAGACCTGGGATTGCCGAACTTCCTCCACATCCACAATGCCGCCCTACGGAAGATCGGGAGCAAGTTTTACATCCTGGCGCTGGCATGGAATCCCGGCGACTTCGCCATCCTGGAACAGGCCTGAAGATCGGGGCGTTGGGTGGTGCATTTTGGAATGTATGTGACGGGCTGGCGCATCAGAGCGAGCCCAGCTCTGCGATTCACGTGTCTGACCTTGCCCGCTGATCATTGGGTGGTGAAGTAACCCCTCACCCGCCTGCGGACCGAAGCTGATGTTGTTTACATCTCACGGGTACCCCTTCGGTGGGCGTAGGCCCGTCGCGCTTCCCGATGAAGTACATCGGGACAGCACGCCACCCTCTCACCTCGGAGAGGGCTATGAATTCAACTTCTAACCCGCCGAACCCGTACGCGCTATGCTTGCTGACTGGAAGCCAACGCGTCCTCAGAAAGCACAGAGAGATAACATCCCACCGAACCAAGTCGTGCGTAGCGAGCATTCCCCCGCAACCTTCACGCCGGGCCAGGTTGACATTATGTCGATACCAAAAGAGTACTTGACAGAGGTCAAAGTCAGGAGTATTCATGTAGGCGGATAATCAAGACATACCCCTTCCGCCCACCCCACACCGGTGGGCCCGCGATCGGGTTGAGGTTTGGTGTAGTCCACGTTTTAGGTTCACGAATCGGCGTGCAAGCGCCGAAGATGAAACGGTCCTCAGGTTAGTTTAACACTGCTTTTTGGTAGTCAACTTTATCGCGTCGGGTCTGGGTCACAATCGAAGGAGGACAATCATTATGAGAAGGCTGAGCCTTCTATTTTTGCTTTTCTCTTTACCTCTCTTTTTCCTGGTTCCTGCAATGGCTCAAGATACGGCGAGCATAGTGGGAACCATCACCGATGCTTCCGGCGCGGCAATGCCGAACGTGAAAATAACCGTTGCCAACCCGGCCAAAGGTATCGACCGTCCTACCGAGTCAGATTCGGTCGGTGCGTTCAGAGTGGGATCTTTGCCTATCGGAACCTATTCGGTTACCGCCGAGGCGCCGGGATTCCAGAAGTACCTGCAAACCGACATCATTTTGGATATCGGCCAAGTTCAGCGCGTCGATGTGCAGATGACAGTCGGAACCACCACGCAGGAAGTCACAGTAACCGGAAACGTGGTCAAGGTGCAGACGGACTCCGGCGAGCAGTCCTCGACCATCACCGGCAATCAGATTCAAGCTCTGAACCTGAACGGCCGGCAGTTCGTGGGCCTGGCCACATTGGTGCCGGGCGCGGCCGTTAATAACGGCTACAACCCGACCGCCGTTGGTAAGAAGCTGCTGGCCTACATCGAGTTCAGCGGCAACCGCCATGACTACAATGACTGGCGGCAGGACGGCGGGAACATCTACAACTGGCAGGCGAACGGCAACTTCCACACCACCCCCAGCCTGGATGCCATCGGGGAATTTAAGATTTCGACCTCGAACTTCGGCGCCGATATGGGCGCGCGCGCCGGCATCCTGGTGGAAATGTCCACCAAGTCGGGTACGCGGGATTTCCACGGTGACGCGTACGACTATGTCCGCAACAACGTCATGGACGCCAACCCGTTCTTCACCAATCGTCAGATCGGCGTCCAAAACGCCCCCAAAGTGCCCTTGAAGTGGAACGATTTCGGTTTCACTTTCGGTGGCCCACTCTACATCCCGGGTCACTACAACACCGACAAGACCAAGACGTTCTTCTTCTATTCGCAAGAATGGCGGAAGGTGCGTGCCGGGACGGAACTCAGCGCCAACGCCCCCACGGCGCGCATGCGGGCTGGCGACTTCAGCGAGTGCGATCCGCTTTCTGTCAATCGCAACCCTCTCATCACCGGCTGCGGCTCCATCAACTCGGATGGATCTGTGGCGGACCTCCCGGTGGACCCCGCTACCGGCCAGTACTTTACGCGTGAGGGGAATGGGCTGGTGCCGGTCAGCACGCAAGCACAGACATTCCTGAACGCCTGGGTGCCGCTGCCCAATAGCGGGCCGATAGACTGGCTAAAATCCCCCAGCGTGCCCACCGAGTGGCGGCAAGAAATGATCCGTGTGGACCAGAACGTGGGGAGTAAAACGCGAATCTACGGACGTGCCACATGGGAAAAGTTTTTCGCCACCTTCGTTCCCGTTTTCTATACCAGCTCGTCTTATGATTCCATATCCAGCGTCTATGGTGGGCCCAGTTACAACTGGGTGGGCCACGTTACACACACCTTTACGCCCACTATTGTGAATGACATCATGGTCCATTACGACATGTTCCACAACCAATGGGCTAACTCCGCGGGACCGAGCGCCGGCCCCAATGCGGTTAGCAAACCCTCCGACTGGTCGATGAAGTACCTCTTCGCGCCGAACGCCGCGCAACCGATTCTGCCCGGCATCAACGTGTCGGACGACGTGATGAGCTTTTCGGAGGATTATGGTCCCCGACCCTACATCGCCAACGAACACAACTTCGAGTTGAAAGAGAACCTGGCGATTACCAAGAGCAACCATTTCCTCAAGATGGGCTTCGATTACATGCAGATCGGGGACAACGACTGGAGCATCTACACGGTCATCAGCACCAACGCGACGACGCAAGGCGAGTTGGCGTTCAGCAATGGTTCCGCGGTCACTACGCATAACGCGCTCGCCGATATGGATCTGGGCCGGATTGCCACTTACGCGGAAACGTCTGCCACCCGTGGCGGAGTGCCCATAGGGGGCTACCCGCACGGCAAGTACTTCCACTGGGCCCTGGAACCCTATTTCCAGGATGACTGGAGAGTAACCCGGCGCTTGACCCTCAACCTGGGCGTCCGGGCTTATTACCTTACCCGTTCGCATGATCAGTTGGGGGAAAATGACGTGGCGTTCGTACCCCAACAGTTCAACCAGGCGGTGCAGGCTCCCCTCATTTCGGTCAATGGTGCGGCGGTCGTCGCCCCTAATGCTGCCACCGGGCAGATTTACAACTTCACGATTTTCGGCAATGGCTTGGTGCAATGCGGGGTAGGGCAAATTGCCCGAGGCTGTCAGATTCAAGATGGCGTGCGGCCCACGCCACGTTTCGGGTTTGCTTATCAGCCTTTCAGCACCCCCAACACGGTAATCCGCGGCGGTTATGGGATGTTCTACGACCAGTTGACCACAAATGAACCCGGCGCGGAAGGCGTGGCCGGGAACGTTCCGGTCAACCTGGTCAGCAACGCCAGAGACATCATCGGTTACGGGTCGATCAGCCCCTCGGCTGCCGGTCCGGCCCCCTTCGCGATGATCACCGCCAACCAGCAGTATCCCCGCACCCAGCAGTTCAGCTTGGGCGTGCAGCACGAGTTCCGCTCGGACTGGCGCCTGAGTGTGAGCTATGTGGGGAATATCAGCCAACACCTCTCGCGCACCCGGCAGTTCAATATGATCCCCATCGGCACTACCACCAAGACAGCTCCAGCCCTGGCGGGCACGCAGTATTGCGATGTAAACGGCGTCTGTGATGTGCAGGCAAGCATGATCAATGCCGCGCACCCGGCCGTTTTCTTCTACCCCTATCAGGGATGGGACACCATCGGTCTGACGGAGACCTCCGCAGCTTCCAACTACCACTCCCTGCAATCGGAGTTGCGGCATAATTTTGGTCATGGCCTGACGATGCAGACCTCCTACACCTGGTCGCACATGATTGACGACGGCTCGAACTACGGCTCAGACCCGTTCGTGGACGACTCCAACATGCGTCGTTACTACGCCACTTCGAGTCTGGACCGCCGCCAGGTGTTCAACATGAACTACGTTTACGAATTGCCCTTCCTCAAGAACGCGTCGAACCATTATGTCAAGAACGCTTTCGGAGGTTGGCGAGTCAGCGGCATCACTAGCTTCTTCTCCGGACCGCCGGTGGACATGGGCTGCATGCCTTCGGGCATGAGTACGGGGATTGGCGGGAACGCGTATTGCAACGCGCTAGCCCCGATCAAGGTCCAGAAAAGTGTGGGTAACCGTGCCCCGTACGGTCCTACTGCCAAATGGTGGGATCCGAGCCAGGTGGGCATGTTGTCCTTGGACCAACTACAAGCTAACGGCCAGTCAGGGATGTTCGGTTATATGGGCCGGAATATGTTACGTGGCCCCGGCCGCAACAACTGGGATGTTGCCCTGCACAAGGACTTCCTTATGCCTTGGTTCAACGGCGAACACTCCACCATCCAATTCCGCTGGGAGACTTTCAACACCTTCAATCACACTCAGTGGAAAGGGTTCTCGTCCGGATGCAGCGGTTCAACTACGCCCGGGACCGCTTGTACGGGCAGTGCCAACGCAAACACAGGTTTCGTGAGCAGTGACTGGGGTCCTCGGATCATGCAACTCGCGTTGAAGTACATCTTCTAGATCTGCTGGGAGAATGCACTTCGTGTTTTTTAGTGGTTATTGAAGAATGCCCCGCCGGGCTTGCTGTTCCGGCGGGGCGTTTTGTTTGTGGAGGACTCTTGCGAAGGACCCCGAAGGGGTCCAAGATAACTAGCCGTGGGTGCAACCTACGGAAGACTGTGCCCCTGGTGAACCCGACCCCGAAGGGGTCCGAGATCATTACAATTGTGGCCCCTCAAAGGGGCCGGACAAGCAAGAGCCCCCTCACCCGACCTCGTCCCTCGGCCACCCTCTCCCCTCGGAGAGGGATGGGGTCTGCTGGGTGCGCCTCCGGTGGTTGCTGGGGGCGCCGAACGTCGAAAACCCGACTGGCCATTGTACTCAGAGGCGGTCAGGCGTATGCTGACGGCCTAGTGTGGTGTCCCGGATAATATTTGACAAGGCTGTCCGACCCCCTCACCCCCCATCCCCTCTGTCGCCGCGGCGACCGAGGGGAGAGTTAATTCCCTTGCCCTCGCCCCTTTGGGGGAGAGGGTGGCTGGTCGAGGCGTTCTCATCAGCCGAGGCCAGACGGGTGAGGGGGTTCTACCCATTGTCAACTCTAGCACGGGACACCACACGAGAATCAAAAAAGGAAATTCCGGCTTGCATCAAGTACCGTTATCCAGTGCGATTCAGGCAGGCGGAGCGAATTCATGGCGGGTCCAATTCTCGGTGCAATTCTCCTCGCGGCGTTTCTGGCACCCCTGGTTCCTTCCCCCCAAACCGGTAGACAAAAGGAGCCAACGTCTGCGGGTCAAGCTGGGGAGATAAACAAACTTGCGAAGGACGCCACGGACGCCCTGCGCAAAGGTGATTACACAGCAGCCATCCCGCAACTGGAAAAGCTCACCGCGATGGCTCCTGATGTGCCCGAGTATCAGGCCGACCTGGGTATGGCCTATTATTACGCCCGGCGTCCGCAAGATGCCGTCGCCGCGTGTCGCAAGGCTCTAAAGTTGAAACCTTCCCTCGCCATCGCCCACTATTACCTGGCGATCAGCCTTTCGGAAGCAGGGGATTGTGCCGGCGCGCTCCCACTCCTCGAAAAAGACTACCCGCGCCTCGAGGATCCTTCCTTACGTCGCGTCGTAGGGCTGGATGGTGCGCGATGCGCCATGGCGGTCGGTGAGCCCAACAAAGCAGTCAACTTCCTGCAATGGCTCAATCGCGATTTCGCCAAGGACCCGAGACGTCCTCTACCTGCGCACGGTTGTCTTTTCGGAGCTCTCCACTCGCGCCTCCGAAGAGTTGCTGCACGGCATGCCCGACTCCTATCAGGCGCGACGAATAAGGGCGGAAGTACTGGAAACGCAGGGAAGAATCTCTGAGGCATTTGATGAGTATCGCGCCATCCTCGCGATGGAACCCCAGTTGGCCGGGATTCACTATCACCTCGGCCGCTTGCTCCTGGCAGGCAAGCGCGATCCTGCAACGGAGGATGCGGCGCGAAGAGAATTTGAGGAGGAGTTGCGACTCAACGCGGCTGATGAGGGAGCTGAGTACGAACTGGGAGAATTGGCGCGGGAGGCTCAACAATGGGACGAGGCGATCGAGCATTTCGGACGCGCCGTCAAAATCGACCCGCGATTCTACCAGGCTCTCATTGGTTTGGGAAAATCCCTCCTTTCCGCGGGCCGCACGGCCGAGGCCATCGGGCCGTTGGAGAAAGCTGCAAGCGTCGCTCCTGATGAGGCGGTGGCACACTACCAACTGTCGTTTGCCTACCTCCGCGTAGGGCGGGAAGTAGAGGCGAAGAAGGAAATGGCGCTCTTCCAGGAAATCCAGGAGAGACAGGCACACGAGAAACAAGTGGTTCACCAGGGGGCCATGGACAGCATCACGCGGCCACAGATTCCTGAACCGCCGGAATAGACCGACGTTCTTTGCCGGAGCGAAGGACCTCCGTAGTTCCGGAGGCTGAGCAAAACGAACCGCATAAAGACACCACCAAGACACAAAGAAGAAACCGTGCGGCTGAGCGAACTACGGGGGTTCTTCGCCCCAACTGCGGGCTCAGAATGACAGGGTGGGTACGTCTTGACACTAACCAGGACGCGGTCCTGAACCTCTACGACTGCCCATTGTCCATCACTGTCATCCTGAGTTCCGGCGCTCTGTGCCGGGGCGAAGGACCTCCGTAGTTCCGGAGGAATGTGCGGAGCGGAAACTGCCGGGGTTCTTCGCCCAAACTGCGGGCTCAGAATGACAGGGTGGGTAAGCAGGGGAATGAAGAAGGACGCGGTGCCCTCCATCTTAGCTTGGTTGCGCCAAGGTGGCTGCGTCGGGAGCGTGAACGCTTCTGGTCCCGACGCGGCCAGCCTTGCCACCTATCTCGCTTGGTCCATCTCCTGGGCGCCTTCGAGTGCCATGGGGTTGCGCGGATCGAGTGCAAGAGCGCGCTGGAAGGCTTCGCGCGCGCCTGCCCTATCTCCGCTCGCCAGGCACGCCGCACCGAGTTCGGCATACGCCTGAGGCTGCCGCGGATCGAACTGAATCGTCTCCCGCATCAGCCGTTCGGCCTCCGCAAAACGTTTCAACCGGAGATACAGCAAGCCCAGGTTGAGCCTTAACGGCACGGCCCGCGGCGCCGCCGCCACCCCACGCTCGAGGAGAACAACCGCGTCCTGATAATGCTCCTGGCGCACCGCAGCTTCACCGAGCGCATTGAGCGCAAACACGTCTGTGGGGTCTAACTTCAGCGCCTGCTTAAGCAGCACCTCCGCCTGGTCCAGCGTGCCATCGTCAAGCAGCAGAATCCCCAGCTCGCGCGGGGCGCGAGGGTTGGAGGGATCCATCATGATGGCGCGCTGGTAGAGACGCTCGGCTTCCGCGCGATTGCCCAGCAGAGCTTCGGTATAGCCCAGCTCGATAGAGGCCGTGGCATAGTACGGCGCCGCCTGGAGCAGCCGGGCGTACGTGTCGCGCGCCTGCCGAATGTCGCCGCGCAAGAATTGGGTGGTACCGAGGTAATCGAGCGCCAACGGCTGCTGAGGGTCTTTTCCGAGCACCTCGCCGAGGAGGCGCGTCGCCGCGTCGTATTGACGCGTCCGGAGTGCCTGTACGGCGCGCAGCAGTTGCTCGTGTTCACCGACGCCTTCTTTAGGATCACGTCGCGAAGTTGTGAACGCCGGCGCTGCCGCCCCAGCCTCGCCCACATAGCCCAGGCTCGCAAACATCTCGGCGGTTTCCGCGCTCACAGGAGCGCGCGCCGACGAAGACTTCGCGGGAGTGTGCGTGCTGACCAAGGCTTCAAGCCGATCTCGCGCCGCATTGGCTACGGTCTGATGCGAGGAATAATCGTTGTGCAACTCCCCCGGGTCGCGGTGCAGGTCATAAAGTTCCGGGTGCGGCGCTTGAATGTATTTGATCCCGTCCCAGGCGTCGGGCTGCGCCGCCGTCTGCGAGATCAGCGCCCGCAGCGGGTTCCAGCCCAGGTGCAACAGCGGGTACATCGTTTCCGCGTACACCGGATGGGGCTTCGGTTCTTCGCCGGAAATCAGGCTCCCGCCCAAGTCCGTCCCTTGCATGCTGGAAGGCACATGAAGTCCTGCAAGGCGGAGCAGGGTGGGCGCCAGGTCCACCAAGCTGACGCAGGTTTTTAAGTCTGCGGTCCGCACCGGAGAAGCCGGCTTCACAAGCAGGGGGACGTGAAGGGTCGAATCGTAGAGAAAGTAGCCGTGCGTCGATTCACCGTGGTCACCCAGCCCTTCGCCGTGGTCAGCGGTCAAAGCAATGACGCTCGAGTCATATATCCCCCGGCTGCGCAGGCCGGCAAACAACGTGCCCAGGGCTGAATCGGTGTAGGCGATTTCGGCGTCGTAGGGGTGGGCGGCAAAGCGGGTGCGAAACGGCTCCGGGGTGCGATAGGGTTGATGCGGATCGTAAAAGTGCAGCCAGAGGAAGAACGGCTTGCCAGGGGATTTGCGGTCGAGCCACGCCAACGCCAGCCGCACCACCAAATCCGCCGGTCGCTTGATGTTAGGTAGGCCGGTGTCCTGCTCTGGGGTGGACCCACCAAAGCGATCATCGTAATCCTCGAAGCCCCGGTCCAGGCCGAAGCGCCTCAACAGCACGGGCGAGCCCAACACCGCCGCGGTCGTGTAACCGGCTCGTGAAAAATACTCGGCGAGAGTGGGAATGTCGTCCGGCAGACGAAAACCGGGCTGGTCGCGCACACCGTTGTAAAATGGATAAGTGCCCGTGAGCAGTGCCGCATGCGACGGCAGCGTCAACGGAACGGGTGCGTAGGCGTGCTCAAACTTAACCGATTCCTTGGCTAGCGCATCCATCGTCGGAGTCGCGGCGCCGCGGTATCCATAACAGGCGAGATGATCGGCACGAAGCGTGTCGATGGTAATCAGCAGAACGTCGCCGGCCGCTTTGGCCTGCGCGACCGCGACCAAAGCGCAGAGGACCGGGAATACCATGCGGCTCCAGCGCATCAGCGAATACCCGCCATCGGCAACTCGGAGCTTTCAGCGAACCTGTCTTGGCTCGGCGTGAAATAGAGAGTCGCCTTCCGCTCTACGCTACTATATCCGGCCGCTGCGCAGCGCAAATTCTTAGCCCCCGGGTAGTGACCTCATTTGAACCGGAATTTCCATTTTGCCTTGCCGGCACCCGCTAGTATAATCCTGAGCGCCCCCGTTGGAACCGTTTTTTCATCCTTTACATCCGGAGCGACGCCGATTGCGCACGACAAGGCCAGCCCGCCTCTTCCGGTTTAAGGAAATGGCGCTCTTCCAAGAAATCCAGGAGAGACAAGCACACGAGAGACCAGTGATTCGCCAGGGGGCCATGGACAGCATCACGCGGCCACAGATTTCTGAACCGCCGGAATAGCAAGCCCGGCGGGGCGTTTTGTTTTCGGGAACCCTCTGGGGGGGGCCGCCCGAACAGAGTAAACATCATCGGGACGGGCTTTAATTCCGTGATCGGTTTTCCTCGAAAGAAGGGGGGAGGTTCTGGACTGTCCGGGGAGCCAACTCGATCCTTCACACCTCATCATCCCCGTTTACCTCAACCTCCTCGGACACACCGTTGCCCGTAGACATATTGAGGGGCTCGCCGGGAGGGATCAAGGACTTGCTCGCCGCCACTCCATCTGTGGCGGAGGCTCCCGCGCCACCGGTCAGCAGTCTATTCAGAAGCGCAACCTTAACGCGGTTCGATTCCACGAAGTCCACGCCCAGTGCCGTAAGTGCGGAAGCTGCGTTGTCCCCCAGGGTGATGTAATTCTTGCTCTTGAGGTACCACATCGTGAAGTGCAAATAATCGCGGGGAAACCCCATGCGCATTTCAACTTCGGCAAGTGAAACTTCCGGGGCATGGGGGGTTGTGCGGCGCTGCATATAGAGCACCGCGAGCACCGCCAACCGCCGGTTCAACTCCCCCTCGTGGATATCCATAAAATCAATCGAAGTGGAGAGCGGGGCCGGCTTGGGCGCCTGGTTTTTGTAAGTCGCATCGTATTGGGCGCGGCGCTCTGGATCGGACAATACGTCATAGGCTTGCTTCAACAGGATGAATTTTTCAGGATCGCCCGTCTCCGGGTTGTCCGGGTGAAAGCGCCCCGCCAGAAATCGATAAACGCGTTGGATCGTGGTGAACTCGGCGTTGGGGCTGATTTGCAGGAATTCGTAGTAATCCGGGATTTTCATTTTGGCTCTTCGAGTTACTGGGAGTATACACCACAGTGCCCTGCGGGTCCACGGGAGGGGGTTCCCGCCGCGCCTTTAGGGTTGGATGTTGGTCACGCCCTCTTGTCCAGGGTGGGGGAAATGTTTCTCATACCACGCGATGCTGCGGTCGATGGCGTCCGCCAGGTGCCGAGTCTCGTCCAATCCGTGGCCCTCGCGCGGATAGCGCACAAAGATAGTTTCCACGCCCACATCCTTGAGGGCGATAAAGAACTGTTCGGAATCCGCGATGGGCACGTCCGCGTCGTTCTCACCATGCATAATCAGCGCCGGGGTGTGGACGCTTGCCACATGCTTCAGCGCGGAACGCTCCCAGGCGAAGTCCATCCAATTGCCCTGGTGCAGAAACTGGCCGAATTCCATCGCTTCAAATTGATTGGCATAGGTCAGGTAGTTAAAGCTGACCAGATTCGCCACCCCGCGGATGGGCACCGCGGCCTTGAACTCATTCGTCTGGGTGATGAGCCACATGGTCAACTGGCCGCCGTAACTCGTGCCTTCGAGGCCCATGCGCTCCCGGTCGAGCCACAGATAGCGGCGCAGCGCGGCGCTGACTCCGTAAAGCACGTCCTGGGCTTCATTTCCGTTCTGATCACCCAGGACCGCGTCCATGAACTGCTGGCCGTAACCCGCGGAGCCCCGATAGTTCACTTGCAACACGGCCCAGCCGCGCGCGGCGTAAATCTGATTCTTGATGGTGAAGGCCGGTCCGCTCTGGGCGTGGGGACCGCCATGCAGGCTCACAATGAGCGGATGCTTGGGAGCAAGCGCCATATCGGGCAGCCCTGCGGTGATGCCCAGGGGCTTGGTAAAAAAAGCTTCCACCTCGTATTTATTATCGTTGCTGATGAAGGTGAAGGGCTCAACCTCCGCAATTTTCTTGTGGGCGAGAACTTCGGCGTTCAAGTCGGTCAGCCTCTCGGCAGGCGCGGCGCCGGTTTGGAGATACAGCTCGGCCATGTCGCGCGGAGTTGTGAGGGCATAGGCAATGGTGCCACCTTTGCCTACTGACCACCCGCCGACGGTGCCAAGCTCAGCCACCACAACCTGCGGCGCACCCGCCGAACCAGACACGGAAATCGGCAGGCGAGCCAAGTGAATGCTGCCGCGTTCTTCCTTGGTGAAATAAACCGCGTTGCCCTCCGGAGACCACTGCGGCAACCCCTGGCGGGTGTCAATCCCCGACCCGATTTCGCGGCGATGGCTGCCGTCGGAATCCATAATCCAGACGTGGCTGGCTGCCGCAATCATGCTCGCGGTAGTCTCCTGGTTCGTCAGCCCACGCCGGTTGGCGGAGAAGGCAATACGTTTTCTATCCGGTGACCAACGCGGAGCATACTCGCAACTTTCCGTGGCCGTCAGGCGGCGGACTCCTCCATCCGTAACCTTAACCGAAAACAGGTCGTAATTAAGAAACTCGTCTCGGTTAGGTTCGTGGTTCGAAACAAAGAGGATCTCCTTTCCATCCGGCGACCAGTCGATGGAATGCTCATCGGTAGTCCCCTGAGTCAACTGGCGAACTTGCCGGGTGGTGATGTCGGCCACGAAGATGTGCATTCGGCGGTTGTCATTGAAATGGGTCATGCCTTCCGTCATCGTGGGCTTGTAAAGGTAGCGCGTGATCACCATGGGGTCGCCCGTGGCCTCAGCCGTCTCAGGCCCCGGAGTCGAAGAGATGAAGGCAATCTGCTTGCTATCGGGCGACCACGTGACGAGTGCCCCCTGGCCAGGAAGCGGTGAATTTGAGCCTGTGGCCGGAGCGATAAACGTTGCGCTGGAGCCGTCCGCATGCGCCACCCAGAGCCCTGCCTGATCGCCCGTGCTGCCAAAATAGGCCAGCCACTTGGAATCCTGCGACCACACCGGCGTTGCTCCCTTTTCTTGGCTGAGGACTGTAGTCTTGCGGCTCGCGAGGTCCATAATCCACACCTGCGAATAGGGCCGTCCGGGGCGATCGAACCTCGTCACGGTGTAAGCGACGCGCTGATTGTCAGGAGATAATGCCACCTCGCCCACCGAACGGAAGCGGTAGAGGTCAGCCGTCCCGAGACCTTGCGCCCGTAGGGGAGCGGTCAACACCAGGCTCGCGAGCAAGGCAATGAATGGAATCGGAATTTTCCCGACAAGTCGCGGTTGCATATGTTCCCCTCCGGTCGGTAGTGTCCTAGTTTGGGAAAAAGCCCCAAATGACCCCTCGCCCGTCCCGCCCCGGCTGATGAAAACGCCGGCTGCGGTCCACCCTCTCCCCTCGGAGAGGGCGGTTGCTCAAGGTAAGGTGCGGCGCCGGAGCCACCCTGAGATCATAGCCTTCTCCCTAGGGGAGAAGGTGGCTGACGTAGGAGGCCGGATGAGGGGTTACTTACAGCCGCAGGGCGTCGAAACAATTTGCAACTTATAAAAAATTCAAAAACCATTAACCCGGCGCTACGTCAAACTAGGACACTACTCTCCGGTCAGCGCCCCTTGAGAGATGGAATTGGTCGACCATGTTAAATGCGCGGCGGGATTCCGGTCAATCCAAAGGTGGAAGCTTGTGGCAAGCGAAGTGTGGCCAAGCCGCATTAGCCCGGATTTCTCATCACGGGTTTGGAAGAGCGGTGCTACCGGCTCATGACTCCTGCCCGCCCTGGAGGCGGCCGATGGTTATGAAAACTACAGAAGGCACTAGGAAAACGAGGATCATCTTCAAATCATCCGGCACCTGAGGTCCGGACTCTGGCATGTCACCTCCATCGGGTACGGCCTTATTGTGGTGGTTGGGGTCGTAACGAATCGGCAGTGGCGAACCTGGCGGGTGCTGTGCAACCCACCGGCGCATCAGGGCCGCCTCTTGTGCGGAATACGTAACGCGCGAGCGGAGGCTCGTCGTCACTTCTTCACCGTCCACGGTATAGCGCAGGCCGGATTCGATGCGCCAGACATATCGCGAGCTGCTGTGCCGACCTCGGGCTAGATCCCGTTGAACGAATTGCTGGGTGATGGTGGCAACCACGCTGGGCCATTTCGCCTGCCGGCTTTCCTGGTAGGTGTCGATGGCGATTTTGACGATTGACACCAGAGTGCAAAGGGCAAAGAAGTAACCCAGCACCGTTGCCCATCCAAGTGACCGGCCTGGCTTGCCGCGTCGCAGCACTATTTCCATGTCCAAACCCTTAACAAACTCACTAAATCCGGCTTATTTGTGACGAGTCTATGGCGCTGTGCAATCGATTGCGTTACGGCATACTTTCAGCCCACCTAATATTGAGAATATAAATCCAATTCGCTCCCTCTGTGCACGATTTCTTTTTCGGGAGGGTCATCACCGCCGCTTTCGATTTCGGCCGCCTACCGGTTCATTCCTGCGAACACGGTTTTCACGGTCTCAGGGTGGGTGGCAGCAACCAGTTTCTTGGCGTCTCCGATGGCGATTTCGTCGCCGCCGATTTCGAGCTCCCTCATGGTCTCCGCGATGAAGGCTTCAAGGGGCATAGGCGGGGGGCCACCGGCCGTCTTGCGGGGCCCGCCCAGCTCGGTACCGACATAGGGGGGAATCAACTCCAGCACCTTCACTCCCGAAGCTTTCAACTGGTGGCGCAAGGAGAGGGTAAAGGAATGAACGGCGGCCTTCGAAGCGCAATAGACGGGAAAGCGCGCCAGGGGAACAAATGCCAGGCCGGAGGAAACGTTGACCAGCACGGCGTTCGCTTGCCGGGTCAAATGCGGAAGGAACTCGGCCGCCACTCGAATCACTCCCAACACGTTGGTATTGATCTCGTCGAGCAGCCCTTCCTCATCGAGCGGCATGCCCGGAGCGAGCTCCAGCCTCCGCTGCACGCCGGCGTTGTTAAACACGCAGTTAAGGGATGGGAACTCCGCCACAATTCTTCTGGCGACGCTCCGAATTGCCACGGGGTCGCGCACATCAAGCCTGAAGTAGCGCATGCCTGGGCACGCCGCCGCGATTTCCTGGAGGCGATCCTCACGCCGTCCACTGATAATGACCTGGTTTCCCAGCTTATGAAAAGCCTCAGCCAGACCCTTACCAATCCCCGACGTGCCGCCAGTAATGAAGATAGTGTTCGCGTGCATTTGCATGGATTCATCTCCAGATGCGCTGAACGAGAACCTGTCTTGGCCCGAGCTTTGCGGCCTCGAACCACAGGCCCGATGAGGATATACCAGATTTCTCACCACATGATTGGAAGGGTGAGGCTGAAGTCATCGCCTAACAACAGAACTTGTGAACTTGAAGGACAGATTCGCCGAGAGTTTCAATCTTGAATTGAGGTTTGTGTGACTGGCCCTGGGCCCCCGGAAGGGGATGAAAACCAGAAATCATAGCCCTCTCCCGTGGGGTCGCAGATCCGCCGCGGCAGAAGAGGGTGGCGCGCTGCCGACGCTTTCACCAGTCGGAGTGAAACAGGTGAGGGGTTACTTGGTCTCTTTGGGCAATCTCCGCCCCTCGCCGGCAAATGGAAACATCAGGCGTATCCCGTACCCCGTATCCCGTGTCCCGTACCCCGTATCCCGTGTCCCGAATCCCCGAACAAAGGTCCAGCGCTACTTTGCGGGCAACGCAAATGCAACGATATTGGGACCGATGGCCGCGGCCACAAACTGTTTCCCGCCAACTGTATAAGTCATCGGAGAAGCCTTGTTTTCCCCATTCGTCACAAAGTGCCACAAAGACTTGCCGTTGCGTTCATCCATGGCCACAAAATCTCCATCCGGGATACTGTAGAAGATCAGGCCACCCGCAGTCGCCAACAATCCCGCGTCCCGTTTGCCCTCTGCAGTTCCGATTTGCGGCTGCTCCCAAACCAGTTGGCCAGTTTCAATATTAAGGGCGCGCACGTACTTCTTGGCAGGCTCCTCTGGAGGAGGTTTTTTCTTCCAGTCGCCGGAAGAAAGTAGGGCCACGCACTTCTCAATCGCCACGAAATAGTAGAGCCGAGTTTTTGGGCTGAAGGCGCTGGAATTCCAATTCGCAGCGGTTTCCGGACAGCTTTCGTCGGTTTCCTCAAGCAACTGAGGGCGGCCGTCGGGGCCAATCCCGCTCGCCCAAGTGATCCTGTTTATGAAAGGCTTGGCCAGCAGGACCTTGCCGTTCGTCCGGTCGAGCACATAGAAGAACCCGTTGCGATTGGCGAGAATCAGAATTTTCCGGTCTTCTCCACGATAGCGTGTGTCGACCAAAACCGCCGGCTCCGTCGCGTCCCAAACGTGAACATCATGAGGAGTGAATTGGTAGTACCACTTTATTTCGCCGGTATCGGGATTGAGAGCCAGGACGCAATCCGTGTAAAGGTTGTCGCCCATGCGATCGCGGCCGTTGGTCCCGGGAAAAGGAGTGGCGGTGGTCCAGTACAATGTATCGGTTTCCCCGTCATACGACCCAGTGACCCAGGTGGATCCGCCTCCCTCTTTCGGTTCAGGGCCCTGCCAGGTTTCAATACCGGGCTCACCCTTGGCGGGGACGGTCCAGCGTCTCCACACGCGCTCGCCCGTATCGACGTTGTAGGCGGAGATAAAACCGCGAATCCCCCAGTCAGCCCCCGCCACGCCCCCAATCACCACGTTCTTAACCACCAAGGGCGCCACGGTTGATCCGTAATGCTGAGGCTCATCAACCATGTTCTGGTCCCAGACCACTCTGCCTGTGGTACGATTCAGGGCGATGAGGTGAGCGTCGTCGGTGCACATGAACACCTTGTCTCCGGAGATCGCGACACCGCGGTTCGTACCAAGCGACATATCCCCCACCAGTCCCCGGCTGCGCGGTCGGGTAAATTCCCAAATCTCCCGCCCCGTTCGGGCATCCAGCGCGAAGACCCGCAACGCCCCGGTGATATACATGACGCCGTCGGCTACCAGGGGTGTCGTTTCGAGGCCAAAGTACTTCATGTTCTCGTTAAAGTAGGCCGTGTCGGGGAGCAGATTCCTCCACAGCGGAACCGTGAAGATCCACTTCGGCTCAAGTTGATTTACGTTGGTCGTGTTGATCTGATTCAGCTCACTGTAACGGTTGGCATTGAGAGTTCCGTTGTAGGTCAACCAGTCACCTGGCTTCGGATGCAGGATGCGAGCGAAGTCAATGTCGCCTTCCTGATGGGAAGCGGTGGGGGCCAGAACGCCGGGCTTAACGCCGGTCAAGCGGCTGAGGTAAGCGATGAGATTTTGCAGTTCCTCCGGCGTGGCTGCAACCGGCGGCATGACCGCTCCCTTTTCTTCCTGGATTGAAGCAATCTGCCCCGGCTCGAGCAGGTGCAACTTTCCCTGCAGGTCTTCCACCCGGATATCAAAATTGGTCCGGCTCCGGGCGAAGCCTCGAATGGCCTTTCCATCCCGCAAGTGCACGGTGACCAGCTCGTAGCCAGGGGTGATGCGCGTATCGGGTTTCGCCAAGGTTGATTGTATTTCCGCAAGCGTCAATTCATGTCCCAGGCTCAACAAGTCCGGTCCGATTGGAGACCCGTGGCCTGAAACCATGTGGCAGGAACCGCATTTCCCTCTGCCGAAGAAGAACTGCTCACCCGCTGCGGTGTCGCCGGGCACGTTGCTATCTGCCGCCTGGGCATTCAGGGAGCGCACAAATGCGGCGAGGGCGTCGAGTTGTGCGTCGGGAAGGTCAAAAGGCGGCATGCCGGTGTTGGGAATCCCGTTCTTGATGGTGTTCCGAATCCGCTGACCGCCCCGGCCACGCAGTCGGCGGTCCCCGGCCAGTGGTGGGCCTTGGTCCGTACCCCGGGCATCAGCGCCATGACAACCAATGCAGTTTTCCGAAAATACTTTCTGGCCGAGAGCCAGATCCGCCGGCGCGGCAGGAGGGTTCTGCCCCCAGAGGAGCGAGGGGCTGAGGGCCAGCGCGAGGATTGCTGCACTCAGTCCCATGCATCGAGCGCGGCCAAAAGCGATTGAGTCATTCTTGTTCATCATGTTTGTCATGGGCTGAAAACGCTGAGGGGGAAATTCCAATCACGCGCCCGCCGGACGTTACCCCCTCTGGCGACGCTGACATCCAAGAAGCTTGTTTAACTTTTGCCCTGTATTCCTTAGGCTAACGGCAACCCGACTACACGAAACTAGCTCCGTTTTTTTGAGACTCGTAGTATCCGCAGCCTATTAAGGCCTTGTCAAGCGGAAACCCGGGTGTCGGGTAAAGACGAGACTCAACATTGGCTAGCTGCAGGTCAAATTCCGGGTTCCGAGTTTCGAATTTCGAGTTTCGCCCCTGACACCTGATTCTCTAACCCGCGCCCAGACCCACGCCGTTAAGCTCGCTCGTGTCCATGGTTCCATCGGTGATATGGAAAATCCCCGGGAGTTTCTTCTCCCAGCCGGCATTGGCAGAGGGGATGAACTGACGGGCGTTAGCTTCAATCGCAGCCACGCCGGGCACGTGGGCGGAAAGGCTGGCGGATTGGACCAGCGAGGCTCCCGGGCAAGTGAGGTCCTGCACGCAGAGAAACATTTTGTATTTCTGTGCCGCCGCGGCAATCAACAGCGACTCGCTCTGCCCTTTGCAGGTTTTCATCGCCACACCCGTGTAACCCACCTCTCGCGCCAGCCGCAACCGATCGAGTCCGGTCAGTGATTCGTCAATGACCACCGGCTTCAGTTTCGCGGCTTCGAACATCACGTTTTGCCGGTTGTGCTCGAGATCGCGCGCTGTCGGTTGTTCAACATATTGAATGCGGTCATAGGTCCGGGAGGATTTCTCCTTCACCTGGTGGAGAAAATCCAGCAGGTAAGCGACGTTCTTGCATCGCTCGTTGAAGTCCAGCGAAAAGACCCACTGATTGACGCCGCGCTTGTGCTCCGCCTCCTCCACCACCCGGCCAATGGCGTGCACCCGGTCCACATCCCAATTCAGATTGTCGCCATCCAGCTTGATTTTAAAATGGGTCAGGCCGTTGTAGGGGATCCATTCCGCCAGGGTTTCCGGAAGCCCGTCGTTGATGGGTTTCTTGACGTCGGAAGCGACCAGAGGGTCAACCGCTCCGATCAAATGGTACATGGGCATGCGAGGCCGCGGTTCTTTCAGGAGGTAGTGATCGAGTTGCTCGCCCTTGAATTCCGGACCATTGTAGTGCGCAAGGTCATAGGACATGAATTCCGGGCCATACGTGTGGTAGCAGTTCAGGTGATGGACTTTGCCAAACGCGTCGTGTACGGCGGCATCAAAGGGGCTGGCGGTGACCAGCATGCAGAGCTTGGGAATGGGCTCCGCCAATTTCATTTCATTCGAGACGTCCGCAGCCGCCTGAAGGTACGCCGGCGCCAAAGCCCAATTGATGTCGATGGGGTGACCCGCCTTCGGGTAAGCGGCGGTGATCTTGGAAATACGTTCGGCCAGCGCTTTCATGGCCTCCAAGGTAGTTTCGGACGACACGACGGCAGAAGGAAAGGACCAGATATTGCCGAGGGGCATGGCGCCAAACCCTTGGGCGGTGTGACCACCCACGGTGCGCACCGTGCAGTTTACGGTTATGACCGTTGAGTGCGTAACCACCCTGCCGCCGAACTTCAGGGGCGTCCGCAGGACATAATCGTCATACTTGTAAGTGACGCTCTCAATGCGGATGTCAGTAGGCTTGGGAGTGACGAAACGTGAATTGCCAATCGCACGAGCTGAAGCCATAAGCGGTGCACCCAGGGCCGCGCGGAGGAATCCGCGACGGTCAGAATTCTGCATTTTGAAAACCTCCCGAAGAAACATTCTGACCTAATTCCTGTTGCAGGCGATAACTATATTTGGCCACTACCAAGCTGTGGTCAAAGGCGAACGCCCTGAACTGTGGCGCCCCATTTTCGGATTTTTTTGATGTTCTACTCCGGGACCTGGGTTATTCATTCTTTGATGATCTGCGCCTCAGAGTGGGATATTCTTCAGGGCTCGGAGCCATGCGATCGTTTTGATAACATATTTACGCGCGATACAAGACTTGAATCCGGCGAGGTTGATTATTCTGATGAGGAGGCGCGCCCATGCCCAGGAAGCGAAATGGAACAAAGTACAAGCGTCGAGACTTTCTGAAAAAAGTCGCGGTGAGCGGAGCCTTGGCGACAACATCCAGCGGCTTGCCTGCCGCAGCCAAAGCGGCGAAGCCTTCGCGTGCGCAGGGGGTTTCCGGGCTGAACGCTCCCCGGGCATCCGACTCCGCAATCAATTACCCACGAGCGTTCACTGGTCCTCATCTGAAGACAATCGCTTTCCCCCTCGGTGGGATTGGTACCGGCACTATTTCGCTTGGCGGGCGGGGGCAACTGCGTGACTGGGAAATTTTCAATCGGCCCGACAAGGGTAACTCTCCCAAATACGCCTTTGCTGCTGTTTGGGCACAGGCCGAAGGCAGACAACCGGTAGCTCGGGTCCTGGAAGTGCAGCTTACGCCCCCCTACGAAGGAAGCTCCGGCCTGGGGGCGAACAACGTCCCGGGCCTGCCCCGGCTGGAAAGTGCCACGTTCACCGGTGCTTATCCTTTCGCGCGCCTTCAATTTCAGGACGCCAGC
Organism: uncultured Acidobacteriota bacterium; assembly: GCA_963804995.1. Lineage (GTDB taxonomy): Bacteria > Acidobacteriota > Terriglobia > UBA7540 > UBA7540 > Bog-366. The sequence continues at coordinate 1,475,801 of CAWDSK010000003.1, forward strand.
TTCCCTCTCGGCATAGAACTTGAGGCGTTCAACCCGCTGGTCCCCTTGGACGTTGAAGCCTCAGCCCTGCCCGTCGCCATCCTGCGCTATACCCTCAAGAATCCGCAATCGGTACCGGTCAAAGTGGGTTTGGCGTGGAGCCTGGAGAACCCCGTGGGCAAAGAGGGAAGGCAGACCGCCTTTCGGCAAAATGAGGCGGTGGCGGGGTTGTATATGGACAACCCTTTCCTGCCCGCTCAAGATCCGCTTAAAGGGTCCATCGTGCTTGGAGTTATGGGTGGGGACGCGGCACGTATCAGTTACCTGCGAGGATGGAAGAGGGCGGCGTGGTGGGATGGGCCGCTGACCTTCTGGGATGACTTTTCAGCCGACGGCGCACTGGAAAGCGGCTCACCTGCGCTCAGCCCGGTGGGGTCACTTGCCACCACTCAATCCATCCCCGCGGGTGGCGCCGCGTCTGTCACCTTTTTCCTGAGCTGGCACTTTCCCAACCGCACGCCTGAACGTTGCGGGTGGGAGGCAGCAAGCGACGAGGACAAGAAACTAGTGGTCGGAAATGCCTATTGCCAGCGCTTCAAGGACGCCTGGGAAGTGGCTCAGTTCCTCGCGCGTGAACTTCCTAAGCTCGAGGGCCGGACCCGTAAGTTTGCGGAGGCGGTTGAATCTTCCACGCTGCCGCCGGTCGCGCTGGATGCGGCAATGAGCAATCTTTCCACCCTGCGCACCGCCACGGCTTTCCGTACGGCCGACGGCGAGTTCCACGGCTTCGAGGGCTGCGACGATGTAAGTGGATGCTGCCACGGTAACTGCACGCACGTCTGGAATTACGAGCAGGCCATGGCAAATGTCTTCCCCTCCCTGGCACATTCGGTCCGTGAGTCGGAATTCCTGCGCAATACCGCCGCCAACGGGTTTATGGGATTTCGCTCCTACCTCCCTGATGGCAAGAAGATATTTGAGACAGCCGCCGCGGACGGGCAGATGGGTTGCCTGATGAAGCTTTATCGTGATTGGCAGCTTTCCGGCGACACGGAATGGCTGCGGCGCCTTTGGCCGAGCGCCAAACGCGCCCTGGAATTCGCGTGGGTTCAATATGGCTGGGATGGCGACCGTGACGGTGTGATGGAGGGCGTCCAGCACAACACGTACGATGTGGAGTTTTACGGCCCCAACCCTCTCTGCGGCGTGTGGTACCTCGGCGCTTTGCGGGCGGGAGAGGAGATGGCGCGGGCCCTGGGGGATGAGGTCTCCGCGCGGGAGTACCGGCGCCTTTTTGAGGGCGGCTCGAAGTGGATCGATGCCAACCTCTTCAATGGGCAGTTCTACATTCAGAAGGTGGTCGGCCGGCCCGCCGCACAGGTTCTCCCGGAATTCTGCGGCGGCGATGGCGCGGCCAACCCCGAATCGCCCGATTACCAGATGGGTGAGGCCTGCTTGTGCGACCAGTTGTTGGGACAGTACATGGCTCACCTGGTGGGCTTGGGTTACCTGCTGGACGAAGACCATGTGCGCACCACGGTTCAATCCATTTACCGAAATAACTACAGGCCTACTCTGACCCACCACGAATGTGTGCAACGGACTTACGCTCTGAACGACGAGGGGGGTGTACTGGTCGCAACCTATCCTTTGGGGAAGCGGCCGGAGATTCCATTTCCCTATTTCGCTGAGGTCTGGAGCGGCATCGAATATCAGTTTGCCACGCACCTGATTTGCGAGGGCATGACAGAGGCGGGACTGGCCATCGTGGAAACGGTTCGTCGCCGTCACGATGGCGAGCGCCGCAATCCCTGGAATGAGCCGGAATGCGGCCACCATTATGCACGCCCCATGGCAAGTTGGGCGCTCGTGATTGCCTTGAGCGGCTTCCATTATTCCGGCGTGGAAGGAAAGTTAACTCTGATTCCGCGCGTTGCTGACTCGAACTTTCGCTCGTTCTGGACGGCCCCCTCGGGCTGGGGAAGCTTGGCGCAGTCACGTTCGGCCGGCAGCCTCGACACGCAGGTTACTGCGGAGGAAGGTTCGCTGACCGTTCGCAGGCTTGTGCTGGGTCGCAATGGCCAGGGAGGGCTGAAGAACGTTTCGGCAACGCTGGGTGGTGAAACGGTCGAGGCCGAGCTGCGCCAGCAAGGAAAAGAGCGGCTCATAACTTTCCGAAGGGAACTGCGCCTCGTTCCCAATCGTCCCCTTGTTATAAATCTGAAGGCGTGAGCCCCTTTCGCTGGCGCCACGATGGGGCTCACAAAGTGGCAGGCTTCCCTTGGTTCGTAGGCTAAGGTCATAAGCCGAATCTTCTCGCTCTGGGCGGGAAAAGGTATTCGAGCCGCGCGCCAATGCCTCGGAGTAGTGATACTATCTCGCGGGGATGGCTTGATCACTGGGTTGCGGCTCCACCGCGCTAAGCTACCTGCTTGTTGGAAATCGCGAAGGACATCGTGGTGATTAATTCCAATCCGAAACCGACCGTGGTGCGAAAGAGAATCCTCGCCATCCTCGTGCTCTTCAGCCTTTTCTGTTATCTGCTCAGGATGAACATCTCGGTCGCGCAGCAGTTCATGGTCCCTGAGTTGGGATTGAGCGACATTCAAGTCGGTCAAATCTTCAGCGCGTTCATGGTGGGGTACGCACTGTTCCAAGTTCCCACCGGCGTTTGGGGAGATCGCAAAGGCCCGCGCTTCGTCCTGGCTGTGGCAATGCTGAGCTGGGGTGTCATGTCTTTGCTGACGGGGCTTATACCCGGACTCGTGGTGCGGGGTGCAGCCGCCGCCTTCATCTCCTTGTTGATTTTGCGCTTCCTGTTGGGCGTGGGAGAAGCCGCGATGTATCCGGTGGCGGGCCGGGTGGTAGCCAACTGGATGCCCGTCCAGGAACATGCGTTCTCGAACGCGGTGGTGATGGCTGGTAATACGGTCGGCTCGGCCCTGGCGCCGCCGCTGATTGCCTACCTGATGCAGAACTTCGGCTGGCGATTCTCTTTTTACCTGACAGGCTTCTTCCCTTTTGGCCTCGCGCTGCTGTGGTGGTGGCAAGCCCGCGATCACCCGGAGCAACACCCCGCAGTGAACCAGCAGGAACTCGCCCTGATTGCGGGTGGTCGGAAGGCAACGAGCGCAATGAGTCACGCTTCCTCCTGGTGGGCCTTGTGCAGGAATTGGAATATCGTGTTTCTTTGCCTGAGTTACTTTCTCACCAGCTACGTCATGTTCGTCTTTGTATTTTGGCTGTACAAATACTTCGTGGACGTGCGGAAGTTTACGGTCATGGGTGGGGGTTGGGCCCTCAGCCTGCCCTTTGTAGTGGCCACGGTGGCGCTGCCGTCGATCGGCTACCTGAGTGACCGTCTCGCAGCCCGCCGGGGAGCCCTTACCGGACGCCGGACAGTGGCGATGGGCTGTTTGGTGTTTTGCGGGCTCATGCTGCTCGCGGGAGCGGAGGCCACCAGACCTTGGATGGCAGTCGCCACCATCTCGCTGAGCGTCGCCTTCCTGTTCAGCACCGAGGGCCCCTATTGGTCGACGATCATCAGGCTGGCAGGCCCGAATGCCGGCGCCGCGGGTGGCCTGATGAATATGGTGGGCAATCTCGGTGGTGCGGTTTCGACTGCGGTGGTGCCGTTCCTGGTGCATATGATGGGTTGGCTCGGGGCGCTCGCCAGCGCATCGCTCTCGGCCTTCATCGGTGCGGCCTTCTGGCTGCTCATCCGCGCTGACTCCAAATTGCCGGTTGAGACGTTGAGCGGGACAGAGGCGACCGCGGGAGCAGCAAGTTGAACTGTCGAACCCAAGCCGACGAACCGTATTAGCTCCAATGCTGTTCACTTATGACCTCTCAGGGAGAATGTTTCGTGCTTGAACTAGAACCCCCTCACCCCCGGCCCCTCCCCCAAAGGGGCGAGGGGAGAGTTGATTTGAATATACTGCCCTCGCCCCCTTGGGGGAGAGGGTGGACCGTCGCCGGCGTTTTCATCAGCCGGGGCGGGACGGGTGAGGGGGTCACCCAGTAGCATATTGAGAAAACATTTCCGGAAGCCTCTTGAGTGAACAGTATTGCTATTTGCGCGAACTTGTCTTGGTTTTGACCGCCAGAAGAAATCGATAAAACGGGGTGAATATTCATGAAGGGCCAAGCGATCGGTGAACATGCGGACATTGCGTTGAGAATGCTTACACTTCCGCAAATTGAAAAAATTCATCAGGCGACGCTCGATATTCTGGAGCGGACTGGGGTCCAGGTGCGTGATGCTGAGGCACTCGCGCTCTTGAAACGAGCGGACGCGAGCATCGAGGGCGAGCGGGTTCGCATGCAAGCCCAGCTTGTGGAACGCGCCCTTCGGACGGCCCCGCGAAGCATCCCGATTTACAACCGCAGCGGTGAACCGGCCATGTGTCTTGAAGGTTGGAAATCCTATTTTGGCACGGGGTCTGACTGCCCCAGCGCGATCGACCCGGATACAAACGCGCATCGACCGAGCACCAAGGCCGATGTCGGCCGCATCGCGCAACTCTGCGATAAGTTGCCCAACATCGACTTCTGTATGTCGATGGGCATTGCTTGGGACGTCAGCACGGTGACGAGTTTTGTGCACCAGTTTGACGCCATGGCACGCCACACCTCGAAACCTTTGGTCTACACCGCTCAGGACGTAGACGAACATGCGCGACATCCTGGGGCTCGCTGAGATCGTCGTGGATGGCGGCAGCCGTGAGCTTGAGGAGCGTCCCCGCTACATTCATTACAATGAGCCGATCAGCCCCTTGCACCACAGTCCCAACGGGTTGGCCAAGCTCCTGTTCTGCGCCGAGCATAAGATTCCGATGATCTACATCGGCAGCCCCATGATGGGAGCCTCCGCGCCCGCGACCATGGCGGGGTGTATCGCTTTGGCGAATGCGGAAGCGCTGTCGGGTCTGGTGATTCATCAGATGAAGAATCCGGGCGCTCCGTTTGTGTTCGGCGCTGACGCCACGCTGATGGACATGCGCACCGCCATCTTTGCTTATGGCGCGCCGGAATTGCAGATCATGAACATCGCCTTCGCTGATCTTGCGCACCACTATCATTTGCCCTTCTTCTGCATTGCGGGGGCCACGGATTCCAAGGTGCTGGACGCTCAGGCCGGAGCGGAAATGGCGGCCTCCCTGCTGGTGAGCGCGCTCAACGGCTGCAACCTGATTCACGACGTGGGGTATTTGGAAAGTGGACTGTGCTGCTCGATTGAAAGCGTGGTCATGGCAGATGAGATTATCGGCATGGTCAAACGCTACCGCAGCGGGTTCGAGATCAGCTCCGAGACGCTGGCTCTGGACATCATCGACGAGGTCGGCCCGCAAAAGGATTACCTCGGCCACGCGCACACAGCCGAGCATTTCCGGAAAGAGGCGTGGTATCCCGAAGTGTTTGACCGCGGGAGGTATGAAAGCTGGTTGGAAACCGGAGGCGAACCCATCGAGGCGCCGCTTCGCAGGAGGGCGCTCAAACTTCTTGCCACCGCCGAGCCGCAGACCTTTACAACGGGTCAAATGGTAGCAATGGAGCATATTCTGACGCAAAGAGGTTAATATTGGGGATCTATCCCTAAGCCCAAAAGTACCCGAAACCTGGAACCTAACCCCTTTTATTTTCATAAACATCTTAGAAAGCCAACTATAACTATCGTATTTTCAATAATATGGTAGAAAGCCGAAAATCAGACATTTTTTCTATACTTGTTTTCAACAACATAGTTAAACATACCTTCATTTTTACCCCCCGCGTTTTGGATCCCCCAAGCCGACCCATCCTGCTAACTGGTTTAATTGCAATGGCTTGACAATTTTGGCAAGTCACCGTGAATTCTACTAAGCGCCTTTATTATCATCAACATAGTCTGAGGAAAACTTTTCCCTTTCCCGCCATAACATTTCAAACCACTTCTTCCCCCACCCCATTTCCCAGCCACGAATCCCACATCTCTAAAGCTTCCATCCTATGTTGGTGGCTTTTGCGTGGGCCGATAGTGGTGTCATTTACTGTGCCACGGGCGGGAGAAGCTGTGAAAGAATCCCTGAACGAACAAAAGCATCTCGCGCCGAGACGCAGAGGCGCAGAGAAAACAAATCAGTTATTAAATCTCTGCGCCTCAGCGGCTCTGCGCGAGATTATCTATTTTTTCACAGCTTCGGACGCCCGTGGCACTTCCTAATGACACCACCACCCACCGGGCTCGCAAAAAAGTTGGAATCTCCCATTCTCCCCATGAACTGCGCGTTGGGAAGTGTGAGCCTGATTTCCCCAGCAAGTTTCGGGTACCTCGGTGGCGGACTGCCTCGCAACAAAACAATTCTCCACTTAATAGCCTAACAGGGGCCCGGCCATTGTCAAGAGAGATATCTATACATGGGCTACCGGTAGCCCAAATCGTAAAGGAGGAGCGGGAACGATCAGGGCGTGCCAGTGGTCCGGCATGAATACGTAACCGGTAAGGAGGAACTTCCCACGTGTACGTACGCCCCTAATCGCACCCGCCAGGCCCTTCGCCATAGGGGGAGTCGCCGCGGCGACCCGTCCCCTGGTTCTGCTGCACCATGCGGAACGCCGGGTAGGGCAACCTGTCCCGACGAAGTCGGGAGCCCTACCCCTACATCGCGTAGTCGCATTCACCCGTTCGAGCGGCGCCTGAGGTGGTGTGACCCGGAGGTGGCAACGTATCGCAACGGGTCCATCTTGAATCATTGGCGAGGACGGAGCTTTCCAACCTGAAAAGCGAAACGCCCGGCATCTTCCGCTGACCTGTTCAACGGAGTTGCTTCGGAGCTGCTTTTCCCGTATTCTGGGAGCCATGGAAATACATTTCACCCCCGAGCAGGAAGCGCAGCTTGCGCAAATCGCCAGTGATGCAGGCACCGACGCCGAGCAGTTAGCGAAGGGTGCCGTATTGCGTCTGCTTGCGGGAGATACTGGTTTCCGTGCAGTACCTCCCGGCAGTGTGGTTGCCGAGATGCGTGCGTTACGCGCCCGCGTCAAACCTGACCCCGAAGGCTGGACAACGCGCGATTACGTCCACTACGGTCGCCGCTAGATGCCTCTGGTCGTCGATGCTTCCGTTGCCCTTGCCTGGGCTTTGCCCGATGAAAGCAGCGCCTATGCCGACGCCGTTTTAGCCGTCGCTGAGCGGGAAGGTTTACGTGTCCCCGAGCTTTGGGCGCGGGAAAGACTGACCCTTGCCACTCTCGATACGGCGATGCGCAAGGCTGCCGAACAATCCGGGGTGACGATTTTCCGGCAGTAAGCAGGTAGCTATCACGGTCAATTCGCCTTTGGATTTGACCGTCGGTTCGTCGTCGAAGGAAAAGCGCACCTTCACGAAAGTATTGACCGTGGCTACGCGCTATTTGGTGATCGAGTTGCTCAAGGCGTAGGGGGACGGCTCGCCGCCCCCTGGTTCCCCATTCACCTTGCGGAACGCCGGGTAGGGCAACCTGTCCCGGCGAAGTCGGGAGCCCTACCCCTACATCTCGTACTTGCCTTCACCGGTTCGAACGGCGCCTGAGGCTGTGTGACCCGGAGGTGGCCACGGCCAATTCGTCTTGGGAATTGACCGTAGGTTCGTCATCGAAGGAAAAGCTTACGGCCACATAAGCAGTGACCGTGGCTGCCTGCCGGCTACGGTTCATTTAGGAGCGATTGCACTTCGCGGCGCAGGGTGGGCAGATTGGTTTCAAGGACGCCCCAAACCACTTCATCGGAGACGAAAGCGTAACCATGAATCAGCCGGTTGCGAAAGGCGACGATCCGGCGGCAGTCGCTAACATGCTGAGTGAGGTCAGGGTACAGGCGGAGGGCTTGATTGAGGGCCTCCCCCATGATTTCGAATTGTCGCTCCACCGCCGATCTCAGAAGAGCGTCCGCAGTATAGTCAGTAAAGGCTTTACCACGCGTGAACTGAGTGAGCAGGTCACAAGCCTGAGCGATATCGAACAGGTACTTGCGCACTTCAAGCGGCAACATAAAGCTGTACCTGGGTCTTTTCGATCGCCTGCCGAAAATAGGGATTGCGAATCGGGCCGGGTTCAATTAACTCAATGGGCACGCCAAAAAGCCGCTCCAGGTCCTCTTGCAGTCCAAAGAAATTGTCCGCATGCTGACCAGGACGTACCGGCTGGAACTCGACAAGGAAATCAAGGTCGCTGGACGCGGGGTCGAACCCACCGCTCGCTGCCGAGCCAAACAGAGCCAGGCGACGCACGCCGCGGTTGTTGCACAGCGCCACCAGATCCTTGAGCTTTTCTTGCACAACCGCCGTCATCGCTCCCTCTTTCCCTATCATACCTCAGTTCGCGGCATGAATATTGTTTTGCCAAGGGTTCGCTGCCAGAAATAACAAACGTGGCGCGGACCTGTTTTGTGAGCCCACGGCACTCGGGCGTAACCGAACCGAAAGCCGCAGAGCTTGAAATGCGGCTCTGATGTTATGAAAGCGGCGATGCCTCCTCGGGTGCCGCTAAACTGGAGGTGGTCCAGTTTAGCGGGCCCTCGGGTTCAGACCGAGAGTTTTGCATCGAGGAGACAAAGCGATGAAGAAGAGTATAACGCCCATTGGAACGCCGGTGGGAGTGGATGTTCACAAGCGTCGTTGCCAGGTGGTGGAGCTTGATCACGGAGAGATTAAGGCACGGAAGTCGATCGCCAACACGCGGGAGGAGTGGCTGGAGATGTTGACGGAACTTCCTCCCGACGCCGAGATCGGCCTGGAGGTGAGCACGGCAGGCTACTTTGCCATGAGCGTGCTGGAAGAGGCGGGGTGGCGAGGGCGCGCGCACTGGGTGCACACGGCGGGGATCGACAGCAACCGCCGGCAGAAGAATGATCGTTTAGATGCCGAGCGGCTGGCGCGCAAGCTCGCCGCGCACCATCTGGATCCACTGCCGGAGGCGTGGTTTCCGCCGCCGGAGATTCGCGCCCTGCGTCTGCGCGCACGCCAGCGCTGCTGGTTGGCCCTGCTGCGCACCAAAGCCAAGAATCACCTGCAAAGCTTGCTGGGGATGCATGGCTTGCAGGCGCCGGGGACCGACCCGTTCGGAGCGGCCGGGGAGAAGTGGCTGGCGGAACAGACCTTGCCGATGCCCTTGGGCGAAAGCATCCCTCAGATCCAACGCCTGCTGCAGTTCCTGGAGGAGGAGATCGGAATCAGTGAGAAGTACTTGCAGGCGGTGGACGGACAATTCCCCGAGTTGGCGCTGCTGCGCACAATCCCCAGCATCGGCCCCATCCTGTCCCCGGTGATTTGGAGTGAGATCGGCACGATCGAGCGGTTTCGTTCCGCCAAGGCCTTGGCCAACGCTACGGGGCTCGTCTCCAGCTTTTACGACAGCGGGGAAGTGAAGGTGTCGGGTCCCATCACCCGCCAGGGATCGCGCTGGCTGCGCTGGGCCTTCGTCACCGCCGCCCATGTCGCGATTCCATACCCCCATCCTTTCGCGCGGCGCTACCACCGCCTGCGCCGCAGCAAGAAACCCAACGTGGCCAAGGCCGCCATCGCGCACTCCTTGGCGCGTTGTGCGTATGGAGTTTTGAAGCACGGCTGCCCTTATCGGGAAGACCGTTGGGGCCGCCAAGTCGGCGTACTGGAGCAGGAAGCCCGTGCTGGCGCTAGGTACACCAAGACCGCGCTCTGATAGGGACCTGCTCCCGAACAACCTCATGGGGACCAGGACAACCTGGCTAGCCCGTAGAGATGAAAGGGACCGAACCGACTCAGCAAACTCGCATGGCAAGAGCAAGAACCCAACGCCCACGGGGCCGTGCTTCATCCCCGGCAGGCGGCGGGGAGCCAACCCTCCCCGCCCCCCGGGCTCTACATAAAGGAGGAACGACTATAACTTGGAATAATTCTATAAGATAATACGTACAGAATGGCAGCCGACGGCGAAGTCGGCAACCCGCCACTTTGCCGATGGGGTCCGGCGCGTTTTTCAGGCATGGGGAAGCTGTGCCCAGAGCTTGGGAGGGGGGCGACCGCAGGCCGCCCCGGCGTCGTTTCCATCAGCCTCCGACCGGCTATTCCTCAGCGGGTTGCTCGCCAGCAGAGCCCGCCTCCGCTTCACCGGCTGCAGGCCATTCTGAAGTCGAAGGGGGAAGTTTGTCAAAGGCAATTAAGAAATTCAAAAAATCGGCTTGACACGGCATCGCGGTTTCAGAGATGCGCCAGCCCGCCAGCAGAAAGTTCTTGACAGTAACAAACGTAAGTAGTAGGTTCACACACGGAGATAGTAGGGTATGGCGCTACCTAAGTTGACAAGACTGGAATTGCAGATCATGGAAGCCCTCTGGGATCGGGACCGGGCCTCGATCCGGGAGATTCAGGAAACATTTCCTGCCAACGATAGGCCCGCGTATACGACCGTACAGACCACCGTGTACCGCTTGGAAGCCAAAAAAGCGGTCCGCCGAGTCAGGAAGATCAGCAACGCACACATCTTTGAAGCCGTGGTATCGCGCAACGCAGCGCAACGCAGACTCATCGATGATCTGCTGGGATTGTTTGGCGGTCGGACACAGCCGATCATGGCGCACCTGATCGAATCCGGCAAGCTCACCCTCGACGATGTCCGGGAAGCGGAGAGATATCTCCGCGCACTTGCGAGGAAGGGCGAATCGCGATGATCAATGCACTCTCGTCGGTGACGTGGATGGTCCTGGGGCCCTTCGCCAACCATCTTTGGCAATCGACTCTTTGTGCTGTCGTGGCAGGTCTGGTGACCCTCGCACTAAGAAGCAACCGCGCCCAGGTTCGTTACTGGCTCTGGCTCATTGCAACCGTCAAGTTCCTAGTACCCTTTGCGTTGTTGATTTGGGTCGCCAGCCACCTGGCGTTCCGCTCCGCTCCCACAGTCCCGCAACCTGGCCTGTCCTTTGCGGTGCAAGAGATCACCCAACCTTTCGCCTCACCCGTTGCTCCATCCCCGGGTGCTCAATCCGCTCCCGACCAGGTCGCGGTTAATCCGATTCGGGCCCTTTTATTGGTTGTGTGGTTTTGTGGATGCGTCGCTGTCCTATTTAACTTGTGCGTGCGTTGGCGGCGGGTCAATACAGCGGTCAAAGCAAGTCTTCCATTGCAGGAAGGCCGTGAAGTCGAGGCCCTTCATCGTTTTCGTTCGACCGCCGGAATACAGAACAAAATCGACCTGCGGTCCTCTCCCGCACATTTGGAGCCTGGGGTCCTCGGAATCTGGCGACCAGTTTTGCTCCTGCCCGCAGGCATCTCAGAGCGCTTGGCGGATGACCAGTTGGAGGCAATTATCGGACACGAGGCCTGTCATGTCCGCCGTCGCGACAACTTGGCCTCAGCAGTTCAGATGGCAGTGGGAGCCATCTTCTGGTTCTACCCTTTAGTGTGGTGGATGGGAAGGCGTCTTATTGACGAACGAGAGCGTGCCTGCGACGAAGAGGTGTTGCGACTGGGCTGCAAACCGCAGGTATACGCTGAAAGCATCCTGCACGTCTGCAAGTACTACCTGGAGTCACCCCTGGTCTGTGTGGCCGGGGTAACTGGCTCAGATCTTAAGAAGCGTATGGAGAGAATTATGAATCATCGTGTCCCGAAGAAGCTGGATTTTGCGCGAAAGCTATTGCTCGTTGCCGTCGGGACAGCACTGTTTGCCGTCGTGATGGCTTGTACTAACCAGTTCCGTGACGAGTTTTCTGGGAAGTTAAAACCGGGTTGGCAATGGATCGACCCCCGAGGCGATAGTTCGATGAGCCTGGACGCACGCGACGGATTCCTGCGAATCACAGTCACCGGTTATCACGATCTATGGCCGGCGAATCGCAACTTTAACGCCCCCAGACTAATGCGTAAGGTAGAGGGAGATTTCATAATAGAGACGAAGATAGCTGGCCCGAGCCGCTGGTGTGGGGGCCTTCTAGTGTGGAAAGATGAGAACAATTACGTGCGGTTTGATCGCGGGATTCATTTTAGGAACGAATTGAGCCTCGAGAGTGCTATCAATGGAAAGTTTAAGTCCCTGGCCCGCGATTATGCAGCCGGTGATCCTACGTGGTTGCGCGTGGCACGCAAGGGATCAACGTTCACAGCAGCCTACAGTTTTAATGGTGTCGAGTGGCTGCCGCTGAAACGCCTCTGGACCTTGTTTGGGTTTAAAAAACAGCCCCCGGCAGGTCGAGGACGGCCGGAGCATGTTAGCAGAGGAAGATCTCATCTTTGAGCCGGGTGTGAGTTCCACTGAAATGACTGCAGACGGTCCCCTCCTGGTCGGTGTCAGCGGGCTCGTCCCCGCGGTTGCCCCCCCGATAGGGCTGAAGCAGACGGTGACGGACTACGATTACTTCGCGATTCTCAAACCGTGATCTCGGGTGTGGGGTTACCTAAACGGTGTGTCTACTGCTTTCGCACTTTTTCTGGTATCTCCGTTTGGGGCGCAGACTTTGATTCGAAGCCGTGAGGTAATAGACCCTTCTCACCAAAGAGGCGCGGAGGCACGGATATTTGAAGAGCGAAGGCCTTTTCTCTGTGTCTCCGCGCCTCTGCGTTTGAGATAGCAATCCCTCACAGCTTGAAAAACCCGAGAGCCGTCATTTGCCCGACCTGTTCCCCACGGAAGCGGAGTTACATGTGGGTATCGCTTGCGCCTGCGGCCTTGAGGGTTTGGATAAAGTCCTCCGCCGGGGCGAAATCAATCCCGCGCTGCTCGATCAGCTTGGCGCCCGACTCGTCTCCGAATCCGTCCCGCACGATGTTACTGACCTGCTCCTGGGTAAAAGGCTTTGCCGGGCTGGAGATCGCTGTCGTAGCGCTGACCTTGAGGTCAGCACATGCCGACCTGAAGGTCGGCGCTACAATTTTCTGGTGCGCCCTCAGGGGCAGCGTCAGAATCATGGGTATGACGAGGATGAGCAGGAATAATCGGGGCCGCATCGGCACCTCCCGAAAGCGGGAATCGAACGACGTGTGGGCATTCTACCACGGGAGGTTCACGCATTCTGATTCCTGCACCAGGGCTCCGCCAGACAGGTTGAAGAGACCCCTCACTCGCCCTCCTACGTCGGGCACGAAGGAAGACTGCAGGATGCGGAGAGAGTGTATGCAAATTTGGAAGCGGAGATCGATCGCCTCAAGCCGGAGATGGAATCCCTGGTGAGCGGCGGAATGGCTTCCGGCTCCTTGGTGCTGCATGGCGTCGGGCATTCATAGACCGCGCTTCCCCGCCCCGCCCGCCCTTCACCTCACAAGTGAGGGGCCCGGCTGAGGGCCAACACTCTTCACTTGGTTGTTGTCACGGATTAGGAAATCTAATTGCGGGCGAAGCCCGCTTTGGACTGCGGTAGCAGCAGCTACCGCTTTGCTTTCCACTCGCCTTGCACATTTGCCGTATGGACTGAAAGCGGAAGGCGGTAGCTGCTGCGACCGCAGTCCAAAGCGCTTCGCGCAGGTCCAGAGCAAAACGCGCGTTGAGTGAAAAGTAGGGGGCTCAGGGCTTGGCCAGCTTCTTCTCCAGTTGCCGGGCCTGGGCGTTAAGATCGCTCAACTGGCGAAGGTCATCGTCCGCCAGGGAGATGATGTTTTGGATGCGGGCCAAAGCCTCGCTGTTGAAGCCGCCGGGATTCGGATTGCGGCTTGAATCCAGCATGCCGCTCATGGCGGTGAACTGACTGGTAATATCCCGATAGCGGCGCATGATCGAGGTCAAATAGACCTCGCGACGCTGATCCACGTCTTGCAGGCTCGAGGCCGCGCGGCGAAATTCAGCGGTGTGGTCAGAACCCTCCGGGTTTTCGCCCCGCAACTTGGCTCTCTCCGCCTCCAGAGCTGCCACGCGCTCCCGTGATGCCTGTACGTCAGCTTGCGCGGTGTCGAGTTCCTTTTGCAAGGCGTCGAGGCGGCCCTGCCAATCGGCTTGCAGCTTCCGATCATGCTCCTCGGCACTGGCAAGCGCCTTCGTGTGTTCTGCTGTAGAGGCAGCCAGTTGAGTTTGGAGCCCGGTAATCTCAGTACGTGCTTCGCCGAGGTCATTGGTGAGTTGTTGGATCGTAGCGTCACGCTTGGCGAGCATCGCGCCTTCATTACCATCCGGAGTCAGCGTTTCCGTCGATACGGGCGCCTGCTGAAGCTCGTGTTGCCGCAAGGTCTCCCGAAGCTCACCCAGGGATTTTGCATCCGCCTCGTGCTGACGCCGCAAGCTCGAGAGTTGTCGCCACTGAAAGAAGTCCACCCCCGCCGCACCCAACAGGGCAAGGGCCAGAACCAGGATAAGGTTGAGTTGCAATCGCCAGGGCCGCATGGGCTTATCCTCCTTTCGGATGGAAGCGCGTACGCCAGGAGAGGCGCAGATCTGTGTCATGGCATGGAGCGCTTAAATGGATTTGGGCGTTGTAGAAAAGCTTGGGGGGCAGCTCCAGGGTTACCCTCCAAGCGCTCGATATTCGCGCGAACGTGGCAGCGATCGCATCCGGAATTTCGCCCACGGACCGGCAGATGCTGGCTCTGCCGCCCGTAGCGTCAGCCAGCGTCTCCAGACCATTTTGGTAGATGAGGTTGAGGCGATCCTGCCGGTAATTGAGATGAACCACAAACAGTGGCGCCTCAAGCGAGCCCTCATCCTGCACGAGCTTCGCGATCTTCTCCTGCACCAGCGACCCGGGAAAGCGCCGGCTGAGATCATGGGGATCACTCTGATTGATGACGGGATTCGTGTAGTCCTCACGATACCTGTAGATACTGCCGTCGGTAACGTAGAGGACGGCGACGCGCACGGGAGCCTTGCGCAGTAGCGCGTCCGCAAGCGAAAGCGCCTCCGGCACGGTTTCCAGCAATCCCGGCTCACCATTATTGGGAAGAGCATGCAGGGCGTCGAGCAACGGCTGGCGATTCGCCCCGGGGTCGGCCAATACGTGCAGCCCATCCTGGTCACGCAGGAGGCCCACCCAGGCGTTCTGAGGCAACTTGGAGATTTGCGCAGTGACCGCTTGCTTGGCGGCATCGATCAGCGAAAGGTCACCCGTGAGGTCGAAGATCACCAGAATGATTTGATCGCTGGTTGGACCTAGCTGCTCCGTGACGGGCACCGCCTTGCCGTTCAAGGTGGCCTCGAACTTCGCCGCAGGCTCGCAATCATTTCCCTCCACCCAGGCCGGAATGGAAATACTGGCCGCTTGGGCGTAGACGGCGGTTGGCATGGAAAGCGCCAAGAGTAGAGCCGCGAGAAAGACACCGAAGCGAGACATTAGAAGCTGAACTTTAGCCCCAGTTGCACGACGCGTCCACCATGCGAGCCGATGATCTTGCCGGCATCAACGTTGGGTGCGTCAGCGGGGCCGATGTTGGGATCGGGATAGTTCCAGTTGCCGTGATTCAAAAAGTTGAAAGCTGTAGCCGTGAACTCCAGAGCGCGATCGCTTCCCATGCGCAGGCGCTTACCCAGGCTGACATCCATGGAATTGAAGCCTGGCCCTAACAGGTCAGGCTCCGTGCGGGGGCCGTTGCCCAGGGTGAAGTCAGGTGGCTGATCGAAGGCCGCGGGGTTATACCACCCGGACGGCCCCGGACTTGCCACGTGCGGGTCGACACCCGGCACCACGTTGACGTTCAGGGTGGTCAGCACGCCTCCCGTGTTGTTGAATTCCGGATGCAGGCCCAGGGGTGTTCCGTCGTTCCAGTAAGCCGTGCCGCTCAGCGACCAGCCACTCAGCAGCGCTCCGCCCAGGCCGGGAAAATGGAGCCAGGGCTGGTCGGCGCCAAAGGGCAGCTCATAAATATAACTTAGTTGTAAATACTGAGGCGTGTTATACGACGTTAACGCCCAATCGTTACGAAAGTTGAGGAAATCCTGGTTCCCATAAGGTCCCGAATAGTCGTCGAGCTGCTTCGAGAATTCGTAGTAAGCCGTGAAGGTGAGCCCGAAAGAGGCGCGCTTCTCTAACCTGACAAAGCCGGAATCCCGCTGGTACCGGCCTGCCGGGTAGAGACCGTAAACGTCGAAACCCCAGAACTGCGGGTAGGGTTGCAGGGTTTCCCGGAAGGTTTGGGTATAGAGCGCGTCCCCGTAACTCAGGTTGCTGGGGTTGATGGCATTGGGGTTGGCGGCCGCGTTGCCCACCAGGGTGTCCCGGCCGTAGGTGTGGTGAGCCCCCGCCGAAACCACCAGGGAGAAGGGTATCTCACGCTCGACAGATAGCACCGCCGATTGATAGACGGGCTCCCGCTTCGACAAATCAATGAAATCCGCCGTCGTATTGTCGGCAGCCGAGGGGCTGAGATCCGGCAGCGGCATGCCCAGCGGCGGCAGGGGGGCCGCGAGGTTGAGCGCGGGACTGAGCTGAGTGTTCGGTGAGATGAAGGTTTGGCGGGCGTTAAAACCCTGCGTGCCCCACTGGCCGTCGTAAATTGGAACCTGGGTGTGCCAGCGGTCGAAGGAAGCCCGCACCACGGTTTTGGGATTGCCGCGGGGGTTCCAGGTGATTCCCACACTGGGGTCGAGATCGTAATTGGTAGGGCGCAACCCGCGAGAAATCCCGCCCACCCCAGCGAATACCAAGGCGCCGGGAAGCCCGTTCGAAGGGTCAATCACCACGGGATCGATGGTGCTTTGACGATTGTACTTCTCTACCCGCGGTGTATGGAGATTGAAGGTAAGACTGGCGTTCACGATCAAGTTCTTCGAGAGCGCGTACTTGTCACCCATCGTAAGGGAATCATTGGAGTGACGAAAATAGGAGGGCGAGGTGATGAATGTGCGTTCCGCATAGGCCGGCAGGCCCAATAGAAAGCTTGCAAAGGGATATCCGGTGTCGATGATCCCCGGCAGGCTGGTGATATCCGCTGAGAATTGGAACTCGCCGGAGGGGTAGGCCGCATTGAACGAATTTACCGCGTAGTGAAAGAGTTCAGCCGTCAACCGCAAGGAGTGTTTGCCCTTTTGGGCCGACAGCTCGTCGCGAAGGTCGAGCCAAATATGGGCGTTGCGAGTGTCCGGATATCCCGTGCCCATGGAAAGATAGTCGCCGAGTTGATAATTTGGGAAGGCGGCTTGAGTATTGGCTCCCGACTGCACCACGCCGGAACTTGCCGTCAGGCTTACAGAGTTGACGGTCTTGGAGCTGGCTGTATAAACGTAGTCGAGCTCCGTGCGCCACGTGGAAAAATGTTGTTCCGGCGCCGTGGGGCTCGCGAGGTTCGGAAAGTACTTGGCGGAGCTCAGAAAACCTCTGGAAATCGTGGTGAGCAAGGTCAGCCGGTGCCGGTCGCCAAAAGGATGGTCAAGCTTGGCAATGATTCCGTCCGCAGTGTCTAATTGCGGGGCATTGACGAAGTAGTTGTTTTGAAAAAACGGCCCGATGTCGGTGTTGGGCGCAGGATAAAGGGATAAAGCCTGCTGGACGTTCGCGGCCAGGCGGGAGGACGGAATAATGTTTCCGGGAAACTGCGAACGCAAGTACTGAAGGTTGGTCGTCGAGACCGCCTGGGTCGGATCGTAAGCCGGATTGGGAGTAGTCGCGTTCGGGTCATAAATGGGCAGCGGCAGGCCGGCTTCGTCCACCGTTTGCGAGAAATCACCCTGGCGTTCCGCCATCGTGGGGACGGTGTGCAACGAGGCACGGAAGATACTTTCGCGGACGCCTTCGTAAGACACCATGAAGAAGGTGTTACCGGGTTTCGCCATCAGATGGGGGATGAAGAGGGGGCCGCCCACATTGAATCCGAATTGGTTGCGGCGTAGAGGAGAGTTGCTCTCGCCATTTTGCCTCACTTCGTGGGGAATGGCATCGAGCACATCGTTCCGGAAGTTTTCATAGAGGCGGCCGTGCCAAAGCATCTTCTTGGCGCGTTGTTGTTGTACAGAGGGAGGACTGTCAGGGCGCATCCCTAAATCGCGGGTCAGGACCTTGAATTCGCCAGCCGCTTCCGCCAGGGGGTCAGGCTGCTTGGTGAGAGAGGGGCCGCCGTCCAGCGCCGCCAGGGGCAACGCGACGGTGAGTACAGTGAGGGCCAGCCACCAAAACCATCGAACCAAAGTTCTCATTTGGACTTCCAACCACCTCGAATATATACTTCGGCCCTTAACGTCGCAAGCTTTCGGAGAATACGGTAGTGGCGCCAGTACATTCCAGCACTCATTCGCATCGATAGTTTCTTCCCTATTCTTCCCCTAATTTTTATCAACTCCCTTTCTTTTCATAAACATTCTAGGTTAGCAGCGATAAGTAGTTTATTTTTGTGCAACATTCAAGGTTCAGAGTGAATTTGCGCCAAGTCAATTTTCTATCTGATTTATTTTCATCAACATTCAAGGTTATACCTGCATTTTAACATCCTATTTTCATTCGGAATGCCATCAAGGGGGGGATTTAAAGGGTTATGGGACTTGCCGAGTCCCCCAGGTAGTGGTGCAGTTTGATGTAGAGGCGTTCATCCCGATCTGATCGGGACGCCGCCATATGGCGAGGTAAACTCGCCGCTACAACATCAAACTGCGCGCCTGCCATCCCCCAACTTCATTCGACAATTTTGCCACCTGGGCGTATATCTGTTTTTTTCTCTTTAAGGGGATCGCCACAACCTAAACGATGATTGCCGTCCAGGCGCACGAGTCTGCCGACCGTTGGTAGCTCGGCCGCCACCCAATTCATTTTCGGGGGGAGTACTGCCGGAAACCGCGGCCGAAATCGGGGACGTGCAGGTTCGCAATAAGGGAACGCTGGGCGGGAGTCGGGCAACGGCTCATCCTGGGCGCCGCCCGGCAAATCGTGAATCACTTCTTCACCACGTTCTCAAAGGAAGTCCAACAGTCATCACTCCAACCAGATTCTGACGTACACGGACAGGCTTGAGGGCGGCGAGCGGCCAGCCCCTTGATGCCCCGCGCAAAAATCTTACCCCGCTTGCTGCGAAACCAGGCGCAGGCGCTCCCCGATGATTTTTGCCGCGGAAGGACATCCGCGAACGAACCCGTAAAAGGGGCCAAAGTCCTGGGAAGCTACCAAGCCCGTCAAGAACAGTCCGGGCACACTGGTTTGGAAATCCTCGTTGAGGATGGGGTAGCCGCCATGAACTTTCAGATGAGACAGGATGGTGGCCTTGGAGAGGTAGGGCACTTGACGCATATTGACGTGATAGCCGGTGGCCAGGATGATGTGGTCCACTTCTACTGTTTCCCCATCCGTAAGGCGCACGCTCAGGCCTCCGTCGGGTAAGACTTTCGAGCCCTCGACGCTCCGATGGGGCCAGAGTTTGACATTGGGTTTGCTGACGCGCGGAGCGAGCCAGGGTTCCAATTTCAAACGCCCCTCGGCCCAGAAACGCTTTTCAATCGCCTCTCTCTCCTTGGGGGGCAAATGGCGGTACCAACCGCGCACCCTGACCGTCAAATCCATCAGGGGATCAACCCAGGTCCAGTCCGACGCCGTAAACAGCGGGGTGTCATGTCGATAAACGAGGTGCACTTCCTTGACGCCGGCCTCTGTCATCAGCGCTGCCCATTCGAAAGCGCTCTGGCGGCCCCCAACGATGAGGCACCGCAGGTCGCGCAGCGCTTCAAAGTTCACCGTCTCACAGGAATGCGTAAAGCGGCCTGCGGGGAGCTTCGCAACCAGGTCAGCGGGGACATTCCGGAAAAAGTTCAGCCCAGGCGCGGCCAACACGTTTTTTGCGATCACGGCTTCACCGCTGTCGAAGAAGGCCTCGAACTCGCCATGGCGCCTTTCCAACCTCCGCACGTAGGAAGGGATGGTCTTGATACCAACCTCTTTGATAAACCAGTCAACGTACTCAACGTACAAGTTCACCGAGATGGGATCCACCTGCGCCGGCTTCAGGCCCTTCGTATCCAGGAAGCGCTCAAAGGTGTGGATCTCCAGCGCATCCATGTGCCAGTTGGAGCCGGAGCGCAGATGCATACCTTTGGGCATGCGGTTCCGCCAGAATTCCATGGGCTTGCCCAGAATGGCGAAGTCAATTCCGAGGTGCTTCGCATAAGCCGCGGTGGCAAGCCCGTAAGGTCCCGCGCCAATGATAAGCAGTTGCTTCCTCGCCATAGGATTGATTGCCCCCTGGGCGCAAGCGCCAGCACAAGTTGCTCCATGCTTACGGCCTGATACAGTTGTAAGGTTTTGAGCGGTTGACCGCTCGCCGATGCGGACACCTCATTCTAAGTCATCCCGCAAATTTCCGAAAGAGGTTATGTATTATTTCTGTAGGCCAGCACAGAACAAGTAACCGAAGAGGTATTGGGGGTCTAACCCGGGTTCCCGCCGGTGAGTGGAAGGGTGCGGTGGCTGGCTTGTCACGGATCCCGCCGCACTCCCCCCGTGCGACGCTGCTGGAAAATCGGCAGTGGTGCAGTTTGGTTTTTTGTAGCAGCGGTCGGAGTTTACCCCGCAGGAGCGGGGACCGCCGAATTCGCCAACGGCGATCAGAGATCGCCGCTACAGCAAACTGTGCCGCCACCGGAAAATCCGCACATTCGAGGGTGATGGGGATAGAATTGTAGAGACCGCGAGGCGCGGCCCCGCTCCGCCCAAGCAACCCGGTCGCCTGGTTGAGAAATCCAAGCAAGTGGAAACGGACGGCGGAAATGACAACAGCGATCTAACCAACGCTTACGGCTGTCCGAAGGACTCCATACGAGGTAGAAAGGTGAACATGCTGGAGCACCCTGTAAACTCAGCAGTGAAGCACAACGTGAACTCGTCTCGTGTGGCGACGGTTGTCACCTTACTGGCGACGTTGCTTTTTCTGCACCCGGCTGCATCATCCTGGGGTGCGGCTAATGGCAAGCCACTCGCGGCGGGGGCGGCCACCCTTCCCGCGGGAACCATCCTCTACTTGCACCTCAAGAATGCGGTCAGCACCAAGACTTCGAAGCCAGGACAAGCCACAACTGCCAGCTTGGTGCGCGAAGTGGCAGCGCAGGGGGGAATAGCCATCCCTCTCGGCTCGACGTTGAACGGTACCATTGAGAAATGCGCCCAGCCGTCCACGTCGACGGAGCGGGCCCAGCTCCTGCTGAATTTTGGCCAGATCTCGATCCCGGGCGAGGGGACCTTCAACGTGAAAGGGCGCGTCAGCGAAGTCAGCAACGCGCGAGAATCGCTGCTCGCGGACGGGACCATCGTGGGAGTTCAGGAGAGCGAAGCTCCGGCCTCGCTGCTGGGTGGAGCTTTGGCTAAACTTGGCCAGATGGATCCCTCCATTAACGACCAGATCCAGAAGCAAAAGATCGGTCAGGTCAACACCGCGATCGAATATCCCGCGGGCGCCGATTTTCAGTTCACACTCACCGAGCCTCTGACGGTGAGGCAGCTCCTCGCGTCCTCAGGACCGGGCCGGCTTCCGTCTGACCTGCGAGGTGCCGTCGAGAACGTCCTCGGCAATGCTCCCCAGCGTGCCGTAAGCAAAGACCAGAAGCCTGGCGACCCGATTAACCTGGTCTTTGTGGGTACCGCGCAAGAGATCAGACAAGCCTTCACTCAGGCCGGCTGGACTGAGCCCAAGAAGAAGAACCAGCAATCCATTTGGAAGACCGCCCAGGCCGTGATCAACGATGAAGGGTATGGCATGGCCCCGGTTTCCGACCTCTACTGTTACGGGCGGAAAGAAGATATCGCCTTTGAGAAGACCCTCAACACCTTCAACAAACGCCACCACCTGCGGCTGTGGCAAACACAGGCGAACGCCCCCGACGGCCGCCCCATCTGGTTGGCCGCCGCAACCCACGATATCGGTATCGATGTCCACCCTGGAGTCGTTTCACACGCTACCGACCCCAATCTCGATGACGAGCGCACGCAGGTGGGCGCTGACCTGGTTGCGGCGCAGGCGGTTATGGCCGCCGAACCCGTGGCCCCCCCCAACCCTTTGAGCAGCGGCATGACCGCCACCGGTGGGCAGTGGCATACCGATGGTAGGCTGCTGGTAATTGACGTGAAGGCCGGTGCGGCGGCGTCCCTGTAAGACCGAGAGTGGCCACGGGCGGAAACAAATTAGGCAGCGCTAATCTTCGTGCGGGATGGCATCCCGTGCACCACCCGGTGGACACTTCGCCCACTACAAATCTCCTCAAGTTTATCTGTGCCTGGCCGATAGAGATAACAGTGGCATAACCCGCCAGCGCGGCTGATTGACCCGCCCAATGGCAGCGCTGAGCCCTTGGCGGCAAGTTCGACGACCCCTTCGCCCCGACGAACACCCCTTGCCGCCAAGGCACCCTCCTCTAGCAGGCTGTTGAAGAACCCTTACGGTGCGAAGTAGCGGCGGGTTTACCCCGCCATATCGCCAACGATTTCAACCGCGGATGGCGGGGTAAACCCGCCGCTACGTCGTTTTTCATCAGCCTGCTAGAAATCTCCACCCCACGCACCCGTAGCCGGTCAGCCTCCAAGTGCGACTTATTTCCAAAGCATCTGATTGTGCCCATTTTGGGAACATGGTAAGATGGGCGGGTGCGCGTCATCGCCCGGAATACGCTCGTTCGGTTCATCGAGAATTTGACCGGCCATAGGGATCATCGCGCCGTCAAAACCGCACTGGACGCTTGGTTCCACGAAGCCAGGCAGGCGGAATGGAAAAAACCGGCCGATGTGAAAAAGTATTATGGATACGCCAGCCTCGTGGGGACTGACCGGGTGGTCTTTAATATCAAGGGGAACGACTATCGCCTGGTCACTGCCATCGACTACCGTCGCGGTATTGTATCTATTAAATGGCTGGGCAGCCATAGGGAGTACGACAAGATAGATGCGAGGACGGTGCAATATGCTGATTAAACCCATCAAGACTGAAGCCGATCATGCGGCGGCGCTCCACGAAATCGAACGCCTTTGGGGAGCGGAGGAGCGGACTTCAGAGGGAGATCGACTGGAGGTCTTGACAACTCTGGTCGAGGCCTACGAGCAGGCACATTTTCCTATGGATGCTCCCGACCCCATTGAGGCCATAAAGTTCCGGCTGGAGCAGCAGGGAGCGGATAAGAAGACGCTGATCGGCGTGATCGGCAATCGGACGCGAGTTTACGAAGTGCTTCGCCGGGATCGGCCCCTGTCATTGGGCATGATCCGCCGGCTGAATCAGACCTTGAATATTCCCGCCGAGGTCCTGATTCGCCCGGTCCGCAAACGTAAACGAACCGCGTAGTTATCTGCTATCGTTCTGGCAGCAATAGTGGGAAACGCCGACACGGGAGGTCGTAAACCCAACGAAACAGGGTCTGCGCCGGCCAGCGTAGCGAAGCCGCGCCAGCCGTGCCGAGGGCGGTGCGTCAGTTTTAATCCAAATTGAACCATTATCCCCACGCTGCATCGTCTCGCTCCGCCCAAAATCTGTTAGAATGACTATTCGGGCTACTCAGCAGAAGACATGCGCATCGCCATCCGATTCCTGGCCATTCTGACCATTGCCGCGCTTTTTGCACCCGGCGTGCGCTGGGTGGCCGTACGCGATGGCGGGGAATCGTGTTCTCCCGTGGTCTGCATGTGCCCAAACCATCACCAGGGCACTTCCGGCCAGACGATGCCCTGTTGCGCGGGTAAAGGCGGGCAGTGTGGACTCGATTCGCCTGACAGCGTCATCAACTCCCTTCTCAGCAACCTGATCTTTGTTCCCACGGAGCATCACTTGTCGCGCCCCTTGAAGCTCTGGGCTCCCCACCCAGTGGCGGCCAGTTCGAACCTCTTACCCTCACACGATCAACCTCTTGACCAGCCTCCGCGCCCCACTCTCTGATTCCTCATTGAAAACCATTTTGCGCGCCTTCTGTCGCAGGAAAAGGTGAAGGACCCTAGGACATCATCAGATGTCCGTGGTTACGGAATCGTCCGCGCCCGGCGCTCAATTCATATCCATACTTTCACGAGGTGCACATGAGGCAGAGGGTTCAATTTGCCGCGCTGCTGGGCTTACTAATTTCCTCGGCAGCGCTGGCCACAGATTCGGGACAGGTCCGGGGAGTCGTTCACGATCCTCAGCACCGTCCCATCGCGGGCGCGACGGTGACCCTTCACGCTCAATCCTCTTCCTGGTCTGCGGCCACTCAATCCGATTCCGAGGGCGAATTCCACTTTGCCAACGTGCCAGTCGGGGACTACACCGTGAACGCCACGGCGCCGGGATTCAGCGCTCAGGAGCAATCCATTTCCGTGGTCGTGGGGAAGTCGCCCGTCTTCCATTTTCCTCTGGAGATTGCCGCGTCGCGCCAGGTGGTGGAGGTCACGGACCAGGAAAGCAGGCTCAAGACGCAATCCTCCACGGTGCAGACCATGGTCTCAACCCAGGAGATCGCCCACACCGCCGGCGCTGACCAGACCAACAGCCTGGCCATGATCACCGACTTCACCCCTGGGGCTTACGTGGTTCACGACATGCTTCACATGCGCGAAGGGCACCAGGTGAACTGGTTTTTCGACGGCATTCCGGTGATCAACACCAGCATCGCTACCAACGTGGCGCCTTTGATCAATCCCAAAAACGTGGAATCGCTCGAGGTCGAACGCGGCGGCTACTCCAGTGAATATGGCGACCGAACTTACGGGTTTTTCAATGTGGTTACGCCTTCGGGATTCGATCGCAATCGACAGGCGGAGTTGGTCACGTCCTACGGCAACTTCCACACGACGGACGACCAGTTGAGCTTCGGCAATCACACGGAACGCTTTGCCTACTACGCCAGCGTGGATGTTAATCGCTCTGACCTGGGCCTGACCACACCCACCTCCGCAGTGATTCACGATCAGGACAGCGGACTGGGTGGGTTTTTGTCATTGCTCTACAACGCCTCGCCGCACGATCAGGTGCGCTGGATCGCCTCCTTGCGCAGCGACCATTACGCTATCCCCAATGACGCGGATGCCCAGGCGCAAGGCATTCGCGATCTCGATTTGGAAAGCGATGACCTACTAGGCTTCCAATGGGTTCATACCGCACCCGCAGGGTTGATCCTTACGGTTTCCCCCTACTTACACTTCAACAGCGCCCACTTCCTGGGTGGACCCGGAGACACACCCACAATCCTGAACGAGAACAGCCGATCAGACTACGTGGGGGTGCGGGCCATGCTCCAGGCACTCAAGAAGCGTCACAACGCACGTGTCGGTATCGAGAGTTGGGGGCAACGCAACAACGCTCTGTTCAACTTGACCGCTAATCCTGGCACCCAGATGCTTCACCAACAGGAGATGCACTGGGGGAGCACGGAGTCACTATTTGCGGAGGACACGTACCGGCCGACCTCCTGGCTCACGCTGGATGGCGGAATCCGGCTGGTTCATTACGGTGGGCTGCTCAGTGAGAATGCGGTGGACCCGCGCCTGGGCGGTGGCATCCGCATCCCGCATCTCGGGTGGACAGTGCGTGGTTACTACGCCTACTACTATCAACCACCACCCCTGGATAGCTTGACCGGCCCGCTGCTGGGTTTCGCCTTACAACAAGGGGTTAGCTTCACTCCTCTGCCGGGCGAGCGCGACATCCAGCATGACGTCGGCCTCACCGTGCCTTTCGGCGAGTGGATGCTGGATGTTGATAACTACCACACCAATGCCCGCAATTTCCTGGACCACGACGAGGTGGGCAACTCCGACATCTTCGTCCCACTTACCGACGTCGCGGCACTCATCAGCGGCACGGAGATCACCCTGCGCACGCCGGAACTTTGGGGCCATGCGCGATTGCGGATCGCCTACGCGAACGCCGTGGGGAAGGGGCTCGGCCCCATCACGGGAGGCCTGATCGAGTACGCGCCCACTAGTTACTTCTACCTCGATCACGACCAGCGCAACGGCTTCAGCACCGTGCTTCCGCTTAAGCTGCCACGCGGTTTCTGGGCCACACCCAGCGTCAATTTCGGCTCCGGCTTCGTGAACGGGAACGGTCCCGCACATTTGCCCCCACACACCACGGCGGATCTGGCCATGGGCAAGGACTTTGGAGAGAAGTGGTCATGTTCCCTGAACGGGACCAATGTGCTGAACAGCCGCTTTCTGCTGGACACCAGCAACACGTTTGGGGGAACCCACACCGTAAACCCACGGCAGATTTATCTTGAGGTGCGGTACCGGTTCCACTACTAACCTGGCGCCGGCAGCGCTGTAGAGGAGCGCCTCACCTGCCCTCCTTCGTCGTGGGCCGTCTCTCCAAGGGTAGGGGTGGATTTTGCGATTCCTAGCCCTCTCCGAGGGGTCGCAGATTCCGCCGCGGCGGGGAGAGGGTGTCCCGCGGCTGGCGCTCTTACCAGCCGGCGCGGGACGGGCCTACGCCCACCGAAGGGACACCTGAGAGCAGTAAACAACCTCAGCTTCGGCCCGCAGGCGGGTGAGGGGTCCCTTCTTATGTGGTGCGGACCTGATATGATGGGGGTGGGAGGTCTACGATGCGTGCGCAGAGGTTAATGGCATGGCTCGCGGGCTTTGGCCTGCTCTTCGCTCTAACTTCCTGCCACACGCAGCCGCCCTTGCCGCAGCAGCGCTTCGAGGTGAAGGGCAAAGTGGTTGCGGTCGACAAGAGCGGCGGCACGGTGACGCTCGAGCACGAAGAGATCCCGGGCTACATGGCTGCCATGACCATGGCCTACTCACTCAAGGATAAGTGGGCTTTTGATGTTTTGAAGCCGGGCCAGAGCGTGCACGCCACCCTGGTAGTCGCGACCGATCACGCCTGGCTGGAAGGGATCGTGGTCACCGAGGAGGCGAAGCCGGAGAGCACTTCGCTCGCGCCGCCCCAGGCTCTTCGCCCTCCCGAAACGGGCGCGGCTGTCCCGGACTTCCACCTCTTCAATCAAGACGGCAAGACCATCGACCTCCATCAATACCACGGCAAAGTTCTGCTGCTGACCTTCATCTACACGCGCTGCCCGCTTCCCGACTATTGCCCATTGATGAGCAAGAACTTTGCGAAGATCCGGGACGAACTGCATCGCGACAACTCCCTGCCGGGTTCCATGCACCTGTTGAGCATCAGCCTTGACCCCGACTACGATACGCCCGCCGTCCTGCGCGCCTACGGGCTGGAATGCGTGGGCAAATCCGCAAGCGACCCGTTCAAGGATTGGGAGTTTGCCAGTGGGACCCCGGAGCAGGTTAGGAAGCTGGCGGAGTTTTTTGGCTTGAGCTACTGGAACGACCACGACCAGATCGTGCACGCCCTGGTCACAGCGCTCATTGGCCCGGACGGAAAAGTGCGGAAGATTTATCCCGGCAACCAATGGCAGCCCGCTGATGTGCTGGGTGACTTGCGCAACCTGAAAGGGACTCGCGGATAACCCGCATATCGTCCTTCGAGCGAACTGCCACGCGCCTCGGCGGCGCTGCCGTAGCCACCCTACGGTCTACCGTAACCACCCCGGCGCTCTGAGCGCCACCCCTCCTAAATCAGGAGGGGAGTTGCATAGGAACTCCCCTCCTCAGATGAGGAGGGGTGGCGCGCCAAGCGCCGGGGTGGTGCTGACAGAATTAAGTGGTCGTGCTGACAATGACACCGCCAACAATTTTTTCTGTCAGCCCTAAAGCCCCGCCCTTCAAGGGAACCCTCAAGCCCCCCGGCGGATGATCGGCTTCAGATCGTGCGGTGGGGGCGTGAACATATTCTTCGCGGTCAGCCCGCACTCCTTCGCCATTTGAATGCTGTACCCTAATCGGCCCACCTCTTCCCCGTGGGTATTGGAGCCAAACGAAAGTTTGAGTCCCGCGGTCTTGGCTTTCAAAATGAATTTCTTGCTGGGCACTTTATAGGCACAACTGATTTCCATGGCGATGGTGTGCCGGCGGGCGGTCTCAATCACCTTTTCCATGCGCTCATTCGTCCAGAGCGCGCCGTAATCGTGCAGGATGTCGTCAGGCAGGAACGTGGCATGGGCAAGGATATCAAGCGGCTCCACGTTCATCACCTGAAGAGTGAAGGCTACGTATCGCTCCATGAAATCCTGCGCGTCGGTGATCACGGCTTCGGGCGTCCAGAGCTTGATCAGCCTGCCGTCTTTGTCGGGGAAGTTGAGCGCGTCGGAGAGAACATAATCCAACCGGGCGATCATTTCCTTTGAGAACATCTTCGCCCAGGTCAGTCCCCCGCCCTGCATGCCGCGATAGACCGGCTGGCCCTCCCAACGCGCCAGGTATTGCTCGATGTCCGCGTCGGTCTTCATGCCTTCACCCACTCCGCCATGTTCCGCGACGCCAACTTTGACCCCACGCTGGCGCGCCAACTGCAAGACGTGCTCGATGGTCGTGGCGCCCTCCACATGCACGTGAAAATCAACCAGAGGGAAGTCGAGACCGGTTGCGGCAGGCGGCGGCTCCTGCGCATGCAGTGGAGTGAACGAAAAGGCAGAGACTGCGCCGGCGAATCCAAGAAAAGTGCGTCGTGAGATCGAAGAAGTGAGCATCAATGCGGGCCTCCATATCGGATTTTCACCGCGCATGTTACTACGACTTGGGGGCGACAAGAACCCCCGTTTGAGTTTGGGCGCCCTGCCAGGCGATTGGGCCGGAGATCTGGGACATCGAGAAAAGGCGAGAGTTCGTTAATGGGACAGGCGGGGGGCCGGGGAACGCCAGTCTACGCGTGACTTGGTGGGACAGGTGTCCCATATGTTCTTCTCCCAGAGGCTCCGGGGGCGTTGTCCCACCAAATAACCAAGGTCCCGCCGAACCAGTTGTCCTTCGAGCGATCGGAACGACATAACCTCAGCCTCACCGCAGAAGCGCGCCACCTACGATGGAGGTCCCTCATCTTTGCCAGCCCTTGAAGATGTTTAAAGATGAATCCGGGTGAGGTAGAATATATTCATCGCAGATTTAATCCAACTCATTCCTCCGGATTACTCATCACGAGGAAAGCATGTTTGAGAGATACACCGAAAAGGCCCGAAGAGTAATCTTTTTCGCCCGCTACGAAGCCAGCCAATTTGGCAGCACTTATATTGAAACAGAACACCTGTTGCTGGGGATGGCCCGGGAAGACACAGCCATCGCCAAGCGTTTGTCGCGCCCTCCTTTCACCATCGAATTCATCCGCCAGCGCATCAAAGAGCAAACCACCGCTCGGGGAAAAATTCCCACGTCTGTTGACCTGCCCTTAAGCGCTGGATGCAAGCGCGTTTTAAATTACGCTGCGGAAGAGGCCGATCGCCTCGGGGACAAGCACATCGGCACCAACCACCTGCTGCTCGGGTTGATAAGAGAAAGAGGGGGACTCGCCGCCAAGGTTCTGTCTGAGGCTGGGATTAACGCCTCTGAACTCCGCAGCGAAATTGGGAGGATGAGTGATTCCTCCTGGAAAGTCGCGCACCCCCAGCAAGCCAGGCATGAAGACTACGTGGAAATCCATGGAGAGTTATGGGGCGCTGAATCGGTTCGCGAGCTGAGCGAATACTATCAGAAGTTTCATTGGGAAAATCGCCAGTGGGTCGCGCGCGATGCGTTGGTCTACCGCTCAAACTCAGATCTCTATCTCTATTCCGGGCAGGCGTATGACCCGGAAAAAGCCGACATCCTCAAGGGTGGGTGGATTGAAGACCACTGCGCGATCTGTTGGTGGAGGCTTTTCGAGTCGGAGGAAACCGAGCACCGCTGGGGTTTCACCAACGGGCAGGATTGGCTATGCGTGGAATGCTACACAAGATTTATCGAAAGTGACGCAGCGGACGGAGAAACCCTCGCTCCTGCTCCGTGATGCGACTTCTATTTCGCATGCGTCAATGCCAGCACGGCGTATGCCGTAGCGGCGTCGCTCATGAAGCGGCCGGTCTCAGGTGAGTTGGGCTTTTCCTTGTTCAACGAATATCCCATCCAACGGCCATCGCTCTTGTCCTGGTTCGACGCCAGCCAATCCAGGCCGCGTTTCATCCGGGGTTCGTTGCTTTTGACCCCTGCCTGTTGCAGGACGTAGGTGACGACCCCAGTGGCATAGCCGTCGCTCTTGGTCACGAGGGGCGTGCCATCATGGCGCTTCCACCCACCCACAAAAGAAGAAAGACTGAAACCACCGTCTGACTGTTGCTTGCTAAGCGCTTCCTGGATGATGGCCTGCTTTTGCGAATGGGTCAGAAGATGGGGCACCTTCGTCGACGCCCAGAGCAGAATCAAGCGATTAATCAAGATCTGCGAATCGCGCTCCTTCACCAGGTATTCGCGCAGCAACGTCATGCCCTCGCGAATTTGTGGGGATGAACGATAATTTCCGGGTGCGGTCCCCACGACCAGGGCGGCGAGCGCGGCTCCGAAATATTGCGAATCACCCTCCCAGGGCGAGTTGTGAAACTGCAGCCAGGACCATGCGCCCCGCGCCTCGCCCGCTTTCAGTTGGAGCGCCCACATGTTGTCAAGCGCCAGGCGAGCGTCCGCACTCAGCTTGCCGGTTGGCGCGTCATAACCCACCAGAACCACAGCGTTCAGAACGGACTCGGTTCCGCGCGATTCCGCCGTCTTGGGGACGCCTCTTTTCTCGTCGGGATAAAATGGCTCGACTTCATTCCACAGCCGGACGCGTTTCGTAACGCTGGCGAGAAGCCTTTGTTCCTGGGGCGAGGGAGCTTGCTCAGCAAGCGCCGATCGAAGGGAGGGTCGGGCCATGGCGTAAGGCAACACGGTATGGCAGGATACACAGAAGGTTTCATGGTCGCGGGCGGCGGTGGGCCAGCTCACCCACCAGTCTTCCCGCCCATCGAGGTAGGCGGCGGCCGCCTTGGGGCTCCAGGAGGGAGAGTTCACGGTTGACGGGGGACCATCAGCCGCGAATAGAAAAGCAGCAAGAAATGCGGCCAGCATGCAGGTCGCAAGTGTAACTGTCTTCATTAAAACTCACCTCCGTCACACGTTACCAAGTGGCTCAAAACCAAGGTAGTGCCAGCCGGGTTCACCTATCCCCTGTTCCAGATCGCAAAGGACGGCGTACGCCCAAACGCCCCATCAATAGCTTAGTGGAACCCAGTGCCCCGCAAAACAACCCCAACCCCTTCCCGTCGAAGGGAGCCTTCCCGAGTATAGCGCCTCGGAGCTTGGTTCACAATTCCGAAGTCGAAGGTAGTGACGCATTTTGAAGTGCCACGGCCATCTTGGCCGTGACCCGACACGGGCGGGACGCCCGTGGCACTTCAAAATGCGTCACTACCAAGTCGAACATTGACTTGACGCGGGTGCGAAGGGCTTGGATAATTACCCAGCCTCATGGGGGGCAAACATTATTCAATTCGAGGGAGGTTCGTATGGCAGCACCACGGGGAGCCCTGGGCGTCTGCTGGTTGGTCGTCTCGTTAGGGCTTGCGCCCCTGGCCTTGGCACAGGAAGTTACCACGCAGACCATGCGCCCGGTGATTCGGGGACGACAGGCCGCGGTATCATCCATGAAAGCCGAGGCCACCGAAGCGGCCCGCCGCATATTGGCAGAAGGCGGGAACGCTTTTGACGCGATTGTGGGGGGCCAAGCGGCGCTGGCGGTGACGGACTTCCCCAGCAATGGTGTGGGCAGCGACGCGGTTGTGCTTGTCTACGTGGCGCGGGAGAAGAAGGTGATATCCATCAATGCCGAGCCGCGCGCTCCGAAACTCGCCACCATCGAGTGGTATGAAAAAAATAACGGCGGCAAAATTCCTGAGAGCGATGGCTTGCTCTCCGGCGGGATTCCGGGGGTCGTCGACGCATGGTACATCCTATTGGACCGCTGGGGCACGATGAGCTTCGAGCAAGTTCTCCAGCCCGCCATCGAGCTGGCGGAAAACGGATTTCCCTTGAGCGAGGTTCGCGCCCACGCTATCGCCAATACCGAGAAGATTCGCAAGTACCCTTCTACCGTGAGAATTTATCTTCCCAACGGCCAGGCCCCGAAGGCCGGTGAGATTTTCAGAAATCCCGACCTCGCCCAAACCATGAAAAAGCTGGTCGAAGCCGAAAAGGCGAACCGCGTGAAAGGCCGCCACGCGGCGCTCGAGGCAGCACGCAACCGTTTCTACAAAGGCGATATCGCCCGTGAGATGGCGGCCTTTTCGGAAGCCAATGGGGGTCTGTTCCGTTATGACGATTTCGCGGCATACACCGCGGAGGTCGAGAACCCCGTCTCGACCGATTACCGCGGCTACCAGGTATACAAGAACCCTTCCGCCACCCAGGGACCGACCGAACTTTTCGCCCTCAATATCCTTGAGGGCTTCGACCTGAAAGCGATGGGCCTTAACAGCATCGATTTTATTCATACCAACGTTGAGGCCATGAAGCTGGCGATGGCTGATCGCGAGAAGTATCTGGGTGACATGGACTACATCAAGATTCCTTACGACGGGCTGCTGTCAAAAGATTACGCGCGCGAACGCCGAAAGTTGATCGACCCGGCCAAAGCTTCGCTCGAATTGCGGCCGGGGTCGCCGGAGAAGTTCACGAGCGGCACGCCTCCGTCGGACCGGCATGTGCAAGTGGTTCTGGAGGGCAACGCGGACCACACCGGCGACACCAGTTACATAGGCATCGTGGATAAAGATCGCAACATGGTGAGCTTTGAGCCGAGCCTCCACAGCGGCTTCGGAACCGGGGTCGTGATGGGCAACACCGGTATCATCTTCAACTGCCGCGGTGACTACTACTCCCTCGTGCGGGGCGAAGCGAACGCGCTCGAAGCCGGGCAAACGGCCGCGCAGCACGCTGCAAAGCACGCTGGTTATGAAAGATGGGGAGCCTTTCGCGATCCTGGGAAGCCCCGGCGGCGACGATCAGGTGATGCGCACCATCCAGACGCTCATTAACGTGGTCGACTTCGGCATGAACATTCAGCAAGCCATTGAGGCGCCGCGCTGGACAACCAGCAGTTTTCCGGCATCGCCGTTCCCGCACACTATGTATCCTGGCGCCATGGCCGTCGAGGCGCGAATCCCGGAGGCCACACGAAATGCGCTTATTGACCGTGGACACAAACTGCAGGTGGCGGGGCCGTGGTCGCTAGGGTCGAACGCCGGTATCATCGTCAATATGAAGACAGGCGTGCTGAGCGCCGGCGCCGATCCGCGTGTCGAGGCGTATGCCTGGGCGTGGTGAAGCGAGCGTAGCGCGGACCTCCGCTTTTGAGGTCCGCGGCTCTTCCTGCGAAAAACCGCAGATCTCAACCATGGGGCCTGCCCTGAGATTCGGTGGCATGAATCTGATGAAGAACCGCAGATCTCAACCATGGGGCCTGCCCTGAGATTCGGTGGCATGAATCTGATGAAGAACCGCAGACCTCAAAAGCGGAGGTCTGCGCTACGGTTGCTCATGGGCGGAGTATTTTGCGTCAAACTGCGACACTATCCGCCGGCCTTTTGCCTTCCCATCTTTTCTCAAATCAACTAGCATTATCAGTTTCGACTCGCGTGCTGGATTGCTCCTGCGCGAAAGCCTCAATGTATGGTGCCAGGTTTCGATATGACCTCCTCCCCCGTCCGTGTCCGCTTTGCGCCTTCGCCCACCGGTTACCTGCACGTGGGCGGCGCGCGCACTGCACTTTATAACTGGCTTTTTGCGCGTCACGTGGGCGGTGTGTTGATCCTCCGCATCGAAGACACGGACGTAGACCGTTCTAAACCCGAGCTCACCACGGCCATTCTGGAAAGCCTGGAGTGGCTCGGGCTCACTTGGGATGAAGGGCCCGTTTATCAATCGGAGCGCCTGACCCGTTACCGCGAGATGGCCGCCAACCTCGAGGGACTGGGTCACGCCTACCGTTGTTTCTGCACCCCGGAGGAACTTCAGGCCAAGCGCGCGCTGGCCGAAGCCGAACGCCGTGCCTGGAAATACGATGGCACGTGCCGCTCGCTCTCCCCAGTAGAGAGTGAGCGGCGGCGCAGTGAGGGCCGCCCCGCAGCGGTTCGCTTCCGGGTGCCGACAACGGGCCAGACGAGTTTCCATGACCAGGTCTTCGGGCACATCGAAATTGAGAATCACGACCTCGAGGATTTCGTCCTGCTGCGTTCTGACGGCCACCCCACGTATCACCTCGGGGTTGTAGCGGATGACCTCAACTTGCGCATCACCCATGTGGTTCGGGGCGCCGACCACATTTCGAACACGCCGAAACAAATCCTTATGTATCAGGCGCTGGAAGCGCCGGTACCGGTCTTCGCCCACCTGCCGCTGATTCTCGGGCCCGATAAACAGCGGCTCTCGAAGCGGCATGGCGCAACGTCGGTAGGGGCCTATCGCGAACAAGGCATTTTGCCGGAAGCACTGGTCAATTTCCTGGCGCTGCTCGGGTGGACACCCCCCGGCCAGAGAGAGATTGTCACGCTAGAAGAAATGATTCGCGATTTCGAGCTGACTGCGGTTTCGAAATCGAACGCCGTCTTCGATCTCGAAAAATTGGCATGGATGAACAGCGAGTACGTGCGCCACCTTTCGGCAGAACGGCTGTTCCCCGTGGTCGAGCACGAACTCCGCAGCGCGGGGCTGTGGCGCGACGCCTTCACGGGTGAAGAACGAGAACGCTTTGAGAGTTCCGCCCGCTTACTGCAAACCCGCGCCCGCAGTGTGCGAGACTTTTCCCAATCCGGCGGTGCGTTCTTCACGGACGAGTTTGCTTACGACCCTGATGCGGAGAAGAAGTTTTGGAAGGATGCGGCGTTACCCGTGTTGCTTAAGGAGCTAGCGGAGCGTCTGGCTAAGACCCAACCGTTTGACCTCGCGTCAACGGAGCAGGCTTTGCGGGGGCTGGCAGAGGAGAAAGGCGTGAAGGCAGGATTGTTAATCAACGCCACGCGCGTGGCGCTGACCGGTCAGGCGGTGGCGCCCGGATTGTTTGAGGTGATGGTGGTGCTGGGGCCGGAGCGCGTCACAGCCCGCCTCCGCCGCGCCGCGACGCATTTGCGGGCTGGCAGTTCAAGAGCAGAGGCCAATCCTGAATCGCCTTCGAGCTAGTGTGGTGTCACGGTTAATATTTGACAAGGCTGTCCAACCCCCTCACCCCCCAGCCCCTCTCCCCCAAAGGGGCGAGGGGAGAGTTAATTCTCTTGCCCTCGCCCCCTTTGGGGGAGAGGGTGGCTGGTCGAGGCGTTCTCATCAGCCGAGGCCAGACGGGTGAGGGGGTTCTACCCATTGTCAACTCTAACTCGGGACACCACACTAGGAACCCTTGGCCTCGCCCATCTTTTTCCGCAGCGCTTGGTAAGTTTCCACGGCCACAATCGCTGCGGCAAGCACGGCGCCTACGGTCGTCAGCACTTCCGTGGTATTTTTCAAAACCCTCAGTAGCTTCCACACGGTCATAGCCCTCCCAGGGGCAGCCACACCTCGCCCGGCAAGTCTTCATTATACCGTTCCAGGCCCATAAATGTCGCGCGCACGGCCAGGACGGGCGCAATCGCGCGAAGGTCGTCGAGCAACTGCGCGGGCCCCACGTCACCGGCGTGCAGGATTTCGTCCACGCCATCGAAAAGTGACGAAAGAGCTGGGTCAAGGTACCCGTGTGTGTCTGAGACTACTCCAATTTTCATAGAAGCCAAGAGTCAGAAGTCAGAAGCCAGTATAGGAACGCCATTCTTACTTCTGGCTCCCGGCTTCTGACTCCTGACTTCCGCCTCTTGACTCCTCCGCGACGATCTTTTCCACCAAGCCCTTGCAGAGGGGACAAGCCGCATGGCTAATCCGGCAGGCGGCGATACTCAGATTGCAACCGCATGGGCAGGGCTCCATGTTCAAACGGAAAAGAATATGGTTTCGTTGCTGGTTGGAGAACGACTTCAAATCGACACCGGGAGCCTCGGTCACATCGGAAGGAATAAAATCGGGGATGTTCTTCGGGCACTCATTGGGAGCCGGGCGGAGCGGGGCGGGTTCGATTTTCAATCGCGCTGGAGCCATCGCCCACACGAGCGCACCCAACAGCCCCAGGGTCAGCAACACGAGCACCCGCGAGCTTTGGGGTTTATTCTCACTCGGCACGGGGGGCGGAGTGCTACTCGAGTTGGGTTCGCTGGAAGACATCGGAGTTCACAGGCTTCACCGGCACATTGCGCGGAACAACTTTCACCGTCAGCGCCAGAGGGACACTCGCCGGCGGGAAGCAGGCATGATCATTGCAAGCCTGGTAAGCCAGTTTTCCTTTCAGGTCATAGGATCCCGGCGCCACACCCTTCCCGACTTGCAGCAGCGCCCCCACCACCACCGTCCCCTCATAGACAGAAAGCGAGATGTCGGAAAAAGCGAACTTTTTGAGCGATCCCTTGGGGTAGACGACGTTGGTCACAGTGATTTCTGAACTGGGATCGAGTTTGAGGTCGGTGGGAATCAGGTAGTTCAAGGAGGGCTTGTGGTCGTTGATGTGGTATCCGGGCGCGACCTCGGCCACCACAGCGATTTTCAATGGAGAGTTGGGATGGGCAGCGTCGGCCGCCAATACGGCATGTGCCTCTACTACCGGGTTGTTGTTTTGGGCCTGTCCAAGGCCCGCGGCCATCAGGGCAAGTAGCATGCTTCCAAAGAGCATCCGCATAGGCTGAGAATCTCGCTCCTTCATGATTTTTTATTCTTCAGGAACGTTTCCAGTTGGTCCTTTGCCAGCTTCAGGCTGATGCCACACTTGCGGTCAACCTGCCGGCATTTGAGCAAAGTAAAGTTGCAACCACAAGTACAGTTCTGGCCCGCCAATTGTTTTTTGAACGCTTCCCTCTGGTCCGCATTCAGCTTCGAAAGATCGATGCCTGGGATCTCCGAATCGACCACGGACGGGTCGCCCAATTCGATCTTGTCCTCCGCGTAAACCTGCCCGGCTTGATGAAAGGTCGTCGCCCCTCCACCCGGACTCATGGCCAGCAACTGCTTGATCTCCGCCTCGAAAACGTCATAGCCGGATGCGCCAACGTGCTTCGCATAAATCCGCCCGTCGCGCCCGATCAGGAAAGTCGTGGGCAGGCCCAGCACTCCGCCGTAAAGCTCTCCCAGACGGTCGTTGCCCACGGCCACGGGGTAATTCATTTGAAATTGCTTGTAGAAATCGACAACGGGCTCAGCGCTGTCGTCCATCGAGATTCCAATCACGGCAAAGCCTTGCGCCCCATAGCGCTTTTGTAGTTCAACGAATCCCGGGATTTCGATCCGGCACGGGCCGCACCAGGTCGCCCAGAAATCAAGCATTACGACTTTCCCTTGGTAATCGCTCAGTTTCAGTGGCTTGCCCGTGATGTCGGTCAGTGAAAAAGCCGG
The DNA here is from genome assembly GCA_963804995.1 of uncultured Acidobacteriota bacterium. Taxonomy (GTDB): domain Bacteria; phylum Acidobacteriota; class Terriglobia; order UBA7540; family UBA7540; genus Bog-366. Next base: position 1,512,929 of record CAWDSK010000003.1, read on the forward strand.
GGCCATGGGGTGGTCGCTGCTGCCTTTCGACTGCGCCCGGACGGCGGGCGAAATCCAGTAGCGATTCACGAAATACAGGCCCACAACCAGCAGCACAGCCAGCAGGGCGCCCACCAGCAACTTCCACTGCTTCCCCGCTTTCGGTTCCTGCGGCAGATTCTCTGTCGCTGGGGGTGGATTGTCCACTGATTGCGGCGAATTCTCCACCGCCTTCGGTTCTTCCATGGCCTACACCTCACAATCTTACCATTTTAACGCCGGGCGCGTTTAGGCGCGGGCACCCCAGCATTCGCCGACCTGGGTGCTTGGCCAGCAGCCTCCTGCTGCAAAACAGGCCCGGCATTTCCATCGTTCGGGCCAGCTACTCCCGCGTTCCGGCTCAGACCATGCCGCATCTGCCGCCAAATCATAACTGTCGCGACGCCTGCCATCGCTATCAACGCGATGAACTGGGAGGTCGAGAGCAAGTGATGAAACATAAATCCACGGTCCTCGTCACCCCGCAGGTATTCCAAAAAGAATCGCGCCACAGCGTACAAGCTCACGTAAGTAAGGAACACTTCCCCATCCCAACGCCTTCGGGGAAATCGCCAGAGCACGATGCCGAAAATCACGAAGGTCGCGAAGGATTCGTAGAGCTGCGTGGGATGCAACCGAATTCCCAGGGGAACTCCAGCAACCTCATGCGCAAAAGTGCTGGTAAAAACCACGCCCCACCACGCGGTCGTGGGCTTCCCGTAGTCACAACCCGCGCTGAAACACCCCAAGCGCCCGATACTTTGCCCTACCGCCACCGCAGGCGCCAGCACATCCGCCAACTTCCAAAAATCCAGTTTCTGGACCCGCACGTACCACACTACAAAGAAAAGTGCCGCCAGAAACCCACCATAGAAAACTCCACCCGCCAGCAGGGTGGAAAGGCTGAATATTTCGCCGGGATTGGCTCGGTAATAGCTCCAGTCCGACAGGATCATCAGCACCTTGGCGCCCACCAAAGCCACCAGGATGATCCAGGTGCAGAAGTCCAAGATCTGACCGGAATCCAAACCGATGCGGCGACCCAGTCGCATGGCCGTAAAGATCCCGGTCAATATCGCCAACACCAGCAGGATACCGTAAGTCGGTAGATGGAAGGCTCCGAGGCTGACTAAAATCGGGTGCAAACTTTATCCCTTACAACGAGAATCGGTTCAGAAATGAAAAATAGCCGGAGATGATGGTGAACTTGTTGAAAGCCATCAGGACCCCCAGCACGATCAGCAGCACCCCTGAAGCCACTTCCACCACCTGCAAGTGTTTGCGGAATCCACTATAGAATTTCAAAAAGGTGGTGAGCCCGAGGCTGGTCAGAAGAAATGGTATGGCCAGTCCCGCCGAATAAATCGCCAGCAGGAACATGCCCTGAAACACCGTTTCGCGTTGGGCAGCAAGCGCCAGGATGGCCGCCAGGATGGGCCCGATGCAAGGAGTCCACCCGAAGGCGAACGCGAATCCGAGCAGGAATGACCCGGTCAATCCGCGCCGCGGTGCACCGGTGTCCAGCCGAGCCTCACGGTACAGCAAAGGGATTTTCACCAGGCCGGTCAAGTGCAATCCAAAAACAATGATGACGATACCAGCGAGGATATTGAAGGCGGTCCGCTGGGCCAGCAGAAACTTCCCCACCCAGGTTGCCGACGCGCCCAGGATCACAAAAACCAGGGAAAATCCCGCCACAAAGGCCAGGGAGTTACGCAGGACGCGGCTCAAGAGCTGGTTGCTGGCATCGCTCTTCAGCTCTTCGATCGAGGCCCCGGAGAGCATGGAAATGTATCCGGGCACCAAAGGCAACACGCAGGGGGAAAGGAACGACACGATCCCTGCTACAAAGGCAATCGGAATGCTGAGTTCGTGATTCATGCGTCGTAAGAATCCCTCACCTTATTGGACGCAGCAACTCTCTTTCTGGCTGCGTCAGGAGCACTGGAGCACGACGGCGAGCCCCTCCGCACTTGTTACTTATTCCAAATCAAGTGTACCATAGCAGCGTGAATTGACGATTGCCGATGGACGATTTGGTGCTGTCCTAATTTGAACGTAGCGCCCCGATGCATCGGGGCTCAATGCCGGCTGGAAGCCGGCGCTACATTTCGAATTAGGACAGCACCGACGATTTTCGGTCTTTTGAATCGTCAATCGGGCCTCGAAATTCGACCCTAAGATGACACAACGGCTAAAGAGTAATGTAAGTCAATTCACCCCATTATCTGATAAAAGACTAGGAGCCTGCCCAACTTGCTACGTGCCATAATCTTCGACTTCGACGGAATTATTGTCGATAGTGAACCCATCATCTTGAAACTGACCCAGGAAATGGCAGCCCAAGAAGGTTGGACGGTCAGCGCCGACGAGTACTATCGCGATTACCTGGCGCTGGACGACCGCGGCATTCTTGAGCACCTCTACGCCAGCCATAGGAAACCCTTGAATGTGGCGCGCCGCGATGAATTGGTGGCGTGGAAAGCTGCGCGTTATCTGGAAATCATTCGCGACGGGCTGCCGGCTATCTCGGGTGCGGTCGAGTTCGTCACGGAAATGGCCAACCTGTATCCCCTGGCGATTGCAAGTGGCAGCCTGCGGGTTGAAATCGAGCACTTGCTCCGCAAGCTCGGGCTGCGTGAAAAATTTCCTGTCCTGGCGACAGCGGATGACTGCCAGCATTCCAAGCCTGACCCGGAAGTGTATCTCCTGGCCCTCGCTCGCCTGCGCGCTCTTCCAATTTTCCGCGATAACCCCTTGCAGTCCTCAGACTGCATGGCGATTGAAGATGCTCCCTTGGGCGTGGTTGCCGCACAGGCCGCCGGGTTCAAGTGCCTGGCGCTGACGCATAGTCGGCCGGCCGACGAACTCCAGCATGCCGATTGGGTGACTCGCGAGTTCGCAGATGTTCGCATAAGTGAGATCCTGACCGGCTTCGCGTAAGCATTAATGCCGATGGCTTGGTCTCCCTTTTCTACTCACATGCCTTTTGGGTGTGTGAGGTGGACCACGCCGCGCGCAATGCTTGACAAGGGCTTAATAGGATGATGAAGACTTGATAATCATTCAATAGGCCACTAGATTCTTTGGAGGATCACGGCTATACCTGGTAATTTCAAAGGTGACATGGTGATTGAGGTTCCCGGCGGTCCATTATCCCCCTCTCCGGCAAACGCTGTTCCGGTATGCAAGCAGTGCAGTTACACCGGCATAGAGGAAGGCTATGAGTTCCCCCTCTGCTGGGATTGCCGGCGCAGATTGTCTATGCGGGCCTTCCCTAGGGCGATCATAGGTATCGGAGCGCTGGTACTATTGGCGCTCATTTTTGCAGCGACGTACTACCCCGATACAATCCGAGCCTCGATGACCTACGCGGAAGGCCGGCGCGCGGAAAAGGCCAAGGATTTCGACAGGGCCGTCTTCGATTACGAGACCGTACTGTCAACCTTTCCCCACTCCCCGCTGGTTACGATGCATTTGGGAGTTGCCTACTACCGCAACGGAAATGTCCCACAGGCTGTCATGATCCTTCGCAATCTCAGGGAGCGAACAATTCCCCTCGAAGTCGTCAAGCAGGTTGACGCCATATTAGCGGAAATCCAAAAGCCCACCGGAGTCAAGTAAATGACCTGGGCTCTCCCCAGTCAAATCCTCGCCGTCTTGACGTTCCCCGGCGTAGTGCTCCACGAAATCGTCGAGCAGTTCTTTTGCCGTCGGATGCGTGTCGCCATTTTCAAGGTGTGTTATTTCCGCTTCGCGAGCCCTCCCGGCTTCATTGTCCATGAACCCCTGCCGCGCTTGCGGCAGTCGCTATGGCTCGGCCTTGGCCCTTTCTTTGTAAGCTCGGCGTTGGGCGCACTCATTGCCTTCCCCGCCATCGTGGCGGCGCTCGAATTCCGTGTGTACACTCTGACAGGTTACGTATTGGCATGGCTGGGTATATCGATCGCTATGCACTCCTTCCCCACCGTGGATAACGCCCTGGACCTTTGGCGCGCCGTTCGGAGTCACCCTAGTTCGCCTCTGCTTTCGACACCCCTGGCCGGGATTTTGTACGTCGGTGCGGTTGGGCGCCTCTTCGGTGTGGATCTCCTCTATGGCATCGGCGTGGTAATCCTGGCTCCGGCCCTACTCGTTGCCCTCCTCCCCTGAGTTACCGCTGCTTGTTCACACTCGAAGGTCTTGCCTGGCCACGAGCATCAGTGGTGGTGCGGCGAGTGTCATTTCGAACCCTCTGCAAGAAATCATCCAGCGCGCGTTCTATCCAAGGAGGGGTTGACCAGACCGTGGAAATTGGCTGGCTATCTTTCCTAGTCAACAAGAGGTAGTCTGCTTGCCTCCGAGTTCTTATAAAAGTGACCTTCACAGGGAAGGTGGAAAATGATGAAACCACGATGCACGCTGCGGCCCATCGCCGCGATGGTTCTTGCCGGGTGGCTTTGGACGGGAGTGGCGCAGGCCCAAACCACCGTGACCTCCAGCCAGGGGGACCAGCAAGAATTGGCCGTCACCGTTTATAACTCGAATGTCGCCCTGGTGCGCGATGTCCGTCGCCTGCGGCTGCCCACTGGCACAATCGATTTGCGCTATATGGATATCGCCGCCCAGGTCAATCCTGCCACGGTCCACATTGTTTCCTTGACCGCTCCGAAAGAACTGAACGTGATCGAGCAGAATTACGAGTACGACCTGCTCAGCCCGGAAAAGCTCTTACAGAAATACGTCGGGAAAGAACTGACGCTGGTGCGGGTTATCAGCGAGAACAATTCCACCAAGGAAGTTCCCGTAAAAGCCTTGCTCCTCGCTTACAACCAGGGACCCGTTTGGAAGGTTGGCAATGAGATCATCACCGGCATGGGTGCAGACCGCTACATCTTCCCTGACCTGCCGGAAAATCTCTACAGCAAGCCGACGCTGGTCTGGCTGTTGGATAATCGCCGGACCGGTGAGCAGACCGTGGAAGCCTCTTACCTGACGAATGCGGTGAATTGGAATGCCGACTACGTGCTCACGGTGCACTCCGACCAGAAGGCTGCGGATTTAAATGGCTGGGTCACGGTCGTGAACCAAAGCGGCACGGCTTTTCGCAACGCACAACTGCAACTGGTGGCGGGTGAATTGAATCGCGTGCAACCGGAAAATGGCAGGGGGCTACGCATCATGGCCTTGAAGGCGGAAAATGCTCCGGCGCCGCAATTCGCCCAAGAAGCGCTTTCCGAATACCACCTCTACACGCTCGAGCGTCATACCGATATTCAGAACAACGAAACCAAACAAATCAGCCTGCTGGCTGCGGCCGGCGCCACCGTAGAGAAGGTCTTCGAAGTCGACGGCCAGTCGTATTACTTCCAAAACCCCGTGAGCCCCGGGCAGCCGGTGAAGGAACCGGTGAAGGTGCTGATCAAATTTAAGAACGCGGAAGCCAATTCGCTGGGTGTTCCCCTGCCGGCCGGAACGGTGCGCGTCTACCAGGGCGATTCCAAAGGCCACCTGCAATTCATCGGCGAGGATCGCATTGACCACACGCCCAAAGACGAAACCGTGAGCCTCCACATCGGCAACGCCTTTGACGTGGTGGCGGAACGCAAGCAAACCGACTACCAGCGCCTCGGGCCCCACAATGTGGAAGTTGCCTACGAAATTTCCATCCGCAACCACAAACCGGATGCCATTACCGTGCTCGTCAACGAGCCCATTGGCGGCGACTGGTCGATGCTCGATTCGAGTTTCAAGTATGAAAAGACGGCGGCTTTCGCGGCGCGCTTCACGGTGCCCGTGGCCGCCAACGGTGAGGCATTGCTCAAATATCGCGTGCGGGTTCGCTGGTAAAGAGGCGCCGGGTGTCAGGTGCCAGGTGTCGGGTGTCAGGCACCAGGCTGGCGGTTGCGGTAGGGATACCGGTTACCCGGTACCCCCCGCACGGATCCGTACGTGCGCTGGTTAGCGCATACGGCTCTTATCTCGGATGTGTGGCGGCGAACCGTTGGGATGGCCAAGGATGCACAACGTGCGGAGCAGGCAACCAGCAGGCCGCAAGCTTCCCCAGTCGGTCCCAGTTGAGGCGGTGGCGTTGACTGCGTTGACGCAGTTGTGTTCGCCACAGTCGGGTCAACCGTTCCCGAAAGATTCGCAGGCGGTCGAGGTTTCCCGGTACCGCGTGATAGTTGAAGTAGCCTTGCACGACCGACCGGAGCCATTTACCCGTATCCGCGATGGGATCGTGCCGACGCTGCCGGAGTTGTTGCTTGAGTTCCTGCAACTTCCCCCGCAGGCGCTTGCTGATCGTCTTCCGCTTCACGGTAAATTGCCCCCTCCGGTTCTTCCCGCTGATATGCGTGAAGCCCAGAAAGTCGAACGTCTCCGGCTTACCTTCTCCTCTCCGTTTCCGGTAAAGTTCGGCAAACGGCCCGAACTCGATCCGGCGCGTTTTGTCAGGATGCAGTTCCAATCCAAACTTCCCCACCCGCTCCCGGAAATCCTCCAGAAAGCGGTCGGCTTCCGTCTGCGATTGGAATCCAAGGACCGTATCGTCGGCATACCGCACCACGACCACGTCTCCCCGGGCGTGCTTCTTGCGCCACGCCTGCACCCACAGGTCAAAGACGTAGTGCAGATAGATATTCGCCAGCAGGGGCGAGACCACCGCCCCTTGTGGCGTACCCATCTCCGTCTCCGACCATTCGCCTTCCTCCCTCACCCCGGCTTTCAGCCATTTCTGGATGAGCCGGAGAATCCGGGGGTCGGCGACGCGATGCTGCACGAACTTGAGCATCCATTCGTGGGATATCGAATCGAAAAATCCACGAATGTCCGCGTCAAGAACGTAGTTCACGTGCTTCACCGTGAGCGCGTACGAGAGCGCGTCCAGCGCTTGATGCTGGCTGCGTCCCGGTCGAAAGCCATACGAGAAGCCCAGAAAGTCTTCCTCGTAAATCGCATTGAGGATGGTGACCACGGCCTGTTGGACGATCTTGTCCTCCAGTGCCGCAACCCCCAACGGACGTTGCCGCCCGTCGCCTTTCGGGATATACGCCCTTCGCGAGGGCTTCGCTCGGAATGCTCCGCGGTGGACCCGGCTGTGCAGATCGACGAGTCGACCTTCCAGCCCGCTTTCATACTCCTGCCACGTCATGCCGTCTACTCCCGGTGCAGCTTTTCGCTTCAAGGCGTAAAAGCTTTCCCGCAGCAGATCGACCGTTAAGTGGTGGAGCAAGGCCGTGAACTTCATCTCCCTGTGTTCCTTCGCGGCTTTCCGCACACCCGCGAGTCCCTGGGACACGCGTGCCCCGCTCTGTGTCGGGTGCGTGTTAGGCCAACGGGTGTTCTCCTTGATCAGCGGCCTTCCCTCCTCATTCTCCGCCAACGGCTTCCCGTCTTTGTTCAAATGATTCATCGGTACTGTTCCGCTGTCCGACTCCTCGAGAGCGTGCAGGCGGGCTGTACGGCCATCGCCTTTTCCCGCCGTCCGGCCACGATCTACGGCGGCCGGCGCCTCCGAGGTCTCCCGGTTCTCGTGCAGAAAGTGTCTAGGCGTGTCTGGGGTCTACGACTACGCAGGACTGTGCCGGAACTCGCGTTGGCGTCCCGGCCTCATGTTGCCTTCCGTTTAGTCTGAAAACGTCGGCGTCCTGATTGGACATTTTCGAAGCTCAATACCCAGCCCACCTATTCCCCTGTTTACGCTTCACCGTGCGCCTCACGACGCCCAGCGCAAAACTCGGGGCCGAGTGGATCGCTACTCCTTCCTCGTGAGAAATTTTCATTCTCTGCTTTCTGCCGGTTTATCCCGGCGCACCAGACCTCCGCCGTTGAGGTCTGCGGTTCTTCCCGTGCAACATGAGCGAATGTACCGTGGCGCGGCGCAGAGGTGCATGCATGACATTTGCAGTTGGAAGAACCGCGGACCCCAAAACCGGGGGACCGCGCTACGAAACAGGTCCGCGCCTCCCGTTCGCTGCTTACTGCCTTCTGCTTGCTGCCTACTGCCTTCTGCTTACTGCCTACTGCTCTCTGCTTACTGCCTACTGCTCTGAAGCAAGCGATAACTCACGAAGGCCAGGCGTTTGCTGTCCGGCGACCAGGAGGGCACATTGATCGTCCCCTGCCCTCCGAAGAGTTTCACCAGGACACGCGGCTCACCGCCCGCCACGGGCATGAGGCGCAGCATGACGTCCTGGTCAGCCGGATGCCCCTTTACCGTCTTGTCGTAGGAAAGGAACACGAGCCATTTTCCGTCGGGTGAAGGATGTGCGAACCAGTTGGCGTAGTCGTCGCGGGTCACTTGCTCCTGCGCGCTTCCATCCGGGTGCATGCGCCAGATCTGCATCCAGCCGGTGCGCTCGGAGTTGAAGTAAATGTATTGGCCATCGGGCGAATAATCCGGCCCATCGTCGAGACCCGGCGCATCCGTCAATCGCTGTGCTTCACCCCCCTCCACAGGAATCGAGTAGATATCGCCGTTGCCGCCTCGAATCCCCGCAAACGCCAGCGTCTTGCCATCCGGAGACCAGCCGTGCCAGTAAGAGGGGCCCGTCTCCGTAACCTGCCGAGGCTTTCCCCCGCCTGCCGGAAGCACATAAACGAAGGGAATGTGATTCGGCGAGTGGGTAATCGCCAACCACTTGCCGTCCGGCGAGAAGCCGTGATCATTGTTGCAGTGGATGGCATCCCCGGTATCGAGCAGGCGTGGTTCGCCACCTTTAATCGGCACGGTATAGAGTTTCCCCTCACTATTAAAGAGCAGAAACTTTCCGTCGCGCGACCAGTTGGGCGCCTCAAAGCGTTTCTGTGCGTGATAGACGACGCGCCGCTTGTGCCCGTCAAGGGAGATGATTTCCAGGCGGCTTTCGACAGGCTGCGGGTGGGCGTGTTCCTCCTTGCCGCCCAGCACGTTCACATTCGAAAACACGGCCTCCTCCTCGGCGGCGGCGTCATGCGCACATACGGCCAGGCCCACATAGACAGGGTCATGCAGAGGAACTTCCACCGTACCGGCCAGCTCGAATTGCCCTCCAGCAGGCGCGGCCCAAAGCGAAAAGGTGTTCCCCAGCCGAACCAACCGAATGGTTTCCGGATTCGAGATCTTCGACTGAATCTCCTGGGTCGTTCCACCTTCCGTCAGGCGATATTGCAGGGCCGTGAGCCCGCTGCCGTGCACGACCAAGTCAGCATAGGGGGCGCTTGGACCCAAACCTTGCCGCACCATCCATCCTGCCTTGCGATGGGCATTGCCGCCGGGATGAGGAAATTTCACCTGGGTGGTCAAGGTCAGGTCTCCCGTGGCCTGCCGCCACAGGAAGTGGAAAGCATCCGTCTCCTTCCACATGTTGGCTCCGCCTCCGGTAATGTGGTACTCACCGTGTGCAGCATCGAAAGTTGTCGAACCTGCGAGGAGCGGCCCTCCGACGTCGGATTCGCCTTCGAAGTCGCCGAGTGAGGCGGGCGATGCAGCGATCAAGGTCGCGAAGAGGATGCACACGGCAAGCGCGAGGAGCCGCCAGACGCCTCGTGGCGGTTCCAGATGGTTCGCGCGCTGGATGCGAATCGAAAAGCGATGCAACTGAATCATGACGCCCCCAGTCTTGAGCAAAAAGATAGTCGAAAGGCCAGTGGCTTGCAACCGTGGCGCGGGTAGTGTCCTAGTTTGGAAAGAAGCCCCAAGTGACCCCTCACCCGTCCCGCCCCGGCTGATGAAAACGCCGGCTGCGGTCCACCCTCTCCCCTCGGAGAGGGCGGTTACTCAAGGTAAGGTGCGGCGCCGTAGCCACCCTGAGATCATAGCCTTCTCCCCAGGGGAGAAGGTGGCTGACGTAGGAGGCCGGATGAGGGGTTACTTGCACCCGCAGGGCGTCGAAACAATTTGCAACCTATAAATTCAAAAACCATTAGCCCGGTGCTGCGTCAAACTAGGACACTACCGTGGCGCGAAGCGATGCTCCGGAGTCAAGAACCCTCTGCTATAATCTGTCGTTTATCGCAGCGCAAGCGCTTCTGACTGTAGGGGCGCCATTCGTGACGGCTTGGCGGTGCGGCATCGAGCCGCCGTCGCAACGGGGGAGCAGCTTCTTGTTACCGGAGATCCAACAAAAGATTCGCTCGAAATTTGTAGAGGCTGTGCGCGAGGTCTTCCATGTGGAAGTAGCCTCTCCCGCGCTCGTTACTCCGCCCAATCTGGAGATGGGTGACATCTCGCTCGCCGCTTGTTTTGAGCTGGCGAAGCAGTTGCGGCAGGCGCCTCGCAAGATCGCAGAGCAACTCATGGCGCCCCTCTCCGCCGTCGAAGGCATCGAGCGCGTGACCGTGGCCGGGGCCGGCTATCTGAATTTCCATCTCCAGCGCGCCCAGGCCGCGGCGCGCCTTTTCGACCGGCGCAGTTCCCCGCCCACCGCGCAGACCAGCGCGCACGGGAAAATCCTGGTCGAACACACCAGTATCAATCCCAACAAGGCAGCGCACATCGGCCACCTGCGCAACGCTGTTTTGGGGGATACGTTTGTTCGCCTGCTGCGCTTTCAGTCCGACCTCGTGGAAGTCGAAAACTACATTGACAACACCGGCGTGCAGGTTGCAGACGTCGTCGTAGGATTCCTGCATTTGCAGAAGAAGACTTTGGCGGAAGTTGAGGCGTTGACCCACGACGCTTCGGTTCGCTTCGACTATTACTGCTGGGACCTCTACGCGCGAGTTTTCCAGTGGTACGAAGAAGATAAGGCGGCGCTCGCCCTGCGCTCACAAGCCCTGAAAGATATCGAGGAAGGCCACGGTGAGCCCGCCGCCATGGCCGAGGTGATCTCCACCGCCATCGTGCGCGCCCACCTCAAGACGATGCTGCGAATCAACATCCAATACGACGTATTGGTTCAGGAAAGTGAGATTCTTAAACTCAACTTCTGGAAATCCGCGTTCGAGTTGCTGAAGAAGAATGGCGCGGTGCGCTTTGAGGAGAATGGCAAGAACGCCGGTTGCTGGGTCATGGATCTGGCAGAAACTTCCGCAGAAAGCGAACCGGCGGATGGCGATGATATCAAGATTATAGTACGTTCGAACGGCACCGTGACCTATGTTGGCAAGGACATCGCCTACCACCTTTGGAAATTCGCCTTGCTCGACAAGGATTTTGGATACGCGGCCTTCCACCGTTATCCGGACGGCCACGGCGTTTGGCGGACCACCGTCGCAGGCGAAGCTGACGCGCCGCCCTTCGGCCACGCGAGCGCAGCCTACGCCGTCATCGATACGCGCCAGTCCTACCTTCAGAACATCGTCAAAGCCGCATTCCACGCCCTGGGTTACCACGAGCGCGCCCGTAACCTCCACCATTTCGCATACGAGGTGGTCGGACTCACGCCCGTTTGCGCGGAGGAAATGGGAATTACGCTCAACCCGGATGACCGCGAACGCTCTTACGTGGAGGTTTCCGGACGCAAGGGGCAGGGCGTCAAGGCGGACGACCTGATCGACACCCTCATCGCGCGCGCCTCAGAAGAAGTGGGCTCACGCGGCATGACCCAGGATCCTGTTCGAGCAACAGGACTACGCGCGCAAAATCGCTGTGGCGGCGCTGCGCTACTTCCTCCTGAAGTTCACGCGCCGCGTCATCATCGCCTTCGACTTCAAGGAGGCGCTGGCCTTCGAAGGTGAGACCGGACCTTACCTGCAATATAGCGTGGTGCGGGCGCGAAATATCTTTCGTAAATTCCAGGAGTCGCACCCGGAGTTCCAAGCCGCGGACCTGCCACGCACCTTCACTTCCGAACAGTCACAGGGATTTTTCCGGGGAACGGATGGCTTGGCGTTTTGGGAGCTAACGTTGCTCGCCGGCCAGTTGGAGATAGTCGTAGACCAGGCCATCACCTCTGAAGAGCCTGCGGTGGTGGCGAAGTACGCCTTCCGCCTCGCCCAGGCCTTCAACAATTTCTATCATCACTTCCACATCCTGAGCGAAACGGATCCCGCCCGCCAGCAATTCCTGCTTTACCTTGTCTACCTCACGGAACGCACGCTCAGCCTGACCGTCGAACAAATGGGCATGGGAATTCCCGAACGCATGTAGGTACGCAGCTCCACGACCCGCGTATCAACTCGGCCTCACGACTTCCCCAATTGGGATTTGTTACCAGGCCATGGACTCGAAATCCGCGAGGGCTATACCGGTCGGGTATTTTCACCTGTGGGGCAGGTGAAGTTGGATGGGGAGGACCTTTGCATAATTCTTGAAATCCGGATCCAAAGTAAAAATTGACCACCGGCGGGAAAGCGCGACTGCACATATCAAGATGTCGACCGTAGAAACCACAATTCCCTTTGACCGGCACTCATTGCCGGCTCTTGCGGCCGTTTCGTAATCTGAGGTGGCGATCGGTTGATCCGGAAAGGCTCGGAGCTTTAGCCGAAGCTTTTCGTATTGCTCCGGGGTTTTAATCCCGGACAACAATTCCTGGCGCACCGGGCCGATCATGCGACCGCGGCCTTCTTGGATCACTTCCGTCAATTCAGCAACCATCGACCGCTCAACCGCACTCAAGTCCTGCGGCTTACGGCGCAGCGCAAGTGACCACACTGAAGTATCAATCAGTGTATTCACGCTAGTTTCCTCGAGCGCTCGCGCTTGTAATCATAGGCCCGATCATACTCAATCGTTCCAAACAGGGATAAGACACCTTGCTGCTTCCGGCGCTGAATATACTCATCAAGCGCTGCGTTCACGGTATCCTTCTTGGTGCGGTGATGGCCCAATTTTCGGGCCTCTTCAATCAGGCGGTCGTCGATGGCAAGGTTCGTCGGCATAGGATAATCCCTCAATGATTCTACACATAGGAGTGTGTGATATCAAGCGCATCTTTATGTGTGGATAGTTGACAGTCCTGGGAAGAATCCTAGTGAACAATATCGCGGTTACGACCCAAGATCCGTCAAGAGCTGTACGAGCGTGCGCACGCCGTGACCTGTCGGGCCCTTGGCGCGATAAGGTTTTTCCTCACCCGCCCAGCGTGTGCCGGCGATGTCGAGATGCACCCAGGGCGTATCACCGGCGAATTCCCCGATGAACATGGCGCCCGTGATGGCTCCTCCCCAACGTCCGCCGGTGTTGGCAAGGTCGGCGATCGTGCTCTTGTACAGGTCGCGATACTCATCGTCCACGGGCAGTGGCCACATCTTTTCTCCGGCGGCGTTGGCAGCGGCCAGCACGCGATCCACCCACTCCTTATTCCATCCGAAAACGCCGGTCGTGATGTTGCCGAGCGCCACCATCACGGCCCCCGTCAGCGTGGCCGCGTCAATCAGCACCGTGCAACCCAACTGCTTTGCAAAGGTCAGCGCGTCGGCCAGCACCAAGCGGCCTTCCGCATCGGTATTCAGGATCTCAATGGTCTTTCCGGACATCGAAGTGATGACGTCACCGGGCTTATAGGCTTTCCCGCTGGGCATATTATCAGTGGCGGGGACAAGCGCAATCACTCGCACCTTGGGCTTAAGCTGTGCGATGGCTTGCATGACGCCCAGCATGGTGGCGCCGCCCGCCATATCCGTTTTCATCTCGTGCATATTCTCCGCAGGCTTGATGGAGATGCCGCCGGTGTCAAACGTAATTCCCTTCCCGATCAGGCCCACTACGGGTTGTTCCGGCGCGCCTTCGGGCGTATAGCGGATCACAATCATCCGGGCAGGCTCGTCACTGCCTTGGGCGACGGCCCAGAAAGCGCCCATCTTCAGCCCTTGTATCTCGGCAGGTCCAAGCACCTGGCATTCCAAGCCGCAGCGTGACGCCATAGCCTCAGCGCGCACCGCCAGCATAGTGGGCGTCATCAGATTCGACGGCTCATTGACGAGATCGCGCGTGAAGTTCTGGGCCTCAGCAATGATGCGGCCCTGCTCCAGCGCGTCTACCGCCCCGGCGGGGAGAACTTCGCCGCCTGTCGCCAGTTCGAAGCGATCAATTCTTTTCTCAGAATTGCGCTCCGTCCGGTAACGGTCCGCGTCGTAGTCCGCCAACACCGCGGCCTCGGCAATCGACTTGACCGCAGACGGTTCACCCTTGCCTACTACCCAGGCCAGGTCCCGCACGCCACGCGTCCGGAGGGTTCTGACCGCCGTCCCCACCAGATTGCGAAGCTGTGCATCGTTAAACTTCTCGCTCTTGCCGGCCCCCACGACGACGAGTTTGGACGCCGCCAATCCCACCGGCAGGTGAATCAATGTGCATTCAAAAGCCTTCCCGGTAAGTTCTCCTGCCGCCTGCAACGCTTCGAGGAACCCCCGCGTTTCCACCGGCAATTGCTCCACGGTGCCGCTCAACTGCGGAGTGCCCTCGAAGGCAAAAACCACCAGCGCCGAAGTGACAAGCTGCGACAACGCCTCAGGTTGAAATTCGATCTTCACGGGTCATGGCTCCTTATTGGGATTGAGAGATACTTGCCAGCGCCGCTTAAGAGTGGCGCCGGCGGTGTTCCTGGATGTCCTGCTGGGTTTCTCGTTCAATCGTGCGGCGCCGCGATGTCTCGCGATGGTCGTAAACCTTCTTGCCTTTCGCCAAGGCAATCTCACACTTGACCATGTTCTTCTTCAGGTAGACCCGGGTCGGGACCACCGTGAGCCCTTTTTCCTGGGTGCGGGTCGCCAGCTTATCAAGCTCCTGCCGATGCAGCAGCAGGCGCCGGTCACGAAGCGGATCGTGATTGAGATAGCTTGCCGCCGTGTACGGGCTGATATGACAGTCAATCAACCAAGCCTGGCCCTTCTGAAAGTCAACGTAACTGTCTTTGAGATTGATCTTCCCATCGCGAACCGACTTGACTTCTGTACCCGTCAATTCCATCCCCGCTTCGAATTTCTCCAGGAGATGATATAGGTGCTGCGCTTGCCGGTTGACGGCAAAGTGCTTCGGAGCGGGTTTGGACGGTGTGGACACAAAGCGCACCTGACTGCGTAAACCAGCCTGTAATAACAGGCCATCTTAGCATAGGCCGGCGAAGACAGGGCGGCGCGTCTCGAAAAATGGCGGGAGGCAACTCCTGGGCACAGGCAGCAATCACAGTTGATGCCTCCGCCCCTTGCAGGTTCGCTTGGGCAGGCGCAGACGTTGTGGAAGGATCTTGGGTAACTGATGGACGGAACTGGAGTTCTTCTATCGACTGACTCAGAAGCTGGCGCGCTGGTCTTGCGTGGACCCAACCGGCCGGATTTACTTCGCGAGGAATGTCTCGCTGACATCCTGATGGCATCCGCGCGGCGTCGCCCCCATCACCCGGCGCTGGTCTGGCGCAAGCGAGTTGTCACTTACGTGGAGTTGGACGCGTCGAGCCAGGCAGTGGCAGGAGCGCTAGTCAACCGTGGGGCGGCCGCCGGCCAGATTTTGGGATTGTTCATGCCGCGCGGTGCGGATTTGCTGATCGCGCAAGCCGGCATCACTCGGAGCGGTGCAGCCTGGCTGCCCTTTGATGCTGAGGCGCCGCTGGCCAGAGTCAAGATATGTCTTGAATCCGCCCAAGCGTGCGGCATGGTAACTTGCCGCGCCTGGTTGCCGCGTCTGGCGGAATTATCCGTGCCCGTCTGGGCCATAGAAGACCTGCTGGCCGAGGGTGATTCCACCCTGCCCTGCGTGGGGGCGAAGCCTTCTGACCCCGCTTACGTGATTTACACTTCCGGATCGACGGGACAGCCCAAAGGCATTGTCATCAGCCACCAGAGCATCTGCCATTTCCTCCGCAGCGAGAATGAACTCCTGGGAGTGGATGAAAACGACCTGGTCTATCAAGGATTTTCGCTAGCCTTCGACATGTCGTTCGAGGAAATCTGGATTGCCTACCTGGCCGGCGCAACTCTGTGGATTGCTCCCGCCTCGCTGGTGGGTGATCCCGATTTGCTGGCCGAGACCTTCAGGCGGGAGTGCATCACCGTGGTGCACGCCGTGCCCACGATGATGAGTTTGATCCTCGACCCGCTGCCCACGGTGCGGCTGATCAATCTGGGAGGTGAAGCCTGTCCCGATGCGCTGGCTGAACGATTGACGCGGCCGGGGCGGCGAGTGTTTAACACATACGGGCCGACGGAGACCACCGTGTCCGCCACCCTGGTGGAGTTACAACCAGGCGAGCGTGTGACCATCGGCATGCCGCTCCCGAATTACGGCCTAATGGTCGTGGATGAACAGCGCCAACCCCTCCCGCCCGGAGAGATTGGGGAGTTAGGCATCATAGGGCCGGGCCTCGCCCTTGGCTACCTAGACCAGCCCGAGTTAACGGCCGAACGGTTTATCCCCAATCCCCTCGCCACGGGTCCTGACGATGCGCGATTGTTCCTGACGGGCGATCTGGTGCGCATGGAACGCGGCGGTCCGGTCCATTGGTTGGGACGGGCGGACAATCAAGTAAAGATTCGTGGATACCGTGTCGAGTTGGATGAAATTGCCGCCGCTCTCGCCGCGCAGCCTGGCGTGGCCGCAGCGGCCGTAGTCTTACGCCCCTTGGCGGGCACGGACCAACTGGTGGGATTTATCGTCCCCGCCTCGGATTTCAAACCAGACCGGGCTGCACTGCGGCAGGCATTGGCTCCCCGTCTTCCCGCCTACATGGTACCGGCGCACCTGGAGGTCTTGGCTGAACTGCCCCGCCTGCCCTCCGGCAAGCCGGACTTGCACGCCCTCCGCGCTATGCCCCTTAACGGTAACGAACCCAGCGGACACGAGCGGGCGAAGCCACGCAACGAAGAAGAAGTGGCGTTGTACGCTGCACTGGCCAAGCTTTTTGCCCATCCTCTGCTCCACCCGGACGCGGATTTCTTTGATGACCTGGGCGGACACTCCTTGCTGGCGGCGCGGTTGGTATCGATCCTTCGCACGGATACGCGCTACGCAACCCTGAGTGTGCAAGATGTCTATCGCGAACGTCAGTTAGGCAAGATCGCTGCGGCCATGGAGCGACAACGCCGGCGCGCCCCCCAAGCCCTCGGGCCGGAGCGTACCGAAGTCCCCTGGCAGCGGCGCCTGGTATGCGGGATGGCGCAGTCCGTGGTAATTCCTTTCTTCGTTTTATTTCACATGGCCGACTGGCTGGGTCCGTTCTTTGTCTATCACTATTTCACGGGCAGTGAAGGCGACAGTATTCCGCTCGCAGTGTTGTACTCACTTTCCACCTTCCTGCTGGCGCGACTCCTGACCTTCGGGATAGCCATCACCGGCAAATGGCTGGTGGCAGAACATTTGCCTGCCGGCCGATATCCATTGTGGGGGGTTACGTATTTTCGCTGGTGGCTGGCGAACAAGTTCTGCGAATTGCCAGATGTCTATTTGCTCGCCGCCAGTCCCTGGATGCCCTTGTACCTGCGCGCTCTGGGCGCGCGCATTGGACCGAACGTGATGATTGATGCCATCACTCTGGGCGCGCCGGAACTGCTGACCGTTGAAGAGGGGGTCAGCATCGGCACTTTTGTGAACATCGAGAACGCCCGTGTTGAGGGCGGCATGCTGATCATTGGCCCGGTACATCTCGGCCGGGATTCAGTAGTCGATTCGTATGCCGTGCTTGAGAACGACACGAAACTCGGAGAGCGGGCGCGCCTGGGCGGGCAATCGGCACTGACCGCGGGGCGACGGATTCCCGATGATGAAACCTGGGAGGGTGCTCCGGCACGACCGGTCGATCGTCCCAAGGAAGTATTGCCCCCGCGCCCACAGGTTGGAGTCATGAAACGGTGGGGGATGGCAGGCGTCTTTGCGGTAACAGCGATCGTGGTATCGGTGTTGTTCTTCCTCCCCACCTTCCCAGCCTTCATGTTGATTGACTGGATGGACGCTCACACTTGGGATGTTTTCGAATCGAACCTCAGCCCGCTCACCGCTTTCGGAATATTTTTCATGATGTCAATTCCCGCCAGCGCCTTATTTGTGTCCGCGACCATGCTCATAACCGCGGGCCTGCGCTGGCTCTTGCCGCGTCAAGTCCCCGGACTTTCCTCCGTGCAGAGTGTGGCCTTTTGGCGCAAGAAGCTCATGACCATGGTTCAGGACAGCAGCCTCAGTGCTCTGCATGGACTCTACGCCTCGGTCTATGCGCCCCTGTGGCTGCGCTTCCTGGGCGCCAAGGTCGGGCGGCACGCGGAAATCTCCACCGCTGAGGGTATCGTGCCCGAACTGCTCGTCCTGGGTGACGACAGTTTTATTGCGGATGGCGCGATGTTGGGCGACGAGGAGCAGTACGGGGGCTGGATGGTTTTGAAACCCACGAAAGTCGGCCATCGTTCTTTTGTCGGCAATGGCGCTTATGTTCCTGACGGCACCACTCTGCCCGACGACGTCCTGATCGGTGTGCAAACCCGCACGCCCTCCAACGATCAGCTCAAATCCGGCCAGACCTGGATGGGCTCACCGCCCATGCTCCTGCCCGCGCGCGAGCGTCTGACCGGTTTCGACGCCTCACTTACCTTCCGGCCCTCCCTCCTCCGCCGCTGGGGGCGCGGACTCGTGGAGGGTTTGCGTATTGTGCTGCCGCTGGCGTTCGTGATTGCCAGCGGTTATCTAATCATCATCTTGGTGATGCCCCTGGCCGAGGACAAGGGGTGGGGGATCAAAGTGGCGATTGCACTCTCCATTGCCGGCTACCTGTTCGGGTTCGGATCTTTCCTGCTGGTGGTGGCGCTCAAATGGATTCTCATCGGGCGTTACCGCCCGCGCGCGGCCCCCATGTGGACACCCTTCGTCTGGATCAGCGAAGCGGTTACCAATCTATATGAATCTCTCGCCGTCCCGAATTTCCTGAACCTCCTGCGCGGCACTCCCCTGCTGCCCTGGGCGCTACGCCTGCTCGGGGTGCGGATTGGCAAAGGCGTCTACATGAATACCACGGACTTTACCGAATTCGATTGCGTGCGGATCGGTGACGAAGCGGAACTTAACGCTTGGTCCGGACCCCAAACGCACCTGTTTGAAGACCGCATCATGAAAATCGGGATGGTTGAGATTGGCGCCCAGGTGACAGTGGGCGCACGCGGCATCATCCTGTACGACACCCAGGTAGGTGACCGAGTGCGTCTGGGCCCGATGACCTTGGTGGCTAAGGGAGAACGCCTGCCCGCCGATACCCGCTGGGAAGGTTCACCCGCCGTGCCGGCTTGAGGAGGAGCAAGGATGCCCATCGCCGTTACCACCCGGATCTCGAATTGGCCGCAGACACCTTTGTTGCCGTCACCCGGCCAAGCGGTGCTGGTCCGCGTGAAGACAGCGCCCTCGCGAACGATCGCACGGCAGGAACTGCGAACCGTCCTGCGCGAAGTGCTGGCGAAGTGGAGCGATCTCGCCCCTGACCAACTGCCTCTCGAAGAGTCACGGCGGGGGCCGGTTTGGCTCGGCCAACTCGCCGGGCAGACTCTGGACATCAGCCTGGCTTACCACGAGCAAGAAGGTTGGATCGGCCTGTTGCGGGGTGGGTGGATTGGTGTCGACGTCATGCGGGCCGAACTCGTAGCCGAAGCGAACGACGTAGCACGCCACTACCTGGGTCCTGCGGCCATGGCATCCCTGCAACAATCAACTGACCCCACGCTCGCCTTCGCTGTGGCTTGGACGGAACTGGAAGCGCAGCTCAAATGCCTGCGACTTGAATTAGTTGAACGGCCTGCCGGGCAAACGCTTGCGGCAACCCCGTGCACCCTCGATAGCATCTTCCTTCCTGAGCGTTTGGTGGTGACTGTGGCAACCCATTCTCCTTTGGCGTGATGGTGAACAGCGCGGCGGGGTCATTCATGAAAATTCGGAGGGTAAAAACAGGCGGATTTGGTGGGACAAGGGTCGCGTAGCCCCTCGGAGAGCTACAAGTGGGACAGTCCCACATTGATGACAAAAAGTGGCGGGCCTTCAAAAGTAGGGCAGGAAAGCACCCGAGGCGGAGCGCAACCTCCTTGCCCCGCGTTGAGCCGAGCGTGCAGATTTTCCGCCTCCGGCTGTCACGCAACGTCTTGTCAGAACGTGGCAGGCAGTGCAGGGGTCCCGGCCAGCCGGCCCTTCTCACTTTCCAAGCGTCACGGTGAAACTCGGATGGCAATCGGCGGCGGGATCGCTAGTTACCGACTTAGTCGCGTCGCCGCTGCGGATGGTGAATTCCAGGGGAGGCTTCTTCAGCTTTTCGGGCAGACCTTCCATCCGCGCCCTACCGTCGCTGTTGGTGCCGACTTCCAGGTCGGTGTCCCTCTTGCTCATGAAACCGTACTTGACCTTGAGGTGGACCTTGGCGTCATAAACCGGCTTATTGGATGCGTCGACGACGGTGAACTCAGCGGTACATGGTCCCATGCCGCCATTAATGGTTGGCACGTCGACCGGGTTCCCAGCCACGGACCGGGCACCCGCTGCGCTGAGGAAGAGGGTGGCCAGCATCCAGAAGGCAATCCTGGCGACGCGGGATCTGGAAGGCCTGACGTCCGGTGCGCTCACGGCAAGGTTCATAGTCATTCTCCTGGGTGAATTGAAGGAAGCCTTGATTATAGGACATGTGCCGCCACTTTGGAGCTCAAAACGAGGCCTTTGGATTTGGCGTGTAACCCGATTCGTGTTAATGTGTTCGTCGAGCGTCCGTTCGGCGCAAAACGTACCATCAGTCGGGGTGGTACGAGTGCGTGGAAGTCTCGGGCACGGTTCGATTTATTGCATTCTTGCAGATTTCATAGAGAGGTTGAATCGGATGATGAGTTACTCGATTCGACGCGCTTTGCCATGCCTAATAATTTTCGTCGGCGTAGGCTGCATGCTGGCCCATGCCCAGACCTTTCAGGGCAGTTTCACGGGCACCATCACGGATCCCATGGGGGCTGTTATCCCTGGCACTGCCCTGACCATTGTGGAAGTAGATAAGGGATTTTCCCGCAGCGCGGTCACAGGAAATGACGGTAGTTTTGAGATCCCCCTCTTGCCGCCGGGAAGATATCGCCTGACGGCCCAGAAGCAGGGCTTTGAAAAGACGGCCCGCGGCCCCCTGACCCTCCTGGTGAACCAGCACCTGCGAGTAGACATTTCTCTCAAGATCGGCCCCCAGGCAACGACCGTCACGGTCGAGGCATCACCTGCCACGGTCGAGAGCCAGACCTCCTCCGTAGGAACCACCATCGACGAGCAGAAGGTGACTGAGGTCCCCCTGAATGGCCGGAATTTTCTGGAGCTGGCGTTGCTCGTCCCCGGCGTATCCCCCGGGACGGCGGGCTCCCATATCAGCTCCCGGGGTGGCGCCATCAACGTGAATGGGATGCGCGACTCGATGAACTCCTATTGGCTGGACGGCCTGGATGACACCTCGGTGGGCGTTGGCCAATACACCGTCGCCCCGCCGCTCGACTCCGTGCAGGAGTTCCGCATGGAGACGGGAGTATACGAGGCCAAATTCGGCGCCCACGCCGGGGCCGAAGTCAACATGGTGACCAAGTCAGGAACCAACGATTTACACGGCAGCGTCTATGAGTTCGCCCGCAATACGGATTTTGACGCCCGCAACTTTTTTGACCCCTCGGTAGCGCCCATGCACCGCAACCAGTTTGGCGGGACGCTGGGGGGGCCCATCGTGCTCCCCGGTGTTTATGACGGACACGACCGCACGTTTTTCTTTTTCGCTTACGAAGGCACGCGTGAGCACCGCGACTTCTACGACAACTTCCTCGTCCCCAGCATGGCCGAACGCCAGGGCCACTTCACGGATCTCCTGAACCCCAACTGTTCCAGCCAGACCCTGCTTCTCAATCCCCTGGGCGGAGGACAACCTTTCACCAACATCAATCAAGTCCTGCTGCAGGCGGACCCCGTGGGGCAAGCCCTGGTCAATCAGTACCCCGAGCCCAACATTCCGACCGCCACGTGCGGCGCGGCCAACTACCAGGCGCTGGTCAACCGGCAGGTCACCTACGACACCATGACGGGACGGGTCGACCATCAGTTCAACAGCAAGGATTCCGTGTTCTTCCGCTACAATCTGAACTTTGATTGCGAGTTCTGGCCCACGGGCACAGTTCCGGAACTCACCACGACGATTCCGGGATATGGCCGCTTCTCTCACGATTCCTATCAGATGGGGGGCGTCGATTGGACCCACATCTTCAACCCCAAGCTGGTCAACGAGGTCAAGCTTGGTTATAACCGCTGGCAAATCCGAGAGGTTGACCAGGATTTGGGGAGCACCTTGGCCTCAAGCCTGGGGATCATGGGCGTCGCGAACATCGGCTCGGTTCCCGCCGGCGTCCCCAACATGAACTTTTCGGGATACGCCAACCTGGGAGCCGACGAAACCACCCCCCAAAGTGGCGCGGTGAATACCTTCCAAATCGGCGACACGCTGACGCAAGTGCTGGGGTCACATACGATGACCTATGGCGCCGATATTCGCGAAGTCCGGCGCGGGAATTTTTCCGTCGACACCATCTCCCGGGGAGAATTTGATTTTACCGGATTCCTGACGGGCGGCCTGGGCCAGGTCTCGGCAGCACAACTGGGCTGCCCCACCTGCACGCTCGGTAACAGCGTCGCGGATGCGTTGCTGGGCCTTCCCCAATACTGGCTGAACGGATTCCAGGAGTACATCTCCGGCCAATTTGGTGAATACGACTTCTTCGTCCAGGATGATTGGCGGGTTCGCCCCCATCTGACCGTCAACCTCGGCTTGCGTTACGAGTACAAGAGCCTAGTCACGGAAGGGTCGAACGGCTTTTCCAACTTCGATTTCAGCAACGGAGACTTGATAGTGGCCGGGAATAAGGCGGCAACCCTGTGGAGCTTTAACCCCAGCATCAATCCGCTTACCGGCCAGTGGCAAATCAGCCCGGCGCCTTGCACGTCTCAAACTTGCAGCCAGCAAACGATCAATCTGGGAAGCACGGCAAGCAACCGCTCGCTGCAGAAGCCCGACCGCAACAATTTTGCGCCGCGCGTGGGGATAGCCTGGCAACCCTTTAAGAGCTCCAAAACCGTGCTGCGCGCCGGCTACGGGGTGTTCTACGATCAGACCTTCGGCGATGTCTATTTCCAGAAGGCTGCCAACCCACCCTTCGTTCAACTGAAGGAAGGCAACTCTCCCGCCGTGCTCGAAGGGTGCCTGCTGGGCGGGCCGTGCAATTTCATACCGGGGAGCGGCCAAATCATCCAGAATGCCCTGTCGGGAATCGTCGGCTCGATTTACCCCACCATGAGTCCTTTCCAGCTTAATTTCCGCAACGCCTTCATCCAGGAGTGGACCTTCGACATGCAGCAACAGGTCGGGCAAGCATGGCTCTTCGACGTGGGCTATGTCGGAACGCGGGGGCTGCACCTCGTCCAGGAAACCGATCCCAATCAGGCCATGAATCTTTCCACAGTTCCTTCGGCCGCCATTCCGGCGACGCTCGCGGCCTGTGAAAGCGTGAATGGCTGCCCGCGACCTTATCCCTATCTCTCCAGTTTCGGGTACACGCAATCCGCGGGCAGTTCCATTTACCACTCCTTCCAAGCCAAGGTTGAGCGGCGCATGTCCAAGGGCCTGTCGGTCCTGGCCGCTTACACCTATTCAAAGTCCATCGACACCACCTCCGGACCCTTCAGCGATACGCGCAATGCGAACTTCCCCCAGAACTCTTACGATGTGGCGGCGGAAAAGGCGGTGTCGGATTTCAACACTCCGCACCGACTGTCCCTCGCTTATATGTGGGCCATGCCCTTCGGTTCGACCGTGGCAAAGCTCGATAACCGTAACCTGAATCACTTGATTGCAGGCTGGCAAGTGGGAAGCGTCCTCACCGTTCAGTCAGGTGCGCCGTTTACCCCCTTCGTGAGCGGAGGGATCAGCGGCGCCGATGAAGTGCAGATCACCGGGACGGGAAACGATACGGACCGCCCGAACGTCGCCAGCACCTCCTTCTACCCCACGAAACAAACCCCCCAGCAGTGGGTGAATGCCTCGGCCTTCAGCGCTCCCAGCCCCTTCACCTTCGGCAACGCAGGGCGCAATATCCTGCGGGGGCCGGGTTTGGGTAGCTGCGATTTCACCGTCCACCGCGACTTCCACCTGGGTGAAGCAAGCCACCTGGAGTTCCGTGCCGAGATGTTCAACATCTTCAACCGGGCTAACTTTGATATTCCGCAACGCAACCTGGCAGCCCCAAGCTTCGGCCAGATATTCAACACCGTGCAACCCGTGGCGGGCCTGGCCTCCGGCGGACCCGGCGAGCCGCGCGAGATTCAGTTAGGCATGCGGTTGGTGTGGTAGGTAGCGCCGGCGGCATTCATCCCGGTCTGATCGGGACGCCGCTCATGTGTAGAGGCGGCTTGACGCCGCCATATGGCGAGGTGAACTCGCCGCTACGGTACGGGCGCGCCACCTGTCCCGATGGTTTTGATAGGGATGGCGTGCGCCTTGCCGACTACGGTTAGCCGCTGGACAATGGAACCCCCTCACCCGTCCCGCCCCGGCTGATGAGAACGCCGGCGGCGGTCCACCCTCTCCCCCAAAGGGGCGAGGGTTATGGGTTCGAATCACGCCACCTCTCTCCCGTGCGTAAATTCAAATTGACTCTCCCCTCGGTCGCCGCGGCGACAGAGGGGCTGGGGGGTGAGGGGGTTCTGGGCTCTAGTCACCACCTGCAAAGGTTTTTACTTTTGACCTTTGCCCTTTGCCTTTTGGTTTTCTTTTGCGGCTCGGCCGCATCCGGTTACTTACTCGTCCCTGTATCGCTCTCCATCACCGCCGCGGCCAAGGCGCGGACCAGCTCAGCCCCGAATTCCTTGCGGTCCTCCACGGTGGGGACGCGCCCCAGCTTCGAGTTGAATTCGATCATCTGCTCCATCAGCATGGCCGGCAGTTGGCGATCGTGAAATAGCCCCTGGTCGACGGTCATGCGGCCCGGCTTGCCCGGCGTGGTGGTTGCCCCCATATCGCGCAGCGGCGACGTGGGATGGAAGGTGGTGGTTTCGGCCAATGCCTCGAAGACACGCTCGCCGAGCGCTTTGAATGGCGCGGGCGCTTCCAGGTACTCGGTGGTTTCCGTGTTGTGCAGCGAAAGGAACAGATCGAGGCGATGTCCGGAATCCACCCAGTCAAGAATGGCCCGCCGCTGCGCCGCGATTTCAGGCATCTTCTGGGGGTCGACCGTGTCCCAGTTGCGGTTGAGGTCGTAACCGTTCCGGTTGTAGCGGACGCCCCCGTCCGCCACGCCGTCCGGATCGGCCAGGGGAAAGATCTTGTAGATCACCTGGTCGCGCATGCGCGCCGCCCGCTCATCCTTCGAGAGCAGGAAGCGCACGGCCCCCTCGCCCGCCCAGGAGGAACCGGTCTCCCACGCGTGCTGGCGGAACATGAGCCAGATGACCCGCTTCTGCGCCTCGGGGATTTGGGGGTTGGTAATGGTCAGCAGCGGCATTTCCCTGCCCTCCACGGTGCGACCCACGGACTCTACTTTGAGGTACGGGCTCTTCTGAAAGCCAGCGAGCAGAGCCTCCAAATGCCGGTTGGTATAGGGCGCTACGTGCGCGATCCACAGGTGGTCGCGCTCCGGCGTGAAGTGCAAAGTCAGGTGCGGTTCCCGTTCGTCCCAAGAAACCTCATCATTCGTAAAGTTCTTCCAGTTTGTCCCGTCATAGCTATACACCGGCCGAATGCCCGGGTCGAGTGAGTATTCGGGGCCATGGTAGTTGTACTCGCCGGCCAAGTCGACAAAGTCGAGCGTGATCGGCTGGCGCGGAAGGTTGAGTAAGCTCGAAGTAATACCAGTCACCTTGGCGGTTGCGATGGTCCTGGTCGGATTGGCCCTGGACAGCGCAGCGCAGGTGCGTGGGGGATACCTGCTCCACCTTTCCGAGCGAGCCCCCTTCAAAGTTGGTCAAAACGCCAATCCCCGAGGGTGGCAAAAGTAAGGCAAGTAGCAAGCCCAGCATGGTCATCTCGAATCTCCCTCCTACTCGCGGCATTATAGCGTGACGAGTGCTTCCTGACCCGGGGAAGCTCTGTGTCGGTTTGTGTTGAGGCGGATCAGCGCCACCCCTTTGTCTTGTCAGCACCACCCCGGCGCTCCGAGCGCCGGGGTGGTTACGCGAGCGCCGGAGGCGATGGAGTAGTTATCCTCTCTGCCGGTGGTGGAGTTTGGTATAGAGGCGGCGGCATTCATCCCGATCTTATCGGGACGCCGCCAATGGCGAGGTAAACTCGCCGCTACGTAAGGGGGTGGCGAGGTAAACTCACATTAAAAATGACGCACCGTGAAGCTTTGCCTTGTGACATAACCCCTTGGAGTAGTATGCTATCGAGTCCTAGGTACCTCGCCCTAGCTCGCCGCTTTCTCTCGGAAAGCTCGCGGTTGTTTTATTGCCCTCGCACCGTCCACGACCCCTGGTTTCAATTCGATTTCGAGGGAGTTCTACGTGAAAGCTATTCCGTTCAAGCGCGCCGCCCGCATGATTGCCCGGGGCACTTGGAGTTTTTGCACCAACCGACCGCTGGTGGTTTCCTTTGAGCTGACCCATTCCTGCACAGCGGATTGCCAGCACTGCGACAAAGGTGGAATCAAGCCGGAGCCGTCGAGCCTGTTGCACGCCCCGGATTACGGCAGGCTGCGCGCCCAACTGAAGCCCATGGCCGTCCAGTTGTCAGGCGGGGAGCCGTTGTTGCGCAGAGACCTGGAAGACATTGTGCGCGCCGTGAAGGAACCGAGCGGCCTCCCCTACCTCATCCTGGTCACCAATGGCCGGCTCTTCACCGAGGAAAAGTACCTGGCGTTGCGGGCGCTCGGTGTGAACCAGTTTTCCATCTCCCTCGATTTCCCGGACGCGCGCCACGACTCCTTCCGCCGCTCCCCGGGCCTCTATGATCACTTGGCGGAACTCGTGCCCAAGCTCGCGGCGCACGGCTTCGACAACGTGGCCCTGAACACCGCCATCACGCGGGACAACCTGGGCTCCCTGACCGAGAGCTATCATCGCGCCAAGCAGTGGGGCGTGAGCATTTCCTACAGTGCGTACACGCCGCTGCGCACCCACAGCATGGACCACTACATCCGCTCGGCGGCGGATCTTCAAATCCTGCGCAGCACCCTCGATGAACTGCTGTCCCTCAAAGCGCAGAACGGCCGCATCGCGAACTCCCCCTGGACGCTTTCGGGTATCCATGACTACTTCCTGGAAGGAACTATCCCCGGCTGCAAGGCCGGCCGCCGCTTTATGGTGGTGACGCCCTGGGGTGGCCTGCGCCCCTGCTCGATGTACGACGAAACTTACACGTCCCAGAAGGAAATCCTCAAGCAGTGGGTGCCCAAAAACCAATGCGGGGGTTGCTACGTTTCCATCCGCTCCTACCTCGACGCTTCTTTCTGGACATTGCTCAAGGATAATCTCTCCACCCGCGTCTTCGCCCGCCACGCCCGCGCCAAACAGTGCTGATTACGGTTTGATAGGTTTCCCCTCACGGAAAATTAGTTCTACCACCACTTCACCGCGCTCGTTCCATTCCACCCAATTTCCTTCGCGCAAATCCCTGACGTATTCTCCCTCGGATTTCTTCTGGCCGTTCGGGTGCCAGTAGGTCCACCGTCCCGTCAATTGACCTTTTGAGAAGTCACCTTCCCCTTTGATGTTTCCCTTCGCATCATAGACCGGCCATTTTCCCTTTTTGGGCGCGAGGCGCGGCAGACGGCGAACCACTTCCACCCAAACACCGGAGATCACCAACCTCTCCTGGTCCGAGTCAGCTCCCATTCGGAACAGGGTCAGGTTGTCGCGCCCGGCGGCGTCTGGAACTTTTGTTATAAACTCTCGTTTGTGGAAACTACGGAACCAACCGAGTCCCCCGTACTGGTGGCTCTGCTCGGGGCCAGTAATCTCTGGATGGGCCTTCCCTCCGCCGTCCGGCAGCTCCTCAGACACGTGGGTTCAAGACCTCTCAAGCTCTTCGTGGCGGACGGATTTGGCCGGTCTTACGGAATGGAGGCGGGGTGCTTGGGCTTGCGTTTTCCGGGTGTGGTGCACTGTGGACTTTTCAGTGCCTTGGAGGAAGCGAAGAGAAGCACACGCTCCGCCGATGTATTGGCGCTGCTCACCGACCTCGGCAATGACCTTATCTACGGCGCGGGCGTGGCCACTCTTTCTCAGTGGATTCGAGAGTGTGTCGCTCGCTTGCGCAATCTCGGTGCAACTGCGGCAATCACGGCCTTGCCCATCGCCGGGATCACTACCCTGCCCTCCTGGCGATATCAAATCCTGCGGCCCATATTATATCCGCGTCACACGGTTGTTCAGAACGATCTGAACCGTTCGATCCTGGCCCTACAGAAGGCACTCGAGGCGATCGAGACTGAGCAGCAAATCATCCTTCTCCCCACTGAGCCCGAATGGTACACCTTCGATCGTTTCCATCTCCGTCCACGCGCCTTAGACCAAGCTATGGGGATGTGGATCGATGCCCTGACGCAATCCCACTTTGGAGCCGCGACTGGCCAAGGAATCGCCCCCACTGTGTCAGCGCTCTCCCTCTACCTGCGCCGCCCGGCGGAATACACTTTCTTAGGCCGGGGTCACATAAGTCCAACCTCCGAGAGAAAGCTTTCTCCTGACGCCGTGGTGTTGTTCTACTGAGGCGGACATCACGTCGGGGCACCCCTCGTGTGTGCCCTCCACAAGGGCACCCCACGAGGGCCCCTACGATACGCGTTGGTTGCGGCCACCCAACCGCTGAATCTCCATCCCAGCTCACACAAATTGGTACTGGCCGGGAACGGGAACCGGAGGTACCTCCATCGCAAGTTTGTAATCGAACGCTTTGGGTTGGAGATCCTGCTGCGAAGCCATGGCCTGCTCCCAGGTAATCTCCAGGCCGGAGTAAGCCGACTCGCGCGCCATGATGCAGGTCAGCGTGCTCTCCGCCACTTCCACGCCGTCGTTCGCGTAGGGGCCATCGCCGCGAATGCTCGCCACCAGTCGCACATGTTCCTGAACGTAAGGGTCCATACCGGGCGAGCCCATATCGATACCGTCGCTGTGCCCTTTCGAGCCCGCCACGGTGTTCCACACCTTGCGATATCCGCCCTTGGGATACTGCCGGCAGGTGCTATAGAGGTGCACGCCATTCGGATACACATAGTCGGCGGTCAGGTGATCGTAAATGTTCCCGTAGAGCTCTTCGTGGGGACGCCAGGCGACGCCGCCCGAGGCCACCACGCTCACCGGGTGCGCGCCCATCACCCAATTGCAGAAGTCAATGGTGTGGATGTGCTGCTCCACCATCTGGTCGCCGCAGATCCATACGAACGAGTACCAGTTGCGGTGCTGCCACTCCATGTCTCCCCAACTGGGGTCGCGATGGTCGACATGCATGACCGGCCCGCTGAGGTAGCTGGCGCTGAGTGCGGTGACCTCGCCGATGGCGCCGTCGTGGATCTTCGCGACGGTTTCGATGTATTCCTTTTGGGCGCGGCGCTGCGTGCCCCCCACAACCACCAATTTCTGGTCCCGTGCCTTTTGGACGGAGGCAAGGAAGCGGCGTGTGCCCACGGCATCGGTGGCGATGGGTTTCTCCGTGAAGATGTGTTTCCCGGCGTTGACCGCGGCCTCAAACTGCGCGGGTCGATGGCCGGGCGGCGTGCACAGCAACACGAAGTCAACGTCCGCGGCAATGACCTTGCGGTAGGCGTCAAATCCCACGAAGCAATGTTCGGGATCGACCTTGACGCGCTTCTGAATCGACTCCACCAATTCCGGGAGTGGCTTGCCGGTGAATTCCGCGGCCCGCTTGGGGCTCGACCCCGCCAGGAACTTGGGATCGCGCAGCTTGGCGAGAGAGCCCTGCAGCTTGTCGTCAAAGATGTCTCCCATGGCGACCAGCTCGACGTGCGGATCAGCACTCAGCAGATCGGCCGCAGCTCCCGTGCCGCGCCCGCCACAGCCGACCAGACCGGCCCGCAGCTTCTCCTTTCCCGCTCCCCGGACCAGTTCAGGTCGCAGGATCGTGAATGCTGAAGCCGCCGCTCCGGCCGCCAACGACTTGCTGAGGAATGACCGACGATCGATGTTATGAAGTTCGTTTTGCGCCATGTTCACCTCTCCATGAATAGTGCTGTCTTCCAAAGTCCAGCGGTCGTACACACTGGTGCTTGGGGCCTGCGCCTCTTCCTCCGGCCTGTGATGAATAGCTGACCTTGCCTCCTGCGGACGGTAACGGTTCCTCCGGGGACGCCCAACGAAAGGGCGTTGTCGCGGGTATTATAGTCCCGCGTGTTGGAATGGCAAGCGGGTAGCCACGGTCACTGCTCTTGTGACCGTGGGCTTTTCCTTCGATGACGAACCAACGGTCAATACCAAAAACGAATAGGCCGTGGTCGAGTTTCAACGATTTTGCTTTGGACAAGGCAACGGTAGCGGCGTGCCCGATTCACATTGATTACGTGCGATTGCCATTGGGGTATCGCGCATGGGAAAAGCCCACGGTCAGAAAAACGCTGACCGTGGCTACCCGCTGAACTTTCCTTTCGGCCATCAACACACTTTTCAGACACTACGCCGGGCCTGCGCCTGGCCGGCGACTCCTAACCGCGCCGCGGCTGGTTGGCTCTCGGAACGGAATTCGACCCGGATCGCCGGGATCACGAATAGTGCTTGTGCAGATCGCGATCCGTGCGTAGCATGCTTGTCTCGAAGGAGGTAAGAAAATGGCGCGAGACAAAGAGGTGGCATGCAACAAGACGTGGTGGAACGGGCGTGAGGCCTACTGCTTGACGAACGGGTTGGTGCAACTGGTAAGTCTGACGGGTGGGGGCCATCTGGCGGAATTTCGGTTCACGGATAAGAGTGGCCAGTCACGTATGAATCCTTTGTGGGCGCCGCCCTGGAAAACGATGGAGCCTTATCGCTATCAGGAAAAGCTGCACGGCAAGACGTACGGTCCACGCTCGGAAGCGCAACTGCTTTCCGGCATCGCGGGGCACAATATTTGTCTTGATTATTTTGGTCCACCCTCGGAGGAGGAAGCCGCGGCGGGCATGTCGACGCACGGAGAAGCTCCCAGCGCGCGTTGGCGTAAGGAGCGCGCGCAGGTGACGGCCCGGCAGGCAGCGCTGAGGCTCGGCGTGCATTTGCCTGTGGCGGGACTGCGGTTCCGGCGCGAAATCCGCATGGCGCACGGCGAGTCCGTGGCCTACGTTCGGGAGACCGTGGTAAACGAGAACAAGCAGGACCACCTCTTCCACTGGACGCAGCACGTGACCTTTGGCCCACCGTTTCTGGATGCGGAAGTGTGCCGCGTAGCGATTTCGGGGACCAACGGGTTGACACTTCCTGAGGGCTACGGAGGCCGCGAGTTGCTGGCCTCAGGAGAGGAATTCCGGTGGCCGCACGCGCCGGGAGCGAAGGGTGGGAAAGTGGATCTGCGGCAGCCTATCTCTCATCAGGGTCTGGGCTTTTGCGCGGGTTTGCTTCTGGACCCGAACCGCGACATCGAGTTCGTGGCGGCGGTGAATACTGACGAAAACCTGTTGATGGGCTACTGCTTCCGGCGCCAGGATTTTCCCTGGGCGGTGATCTGGGAGGAGAACTGCTCGCGGCAAGTGAATCCGTGGAAAGGGCGAACTCAAACACGGGGCATGGAGTTTGGCTCGACACCGCTGCCCTACCCGCGCCGGCAGGCCTTTGCCACGCCGCCGCTGTTTGGGACGCCGATGTTTTCGATTGTGTCAGCGCGCGGAAGTCTGACAGCGGAGTATGTGACTTTCCTCGCCACAGTGCCGCCTGACTTTGGAGAGGTTGAGGACGTCACGCTCGAAAAGGGTGCGATCCTCGTGCACGGGAGTCGTCAGAAGCTGCCCCTTCAAGTGCGGGCCAGAGGGTTGGCGGGACTTCTGGAAGGTTGATCGACGAACAACTTACTCTGTAATGCAATAGCGTAAATCCTTGTTTTCCTGGCAAACAATTTGCACATCTCGTAGGGGCACCCCTATGAGACGCGTTGATTGCGGTCCCGCCCCACCTTTGCTACTTCTTCAAATCCTCCGGTGCGTCGATAAGGCTGCCCAGCATTTCGTAAATACGAATCAGCGCCTGATTCACCATGCGCTCGCCGGTTCCGACGGCGATATAGGTATCGGAGTCAGCCGCTCCGTAACCACCTTCCGAGGCGGCTTTGACGGTGGGAAGATAATCATAATAACCGTTCGCGTAGCCCACAAAGAAAGTGCGGCGCACCGGGCAGCGGTCGCGCCAGTTGACTTGAAAATCTACAAAGGGCTCGCCGGGCATGCTCATGAAGGCGATTTTTTTGTTGAGGAGAAGCGTTGTCATCACCAGGGTAAGCTCGCGCCGGGGGTTATCGTTGTTCAGTAGCTCGGCGTGGTCCTCATACATTCTGGGACCGTAAGTCGCCAGCATCCCCTGCCGGAATTTTTTGGCATCCCAGCGCACGGGAAACGTGAGGGAGTCCTCGGCATACTGCAAACTGGGGTCGGCAGCGGCTTCGGTTTGGATTTTGTTCGCCACGCGCGCCGCTTCCGTGCCCAACTGTTCGCCGGTCCAGTCGCGCTTCTTGACGGCGTCATTGGCACGGTGCGTATCGGCGTAATAAGGATTGATGTCGCCGTCCCCACCCTGCAAAAAGAAACACAGTGGCCGGCCGCCGGTTGCGTCGCCCACGGATTGCTCCACGGTCCGGGCCATGACGCCCACATAATCCGCCGAGTACTCGAGGTTATCCGGGCCGAACACCACGGGGTGGCACGCGTAGTTCACCAGAATGGCCAGCGGCTTGCCATCCGTCGAGTCGACGCGCAAAACCGCAACCGTGGGATCCAGGGGCGAGGTGGGAAGCTTGTCAGGATTCTCCCAGACCATGGTAACGGTGCCATCCGGATTGACGCGCCGTCGGTTGTAGCCGATGTTGACCCTGCCGAAGCCCGTGCCCAGTTGCGCTTCCACCTCGCGCCCGCGAGCTTCGGCGACGCCCTTCGCGATCTTGTTGAGGTCAGCGGTTTCCCAGGCGGGCGTATGGCTGGAAGGATATTCATCAAGGATATTGGGCCCGGAGTGTGTATGGGAGGCGGTAATGAGCAGGAAGGAAATCCCGCTCTCCTTGGCGATTTGATCGCGCAGTCGGGCGAGAGACGCGGGGCCAAAGGTCCGGCCCAGGTTGAGCGTGACCAGCGCCATACGCTTACCTTCCACCTCGATGACCAGGATCCGCGCGTAGAGAGGATCGAGCGTGCCGGTGGAAAGCTGCATGCGATCGAAGTACCCGTACATGGGCAAACCCGGCGGCGGGGTGATATCTACTTTCGCAACACCGGCCTTCAGGCCTGCTCCGAAGGCGAGCCCCGTGAGCACGCAGAAATAAAGCGCCAACCCTAAGGCAAGTTTCCGTCCCATGAGCCACCTCACTTGAGCTGTGCCTTCGACGCCATGGCCACCTGGCTAAGCGTCCCAAACCATACGCCTGGTTTCGACTGCATGTAGGTCACCAGGCGGTCGAGCGCCGCCAGCCGCGAGCGGTGTCCGGTTACGAACGGGTGCATGGTGAGCACGAACATCGTCCCCTCTTCATACGCCCGGTCGAATTCACCTTTGTAGATTTCATAAACGTCAGTGTCGCCCACGCGGTTGTAGGCGTTCGACTGCCGATCGTAACTGTAGTAGGCGTAGTCGTCGAGAATCCACTCAACCGGCAGCTCGATGAGTCCCGTGGGTTTCCCTTGCGCAACAATCTCATAGGGACGGTCGTCAGCCATCAGGCTGGTGTCATAGAGCAAGCCCAGGTCCTGGATGATGGAGAGCGTGTCAGCCGTGAAATCCCAGGACGGAGTGCGAATGCCTGCCGGCTTGTGGCCCAGGCGCCGGGTCCACCAATCGAACGCCCGCGTGGTCAGCTCGCGCTCCTGACCGGGTTTCAAGTCCCCTATGAGCTCATGAATCCAGCCGTGAATTCCGATTTCGTGTTTCAGGGGCGACTTCAGAATCGCGTCGATGGCGTCGGGGTGAAGTTGCGCGTCCACGGCGGGGACGAAGAAGGTCAGCGGAATTTTGTGCTTCTCCGCCATCCCCAGAATGCGCGGCACTCCCACACGCGGCCCATACTCGCCTCGCGAAAGCGGTTGCGCGGAGGTATTCCCCGACCGCAAGAAACCCGATTCCGCGTCAAAGTCGAAAGAAAGCCCCACGGCCACGCGTGCCCCCTGGGGCCATTTCTTGGGCGTCAGGTCACGCCCGGCGCGAATCTTGTCCACGACCGCTTGAATGCGGGGAAGATCCCACTCCCAGACCGG
Source organism: uncultured Acidobacteriota bacterium (assembly GCA_963804995.1). Classification (GTDB taxonomy): domain Bacteria; phylum Acidobacteriota; class Terriglobia; order UBA7540; family UBA7540; genus Bog-366. The sequence goes on from CAWDSK010000003.1 coordinate 1,547,168, forward strand.
CGTCTGGGTCTGCGCCAGCAAGGGAACCACCAGGAATAGCCCACTGAGAATCACTGCGCTACGCTTCATACCAACCTCCTGACCTGCCAGCCGACTCCTTCAGGAAGGGGGGCTATATCAAAATGCCCAACGCATGTCAATGCGCAGTTGTTTGTCGCAGCCGCAGATATGTTCCGTAGCGCGGTCCCCCGTCTTTTGAGGGGTCCGCGGTTCTTCGTTTGCAAAACCCGCAAATCCCCAAAATACGGGCGGCGTCTTTGCCACGATACATTCGCTCAATTGGCATAGGAAGAGCCGCAGACCTCAACAGCGGAGGTCCGCGCTACCCTCGTGCATGGAATTCCATCGTGTTGTGCACAGAGCGAGCGGGCAGGGTTCGTAGCGCGGTCCCCCGTCTTTGGGGTCCGCGGTACTTCATTTGGAAAACCCGCAAACGTTAACGACATGGGCCGGCCTTCGGAATCGGGTTCGTGACTCTCCCGAAGAACCGCAGACCCCAACGGCGGGGGTATGTGGCAGCCGGCGGGGACGCGCACCGGGCGATCGCTGCCGCCTGCTTTTCCCGACTCGTCGGGACTCGCACAAAGCGCTCGCTGCCTACTGCCTATTTCAGCGCCACCCCGTAAAAGTAATTGTACATAGTGTTGTTGTTCACACTCGGCACACTCTTATAGGAAGAAAATAGAACTGCCTGGTTCAGGAAAGTCATAAAGACATCCTGCTGAGTGGTGGGCGTGGTCACCCGGAAAGTAAACAGGCCGAAGCAGGGATTCGCAAGTTCGTTAGGTCCGAAGAGGTAAGGGGTATCGGCAACGGCCGCCAGGGCGCCTTGGGCCATGACGCCGCCTTGGGCATTGAGGAGCGTGACATTCCCCAGGGCGTCGACCACCAGGCTCCCGATGCCCATGCTGGGGGTTCCTGTCTCCACGTTGCCCTGTCCGTAACTGGCATTTCCTTTGTGATAATACATGGTCTTGTAAGTAGCGGCGTAGGTAGGGTCAAAGGCCTTCGTAGCCGCCTGCTGCAAACCGAGGATAGCGCCATTGGGATTATCCACGGCGAAGATCCCGTTGGGAGTCCCGAAAATGTAATCGGGCTGACTGGCATTCTCGGTGAGCGTCATGAAGGTCCCGGAGGGATCTTCCTGCATGTTGGCGCCGGCAAAGCTGGAGGAATTGAAGGAACCTTGCTGGTTCTGTGCCCCGTAGGGCCAGTAGTCTGACGTGGTGATATTGGTCTGCGCGTCGATATTGACTGAGCCGATGGAAACGCCGCCTACGGAAGTCCGAAACTGCATGTAGTTGTATTGTTGATTGTCGAAGGTGCCAGGCGAGATCTGAGAGGCTTGGACCGCGGTGACCAAGGCCAACGTGTTGTGGTTGGGGCCCGTCTTGGCCGCCTGAATGAGCAGAACATAATTAGGGACCTCAAAGGCCGCCAGCAAGTTGCCGTTGGGATCGCTCAGGGTATAAGTCCCATCGGCGTTTGCCGTGTAGGCAACCGTCCCGCTGTCACTATTGGAATGATTTGTATAAGTCAGGGTTTGCGCATTGGGATCGAGCGACACCGTAAAGAAATCACCGACCGATGCGGTTCCTGTGTATGTCCGCACTGCGGAGGGCTGCGAAACAGGCGTTGTCACACTTCCTGAACCGCAACCCATCGTTCCCAGAGCTAAGATGATGGCTATTGCAATACGATATTTCATGGATACACCTCGCGTAGTTTGGAGACATCAATTAAGGGCTATCGGGAATCGGCCGCGAAACTTTAGAAGGATGAGAGAGATTTTAAGCGGGGTGCAGCGCCGGACATGAGGGGACCCTCATCGTCACCGTTGGCTGGCCCAGCGGAGCCGCCAACCACGAGTTGATGGGGGTGGTGTGATAACATCGCTTCTTTATGACCCGGCAGAAAGGAGTAGGGAAAATGGATGATCCTGAACTTATCGAGCTGCGCGGACTGCTTGACCAGCATGAAAAGCTCGTCTACGAAGCCGTCAAGGCCGGTGTGGTGGACGGCCTCCCGCACGAAAGTCAACTCTACGCACAAGCGATACAAGAACACGTGCACCTGAAGCACGTTCACAACGCCCTTGAGTTCGCAGACCTGCGAGACGGAGCGCCCTACGAAATCACATTCAAGGGGGATACGGTGAATCCCCTGGCCCACCTCGCGGTGCATTCGGCCGTCAAGGGACAGATTGAAAAGGACCCTTTGGTAAGGGCCGCTTTTGAAAAGATGGTGGCCACCGGCACTTCAGCTCATCAGGCCGAACACCTACTCGCTGCCATGCTCACGGAGCTACTGTGGGAGTACAGCCAGGCCGCCGAGGGTGGGCATGAGAGAGCAAGGTCGATCTACTATCGCAAAATCAAGAAGCTCAACTGGGGTTCGGCCTTTCGCAAAAAAACTTACCCAAAAGTTCAGTGCCGATCATTTCGTGTTCGAATAGGAAGGCCCGCCAAGACGGGCCTCAGGATTGGTTGAGTGAATCTCAGGAAGGACTTTACCGCAGAGGCGCTGAGACGCGGAGAAAAGGGGTTTTCATTTTCAGATCTTTCCGCCTCCGCGCCTCTGCGCTAACAAGAGCACCTAAGGATTGTTGTACTGCCTTTTGCCTTTTGCCTACTGCCTTTCCCGACTTTGTCGGGACTCGCAGAAAGCGCTCGCTGCCTTTCTGCTCCCTCGCTACACCCCGATAATCCCCACCAACTCCTTCACCGCGGCTGCGGATTTTTCGAGTGCGGCCTGTTCTTCGGGCGTCAGCTTGATCGTAACGATTTCTTCAATCCCCTTCGCACCCAACTTAACGGGCACGCCTACAAACAATCCGTTAATTCCGTACTCACCCTCGAGATAGGCGGCGCAGGGCAGTATCTTCTTGCGGTCGTTGAAGATCGCATCGATCATCTGCACCACCGCGGCCGAGGGCGCATAGAACGCGCTGCCGGTCTTCAGCAGATTCACGATCTCCGCGCCACCCTTGCGCGTGCGGTCAATAATCTTATCGAGTTGATCTTTGGGCATGAGTTGCGCCACCGGCACGCCTGCCACCGTGGTGTAGCTTGGGACCGGCACCATGGTGTCGCCATGCCCGCCCAGGACCAAGCCCTCCACGTCCTGCACGGAAACGTTCAGGGCTTCGGCGATAAACGTCCGGTAGCGCGCGGAATCAAGCACCCCCGCCATGCCGATTACACGGTTCTTGGGGAAGCCGCTGACGCGAAAGGCGGTCTGCACCATGGCGTCCAAGGGATTCGTCACCACAATCAGAATCGAGTTGGGCGACTGCTTGGCCGCCTGCTCGACGGCGGAATGCACAACCTCAAAGTTGGCTCGCAGCAAATCGTCGCGACTCATGCCGGGCTTGCGAGGAAACCCTGCGGTCATCACTACGATGTCAGAATCCGCCGTGTCCTGGTAGTCGTTCGTGCCCTTGATCTTGACGTTGTAGCCTTCGATCGGGCCCGCTTCAAGCAGGTCCAATCCCTTGCCCTGCGGCACGCCCTCCAGGATGTCGATGATCACCACATCGGCCAGTTGTTTGTCCACGATGCGGTGGGCAAGCGTCGCCCCCACGTTCCCTGCCCCGATTACTGTGACTTTTTTACGCATAAATCCTCCCCCAAAGATATTGGGTGATCCAGCGATCGGGCGATCCGGCGAACAAAAACCATTCCGATGCAGATTGTTCCTTGCTCACCCGATCTCCCGATCTACCGATCACCCGATGATTCCGCTCACCCGATCTTCATGTTCTCAATAATGGCGCTCGCAAAGCCGCTCGTGCCGAGCGTTTGAATATCCTTGATGCCTTCCATCTGCATCAGCCGCTCCAGATCGTACGTCACCCGGTGCTGCCCGATGGTGGCGGCGAACGCGTCCTCAATCAGCTTGCCGACTTCCGGCCAGCCCATAAACTCAAACATCAACGCGCCGGAGCGAATGACCGCGCCGGGATTGATCATATCCTTATCAGCATATTTAGGAGCGGTGCCGTGGGTAGCCTCGAACACGCCGAAACCGTCACCGATGTTGGCGCCCGGCGCTACGCCCAGCCCGCCGATCTGCGCCGCGCAGGCATCGGAAAGATAATCCCCATTCAAATTGGGCGTGCAGACGACCTGATACTCATCGGCGCGGGTCAGAATCTGCTGGAGCATCGAATCCGCAATGCGATCGTTCACCAGTATCTTGTTCTTCCATTGCCCCTTGCCGTGCGTCACGTACAGCGCGTCAAGGCACGCCTTCACTTCCTTGTAGACTTGCTGCTGGAAGGCTTGGTTCGCCATTTCCAGGCCCGGCTCGACCATCGCCGCATTGGCTTCAACGGAAAGGTTCGCGTCCTTGTCCCGGTTGCCCAGTATCCAGCTTTCCCGCTCGGTCACAACCTGGGCGCGGAATTCCTCCTTGGCTAACTCATAGCCCCAGTCGCGGAAAGAGCCTTCCGTGAACTTCATGATGTTGCCCTTGTGCACCAGGGTCACGGTCTTCAGGCCCTTCGCGAGCGCGTAACGCAAGGCGCGACGCACCAGTTGCTTGGTCGCGGTTATGGAAATCGGCTTGATCCCCACGCCGGAATCCAGCCGGACCTGCTTCTTGATGTTGTCTTCCTTCAACAGGGCATTTACAAATTCAATAACCCGCTTCGCCTGGGGAGTCCCTTCGCGCCATTCGATTCCGGCGTAAACGTCCTCGGTATTCTCGCGGAAGATGATGATGTTCATCCGCTCCGGGTGCCGCACGGGCGAGGGCACGCCTGGAACAAACTTCACCGGCCGCCAGCAGGCATAAAGATTCAACAGTTGCCGCAACGCCACATTCAAGCTGCGAATGCCGCCGCCTACTGGAGTCGTGAGCGGTCCTTTGATGGCAATGCGATATTCGCGGATGGCGTCAAGCGTGCCCTGCGGCAGCCATTCCCCAAATTTGCGGAAAGCCTTTTCGCCCGCAAAAACTTCGTACCACACGATGCACCGCTTCCCGCCGAAAACCTTATCAACCGCCGCATCAAAAACCCTTTGGGAAGCTTTCCAAATGTCGCGCCCGGTCCCGTCGCCCTCGATGTAAGGAATAACCGGCGTGTCGGGGATGAGAAAATTGCCGTCCGCGTAGGTAATGGCCTTCCCTTCCGGCGGCACCGGATTGCCGTTAAAGACTGTCATGGGTCAAAACCCTCTTTCTTGGTCGATTGCTTGTCACGTGGGCACTTACGTCGCGAGACTTTTATACCGAAAACAGTAAGAATAGTACACCCAGCAACAAGGAGACAAGGAGAGATTTGGTCTTTCGATCTACCGCCTATGTCCGCCGATTGCAGAGCGTTACTCATACCGCAGGGCGGTGATGGGATCGAGTCGCGCTGCCTTCAAAGCTGGCCAGAGACCGAAGAACAAACCGACGCCTGTTGAGACAACAAAGCCTGCTACGACTGACCACAGGGGGACGGTGGACGGCAGGCTAGGCACCAGGGTTCGGATGAGGAAGCTCAGCAGCCAGCCTACAGCGATTCCGATGATTCCACCTGAACCGGTGAGCGTGACGGCCTCCAGCAGAAATTGCCAGGCGATATCGCGCTGGCGCGCGCCCACGGCCTTGCGCACGCCAATCTCCCGGGTGCGTTCCGTAACCGACACCAGCATGATGTCCATGACGCCGATGCCCCCCACCAGCAAGCCGATGGAGGAGATCACCACCATCACCAGCGCCACGGTGCTGATAATGTCGCGAAACTCCGTGATGATGGACTCCGCCGTGGCGATCCCAAAGTTGTCCGGCTCGCTGGGTTTCACGTGACGGCGGCGGCGCAGGAGACCACGGATTTCATCCTGCGCCTCGTTCATCCGTCCGCGGGAAGCCAGGGCGCTGATGAAATGATCTCTCGCCGCAGGATAGAGCTTCTTGTAGGTCCAATAGGGTATAAAAATGTCACGGTCGTCAGGACTGTCACCCAGGACTCCCTTAAACTTGTGGAGTGTGCCGATGACTTCCAAGGAGTGCCCATCCACAACCACGGTTTTGCCGACGGGATCTTCGTGCTGAAAGAGTTGTTCCACCACATTGGCGGCAATGACGGTGACATCCCGCCGATGCAGATCGTCCGTCTGGGTGAAAAAACGGCCGTCGGCGAGAGAGGAGTTGGCGAGCGCCAGATAGTTCGCGTCCACACCCATATACTGTGCCCCTGCCATCTCGCGGCCCTTGTAACGCGCCGTGGAGGGTGGCAAGCCAAACTCGGCCATCTCACTGAACAGGCCCACCGACACCTCCTCGACGTCGGGGCATTGCTCCTTGATGGCCTTGGCGTCCTCGTAGCTCAGCGGTTTGCGCAGCCGCTCCTCGCGCGTCAGGCGGTGGGGCGCCCCCATCTCAAGCTTATAAAGCCAGATCACCCTCGTCCCAAATTGCTCCGCTGCCTGCACCAATTGCGCGTCGAGACCCGAAACGATCGAAGCCACTGCAATCACCGTGGTGGTGCCGATGAGGACGCCCAGCACGGTGAGAAAAGACCGGAACTTGTGCGCGCGCAGGGTGTCGAGCGCCAACCACAGGTTTTCACCGACGGCTTGCCAGTACGTCTTCATGCTATTTCTCGGCACGCAGCGCCTGAATGGGATCAAGCGCCGCCGCCCTCCGGGCTGGGTAGATGCCGAAGAAGAGCCCTACCAGGGTCGAAACGGTAAGCCCCACGATCACCGCGCTGAGGGGCACTTCAGCAGTGAAAATGACGGCCACCAAACGCGCCAGGGCATAGGAGATGAGCACTCCCGTAAGGCCGCCGAGGCCCGCCAGTGCCGCAGCTTCGATCAGGAATTGCCATAGGATGTCGCTGCGCTTCGCCCCCACAGATTTGCGAATTCCGATCTCGTGGGTGCGCTCGGTGACCGTGGCCAACATGATGTTCATAATCACAATTCCGCCCACCACCATGAACACCGCCACGATGCCAATCGTGACGGCAAAGATGGTGCCCGTCAGGTTCTGCCAGGCGCTCATCAGGGTTTCGGAGGCGTTGATGCCGAAGGTGTCGTCCTCGCAGTAGGGCACGTGGCGGCGCGCCCGCATCAGGATTCGAACCTCGTCCTCCAACTCCATCATATGCTGAGCGTCCGGGGCTTTGATGAAAACGATCAGCTCCAGGTGGGGCATGAAAAGATTCCGGAAAGTGCCGAGAGGAATGAATACAAAATTGTCCTGGCTCACGCCGAAGGTGGAGCCCACCTTCTCCGCCACGCCCACCACGGTGAAGTTATGGCCTCCCACCACCAATTCCTTGCCAATGGGATCGGCGGAGGGGAAAAGCTTCTCCACAATGTCTTGGCCAACAAAGCAAACCCGCGTATTGTGGCGGTAGTCCTGGTCGGTGATGTACCGTCCCCACGCCACTTTTTCGCGGCCGATGTAGGCGTGGCTGGAGGTGATTCCCATCAGCGTCACCTCGGTGATCGACCGCCCGCCATATCGCGCCTCGGGACCGTTTTGTGGTTGCGCGATAGCGCTGATGGCCTCATAGCCGCTCAGCGTTTCCCGCAGGTATTCGTACTCCTCGAAACGGATGGGCCGGTTGTGCCGCAAAGCTTTCAGGAACTCGTCGTACCCCTGCGCCCACTTGAACTGATGAAGCACGAAAGTGTTCGTACCGAGATTGGCAATTTTGGTGGCGATATAGAGGTTCATGCCGTTCACCACCGACATCACAACGATCAGGGTGGTAGTGGCGATGACAACGCCGAGCAGGGTGAGGAAGGAGCGCAGCTTGTGGGTGCGTAGTTCTTCCAGCGCCAGCCAGAAAGCCTCGCGCGCCGGAATCCAGAAACCAGCGTGCTGCCGGAGCTTTTCCCGCAAGCGTGCAATGGCCGTGCGGGTTCGGCTAAAAATGGACATGTCAACTGCGTTCCGCGCCTGAAGGCACCTGCGCGATCACGCCGGCTTCAGCAGGCTGCGGAGAACTGTGGGCAGGATGCCGCCGTTGCGATAATAGTTCACTTCCACAGCGGAGTCGAGTCGCGCGATGGCCTGGAAAGTTTGCTTCCTGCCATTGGGCGCAACGGCGGTCACGGTAAGTTCGGAGCGCGGGCTTATCTCATTGCTCAGGCCCGTGATGTCGAAAACCTCTTGCCCGGTCAGGCCGAGAGTCGAAGCGTTTGCGCCTTCGCGAAACTGCAACGGCAGCACACCCATACCCACCAGGTTGCTGCGATGAATGCGCTCGTAGGATTCGGCGAGCACCGCCCGCACTCCCAACAACAGCGTGCCCTTCGCGGCCCAGTCGCGTGACGAGCCTGAGCCGTATTCTATCCCTGCCAGGATAACCAAGGGCACGCCTTCCTCGCGATAACGCAAGGCGGCATCGTAAATGCTCATCCGTTCGCCGTCGGGAAGGTGCAACGTAATGCCACCTTCCGTTCCTGGGGCAAGCAAATTCTTCAGCCGGATGTTCGCAAACGTCCCGCGTACCATCACACGATCGTTCCCACGCCGCGAGCCAAAGGAATTGAAGTCCTTCTTCGTCACGCCGTGCTCAACCAAGAAGCGGCCCGCGGGACCGTCCAACGGAATATCGCCGGCAGGAGAAATGTGGTCCGTGGTCACGGAATCACCGAGCATCGCCAGCACCCGCGCCCCGTGAATCTCACGAATGGCAGAAGGGTCAGGCGTCAGTCCGGTAAAGAACGGCGGCTCCTGAATGTAGGTCGAGTCAGCCTGCCAATTGTAGAGCGCGCCCCCGGCAACAGGAATGGCATTCCAGGTAAGATTCCCATCCCAGGCATTCTGGTAACTCTCGCGAAACATCTCAGGGCGAACCGTGCGGCCCAGGGTCTCTGCCACTTCCGCTTGCGAAGGCCAGATATCCCGCAAATAGACGGCATTCCCCTGGCGGTCTTTCCCCAGGGGCTCGGTCGCCAAATCGATATCCACCGTTCCTGCCAGCGCGTACGCCACCACCAGCGGCGGGGAGGCCAGGTAATTGGCGCGCACCTGGGGATGCACGCGGCCTTCAAAATTGCGATTGCCGGAAAGTACCGCCGCGGCCACAAGCTGATTGTCGCTCACCGCGCTCGCCACTTCCGCGGGCAACGGTCCACTATTGCCAATGCAGGTTGTGCAACCGTAACCCACCAGGTTAAAGCGCAGCGCCGCGAGTGATTCGAGTAATCCGGCCGCCTGCAAGTATTCCGTTACCACCTTGGAACCGGGTGCGAGACTGGTTTTAACGTAAGGAGGAACCTGCAAACCCTTTTCGAGCGCCTTCTTCGCCAGCAAACCCGCACCAAGCATCACCGAGGGATTCGAAGTGTTAGTGCAGGAAGTTATAGCGGCGATCACCACGGAGCCATGACTGATTTTGGCGCTGGAGCCGTTAAAACCCACACTCGCGCTGCGGCCAGCGTCATCGGCGGAAAGCCCGAACCCCCGCTCTCTTACCGGAGCCGTCAGCGCGCGACGGAAGGCCTGCTTCATTTGTGAGAGTGGCACACGGTCTTGCGGGCGCTTGGGACCGGCCAGGCTGGGCTCAACCGTTGCGAGATCCAGCTCCGACACGTCGGTGAACTCCGGGTCAGGCGTTGCGACGGTCCGGAAGATTCCCTGCTCCTTGGCGTAGCGCTCGACGCGATCAATCTCCTCTTCGGTGCGCCCCGTCTGGCGCATATAGCGCAGCGTCTCAGCGTCGATGGGGAAGAAGCCCATGGTTGCGCCGTACTCAGGAGACATGTTCGCAACCGTGGCGCGGTCGGCCAGCGACATCTCTGACAAGCCATCGCCAAAGAATTCCACGAACTGGTCCACCACGCCCTTCTTGCGTAGAATCTGGGTGACCGTCAGGACCAGGTCCGTGGCTGTCACGCCTTCCATCAGTTTTCCGGTCATGCGGAAGCCCACAACTTTAGGCGTCAGGAAGTAATAAGGTTGCCCCAGCATCGCAGCCTCGGCTTCGATCCCTCCCACACCCCAGCCCAGCACGCCGAGTCCGTTGATCATCGTGGTGTGCGAATCGGTCCCTACCAGCGTGTCGGGTAAGAGCACCGTATCGCCATTCGTCTTCTGGGTTAGAACCACCTTGGCCAGGAATTCCAGATTGACCTGGTGGACAATGCCCGTGGCCGGAGGCACGACGCGAAAGTTTTGAAACGCCTGTTGGCCCCAGCGCAGGAATTCGTAGCGCTCGCGGTTGCGTTCAAACTCGATCTCCGCGTTGCGTTCGAGCGCGGCCCCGCTGCCAAAGAAATCCACTTGCACAGAGTGGTCAATCACCAAATCAACCGGAACCAGAGGATTGATCTTGGCAGGGTCGCCACCCAGGCGCCGCATGGCGGCACGCATCGCGGCCAAGTCAACAACCGCAGGGACTCCGGTGAAATCCTGCAAAATCACGCGCGCCGGTTTGAAGGGTACTTCTCGTGACGCGGGAGACTTGGCATTCCACTTGACGAGCGAGGCGACGTCCTCTTCCGTCACCAGCGTGCCATCACAATTCCGCAGCAAAGCTTCCAGCAGAACTTTGATGGAAAAAGGCAGACGGGATACCGCGCCCAGCCCCGACTTTTCCAGCCGCTCCAGGCGGTAGATGACGGCGGGGCCGCTGCTGCTTTCAAGTGTACCGCGTGCTCCAAAAAGGTCGTGTGTTCTCTCCATGCTTCCTCCGTAACTTCTACGATCCATGATAACGCCGAAGCGGGCGGGCAGTATGCGCTAGGCAGTCAGCAGATGGCGGTAGGCAATGTTGACATAATATTATGCGCGCCCTAGTTAGCCCCTTGCTACCAGCGAAGGGACCCCTCACCCGTCCCGCCCCGACTGGTGAAAGCGCCGGCCGCGGTCCACCCTCTCCCCACGGGAGAGGGCTAGGAATCAAAGTCTCCTCACCGGAGAGGGTCGGATATCAGAATCTGCGCCAGCTTCGAAAATGCAAAATCACAAATCTAAAATCCCAGAAAGCGGCAGTGCTTTCTGCTTTCTGCTTTCCGCCTACTGCCTTCTGCCTCCCGCCTTCCCTCCCCATCCCGGCGCCACATACCCCAGGGCTTTCTCCGCCGCGGCCCTTCCGGTCCGGATGCAGTCTGAGATCCCAATCCCCGAATAAGCGTTTCCTGAAAGATACAAACCGGGAAGCTCGGCAAGGCGCTCTTCGATGGCACGCACGCGCTCCGCATGGCCCACCGGGTATTGCGCCATCGAGGCGGGCCAGCGATGCACTCGGTAGAAGAGTGGCTCGGCAGTGAAATTCAAAATCTCTTTCAGCTCGCGCCGCACCACGGTGACGACTTCTTCGTCACCGAGGCCAAGCGCTTTCGGATCGCGCCATCCACCCAGAAAGCAGCGGAGCAGCGCTTTCCCTTCTGGAGCGCGGTGGTCGAACTTGGCGTGAACAAAGGTGCAGGCCAACATGCGTCGCTGCTCCTTGCGGGGGACCAGAAATCCGAAGCCTGCGGGGAGGGTGGCCCGCGCGCGGTCATCAAAGGCGAGCGAGACAGTCATCGAGGAACTATAAGGGATGCCCTCAAGCAACTCACTCAAGCGATGATCCAAGGAGGGAACCAATCCGCCATTCACGTACGCGGGCAGGGCGAGAATCACTGCATCCGCGTCGAAAGACGGGTGGCCTTCACATCCAATCTGGAATCGTCGCGAGCAGGAATCAGCAACACCCCCGGGCCCCCCCGGCGCAAACTCAATCGAGGCCACGCGGCGCCCCACAAACACTCGCGACTTCTCCACCTGGGCCGCAAGCTTTTCCGTCATCTGCTGGAGCCCGCCCTTGAGAGTCATGAAGAGCGGCAGCTTGCGAGGCGGCGCGGTGCCCGTTCCCGCCGAATCCAGGCCATTCGAGTTATTCGAGTTCGCCTCGCGTCGCTTCCGCATAGCCTGGAGTGTGGCACGCGTCAGGCTGCCGTACTTACGTTCCATCTCCCAAAAACGCGGCAGCACAGAACGGACGCTGAGCGCCGTTGAATCGCCACCATAAACGCCAGCCAGCAACGGGTCGGCGATATTCTCAACCATCGCCTGCCCGAAGTGCCGATTGACGAAGCACGCTACCGACTCATCCCCCCGATCCTGATCCGGAGGTGAGCAAAATAGTTCGCGCGCCGCTGCAATTTTCGCGCTGAGTGGAAGTAAGCGCGTTGTCACCATCGGCCAGAGACGCGTGGGCACCAAAAACATCAACCCATCGGGCAGCGGCGCCAATTGCCCCTGATGGAGAATGTACGTGCGGCGCGCCTGGTCATTCGAGCCCATCAGGTTGTCGCCCAACCCCAGTTCCCGCGCCAAGGCGGCGGCTTGCGGCTTTTCGGCGAGAAAACTGTCGGGCCCGGCTTCGATCACGAAGCCGTCAATCGTGTCGGTGCGAATCACGCCGCCCAAGCGGTCGCTTGCCTCGATCAGTATTTCCTCGACGGGCGCACCGGCCTGGCGAGCGCGAGCGAGCGTGTAGGCGGCGGCGAGGCCGGAAATTCCTCCGCCAATCACCGCCACTCGTCGAACATTGCTCCCGTCACTCAAATCTTTATGCTCCCGACTCTGATTAGGAAGATGCTATAGCTTGGTGTGCAAACAATATGTTTGGCCGCCAAAATCACCGATGGTCAGTAGCTAGCGTGGCGCCCCGATGATAGTTTTTGAATTTATAAGTTGTAAATAGTCCTGACGCCCCGTCCGTGGAAGTAACCCCTCATCCGTCCTCCTACGTCGGCCACCTTCTCCCCTGGGAGAAGGCTGGGACCTACGGTGCCTAGCCCTCTCCGAGGGGAGAGGGTGGACCGCCGCCGGCGTCTTCATCAGCCGGGGCGGGACGGGTGAGGGGTCACTTGGGCGTTTGAGAATTCTACAAGCTAAAAATCCAAAAACCATCATCGGGGCGGTTCTTTATCAGATTCGCGCTGCCGAATCGGGGGCAGCTCCCATCGTTGAGATCTGAGTTCTTTCGCATGAAGAGCCGCGGACCTCAACAGCGGAGGTCCGCGCTACGATCTGTTCCCTATTCCCTATTCCCTGTTCCCTGTTCTTTGTTCTCTATACGTGCCGTCACCAGGCTGGCCAGCGCCGCCGCGAACTGCGGACTGTCGTTCAGCGATTCCGAGCGCCGCACCGTAACGCCCCGTGCCCTTCCGAAATCACGAAACAGCACATCGATATCGTAAAGGATTTCCACGTGGTCAGAAACAAATCCCACCGGCGCCAGCAAAACGTCCTTCACCCCTGCCGCGGCCAACTCCTCGATCTGCGATTCGACGGTCGGCCCAATCCACTTCTCGGCGGTCATTCCCTGGCTTTGGAACGCTATGCGATATTCATCCAAGCCTGCCGCCCTTGCCACCAGCGCCGCTGTTTCGCGCACTTGCTGCTCGTACGGATCACCCTCCGCGATCGTCCGTTCAGGCACACTATGTGCGGTGAAGATGACGGGGATCTGTCCGCCAGTCTCCTGCTCGGCGCGCTGGATTGCAGTCAGGAGGCGCTCGCGGAACGCCTCAATCAAGCCAGGGTGGTTATGCCAGCTCTCCACAAAATCCACTTTCAGCCGGGGCCCCGCCTGCGCCACCGCTTCCATCAGGTTTTTTCGATACAACCCGATGCTGGTACGAGAATTCTGTGGCGCGAGACAAACTGCCACGACGCGCTCCACGCCGTCAACCAAGAGACGGCCCACCGCCTCAGGAATAAACGGCCGCCAGTTCCGCATCCCCACGTAAACCGGATACGCAATCAACTTCGCCAGTGCTTCCGCCTGCAGCATAGTCAGTCGCAGGAGTGGCGACCCACCGCCGATCAGGCTGTAGCGGTGCGCAATTTCTTTCACTATAGGGTCAGATAAGGGCCGCCCGCCCCGTACGTTCAACAGGAATTCCGGGATGTCCTCGAGTTCGTCCGGGGCTCCGTGCGCGAGCAACAGGACTCCCCAACGAACTGCGTTTTGTGATTTGGGTTCTTGCATGATCATGCCCCGCGTACCGGGCGGCCCCGCCTCGGCGCCAATCTGCAAGCGCCATTCTTGGAAGCCCGCGCATCTGTATCCCTTTGAATATACCACGCGATGAACAAGTTGGGCCCGTCGCTCCACAGGGAGTCCGCACGCTATTTCTAACTCGGGTGCTATCTCCCAGCCCGCGCAGGAAAACTCCGGGAACCTTCTATCAGGACGTTCCGTATTACCCACTAGGAAAGCTTGGCCACTACGCCCGATGGAGCAATGAAATGGAAATCTTATTGCGGGATGTCCGTTACGCCCTCCGGACAATCAAAAACGCCCCCGGCTTCGCCGCCGTCATCATCATTTCGATCGCACTGGGAATTGCCGCCAATGCTACCGTCTTCAGTGTCGCCAATGGCCTCCTGTGGGGTGTGTTGCCAGTGAAAGATCCAGGACGCCTGGTGATTTTCGCGGAGGGCGAATCCATCTCTTATCCCGACTTCTTGGACTATCGCGATCAAACCGCGCAGGTCTTTGAAGGCGGCGTGTTTGCCCACTTTCCCCTGGTCCCCGCAAGCCTGGGGGGCAAGGGCGAGCCCGAGCGTATCTGGGGCCAAATGGTCAGCGGCAACTACTTCTCCGTCGCGGGCACAACTCCCTTCCTCGGCCGCGCCATCCTGCCCGTGGAGGATACCGTCCGGAACCGCGACGCCGTGGTCGTTTTGAGCCATGCGTTGTGGCAGCGACGTTTCGGCCAAGACCGGTCAATCCTGGATAAACCCGTGGTACTGAATGGTCAGCGCTACACCGTAATAGGTGTCATGCCCCCGGGCTTTTATGGCACGGAGCACGGGATGGTGTCGGAGTTCTGGGTTCCGCTGGCCATGGCCGAACAGATCATGCCCGACCTCACAAAATTTAATCCGTTCACCGACCGGGATAACTGTTGGTTGACCCTGAATGCTCGCCTGAAGCCCAACGTGAGTCACGCTCAGGCGGTGGCGGCAGTGAACGTCGTCAAGAAACGGATTGATGATACCTACCACCATAATGAAAAAGAGCACCAGCGGCCCCTAACGCTCGATCCCGCCGGCGGGTTGATCGCGGGGTCGCAGACGTTGGCCCTGAACCTGATGGTCGTGCTGATGGTGGTGGTCGGCCTCGTGTTGTTGGTGGCCTGCGCCAATGTCGCCAACCTGCTGCTGGCGCGCGCCACGGGCCGCCAGCGCGAGATTGCCATCCGGTTGGCGATGGGCGCCAGCCACAGGCAGGTGGTGCGGCAGTTGCTCACCGAGAGTGTTTTGCTCTCGCTTGGGGGCGCGGTAGTGGGCTTCGGGCTGGCAGCCATCGCGGCGCGGACGATTTCCCGTTTTGAGTTGCCGGTGCCCTTCCCGGTCGTGTTTGATTTCAACGTGGACCTGCGGGTCCTGGCTTTCACGGCTGGTCTTTCCGTCCTGACCGGTGTCCTGTTCGGACTCGCTCCAGCGCTGCGCGCCACGCGTCCGGACCTGGTGGCGGCGCTCAAGAATGAGTCGACAGTCTTCGGACCCGTGCGGGGATTTGGTTTGCGCAATGGCCTGGTGGTTGTGCAGGTGGCGCTGTCGCTGGTGCTACTGGCGGGCGCGGGTCTTTTCCTCCGCAGCCTGCAGAATGCCTCCTCCATCGACATCGGCATGAAACCAGACAATATTCTGCTGATGGCGGTCGATCCGAAACTGCACGCTTACTCTCCCGAAAAGACACGGCAATTTCTTGCGCAGCTTCGCGAACGCGTTTCGGCACTGCCGGGAGTGCGCTCGGTGAGCTATGTTGACACGCTCCCCCTCAGCATCGGTGGGACCAGCTATAACTTTGCGGTGGCGAACGGCAAGGGGGGCGCGAAGCAGGATGTGAATGCCGATGTTTACAGCGTGGGCAGCGGCTATTTTGGCACCGTAGGCATTCCGCTGCTGCGGGGCCGTGACTTCAGCCCCAAGACCGACGACGGACACGTGGCGATAATCAATGCGGCCATGGCGCGTCGAATTTTCGGCACCGAGGACCCCTTGGGCCGCCAGATGGTCGGCGATAAGATTCCCTACACGATCATCGGTGTGGCGCACGACTCCAAATCGCGCACCCTCGGCGAGGAAACCAAGAATTGCGCCTATTTGTTTCTGGAAGCGGCGCCCGAGAAAGTCTTCAGCTTTTTTGGGATTTCGATTGTCGTGAAGACGGCGATGAATCCACGGAGTCTGCTGCTGCCCATCCGGGCACAAATTGCCGCTCTCGACCCGGACCTTGCCATCTTCAACCCCGAGACCATGCAGGAACATGTGAACAAATCCATGTTGCTGCCGCGAATTTCGGCCATCCTGCTGGGAGTATTCGGAGCGGTGGGCCTGACCCTGGCCACCATCGGCCTCTATGGTGTGATGAGCTACTCAGTGCGGCGCCGCACCCGCGAGATCGGCATCCGCATGGCCCTGGGCGCCCGCCCCCGCGGGGTCCTGTGGATGGTCTTGCGCCAGGGCCTCATGCTGACCGGCGTGGGACTGGTCATCGGGCTGGGCCTTGCTCTGGCCTTGGGCCGCTTCACTGCCAGCCTCCTCTATGGCGTCAGCGGCACAGACCTACTGACGTTCCTCACGGTGCCCGCGGTGTTGCTCGCAGCGGCGCTTGCCGCAATGGTATTTCCGGCGCTTCGCGCCGCGCGTGTCGAGCCCACCACGGCACTGCGCTATGAATAACCCGTGTGAATCCCGCTTCAGGTCTACGGCCCAGAGGGAACAATCCAGAGCTTGTTCAGGGATTTGAAACGAGAGGAAGATCTCGCGCGGCCTCCTCTGTCGTCGGGTAAACGTCGATAATCTTGATGATTTGGGTGAGCTTCAGGACTCCTTCGACCATGCCCTTCACGCCCGTCAAGCGCAACGTTCCACTCAACTTCTTAAATCTCCCCAGACTTCTTACGATGGTTCCAATGCCGGCACTATCGATAAAGGTCACGCCTGAAAGATCGAAGATGACCGACGTCTCATTCTGACGAATCATCTCTTCCACTTGCTGTTCAATTTGCTGACAATTTGCTCCGATGCGGACACTGCCTGTCATGCCAAGAACCACAACGCCCGGGCGGATCTGCTTTTTGATGAATTCCATGATTTCATGCGCCTCACTTTGTGAATTGGACCGTCATCGGCCGGAGCCAGTTGCCCCCCACATAGCTGCTTCAATTCCGCTCCTCTCCCTCGTAAGGGAATTCGCGGATCAATCGCAGACAGCCCTCCAGGGCTTCCCACACAGAATCTCCCCACCCCGAGGGCAATAATGCGGCGGTTTTCTGATTCACCTGCTTATCCGCCTCAGCAAAGAAGCGCACGCGCTGGCCAGCGGGAGGCAGGGCGTACTCTTTCACCGTGATCTGAAAGGCCACGTCGCCTCCCGGCTGGCATTTCTTCATGGTGAAAAAATGGAGTTGAGCTAGGTCTTCGGAACGGTTGGTAGACGTAAAGTGCCACTCCACTGCTTGGGCCTCCTCGACAAAGTTTGACTGGTCACCGTAGGTGTGATGCAGAACAGTTTCATCTTAGGATGCGTCGCGAGCCGTGTCAACCAATCGAGGAGTGAACGCTTTCCGCCACCTGCTACCTGTGCTAGAGTTTCGCATTCGGGTAGGCGCTCCACCCGGGGTCCCAGCGGGAGGCGGCGTGCACCAGGGCACTTGAAACCCAGTGAAGGGGAATTGGGCATGAGACATCGCAGGTTTGGACGCACCGGATGGATGGTGAGCGAGATTGGGTATGGCATGTGGGGCATGGGGGGCTGGACTGGCTCTGATGACACAGAATCAGTCCGCTCCTTGCAGCGAGCGGTTGACCTGGGCTGCAATTTCTTCGACACGGCCTGGGCATACGGCAATGGCCATAGCGAAGAGCTGCTCGGCTGGCTGGTACGCAATAACCCGGGGGAAAAACTCTACGTGGCCACGAAAATCCCACCCAAAAATCTCGCCTGGCCCAGCCGGCGCGAGTTCACGCTGGACGACTGTTTCCCTCCCGACCACATTGAGCAGTACATCTCCTCAAGTCTTGAAAACCTGGGTCTCACCAGCTTTGACCTGATTCAGTTTCACACTTGGGAAGATTCCTGGCTCGAGGACGACCGCTGGGTGAAGAAGATCGACGATCTGCGCCACCAGAAAGTGTTCAGCGCCGTGGGCATCAGCATCAATCGCTGGGAACCGTGGAACGGCGTGCGCGCGGTGCAGTCAGGCCTGATCGATGCTGTGCAGGTCATCTACAACATTTTTGACCAGAACCCCGAAGATGAACTGTTCCCGGCCTGTGCGGCGTTGGATGTGGGCATCATTGCGCGTGTTCCTTTTGACGAAGGCTCGCTCACTGGCACAATCACCTTGGAGACCCATTGGCCCCAAGGTGATTGGCGCAACACCTACTTTGTGCCTCAGAATTTGAAAGCCACCGTCGACCGCGTGGAGGCGCTCAAGCCCCTCGTTCCTCGCGGCATGACGATGCCGGAGATGGCACTGCGTTTCATCCTGAATAACCCCGCCGTCGGTACTATCATCCCCGGCATGCGGAAGGTGAAGAACGTTCAGGAAAACCTGGGCGCGAGCGACAAGGGTCCCCTCCCGGTTGACCTGCACGCCGAACTCCGCAAGCACCGTTGGGACCGTACGCCAACCAAGTGGTCGCAGTGACCGTGTCGGGCGGTACTTCAGGATTATTTGGATCGGACTGTGCGGCCGCGGTAGGGAATATCAAAGCCCATGTCTTAATCGCTGACATTAAGGGAGCTCATCATGGCAATTAAATCTGACCTCACTCGCCGTGAATTCCTGAAAGATTCGGCAATTGCCGGCGCCGGAGCAGCGGTGCTGGGCGGCCTCGCACCAGCGCGCGTACTCGGAGCCAACGAACGGATTCGCGTGGGCGTGCTGGGAAGCGGGCACCGGGCCCGGTCCGTCATGGCCCATTTCCTCCAAATCCCCTCAGTTGAGATTGTGGCTGTGTGCGATATTTATGCGCCAGCCCGCGCCAAGGCTTTGGAGCTCGCAGGCCTCGGGGCACAATCTTATACGGACTATCGCGCCGTACTGGACCGCAAGGATATCGACGCCGTTCTGATCGGCAGCCCTGACCATTGGCATAAGCAGATGCTCATCGACGCCGTCCACGCCGGCAAGGATGCGTATGTTGAGAAGCCCATCATGCATTCCATCGAAGAGGGTGTGGAGATGGTGCGGGCTGTTGAGGAAACCCAGCGCATTGTGCAGACCGGCACCCAACAGCGTAGTTGGGAGCACTGGATCATGGGCAAGGAACTGGTGGCTTCCGGCAAGCTCGGCAAGATCACCATGGTCCATACTTACTGGTATCAGGACTATTTGGGGAAGGATAAGTTTCCGACAGTTGACCCCGCCGATTTGGATTGGAAGAGCTTTCTGGGCGGTGCACCCGACCAACCCTTCACTCCGGAAAAATTTATCTGGTGGCGTTGGTATTGGGATTTCGGTGGAGGCATCCTCACCGACCTGCTCACACATTGGATTGACGTCATTCAGTGGTACATGGACCAACCTGCCCCCAAAACCGCCACTACGGTGGGCGGCCTCTATCGCATGAAGTGGCAGTGCCCCGACACCGTCACCGCCGTTTACGAGTATCCCGGCGATTTCATGGTTACCTTCACCGGCTCGATCAACGGTGGCGTGGACGACGGCGGCATCGAGTTCTGCGGGAGTGACGCGACCCTCAAAATCGACCGTTCCCGTCTGGCCGTATACTCCGAAAGCGAATCTTGGGTGCGGGGCACCTTCGCGCCTGAACCGGAAATCGTGGTGCGCTCTGAGCACGATGGAACTCTTGACAACGTGAGGAACTTCGTGGACTGTATGCATACGCGCAAGGCGCCCAATGCCAACATTCAGGCAGGATTCGAGGCGGCACGCACTTCCTGGATCGGCAACAGCGCTTTGAAGCATGGCATGAAAGTCGTCTGGGACGGGACGAAAGGCAGGGTAGCATGATGGGAGGCGCCAACATTAAGCCGTCGTGGATCCGAGGCTGGGGAATTCCGCTTCTCCTATTGATATGGACCGGATTGCCTGTGCGGGCGGAGGAGCCAACTCCTGCCAGGGCCTTCTACAATACCTTCACGGACGAAGATGAAATGGCTATGGGCCGCAAGGCTGCGGAGGAGACCGAGAAGCAGATACCGATCCTGGATGCTCCGCTGCTCACCGCATACGTTAACAACCTGGGTCAGAAGGTGGCCCAGTCGTCGCACCGTCCGCAGATTCAATACTCATTCAAGATCGTCAATACTGACACTGTTAATGCCTTCTCACTGCCGGGAGGATATGTCTACGTGCATCGCGGACTGCTCGATTTCGTCCAAAGTGAGAGTGAATTGGCAGGAGTGCTGGCGCATGAAGTGGGGCACATTGTGGCCTATCACAGCATGAACGACGTCGCGCGCCGGGCGCTTGTCGATCGAGGAATCTACGAACTCAAGAAGGCCGGCGTCGTCAACGATCAGCAGGTGGGCGATATGATTGAGCATTATGGCGGGCCTATCCTGCTTTTTGCGGATCGCAAATTCAGCCGCGAAGAAGAGTCGGAAGCTGACCTGCTGGGACTTTACAACGCCATTCGCGCCGGATATGACCCCCAAGGATTGATCTCCGCGCTTGCCCGGCTCAGCAAGTTCACGGGGAATCCCACGCTCGTTCGAGGCCCTGCTCATGAACCACCCGCTCCCAGCCGAGCGTGTTCAGGCGTTGCGCGACGAATTGAAGCAACATCCGGCGCCCGCCGGCCTCGAAAAAGACAGCCTGGCGTTCCGGGCTGCCAAGCTGCATTTGAAGGCACTGCCGGCGCCACCACCGCCACCTAAGAAACCCCAATAGTGCGAGGTGTGATCTCAGGCAGGCTGATCAACTTGTGACCACGGGTAAATGACGCCGCATTGGCACCGCGAAGCGGGCACTTTCCCGCGGCGTGGATTTCAGGCGTGACGCGGCCCACTGAGGATTCTTACTGGAAGAGTAATGATGGCGCGCAGCAGTTCGAACACGCCTCCGACGGCAATACCCAAGATCCGGAAGGGTAACATCAGGATCCAGACAAAGGGATAAAGCACGAGCGCTAACAGGGCAAGCGGCCAGCAGAGGACCAGCAGGATGCACCAGAGCAAGAACTTGACCATGGGGTTCACCTCAACGAGCGGCTGCACCTTATTGTACGCGGCAAAGTAGGTAAATGTTCCAGAATCTGGTTTACGTGTGTCCCGCCCGTTGCATTCACAGGCGGGTTCGCTGATCGCTTGGGAACGTGAGGTGAATTAGTCTCAGGGCGGGGCGTTCGATGCCAGTGGTTGAAGGGTATATGAAATGGCTCAAAATCCAGACGGTTCTCGCAGGCAATTCTTAAGTACAAGCGGAAAAGTTCTACTCAGCGGCGCCATCGCCCGATTGTCGGGGGACTCTGGCGTGGCAACTAGTGCGGGCTTGTCACCCACGCCTGGCAAGTATCCCATCATCGACTGCCATGCGCATGCCGGGATCGAGAGGCTGGCAGGCACGGACTACGACCTTATCGCCCCCTGGGATGCGATTGCCGACCCGGCGCTAATCGCCAGGCATGCGGAAGAGGTGGGGATTGACCGGACCATCATCTTCCCGATTTTCTGCCTTAAGTACGCGGAGGCCAACCGAGACATCGCGAAAATTGTGCAGCGCTATCCCGGGCGGTTTATCGGTTTCGCCAAGCACCAGCCGGTATACGAAAAAGGGGAAATCCGCTCCTTGCTATTTCGGGAAGTGCACGAACTGGGTTTGCGGGGTTTGAAACTTCACGAACAACCCACCCCCGAGGTTCTGGACACGGTCAAGGAATTAGGCATACCCATTCTCTACCATCCCAGACGCGTTGCGCTTTACGAGGAGTTCGTCCCTAGCTACCCGACCGTCAATTTCATTCTGGCCCACATGGGCAGTGACCAGTCTGCGGACTGGCGCGAACACCTCGCGGCGATCGATTTGGCCAAGCGCTACCGGAACGTGCACCTTGATACATCTACTGCCTGTATCGTGGAATTCTTCGAAAGGGCGATCCGGGAACTGCCGGCGCAGCAAATCATCTTCGGCTCGGATGAACCTGAAATCGACTGCCGATTGGAGTTACAAAAGATCCGCGTGCTGAAGCTCCCCCGGGAGAGCGAGGAACTAATCCTCGGAGGAAATATGCTCCGCCTTCTGGGAGGACGTTTTTAAGTTCCAGGAATTTGGAGAGGGCGACGATGAATTCCAGGGTGATTGATTGCCACGGCCAGGTGGGTTCCGGAGAAACGTGGGCGGAGAAAACCCGTTGGGTGGATTACAAAGTAGAGTCGCTGCTGGAACGCGCCGCCGAGGCGGGAATCGATCAGACTTGCATCATGGCTCCGCAAAACGCGGCCTATGGGGAAAAGAACCGCCAGGTCGCCGACCTTTGCCAAAAACATCCCGACAAACTGCTAGGCTTCGCCGTGCACAGTCCGCAACGGGAGGCTGGCCGGATGCGCACGATGCTTTTCGAGGAAGTGAAGTCGATGGGCCTTAAAGGCGTAAAATCCGACGGACATCCCACGCGCGAAATGCTGGATGTCGTCGCCGAACTCCAGATTCCCGTCTTGTACACTCCGGAGAGCCGCGACCTGACACAGTCGACGAGCGAGCGCGCGGAGAGGCGCTATCTCACACTGGAGGTCGTGCGCACCGGGCCTCCCTCAGAGTCCTATCACATGATGGCGATGCTCTATCCAACCGTCAATTTCATCTTGCCCCATCTTGGCAGCTACCGCTCTACGACCTGGTGGGCGCATATCAATGCGATTGATTTGGTCAAGAGGTATCCGAACGTTTACATTGAAACCTCCGGGGTGTTGTCGCACAAGTTCCTGGAAATGGCAGCACAAGAACTTCCTGCGGAAAAGCTAATCTTCGGTACTTACGCCCCGGAATTGGACCCGCGCGTAGAGATCTACGCCATCAAACTGCTGAAGTTGCCTCCCCAGAAGGAAGCTCAAGTTTTAGGTGGAAACGCCCAGCGGTTGTTTGGATTGTAACCAAGCCAGTATTCCCTGCAACAGCCAGCTAATCCATCGGATAGAGGCTGCAGCCGCCATCTGCCAGCAGTGTTGTGCCGGTCATATAGTCCGAGGCGGATGAGCACAAGAAGATGAAAGCGTCCGCCACCGATTCCGGGGGCTGCATGAAACCGAGCGGAATCGCCTTCTCCGCGCGACGGCGATAATCGGGTTCGGTGTCCCATTGCCGCTTGGCCATGCCGACTCCGACAATGCCGGGCGCAATGGAATTAACGCGAATTCCCTTCCCGGCCAATTCTCGCGCCATGCCGCGCATCAGCATCTTCATGCCGCTCTTACTGACGTTGTAAGGAGTGATGTCAGGCCACGGCGTATCCTGCACCCATGACGAGGTGAAAATAATCTTGCCCTTGATTTCCTTCGCCACCATGGAGCGGGCCGCGGCTTGGGCAACCAAGAAGGCACTCCTCAGATTTACCCGCAGGATGCGATCCCAATCCTCAACCGCATAATCGAGAATCGGCCCGGACTGGGCCATGCCAGCGTGGCAGAGCGCGATATCCACGCGGCCGAAGGATTCTACTGTCTTCTCGATTAGCGACCGCGCGCCCTCGGCGGTCGTCACGTCCGCCTGGAAATAAACGCACCGTTCGGCGGGACAGCCGGCGGCTTGCATCCACTGGTGCGCTTCCTTCTCCGGCACCACGTCGTTGATTACCACGCGCGCCGCGTGGGCAAGCAGTCTCTCGACGACGACTTTGCCTATCGCGCCCAGACCTCCGGTTATAAGGATGGCCTTGCCCTCGAGACAATCCTCGGCGAATGCCATGGTTCTCCCTCGTTACCCGGGATCAGATTGAACGCAAGAAGAGTGATTATAAACCCAAATCCCATTTCGCCAAACGACGCCTGAGCCCCGCACGAATGCAGCTTTACTTTCCCGACTTTCTCTGATATTTGGCTGCTGACAGTAATGCGGGGTGGGCGGAACCATGAAAATCACAGACACTAAAACCATCGTCGTTAACGCGCAAATGCGCAATTGGGTATTCGTCAAGGTGGAAACCAACGTCCCGGGACTCTACGGTTGGGTATTCCACGCGGATGGGTCGGTGGCGGAATGGTGAACAATCAATTCTGGTTGGGAATGGCAATAATTCTCGGAAGTGGGCTTCTGAACGGTGGGTTCGCCCTACCCATGAAATACTGCCGGAGCTGGAAGTGGGAGAACACGTGGCTCGTCTTCTCACTGGTGGGGATACTCCTGGTTCCCTGGACGCTGGCTTTTGGCCTCGTGCCGGGGCTCACACACGTTTACGCGAGTGTAACCCTGCGCGCGCTGCTGCTGCCCATGCTCTTCGGCCTGCTTTGGGGATTTGCCCAGGTAACCTTCGGAATCAGTTTGAGACTGGTCGGTGTAGCCTTGACCATTGCCGTCGTTTCCGGTCTCGCCAGCCTGTCCGGATCACTCGTGCCGCTGCTGGCATTTCATCCCGAGGACCTGTTCCGCCCGCGCGGGCTCCTGTTGTTACTCAGCATCCCCTTTCTGATTGTGGGCCTGATTCTCTATGCTTACGCCGGTCGCGCACGGGAGAAGGAGCAGGCGACGCCTGATACCGAGTCATCACCGCGGAAGAGTGGTTTTTCGACCGGAATGGCCTTGTGCATTTTCACCGGAGTCTTCGGCTCGTGTTACAACCTGGGATTCGCATTTGGCGGTGAGGTGATTCGCTGAGCCTAAGACAGGGCGCCGGACCGTTAACCTCCACCTATGCGATATGGGCCCTGGTGCTGGGGGCGGGCAGCATTCCGAACCTGGTCTACTGTGTGTACCTGCTAGTAAAGAATCGCACGATGAACCTGTTCGCTCAGAGCGGCTGGCCCCGGGAAGCCGTCTTCGCCTTGGCGATGGCATTTGCCTGGGTCACGGCAGTGCTGAGTTACGGTATCGGAGCCACCTTTATCGGTTCCTACGGGACGTCGATCGGTTACATGCTGTTCACCGCCGGAAGCATCCTCTTCGCCAATGCTTTCGGATGGCTGACCGGAGAGTGGAAGGGAACGAGCACCCCAACCCGCAGGCTTTTGCTTGCGGCCATTGCCTTCATCCTGCTTGCCGTAATCGTTCTGAACCTCGGCGGTTTGATCTGAGCACGACGAAAGTAGCGGCTGGTGTGGTGTTTGGAAAACGCGCTTACTTTCGCGCAGACCTTAAGCGCAGGGCCCCTGAGGCGAGTACAATAGAGGAGATTTTGAGGTCCTCCCGTGAACCAGGAACTGCGTTCCCGAGTGTTGAGGTGGGTCCGCGTGCTCGCCGCACTCGGGCTGATCGGCGCCATCACACTTTTCTATTTTCGGATTGTCAACGTCAACAGCGTGACGGTGGCTCTAACTTTCCTTCTCGTGGTGCTGGGGGTTGCCACGCGCTGGGGTTTGCTGGAGGCGATTGCCGCGTCGATCGCCGGCATGCTTTGTTTCAACTACTTCTTTCTCCCGCCCATTGGAACGCTGACGATTGCCGATCCGCAGAACTGGATCGCCCTTTTCGCCTTCGTAGTGACGGCGGTAATCGCCAGCCATCTTTCCTCGAGTGCAAAAAACAATCGCTCGAGTCAGCCCGCCGCCAGCACGAGATGGAGCAACTTTACACCTTGAGCCGTAATCTGCTGCTCCTGGATACACGCGGCCCTCTTGCCCAACTGATTCCCAACCAGGTCGCGCAGGTTTTTAATTTGCAGGGTGTCGCGTACTTTGACCGTGCCAGTGACCGTATTTACCGCGCCGGGCCGCAGGACATTCCTGTGGAAGACAGCAAGCTGCGCGACGCCGCATTACAAGGCACCGTTTTCCACGACCCCACGGCGCATACCACCGTGATGCCGATCAACCTGGGAGGCCCCCCCATTGGCAGCTTGGGAGTTCAGGGAACCACCGTATCCGAGACCGCTCTGCACTCCATCTCCAACCTCGCGGCCATCACTCTGGAGCGCGCCCATGCGCAGGATGTGGCCATGCGCGCCGAAGCCGCCCGGCAAAGCGAGGAGTTGAAATCCACGATGCTCGATGCCTTGGCGCACGAGTTCAAGACACCTCTCACCCCCATCAAGGCCGCCGTAACCTCCATGCTGGCTGACGGCGGCACCAGCCCGACGCATCAGGAACTCCTCCGCATTGTGGACGAGGAAACCGACCACCTGAACACCATGCTGACCGAGGCCATCCAAATATCCCGCATCGAGGCGGGCCAACTCCATTTGCATCAAAGCCCCCATTCCCTCAGCGAAGTGGTTCGCGCTCAACTAGACAGGCTGGCAGGGACCCTGGAAGGGCGGGAAGTGGTCGTGGACGTTCCGGAAGATCTGCCCCGGGTGAGCGTTGACCCGGAGTTCATCGGAATCGTGATCTCGCAGTTGTTGAACAATGCCGTCCGCTACACCCCGCCGGGCAGTCCCCTCGCGATTCGCGCCCGGGCCGAAGAAGGCGGGCTGGTGATCAGCATCGAGGACCACGGGCAGGGGATTTCCGAACCGGAGCAGCAACGTGTTTTCGAGAAGTTTTTCAGGGGCAAGGAACATCGGGAGCGGATACCCGGCACGGGCGTGGGTCTCACCATCGCGAGAGAGATTGTGCATGCTCACGGCGGAAAACTCTGGGTGGAAAGCCAGCCCGGCAAAGGCGCCAAGTTTTCATTTTCTGTCCCCTATGCTGTCAAGGAGTTGGCACAGTGAATCATGCCAGGATCCTGGTCGTCGATGATGAGCCGCAGATTCGCCGCGTGATGCGAACCACTCTGGTGGGCCGCGGCTACGTGGTCAGCGATGCCCGAAGCGGTGAAGAGGCGCTGGAGAAACTCCGCGACGAGCGCTTTGACCTGGTGCTTCTCGATATGAACATGCCGGGTATGGGTGGAATGGAGGCGTGCCGCGTCATCCGTTCCCAAAGCGACATCCCCATTGTGATCCTCTCCATTCGCAATGCGGAGAAGGACAAAGTTGAAGTCCTGGATGCCGGAGCGGATGACTACATCACCAAACCTTTCAGCACGCCGGAACTACTGGCGCGCATTCGTGCCGCCCTGCGGCGAGCGCCCCTCTCCAATCCCGCTCTCCCGGAGGTGCTCGACCTCGGCCGCACCATGATCAATTTTTCCGCCCGCCGAGTCACCGTGGATGGCAAGGAAGTGCGCTTGACCCCCAAGGAATTTGACCTCCTCCGTTACCTGGCCGGCAATCCGGAGGTGGCGATTCCCCATGCCAAACTTCTGCAAGCCGTGTGGGGACCTGACTACGGGGAGGAAGTTGAGTATCTGCGCGTCTTCGTCAATCAGCTTCGCAAGAAGATCGAGCCCGACCCTTCCCATCCCGAATATCTCCTGACCGAACCCTGGGTCGGTTACCGGTTCAGTCTCCCCAAAAAGCCAGCGTAGCGCGAATTGATTTGTAGCGCGGTCCCCCGCTTTTGGGGTCCGCGGTTCTTCGTTCGGAAAACCCAAAACCCAGCCGCTTCCTGCCTACGATACTCTCGCTCAATTGGCTGGCGCAGACCCCCGCACGGGGGGGCCGGCGCCGCTGTCGTCAACGGGTGTATTCGACGCCATAGAACCGCCCCATGGTCCCATCGGCGCTCCACACGATTCTTCCCCTGGTTTCCACGGGGGTTTGGCCAGGGGCGTAAGGCAAGGTGATGTAAACGTCGTCGGTCATCGCAAAACGCTGGGTGCTGATAAAGCAGAGTCCGGACTTGGAGACGTTGCGGGTCTGGGCGATGTCCACGATTCCCGAATTGTTGCGGACCCGCAGTTGCATGGTAAGCTTCAAACGGCGGACCCGCCGCTGGTCCGGGGCGCCCGGGGACAGAGCTTTGAGCGAGCGGCCCAGGATTTCCGGGGTGACGATCTGATCGCTGGGTTTCCAGCGCGTGGTCTCGTCGCAGCGCTCGCAATGGCGGGAGATGAGGCCCGTGGCCAGCAGCACGCCGTACTCAATGCTGGAGAGGGTGGTCTGCACCGCCGTCTTGCAGGCCGCACATTCAATCAGCACTTTGGGTTGTGCGCTGTCAACATTCGACGCGAACTCCACGCCCCAGATGTCGTTCTCGGGATTGGCCGCCTCCACCCCCCACTCGCGCCGGCTGCCAAAAACCTGCTGGAGGGCGCCCACCACGCGGAATTCTTCTTCCAGCCCGTTTTCGAGGTTTCTGACCAACACGATGTCATCCGGCAGCAGGGAATTCGTCAGGCTGATACGCGCGCCTTGTTGATTGAAGCTAACCGTTACCGTCTCCTCGGCAAAAGACACACCATCCTTGTCGTTCCCAATCACGCGGATGCGTACGGGAGCCAGTATACGTTCCGACCGGCGACGCTTCAGGAAGTCCATGAGCCTGTGTGTTAAAAAAGGGGTTACTTCAATCTTCAGCGGTCATCACCACGCTGAGATTAACTAGGTGGATATAAACGCGAGACCAAGCTTCACCCAGCCCCCCACTTACTAATCGATAGCTGAAAAATACCTTAAGCCTGGGATGCTGTCAACCATACTGGGCGTACGCCCAGGAGGCATGGGCGCGGCCAGGGCAGGCCGGCAAACCCTAGCTGTAGCACAGCCACTCCTGGCTGTGTCGTTAGGCTCGAACCCCGAGTCGCCTTCACAGGCAGGAACCCTGAGGCTGTAGCACAGCCACTCCTGGCTGTGTCGTTGGGCTCGAACCTCGAGCCTCGTTCACAGGCAGGAGTGCCTGTGCTACCGTAAGGGATCGTCCGGTCGGGAACGAAAGCCCTTTTGGGTTTTGAATAAGTGTTAGTCAGCAATATCGGGCATGGGCGGGGACATGACCCGCTTCATTTCAGGATGCGGCGCTGGAACCTTGCTTACCTTTGGGTTTCGCCTTGGCAGATCCGGAAGCCCCTGGGGATTGCTTCAGCAGAGCCAGGGCGGCGGCTTCCGTGGCGGCAATCTCAAAGAACTGGGTCAGGTTCACGTCATCCAGAATTTTCCGAACGTGCTCATTCAGGTTGGCGAGAACAATCTGCCCGCGAGCATTCTGCACGGTGACGCGCGCCCCGGCCAGGAAACCGAGGCCCGTGGAATCGATGTAGGGCACGTCGGCGAAATCCACGATCAACTTGTTCTTCCCGGCGTCCACCAGGTCCTTGACCTTCTGGCGAAGGTAAGGGCCGTCACTGCCCGCCAGGAATTTCCCACCGAGACTCAATACCGCCGCATCCTCGTTCGAACGCACCGTGATTGTCACCGTTTCACCTCGTCGCTCGGGACCGCTGTCCATTTCCGCGTCGTGCCCGCCGGCTGGCGCCGGAAGCCAGGCACTTATGGAAACGAATTTGGCGGCTAATCTGTCATGCTACGGGAGGTAAGGAAGTTATGTCAAGTGCCTCAACGCGAATCGGGATTAAGGAGAAAAAAGGCGAGACGTTGCCTGCCGGGGAGGGATCAGGCAGCCTGCTCGGGGCGGGATTTGCTGTTGGCAATTACCAGTTTCATTTCACATTCTTCACCAAAACTGCTGGTCACCAGAAACCCAACGCGCCGGTATACCCGCAGGGCGGCAAGGTTCGAGAGCTCGGTGGTGAGGAATACCTCTGCGAAACCGCACTGCTCAGAAAAGGCCACGGACAGGCGGGTCAGCGCCGTGCCCAATCCCATGCAACGGTAGTCCTGATGCACGAAGATGGTGAACTCCACGGCGGCATCGGAGATCGGACACAAGATGGCATGGGCCGCCACGCGCTCGCCCTCCCAGGCCAGCAAAGCCCGCGACTTCTGCTGCAAGCGGTCGAGCCACAGTGCGATGCGGGGAACATCCGGCGGCGGAAGCCCCTGCGCCACACGTTTCGGCTCAAACCACTTGTACATCTCGGCCAGGGGGCGGAAATCCTGCAACGTGTATTCCCGAACCTGGAGGGCCTTCCCGGTTCGGGTTTGAATGTCGACTGGCGTAAATGTGGGGTCTTGGAGCGACGTCATAGATATTCGGTGGATATGGGGCACGAAAGTTGCCAAACCGGGGAGCAACCTGGCGACTTGGCAAAAAGTAGGTCTAGTGACAATACGTCACTTAGGGCTCTGTCCCAGGGCAACTGGGACTCCAGGTTTCCCTCCTTTTCATTTTCCATTTTCGATTGAGTGAAATCTCGCAGTCCCACTTGAAGCCCGGCGAGGCCCTACGCGGCCGTTGTCCCACGTGAAAAGCCCGTTGTAAGGTGAACTTTGGCCGAATGCCGCAAATTCAATCCATCATGATTGCCGGTATGTTGAAAAATCCGCTACAGGGCTAAAGGCAGGGAATTATCAGGCGACTGCACGTGGCGGAGAAAAGCCTCGGCAAAACGGCAGCCGCATTCGTGACCCCGGAAGCGATTCATCTCGTCGTGATAGCGGTACATCTCATCCGGATTTTGGCTGGCGTGAGCAAAGCAGGCTTCCCGCTTGCGCGCTTCCGTGGCCGTAATATCAACATAGTGGGTGGGCCAGAAATGCGATGTCTGCGCACCGGACATGACCTCGTAGAAATAGAGGGCGAACTTCTTCCCATCGTGCAGCCACGCGTCATAGACCATCATCGACGTAGCGCGATGATCTTCGTGCGAATCAATGGGCCATTGGGTATAGACCAGGTCCGGTTTCTCAGCCTCCAGAATCTTGCGGAACTCGTCGTAGCGGGCGTAGGTCACCTCAACCCTGCCATTCACCTGCCCGGCAAACACGGGGCGTGCCTTCAGGATTTCGCAGGCCTTCTCAGCCTCCGCGGTTCGAATCTTCCCCGCCTCGTCGTAGGACTTCCCTTTGATCCCGCGTTCGCCTCGGGTGAGATAGAGCACCACGACCTCGTGCCCCAAATCGCTGTAGCGCGCGATGGTGCCGCCGCAACCGGTCTCAGGGTCATCGGGATGCGCCCCCGACACCACGACTTTCAGCTTGCGTGCGGACTGGACGCCGCCTGCTTGGGGAGCTTCGGCGGCTCCGAGCAACGGCAATCCAACTGCAGCCGCGCCCGCCCCTGCCGCCTGATTCAACAATTCGCGGCGCGTAAGTTCTTTCATAATCGTCTACCCCCGATTGGGACGAATAACGGAAAACTGACCTTTACTTCTTTCGGCCGTTCCCTCCCACAAAACCAGAGGCGCGGTGGCGTCAAATCGCCTTTGCATCATCAGCGCTTCTTCAGGCCTTTAAACCGCCAGCGCCCCGGCCTCACATGCGAGCTTCAACCTGATTGACCACCGCCTTCAGGGCCTTGATGCGCGCCCACCATTTCCAGTTCCCCTCTATGATGGTCCAAGGAGCGCATTCGGTGTCGGTCTTGTCGAACATCTCTTCCAGGGCTTCGATGTAATCATCCCACTTTTCTCTGTTGCGCCAGTCTTCCTCGGTTAGTTTCCAATTCTTCCAGGGATCCTTCTCGCGCTTCTTGAAGCGGTCGAGCTGCTCTTTTTTGGAGATGTGAATCCAGAACTTAACCAGAATCAGGCCGTCGTCGGCCAAGGTGCGCTCAAATTCGTTGATCTCGCGGTAGGCGCGCTGCCATTCCTCTTTTTTCGCAAACTTTTCGACACGCTCCACCAGCACGCGCCCGTACCAGGTGCGGTCGAAGATGCCGATGCGGCCGCGGGGTGGCAGGCGCAACCAGAAGCGCCGCAGCCAATGGTGTGCCTTCTCCGCCGGACTGGGCGCAGCGATCGGATGCACCTCGTAGCCCCGGGGATCAAGGGCTTCGGTCAGCCGCTTGATGTTCCCCCCCTTGCCCGCCGCGTCGCAACCTTCATAGGTGATGGCCACCGCCACTCCCTTTTCGATGATCTTGCGCTGCAACTTCAGAAGCTTGAACTGATACTCTTCCAGCAGCTCTTCGTATTCGTCCTTTGATTCCAGTTTCTTGTCGAGATCGAGCTTGTCAAGGTATCCCATGGATTAACCTCCTGAAGGTTCGGGCGCGGGGCACAAACCCAAGTCCAGGCCCACGCCGCGCGCAGTCATTGGCGTGCCGCAATCAACAATCGAAGCCATCGAATCGTCTGGGGGCGGATTCTACCAGAAGGCTTGGCCGCGCCGCAAAGGGATTTGGGATTCGGGGTTAGGGGTTTGGGATTTGGGATTCGGGGTTTGGGATTTGGGAGCGGGTGAGTAGCCACGGGGTCGCCGCTGATGTACGTGGCCGTGGCGGTGTGCTTTCTTGCCGTGACGCTCATGGCAGCCTACTTGCCCGCCCGGCGCGGCAAGTGCCTGCGCTGCTGGAAGAACCGCCCGATGAATCGGGGCGGTACAACGTGGTAGAATGCCCGCATTCCCGCTTTCGGGAGGTGCCGATGCGGCCCCGATTATTTCTCCTCATCCTCGTCATACCCATGATCCTGACGCTGCCCCTGCGGGCGCAACAGAAACCTGTAGCGCCGACCTTGAGGTCGGCACGTGTCTGTAGCGGCGCTCTACGAGCGCCGACGGCGGTCATAGACCGCCGCTACAACAATCGAAGTGCTGACCTACAGGTCAGCTCTACGTCTTATGCTGAGCTCAAAATCAGCGCTACGACAGCGATCGGAACCAGTCCCGGCATCGCCGGGAGCCCGGCAAAGCCCTTTACGCGTGAACAGGTCGAAGGCCTGGTGCGGGACGGTTTGGGAGATGATTCGGGAGCGAAGCTGACCCGAACCCTCGGACGCAGCGAACCGAAAAAAGTGCGCCGGAACCCCTCGGCGGGTGTATGGTGTGGGGCTGTTGGAAACCAGAATGATAAGAGGGCTGCCGGGTCTATGTGGCCCAGTTCACAGCAAGCACGCGCCCATTCTGTTAGGCTGCGCACAGCGAGTGTGTAAGGGGGGAATATGTGCATCAAGCCGATTCTGCTCGCCACGGTGTTATTGCTTTCCATGTTGGCACCGAACATTCTGGGTCAGGAATCCGAAACCCCAAAGACCAGAACACAGATCGGGGAAACAGTGGAGGACAACAAGAAACAGGGTGCAGAGCCGCTGACGAATGATTCCATCCTGAAACTCGTCGCGGCAGGATTAGGTGAGGACACTATCGTCAGGATCGTGCAGAGCCAGGCTGGTGACTACTCGTTGGGCGCGGACAACATTATCGCACTCAAGAAGGCCGGCGTCTCTGAGAAGATCATCACCGCAATGCTGAACCGGCCAGCAAATGCGCTAACTCCGCGCACAGGGACTCCCGCCCATGGGATCCAGGAAGTGAGCATCCCATCCGAGCCGGGGCTTTACGCGCTACTATCAGAAGGAGCTTTGCGGCACATTGCGGGCAGGCCGACGAGCTTCACCCGCACTGGGAGTCGGCTGGCATCGGACTTAACGGTTGGCATACACGCTCGTCGGATGAACACTCAGGTTGCCGGTGAGTCCGCATATACCACGGTCGGTCGGCGCCCAACCTTTTACTATCGCATCGCGCAAAACGCCCCGGACCAGGTAGTGCCCGGCACATTGAACTTGATCCTAACCCAGATGACCGTCAAGCCCGGTCGCCGCCAGTTCGAACTTGATGCGAACGGAATATTTCGCCAAAGCCAGGGAATCTCAGTTCGGCACCAAGGCAACTTTGACGCGCAGGAGGTTGAGCCAGGACTGTACAGATTGCGGCCTGACAATCTCGCGCCTGGACAGTACGCATTCTTCCTTTACATTGCGGAGGGGGTAGACGCTCGCGACCGCGCGACTTCAGGCAAAGGCGCCGGAGGTGAGGCGCTACGTGGGTTCCTCTACGACTTCCAAGTTGAGTAGCGGGTAGCCTTGGCGGTCAGCGCTCCCGTGATCGTGGGCTTTTCTTGAGTCTGGGCGTCCTTGTTTAAGGGGGGGTTATCGATGAGCGAGATTCATTATTTTCCACGTTACTCACAACGGGAGAACGTCGTTACAAACAACACGTTACTTTTTCTATTGAGGCTCCATCAGTACAATCGCCTCAAGTTTGAAAAATTCATGGAGAGACTGTGCGCGGAGCAGGAGGTTCAGCTAGCGAGTTCGTGGCTACAATTTCGACAGCAAAAAACAACGGGGAAAAGTGTTGTAGATGGATTTATCGCTCAGGAAAGTATCAAGATTGCTGTGGAAACAAAACTAAGCGAGGGCTTTGATGCCGCGCAGCTTGAAAATCACCTAGCGCTGTTCGGAACGGAACAAAACAAGCTCCTCATCCTGCTTAGTCCGTCGCTCGGCGAAATTGCGACTCAGCAGCTCGCACTTGTTCGAGATAAAGCGATGGCGCGAAACATTCAGGTCGTTCACACATCGTTTGAAGACATCGTAAAAGAGTCCCGTAGCTGCTTATCCGAGCACGACGAGGAAATGCTGGCGCTCGTTGATGACTACGAGTCCTTTTGTAGCGACATGGGTTTGTTGCCGAGGGATAAGTACACGATGTTTATACCTCCATGTCGTCTGTCGTTAGCTGCGAATACGCAGTTTCTTTTGTACTATTGCCCCATGGAACGGACTGTCCGCAAGGCTAAATATCTCGGAATCTACGCGAACAGAAGTGTTCAAGCGATCGGCCAGGTAGCGAAAATCGTAGCCTGCAATGTGAACGTCGATGACGAGACTATGACGGTAGTCGATGAAACACAACACCTCACAGACAATGAGAAATTACGCATCCTTGGTGCATGCAGAGAAGCTCTAACGCGCGATTGGGACATAAGCGCTGGATATAGGTTCTTCCTTTGCGATGAACTGGAGGAGACAGACTTCCGTAAGATAACGCCGGGTGGCATCATGGGACAACGCTACATCGACCTTAACAACATTTTAGGGCAAAATATTCCGATTCCAACCGATGTGTGCGAACTAGCTCAACTGCTGGGACAGCATACGTGGGAGTAAGGCATGTAGGCATCATGGTCACTGTTCTCATGGCCGTAGACATTTCCTTCGATGACGAACCCACGGTCAATTCCCAAGACGAATTGGCCGTGGCTGCCTCCGGGCCACACAATCTCAGGCGCCGTTCGAACGGGTGAGTGCAATCAAGACATGTAGGGGTAGGGCTCCCGACTTCGCCGGGACAGGTTGCCCTACCCGGCGTTCCGCATGGTAAATGCGGAACCAGATCGCGGGTCGTCCACCATTAAGATTGGCGGACTTTCAGCCGCGGCGACTCCCCCTACGGCGAAAGGCCATGCGGACATCGGGGGTAGCGCAGGCCCCGCTCTCCGGCCCTGCGGTTCTTCGAGCGGTGCGGGTCCTTGCCGCGCCGCAAACTAGATAATCCGAATTCGGTTGGGCCGCGCCGCCAAAACCACGTCGCGGTGGAAAAGCCGCAGGGCCGGAGAGCGGGCCCTGCGCTACATTCCTGGCAATTTTTCGGACAATTTGCTGCCCGCCTTGCATTTTTGGGCTACCGGTAGCCCGCACGCGTGTATTGCCTATTGACATAGCCCAGTCAATCAAGCGCACAATAGAGGTTGGGAAACGGAGCACCCCGAAACGTTGGGGCGGCGTTGCCTGGGGAAGAACCCCAAAACCGGCGGAAAGGATTCATCGCAGAGGCACAGCGCAGCGGGGTCGCAACCCCAAGAGGATTTCACCACAGAGGCCACAGAGGTCACGGAGAGTAGACGCAGAAAAAATTGCGGGTTAACAACCAAGGAAGCGTGATCTCTGCCCGCGCCATCAGAAGTGCTTTTCTCTGTGGTCTCTGTGCCCTCTGTGGTGAATCTCTTCTTCGCAGGCCCTTTATCAAGCGGCCCAGTCTGGCGGCACGGGAGGCGTTCCAACTGGATTGGCTATTGCAGCTCAGGAACACGGCGACAATCGTCCGGAATGGGGCGCTGACCCGTAGAGATGTTAAAAATGAAGGTCGATCCTGGGATGTGTATGGAAACACAGGAGAGGGTGACAATTTGTCAGGCTATTGTTCGAGCTTTTTGCAGAAAATTCCGGATTTTTGTGGCAAAGAACACCAATCGAACGGGATTGTGGGCCGAAAATACGCGGATTACACCATAAATCGGGGTGAACCAGCGCCGACCTTTAGAGTCCTCTCCGAACACTTCCGGTTATCGGCGGGTTGGGGCACGAACCTGAGCTCACCAAGCGACCTGGAATTGGGCAATCCCGCACCCTCGATCGGGCGTCGCAGAGGGGCGTCAGGTGGTGGGTCAAATGGAGGACGTAGCGGCGAGTTTACTTCGCCAAAGGTGGGCGTCCCGATAGGATCGGGATGGATTCCGTCATGTCGGCATCCGGTTGGCTCACCACCCTTTGCCACGATGTTTCAGATAATAAAAGGAGTTAGCGAAGAGGAGCGAAATCACGCAAAATGTATCTCATTGAAACGACAAGAGTAATTAAATCTACAGAAATTTGCCTAGGCCCCTAAGCCACGATGTTATAGAAAGCAAAAGGGCTTAGAGCTGTGGAGAAGAAACATGGCAAAAATCTATCTGATTGAAATAAGGAGAGTTAATCGGTTCTGTCGGAAATGGAGGTAAGGAAAAAGGGGGAATTAAAAATGAAGGCTAGTCTCACGATGTTGTTGAAAACACATGTAGAAAAAATGTCAGCTTTTTGCCTTGCCACGATGTTGATGATAAATAAGGTAGTTATAATTGTAAAGCCACGATGTTTGTGAAAATAAAAGGAGTTATTGAAGATGCGGGGGAAAGGAAATAAGGAAAACTCAATTGGGAAGATTCCGGAAAAGAACAGGTGACGCGATGATTGGGGCAAAGCCCGAAGGTGCGATCGGTGTTGGACGGAAGCTCAAAGGCGGTGATAGTTGCTGCCCTAACCGACCCGCTGCGGCCCCTTACGACAGCCACCAGTTTTCACCACGGCAACAGAAGATCGCGACGGCCCGACAGACTCGCGGCGTGCGACCAACCCCTCCGACTGAATGCCGCCCGCCCGTGAGGCATTCCCCCGCTCGGTTATCGGTGGGCTCGACGCTGACGATAGGGGAAATTGGGTGGCCCACAACAGCAGCTTACCCCCTCACCCGTCCCGTCCCGGCTGATGAAGACGCCGGCGGCGGTCCACCCTCTCCCCTCGGAGAGGGCTATGAACTTTCGCCATGGACCGATGATCCGATGAATCAAATGCTGATTTCGAAAATCGCCAATCACCCATCGCAAATCAGAAATCAGATGATCAGCCGATCCCCGGATCATCCGGTCTCCCGATGGCCCGCGCCGCACCCCATCCTGAAAAGCAAAGCGCCGGTCCCCAGGAACTGGACCGGCGCTGATGGGTACGAGCCAGGGTGTTTTCGAGATGTTCCCGGCTTAGGTTTTCTCTTGATGAGGTTCGGCATGCTCGGCGGGTGCAGCCTGGTCGGGCTTAGCCCCCGTCTTGGCGCGCTGGTCACGGAGCACCGCTTTGCGGCTCAACCGCACCTTGTTACCCTCCACCGAGATGACCTTGACCAGCAACTGGTCGCCCATTTTCAGCTCGTCACGGACGTCGCGGATGCGATGTTCCGCCACTTCGCTGATATGCAGCAACCCGTCGGTGCCGGGGAAGATCTCGACGAAGGCGCCAAAATCCGCCAGCCGCACGACCTTGCCCAGATAGGTCTTGCCCACCTCGGCTTCCGCCAGCAGGTCGCGAATCATCTTCAGCGCCTTGGCAGCAGAAGGCTCGTCGGTGGCAGCAACGTTCACGCGGCCATCGTCTTCGACGTCGATTTTCACGCCGGTCTGCTCGATGATGCCGCGAATCACCTTGCCGCCGGGACCGATGAGTTCACCGATTTTCGCCGGATTGATCTTCATGGCGTAAATCCGCGGTGCGAAGGCGGAGATATCGGTGCGGGGCGCCGCAAGCGTTTCCAGCATCTTGCCGAGCACGTGCAGGCGCGCGGCCTTGGCCTGGGTCAGGGCCTCCGACATGATTTGGGGAGTGATGCCCGTAATCTTGATGTCCATTTGGAGAGCCGTGATGCCTTGCTGGGTGCCGGCAACTTTGAAATCCATGTCACCGTAGTGATCCTCGGGGCCCGCAATATCGGTGAGGATCGCGTATTTCTCACCTTCCTTGACCAACCCCATGGCGATGCCCGCCACCGGGGCCTTGACCGGAACCCCGGCATCCATCAGGGCGAGCGTTCCGCCGCAGACGGTGGCCATCGAAGAGGAACCGTTGGATTCCAGGATGTCGGAGACCACGCGGACGGTGTAAGGGAAATCAGCTTCTTCGGGAAGCATGCTCAGCAGGGAGCGCTCCGCCAGGGCTCCGTGGCCGATTTCGCGGCGGCCGGGCCCGCGCAGGAACGCCACCTCTCCCACGCTGAAGGGTGGGAAGTTGTAGTGGAGCATGAAGCGCTTGAACGCCTCGCCCTCCAGCACGTCGAGCCGCTGCATGTCTTCGGCGGTCCCCAGCGTGGCCGTCACCAGGGCCTGCGTCTCACCGCGGGTAAACAACGCGGAGCCGTGGGTGCGCGGCAGGACGCTGACCTCGCTCGTAATCTCGCGAACTTGATCAAAGGCGCGCCGGTCAGGCCGCTGGCGCTTCTGCACCACATCGTCGCGGAAGAGCTGCTCTTCCAAGGCGTCAAAGTAGTGGGCCACGAGGCGTCGCTTGTCCTTATCCTCCTCGGGGTAGCCTTCCACCAGCGCCTCGCGCAATTCGGCGATCTGGCGATGACTCTCCAGCTTGATGAACTTGGAAGTGTCCATCGCTTCGTGCAGGGGCTCCTCAACCTTTTCACGAACTTCTGCGTAGAGCTTTTCGTCGCGCACGGGCGGGGTGAACGAGCGCTTCTTCAATCCCAACTTTTCGAACAGCTCCTTCTCAGCCGCCACAATCCTGCGGATTTCCTGGTGCGCGTACTGAATGGCGTCGATAATCGTCGCCTCGGAAACTTCCTTGGCGCCCGCCTCTACCATCACGATAGCGTCTTCGGTGCCTGCCACAATCAAGTTGAGCTGACTGTTCTTGATCTCGGTGTAAGTGGGGTTGGTGACCAAGCGGCCATCCACCATGCCCACCCGTACGGCGCCCACGGGCGCGTAAAAGGGAATGTCCGAAAGGTAAAGCGCTGCGGTGCCCGCCACCAGTCCAACGATGTCCGGGTTATTGTCGGAGTCGGCGGAAAGCACGAGTGCGATGACCTGGGTTTCGTCCTTGAAACCCTCCGGAAAGAGCGGCCGGACGGGCCGGTCGATCAGGCGGCTGGTGAGGATCTCCTTCTCGGTGGGCCGCCCTTCACGCTTAAAGAAGCCACCGGGAATCTTCCCGGCAGCGTAGTTGTATTCACGGTAGTCCACGGTGAGGGGAAAGAAATCGATCCCTTCGCGGGGGTCCGTCGAGCAAGCCGTGGCCAGCACTACGGTGTCACCGTAACGCACGAAAGCAGAGCCGTTGGCCTGCTTGGCCACCTTGCCGCACTCAATTGATAGGGTATTTGACCCCAAGGTAATACTAACTTGTTCCATATAGTTCCTCCAGAACTCTTCGCCGAGCGCCACTCTTGGGCTCAAAGGCGGGACGTAGCATGCTCCCTCACAGGCTAGATTTGTGCGCAGCACCCTGCAAAGTCAGACATGCTGATTCATCAGGAAGTTCGGAATCGAGGTGAATGGTGACTGGATGGAAACCCTAGGCCCGGGCGGAAGGTGGTCTAAAAAAAAAGCGACCCACACCGGTAAACCGGGAGGTCGCCTCGACCTGACACCATGTCCGTTTGTGAATGTGGAAACTTCCCCTTCAAACACCGGGCTACTTGCGGATGCCCAACCTGTCAATGACCTTCTTATATGCGTCGGGGTCGCGCCGTTTCAGATACTCCAGAAGCCTTTTGCGCTTGTTGACCATGGTCAGCAGCCCACGCCGCGAAGCATGGTCCTTGCGATGAACACGGAAATGCTCAGTCAAGTAGTTAATCCGCTCGCTAAGCAGCGCAACTTGCACTTCCGGAGAGCCTGTATCCTTGGGATGTACTCGGAATCGCTCTATGGTATTTACTTTAGACTCCCGGGCCAACGGCATCCGCCAATCTCCTCGCTTCTCATCTCTTCATGTACGCTGAAAAGATTAACATGCTCCATCATTTTTGGCAAAGAAAATTAGAGCGCTGGCATCCAGCGCAAGCTGTGCTATTATGGAACTGTGTGCTGCCGGTTCTAGGCATACTATTGAGTCGAGTTCATTCCAGGAAGTATCCACGCATCAGCGCTCGCATTCCGGTGGATTATAGCGTCGGGGAAAAGTCCGCCCGCTGCTATGCCATCACGGTGAGTGGCGGGGGCCTGTTTCTCTCCGGGATTGAAGACCTTGAACTCGAAAGGGAATTATCGCTCCGCTTCCGTCCCGCCCGGCATCTGCCCGTCATCGTGGCCAAAGCCGTCATCCGCTACCAGGTGCCTGGGCAAGGCACGGCGGTGGAATTCACCGAGATCGACCCTGCCGACCGCCACACCTTGCTCCGCCTGATCCACCAAAAGACCGCCGACCGGCGCCTCACTCTGCGGGCCCCACTGGCAACGCAGGTGGAATGTGATCAGTGCACGGCGCTCGCCTTCTCGCGTGATGTCAGCCTGGGAGGCATGTTCGTAGAAATCGCCACCCCCCCTCCGGTGGGCGCGCGCCTCAAGGTGCGGTTCAACCTCAACGAGAAGGACAAGGTGGTCACGGTGGTGGCACACGTAGCCTATCACGTTGCCAAGATGGGCATGGGCATCCTTTTTGCAGAAGTCGCCCCTGAAGATCATCTCGCCATAGAAGAGTACGTGCTCGGCATGGTGAGTACGCCTCCCACCTCTCCTGGGCAGGCCAGCCCGGCGCCCTAGCCCCGTAGACCCTGCGGATTGATTTCAGAAGAGCGACCCATTTGTAATATTAGGATTAATTGTGGAGGGATTACCTTTGTGAGTAATTGCAACTCAGCGCTTCGGCTTGACCGACCCGCCGGAAGGCATGATCAGGACCTCTTCCACCGTCGTGTTCCGAGGCTGCGCAACCGCTGCGAGCACGGCGGCAGCCACATCCTCCGGCTGCACCAGATCTTGACCGCGCACAGGGAAATCAAACTCCTGCTTCATGCGCGTGTTGGTCATTCCCGGCAGAATGGCGGTCACCCGGATTCCCTGCCCGCGGAGTTCCTGGCGCAGCACGTTGGTAAATCCCAGCGCTCCGAACTTCGAGGCGGAGTACGCGGAACAATTCGGGAACGCCACACGGCTGGAAATGGAGAGGATGTTGACCACATCACCGCGGCTGCGTTTGAGCATCGGCAAGGCGGCCTGCGTGGTGAGGAACATGGAGGTGAGGTTAGTCTCGAGATTCCGCCGCCAATCGAGAAGAGTGGTTTTCACAAACGGCTTGAAGGTAAAGACGCCCGCGTTGTTGATGAGAACGTCGAGCCGGCCCATCCTCCTCTTGACCGCGGCAAAGAGCCGTTTCACCTCGCCGGGCTTGGTGACATCGATCGCCATGCTCAGCACCGTCCCGGGCGTCTGGGCTGCGGCCTGCTCAAGCGGCCCCCGATTCCGCGCGGCCAAGATAAGGCTTGCGCCTTCCTGGCCCAGGGTCTTCGCGATCGCCAAGCCAATCCCTCGGCTGGCGCCGGTGATCAACACAACTTTGCCCGTAAGTTTTCCCATGTAGGTCAGAAGCCGGAAGCCAGAGCTCACCCTCTGGCACTTGGAGTGTGGAAGCCGCATATGCTTACCAGTGCCCTCCACACAAGTTGAGATCTCGAACTCGGACTAGCTTCTCTCTCTCACCAGCCGCAGGAATTCCGAGCGCGTCACTTCGCAATCCCGGAACACACCGAGCATGTGGGAAGTCACGGCCACGGAATTCTGTTTCTCCACCCCGCGCATGACCATGCAAAGGTGCTTAGCCTCAATGATGACGCCCACGCCCTGAGGCTTGACTTTCTCCATAATTGTCTCGGCGATCTGCACGGTGAGGCGCTCCTGGACTTGCAAGCGGCGCGCGAAGACATCCACGATACGCGGTATTTTGCTGAGGCCGACCACCTTGCCGTCTGGAACGTATGCCACGTGGCAACGCCCGAAGAACGGCAGCAGGTGATGCTCGCACAGGCTGAAAACCTCAATGTCCTTGACAATCACCATCTCGTCGTAAGCCACTGAGTAGAGCGCCCCATTCAGCACCTGGTCGATATCCTGCGCATAGCCGCTGGTCAGGAACCGCAGCGACTTCGCCACGCGCCCTGGGGTCTTCAGGATTCCCTCGCGTTCAGGGTCTTCCCCCAGTTCGCCGATCATTTTCCGCACTGTCTCGCTAATCGGATCAGATGCCCCGGCGTGCTCGATTTCCTCTAGCTTCTCAACCTCATCCGCTCTCATGATTCTCCCCGCATCATTGCCTACTTGCGCCCGCTTGTTCGCCCACACACTCGAAGGAATTCAGACGGGTCTCTTCCAGGCGAACGCGGTCAAGCTGCACCCGCCCCCTGGAATCAGCTTTCTCTAATGGCGCGCACAGGCGGCTAAAGATATCCCGGCAAAGGTTTTCCGTCGTCGGCACTTCCGTGCGAAAGGTCTCCACATCCAGGTTCAAATTCATGTGATCGAGCTTCTCGAGTACGTGCTCGGCAACTATTCTGTCGAGCGCCACAAGGTCAAACACCATGCCCGTGGCGGGGTCGATCGGTCCCGCCACAGTAACCTCCAACAGATAATTGTGCCCGTGTCCATTGGGATTGTTGCACTTCCCATAGATACGGCGATTCTCTTCCGCACTCAGGGCGTCATTGTGCAGCCGGTGCCCCGCAGAAAACTGGTATCGCCGGGTCAGGTAAACCATTACTCTCCGTAATAATCCACAAACAAATCGGCGGTCTCGTACACTCGGATTCGATGCAGCTCGCCGTGCGCAAGTTTCGGGGCCAGCAGGTTCCAAATCTCAACCGCGATGTTTTCCGTGGTGGGATTCTTACTTGCGAAGGCCGGAACCTCTTTGTTCAGGAATTTGTGATCCATCAGTTGGATCACCTCTTGTTCCAACAACGCCTTCAATTCCTTCAGGTCCATTACCATGCCCGTGGTGGGGTTGATCGAACCGCCCACCGTCGCTTCCACCGTGTAGTTGTGGCCGTGGCCCAGGGGATTGTTGCATTTACCGAAAATCCGCTGGTTCTCTTCCGCGCTGAAATCCGGATTGTGATAGTAATGCGAGGCTGAAAACTCCGCCCGCCGGGTTACGTAGATCATCCCTTTCCTTTCGTTGCGTAATAACGCCCCTTCCATTCGATGCGTCCCGTCGCACGGTGGGCGCGCAGGGAATTCAACAGCAACATGCCTACGAGCAAGGATCCGATCGCCTGATAACTCGCCAGGGCAGGATTAAACCCCAGGCCCGCCAGCGTATGGCCGTACTTCCACTGGCGCGCGAGCGTCAGCAGAAAGCAAACAAGAGCAGCAACCGTTGCGCTGACGCCACCCTGGCCAATGGCCACCCACAGACACGCGGCGATAAAGACCAACGCAGGCAGCACATCCAGCAACCAGAGGGACATCACGGTGCGCAACATGCGTCCAACATTCCCCCCGTAGAGGAGGTAAAGATTCTTGCTCCAGCCACGCCACATGTCATCAAAGGTGCGGTACATGCGGGTGCGCACCCAGCGCGCGCCCGGCAGAAAGATCAGCCTGCCGCCCATCGATTTGATTCTGCGTGCCAGCTCAACGTCTTCGAGGATCGCCGACTTCACCGCCGCGTGCCCGCCGCTCCGCTCGTAGATTTCCCGGCGGACCAGCAGATATTGCCCATTGGCTGCGGCCGCAGGCGATTTCGGGTCCGAGACGTCCTCAAACTGAAACAGACGTGAGAGCTTCACGTACACAGCCGGGATAACTGCTTTCTCCCACCAAGTAGGCGTCTCCTGCCCCGGTGAAATCGAAAGCAGATCGGCATGTTCGCCCTCGGCGCGCTCTACCAGATCCGCCAAGCTGCCCGGAAGGTGCACGGTATCAGCGTCCGTGAA
Source organism: uncultured Acidobacteriota bacterium (assembly GCA_963804995.1). Classification (GTDB taxonomy): domain Bacteria; phylum Acidobacteriota; class Terriglobia; order UBA7540; family UBA7540; genus Bog-366. The sequence continues at coordinate 1,591,100 of CAWDSK010000003.1, forward strand.
GAGCAGCCACTCCCCTGTTGCGGCACGCGCGCCCTCTGCCACCGCGTGAGTCTTCCCCAACCAGCCTTCGGGCAACGACTCCACGCGTAACGCACGCAGGTAAGGTATCTCGCTCGCCAGCTCAGCTAGAATTTCCGGAGTACGGTCCTGAGATTGGTCGTCCACGACCAGGATTTCCAGAATGCTCTGTTGCGCGGCAAGTGATCTCACCACGCGCGCGATATTGGCCTCTTCGTTGCGGGCCGGAATGATGACCGAAACCTGTGCCTCGAGGCGCGCGCTCATCTGCTTAACCCACGCCGCCCCTGGCTCGCAAGCCGGGAGCATTCCTTAACCCGCATATGTAGACGCAAATTGCTATTATAATGGACACCCTCGGCATGAGCAAAAGCAATGCCCTCAAAGTTGCGGTCCTGGCAGTGATTCTGGGCGGAGCGGCCTACCTTGCCGTACGCCAGCGGCAACCACACCCGCTGGCCATTGGCGACAGCGCGCCGGACTTCACCGTCCCGGCCGTTCCGGGTGGCTTCCTGGATTTGAGCAAATACCATCAGCAAGTTGTGGTCCTGAATTTTTGGGCCACATGGTGCCTGCCTTGCGTTGAAGAAACGCCCAGCCTGGTGAAATTCGCAGAAGATATGCGGACCCAAGGAGTGACTGTCCTGGGTGTGAGCGTTGATGAAGATCGGACTGCACTAAGAACGTTCATGGAGAAGTATGGCATTACCTACACTGTCGGGCTCGATTCGGACCGAGCCTTGGCCGCACGCTTTGGCACCGTCCAATTTCCAGAGACCTACATCTTGGATCGTCACGGGCGCGTCGCTGAGAAGTTGATCGGCGCCGTGAACTGGGATGATCCCCGCCTCAGGACCTTTGTTCGAGAGCTGGCCCATGGCTCCGGAAGCCAAAGCCAGTAACCCCTCCCTTACAACCCCACGGTTTTCAGGAATTAAGCCCCGGCACGGTCCCGGAATTCATAGCGTCCATCACAATTCGCCACAAGCTGAGGACCTCGACCACGACCTCTTCCTCTGGCACGTTAACCCTGGCCTGCCGGTTGAAAAGTTTGGCTTGATAGATAATCCCCGCCAGGGTCGCCGCCACCTGGGGATCGCACCTGTCGACTGTTTTCGCCGCTCTCAGACTGGTTGGTTTCTTTGCCATAAGCTCCTCTCGTCCGTGCAGATCCTCTGCCGGGATTCTAGCATAGGCGCGCCGGAGTTCGGCATGCGTCGCTTGTCGCTTATGCAGGGCTGGCATAATATTGAATTGAGGTACGACCACGTGACGGATCCGGTTTGCGGCATGGACGTGACCCCTGAGAACGCCGTGGGTTCCTATCCGTACAAGGGCAAGCAATACTACTTTTGCAATGAGTCCTGTCTCGAACGATTCCAGGCCAACCCCGAGGAATTTTTGACGCCCCCTGCGGAGCGCCCCGCTGCTCGTCCTGCGGATACACAGGCTATTTACACCTGCCCAATGGATCCGGAGGTCCGGCAGCGAGGCCCCGGCGCTTGCCCCAAGTGTGGGATGGCGCTCGAACCCCTGACCGTCACGCTGGAAGAGGAAGAGAACCCGGAACTCGCGCTCATGACAAAGCGCTTCTGGATTAGCCTTGGGCTGACCGTGCCCTTACTGGTTTTGGAGATGTTAGCCATGTTTCCAGTCGAAATCCTGGAGCATGGTTTGCCCGCTCGCTGGTTACCCTGGATCGAGCTTGGGTTCGCGACTCCCGTGGTCCTCTGGGGTGGCTGGCCGTTCTTCCAGCGCGGTTGGGCTTCACTCGTGATGCACAGCCTGAACATGTTCACGCTCATCGCCCTCGGCACGGGCACGGCATATATCTACAGCCTGATCGCCACAATTTTTCCCCAGATTTTCCCGGAGTCATTTCGCATGCACTCCGGTGACGTCCCTGTGTATTTTGAGGCCGCTGCGGCCATTGTCACCCTTGTGCTGATGGGCCAGGTTATGGAACTGCGCGCCAGGAGCCGCACCAGCAGCGCGCTGAAAGCTCTGCTCGGATTGGCGCCGAAAACCGCACGCCTGCTCCGCGACAACGGCTCGGAAGAAGATATTCCCCTTGACCACGTCCAGGCTGGTGATCACCTGCGGGTGCGCCCTGGTGAGAAAGTTCCCGTGGACGGCGTTGTGCTGGAGGGCGCAAGCGCGATTGATGAATCCATGGTCACCGGCGAACCGATTCCCGCCGAGAAGAAGACAGGAGACCCGGTTACAGGCGGCACCGTGAACGGCACGGGTGGATTTGTGATGCGCGCGGAGCGTGTGGGCAGCGAAACACTAGTGGCGCAAATCGTCCGTATGGTTAGTGAGGCCCAGCGTAGTCGCGCACCCATTCAGCAACTCGCTGACGTGGTCGCATCGTATTTCGTCCCGGCGGTTGTCAGCATCGCGGCGCTTACTTTTGTGGCCTGGGCGTGGTTCGGCCCGCAGCCCCGGCTTGCTCACGGATTGGTGAACGCCGTGGCGGTGCTAATTATTGCCTGCCCCTGCGCGCTGGGACTTGCCACGCCCATGTCGATTATGGTCGGCATGGGTCGCGGCGCGCTGGCGGGAGTACTCATCCGGAACGCGGAGGCGCTGGAAGTTCTGGCCAAGGTCGATACGGTGGTCGTCGATAAGACCGGCACACTCACAGTGGGCAAACCACGCGTCACGGCAATTCGACCCCTGCCCGGCTGGGGTGAATCCGACCTCCTCCGCCTTGCCGCGAGCTTGGAACGTGGCAGCGAACATCCCCTGGCCGGAGCCATCGTCGCTGCCGCGCAGGAGAAATCGGTCGCATTATCGGAGGTGGCTGATTTCCGCTCCCTCACCGGCCAGGGGGTGACGGGAATCGTGGGCTCGCGAAACGTGGCTCTAGGCAACGCCGCCCTTTTCGAGAATCTGGGTATTTCCCTCGGCAGCTTGCAGAATGAAGCCGAGGCCCTGTGCGGTGAAGGTTCGACGGCCATTTTCCTTGCCGTGGGCGGCAAACCCGCGGGCTTGCTGGGTGTAACGGACCCCATCAAAACGTCCACTCCTGAAGCCGTTCGCCTGCTGCATCAAGAAGGCCTGCGGATCATCATGCTGACGGGGGACGCCCGAAGCACCGCTGAAGCCGTGGCGCGCAAGCTGGGGATCGATGACTTCGAAGCGGGAGTCCTGCCCACGCGCAAGGCCGAAGTTATAAAGGAACTTCAATCCAACGGGCGCAGCGTGGCCATGGCCGGCGACGGCATCAACGACGCTCCCGCCCTCGCCCAGGCGCAGGTGGGAATCGCCATGGGGACCGGAACGGATGTGGCCATGGAAAGCGCCGGCATCACGCTGGTCAAAGGCGACCTGCGTGGCATCGTGCGCGCACGCCGGCTCAGTCGCGCCACGCTCCGCAACATCCGGCAAAACCTCTTCCTGGCTTTTATCTATAATGTGGTGGCAGTGCCGGTGGCAGCGGGGGTGCTTTATCCGCTGACGGGATGGCTGCTGAGCCCCATGCTCGCGGCGGCAGCGATGACCTTCAGCTCCGTCTCCGTCATCAGCAATGCGTTGCGATTGCGCAAGGTGGAAATCTGAAGAGGTGAAGACTTATGACTTTCCTGAAGACTCACTACACTTTGCAAAGAGACTTGACGCCCAAAGAACTTGATGACCTTTCGCGACTCTCAACGGTATACGGGATTCGCGAGCTTTCCTTCGAGGGCCAAGACCTGATTGTTGAATACGACGCGTCGCGCATCCACGAAGCGGAAGTGCTGGCGCACCTTCGCAGCACGGGCATTCCCGTCCGTATCCAGCAGCCCATCCCGCCGGGTGGCTTTGATCACACGGGCGAGTTCCGCGACTTCGCCTGGCCGACGCAAGGACTTTCCCCGGTCAATCAGAAGATCAAATAAGGTGACCCGGTAGGCCTGACAGTTTGTGCCGCGCAGCTCGCCTCGCGCTTACTGCCTTCTGTCTACTCCGACTCTTTCGGGACTCGTTTAACGCGGCAAATCAATTGACGAAAACGCTGGGTGCAAAACGCATGAGTTTGGGAAAACAAGTGGGACCTCGCGCGCTATGGCGCGCGGAGAGCAACAAGTGGGACAGTCCCACTTGAGGCAAGAGTCGTGGGCCGGCACGCGCCGCGTCGGGGGGCACCCGCTGCCGATCCTGACCTCCGCAATAATGCTTTTACGGTATTGCCCACCCGAGTACCGGCTGCCATCTGCCGGGCCGCCCTGTCCTTCCCCATCGCGGCAAGCCAGCTCGATTAGAGCACCTTGGCCGCCGCGACGGGATCCTGCACACCCAGAATCACCGTGGCTTTGCCGGCGCCTTTGTGGATGGTGGCGTAAGCGTACTTCACATCAATCCCGTGATCGGCAAGTTTGCGCGTCAACTTTCCCAGGGCGCCAGGGCGATCCGAAACGTGCACGGCCAGCACATCTTCTTCCGTGAATTTCAGCCCCATCGCCTCCAGCACTTTCCGCGCCGCTTCGCTGCTATTCACGACCAGCCGGATGGGCGCGACCCCGGCCGTCTCCGGAGCCATCAAACCCACGATATTCACGGCTTTTTCCGCAAGTTTGGTACAGATTTCCGCGAGCGCTCCGCGCTGGTTCTCCACCATCACTGAGAACTGTTTGGTTGCCGTCACTCCACACCTCCTCACCTTGGGGGCAGCCTGCTTGCGGCCCCGCATAGAAGCGGCTACGACTTTACGCATAATCACTTCTTCCTGCAACAGGAACTCGACCGGTCCACAGAGCATGTGGCGTAGTACACCGAGCCTCTTGACGCCTGCGGACTGGTGCGCTAACGTGAGCTTCCCTTTATGGCCACCGATAATAACGCCCACCTCGGCAATCTTCGAATCCTGGAAAGAACGGCGCCCGGCCTTCCCGCGCTCAGCGATTTGAATCAGCAGGTCGTAAGCGCACTCAACGCGCTGGCGCTGCCTGCGGAGCGACTGCGCGACAAACGCATCGCGGTGGCGGTAGGCAGCCGAGGTATTGCCCATATCCATATTCTTGCCAAAGCGCTCTGTGACTGGCTGAAGAGCCAGGGGGCGCGGCCCTTCGTTTTTCCTGCCATGGGCAGCCACGGCGGAGCGACGGCGGAAGGCCAGTGCCACGTGTTGACGGGATATGGCGTCACGCCGGAGTTCCTGGGCGTGGACGTTCAGGCTTCCATGGAAACGGTTCCGTTGGGTACGACGCTCGAGGGTTTCCGCATCTTCACCGATCGCCGCGCCTGGGAATCGGACGGCATCGTGGTGTTGAACCGTGTGAAACCGCACACGGATTTCTCCGGGCGGATTGAAAGCGGGCTGCTGAAGATGATCACCGTCGGCATGGGGAAAGCCGAGGGCGCTTTCGAGTGCCATCACTGGAGCTGGAAGTTCGGGTTTGAAACAGTCATCCGGGCTATTTCGGCAAAAGTCCTGGCGAGTGGGAAAATCCTGGCCGGAGTGGCCGTCGTCGAGAACGAATTCCACGAGGTGGCCGCCGTGCGTGCCGCTGCCGCACCTGGCATCGTCCGCATGGAAGAGGAGTGTCTTGAAATCGCCCGCCCCCTGGTGGCCCGCATCCCCTTCCCGAAGCTGGACCTGCTGGTTGTAGACGAACTCGGCAAGAACGTGAGCGGAACCGGAATGGACACGAAGGTTATCGGCCGCGGCGTGGAACTGCGGCCGGGCGACGCCCCGGAGATTCGCATGATTTACGTGCGCGATGTCACCACCGAAAGCGCGGGCAACGCGCTGGGCGTGGGCTTGGCGGACGCGATACACGAAAGGCTCTACCGCAAAATTGATTTGCAAAAGATGTACGCCAACGCCCGCACCTCGATGAACCCTCCCATGCCGCGCATTCCCATGGTTTGGCCCGCGGATCAAGGGGCGTTAGGCTGGCTGCTGGGGGCGCTGGGAAGCCCCGCCCCGGCGGAGCAGCGCGTGGCGTGGATTCGCAACACTTTAAATCTCAACCGCATTGCAATTTCGGAACCCCTGGCGCGCGAAGCCTCTGCTCTTAGTGGCTGGCGACTGCTGCCGGACTCCGTCGCGCCAAGCTTCGATAGCGAAGGCAATCTCACCTCTTCCCCGGTTTAGGTTCTCGTTAACTTGAGCGCTTGGGTAATGTCTCAGTTTGAATTTTGTCCGGGCTGGACAACGATGAAAAAGGCTTGGCGTGCGATAATCGAGGCAGGTTTCATAATATTCCTGTTTTACTCCAATCTTTTGATGGGGGAATTTGGCCATTCAGGTATGGGGCGGAAAATGGGCCTGATTTGGGCTATCGGAGATATTTTTACCACGGAGAATTTTGTAATTGCTGTGATGGCCGCGCTCATCGGGTACATCCTGGTCGAGTTTCTTCGGGAAAAACTCTAAGATAGAGATTCAAACTGAGACACCAGCAGCGCTTGAGGGGCAGGTCCGTTTGGTCCCAACGTAGCGGCGAGTTTACCTCGCCATATGGCGAGGTGAACTCGCCGCTACGACTTCAACTTGACCCACTACCAGCACTTAAGAGGAATTGCGGACAACCTCGCGGCGTGATATTTTCACGTAGGGGTGACCGCAGGGCTCCCCAGTCGAAGTGAATCCGCTGGCATAACGAGGATTTGATGAAGCGAATTCTGATAGGTGTTCTCACCCTCCTGCTCACCACCACGCATCTGCCTTCCCTGTTTCCAACTGAAATCGCCAAACCCACCGTCGATCTTTCCATCTACGGGCACGTCGGCTGGGTCATGTGGGTGGTAAGAGACCTTGACCCCGTTCTGAACTATTGGGAAAAGTTGGGACTGAAGATTACCCGGCGGCCCGAGACCCGAGAAATTGCCGGCCTGGTTTACCGGAGCAAGCCGTCTCCCACCAAAGCCAAGGCGGCCTTCACCCAAATCGGGGGAGTGACGCTCGAATGGCTCCAACCTGTTTCCGGAACAAACCTGTACACCGAGTTTCTGGGGCGGCACGGCGATGGAATTCTGGCCCTGGGCTATGCCGTCAAGAGCGAGGATGAACTTGCGGCGCAGGTTGAATACTTCCGCTCCCGAGGCGTGGAGTTGTTGCAAAGCACCGAGTGGAAAGCCACCCAAGGAACCGGCCATCGGGCTTATCTGGACACGGCGGGAAATGGTGGCGGGCAAACCATCGCGCTTTATTACGACCCGGACGGCCCCGCTCCCGCCGCAGGGGACTCCGAAAGGAACGGTGAGCCTTTTAATCGGATCGTCCAGTACGCTTTCGTTGTCCATGACGTAGAAAAGCCGGGGGCTACTGGCAAAGCTTGGGTTTCGGCGGCATGCCGGTGGAACACAATCTCAGCGTCAACCGCGCCTATCGCGACCAGCCGGGAAAATTCGAAATGGATCTGGGCTGGGGCCGATTTGGGGACGTGGTATTCGAGTGGATCCAACCCACCCAGGGGCCCAATGTTTATGAAGAATACCTCAACGATCACGGCGAAGGGCTCCACCACCTGGCGTTCAATGTACCCGATATGGACGCTGCGGTGACATCGCTGGAGGCCAAGGGCGCTCCCTGCTCCATGTCGGGAGGTTGGGATACACCCACCAGCAAGGGCCGGTTCGCCTACCTCGATACGGATTCGCATGGCGGCGTTACCATCGAACTGTTGTGGAACCAGCCCCGGGCGAAGTGAGTGCCGGGAACCTGAATGCCAGCATCTTGTCGCGGAGGTTCATTCGGGGGGGTGGTAGTGTGCTGAAATCCCTTGAAGCGTTAGGAGCGTTTGATGCCCCTCTTTTCGCCTGGCTTTGTTGGCTTATCAGGAACCGTGTACAAATTAACTTCAACTCCCGCTTCCGCAAGCATTTCATGCGCAATCTTTCCCACCCTGTACCACTTGGATTCTTTTCCAATAGTTTCGGGGTCTGGCGCTACAACTCTTTTGACACGAGCTTGAATGATCGACCCCGCACACGCTGCACACACGGGTTTTCCCCAGACATAGATGGTTGAGCCTGCTGTCCGCGAACCGGCGGCGATAAGCGCATTTTGCTCCGCGTGAACGACTAACTGTAGCTTCAATTTCTGATTCTGGAGTCGTTCCGCAGAGTCTTCGACGCCCATCGGGAACCCATTGTATCCGATTGATACGTCGCCACCTCGCTTGGAGAAGACAACCGCTCCAACCTTTGCGTTCGGGTCCTTGGACCATTCGGAAACAAACCGTGCGAGTTCACAAAATCGGGTATCCCACTTACCCATTAGTCTAGATTGTAAAAGCAGCTTCAACGTTTCTGGCGGGTTACGCCGCTTGGTCATGTGCCGACTGTCCCTCTCGTCGCGGATCCTCGACGCTCCAAATATGATAAGAGATTCCCGCTTGCATCGCGGGCGTCGCACGCAAACTCATATGGACGCGACAGAAATTATACCAACCTGCATACATGGCGACAGCAGCCTTCAGGTGGGCTTGCGCAGGGCGAGCCTGCCTCATGGTTCAGTCAGCATAGATTCCGCCAAAACTCTTCAATATAAGCCTAATTCTTTCGAGAGGGACGACCTTATCTTTTATGGGTATCCCGAGATAAATCAAGGGGTTGACAGGGGAGCTTCTTCCCACCGTCAGAATATAGGCCGTTTTATAGTGGGCGTTGGCGAACGTGGGCCGATATGCAATGCAAACGATCAACGTAAAACTGATCTCAGCCGGGATGGCCGCACCTGGATAATGTTCTGGAATCCAGTTCTCAGCCTGGCGGATATTTTCCCAACTGACACCGAGACTAACATTTTGCGGCGTCACTATTCCCGGAAACACAGTGTCGGAGAATTTCGGGTTTTTGATCTCTGCCATTTGGACCTCACGACAGAACCGTTCCCGTTCTGCAATCGGCTCTTTCCCGCTAGGCTCTGCGAAAACCTCCTCATCCTTCCAGACAAATGCAGGAGAGTGACCGGCATTCTTGACCACGAACTGCAAAGTAAGATTCATACCAGTATTATCGAATGTCAACGGCATGACGGGGGCAATATCGGCAAAGACCCAAGGGCGCTCGGAGAGTTCCAATTGCCTGGTTGCCGTGTCAGCAGCACGTTTGGCAGCATCAGCGCTGATTCCGGCCTTGTCTGTGGCTATTTTCATTTGATCAAGCATCTTGGAATTGATGCAAGCGTAGTAAGCGGCAGCCATAAAAGCAAGCGTCGTAGCGATAGCAATGACCCTCTGTACCCTCAGGTGATCCTTATCGCTGGTGCGTCTTTCATCTTGTACTGCTTCTGGTATTTGCAGTTCCGCCTTGAGAACTTGAGGTCTTTTCCCCTCCTCCTGCTGCTGTCGGTTTGCGGCTTCTTGCTGGTCGCGTATGGATCCTATTTGGTTTTGGACTCCCAAGAGTATCGTACCGAGTGCCCGCAGTTCGGCGAGCATCCTCTTGCCCAACATGAAGATTCCCCGGCTGAAGTCGTCCATGAAACTCTTGTCTTTAACTATCTAATTGAAAGAAAAATAAAGCGTGATTATATACTCGAATAGGTGTTGCGGTACGCTCTTGCGCTATATAGCTGGTTGAGCGAAGGCCAGCCACTTAGAAAGAGAAAGGAGGTTAATTACTCACGCCCGAAGTCTCTGAACCAACCCTTTATTCTCTTGTGCTGAATTGAAAGGAGCCACGTTACACAATTAGGGCAAACAAATCTCCTTCCGTACCCAGCAAGCCCTCAACGGAGCCGATCTTTTCGGTCTGCGACCTCGTAATTCCAGAACACCAACCCTTTCTCCTTCTGAATGGCTCGATCAACATCCTCTCGTATTACCTTGGCATAGAGGTTCTTGTCATCACCGGTTTCAAAGAATGAGCTACATAACCCACATTTTGCCACCGCGAGGTTCTCTAGCAACCCTAAGTTAAGCCTCGGGATTGGGTTATAAAAGGGACTGGACAGAACCTCGGTGCATTTTCTTTTCCGAATCCGAATGAGCCCTACACCGAGATGCCCGGCGACTTGTAATTCTTCTGGTGTGAATGACTTTTCTCTTATGTCGGCCAAATAAACCCGGTTCGCGTAGACGTTGTAACTCAGAGTCTGTCCACAAGCTCGTGCGAAGGGATCATGCCCACGCTTTACTTCGATAATTATCATTTCCACATCGCCAGAGAGGTCTCCACCGACATCCCGAACACCAATAATGTCGGCGATGCTGTAGCTTCTCAGGCCTTTGTTTACATCTACCTTGAAGCAGAGAAATTGTTTTTTCATCCATTTCTTAACAACTGGATACAGGGTTTTCTCAAGTAGGGGTTTCATGCTGTGAGAGTGTACACGGCGCGGTGGGGTTTTCCTATAGTGTTCATCTTCGCGGGCAGGTTGGCGCAGAGCACAGATCTCCGTTGTTGTGCACAAGGTGGGCAGGCTCAGAGACGTGAGTCGCAGAGCTGCGCTCTGCGCCAGCCGGGTGTGCCGAGCATGTTCGACAGCTTGGAGGTGCAAGTCCTCTACCCAACCTGATGGAGGTGAAGGGTTAGCGAAGCGCAAGGGCGTCGTCGCGAGGCGGGGTCTGAAGGAAGCGTGGAACAAACGTGCGAGCCGATGGACAAAAACCGGATACAAGGCGTGAGCGTTGGGCGAGCGGGCCCGGTTTCGCGAAGCCCAATTCCATCAAAGGCGCAGAGCGTAGATTCGGCGGCGCTGCACGGAAGGCGGTCGAACTTACCTCGGGAGATCTGCCGTAGGTCACGAAGTCGTGACTGAGGGTGATGTAAATCATCCTGACCCAGCGGCAGAAGTCAGCATAGGGCATATTAGTCCCGGTTGATCGGGACGAAGGCCCGAACCGTGATCGTGAACAGTAGTGCGCGTTTCTCAAGGACGGCCATGCACCAGCCTATCCGCTTCGGCGGAGCTACCCAGGGACGGATTGGGTGAAGCCCGAAAGGAAACTGGGAGCGGTGAAGCCTCCTCGGCGAAACGCGTATCGAACCTCCGGCCCCTGCGGGCTCAAGTCACGGAACCGCCGTATACGTGCTCCGTACCTACGGTGGTGTGGGAGGGGTGAGCGGGCAACTGCTCCCCCTATCCCGATCCGTAACTACCAGCCTTATCCGACGAAGTGCGCCCCGGACGTGCAATAGGTCAAGGAGTATGGTAGCGCAGAGTCTCATGCTTTCCGAGACTCTGCGGCTTTTCGTTTCTTGGGCGCGACCTCCTCTATTCCCTGTTCCCTGTCTTTTGGTGTGTTAATAATACAGTGGATGTTTATCAAATTAAGAGCCGCAGAGTGTGAAAGGCACACACTCTGCGCTACCCTTCGGCCCCACCATGGGTTGCTTGGCACGGTTCGACGTGACGCATACATAAAAGACAATGTATGCGCCACCCACTCATGGTCAGGAGCAGGGTAGCGCAGAGTCTCATGCTTTCCGAGACTCTGCGGCTTTTCGTTTCTTGGGTGCGACCTCCTCTCGCCTTTCTTGCTGGCCACTCGTCACTGTCCTTTATGACCTCCTCTTTTCCCAATTCCTTATTCTCTGTTCCCTGTTCCCTATTCCCTGTTCCCTGATTTTGGTGTGCTAATAACACAGTGGATGTTTATCAGATTAAGAGCCGCAGAGTGTGAAAGGCACACACTCTGCGCTACCCTTCGGCCTCACCTTGGATTGCTTGGCAAGGTTCGAAGTGACGCATACACAAAAGACCCTGTATGCGCCACCCACGGGGGCGTTGTGCGTAAACCACCGTAATCGAACCGCCGAAGCCCAGGTAAACGCTGCGCGACCAGGCAGGGGTTTTAGCTGATCCAGCCCCGTTGACCGCCGCGCAAAGAAACTGTACACTTCAAATAGTTGAAACGGAGAGTTTATGGCCACGCTCACAACCCCAGGCAAGAAGGGCACAATCGTGGTTTCTGCCTTGCGCGCCCGCGAGAATTTTGGGAGGCTTCTTAGTCGTGTCAATGATGAGCGCCGATCGCTCATTATCGAAAAACGCGGAATTCCCAGGGCCGTACTGCTCAGCATCCGCGATTATGTCAAGCTTGCCGCACCCGAGCCCGAGGTCTTAAGGGTGATAGGTGAGGAGTCCGAGCGGAACGGCACGAACCGGTTGACCTCACGCCAAATCGACCAGATCATCAGGACTTCGCGGTCGAGAACCATAGCTATACCGTAACCCCGACAAGGCCGCTGGAAGTCACACCCGATCCTGACGACAATGTCTTCCTGGAATGTGCCGATGCCGCGCGAGCAGACTATCTGGTGACCGGCAACCAGAAGCATTTCCCGAGATTCTGGAAGAAAACCAAAATCATAACGCCCCGAGAATTTATAAGTCTGGCGGCTCCCCACTTAATGCGCACACACAAAGGCCCTCATCCTTGAGGAACTGGTAGCTACGGAGTCGCCGCGGTTGAAAGTCCGCCAATCTTAATGGTGGGCGACCTTTACTGTCCGTGGGTCCTCCGCTCGGCCCACCCTTGGATTGCTGGGCACGGTTCGAAGTGACGCATACATAAAAGACAATGTATGCGCCACCCACGCGCCTGAGAAAAGCCCACGGTCAGAAATGCGCTGACCGTGGCTACCACTACAACGCCAGCCTGTCGACGAAGTGGCGCCGGACGTATAATAGGTCAAGGAGTAGGGAGCCGTGGCCAAGCGTCAACCCAAAATTCACAACCAACTCGGCCGAGCCGCAGTCCGGATCTTTACCGCCAATGATCGCCTGAACCAGATTCTTATCGAACACCTTGACCCTGCCGTCTGGAAAGCCAAGCCGCCCGGCAAGGTCCGCACCATTGCGGCGATCTTCACGCACGTGCACAATGTCCGCACCAAGTGGGTCAGGCTTACCGCTCCGCACCTGAAGGTTCCAGCCCAGCTCAACCGCTCGCACTCAACGCCGCAGCAGGCCCGGGCGGGATTGGCGGAAAGCGCCGCTCGCTGCGCGGAGATGCTCGCCGAAGCGCTCGACGGTGGTGGGGGCCGCGTCGAGAAATTTCACAGAGACGGCTGGGCTAAGCCTTGGCCGGTGGGCCTGGAAATGCTCTGCTACATGATTTCTCACGAAGCCCACCATCGTGGCCAGGTGTGCATGCTCGCGCATCAACTCGGATTCCCGTTGCCGATCAAGGTGGCGTCCGGGATGTGGAATTGGGAAAAGCTGTGGAAAGAGTGCGGGTGGCCGGGCGGCCCCGGGTGCGATTCTTAGGGAATCGGGCATGGGCCGCCCGGGCATGGGCTGCGCCAGATGGTAGCCACGGTCAGCGCATTTTCTGACCGTGGGCTCTTCCGTTGGGCCCCACCTTGGATTGCTTGGCACGGATCGACAAGTTCGGTCGAGCTGTCGACTGCCCGATTAAGATTGTCTAGGCACAACGCCCCTGGGGGTATCGCGCGTGAGAAAAACCCACGGTCAGAAAATGCGCTGACCGTGGCTACCAGCATTCTCTCTGCTGGATGTTACAACCCCCCTCACCTGTCAGTCGGCTTGTCCAAATTACGCGCATATGGACGGGTAACGATCTGCAGCTCCGCCGCATGCTGTCATGAAAACTGGTGCGCCGAAGGCACTTTGGAGTGCGGTCGCAGCAGCTACCGCCTTCCGCCTTCGGTCCAGACGGCAAATAGGTGAGGCCCGAAGGAAGAAAAGCGGTAGCTGCTGCGACCGCACTCCAAGGCGCTGCGCGCATTTTCATCGTCAGCGGGTAGCCTCACCCTTGACTCCCGCGCGTGGCGGCCTCAAAATGAATTTGGGGCTGTGAGTTTTCTCTGTCGGCATAAAAATCATGATCCAAATTGGAGACGGGTCAGGCCCGGACCGCGCCTCCCCACTAGCGCATGCGACCATCCTCTTACAACGGCCCTCTCTTCCGCAGGTTGCGGAATCCCAGCCTGGCCTTGCTTGCCTGGGCACTGCTCGCGTGGCCAGCCTTCGCACAAACCTCCTCGAGTACGGTCACCTGCGATTCCTATTCCAGCACCATCCTGGGGCACGCCGTAAGCTACTGCGTGGCGCTGCCGCCGGGCTACGATGCGGGCACCCAGCGCTATCCGGTGCTTTACTATCTCCACGGCCTCTTTGAACATGAAAAAAGTTGGAGCGAGCGTAGCGGCCAGCACATTTGGGAAGACCTGATGAGTCAAGGCAAGATTGGTGACTTCATTGTGGTGATGCCCGACGGCGGCAAGACTTTCTACGTGAACTCGCTTGACGGCCACGAGCGCTATGAAGACTTCTTCGTACAGGAATTTGTCCCGGCGATCGACCAGAGATATCGCACGGTAGCGACCCGCGAGGCGCGTGGCATCACGGGCACCTCGATGGGCGGCTTCGGAGCGCTGCACCTGGGCATGCGGCATCCGGACGTGTTTGGTTCAGCCAGCGCGCACAGTGCGGCGTTGATTTCGAAATTTCCCGACCCGCTGCCTACCGAAGGACGCTGGGGGTTTTACGCGAAAGTGCTGCAAGGGCCTTTCGGCGCCCTCCTCAACGAGGCCTATTTTGACGCCAATAATCCCCTCACCCTGGCCGAGCATCCCGATCGCTTTTCGAATTTGAAAGTCTACTTCGACTGCGGCGACCAGGACCGCTACGGCTTCGACGAAGGCGCCAAGCTGCTGGACCAGACGCTTACGGCCAAGGGTTTTGCGCATGAGTTCGCCATGCGCTCCGGCAACCATGGCTGGAGTTACCTCGGCCAGTATTTGCCTTATTCGCTGGAATTCCACTGGAAGATCTTCAGTCAGGCGGAGGGCGTGAAGGCTGCCGCCAAGCGAGGCTCGCCATGAGGGATCGAGGCCTGCGAACCCTGCTGCTTGCGTCCCTGCTCACGTGGAGCGGCATCGCAGGATTTGCTCAATCCGCTGCCGAAACGCGCGTGCTCGATTACATCCGCGACCATCTTGAAGCTGGAAGGCCGCTGATTGTCACTGACCTCTATAACAATGTTTTCACCCAACCCGACGAACGGCAGGCTCTTGACAAGCTCTACCGCGCCTTCTTCCGCATTCCTCTTTTTGTGGCAAATTATCAGGAGAAGTTCGGTTCGCCGCCCAGCCTTAAAATCATTGCTGAACAATTCGATTTGGGATCGCCTCAGGCGGCGGAAGTCCTGCTGCGGGTGATGGAGTCGGACCCGCGCGTGCCGCGTTTTCTCACGCGCGATCCCCAAACCGGTGAAATCACGCACGTGGATGTGGAGAAGATCAAGGCGGACCCGAAGTTCGGCCAGGCCCTGGATCGCCAGATCAGCGGTTGGGAGGGCAAGCCCGCGCCGGACTTCACCCTGGCTCGCCTGGGCGGCGGTAATGTCCACCTGCATGACCTCGCAGGCAAAGTGGTTTTGCTGGAGGTCTGGTTCACGGGTTGCCCACCCTGCATGCAGGAAACGCCTGCGCTCGTGACGCTGGATCACGAAATGTCCGCGCGCGGCCTGGCCATCATCGGAGCCAATGCCGACCGCGCCCTGGGCCTCACCTATGATGACGGTGTGCGGCAACACTATGTCCAGGAGCACCACATCGCGTATCCCATCGTCCACTGGACGCGCGAGAGCGATCAAGCTTACGGAGGCATCGCGGTTTTCCCCACGCTATTTCTGATCGATCAAAAAGGACTTGTCAGGGCACACTGGATCGGGTATGTAAAAGCTGACGATTTGCGGCAAGCAATCACCACAGCTTTGAAAGAGAAGTAACTTTCCGCCCCGCGCCAAGTGGCGCGTGCTTCGGCAAAGGAGATATACCTATGAAAAGCCGGATTGTTTTGGGACTCGCAGTTGTTTTCGCGCTGGCGTGGCTGACGCAAGCGACTCTTGCCCACGGCAACGATCGCGGCAACGTCAAGGCCACTATCGGCGGCGCGCAAGTGACGATTGACTACGGCCGCCCCTCACTTAAGGGACGCGATCCACTTAGCCTCATCAAGCCCGGCGAGGTGTGGCGCATCGGCTCAGACGCTTCCACCACCATCGAATCCGATAAAGACTTGCTGGTGGGCGGTACCAAAGTTGAGAAGGGGAAGCACATCCTGCTGGCCCGTTTTGACGGCCCCGGCAAGTGGTCGCTGGTGGTTTCGAGCAAACCCTGGAACCAATATGACCCCAGCGGGAAAATCGCGGAAACGCCCATGAAGTTTGAGCAGGCGGCGGATGCAGTTCGAGACGGTCACCCTCAAGCTCACGGACAAGAAAGGGACCGGCGTGATTCAAGTCGCGTGGGGCAAGATGCGGTTGACGGCTGAATTCAAGGTCGCCCCGTAACCGGCACGTTTCTCAGTACGCGAATATCGCAGACAGAATAATCATGCCACCCATCCGAGTGCTGGCACTCTTCGCTCACCCCGATGACGCCGAGTTTCTCTGCGCGGGAACGCTGGTTCACCTCGTTCGAGCATGGCGCCTCCTTGCACATCGCCACTATGACGGCGGGGGACTGCGGCAGCACCATCCTGCCCCCCGCCAAGATCATGCGCATTCGCCGGCAGGAAGCGCAACGCTCCGCGGCGATGCTGGGGGCGGACTATACCTGCCTTGAGCAACTCAACTTGCTGGTGCTTTACGATCGCCGGACATTACTCAAGGTGACGGAACTTGTCCGCCGCGTCGACCCCGACCTGGTGTTCACGCACGCGCCACAGGACTACATGGTGGATCACGAAACCGCCAGCCGGCTATGCCAGACGGCCTGCTTCGGCTGCTCCGCGCCAAATCTACGCACCGCCGTTCGTCGTGCTGCCAAAGCCACACGCGCCATTCCACACCTCTACTACTCCCAACCCTTTGGGAATCGAAACATCCTGGGCAAAGAGGTATTTCCCAACATCGTCGTGGACATTGGCCCCACGCTCGAACGCAAAGAGAAAATGTTGGCCTGCCACGAAAGCCAGCGCGCCTGGTTGAAGTTTCAACAGGCTGTCCCGGAGGTCAACGAACCCCTGCGCCTGATGGCCACACGCGCCGGCGAACTGGCCGGCTTTCGCTGGGCAGAGGGTTTCCGGCAGCACCTCGGCCAGGGATTCCCGCAGGATAATCTGCTCGCCGAATTGTTGGGAGACTTGGTGCGGCCGGCCCGATCTATTTGAGCCGCTTCTTCCTCAGGGTATGGGGCAACTAATGGGGTAGTACTCCCGGTATTAACTCTCGAAAGTTTGGCCTGTGCTTCGTTTCTTCCCTCTACGCGACACCCCGCAGAAGTATAATGGCTATGTAGTCTTGGAAAGATTTGACGTCAGGGTAATGGGTAAACTTCGGGGTGCATCGTTACAATCGAGCTTTAAGCTGGCTGTTCAGAAACCTCACGCGTCTCCTTTCGAGGCGAAGCGGCGCCGCAACTTTGGGTGACCGAGCAGCCTACAGCTTTCTCTTCCTGACCCTCTGGCTCGCTTCCCTTCCCGGCCCCGTCCGTGCCCAGACTCCACCGTCACTGTGGGGGCGGCAGGTCACGGATCTCGATCTCAAATGCGATGCCCATCTCAAGTTGCAGGATTTCCCCGGTGTAGTCACACAGCAGGTGGGCGAACCTCTCGACCCCCATAAGGTCTCCGAAAGCCTGAAGCGGTTGTATGCCACGGGACGATTCACGGAACTCCGCGCTGAGGGCAGCCCGGACGCACAAGGCGTGACGCTCACTTTCGTCGGCCGCGCGCAGTATTTCATTGGAGTCATAACCGCAGAAGGTAGCCCAGGACCGGTCGAGGCAACGGCACTTGTGACAGCCTCACGTCTGCACCTGGGGCAGCCGCTTTCAGAGGAAGAGCTGGATACCGCACAGAAACACCTGACCGATTTGCTCGTCAGCAACGGCTATTATCAATCCCACATCAGTCACGAAATCGAACCTGATCCTGACAGCCAGGAAGCGAACCTGGTTTTCTCCGTGCAAGCCGGCCACCCAGCACGGGTGCAGAGCGTGGAATTCCGTGACCATGCGACCTTCCCCCCGGGACGCCTGATGAAAGTCTCCGGCTGGCATCCGGGCATACAACTAACGGCACAGCGTGTGGAGCGCGGTCTCTTCCACCTACATCAGTTCTACGTGGCGCGCGGGCACCTGCAAGTCAACATCAGCATCCAACAACGGGCCTACGATCCCAAGACCAACACGGAGAGCTTGATCGTAAAGGCCGACGGCGGACCGCAGATCCGCGTGCGCGTCGAAGGTGCAAAGATTTCCTCCGGCAAGCTTCGAGACCTTCTGCCTGTGTATCGCGACGGGGTTATTGACGACCAAGCCCTGGCCCACAGCGAGAAGCTGTTGGAGGATCACTTCCAGCAGCAAGGACATTTCTCCGCCACGGTTAAGGCCAGCCGGATTTCGCGCACGGAGCCCCAACCGCACATCGAACTTCTCTTCCACGTGAATCCCGGTCCGCGCGGCCAGTTCGCAGGGTACGGCGTGAAAGGAAATGTTGCGATCCCCAGCGCGGAGCTTACGGCAGTCATTTCCCCACCCGCCCAAGGACTGCTTCCGCCTGCGCCCACCTTCAGCAATGACCTTGTGGAGCATAAGGACGCCGCCCTCCTGGCCCTTTACCGGTCCAAAGGGTTCCTCGATGCGCAGGTCACACCGGATATCAACGACCGCTTCGAAAACACCCCCGGTCACCGCTATGTCACCTTCGTAATTCAAGAGGGCGCACGCACCAGGGTCCAAAACCTGACGCTCACGGGCATTGACGATTCCACGCAGAAGAAGCTTTGGCCCTCCCTTCTTTGTAAGCCCACCCAGCCCTACGCGCCAGAGCAGGCTCGCGCGGATCGCGACTTCATTCTGGATTACCTGGCGGACCACGGCTATGCACACGCGACCGCAACCTGGCAGGCCACGCCTCCCAATGCGGACCACCAAGTCGACCTGGAGTTCCGCATTGACCCGGGACCACAGGAGCGCATTCAACGCGTCGTAATCCTGGGGAACGAACACACGCGCGAGGGAATCGTGCAACGCGAGCTGATGTTTCGCGGTGGCGAACCCTTGAGTCAGAGCGCGATGCTGGATACACAGCGACAGCTCTACGAGTTGGGCATCTTTAACCAAGTCCAGATCACACCCCAGGAAAGCCCGGACTCCGACACGGCGAAGACCCTGCTGGTGGGAGTTGAGGAAGCCCGCCGTTGGACCGTGGGATACGGTGGCGGACTGGAGGTGCAGCGCCTGGGCAGCAACACGCCCCAAGGTGAAATAAGGGCGAGCCCGCGACTCTCGCTCAACATCACGCGCCTGGACGTGGGCGGCCGCGACCAAACCTTGAGCCTGGGTGGACGCCTCTCCAACCTTGACACGGGAGGAAACGTGAGCTACCTGATCCCACGCCTCCTGAATCATAAGGACCTCAGCCTGCGTATCAACGGGTTGGTAGACCGCAGCCGCGACGTGTTGACGTTTACCGCCGACCGTAAAGAAGCCTCAGTGAGCGTTGAGAAGCGCTTCAGCCCCGCTTCTCTGCTCATCGCGCAGTACAGTTTCCGCCGCGTCGAAGCTCTCGACATTTCCAGCAAAATTTCCGCTCCGGAGATCCCCCTGCTCAGCCAGCCGGCGCGCGTTGGGATGTTGGGGGGGAGCTACCTCAACGACCATCGCGACGATCCCGTGGACGCGACCCGCGGCTCCTATTCACTCGTGAACGCCGGGGTTTCATGGCGGAGCTTTGGGTCGCAAGCGAACTTCCTGCGCTTCACAGGTCAGAATTCAACTTACTACTCCTTAGGCTCGCATCTGGTCTTTGCACGTGAGACGCAATTCGGCATGGTGTCGCCTTACGGAGGCTTGTACAGGATCACGGTCCCCGCCAGCGGCGACCAGCCTGCCCAGACCATATTTACGGATTCGATCCCCCTACCCGAGCGCTTATTCATGGGCGGAAGTGAGTCACACCGCGGCTTTTCCATCAACCAGGCCGGACCGCGCGATCCTGACACCGGGTACCCCATCGGGGGCAATGCACTCTTTCGTAATTCGTTCGAGTTACGCCTGGCGTTTGCGCAACGACGTTTGGGGTTCGCATTCTTCGAAGACTCCGGCAACGTCTATTCCAGCATCCGCAGGATGCGGCTGTTCAAAGTCACCCAGAGCTCACCTGCGGATTTCGATTTCACTTCCCACGCCGTAGGGACAGGCCTGCGTTACAAGACTCCTGTGGGGCCTATCCGTTTCGATGTGGGCTACAATCTGAATCCGCCGCGGTACAACGTGATTACCAATCCGGGCCCCGGGCAGAGTGTGGAGGTACAACAATTATCGCACGTCCAGTTTTTCATCAGCATCGGCCAAAGCTTCTGATCCTAGTGGCAGTGGGATGTTACCTTGCGGCCTCGGCAGCGGTCAGCTCCGCCCAGGAGGTCCTGGACCGCGTCGTGGCGTCCGTGGGTAGCGTGGCCATAACCGCGCGCGAGGTGGAGCATGAATATCGCTTCGAGCGTTTCCTCGACGGCCAGTGGCCGCCCCCCGCGCCCGACGCCGTTACGCTCAACCATGTCCGCGAGCATCTCACGTATCAGATCCTCTTGAAACGTGAAGAGAATCCTGAAACAGACATTCAGGAAGAATCAGAGAAGAGTGCCGCCGAACGCCTCGCCCTGCTGCGGAAAGGTTTCACGCACCCCGAGGATTTCCAGGCGGCGCTCCATGATTTGGGCATGACTGAGCCTGAGGTGGCCCAGCGCATCGCACAGGAAGAGCAGACGTTGCGCCTGATCGATCAACGCCTGCGGCCCGCGGCCTCACCCAGTGACGATGAAGTAGCAGACTATTACCGCCGGACCTTTGTGCCGGAATTCCAAAAGAAGAACGGTGGGGCCGAGGCTCCTCCTCTCTCCGAAGTCGAAGATCAAATACGGGAAGTGTTGATTCAGAAACGCATCAACGAATTGCTCGATCAGTGGATCGAGGAGTTGAAACCCACGAGCCGCGTGAGATTTCACTCCTTCTAAAGAGGCAGGTAGCATACGCGCTGGAAAATCCCCAAGACGCTGCGCCTCACAATCTTCCTTGTGGAAAGTGTGCTGGCCCTCGCCCTGACCGCCCTCATTATCTTGAGCACCGGATGGTTTCAACGATCGCTGGAGCGCCGTGTCATCGCCGCTCTCGAAAGCCTCACGGGCGGGCGCGTGGAAATCGCCGGTTTCCATTTCCGGCCCTGGGTCTTTCAGGCCACGTTGCAGAATCTGGTGATCCATGGCTCCGAGGCCGCGGGCGAGCCGCCGCTTGTCTCCGCGCGCCAAGTGGTGGCTCACCTGAGCCCCAGGGCATTTCTGCGCCAGCACCTTCAACTGCGCGGCCTGGATGTCGACCAACTCCAGGTGCATCTTCGCACTGAACCCAACGGGTCTACGAACCTCCCCAGTCTGAGGCAGCAAACCTCTGCGGAAGAAGGCTTGGAGGATTTGATGGATCTTTCCATCCAACGCCTCACGGTCTCCCATTCTGCCTTCTTCTGGAACAACCAGCGGCAGCCCTTCGAAGTGGACGCGCGCCAATTGGCCATTCTTCTCCGCATGACGCGCGGTCGTTACGCCGGCACGGTTTCCTCCTCCGACACCGCCATTCGTTCGGCACGGTGGGCCCTGCCACCGGTTACGTTCAACACCCGATTTGAGCTCTCTCGCGATGGCCTGATCGTGCCGTCCTTCACCTGGCAGGCGGTGGGAACATCCGGCCAAGCCTCGTTGAAGACCACTCCACTGGCTGCCCCTGAAACCACCGTTTCCTTCCAAGGCTCGGCCGACTTTCCTTTGCTGGCCCGGATTTTCGAAGTGCCAGAGCTCCGCGGGGGGGGATTGGAAATCGATGGGCAGGCAACTTACCGGCAGGGCCATCTCTCGGCAAAAGGGCACGCGCATGCTCACCACGTTCAGGTGGTTTCGAGTTCGCTCACTTCCGGTAGCCTGGAAGCCAGTGCCGATTATGCACTTGCAGACCAGCAGTTCGACCTTACGAACCTGGCTGTCACCCTTTGGGGTGGAACGGCCAGTGGAACGCTTCATGCGAACCTTGCGCAATCGCCTGCCCTGTTTCAACTCAAAGCACAACTGCATCAACTGCGGCTGGAAGACGCGTTGCACTCCGCCGCCCTCGCACCTCTCCTTCAGGCTCAAGTGCATCCGGTCGCGACCACCGATGGCACTCTGAATGCCACTTGGTCCGGGCGGATGGAAGGGTTGAAAACCGCTTTCGACTTCGCATTCCAGGGGCGGGATGACGCGCCGCAAACCCTGCTCCCGTTGAGCGGCTATGCGCGCGGAACACTTGCAATGGAGCGCGGGTTGACTCTTCAACTTGCCGACTCGCACTTCGAAACACCCCATTCCACACTCACCGCGCAGGGGACCCTGGCGGAACTTCCCTTGCTGTCCGGCACCGCACCGCCCCTTACCTTCACCCTGACTACCACCGACTTCGAAGAGTGGCGCCCCCTCTTCCAGTCGTTGATTGCCGCCCCGGAGGCCATTCCGCTGGTGCTCAAGTCACCCGCAGAACTCACGGGGCAGATGAGGGGCTCCAAGGCCCAGCCCTCCCTCCAAGGCCGGCTGAAGATGGGCAAGTTCCAGTATCACGGCTGGACCTGGGATAGGCTTGAGGCCGCCGTGGCCCTCACTCCCAGCTTTGTCGAAATCTCCTCGGGGCGCGTTGAGCACCAAAAGAGCTCGCTCGACATCAACGGCTCCGCGCAACTTGATCACTGGCGCATAACGCCCAATTCCTCCCTGCGGTTCTCCGCACAGGCCGAGCGCACGCCCATCGAAAGCTTGAATGCTGCAATCAACTTGGACTTCCCTGTCCGCGGCTTTGTCACTGGCCGCCTCGAGGTCTCCGGCCTGATGAGCAACCTGGCCGGCTCCGGCACTCTGCACGTCGCGGAGGGCGCCATCAACGACGAGCCATTCGATTCCCTCTCCGCCCAATTCCATGTCGCCCAGTCCACGTGGAAGCTGACCGGCGTTCAGTTGGCGAAGGGGCATGGGCGCTTGAGTGGCGACGTCACTCTGGGACCTGCCCACGGATTCGTCTCTGCTCAATTGCAGGGAACGGATTTTCGCCTGACCGAAATCAAGCATTTTCCCCCGGCCGCTTCCAACGCGCTCCCTAAAGACGCTCTCGACGGCCGCTTAAGCTTTGAGGGGCGCGGCCAGGGGACCCCGGACTCCTTCCACCTCCAGGGTAACTTTCACATTAGTAATCTGACCCTGGCAGGCAGCCCCCTCGGAGAAATGAACATTACTGTCAAAGGCGAGGAGCAGCAGTTGCATATCAACGCTGAACACCAGGGGCCTACTGGAGCCCTGCATGTGCAAGCGAATATCACTGCTGCCGGCGACTGGCCGATGACGGTTGAGGGCCAATACTCCGACCTGCGTGCCGACCCCTGGATTCGCGCCTTTTTCAGCCATGAGTTTGATGCCGCCGTCACCTTGGGCGGCTCCTTTCAGGCAGCCGGGCCACTGCGCTTGCCGGGAAAGATAAACCTCCATGCCCAGACGAGTAACCTGGCAGTCAACTTCCCCAGCCTCCAGTGGAAGAACGACCAGCCGATCGAGTTGCGCTACTCCGCAGGCACGCTGGCTCTCAGCCGCTTCGTCATGCGCGGCCCGTCCACAGAACTTGAGATCGAAGGTGCCGTGAACTTCGGCGAGCGCATAACGCTGGCGCTCACCGCCCAAGGCAAAGTTGACGCCACCCTCCTCACCGCCCTCGATCCTAACTTGCAGGCTAATGGCCGATCCTCCCTGCGCCTGCGTTTGACCGGCACGCCCACCCGGCCGGCACTGAACGGAACCATGGAAATCCAGGATGTAAGCCTGGCCTTCGGCGGCCTGCCTTTCCGTATCAACAATCTACAAGGCACCGTGGAACTGGAGGGCGAGCGCGCCGTCATTCGCTCCCTGCGCGGGGCGAGCGGAGGTGGAACCATCAGCCTGAGCGGCGCTGTGACCCTCACTGGAACTCCCCGCCTCGAACTGCGCGCCGACCTCGATCAGGTTCGAGTCCCTTACCCACCCACCTTCACCTCCGTCCTGGGTGGGAATCTGCGCTTGGCAGGAAACTCCGAGCGTGGGGATATCCAAGGAGACCTGGTGGTCCGCCAGATGTTCTTGAACGCGAATGCTAATTGGCTGAGCAAAATCATCGAATCCAGCAATCCTTTTGAAGAGCCGCCTCCCGGTCTCACTTCGCCCCTGGCATCCAAGATTCGCTTGAATATCCGGGTTATCTCCACGCCCCCGGTGCAAATAGAAACACGTGATATGCGCGCAGTCGGTGACGTTGATGTCCGAGTGCAAGGCACCCTGGCCGATCCCGTGCAGGTGGGCAGCATCCATCTGCTCAGCGGCGAAGCGGTCTTCAGGGGCAATCGCTACAAGCTCACCCGGGGCGACATGACCCTGACGAATCCCTTCCGGACCCAAGCCTATCTGGATCTGGAGGCG
Organism: uncultured Acidobacteriota bacterium; assembly: GCA_963804995.1. Lineage (GTDB taxonomy): Bacteria > Acidobacteriota > Terriglobia > UBA7540 > UBA7540 > Bog-366. The sequence continues at coordinate 1,615,483 of CAWDSK010000003.1, forward strand.
CAAACCCGCGTGCAGAGCTATCAGCTCACGCTGGACATCACCGGCCCCTTCGAACGGATGAAGTTCGCCTATCGCTCTGACCCACCCCTGCCGACCTCCGACATTCTTTCGCTGCTGGCCCTGGGTTACGTGCATCAGGAAGCCGCCTTCGGGGCAACGGGTGGAAACCCCACGGCCAGCGTGGGGGCCAGCGCCATCCTTTCCGAAGCTCTCTCCAGCCAAGCCACCAGCCGCATCCAGCGCCTGTTCGGTGTCAGCCGCATCAAGATCGATCCCAACGCGGGCATGCCCGGCTATGGCTCCGGTGCGCGCGTCACGGTTGAGGAGCAGGTCACCCACGATTTCACCATGACCTATGTCACCAACACCGCCAGCTCGCAATACCGGATCATTCAATTCGAATGGGCGATGAGTGATAACGTCTCCGTGCTCGGCCTGCGCGACCAGAACGGCATCTTTGGAATCGAATTCCGCTTCCGCCACCGCTTTAAGTAAACAGACAACCGTGAGCAGCCTTTGAGCATTGTTCGCACCATCTGACTCGTTGCGCATCACTTCGGTATCACGCATCACTTCGCTATCTAGGCGCGTCCTGCTCTCAATGCTATACTGGTCAGGTTGCCGCGAAGCTGGGAAGTAATCCGAGGCGTGCTGCCTGTGCACGCGCTTGCGGCGTGAACCCCCGGAGAGGTGTCCGAGTGGTTGAAGGAGCACGCTTGGAAAGCGTGTGGCCGAGCAATCGGCCCGTGGGTTCGAATCCCACCCTCTCCGCCATCCTATCTTTAAGAGTTTCAATTAGTTAGGAACACTCTCTTTTTCGTGTACCTGTAGTGTCCCCTTTGTTTCGGGAAAGTAGTCGCCGGAGGCACCGAACGCTAAGAACCGTACTGGCAATTGCAATGAGAAGAGTTTAAGGGTATGGTGTCTGGTGCCCGTAAGGCCGAAACGGAATTCCTGGTTTTGCAACCTTCAAAACAGACCTGTATCCATTACTGCTGCGACAAAAGAAAGGGGGGGACCATGCCATTGGAAATCAAGAAAGGGTCAGAATTACAAGAGAGGTACGTCATCTCGGACCTCCTTGGCTCTGGTGGTTTTGGTATCGTTTGGCGAGCGACGGACAAGCAGGCAGGGCGAGATGTTGCCCTCAAAAGGATGCTTAAGATCGGCGGAGATGAATTAACAAGGATACTCCAGGAAGCAACCAATGCTTCAAAATTGAAAGGACCAAATGTTGTTGAGGTCTTTGAAACGTTCGTTTTGGATGGTGAGGGATTTCTCGTAATGGAGTACGTTGACGGTCCTAGCCTCCATCAAATCCTCACGGAGCACGTTAAGGGCCGCACTTGGCTGGATACAGACGATGCCTTGGACTACTTCAGACAGATGCTACAAGGTCTTCTTCTTGCCCATTCTAGTGGAATCTTCCACAGAGACATAAAGCCCTCGAACATACTTGTCTCTAGATTAGGAGTTGTCAAACTCGTGGACTTCGGACTGGCGCGGCCAATGTTCAACACTCCTCGCGAATACGAGGATCGCGTGCTCGGATTTGCGGGAACAGGGACGCCTACATTCATGTCGCCGGAACAAGCGCGAGGAGAAAAACTAGATCACCAGACCGATATCTTCTCAGCCGGCATAGTTGGATACATAATGCTCACCGGGCGCCATCCATTCAACCATCCCTCTGCGGTAGCGAATGTCATAGATTTAATTAAGGAACAGAGTTTCAACTGCGAAGATATCTTGCCAGGCACAATCAAAGGTGTACCTGACGGACTGTGCCGAGTGCTAGGGAGAATGCTCCGTAAAGACAGGACTACGAGGTGTCAGTCCTTGTTGGAACCGCTGGGTGAGTTGACCAAAGAGCTTGCACAGTCTTGCCCCCGATGTGGTTCGGCCAACGCGATGTCGAACAGCTTCTGCGGCCAATGTGGGAACGAACTGAGGCCCCCCACGCCTCCTTTAATTCCGACTCCCGTCAGCCCGAAGGGACCGCCCTCCACCCAAAGCGCTGCCGAACTTACCGACGAGGGGTTTGCTCTGACCCAAGCGGACAATTGGGCCGAAGCAATTCTTAAGTACGAGCAGGCAATCAAAGTTGATGCAGGGTATGGGAGGGTATACTCCAACCTAGGTTTCGCATACAATCGACTGGGGGATTACGCAAAAGCAATTGACGAGCTTACACAAGGTATTGCCCGAACTGAGGACGCTGTTCTGCTTCATCGCATGTATGATACTCGCGGGTTTTCCAAATCGAATTTAAAGGACTACGAGGGAGCCCTTCAGGATTTCAACGAGGCGCTAGCGCTCAACCCGAATAACCCACGAGTTCATTACCATATTGCTGAGTCATATGCGCTAATGGGATCCCTCGACAAGGCATATGAAGCAGTCCTCCGGGCGCTCCAGATGGATCCCGGGTACCCTCGTGCTGTTCGCCTTCGACAGCGATTAGAGGCCCTTCGCAAGCCATTCTGACACACGCGGCGGCATGATGGTGCGATCTGGCCAGATTGACCGGCGCCTCCAGCAATTGCGTCTGAATCGACGTGTCAAGTTGTCAGGTTACGCGGGGTTTTCCCATCAATCCTGTCGGTTTCATCAACTCACACTCCCGCTCCCATGTGCGTCTAACGTCGGCCTCTAACTGCTCCTGGCGGGCGCGCACCCACGGCGAATAATGCTTCTCAGTCACCTTGATACTCCTGTGACCGAGTGCCATTTGGACCCGCTCCATGGGCACCCCCGCCTTGAGTAGATCGACCGCGAAGGTGTCGCGGAAGCGGTGGGCGTGTCCATCAGGAATCCCTGCTTCCTTGAACACACCCTTAAGCGCCCGTTGCCAATCTCCGGTCGCGCTCCCAAGCTTTGATTCGCCGCCCCAGAAGCAAGCGTAGCCCGGACCTGTCGTTTAGGTCCGCGGCTTCTTGTAAACAAGTGGGACTGTCCCACTTGTTGCTCTCCGAGAGCCTCCGCGACCCTTGTCCCACCAACTTCCCCATCCTTTGCCCTCTGATTTTTCATTTGCGGCCCGCCGCTTCCCCGGGATTTACCGTTGCTGACTTCACGGCCTGCTCAGTCACCCAGGCTGTCCAGAGGGCGGTCGCGCCGCTCGATAGCAAGGACGATCCATCCAGTACCGCCGCCACAAAATTCTGCACGCAGGGAAAATGCAAATTGGCATGCGGGGCCAGATTCTCCTGTCCCCCGGGGTAGGCAAGATGCGGACTGTTGAGTGGGGTCAGATCCATTTCACCTTCCGTCCCGATGATGTGGAACTCATCGCGATGCTGCCGGGTGTTCCAGCGCACGTCCACGATGCCACGCACCTTGCTGTCATACTCGATGAGCACCGTCGCGCAGTCCTCGACCGCCGCAGGGTGTACAGCGTTCGCGAGGTGCGCCGTGACGCGCTGGGGCTCGCCGAAAAGGTAATTCAACACATCAATGCGGTGTGAGCCAACGTCGTAAAGCGGACCACCGCCAGCGAGAGCCGCGTCCAGCCGCCACGGGGCATAGTCCTCATCCCCCGGCCATCCATCGTGACACGTGATGTAGGCGAGCAGTGGCTGCCCGATCGCCCCCTGCCGCAGGAGCTCCTGCGCGCGCCGCAATTTGGGATAGGTGCGGCGGTAGAAAGCAACTCCCAATGTCCTGCCCGCTGCCCCCGCGGCCGCGACCATCGATTGCGCCTCGGCGTAGTTCATAGCCATGGGCTTTTCGCAGAGGACGTGCTTCCCCGCCCCGAGTGATGCGAGCGTCTGCGGCGCGTGCAGAGATACCGGTGACGCCACATAGACCGCGTCCACGCCATCCGCTTTGAGCGCCTCCCCCAAATCGGTAAAAGCCTCTACTCCAAAGCGTGCCGCCTTGGCGGGATCGCGCGTAACGATTCCCCGCAATTCGCTGCGCTGCTCAGCCAGAATTGCGGGAATCACGCGCTTCGTCGTGATGTCGCCGATGCCAATCACCAGCCACTTCAACATGCAATCCTCCTGATCTCCGGCCTCACTTCGCAGTCAGCCCTTGCGTGGGGACCGTCCAATCGTCGGTGCGGAAAGGCGGCGTGGGCAATCCCGCCTTATTGTAAAGACTGCACTGGGGATCGTCCGCCCAGGCGTAGCGCGCGGCCACGGGTTTCGGGACCTGGGGGCTCGAAACCACCACGACATTGCCCTCGATTTTCGCTTCTGCGGCGACGAACTTCTGGTCCTCCCCAGCCACCTCGAATCCCCCCAGCTTCGCGCCGTGCATCACCAAGCCTCCGCCCACGTGCGTAAAGCGCAGGCGCAGAGTTTTCTTCTCCACATTCAGAGACTCAAAGGTTGGTCCCATGTATTCCACTTTGCGTCCGTAAGTGACAGCTTCCGCCGCCAGGGCCAGCCGGCGTCCGACTTCCTGCTTGTTCTTGGGATGAATATCCTGCGATTCGCCGATATCGGCAGCCACCGCCATCCCGGTTTTCGGCAGCGCCAGGGTTTTGGTTTGCGATTCCCGGACCACCGGCCACGTGCCCGGCGGATTCACCAGGCCGTAACTCGCGAGTTGGACAAACAGGAACGAGGAGTCCGGCTCGCCCCAGGCTCGCCGCCAATCCTGAATCATGGTCCCGAAGAGTTTGCGGTACTGGTAAGCAAACGAGGCATTGGACTCGCCTTGGTACCAGATGGTTCCCGCAATCGCATAAGGCGTGAGCGGAGCAATCATGCCATTCCACAGCCCGAAGGTCCGCCAGGGATTACTGCGCGGGTCACGGGGTAGGGCGGGGAGAATCACCGCTGGCTTTCCGCTGACCTCAGCCTCCTCTGAAGACTTTTCCGCCTCCGCCAAATCCCTCTCGTAGGTTTCAAGAAGACGGGGATACTCGGCGATCTTCTGATGCCACGATTCCACCAGCGGCTTGAGCTCCGTGTCAGCTTGGAGAGCCGAGTCGCTCGTCCAACCCTCGGCCGGTGTGCCGCCCCAGGAGCTTGCGATCAGCCCCACCGGCACGTTGAGCGCCCGGTGCAAATCGCGGCCAAAGAAGTAGCCCGCCGCCGAGAAGTCTCCAACCGTTTGGGGGCTGGCCTCGACCCATTGGCCCTTGACGTCAGTCTGCGGTTGGGACGACAAGGCGTGAGCCACCGTGAAAAGATGGATCTTGGGGAAGTTGCCCGCCGCGGCTTCCTGGTCAGCATTCATGACGCCGCCCCAGGCTCTGGGAGGATCGTTCTTGACGGCCATCTCCATGTTGGACTGGCCGGAGCACACCCAGACTTCGCCCGCCAGCACGTTGTGGAGGGTGAGGGTGTTCTTCCCCGCCACAGTCATCTCCCACGGGCCGCCCGCCTGGAGAGGACCCAGCATGACCTTCCATTGACCGCTCGAATCAGCGGTGGCCGTCTGCTTTTGTTCCCCCAGACTCACCGTGACTTGTTCGCCCGCGTCCGCCGTCCCCCAGATCGCCACCCGCCGGCCTTGCTGCAACACCATGTTGTCGCCGATTAGCGCCGGCAATCTCACGTCGGCGGCTGCCGTTGTGACTCCCAGCAAGGCAAACAATCCAGCATACAATCCGGCCAACAGAAGCCGCTGCCCTTGCATAATCCGCAGACCCCAGGCGGCCCGGTAAATCCTATGAATCAAACTTGGTCGAGTTCTCATCGATAGCACCTTTCCATTGCAATGATGGCCTTCGTTCGGGAGGGATACTACCACCGCCGCCTATTCCCAGGCCAGAAGCTCGTGCGACTCCTAAGGTTATGCCGGAAGATGGTTCACAGTGCCTGCTCGTAGAGCGCCGCCATGTCGGCCTCGGTGCACGGGCGGGGATTCAATTGGTGGCAAGCATCTTCCATAGCCTTCTTCGCCAGCGCCGGAATCATCTCGTGCGTTACCCCGAACGCGGCGAGGTGCGAGGGAATGCCGACTTCGTCGAGCAGCTTGGGAACCCGCGCAATCACCACGCCGGCTGCTTCTGAATCCTGTTGGCGCGCGACGTCAAGGTCCATAGCCAGGGCCAAGTCGCGCAGGCGGCTTTCCGAACACGCGCGATTGAACTCCAAAACGTGGGGTAGCAGGATGCCGTTGGTCGTGCCGTGATGTAAATTGGCAATGCTCGAAAGAGGATGAGCAAGTGAGTGCACAGCGCCCAGGCCCTTCTGAAACGCCACCGCGCCCATGATGGCCGCCATCATCATATTGTTGCGCGCATCGAGATCGCTTGATCTCCTCAAAGGTCATAGAACACCAGTAAGAACAGTGGTTAGTGGCTAGATGAAGGCAGTAGTTAGCGGTTGGTGGTTTGTGGCGAGTCATTAGCCACTGGCCACTAACCAATACCTAGATTATTCCAGCGAGACCCAAACCGATTTGACCTGTGTGTAGGATTCGAGCGCGTGTGGCCCCATTTCCCGGCCGAATCCACTCTGCTTGTAGCCGCCAAAGGGCGAGCTGCTATCAAAGCAGTTGTAATCGTTGATCCAAACCGAGCCCGCCTTGATCTGCTGCGCCAGGCGATGCGCAGTGCCGATGTCACGTGTCCAGATCGCAGAGACTAGACCGTAAATTGTGGAGTTTGCGATCTCCGCCGCTTCTTCAGGGTGGCGAAACTTGAGCGCTGCGAGCACCGGGCCGAAGATCTCTTCCTGCGCGATTTTCATCTGCGGCTGCACGTCCGCAAATACGGTGGGCTTCACGAAGAAGCCACGGGCCTTATCGCCCTCCGAGTCGCGCTCGCCCCCGGCCAGGACGCGCGCGCCTTCGGCACGACCACTTTCGATGTAAGCCAGCACCTTGTCTAACTGCGCTTGGCTGATCTGCGACCCCATTTGCGTGGAGGGATCGAGAGGGTTGCCAACTCGCATCTTCCGGGCCCGCTCCGCCAGGGTGCCAACGAATTCATCGTAGATTTTCTCGTGCACCAGCAAGCGCGAGCCCGCACTGCACACCTCACCTTTGTTGGCATAAATCCCCCAGAAGGCGGCTTTCGAGGCGCGCTCCAAGTCGGCGTCAGGAAAAACGATGTTGGGGGACTTTCCTCCCAACTCGAGCGACAGGCGCTTCAGGTTGCTTTCGCCGGAGGCTTTCAGCAGGGCCCGCGCGGTGCGCACGCTCCCCGTGAAGGCAATCTTATCGACATCCATGTGGCGGCTCAGCGCTTCACCCGCTGTCGGACCGTAACCGGTCACCACGTTCACCACGCCCTCCGGCACGCCCGCCTCACGGCAATACTCGGCGAGCCTAAAAGTCGTGAGCGGCGTCATTTCCGAGGGCTTGATCACCATCGTGCATCCCGTAGCCAGCGCCGGGGCCACTTTCCACGCGGCCAGCAGCATGGGGTAATTCCAAGCCGTGATCATGCCCACCACACCCACGGGCTCGCGTAGCGTGTAGTTCAGGTAATTGCCATCGACGGGAATCGTTTCGCCGTAAATCTTACGCGTCCAGCCGGCATAGTAATAAAAGATATCGGCGGTGGGCGGAATATCACCGCGCAGTGCCTCGCGAAAGGTTTTGCCGTTGTTCAGCGACTCGAGCATTCCCAGCTCTTCCTGGTTTTTCTCGATCAGCTCGCCGATGCGCCAGATAATGCGCTCGCGCTTGGAAGCGTTCATCTTGCGCCACACGCCAGTTTCAAAGGCATGACGCGCGGCCTTAACGGCGCGGTCCACGTCCTCCGCGTTGGCATCGGGTACGGTAGAAAGCTCTTCCCCAGTAGCAGGATTCATGACTGGGATGGTTCGCCCACTCACTGAATCCGTCCACTGACCGTTGATGAAGAGCTTGTACGGTTTTAGACCTTGCTTGATTGTGGTGGCATCCATGGCTGGCTTCACCCCTCAGAGCTCGTTGTGACAGGAGTCTCCGCAATGTTCCAGGCGGGTTTGCGGATTTCATGCGGTCCGGTAAAGTGATGGAACGCGAAAAGCACGATTAACACGACTGCCAAGCTGATCCCCGCCTGAGTATTGGGAGGCATGATCATAACGATACAGATGACAACTGTCCAGACCAGCGCCAGAAGGTTGATCAAGTTACTTCGCCGGCCCAAGTGCCACGGGCCGCGCTTGTCAATCCACTGGGGCTTTCGCCTCCGTCCCAAATACACAGGAATGATATACGCCAGATAGCAACCCACCACGCTGAGGGAGGTGACGACGGAATACGATCCACTGTAAGCAAGCAGGGAGTTTCCGGCTGAATCTTTGGCATTGAGTACTCCCGATATGCTGGGGATCGCCCTAGTCAACGAGAGGATCAGCAGATAGCCGAAGAAACCCGACACGACCACGGACAGCACGATTCCCCACGGCGCCCGGCGTCGCGGGTCGAGGGTTTCTTCCGCCACGTGGGCCGAGGCGTCATAACCGGTGTAGGTCCACGCCGCCTGGAGCAATCCAAGCAGGAAAAGCCAAGTATAAGGGGCATGGATTGTGCTCGAGGAAACCCGTGCCAGCAAAAAACTCACTGGCGGTTTGGGAGCGAAAAGCCATAGGGCGCCGATCAACACGCCGACACCCAGAATATGCACCGTGACGCTGAGATCGTTGAGCCGTGCCACCCAGCGAATGCCGTAGTGATTGATAAACCCGTGCGAGGCCAGCAGGAACGCGTAAGTGATTAACAAAACCAGATTCGTCGACCTTACCCCGAGGATTGGCAGCAGGAACTGCGCGCAGCCAAAATCGATGGCCGCCAGGGCTGCGACCAGACCCACAATATTCAATAGGGCCGTGAACCATGCCCAGGTGGGACCGCCCAGCTCTGCCGACCAGTGATAGGTACCCCCGGAAGTGGGCAGCGCCGAGCAAAGTTCCGCCATGCTCAGGGCGACCGTCAGCGTTCCTACGGAGGCCACCGGCCAGCCCAGGGTCATTTCCAAGGGACCGCCCATCTGGAGGCCGTAGTCAAACAGCGTGACGGCGCCGGTGAGAATCGAGATGATGGAGAAGGAAATGGCAAAGTTCGAAAACCCGCCCATGCTGCGCAGCAGTTCCTGCGCGTAACCAAAACGCTTGAGTTCGCGGGCATCGCGTTGCGCCTGTAGTTCCCGACTCATGCTGGGCGGCGTCACGTTGGCGTCCCATCCCTTTCCCTGGAGCTCTTGATCTCTTGGTTGTTGCCCTGTCGATGTGGACTGCCATCTTAAAGTTTTGCTGCGAGGGGCGTCAAGGTGGAAGTGGGCAGGGGGCGCCTTGTAGCCCGGGGGCATGCGTGATAAATACAAGGCGCTAACGCTGCCGGTCTGGCGGCGCAGCGGAATCGCTACTCTCGAGGTGCCATCATGCGCGCGGCTTCCCGCCTTCTCACCTATGTGCTCTTCGCCATCATGTTGCTCGCAGCAGTTCCGGCGAGTATTTCGAACTCGCAGACGGTCAATCCCGCATTGCTCGCCGAGTTCTGGAAGGCTCGATGGATCGCCCATCCCGATGGGCCTCCGCGCGAATTTGGGGTTTTCCATTTTCGCAAGACGTTCACGCTGGCTTCGGCGCCGCCGCACTTTGTCATCCATGCCAGTGGTGACAACCGCTACGAGCTCTTTGTGAATGGGGTTCGGTTGCTGGAGGGGCCGGCACGCGGCGACCTGATGCACTGGCGCTATGAGACGCTCGACATCGCGCCACAGCTTCACGCGGGCAAGAACGTACTGGCAGCGGTAGTGTGGAACTACGCCGAATTCGCCCCCATGGCGCAGATGATGAACGAGACTGCATTCCTCGTCCAAGGTGACGGCCCTGAGGAAGAAGCAGTGAACACCGACGGTTCTTGGAAGACACTCAAGGACCACTCCCTAATACCCATTCCATTCAACCCGCGAAACATGGGCGCTTTCTTCGCGGCGGGTCCGGGCGAACGGGTGGATGCCTCCCGGTATCCATGGGGTTGGGAAAAGCCCGAGTACGATGACTCGGCATGGGTCGCTGCGACTGTGGTGGCAAGCGCCGTCGCCCGCGGCGCCAGGGATAGCGCCGCCCGCTGGTTGTTGATACCCCGCAACATTCCCCTAATGGAAGAAACACCGGAACGCCTTTCGCGCCTGGTGTGGTCCCAGGGGGTGGAAGTGGGGGAAGCTTTCGTGCACGGCGGCGCGCCTATCACAATTCCCTCCAATTCGCGCGCCACCCTGCTGTTTGACCAAGCGCATCTGACCACAGCATACCCGGAGCTCCTGGTGAGCAGCGGGCTCGGTGCGGAGATTACCCTCACCTACGCGGAGGCGCTCTTCAAGAACGGCCAGAAGGGTAATCGCAATGAGACCGAGGGCCGTGAGATTCGGGGCTATTACGACCAGTTTTTGCCGGATGGCGGCGAGCATCGGCTGTTCCGCTCGCTCTGGTGGCGGACCTACCGCTATCTTCAGGTGGACGTCACGACGCGATCGGAGCCGTTGGTGATTGAGGACCTCAAAGGGGCCTACACGGCCTATCCATTTGAGCTGCGGGCACAATTTTCGAGTGACGATCCCGAGCTCGAAAAAATGTGGGAAGTGGGCTGGCGCACAGCCCGCCTTTGCGCGCACGAAACCTACATGGACTGTCCTTACTATGAACAATTGCAATATGGGGGCGACACCCGCATCCAGGCCCTGATTTCCCTGTACATGGCGGGCGACGATCGCCTGGTGAAGAATGTCATCGAAACGCTTGACGAATCACGCACCCCGGAAGGCCTGACGCAGAGCCGTTACCCTTCGTGGCAGCCGCAATACATCCCTGAGTACTCCCTTTCCTGGATTGAAATTATGCACGACCTTTGGTGGTATCGAGGCGACGCGGATTTCCTTCGAGGTTATTTGCCAGGGGCGCGCAATGTGCTGCTTTGGTTTGAGGATCGTCTGGCGCCCTCCGGCCTCTTGGGCCGGCTGGATTGGTGGAACTTTGTCGACTACACTCGCGCCTACAGAGCGGGCATCCCACCCCTGGAGGAGAACGGCCAATCATCGATCCTGAGCCTTCAGTTTGTCGAAGCGTTGCGGGCGGCCGCCGACCTTGAGTCGGCTCTCGGCAGCTCGCAGCAGGCGCAACAAGAGCGTGCTTTAGCCGCAAAGATCAGCGCGGCGGTGTACAAAACTTGTTGGGACCCCGTCCGGCATCTGCTCGCTGACACCTCCGCGCGCAAGAACTTTAGCCAGCATGCCAATATTCTTGGCATCCTCGAGGATGCCATCCCGCCCGGCGATCAGGCCGCGGTGATGAAGACGGTGCTGAGCGATTCCTCTCTCACTCCGGCCACATACTACTTCCGGTTTTATCTGTTCCGCGCCATGAAGAAGAGCGGTTTCGGCGATCAATACCTCAGCCAACTCGGCCCCTGGCGGGGGATGCTGGCGCTGGGGCTCACCACGTGGGCGGAGATGCCAGAGCCCACGCGCTCGGACTGCCACGCCTGGAGCGCGCATCCAAATTTTGACCTGCTGGCCATCGTAGCCGGAATTGAGCCTGCCGCCGCCGGTTTCCGCGAAGTCGCGATTCGTCCTCAGCTTGGTCCACTCCAACACCTCAAGGCTGCCCTCCCGCACCCTGAGGGGATTATCCAAGTGGCATACGAACGCCATGGGAAAGGATTGACGGTGGAAGTGGATATGCCCCAGAAATTGAGCGGTTGGTTCTACTGGGGAGGCACGCGAACCGCCCTTCACGGCGGGCATCAACATTTGGTGTTCTAGGGCACCCCTTTCGAGACTTGAAGGAGATTAATTCAAGACGGAAGTACGTGACCGCAATCGTGCGGCGACTTCGTGGGAGTAGAAACGATTCACCGCGAGGCCGACAACCTTGCCCGTTTCGGGGACTCCCGCGTGTCAGCTAAAGGCTTCAGCGCCGTGATTTTTAATAGCACCGGGATGACCTTGCCGCCGCTGATGATTTCCATATGCCCATACTGAGAACGCAGGAAAAGCAGCCGGGCCCGAGTTTCGCGAGGCGTGAAGGTAGAAGATGTTTCAGGAATGCTGCGCCGCCAAACTGTGCCAGGCGTGCGGCGTGCAAAGCGATTGGATCGCCGGTAAGTGTCATACGCCACCAGCACCATGCGATGTGACTTCCCTCTGGCTGGGGTACTAAGCCAAGCACGGAAATCATTCTGGCCGCCATACAGGCCATCCAGGAGGATCACGCACTGAAGGCGCGGTTCACGCAGCCAAGGCAGGATGGTGCGAAAGGCCCCGCTGTGACCTACCACCACCACCGGCCCCGGCGGCAGGCGAAAGGGTGAATTCTCGTTAACCACGCGCAGCAGAGCACCGAGCGACTCCCAGGAAATTCCGTCATGGATCGACTGCGGCGCCTCCGGAGCGATGAAAACCGCATTCCGCCCGCTCGCTTGAAATTGCGCTGCCAGGTGATCCTCCGTCCAAGTTTGATCGACGGAAGTGAAAAATCCGTGCACATAAACAACAATACCGGCCGTGCGCGGGTCATAGCCGGCCGGACGCCACACATGCACGGGGCCGTGCTCGGTTTCCAGACGCGCCTCTTCACCTTCGCTATCCGGCGCCTGAGGGGTTTCGGTCTGCTCCTGCATTGCACGGTTGTGGGCATATGAACTGGGGGCGACCCCTAGCGAAGCGCATACCCATCCCGAGAATATTAGGATCGTGACAAACCATTTCATGATTTGGTAAGCGGGGCGCGGCGAGTGACCAGTAGATGGACGGAACCCTTCGAATCCACATAGCCGTACCGGAAGTCCAACTTGCGGTGCGGTTGGTGCGCCCACAAATCCTTGAATTGGTCGTTATATTCGTCGCTGGGGCAGCTATCAAAGCACATGGCGCCTTGGAAGCTCCCATAGGTTTCCTGGACAAACCCAGCTTGGGTCGCAAATTCGGGAGGGATTCCTGAGCTATCGGAAACCATGAACTCCATATTCACCAGCAGGTAATTGCGAAGACGCGAAAAGAGGGGATTCCACAGGCAGTAGCTGCCAGCCTTTGTCATCGCCGCAACGCGGCCCTGCCGCTCAAGATAGCGCAGAATAGGGGAGTTCTTTCTCAAGTAATCGTTACGGAGATTGGCCCCAATGTGGCGATGGATGCGCAGGGGGCCGTTGCTCCCGAGGGGGCGGAAAACCAGCTCCGAGTTTGCGAACGCCTCCGAAAAATCCGGTGAAGTCCAATCCCCGTGCCGCCGCTGCGCCAAACGGTTCTCCAGCGCGTGGATCTCCTCCACCGTGTAATAATGCAGCGAGCCATCCGCCTCCACATGAAAATACCGCAGAGAAACGGGCTCGTACCCGTGTACGGCAAGCCCCACGAGGAAGTAGGTGAGTTGTCCAGGCAGGTCGCCCTGCTGGGTGGCCGCAAGGCTACTGCTAGTGCTGTCGTTTGCGGCGAGGAGCCCGCCCACGTTCCGATCGAGGAAGTCCAGGCTGTCCTCAAGACGTTTACTATCAATTTTAGTAATACCCCGTGGATCGCCGGAGAGCTCGAGCGAGAGTGTGGTTATTTCGCGAGCGTCAGGAAAAGTGGTCAGGGCCGAAAGCAGGTCGCCCCCGCCGAAGGGGTAGACCACCTTGTCGGGCACGGGATTGGGCAAAATACCTGCGAAGAAAGGTCTGGCGCGCGCCAGGTACTGGCGCCGATAGCGCTCCATACGGGGGTTAAGCAACTGGCAGTGCTTCGCGACGACTTGGGGATCCAGGTTGGCATGTAGCCGAGACTTGCCGCCGCACGCCACAACGCGATAGAGGAGTTGCGCCTCGGCAGCAAAATCCTGGCCGGACGGACTGGCGGCCTGCCCCGCTTTCGCCCCGAGTGGCAAAAGTGCGATACCCAGCGTTGCCAGGAGGGAGGCCCGCCCCGCGAGCCAAGTTAATTTAATCCGAGGTCCCAAACCTTCCCATCCACGCTGCGGAGCCCTGGGCAATAGCGCCAGTGTTAATAGATTTCAAAACTGCCAGTTGAGATTCGATTGCCGTTCACATACAGTTCCACCTTGTACCAGCCCGGCTTCCAATTACCTGGTTCCTTCCAACCCCGGCCAAAGTTGAAGACCGGCTTAGTCCATGTCGGCATTGCATAAGTATTCATGTTCTGGTTGGCAAAAACCGTACCATTGGGATTGTACCAGATCGCGTTGATGCTGAAATCCACGCGGGCGGGTATAGCCGGGCAGGCAAGGTCGAGTTCCCAATTCATGTAGCGTGCGGTACGGTGATCAATACGGGTTTGGTAGGTACGCTTCGACAACTCTGGAGTATCGTAGCCCGACTCGAAGAACTTCATCTCTTCGACACGCGCTCCCGCAATCGGGAAATTGGGTAGAGTGCCAACCGCCGGAGTGACAACCGGGGGAGGAGGGGCGACTGGGGCGCTGACCGCTACGGCCACGGTGGAGGTACTCACCCCGCCGGGACCTATAGCCGTGAGCGTGTAGGTCGTGGACTCGCGCGGCGACACCGTTGTCGAACCCGATGCCGCCACCTTGCCGACGCCCGGCTCAATGTCCACGTCGGTCGCGCCCTGTGAGGACCAAGTCAAGGTAAGCGACTGGCCGGCCACAATCGAGGTGCGATCCGCGTAAAGTGAGACCGTCGGCTGACTGGCCTTCGGGACTAAGGTTACGAAAACCGACTGGGGTTCACCTGGCGTGATCCGGATGGTGTTTTCCCAGGATTGGTAACCCACCAGAGAAACACGCAGGCGATAGTTGCCGGCGGCCAGTCCGGACATGCTGAGTTCCCCGCTGGTACTGGTCATCCCCTTGGGTTCGTCGTTCAAGTAGACCTGAGCCTCGCCGGGTTTCGATTGCACCTTCAGAATCCCGGCGCGGCCTCGCTGCGGCTGGTCGGGCGGCTGGGACTTGGAGGCCTTGTTGAGCGCATCGATCAGTTCCTGCGTGGCGCCGCTGTCCCGAAACCTCTTTTCCAACTCGTCGAACATGCTGAAGGTAATTCCGTCTTCGGAAACGATTTGGGCGATACGTGAGCTTGGCACGCCGCCCTGCAATAATTCCATGACATCTTTTACGGCGAGTGGCTTCCCTGCCTTTGCGGGAACGGCTAGGAAGGCAACGGTAAGTAAAACCAAACACCACCGCCCTAGGATTTTATATCGCGCTGAAACTCTGGAACCATGGTTCGGGTTTTGGGGCATGGCTTTTCCAAACACCTCAGTTGATTTGGAATGTTCCGGTTGCCACCCGCGCGTTACCACAATACATGTCAAGACGATACGTGCCCGGCTTCCAGTGGCCGGCATCGACCCACCCCCAACCGAGGGTATGCCAGGATGTGCCCCACGTAGCCTCCACATAGGCGTCCAAGGACTGCTTGCCCATTTCGGACCCATCAGGCCTGATCCAGTGCGCGTCGACCTTGAAGTCGATCTTCCGGCCGGGACTGGCAAAGCTCAGGTCCAGTTCCCAGTAAATTGACCGCGTCGAGCTGCTGTCGAAGCTATAGCGGTAAACGCGTTGCGCCTTTTCAGGGGTCTTGTCGTGCGGTCCCTCATAGAACTGGATGGTAGCGGATTTTAGGCCCGGAATAGAAAGCCCGTTGGGGACCACATTATTGGGGGGAGAGGGTTGAGGCACGGGAACGGGGTTCGATTTGATGGGAGTCTCAACGGCCTTTCGCACCAATGTAACGTAAACCGATTGTGACTCGCCGGCCGTAACCGTGATGAGGTTCTCCCAACTTTGGTAGCCAGGCAAGGAAACCCGCACAGTATACGATCCCGGCCTTAGGCCCGGCAGGCGGATATCACCCTCCGGGCTGGTGATGCCCTTGGGTTCATCATTCAAGTAAACCTGGGCCTCGCCCGGGGTGGTTTGTACCCGCAGCCCTCCAGTGCGCGGCTGCTCTGTTTCCGCCCGGTTCGCTGACGCCCGCTTCAAGGCCGTGACCACATCGTTCGCGCCACCGGAGTCGCGAACCCTTTGTTCGCTTTGGGCGGTAAACTCAAAAGCGATGCCCCGCTCACTGACGATCTCAGCAACACGCGCGCTAGCAACGCCTCCCTGGAGCAACTCGAGGACCTCCTGTTCATTGAGCGGCTTGCCCTTCTGGGCCTGGGCCACCTGGAAGCTCATCGAGATAACAAGGGTAAGAAGCAGTGCACTCAGCCCCGCGTGCCTGACTCGGTAGGTTGCACGTTGCATACTTGGAACGTCCCCCCGATTAAACTGTTTCGTGAGCGATCTTATCAGCAGTGGGGTTCATCTTACAGCAAGGTGTCGCGACAAACAAGTTTTCGGTAGCGTGCCAGTTTGACGTAGAGGCGGCGGCATTCATCCCGATCTGATCGGGATGCCGCCATATGGCGAGGTAAACTCGCCGCTGCATCATCAAACTGAGACACTACCCAAGTTTTCGGTAGTGTCCGAACTTGATGGAGTGATTTCGACGGGGTCTGAAAGGCACAGATTCTGATGCGCTACCTGCTGCTCTTCTCGATGGGGATTCTTTCGTCTCCCAACTTGAACGCAGCGCCGCGAGCTTGGTGGTTCAATGCCGGCTGGAAGGCGACGCTTGGTGCGAATGGCGACGGCTTGGTCCATTTTTCTACCCATTTTCTTCACTAACTACCTTTCTTTTCATAAACATCGGTAGAAAACAACCATAACTTACTTCTTTTCATCAACATCGTTAGACTTGCCAAGTTGTCGCTTTTGTTTTCCTTTGTTTTCATACACATCGTTAGACTATCCTGATTGAAATTATTTGCGCTATTTTTCTTGCCGCAGTAAATGTAACTCATTGCATTTAAACTAGATAGGTTTTTGGTAAAAAACCACTTTCCACGCCTAACAACCTTTATTATCAATAACATATTCACAAACAGCGAGCGCTTCCGGTCCTTCTGCGCATGACGGATGTGGTTTAACCTTCACGAGCAAGTTCGTCAAGCCGGTAGCAGAGTGTGGTACTTTCACACTCTACGGCTCTTCTTCAAATGCACCCCGGCTCACCGAGATGATATTACAGTGCATGTTTATCATATTAAGAACCGCAGATTGTGAAAGGACCACACGCTAACTGCCTGGACGCATCATGGCGCCACGCTTCCTCACCTCTATTGTGCTCTTCATCGAGTGGGTTATGTCAATAGGATAAACACACTTTACGGCTACCGGTAGCCCAAAAACAAAATAGATCTGACAAACCGCCCGTTCGAGGCGGGCCTGACCAGTTTTTCCAGCCCCGGCTGCATCCGACCACTCACGTGGCCGTAACTGGCCGGGGAGCCCGAGGCGTGCCTCCCCCGTGCCGGAAAGCGCCGCCCCCACATCTAACAGAGGCGCCACCAGGTTGTTCGAGCCCTGCGGTCTTGTCGCATTCCAGGTTTATTGCTACACTGAGTAATTGCATTCAGGTTCCAATTCTGGCAGCTTGCCGGGACCTTTCAGTCTGGGCTTACGAGGCACTTCATGGCGGATGAGAAAAACGATCCCTCTGGATTCAAAGTCGTCGACAAGCGGGCCTTCACATCAGAAGGCTCACGGCGCGAGGACGATCCGATTGAGGTAAAGAAACCTGAAACTGCACCGGTGTCGCCCCAGGCGTCACAACCGCAAGTCGTCGCGGAGCCTGAGGAGGAGTTCCAGGAGGAAGCTTCCAGCTTCGAAACACTGGTTTCCTATCTCAGCACCACCGCCATGTTTCAGCTCGGCCTGATTGCCGGACCGGGCGGCGAGCGCATCCCTTCCGACATGGTGAACGCCCAGCGAACCATCGACCTGCTCGAGGTCTTGCAGGAGAAGACGCGCGGGAATCTGACGCCGCAAGAAGTACGCCTCCTCGACAACGTCATTTACGAACTGCGCATGACGTTTGTGGAATTGCAAAAGCGGCAGACGCGTAAAGGTTGATGATACTCAAGTTTCTCGGGACTGGAACTTCGACCGGTGTGCCCACGCTGGCCTGCTCCTGCCGAGTCTGCAAATCCCCTGATCCCTGCGACAAACGAATGCGTCCGTCCATCCTGCTGGAGTACGACGGGCGCGTGGTGGTTGTGGATACCACCCCTGACTTTCGCACCCAGGCGTTGCGCGAGGGCCTGACGCGCCTGGATGCCGTCTTGTTTACGCATGCCCACGCCGACCACATCCTGGGCCTCGACAACGTGCGGGTCTTTAATTTTCGCCAGCAGGGCCCGATTCCGATTTACGCCGAAGCGGGCTGCCTGACCAGCATTCGCCGCACTTTCGCATACATTTTCGAGGGAAACTACCCCTATGGCGGTGTGGCCAAGCTCAACCCGCATTTGATCGACGGCCCGTTTGATCTGTGGGGTCTGGGCGTGACGCCGGTGCCGGTTTGGCATGGCAATTTGCCGATTTTGGGCTTTCGCTTTCGTGACACCGCCTATATCACAGACGTAAGCGAGATACCCGAAACCAGCTTTCCCCTGCTGGACGGACTCAACCTCCTCATTTTAGACGCCCTTCGTCACAAGCCCCACGCCACCCACCTCTCGCTCGCTCAGGCTCTGGCGATGGTCGAACGCATCAAGCCGCAGCGCGCCTACTTCACGCACATCGTGCACGAGCTTGGCCACGAGGAGACCAATGCCGCGCTGCCGGCGCACGTGCGGCTGGCTCACGACGGATTGAAATTGCAGTTTTAGGCGGGAATAGATTCGCATGCGCATTATCAGCAGTCTCCAGGAACTCCGCGAGCCCCTTCCTCCCAGTGTGGTGACGATTGGGAACTTCGACGGGGTGCACTTGGCGCACCAGACACTTCTCCGTCGCGTCGTGGAAGTGGCGCGGTCACGGGGGGCCCTGGCCACGGCCATCACCTTCGAACCCCATCCCATCAAGGTTCTTTCGCCCGAGCACGCTCCCCGGCTGCTGACGCCGCTTTCGGTCAAAGCGCAATGCATCGAAGCCATGGGGATCGATTTACTCGTCGTGCTGCCTTTCACCCGCGAGCTGGCCCATTATTCCCCGCTGGAGTTCGTGCGCACCGTCCTCATGAACCCACTGCGCGCCACTTCCGTACACGTGGGGCCGAACTTCCGATTCGGTTATCGCCAGTCCGGGGACACGGAAGTGCTGGAGGAATTGGGCCGCCAAGAAGGCTTCCAGGTTGAAGTTCTTCCCATGCTCCAGGTTCGCGGCGACCGCGTCTCCAGCACGCGCATTCGGGAACTGCTCACGGAGGGGCAGGTTCATAAGGCCAGCCGGCTCCTGGGGCGTCCCTTCTCCGTCCGAGGGCCGATCGTCGCCGGACTGGGCGTGGGGCGCAAGCACACCGTGCCGACACTCAATCTCGCGCCCATCGAAGAACAGTTGCCCAAAATCGGGGTCTACGTCACCCATACGCTACTCTCGGGTGTGTCCCACGATTCCGTGACGAACGTCGGGCACAAACCCACCTTCGGCGACCATCGCCTGACGGTCGAAACCTTCTTGCTGAATTTCACCGGTGAAGTCGCAGCGACCGATATGGAGATTGAGTTTCTCTACCGGCTTCGCGACGAGATGAAGTTCCAGAATCCTGCCATCCTCAAAGTGCAAATTCAGGAAGATGCGCGCCGCTCCTTTAAATTCTTTCGCCTCCTCAAGCGTTGGCGGCAACTGCCTCAACCCTCACTACCCACACGCCTCCCGTCTTCAAATTAAGTCTGCGCTGACGAAGGATGGGCCGTGATTTTTTGCACCGGCGAGAAAGCGCGGGACGAGGGAGTGGGTAGCCACGGTCAGTGATTTTCTGACCGTGGGGTTTTTTATGCACATTACGGCGATCATAGTTTTACGCACCGCCGCGGCAACAATCAACAGTTGGTCGAGGGTGCACGCCTGGGAAATGAAATTCTGGGAAAGTGGGGTTGAAATAAGTTCTCTCTTACGGCTATAATAGCCGTAAGGAGGAACCATGGCTCAGTCTTTTGAAGTTCCTGGTCCGGTCCGTGAGCTTGCCGCTCGGTTGGGTCAGTCCCAGCCCATGCGGCGCGGCTCCCTATCGGAGCGTTATGTGAAATGCGGCAAGCCGGGTTGTGGTTGCGCGGAGGATGCCAAGGCGCGGCACGGCCCTTATTACAGTCTGACGCAGGCGGTGGGAGGGCAGACCCGCTCCCGCTTCTTGAACCCCGAGGAAGCGCAGCGGGCGCGAGAGCAGATCGAGACGGGCCAGCAGTTTCGGCGTCAGGTGGAGGCTTACTGGGCTGCCTGTGAGCAATGGGCGGATGCCCAGCTGGAAGCCCGGGAGGAAGAAGGGCAAGCCGAGGTTAAAAAAAACCGCACTCGGCGAGGCTCTGGCGCACGACCTCACCGCTGAGATTGAGCGCCTGGTGGGTCGGGAAGCCACGGCGGCTCTGGACTTCGAGGCGGTGGAAACGGCCGTACGCCGTCAGGCTTTGCGCTTCGCCGCGCGGGTGGTGGAGCAGCGGCTGAATGCCGACCACTCCGACTTTACCGGAGCCCGTCGGCCGTGTTCCTGCGGTCAGCCCGCGCGCTATGTAGACCGGCGGGCCAAGCCTTTCCAGACCGTGCTGGGCGAATTACGGCTGGAGCGCGCCTACTATTATTGTGCTGCCTGCCAGCGCGGGTTCTGTCCTCGTGACCAGCAGTGGGGAATGGAGGACACTTCTCTGTCCCCGGCGGTGACACGCATGGTGGGCACGGTGGGAGCCTTGGTGAGCTTTCAAGAAGGGCGTGAACTCCTCGGGGAATTGGCGGGCGTGGAAGTAAGTGCCAAGCAGGTGGAGCGTACGGCGGAGGCGCTGGGAGCGGAAGTCGCCGAGGATGAACGCCAACCGGTGGAGGCGGTGAGGGAAGGACCCTTGCCGCCCACCCTCTATCTCGGCCTGGATGGTACCGGCATTCCCATGCGCAAGGAGGAACTCACGGGGCGAGCGGGCAAGCAGCCGGATGGCTCCGCCCAAACCCGCGAGGTCAAGGTCTGCGCCATCTGGAGCGCGGAAGCGCGCGATGCCGAAGGCCGGCCCCGGCGTGATGCTGGCTCGGTCAGCTACTCGGCGGCCATCGAGACGGCGGCCTGCCGCGACACCGACTCCCAGATCGCAGCATTTACCCAGCGCGTCGAGCGTGAGGCGAAGCGTCGAGACTTCGGGCAAGCCTCTCGCCAAGTGGTGATCGGCGACGGGGCTCCCTGGATCTGGAACATCGCCGCGGAGGTGTTCCCGCAAGCCCTGCAAATCGTGGATCGTTACCACGTGAAGGAGCATTTGAGCCAAGTGGCCAAGGCCCTCTATGGGCAAGCGGAGGCATCCCATCGCTGGGCGCAACGTCGGCACCAAGAATTGGATGGCGGGCGTTGGCGGAGTCTGACAACGGCGCTGGCCCGCCATGCGGCCCGCTCACCGGAAGCCCGCAACTGCCTTCAGTACTTGCAGCGCAACCGGCACCGCATGCGCTACGCGGAATTTCATGCCCAGCACCTGTGTACTTCCTCAGGGGTTCTGGAGGCGGGTTGCAGGGTCGTCGTGGGGTCGCGCCTAAAACGTTCGGGCATGCATTGGACCGTGCGCGGCTCCAATGCCATCATCGCTCTGCGGTGTTACAAACTCAGCGGTCGCTTCGAAGACTTCTGGGAACGCCGGGCGCACAGGGTGGGGGCGTGAGCCCGCTCACTCCTTCGTCGTGCACCCGTTGGTCGACATCGAAGGAAGAACCCACGGTCACAAAGGGTCGTCCACCATTAAGATTGGCGGACTTTCAGCCGCGGCGACACCGTGGCTACCCGCTTGGCGTGGGGCAGCTAATCTTTTCACACCTTCTCAGGGGGCAGGCTTGCGGAAGACTACACAGTAAGCTTGGCGGGTTGAATCATCGGTGCGCCAGTCGTCGCGAGTGGTCACGACCTGGAAGCCGGCAGCCGTGAGTTCGTCGATCAGGATCTTCTGCGGCACACCGTGTCCACCGCGGTTCTTGGGCACACCCGCTGGGATCGTGCTCCCCGATCGCGGTTCTTCGTCGATCACCGCCAACAGTCCCGAGGGTTTGAGCGCCCGGAAAAGGCTGGCGTCGATTTCGGCCGGCTTCGTGAAGTGATGATACACGAGTCGCATGAAGATGGAATCACAGCACTGGGGCGGAAGGTTCGTTTCGGTTTCGGCGGCTTGGAGTGCAGTGAGGTTCTTCTCCTTCGCGGCAAGTTCTTCCAGGTGCGCCAGTTTTTTCGGGTCGAGTTCCGTGGTGTAGACCCTCCCCGTCGCCCCCACGCGTTTGGCGACAGCAAGGGTCATCTGCCCATCACCCGCGCCGATTTCCGCCACCACGCCTCCGGACTGCCAGTTCAACAATGCGGCAAGGCGGTCAGTTTCCTCTTGGTAAGTGTCCTGGCCTCGGATTGGCGCAGGCCCGAGTGTACAGAGGACCAGCGCGATGAGGAAAGGGCGTCGTAGCATTTGAGAATGGATGAGTGGAAATTGGTACCCGGCCTGGCGCATATCACAACCTGATTTGGGGCGAGTGGCCACTTTCATTGGCCCTACCCCAATTTGATGATTTACTGTCCAAATCCGTGTCCGTGGGTTTCACCCACGGCTAATGATTTTGGACCTCTTCGAGGTCCGCAGATGACCGGACGGTTCCCTAACTACTGCAAGGTGACGAGAGGTTTCTGGTTGGTAGATGGCTCAGGATTAATCTCAGGCGGTGCAGTATTCACACCCGCAGCCTTGTCGGCTACAAAGCGCTCAACCTCTTCCAGCAAGGCAGAAACGATCTCTTCTTCTTTCACGCGGCGGATAGCTTTGCCCTCCCGGTAAATCATGCCATTACCGCGCCCGGCGGCTACACCCAAGTCAGCCTCGCGCGCTTCCCCCGGACCGTTGACGGCGCATCCCATCACCGCCAGGCTGATGGGGGTTTTGATGTGGGCGGTAGCTTGCTCAATCTCTCCCGCAATCTTGAAGAGGTCAACTTCCAAGCGCCCGCAGGTTGGGCAGGCGATCACGACCGGCCCACGGCTGCGCAATTCGAGCGCTTTCAGCATCTCGTAGGCCACACGCACCTCCTCCACGGGGTCGGTGGCAAGGGAAACGCGAATCGTATCGCCAATGCCTTCCGCGAGGAGCATTCCCATGCCCACGCACGATTTCACCGTGCCGGAAAACTGGGTGCCGGCCTCGGTAATTCCCAAATGAAAAGGGTAGTCCACTTGCTTTGCGAGCAAGCGGTAGGCGGCGACGGTAAGCTTCACGTTGGAGGCCTTCAAGGAAATGATGGTGTCCTTGAACCCCAAATCCTCGAGGATCTGAATGTGATACAGGGCGCTCTCCGCCATCGCTTCCGGCGTGGGATAGCCGTATTTTTCGAGCAAGCGCCGCTCCAGCGACCCGGCGTTCACGCCGATGCGGATGGGCACCTTTTGTTCCTGGGCGCGCCGCACCACCATGCGGACTTTCTCCGCGTCTCCGATGTTGCCAGGATTGATGCGCAGCTTATCCATGCCTGCGTCCAGAGCCATGAGGGCAAACTTGTACTGGAAGTGAATATCCGAAACCAGAATGGAATCGGGGCAGCGCTTGCGGATTTCCGGGAGCGCTTGGGCGGCCTCCTGATCCGGAACTGCCAGGCGGACGATTTCGCAGCCGGCCGCCTCCATCTGCTGGATTTGCTCGACCGTCTTCTCCACCTCGCGCGTGTCGGTCTTGGTCATCGACTGCACGGTGATGGCAGAATCACCGCCCACCGTCAGACGACCGACCTTGACGGGACGAGTCTTCCGCCGGGGCGGGAAGAATTCCTTATCGCTGAAATTCACAGCCACTCCTCATGATGACAGTTCCCCCGGCAGAATATGCTGCGGGCCGAGTGACTTTCACTCCTTCCGGAGAAAGCCTGTTGTGAATTCTATTCATGCCCTGGGAAATTATTATGGTCTGAGCGTCTTAACTAAATCATTATACATTACGAAGGCCGCAAGCAAAAGCAGGAACACAATCCCCACCTGGACGAAGCGTTCCTTCACTTCCATCCTCAGGTCGCGGCGCAAGACCCCTTCCACCAGAAGCAACAGGATGACCCCGCCGTCCAAAACGGGGATGGGCAGCAGGTTGAGAATACCTAGTTGCAGGCTGATGAACGAAACGAACATGATGAGCTCAGGCATTCCCGCGCGGTAAGCTTCCCCGGAAGCTTGCGCAATACCGATGGGACCGGACAGGGTGCGCGCCGACATCCGCCGCGTCACGATTTTGCCCAAAATATCGAACAGAACGCGGCAATTGCGCGCGTTGTCTTCCACGGAGGCCACCAGCGCCTGACGCCAGGGCAATTGACGCACTACCATCGGATTAGGGAACGAGATTCCGATACGCCAGCGCTTCTCACCCATGACCTCGGAATAGACGGGTTGCACTTGGACATGGAATTCCTGGCCGGCGCGGAGAATGTCGAGGTCGGCCGGCTTGCCCTTATCCGTCTGCAGCCGATAGGCCACGCAGCTCGCGCAGTAAACCTTCCGCCCATCGATTCCCACAATCTCATCGCCCGGCTTCAGACCTGCCTGGCTGGCGGGGAATCCGGGTTCAGCCGACTCAATGATGGCGGGCGAGTAGGGATACCAGCCGGCATTCCCGACGTGATCGGGACCCGTCGGCTTCACGGTGATGGAGGATTTGAGGACCTCCCCCTGGCGCTCGATTTCCAGCGGAATCGCCTCATCCACCGTGGTGAAAGTCCGGAGCGCCACATCCTCCCACTTGGGGTTACGCATATTGCCAAAACGCAAGATCACATCACCCGGCTGAATTCCAGCCTGAGCCGCAGATGAACCCGCATCCACATCGCCAATGCGCGCCGGCCTCTCCAGGTAGGAGGGTCGCTGGAAATGGAATTTGTAAAGTCCCGTGAGCAGGAGAACGGCCAGCAACACGTTCATCGCCGGCCCCATAATCACAATCACAAAGCGGTGCCAGCGTGGTTGGGAAAGGAACTCTCCCAGATCGCCTTGCCGGACTTCGGCCGGATCATCCCCCGCCATCTTGACGTAGCCCCCAAAGGGCAGAGCGCTGATACGGTAATCGGTATCGCCGCGCTTGAAGTGCAGGAGAGTCTTCCCAAATCCCAGGGAGAAAACCATGACCCGAACCCCAAAGGACTTGGCCGCCATGAAATGGCCCGCCTCGTGGATGAAGATCATGAAACCCAAGACCACCACCACGACAATCGCATCGGTCATGAAGCTTCCGAGCATAGCTGAGCACTTCTCCCTATCTAGACACGGCTTGCACCACTTCCGCAGCGCGGCGCCGGGCTTCCTTGTCGCCTTCCAAAACGTCTTCCAAAGAATGGGGCGGCTGACATGACGACATTTGGCGCATAACCTCTTCGATCAACCGGGGAATCGCTGAAAATCTGAGCCGACGGTTCAGAAAGGCTTCCACCGCGACCTCGTCGGCAGCGTTCAGGACGCATGGCATGATGCCCCCCCGCCGGAGCGCTTCGCGAGCCAAACCGAGGCTCGGGAACCGATCCGTGTCCGGCGGGCGAAAATTCAGCCGGCGCGCCGAGATTAGATCTAGCCCTGCGCAGTCTCCACTCATGTCCAGCCGGTCGGGATACGTCAGCGCATATTGGATCGGGAGGCGCATATCCGGAACCGACATCTGGGCCATCACGGAGCCATCACGGAATTCTACCATGGAATGGATGATGGATTCCGGGTGGATCACTACCTCAATCTGTTCGGGCGCTACCCCAAAAAGCCAACGCGCCTCGATGACCTCTAGGCCTTTATTCATCAACGTCGCGGAGTCGATGGTGATTCGTCCGCCCATCCGCCACACGGGGTGCTTCAGCGCTTGGTCCGGCGTAATGGAATCAAAAAGCCTCCGCGGGGTCTTGAGGAAAGGTCCCCCAGAACCCGTCAAAACCACGCGCTTGATCTCCCGACGCTGTCCGGAGCGCAAACATTGATGCACGGCGCAATGCTCACTATCAATGGGAAGCACCTCTGTTCCCTGCTCTGCTGCGGCGCGCATCACCAGTTCGCCGGCCGCTACCAAGGTTTCCTTGTTGGCTAAGCCCAGGCGTTTGCCGGCCCGGACCGCCTGATACGTGGCTACCAACCCCGTCGTTCCGTGCGAGGCTGAGACGACGAAATTCACAGAATCGTGCGTCGCGGCTTCTACCTGACCCTCGACACCAACAGTAATCTTTACCCGCCGGGTGTATCCACGCCGCTCCAGGCGATTGCGCAGGGGTTCCTTGAATTCGGACTGGCTCACCGCGACGATTTTAGGATGATGCTCCACCACCTGCGCGGCGAGCACATCCAGATTTTTCCCCGCTGAGAGCGCCACCACGTGGAAGTGGTCGGGCAAACTTTCCACCACGCGCAGGCAGTTCTGCCCGATGGAACCGGTGGAGCCGAGAATACATAAACCCTGGGTCATGAGAAACATCCTAGCACTAACAAGGCGAGCCAAAGCGCCGGGGCCCCAAAGAGCAGACTATCAATGCGGTCGAGAAATCCCCCGTGGCCCGGCAGAAGGGTGCCGGAATCCTTTTGATTCGCCCCCCGTTTGATGGCGGACTCCACCAAGTCTCCCACCTGGCCCGCCAACGCAATCCAGGCTGCAAGCAGAATAACCACTTTTACGTTGGCTGTCGCCAAGAACCAATGCGCAAATAACCAGGCGGCGAGAAGGCTACCGGCCAAACCCGCCAGCGCGCCCTCCCAGGTTTTGCGGGGAGAAATACGGGCGAAGAACGGTGTGCGGCCCATCGAGCGGCCTATCAGATACGCACAGATGTCGCCTGCCCAAATCACCAGGAACAATAACATGACCAACACGGAGCCGAGGCTCAGCCCCATCATTTGGATCGGTTCCTTCGAAAGCATCCCGAGATTTCCGAATGAACTATACAAGGCAAAGCGGATTGGCACCAGGCACGAGAGAGCGAAACCGATGTACAAAATCCCGAAAATGGTTACCGAAATAGCCGCGAGATAGTCTTTTAAGTCCATGCTCCGCCTCAGAGCCAAGCTGGGAATGAGCAGCAGGAACACCCCGAGCATGGGTGCCACCCCAAAGTGGTTAACTTGCCACGGCAAAGCCTGCACCACGCACAGCGCTGCTCCTGCCCCATAGCCGATCCAGGGAAATACCTTATAGCCCATGGCGCGGCACAACGCGAAGTACTCGCGCAGGGCGAGCAGTACGCCGGCTACGACTGCGAGCAGGAAGAGCCATTTCGGGGACCACCCAATCAGGTATACGACGGGGGGAATCAGCAAAACAGCGGTTAGAGTGCGTTTCAGCATGTGCAGAGAAGAGGGCGAAAATCGAAACTCGAAATTCGAAACTCGTCGCGATTTTGGGTTCGGGATTTCCTCATTCGGTGGTCAGGCGTTCGATGCGGTTGGTCACTGGGTGACGAAACTTGCAAATCGAATCTTTCCACGATTTTCGAGTTTCGAATTTCGAGTTTCGGCCTTTCCAGTCAGCTCATCCCCAACCCGCCGTAACGACGCTCCCGCTTTTGGTAATCGATGATGGCTTGAAACAAATCCATTTGGGTGAAGTCCGGCCAAAGGGTTTCCGTTACCCAGAGCTCAGCATAGGCGATTTGCCAGAGCAGAAAATTACTGAGGCGCAATTCCCCGCTGGTTCGAATCAAGAGATCCGGGTCGGGCAGATCACGCGTATAAAGATGCGCGTTCAGCATGGCTTCGCTGACCGTTATGGCTCCATTCCGCTGGGAGTCCGCCAACAACTCGCACACGGCATCCACCAGCTCGGCCCGCGCCCCGTAGTTCAACGCCAAGGTCAGGCGCATACCTTTATTCTGCCGGGTCCGATCCAGAGCGTTTTGCAAATCTTGCAAGACGGGCTTCGGCAATTCCTGGGTTCGGCCAATGACCCCCAGCCGGATGTTCTGCCGATTCAATTCACCGATTTCCTTCTTCAGGTATTCCCGCAGCAAACTCATCAAGAGCTTGATTTCCGTGTGCGGCCGCTTCCAATTCTCGACGGAGAAAGCATACAGGGTGAGATACGGGACACCCAGGCGCGCACACGCCTCGACGGCCTGCCGCACGGCGCTGATTCCGGCGCGGTGGCCGGCGATCCGGGGCAAACGTCGGCGCTTGGCCCACCGCCCGTTTCCATCCATAATCACCGCGATGTGCCGGGGCAAGCGGTCTAGGTCGACCTGCGCCAGGAGATCTGCTTCGGCAAGTTCCTTCTTCACGCCCACGGGGACCTTTTGATTTCTCCAGTAAACAGAAAAGTTAACATACCGCTCTATTAACCGCAAGCAGGCTGCGGGTGTGGAGAATCTTGCCGTTCCGTTGCACAATCGCGCGGGTTCAGGATCCGGCCGGGAGCTGGCTGGGAAAGAAAGAGGTTACGACGAGCATCAAGGTGAGGACGATCATAACGATACAGGTTATCCAAGCGATGACATTGAAAGCCCTGCTGTTGCGGTAATTCCCCATGATGTCTTCGCGGTTCGTCAACTGCAACATGAAGATCACCACGAAAGGCAGCAGGATACCGTTGGCCACTTGCGAAAGAAGGATGATGGGAACTTGCTGCGCCTCACTGAGCAAGACTACCGCGAGCATGCCCATGAAAATCAAACTGGAATAGAGCCAGTAGAAGGCCGGCGCTTCTTTGTACCGCTTGTTGATTCCAGATTCCAGCCCCAACCCTTCGCACACGTAATAGGCCGTGGCTAGTGGCAGGATGCAGGCCGAGAATAATGAAGCATTGCAAAGCCCCACAGCGAACAAAGCGCTGGCGGCGTGGCCGGCCAGGGGCCGCAAGGCCATGGCCGCATCGCCGGCATCTTTGATGTCCCGGTGTCCCGTCATGTAGATGGTGGCGGCGCAAGCAACAATAATGAAGAAGGCCACCACGTCCGTCATGATGCAGCCCACAATAACGTCCAGGCGGGAATAAATGTAATCCCTAAGTTTCACACCTTTTTCCACCACCGCGGATTGCAAGTAAAACTGCATCCAGGGAGCAATGGTCGTACCCACCAACCCGATGACCATGTAGAGATAACCCGAGCTGAATTGGAAAGAGGGTTTCACCGTACTCACCAGCGCCCCCGTCCAGTCCGGACGAGCGAGAAAGCACGAGATGGGGTAAGCAAGGTAGATCACGCAGGCAGCCAGGAAGACTTTCTCCACATGGTGATAAGTTCCCTTGACCACCAGAAGCCAGACGAAGATCGCCCCCAAAGGCACGGCCACGAAACGGCTCATGCCGAACACTGACATTCCGGAAGCCAAACCGGCAAACTCAGACACCGTATTCCCCAGGTCCGTGATGATCAGCAGGACCATCAGAATGAAAGTGGTCCGGAAGCCATATTCCTCCCGGATCAGGTCCGCCAGGCCTTTGCCGGTGACCACGCCCATGCGGCTCACCATCTCCTGCACGATGATCAGGGCCACCGTGATCGGAATCAGCGTCCAGAGAAGCGAGAATCCGTATTTTGCGCCTGCGACCGAGTAGGTGTAGATGCCGCCCGCGTCGTTATCGACATTAGCCGTGATGATGCCGGGGCCGAGAACGGCAACGAAGATCAGCACGCGCGTCCAGAAATGACGAAAATTTTTGCGGTACAATGCGATAGACTCCCTGGCAGAGTTACTTCTTTTTGTTGATCACCAGTTCCAGCACGTTGTCAGCCGTGACGATGCCCAGCAAGTGGCCCCCTTCATCCAAGACCGGGAGGGACATGAGGTTATATTTGTGGAAGAGATCCACAACCGATCTTGCATCCGCTTGCGCCTGTACGGAGATGAGAGGATCAGCCGAAAGGTCTACGAGGGGCGAACTGGCCTCTGACAGGGCAATCCGCGCCACGGGCACCGCCCCCGTCAGGACCACGTCCTTGTTAATAAGATAGATAACGTGAACCGACTCGATCGGCCCCTCGAAATTTTTCAAGGCTTCAATGGCTCCGGCCACGGTGGCGGAATCATGCACCACCACATACTCAGTGGTCATGATGGCCCCCGCGGTATTTTCCTCGAATCCCAGCAGCTCCCGCACTTCCTTGGCTTCTTCCTTTTCCATATCGGCCAGCAGTTCTGCTGAGGTCTCCGGCGAAAGCTCGTTCAAGACGTTCCGCAGCTTCATCGGGTGGCATCTCCTCCACAATGTCAGCCGCTTTGCCAGGCGCGATACTCTCCAGCAAATCCGCCTGCATTTTCGTGGGAATTTCAGAGAGCGCCTGGGCTGCGGTCTCGTCGTCCAAGGATTCAATTAACGCCTTCTGCTCGTTATGGCTCAAGTCTTCGAGAATGTCGGCGATATCGGCGGGGTGGAGTTCCGCCAACCGGTCATAGGAGATGCGCAGCTTCACCCGGCGCGCTGGATCAGATTCAATCAGGTTTACAAACTCCCAGAGGATTGTCCGGGTAGGCAGGTAATTGGTGACCAGCCGGATGTTGTGCTTGGCCATGGTCCCCTGGAGCAGCCGCCGCACCGCCGCTGCCAGGCCCACATTGACGTTGATGATACGAAGTTCGGTGTGCCCGTCTGTGGGCTGGATGTCGAAGTCCACGTCATTCACCCGCACCACCTTACGATTGTTGACATCAATGATCTGCTGGTCCAGTACATCCTTCTTAATATGAATCATCCCCTCATCGGGCGCGTAACAACGCACCTCTTCGCGCGGCACACTGGTTTGTCCGGCGCGCACCGAGATGGATTGCATCTGCTCGTGCGTGATGCACTGGATCTTCTTCTTCGGTGTCCGGACCAGATACGCCGACACTCGCGTGGGGTTCTGGCTGGGGTCCACGCACATATCCTCCAGGTGCCCCAGAAACTCACCTTTCACCCCGTACATGGGAAGATTCTGTAGTTCGGTGAAGTAGATCATCGCAATCCTCTTTGGCAACGAGTCTGCCCTATCCTTGGTTCAACCCTTAAGACGCCTGCAAGTCCTTGTAGCGCCGACCTTGAGGTCGGCACGTGTCCCGACAGGTCGGGACGCTACAACCTCAGTCCCGGAAGCCATACACACCAAGGTTTGAGCCGTAATGCACTTGTGTCATGCACCCGTTGGCCCGTTCCCGGGTTTCCCCGCTTGGGTTTGCGTAGTACCCTCGCCTAACGAAGTAAATTTTCCTAAATGTGCTCGTGCTGCTAGCTCTCAGGCTTAAACCACCATGAGCCCTTTCACTACCTAATACGGCCTATTAATACCTTGTCAAGAAAAAACCGCATTCCATGCGCCAAAAACTGCCATGCGAGTTTTCCTCATTCTGTTCCAAACTTCCTGGGCCCTAAAACTCAAAGTGCACCCCCAGGGAACCTCAAAACTCGGTGTGCATCCGCAGGGCGAAGATATTGACCGGTCCGCGGGCGTGGTTATATGCCGGGTCTTGCGCGAATTGATAATCCGGCGTCAACTGGAAGTGTTTCGCGATTCTCCAGTTGTAATAAGCTTCGACGAGGCGCTCCGCACGGTAGTCGAGGGCTCCGTCGCCGACTAGAATTCCCAGACCACCCGCCGCAAGGTACTGCCGATGGACGGCGCTGATGCCGTTGACGACCACGCCGAGCCCTACCGTGTCCTGCGGGCGGCGCCACCGCGCCCCTTTCAGGCTCAGCCCCGCCGTGGCGGTGCGATCCACGTCGGTAAATTCATACGTCTGGTTTTTGCCATCGCTCCAACCCAGGCGCGCGAAGACCCCCAGGTTCTTGCGAATTTCCTGCTCCAGATTGATACCAAAGCCATACTTGTATCGGTACGCCGCAGTGAACAGGATATACTCGCCCAGACTGGGATTATTGAGGGTGTCCTGGTAGCTTCCCATGTGCGCCCGCTGGTCGTAGGCGAGCAGGCGTATAGCCCCCGCATGTCCTTTCGGCGCAAATCGCCTTTCGACCTCCGCTACCGCGGACCAGGCATGGGCCAGGTTCCAGTCCAGTCGAATTCCGTTCGCGACCTTCGACACCTGAAAAATACCCAGCCGCCCGGTCCAGGCGCGGGTATTCAATTCGGCTGCGGCGCCATTCGTGAATCCCAGCGTGTCGGCCGGATAGTCCCATGTGACATTGGCCACCAAGGCCCAATTCATGAACTGGGATCGGCCGTCGTTGGCGTAAGCGTTGGTGTCAAAGATGTCTTTGGCGCTGAGGTGGCCCGCCGTAAACGTCAGGTTCCGAACGTCCTTTTTCCCGCCCAATTCGAACGGCGCGTCATCGGCAGCTTCCTTTTCCCCACCGAAGCCGATCCTCTCGCGAATAAAAGCGCGGCAGAGGTAGGCATCCGGATAAGTCTTCCCGACCCGATACGCCTCGCCATTCGGAAACCCCGCCAGGCCGAGCGTGTTGCTCAGGCCGTATCCTTGCCACATGAGGGCGTCCGCGAAAAATTCTCCCCCGCGCCACAACCGTACGCCACCTGTCACATCCACGGACACAGTGTCTCTAATCTGAGCACCAGGGGTAAGACTGTTCGTGCCAGTATATTCAGCAGGGAATGAAGGGTGGCCTTGACCGACCACCGTGGACTGGAAGTGAATGTTCCAAGGCTGCGGATCCGACGGCGTGTTCGGGTCGGCGTCCTGACCATACAAACCTCGGCAGGATATACCGAGAGCCAAGAGAACCGCCCACCCGAGCCTCCGATGTTGAAGCCTTGCGCTCAGACTTCCGAATCCCATCATTGCTTGTCGCAAAAGTGACAAAGTGAGATCAAAAACGCGGCGTGCCCCAAGATCAATCGGCTTGAGAACGGCGAGCACGCCCATCAGGATATCACGGCGCCCACCGGGTGGTCCTCCTGGACGGCACGGTGGGAGGGCAATATCCTCCGACCGCGGCAGGCAAACTATGTGAGGCACGCCGGAGGACGTTCTCCAGTTTGCTACGAGCCGGTTTTCGCGATCAACAATCCATTTCATTTCTAGCATTTTCTCCTCCGCGTGCGTTGATTTTGTTTCGCTCATGTTAAGCGCTGGTAATATGCGGTGTTCCCAATCACGACCCACTTTCCCTTGACAGACAATTAAACCCACCCCAACCCCGGGGTCGATCTAAAACGTCGCTCATCAACCTTTCTGGAGGAAGGCCTGCGGCTCAGGAGGGAACAAATATGCCCTCCCCGCAAACAAGGAAGGGCTAGATCCGAGGCCGACTACGACAACCGCAAAACGGACGCCGTGAACCGGAATTCCTCACTCGCCCAAGCTTTAGCACCGCGCGCCGTGAGAGGTCTTTCGGCCTCAGCCACGTTAGGCAAACCCTTAATCCGAGAGTGCCTGTTGTACCCGACTTCAGAGCCTCTTTCGATGCTCTTGGGCAGTGGCCTGTGTGCCGCGCGGGAGCCTCGCCTACCGAGGATCCGTTTAAATTCTGACTGCACAGCCTGCTGCTTTCACCAAGGCTGCACAGCCCGATTGGCAAGTTACACCGCGTGAAAAAGAACTGTCAAGAAGAAAAGCCGTCTCTTTCGGTTTTTTTCGAAATTTTCATCCAGGTTAGGCAGCGGAAGGATCCAAACACTTTGTGGAGTTCCTATTCCTATCCGGCTGGCGAACCCTGATGGGTGGCTATTGAACCTTCATCACCCGGATTCATCTGACCCCTGTCCATAAAGGTCAGGCTCGCGCCGATTGCTGGGCCCCGGCATGGGTCTTAAGCGCCTGCACGATTCCCCGGCAAAACGCCGGCAAATCCCCGGGCACGCGCGAGGTAATCAGGTTGCCGTCCACTACCACCTCTTCATCTACGTAGTTGGCCCCGGCGTGAATCATGTCGTCCTTTATCGCGCGGAAGCACGTGGCCTTGCGACCTCGCAGGATGTCCGCCGAGCACAGCACCCACCCGGCGTGGCAGATGGCAGCGACGATCTTGCCGGCCTTGTCCATGTCGCGAACGAAGTTCAGCATGCGCTCGTCCTGCCGCAGGGTGTCCGGCGCCCATCCGCCCGGAATGACAACGGCGTCGAAATCCCGCGCGCTAACCTCGGCAATCGACTTATCGGAGACCACGGGGTAACCCTTCTTGCTGATATAAGTCTTCCCTGCCTCAGCGCCGACGGTCACGGTCGTAGCTCCGTCTTCCTGAAACCGCAGAAGCGGATACCAAACCTCCATCTCCTGATATTGGTCAGCCGCCAAGACGGCGATTCGTTTTCCTTGTAAATCCATCGCCCCCTCCTCTCAGGCCATCTATGTTATCACGTACGCTTCCTCCACTCACCGGCCTGGGGCTACTCCAACAAATTCTCCACCGGCGTGCTGATTGCCGTGTAGGCCTCCGGCTTGCGGTCGCGGAAAAGCGGAAAGTTGCGCCGGGCGGTAAACACCTCTTCGCGTTCGATGTCGAAGGAAATGATCTCCTCTTCCGTGCCACTGGCCTGGACGGCGATTTTGCCGCGCGGCGTAATGATCATGCTCTTACCTGACATGCGCCATTCACCTTCCCGGCCCACGTGGTTGCACGCCGCCAAAAATGCACCATTTTCAAGCGCCCGGGTGGTCAGGAAGTTTTCCCACGGATCATCGATGGGAGTGGCATAAGGCGCAATGATGAACTCCGCCCCGCGAATCGCCAGGCAGCGGCACGATTCCGGAAATAGGTTGTCATAGCAAGTCGAAATGCCCACGGTCCAATCGCCGACTTTGAAAACCGGGAAGGAAGAGCCACCGCGAAAATAGATCTTCTCCAGACTGAGCAGCGCCGCGGGATGAACCTTGCGGTACTTGCCCGCGATCTCGCCCTGGGGATTGATCAGCATCGCGGTGTCGTAATAAAGCCCCGCGCGTTCCACCTCGAAAATCGTGGAGACAATCCAGACTTTTAGCTCTTTCGCGCAAGCGCGCATCCGCTCGGTGGTGGGCCCGGTGTCCGGCTCCGCGTAGTCCATGTAATGGTAATCGCGGAACTGCGGGAAGTACTCGCAGTTGAAAAACTCGGGGAGGACGATAAAGTTGGCGCCCTCCGCGGCGGCGCGCAAAACAAACTGGCTGGCCCGCTCCACGTTTTCATCGCGGGCGGCGGCCCGGCTGTTCATCTGGATCAATGAGAGTCGCATAGGGGTTCTGGATGGGTCCTTCGGCCCGTTAGAGTTTTTGGCTCATCTTAGAAAGCATGATCAATAACTTGCAATGCGCAACAATCCACATAACCTGGTTTTTCGGCACCCTCCCTGGGAAAGGGATAACAATCAAACCCATAGCCCTCTCCTGTGGGGAGAGGGTGGACCGCTGCCGGCGTTTTCATCAGCCGGAGCGGGACGGGCTTACGCCCACCGAAGGGGCACTTGGGAGCCGTGAACGACTTCGGCTTCGGCCCGCAGGCGGGTGAGGGGTCTCTTCCTGACTGAACTAACCGCCCCGCGCACCTAATCCTTCGCCGGCTTTAACCCCAAACTCGCCCAGAGGCTATCGACTTTCTTTTTAACTTCCGGGTCCATGACGATTTCATCCGGCCAGGGGCGGGTAAAACCTTCGGATGCCCACTTCCGTGTGGCGTCAATTCCCATCTTGGAGCCGAAGTTGGGCAGGCGCGAGGCGTGTTCGAGTTGGTCGACAGGCCCCAGCGTGAACTGAATATCGCGCTCGGGGTCGATATGGTTCAGGGCTTTCCAGGCGACCTCGCCCGAATCCTGCACATTCACATCGTGGTCCACCACCACAATACACTTGGTGAACATGGCGCCGGGCAAACCCCAGATGGCGTGCATCACCTTTCGAGCGTGACCTGGGTAGCTCTTACGAATTGCCACAATCAGCAGGTTATGGAACACGCCCTCGGCAGGCATATGCATGTCCACGACTTCCGGCATCTGTTTGCGCATCAGGGGCAGGAACAGGCGCTCAACAGCATAGCCCATCCAATAATCTTCCATGGGCGGACGGCCGACGACGGTGGAAACGTAGATGGGATCGCGCCGCCGGGTGATGCAGGTGACGTGAAACGCCGGGAATTTATCCTCGAGAGAATAGTACCCGGTATGATCGCCAAACGGCCCTTCGGTGCGAATGTCGTCGAGATCCACGTAGCCTTCCAGGACGATTTCGGCGTGGGCGGGAACCTCCAGGTCAACCGTCTCGCACTTTACCAACTCCACCGGCTGTTGGCGCAGGAAGCCGGCGAAGAGGAATTCGTCCAAGTCCTGGGGCAAGGGCAGGACGCCGGAAAGCATCGTGACCGGGTCCGCGCCGAGGGCAACCGCCACATCCATGCGTCGGCCCTTTCCCTGCCGCTCCAGCCAGCGGAAGTGTTCCGCGCCGCCCTTGTGAACCTGCCAGTGCATCCCGGTGGTGCGCTCGTCGAACACCTGCATACGGTAACAACCCACGTTGCGCCGGCCGTTTTTGGGGCTGCGCGTTACCACCATGGGAAACGTGATGAAGCGGCCCCCATCCTGCGGCCAGCACTTCATGATCGGCAGGCGCGCGAGCGAAAAGTTCTCCCGCTCGATCACTTCCTTCACCGGGCCGCTGCGCACATTCTTGGGAAAGAATGAGCCGAGCTCGGAAAGCTTGGGGAGTAGCTTCACCTTATCCAGGAAGCCTGCCGGCGGCTTCATGTCCAGCAGGTCCTCGATGCGGCGCGCCACTTCTTCGAGCGAGCCGACTTCGAGCGCCAGCTCCA
Source organism: uncultured Acidobacteriota bacterium (assembly GCA_963804995.1). GTDB lineage: Bacteria > Acidobacteriota > Terriglobia > UBA7540 > UBA7540 > Bog-366. The sequence goes on from CAWDSK010000003.1 coordinate 1,651,976, forward strand.
GCCGTCGCCGCGTCCCGAGCGTATTGATGAGTAGGGGCAGCGAATAGCCGACTCCTTCGCGCCCCGACCGGGGTTTTTCAAAGAGCAGCGCCGGCCCACCCGTCTTCGAAACGCGGTCAGTAATTTCGGTAATTTCGAGATCGACGTCCGCTTCGGCGGCGATACGCTTCAGCTCGCCCTCTTGTTCCAGGCGGGCAATAAATTCACGCAGGTCTTGGTAGGCCACGATGGGACCTCGGAAAAAGGGCTTTAGGAGCTATCAGCTGTCGCTGGAAGCTCTCAGCTGTCAGCATTCAGCTCTCGGCTGTCTGTTGTCCGTAGTCTGTGGTCCGTGGCGATGACCCTGTCCCTCAGTCGTTGAATCAATCTGCCACGGCTCAAACCATTTGGGGACCGAAACACCGCACTGCCACAGGCGACGGACAACGGACAACTTCCTTTGCAGCATTACAGATTGGCCCGTTCAAATCAAGCCTAGTCCATTCTTGTGCTTGACTTTGACCCTTCTGGGCCGGAAACTAAGTTGAGGACCCGGCAAGCATCGAGTCAGATTTCGAGCGCTTCCCGCGTGTCGCGAGATGAAAGGTGTCGGGACTCGGTTAGAACGAGACTAGGCATATGGTACGCACGCCTACCATCGTAGGTCGACCGGGATTCCGTTTGTCCTCCCGGCTGCTGGCCATCCTCATGGCAGCCGTCGCGGCTGTAATTCCCTACCCCGCCAACGCGCAAACCGAAACTGCCAAGGAAATTTCCACGCGGGACGTGGAACCCACCTTCAAGCTCCAGGTGGAGCGCAACCTCGTAGTGGTTCGCGTGGTGGTGCGGAACAAGAACGGCGAGACAGTTGACAATCTTCACAAAGAAGACTTTCAGCTTTTCGATCACGGCAAGCTTCAGGCCATCTCGCACTTTTCGGTGGAAAAAACCACCCTGAAGGCCGCGGTGAAAACTCCCGAAAAGAAACCTGCTGCCGCCGAAGAGGAACCTACGGACGAAAGCGCGATTTCACCCTCCGCCGCCCGGCGATTCCTGGGCATTTATTTCGACGATGTAAGCACCTCTTACGAAGACTTGATCCGCACCCGTGACGCGACGAACCATTATCTATCAACTTCCCTCCAAGCCGGTGACCGCGTCGGACTGTTTACTGCTTCGGGCCAGAACCAGGTTGACTTCACGGATGACGTTGCCAAAGTGCACCAAGCGCTCCTCAACCTGCGTCCGCGTCCGGTAATCGGGCAGGACACCTCTTGTGGAGCCATCCCGCCTTACGAGGCGTTCCTCATTTTTACTCAACACGACCCCCAGGCGCTCGATGTGGCCACCAACGAGATCTTGAATTGCCGTTACAACGGTGACACCACGCGCCTCCAACAAGCGCAAAACGATGCGGAGGCTGAGGCGACCCACGCCGCCAGCTTAAACGAGACCGAGGCGCGCGCCTCCCTGCGGGGAATTGAGTTGCTGGTGCGCTCCATGGCGGCCCTTCCCGGCCAGCGCAGTGTGGTAATCGTTTCCGCGGGGTTTTTAACCGAGAATCTCCACTTCGAACTCGACACGATCGTCGACCGCGCCCTGCGTTCCAATGTCATCGTCAGCGCCCTGGACGCCCGCGGGCTGTACACCGACGCCACCCTGGACCCCAGCGTGCGTAGCATCGCCAATTCGTCGCGCGCCGACGTTGCGGGAAAGAAGAGCCAGTACTTGATCGATAGCGCCCGCCGGCAATCGGACGGCATAAAAACCATCGCCCTCGACACTGGCGGCATCTTCTTCAGCAACAGCAACGACCTCGAAGGTGGTTTCCGCCAGGCGGCCGCGCTCCCCCAGGCCTATTACGTACTGGCTTTCTCCCCCCAGAACCTGAAACTCGATGGGGCCTTCCATCCCATCCGGCTCAAGCTGGTCCCCCAATTGGATTACAACTTACAGGCCCGGCGCGGCTATTATGCTCCCCGAAAGCCTGAGGACCCGACCGTGCAAGAGAAGGAAGAGATTGAGGAGGCCCTCTTCTCTCAGGACGAGACGCATGAGCTGCCCATGGAAGTTCACACCCAATTCTTCATGAAGACCGAAACCGACGCGCAACTTGCCGTTCTTACGCGTCTGGATTTACGCCAGTTGCACTTCCGCAAGCAAGAGGATCGCAATCTTGACAACCTGACCTTCGTGACCGCTGTGTTTGATCGCGATGGCCACCTGGTGAGCGGCCAGGAGAAGCTCCTTACGCTCAAGCTGCGGGACGATAGCCTGGCCCGATATCTACAGACCGGCATCACCCTGAAATTAAACTTTGACGTCAAACCGGGCACGTACCTGGTGCGCGCCGTAGTGCGCGATTCCGAAAGCGGCCAAATCTCGGGATTGAACCGCACCGTCGAAATTCCTTATTAGGAGAGGGGCCCATGTCTCGATACCGTTTGATTCTGGCTCTGGGTTTATTTGCTACCTTAGGCTGGCTAGGCTGGGAGTCTCGGTTGGCCCCTGCCGCCGCGCAGGGATCTTCCCCGCAGGCCGTGGCCAACCCGTCGACGGTGATCAAGACGGAATCCAACCTGGTTCTGGTCGATGTGATCGTGACCGACAAGAAGGGCAACTACATCCACGACATGGACCAGAAGGAATTCCACGTCTTTGAAGACGACCGGGAACAAACGGTTACCAGCTTTTCGCGCGCCAGTGACATCCAGCCCAATGCTCCCCAACAAAAACGCTATATGGTCCTGTACTTTGACGACTCCACCATGCTGCCCAGCGATCAGATGCGGGCCCGTGACGCCGCGGCGAAATTCGTGGAGAGCACGGCTGCCCCGAATTGTCTGGTAGCCGTGGCGGAATTTAGTACAGACCTGCGCGTGACTCAGAACTTCACGGCGGACGGAGATCGCTTGAAGCGGGCCGTGAGCAGCGTCCGGGTGGGAGGAATGAATCCCAATGTGCCCGGCCAGACAGTGGAACTCGCCGCCTTGGGCGCACCGTCTCTGGGCGTAACCAGGTCTGACTTCGCCGCGCGCAGCATGCTGCTGTCAATTCGCGAGATGGCAAAGTCGCTTCGCACCGTTCCAGGCCGCAAGACGTTGATTCTCTTTTCCAGCGGGTTTGCCCTCACGGCGGAGCGCCAGGCTGAACTGACGGCCACCATTGACGCACTGAACAAGGCCAACATCGCCGTCTATCCCGTGGACGTGCGGGGCCTCGCCGTCTCCCCCAACCCGGGGATGGATGTCACCCGTCCTGGAGGCAGCCTTCCGGGATTCCCTCCCGGAGCCCTCCTGCGGGAAATGGATTCACCTTTCGCTCACCTGCCGGGTCTTCTGGCGGCGTTGACCATGCCGGCTGATCCCGATCCACAACACGGTGGAGCAGGCGGTGGTGGCGTGGGCGGTGGTGGCGTAGGGGGCGGCGGCGCGGGTGGAGCAGGCGGGGCGGGGGCAGGAGCAGGAGCGGGCGGAGCGGGCCGGGGAGGCGCAGGTGCGGGTGGCAGTCCCGGTGCGGGGGGCAACGCCGGAGCCGGCCGTGGGGGTGGCAATACCGGCGCGACGGGAAACCCTGGCGCCGGCCGTGGGGGCGGCAATCCCAATAACAATCCTAACAATCCCAACAACCCTTACAGTAACAACCCCAGCCTGAATCCCAACCTCTGTAACGGTCCCATGGCTTACCAATATCCTAGCTGTGGCACTCGAGTGGGATTATTCCCACCATGCCGGATACCGTCGCCACCAACCAGCAGGTCCTTTATGCGCTGGCTTCGGGCACCGGCGGATTTACCATTTTCAACACCAACGATTTCCTGGAAGGTCTGCGGAAGGTCGCGAAAGAGATGAATGAGTACTACGTGCTGGGCTATGTCCCGCCCGATCAGGCGCACGATGGCGGCTTTCACAAAATCAAAGTGAAGGTTGACCGCCAGGGCGTGGAAGTGCGTTCACGCAGCGGCTACTTCGACGTGAAAAGTCCTGACTTGCTGGCGGGAAAGCCGGAAGGCAAGGCGCTGGAGGATCGGGTTGCCGCCCCCGCGCAGCCGGGTGACATTCCAGTCTCGCTCACGGCGCCTTATTTCTACGCCAGCCCGGGTGTCGCCCGCGTGAATTTGTCCCTCTCCATTCCCGCATCCGCCATCGACTTTGAGAAGGAGAAATCAAACGTCCATTCGCAGGTGAATGTTCTGGGAATCGCCTATCGCGAGAACGGCTCCGTGGCGGCGCGCTTCAGCGACATGGTAAAGCTGGAATTCGAAAAAAAGGAGCTGAAGGAATTCTCCAAAACCGCCTTCGATTACCAGAACAGCTTCAACATCGCGCCGGGAAAGTACACGCTGAAGCTTGTGCTGAGCGCCGGTGGCCAGAAATTCGGCAAATATGAAATGCCTCTCGTGGTGGACCCGTTTACCGGCAAGGAGTTGATGGTGGGTGGACCCGCGCTGAGCAGCAAGGTCATCCCTGTCTCCCAGCTCACCGTCAATATGGATGAAGCTCTGCTCGAAGAACGCACGCCCCTGGTGTTTGGCGGCATGCAGGTCATTCCCTCCCCCAACAACCGGTTTGAAAAAAGCGCGCAGCCGGTTTGCTATGTGGAAGTGTTCGAACCTCTGTTGCCACACGACGTGCCGCGAGTGGGGATCCTGTTCGACATCGTGAACCGGAAAACCAACCAGCAGGTCTTCAACTCCAACACGATCCTGATCAACGATTTTATACGGCCGGGTAATCCCGTGGTCCCCGCGGGCTTCAAATTGCCCATCGACCAACTCCAGGCAGGCGATTACCGGCTGGAAGTCCGAGGGCGCGATTCGGCCGGTAACGCTTCCACCGTGCGCACCGCGGATTTTTCAGTTGAGTAAGCCGCGTGCCACGAAAGATTCCAACCCCACCCCGAGGCCGGAGGCGAAATCCTCCGGCCTCTCCTCATGCCAGGATTCGTCGCGCGCTGCTGGCTTGGTTTCGTGCCCACCGGCGTGCACTCCCCTGGCGTGAGACTCGCAACCCCTACGCCATTTGGGTCTCGGAGGTCATGCTCCAGCAGACCCAGATTGCGACTGTCATCCCTTACTACCAGCACTTTCTTGAAGCCTTTCCCACGGTGGCAGATCTTGCCCAGGCGACCCTGGAGCGCGTGCTGGAATTGTGGTCGGGCCTGGGCTACTACCGCCGCGCCCGCCACCTGCACCAGGCTGCGCAGGCTGTCATGGTGCATTTCGCGGGGCGATTTCCGCAGGACTACGCGAGCCTCCGCACCCTGCCCGGTATCGGCGATTACACCGCCAAGGCCGTCTTGAGTATCGGCTTCAATCAACCCTACGCCGTGCTGGATGGAAACGTGGCCCGCGTGGTGGCCCGCCTGTTTGCTCTGCGTGGCAATTTGCACCAGCCGAAGTTCCGGCGCCGGGTCGAAAAAGAACTGGCGGCGCTGCTCGCACCCCGCTCGCCAGGCGATTTCAATGAGGCGCTGATGGAACTGGGACAAACTCTTTGTTTGCCCCACGGCGCCCTATGCGGCTCTTGTCCCACCAGAAAATGGTGTCAGGGCCTCCGCTCCGCCGATCCGGAAAACTTTCCCGTTCCCCGGCCTCGCCGCGCTGCCGAAACGCGTTACCTTGCGGCTGCTCTCCTGCAACAGGGAAAGCGCGTGGGCATGTTGCGGGGATTGGATGAGGGGTTACTCGGTGACCTGTGGAATTTTCCCGCGGCTTTTGGCAGTACCCCCGCGGAAGCCTTGGAATCTTTGCGGAAAAAGCTTGCTGGACTAATACGCGCCCCCTTCGCAGCCGTCGCGGCACGCCATGGTGTGCCCCTACTCACCGTGGGAGAGCCCGTGGCGGAATTTCGCCACGGCATTACCTATCGTGCTATTCAGGCGCAGATTTATCCAGTCACCACCAACGGCAAATTCGCGCGAGGCGGGGTTCATTGGTTCGAACTCACGCGCCTGCCAAATGCCGCCATCTCCCAAGTGGCCCGCAAGATCCTGCATAAGGTTTCTCACGAATAAGGGGAAGGGCGGTGCTTATGGTTTTTGAATTCCTAGAATCCTCGAACGCCCTGAACCCCCAGGTGACCCCTCACCCGTCCCGCCCCGGCTGATGAAAACGCCGGCTGCGGTCCACCCTCTCCCCTCGGAGAGGGCGGTTATTCATGGTGGAGTGTTCCATCGGCATACGCAGAGAATGGGTCTCCAATTCGGCCAGCGGGCGCTTCGATATAACCTTCCCGTGGCCGGAACTACCCTGAGATCATAGCCTTCTCCCCAGGAGCTTGTGACTTTTTTGGTCACCAGTAAGGGGGGATGGGTGGGGGGAGGAGGCAGAAAATCGGGAGCGGAGGTACGGAGAGAGAAAAAAGCTGGCGGTTGGGTCGGTACTTGTATTAATATAAATGTTATGGACAACGTTTTACATTCAGATGATTTTAAATTAGGAATGGAACCGGCGGTAGGTCAGGAAGCGGAAGGAAAGGAAGAGAAGGGCGCGAAGGGGGCAGCAGAGCGGCGCGGGGCGGTGCGTTTGCGCCGGCCGGAGCGCCAGCAGATGGCCTGGGTGGCGCAATGTCCGGACGATCTGGTGGGGCCGGGGCACGGGGTGCGGCGGGTGGCGGCGGTGGTGGAGCGCTTGGACTTAGCGGCGTTCCGCCTGCCGATCAAGGCGCGGGAAGGAGGGGCTGGACGGGACGCGACCGATCCCCAGCTTTTAGTGTCGCTGTGGTTATACGCCTGTGTGCGGGGCATCGGTGCGGCGCGCGAACTGGCGCGGCAGTGCCAGGAGCATGCGGCCTTTCGCTGGCTGTGCGGAGGGGTGACGGTGAACCACCGTTTGCTGTCGGACTTTCGCACCGATCACGCCGAGGCCTTGGACACCCTGTTCACGCAAGTGATCGCTGCTCTGGTGGATAAAGGAGTGGTGAAGGTCAGCCGCATCAGCCAGGACGGAATGCGGGTGCGGGTGGGGGCGGGGAAGAAGAGTTTTCGGCGGGAAAGGCGGCTGGAGGAACTGCTGGGGGAAGCGGAACGGCACGTGGCGGAGTTGAGACGGCAACTGGAGTCGCCGGAAGGAGCGGGGCTGAGCGCGCGGCAAGCGGCGGCGCGGAAGCGGGCGGCGCAGGAGCGGCAGAAACGCCTGCAGGAGGCGATTGCGCAACTGCCGGAGCTGCAACGCCGGCACACCGCAAGGGTAAAGCGGACGGGGGGAAAACGGGGCCAGGAGATTGCGGCGCAGCCTCCGCGGGTGAGCACGACGGATGCGGAAGCGCGCATCATGAAGATGCCCAACGGGGGCTACGACCCGGCGGTGAATGTGCAGTTGGCGGCGGACCCGGAGAGCCGCGCCATTGTGGGGGTGGAGGTGAGCGCGGAAGGTTCGGACTCGGGAGGACTGAGCGCGCCGCTGCGGGAACAGGTGGAACAGCGCACGGGCGGGAAGGTGGAAGAGCACTTGTTGGACGGCGGGTACCTGCGCAAGGAAGACTTGGAAGCGGCACACGCGCAGGGCGTGGCGCTGTTCATCCCGCCGCACACGGCGCAAAATCGTCAGAAGCGGGGGAAGGAACTGGAGCCCCAGAAGGGCGACAGCGAGGCCGTACGAGAGTGGAAGCAACGCATGAAAAGTGAGGAGGGAAAGAAAATCTATCAGCAGAGAGCGGCGACGAGTGAAACCGTCAACGCCGACTTGCGCACCTATCGCGGTTTGGGCCGCATCCTGGTGCGCGGGCTGGCCAAGGCACGCTGCGTGGCACTGTGGTGCGCCCTGGCTTACAACGTGATGCACTTCGCGCCCCTGTTGCTGGGCTAACCAAGCCCTGCCCAGCCGTACCGGGCACGGGTGTAGGGCGGATTCCCCCGGTACTCCTTGCCGCGCGGCACCGCTCCACCGGCCAAGGGGAGCCCTCTCGCGCACTTCCCAAGCTGCCCACTACCTGACCCGCCCCACCGCGTAACGGTGGCTTCGAAAAAGTCACAAGCTCCAGGGGAGAAGGTGGCTGACGTAGGAGGCCGGATGAGGGGTTACTTACACACGCAGGGCGTCGGAACAAGCCAAGTTTTTGATCCTGTGACGGCGCCCAGAAGGTCGCCGGTACAAAAAGCAGCCGCAACCCAAGAATCAGCCTACAACTTCAGCGTATAATCCCGGTAGGCCGGCCAGCCTTCAATCGAAGTGGCAGCCTTGATGGCGCGGACGATGGCCTCTGCAGCCACCTCACCCGCCAGGGCCCCGACCGTCGAGATCGGAACCTCCGCCTTCAGCTTGTTTGTCGAGAGAGCGTAAAGCTGGTCGCCATCTCCCGTGGTGTGATAGGGCACAATGGCCCGCGCCGCCCCGCAATTGGCCATCATGGCGATCTTGGTCATCTCCGTTTTGTTAAAGCTAACGTTGGTCGCCACCACCACCAGATTCGTACTGTTAAAGGGCGGATCGTTTAGGGCCAGCGACGCCTGGGGTTTACCCGCGGCGAGTTCCGATTTCATGATCTCCATGGTATTCGCGAAACCTTTTCCATCCGGGCGGCGCGCTCCGGCGATGATCTTCCCGGTGCGCCAGTCCAGGATATCTCCTACCGCATTGATTACCACCAGCGCCGCAATGACCACTTCTCCCAAGCGCAGGCTCGCAGTGCCCAGCCCACCCTTCATTCCGTGGTAGGCGCGGAGCATCTTCCCGACCGTGGCTCCAGCGCCTGCGCCCACGTTACCCTCCGCCACAGGACCCGTGGACGCTGCCTGGCACGCTTTGTAGGCGGCCTCGGGATCGGGCCGGATTCTTGCATCACCGATACCCACATCTGAAATCACCGCGCCCACCACTATGGGAATAGTCACGGGCATGTCCGGCGGCCCCCAACGGAACCCGATGTTGCGATCTTGCAGGTATTGGACGGCGCCCGCCACGGCTGCCAAGGCCGGCACTCCGCCGCCCGTCAGCAGCAATCCATGGATCGTCTGCACGGAGCTTGCGGGCTGAAGCATGACGGCCATCTGCTCACCGGGGGCGGAGCCGTCCCAATCCACCGCCGCCGTCGCCTCAGGGTCAAAAAGAATCGCCGTGCAACCCGTGGGACGGCGCGTGTCGGTCCAGTGCCCCACCTTGATCCCAGGGACATCCGTAAGTCCGCCCCCACCCGCTGCATCGGCGTTAACATCGGGCGCAACGGCCTTCGCCAATCCAGGGAGAAAACTGATACCGCTCGATACCGCCAGGGTTTTGCTGAATTGCCTTCGACTGAGTTTTGACACGGCGCCTCACCTCCCAATCTAAATTCGTAGAAATCGCTGCGTGCTGCGACCAAGACTAAGTCGGATTGCGGTGCGGGTCAATCGTAGGATGCAGCGTAACGTCCGGCGAGCCGGGGAAAGAATCACCGCAGAGGCGCGGAGGAGCGGAGATATTAAAACCAACGGCCATTTTCTCTGCGCCTCTGCGCCTCTGCGGTGAACTTGGCAATTCCTTCGCAAAGACCTGCTGCCCCCGCTGCAAATTTGCGCGCAAGAACCATTTCGGATAATTTGTCTCTCTTACTTTAGGATTTGGGCCACCGGCAGACCAGTGCACATATTTTACTTTCAATAACACCTACTTAAAATGTTACTATTAATATTAAGTACCCGACGCCGGGGACGCTGTGTTAAGGGCTGGGGACTGGTGAGAAGCGGTAGTCAGTAAGCAGTAGGCGGAAGGCAGCGAATGAAGAGGACGTGCTAACCCATGATGTACCAGAAAACAAAGGTACTTAGGGGTAAAATGGCAGAAATGTCCAAACGCCTATGTATTTGAAGTTAAATAACTTAGTTCGATCCGACGGCGTGGGCGCGGTGAAACAGGGGGAATTAAAAATGAAGGTTCATCCCATGATGTTGTTGAAAACACATGTAGAAAAAATGTCAGTTTAAGGCTAACCCACTATGTTTATGAAAATTAAGCTAGTTATAGTCGCTAACCCATGATGTTTATGAAAAGAAAGGGAGTTAGAGAAAAATGCTAGAGATGGAATTCGTGGTTCGGATTTTCTGGATTACAATAGAACCCTGATAAGGCTCTCCAGACCGATGAGCAAGAAACCTCAAGCCGTAATTGCTGACCAGCCCCCCAGGCAGGTGAACATCAGTGTCCAGCGTTATTTTGAGATTTCCCTTTTGCTGATGCTGACCACCGGCTTTTTTACGATCGCCACCACTGGCAAGCTTGATGTCATTTCCATCATCGGGATGTCCAGTGCGTTGATCGTCAAGCTGTGGAGCTATGTGCGCGGCGACGAGCTCTCCCTCACGCCCAAGACGGTCACGCGCATTTCCATCTTTTACATCTTCTTTTACGGCCTCGATTTCCTGATCTTTTCTTCCGGCCCCAGCCCCATTGACCGCATGCTCTCCGCCACGGTGCACATGGTTCTGTTCACGGCGGTCATGAAGATTTTTTCAGCGCGGACCTACCGTGACTACGGTTATCTGGCGACGCTCTCATTCCTGATGATGCTGGCGAGCGCCGTCCTGACGGTGGGCACGACCTTCCTGGTCTTCTTCACGCTGTACGTGCTCTGTGCCATTTCGACCTTCATCAGTTACGAAATCAAGCGGGGAGTGGAAGCGGCGCGGCGGGCGCCCGAAGGGCCTTTCCGGATTCCCGAGCAAAACCGCCGGGCCATCGAGAAAGCTCTGATGACGGCGGCGGTATGCCTGGCGATGGGAATCTTCCTGCTGGCCGGGGTCCTTTTCTTCGTCATCCCGCGGTACCGGAGCGGATACCTCACCGCTCTTTCCATGCAGACGCAGAACATTACGGGCTTTTCCGAATCCGTCAACCTGGGAGATATCCGCAAAATCCTGCGTTCACCCCTGGTGGTGATGCGCATCATGCCGGAGGGCAACCCCCGCGAGTATGTGAGCGTGAAATGGCGCGGGGTCAGCCTGAACAGCTTTGACGGTAAGCATTGGTTCAATGACAACACGGAACAATTCCCGCTCCAGCCCGCTTCCTATCAGCGCTTCCTGATTCCGCCTCCGGACGGTTGGGAGCGCCGTCCGCACCGTCCCTTGCGCTACCGCGTCCTGCGCGCCGCCCTTTCCACCGACGTGCTCTTCGCCGCCGCGGAACCGCGTGAGCTCAGTGCGCAAATCCGGCTGTTAAGCCTGGACCAGACCGGCTCGCTGCACAATCCGCAGAACGCCAACCTGCCTTTTGCTTACTCCGTGGTCTCTGAGACCGGCCTTCCCCCGGTGGCGGATCTGCGGAAAGCTCCGGCCCAGTCCTCCGACGAGATTCGGATGATCTATCTCCGCCTGCCCCAGATGGATCCGCGGGTGGGCGAACTGGCCCGCACCGTGACGGGGTCCGCGACCAACAATTACGATCGCGCCTTCGCCATCCAGTCTTACCTGCGCAACAACTTCCGGTACACGCTTGACCCTCCCTCGATTGAGCCGGCCGATCCCATCGGCAGCTTCCTGTTCAAATCCAAGTCAGGGTATTGCGAGTATTTTGCCGCCGCCATGGCGGTGATGCTGCGCACGCTGGGTGTCCCCGCCCGGCTGGTGAACGGGTTTCAGACGGGCGCCTACAACCGCATCGGCAAGGATTTTGTGGTGCGCGCTCGCGACGCTCATAGCTGGGTGGAAGCTTACTTCCCCGGCTACGGCTGGATCCCTTTCGACCCCACCCCGGCGGACCCCAATCCTGTCGTTCCCAGCGAATGGGATGATTACGTCGATGCGGCGGCGCTCTTCTGGAATGAGTGGATCATCAACTACGACTTCGGCCACCAGGTGCAATTGGCGCGGGAACTTGAGCAGGATTCCCATAACTTCCAACAGGACTTTCGCCGGCGCACTCTGAGACTTAAGCGCCAGGGAATTCGCGCCGCGTTTCGCATCGAGGGCTGGCTGATCTCGCACAAGTTCCTGGTGCTGGCCATCATGCTCTCCATCCTGGCAGGACTAATTCTGACCGACAAGAGTGGCAGACTGGCCGAGATGCGCTTCCTGCTGGCATGGAAATTTGCCCGGCAAAATGCGGCACTCAGCCCGCGCGAAGCCACGCTCACCTATCAGCGCCTTCTCCAGGCCCTGCGCAAGAAAGGGTATCGCAAGACGCCTTCCCAAACGCCCCAGGAATTCGCCTTCTCCTTCCTCGGCACCCCCTGGGGACCGGGCGTGATGGAGTTCACGAAACTGTATAACCGGCTGCGCTTCGGACGAGCCACCGTTTCGATCGCCCGCCTGCGGCAGATTCTGGAGGACCTGGCGAGGGGTAAATAGAACTCCGACCCCTCTGTCGCCGCGGCGACCGAGGGGGGATTAATTCGAACCTACTTGAATGAGAGAGGGAGGTTGATTTGAATTAATAACCCTCGCCCCTTTGGGGGAGAGGGTGGCCCGCAACCGGCGCTGTCACCAGCCGGGGCGGGACGGGTGAGGGGGTCACCGAGGGACGAATCGAGATGTCATTCCCTAAAATCCATTAGGTGAATTTTGATCCTACAGCCTCACCCCCGGCGAGCGGCAGAGAAGCTGAGCGCTGATAGCTGATGGCTGAAAGCTGCTTTACGGAATCGACTTCCCGCCATCCACGGAGAACACCTGCCCGGTGATGAACTCGCTGTGGGTGGCAAGAAAGAGAACCATTTGCGCAATGTCGTCGGCCTCGCCGGCTTTCTGCAGGGGTGTAGTGCGGATGATCTTCTTGATGGTTGCAGTGCGCTCTTCATCCGGAAACAGGATGGTCCCCGGCGCCACACTGTTGACGCGGATCGTCGGGGCCAGAGTTTTCGCCAGCGAGCGCGTCAGGGAGATGAGCCCCGCCTTGGACGCGCAGTAATGCATGTAGCTCGGCCAGGCCTGCAAGCCACCCAGCGAGGAGATGTTGATGATATTTCCGCGGCCCTGCCGCAGCATGATTCGCGCCGCCGCCTGCGCGCAAAAGAACGGCCCCTTGAGATTGATTCCCAGAAGCCGGTCCCAATCTTTTTCCGTAAGCTTATCCCAGCTCACGGCAAAAAACGCGCCGGCGTTGTTGACCAGAATATCCAGGCGGCCGAAGCGCTTTTCGATGTTGCGGAACATGGCCGTGACCTGTTTCGGCCGTGCCACGTCCGCGCGGAGGGCCAGCGCGCGCACTCCCAGCGCGGCTATCTCACGCACCGCGGACTGCGCCCCGTCGCGTGATTGATGGTAGTTTACGATGACGTCCGCGCCGGCGCGGGCAAGGGTCAAAGCAATGGCCCGCCCCATGCGCTTTCCGCCGCCGGTCACTAACGCCACCTGATTCTGAAGAGGTTGTTTTGTCATGGTGCCTAGATTGAAAACATCCTGCGAGCGATTGTCAAGGGGGGAGTGCACAAGTTAATTCTTGTTCCCGCGCAGAATCCGGCGTGAGGCCGTTGTCCGGCCTTGACGCTCCTCCGCCCTTCCCCATAGAATCCGGAGAGAGGCAGATGATTGAAGTTGTACTCTACACCAAGCCCGGGTGCTGTCTGTGCGACACGGTGAAAGCGCAGCTCCACAGGCTCAAAGCTGCTCAGCCTTTCGAGCTTCGGGAAGTTAATATCCTCGAAGACCACGCTGCGTACGAAAAATTTCAAGAGGAGATTCCGGTGGTTTTCATCGACGGCCGCAAGGCATTCAAGTATCACCTGGACGAGAAAGACTTCTTGCGGCGGCTCGAATCGCGACGGGGACAAGGGAGCGTATCGAACCATGGAAGTTGATATCCTGGCCATTGCCGCGCATCCGGACGACATCGAAATCACCTGCGGGGGCACCGTCATCAAGATGGTGGAAGCGGGCTACCGGGTGGGTATTCTGGACCTCACCGCGGGCGAAACCGGCACCCGCGGCGATGCGGCCCGGCGCGAGAAAGAAGCGCGCCGTGCGGCCAAAACGCTGGGAGTGGTCCACCGGGAGAATCTCAACATTCCCGATGCCGGAGTGGAGAATAATCGCGAAAACAAACTAAGGGTCGCGCAGAAGATTCGCGACTTGAAACCCCACACGGTGATTCTGCCCTATTGGAAAGGCCGCCATCCCGACCACTACACCACCGGACTCCTTGGTTACGAGGCGTGCTTCCTCGCCGGACTCGCCAAGTTGCCGCTCAAAGGCAAGCCACACCGCCCTTTCAAGATCATCTACGCCTCACAGTACGTGCCAACCGTGCGCCCCACCTTCGTGGTTGATATTACCGGGCAGTTCGAGAAGAAACTCAAAGCCATATTCTGTTTTTCCTCGCAGTTTTCGCCACCCAAGGAATTGCAGAACCTCTTCCCTTCCCGGGCCGACATCAACGCGCGCATGGGGTCGGAAGCCCGCCACTTCGGGCATATGATCGGCGTGCGTTACGGCGAGCCCTTCGTAACCCGTGAAATCTCAAGCGTGGAAGACATCGTGAACCTGCCGGTGAAATCCATATAAGCACCGTGCGGGGAGGGCGCATCTTCCGATCACATCAGCGTCCGGACCCGGTCATTGCTAAAGGCACAGGAAAGCTGTACATTAAGGATGGAGGTGTCTATTGCCCGTCGAGACTACTTACACGAGTTTGCGGCAAAGGCTCGCCTCGGTGTTGAAGCAGGTAGCTGAGGATCAGGAAGTTGTCATCGTGCGCCGCAGGAGGGCCAAGGATGTCGCTCTGGTTCCCGCCGAGGAACTGGCGGGCCTGATGGAGACGGCTTTTCTGCTGCGCTCCCCGAAAAACGCCCGACGGCTGCTGACTGCCTTGCGGCGGGCTAAAGACCGAACCGGCCGCCCTGAATCCGTCGAGAAGCTGCGCCAGGAGATGGGACTTGCCCCCAGGCGCTGACCGCGAAGCAGTTTTTCACCCCGAGTTCCGTCAAGACTTGCGGCACTGGATCGAGACCGACCGCAAGATTGCTTTCCGCATCCTGGAACTTGTCGAAGCCGTGCTCAGCGATCCCTTTACGGGCATCGGCAAACCCGAGCCGCTTAAATACGTGCTGGCGGGATGCTGGTCGCGCAGAATCACGCAGGAACATCGGCTGGTTTACAAGGTAACCGCACACCGAATTGACTTCCTGCAAGCGCGCTATCACTACTGAGCACAGCGTCGCGAGTCTTTCTGGAAAAAACGTTGGTAAGAGTTTACGGACTCATTAAATTCATCGTCAGGCTTACGCAACCCGCAGGCGATTCTTCCAGCGATTATGGATAAACCAGACGGCAGCAACAACGATGAAGACTCCCAGGACCGCATCGAAGCGATGGAAGTATTCGCGGAGGGTCATCCAACGCTCGCCGAGTTTCAATCCGGCATAGGCCAGCGCCAGGCACCAGGGCAGGGATCCCAGAAAGGTATAGAGGTGGAAGCGCGCCACGTTCATGCGCGAGACGCCGGCGGGGAACGCAATGAAGGTGCGGATCACGGGCAGGAGACGCGCGATGAACACGGCCCAATCGCCGTAGCGGGCAAAGAAGCGGTCGGCCATTTCGAGGTCGTGGTGAGTAACCAGCAGCCAACGCCCGTATTTTTCCACCAGCGGCCGGCCTCCCGCTGATCCGACGTAATAGGCCACGAGCGACCCCAAATTGCATCCCAGGGCGCCCGCAAGCGCCACCCAGGCCAATCGAAAACGGCCCGTAAAGACCAGAAACCCTGAAAAGGGCATGATGACTTCCGAGGGCAGAGGGATGCAGGCAGATTCGACCGCCATGAGCAGGACGATTCCCAGGTAGCCTGTCTGGGAGATTACCGCGATGATAAAGCCCGCAAGGAATTCGAGGATGGCAGAGACCATAGGAGATTTTTTCTGGAAAGTGAGGAACGTACACTCGCGCGAGCCGCGCTTTGGGGAGTCCTCGCGAGGCGGGGAGCCGCTAAAAAGCCTCCGACTCTTGCGTGAAGACATAACCGGGGAGGGTTACGCCCTCCGCTGTCTTCTCGACCTTTACCCGGCGAACATCCGTATCCGTCCCGCCCACTTTTCTCAAGACAGCGTAAGAGGCAAATACCTCCGAGTAGATTTTGGTGACCAGCCAGTTTTCGCTCGTCCCGACAAATTGCCAGATTTGACCCAGTTGAATCGAGGAAACAGCCACGCTCTAATACTCCTCTACAGGGGGACGGCATCCTGTGACAGGAAATTGGATCTAAACCCTCGGTTGAAGACCGATTTTACTAATCTAACTGCCCGAAGATGCAGAGTCAATAGCCATCCTGCCTGGCGACGAAAGAAGTCGTTCACTTCCCTCCCCCCCGTTAGACGGTATGGGCAATTTCAGCAATGCGTTGATAAGATAAAGGTTAGGCAGGGGTTCCCCCTCGGAGAAGCCAATCCAGGGTCTCACTCACCTACCTCCACGACTCCCTCGGCTGTCCTTTGCCGATCTGGATTGCCCCCCTTCCCCGTCTCGGTCCATTTTCCTATCTGCACCCGAAAGGCATGCAACCTCTGTGCGGTCAATCTAATCCAACAGACGGGAGAATCCGGAAGAAGCCTTAGCAGGCCGAAGCGGAATGACACGAAGTGGAAGCCGATGGCAGTAGCTGAGACACCCGCACTGGAAAAAGTAAACAGCGATCAAGCCTGCGCAAGGTGGTACAATCAGTGGTGAGGAGTAAAGCCATGAGGAAGCCGCGTTTTACGGCGCTATTGCTGGTGGGCATGCTGTGCCTAGCCTCGCTTCCCGGTCGCGGCGAGAATAAAAAGGAAGACGTTGACGATATCGGCAATCGCAAGGTCGCCCACTGGAGCATCATCTCTCAGGAGAAAGAGATTGCCATCGGCAAGCAATACGCAACGGAGATTGAGCGCTCCGCGAAAATCCTCAAAGATCCGGTGGTCAACGAGTACGTGAACCGCGTGTCTCAGAACCTGGCGCGCAACTCTGACCTGAACATCCCTCTGACGGTTAAAGTGATTGACGATCCCTCCATCAATGCCTTCACCTTGCCGGGCGGATTTATCTACGTGAACACCGGAACCCTGCTCGCTACCGACGAGGAGGACCAACTGGCTGGAGTTATCGCGCATGAAATAGGCCACGCGGCGGCGCGTCACTGGGCCAGCACAATGACCAAGGCCACCCTCCTGCAGTATGGGATGATCCCCTTGATGTTCATCCCCATGTCCGCGGCGGTCTACTACGGCGTGATGGAAGCTTACTTGAACGGTGTGCCGATCGCCTTCCTGAAATTCAGCCGCAAGGATGAGGAGGAGGCCGATTTTCTGGGCTTGCAGTATATGTTCAAGGCAGGTTACGACCCGAACGCCTTCGTCGGCTTCTTCGGCAAAGTCATGGATGAAGAGCGGCGAAGTCCCGGGAGCATGTCCTCCGTCTTCGCCACCCACCCTCCCACCGGCGATCGCATCATCAAGTCCGAGGAGGAAATCCAGAAGATCCTGCCGAAGCGTGACCAGTATCTGGTGTCCAATTCGGAATTCGATGATGTCAAAGCCCGCTTGCAAACTGTGATCAGTCAGCGTAAGAAACAGAAGGGCGAATCCGGGCCCACGTTGCGCAAACGCGAGCCCACTGACCAGACGACGACTCAAACCGGACAGCCGAAACCCTCGGATCAAGGCGATGACCAGCCGCCCGTGCTGAAGCGTCGCGACTAACAATTTCAAGAAATCTGGGATAGCTCAAGGCGTCCGAACCCGTGGGCGCCTTTCCTGTTTTCTGGGCAACTCTGCTTGGGTAAGAATTCCGGTTAGAGATTTTTGGGGGAATGAAAGGCGATACCCAGCTTACGTAACTCGTCGTTGTAATACTTCCGGTAAAGGATTTCCCACTCTCCCCCACCTTCGGGAATAGTGCGTTTCTGGGAAGCAATGCGGGCCTTGACGATTTCGTCGATTTTCTCTTCCTCATGCATGAGGTCGGTGAGGATCTTCACGGCTTCCTGGCGGATGGTGTTGAGCTCCTCGAAGATTTCCACCTCATCCAGCTCTCCAACCGCGTCCATGATCCGGTGCGATACCTGGATGATTTTTTCGTGACTCATTTTCATCAGTTCAGCACACCATCCTGTCAGAGAATGACTTTTCGTTCCCGCACCAGCTGTTTCTTAATAGCTTTGAAAGCGTCTTCGTAAGTTGCTCCCAGTTGCTTCATCTCGTTGCCGTGTTGTTCCAGGATCTGTCGGACTTCATCATTAATGCGATCCTCGACACTCAACTCATCAAGCATCACCTGGGTCATAACCTCGGTCACGTACTCGGGCTGGTCGTATTGGATCAAACCCGCCGTGGTGAGGCGTTTGAGAACCTGTTTGGCCATGTAGGCCACGTATTCGCGTGGAAATTGCATAGTTGGGTGAGCGTGTTCCTTGACGCTCAGAGAGGGCTAGTGTATATTTCATGGATTGGAACTGTCAAGGTTCGTGTGCTGAGCCGGCTCGGCACCCAAGCTCTGCTCCGGCGGTAGAGGAGCCGGGCGGTTAGCTCAGTTGGTTAGAGCGTCTGCCTTACAAGCAGAAGGTCATCCGTTCGAGCCGGATACCGCCCACCAGTAATAAAGTGTAGAGTGTATGGAGACAAGCTAGCTCTCTTACCTGGCTGAAATAGAAGCTCATAGCCTGTCACTCTTCACGTGCCAGTTGTCAATGGTTTTTCGGGGACGTAGTTCAGCTGGTTAGAACGCATGCCTGTCACGCATGAGGTCGCGGGTTCGAGTCCCGTCGTCCCCGCCAGCTAATCCCTTGGCTCACATTCCCGCCCTGTTCGGCCCAGCCGTCTGAAAAACTGAGGGTCTGGCTACCAACTAGGGTTATTGCACCGCCGACCATTAGCCCCCGGGCTGAGCGGGACGAAGGGTCGGGATTGTTGTTATGGCCATCAGGTGCTGACCTGAAGATCAGCTCTGGATGTCTTTCTCCAGTAAAGAAATTATCTTGTCGGTGTCGTAGACGCAGCCTCCCCACACGCCTCCGCTGGCCTGAACCAAAGCTGCCCATAGACGCGTGTCTTCAGGAAGCGAGGGATGCGGACGCAAATCAGGGCGTGGCTCCCGCTGCGCCAGGCGGCGCGAGCCTTCCTCGGCGCCGAACAGTTTCGTGCACGTCGCCCACGAGATGAAGAGAGCCGGTCAGGCGTTTGCGGTCGATCACAATTTCGATCCGGTCGCCCTCCTGAACCTTTCCAATCGCTCCGCCGGCCAGCGCCTCCGGCGAGATATGACCGATGCAAGCTCCGGTTGAGACGCCGCTGAAGCGCGCGTCGGTAAGAACGGCTACATGCTTGCAATGTGGGAGTTGTTTTAGCGCGGAGGTGATCTGATAAATCTCCTGCATGCCCGCGCCGGCCGGACCGCCGCAGATAAGCACGATCACGTCGCCCTGCGCGACCTCTCCGTTCTTGATGGCCTGAATCGCGGAGGCTTCCGTCGTAAAAACTCTGGCCGGACCGACATGCCGATAGACGTCGTTCTCATCGATAAGCGAAGGATCGATGGCGGTGCTCTTGATGACGGAACCCTCCGGCGCCAGATTGCCCACGGGAAAACAGACGGTCGAGCCGATTCCTTTCCGACCGCGCTTGATCGGGCGTCATAATCACGTCGTCCGGATCGATGCCGTCCTGCTCTCGCAGGCAGCGGCGTAATTCCTGGCGGCGAGGGCTCGCCTGCCACCAGTCCAGGCAGGTCGCAAGCGTTTCTCCGGAGACGGTCTTGACGCTGGTATCAAGAAGTCCGGCCCGCCGCAGATGCAGCATCACTTCCGGTACGCCGCCGGCGAGGAAGACCTGGACGGTGGCAAAATTGCGCGGTCCATTCGGCAGGGCATCCACCAGGCGCGGCACCTGGCGATTCACCTCCGCCCAGTCGGAAGCGACAGGCCGCCGCAATTTCGCTGCAAACGCGATGGCCGGAACATGCAGCAAAAGGTTGGTGGAACCACCGAAAGCCGCGTGGACCACCATGGCGTTCTGGATCGCGGCCTGCGTCAATACATCGGAGGCGCCGATTTGTAACTGATGCAGGCGCAAAATAGCCCGGGCTGAGCGGCGAGCGGCGTCGAGCCAAATGGGCTGGCCGGAGGGCGCGAGCGCGGTGTGGGGCAGCGCGAGTCCCAGCGCCTCGCCGACCACCTGCGAGGTTGCCGCGGTACCGAGAAACTGGCATCCGCCCCCGGGAGTGGCGCAGGCGCGGCAGCCAACCTCTGGCGGCGTACTCCAGGCTGATCTGGTCCTGAGCAAAGCGCGCGCCCAGGGTTTGCACCTTGGCCGTGTCCTCTCCGGATTCCGGCAGAAGCGTAACCCCGCCGGGGACGAGAATGGCTGGGAGTTTTTCCCGAGGATGCCAGCGCCATCATCATGGCGGGCAGGCCCTTATCGCAGGTGGCAATGCCGATGACACCTTTGCCGGTGGGCAGAGAGCGCATGAGGCGACGCAGCACGATGGCGGCATCGTTGCGAAACGGCAGCGAGTCCAGCATGCCGGTGGTGCCCTGAGTGCGTCCGTCGCAAGGGTCCGTGCAGGCGCCGGCAAAGGGAATCGGCGCGCATCGCCTTCAATTCCCGCGCCGCTTCGGCCACCAGGAGTCCCACTTCCCAATGCCCCGTGTGCAGGCCGAGAGCGATGGCCTCTCCGTTGTCGGCGCGCAGGCCGCCATGCGTGCTGAGAATGAGGAATTCGGGATCAAGGAGCCTTGCCGGGTCCCAACCCATGCCGGCGCTCTGGGTCAAGCCGAAGAGATTTCCCGAAGGCTCAGTGAGCAGCATCTCTGCGGATAGCGGCAGGAGTCCGGCAGGGCCCGGCGCATGGGTGGCCACGCGGCAGAGGCTGTGGTCGGCGTGTTTCCAAAACGGAGGTGAGTGAGATCGTTGCGATCGGAAAACTCACTTTCAATCAAGTTAGGGATACAGCGCACTAGGCGTCCGCGTAAACTTCCCCCGCGAGCAGCGCTTTCATCTGCCCAAGCCCCTTAGATCCCGCCGCCAGCATGCAGAAGGCAGCGAGAGCCGGGCACACGCCGGCCACGATAATCGCCGGCCCGAAATGCTTTAGCGGCCCGAGGATGAGTCCGGTTACAACGGGCGCCGCGGCACCCGCCATCTGGGAGAGCGTGTTCAGGTAGCCGATGGTCCGCCCTACCATGTTCTTTGGCGGCACGTGTTGCGAAATCGCCCAGAAGCACGTATTGCCGATTCCGGTCGCGCACATCGAAAACGTGAGGATGGGCAGCGCCCAGGACCGATCCGGCGTCACCAGCAGCAGCATAATTGCCGCCGTCCCGATATATCCCACCACTGCAAACCACACGCGTGCCCGGAACACTCCGATGCGGGCCGCCAATCTATCCACCGCTGAGCCCGCCAAGACATTCACGACGGCCATCGTAATCAGCGCCGTTGAAACCACCCTTCCCATTCCAAGATTTGAAAACCCTCGGGAGAGAATCAAATAACTCGGCACCCAGGTCAACACGAAATACCAATAATAGGATGACAGCAGGATGGCCAACGACATAGCCCAAAAGGTTGGATTGGTCAGGAGCATGCGCCAAGTCCAGCGCCGGGGCGCAGCGAGATCATCAGCCGCCTTTTCCGCCTGACGCACGGCGCGGGTTTGGTCGGGCGGCGTGGCAAGCAGCCAGCCTGGCAGCCAGATCAGCGCCCCTAATCCGGTAATGGCGAACATCATGCGCCATCCAAATCTGTCCAACAGAATGGCTCCCACCAGCGCGCCCAGTGCGGGTCCGATATTCTGGCCGGCAATATAGATGGAGGTGGGCAACCCCTGATCCTTTCCCGCAAAATTACTTCGGATGAAAGACAAGCTGGCCAGCGGAGCGATGGATTCAGCGAGGCCCAGCGCCATACGCAAGCCGATGATGTCCGCTGTCCCACGGCTGAGAGCGATAGCCGCTGAGGCTAGCGACCAGACGAGGAAACCACCCGCGTAAGCCCGGCGAATGCCGAAGCGGTCCACGAGGGCGCCGGCGGGAATCTGAAAAGCGGCATAAGTCCAAAAGAAGGCGGAGAGCAGCACCCCCATGGTGGCGGGCGTGATGCGGAAATCCCGCATGATCGAGGGCGCGGCGATGCTCAGGTTGCCGCGATCGATGTAGCAGATCACGATACCGAAAAAGACGAGCGCGAGGACAATCCACCGGCGGTTCATGATGCCTGGTCACTCTTTTGCAAAAGCGGCCTTGGCCGCTTGCATGAACGCGTCCCGGCTTTTGGCGCCGTCGCCGGGGAAGCTCGCGTGCTGGACCATCCAGATAAAGACCAGGCCATGCTGGGGATCGATGGTCATGTTCGTGGCATATGCGCCGCCGTGGCCGAAATCTCCTTTGCCTACACTCCAGCCGAAACCGTAACTTGTGGTGAGCGCCTCCGGAGTTTGCCGGCTGGTCATTTGCTTGATGGCCGCCTCCGAGAGGTAGCGCTTCCCATCCAACGTGCCGCCATTGAGGATCATTTGACAAAACCGGGCAACGTCCGAAGCGGTTGAAAAAAGGCCTCCGGCGGGCATCGGCTGGCGGGTCCGGTCGGTAAGCGGGTAGCGGAGTTGCGTCACCGTGGTCTCCTCGAGACCGTTTTTGGCCGCGTTCGCTTTGTAAGATTTCGCGAGGTGCCGGACTTGCTTGGAGTTGGGCCAGAAGGTTGTGTCCTTCATCCCCAGCGGTCCGAACAGGCGCTGCTCCATGAACTGTTCGTACGGCATCCCGCTTACCACCTCGATGATACGGCCGGCGGTATTGATCCCCTCGTTGGAATAGGCGTACTTGCTGTCCGGTTCGAACTCGAGCGCTTGCATGGCGTAGCTGCGAACGCGCGCGGCGAGGGGCAGCAGGTCAAGGGTCGGCTCCTCAAGCGGTGAGCTGAAGGGCAGTCCGCTGGTGTGGCTCAGCACATTCTTGACGGTAATGGGGTGGGCAGGCCGCTTCAACAATACGTGTTCCTTGTCTTCCTCCACCTTCAACCACTGGCCTTTGAACTCCGGCAGATACTTCTCCACGGGATCGTCCACGTTGACCTTGCCCTCGTCCACCAGCATCATGAAAGCGGTGGCGGTCATGGGTTTGGACTGCGACGCGATCCAGAACAGCGCGTCCGTCCGCATCGGTTTCTGCGTGGCCATATCCATGTAGCCGACGGCCTCCAAGCTAAGCACCCGGTCACGCGACGCCACCAACGTCACGGCGCCCGCCAAAGTGTGGTTGTCGAGGTACGGCTGCAAGGCGGCGGCAATCGTCTGCGGCGATTGAGCGGCCGAATGACGGGCCGGCGCCGCCCAGGCAATGGCAACGAACACCGCCAGCAGCAGACCCATGGAGCGGCGAATCATGGTTGACCCTCCTCCGGCAATTTTCGAGCGCACCGTCCAATAAATCCCAGCACGGTTCATCATCAGCCCCCTCAAAGAATAGCGACCGCAGCACACACTATACGGACAGGCTCCTCATTTTCAACGGATTTTAGCGAGTCTTCTCGAATGCCAGCTTCTGCCCCTGAGCGCCATGGAAGATGTGCAGAATTTCCGTTACTCGCCGCGTATGGCGGTAGTAGATCAGGTATTTCCCGGCCGGAAAGCATCTCACCCCGGCGGCGATGTCCTCCGCGGCCCTACCGGCGTGGGGGTGTTCGCCCAGCAGCCAGAAACGCTCCGTGATGCTGTCCATCAGCCGGTCTGCTACTTTCAGCCCTGCCCGCTGTGCCCAATATAGGAAAATCTCGTCGAGATCCCGCTCCGCGTTCCTGCTGACACGAAAGCGCATTATGGGGTTTCCCGGGCAAGAAGCTTACGCCCCCTCGCCTTCGCCCCGTCTGCCAGTTTCTTCAGCCCTTCGCGCCCCTCATATTCCCTGTATTCCCCTGCCTCGATTGACGCGATGCTGGCCCGGACACGTTGCCGAATGCCAGCGAGCTGTTCCGCGGTCAGGTCAGATACAAGATCCTCAGCGCTAGGGCTTGCCAGGCGCAGGGTTCGGGCGTCCTCCTCTTCCATCCTCCGCAAGGCATCCCGAACCACCTCGCTCGCATTGTTGTACCGCCCGCTCTTCACCTTTTTGCGAACATATCCGGCGAGACGATCGGTGATCGACACATTCATCTGATCCATCCGTTACCCCCCGACCGTTGCCTTGACCGGTTCCACGTCTCCAACTTACCGGAAGATCGAAGCCATGTCAAACTTTGACATTCGGAGGTAGTGGGTCAATTTGATGTAGAGGCGGCGGCATTCATCCCGATCTGATCGGGACGCCGCCATTTGGCGAGGTAAACTCGCCGCTACGCCATCAAATTAACCCACTACTCATTCGGAAATACCATTCCGCCCAAAACTCAAGCGCATCGTTATCCTGCCTCTGCAATTTTAGATTTGCGATTCTCGATTTTGGATTGGTGGGGCAGCACGGCAATTTTGGATTCTCGATTTTGGATTTTAGGGCGCGAAAAACCGTGGGCCCACAAAACAGGTCCGCGCTACGCTTGCTCCTCCGTCATTTGCCAATTGCTTCCAGAAATTCTTCCACGGTCAACCCCGCTTTAGCGATCAGTGCACGCAGCGTTCCGCGCGCAACTTCAGGATGATTGGGAATAGATAGAGTGGCGATGTGGCCAGTTCTGGTGAGAATGATATGGCTGCCCCGTTGGCGCGCTACTTCCCAGCCTAGCTTTTGGAATACCCCTATGACCTCCCGAGGGCGAAGCAGCGGAACGGGCGGCATCAGCTTACAACTTCCACTTCGCGCGTTGTGACCGTCAGGGGCAGGCCCTTCTCAGCCCGAACCTCGAGGCATTCCCTGATGGCCGCTCGGATGTTTTTCTCCGCTTCATCTTCCGTTCTTCCCTGACTTACGCAGCCGGGGATGGACGGACATTCAGCTATGAAAACGCCGTCTTCGTCCGGGTAAATGGTGATCAGCAGTTTCATCTCAACTCCTGGCTCCAATTATCGCACAATTTGTTCCCCAAAGTTCTCTCCCCGCCAATCGCGGACGGGCGCAGACGGTCGCTTTAAGGCAGCAAGTGTAGCGACCTGATTTGGAGGTCCGTGGCTTTTTCTGGTCAATCCCGGACGAACCGCTGACCTCCAAATCAGGTCCGCGCTCGCCCCCTTCACCAAGAAAAGAGCAAATCACCTGTAATGTCGTGGACCACCAGGCGCCTTCCTGACTCCTCGGTTGCATACTCGAGGCGCTTCGCGGTTTCAAAGAAGCTAGCGTGCGCCTGACCGCTTTCCATTCGGACGGGTGGGCCGGCGGGCCGAATCTCGGGACAAAAATGCACGGTCGCGTTCTTCAGGCCCGTCAACATCATGCGCCGCCGGACGCCGATCTCCTCGGAGATTCTCTCCACACAGGAGATTTCCCCGTCGTCGGCTTGTTCGACGAAGCAGCGGCACTCGCGGTGCCAGGCGCGCGGCATGCTGTAAGTCGAATGCCCGTTCTCGAGCCAGGTTTCATATCCATGCAGCATGGGAGCGCCGTGCGGGAACTTCAGACGCAGGGTCACCGCAGTCGAAGGGCTGTAGCCGGAAAAGAAAAACCCGTTGTTACTCCGGGCCACAAGCACCAGCGGGTTCCGGCTGTCGACCGTGGGTCTCTCCACCCGCAGCTCGTACCCGAACTTCGCCAGCATCGCGCGCATCAGGTACTCCGCCTGAAAATGTTGTTTGGGATCGTCGGGTTGGGGCAAGTATGCGTGGGTAATGGTGGACGAGAGGCTGCCGCGCACCCACGCCAGGCGCCCGCTGCCGACCGTGCGTGTAACGGCAAAGATACGCTCATTCGATCCGTCTGAAACCGTAGCGCAGGACTCGAACCCCGCCACCTCAGGCTTCTTTAGGACCGTGTCAATGCCGCCGTCCGATAGGATGTCGCGATGAAGCATGCGGGTGGCCAGATTGCCGTGTTTGACCGTGTCTCCAGCCAGGAAAGACCGCACCTCAAGTTCGCCGCTGAGGGGTGATGCCAACTTTAAATTCAGCAAATCGAGAAGCGCCTGGCCTGCGCTCGCGACCGACCCGTAAAGGAAAACATCGTGCCCACGGTGCAGGTGCTCAAGCAAAGCGCCCTCCCGTGGGCTGCCCTCGCCAGGAACGGGCGTCAGCAGAATAGTGTTCTCATAGACCTCAGGATTCACGGCGCGCGAGGCCAGGAAGTTATCGGTCGAGACGACGGTGTTCACGGGCAGCCCTGCGCTCACGGCGTTGCGCATGAACCAGTCGCTGAAGAACACTCCCCCGGGCTGGGGTGAGTTTCCGAACACCTTTTCATGGAATTCCTGGAACGGATAAACCCAAGTGAGCAGGCCGGGCTGGTCGGAGAAGTGATCCATGGCCAGAAGCAGGTGCGGCGTCACCTCGTTCGGACACTGGTCAGGCAGCTCGCCGTAAGTGCTATCAATCGTCAGGAACTCCAGGAACGACGGTCGCGTGACCTTGCCTTCCCGGTTCAGGCGCGCCAGCGCCAGCGGCAGGTAGATGTCGTGGGGCTCATGCCCATAGCGATCAAACCAGGGACTATTCAGCCACCAGGGGTCATGCGTATAGAAGCGGAAAGGGAATACGTCGCCCGGGGGCAGATGCGCGATGTGCGAAAGATATCCGCTGACCTCCAGGCCAAAGTCGCCGTCAATGGCGGCCCAGGGTGAGTTGGGCGGGGCGACCATGTTGAATCCCCCGTCGTAGATGTCGCGAATCGGCGAGGCGCTCGCGCTCAGGTCCGCACCGGTGGAAAGATTGCTGCCGCGGCATTCCACGCGATAGGACGGGCACTCCTTCCGAAAGGCTTTCCAGAAGCCAATCACCTTCTCGCGAATGTCCGCCGCCTTTTCAGGGTGGAAGGCCTCACCATCGAAGAGCGGACCCTTCACACTCCACGCGGTGGCGGAGAAACCGAAACCGTTCGAGAACCAGATGTAATCAAATCCCAGGTCAGCAAGGAAATGCTGCACCTGGCGGCCGAAAAACGTGCCGAAGGGTGTGCCGGCGGGAATACCCTGCGGGAAGGCGGCGTAGGTAACTGAGTCCCCGTTGAGAGAAGAAGTGCAGTCAACCCATTGCCCCTTCAGAATCTCTTTATGCCGGTCGTACTTGAACGGGGAGCGCGCGAACTCCGGGCCGGGGTCGAAGGTGGCGCCTACCACGACCGGCTTGCCCGTCATCGTTTGTCCGACGCTCTTGAAGGTCTGGACAATCTGTTTCAGTGTGCCGTAGGTAATCTTCGGCGGGTTCTCCATGTAGAGCCGGGCCTGCTCATGGATATTAATCTTGGAGGGATCGGCCTGGGGGGGAGGCTCGACAGGGTTTGCAATTCCGATGTAGCGGGCCCACTCGATCTCACCGCTCATTTGCCCGCGGTAGTCGAGGATTTCGGTCCCGTCCGCGGTCCAAAGCATCACCGCGGTCCCGTCCGCGCGCCGAAGCAGCGCCGCCCACTGCCGGAACACATGCTCGCAAACCCGCCGGATAGCTTGCGGTTCGATGCTGCGAAAGGGCTTCAGGCTCAACTCCAGCGTCACACGCTTGAACACGCTGGGTTCAGTCCATAACGCGTGCGGGCTCGCGGGCAACGGCTGCACCTCGTAGTGACCCTGGCCGAAGAGAGGAAGCACCGCAGCGCCGCCCGCCGTCAACTTCAACCAGTCCCTCCGGGAAATCATCTCGTGGTCAGATTTCATTTCTGCCATATCCCACCCTCCTCACACCCGGCATCGGGCCAATCTCTCACACTGACCGTACGAATCCATTTTTCATCCCCAATTGTAACCGGTGCGTAGCGCAGACCTCCGCTGTTGAGGTCTGCGTCTCTTCTTGGGAAAAACCGTAAATCTCAACACCTGGGATTTACCCACGGGATCGGGAGCGCGAGTGTAACGAAGAACCGCAGACCCCAACGCCGGGGGTCTGCGCTACGATTGCCTTTGCTCGTGATTTCTTTCGCCCCATGCGGGGCTCAGGAGGTTGTTCGCCTTTCGCGGTTACGCCTTGACGATGACTGATTCGATCCCCAAGGCATCGCCGACCCGCTTCAGCATCTCCGCGTGGTGACCGATCCCCAGGGCGAAGTGATGCGTGGGACCTTCCGCTACCCAGGCTTTGAAGAACGTGCGCGCATCGGGTTTGAAATAGCCGCGCGTGTTGGTGTTGCCCGTGGGCGGAATGGGACCACGTCCCGATTCCCCTTCCGCAATCACGAATTTGAATTTTCCATCGAACTTCTGGGTCACACCCAACATGGTGATGGGGCCTTCCCGAATCTTGAATTCGACAGACACCCCGGAACCCGGCTTGCCGTGATACTTCAAGAGGCTGCGCAGGAGCGGCCGGCCCTCCGCGATGTTGAGGTGGTGGGGACCGTCGTGCCCGACCAGGATAAAGTCTTCTTCGAAATCCATGGGATGGAACTCAGCAAACGATCCTCCGATTTCCAGCCGGTCCATGATGAGCATGCCCACGCAGGTCTTCAGATCAGCCTCACCGCACATGGGGAATCCCGCCGCGGTCAGCAGAGAATTTCCCACGATCAGGTTCGTGGCTAGTTCCCTGGCCTCCGAGCCCGGGCGGGCGGCATAGTAGTAGGCGAGCCCGTCCAGCGCGTAGCGGTCGACGAACTTATCCAGCGCCAGGGCCGCACGGGCAGCCGGATATAAATCTTCGTCTGTGACCTTGCGGGTAATCGGATCACTCTCGGGATCAGGAAGTTCGAAGAAGGCGAGGATCTCCTGTTTCTTCTGTTCGATCTCCTCCGGTTGGAGGGTGCTTTGCTGTTCCAAGAGATCGTCAATCTCCGTCTGCACCACATGGATGCCGAACTGGGCGGTGAGCGCCGTCTGGTCCGCATGCATGTCCAGCATCGCCTCAATGGGATGGCCGAAGTGCCCAATCCGCGCCCTCCTGACGCCGTTGAAGACCTTCGCGATCTGGCACCACTCGCCCAGTTCGCGATCAGCCCGCGCATCCCCGTACAGGTGGCCGATCACCATCTCGGGCGGCTTCCTGCCCATACGAATCGTGGCATTCACAAACTCCGGAATGGCACAGATGTTGTCGTTCGCGAGCTGCATGTAAGTCGACGCCTTATCGTAGGGCATCGCCTTCAAGGGCTGCAAGGCCAGGAGGACGATGGGCGCCTTCAGTTCGCGAGCATTGATGCCGAAGGTCGAGCTGCTGGCATAGGTGGCCATGTTAACGAAGATCAGGTCCGCATCGCAGGCCAGGATTTCCTTGACCTTCTGGTAAGCCGTGGCCGCGTCATCCACCATCCCGAAGTCGGCAACCGTGACGCCGTGGGACTCAATTCTCCGCACCAACTCCTGGTGGTGGCCCATCAGCTCCGTGAGCAGGCCCTCGAATTGGGCCCAGTAGTCCTTGTGGCCGACCGCAAACAGCCCAACCTTTGCGGTCAAAGGCTTGCGCCGCTTGATGCGTACCGGCTCAGCGCTTTTATCGTGATTCAGGGATTCATGGTTTTGGGTCATAGGGAAACTCTTTGGTTATCCGGCATGCTAAGGGATGGCAGGTCCAGGAGCTTGATTTCCTTAATAGTGCGAAGCAAGATGATAACACAAAGCGGATAAGTGACGCCGGCGGCAAATAAGGAATTTTCGTCACGCTCGGATTTTTCAGCGGCGCCTGAGGAACGCGGGGTGAGAGGTGCTCTCCGACTCCAACTGACCTAACCAAAACTCCCTTCACAGGAATAGCGGCAGCAACCCGAACAGCGCTAACCCCGTGAGGAGCGCAAGTCCCTGCATGCCGGTGCGGCGGTCTGAGAAACTGTAAGCATAAACTCCCTTGACCAGGTTATTGCTGGCAGCGGCGATGACGATCGCGCCCCCGGCGAGCGCAACCGGCGTCAGCGCCGCACTCGGCGCCGCCAGGCTCAGGATGAAGGGATCGACATCGCTGACGCCCATTACTGCGGCCAGCGCAAAGAGTCCGGCGCGACCTAAGTAGAGCATAGCAAAATGCGTAATGAACAGCATGCCTACAAACAGTCCTGCAAATAGGAACGCCGCGCCCAGCTCCAGCGGATTTTTCGGCTGGAAGGTTTGCTCTGCTTCTTGCCCGCCGGGATCCGGCCTGCGCATCCAAAGCCCACCGCCGAGAAGTGCGGTAGCGGCCAGGAGCAGGAACGGCAATCCCAGCCGGTCGAGCAGTTGGCGATTGAAAATGGCGAGCAGCGCCAGCAGGCGCAAGTACATGACACCGGAGGCAACCAGCATGGCGCCTGAGTATAGATGCGGGCGCGATTGCTCGCGAGCGCGCTTGGCGAGCACCACGGTGGTAAGCGTGGAGGAATACGCTCCACCCAGCAAGGCCGCAAGCAGAATGCCGCCCCGCCCTTTGGTCCACACCCGCAGGAGGTAGCTGCCGTAAGATATGGCGCTTACCGCGACCACCACCAACCACACTTTAAAGGGATTAAAGCCAAACGAACCAAACACCCGGTTCGGTACGATGGGCAGGATGACGGCCGTCAGCAGCAGAAACTTCGTGAACGTCAGGATTTCATCGCCCGGCACTCGTTTGGTGAGACTCTCGAGCGCCGTCTTCAGTTCCAGCAATGCCACGCCGAGCACCGTCAGCGTGGTCGCCACCCAATACAATTCGTGCGCCACGAGCGCTCCGATAACGTAGACCACCAGGCCGGAAATCTCCGTGGTCATCCCGGCCAGCGCCACTCCCTCCAGCTTGTGCCGATAGGATTGCCACAGGAACGCTCCGACCACAGCCAGGCCGACGGCGGGCAGCAGGAGAGTTCCTTCGGAGATCAGGCAGAGGGCGTAGGCAAGCAGGCCCAACAGCGGGAAGGTGCGAACTCCGCCGAATCGGTACTGGTCCGACATCACCTTTTGCTCTTCCCGCTCCAGACCAATCAGAAAGGAAAGGAAGAGCACCAGCAGGATTTCTGCGCCTTGCTTGGGAATCAATTGGATGAGGGTATCGCCCATATCGTTACCGAACCGGCACGATTCTCGCTCTTCTTTAGCGCTAAAACAAGCGCCATCGCTGACGATGAAAATGCCCTGCGTAACTCCCCTCCTGATTTAGGAGGGGTGGCACCGGAGGCGACGGGGTGGTTACTCGGGCGCCGAAGGTGACGGGGTGGTTACGCGGGTGCCGGAGGTGACGGGGTGGTTACGCGGGCACCTCGGGTGGTTATTTCATCCGCAGGGTGGCTTGCCGCCACGATCAGGACCACACCTTTATCTTATCAGCACCACCCCGGCGCTCGGCCCCGATGATCAATTTGGAAAGAACGCGCTATCGGGGCACGGCGCGCCACCCCTCCTCATCTGAGGAGGGGAGTGTTTTCATGACAGACGCCTCTATTCCTGCGGCGCACCACTGGCGATGAAAATGCGCGCAGCGCTTTGGAGTGCGGTCGCAGCAGCTACCGCCTTCTGCCTAGGGTTCATAGGGGAAGAGTGCGAGCGCCAGAACAAGTCAAAGCGGTAGCTGCTGCTACCGCACTCCAAAGCGCCTTCGGCACACCTATTTTCATAACGGCACACGGCGAACCCGCTAGGGTCGCTCGCTAATCTGGACTGCCGCCAGGCAAAAATCGCCAGCCTTTCTGGCGCGGGCTAGGTTTGCATTCTAATAACCCTTACTTTAGTACCTCTTGACATATGACAATTCCAGTAGCAGAATTACCCCAAGAGGATTGAACTTTTAACCTGGGAGGGAAGCGCTCCTGTGGGCATTCACCCAGGGGTAGAGTTCGCATGCACCTGCGTTAGTTCAACGGGAAAAAGGGCCCCAATGACTATGGGCGAACCGAACCAAAGCGGATTCAGTTTCCCGGGACTTCCTGTAGCCTAGGGGCGGGATGGGAACACTCCAGCAGAGGCCACGGGGTGGGTGCTGCCTGCTGGCGGGGTAGGCAAACTGGAAATCCCGGTCAGGCAGAGTGGAGTGATTAATACTGGGTTTAGGGGGCGGGTGCTCCTCAACCTGACAAGAGGGTATCGTGAAAATAGCAGGGAGGAGTGGCTGGGTGTGGGGAGAACCTGTGGTTCCGGGTTCAGCGTCAGTATTGGAGTCCGTGCAGTCCCATGAAAGGAATGTGGTAGGGAAAACCGCCCGCGCTTGCTCGGACCGAGGATTTTCGATGGCGGAAGCCTTGATGGTGATTACCATCATCGGGATTATATCCGCCATAGCGATTGTCGCTTTTACCAATGAGTTACCGACGATCCGCGCCGATTCTGCTATGCAGCTCCTGGAAGCTCAACTCCGCCAGGCCCGCGAGACTGCGGTGGACCAGAGGCGGAACATTCTCGTCACGTTCCAAGGCACGGCCGAAATGGTGACCGTGCTCCAGAATCTGGATGTTACCACGACTCCCCCTACGGTCATCTCAACCACGACCTTGAGCGACTATAAGCTCGATCCCAATCAGATGACATTCATGCTTTTTGCCGGTGCTCCGGACACACCCGACGGCTTTGGCAATTCCCTGGCGATCAGTTTTACAGATCAAACTACCCGTGTACAGCAATGTCCGACTTTACCCTGCACCATCACTTTCCAGGGTGACGGCACGTTGGTGGACAACGCCGGAAACTACCTCAACGGTACGATATTCATGGGCAACCTGGGAAACCCCGTAACCGCGCGCGCGGTCACGATCCTCGGGTCGACGGGGCGCATCAAGGGTTACCGGTACAAAGTAGTGGCGAGTCCCAGCCCCACAAAGTCCTGGTTCTAGAGGGTGGTTTATGGACCGAGTCGTGCCACGTCATGAGCAGGACGAGAGCGGCTTCACCTTGGTGGAGGTGATGATCGCCTCCGTCATTTTGGTGACGGGCCTCCTCTCTCTGGCTTATGCCTTTGGGCTGGGTTTAGGCGTTCTTGGGACCGCCCAGGAGGATAGCATCGCCCGCCAGATGGCCCGGCAAGCCCTGGAAGATGTATTTACCGCTCGCGACACGGGAGGCATCACCTTCTACCAGATTTGCAACATTGGCTCCGGGGCATCCTGCATCTTTATAAACGGCTTCGAACCCTTGTACACCGCGGGACCCGACGGAATTGTGAACACCGCCGACGATGGCACGGGCACCCCCCTCCCCACGGGGTGTAGCGCCGCGCCTTGCATCGAGACGGTTGACACACCCGGGCCGGACGGGATCCTGGGAACTGCGGACGACGTTTTTGTTCCTCTGATTGGGTTCCAGCGGAAAATTCAAATCACGCCGGTCTCCAACCCCAACGTCAGCAACCTGAGTCAAATCACGGTCACCATTAAGTACACCACTTCAAAGGGGATCACCCGTGCCGTCACGCTCGTGGCGCTCATCGGGCCTTATGTCTAACTCCTTTCCCAAATCGTCCCCGGTCCGCCCACCCCAGGGATTCACCCTGGTCGAGTTGCTGGTGGCCATGTCGCTGTCCCTGATATTGCTGGGGGTTGCTTTCGACCTCTTCAATGGCCTCAATAACGCCGCCGACCTGGCGGGCACCATGGCCGATGTCAACGAAAACCTTCGCGCTGGTACGAACATGATTGCCCGCGACCTGAGCACGGCCGGGGCGGACATCCCCCTGGGGGGCATTCCTCTCCCCAGCGGGGGTACTCCTTGCCGACCCATTCCAATTCCGTTGCCGTCTTGGCTCCCGGTGCAGTATTTTAACCCCTCCTGCAGCGGCAACATGAACGTCATCAATCCGGGGTCAGGATATGGGCCGACGACCGGGAGCGGCGGCACTGCCATCCCTACCGACGCGATCACTCTGATCACGGTGAATCCCACTTCAGAATTGAACCAGTATCAACTGGTCAGCATCAGTCCCGTCACTACTTCCGGCGCTTACTGCTGCTTCCCCGGTGGCACAACCAGTGTCACCATTACCGTAAATCCGGGTACCAACGGCGGTGACCTCACCGCCCCCGGGGCATCCCAGGTCCTTCCCAGCCAGTTGATCATGTTGAGCAACACCAATAGCTCCGCCTTGCTTGCCGTCAGTTCAGTTACGGCTGACACTATTACCTTTACCAGCGGAGACGCGACGAATGACGTACTGGGCCTCAATCAATTCCCCACCACGGCCAGCAGCCCGACGAGCGGAACCATCGGCCAGCTTCAAACACTGGGAACGGCACCCGCCGCGAATTTCTACCCTCCGACCTACGCGTACCAGATCACCATGACTACTTATTATCTGGACAACCATTCGAGGACGCCCACCTGGATGCTGATGAAACAGGTGGGCACAGGGGCTCCGCTGACAGGATCGCCTCCCACCGTTTCCTCGAACCCGCCCCAGCCGGTGGCCATGGGGATCAACGTCTTACAGTTCTCATATAGCCTTTCGCCGGCGGCGGAGCCGACGGACCCGACGCGGACGTTCGTAAGTCCTTATACTCCCAATACCATACGCAAGGTGAACTTGTGGTTGATCGCCCAAGCGGATCACCGCAATCGAAAAAGCGGTTTGTATTATACGAATTCGATCGCCACGTCGGTGACGGCTCAGAACTTGGCTTATTACAACAAATACTGAGGTGGTGGCGCGGGGCAAGCGGCAGCGGCCGCCAGAAAAGGGCAGAGTATGAAAAACCGCGAAACCAACGATTCGGGCATAGCTCTCATCGTGGTTCTGTTGCTCATGCTGGTCTTTACCATCATGATGCTGGGATTCTATTTCCAGACAACGGGGGAGCAGCAGGTCGCGGCGAGCGACCGTGACAACACGGTGACTTTTTACGCTGCGCAGGGCGGACTTGAAAATATGAGTTCTGCGCTGGCGGACTTATTCACCACCACTGCCTCTCCCACCCCCGCCCAGATTACCGCTCGGGCTGGCGCCGCCTACCAGGTCAGCATCCCGGTTTATAACGGCGTCGGCTCTTTAGCCAGCCAGCAAATCAGTTTTCCCGTCTACTCCATCACCAACCTTCCAATTGCGGCCAGCATCAACCCGCCGATCTCCGCCTGCACCCCGAGTACCACCGTCTTATGCTCGACTCCCGGCATCATTCCCGGCAATGGGCCGTTGGCGGGACTGGAAGGCATTCTTACTCCCTTTATGCTCACGGTGGTTGCCGCGGGCCCCAACAACACGGAAGTCAAGATGCAGCGCCAAGTGCAGGAAGTTGCGGTGCCCGTCTTCCAGTATGGAATCTTTTCGCAGAGCGACCTCTCCTTCTTTGCCGGCCCGAATTTCGGCTTCGGTGGCCGTACGGCCACGAACGGAAACCTGTTTCTCGCGGAAGGCGGGGGCACGCTGACTCTTAACGATAAGGTCACCGCCTTTCTGAGCGTCATCCGATCTCAGCTTTCGAACGGCCTCGCGACTGCCACCACCAGTTACAACACACCGGTCGATGTGACGATTGGCTCCGCAGGAGGTTGTCCTATGCCGACATGCCCGTCTTGTCCTACCACCACCTGCCGGGCAATGGGGTTGACGGACGGCAGCGTAACGGGCGGGCCAGGGAGCGGCGCAAACTCCAACTGGCAAACGCTTTCCATGAATACCTATAAAGGGTACATTCGGAGTGGGAGTACGGGAGTCAAGCAGTTGAATCTGGCCTTGGCGTTGGCGAACCAGCCACCCATCGACATGATTGAACGCCCCCCCGTGGGGGAGAGCGTCACGTCGGTGGTCGGCCAGCAGCGCTTTTTCAACCAGGCCAGCGTGCGCATTCTGCTTTCCGACACCCCTAGCCAGATCACGAGCTTGCCCGGTGTTACGAGCAGTGCGCCTTATCCCCTCGCGGAGGGTGCGAACTCAGGGATGAGCAATGTGATCCAGCGCACCAGCTCAACCAGTGCTTACTATCTTCCGACGCCCGATAGCTGCCATCCGCCTATGGCGGAATCCCCGGGGTGGACAGCGGACAACGACTACATGCTGAAACCCGGGACCACGCTGCTCGGCGGCTACATCAAGATTGAGATCCAACTCAACTCGAATCCCGGGACATGGCAGGATGTGACCCAGGAAGTCCTGAGTACGGGAATCTCCCGCGACGTACAGACCTCAGGGACCGGCGCGTGCACCAAAAACATATCGATCCTGCACTTGGAAGAAGCCAGACCGTACCCGCCGATGGGAGCGCCGACGGTGAGCTCGCCGACGTTCTGGCGGGTCATTAACTGCAAGTAAAACCTACTACTACGTGGTCACCGCCCTGGGGACTTGGGGTGAAATCCCGGGTACGGAGCAGAAAGCAAGTACGGCAACCACGAGCAGCAAGGACACGATAACGGTCACCTGGACAGCCTACCCGGGCGCGACCGGCTACAACATCTATCACGGAACGAGTTCGGGGGGAGAAAACCAGTACGTTACGGTGGGTGCAGTGACATCCTATACTGATAGGGGGACAGGATTCACAGCCGGTACACCTCCCACCACGTTAGTGATGAACACGACGACCGCTGCCACGACGGCCACGAATTTCGTTCCCATCAATATCTACGACCCGAGGGAAGGGGAGGTGCGGGATAGTAACAGCTATACAACGGTGTCCATAAACGGCATCATGAACCTTCTGGAAGTAGACGTGGGGAACCTCCAGCAGTGGCTTAACGGTACGCTCTGCACGGCCTCCACCGTCCCGACCTCCTGCACGAGTGGCACGCTGGCCCTGAACAACTCGGGCTATATCCTTTATGTTTCCGACCGGCGGGGCAACTGCAACCAAGCAGCAAGCGCGACCGCTGGTGGGCCCTGCACAGCCAATGACACCGGTGAATATGGGTACGAGGACACCATTAACCCCTCGTCCGGAACCGGCGCCCCCAACGGTACCCTCGATACCGGTGAGGACGTCGACGGGGATGGCGTTTTGGAGACTTACGGGGGGATTGCACACCCGATCAACGCCTCGAACGTAGATACGAGCGGTAGCACCAAATACCCCACGGGTGCGACGACTACCTTGGCGACGTTTATGGCCAGTCTCACCAACCCCTCCACTCCCGACGCCGCCCCACTTACCCGCATCACGTCCTCCCAGGCTGGGTGGGGATATTACGAGGCACAGAAGAACCCCGTGCTCTTCTTCCGCCGCGCGGTGCGCCTGGTGAATGGTACGCTGGGCAATTTACCCCCTTACTCCGCGGCACATATGGCAACTTGCCCCAACGCGCAGTCCCCCGCCGCGTTCCCCGCGCAGGGCGGATTCAGCGTGGCGGCGGAGAATCCTGTCTATATCCAGGGTGATTACAATGCCAGCAATTCGGTGGGGGCGTTTAGTCCCGACCCGTCAAACAAATGCCACGTGCCGGCGGCGGTGTATGCCGACGCCGTCACGCTGCTCTCAAATGCCTGGACAGACTCCGAGACCTTCACCAGCCCGACGAACGTTGGCAGCCGCCCCGGCACCTCGAACACTTGGTTCAGGGTGGCGGTCATCGCGGGTAAGAACATTTCCTTCCCGCTGCCCAACTTTACTATCCCCGCTGCCCCGCCGCAGGACTTCGGGACCGACGGAGGGACTCACAACTTCCTTCGCTATATCGAAAACTGGGGCTCCACGCTGAATTATCTCGGCTCCATGGTAAGCTTCTATTACGCCCAACAGGCGACGGGTGTTTACAAGTGCTGTAATACGGTCTACAGTCCCCCCACGCGAAATTATGCTTACGATTCGGACTTTACGAAGATTACCTCGATGCCGCCCGGTACGCCCCGCTTTACGGACGTGAACGCGCTGTCTTATCAACAGTCGGTTCTGTCCACTCAGTAGCTGCTGGGTCTCAGGCGGGCGTCGACCGGGGCGGGTGGATTACCTTCGCAAGCACACAACAACTCCGCGCGACCTCCCTTCGGGAATCGGGCGTTGCCCTGGCTCGCTCATTTGGATAGCCGCGGTCAAGAACTACCGGCCATTCTGACGCGGGCTAGGTTTGCATTCTAATAACCCTTACTTTAGTACCTCTTGACATGAGACAATTCCAGTAGCAGAATTACCCCAAGAGTATGAACTTTTAACCTGGGAGGGAAGCGCTTCTGTGGGCATTCACCCAGGGGCAAATTTCGCACACACCTACGTTGGGTCAACGGGAAAAAGGGCGCCAATGACTATGGGCGAACGGAGACAAGATTAACTTGGAACGGCATTTGCTGGGGGCTCCCATCGTGAACCGCAAATCGAGATCGGGTTTTCGCCTGACGGAGGGATCGAGATCAATACCGATTTCAAGCAGGAACTGCCCCACGCCAGCGGGTGGCGAAGCTAATCCCCGGTCACGAGCACATTCTTACGGTTTCTCGTTGATTGAATCCATCATCGTCGTGTCGATTGTGATCGTCCTTAGCGCGATAGCCCTCCCGATAGTACTGAACGCCGTCTATTTGATCAGGCTGCGAAATGCCGCTAACGATCTGTCGGGACTGGTCCAGTTGGCAAGGATAACGGCAGAAAAGACGAATTCGGTCCTTCCCGTCTTTGTGGGTACCGTCGAAACGATCAGTACAGGGGGGTTCATTGGCGCTGCTAGCAGTACCTGCAGCAGTACAAATTCCTGGGCGTCCGGAGAGTCCGATGTGCCTTTCGCCAACGGGGTTACTGCCGGCACGGCGGCAAGTGCTCCCACCGGCTTAAGCCCGGGGTTTACCCCGGAGACCGCCGGCACCGTTCTTTATTTCAGCTCTCGCGGGTTTCCCGTGAAGTCTAATAGCGGCGCCTGCAAGTCCTCCGCCGGAGTCGTCTTCTATCTTCAGGACACTCACGGCAACTGGGGCGCCGTTTCCGTGTCGGGAGCGGGAAGAAGCAAGCCGTGGGTATACGACGGAGCCAGTTGGCACTAAGTCGCCACGAACCAGGCAGAGGCAGGCGGTTCGAACAAGGATTCAAGATGCACCAAACTCGCAAATTCACGCACCGGGAACGGGGCTCCTCGTTGATCGAAATGATGATCGCGATTGCGGTCTTGACGGTCGGTCTGATGGGGACAGTCGCCCTGATTGGCGTGTCGATCGGCACCAATGTGCGGAGCAAGAGAGGCAGCACCAGCGTCGTGCTGGCGGAAATGGTTATCGGTCAGATCTCTTCCGTCCCGGTGGGCGGGAGTACCACCAGTGTGACGATCACCGATTGCGCTGGGAATAGCCATACCATCAGCACGTCAGGCACGACTGGGGGAAGTGGCGCCAATCTTAGCGGCGGCAACATCGACTTTACCCAGACCTTCAGCTCCACCGCGGGTTACATGATGCAATACACCGTGTGCGGTGTGAATACCGGGGAGCAGACGGTCTATGACGTGCGGTGGAATATACAAACGCTCGCGTCAACCAAGGCGGAATTCGTAGTGGTGGGAGCCCAATACAACTCCATTACTTACGGAAATGTAAAGTTCACATCCCCGGCGGTCAACCTGCGTACCGTCGTGGGGAACGATGGGACCTAATATGAAGTCTCCAGGCATTCAACAATCCGGACGATCTTCTCGCGGCTTTTCGCTGATCGAGCTGATGCTGGTCCTGGTGATCATCTCCGTGGTTATGGGGGCGGTCCTCACCCAGGTTCAGGTGGTACAGCAGAGAGCGGTGGCCGAACAGGGCAAGGTTGATAACCTCCAGCAAGCCCGCGACTTTGCCGATCAGGTATATCGCGATGCGCGCCAGATGGGATATCCCAATGTTCGCAACTTCGATACGACGGTGGGCACTTGGCAATCGCCTTTGACCAAGGATAGCAGGCTGGCCGTGGGACTGGTCAAACTCACCTCTACGCAATTGGAATTCCAGGGCGATGTCGATGGCAGCGGCACCGTCTCGGTGGTCAGCTACGCGCTTAACGGAGACGGTACTTGTTCCACCTGTTTCCAGCGTGCACAGGTTCCGAAGATCAATGGCGATGCCCTGACCGGCCAAACCAGTCTTACCAGCCCGGACCAATACAGCGTCCAAGTTCAGAATGTCTACAACTCTACGATTTTCACCGCCTACGACATATCGGGGAACTCCATCACGCTTCCTATTGACATTACCAACAATGCCGCGAGTGTGGCCCAAGTCAGAGTGATTCAGTTCCAACTTAGCCTTGCAAATCAGAATGCAATTGATCCTTTGACACAACTGAAGCTCGAAGCCGATATTACAGGCAGAGTGCAGGTGGTGAACTGCTCCATGGCCACCACCGGTTTAACCGCTAACGGAATTAATTTAACCTGCCAGTAATTCCGTTAGACCGAGGAGGTACCCGATGAAAAGTCTCAAAGCCGGTCAGGACCGTGGGGTCGCCTTGTTCCTGGTTATTGTGGCGCTTCTAATCGTAACGGCTGTCGCGGGAGGAATGATCATCCTGTCAGTACCGAAACTAATGTCGATTACACCTACCGGGACGAACAGGCATCGCTCTATGCTGCCAAGGCGGGGCTGGAGGAAGTGCGCGACCGCATGCTCAGTGGGAACGCCAATCCCCTAACCTTACCGACTGTATTGCCGGGTGGGGCAGGGGCCTACTGCCTCTACGTCTATACTACGGGCGCTTCTCCTTGGTTAGCTGCGGGCCCCTATGAGGACACCGAGTACATGAGCGAGATGGGCCTGAGCAGCCCTCCCTCCGGAACTACCTGGTACACCGCTTCGACATCGCAGACCAGCTACAACGGCCCTTCGACAAATCCGTTGCCCTACCGGTGGGTACGCCTCAACTTGAAAATTGACCGGTCGGCTTACACCAGTAATACGCCGTATTACGTGGATGGGACCGCGGGCAACGCCAGTAAGCAGGTTTGCTACGACACAGTGAATCTCCATGAGACGGTGATTTCCGCCGCCAGTTGCTCGGCGGCGAGTGCGAACTATCAACCGGTGTATGTCATCACCTCGTATGCGCAGTCCTCCTATGGCACCCACCGCATGCTGCAAGCGGAAGCGACAAAAGAGGTGGTCAACCTCGCTTTGCCTGGGGCGGTGACCTTCGACGGGCCCATTCCGTCAACTGCCTGTGGAAACACCAATTCGGTCTTCCCGGGCGGCTCCACATGCAATTCCAGTGGGGATTACATCAACGGTAACAACCCTACAGGC
The DNA here is from genome assembly GCA_963804995.1 of uncultured Acidobacteriota bacterium. Lineage (GTDB taxonomy): Bacteria > Acidobacteriota > Terriglobia > UBA7540 > UBA7540 > Bog-366. The sequence continues at coordinate 1,692,872 of CAWDSK010000003.1, forward strand.
ACAGATGCTAACATTCCAGCCTGCGCGGGTGGGAGCAGCGCCCCGGCATTTGCCGTCCCCGATGCCACCTCCGTCACCAACATTTCAACGTTGGTTAATGCCAACAAATCTCAAATCGTTGGCAGTCCCGCTGGCCCTCCTTCGGTGGGCAACGCTTCCGCCGCCCTCACCAATCTCACTACCCCTGCGCAGATCGAGGCTCTGGTTTCGCAGATGAAGGGTTTGGCAGGCTCCAACGTCGGCTGCGATGCCACCAAACTCAATCTCGGAACCGCCGCCAACCCCACCATTACCGTCGTCACCAACGATGGTGTCTCTGGTACGGGTAGTGGCTGTCCTTCTTCTTCTGCCATGCAACTGAACAGTGGCACGACCGGCTTCGGCATTCTCGTGGTTACCGGCGAACTCAACTATGTCAATATTAACTCCTATGAAGGGGTCATCCTCATGCTGGGCACGGCGCAATTCATCGAGACTTCTTCCAAGGACACCACCTTTACCGGCGCTTTGTTCATGGCCAAAGACCGCTGCGATGCGAGCGGGGATTCGGCGCCGGCCGGGGTCACTTGCACTAAGACCGGCCAGGCGTATACGGGCAACACCCTGGGCACCCCGAGCTTCAACTACCACCATGGCAACGCCTCGGCCTCCAACGTCTCGATCCAATACGATTCGTGCATCATCAGTCAGGCCGAAACTGGTGCTGTATCCAGCTACCGGGTTCTTTCGCAACGCGAGCTAATGTTCTGAGAGAAGTGAGTGTTACCCTGGCGGCTGCTTACTACGCAGTCTCAGCTCGAAGTTTGAGTTCGTTTTAAGGAGGGAAACCTTGACAAGAGCTCGCTTTTTCGGGGTCGCCGCGCTCTTATCGCTGAGCTTTGCGGGCGGCATCTTAGCCCAGTCTCAACCTCAACCCACTCAATCCCCAGCCGAACCCGTTACAAAAGAAGCGGCGGTAACGGCGTCCGAAGGCAAAGCCAAGCCCAAGAAAGTCTGGACAAACGATGACTTTGACAGTCCCCGAACCCCTGAAGATATTCAGCAGGATCGGGAAGCTGCGGCGAAAGTGCAGAGCAGCGAAGCCACAGCCAAATCGGAGGTAACCCACCCCGGTTCCGCCAACGTTACCGCCGGCCCAACCCCCACCTTGTCGGACAGCTCCCCCTGCCCACGACGGTCGAAGAGGCGGAGCGTAAAATAAGCGAAGCCCAGGACGATATCGTGCATTTTCAGTCGAGGCTGGAGGAGACGAGAGACGGCTACGCCAAGGCTACAAATGACGACCAGAGCGCCAAGCTGCTATTTACTATCGGTTCGATAAGGGATGACTTGCAAGAGCGGCAGGGCGATCTGAAGCTGCTTCAGGATCGGCTGAAAGCGTTGAAGAATGCGCCAGTGGAGCCGCCCGTCCACCAGGACTAGCCACACGCCTCTTTCGAACCCTCGATACAAGAACGGTGGTAGCCACGGTCAGTGCCTTTCTGACCGTGGGCTTTTCCCTCCATGACGAACCCACGGTCAGCAAACGTCGTCCGCGGGGACTGAGGGGAGATGTAATTTGAAATTACAACCCTCGCCCCTTTGGGGGAGAGGGTGGACCGCAACCGGCGTTTTCATCAGCCGGGGCGGGCCGGGTGAGGGGGTCGTTTCAAGACAAATCAAAATGCAAAGCTGTGAACGGTGGTAGCCACGGTCAGTGCCTTTCTGACCGTGGGTTCTTCCTTCGATCACAAACCCACGGTCAGAAAGGCACTGACCGTGGCTACCGTCTACAGCACTCCATACTTCTCGTAAGTCTCCCGCAAACTTTTTCCATTCAGCATGTCCTGGCGCGCCAGGTTCTCCTTACCGACCTTTTCGAGCGCCAGCTCCAGGACTTTCTGCTCGACCTCCTGGGGAATGACCACAATGCCGTCGAAATCCGCAAAGATGAGCTGGCCCGGCTTGACCAGCACATCCCCACAGCGGATAGGCACGTCGTAAGCTTTCAGAACGCCCCGCCCCATGGAATCGATGGGCCTGAAACCCACACAGTAAACCGGAAAACCCATTTCGATAATCCTCACCGTGTCGCGGATGCAACCGTCACAGATGCATCCCACGGCGCCATTCCGCCGGGCCACGGTGGTCATCAGCTCTCCCCAGGGAGCGTTGGTTTGGGCAATATCAGTGGAGTGCACGGCCACATCTCCCGGCCGCAAGGAGTCGATGGCGTCAAGCTCGAGGCCGTAAGGGTCCTGCGGGTCGATGTAGTCAACGTCCATCCAGCGCAAAGTGCGCGCCCTCCCCGCTAGGCCGCAATTCTTCTTGTCGGGCAGAATGGGCCGCAGCCGCGAGTGCATCGTCTGGTTGCGGTATCCCAGGGAATCCAGAACGTCGCTCACCACCGCAACGTAAAGTTTCTCCTTCAGGAATTTGAAAATTTCTTGATCGGTTTGAATCATGATTGTCTCCTGTGACTCCCGGACTGACCGCCGCGATTTATTGTGCCCGATTTCTCAAAGTGGGACATGTCCCACATGTTACGCTGCGGGGGGTATAGCGCGCGAGGTCCCACTTAATCCCCCGGCTTCATGCGCTTTTTTCCCCTCTGATTTGTCATTTTTCGGATTAGTCACTCTGCGCCATTCCCTCCCGCCCCCAACCTTCATCACAACAACTCGCGCGTCGGCCAATTCAGCAACATCTGCCGCTCATCACGGTCAGGATCGTTCACCGCCTCGCTCTTCGGAACATCGAAAATCATGGTGGCTCTCTCAGTGGTGGAATAGGCGGGCCATTCCGGCAGCCCCTTCCGATTGGGACTGCCGCTTCCCGCAAATGCCACCCACGCGCCGCTAATCTGCTTCGATAACTGCTCCGATTCCGGATAGCGGACAATCCGCATTGACAGCGGATGCTCGGCCGTATGGAAAGCCTTGTACTTGCCGCCCGCCATGGGAGGCGCCCACGCGAAGCAATACAAATAGGCCTTCGCCCTGCCCTGCGCGATCTTGAGTTCCGCCTGCCGCACACCATTCCAGCGCGCTCCGCGGTCAGTCGAGATGCGGAAGTAGATATCGCTCGGCGTGTCCTGCGGGTGATCGCGGTGATAGGCAGCGAGCAGAGAATCGACTACGGACGCGGGGATGCCGGCCTTCAGAATCCGATCGCGCAAGCCCACCTCATCGAGATGAAACAGATCCTCATCGTTCTTCGAGAACAACGTGGCCTCATCCTGGCAGTTGCCGATGATCAGCGGGATACCGGCGGACATCTCCGGCGCCGTGGGATCCCAAACTTGCTGCGGTACAGTGTGGCCATCCAACACCGGCTCCATCCTCGAACCCCGCGCTTCCGCAGCTTTATACAAATCGTAGGCGGGAATACTATGAAGCTGCTCAACCTGGTTTTCTGCGAGGCCCAGTCTTGATAGCACCAGCTTGGCGTTTTGGGTGGCGGCGTCTTTGTCTTCCGCGCGCAGCATGGAGCCGCTCTCGATGATGGCGCGATGGAAGAGTCCTTTGGCCGCAGGCATGGCCATTAAGGTGTTAAGCTTTCCACCGCCGCCGGAAACGCCGAAGAGCGTCACGTTCCCCGGGTCGCCGCCAAAATGCGTGATGTTATCACGCACCCACTCGAGCGCCAGGACCAGATCCAGTTGCCCCACATTGCCGACCGCATACTTCTCACTCAAGCCGCCGAGATACAGATAGCCAAAGGCGCTCAGACGATGGTTGATGCCCATCAGCACCACGTCCTCTTCACGGGGCAAGGCATCGCCATAAACCACGATCTGGCTCAACAGGTTGCTGTAGCCTCCCCCGTGAATATAGATCAGCACAGGACGCTTGCCCTTGAGTCCCGGGGTCAGAACATTCAACACCAGGCAGTTTTCGCTGCTCTTCTCCTCGCCGAGTTCAGCCGGGTGTCTCAATCCCAGGAAGTAATTATCCATCTCCGGGTCACTGTACAATCTCCCCGATCCCTGCACCGAACGCGGGCCGTTCTGCGTCGCGTCGCGAATGCCCGCCCACGGAGCAGGCTTCGAAGGCGGCAGAAAGCGCGCCGCCCCCTCCGTTGGGCCTCCGTAGGGAATGCCCCGGAAGACACGCACGCCTTGCCAGTCGACGCCGCGAACCTTTCCGTACTGCGTTTCGGCAACCGGCGCCGTGCTCCCCCCACGCGCCGCCGCGCGCATTGCAAACGGACCTCCCACCAGTGCCGCAACCCCCGCGGAGAAAGAGTGTTTCAACAAATCCCGCCGACTCAGGCGTTGCATTTCTACCTCCGATGTTTCAGTCGTAGGGGCGGTTCGCGAACCGCCTTTGGACTGCGGCCGCGAAGCTGCCGCTTTAACCCTTCGGTGTGAGCGACAATTTCTGAAAGAAGATGGAAAATTTCAAAAGCGGCAGCTTCGCGGCCGCAGTCCAAGGGAAACCAATCAGCGCGACAGCACCGCCAGGAGTGCCTGATAATTATCCACCAGGATGCCTTCGTAGCCGTGCGGCGCCCCATCCCACGACTTCCAATCGTAGGATTTACCGTTGGGGCCGAACCCCTGGAATCCTCCCTGTTCATATCCTTCGAGCAGGGGGAACAGCATGGCGTCGGCGTCGGCGCGCCGGCCCAATTGGTAGAGGGCCTGTAGGGTGAAATATTCGAAGGACCCCGTGGCGCCCCCGTTCTGGTAAACCTGCCATGGATCGTCCGCCGGTCCGAAGGAATCCTTGTGGGGAACGCGAATCAGGACGCCCGGCAGTCCATAATTGAAAGTGGTATAGCCCACCTCTTTCATTTTGGCGAGCAGGCGATCCATGATGGCATTGGCCTTGTCAGGAGGCACCAAGCCGTAAACGATGGCGGCGCCGTTGACAAAGGTGAAGTAGTAATCGTGCAGCATGCCATCCGCGCTCTTCCAACCCGCCAGCACACCCGTGGCGGGGTTGTAGAAGGTGTCATAATAAACGGAGCGCATTTTTTCAGCACGGGCTGAATACAGTTGGGCGTCAGAGGGCTGGCCGGCTTGCCGCGCCAGCTCCGTCATCCCGACCAAGGCATGGTAAGCCAGGGCATTGGAGTAGGCGTCCTGGTGGCCAAAATTGATAACATCCCACCAGTTGGCGGGGCGCACCGAACCATCCAGCGGCGAGGAGTCGTAATTGCCACTCAAAGGGTATTCCAGCAGCCCCTTCCCATCCCGGTCCATGGCGAGCATCTTCGTGGCCCACGCTTTCAATCCTGGGTAGTTCTTCTTCAGCCAGGTAGTATCTTTGCTGGCGCTAACGTAGTCCGAAGCGGCGACCACCAAGGAGGGATAAGAGTCCAGGAAATCGTACTTGTTATCCGCCTGGGATCCCGCCACGCCATACGCCTTCATCCCGCTGAGATAACGGTCCAGCGTCTGGTGGATCATGTCCAGCGCAGTCACGCCGGGCGCCAAGGGCGGCGTGCGCGCCGCTACGGAGGAGTACTCATACAGCGTGAAGGCGCACGGGTCGCTGGCCGCATGGTTGGCCAGCACGCGTAACCGGGGGCTGATTTGAAAGATATTCAGCCAGTTGCGGCGGAAGCCGTCGAAACGGGCGTCGCTCGCGAGGGCCGGTGAGCCAGGATAGATCGTGACCACGTCCAGCTTATAGTCAATCTGTGGAGTCGAGGCGGAGGCAGCGGGAAAGGTCACTTTCACGTAATTGTTCTCTTTTAACCCCAATGCCTGGTGGCCACGGATGCACAGGGCATCGTAGCCCAGCGATAGCTTGGCGCCTGCGGCAGTCGAGATTCGAAAAGTTCCGAGGTCGGGTAGGTGGAGAACCGCCGGCAACCGCACGCTTCCGTCATCGTTGATAAGCCCCAGCAGCGTGGCGTGATTGATTCGGGAATTGAAGTTGAGTACCAGCGGGGGAGGCGCGATCCCTGCGGCGAAGCGCGAGCGCAGGTGAATTTGGCGCGTGGAAAAATCGAAGGTCCAAGCAGGCGGCGTGCCGGGCGGGGCGCCCTTGGGGCGATACTCGTAAGTCGTGCCCACTTGGCGCACTTCGTAGGTTGTCTCGGCGGGGCCGGGCGGTCGAAGCGGGTTCACGCTCAGCTTGTTCTTTCCCAGCGAGTCAACCGCCAGTGACACCAGAGCCGGCTGATCGGGCGCAAGCTCAACCCGCATAAAAGCCGACTGGTACCGGAGCGCCCGGTCCGGAGGATCGGCCGCGACCCGTAACGGTACAAAGAGCACGATTAAGAACGGAATAATCCGCTTGGTCATATGCATGTCTCCTCTAATTCGAATGCTTAGCCCTCTCCGCCGGGGAGAGGGCTATGAATCCAAATCAGTGTGCCTCGCACTACAAGTCAGTCACCCGCCGCACCGCCGTGCGCAAACGCACGGGACCGATCAGCCCGGACTCGACCAGCGGATCGTCCTTAGTGTAATGCTTCCAGGTGGCAAAAGTGACGCGCCCGCCCGGGGGTTTGGGCTTCCCTTCCGCATACCAATCCGGCAAGCGTCGAATCGCCAGATTCACATTGCCGGTGCCGCTCACCACCGCCGTGCCTGACACGCTCCCGTAATCGTTTTCGGGCGGAAGATGCTCATCGCCAATCAGACGGTTCGGCCACAGGCTGGTCACACGAATTTCCAAATCGTTGTCCCCAGGGCGGACCGCCTCCGTCACATCCACCCGGTACGGAGCCTTCCACAGAACCCCGAGATCCTTGCCATTCAGCTTGACTTCCGCCGCCACCTCCACCCATCCCAGGTCCAGGAACAGGCGCTTGCCGCCCGTGGTCGCATTCGCAGCAACCTTGAACCTTTTGGTGTAGGTCGCAGGGCCGGAGAAATACTTTACCCCGAAGTCGGAATGCTTGCGCAGAGAGAGCAACTCGGGAAGAGTGATTTCCGCCGGAGCGCCCAGGTTCGGAGGGAAGCTGACACGCCACGGCCCGGCGATCTCCATGGGGCGGCCCGCTCCCGTGATTTCAAGGGACGAACTCCGGCCCGCACTGTTGCGCAACGAGTAATGGCCATCCTGCCAGAAGAGCAGTCCCGCCCTTTCACCACCCGCGGGCTCAAGGATTGGCGGCTCTGGCGGTGGGGGCAGGCCGGTGGCCGCCAGCTTCTGGATGCGGTCGTCGCCCAACACTTCAGGAAACAATTCCGGATCGCCCATGTCACCTTCAAAGTACGCGGCGCCGTCGCTTTGTTGAGCCTCGCCCAGGCCAGGATGAACGGTGGCGCCCGACTTCTGGCCCTCTCGAAGCAGCATGCCGTTCGCATAAATCGCGGGCGCACCCTCTTTGTAGACGAGCGCGAAATGCGTCCACCCTTCAATCGGGGTCAAGACCGTCAGAATGGGCACAGGGTTGCCCACGGTCCGCTCATAGACTCCCACACCGTTGCGGCCCACGACCAATCCGCAGGCCGCGTGCCCTGCCCCGTAGACGGCCGCGCCCGCCGGCGGATAGAACACGAAACTGGATGGGGCGCCGCCCAGATACATGCCGGGCGCGATGGCCCCGGGAAGATCGATGTCCGTGTCCGGCTTCGCCCAGACGCTGACGGTGAAATTGTTGGCTGTATCGCGGTGTAGCCCTTTACCCACCGCCGCGAGAGGCATAGTGCCCAGTACCACCGAGCCTTCCTTCGAAACGGAAACAACACGCTGCGCCGGCACCGGCGATCGGAACACCACAAAGATCGATCCCGAGGGATCAAGGCGCACCGGAATCCGCACCCGCCTCTCCACGGTGTCATAGATGCCGACCGGAATAATCTCACCCGTATCGGGCTTCCAGAGTTCCGGCTGCTTACCCGCCACTCGGAACGTGCAGACAAGATCCTCTGACCGCCGCCGCCGGTTCGCCAGGAAGTAAACGTCACTATCGCCCACGCGCCGGTGCAGGCAGTTGACGGGAGCATCGCCGGAGCGCGAGGTGATTTCGATATCGGGAGGGACGTTCAGCTTCGCGAGCACACTGGGCAGCGGCTCTCCCCAGAATACCCTTCCCTGGCCAAAGGTTCGCTCGGTCACGGTCGACCCATTTAAATCACCCCACACTTCGCCGGTCGTCTTACGCAATTCGGCATCGGCTGCCGGAAGGTCCGTCAGGCCCGGAGTGCGTTCCGGCTTGGGTCCAAGCACGCACATGCCTTGCTCTACCAAATCGCGAATCTTGCCGAGCAGTCCCCGGGTCATGACCGTCTGGTCGGGGAGCACCAGGACCCGGTAGCTCATCCCGTCCGGCAGAACGATGCGGCCATTCTGGATTTTGATACGATTGAGAATTGTTTCCGCGTCCACCGTATCCCAGTCATAGCCCGGTGGGGGCGTGGGCTTCAGCTCGCCGAGCGACGGCGCCGGCATGGGAGCGTTTTCACCCTGGAAATACAAAAGGTCCGCCACAAACAGTCCTTGCCGGAGCAGGTGCTGGCAGCGTGCCGCATATTCCAGCCAAGCCCTGCCCGGATTCCACCAAGTGTTGGTGCGGTCGAAATGAAATCCCCATTGCCCCATGGTCATGCCCGGCGCGGCGGTGGGATGGGGCTGGTGCGCGTAGCGATGAAAGATGAATTCGTTCAGACCTTGCGCGTACATCCAATCTCCTTGCGCTTTCAGCCCGTAGGGAGACTCCTGCCATTTCGCAAAAATCGGATACCCGGTGTACGACTCCGCACCCACCACCGCCTTGCCATTTACGTGCGCGACGGAGGCGGCCAGCTTGACACTCCGATTGACAGCGCGATTGCTGCGCGTCCAAAACTCGCCCATGGGCACATCCAGTCGCGCGCCCACCTGCATCTCGTCGAGCGGCCCGCCGGAGTAGGGTTCAGAGTAAGCCTTCATGCCGTGCTTCCGGCACAGGTCGGCAAAGCAACCGTAGTAATTGTCGGCTATCAAATCGGAATAGGTCCGGCGGATATCCCAAAGGAAACGGTCGGACGCATCACCGCTCCCCACTACGCGGCCGGTGAGCGCGGGCAGGTATTTCACGAGGTCGTAACCCCGACGCCGCTCGAATTCTTGCGGAAACTCCGGGGTCCACGTTTGCATGCCCACTTCGTAACTATCGATGACCGCTCCGGTGAGATGTTTTGCGGCCAGCGGGGCGAGGGTCGCGAAGAGCTCCCCGAAAAAATGCTCGAAGTGAAACTCCATGGCCGCGCGGCTGAACTTGTCGCATTCCAACCCTTGGCCGCCTTCGGGCGCAGGATGATTCTCAATTCCGATGGTGGTATGACCGAAGCGGAGAATGGTCCAAATTCCTGCAGGCGCCTGCCAATTCAGGTGACCCTCGCGGTCCATGTGCTGCGTGATGTTGAGAACAGCGGCAGGATCAATGATCGAACCTTCAGGCGCCTGCCCCGTCGGCCGAAGCGGCACGGTACCCAATTGACCCGGCAGAGCTCGTGTGACCATGTCCGCCTTGTAGGGCCAATCAGTGATGCGCGAGGCCCCAAATAGCTGTACCTGATTGACACGGCTCGCGCGCGGAAATGCCAGACGGAAGTATTTTGCTCGCACCGCCGGGAAAGTGGCAGCGGCGGGAACTTCGATCCCGTTCCGCCCGGCTGGCGTCCTCAGGTCGCAGACTTTGCGGAACTGAACGCCATCCTCAGACATCTCGAGTGCCACATCGAGCGCGCTGAGAGAAAAGGATCCTGAAACCGTGGCAGGAGGAACGTACAGCGCAATCGAGCGCGCCGTGAGGGCCTCGGCAAACTCCAACCAGAGATAAGCCGGCTGGTCGGAAGCGCTGGGGACGACATCCACCGCCCTCGACATGTCGCCATTGGTCAGAAGTCTTTCGTCAACGGGGCCGCTGCCCGTGGCAGCTCTGCGCAGCCGTGCCTGCAGGGGTTCGCTCTCCCCGTCGAGCGAAGGGTACGCCAGAACGAAGGCATCGCGATAATAGCCGCGTTTGGTGTACGGCTGCGGCAATGTGACGCTGACCGTCTGCCCGCCGGTCGCGAAGGTTTCACTCCACACAAGTTGCTGCATCGAGAGCTCAGGTGTAATCCAAGGCCCGCCACTCGATGACCATCCGGGGCAATTGTGCATGGCGAATTCCAGCCCCAGCCGATCGGCTTCCTTGGCCGCGTGCTTGAGCAGGTCGAGGTGTTGGGGGCTCCCATATGCGACGGGCCCGCGCGGGATGCCTGTGCCAGCCTGGAAAATCTGGAACCCGCCGATGCCCACCTTCTGCATCGCCTCGAGATCGCGCGTGATGCCGTCGGCAGTAATGTTCCCATTCATCCAGTGCCACCAGGTTTTGGGACGGGCTGATGCGGGTGGCTGTCGGAAGGCCTGTTCCAGCGCCGATCCCCTTGAAATCTGTCCGCGAACTAAGCCACGAGTAAGCAAAGTTGCCGCGGTCCCTGCACAACTCTTGATAAAGGTCCGTCGTCTCATGCAGGCTCCCACAATTTGAATCTCAGTGAATCCTCACCCCGGTGACGTTACGAGATACAGCCTTCTGATGCAAGCTTGAATTGTTGGATTGGCGGGTGCTGTCCTAATTTAAATGTAACGCTGCCATCTCGGCGGCTCAATGCCGGCTGGAAGCCAGCGCTACATCTGAAATTAGGACAGCACCGATTGGCGTCGAGCTTGGTCGTGATAAGCTGGCGGGTAGAGCTATACTTGGACGAAGACTGTCCAATTTGATAAAAGATCCCAGCCCGCATCCGAGGAATTTGCGCGTTCTCTTCTGGTATCGGATGCCTGGTTTGGGGAAAAGCGTGGGGAGGTTGACCGTGAATTCAAATATGTCAATGGCAGATCGAGTATCGGCGCACTCTCGAATCGCCCAATCATGCGGCAAGCGCGAAAGCACAGGGTTTGATTCCCGAAGCTTATGCTTGCTTGTCATGCTCTTACTCCCGGCGATGCTGAGAGCTGAAGACCACCAGGTTGTTGCCAAGGAATACTACCGAACGTTTTCAGCAACCCATCCCGTGCTCTTGCGGATTAAGCCAGGCGATGTGGTGGCCACCAAGACGCTCGATTCCTCCGGGCATGATGAGCACGGCGAGGCTCGCAGCACGCGGGGAAATCCCTTGACGGGTCCTTTCTATGTAGAAGGCGCGGAAGTAGGCGACGCCCTGCGGGTGCATCTCCGGAAGCTTCAACTGAACCGGAATTGGGGATCCTCGTGTTACCGTTTGGGCCTGGTTGCCGTGACGCCGGAGTTTATCGAAACCATGTCTCCCGACAACCTCTATCCGGATCGCGTGATTAAGGGATATTCGAACCTGGTGCGTTGGGATATCGACCTGGCGAATAAAATGGTGCGGCTACGCGACCCCGCGAGTGGACAGCAAAAGTTGGAGTTCGCGGCGCGCCCCATGTTGGGTTGCATTGGTGTGGCGCCGGAGGGCGAATTCACGCCGACCTCAGGGCCGGCCGGTTCCTATGGCGGAAACATGGACTACAACGAGGTCCGCGAAGGCGCCACGGTTATGCTGCCCGTCTCTCATCCCGGCGCGTTCTTTTACCTCGGCGATGGTCACGCGTTGCAAGGTGACGGTGAGCCCACCGGCAACGGAATCGAGACATCACTCAACGTTGAATTCAGCGTGGACCTTGTCAAGAAAGCTCACTTGACCGGACCGCGCCTCGAAACGCCTGACTATCTGATCAGCGTGGGTGCGCAGCCGGAGTTCGAAAGCGACCTGAATCGTGGGCTGCAAGTTGCGACCACTGACATGGTTCATTGGTTGACCGAAGAATACAAAATGGATTCCTGGGTCGCGCAGGTGCTGATTGCGTTTCAAAGCAAGTATGACATCATCACCGTTGCGGGTTCCGTGGGTCTGAAGATTCCCAAGCGCTGCCTGCCCAATCACCCGTGAGTCAGATTGGCCGCGCCGTAAAATTCGCAGGGTTAGCCTGACATGGATTTTTGGGGGGTAATCACGGTTTTTGGTGGGACCTCGCGCGCTATGCCCCTCGGAAGGCAACTTGTGGGACACGCGCCTTGACGCTCCTCGCGCGACAGGGTGTGACAAAATGTCGCAGCCAGCCGCCTCGGCTCTGTGGGGGAGGAGCGTCCTCCCCAACCGCTTCGGGGAGCGTCTCCCCATATCCTACCTTGTCTGGCGTTATAGCCCCTTGTCATGGCCATTCACAAGCGCAGCCATCGTGAGACGATCCCGATTCTGTGCAGCCCCGGTTTCCTACCAGCCACTATCCACTAACCACTATCCACTATCCACTGACTTACTCATACCGCAGCGCCACCATGGGATCGACCTTGGTCGCGCGGTGGGCGGGGAGGTAACACGCCAGCGCTGCGGTGACCAGGACGACGAGGGTCACGATCGTAATTGTCAGCGGGTCTTGTGCGGTTACGCCGAACAGCAGGCTGCGAATTACACCACCGGCCGCCAGCGCCGCTAAAACTCCTGCCGCCCATCCCACCACGACCGGCGACATCCCTTGTAGAAGAACCAGATTCCGCAGATGGGAGCCTTGCGCGCCAAGCGCCATGCGGATTCCCAATTCCTGTCGCCGCCGCGCCACCGAGTACCCCACCACGCCGTAGATTCCGAGCGCCGCGAGCAACAATGCGAAGATCGCAAAAAGGGATGCCAGCAGCATTTGAAAGCGGCGGACACCCACCGATTCCGACACGATCTCGGCCATCGGACGGAGGTGCAGGATTGGAACCCCTGAATCCACGCTCCGAATCGCGCTACGCACCGCCGTGCCCAGTGCCGCGGGCCCAATCGCCGCCCGAACCACCAGCGAGGCGTGCAAGCCCGACCAGGTTCGAGCTGCCGGCCCGGCTGGTTGATAGACCATCAACAGGGGAGGCTCGTCGAGGGCGACCGTACGGATGTCAGCAACGACACCGATTACTTCAGTGAGAGGCCGGTGTTCTTCTCCCGGGTGGAATTGCTTGCCGAGGGGGTTTTCGCCCGGCCACACTTGCTTCGCGACGCTCTCGGAAATGACAGCAACGTGGCGGTCGCGATCGGCCGGCTCGATCAAGCGGCCCTGGCGCAAGGGAATACCCATCGACTGAAAATAATCGGAACTCACAAATCGATAATTCGCGATGGCATCCGGCAGGCCGTTGGTCGAGCGGCCGGGCACGGTGATGCCGTCCACCTGCTCTTGTCCTTCGAGCGGGAGTTTGCTGATCCAACCGGCGGATTTCACGCCGGGGAGGGCGCGCACTTGCGCGAGCACGTTATCGAAGAACTCCTCTTTTTGCTCCAGCTTCGTATAGCTCTGCGGAGGCAAGCTGACGTCCACGGCGAGCACGTGCTCCGTCGAGAATCCCTTATCGACACCGAGCAAGCGAACCATGCTCGTAGTGAGCAGGCCGGCCATGATCAGAAGCAGGGTGCCGACGCCGACTTCAAAGCCGATCAGCGATTCCCGCAAGCGGCGCGCCGGGCGGCTCTCCGTAATGGTGACGGCGCCCGCTTTTAGGGCCTGTTGCGGCTCGGCATGCGACACGCGCCACGCGGGCAGAGCGCCGAAAAGGATTCCGGTCAGCATGGAAACGAAGACCGTGAACCACAGCACGCGCGCATCCAAGTGCACTTCATCAATTCGGGGCAGATTGGCGGGCGCCACGGCCACCAGCCACCGCAGCCCGAAATACGCGATGCCCACGCCGAGGACACCTCCCAGGATCGCGAGCAAGGCACTTTCCGTCAGCAGTTGCCGCGCCAGGCGAGCACGCGAAGCTCCCAGCGCCGTCCGAATGCCCGCCTCCCGAACCCGGGCTGGAACGCGCACCAGCAGCAGGTTCGCCAGGTTCAGGCAAACGATCAGGAGCACTGCTCCCACGCCCCCGAGCAAGAGCAGAAGCCCGCGCCGTGCTGTCCCCACCACTTGGCTTTCGAGAGGAATGAGCTCGGCGCGAAGTCCTACCGTCTCTTTTGCGTCCTTCACAATCCGCGCCTGAATCACATTCAATTCGGCCAGGGCTTGCCGTGCGCTCGTCCCGGGCCTTAGCCGGGCGATGGCGGCGAAATCGAATTCTCCGATCTGATCAAATTCTTTCGGATCGAGTCCGAGCGGCTTGAAGTAATTCGTCCGCGGGGGAAAATCGGTAAGGAGGCCTAATTGCGCGCCTTTGGGAAATAGGAACGAAGCGGGCAGAATACCCACGACCTGGAAGGCCTTGCCGTCGAGGGTAATCGACCGGCCCACGATCTCGGGATCGCCGTGGAAACGGCCGCGCCAAAACGAGTCGGTGAGAATCACCACGTGATCGTTGCCGGGGGTGTCTTCCTGCGGCAGAAACGTGCGGCCCAGTTCCGGCACTACGCCCAACACGTCAAAGAGATTCGCGGAAGCCCGGCCACCGGGAATCTGCTCCGCCTCGCCGTCGCGGGTCAGCGTCATGTCGAAGGGTTCGACAATCGCGACCGAGTCGAAGGAGTGGCAGTCGCGCTGCCAGACGCGGAAATTCGGCAGATTGGCGGGAAGCGTCGGGTATGTCCGGCTCAGCTCCGGGATGATTTCGCGCACCAGGTAAAGCTGCTGCGCCTCGCGATAGGCAAGCGGCCGCAGCAGGACGCTGTTCACCATCGAGAAAATCGCGGTGTTAGCGCCGATGCCGAGGGCAAGAGTGATTACGGCGACAGCCGTGAACCCGGGATTTCGCTTGAGCTGGCGCAGGCCGTAACGCACGTCTTGTAGCAAAGTTTCAAGCCAGCGAAGGCCCCACATGTCGCGCGTGGTCTCTTTGACCAGGGTAACGTTGCCGAATTCGCGGACGGCTGAGGCTCTGGCTTGCTCGGGCGATTCGCCCTGTTCGGCATGTTCCTGTGCGGCCATGCGCAGATGAGCTTTAACTTCTTCGTCCAGCTCCCGTTCGTGCTGGCGGCGAAAAATCCAGTTCCAAAGATTCATGGCTAACCTTCATCCGGTGCAGGAATCATCATGCCCGCGATGCTCCAAATATAACTGGCACCTTGGAGTGCGGTAGCAGCAGCTACCGCCTTGCCTTCTGTAGCCCATACGAGAATCGAACGAAATCGAGAGCAGGAAAGGCGGTAGCTGCTGCTACCGCACTCCAAGACGCGGCGCAGGCCAATAGCTGGCGAACACCCGCCTCAATTCCCACCCCTGCGAGTCTCGATGACAACTGGGGGAGGGTCTGCTTTTTGTAATAAAGTATCTGCGCAATCATACAAATTGAAAAACGTCAGACCGCTGCCGTACAATGCTGTAGGGAGAACTCGATGATGAATGTTGCACTGCCTCGCGACCTCGAGAAGCGCGTCAACGAAATTATTGAGCGCGGTGATTTCGCCAGTTGAGATAAATTCTTCGAGGAAGCCGCCGAACTGCTTTTGCTCCTCCGGCACGGTGATGGAACGCCGGTTCCAGTGGACGACCAATGGGAAAAGCGCGTGGAGGTTTTCATCGAGGAAGCCCAAGCCAGCGGAGAAGCCACTGAAATGACGGACCGCGACTGGGACGAGGTTGAGCATACGGGGCTGAATCTCCTGCGGGCCAGGAAGAAGGCTTAACCTGTCCAAGACTATGCCTCGAGTCTTGGCACCTGCATCGCCCCGCTAACCCCACCCGCAAATAGCTCTTCGGCACCGAGAATTAGGAATGGCAAACAGCAAATGGGCAGCTTGCTGCTCGCCACTAACAACTATCCACTAGCCACTAACCACTGCTTTACTCGTACCGCAGCGCCACCATGGGATCGACCTTGGTCGCCCGGCGGGCGGGGATGTAACAGGCCAGGAGTGCGAGGCCCAATAATCCCAACGGCACCACCGCGAAGGTCGCTGGGTCGGTCGGTTGAACTTGGAAAAGCAGGCTGCTCATGAAATGCACCAGTGCCAAGGCTGCAACGCCCCCAATCGCCAGCCCGATGCCCGCCCGGAGGAGTCCCTGCGCCATCACTGACCGCAACACGTCGCCCTGCTGAGCCCCTAAGGCCATTAGTATGCCGAACTCGTGGGACCGCTGCGCCACCGAGTAGGCCATCACCCCATAGATCCCCACTCCCGCCAGAACCAGCGCCAGCGCGGCAAAGACAGCGAGCAGCGTCATCAGGAACTGCCTGGGTGCAGCCGGCTCTCCGGCGATTTGATCGAGGGGGCGAACATCTGCGATGGGGACCGCCTAATCGAGCGCCATAACCTCGTGGCGAATAGCTTGCGCTATGGCCAGGGGCTCTCCCGCGGTGCGCACCACGAAAAGTCGCGGATCAAGCAGCCAAGGGTATTGCCTGTATGGGATGTAAAGTTCCGGCTCAAACCCCACGTCCGGGCCCTCCGTCCGAACGTTCCCGGCGACGCCCACCACCGTAAGCCACGGCAGCTTGGGATCCGTTCCGGTTTTCAGACGCTTCCCGAGAGGATTCTGCCCCGGCCAATACTGGCGCACGAGTTCCTCATTCACAATCACCACCCGCTGCGAGTCTTGAATATCGGCTTCGCTGAAGGCCCGTCCCTGCCGCAGAGGGATGCCCATCGTCCGGAAGTAGTTGGGGGCGACTATCAGGTAGTTGGCATCCGGCATATCTTCCGGGCGGGGGTTGGGGTTCTCCTCGATGACGAAACCCATGCCAGCCTGGTTTTCGATCGGCAGGCCGCTCGCAACGCTGGCGCACACGACCCCTGGCAAAGCCTCCACGCGCCCCAGGAGTTGTTCAAAGAACCTCGCCTTGCTGCGCTGCTCCTGGTACTGAGGCCCGCGCAATGGAATGCGCAAGGTCAGCACATTATGTGGGTTAAAGCCCAAGTTGAAATGCGTAATCCGCACGAGGGTCTTGATCATCAACCCCGCGCCGATGACCAGCACGAACGCCAGGGCGAATTCCGCCGTGACCAGGAACCCGCGTAGGCGATGGCCGCGCCCACTCTCGGTGGAGCCTCGGCTGCTCCCCTTGAGCGAAGCGGTCAAGTCCGGCCGGGACATTCCCAAGGCCGGAGCCAGCCCGAAAAGAAATCCCGTGGCGATCGTGAGCAGCAAGGCAAAGCCAAGCACGCCACTATTGAGCGTGGCGGCGTCCAGGCCAGGCGCGACCAGGAATAGGGCCGAGGGAGACAGCGTCACGAGAGCCTTGGTCCCGCCGGACGCGATCAAAACCCCCAACCCTCCGCCGCAGAGGGCGACCAAAACACTCTCCGTAAGAAGCTGACGAAGCATCCGCGAGGAACTGGCGCCCAAGGCCGAACGCACGGCGATTTCTCTCTCGTGGCTTGCCGCGCGCGCCAGCAATAGGTTGGCGAGATTGACGCAGGCGATCAGCAGCACGAAGGCCACCGCCGCGACCAGCACCAGCAACACCGGTCTGGCACCACCCACAATCTGGTCGTGCATGCCGACAACGGCGACTCTCCAACCTTTGTTCTCCGGATACTGGCGCTCGATGCGGCTGGCAATGGTATCCATCTCCACTTGCGCCTGCTTCAATGTGACGCCCGGCTTGAGTCGCGCCAGCGCCAGGAAGGCGTGCTCGGTACGCCCTCGGGGCCGCATATCCAGCCCAGGCACCCACACCTGGCCATGCACATTGAAGAAAGTGGTGTAGGCATCGGTAAAGTCTGGCGGCATGATTCCCACCACGGTGTGGCTGTGCCCATCAAGAGAAATCTGGCGGCCAATCACTTTGGGGTCGCCGCCGTAGTATCGCTGCCATAAACCATAACTGATGATGGCCACAGTAGGGCTGGACGGTTCATCATCGGCAGGGACGAATCCCCGGCCGCGCATGGGCGGAACGCCCAACAGCGTGAAGAGATTGGCAGTGACGTGTTCGCCGTCAATCTCCATGGGCTCGCCGACGCCGGTCAAATTGAAGGAAGTGGGGTCAACCGCCGCCATGTCGCTGAAAACCGTATTCTGCTGCCGCCAGTCGGCGAAGTTCGCCGCGGAAACAATATTCGTGGTCCAGCCGCGCGGGAGGTTCTGTTCCCAAACAAACACCAAGCGATCGGCTCCCCTGTAAGGAAGTGGGCGGAACAATACGGCGCTCACGACGCTGAAAATCGCCGTGTTCGCGCCGATGCCGAGTGCGAGCGTTAGTACGGCCACAGCAGTGAAACCGGGATTCTTGCGCAACTGGCGCGCGCCGTAGCGGAGGTCTTGTACGAAAGTTTCAAGCCAGCGAAGGCCCCACATGTCGCGCGTGGTCTCTTTGACTAGGGTAACGTTGCCGAATTCGCGGACGGCTGAGGCTCTGGCTTGCTCGGGTGATTCGCCCTGTTCGGCATGTTCCTGTGCGGCCATGCGCAGATGAGCTTTAACTTCTTCGTCCAGCTCCCGTTCGTGCTGGCGGCGAAAAATCCAGTTCCAAAGATTCATGGCTAACCTTCATCCGGTGCAGGAATCATCATGCCCGCGATGCTCCAAATATAACTGTGCCGAAGGCACCTTGGAGTGCGGTAGCAGCAGCTACCGCCTTGCCTCCATACCTATTTGCCGCTTGAATCACCTATTTGCGGCATGAAGCGAAGGCGGTAGCTGCTGCTACCGCACTCCAAGACGCGGCGCGTTCGCATTCTGATGTTTTGGGCCGAGCGCCGCCCCGGCGCCAGAAGCCGGCTCTGGGGCGCAGGGCGCTCGGCCCTACGCTCCTTCGTCGGGGGCGGGTTTCATGATCCCCGCGATGGCGTTGACAATCTGCTCCCAGCGGGATTGCTCAGAGACCAACTGCCTCTTGCCCGCCGGGGTCAGGCGATAGAACTTGGCGCGCTGGTTGCTCTCCGTCTGCTTCCATTGCAACGTCACCCATCGCTGCCTCTCCAGGCGATGCAGCGCCGGGTAAAGCGAGCCAGTCTCAACTTTCAGGACTTCGCCGGAGCGTCCCCCAATCGACTGGCTGATCCCGTAGCCGTGCTGCGGCCCCCACTGCAAGGTTTGGAGGATCAGCATGTCCAGCGTGCCTTGCAGCAACTCAATACGATTCTGATAACGTTCCCTTTTGGGTTTCATGATGTAGGGAATCTACACCCCAGGAAGTAGGTTGTCAACACCCTCGGCGGGGAATTTGATGGGATCAGGTTCGGGAGTCACCTGAGCGCAACGAATGACCCCCTCACCCGTCCCGCCCCGGCTGATGAAAACGCCGGCGGCGGTCCACCCTCTCCCCCAAAGGGGCGAGGGCTAGGAGTCTTCAGTTGTCAGAACCCTACGCCACTGTTGGGAAGAGAGTTATGAAGTCAAATCAGCACCGTCGCGCAGCACGGCCGGTTTTGCGTTTTGCGCTTTGCGTTTTGACTTTCTTTTACGAGTCGGCTGCACCTCGTTGTAAAGGTCTGCCGCCTTCAACTACGAACGCTCAAGGCAGGCCCACCCAGGCGCGGAAATTGCCGGAGAACATGCGCGTGACGTCGCGGTCAATCATCTGCCGCGTCACACCGTAGCCTTCCGCGAGCAGGCGGGAATAGGATTTGTAAACCGCGCGGGAAATGGCACGGCGGGCGTGCGCCCACTTGTAGGGCAACTGCTCCAGCACCCGCGCGTCAGAGTGCTGCGGAATGAACGTCGAGCCCAACAGTTCCAGGCGCTCGGTGGTAATCTCTTCCACGATCGACGGCGTATTCATGAACCACCAGCACCCGAACGGCATCAGGTTGCTGAATTTCCGTGCCGCCACGCACAGGGCATGCTGATTCTCTCGCGACAGCATGGTCACGAGGAACCGCACGCGGGGGTTCTCCTGGCAGATCCGCTCAACCGCTCCGGTATCGGCGTACCCCAAGCTGTCGCCGGCGTCGCGCAATTCGGGGTTCGCTCCCCGAGCCACGCCGATCATCATGGCGAAAGGCAGGTTGTGTTCGAGGCAGGTGGGAAAGACCACCTCACGCATTAAGCGGGCGCGCGGAGAGTCCTCCGGGTAGGTGAAACTGAAGGGCAGCGAGACCGCGGCATAAACAGGGCGCAGGCGGGCAATCCAAAGGTCAAGGAAGCGGCGAGCCTCAGCGTTGCTGTGCGGCGACAAGCGGGAACTGGTCTTAAAACCCTGGTCGGCAATCAGAGCGCAAGTCGACTTCCAATCGTTGAGGAGAGGATCCAGCCGCAGGGCGCGATGGAATTTTGCCGGACACGATTCCTGCCGTTCCCACAGCTTCTTTTCCTGGGCGTTAAAAGGATCATTGGTCATCACCAGTTCCGAAACGCCGGCGAGGTCCAGGATGTGCTCGACGTGGCTGTCGATGTTGACCGATGCGAAGTAGCGACGCGCATCTTTAAGGTTCGGCTGAGAGGGATCAAGCCCCAACCTTTTCATGACCGTCACCACGCCCCCCGTCGCTTCAGAAATCGGAGTGTTCTTTACGAAGAGGGTATCCCAGATGAGGTCCGCCTGCTGAGGTTTCGAGAGCGCCCAGAAATCGCGCGGGGCGACCAGCGCCGAGCGGAAGAGTTCTGCCACCAGGTAATGATACGTAAGGAGCCCATCGATTCCCCAAAGGCACAACCCACCGAAACTGGGGGGATAAAGGTGCGTGTGGATGTCGATCACCTTGGTCCGCTCGACCGCCTCCTCAACATTCCGCTGCAGGTCTGCAGGATTTGAAATTTCGCCAGCTTGGGCCATGGGGTATCTCCCTCAGGATTGACGATCGTTTCGAGCAGCGCCACGTAATCCCCTGCTGGTCCGCAGCGCGACTCGATGGAAGCAGGGGGATTTGGGACTGGCGGAGAGGCAGGGATTCGAACCCTGGGTACAGCTTTTGACCGTACAACGGTTTAGCAAACCGCCGCCTTAAGCCACTCGGCCACCTCTCCGCTCTTTTGGTTCAACAGCTTAGCACGACTCACCCCGCTTGTCGAGCTTTCCGCTAACAGTTACGCTAACAATTTGGGATAAATCGTCCTGACTTTCCTTACCCAGCCCCCAGGAGCCGAGAAGCTACATTTGCAGCCTCGCGTTCCCCTTCCCTGTCGGACTCGATATACCAATCCGCGGTCGTTTGCCAGCGTGAGTGACCCAATCTGTTCTGGATGACCTTGATCGGCACACCAGCCCGGTAGAGCATGGTTCCCGACCAGTGCCGCAGTTGATGCCAAGTGAGGTGTATCCCAGTCTTCGCCGCGGCTTTCTGTAACCCGCAGCGAAGGGCGTTCTGCTCGGTCATGGGCCGGTCCGGGTGTTTGGGATGAGCAAACACCAAGTCGTTTTCTGTGCTGTTAGGAGACAGCGACTTGAGTTGCTTGAGCCTGGAGATCTCCGCCTCGGTCAGGTAGAGAGGTTTCTTGCTGCGATGGCCTTTGGTCAGGTGCTCTTCCCCGGCGCTGCTGGCCGGACTGATCTACGGCCTGTCGTTCGCACATCCCTATCATCTCGATTCCAAAAGGCTCTCCGCGTTTCTATTGCAAGCCTCGGTCGTGGCGTTGGGTTTTGGAATGAATCTGCATGAGGTGGTGCGGGCGGGCCGGAGCGGATTCATGTACACCGCAATCAGTATCAGCTTTGCCATGCTCCTCGGTCTCGGCATCGGGTATTTGTTCAAGGTTCACCGCACGTTGTCGTTCCTGATCTGTGCGGGCACCGCCATATGTGGCGGCAGCGCGATTGCCGCCGTGGGACCCTTCTTGAACGCGGGGGAAGAGGAGATGGCGGTATCGCTCGGAACCGTGTTTGTGCTGAATTCGGTTGCCCTGTTTCTCTTCCCCGTCATCGGGTACGCTCTTCACCTCACGCAGTCGCAATTCGGATTATGGTCCGCACTCGCCATCCACGACACCAGTTCCGTGGTGGGCGCAACCGCAAAATACGGGGCCCAGGCGTTGATGATCGGGACTACAATCAAGCTGGCCAGAGCGCTGTGGATCGTTCCTTTGGCGTTTATGGTGGCAATCTTGAGAAAGAGCAAGACCCGCGTCAGGTGGCCCTGGTTTATCCTGCTTTTCTGTCTTGCTGCGGTTGCCAGCACCTTTCTGCCTTGGTTCGGCCCGCTGTACCCCCGGCTTAGCGCGCTGGGAAAAACGGGATTGACGGTTACGCTCTATCTGATTGGCACAGGGATTTCAAAATCAACGCTGAAACAAGTTGGCGTGCGCCCCCTCGTGCAGGGGATTCTGCTTTGGGCGATTGTGGCGATGGCTTCTCTTACCCTCATCCGCTTCGGGCTCGTCTCAATCTGATCGGCTCCCAGAGGAAGCAGCCTGCCCCCTTGATCAGAGCCTTCAACCGCCACCCGAAGGGGCACAGGCGCCGCCGGCAGACTTGCTTGTGGTGCCGCCGGTGGCAAATGCCGAGAACTTCTGTTCGACCCGCTTCCATCCGCAATTGGGGCACTCAGGCAGGTCCTGGTTGCGGGTCAACACGAGTTTTTCGAAGACATGTCCGCAGTGGGAACATGCGTATTCAAATATGGGCATAGGCCTCTCCCTAAAGGAAGTGACTAGAGTAGCAACCAGAGACAAGTGACGGGCAATCCTTTCTGCTTGTCACTCGTCACGTGTCACAGTCCTACGGCTTCACGCCGATCTTCCGCAGGAAGGTCATCATCGGGCACCAGTTCGTAAAGGCCGACTGGAGCAGATTGAGTCCCACGAAAGCTGTAAAGAGATACCATTTCGGGCTTACCCAGTAACCCAAGGCCAGGGAAGCCAGAACAAACGATCCTGCAACCATCCGTAACCATCGATTCAAATCCATGATGTTTCCTCCTCAGTGTTATGTGAAAGCGGGCAACCGTTGCTATCGCCGATCACGGCGCCACACTTTCGCCGGCAGATTTTTTCTCTTCGTTCCGCGCGTTCAGGTAAAAGAGCACCGGCACCGCCATGCGCGAAAGGAATGTCGATGCCACCTCGCCCGCCATCAAAGAAATCGCGAGCCCCTGAAAGATCGGATCAAAAAGGATGACGAAAGCCCCGGCCACCACCGCTGCTGCCGTTAACAGCATGGGCCGGAAGCGGATGGCGCCGGCGTCCACCACGGCTTCCGCGAGCGCCATCCCTTGCTTGCGGCGTAGTTCGATGAAGTCCACCAGGATGATGGAATTACGCACAATGATTCCTGCCCCGGCAATGAAGCCGATGATGGTGGTCGCCGTCAGAAACGCGCCCATCAAGGCGTGCGCAGGAATGATTCCGATAAGTGTGAGCGGGATCGGCGCCATGATCACCAGTGGGATTCGGAAGGATTGGAACCACGCCACCACGATGACGTAGATCAGTACGAGGACGACGGCGAATGCAAATCCCAGGTCGCGGAAGACTTCGTAGGTGATTTGCCACTCCCCGTCCCACTTCATGCTTACCTGGTCGGTGAGGAACGGCAGGTGCGTGGCGTAGCGCTCAACGGAGTAACCGCCGGGGCCGTGGATCTTGTCGAGCGACTTGGAGAGGCTGAGAATCGCATACACCGGACTTTCCTCTTTCCCTGCCACGTCGCCCGTCACGTACACGACGCGCTTCAAATTCTTGTGATAGATGGAGGTTTCGATCGAGCCGGTCTCAACATGGGTCAACTCGCCGAGCGGCACGAGAGCGCCGGTGGTAGACGCCACACGAATTTCACCGAGGCCGGTCGGGCTGCTGCGGTCCGCCCGGGGAACTTCCAGCACGATGTCGACGTCTTCTTTCTCTTTGGGCTGATGCGCCAGGCCAACCACCGCGCCGCTTACGGCCAGGCGCAGCGTTTGCGCTATCTGGTCAGCGGAGACGCCCGCCAGCGCCGCCTTCTCTTTATCCAGCACAAAGCGGTATTGCGGCTGGGGTGCCTCCACGGTCCAATCCACGTCCACTACGCCGGGAGTCTTCTTGAATTCGTCGCGAATCTGCCTCGCAATATCAATCTGCTGGGTGTATTCAGGGCCATAAACTTCCGCCACCAGGGTCTGATACACCGGTGGGCCGGGGGGAATTTCCGCCACTTTCAGTTTGGCCCCGTATTTCTCCCCAATGGGCACAATGGCGTCGCGCACCCGCTTGGAGATATCGTGGCTTTGCGCGGAACGCTCTTCCTTGGGGAGCAGGTTCACCTGAATGTCCGCCTCGTTTGCTCCTTGCCGCAAGAAATAGTGACGCACCAGCCCGTTGAAGTTATAAGGACTGGCCGTGCCCGCATACACCTGGTAATTGACCACCTCCGGCTCCTGGGCCACGCGGCGCGCCACCTCACGCGCCACGCGCGTTGTCTGCTCGAGCGTTGTCCCCTCCGGCATGTCGATGATCACCTGGAACTCGCTCTTGTTGTCGAAGGGAAGCATCTTGACGCGCACAATCTTGAGAAGCGGAAGTGTGAACACGGACAGAAGCAGGAGCACTACTCCCACCAGGAACATGGTACGCTTGCGCGCATCGATGAGCAGCGGCATCATCAGCCGCCGGTAGAAACGGGTCGTCCAGCCTTCCTGCCCCTCTTCGCTTTCCCCGTGACCGGCTTTTGCGTTCGCGAGCATGCGCAGCGCCGCCCAGGGAGAAATGATGAAGGCGATGAAAAGCGAGAACAACATGGCGAGTGACGCACCGATGGGAATGGGCCGCATGTAGGGTCCCATCAGTCCGCCGACAAACGCCATGGGCAGGATGGCGGCGATGACGGTCCAGGTGGCGAGGGTGGTGGGATTGCCAACTTCATCCACCGCCTCCACCGCGACGTCCGCCAGGGGACGCCCTTTATTTTCCGGGAGGTGGAAGTGCCGGGTGATGTTCTCCACCACCACAATGGCGTCGTCCACCAAGATGCCAATGGAGAAGATCAGCGCGAAAAGGGTGACGCGGTTCAGCGTGTAGCCATAGATGAAATAGATGAACAAGGTCAGTGCCAGGGTGACTGGCACGGCAGCGAGCACCACCATCGAAGACCGCCATCCGAGTGCCAGGGCAATCAGCAGGGTTACGGACAGGGTGGCGAGCAGAAGGTGCTTCAATAATTCGTTGGATTTTTCCTGGGCTGTCGCGCCGTAATTCCGCGTGATCGTCACTTCGACACCAGATGGAATCAAAGTCCCTTTCAGACTTTGCACTTTTTCGATGGCGCGCTCGGCAACTACCACAGCGTTCTTACCCTTGCGCTTGGAAACGGTGAGCGTGACGGCTGGCGACTCTCCCAGGGAGCCGGCTGATTTCACCTTGGCTCCAGCGCCTGTGCCGAAGAGGACGTAGTTGGCGGGCTCCTCTGGGCCATCACGAATCTCGGCCACATCGCGCAGATAGACCGGGCGGCCGGAGGATGCACCCACCACCACGCCCCCCACGTCGTCGGCGTTGCGGAGGAAGTCGCCGGTCTCGACGTCGTACTCCTCATTGGCCGCCGCAAACTCACCGACCTGAAGGCGCTGGTTGGCTCGGCCGATCGTACCCATGAGCGCGGCGGGAGCAACGCCATAACCAGCCATCCGGCTGGGATTGAGCAGCACGCGAATCTGCCGCCGTTCGCCGCCGATCACCTTTGTTTCCGAGACATCATCAATGCTCTTGATCTCGCGATCCACTTCGCTGGCCACGCGGCGCAGCGTGTAGCTGTCGTAGCGGTTGCTCCAGAAAGTGAGCGCCAGAATGGGAACGTCATCGATGGAGCGGGGCTTGATGATCGGCTTCGAGGCGCCGGGCGGAATCTGGTCGAAGTGTGAATAGAGTTTGTTGTAGAGCTTGATGATGGAGTCTTCTTCTTTTTCGCCCACCTTGAACCGCACGATGGCCATGCTGAGCCCCGGCCGCGTGGTGGAGTAGACGTACTCGACGCCGGGGATCTCCCAAATGAGCTTTTCCATCGGCGTGGTGACGCGCTGCTCAACTTCCTGCGCGGAGGAGCCGGGCATCTCCACGAAAACGTCCATCATGGGAACGACGATTTGTGGCTCTTCCTCGCGGGGCGTCTGAAGCACGGCAAACGCTCCCAGCAAGATCGAAAACACCATGATGAGCGGGGTGAGCTTGGAGTTGATGAAGTAGTGGGCGATGCGCCCGGCGAAGCCGAGCTGGCGCGCGCTCATAGTCCCTCCAGGCGCGCGCCGTCACGCAGGCGATCGATCTGGGAAACGGCAACCTTCTCCCCCGCGGCGAGGCCGGAGAGAATCTCCACCTGGTTCCCAAAAGTCTTTCCTGTTTTCACCAGCCGGTATTCAACTTTGCCATCCGCGCCCACGACGAAAATTCCCTGCAACTCGCCGTGGTCTACCACCGCCGAACTGGGCACCGCCAAGCCTTTTGTTTCCCCAATGGGGAAGCTTGCCTGCCCGTATTCGCCGGAGCGGCAATTGCAATCGGGGGGAAGATCGATCTTCACCAGGAACGTGTGGCTGCTCACCTCCGCGACCGGGACGACCTCGGCAACGCGCCCTTCGAATTGGCCATGCTCGGTCGAGACGGAGACGTTGTCGCCGGCTTTAGCATAGGGGACATACTCCTCCGGAAGGCTTGCTTCCAGACGATATCGTGCTGTGTCCTCCACCGTCAGCACCGGCGTGCCGGGCATCACCACTGTCCCCGCATCTACCGATTTCGCGGTCACGATTCCGTCGAGGGGTGAAACGATGCGCGAGTAGCTGAGGTAGGTCTGCGCGGAATCCCGTTGCGAGCGGGCCTGCTGCTGGCGAGCCTTAATCTGCTGCGTTCTTGCTTCCATGGAGCGTTCGTTGGCGAGTGCCGACTGGTAGCGTGCCTCTGCTCCATCGAATTCCTGGCGGCTCAATGAGTTCTTGGCGAGCAAAGCCTTGTAGCGGTTAAGAGTTGCTTCCGCAAACTGCCGGTCGGCGGTGGCGGCCTTGAGGGCCTGATCGACTTCCGCCCCTCCCTGGATCGCTTCATTCACGCCCGCCTCCGCCCCTTGTACCTGCGCCTGTGGCCCGCGGTCGTCGAGCACGGCGAGAAGTTGGCCGCGCTTTACGCGATCGCCGGCTTGCACGCGGACCTCGCGGACGGTGCCGGCCAATTGCGCTGCCAGGATCGCGGTCGAGGCGGAACGGATTGCGCCGACTGCCTGGTATAGCTGAGGGGCGGACTCTAGATGCACGATTTCTGTCTGCACTCCGCTGACCACCGGTCCAGGCTCTGCCAGAGGTTTTTCATTGGAACTACAAGCGGCAAGAGACCCCGCTGCGGTGGTGATGATAAGTACGGAAAGGATTCTCTTTCGATGCATAAGTATTTCGTCCTTTGTAGACTGTGGCTGACGCCCTATTGGGTGACGGCGGGTGAATCGGGCGCCAGCTCGCCCGTAGCCAATTCCAACGCTGCATAGCTGATTCGATAATCGAACAAGGCGTTCAAGTAGTTCTTTTGGGCGCTGGTGCGCGCGGCTTCCACTCGCAATAAATCCGTGATGGTTGCCAAGCCCGCTTCATAGCGATTCTGGATGATGCGCAGGCTTTCCTCGGCCTCCGACTGCGCCTGGCGTGAGACTTCCACGCGCTGCTGCGCGGTGGTCAGATTCTGGAAGGCCTCGCGCACCTGAAGTTTGACGGCGGCAGCCATTTGCGCCGACTGGGCTTGCGCCTGGCTTTGGCGGTAGTGGGCTGCCGCCAGGCGAGCCCGATTCGCTCCGCCATCGAAAATATTGAAGTTGAGGTTGACGCCCGCCGTCCAGTTATTGCCTCCTCGCGTGAGAAACGTCTGGTTATCCTCTTCCCACGAACTAAACACGTTCACCTTGGGCAGGAACTCGGCTCGGGCCATGCGTGAGCCGATGGTGGCGTGCTCAACTCCCAGGTCGGCTTCGCGAAGGTCCGGCCGGCTTTTCAGTGCATGCTGTTGGCGCTCGGCAAGTACGCCGGCTTCAAAGATTGATTCCTTGAGTCCTGATTCAATAGTGGTTGCGGCGTCCTCCGGTAACCCCATGGCCACATTGAGCGCGGCATGGGCAAGGTCGACGGCATTATTCGCTTGCAGCAAATCCTCCTGGGCCTGAGCCAGTTGCACCTGCGCGCTCAGGAGGTCGGAAGGAACCGCTTGGCCTTCTTCCTGCCGTGCCTGGGCCCGATGGAGGTCCGATTGCGCGGTCTTGACTGCCGCTTCCGCCACGCGTGCGTTCTCCCGGGCCAGTAGTTCGTCCGTGTAGGCTTTCACGACGCCGAAAATCACTTCCTGTCGCGTGCGCTGGCCCGTTTCACCGGCACCCTGCGCACTCAGTTTTGCGTCCTTGATTCGGCGGCCGATCTGGCCGGCATCGTACAAGGGCAGCGCCGCGGTGAATTGAGTGCGGAAATTGTTAAGGGGCGGGGGGGTGTTGAGAAAGCCCAGGTCAAAATTCGTGGCCGTGAATTGCCGTTGGGTCAGCAATGCCCCAAAAACGTAAACGGGATTATTGCCGCGCGTGAATCCTTCGGAAAAATCCACACGCGGCAATCGCGCCGCCCTGGCTTCGGCAATCCCCTCATGGACGGCCTGAGCGTAGGCAACCGCAGCTTGCACCGTGGGGTTCTTCTCCAGCGCCATGCGGACGGCCTCTGGGAGCGTCAGGTTCTGTGGCGTCGGTGGAGGTGACTGGGCGCTGGCCAGCAGGGAAGAGCAAATGATTGCCATGACCGTTCGAGCTAAATTCGTCCGTGCCATCAGGCTGCCTCAATATGGTTTTCCGGGCTTTCTTCCGGGAGGATTTCAAACGTGGTTTCGAGTTTGGCAGTCTTTGCAATCATGGCGCCGACCGCGCAGTACTTGGTTTCCGATAGGTGAATGGCAGCCTTTACCGCCTCCGGATCGATGTGGCCGCGGAGTTTGTGCTTGATTTCTACGCGGGTGAAATAGGCGGGCGGTTCGGGGTTTTGGTCCGCGCGCAACTCGATTTCGTAACCGGTCACCGTCTGCCGTTTCTTCCGCAGAATGCCAATCACGTCGAAGGCTGTGCAGCCTTCCAATGCCAGAAGCGCGAGCTCGATCGGTTTGGGGGCGCTGTGGCCGTCCGCGTCGTCCATGACGAGCGCGTGGCCCGTGCCCGATTGCGCCACAAACTGGCGGCCGGCGCCTTCGACGGTAGTTAGACGTAATTTTCCTTCAATCATGGGTCACCTCAAGATTCAGAATGCTCTGCTCGCAGCCATCCGTTGCGAGGGCTGGAAGCCAGTCCTCTTGCGGCAAGGCGAGCAGGGTTTCAAACTCCTTCATAGCTTGCTCATAGATCTCTATCGCGTCGTGGGCATCGCGGCTGGAGATCTGCCAATAATCCCAACCCGCGGCCAGACGTGAGCAATCCGGACTAACCGTGAAATATCGGTCGATGATGGCCGGCTGGTATTGGGCAAAGCACTCTTCGAAGCGTGCGAACAACTGGGCATCCATCAAGAATCGCCCGGCAAGTTGGGCCTCGAGCGACCGGGCGGCCTCCGCGACGGTGCTACGCGAGAGAACCATTTGCACGATGGCGCGGAGCAGGTTAATACTCTCCGAAAACCGGCCATCATTAACCCGGAGGCTGTCCTCCACATGTTCGACTTTCCACCCCGATGCTCGGAGGGAGGCGGAGACTTCCCGGGCAAAAATCTCGGTGTCCACTGTCGCGAAAGCACGGCGGATGCACCGCTCGACCTGCTCCCCGAGTTGGCCCGCCCAGTCACGCAGACTCTCAATCTCCGCCAGCCCGTAAGCGTCTCTCTGGATCAGGTAAACCGCGCGCGTGCGGGCGAGATGGGGAATGAAGGGTTTGACCGACCGAAAATCCTCAGGGTCACATGCGACATGACATTGTGTCCGGTCCGCGGCCTCGCGCACCACGGCGTAGTAGCCTTCTTCAACTCTTTCTATGCGCGTGGTTGGGGAAGAATCGACGGCATCGAGCAGCCGCAACCAGATTTCTTGAACTCGCGAGTTCACTTGCATTTCGCTTACCTCATACCCATAAATGCAATTTGCAGGGAGAGGTGACAGAAAAATTTGGGGAGCATGTAGGGGGGGCGCGTCAAACTGCCTGCGGAAGAAATGGGGTGCAGTCACCGTGCAGCGGAGTCGCCGGACCAGCATTGATTTCATTGGAGTTATGACGATGGTAGAGCAAGGTGTTGGCGACGGAATCGCATTCCCAGTCTGGAAGTGCGATACTACGAATAGCTCGTGATTTCCGTGAGTTTCCTTGGGGGAATGGACTAGGTGAATACTCAAATCGAAGAAGCACTCAAGAGTTTGCAATCCGGGAATCGCCAGGATGCGGAGCGTGCGCTCGAAACCCTGCAAGGGGTCGTTTACGGATTTGGAATGAAGGTTTGTGGAAGCCACGAGGATGCTCAAGATACAGCCCAGGAAACACTGATCCGCCTGGCGCGACAGCTCAGAGAGTTTCCTGACGCGCGGGCTTTGTCGGTGTGGCTTTACAAGGTGGCCAAAACCCAGTGCTTGATGAGCCGCCGAAAAAGCAAGTTCGCGCCTGCACAAATGCTCTCGCTGGATGACTTGATGCCCAAGGAATCCGACCTATCACCTGCAGGTACAAAATTATGGCAGATAACGCCGGAAGAGATTGTCCTAAGACCAGGAATTGCGGGGCAGGCTGGAAGACGCCATCTTGGCCCTCCCCAAGCATTACCGTCTGGTCTTGATCCTTCGCGATATGGAACAACTTGATACCCGGGAAGTTGCGGAAGTGATGGGCATTTCGGAAGAAACGACGAAGAAGCGCCTTCAACGGGCGCGCGTCTTCGTTCGCAATGCGCTGGCGGGTTATGCCCGGCATCTGAGTGAAAGGAAGAGTAAAAGCCATGCCTGACCGGCGTTGCAAGCACATCTTCGCCATGCTCTCAGACTACCTGAACGCCGAACTTCCGGTGAAGAAATGCCGTGAGCTGGAGCGCCACCTGAAAGGCTGCGAGCCCTGCATCGCCTACCTCGAAAGCCTGAAAAACACGGTAGAGGCGTGCCGCCGATATCAAGTGCGCAAGGTCCCTGCTCCCTCAAAGAAAGTGCGGGAAGCTCTGTTGTTAGCTCTTCGGTGAACAGCATCATTCGGAGCCTCGAGACCTTTAATTGACGGCGGCGATGATTCCCCGTACAGCCTCTATGTCAAATCTGGCTCAGAACGAATGACAGCCTGATCATCGGGGGCAAAAGCTGCCATGTGAACGCCGGGTGGGAGGAGCGATATAGTTTGAACGGCGACACGGGAAATGACGGATTATATGAAGGGCGGTCCCATGGCAGGCGTTTGACCTGGCGGAGAGGGAGATCTGATGACAACTTATTCGCATTCGCCGGACCCTGAAGGAGAAAAGCCACCCTCGTTCGGGATTGGAAAGTTCCTGTTTGTAGTCGTCTTGGCAGTCATTCTTTTTCTCCTTCTCCAAAGCATGGTGCATCACCGCTTCTTTAGAGGCGGCCGGGTCAACCGGAAGGGCACCATCGTCCAATAGCAGGCACTGAAAAAGTCTTGGTCCCCGCTGCGAATGATGCCAAGCTACGTGTTCGTTGGCGTGAAGGTCTTTTGCGAACGGCTCACCCCTCATTCCCGCGCAGATGTGGCCCAAAAGTTTGCGAAGGCGAGCGCGTGAATCCCACACTCCTTCTTAGCGGAAACCCCAGGAAATCCGAGTACGACGCCCCTTGCCCGTCTTGCGCGCAGATCCCTCTTCGCTCTTGGGCTAGTTTTGCCCGGGATTTGATGCTACCAACGAAACGGTATGGCTGGGCGTACTTCGAAGGATTGGCTCCCGCTTGCAAATGACGCTGGGAGCATTCATACTCCCACCATGAGCCTCAAGAGTGCGGCACTCCTGGCATTGATTGGGACAATCCTGCTAACGATTTTGGTATTGGCACATTTCATTTTCACCGTATTGGGGGTCATGCGTGATGTGATTCCAGCGATGGCCTTGCTGACGGCGCTGATTCATCTGTTCGCGAGCCTCAGTGTGTTGGTGTTCTTTTATGTCTTCTACCGAAAGCAATCCTGATACTCGAAGAGTGCCATAGGAGGGGGCAAGGGTCTGGCACATCAGCGCTGGCGATCCGTGAGTAGGGCGTTGCGGTTTTCTCGCGTCTCGTAGATCTTGCCGTCTGCGGTGAGCAGGAGACTGCGGTTGCCGGTCTCTTCGAACTCCAGCGGACGCGCGCTGATCGTATACGAGGCCACGCGTTCCTCCTTGAACACCGGACGGAATTCGAAGCGATAGCCATTATTGACGCATGACGCCTGCCCACACATCAATGCGGCGTCGATCCTGCCCGAAGACGCCTTCTTGCCTGCTTCCAACGGCGGAGCCAGTGCGGAGAGCGTAGCCGGGTAACTCGCGTCCTTCAACGTCGTCGCATACAATTCCATCGCGGCGGAGTATTTGCGCAGCGTGTCCACGGCTTTGTTTTCGCGCCGCACAATAGGTGGAACATACCAGTTCGGCAAGGTAACGCCCACAACAAGTAACAAGCATGCATAGTAGAGAGTGCTGCGGAGCAGCGGAGCGCCAAGGGCGATTCTTCCCGAATAAGCGCGTCGGACATAAATCAGTTGCGCGATCTGGATTAGCAGCAGCGCTATAAGGAAGACTAGCATCGCTACATCGGAACGATGCGCGCGGCGCATGATTCTCAATGTAGTCAATATCGTCGGTACCAGCGCACAAGCAATGACCACGCAGGCAAGCGCCCATCCCCAGGCCTGCCCTTCGGCTACTGCAAGCCAGCACAAAGACGGCGTACGGAATCGCCAATAGAACCCCATACACGATAAACCCGATTTCGCAGGTGTAGGCAATGGCAGAAACGGTTACGGCGAGCGCCGCCAACGCGGCCACGCGGGCCTTGCGCTGGTCGAACACTGCAACTTCTGGCGGACTGCCAATGGTGACGGGATCAGCCATGCTTGTGCTCCAATCTGCACGGGACAAATTGAGCCGCTAAAGCAACTATGCCCTTGGTGCATGCAGCGACGAGAGAGCAATCCCAGGGTTGGGCGTTCTCCGGGCCGTAACCTACTTTAATCCAAAGGTGGCGCGCCGACTATGGCACTCAACCCAGTCCCCGGGCAACAACTATACTGGTCAGATGAGCGCAGATCCGCGTCATGAGACGATTGTCCGGACTTGGGCCTGGCACCTCGTTCGGTTTGCATTGTCGGCAATGCTGCTCTGCCAGGCACAAGGCTATGCACAATCAGGACCGCAGCCGCCATGCGGAAAGGAACCTGTTCCGCCCTATCCTGGTCTGGATAACTCGGCCGTCGTGAAGTTGTGGAGCACGTCTGATTTCGGCCGCGACTGGAGACCGCCCGCGTGCACCGGTTGGGCTCAGGTGGGCTTTACAACGTTGGTTACCGCAGTCGCGCGATTTCGGCACACCTCGGGAGCTGGGGGCTTGCTTCGCCACATCGGGGCAATTTCAGAACTCGCTGGCATGCGCTATTGGTCGACCATCGACAAACAGTGGCAAACACTAATTGTGGATGCCTACGCTCTCGCCGGCTCGCAGACCGGTCAACGCCGCGGAAACTTTTCACCCGATGAGATGAAGAAAGGCACGGTATTTTACTATGAACAGGTCGATAACCGTTCTGGCAAAGAGATCTACCGAATGCACATTGCTGAGGCTTCGGCGGACCGGCTCGTTATCGATGTCGAGAATGTCAGCACGATTCGCTATCTCTTCGTGCCCCTCTTCCACCCGGGAGAGATGCAGTCGATCTACTTTCTGGATCGCGAATCGGAAAATGTCTGGCGATTTTACAGCATCGTGCGCACAGGAAAGAACGCGAACCGGCTGGTGACGAGAAATGAGTCTTCCGCGGTCAACCGGGCTGTTGCGTTCTATCGCTACCTGGTCGGAATTCCCACCGACCAGGAGCCGCCAGCGGCGCGATAAAAGCAGGAGTTTGCAGCTCTCGCAGCTTTGCTCAAGATAGCCTTCATTGACGACCCCGTTGAGGTCACCCACGGAGTGATGCTCATTCTCAACTGCCAAGGTCCTGGGCCGCTGATCGGTGGGCAGACTTTTCTTCAGGGTGAACTTGGCGTATTCGCTTCCAGTCCGCGGGCCTACCAGCAGAGCGCCATGCACTGCTTTCTTTTGCAGGACAAGATTCAAAGCCAGTTGCCGGGTTCCGCGCGGTTGAGGTGTACCCAGAAGTGCCTTCGCCCTGCCAAGAGCAACCCTGAACATGAGCCTTCCACCCTCATGGACGAGTCTGTCTACAACGCTGAGAGCCAGGTTCGACAGACGATTCATCTTCGACCTCGATTGGGGATGAGGTGTGGAAATCTGCGCTGCTTGAGAAGCCGGCTTGAATACCAAATAAGCGACAATTTGCGCCTTTTCGCTCACCCCTCGTTAGTGCTCCCTCCTCTCCCAAGGCGGCAACATCAGCCGAGCGCACGATGGCCACTGAGGTGCTTTAAATGGTGCTGTGAGTGTAAAGCACCAGCATTAGTATCCTGCCGCGCAAACATCCTTCGCCATATGAGCAAGCTCGGAGAGAGAGTCCCTTTCCAAGGGCGCAATACGCAGACTTCCCTAACAAGAGACTGAAGGCGCGACCATGGTAGGACAATTAGGCAAACGGGTCTTGTTAATAGACGACGATCCTCTTATCCGAAAGCTCATCTCGGGATACTTGGTGGCTGCGGGGTATGTCGTTCGAACGGCGGTTGACGGTCTGGATGCACTCGGAAAACTCCGCGCTGGACTCCCGGACTTAATTATTTCCGACCTTAACATGCCCCGCATGTCAGGGTTTAAGTTTCTTGACATAGTGCGCAAACGTTTCCCGCAAATACCCGTCATTGTCATCAGTGCCATCGCCGCTGATGGAATGCCAAAAGAAGTGACCGCCGACGCTTATTACCACAAGAATGGATTCGGATTTGAGCCGCTCCTGCAAACCATCTCGGACCTGACCAGAAAACCTCCTCTGCGAATTGCCCGCCCACACATTGACAACAACCCAGTCCAGGCAAGATGGGATGGGGACGGGCACTACATCATCGGTTGCGACGACTGCTTGCGCGCATTCAGTGTTCCCCGGGCCCCTAACGTAGGGCGAGATGAAAAGTGGACTGTCCATGGCTCTATTTCCCCGAATCCTTTGTTTGCTCTTGTATATCATCCCAAGATCAACTCGTTTGTCTACCGAACCGAGAAACAGGTACCCTATCGAAGCTGGACCGGGTGACCTCGATCCTGCCCAGGCAGGGGCCGACGCGGTCGTTGCGGGGGTTGGGGCCACTGATTCGCGGATCAGCGGTCGCCCGCTTCTCTGCCATGTGTTTTCTTTCAGCTTCACCGAGGCCAGGGAGGAACTGTGTGCTAATTGTGTGCAGGATACTCGCTACCAATAATCTCGTTCCATTGAACTTCTCTGAAGACCTTGTTAGCCTTCGTTGTCCATGTCTACCCCACTACTTTCCGCCTTGGGCAGCATCCGATCTTGGTTTCGGACTCGCGCCAGTTTGCAATTGGAAAACCTTGCACTCCGACATCAGTTGATGGTTCTGAAGAGGGCCCAGCGTGAGCGATCTCGTCTGGGCGCTGCCGACCGATGGCTGTGGGTTTGGCTCTCTCGCTTCTGGTCGATCTGGCGCTCAGCGTTGGTCCTCGTCAAGCCCGAAACTGTAGTTGCCTGGCATCGCCGGGGATTCCACAGGTATTGGAGATGGAAAAGTGGGCGCAGTACACCAGGGAGACCCCAATTGTCTCCGGAGGTTCGTGAGCTGATTCGGAACATGAGCAGAGCTAATCCTCTCTGGGGAGCACCGCGCATTCAGGGCGAGCTGCTCAAACTCGGAATCGAGATGTCCCAGGCCACCGTCGCGAAGTACATGGCTTGTCAGCGAAAACCGCCCTCCCAAACCTGGCGTACCTTCCTGAATAACCATGCGAGGCAGCTGGTCTCGACGGACTTCTTCGTGGTGCCGGCCGTCACCTTTCGAGTTCTCTATGTCTTGATCGTCTTGGCGCACGAGAGACGGCGCCTTCTCCATTTCAACGTTACTGCGCATCCCACCTCGGAATGGACGGCCCGACAAATGGCCGAAGCCCTCCCGTGGGACACGGCCGCCCGCTACCTGCTGCATGACCGCGATGCGATCTACGGAGATTCCTTTCGGCAAAGACTCTCCTGTATCACGCCCCGTTCAGCCTCCGGAGCTTGGTGCCGTAGCCGAACTTCTTGAAGTCGGTGGACTCCATCACCGGTACGAGCGGCGGGCGGCGTGAGGGCTTGTTCTCGGACGGAAAAGGAGTCTCTCCCCACCTGGAGTCAATCCCGTTCCGCGAGGACTCTGCACAGGTAAGAACAGGAGTGTCCCCGACTCCGCTCCACCATCCAATGTGGAGCGCGCGTCCATACAGCAGGTCTCTCGCTCCTTCGACGCTCGCGTGAATAATCCGCTCTTTGTGGCCGATTGAGTTTTTGGCAAAGACAAGGGTCACGGTGTTGCCTGGCAGCCCACTATGGATATCTAGCCACTGAGGGAGGCTCAGGGCCGATACTTATCCGCGATGCGACCCGAAGGCGACAATATCGACCTGACGACACTATGTCGATGTGAACTTGACGCGCGAGGGCGGCAGGCGTATGGTTTTCGCGCCGGAAGGTGAAATCGAACGTGTGGATTTATGGAGAGGTGAGTATGCGCCGCGCACGTGAACCGTTGAGGGTTTGTGCCGGTAAGTCAGGATCGACACGGGGCACGCTGGCACTGCTGATTTTTATATTCTTCGTCTTCCTGAATTCATCATATTCGCAACTGCCTATTTCCACTGGAGCTCCCTATGTGGGACAGAAGGCGCCCAGCTTCACGTTGCCTGACCAGCATGGCAAGCCGGTTTCACTGGCGGACCTCTTGAAGCCGGCCGCTGGGGAAACGAAGTCAGGGGGGCTAGTACTAATTTTCTACCGTGGTTACTGGTGACCTTACTGTGTCTCCGAGTTACGGAGCTTCCAAGGCCAATTGAGCGAGTTCGGCAAGCGCGGCATTCGCGTGGTGGCGGTCAGTGTTGACCCCGTCGAGGTCAGCCGCAGGCTCGGTGAGAAAGCGGGCTTAACCTTCCCGCTCCTCTCGGACGCCGAGGAGAAGGTCATTCGTCCATACGATCTCTTACACATCCGGGGCGGTCCGCAAGGGGTGGACATTGCGCGGCCCGCCGAATTCCTGATTGACCCCGCCGGCACCGTGCGCTGGGTAAACCTGACGGACGATATCCGCGTGCGCGCCCGCGGCGACGAGGTCCTTAGAGCAGCAGACAGACTGGGATGGGGTGCGCGCCCATAGTTGTTCCGGTAGCGGCGGACATCCCGCCGGTATTCCTTGCAACCATCGGCCTCTGATACTTTCCTTGAAGGGGTAAGGCCATGCATAGACCATTAACCATCGAGCAGGTTCAACAACTCAAAACCTTCGATACTTGCGTCATTGCTGACGCCATCGAAAGTTTCGGCGTACGCTTGCGCAACGAAGGGTTCGCGACCGCGGGCTTTCGCTGTCTCTTCAAAAGTCTCCCTTCCATGGTGGGTTACGCGGCCACTTGCAAAGTTCGCTCGGCAGGCCCGCCGATCGTGGGCAGCCGGTACGTGGAACGTACTGACTGGTGGAAGCATATTTGCGAAATTCCGGCTCCGCGCGTGTTGGTCCTACAAGACCTGGATGACCCACCCGGCACCGGAGCATATCTCGGCAAGGTTCACGCCAACGTTTTGATGGCCATGGGCTGCGTGGGGGCTGTAACCAACGGGGCCGCGCGCGAGTTGTCTGAAATCGAAGCAAGCGGCTTTCAGGTTTTCGCGGGACGTTTTGCCCTCTCGCGAGCTTATGTGCACATCATCGAATTCGGTACACCGGTGGAAGTGGGCGGACTGACGATTCAGGCCGGCGATTTGATTCACGGCGACCGGCATGGCATCCTGACCATTCCGCAAACACTGGCGGCGAAACTGCCTGCCGTGGCGTGCGTGATCCAGGAAAAGAAACAGCAGTTGATCGATTTGTCCAGGAAACCCGGAATCACCCGCGAGGAACTCTGCTGGGGGCTCAAGGATTTACTCGACTTTAACCCGGATTCCATTTGCATTGGAGCAAATCAAGGGATGACGAGTTCAGCTTAGCTCATGCAGGATGTGCATTCCGCCAAATCATCCGTGATCTGAGAAATCCTGTCGTAACCAACGCGTGCACTAAATGAAAACCGAAGAAGCACGTCATTGAGTTTCTCCGGCAGGTAAGGATAAATCTTGCGCAGGTTCATGACCCGGTACGGAAAGAAAACTGATGCATCGTCATGGGATAGCTCCCCGGAAAGTTCCGGTCGAGTTCCGAGGGCGTCGCGGAAGGTCATGAATCCTTTGGCGACGACACAGTGCAGAACGTTGCCCACGCTCCAGATGTCGAAGTCCGCGAAGCCCTGGTCGAGGTCGAAGTCGATCCACTTGTAGGAACCCGTTTCGCGCTCGACAAGCAGATGATCATTCCGAATGTCCCCGTGGCACAGCCCTGCTTCGTGCAGTCGCCCGAGAGCTGCGATATTGTCCAGCACTTTTACCAGGATCGTCGGAAGCAGGGTGCGACAATATTCTTCGTGTCGAACCTGAACCGAGTGGAGGTAGGTCAACAGATCGATGCCGGGAATCCAATCGATAACTCGCACGGGGTTTCCAGATGCATCGCAGGCGGTGCGGCCCTGCATAAAGCGCGGGTCTCCGCGCACCAGCTCGAGGACCTTGCCCTCCTTCTCCGCGCTACGGAAACAGAGCACCTCCCTGGGGCCAACCGAAACTTTGAACGACTCCTGGATGACCAACTTCAGGACATGCGTCTTTCCGGTGTTAAGGTCCAGCGCACGCTTTACCCAGAACTTGGGCTGATCATCTAATCCAAATCGTCCCTCGTGCTCATTGCCGCGGATCAGGAAGAGATTGCCCGCAAGATCAATAATGTGGTCCCGCTCGATCGACATGTAGTTGCTGGTATCGTACCAAATCACCGGCGGACCTGGAATGGGTTGCATCCCGAAGCGCCGTAGCCGCTCTTGGATCCAGACTTCTGTAAATTGTGTTGAGTGGCTCATGGAAATAGCAGCTTGGCTGTCGAATCGTCATGCCGTACCCAGCATGCCGGATCCATATCAGGGCGGGGAGGTTGGGTTGACTGACGGCTCCGGATCGCCAGCGTTAAAGGAATAATTGCCCGCCAGGAACTCCCGAGTGTACCACTTCATGGCATCAAGGCTGTTCATGTACATATCAAGCTGAGAGCTGCACGCCATCAGGCGGCCGAGGATGTCAAGATTCGTTTCGGTGTCCTCAGCGGGCGCCCTCTTGAACCACGCGTTCACCAGGTCTCCCCGGCGATCCACCACAAAGCCATAGTGAAGCAGGCAAGCTTCCAGGAAGCAGGCGCGCAGGCTTCGTCGCTGGCGGGTCGATCCTCCTCCCGTGAAGCGGAAAGAAATATAGTTATAGGAAGGGGTGTCAGAGAGGCAGGCATCCACCAGTGAAAAATGATAAGCGAGTCGTGAGTTCAGATTCATGTATTCGTCTGCGACCAGCAGATAGCTGCGCTCGCCCAGGGCCCGAATCTCGCTGGTTTGGGAGGAAAGTGAGCCCGTAATCACGGAGGCAAAGTCACTGAAGCTCGCGGGCATTTGGCGAGTCCAACTGACCGCCGGGTGGGTAATTCCTTTCCAGAGGGCCTGGAAGGGTCGGGACACGATCTCGGAGGGTTCTATTTCATCCCCCACACTCTCGGGCGCCAATCCACCGCCCAAGTCCAGGACGAATAGATTCACCGGGACTGTCGCCAGGAGCTTCCTGGAACGGTGCGAGTGGTGCTCCAACTCCTGGTCTTGGAGCGCGAACATGGCTTCAACCGCTTTCTCGTGGCAGAACCTGAGTACGTCGTGGGCGGATTTGCAGCCTCCGGGCCGGAAGTTGAAGGCGCTGGGATCCAGCAAATTAAGGGTGAGCAACCCTCGGCTAATCACATCCTCGGTTCTCGCCCGATACCGTTCGGCCAGGCTGATGAGTTCTGTGGGTGGCGGCCAGAGGAGGCCGCTGTAAACGCCGGGTTGAACGGCATCAAGGCTTATGGCCTCTCCCGTCTTGATGCGATCGAAAATGCCGGGCATCTGCAATACCGATGGAACCTTAAACTCGCGCAGGAGCGTGGCGGCA
The DNA here is from genome assembly GCA_963804995.1 of uncultured Acidobacteriota bacterium. GTDB lineage: Bacteria > Acidobacteriota > Terriglobia > UBA7540 > UBA7540 > Bog-366. Next base: position 1,732,805 of record CAWDSK010000003.1, read on the forward strand.
TGCCCGGTGATATTTCCGCGCTCGGCCACAAGTCCGGCGATGTGAGGAAGCACCTCGACGATTTCCGGCGACGTGCGTCGAATAATGACAATGGCCCCCTCAGGAGTCTTCCGCAGGGACTGGCGGTCTTCGGCCAAGTAAGCCTGCCCCGAGACCTGTCCGGGATACACGGTAAGGCCCCCGGAGACAAGTGCCACACCGCGGGCCCTGGATTTCGATCTTATCCGCTCCACCAGTGCCAAGGGACGGGACTGGAGGACCCAGATCTTTCCGCCTTCATCCAACGCCCATTCCACATCTTGGGGGCTTCCGAAGTGCTCCTCAACACGGGCGCCCAACTCCGCCAGGGCCTGCAGGTGCTCGATTTTAAGACTGGGCAGAGCGCCTTGGGCCACGTCCAGCGGCTGGTGCGAAACACCTCCGTCCTTTCCAAGAACAATAACCTTTTCCTTCGGGGAGATATTTGACTCGATAAGATGATAGGGACGTTTCCGGGAGAGGACGAACAGGTCGGGCGTCATTTGGCCGCCGGCGATGTTGAGTCCCAAGCCCCACGTGGAAGTCACCCAGCAAACGTCGCGTTTCCGGTCCCGTGGGTCGCGGGTGTAGAGAATACCGGAGACTCGCGCTTTGATGACCGGCAGGAACAGCACGGCCATGGGACTTTCCACTTCCGGCAACCCCGTCGAAAGGCGGTAGGAAAGGGCCTGCTCGCTGAAGCGTCCGGCTACAACGCGCTTATAAGCGTCCACCGCCTGTTCGGGAGGTACGTTAATCAAGCTCAGGAATTGGCCTGCGAAGGTTCTTAAACCGCCTTCGCCGACCGCGCTCGAGCGCACGGCCAAGCCCACCTCGCCTTTTCCCAGTAATCGGGCGCGCTCAGTGATGGCCACTTCGACGGCTCTGGGAACGGATGCCGCCATGACCATTTCGGTCAACCGATTGGAGATCGTCTGCAACCCTTCGAGGTCAGCCAGGTCGCTGTCGCGGAGCGCGTCGCGGATCGAGGACCATAAGGGAATGCCACAGAACTGGCGATAGGCTTCGGTGGTCAGGACAAATCCATCCGGAACTGGCAGCCCCAGCCGATTTTTGATTTCTCCCAGCGCCGCGGCTTTCCCCCCCACCTCCATGACGGCGCTGGACCCGACCTCGGACAGCGACGCGGCCAACCGGGGGATGACCTGTTCCTGCTGGGTGGCAATGTAGGTCTCGACGGCCTGCCGCTGCTCGTCAAGGACTCGGGTCAAGGCTGGCTCCATCTTGCCCGTGAGCGTCGAAAGTTCCCCAACGATGCCTTGCGCTTTTTGGAAGATGGCAACGACGCGCTCGCCCGCCACTTCCCGGCGCGGGGAGATGAATTGCAGATCCTCCTGCAAACTCGCCATCTGCTCCAAGCATTCGTTGTTGAGGGAAAGGAGCTTGCGAAAGGTTGTGTACTTCTGCCTCAGCCTGACTTCAGCGGAGGCTGCCGCGCGGTTTGTATCCTTTTTTCGCCGCCACCAGAACATAAAGGCCTGCCGTTCGGGCGATTCAGGGCACCCAGGTCCCCACACTCATTCCAGCCCTTCAGTGGCCCGCCACTTTCCGCTTGAAGATACGGGAGGCGATGAAGTCGATGCCAAACCCCGCCCCCATGGCAATGATGACAGAGATGATTCCGTAGAGTGAGGCGCGCTCTCTGGCCAGCCTGGCAACCAAAGCCGGAAAGCCGACTTCCACAACACCCAGATCAATATCCGACTTGTTAGCGACCTCGCCGTTTCGACATTCGAGCACGCTCACTTGGTATTTTCCCGGCGACGCCGTTTTGGGCATTTCGAAGTCCAAGCTGTAAGGAAGCCCGGCTTGAGCCAGCGTCCCAGTTTGGACACTGGCCGAGTTGATCCGGTAATTTCCCTGGTGGACTTTATAGGCCAGGAAGTCATCAGCGATGGGGTCTCGGTCCTGCGCCTTGGTTTCGACCTGCATGTGCTTTTTGAGAGAGGCCAGGTCGAGTTGGTACTGTTCGATGGCTGCGGAATTGAGGCAGATGTTGACGGGCTCGGAGCTGAAGATCAACAGCAATGAGGGGGCGGCAGAGATAGTGACTTTCCCCGTGTTCACCCAGATCGGTCCCACTCGGCCGACCTTGTTGAAGACTTCGGCGGCAGATGGACCGCGCACCACCACGACGATCTTGCTGCCTGCGCCCGCCATCCCAGCCACGTGCATTTTGGCGCCGCCATAAAACGTCCCCAATTCCACGGTCGGGGGAGTGAGTTTCACTTTGACTGGCTCAAGCGCTGCAGCGCCTCGGGCGATCAGCGAGAGGACCAGGAATTGGAGGATGAGGACCAATAAGTTTCGGTGTCCCATGATTAGTGCCCCCTGGCCGGAGTGATTTGCAGGCTGGGGGTCATCAGCAGGCCCACCGCCATCTTGATCATGACCACCAACACAATCGAAGCAAGCAGGATTTTCAGTTGGTCGCCTCGCAACCGGCGGCCAACCCGAGTCCCGATCTGCGCTCCGATCGTGGACCCAGCCGCCAGGAGGAGCGCCAGCATCAGGTCCACGGTATGGTTGGTGGTCGCCTGCAAGAACGTCACCCCGGCGGAGGTAAAGAGAATCTGGAAGAGGTCAGTTCCAACCGCTTTGTGCATGGGCATGCGCAACAGATAAACCATCATGGGAACCATGATGAACCCACCGCCCACCCCCATGATCGCGGCCAGGATTCCCACGATCCCACAGAGCACGAAGGGGACGAAAACGGAATGACGAATTTGGGAGCGGGGGAAGTTAATCTGGAACGGCAGGCGGCTGAGTAGACCTTGCTCGGCTGAAGCGCGATGCGATTTCGGGACCAGCGCCCCTCGCCGGAGGTTTTGAAGGCTCTCGAAGAACATGTAGCTGCCGATCGCGCCCAGCACGATCACGTAGGTCACCGTAATGACGAAGTCGGCGCTGCCCAGGGCGCGGAGGACCTTGATGATCCGCACGCCCACCGCTGCCCCTGCCAAGCCGCCCAGAAGCAACACGAAACCCAACTTAACGTCCACATTCCCCAAACGGAAATGGGCGGCCGCCCCCGAAGACGATCCCGCCACAATCTGGCAGGAGTCCGAGGCGGCAGCCACGGTGGGCGGAATACCAATCATCATCAGGATGGGAGTGAGCAGGAACCCTCCACTGACTCCAAACATGCCGGAAAGGAAACCGACCAGGGCCCCCACTCCCACCAGAATCGGGAGGGGGATGCTCATGCCTGCCACGGGGAGAAGTATCCACATTATGGCCTCACAACCGTTCGAGCTACAGGTGGCCTGGAAGGGGGCCACTGCGAGGTAGAGTCGAGACCGGGCGCGAGACTGCCGGAGGGCTGATGACTTCGGCGGGATGAAGCAGGTTGGAGGGCGTTAAGACTAAGCCGAATACCATTTTTATGGTCACGCCGACCACGAGGGAAGCCAGCACAATCATCAACTGCTCGCCTCGCAGATGCCGGCTCAAGCGAGCGCCCACTTGCGCTCCCACCGCCGAGCCGGCCGCCATAGCCAGGGCTAGAACAAAATCCACCGTCTGATTCGTCGTGGCCTGCATGTAGGTCACGCCGATGCATAAGAAGAGAATCTGAAAGAGGTCGGTGCCGACCGCAACGTGGGTGGGCATTCCGAGCAGATAAACCATCATCGGCAACATCACGAAACCCCCTCCCACCCCCATGATCGACGCGAGGACGCCGACCAGGAACGCCAACATCGGAGGGATGAGGATCGAGTGACGGACACCCGAACGGGGAAATTCCATTTGCCACGGCAGCCGGGATAACACGCTTTGGCGGCTTCGGGGTTTCGCTGATCGGCGTACCATGGTCCCGCGACGCATGGTCCGTAAGCTCTGCACGAGCATATACGCCCCGAGACCGCCGAGCACCACGACGTAGGTCAGGGTGATCAAGAGATCGGCTTCACCCAGGCTGCGCAGGATTTTAATGGCCCGGACGCCCACTGCCGCACCCAACCAGCCACCCGTCAGCAGCAGGGCTCCAATCTTCACGTCGACATTCCCCAGGCGAAAATGCGCCGCGACCCCGGAGGAAGAGGTGGCGACCATCTGGCAGGAACCAGACGCCGCCGCAACCGTGGGGGGAACTCCGATCATCATCAAGGCGGGGGTAATCAGGAACCCTCCGCCTACGCCCACCAGCCCCGAAAGCACTCCTACGGAAGTACCGATGCCGAGCACATAGAGCAGACTGAGGCTGATGCCAGCAACCGGCAGGAAGATAGACACTCTGCAGCTCCCTCCCTTACAACTCCGGACGCGTTAGCCCCCGTTCGGCGCGGGGTCCTTGATCGAATTCGCGGATTCTACACCTCTGCATTGCTGTCGGATAACTGAAAACGTCCCACTTCCAGGCATAGCGGGTACGGCGGGTCTTCTGCGAAGGATCGAAGTTGCAATCGTAAAGGACACTTGGGTTCTTATCTCGCATTCGTGCAGGGCTCACTGAAGCCACTCATGTGCTGCCTCGCCGCCTCCCGCGCGAGTGGGGAACGGCGAAGCCTGAGTACTAACGCTAGCTGGCCACCTTCGTCAGGAAGGGGAGGTATGCCTGGTGCCGCATCCGGGGATCACACGCGGGTGGCCGGGATCAGTTCGTCCAGGTTCAATCCCGTCACACCCGAAACGGCCATGGCCACCCGCCTCACCTCACCCAATTCACCGGTTTCCGTCACCTTGCCTCGGAGGAAAACCTGCCCGCCTCTCGCGTTTGCCTCCACTTCGAGATGTGACGTACTGGGATTCATCGCCAGAGCAGCGCGCACGCGGCTGGCGACGGCCAGGTCGTTCAACCCGGCCCGGCACTCCGCAGACAGCTCGAAACACCGCCGCGTTCGAGTGAGGGCGTTAATGACCTCACACGCTTCCTCGATGTCCATATGTTCCAGGTTAAGCACGAGATCATAGAGAGCGGGATCTTCCCAGTCGACACCATAGAGAAATTGCGTCCACTTTTTCCTGCCCTCGTCCATTTTCTTGATGTAGTCGAGCGCTTCATTGCCGGTGAGCTTTAGCCTCTCTTGGACCATCGCCAGCCGCATTTCGATGGGAGCAATGATCCTGATCCTCAGGACCGCGGCTGCCCCCTTCAACATCAAATGCCCCGCATTCCCGTGATAGACCACGTTTCCATCCTTTACCTCCTCGGCCAGGGCGGCTTGAAATAACGTCAGATATTGGTACCGCTTATGCTGGAAGCGTTCCAAGAACCCCGGGGGATTGAGCAAGGCGGCGAGGAGTTCCTCGTGAGAAACCCCACTTGCTGCGGCGCGCTCGACGATAGTTTCTCGTCCGATGCAGCGATAACCCAGCTTGGCAGCCAGGCACTCCGCAAGTGTCTTTCCCCCACTGAAGGAACCGCGCGAGATCGTAATCACGGACATACGTCCTCCGTTCGGGCAGCAAAATTAACCGCATCGTAGCACAATGTCAAATCGTTCTCTGTTACGGGCACGAACGCTTGCTGTGCAGAGCCTAACTCCTAGCGCCGGGAGGAGCGCTCCCTTGCTCTACACAAACCCGCCGCTGCTAGGCGAGCCCCAAACCGACCACCTGCACGACCGCCCGCAGCCTCTCCATCGCCTCCACGTAACGCTTGAAGAAAATCTGGGAGATTTTCCTTTCGATGGCGTAGCCGGCCACGGGGTTTTTATCCAGGATAACGCGCAGGACCCGGCTCTCCACCTTGAGCACATCCGAATCTTCGACGCACTCGGCGTTCAACAGGTACCGCTCCCCTTGCGCCAGGGAGGAGACCCCGAAGACGCCTCCTTCGGGGATGTTGTCCACGAGCAAGCTGAGGCCTCCCGGGGTGGGTCTCCTCAGTTCCACCTTCCCTTTCAGGAGTACAAACAGGTGGCTTGCCGGAAGCCCCGCGGAGTATACTTTTTCGCCTTTCTTGAGCCCCACGACCCCGGATGCGTTGCTGAGCTTTTCCACTTCCTCCGGGGTCAGGAGCGCGAACAGGTCCTGGCGTTGCAGCTTTTCTGTGACCATAGCAGTTCCTCCTATGCCAGCATTTCTCCCGATGGCAACCAAGCGGAAAACCACAATGTTCTGCGCGCCGGAAACTCAATCCGGAATTTCCCTTTTCATCTTCCGCACGACCGGTAACCTACACCCGACCGCTTCTGTATGCAAGGTCCAGTCGATATCCCTACTCATCATGGTAAGATTGTGGGGCATTCGCCCGGATGCAATCGGAAGTGTGGGGGGCAACAGTTTTGATGCAAGCAGGGAAAGTCTATTTAGTAGGCGCCGGACCGGGTCATCCCGAACTGCTGACCGTGAAAGCCGCTAAGCTTCTGAAGGTGGCTGACGTCATCGTATATGATCGCCTCATTCAGGAGGAAGTTCTCGCCCTTGCCAAGGTTTCGGCAGAGCGCATCTATATGGGTAAGCCCGTGGGGAAGCACGATTCGCGCCAGGCGGAAATCGACGAACTGCTGGTTCGCAAGGCGCGCGAAGGGAAGGTGGTGGTTCGGCTCAAAGGCGGGGATCCCTTCCTGTTTGGGCGAGGGGGAGAAGAGGCGGAGTTCCTCGCCGACCACGATGTTCCCTTCGAGGTGATTCCGGGAGTCTCTTCGGCCCTGGCGGCGCCTCTTAGTGCCGGCATTGCCGTGACGCACCGCGACGCCGCTTCCTCGGTGGCGATTGTCACCGGCCACGAAGCCACCAAAGACACCAGTCGGGTGAACTGGGAGGCCTTGGGCAAACTGGATACCCTGGTTTTCCTGATGGGCGTGCATAACGTAGGGCGAATCTCCCAGGAGCTCATGGCGCACGGTCGCGACCCCGCGACGCCCGCCGCGATGATCCAGATGGCCTTTTGGCCGGAAGAGAAAGTTGTTACTGGGACCCTGGGCAGCATCGCGGCGGAGGTTGAGCGAGCGGGAATCGGACCTCCCGCGACGCTGGTGGTGGGAGAGGTTGTCCGTCTGCGAGAAAAACTGAAAGGCTCCCAACGCGACCTCCATCCCTCGGAGGCAAGCCCGCCCGTGGGCTCAGGGCCAATGCCCGATCAGCTCCTCAGGATGGCGATGGCGGGGTTGGGCAGCCAGGTGCTGGGATTCGCACTTTCGCTGGCGCTGTTTGACCACTTGGAGGAAGGGCAATCGGCCGCAGCCCTGGCGCGCCGATTTGATCTGCATGCAAGTGCTATGGCGGAGATCCTCGATAGCCTGGCGGCGCTGGGTTTGCTTGAGTGCACCGCCGAAGGTTATCGAAACCTGGAACTGGCGTCGCTCTATTTGCGCAGCGATGCACCCCAGAGTTTGAAGCCCGTGCTGCTCCATCAACTGGCTCAGTTCAGCCGCTGGGAAGCGATTGCCGCTTACGCCCGCAGCGGTCAACCAGGCCAGGTGCCGTCCGATCAAGAAGCTTCCGACTTCGATTGCTGTGAATGTCTGGCTGGCTTTTCTGCTCCCGCGGTCGTGAACAGACTCGATTTGGCTGAAAAGAGCCCCGTGCTCCTGCTAGGTTGGGGAGGAGAAACTTACCGCGCAGCTCTCGCCCGGCGCTGGCCTGATCTTGCTTTGGAAATTAGGAATCCGGTCTTGACCTCTGACTCGCTGCCCGCGCCTCAGCCCAATACCTATGGAGCTGTTGTGCTGTCGGGCCTGATCGCCCGGTCGGCCTGCGAGGAAGAGCGAGCTCTGGAGGTGTCGGCCGCGGCCCTCGAAGACGACGGCGTGTTGATCCTGCACGATACCTTCCTGCCCACCGGCGCTCTGCCTCCGGAAGTAGTGCTGGGGGCGTTGGGACGCCACCTCACTTGCCGGCCCAGCGGGAACTGGTCTATTGAGCGGTTGCGCGCCGCGCTCGAAGCCCTCGGGCTCCGCGACGTGCGCGCGGAGTATCTCCCCGCTGGTACGGTGATCGTGACGGCACGCAAAGGCCGCAACGTGCCTCTCAAGTTCTAACACAGAGTGCACGGAGTATCTCAGTGACCTCTGTGTTAAAGCTCTTCTGGACGCAGAGAAATGTTTGCCAAAAAAACAAGAATTCACGGTATGGCATTGCGGAATGCTGGCTACGCGTCCGCCATTGCACGTGCGCGGTGATGAGCTGGCGCGCCTTCAGGTTATGACTCAGCCAAATTGTCGGACTCCCAAAAAAATGTTCGGACATTAAGTTTCAAGGCAGATAAAAAACTCTTGTGTTGAAAATTAACGAGACTAACATTCTCCCTGGTTACAAGTTTGGATCGAGATGGAGAAAGAGCATGGGCGAAATCGCGATTGAAACTTTGGCGGAAGAAATGTATCAAATGATCGCCGAGTGTGACGGGAAAAGGAATCTGAAGGCCGGCGATCTGACCAAGGGCGTGATGGCCAAGCATAGCGAAGGAACTTGCGACAAAGAGGATTGCAAGAAGGCTATCCGCCTGCTCATTGATTCCGGCCGTTGCGTCTACAGCTACCTGGGGGGGTCTTACATCCAATTACCTCCGAAGCCGGACGCCGCCGCTTGATGCTTGTCCGGGTGGCCTGTGGCCAACGTGAATGCACTTAGCACAATGCCGCGCCTTGTCGTTGCGGGACTGAGCGGCGGGGCAGGTAAGACGCTTGTCTCTTTGGGACTTCTCCTGTCTGCCCAGCGCCGCGGGGTGAGGGTCGGGGCATTCAAAAAAGGTCCCGATTACATCGACGCTGCCTGGTTGTCCTGGGCTGCCGGTAGCCCTGCCCACAATCTTGACACTTTCCTGATGGGGTATGACGGTGTCACTACCTCCTTCACATTGAATTCCCTCCCGGGTGGGCTGAATGTTATCGAAGGCAACCGTGGCCTCTACGATGGTTTTGACGCCCGGGGCACACACAGTACGGCCGAATTGGCCAAGGCGCTGGGAGCGCCCGTGGTGCTGGTGCTGGACTCGACCAAGGTCACTCGCACCGCCGCGGCCATGGTCCTGGGCTGTCAGCGGCTGGACCCCAGTGTCAACCTCGCCGGGGTGATTCTCAATCAAGTGTGCGGGCCACGGCACGAAAAGTTGTTGCGCGAGGCTATCGAAGTTGCCTGCGGAATCCCGGTGCTCGGTGCCCTCCCCAGAGTTCCCGCCACCTGCTTGCTTCCGGAACGCCATCTGGGTTTGGTGGTGCCGGAGGATTACCCGGGCCGGGAAGCTTTGCGCCGAACCCTGGAGGAACTGGTTGAGGGCCGGTTGGATTTCGAGAAGCTCTGGAGTCTCGCCTGCCAGGCTCCCCACCTTGACCCTCCCGCTCGGCCCCGCCCCTGCTTACCCGATGGGGGAGGGTTGAAGATCGGGTATCTTCGCGACTCCGCTTTCACCTTTTACTACCCGGAGAATCTGGATGCGCTCGGCGCTGCCGGCGCACAACTGGTTCCTATCTCGGCACTCTTGGCGACCTCGCTGCCGGAAGATCTTGACGCGCTGTACATGGGCGGTGGTTTTCCGGAAACGCACGGAGAAGTCCTGGCGGCCAACCGGACTTTTCTCGAATCGGTTCGGTGTGCCGCGGAGCGAGGACTGCCCATTTATGCGGAATGCGGTGGCCTGATGCTCCTGGCCCGGGCGATCCTCTGGCAAGGACGGCGTCACCCGATGGCGGGAGTGCTCCCCATTGAAGTGCAGGTCTGCGCAAAACCTCAGGGCCACGGCTATACCGAACTCGCGGTGGACGCTGAAAATGCTTTCTTCCCCTTGGGATCGATCCTCAGGGGCCACGAATTTCACTATTCGGCGATTCTGCCGCCTACCGTCTTCCCCAGCACCGCCTGCGAGGTGCGGCGCGGCGTGGGCTGCGGCGGCGGCCGTGACGGGATAGTGATCGGGAACCTTTGGGCCAGCTACACGCACTTACATGCGCTGGCCACTCCCGAGTGGGCGGCGGGATTAATCCAAGCCGCGCGACGCCATACGCTCCGCGGAGTGGGTGCGCATCACTCGTAAATGACGAACGCCTGGCCGCGCCAGTTCATGGGATTGCAATCTTTTTGAAGCGCATGATAATTGCCCTTGTTGATGCCCGAGCTTATGACGAAGAAAAAATACAGTTCTTATGGGAGGTATGAATGAGCAACCTGATTTTTCCTCACGGAAGTAAAGAACTCAAACCCCTTCTCCTGGAAGGCGCAATGCTGGAGGAAGAAAGCAAGAAGGCGCAAGGCCTGAAAAAGGTCCCGATGACCACTCGGGAAACAAGTGATCTCATCATGATGGGAATCGGAGCGTTCACGCCCCTGGATGGATTTATGGGCAAGGACGACTGGCAAGGCTGCTGTGACACTTACAGCCTGCCCAGCCAGAAAGGTCTCTTCTGGCCCATACCCATCACCCTCTCGGCTGACCAGAACCTGGCTGATTTGATTGCGATCGGCGAGGAGGTGGCGCTCTGGGACGCGGAAACCGAGTCGATCATGGGCACCCTGAAAGTCACGGAGAAGTACACCATCGACAAAGACCATGAGTGCCAGCAGGTTTTCCGCACGAAGGACGCGGCTCACCCGGGGGTTCAGAAAGTGATGGAGCAGGGACCGGTGAATCTGGCGGGCCCCGTGAAAGTCCTTTCGGAATCCTATTATCCGGAGATGTTCAAGGGCATTTACCAGCGGCCCGCCGAAGCCCGCAAGCTGTTTGCGGAGCGGGGTTGGAACACCGTAGCCGCTCTACAACTTCGCAACCCCATGCACGGCTCCCACGCCTACCTGGCCTGGGTCGCGATTGAGGTTTGCGATGGCGTCTATATTCACCAGCTTGTCGGCAAACTCAAACCCGGTGACATCCCGGCGGAAGTGCGGGTCAAGGCCATCGATGCCTTGGTCAACAAGTATTTTCGCAGGGATCGGGTGATTCAGGGCGGCTACCCCATGGAGATGCGCTACGCGGGGCCGCGCGAAGCTCTTCTGCACGCCGTGTTCCGCCAGAATTATGGTTGCACGCACTTGATTGTGGGTCGCGACCACGCCGGCGTGGGCGATTACTACGGACCCTTCGATGCCCAGAAGATCTTCCATGAGATTCCTGCCGACGCCCTGCTCTTGCGGCCTTTGTGCATGGATTGGACCTTCTATTGCTACGAATGCGGGAGTATGGCGTCAATGAAGACCTGTCCGCACGAAAGCAAGGCCGTGATTGATGAAAATGGCAACTATAAGGGCGGAGCACGGCTGCTGCTTTCGGGAACTTTGCTCCGCAAATTGATGAGCGAGGGGAAACCGGTTCCGGCGGAATTCTCCAAGCCTGAGGTGATCGCAGTTCTGAAGGAGTACTACGACGGCCTCGAGGAGAAAGTGGAAGTGAAGTTGCACCGCGCCGCCACCGGGGAAAGCAAACCAGACAAAGCGGCGTGATCCGGCGGTCGGTTCTGGGGTCGGCGAATTTTAGGGGGGATGGTTCTAGGTCCCTAGGTTTCGCCTACCGGAACTGGGAGCTGAGGTAATGAACCATGGGGTCCCTTCGGGACCCCGACGGGATGTCTTAATGATGATAACCATCTTTGTTTACTGTTGCCTTTATCTGGCGGCGTTGGTTTTCATCGTCGCCTGCGCGGTGCGGGCGGTTTACTACGCCCGCTTGCCGCTTCACTTGCGATGGGAACTTTACCCTGTGCCGCACGAGGAAGGCGAACGAGCAAAACACGGGGGATCCTATTTCGAGGTTACCAACTGGTGGGAAAAGCCAATTTCTTTCAACCTGCTGGGCGAATTGAGGGTGATGGTCCCGGAGATGCTTTTTCAAAAAGCTCTCTGGGAGTTTAACCGGAGCCTTTGGTTCCTCTCGTTCCCATTTCATTCCGGTCTTTACCTGCTCATCGGCTCGACGGGTCTTCTGGGCATTCGCGCCTTACTCACCCTATGGGCCCCGCGCTTGATGTCGGGAGAATCCGGAATAGTCCTTCACTACGCGTGCGCCGTGGGTTGGCTGGTTGGGGCCGCGCTGGCCACAGGGGGAGCTCTCAGTCTGCTGGTTCGCCGCCTTATCGACGAAGATCTGAAACCGTATACGACGGCCGGAGATCTTTTTAACCTGCTCTTCTTCATCGTAACCCTGGGGTGCCTGGTCACGGGTTACCTGCTCCGGCCGGCGGGTTCACCGCCCGCGCTGGCGTTCGCGTCGGGCGTCCTTGCTTTTGACACGGCGCTGCGTTTTCCGCCCCTCCTGACCTTGGGACTGCTCTTGAGCGCCCTGTTAACCGCCTACATTCCGATGACCCACATGTCCCACTTCATTGCAAAGTATTTTACCTACCACGCCGTGCGCTGGGACGATCGCCCTAACTTGAAAGGCAGCGACTTGGCGAAGAGGGTAGCCGAGTATCTGACCTACCGGCCGCGGTGGACGGCTCCGCATGTGGGCGCGGACGGCGTCAAAACCTGGGCCGAAATCGCCTCCGCCAATCCCGCGCAGGGGGTCAAGAAATGAAGAAAGAAAAAGTCCGCCTCTCCGACATGTCGCGGCTGGAGAAAAAACCACTGATCCATCTGGAAAACGCCGACTTGATGCCCTTGCCGCCGCCTCTTGACGACCCTTCCCAGGACCATAAGTGGACGCCGCTTTCCACGCAGGCGGAGGAGAGGTATGAATGCGGGCTGGATGACACCTGTGCGGTGAGTATTCCACAGCCCAAAACCCCCGAGGAAGAGCAGGAACTGGTCAGGAAATTCATCTCCGGGTTGGAAAAGCTATTCACCAAGGAGAACAACTGGACTTTCCTTCAGCCGCTCCTGCTTACCATGGAGCACTGCGCCAAATGCCAGACGTGTTCCGAGGCATGTCACATTTTTGAGGCTAGTGGACGGAACGAAATCTATCGCCCCACTTATCGTTCTGAAATCGTCCGCCGTCTCTATTTCAAGTACGTCAAGCACGGCGGCTTGGTATCCGCCTGGCAACATGGCGATGTCAAGCTGAACTGGCCGCTGGTGGCGAGGCTCATCGAACTTTCCTACCGTTGCAACTTATGCCGGCGCTGCGCGCAGACCTGCCCCATCGGTGCGGACAATGGGCTGGTGGCTCATGAGCTGCGCAAACTGTTCAGCCAGGAAATGGGCATCGCCGCCAAGGAAATTCATGACAACGGCTCGATGCTCCAGCTCAAGGTCGGCTCCTCCACGGGCATGAATGCGGAAGCCGTCAAAGACAACATCGCGTTCATCGACGAAGATATCAGCGAGAAGACCGGGGTGGAAGTAAAGACTCCCTGGGATGTCGAGGGCGCGGACATCCTTCTGATCCACAACGCCGGCGAAATTCTGGCTTGGCCGGAGAACCCCGGCGCCTTCGCCCTCGTCCTCAACGCTGCCGGGATTTCCTGGACCATGTCTTCGGAACTGGCGGGCTATGATTCCATCAACTATGGGCTCTGGTATGACGACGCCCAGTTTGCGCGCGTGGCGCTGAAGCACGCGGAGGCCGCCCGGAAACTCAAAGTCAAGAAAATCGTTCTGGGTGAGTGTGGTCATGCCCACAAGGCCCTTTCCGTGATTGCCGACCGCATTCTGGGTGGGGACTTGAATATTCCCAGGGAGAGTTCCATGACTCTCCTCCGGGAAATCGTGATGAGCGGGCGCTTGAAGTTCGATCCCAGCCGTAATGACTTTCCCGTGACGCTCCATGACCCTTGTAACGTGGTGCGGCTCATGGGCGTGGTGGAACCGCAACGCGAAGTCGTCCGAAAACTTTGCCCTCGGTTCAGAGAAATGGAACCCCACGGCGTGGATAATTACTGCTGCGGGGGAGGGAGCGGCTTCGCCATCATGAGCGGCAACAACTTTCCCGACTGGCGCTTCCATGTGTCGGGACGCAAAAAGCTGGAACAGATTCTCAACGCCTTCCAGGACTGCCTGGACCCCTCTATTCCCAAGTATATCTGCGCTCCTTGCAGCAATTGCAAAGGACAGTTCCGCGATATGCTGGCTTATTATGACCTTTGGAAACAAAACTCGATTCTCTATGGGGGACTGGTCGAGTTGATTGTTAACGCCATGACAGACGTGAAGCCCGGTTTCATCGAATGGGAGTGGCGGTGAAGGGTCGGCGGGCCGCCTGCGGGCCCTACGACGCGGGGTAAGGAGGTCGGACGCAGCATCGCTCGCCTGCTCTATTTATGTAGCCCCGCCACCTTTCGCAAAGAAGTGGGACGTCCCACTTGATACCCTACCGGGCCCCTAGCGGCCGTAGTCCCACCAATTTTCGCAACTTCATGCGTTTTTTTCCTGTGACATTTGACTTGCGGCACCGCCGCGCTATGCTGTCTGCCTGGCCGATTTGAAACAGGTTCCCAGACGCAGGGTTTCGATCTCCCGGCCAAGGTTCGTTGAGCATTCTTGAAAGAGGCTGACACGCGGAACGGCCAATCCGGGGCAGTCTCGAAAGTCGTCATTGCCACCAGATCAATTTCGCTGTGGCGCGCGATGGCGCCATTGCTTTTGATTCCTCTCTACCCGCGTGTCTCTTTTTTTACAAAGTGCCAGCATACCCGATGTGTTAAGGTTAGCCGTGAAGACTGAGGGGGAGCAACAAAAAAGCCGCCCCTGAGGTCTGAGTCAACTCCTGGACTTTGATTAAGGAGTGGCAGACATGGAGACACTCGAAAGTGTGATCGCAGAACATCCGTTTCTTAAGGGTTTGGAACCGCGCTACCTCGAATTTCTCGTGGGATGCGCATCCAACGTGCGCTTTGAACCTGGCCAATTTGTTTTCCTGGAGGGAGGGGAAGCCAACCAGTGCTATCTCATCCGACAGGGCAAGGTGACCCTGGAGATCGACGCTCCTCCACGCGGCACCATCATAATCCAGACCCTTGGCCAGGGAGACGTCCTGGGTTGGTCGCAGATCTTTCCTCCTTATCGTTGGAAATTTTCCGCCAGGGCAGTCGAACTCACTCGGGCCATTGCCCTGGATGGTAAATGCCTTCGCGAAAAATCCGAGGAAGATCACGACCTTGGCTACGAGCTTCTGAAGCGGTTTGCGCGGGTGATCCAGGAACGCCTCCAGGCAACGAGGCTGCAACTGATCAACCTCTACACGGTCGGATAATCGACCGAAAAACTACGAAGCCCTCCAAGTTTCTCACTCAGAACCATGGCAAAAGGGCGGGGAGGAGAGCTTTGTGTTTCCAGGGGGGCCCACCGTCGATTGCTACCACGGTGGGAGGGAGTCATTCCCTTCCATGGGGTACGAGGCGAATCGAACTGAAGGACAGCGCCCCCTGATTACACATGCCCGCCAGCGAGGCTGAAGAGCAAGACGGCGAGGACGATGAGAGTGATGACCACGTACAGGCGGTCGTGCTCCAACACAAAGGCGATGGCGGAGAAGGCCACGCGGGCTACGGGAGTGGCAATTAAGATCAGCAAGCCGAGTTGAATGATATTGCGACCGTGAAACGAAGCGGAACCCCTGATAATCCCTGGAACGCTGCGCAACTCGAAGGGTTCTCCCACGAACCTTGCATATTGAGGCATCGCGCGGCCGTGGCGGAAGAGGAAGATGCTCCCTCCCAGTGCGACCACCGCCGCGGCCAGCAAGACACCGACGCGCAGCAGGATGGCAACGATATTTTCCACCCGTTGATCGGTCCAGGTGACTGACGGCTGGTTCATCTTAAAGCCTCCCTGTCATGCCGTGATAGATCATTTCGAAAGCCAGCACGGCGACCACAATGCCGAAAACCACCCGTAGCGAGGCGGTGCGGGTCCTGGCTAAAACTCGCGCCCCCAGCAACGCGCCCAGCGAAACGCCCAGCATAACGGGCATCGTAAGACCGGGATCGATGTACCCGCGCTGGAGATAGACCCCTGCGCTGGCGGCGGCCGTGACCCCGATCATGAAGTTGCTGGTGGTGGTGGAAACCTTGAAGGGGATGCGCATCGCCTGGTCCATGGCGATTACCTTGAGCGCTCCCGAGCCAATACCGAGGAGTCCGGAGAGCCCCCCCGCCACAAACATCAAGCTGAATCCGGCGGGGATGCCGCGCACGTGATAGCTCTGGATACCCTGGGTGGTGGGATAGGTGGAGCTCATCTTCAGCAGCTCCCCCAAACGGTTTGGGGGACCGTCGGAGCTCATCTTGGGCGCCGGGCGAGTCGAAGCATAGGCGGAGAAAAGGAGGACGATTCCGAAAATGATACTTATTGTGGAGGTCGGGAGCCGGGTGGCGACGGAAGCTCCCACCACCGCACCCACCGTCGTGGCGATTTCCAAAAACATCCCGATGCGGATGTTGGTAAAACCTTCCTTGACATAGGCGGCTGCCGCCCCCGAAGAAGTGGCAATAACCGAAACCAGGGAGGCGCCGATAGCATAACGGATATCAACTCCAAATAACATCGTGAGAAGTGGCGTAATGACAATGCCGCCCCCAAGTCCGGTCAACGCTCCGAGAAAGCCGGCCGCTAACGATCCCAACCCGATCAAGAGGGTGTGTTCGAGGATGTTCATTCAGTCGATTAACCCGCCATCCTATATCCTGGGCGGGACCTTTCCAGTCCTCAAAATCGCGCTGAGTTCATCCCGTATGGCAACTTGAATCGGGAAAGCCTGCACTTTCGCCACGACAGCGTCGATAGGGTAGGAAAATGACTTTAGCTCAATTTTGCCGTCTTCCCAAACTGCATAACAAGCCTCGGGCCGTCCATTTTTCGGCTGCCCGAGACTGCCCGGATTGACCACCACGCGGGAGCCGATGGAACGCACGAAGGGAAGGTGAGTATGACCGACAAGAATCACATCGGCGTTCACGCTATTGAGCTCGGTAAGCCAACGGGGGGATCCAGCATCGCAATAACCATAAAGGGGGTCCGAGGGAACCGCATGGCAAAGATAAAAGCGCGTGTCCCAGCAACGCCTTTCTGCATTCCAAGGCAGATCGCGAAGGAAATGTTTGTATCCGAAGCCCAACACCGTGTCGGTGAACCCTCGCGTCACCTCCGCCATTTCTCGGAATCGGTCCGAGCAGCGTGGATCCTGATTGAACCCGATCGCGTAATCATGATTCCCGCAAACGAAAACGGCCGCCTTCGACCTGACAAAGTCAATCACCGCCGCCGGTTCGGGACCGTAATTCACCAAGTCCCCCAAAACCCACAATTCATCGTAGGTCTCTTCGATTGACGACAGGGCATCGTAGTTACCGTGAATGTCGGAAACGATCAGAATCCTCATGCTCCCCATCCGCGAAGGGACAACACGATCTCCTCAAAAACCAGCACATGCCGAAATTGGATTCTATTCTGTGGTAACCCCGAAGTACGGAGCGCAACCTGCTATTGGTTTGCTCGGGGCTGTCTGGCAGTGTGCTTCCTACCTTTTCACTCGCGCCTGCAACTGGGCCTTTGCCTCCTGAGCCTTTCCCCGTCGTGCTGATTGCAAACAAGTACGGACTCGTTCCGCCTGGTCCTGCGCCGCCCGGGCGCGCGCCACCTGCCCAACTTGTTCGAAGCCGGTTCCAGCCTCCTTAAAGCAGATTTGTGCGCTTCGCAAGTACTTCTGGGGATTGGGGTCATCGAGCGCCAGGCGGAGAAATGTGCTGCCCCGGTTAAACTGAGTCACCGCGTAATCGCAAGGGAAACTCACCCGGCTACGAAAGCGGAGAGCGCGGTCAAAATGGCGAAGGGCACGACGCAAGTTTTTGCCCGTCTCCGTGGAGTCTATGGAGGGAATGGAGACGTAGGCGTTGCCCAGGTTGTTGTGCAACGCAGCGTTCTGAGGCGGGAACCGCGATGGGGTGAAAACCTGAAGAGCCTGCCGGTAGCAAAGGATGGCTTTCCGGACGTTGACAGCCCTGTCGCCGGAAGACAACTCCCGGTAGGCGGTACCCAGGTTCTCCTGCGTCGCCGCGTAGCGCACAGGATCCCTCTCCTTGGTCCTTATTTGCAGGGCTTTCTGATAGTGCGACACTGCCTCTTCCCACTTGCTGGGCGACGTTTCCTCCGACAATTCGCAGTAGGAATTTCCAAGGTTGAACTCCTCTCGCGCCCAAGCTTCCATGTCCCCAACACCAAGGTAGGTTCGCGCCGCATCTTTGAAACAGCTTATGGCCGCCTGCAAGCGCACGGCGAGCGATTCCTGGCTGGAGATCAGCCAGGTGTTCCCCATCGCGCTGAGGATTTGCGCACGCTCCTTGGGCTGTTCAGATGGGCTCACGAGCGTGAGTGCAGAGCGCAAATAAGTCAGCGCAATCTCCGCAGACGTTTGCAAGTGAAGACGACAGCCCCCACTGCAACAGACTCCCAGTTGGAAATGAATCGCGTAATTGTTTGGCTCTGCTGCAACTGCCTCCACCAAAGTCGCAATACATGCTTCGCACTGATGCTCCTGGCATTGCCTACTGGCTCTCAGAAGCCGGGAGTTTTGGCCAACCGGCGTGGGAGGCATCAGAGCCCATAGGTCATTCTCCCTTTGCATGGGTTTTCACTCCGTCCCTATCCCTTTGTTTGGATCACCATATCCAGAACGCAGTTTTCAGCTCTCGCTGTCATCTCTTCCCTTCAGGCATTGGGAAGACCGCCGCCACGAGCCAAGGACTTATCAATCTTCGATCCCATCTTACGTTCATGAAGTCTCGTGCGGGAACATTATACGACCTGGTCTTTCTCCTACAAGACACGGACTTCCCGTTGCACCCGCGGGACAGACTAGAAATTAGCGAAGAGGCTGCTCTGTACCCGAAATTGGGTTGCAGTTCCCCGCGGAAGAGGAACATAGAAATGACGAGCTGGATCATTGGGACTGATCTCATCTTGTATATACAGGATGTTTTGCCATTGTAGAAACCTCGCCAGACCAACGTCAAACCGGAAGGAATGGGTCCGGATGTTGACGCCTGAATTCGTGCCCATTTGGGTGTCTGCGAATGCAGAAACCATGGAATTGGCGTCTTTGACGCCGTAAAAGTAGAGGAATCTCACATCTCCGGCTTTGGTGATTTGGCCAGCATTGAAAGTCACCATCCAAGCGTTTCGCAGAAAGCTTGTGCCGAAGTTTCGGCTGGCTTGCAAGTCAAGGAATATGGGGAATTCCTCACCGTGAACCCTCAGGCCTTCCTTGGTCACACGGTAAGCCAAATGGCCGATCTGAAAATGGCCTGCGGTGTAAATTCCCCCGCCCGGAAGGGTCGTGGCGGTCCCAGTTCCGGTCAGCGGGCCTGCTACAGTGACCCCCAGTTCATTATTGACGATTATGGGATAACCGGCGTTGGTTTCCCCAAGAGCGATTTGGTTGGCGTTCCGATATAGTAAGAAATTGCTAAACAGATACTGGGACCATCCAGGTTTGATCCTTCCTATCACGAACACCCCTTCGTCAAAGAGGTCTGCCGATCGGACGTTCTCGCCCGGTTTGTATCCAGCCTGAAGGTAAATACAGGCGACCGGGGGATTTGCAGCCGCACATTGCCTGGCCGTGGGCAACACCTGAATGTTGGGGTTCGTAAGAACATACTGGCCAGCCCTGAAATCAATTCGGGTTATGCCGAGGGAGTTGTCTCCCGGTGAGGTTCCGACGGATTCTTGGGAGCCGTTGAACCTCACGTTATTACTCCACATGAAGCGAGTGAAATCCTGAAAGACCTCCGGCATCTTCCCTACCTGAAAGTTCAGGTTCGAGTTCGGGTGATAGTCTAACCATGCTTCGCTCAAGAAGATGGGCCCTTTGACCGCGCCCCCCCCAAAGTCCGTGCTGTCCGTCAATGGATTCTCAAAATTCCCCGAGCCAAGTTGAAAATGAACATCTAGTTGCGGATCGATCCCTTTGTCAAAGTTCAGCCGAGCCCGGTAACGGCCCCGCATGTCCTGCTGAGTGCCAGCTACAGCATTTGCTGACCGGAAAATCCCATCGGCTCGCACGCGAAAATCTCCACTAAACCTGAAACCCCCAATACCCTTGGAGATTCCTTCCACCTGCTTGCTGAGGCTTTCTAATCTTGTGGTGTAGGGTTGGGTCTGGTCCGGCGGCGTCTGAGCGGAGCTCTGCGGCGACGAGCGGGGGGGATTCGCGCCGGCGGCTGGAGCAAGACTGGCCATGGCCGCCGGCTTGTCCGGCTGGAAATTCGCCAGACCGGGCTGGTGCGGGACATCAAGAACTCCGGGGGCGGCCCCTGGCGGATTTGCGACCGTCTCTGTCGTCCGCACCACAGCCAGCTCCACGTGGGGAGCCGCAGTCTGGGCGTGAGGGGGGGCCACGCTGGGTTCAGTTGAAACCTCTATTGACCGGTTTAGTGATTTCTTCAACTCATCCAGTGCGACGATGAGCTTGGCGATCTGTTCTTGTTGGAGACCCAGCAACTTTTCCTGATGCGCGAGTTGTTCCCGTAGTGAAATAATGTCGTCGGCCCTGGCCTCATTCCGTGGAGCCGGCCGGGATGGTTTGGCGCCCAATGAATTCCCACGCTTGGGACCAAGCCGCGAACATTTCTTTTTCGCGAGTTCTGAACTCGGAGTTCGCGCCTCGGTCGTGCTGCTGAGGTTAGGATTCGGAGCATTGTCTGGGGCACAATATAAACACAGACTGCCTGCCAGGACGATGGCGCAGACCAAGCATAAAGACAAACTTATTGGATTCGAACACCGTGATGTTTTCATGTGAATTCTCTCTTCAACAATTAACAGCCTGGCTACCTGCCGTTGGCCTGCCGGATGACTTCGCCCGGCCTCGCGGCACTTCGGCTTAGAGTTAGAAGTGTTTCTTCGGCACAGTTCCCGCTGCGCCTCGTATTTCACTTGGTGCGAGAGAAATCCGATTTTGCAGCGACACGCGAATACCTGCCCCTTCGAGAAGGGGGAGCATATTCGTTCATTAAGCTAGTCCGTTGATCTGACGAAAGGGCATTGATTGTCGGCGGCAGGTCACGCATTTTCGACCGATAAATTAAGGGAGTAACTGGAGGCACTCTTCCACTGGCACATCCGACGCGGGTGAAAGGCTTCCTTTGGACGCGGCCCGTCGGCGGACCTTTTTCGCCACACCCTGAGACGTTCCGAAACCTTAACAAGTATATTAAGCTCTGTTTCTGTATCATTCCTCTGCATATTAGTATGCATCCGCAGCCGATCTCGCAAACCTTCACTTGCAAGAGGCCCTCGCACGACGGGGAAAACTATCGCGCCTTGCGGACCGCTCGTCAAGCGGCATTGCGAGGGTTGACAGGAATAATCCAGAATGGTTCGGACATTTAGAGCCGGGCCCCGACAAAACTGCCAAACGTCAATATTTTGTTCGGACATTAAGGATCAAGGCAGGCAAAAACATCTTGCGTTGACGATTAACGAGATTAACATTTGACCCAGTTAAGCAGTTGGAGCAAGGAGGCTGCTCGGCCAGTGTATGGAAAGCAACAGTGATACCGCGCTCCACGAAGAGGTCACTCCCCAGTTGAACAACGAGTTTCTGAGTAGTGCACGCGTCTTTGCATGGTCGGTTCGCGAGGTCATTGAGCGGACTGTACTGCGGGAAGTGGCGGGCAAGAATTTCACCTTTTCCCAACTAAAGCTTCTCTACCTCGTAGCCCATACGGACACCCTCAACATTAGCGACGCAGCGACCTTTCTGGGCGTCAGCCCCGCGGCCGCCAGCAAGACCGTGGACAAGCTGGTGCGACGCCGGCTGCTGCGTCGCGCCGAAACACAGCAAGACCGGCGCACCAGCCACCTCTCCTTAACCGAAACCAGCCGCAAGCTAATGGACGCTTACATCGCTGCCCGGGATGAGAGGGCACGGGCTGTTTTTTCCCAGTTTTCCGCCGACGAATTGCGGCGCACCTCCGAAGTCCTAGACCGCTTGGCGGGGGCCATCACCAGCAGTGGTGCCGATCCGAACGCGGTATGCATGCAATGCGAGATTTACTTTCGCGATGTATGCCGCTTTCAGAAATACGGTCAGCGGAATTGTTTTTACCAGCATCATCAGAAGGAAGAGCAAGACCGTGCCAGCACGTGCACGGATGTTGTTAGTGAGCAAAAGGGGGACTAATGCCGAGTTACGTCAATCCTGAAAAATGCGATGGCTGCAAGGCCCTGGATAAAACCGCCTGCCAGTACATTTGTCCCAATGACCTGATGGTCTTGGATAAAGACAAGATGAAGGCCTACAACCGCGATGTATCGATGTGTTGGGAGTGTTACAACTGCGTCAAGATCTGCCCCACACAGGCTGTTGAAATACGCGGTTATGCCGATTTCGTCCCGCTGGGGGCTTCCGCTACGCCCATGCGCTCCACGGATTCTATCCTGTGGACGGTGAAGTTTCGTAACGGAACAATCAAACGCTTCAAATTCCCGATCCGCACCACTGCCGAAGGTACCGCAGTACCGGACGGCGGCTTTGAGACTAAGGGAGGCTTAGACGCGCCTGATTTATTCACCGAACCGGCGTCGTTGGGTCTGCCCGAAGTTTTTACCCTGAGACGATAGGAAGGGGAGGAAACCGATGGCCAATTTTGAAACCGTGACAGTAGAAACCGACTTGCTCATTCTAGGCGGCGGCATGGCCGCCTGCGGAGCGGCGGTGGAAGCTGCCTTTTGGGCCAAGCAGCACGGCTTGAAGGTAGCGCTGGTTGATAAAGCCGCGGTAGACCGATCCGGCGCCGTGGCGATGGGGCTGTCCGCGATTAACCAGTACGTGGGTCTAAGGGATGGCGCCAATACCGTGAAGGACTATGTAGATTACGTGCGCAGTGATCTGATGGGCATCACCCGGGAAGATTTGGTGGCCAACATCGCCCGGCACGTGGACTCCACCGTCCACTTGTTTGAGAAGTGGGGCCTGCCGATCTGGAAGGATGAGAAAGGCGCCTACGTTCATGAGGGCCGGTGGCAGCTCATGATCAACGGCGAATCCTACAAGGTTGTCGTGGCGGAAGCTGCCAAGAACGCCTTGCTGCAAAGCGGTGTTGGCCAGATCTTTGAGCGCGTATTCATCGTCGGGCCGCTCATGGATGGCGAGCGCTGTGCTGGGGCGGTGGGGTTCTCGGTCCGCGAGGACAAGTTCTACGTGTTCAAAGCCAAGGCTACGTTGGTAGCCATGGGCGGCGCCGTGCACGTCTTCAAACCCCGGAGTTCCGGCGAAGGCATGGGCCGCGCCTGGTACCCACCCTGGAACTCGGGCTCCTCGGCCTACTTCACCCTTCGGGCCGGGGCGGAGATGACATGCCAGGAAGTGCGCTTCATTCCGGTCCGTTTCAAGGACGCGTACGGTCCGGTGGGTGCTTGGTTCCTGCTCTTCAAATCCCGGGCCACGAACTCTCAGGGGGGCGACTATATGGTGGAGCGCCGGCCGGAGCTGGCCAAGTGGGGGCCCTATGGCCGCGTCAAGCCCGTTCCCGCCAATCTGCGCAACTACCTCGGCATGCTGGATATTATGGACGGCAAGGGGCCGATCAGTATGCGGACCGAGGAGGCCCTCCAGAAAATCGCCGACGCCTACAAGGACGATCCTAAAGCCTACAAGAAAAAGATGAAGGATCTCGAATCCGAGGCCTGGGAAGACTTCTTGGACATGACGATCTCACAAGCAATCCTCTGGGCTTCCACCAACGTTCAGCCCGAGGAGCGAAGTTCGGAGATCGCCGCGGCGGAGCCTTACTTCATCGGCTCTCACTCCGGAGCGTCCGGCGCCTGGGTGAGTGGTCCGGAAGACTTGCAAACTGATGAAACCCGCACGGACTATTTCTGGGGTTACGCGAACATGTCCACCGTGAAGGGCCTGTTTTGTGCCGGTGACGCCTCCGGTGCTTCCAGCCATAAGTTCTCCTCGGGTTCCCACGCCGAGGGGCGCATCGCTGCCAAAGCCGCCGTCAAGTTCGTGGTGGAAAACAACACCATGCCGGGGGTCGATGCGGCAATGTTGGAAAGCCTGAAAGCTGAAATCCTTCAACCTCTGGATCTTTACGAAGAGCAGAAGAACGCCACCACCGATCCGGAGATCAACCCGAACTACATCAAGCCCCGCATGTTCATGTTCCGGCTCCAGAAGATCATGGACGAGTACGCGGGTGGTATCACGGCCCAATTCATCACCAATGGCCCCATGTTGACCAGGGCTTTGGAGTTGTTGGGCATGCTTCGTGAGGACTCCCATAAGCTGGCAGCTTCGAACTTACATGAACTGATGCGCTGCTGGGAGAACACTCACCGCATGTGGCAGGCGGAAGCGCATGTCCGCACCATGTTGTTCCGTGAGGAGACGCGCTGGCCCGGGTACTACTTCCGCGCCGACAAGCCTGCGCTCAACGAAGAGAAGTGGCACGTCTTTGCCAATTGCCGGTTCGATCCCCAGAAGGACGCGTGGGAGACGCGAACCCGGCCCATGAAGCACGTTTTCCCGCAGCCTCAAGAGCACGAAATGTTGGGCGGTTAGGGCCGCGCATTTCGAGGGGGGAGATTCCCTTAGAACTGTGGGATTCTCCCCCCTCACCGGTTGAATGTTATGAAACAGGAATGTCCATATTGCCAGGATACGCTGGTTCGTTGGGCCAATCCCCAGGGGAGCAGTTGGGGCGGAGAATTCCAGTACGTCTGCTTCAACGATGAATGCCCCTATTTCGTGCGGGGTTGGGCTTGGATGCGCGACCACTATGCGGCTTCAGCATCGTATCGATATCGATTTGACCCTTTGACCGGCGAGAGCGGTCCGCTTCCCGTCTGGTCAAATGATGCACTGAGATCCAGTATCCTGGCGGAAGAAGTGAAGGCTCCTTATGCCTGACCCGGTCGTGACTGCGGAAGGGATCCTCAAAGACCAAGCACGGATGACGTTAGATGATCAGTTCACATTCCATTGCGGCCTCAAACTGGATTGCTTCACCGAGTGTTGCCGTGATGTTTCCATCGTGCTGACGCCGTATGACATCCTGCGGGTCAAAAGAGCCCTGCGAGTCGACTCCACGGAATTCCTGGAAAAGCACACGCTCCCCATATTCGGTGCGCAGCAGAAGTTCCCTTTGACCATCCTGAGGATGGACCCTGAAACCAAGAAGTGCCCTTTCGTCACCGAACAGGGTTGCCAGGTGTACGCGGATCGTCCCTGGGCATGCCGCATGTACCCGTTGGGCGTAGCCAAACCCAAGAATCCGACGCCCGCCGATCAGCCATTCTATTTCGTGCTGCATGAGGAGCTATGCCATGGGCACGGCCTAGGACAGACGCACTCGGTGCGCGATTGGATCGCGGAGCAGGGAATTGAAGAATACGAAATGATGGGGGCATCCTTCCAGGAACTCGTCCTCCACGATTTTTGGAATCACGACGCCCCTCTCACGCCTCAGCAAGCCGAGATGTTCTACATGGCCTGCTACGATCTGGACCGCTTCCGACGCTTTGTTTTTGAATCGCGATTCCTGGAACTGTTTGAGATTGACGAAGCCAGAGTGGAGGCACTAGGCAGCGATGACGAGGAACTGCTGGAGTTTGGCTTGCTATGGCTTCGCTTCAGTTTGTTTGGCGAGAAGACCATGAAGATTCGCAAAGAGGTCGTGGAGGCTAGACAGCAGGCCTCCAGCCAAGGCTCGACGACGCTTGCACCCGGGAGTGCAGTGTGACGGACTTATCGGGGCTTCCATCCAACTTGCGCGGCACACCGATCCTGGTGATCGGAGGAGGCATCGCCGGTCTGACCACCGCCATTGAGGCGGCCGAGGCTGGCTGCCAAGTGATCCTGGTGGAGAAAACTCCGCACTTGGGTGGAAGAGTAGCGCGGGCGCACCAATACTTCCCAAAACTTTGTCCTCCGTCCTGCGGATTGGAGATCAATTTTCGCCGCCTGCGGGAAAATCCGCAGGTTAGCGTATTGACGTTGGCGGAAGTGGAAGGGATCAGCGGATCGCCGGGAGACTACGAAGTCACTGTGCGTCTGACCCCGCGCTTTGTGACTGAGGCGTGCACACTTTGTGGGGCTTGTGCAGAAGCCTGTCCGGGGGAGAGACGCGACGATTTCAATTACGGCCTTTCTAAGACGAAGGCCGCTTATTTGCCGCACGCCACGGCTTACCCGGCGCGCTACGTCATTGACCGGGCTGCCTGCTCTGACGGTTGCCAATCCTGCAAGAAAGCCTGTTTCTATGGCGCCATTGACCTTGACCAAAGAGTGGAAAAGAAAACCTTCCGGGTCGCTGCCGTGGTGGCGGCTACTGGCTGGGCGCCCTACGACGCCACAAAACTCGAGAACCTGGGTTCCGGCAAATTCCCCAACGTGGTGACGAACGTCATCTTGGAGCGCATGGCAGCGGTGGATGGTCCCACCGGGGGACGCATTCTTCGCCCCTCAGACAGCAAGGCGCCCGAGACCGTGGCTTTCGTTCAGTGTGCAGGGTCTCGCGATGAGAACCATCTTCCCTACTGCTCTGCCGTGTGCTGTGCCGCCTCGATCAAACAGGTTACCTATATTCGCAATCTCTATCCTCAAGCGCTGGCCACGATTTTCTATATCGATGTCCGAGCCCTGGGCCGACTTGAGGAGTTCTACGCGACGGTCGCGGCGGATGAGAAGGTCCGTTTCGTGAAGGGGAAGGTTGCGAAAGTGGAAGAGGCACCGGAGACTCACGATCTGCTTGTGACGGCGGAAGACGTGCTCAAGGGGAAGAAGCAGACGCAACGGTTTGACCTGGTCGTCTTGGCTACTGGTATCGTTCCGCAGACGGATGGGCTGCCCGAAGAATTCAAGTTGGATGAATTCCGCTTTCTCAGTGCCGCAGAAGGCAACGCGGGGCTTTATGGCGCCGGCTGCGCACATCGGCCGGAAGAAGTCTCCGCCACCGTGCAGGATGCTACCGGAGCGGCGCTCAAAGCTCTCCAATGTGTAGTTAGAAGTACGGCTCATGGATAAGAAACTCGGAATTTACATTTGCGGAGGATGTGGAATTGGCGAGGTGGTGGATACCCCGCAAATCGCCAAAGCAGTGGGCAATACGGCGAGAGGGGCCGTGTGCCGTGTTCACCCGTATCTTTGTGGCAGCGAAGGGGTTAGCTTGATTCGGCAGGACTTGGCCGCCGGAGCCGTAACCCTCCCGGTAATCGCCGCTTGCTCCCCCCGCATGAAAACGGACATTTTTGCGCTGGGCGATGGCATTGTCCCGGAACGAGTTAACCTTCGCGAGCTGGTTGCCTGGTGTCACAAGCCCCACGACGAAGACACGCAGATGCTCGCCGAAGATTACCTGCGCATGGGGATCGTCAAGGCGCAGAAGACGGAGCCCCTGGAACCTTTGGCGGAGGTTATCTCCCGCACGCTCCTGGTGGTGGGCGGTGGCATCACGGGGATTACCGCGGCCCTCGAGGCGGCGGAGGCTGGATACGAGGTAGTGCTGGTGGAAAAGCAGGCTCGCCTCGGGGGTTTCGTCTCGACCCTCAAGAAACGTTTCCCCACCGCGCCTCCGTACACCGAGCTGATGAACGAC
>CAWDSK010000004.1:0-214504 GCA_963804995.1 uncultured Acidobacteriota bacterium
GCTCAACCCTACCGAGAGCCTCGTCGGTGGCCAGTTCGAGTTCAGCCGTTTCCTCTTCGGTTAAGTCCCGGATTTTTTTCTGGAGAGGCGACTGGGGAATTGCACGTAACTGACCGGCGATCCTCTTCTTCAGCCTCTACGACCCGTGATCCCATGGCGCCAGTATATCGGGTGTGCGAGGCGTAAACAACCTGTCATGGATTTTTTCCGAGGGGCAGGTGAGCCCCAAAGGGGCGACCTAACGAAGCCCAGGCTGAAGGCCTGGGTCAGCGGGACCCAAACCGGTACCCGAGCCCTGAAGGGGCGGAACAATCCTTTCAATCCCACACGTACCGCTCATTGTAGGCAATTCCGTCCGCGTCCAGCAGTATCCCGCCCTTTCAGGGCTGGGGAAAATCGCGATGTAATCTAAACCCAGGCCGTTGGCCTGGGCTTCGTTATTTCGCCCCTTTGGGGCTCAAGAAATTGCACGGGGATGGTGTCTAAACCCAAGCCGTGGGCCTGGGCTGGATTAGGTCGCCCCTTCGGGGCTGAGCGGGTAGCGCACAGGTGCGCGTGTTGTGCGTTCCCGTGTGGCTCTTCCTCGCGCGCTCGCACGAACCAGCAGCCGGAAGCCAAGAGACAGTTGCTAGTGGCGAGTGGCTAGTGGTGAGTAACAGGTGGCGAGTGACGAGTTGAGAGGCCGAGCCCCGCGTCCCGTTTCCCGTCCTTGGCCCCCTCGCAGTGCCCCCGACACTCCCCCGCTTCGTTTATCGGTGGAAGTGTGGAGGAGGATGAAGGAATATTCTTTGTTGGCGGCGGGGGCCGCGCGGCAAGTGACCCCTCATCCCCACGACAAGCAAAACGTCGGGCCCCCTGCCCGCGACGGCTGGTGAGAACGTCCGTCGCGGTCCACCTTCGGGAGAAGGAAAACAGAGTTTTTACGCGCCAGCAGGCTGGCGAAAGGCAAAGCGGCAGCTTCGCGGCCGCACTCCAAAAGGCTGAGCCACGAGGGGTGTGCGCAGGTGAGCCCCAAAGGGGCGGGTGTATACTTAATGTTGCTCTGCGGTTGCAAACCATAATTGCCGCGCCATCGGGAGGACCGTGAGAACCGACAAAACTAAAAGACTTCCACTCTTTTTCACCCAGGTCATCGGGTCGCTGCCGCGACCGCAGTTCGTCCAGGATCTTATCAGCCGGCGATCGGAAATGCCCGAGGAGCGCTTCCAGGCGGTGATGGACGACGTGGTCATTTTTGCCATCCGCCTACAGGAGCAGGCAGGCATCGACGTCATCAGTGATGGGGAATGGCGCCGGGTGAATTACGTGAATGAGTTTCTGCTGCGCGTAGGAGGATTCGAAAAGATCCGGCCATTCGAGCATGCAGGTGAGAAGAAGCTCCAATATGTCGTGACCGGAAGGATGCAAGCTCGCGAGCCTGTGTTCGTCCGCGACGCTGAGTTCCTGGTGGAGCACACCGATCGCGTCACAAAGTTCGCCCTTCCCAGTCCGTTCCTGATCGCCATCCGCTACTGGCAGGAGGATCTTTCCCGGCAGGCATACCCCACGGAGCAGCACTTCATGGAGCATCTCACCGAGATCCTGGCGGCCGAGGCCAAGGCGCTGGTAGGGGCCGGCATTGACATTGTCCAGCTCGACGACCCGGCCCTAGTGTATTTCTGCGATCAAAAACTGATGGAGCAGGGCGAAACGCACGATTCGCGCTTGCGTAGGGCCTGGGATCCAGACAGGCAGGTCGCCGAGGCGGTCAGTTGCATCAACGTCATCCTCGAAGGCCTTGCCGCCGAAACGCATCTCCACTGTTGTCACAGCGTGTACAAACGCAAGAGCGACGTCGCGGGGAACTATGAGCCGCTGCTTCCCCGGCTCAGAAATGCGAAGATCGACCGTCTGAACCTGGAATTCGCTTACCAGAATGTCGGCGTCCCCAGCGACCTAAAACTCCTGCCTGAGGGTGTTGGGGTCGGTATGGGTGTAGTCGACGTGCGTAGCGAGCGCCTGCCCGAGGTTGGCGAAATCGAGTTGCTTGGCGCTGCCGGCGCAGAGATTGTCAGCCCCGACCGCATCGCCCTAAACCCCGACTGCGGCTTCGCTCCGGACTTTGGACAGCCACCGTCGATTGACGAGGCGTACCTCAAGCTCTCCCGCCTCACGGCCGCAGCCCAACGCCTGCGCCGCCGCTTCGAGCCTCGAGGCGAACAGCGAGCAACCAATGCATGACAACTGGTAGCGCGGAGGTATTTGGCTCCGAGCCGAATTCCTCCGCGGCGCTTTCTCATTGCCTGGCAAGGAATAGGTGGAGATTCCGATATTACGAGCCGCAGAGGTAAGCAAACTACGCTTGCCTCTGCGCTACCCCGCTGCAACCTACCCCGTGGTTTTCTTCACGATCGCCCCGCGGGTGGATCGTCGGAGCCGGGTACGACCCGGGTCAAATCCTCGCCGAGGATGGTAGGACACCACATGGTCTCGATGTGCTCGATGACCAGCTCTGTACCACGTGCGTGACTTACGAATGGCCGGGTTCGCGGATCATACATGGCGTCGACAAGATCCCGCGCCACCACCACCTCGAAGCCGAGCCGGGTCATCTGCCGCGCCCCGAAACCGCGATTCAGGATGCAGATATTGGCGTGGACTCCCATCAGGACAACCTTGTCGATGCCTTCCTGCTTGCAGAAGTTGTAAATCTCCTGGCCGCTGTCGCTGACACCATCGAAGCCTACGATGTCGATGGCTGGATTCTCGCGGGTCCAAGGGTAAGGCGGCCCTTCGAACCGGTTCACGACCGGGTCATCGCAATCGCTGACGGAGTCATCGATCGGGAAATTCCGTTCCTCCTCAGGGACACGCGGGCAGCGCCCAATGATGGGGAAGGGAGACGCCGCCGTGGGAGCATTGCGCATCCGCTCACGCCACGGGGTACCTTCGTAGTATTTCATCGTGTCGCTGGGCGCGTGGATGATCATCACACCCAGACTGCGGGCGGCGCTGACCACCTGGTTCATCCGTGGCGCCATCAAGGCCACGCGTTGCGCCGACATGGCGCAGGTGTGCGTGTCCCACATGTCGCAGATGATGATCGCGGTGCGGGCCACCGGCCACCGCAGGACCTGCTCGGAGGCTCCCGCTTCTCGGGTTCGCCGGCGCGCCCGAAGACTCAGTGTGCCGGGCACTTTCGGGCGGTTGGGCAACACGTCGCCCAGGCACGGCCGCGCCGCCGCGACGAGCACGGCCCAGGGTATCGATCCGAGAAAGGATCTTCGGCTAACAGGTCTCATCCGCACTGCCTCCTTGTGATCGTGGTTGGCCTTGGGCTTTACCGGATGGCCAGTATACACCCGATTCGCCAACTATCCGGTTGCTCGGGTGCTGGCCCGAGCCCGATAAGCGCACGGGTATCTATCAGTCCGTCAGTGGACGGGTCTCCGGACCTGTCGGTTGCTGCCGACGGGCTATTGAGTTCCCACTTCTTAGGATTTGATCCCGCTGGTACAATCGCTGGGTGTCCGTTCGTGCACGCGCGAGGGAATGAGTGCCGGCGGGCGAAGCGCCATCATGACGAGGAGCGTGCTGTGAGTGATCCCGAGGAAGACTTTGCCGCAATGTTCGAGGCTTCGATTCTGGCCAAGCGCCTCGATCAGGGCGAACTCGTTGAAGGCAGGATCGTCGCCATCGGCCCGGAGGTGGCGTTAGTCGACGTTGGTCGCAAGGGTGAGGCGGTAATGGATATCGGCGAACTGAAGAACGCCGATGGCGAGATCGAAGTCGCGCTGGGCGACCTGGTTCAGGCGATGGTGGTATCGACCTCAGGTGGGCTGACGCTCTCCCGCAGGCTGGCGGGGGCGGCCGCGAGCGATCGACAGTTGGAAAACGCCTTTCAAAGCGGCCTGCCGGTGGAAGGTAAGGTCGAACGGGAGGTAAAGGGCGGCTACGAGGTGCGCATCGGCCGGCAGCGCGCCTTCTGCCCGATTTCCCAGATCGACCTCCGCGGCGCAGACCCCCTGGCGCACGTAGGCCATGTCTACCAATTCCGCATCATCGAGTACAAGGAGGGCGGCTCGAACCTCGTCGTCGCCCGTCGCCCGCTCCTCGAGGACGAGCAGCGGGCGAACGCCGCCAAGGTCCGCGACAAGATCGTCCCCGGCGCCGTCATGACCGGCCGGGTCACCTCCGTCCGCGAGTTCGGCGCGTTCGTCGATCTCGGCGCCGGTGTCCAGGGGTTGCTTCACGTGTCCGAGATGGCGTGGTCCCGCGTGTCGGACCCTGCGGAGATCGTCAAAGCGGGCGAGGAGATCACGGTCAAGGTCCTGCGCGTGGACGAGGAAAAGCAGAAGATATCGCTGGGGTTGAAGCAGCTCTCCGCCGACCCGTGGTCGAGAGTGGGCGACGTTTACAAAGTAGGCCAGGTGCTGCCAGGCCGCGTCACGCGCGTCGCGCAGTTCGGCGCGTTCGTGGAGCTCAAGCCGGGCATCGAGGCGCTGGCCCATGCTTCCACGTTCGAGCCGACCGGACGATCGGGAGGCTGGGCGGGTCAGGTCGCGGCAGGAATGACAGGCACATTCGAGATTCTCGCCATCGACCTCGAGCAGAAACGAATCGGCGTGGCGCTGGTTCAGGAAGGCTGGGGGCGGGCCGAGGGGGCTACGGGAGCCCGGCCTGGTATCGTTCCGGGAGCGCGCCTGACGGGAAAGGTCGAGCGACACGAGAACTTCGGCGTGTTCGTCTTCCTGGCTCCCGGGCGTACCGGTGTCATCCCCTTGAGCGAAACCGGCATCGCGAAGGAAGGCGATGTCCGGCGAGCCTTACCGGTCGGGGCGAACGTCGAGGTCATCGTGCTGGAAGTCGATCCGTCAGGCCGGCGCATCCGCCTGAGCGCGAAGGCAGTGATGGAAGCGCACGAGGCCGAGGAAGTGCGCGAGTGGACGGAGCGCAATGCTCCCCCCGCCGGGGGCTTCGGGACATTCGCCGACAAGCTGCGCTCGGCGTTCAAGTCGCAAGAGAAGTGACACTCTCACCCTCCCGCCTCTTGGTGCTTCCACCAGCGGCTTGACCGTGCGGCGCTACCTGGTTCTCAATTTTTTGGGGGATGACTGCTGACCGCCGCCCTATTCCAATCCAAAAGCCAAAATCGCAAATCCAAAATCGATTCACCCTTCACTCATCCAGGCGCCATAGGGCTTAAGGCTTTCGACGTTGTCGCATACGGCCTTGATGGCGGCGGTAATGGGCACAGCCAGGACCAAGCCAATCCCGCCCCACAGCCATCCCCAGAACATCATGGAAATTGTGACGGAGAGCGCGTTGAGGTTGACGCGGTGGCCCACCAGTTTGGGTGTAAAGACGTTGACGGCCAGGAAATGCACCACGGCGACCGTGATGCCAATGGCGATGAAGGGCGCCATGGTGTCGTATTGGAGCAGCGCAATCAGCAAGGGAGGAAGGATTCCCATCGCCACCCCGATATAGGGAACCAGGCTGAGGAAGGCGGCCAGCGGCCCCATCAGCAAGGCGTACTGGAGGTGAATAATGCCGAAGACCGGAGTAATGATGCCGGCGGAAATGAGGCCCACCAGGAAATTCCCCACCACGAACTGGCGCATCATACGGGCGATGGCATGAATGACGTCCTCCGCCTGCTGCCGCCGCTCGATGGGAAAAAGATTCAACGACGCCGCCCACATCTGATCCTTGGAGGTCAGCATGAAGAACACCAGGAAAGGAATGAACATTACGGTGACGGCAAACTGGTAAACCGACATTACACCCCCCAAGGCAAATTGCATCCAGTGAGATTCCTGCTGCAGCCGCACGGTCGGCAGGTTCGCGTCCGCGGAGGGAGGCATGATCGTCTGGGTGCTTTGCTGGAGATTGTGCGCGGTCAATTGAATGTGGGCGGTGATTTGCTTCAGCTTGGCCACAAGTCTGGGCAGGGCTTCCATAAATGCCTGGGCGCGATCGTAGATCACGTAAATGACCAGGTACGCCGCCAAGAGCATCAAGAGCACCATGAGCATCGAGGCCAGCCAGCGCGGGATTCGCATCCCTTCCAACAACCTGACTCCGGGTTCGAGCACGGCGGCAATCAGGATCGAACAGACCAGGGTGATGATCACCGAGCTCGCGAAATAGATGCAGCCAAACAGGATGGCAATGGCGATGATGCGAACACTTGCGGATGTCGAGGCCGCGGCCACGGAGTGAGTCTCAATTTGGGGGTTTGCCATGAAAGGTTCTCTCACCTGGAATTCTAGCCTGCCCCGCCAGGAAATGCCAGAAATGATGCTGGGCCACTGCGGCGGCGTTTAGCACGGGGCGGCAGAGAGGCAAAGAAAGTCAAAAGGCAAAGTTGTCGACGGAGCGTCGGCTAGCGCAGACCTCAAAGGCCAGCGGTTTCAGCCAGCGGGCGTTTTGGGGTTTGTTGGTATGGTTCCGGAACCCCCTGGTAACATTTATCCAAGGTTCTGAAAAGGCGCTTCGCGAAGCGCCCCTACAACAAATCCGCCGTGCGCTACTTTCCACTCCAACGCGGGCCTACTTCTTCTCTTCCTCTTCCTTCGCCCCAAAGGCGTGGGCCAAGCCGTCCTGCACGGCCCTTAGCGCCAGCGGATAGGCCGCAGCGGTCAGCGCGGCGGCGTGATAATGCACCAAGGCGTCGTCGCGTTTTCCTTTTACATCATCCAGCCGCCCCAAGTAAATATGCGACCAGGTCACGATGCGCAGATCACGCGCCACTTCCAGCGTCTTCTGGAAATACTCGTCAGCGAGGTCCGGCTTCCGGGTGTAGGCGTAAACGACCGCCAGGCCATACAGCGCCCGTTCGTTCTTGGGATCGATTTTCTCCAGCACTCCCTGATACGTGGCCTTAGCTTCACTGAAATTCTTCTGGAAAAACAGGTTATCGCCCTGGTCAAGGAGCCGGTCCTTTTCCGAACCCACCGGCGTAACATTCCCCACCGGAGCCTTGGGGCGCGGCGTAAAGGTGACGGCGAAAAGGCTCTTCTCTTCCTGGCGCGGGTCGATGGCCAGGATCATCTGCTTGTAGTAAACCGTCATGGAGGCTTCCTGCTTCTCGAAATCCGCCAGAGCATTGTAAAAGTATCGAACCAGGATCAGGCCGCCCGCGGTCATGTCCGCCAAGCTCTTCTCCGCCTGCGCCGGGGGCCGCTTGTCCATCCGCAATTCTGCGGCGCGAATCAAGCACTCCGTCACTAGCAGGGGGAAATCTTCTTTGAAATCCGGAGAGAGCATGGGCGCCTGGTGGGCCACCGCGCTCAGCAGGGCCTTCTGTTCAATCTCCCCCGTGTACTTGCTCGCCAAAGGGTCGAAAAGGAAGTGCAAATATTGGTGGCGAATCTCGTCGATTTTCGGCTCTTTGGATGGGGTCACCACCAGGTAATAGTTCAGACCATAGATGCGCGCCTGAACCTGCTCCGGCACGCCCAGCAGGTCGATGTAGATTTTGTACATGCGGCCCAGATACCCGCCGGCGGGGAACCGGAAATAAGCCTCCGCCAACACAAAACTCCTGCGGACAGTTTCGGTGTATCGAGCCACTGCGGCGTCGTAGCGCGGCTGCGCCTTCACCCAGATGTTGAGGAGCGCCCCTTGATCGTAAAAAGTCTTGAGCAGCGGAACGAACCCCTTCAGATCCCGCACATCAGGAGGCAACTCCGCGTCCGGAACCGTGAACTTGAAATCCGGCGGCGGGCCCAACAACAGGGCCAGAGAAATGTACTGTCCCAAGTCCGCGCCCGGGTCTCCTTCCACACGATGCTGGGCGTAAAACTTCGCGAGGTCCGCGACGACGGCGGGGTGACGCTGCGCGATGAGCTCGCGTACCTTCGCGCGCGTGTTGTCTCCAAGGTTCATGCCCAGACCCGTGTCGTACCCGGCAGCGTTGAGCGCGGCAAAGACGTAGAAGAGTTGCTCATTCGGTTCTAACAGGACATTGGCTGCCGACTGGCCCCAGGCGCGGACGGGTGCCAGCAGCAGGATCAAAATTCCGGCGACGATCGCCACGCGCCCGCCAGAGGCAAAACGAACGGCGCGCCTTTGGGGGTGCGTTAAGGAAGGATATCCGCGTTCCGTGTGCATTCGAGGGATCAAGGGGAAGATTATACGGGATTTCTTTCCAGGCGGGGAGGGCATCCTCAAGCAGTCGCCCACTACGCTTCCATGTAGATAACTTCGAGTTGGACGACAAATCGGACACGAAAGCCTTTGACTCAAGATGTCCTTCACCGTCTTCCCTAGTCGGAAATTCCGATTTGGATTTCCGAGTCGCAAACATCGTATGCTTCTCCTGCCTTGGACACAAACTACCTGACCGGATTTCGCTGTTTGGCCATCCGGCGCCTGAGAGTATAGTAGTTTCCAACCGAGCCCTCTTGGTGCATTTTCACTCTCCGAGAGGGATGATTTTTCGTGGGTGATTCCCCTATGCACCGCGTTCTGGGCGTAAACTATCACCCAGGAGTCTGGATCTATGTGGCGGCTTTTGTGTGCCCTCGTGCCTGTGCTTGCATGGGCCGCTCAGCTTCAAGTCGATGTCCGCAGTTCCGAAGTTTGGATCATCCGCGATGGGCATGTGACCCAACTCACCCGTGACGGAAAATCCAAGGTGCAGGCCATCCTCTCACCTGCGCAGAACCGCATTGCTTACTATGAAGAATGCCCCGTAACGGAAGATTGCACGCCCACAGTTGTCATCCTTGATCTCGAAGGCCGTCGCATCGTCAGCTTCGAGCCAAAGCAACAAGCTGTTCCTCCCGCAGTACCCTGCGCCAGTATTCTTTCCATCACCTGGGTGGGGGACAACACAGTTGGCGCCGAATGCCATATCAACCCATCACTTAGCGAGTACATCGAGACGAATATCTCGACCGGGCAAACGACTCGCGATCTCCTCGGTTATGACTTTACGCCGTCACCTGATGGCAAGCATGTCGCGCATGTAGGGTGGATCGTGCACTTCGCGCCGCCTTATTCGCAGAGCAACTATCTGCAAGTCGACCATACGACGATCTACCCGCTGCCCAAGGGGAGGGATCCGGTTGAGCAAAAGGGCTTGGACCAACCGCCGAACGTCGTCCATCAGCAGGGCCTGACCTATTCCGGGATCCACGAGTTTATGCCCGGGATTTTCTGGTCACCCGACTCCCAGCGCGTCGCACTGATCGACTGCACGTACGACTGGACGGCAGACAATCCTCAAGCGATGTCCGCCGGACAGGGAAAGGCTTCCAACCGTCGCTGCTCGCTTGCCGTAATTTCTCCGAGCGCCAAGCTTGCGCTCTTCCCCCTGACGGACGTTAACTGGAATGACCTTCGCAAATCATCTCTCTCCTGGATCAGCCCGCGCCAACTCTCGCTTCGCGCTCACGATGTTACAAAAACCATCACCGTGCCCTAACACGCCCGCGAACCTGTAAGCCCGATGGTCCAATCTCAAGGCCGGACGAGCGGTCACACTCTCGGAGGTTACTTTCAATGTGGTCGCAGAGCTGCGTCCGCAGCACACTACTCCGCGGCTTTTCGTTTTTTGGGCGCGGCCGCCAATCACCCCTTATGACCTTTTCTGTTCCCTGTTCCCTGTTCCCTGTTCCCTGTTCTGTGTTCCCTATTCCCTTGGCTGGACTCCGATGGTCCAATTCTATCGGACCTGAAATCGGAGCGATTAGGGGAGTGGTGGGGCGCGCGACAGATCACGCTGCAACCTGGAAAGGCGAACCATCTACGCCACGCGTCAGGAGGCAACAGTGAACCGGGCAGGCAACGTTGGTGAGCACGAAGATTCGCAGACCCCGGGACGGACCCGAAATCGAGAAGCGAGAGAAACTTATTCCTCCTCTGACTCAGACTCCCCCTCGATCCCCAATTCCGAAGGTTTGTATAAGCGCCCTTTTTGGAATACAAATTGTTCGGGGTTACGTTCAGCCACCAGGGCCAAAAGCTCACTGAGAAAGGAGTCCAGAGAAATCGCGGGCTGGGGGTTGCCAGCTTCAAAGAGCTGGTAGCTGGGAGGATCGGAGCCGTAGAGACCTACACTCAAATACTCAAACTTTGACTCTTCATTGCGATGCCCGGTCCTTCGATTAAAAATCTTGAATAGTTGGTGGGCTCGCTCGAAGGTCGATATTCGCGCCCGCCCCACGTTGTCCTCTGCTGCATCTTCGTAAAGAAAAAAGAGACCACCAATGACCGCGTAGGGAAACCGCTTGTGCAAAGTTGTTACTTCGAAAGCCAGGTCAGCCTTCCTGTTTTGGAGATTCTTCTGGTAATTGCGAGTCTTCGAGTCGGGGAACGAAATCGTTTTGATCGAGATTGCGAGCACCAGGCCGGCTCGTTCTGTGGCGAATGTCACGTCCACCTTTTTGTCGCCAAGTCCCCCTGCAATCCTTTTTTCGCCGCCCTGGCTCTTTTTCGAACTGAGCCTCGGAGCTACGTCCTTAAGACCTCTACTCCGCAACTCAGAAGCGACCGCCAAGGCCAATTCCTTGGACACAAGCTCCGAATAGTGTTTTTTCTCAGCTCTAGTGGCGTTGAGGCTCGGCCTAAGGCACGCGTGTTTAATTGCTGCTCGGAGTGGCAATTCTTTTCCTCCTTTGCTCTCGGACCTCGGTGAGACCGTTTCTGAGCACCTGGATTTGGTCCCAGTTCAGCCCGAGAACCTTACGCAATACCAATTCGTCTGCCATATCGATAGCGGAGCTCATGGAATTGGACCTGATAAAATAGTCCATCTCGTCGAATTGAGCCTCGCTGAACTTAAGCAAGTCCGGGCGAACAACTAAAGTGCGCGCCGCTTCGGAGGGTTCAATCTTTAGCATTCCGCCTCCGAGGGGATGGCCTTCCACTTCGGCACTCAATTGTGAAAGCGAACAGCAAAACGCAAGAGAGAGCGTTTGGGGCCTGATGCGTTGGAGAGAATTCAGGCGCACCTCGTGAGTTGAATTCGTAGCCAATACTCCCGCCGAATTCCAAACAATCCTGGGAGCATCTCCCGACATATAAGTAAGGAACGTGTCCGCAGCCGGGCCATGTGGTACGCTAAACCACGGGTTACGCACCGCACATTTATATGCATTGTGGACTCCGAGCCCTTTCCCCTTCGCAAGATAATCGAGGATGGGGGCGGGAAGTTCGCTTTCGACAATTTTGGGCAGCGCAAGAAGGTATACCTTTTCCCCTTGGTCCCGAAGCTCGACCCAGTCTGCGGAAGTAAAACGGACTCCCTTGATGATCCCACTGCGAAGCAGAGACCGTTTTAGATAGAGGGAAGGAATTTCAAGCTGGCGGGCCTCGTTTCTCGACAAATGAAAGAACTGATTGTTGCCTGTTACGTAACCGATCCCTACCTGGGCTAACTCCCCCAACCGGCAAACTCTCGAATCGGCAGCCAGGAAATCATAGAGAGCCTTGAGGTCGCGAGGAAGGAAATGGTTCCGCAGTCGGCCGTTTGTATCCTGGAGTTTCGCCAGACCCACGCGCGCCCCAAACCCTTTACGGTGTTCCAGAACATTTTCAAAATCGCTAATCCCCTCAAACCTTTTTACCCTGAATTCCCTGCATTCTCCACCGTAGCCGTCCGCTAAGAGCAACAGCGTATCTTCATTCAACTCTGGAAATAATCTATCGGAAAAGCTTGCCAACTGGATACGCGCGAATTTGCGTGCGAAATACTGAACTACGGGACGAGCATAGCCCGCATGAGTGAATTCTGCAGGGACTACCATCGCCAATCTGCCACCGGTATCTAGAAACTCGGTTGCGTGAAGCAAGAAAGGAGCCCATGAGCTGGCAAGCTCCGGCAAGTCAACCCCCATGGCACGCGCCAGCTTCAGGGCCTTCTCCCGCGACGGCCCCTTAAACGTTTGATAACGTATGAAGGGTGGATTTCCGACTACAGCTTGAAACGGAGAGTGTTCTGAACTACGGACGTTCGAAGAAATCTGAGACTCGTACGTTCTCTTCCGGAATTAGAAACCTACGAAGCATTGGGGCGAGTCTCTGGCGGAAGACCTTGGGATCTATTTCAATCCCATGAACCTGCGACGACGGCCGTGCATTTAGAGCGATGATACGGGCGGCTGCCGCTTCGATGAAAACACCCTCCCCAGACGAAGGGTTGAGCACACGGTCGTGTTGATTGCGCACCGCCCAGCCGACCAGCAGCTCGGCCACTTTGGTGGAAGTGTAGTAGGCACCGAACTCTTTCTGCTCTACTTGCGTGGCCATTTGCTCCATTGTACATCGCGGCTCGTAATACGCAAATGAAGCAGCCCAAGGTGTCGCCGCGGCAACCCCTACCCATCAACCCAAGTTTCATCCAATACCTTCCTCCTATTCTGCTTTAGCGTGTGATAAAATTGCAACATGGTGGCATTAATTGGGTGCACGACGAAGGAGTGAGCGGGCTCACGCCCCCACCCTGTGCGCCCGGCGTTCCCAGAAGTCTTCGAAGCGACCGCTGAGTTTGTAACACCGCAGAGCGATGATGGCATTGGAGCCGCGCACGGTCCAATGCATGCCCGAACGTTTTAGGCGCGACCCCACGACGACCCTGCAACCCGCCTCCAGAACCCCTGAGGAAGTACACAGGTGCTGGGCATGAAATTCCGCGTAGCGCATGCGGTGCCGGTTGCGCTGCAAGTACTGAAGGCAGTTGCGGGCTTCCGGTGAGCGGGCCGCATGGCGGGCCAGCGCCGTTGTCAGACTCCGCCAACGCCCGCCATCCAATTCTTGGTGCCGACGTTGCGCCCAGCGATGGGATGCCTCCGCTTGCCCATAGAGGGCCTTGGCCACTTGGCTCAAATGCTCCTTCACGTGGTAACGATCCACGATTTGCAGGGCTTGCGGGAACACCTCCGCGGCGATGTTCCAGATCCAGGGAGCCCCGTCGCCGATCACCACTTGGCGAGAGGCTTGCCCGAAGTCTCGACGCTTCGCCTCACGCTCGACGCGCTGGGTAAATGCTGCGATCTGGGAGTCGGTGTCGCGGCAGGCCGCCGTCTCGATGGCCGCCGAGTAGCTGACCGAGCCAGCATCACGCCGGGGCCGGCCTTCGGCATCGCGCGCTTCCGCGCTCCAGATGGCGCAGACCTTGACCTCGCGGGTTTGGGCGGAGCCATCCGGCTGCTTGCCCGCTCGCCCCGT
Source organism: uncultured Acidobacteriota bacterium (assembly GCA_963804995.1). GTDB lineage: Bacteria > Acidobacteriota > Terriglobia > UBA7540 > UBA7540 > Bog-366. The sequence goes on from CAWDSK010000004.1 coordinate 13,159, forward strand.
GAGTTCCTCCTTGCGCATGGGAATGCCGGTACCATCCAGGCCGAGATAGAGGGTGGGCGGCAAGGGTCCTTCCCTCACCGCCTCCACCGGTTGGCGTTCATCCTCGGCGACTTCCGCTCCCAGCGCCTCCGCCGTACGCTCCACCTGCTTGGCACTTACTTCCACGCCCGCCAATTCCCCGAGGAGTTCACGCCCTTCTTGAAAGCTCACCAAGGCTCCCACCGTGCCCACCATGCGTGTCACCGCCGGGGACAGAGAAGTGTCCTCCATTCCCCACTGCTGGTCACGAGGACAGAACCCGCGCTGGCAGGCAGCACAATAATAGTAGGCGCGCTCCAGCCGTAATTCGCCCAGCACGGTCTGGAAAGGCTTGGCCCGCCGGTCTACATAGCGCGCGGGCTGACCGCAGGAACACGGCCGACGGGCTCCGGTAAAGTCGGAGTGGTCGGCATTCAGCCGCTGCTCCACCACCCGCGCGGCGAAGCGCAAAGCCTGACGGCGTACGGCCGTTTCCACCGCCTCGAAGTCCAGAGCCGCCGTGGCTTCCCGACCCACCAGGCGCTCAATCTCAGCGGTGAGGTCGTGCGCCAGAGCCTCGCCGAGTGCGGTTTTTTTTAACCTCGGCTTGCCCTTCTTCCTCCCGGGCTTCCAGCTGGGCATCCGCCCATTGCTCACAGGCAGCCCAGTAAGCCTCCACCTGACGCCGAAACTGCTGGCCCGTCTCGATCTGCTCTCGCGCCCGCTGCGCTTCCTCGGGGTTCAAGAAGCGGGAGCGGGTCTGCCCTCCCACCGCCCGCGTCAGACTGTAATAAGGGCCGTGCCGCGCCTTGGCATCCTCCGCGCAACCACAACCCGGCTTGCCGCATTTCACATAACGCTCCGATAGGGAGCCGCGCCGCATGGGCTGGGACTGACCCAACCGAGCGGCAAGCTCACGGACCGGACCAGGAACTTCAAAAGACTGAGCCATGGTTCCTCCTTACGGCTATTATAGCCGTAAGAGAGAACTTATTTCAACCCCACTTTCCCAGAATTTCATTTCCCAGGCGTGCACCCGCATTAATTTCTTCTGCAATCCACCTGCTTCTTCGCGCGCTTTCCCTCGAAATCACTACGTTCTCCACTTCTGTTTTGGCCCTCGGTGTCGGTCTTATCGTTACGATGAACGCGCTGGCCCGCACATACCGCCGAGGGGGATGGATTGGAGTGAAAGCAGACCTGCGCCAAGACACATGGAAAGGGGCTGCGCTCACCGTAAAGATCTGGCTGCTACTATTCTTGTACTTTCTGGGTGCAACGATAGAACAAGACCACAGAGACCTTGTTAAACGCGTGACAGGTTTGAAGAATCAGGTGGAGCAAGACAAACTTCAGGACGCCACTAAGTTGTCTGAAGAAACTAGAAAACTTCAGGCTGTTATAAACGATTTGAAAACTCAATGTGCTGTCGACGAAGGCATAAGTCAAACTCTGCAGAAGCAGAATAGGGATCAACAGAGTACGATCAACGGATGCCTAGCACAGGCCATGAAATTTCTCACGCCGGAACCGCTGAAAACAACTCCCTTGGTTCTAGACAATGACACAACAAACCAAGCAGATAAGAAAATCCGCTGGTTATTGCTCGTCAACAAAACGGTCACCCCCGTAAGAATCCTTGTCCCCTGTAACAGACCGTTAGGAAATCAGGCATCGGTATGGATTCTTGGTACTGGTGTAATGGGTGGAGGCGCTGCAAAGGTTAGTCCTAACGCACTTGAAGTTGACATCTCTACTCCTGCCTGGTCGCCAATTTCGCCTATGGTCATTTCTATGTCATATCGAGGCGACAACGACATTTCATGTTCGTTCATCCTTAGATAGACAGGAGGTCCCGTGTGCGGTTTGCCGACCGTGAGCATTTGTCATGCCCGATACAACAGCCGCAACCGCACGTCGTCAATCTGGATGGGGCATGCCGCTACCCTCGCCTTGTGCAAAGCAGAATTGTTGAAGCTCGACAATCGCCAATCCTCGGACATCCTCAGGCCCGTCAGGGCCGACAGATTGTGGCCGACGGCTAAAGAAGCTGTGAAAGATAAACTCGCGCAGAGCCGCTGAGGCGCAGAGATTTCAAGCAAATAACTAATTTGTTTTCTTTGCGGCCTCTGCGTCTCTGCGCGAAATGCTTTTGCTCGTTCAGGGATTTCTTCACAGCTTCTTACGCAGTGGGCTACGATCTTTCGCCCGCCTTTGCGGGCTTTCGTTCCAAGCCAGCGTAGCGTGGTCCGGTTTTGAAGCCCCGCCGAGTGTGTCGTGGGGGTCGAGCGCCCTGCGCCCCAGAGCCGGCTTTTAGGCCGGGGCGGCGCTCGCCGCCCTGTGTCGTAGGGGCCAGCGGCGCTGGCCCGGGCCGAACGGTTGTCCGCCATGAAGATTGGCGGACTTTCAGCCGCGGCGACCCCTACAGAATACGGGCGGTTCGCGACCTGTCCCGATCTTATCGCCCCTACCGGCGGGCAGAACCCGCTTTGGAGTGCGGCCGTGAAGCTGCCGCTTTCCTCCCCCCCGAGCTGGCTTGCCCTGCACGCCCAATTCACTTCGAGCCTGCTCGCGGCATCTTCGCCGTGAGCCCAATCAGGCCACGGCACGGCCAGCAAGCTGGCCTAACCGAAAGCGGCAGTCCGCCGCGGCGGACCGCACTCCGAAACTTCGCAGGCCTGCCTCTAACCCATCCCGATCCTGCCGGAATCCGCACAAAGCGCTCGCGGCCTACCGCTTTCTGCCTACTGCCTTCAGCTCTGCCGACCCTGCCCCGCCGTGACACACTACCCCACTTCGGTTATCGGTGGGTTGGTAACCGAACATGAGCCCCAAAATCGCCTCAGGATCGATAATCTCCCGAGGTAAAATTCAGTGGCTAGTGACGAGTGACGGGTGGCGGGAAGAGTGCTGCGGCGCCGGCCAATCCAAAATCGGAAATCGAAAATCTAAAATTCCCGGGCTACCCTCGGACGGTGATGCGCCGCAGGGACAAGACCACTTCACCCTTGGTGGGAACTCCGAAGGTGGTGGCCGGATGGAAAGAGCTGAAGTAGATCATTCGATCGAGATTCTGCATCACCTCGGGCGAATTCTCGCCTGACAGGACGCGGTAACTTGTAACGCGTCCTTCCGCGTCGACCTCGGTGACCACTACCAGGGGATTATCGCCGGTGACGAAATCCATGGGCGCAAGCTCCCGCACCCGAGGGGGCGTGACGATGGTCAAGGGAACGTCGGGAAGGTCGGTGACGCGAACCACCTCCGACCCCATAATCAGGCAGAAACTGATGACCGCCGTCAGGAGGCCCTCCCGTGGCGGGAATTAACAGCGGCTTGAGCACGTTTTCGAGGCGCACCCAGAGCTGGGAGAAGGGGCTGGGGCTGGGTTGAAACTGGTGAGACATCCGCACCCGCAAACGCAAGGCCAGCTCGGAGGGAACCCGCCGCCGCGGCAAAGCTCGTAAGTCTTCATGGAGCGACCGCCATCCCTCCAACTCCTGCCGGCACGACTGGCAGTAAACCAGGTGGAAGCGAATGGATTTCAGCGTTTCGGAAGTGCACAGGTCGTCCACGTAATCCGAGAAATGGTTTCGAATTTCCACACAGCTTTCAAACATTTTACTTGCCCACATAGCCCGCCAACTTGCGGCGGAGCAGTTCCCGTCCCCGCAAAAGCCGGGACTTCACTGTACCCTCAGCCAAACCCAGCACCTGCGCGATTTCTTCGTAAGCCAGCCCTTCCATCTCGCGCAGAACAACGACGGTTCGATAAGGCGGTGCCAGGCTCGCGAGAGCCCGCTTGACCACTTCTTCCCGTTCGGCCTGCTCCAAAACCTCGTAGGGGTTGCGGTCCCCTGCGGCGGCCTTCTGGGCCACAGCGGTCGAACGAGAATCCGTGTCATCCATCGAAATCGGTTCGCGCCAGTGGCGCCTGATCCAGCTCCGGCGATGGTTCGACGCCTCGTGCACGGCAATCCGGTAAATCCAGGTCTTCAGGCTGCTTTCGCCGTGAAAGTTGCTGATTCCCTTGAAGACCTTGACGAAGACCTCTTGCAGAACGTCGGGGGCGTCGGCGGCGTTATCGAGAATGTGCAAAACCAGGTTGAAAACCGGGTGCTGATAAACGTCCAGGAGATAAGCAAACGCTTCTTGAGATCCCGCCCGTAACTCGACAACAAAAGCGGCTTCCTCGCTGAATGCCGGGAGCGTGCGCTCGAGCGTTAGTTCTACGGACCGGGCGGTACCCATGACGCCCTCACGATAGCAGTTCCGTTACCGAACTTCAATACCGCGTCCGTTCGCTTGCTTTCCTTCTGCACTTAGATTGACACCGGCGGGGAAAGGTTTGTTCCAAAAACTGGTGGGACGGGAGGGCGAACCTTTGTCCGTCCGTAAGACATTATGGCCGAATAAGTTAGCTGATATTTTGTCATTGGCGCGTCCCAGGAGTTGCTTTCCCAGCGCTGTAGCGCGCGAGGTCCCACCAAAAGACCAGGGTATGGGACGGCAATCACACGTGTCGCATTTTCCCAAAGCGGCAGGAGGCGCAGGCCCATTCGAAATGTTCCAAAGCGTGACGGTCCGGTGTAAACTGCGACTCGCTATTTTCAAACGAAGCCCGACGGTTTAATCCAACCGTGCGGAATTGCTGGATGCACAAGGAGCAAGCATGCAGAAACAACTGATGCAAGGTTTCGTGGCACTCGCGTTGTTGATTATTCCGGTGAGCCTTATTCAATCGCAAACACCAGCGCACTCAAAAGCAAATCCCAGTGGCGCTCCACGCGTTGCTACGGCGGCCGGCGCTATGACAACTCCTGAGGAAGTGGGCCTCTCATCCGAACGCCTGGAGCGCATTGGAAACGCCATCCGGCACAGTATCCATGAGGGGCGCATCGCGGGTGGCGTCAGCCTGGTGGCACGGCATGGCGAGATCGCTTACTTCAAAGCGCTGGGCATGGCCGATCGTGAGTCGAAGAAGCCCATGCAAAAGGATGCCATCTTCCGCATCTGCTCGATGTCGAAACCTATCACCAGCGTTGCGGTGATGATCCTTTACGAAGAAGGTCGCTTCACGCTGAGCGATCCAGTCTCTCTCTACCTTCCGGAATTCAAGCACATGAAAGTTCTGGATCCGCCCTGGCCGCAGGACAAGACTTCCCCGCCGGGAGCACTGGTTGACGCCAAGCGCCCCATCACAATTTTCAATCTGCTGACACACACCTCGGGACTCACCTATCAGTGGAATACGCGCCTGGGCAAAGCCTATCGCGACGCGGGAATCGCCGCGGGACTCGCGTCGCAGGAAGGCACGATCGGCGATGGCGTGAAGAAGCTGGCCGCGATGCCTCTGCTCTTTCAACCCGGTGATGCGTGGGAATACAGCTTGGCGGACGATGTGCTCGGCCGCTTGGTGGAAGTTGTCTCTGGAATGCCATTCGACCAGTTCCTCGCAGAGCGCATTTTCAAACCTTTGGGGATGAAAGATTCGGGGTTTTTCCTGCCGGAGGAGAAAATCCCACGGCTCGCCACGGCTTACACGTATTACCCGGACAAGGGGCTGAATCCGATCCTTGCGGGACAGGTCATCACGGAAGACAGCGGATTCTCATACACCGCGGATTATCCCGCGCGCGCGCCGCGAACCTATTTCTCCGGAGGCGGCGGCCTGACCTCCACGACCGAAGATTACTACCGCTTTTGCCAGATGATGCTGAACGGAGGCGAGCTGAATGGCGTGCGCATCATCAGCCGGAAGTCCGTGGAGCTGATGAGCCAGAATCACGTTCAGGGCAAGCTCGACAATGAAGGCTACGGCCTGGGATTCGGCGATGTCAACACGCCCCAGCAACTAACCGAACTCGGCTCAGTAGGCTCCTATTATTGGGGTGGCTTCTATTTCACCTCATTCATGATCGACCCCAAGGAAGACATGATCGTCGTCTTCATGGCGCAACTCCACCCCACCGGAGACACCAATCTCGAAACTAAAGCCATCCGGTTGGCGTACCAGGCCATTAAGGATTGAGTGGTTGCACGAGTCGCTGGGAGTGGAGATAATGGGGAAAACGGATTCGGCTTGGTAGGTTATAATTAAGGTAGTCAGACGGGTAAAACGGAAAAGCTTATTCAGGGAAGCACCTGACAGGCGCAGGTGCTTGGGGGACGTTTCTGGCGGGTTGCCAAGTCAAAGACAAACTTAATCCGAATCCATCGCGTGCGTCTCAGGCGCGTTCTGGGAGGGTCACGGAACAATGAAGCTATTCACTTCCGCCAAGCTTTGTGCCGCAGCTTGCTCCTTGTTCTTTTTTTCCGCTGCCTTCGCTCAATCCACTTCGATCTACGTGGATCCCCAGCAGCACTTCACCCTCCAGGTTCAGTCCGAATGGCTTGCCAGATCCTTTGACAGCGGCAGCGCCTCGGGAGTCACTATCGCGCACGGTGCGGACGCCTACGCGCAGGTGCTGGTCCAGAAAGGCATTGACCCGGCCACCTTCCTCAAAGCTCTCAATGACAACATGCAGTCGACGCACCCCGGCTATCACATACAAGACCGTGGGTCACGCACCCTGGCGAATCAACCCAGTTCGTTCATTACTGCCGCCTCGCAGGATGCTTCCGGCACGCACAAAACCCAGGTCTACCTCGCCACCTTTGCCGCTAACGGCTACACTTACGCCGCCATTGTTTCTTCCAGCGGCGCAGACGCGCAGGACAACCGCATGACGGAAAACTTCAACCTGGCGCGCGGCATGATCGATTCACTGAGCCTAGGCACGGCATCCGTCCCTACTCCCTCGCCTGCAAGATCCAGGGATCCCAAACCTAATCCCGCCGCGCAACCTGAACCGGTATCCAATTCCTGGACCACGCATTCTGACCCCGCGGGATTCGCCGTCGATCTCCCCGCCGCGTGGACGGTCACGAAGGACCCGGCAACCGGGCGCATCGTCCTGCATGGAACCCGCAGGGAACAAGTCGTGATTTGGCCGCTGTTTCTTCAACAAGGTGCACTCAACGCTCGCAGCGCCGCGACCTTGCTGCAGCAGTTGGCCCGCACGGTCGATGCCCAGATGCCTTGGGGTACGGCCCAGCCCATGCAGAATGTCGAACGCGTCATCGCCACCAGTGGGCAACGTAGCGGCTCGGCCATGCTGAGTTGGGCCAATGGAGCGGGCGGCACCTCGGTCTATTTGTATTGCGTCGAAGCCCCGACCGACGTTTACCGCACCTCCACGGAAGCTTTCGTCGGAATCCTGAAGAGTTTTCACATCGTCCAGGATCCGTCGATAAAGAATCTTCCGGGACCTGCAGCCGGTTCTGGCGGTGGGGCGTTGAGCTTTGTAACCTGGAACGATCCGCAAGAAGGCGCATTTAGCGTGGCTGTTCCACAGGGATGGCAGGTGACGGGAGGAACGTATCGTCTAAGCCCCCTGGACGTTCGCTATGCCCTCGCCATGGGCTCCCCAGACGGCCAGGTTCGCGCCACGATCGGAGATTCCAGCATCGGAGTTTTTACGCAGCCCACGCAGATGCTCGCCATGGGTGGCCTCCGCGAAGGCAGCTACCAGGCTCTTGGCGACGGCAGCAGACTTGAGATCCGCCGCTACATGCCGGGGCCACAGTTTGCGCGTTCCTATGTCGAGCGGGTCGTATCGCGCCAGTGCAGCGGTCTCGAAATCAGCTCCAACAATGTTCGCCAGGATCTCGCTTCTACCTTCCTTCAATCCGCGCGGAATGAGGGCGCGGGCAGAGGGAGTCTCACGGCCGGCGATGTTACTTTCACTTGCAATATGAATGGCAACCCGGTGCAGGGGAAATATACTGCTGCCACCCTCCAGCCCATGCCGGGCAATCCCATGTGGTTTGTCTACCGGCTTTACGGCTACCTCGTGCACCCTGGCCGGGAGCAAGAGGCCGGGAAAGTCGTTACGCAAGCGCTCCAAAGCTGGAAGTTCAGCCCGCAGTGGGAAGCCCAGCAGAGGAATACCGCGAACGCTGTGGTGCAGCAGGATAATATCCGCTCCCAGCAGATTCGCGCCCGCGCTCAGGCAGCTATCGCCGAGAATCAGCGGGAGACTTCCGACATCATCACCAAGGGCTGGGAGCAGCGCCAGAAGGTTTACGACGAGGTTTCGCGCCGGCGGGAAAATGCCATTCTCGGGACGCTGGATGTGGTCGACCCGCAAACGGGAGCTCAGTACAAGGTCAGCAATTATGGTGATTATCACTACATGAGCAACGACGGCTACATCTACAGCACAAATTCGCCCAACTCGCCCGGCCCCAATTTGCGCGAGATGATCACCCTGCCCTATTGAATCAAGTTGGGGCTCATTGGGAACTGATGGAAGGGTGGCGGTTAAAGCCCCGCCTTTCCAGTTTCATATTGAGAAATTCCGACTAAAAGCTGAAGACCACTTGGAAATCAAGGCGACGGTTCATCGCCTGGCCACCACCGCCGGGTCCGCCGCCGAAGACGCCGCCCAGCGAGTTCGACCGGTCAAACAGCGGCGAGCCAATCACGCCGCCCGGCGTCCCAAGATTCACGTTGTTCAAGACGTTGCGCGCATAGACGCTGAACGTGAGGTTGTAGCGCTTGGTCGTGGTATTCCCTGGACCAAAGAGACCGCCGCCCCGTCCTCCGCCACTGCCTATCCCGCGACCACCCAAGCCGCCTCCGCCGAAACCACCTCCACCGCCGCCCCTTCCACCACCCCCGCCTCCACCGCCGTATCCACCGCCATCCCCGGTATTGGCACGCCTGCCCATTTCTTTCCCAAAGTTAAAGGTCTTGCTGAGGCGGAGGTTCAGGGTGAATTGCCCTGGACCATTAAAGTAGTTGTTGGGGATAAGGGCTTGACCGGCTTGCGGCGCAATATCGAAATTCCCGAGGGATGTTGCTGCGATATTCGAACCGGAGGCGCCAGCCGGGGCAAAGGCGGGGCGGGCGTTAAAAGCTCCCGTTCCGAACAGATCCTGCCCCACCGTAACGTTAAAGGGCGCCCCGGAGGCCGTAACCAGGAAAGGGCTCAGGGCAAAACGATGCGGCAGATTCCAAGTGCCCGCCAGAAAGAACCGGTTGCGCACGTCGAAGGAGGCTCGCCCATAGCTCTCCCGGATATTGTACGGGTTCATGGCGAGGCTGGCACTGTTCCCCGTGGTGTCGGAGTCAGCGTAGTTGAGCGTGTAGTAGCCAAACAGCGAAAGCCTGGTATTCAAGCGCAGGTTGAAGTTGGTAATCAATTGGTTCTGGCTAAAGAGGCCGACGGAATCAAACTGGTAGAGATTTCCCACGCTATTACCCAAGGGCCGTAGACCGACAACAGGGTCCCCGAGGGGAAACGTTCCGGGGAGCGGCGCGTTGATGTCGTCGAGCAGAAATTGATGAACCCCATGAGAGCGGAGATAGGTGATCGACACGGTCGCACTCTTGGAAACTTGTTGCTCAAGGCTTACTGCCGATTGCAACGTATAAGGAGCCCGCAAATTGGGAGCGATCTGGTAGTTAGTGGGCACAGAACTGGAGAGGCCAGCCAGGGTTGTGGTGGAGGGAATATCCGGGAAAAAATTGGGCGATGGAATGATGAACGTTTGTTGGTTGACGCCATTCAACCTTTCCGCTTGCAGCACCAAGCTCTCTGGAAAACGGTCGTAGAACAAACCAAGGCCAGCTCGCAAGACGGTCGTCGCCGGCCCCTTCTGGGCCCGATGCAGTCCCCAGGCATAACCCACACGCGGGGCAAAATCCGAATGGTCATGGATATCATTTTGCGTCTCCCACCGCAGGCCCAGGCTCAGGGTCATGTTGCGGTGGAATTGCCAGTCATCTTGCGCGAAAAGCCCCACGTCCAGCAGGTTGGCGGTTGCGAGCGGGCGCCCGGTAACAATCATGAACTGACTGGCCCCACTCACCTCACAAGCAGATCCGCCTCCCGCTGTGCAGGCTTGGAGGGCTAGCTCCGCAGTCTGGTAGGAGTTGAGCGAGGGAAAGGTGAACGTGCCGTTAAAGTTGGCGTTGGAGGTGTTTGAATTCTGCACATCCCGCAAGCGGCCTCCCACCACCAAAGTATGCTTGCCGAAAAAGAAGGAAGTCAGGTTTTGAATCTCGTAGTGGTCCTGGGTATCGGAGGAGGTCCCGCTGGGGCTGCCGCCCCCCGTAAACGACCCCAAAACGGAAATAGTGGGCAGAAGGCTTTGGGGCGTCTGATTGGAGTCGTCGTGAAGATATTGGAAGCGAAACCGGTTCAGCGTCTTGGCGCTGAAGACCTGCGTGTCGCTCACTTGTAGGGTATGTTCAAGGCTGTGGCTGTTGTAGCCCAGCGTGGGGAGGCCGAGTTGCCCGATCCCGTTATTGGTCGCATTGCTGTCAAAGAACTGGTAGCGCACCGTCAGGACGTTGTTGGCGGCTAACTGGTAATCAAACCGGGGACTGAGATTGGTGAGGGTGCGGGGAGCTGCCACCGCCTGACTGAAAGGAGTTTGGGTGAGCGTGGGGCTGAGAATAAAGGCGGAGACCACCGAGTTGTCTTGAATTTGGCGGCGGAAGATCGTAAAGAAAAACGAGGCTTTCTTGCCGAGCGGCCCCCCAATGCTCCCGTTAATAAACTCCGAATGATAGCCCGGTTCACTGGCCACGAGGGGGTTTCGCGAATTGAACAATGAGTCATTCAGATTGCCGAGGATCTGGCCGTGAAACTGGCTCGCGCCTGGCCGGGTGGTGATCTCAATCCGTCCATAGCCCAACTTGTCATATTCCGCGGAGAACGGATTCTGGTTGATCCTGATTTCAAGAATATCCGCTTTGGGGGGAAGCTGCCCGGCCGTAAAGCCATCCACATAGATCTGGCCCCCATTGGGCCCTGCTGACGGCCCGGCCAGCGCTTCGAGTTCCGACTGCAATTCATCGGGGTCATCCGAAAGCGCCTGGAGGTCCTCCCCTTTAATCACCAGTGAGCTGGCATTCTCCTCCGGGGCAACGCCAACCTTGGTCACTGTGTCGGAGACGGTGACTTGTTCCCTCTCCTCGGCGATTTGGAGCTTGATATCGAGCTTCTGACCTTGGCCGGGGGTAATGACCACGCTCTGCTGTTCAAAAACCGCGAACCCCTTGGCCTGGGCTCGCACCGTGTATTTTCCTGGGGCGAGTCCCTGAACCTCATAGGTTCCGTCGTTCTTCGCCACCCCAGATTTGGTTTGTCCGGTAGAAGAGACGACCACTATGCTGGCGCCTGGCACTCCGGCGCCGGAGGGATCTGAAACTTGGCCACGCAGCGTCCCGGAAGGGGTCTGGGCCGGCAACCGGCTCGGGGAGAACAACAGCGCCGACAGCACCCCGAGAGCTACCACTAGCCATCCAATTCTCCCCACTTGCATCCCCACCCCTTCCAAGATGCTCGTTCTGTCCACCGTAGGTTCAGACGAAGCTGTCCTCTTTAGGGTTTCAGCCCTTTGACAATATGCTTTCGCCCGGATTCCTCGTGATGGGTTAATTGCGTGCCCAAGGCGTCGGAAAAATCCAAAGCCTAAGAATTCAAAATGCAGATCACCCGCCCTTACGCCAGTTGCCACGAGCTCAGATCTCCGAGCGTGTATAGCCTGCCCGGCGGACCGAGCCTGTTATAAACTTCTTCTGCCCATCCGTAAGTCACCGGAACATCGCCGAGGAAAACCAGCTCCAGGGGGTAGAGCAATCCCGCCACCTGAGGTAGATCCGTGATGCGTAGGCAGTTGAGCATCTCGATTGCCGGCCCGCGGCCATCCGGATCGCTGCCCGCATTTTGGGTGGTGGGCGGTCTATCCAGGATGAGGGAGCTCACGTGGCCGTCCAGGAGCGCCGCATACAGGGCGACGGCAGCCATCTCACCGCTGGCGGCTAACGCCACCCTTTTTCCATCCACATAGGGGAGCTGCCGCACCGCTTCGAGCCCCCGCAGCGCGTCGAAGACTCGCATGCTGGCCAAGGTTCTGCCTGTCCAGGCGCTTCCCCGGCGCAGGTGCTGACCCAGCCCGTCACCCCAGGCCGTGTCACCTGTGCCCCGCGTTTCCACAACCAGCTTCGCGCAGGGTGTCCTGATTTGGCCCAAGAAGAATTGGTCGGACGCGTCGCTTTCCAAAGAGTTGGCTCCGGTGTTGCGCAGCGCCAGCACGGCAGGTGCGGGCGTGGGGGTTGAGGGGGCAAGATTCAAGAGGAAGCCATGTAAGCGCCAGCCTTCCTCGGATGTAAAGGCGAACCGGTACCCATTCCCGTCTTCATAAAACCGGTACTCATACTCCACCTGCACGTCGAGCGGCGGTGGTGACTTGGGAAACGCCCCAAAGGTTTTCTCCCGCAATTGGGCAATCACCTGCTGGCGCGCTTCGGCCACGTCCGTAGAGGTGGTGGTTCGAGGCAACTTGGGAGGCACGAAAATATCGTCCTGAATAGTTGGCGTGCGGTCGTCCGGGGGCGGGCCGTCCACAAAAACCCGCAGCGTCGCCTCCGATTCCTGGTGTTCCGGCGACTCATCAATGTCTCCGATTTGCTCGGGGGGAACATCCTTCCCTTGCAAGTGTTTCACGAACCACGAAAAGACGTGGGTCCTGGAAATCGAGTCATAGCCGTGCTGGCCGGGCGGCTCAACGTAAGTCAATTTCTCCTCTGCCCCCAGCATCGTATAGAGACGCTTAAGCTGGTTGTAAACAACTCGCGCGGAAGTAACCGGGAAGTATTGATCGAGGCGGGAAGAACTAATCAGCAGCGGGCGCGGGGCGATCAATGCACCCACGTCCGCCAAATCCCAGCGATAGGTATTGATCCACCACATGCAATCGCAGTTCCGGTCGACGGCCCGGTCATAAAGCTGCGCCCCCAGCGTGGCCGTTCCACACACCGTTCCCGCCACCTTCACGCGCTCATCCGCCGCGGAGATCCACCAACTGTAAGCTCCGCCCCCCGACATGCCCGTTACCCCCAGGTTGTGCGAGTCTACTTCGGGACGCGCCACAAGCAAATCAAGCCCGCGAATGCCGTTCAGCATTTCAATGCCTCCCGGGGTATAGCCTCAACTGTACCAATCAAACCAGCCTTGCCGAATCGGTCCGTGATGGTGGCCTTCCACCTCCCCTCGTTGCAAAGTCTCGATGAGCAGGCAAACGAAACCCAACTCCGCAAAGCGACGCGCATGAGTTTGGTAGGTTACTTTCTGCTTCACCTCATGGCCGCACACGTAAAGAACGGCCGGCGCCTGGCCCATGCGGCCCTTCGGTACGTACAGGTTGGCGTCAACGTACAATTTGGGGAGACTCTCGTAATACAACTTCTCAATGCGGTAGCGCGGGCGGTCGAGGACGCCGGTGACCTTGACGTTCAAAGGTGTGCGCTGGGCGTAGGCGGGGAAATCCTGGAAGCCCATCATCTCCAGATACTGCCGGCGGCGTTCCGGAATGAGCCGGTGAAAAGCGGCCGGATCAGTGAAATCCGCCAGCGCGGAGTCTGTGATCTTCTGCGCTTCACGGCACAAATGTTCGCGAATGCTCTGGCTATATTGCCGGGATTCGGCCGGTGCGGGCGGTGGACTGGTTGGGAGGGCGTGAGCGAGGACTGGCTCTGGGCTTGCTCCCTTTAGTAACCCCGCCCCTATGCCCGCGATACTGCCTTTCAAAAGATCGCGTCTTTGCATGAGTGCTCCTCAAGAAATGTGCAATTGATGATGAGCGAAATCTTACCATCTAAGCATCCGGGTCTCACTCGGAAAATCGGCGAGTGGTGTGACGTGGCAGCAAACGTAGCGCAGACCTCCGCCGTTGAGGTCTGCGGTTCTTCGTGTGCCATTTGTACAAACGTATCGTGGCAAGGACACCGTGCGGCTTGGCGTTTGTGGGTTTTGACTACGAAGAACCGCGGACCCTCTATAATCAAAAAAACGGGGGACCGCGCTACACTTGATGCTAACGATGCCGAGGGAGCAAACGTCGTGGTGCAGACCTCCGCCATTGAGGTCTACGGTTTTTCGTGTGCCATTTGTACAAACGTATCGTGGCAAGGACGCCGTACGGCTTGGCGTTTGTGGGTTTTGACTACGAAGAACCGCGGACCCTCTATAATCAAAAAAACGGGGGACCGCGCTACGAAACAGGTCAACGCTGTGCTTCCTCTGCAGGGATATCGTATTCCCCAGGATGAATCTTCCAGCTCCGGGACAGATAAAAACCCGTACCATTTGACCCTGATTCCATTACAATATGGCCGGGTCAGGGAACCATCCTGGAGTGAACCAAGCGCAGACCCCGAGTTTAGCGCGCACCTTGTCTGATCTCGCAAGTGCTCAGAACTCATCCCAGGGAGGCTATAAGAGCTTGTTCTCACTTGGCCCCACTACGACTTGATCCAAATCCCGGCCAAAGATGGGCCGCATACCTCGTGCAGTCATCATCACGTCCAAGTCGCCCACTGCTTTCCCCTTCAGATGTAATCGTGTGCCCGGATGGCAGGGGACGCGTCATAGCAAGAACTTTAGGAGGCAATTATGGGTAGGCAAACGCGCCGGACGTTTGTAAAGAAGTTGGGAGCAGCCTCGGCGCTGGCCGCGGGAGGATTCTTGAATTGGAACCCGCGCGCTATCGGCGCCAATGAGAAGGTTGTGCTGGGCTTGATTGGTGGCCAGAATCAAGGTCGAGGTGATGCCTTGCGGGCGATCCACGTCGGCGCGGAAATCAAAACCTTCTGCGACATTGACCAGGCAATTCTCAACAAGGTCAATCCCGATTTTGAAAAAGCCCAGGGTAAGGCCCCGGGAACGACAAAAGAGTTCCAGCGATTGCTCGATGACAAAGACATCGATGGCGTCATCATCGCCGTCCCGGATCATTGGCACGCCCGCATCGGGATTCTGGCCTGCCAGGCGGGGAAGGACATCTACATCGAGAAGCCGCTGACGCAATGCATCCACGATGGACAAATGGTTCGCGATGCCGTCCGCAAGTACAAGCGCGTGGCCCAGGTGGGTACTCAAAATCGCAGCGCTGCGCACTTCCAGGAGGCGATCGCGTACCTCAAGACCGGCAAGCTTGGAAAAGTTTGCGAAATCAACACGTGGGAGTGTCAGGTGCGCCCCACCATTGGCAACCCGCCGGACTCGGAGCCCCCGTCCACTGTCGACTACGATGTTTGGCTGGGGCCCGCCCCCAAGCGGCCGTTCAACCCCAACCGCTTCCACTACAAGTGGCGGTTCTTCTGGGATTACGGAAACACGGAGCTGGGCAACCAAGGCGTCCACATGCTTGACGTGGCCCTGTGGGGGATTCAGACGATGCGTGGAGGATTGGACAATTCCCTTCCCACCCATGTCGCCGGCCATGCCGGAATTTACTGGCTCAACGATGCCAAAGAAATTCCCGACACCCAGGTCATGACCTACGATTACGGCGACTTCATGCTGACCTGGGAACTGCGCAGCTTTGCCATGCAACATCCGCTTAATGACAGCCACGAAGGGGTCATGTTTGTGGGCGCGGACGGCACTCTGGCGCTTACCCACCGCGGTTGGGACGTTTACTTCAAGGATGGAAGCAAGGGGCCGAGCCAGCCAGCGAATGACGAACGGGAGAATGGTTTGCACGAGAAGAATTTCATCGAATGCGTTAAGAGCCGCCAGGATCCCCATGCGACTATTGAAATCGGCAGGCTTTCCACAACAGTCTGCCACTTGGGAAACATCGCGACTCGCCTGAAGCGGAATATCGTCTTCGATCCCAAGACTGAAACTTTTGGACATGATAAGGAAGCAAACTCTTACCTATCGAAGGAACATCGCAAGCCCTACGCGCTTCCCAAGGTCTGAAGAGCAGGGGTTAGGGCCTAGAGGGAGCGGCGGTCATCATCTTAGCAATACTAAAGGAGCTTCTATATGGCAGAGGAAACGAAGAAATCATCAGTGAAGGGCTCAGGAGCGGCTTCGGCACTGACCGCGGGCGCGATGCTGAATTTGAACCCGCGCGCCATGGGGGCAAACGAGAAGGTCGTGCTCGGGCTCATTGGCGGCCACAATCAAGGCTGGAAGGACACCCTGAACGCCATAAAGATGGGAGCCGAGATCAAAACCTTCTGCGATATCGATCAGGCGGTTCTCGACGAGGTCAATCCGAAGTTTGAAAAAGCCCAGGGCAAGGCCCCCGGCACTACCAAGGAGTTCCAGCGCGTGCTGGACGACAAGGACATTGACGGGGTCATTATCGCCGTGCCCGACCACTGGCACACTCGCATCGGACTTATGGCCTTGCAAGCGGGAAAAGACATGTATATCGAGAAGCCCCTCACCCGGACCATTCAGGAAGGGCACGTGCTTCGCGATGCCGCACAGAAGTATAACAAGCAGATCATCCAGGTCGGCACGCAGAACCGGAGCGCGCTGAAATTCCTGCATGGCATGGAATACCTCAAGACGGGGAAGCTGGGAAAGGTCTGCGAGATTACCGCCTGGGATTGCCAAGTGCGTGAAAGCATCGGCAACCCTCCGGACGGCAATCCACCCTCGACCGTGGACTATGACGTTTGGCTGGGCCCGGCGCCTAAGCGGCCCTTTAACGAAAATCGCTTCCACTACAAATGGCGGTTCTTCTGGGATTACGGAAACAGCGAGTTGGGCAACCTGGGTGTCCACCTGCTCGACGTGGTCCTGTGGGGCATTCAGACCCTGCGCGGGAGCGGCGTGGAGAATCTTCTTCCCACGCGCGTCTCCGGCAATTCCAAGATTTATTGGTTGAAGGACGCGAAAGAGGTTCCCGACACACAGGTCCTTACCTTCGATTACGGCGACCTGCTGCTGACCTGGCAGTTGCGCAGCTATGCCAAGCACCATCCCATTAATGGCGCGCCTGAGGGTATCTGCTTTGTGGGCAGCGACGCGACACTGGCGTTCAGTTACCAGGATTGGAGAGTCTATCCCAAGGGCCGGAACGCGGAGCCCGGCCCCGGTGAAGTCCTCGGCGACGAGCGGGAGGACGGTGCTCACGAAAAGAATTTTATTGAGTGCATCAAGAGCCGCCAGCAGCCTAATTCGTATTTGGAACTCGGCCGGCTGGCCACCACGGTCTGCCACATCGGGAACATCTGCACGCACTTGGGCCGGGACGTTGTATTCGATCCTAAGACTGAAACTTTTGGAAATGATAAGGCCGCGAACGCGTACCTCAGTTACGAATACCGCAAGCCTTATGTGATGCCAAAGGTCTGATTCCCTGAGGCGGAGTGCCTTCATTCTGTTAGCATTAGGAACGTCGGCGAAGTTGAGCTTGCAGATCACTGAGAGGGAGAGGGAAAATCATGAAAGAGATTGGACGGCGTGGGTTTCTCAAAACTGTGACGGCAGGTTTGGCGTCAGGTCCCGCAATTCTTATGGCGAGTTCCCCCAAGAAAACCGATATGCGGATCGAAACCATCCGCACGGAATACCAAAAATACAAATACCGTGTGCCCATCAAATTCGGCGGCCTGGTAACCGACCAGATCACCCTGCTCAACGTGTATTGCGAAGCCAGTTCCGTGGGTGGCAAAACCGCCAAGGGTTTCGGCTCCATGCCGCTCGCCAATACCTGGGCGTTTCCCTCCCGCAAGTTGGCATTTGACGTCACCCTGAACGCCATGACGACGCTGGCCGAGCGCATCTCAAAGCTGACCGGAAGTTACAAGGAATATGGCCACCCCATAGACCTCACCTGGGCCCTCGAGCCGCAATACTTGAAAGCTGCTGATGAGATTTCGCAGGCGCAGAAGCTCATCGAGCCAATTCCCAAACTTTGCACGCTAGTTACCGCCAGCGCGTTTGATGCGGCGCTCCATGACGCCTTTGGCAAGCTACACGGGCTTAACTGCTATCACACCTACGGGCCGGAATTCATGACCCACGACCTTGCCTATTACGTGGGGTCTTTGGATAAAGAGAATTACAAGGGAGAATATCCCAACAAATACATCCGGCAGGAACCAAAGGCGCGCATGCCGCTCTACCATTTGGTTTCAGCCATCGATCCCTTGGTAGACTCCGACATCACGCATCACGTCAACGACGGCCTGCCTGAGACGCTTCCCCAGTGGATCAATTACAACGGATTGACCCATTTCAAAATCAAGCTGGACGGCGACGACCTGAAATGGGATTCCGAGCGGGTGCTCAGCGTCGACCGCGTGGCCACTGAAGCCGAGAAGAAGCGTGGCACCAAGGATTGGGTTTACTCGCTCGACTTCAACGAGCGGTGCCCGAACGTCCAGTACCTGGTGGATTTTCTGCACATGGTGAAAGAGAAGTCGCCGGGAGGATTCGAGCGGATCCAGTACGTCGAACAACCGACAGCCCGCGACCTTGAAACTCACCGCCAGAACGTAATGTTCGAAGCCGCCAAGCTCAAGCCGGTGGTGATTGACGAATCGCTGACCAGCGTCGATGCGCTGATGCTGTCGCGCGAGATGGGCTATTCCGGCGTGGCGCTGAAGGCTTGCAAAGGACAGAGCGCCATGATGATCATCGCGTCGGTGGCAGAGCGGCACAAGATGTTTCTATGCGTGCAGGACCTGACTTGCCCCGGCGCTAGCCTGATCCAATCGGCCAGTCTCGCGGCGCACGTCCCCAACGTCAAGGCAATTGAAGCCAATTCCCGCCAGTTCGTGCCCGCCGCAAACCAGGGTTGGGAAAAGCGTTTCCCAGGTGTCTTCATAATCAAAGACGGCACCATGGATACGTCACACCTGAATGGCCCGGGAATCGGCGCGGTATAAAGAAAGCAGGAGACAGGAGCGAGGAGTTAGGAGAAGGGCAATTTTATTTTGACTCATCACTTCTAACTCCTAACCCCTGGCTCCTTCCGCGGGAGGAATCCGGCATGATTGAATCTCTATCAAGGCGGGAGTTTCTGCAAGTCTCATCCGCGGCGGCCTGGGCGGCAGGCACGCTCCCTCTTTCCGCGCATGCGGAGGCTCCAAGGCCTGCCCCTGAGCCCTTCCGCGGCACCTTCTGCCTCTTCTCGAAGCCGGTTCCCCAATTGAGCTGGCAGGAGTTGGCGCAGAGCGCCAAGCGCGCCGGCTACGGGGGAATTGATTTGACGGTGCGCAGGGAAGGACACGTGCTGCCCCAAAACGTGGTGACCGACCTGCCGAAGGCCGCGGCCACCATCCGGGGCGAGGGCATGGAAGTTTCAATGCTTGTCGGGTCGGAGGAGGCGCGCTTGCGCGCTAGCCTCCGTCCGCCGCTCAAACTGCACGGACGGTTTTCCCGTATGCAGCTTTCACGAAGACATCTCCGGCGGAGACGCGAGCCAAGGGCTACGACTGAGTGGACCCTTCGTCACGCCCCTCAGGTTGATCCGGGCCGCCAGTATCCTCGGACGGTGATGTACGGGTTTTTCGCTAAGCGAACTGATCCACCTCATCGCCCTTACTCATCTGGCTGCCCTTCCCGTCCCTCCTGCCTTCGCCCGCCGCCTTCCCCGACCCACTCCGGTCGCCGATCACTCGGTCACGCGGTTTTAGCCGCGCTTCAGGTACTACACAGCGGTCCGTCTACTGGCAGAGCATCACTCGCCACTTCGCTTCCGCTTATAGGTCTGCTTACTCCGGCGCCACCCGGAGACCCTGCCAGTCCTCCTGAGGTCACGCGCTGTTCTTCTGTACCGTGCCATCCGCAAACACCTTGGTGCGGTGGGTGAATGAGAACGCCTTCGCCTCCATAGTGCAGGCTCGACCTTGCCCCACCTTTGGCCGACCGGTTCATCATCGGGGCAGCCCCCATTGATTACGGCCCGGTACTTCTCCTCATGCCCTTCGGATTCCACCTCGCGATGGACACCCTGCCCTCCGGAGTCCTACCAACTGCTCTCCGGCCAGCGAGGCATTACCCCCGCTTTCGGATATGACGCCCCTCATCCGAGCGCCAGAGGGACTTTAACCCTCCTGAACAGCGTGCTGCTCAGCACACACCACGGAACTTCTGAGCGCCGACGACCCTACGGCTGCTCCCATCCTGAGCACCGCCGCCAAGCTTTCCATTCCTGTCATCAAACCGGGCTACTACCACTATAAGTTTGTGGATGTGCGAAAAGAACTGGAAGAAGCCGGCAATCAATTCCGCAGCTTGGTAAACCTTGCCAGCCAGCATGGGGTTCAGGTGGGATTTCATAATCACTCCGGCCACATCGGAGAGGCGCTGTGGGACATTGCGCACGTCATGGATACCCTGGCCCCCAAGTCCGCCGGATACTATTTCGACCTTGCCCACGCAACCATCGAAGGAGGCCTGGGAGGCTGGAGAGCTTCCGGCAATCTGACCATGCCACGCCTGAAGATGATCTCGGCCAAAGACTTCTATTGGGATAATTCCGGCCCGCGAGGCTGGCGCATACGTACCCTCCCCCTGGGCGAGGGCATGTGCCACTGGAAGGAGTATCTGAAGTCCGTGGCGGCATCGAACTTCCAGGGGCTGATTTCGTATCAACTCGAGTACCAGATCGAGGGCGTGTCGGACGACCAGGGCCGAGCCCTCTCGCGTGAGAAGTGTGACGTGGTCATGGAATCCGCCACCAAGGATCTTGCCACGTTGAAAGCGTTGGTGCGTGAAGCGTACGAAGGGGCGTAAAGATAGTCCCTTGAAAACATTTGCCCCGCCGGGATGGCTCGTCCAGGGGGCATTCAGCAATTGATAATACTCAACACCCTCCTCCGAACGCATTGTTGACGTAATGATTCGCTGCAATGTTGAGGCAAGGCAAATTGTAAGCGTAGTGGCGATCCACGCTCAGGACTATTCCCCACGCGCTGTAGGCCGGCACTCCTACTTGTAACCCATCTATGACGATATACGTCTGTCCAATGCAGGAGCGAGCAACGCCGATGGCCAAGTATCCTCGGGACATTCAACCCCAAGACAGATTCGACGCACGGGAACACGTCGCCTTGGTTGGCAACGTAACTGATCCGGTCCACAAGCATGCGGGTGGACTCGACAAAGAGGACATTGTCATTCTGGTGCTTTCGGCAATCCTGGTCATCGCGACGATTTGGATTGGCACAACGGTTCTGTAATCCTCGATTCCCATGCATGCCCCCAAGTAAGAATTGGGCTGACTTGGCCAACCGGTTCGCGAATTCCCTCTCCTCCTGATATTACCTTCCCGCTCATTAAGCCGGCGAACATCAAGATCAGAATCTTCCCCCTTGAACAAATCCTGTGTACTATCACGGACGTGCACCGGGTTTGGTCAAGACCGGCTGCGAAAGTAGCGCCATTCCAACTTAATGAGGCTATGCATTATGCTATTGTTGAGAAGCGGATTAGCCTGCAATCGAGCTTACACGGATTAGTCGCAAAGGCTGGAACAGCACGAGCCCCCACGCGAGGGAGATTACGC
The DNA here is from genome assembly GCA_963804995.1 of uncultured Acidobacteriota bacterium. Taxonomy (GTDB): domain Bacteria; phylum Acidobacteriota; class Terriglobia; order UBA7540; family UBA7540; genus Bog-366. The sequence continues at coordinate 34,555 of CAWDSK010000004.1, forward strand.
CAAAGATGAAGGATTCCGCATTCAGTCGACTGCTCAGAAACATGAGCTACAAATCGCGGACCAAGAAGTTTGAGTTGTTGAAGAATGTTTTCCACGCCCGGCCCGAAGACTTGGTGCTCGATGTGGGCGCTAGCGGCGAAACGTTTTTGCAATACACCCTCGAAGACATCTACCCATTCCCCGACCGGATTGTGGCGGGCGGCTACGAGCCTCGTGAAATCCTGGCAGCGCGGCGGCTGTATCCCCAGGCGCGGTACATGCTCTTTGACGGCTGCGCGCTTCCCTTCCCTGACCAGAGTTTTGACCTGGTGTTTTCGAACGCCGTCATTGAACACATTCTGGGCCCCGGCCGCCAGGAGAAGTTTGCGCAGGAAATCAGGCGGGTGGGAAAAAGCTGGTTTGTCACCACGCCGAATTATTGGTATCCCTTTGAAAGCCACCATCATTTGCCGTTCTTCCAGTTTCTTCCCCACCCGGTGCAGATGCAGTACAACCGTCTACTGGGCACGCACATTCCCAAAGGCACGGTCCAGGAGCTCGGGTTACTTTCGGGCCGCCAGTTGCACGCTCTGTTTCCCACTGGCCGCATCGCCAAGGTGCGAGTGACGTTCTGGCCCGAAACCCTGGTGGCCTATTACATCGAAAGCTCCCGGACTACACAATTGCCGATTGTTGATTGAAGGTCGTCAATCGGCAATGGCTTGACCGGCCCTCTGCGCAATGTGAGAATGCAATGGTGATGGCCCTTCGCCGCGAGGCGCATTTATGTTTAGCGGACTTCCCTGGGGATTGGCATTATCGAGCGGCGTCAATACCTACCTGCCACTTTTCCTCCTCGCCCTCTTCGCGCGTTTTGGCCACGTGATTCATGTTTCCTCACGCTTCACGTGGCTGGTCTCCGACCAGGCTATTTTCATCCTGGGCCTGCTGGCGCTGTGCGAAATCCTCGCCCAGAAATTCCCGGTGCTCAACAACCTCTGGGATTTCCTCCACACGCTGCTGCGACCCTTGGCGGGAGCTGTGGCCGCGGGCGCCACCCTGTCGACCAACAACACCTTTGAAATCGCCGTGGCCATGCTGATGGGCGGGGCGCTCGCCGCCGCTGCGCACTCCACCAAGTCCAGCCTGCGCCTGATGAGCACCTCCAAAAGTTTTGGGGCCGCGAACTTCGCCATGAGCCTGGGCGAAGACGCCGGCGTTCTCACCGCCACGCTTCTCTCCGTTTACGCTCCCTACGTCATGTTGGCCATCGTCATCATCTTCGTGGTGCTGTTTGCTTTCCTGGGGCCGCGCATCTTGCGGACCCTGGTGTTTGACTTGAGTATTGCCGGGTCGGCTTTGGCGGGGCTCTTCCGATGGGTCTTCCGAAGGAAGTATCCAACAGACCTTAAAGAAAGCCTGTTGGACATTGCGCCGGAGCGGCTTGGCAAGTTCACCGTTCTCTTGGAGCCGCACGAAGAGTTGCACGGAGCCTTGCCGGGCTGGAAGCGCTCCCAGGGTGGACCGCGCCGCACCTGGGTCCTGCTGACCTCGCGCCGGCTGCTCTGGATTGAATCGCGCCTTTTCGGTAACTCCAAAGTTCAATCGCTCGACTACTGCGAAATATCCATGGCTAGACATCGCAACATGATCCTTTTCTCGCGCGCCGAAATCCTGACCCAGGGGAATGAAACCCTTAGCCTGGCAATCGAAAAAGGGCATATCCCTTACGCGAAGATGGCGGTGCAGATGATCTCTCGCCTCGCCGGCCTTGACGTCCCGAATGATAACCCCGCGCCCCAATCTGCCCCACGGCTTGCCGCGTTACCTCACTGAGCGTTTGAGAATCGATCGCTCGGCGAGCTCATGTTCCTGTGCCATCCATCCGATTACCGATGCGGGGGAGTGCGTGTCACGGGCGGGGGCTAGCAATCGGGAGATCGGTTGGTCCGGAGATCGGGTGACCGAATGATCGGAGCAGCAAGTTACTGCCAGCCTCCGCTCGGCCGAATAGGGCTCATGTTCCGTCATAAACCTGCCGATAACCGAAGCGGGGGAGTGTGTGCCCGCCGGGACGAAGTCGATCCGGCGTGATTTGCGGATAACGGACCTCTTGGGTGCCACAGCTCGAGCGTCTCTGCGCAGGGCTCCCGGCCCAGCCGTTGCAAGATCATCCTCAGGAGCCAACCTGCCGATAACAGATGTGGGGAAGTGACAGCCGGGGGCTGAAACAGGCGGCTGCAGCGGATCTGTTTGGTCGGCTGCCCGGGCCACCCTCAACCTCCCGTCCAACGCCTGTCGCCCTTTCCAGCTTCGCCCCGATCATCACGTCACCCGATTCTTTCAGCCCTGTTCTCGACGGGGGTTCTTTCGTCTCCCAACTTGAAAGCAGGGCCGCCAGCTTGGTGGGTCAATCCAGGCTGGGGGCCGACGCTTGGTTCGAATTGGGACGGCTTGCTCCATTTTTCTTCCCATTTTCTTAACTAACTCCCTTTCTTTTCATAAACATCGTGGCAAAAAAACCATAACTTATTTGTTTTCATCAACATCGTTAGACTTGCCAAATTGTCCGGTCCCCCGCCCATTGTTTTCATACACATCGTTAGACTATCCTGATTGAAATTAGTTGCGCCTTTCTTCCGGCGCCTTTAGATGTAACTACTTGTATTTCAACTAGATAGATTCTTACTAAAAAACCTGTTTCCACCCCTAACCGCCTTTTTTTTCATTAACATCTTCACAAGCAGCGGGCGCTTCTGGACCTTCTGCACGCGACGCATGTCGTTTAATCTTCATAAGCAGGTTCGTCAAACGCCAGATTTGGCGAAAGTAGGAGTCTTCCATTCTCTGCATGACCATGGCGGAGAGATGGGTAGGCGCGATTTCTGCGGCACGTTCATAAGGCGAGGGACCTTTCACGCACTCCCGCAGATTGGCAAGGCGCTCCATCTCGCACAACTCCACCTGACGCGTCAGGATGTGCTGCAGAAGTTGGCGCACCCGCTCCCGAGATTCCCATTCCTCCTCCGTAATCTGGGGATAATCGGCCTGCCTTGTATCGGCGGCCTGCAAATCGGCACTTGCCTCTGTAGCGCCGACCTTGAGGTCGGCACTTACCGGATCGAAGTCCGCCGGCACGTCGCCTTCCTCGTCCGGCGGGGTTTCCGGCTCCAACCCGAAGCCCCGTTGCCTTTCTTCCTCCCGGGTGAAGGGGGGCAAATTAAAGATGGCTCGGGCCTGAGTCACGACTCGGCGGGCGTTCTCAAGCTCATCCTCCACTTCACCCGCTTCTTCCGATTCCACAGCCCCCGGCGCCTGAAGCTGGCAGAAGAGTGCGAGAGCGATTTCGCCCAATTCCTTCATGGCTCCCTCGCGGCGCAAGTTCTTCATTTGCTCGAGGTCTTCGGGCGTGGTGACGTAATATTCCTGTGCCACCGATTGGGCGAGCATCTGCAAAACGGCGGAATTCATTTTCAGATTCATCATGTGCGCGTGCAGGCGGGCCTCCCGGCCGCGGTTTGCCTCCTGCGCCTGCCGCACGGCCATGCCCTCCTGCATGCGGTCAAAACGCTTCATCCGCCACAGGGCCCGCGCCAGACGCTCCACCAATTCTTCCTCCGAACCGCTGCGGGGGCGCCACTCGCACTGGAGTTTTTCCCGCAGTTCCCGAAGGTCGGCTGAATCCTCACCCAGGTCGAGCAAGGCGGTTTCTTCCCACTGCGCGTAACGTCCATGGCGCAAGTGCGCGGCGCGGATGCGCTCCACGCCCTCCGCCGTCTTCGGGCCGTGCGAATGCTTTCGGTTGCGCCGAAGGGCGGCCAGTTTCTTGGCCGTCAGGCGCGGCTTCTTGACCAGTGACATAAAACCTCCAAGGGCGGATACGGGATACAGGATTCGCAAAGGGCGCTCGCTGCCTATCCCGACTTGTCGGGACTCGCAAAAGGCGCTCGCTGCCCAGTGCCTACTGCTTCTCCCCAACCCCCCAGTACCTAGATTAACATTTACCTTAGGGGTAACCGCAAGTGGAAGATTTACGAGTTGGGCTACCGGTAGCCCAAAAATGCAAGGCGGGCGACCTATTGTCCGAACGGTGGTTGATTTGGAGGGAGAGGCGGCGGAACCTGTCCCGATCTTATCGGGATGCCGCCATTTGGCGCCGCGCTATAACACCCAATTGCCCCCACCAATATTCGGAAAATTGCCAATGACCAAGCACCGAGCCGCCAACTAGTGTAGTGTCCAGGAAATGGCTGGACAACTGGGTTGGCCGTAGCGCCGGCATCCTGCCGGCAAATGCCGCCAAGATGGCGGCGCTACGATGTCCAGTTAATTACCGGACACTACACTAGCAGGCAGCGAATCAGCGAAACCACAACCAGAAGATCACACCGCTGCTATTCTTGTAATGCAACGAAGAGCACAAAATCCTTGCGAGGAGACTGGGATCTCCCCAATAGCCATGCGGCTGGTGCGGCCCGTACTCAAAATCCCCCGCATAGTAAGGATTGTTTGTATTTTCAAGGACCTTCTCGGTCAGTTGTAGGTCTGAATCGTAGCCGTGATGAGGTCTTCCGTGGTGCGTCTTCCGGGGCGCGGAACGCGCGGCCAGGGACCTTCATTCCAAAAGACGTTCTTATCCTTATAAATGTTGGAGGTCATGAAGGCGCGAAAATCAATGGGGTCGCGACAGAGCACGAATGCCCCATTGAAGAAATCCGGATAGAAAACCTGCATGGCCAACGCTTCCCATCCAACTGTTTGGCGCGCAGTTGTTGGGCGAATGAGATTTCGATGCGCAGTCCCGCAACGTTGGTGGGCGTTTGTGCGTGGAGCGGGAGGAGACTGAGCGGCGCCAATATGCAGAGCCACAGTAAACGAGCGGCCGAGAAGGAGGTCATCTCCTCAACACCACCCCGGCGCTCGGCGCGCCACCCCTCCTGATTTCCGTGGCGCTCCGAGCGCCGGAGTGGTTATAGCGAGGCCACACGGCAGCGCCGGGGTGGTTACGGTGTGGCTTCACGGCAGCGCTGGGGTTGTTGGGCTTTGGGGGTGATGGTTGAAGGCCTCCGCCACTTTGCATCCATGCTCATGTCCCCGCATCTGCCGCATCAGGTCATGGAGGGGCCAAACGTCTTTATACCAGAGGGTGTCGGCCAGCCAGGCCTGGTGCGTGCGCTCCTCAACTGCGGTGATGTCAACGTAGTGGGTGGGATAAAAGTTTTGCGTCTGCGTTCCCAATTCGGCTTCCATGTAATAGAGCGCAAACTTTTTCCCGCTCCTCAGCCAAGCCTCATAGGTGAGCAGCGAAGCGGCCCGGTGATCCATGTGAAAATCGATTGGCCAGTGGGTGAAGACGATGTCGGGCGTATACTTGTCCAGCAGGATCTCCGTGAACTCCTTGTATCGCTGTCCGGAAATCTCACACCCTGCCCCGTAGATGATGGGGACGGAAAACTGGCCACTATTCGAGCCACCATAATTCAAGCAATCCAAGCGCATCTTCAGAATCTCTGCCATCCGCATGGAATTCAGGCGGTTTTTGACCTCACGCTTTTCGGGGTCCGCGTCGGGAGCGGGGGGCGGGCCGCCAGTTATCGATAGGGCCACCACGTCATGCCCCTGGTCAGCGTACAGAGACATGGTTCCCCCAGCGCAGGTTTGGGGGTCATCGAAATGGCCGCCTATTCCAACCACACTCAGCTTCCGATCTGGCTCCGAACGTTTCACTTGGGCACTGGGCTTTGCCCCGGGCAGTAAAAAACCCGCTGCCCCTGCCAAACCAGACGATCGTTGCAACATCGACCTGCGAGTTAGCTTGCTCATAGGTTCCTCCCTCAAGAAATCGAATGCAGTACTGCAAAATTTGGAATTGATTCCGCCTTGCCCCAGACTTCGTTCACAAACCTTACCCTTCACTTTCACAACAGTCCAGCAATAAATGGAGAGCCCTCATGGTATTCTGTAGGGCTGCGGTCCACGCTCTGTCTTAACGGCATCCGACGAACAATTCACTAGGAGAGTTTAGGAGGAGCAATTCAACAGAATGAATGAAGTAAGGCCCTCAACAAGTTCGCTCCTTGATACGCTCGAACGCCGCATCGTGATTATCGACGGCGCCATGGGCACCATGATTCAGGCCCATAAGCTGGAGGAATCCGACTACCGCGGCAAGGAATTCGCGCGTCATGGGCAGGACTTGCGCCAGTGCAATGATGTCCTGAATATTACGCAGCCCGCCATCATTGAGGACATCCATCGGCAGTATCTGGAAGCCGGCGCGGACATCATTGAAACGAATACCTTCAATGCCACCGCTATTTCCATGGCGGATTATCGGCTGGAAGGCTTCATTTACGACATCAACAAAGCCGGGGCGCAACGGGCGCGGCGCGCGGCCGATCGGTTCATGAGCGAGAATCGGGGGCGCCCGTGCTGGGTGGCGGGGTCCATCGGGCCCACTAGCCGCACGGCATCAGCATCGCAGGATATTGCCAGTCCGGCCTCTCAAGCTGTGACGTTTGACCAGTTGAAGGACGCTTACTACGACCAAATCCGTGGTCTCGTCGACGGCGGCGTGGATCTGCTTCTGGTCGAAACCATTTTTGACACGCTCAACGGCAAAGCCGCGCTTTTCGCCGCCGATAAGTATTTCGAGGACACGGGCAAGCTCCTCCCCCTGATGGCTTCCGTGACCATTGCTGATTTGAGTGGCCGGACGCTCTCGGGTCAGACGGTCGAAGCATTCTGGATTTCGGTTTCCCAGGCGCCTCTCCTGAGCGTGGGGATTAACTGTGCGTTGGGCGCCAAGCAAATGCGCGCCCACATCGAGGAGCTGTCCAGGATCGCGCCGATTTTCACAAGCTGCTATCCCAACGCCGGGCTTCCCAACTCATTCGGCGGATTCGATGAAACTCCTGAGATCATGTCCGCTGACCTGCGCGAGTTTGCGGCGAACGGCTGGGTGAACATCGTCGGGGGGTGCTGCGGGTCCACGCCCGCTCACATTCGCGCCATCCGTGAATCGGTCCGCGATTTCCCACCGCGCGTGCCCCCGGAAGTAGAGCGCCATTCCCGGTTCAGTGGGCTCGAGCCACTGGTCATCCGCCCCGAAACCAATTTCGTCAACATCGGCGAGCGCACCAACGTGACCGGCTCGCCCAAATTCGCCAAGCTGATTTTGAGCGGCCAATTCGAGGAGGGCTTGAGCGTCGCGAAACAACAAGTCGAGGGTGGTGCGCAGATTATCAACGTCAACATGGACGAAGCCATGTTGGATTCCGAACACGCGATGACGACCTTCTTGAACTATGTCGCTTCCGAACCCGACATTGCCCGCGTCCCCATCATGATCGACAGCTCGAAGTGGAGCGTCATCGAGGCAGGGCTGAAGTGTATCCAGGGTAAGGGCATCGTCAACTCCCTCAGCCTCAAAGAAGGCGAGGAAGGATTTAAGCAGCGGGCCCGACTGATCAAGCGCTACGGAGCGGGCATGGTGGTGATGGCCTTCGACGAAGCCGGTCAGGCCGATTCGACAGAGCGCCGAGTCGAGATTTGCACGCGCGCCTACCGGATTCTCACCGAAGAGGTCGGCATCGATCCCAGCGACATCATCTTTGATCCCAATGTCCTTACTGTGGCCACGGGAATCGAAGAGCACCGCAACTATGCGGTGAGTTATATCGAGGCCACTCGCCAGATCAAGGCCACGCTTCCCGGCTGCAAAGTGAGCGGCGGCATCAGCAATATTTCCTTCTCGTTTCGCGGCAACAACGCAATCCGCGAGGCCATGCACTCAGCGTTTCTGTACCATGCGATCCGGGCGGGCATGGACATGGGAATCGTCAATGCGGGGCAACTCGCTGTATACGAGGAACTGCCCCGTGATTTGCTGAAACTGGTGGAAGACGTACTGCTGAACCGTCGTGCTGACGCGACGGAACGGCTGCTGGCCTTCTCCGAATCGGTCAAGCAGCGGGGACGGGCGGAAATCCAGGAAGACGCCTGGCGCCAGGGAAGCGTTGAGGAGCGGCTGAAACACGCCCTCGTGAAAGGTGTGGCCGACTACATCGAGGCTGATACCGAGGAGGCCCGGCAGAAGTTGGGCAGGCCGCTGAGCGTCATTGAGGGCCCGCTGATGGCGGGGATGAGCGTGGTGGGCGACCTGTTTGGGTCCGGCAAGATGTTTCTGCCCCAGGTCGTGAAGAGCGCGCGCGTCATGAAAAAGGCTGTCGCCTATTTGCTTCCCTTCATGGAGGCCGAAAAGGGCACAGATGGCAAAGCTCGCGCCGAAGGCCGGATTGTGATGGCCACGGTGAAGGGCGACGTGCACGATATCGGCAAGAACATTGTGGGCGTCGTGCTCGGCTGTAACAATTATGAGATTATCGACCTGGGCGTGATGGTCCCGTGTGAGAAGATTCTGCAAACTGCACGCGAGACACAAGCCGACATGATCGGGTTGAGCGGGCTCATCACGCCCTCGCTCGACGAAATGGTCCACGTGGCCAGGGAAATGGAGCGCGAGGGATTCACCATCCCACTGCTCATCGGCGGCGCCACCACCAGCCGGGTGCATACGGCGGTGAAGATTGCTCCCCACTTCCGCCAGCCCGTCGTGCACGTGCTGGATGCTTCACGCGCCGTCGGCGTGGTGAGCCAGCTCAAAAACCCTGCATCGCGGCCGGCCTTCCAGGAAGAGAACCTTCGGGAGCAGGAAAAGTTGCGTGCCGCACATCGCCCGGCGGCACAGAAACTGATTCCATTAGCGGAGGCACGGAAACGCAAACCGCCCCTCGATTGGAGCGCCGCCAGTCTCCCCCGCCCCGCCTTCACGGGAGTACGTGCATTTCCCGCGGTGCCGCTGGGGGAGATTGTCCCGTATATTGATTGGACCCCTTTCTTTCAGGCCTGGGAGCTGCGCGGAACATATCCGAAAATTCTCAACGATTCGGTCGTCGGTGACAAGGCACGCGAACTCCTAGGCGATGCCCAGAAGCTGCTGGATCGCATCGTGGCGGAAAAGCTCCTGACCGCCAACGCCGTGATGGGTTTCTTCCCAGCGAACAGCGTGGGCGACAACATTGAACTGTACGGCGACTCGTCGCGTTCCGGTGTGCTGACCGTGTTTCACACCTTGCGGCAGCAAATGGAAAAGGCGCCGGGGCATTACAATTGGGCGCTGGCGGACCTCATCGCACCCAAGAAGACTGGCCTGGAGGATTTTCTGGGGGCTTTCGCCGTTACCGCGGCCACCGACATTGAACCGCTGCTAGCTCGGTTTCAGCAGGATCACGACAACTACAATTCCATTATGACGAAGGCCCTGGCCGACCGCCTGGCAGAAGCCCTTGCAGAGTTAATGCACAAACGCGCTAGAGAGTTGTGGGGTTATGGCCAGGATGAAAACCTGACCGCCGAGGATTTGATCCACGAGCGCTACCGTGGCATTCGCCCCGCGCCCGGCTATCCCGCCTGCCCCGACCACACGGAGAAGCGCGAACTTTTCGACCTCTTGCAGGTGGAGAAGCATGCCGGCATTAAGCTTACGGAGAACTTCGCCATGTCTCCGGCCGCTTCCGTTTGTGGATTCTACTTCTCCCACCCGGAAGCAAAGTATTTTGCTGTCGGAAAGATCGACCGCGATCAAGTGGACGATTACCACCGCCGCAAAGGCATGGACCTGCGCAGCGTTCGAGCGCTGGCTCCGGCCTAATCTCAACTACGATCCTGACTTCCAGGAGTCACGCGAAACGTTAAGCGTCCCATTCGCGTCCTGAACACGAGCGTAGGCCACACCGCAAAGAGGTTTAGAGCTTCGACTCCTGCTCAAGTTCGCCGATCACGGCGTCAGCCACTTCCTCGACGGAACCTGGCCTTTCAAGCTTTGGCGTCCACCGCCAATGTTCCAGATATGCGTCAGTACCGGCCAGGCCTTCATTCATGGCAATCTTATCGATTTCGACTTGGAAGCGGTCGGGCATGGGGCGAGAGAATGGTCTTTTCCCTTCCCCGAACACTTTGATCTGTGCCGGGACGTGCTTCCAATAGAGAATTTGATACTGGGGCATTTCTCCTCACGCCGCCACAACGGGCTCAAGTTCTCCCTTACGGAAGGCCCGGAGGAAAGTTTTGCAATTGCGATCGGCCCCCAACAGCATATCGCGCGCCAATTGATACGGTTTGCCAGTCTTGTCCGCCAAGAAAACCCGTCTTAAATCGTTGGCGACGGGATCGACAATGCCGCTGTCCACGCCCGCTTCCACGGACAGATTGATGAATACTTCATTGACCAGGCGGCGGCAGGGGAGGCCGAAGGAGACGTTGCTCAACCCTCCGGTAAGATGAATTTTCTCGCCGTACTTCTCCCGCAGCAGGCGAATGGCCGCAAGATAATGATTACCGAACTGGATATCTACGGAGATGGGAAACACCAAAGCGTCAACGTAGAGATTTTCAACCGGGATCGATTTGGCAAGCGCCGCATCGATCATCCTGGACGCGTACCCGATTCTTTCTTCAGTGTTCTGAGGCATTCCACTTTCACCCGCCGCGGTGATGATGACAGAAAGGTTGAGCTCTTTCGCAAGGTCCAGCGCTTCGATACGTTCGAGGGAGGCGGAATTCAGCATGGGGCGGCCGGTCTTGCCGTGGCAAGTTTCGATCCCGGCGCGGATGGTGTCGAGGTTCGAGGAATCGATAGAGAGCGGCACAGGCGACAGCGGCTCCAGTGCTTTCACGATCCAACGCATGGCGGCGATTTGTTCGCCAGGGCGGAGAGAAACTTCGTCCACATTGACGTCAAGAAAATCGGCCCCGGCCATGACCTGGCGCTCGACCAGGGTACGCAGATATTTCATTCCCTCCGCCGCAGCCGCTTCCACGCTCAACATCGCCGCGCGCACCGCGATGGCGATGTGTTTGACCCTTCCCTCCTGATAATCCTGCCGGGGCTTGATTTCTTCCGGAATGATTAAGTGGCGAGTCTCTCCCTCCGTGGTTATGTACCGGACCGCTTCTTCGCCGCCCGGGGCCGCCGTAATAAACTTGCCGTCGCGCCGCAGTACTCGCGTGGTGTGAATGTTCTCGCCAATGACGATGAACTCTTTGTCTAAGCCGGGCAGTTTCACCTGTTCTCCTCTTCCCGTTGGGCGCGGCGATTACGCGAGAGGCGAGTATTCGCCACGTCGCTCCTCTCCCTCGAGGCCGCTATCTCGGAAAATCGTTCATTTCATGCACCAAGCATCGGTTTGAATTGACAACCCTCGACGAAGACTTCAAAAAAGTCGGAAGTCGTTTCGAGCTCGATATGCTCGGCGCGCTTGACGAACGCTTCAATCGACCGGCGTTTGCGCCGCGAAAGAAGCATCTGCTTGGCCCCCGAGATCGCCGCGTTTCCGACCTTCACGACGCGGCCTGCCGGCACTGGCGCTAGAAAACCGATTTCAATCGCGTTGCTGACATTAACGTAGTTAGCGAAACCGCCGGCCAAGTAGAGCTTGCTAATCTCCCCCGGCCGCACGCCAAATGTGCGCATGGCAATGAGTTGTCCGCAATAATTGGCCGCCTTGGCCTGAGCAAGATTACTCGCGTCTTCGCGCGAAAACGTGATGCCCTGCTCGGGCACAATCGGGACCTCGCGGGCCTTGTGGGCAAAGACTCCCTTGGGAGTCATCAGCTCCTGCCGCCGCAGCTCCGCAAGCAGATCGATCAGACCCGAACCGCAGATCCCGCGCGGCGGCACATCACCGATGGTGCGATGCTCCCAGCCGCCGCCACTGAGCCGCAACGCTTCGATGGCGCCGTCACCCGCCGTCATTCCGTACTTAATGAGCCCTCCCTCAAATGCCGGACCTGCCGGGCAGGAGGCACAAACCAGGCGGCCGGCGTGGCCGACGGCCACTTCCGTGTTCGTTCCCACATCCACCAGCATCACCGTATCGTGCTGCGATTCGATATCGATGGCCAGGAGGTCAGCCACCGAATCTGCTCCGATATGGCTCGCAACGAGCGGCGCACCAAAGATGCGAGCCTTGGGATGGGTGAGGATTCCCAGGCGATGCGCAAGTTCAGTCAAAGCGGTGGATTGACGTTTGCCTTCAAGGACCTCGTGCTCGGTGGTCGACTTGTAGGGTCGCTGGCCGATGGACTGCACGTCGAGATTGAAGAACAGGTCACGCATGGTGGAGTTGCCCACTACCACCATCTCGTATATTTCCTGCCGCGCAATCCCCAGTGTCCGGCACATTTCCTTGAGCTCGTAATTGACGGCGTTGATCACGCTCTTGTGCAGCTCACCGTGATACGCCCCGCCGTCGTAGGAAATACGGTTCATCACATCGCTGCCGCCGAAGCGCTGAGGATTTTCGAGGGAGCTGACCCACACCGTCCGGCCGGTCTCGAGGTCGACCAATTCCATGACGATGGTGGTGGTGCCGACGTCGGTCGCCACACCGTAAAGGCGCCCTCGGTCGTCGTCGACAACTTCACCGTCATAGAGGACTTTGCCGTCGCGGCGGGTGACCAGCGGGTCGATTTCGAATTCGAGCGGCGCAGCGGTGGTGAGGATCTTCGGATGACGGCGCAGCAGTGCGAACTCGATATCGATTGCAGGGTTTTCAATTGCGGCCTGGCAGGCGAGGCGGAAGTTTCCTCGCAGGAAACTTTCCGGTGGGGTGCGGGAACACAGGGCATCGTAGCCTTGCTGGATCTCCACGATGCATTCGTGGCAGGTCCCCTGCCGCCCGCAGGAAGTGGGGACGCGGACAGTGAGCTCGTCAGCGTAGTCGAATACGGTTCGCCCACGCTCCAGGGGACAGCGTCTGCCCTCGAAGGAGATGCTCGCCATGTTCTTTAGCCGGTCTCCCACGCTTTCCGATAGTCCAGCTTGTCATCGCCTGCGCAGAGGGGCAGTTGGCCGGGTTCAGGAGGTTTGCGCTTGTTTCGGCAACCGAACGATGCGGTGCATTGATCGAGTCGATTCTTATAAGGGCATCGGCAGAGCGAGACCTGGTCGGCGTGGGCGGCGATGTCTGACATGATTCGGGAAAGCTCGTCCAGGCGCTTCTGATATTCCTGCGAATTGATCTTTTCCATGGCGTTGTCCCACCGGCTAGACAGCCACGCCCATTAAGCGCTTGGCAAGCACCACGCAAGCTACGGCGTCCTTGCCGTAGCCGTCCGCACCCATGTCGTCAGCGAAATCCTGGGTGACGGGCGCGCCACCCACCATGATCTTTACTTTGTCGCGCAGATCGGCGTCAATAAAGGCTTCGATGGTCTTGCCCATGTTGGGCATGGTAGTGGTCAGGAGGGCGGACATCCCCATGAGCGGAGCCTCGTGCTCCTCCACGGCGTCGATAAAGCGGTCGGCCGACGTGTCGACCCCAAGGTCAATGACCTCAAACCCGGAGCCGCGCAGCATCATGATGCACAGGTTCTTTCCGATATCATGCAGGTCACCCTTGACCGTGCCCATGATAACCTTGGCGATGGGTTTGATTCCAGAAGCGGAGAGGATGGGCTCAATGTGCGCCATGCCCGCCTTCATGGCTCGCGCGCAGGCCAGCACCTCCGGGACGTAAATGAAATTTTCCCGGAACTTGACGCCCACAATCCCCATGCCGGCAATCAGCCCATAGTCCATCACCTCCAGCGCCGCGGTCCCCTCGTCCAGCGCCTGCCGGGTGAGTTCATTCACCAATTCGTTGTCGCCGTCGATCAGCGCCGCCGCAATCTCCTGCATCCGGGGTTTGGACTTGGAGAATAAATTAATGATGCGTTCGCGTTCTTCCGGCCGAGCGATGAACTCCTCGATTTCCTGCCGGATGACGTCATTCGACATGTCTTTCAGTTCCGCCATAGGTTCATCCTAATTCTTGCTAGCGTGCCCCCGGTGCCAACTTCGAATCGCCTCCGGGATGGCCTTGAGATTCTCAATCGGGGTCTGAAGTGGGACGGCGCATTCCGGGCCAATCAAGGGAATACCTGCATCGAGGTTCTTGTAAACTTCCGCCCGCACTTCTTCGGCGCCTTTGGAAAAAAGTGTTTCCGGGTTGTTAATGTTCCCCACCAACGCAATCCGATTCTTGACTACCGCCATCGATTCCGCCGGATCGTTCTTCGAATCGTAGTGAAACGCCGCCATCCCAGTCTGCGCGATGTACTCCATGCGGTCAACCGTCCTCCCGCAGATGTGGAGAATAAGGGGGACCGGAAGCCGCTCCGCGAATTCAATGTGCAGGTCACGCAGATAGCGCGCGTAGTATTCCCCACTAACCAAGTCGCCAGTGGCGTGATCAGGAAGAGTCAGCGCATCGGCGCCCACTTCGATCTGGGCCAAGCCAAACTGGACAGTCAATTCCTTGAGCTTATCCAGACACAGCTTGGTCTTGCCGGGATCATCGAGGGACAGCAATAAGAACTGTTCGACGCCGAAACAGTGATAGCCCAGTGACCATGGCCCCATGGTCTTTCCGATAATCGCAACTTCGTTCCCAAACTCGCGGCGCAGGATTTTGATCGCCTCGATGACACATTGCGCATCAGGATGACTCAAGACATCCGAGGGAATCCGGATGTCTTCGGGCTTTTGCCAGATGGGCTCTCGCATTTTGACGGTTGGCCAGTTGTCTTTCTGCTCCCACTGGACTTTGCAGCCCAGCGCCGAAGACTCCTGGATGATGGAGAAGACCGGCATGATGGTGTCAAAGCCGAGCTCCGTGTAACTGGTGGCAGCCAGCCGCGCCATGGCATCGGCCTGGCGGCAAGCATCCGGGAAGGGCGCATCGGCCAAGTCCATCAGCTCGACCGTCGCCACAGAGGTTGGATTGCATGCCGGGGTTCTGTCCACGGGCTCGCGCCGGAGGGCCGCCAGCACGCGTTCTCGGCTTGTCATCGGTGCCACCATGTTCTTCTCCGTATTACTTCTGTTGACTGGGCGCGGCCAGCACGCCGCGGGTACTTGTCATTTCCTCTTCGCGCAGAATTGCCCGGACGTTCAGCGCCCGGGGCAGCAGCAAACCCACCAGGGCATCGTGCATCTGAGCGCAACTGAACACGAGCCGGTTGGGATGGCCCTCCACCGAACTCATCTCGCCCAGCTTCTTGAGGCCTGCGACAACGGCTTCGATTCGCGCCTCCCTGCCTTCCTCGGGTCCATCGGCGCTGATTTGGTACGCGCCAGCGCGCAGGCTGGTGACGGTTAAATTACGACCTGATTTCTTATCAAAGATGCTGAGAGGTCTAGGTTGGGAAACCGAATTGGACGCCAGCTTCGCTGATTCAAGGAAGAGCCGCCGGGCGGCCGCCTGATGAGCGGCCGCACAGGTGAAGTGGAGTCGACCGCCGGTCTGCTCTGTTCCCCCCAGGGTTCGCGCCATTTCTGTGACGGAGGCGACCCTTTCCTTCGCTGCGGCGAGACTGCTATAAGTGTGAAAGAGGTAATAGGACCGGCTGTTTTGGTCCTGCCGGTACAAGCCAAGGGTGATGTTACTGCAATGCGAGTCCATGGGGACAAGTTCGACGCGCCTTCCCAAGTCCTGCGTCCGACCCATTCTGCAGTTCCTCGCCTTCGATGGGATTTCCAGCTTGATGCCTGTCTGCTTGTCTGATAAGCTGACCACAAGAATTTACACTAAGAGCTTATCCGTAAATAATAGTTGAAGCCTGCTACAATTTGATGCATGATTATGACCCAAGATGCCGCAGATAAAATCTTGGGAAGTATCCGACGAGTTTTGGGTGAAAGTCGAACCGCTGATTCCCGTTCGACAGCGGTCGAAAGGTCGAAAGTATAGGCGGAAGCCGGGGGGTGGGAGGAAGCCCATGCCGGCGCGCCGGATCTTCTCGGCCATTGTGTATGTGCTGCGCACGGGGTGTCAGTGGAGGGCCTTGCCCAAGGAATTCGGCAGCGCGAGCGCGATCCACAAGCATTTTCAACAGTGGCAGCGGGCGGGTTTCTTTCTGGCGCTGTGGCGGTCGGGGCTGGCTGAGTACGATGATCTGGAGGGCATTGCCTGGGACTGGCAAAGCATCGACGGGGCCTTGGTGAAAGCCCCTCTGGCCTTGGCGTGTGTGGGACCGAATCCCACGGATCGGGGAAAAAAATGGGCGCAAGCGAAGTTTGTTAGTCGACGGGCGTGGCGTCCCACTGTCGCTCGCCGTCAGCGGAGCCAACGTCCATGATGTGAAGCTGCTGGCCACCACCCTCGACCAGGTGGTGAGAGCGCGACCGGCGCCGAGACCGAGAAAGCCCCAGCACCTCTGCGCCGATGCGGGTTACAAGGGATCCCCCGCTCGGCAAGCGGCCACGAACCGCCACTACCGGCCGCATATCAAGCAACGGCGAGAAGAGATGAAAGCAAAGCGCCTCGTCCCCGGTTACAAGGCGCGCCGCTGGGTGGTCGAGCGGACCCATTCCTGGCTCAACCGATACCGCAAGGTGTTGGTGAGCTTTGAAAAGACCGAGGAAAGCTACGTCGCCCTACTAACCTTAGCCGCGGCCATGATCTGCTGGCGACAGACGATTATTATTTACGGATAAGCTCTAAGGCGCACTCGGTTGTAAAGCTGTGATTGCTGACTTAAAACCCGTTCCCCGAACGTCCCTCACCGAGGGAATTGTGGACCAGATTACCGGTCTGATCGCCCGCGGTGCTCTGAAGCCGGGAGAGCGGATTCCTTCTGAAAAGAAGCTCTGCGATCAGTTTGGCGTGGGGCGGACGTCGGTCAGGGAAGCTTTGCGGTCGCTCGCTGGTATGGGGATATTGGAATCGCGCGCGGGCAACGGCACGTTTGTGGCGAAAAACAGCGATCGCTGCCTGGAACGCGCCTTCCAGTGGGGGCTGCTCCTCAATTCCAAGGTGGTCGAGGATCTGGTTGAAACCCGCCTGTCGCTCGAATCATGTGCTGCCAGCCTTGCCGCTACCCGGGCCACCAAGGAAAACCTTCGAACCCTTGAAATGGCGATTCGCGGCATGAAGGAGTCCATCTCGGACCCCGAGCGTTATCTGGAGTTCGATATGGCGTTTCACTTGGAACTAGCCCGCGCCACGCAAAACGGCATTCTGGAGAACCTACTGAGCACCATCCGTGCGTATCTGCAAGCTTCAATTCGCGAGGCGCTAAGGCCCGCTCCGGGCAGAGATTCATCCCGCCGCGCTGCCCTCTCCATCGACCAGCACAGGAAAATCCTGAAGGCCCTTAAGGCGCGGAATCCTCGAGCCGCAGAGCAAGCCATGAGCCGCCATATCCTTTCGCCGCGGGCGGATCTTCTCCGGCATCTCTCCCAGAAGAGCAACGCATAAACCTCGACGCTGTCCGCCCGGATTCCTCACCACGGGTTTGGAAAGGCAGGGCCTTACCGGCCGCGGGAAAACGCTGCCATGCAGATAACCATCCCGGCGCTGGGCGCACCACCCCCTTCTGAGGAGAGGCGGCGGTCCACCCACTGTCGCCGCGGCGAGCGAGGGTTATGAATACAAACGCCCCCCTCTGTTACTGCGGGGGAAAGCCCGCCGATCTTAATGGCGGACAACCGAGGGTATTGAATTCAAATTACTGCCTCCCCCGAATCCGTAGGTTCCCCCAAATCCGGGGGAGCGATGGGGCAGGCGAGCCCCGTAGTCGACACAAGGCTCAAGATTGCATCGAGCCGCTCTAGCTGAACCGGCTTTTCGAGGTAATCGTCCATTCCCGCCGCCAGGATCGATTCGCGGTCGCCCACCATGGCTCGTGCGGTCATGGCCACGACCGGCAGGTGCTGGCCGGTTTTCTCTTCTGCCTTGCGGATGCGGCGCACCGCTTCCAACCCGTCCATTTCCGGCATTTGGATATCCATCAGGACGAGGTCAAACGAATCGCGCTCAACAGCCGTCAAGGCTTCCACACCGTTACCCGCCACGGCCGTAATGTGGCCGCGCTTCCGCAGCAGGGCAAGAATGAGGTGCTGATTCACCCGGTTGTCTTCCACCACCAGTATCCTCATGGGGCGGACGGGCGTTTCCTCCAAAGGCTTTTCAACCGGGCGCTCGGGCGTGGACGCAGGCGCATCGATGCTGAACCAAAACGTGCTGCCCTTCCCCAGTTCGCTTTCGAGGCGGAGCTGTCCTCCCATGGACTCCACCAGCTTCTTTGAGATCGTCAATCCCAGGCCCGTGCCTCCGTATCGCCGAGAGGTAGAGTTATCCGCCTGCTGAAAAGCGTCAAAGACAATGTTCTGCTTGTCAGCAGGAATACCAATGCCGGTGTCGGTCACCGTGAACTTCAGCCGGTTCGCCAAGGGGGCCACCTCGAGGGTCACGGCTCCATGCGAAGTGAATTTGATGGCATTGCCCAGCAGATTGGTGAGCACCTGACGGAGGCGGCCATCGTCGGCGCGCACCCATTCGGGCACGGAATCATCGACACAGGTCGTGAGCGCCAGTCTCTTCCGCGACACTTCCCGCCGCAGCATCGAGCAGATTTCCGCGAGGAACGGACGCAGAGCGAATGTGACCGGAACGATTTCCACCCGCCCGGACTCCAGCTTGGAAAAGTCCAGGACATCGTTAATCAAATGGAGCAATCCCTTGGCGGAGAGCTGGACGGTCTTAAGGTACTCGACCACCTCGGGCTGTTCGGCCAGTTGGAGAGCGAGGTGAGTAAACCCAATCACTCCGTTGAGGGGGGTTCGCATCTCATGGCTCATATTGGCCACAAACTCACTTTTGACTCGGCTGGCCTGCTCGGCGCGCGCCCTGGCGGTGGCCAAGTCGCGGGTTCGTTCTTCGACCTCGATTTCGAGTTGGGCGCGGACTTTCCTCAGGCGAGCCTCCCGCCGCCTCCATAACAACCAGGCGTTGGCCACCATCAAGAGCAGCAGGACCACCCGGCACGGCCAGGAATCAAACCAGGGCTCCCGAATCCGAAAATTGAGGAATGCAGGACGGCTCCACACTCCTGGCTCCACCTCTCCCTGCACCTCGAACCGATAGGAGCCCGCGGGAAGCTCAGCAAAACGCACCTCCGGAGACCGGGTTTGTACCCAAGAGCTGGAGTCGTTTCCGATCCGGTAGCGGAAGGTCGAGTAGTGCCGGCGATAGGACAGTATCGTGAAGCGCAACCCTAACGAACGGGTCGAGGGATCAAAATCGGTATGAGTGGTGGGAAAATCATTGCGGAGCACAGAAGAAATCAACGTCGCCGGCAGGATGAAACGCGACTCAACTGCTGGCTGAAACCGCGACAAGCCGGCGCTGGTTCCGAACCAGACGCTCCCATCGGCCTCGGCATGATAAGCGTGCGCGTTGCAGTCGTTCCAAATCAAGCCATCGGACGTGTCATAGCTCTTCCAGTGATTATCCTCGAGCACGGCAACCCCACTGTCGGTCGCCAACCAATGCCGTTGGTGCGTGTCGAAAAACTGGGAGTAGACAACGTTGCTAGGCAGGCCGTCGTCCACCGTATAGGTTCGCAACTGGATTTTGTTGCCTTGGAGGTCGACACGCGTGATTCCTGAGGATGAGAAATAGTCAATCCACAGGGCTCCATCCGGTCCGATCACGACGGACTGAACCGAGTTATCCTTCAGCCCCTCGGCTGTAGTCAGGAGACGATGTATTCCCCCCTGCTCGATGTACAACCCCTTCTTGGTGGCAGCGAACAGGCCGTTGGCACTAGTCTTGATGTCGAAGACCGATGCGCCATTAAGGGGAAGTGGCACGGGTTCGAGTTCCGAGTGACCGGGTATAAGCCGCATAACGCCGCGCGGTGTCGCCACCCAGACTGTGCCCGCTGCATCCCGGTTGAGTTCGTAGATCGAGAATTGCGGAATGGGCTGAGAAGGCGGGTAAAGCACCTTTTTATGGGTTTGAGGATAGTACCGCAGCAGGCCGTGCACCTGGCTTTGAAACGTTCCAACCCACAGCGAGCCGTCCGGTTCCGCGGCCAGTCCGTATACAGTGAGTTCGCCCACCGCATCGGAACGACGGAACCGCCAGCGGCCGCCCTGTCGAGTGCCCTGATAGAGACCGCGGCTGGTGCCGATCCACAAGTCACCCGCGGCGTCGCGTACCATTCGCCATATTCCCGGATCCGTCAGCCCCTCCCCCTCGGCGAAGCTCTGCCACTGGTCGCGTCCGAGCCAGCGTGCCAGGCCTTGCCCGCTGTAACCGATCCAGATCGAACCCTCTTGGTCTTCCAGGGTAGCCAGCACTCCCGTGTGTCGCAAGCCGCTCTCAGCGCCGTAATTCCGGCAACTTTCGCCATTACATACCATCAACCCTGCGTTGTGCGGAATCAACATCTGGCCGAGGCGGGTCGGCACCAGGAGGGAGCCGTGGGTGGAGTTCAGCGCCGGCAGGTTGTGCGGGGCGTAAAACACCGACCCCCCTGCTTCACGCACCAGAACCTTTTCGTTGGCGCGAATCCACAGGCGCCCGACGGTGTCTTTTGCGATGCTCGACCAGAATCCGGTGGTTACACCGTCGTCAAGCCCCCATTGTCGTTCGTGTCCGTGGCTAAGCGAGCAGACTTTCGACCCGCAGCTAAACCAGAGAGTCTGGTCGGAGGCAACGTAGACGCTATAAGACCGCTTGGTGGAGATAAAACGAGATTGACCTCCGCCCCGCAGAGGCATTGACCGAAGGCCTCCTGGCGTGGCCACATAGAGATTCGTGGCGTCACTCCCGATTGCCTGGCCGCTTTCCAGTTCGACCCCTTCAAAGCCCGGCACCGCAGCGAAATGGTCTCCCGTCCAGCGGAACAAGCCCAGGCTCGCTCCTACCCAGAACTGGCCATCCGGTGAACTGTGCAGGGAATGCGTGTCGCCCCGATTCGCCACGGGGTCTCCGCTGAAGTGCCAAAAACGGTCGCCGTCGTAGCGAAAGAGACCGCCCTCCGTGCTGACCCAAAGGTAACCTTCATGGTCCTGGTGCAGGGCAAGAATCGTGGGATTGGTCAGGCCCAGGTCAGCGCCGTACATTTGAAATGACCAATGCTGCCCCTGCGCCGTCCAGGCACAAAGCAGCAGCCACCCCGCGCTGAATACCGCGATACGCGACCTCATAGTCATCCCTATACTTTATCGGTCGAAAGCGCCCCGGGCATGAGTCGGTTTGGCGAGCCTGGCGCGAAGGGTGGCCCTCGAGTACGGCGGCTAAATTGTTGGGATTCTACATATTCCAAGGCGGGGGGTAGCAAGAACGGTCCCCGGCTGCCGCGCCAGGCAAGTCGTAGGGAAGGTTCGCGATCCGCCCTGGCCAACTATTACGCGAGATTCCGTGTGGGAGGCTCGCGGACCGCCCCTACCTGCTACCGGCTCCACCCATCGAGCGGACTCGTCCCCACCCGTATAACCGGGGCCACCTCTAATTTGACAGGGGTCCCAACGCTCTGCTCTAGCCGCTAAAATCAAATAAAAAAAGACCCAGATATTAAGATATTACTAATTTGTATAGATTAATCTAATGATGTTCTAATTACGTCTCGGTATGGTTTCATGCTACCCTCGAAGTCAAGAACAGTCGAGGAGGATTCAATGCACAAGAGTTCCCACGGGTTTTCGCTGATCGAGCTCTTGATCGTGGTCGCCATTATCCTTGTTATCGCCGCGATCGCCATTCCCAGCTTTCTGCGTTCACGCATAGCGGCGAACCAATCGTCTGCCGTGGCTTCCTTACGCACCCTGAACACCGCCGAGGTTACCTACTCCATCACATATGCCACGGGGTTCAGCGCGAATCTAGCCACACTGGGTCCGCCCCCTGGCGGGGGGAATCCAACCTCCACAGCAGCGGGCTTGCTTGACAGCGTGCTAACCCAGGGGTCCAAGAGTGGGTATATTTTCACTTACTCACCTGGCCTGGCCGACACAACCGGCCGGATAAACAGCTACACCCTCAACGCCAGTCCGGCGAGCAGTTCGACGGGCACCATCTTTTACTATTCCGATCAATCAGGAGTGATCCGTCAGAATGCCACCACCACCGCTGGCTCCACGGACTCACCTCTTGCTGGCTGAGGTTCTTGGGTCAACGCAGATGGATTGAAGGACCTGTATCCCCCGGACATGTTTCGTTGCGCGGCCCCCCGTTCTGGGGCTTCTTTCGGGAAACCCGCTATCTCCCTCTCGGGCGCGTACACCACGGCTGCGCCTTCACCACGATACATTCACTCAATTGAGGTAGGAAGACGGGGAGGGCGGCACGGGTCCTTCCCCGACAAGACGCGTTATTTGCGGCTCCGCCGCGCAGCGCTACCCCGCGTTTCGAATATCAATGCAGGTCCGCCGCCACGGGAATCGTGACCTTCCCGGTCGCTGCCCACTCCGTTCCCCGCGCCAGCGTTGCCTGGAAACCGGGGCTCTGCATGGCTTTCACGTCGTGGCCCAGCGCGGTCTGGAACACCCGCCCCACTCCGTACGGCAAAGTCCAGATCATGGGCTCATCGTTCCCCGTCCCGCAGCCTTCGTTGGGCTTGCGGCAGTTCTTGGGATCATCCCAGGCCGTGGCCAACACGTGGATACCCGGTTGCATGGTGAGTCCATGATAAAGCTCATCGTTCTCCGCGAATGATTCCGGCATGCCCTGGGTGATGGGATCGTTGCGGTCCACGATCTTGACGGTGAACGGGTGGTAGGGTCCATGGCTGCCCGATTCGCGCCAAGTGCCGCCCACCAACTTGTCAAATTCCGGCCAGCCCCAGAAGGCGCTGTTCGAATGGTGGTAGCACACCAGTCCCTTGCCGTTGCGCACAAAGTCGAGCATGGCTTCACGCGCGCGGGCATCCCACCAGGGGCCGGCGGTGTGTTTGTAGTCATTGTAGTTGAGTATCAACACATCGTAAGGAGCAAAGGTTTCGGGACCGTTGCCCCGCACTTCCTCGTTCACATAAACATCAAACCGCCCGGTCGCTTGCAGGATGTCACGCAGCGCGGGCGTGGTGGCGCGCCAGTTGTGATTGTTGATGCCCGTGAGGATTAGCACCTTGATCTTGGGCGGAGCCTGCCCCAACAACGAAGTCACACTGAAGAAGAAAACCAGTAACGCTGAGAATCTTCGCAACATAATGATAGAGACCTCCTGATGATTCCGATCATTGCCGGCATCCCCCGAGGGCGTCGGCGCGGGCAGTATCCTACCACTTTGATTCCAGCGTGGGCGAAATAACGAGGTGATTTCATCGCGCCGCGGCGGTAGAACAGGTGGCCAAGGGCAACGAGCGTCTTGGGCGAGTTCTGACCGAGTCGGGATAGGCAGCAGGTAACGCAGTGCATCAGAACCGCATGTGAAAAGTCATAGGAAAAAAACGCAAGAGAATTGGAAAGTAAGTGGGACCTCGCGCGCTATGCCCCGCGGAGAGCAACATGTGGGACATGTCTCCACCATGACAAAATGTCGCAGGCCGCCGACCCCGACGCTTTTGGATGCGGCCCCGCCGCGTTGCGCACCCCGATCCACACCTACCCTTTAGCTCTTAGGACGTATCTTGTAAAGGCCGGCCCCATGCGGGTCGAGCTTCGGCGCAAACTTACCCGTGTAAGTTCCCAAGTCCTTGTTCTGCCACAAATCTCTGACTTCACATTTCCCATTGAGGCCCAGTTCTTTCCATTGAACCTCCACACTCGCCGGCGAATCATCGGCGAGGTTGAATATCGCCAAATATCTCTCCCCTGTCCCCGGAACCTTCGCGGTCCAGGCGATCTGGTTGCCCCGCGCAAATAGTTCGTGATTCTCCGAGCTAGCCTGATCGACCGCCAGAACTTCCTGATTAGTGAGCAGGGATTTCGTGAAGGCATCCAGGGTGGGCAGATCTCCTCCCATCATGAGCGGGGAGCGGAAGATGCACCAAAGGGTCATCAAGGTAATTTGTTCATCGTGGGTAAGGCGTGTTTGCCGCTCACCCTCTGGGAAATCCCGGATGCTAATGCGCCCCAGCGGCAGCATATCGGCGTCGGGCCAATGGCCGGGGCCGATGTAAGGGATCCAGGCGCGGCAGAGGGGGAACTGGCCTTTGACCTCCTTCCAGTTATCCCAGACATCGTCCGAAATGCGCCACATTTGCGCATTTTTTCTGACGTGGTCCGCGTGGGCCGTCGCCGTACGTCCTGGGGAGAGGCTCAAGACGATGGGCCGGCCGCACTTTCGAATCGCCTTGCTGAGCGCTTCGATTTCGCCGGCATGGTAAGCCTCGCCGATGGGATTCTCGCCCCAGCTCATATCATCCGCCTTGATGAAGTCCACACCCCACCCCGCCAGGAGCGTGACAAGGGAGTCGTAATACGCCTGTCCCCCGGGCTTGGTCGTATCCACTCCATACATCGAGGTTGACCAGTGGCAGGTGTTTTGCTTGTTCGCAATGTCCTGAGCGTGCACGGTAGTCCCGAGGATGGGAAGATTCTTCCTTACCGCGGCCCTGGGAATCCCTCGCATGATGTGAACGCCGAATTTCAATCCCTTGCTGTGGATATAGTCGGCCAGAGGTTTGAAGCCTTGATCTCCGGCGGCGGATGGGAACCGGTTGGGCGCGGGGATAAACCGGCCATAACCATCCATTTTCACTTCCCAAGTTTCCTGCGTTCGGTCTGTACGGGGATGAGGAAAATACCAGTCGGAATCAATGACGATGTATTCCCAGCCGTATTTGTGGAGGTGCTCAGCCATGTAATCGGCATTGGCTTTGACCTCCGCCTCCGTCACGTCTCCGGAATAAGCGTCATAACTGTTCCAACCCATGGGAGGGGTGGGGGTGAGGTCTCTCTCCACACCTGGAGCGCTCGTTGCCGGGCCCGCACCGATCCCATTGATGAATGATGTAAGCGTGACCACCATCAGGCCACCACACAGAAAAATGACGAGTTTCTTTAGAGATAACAATGTTTCCTCCTGGTCCGGGTCATTTCGGAACTGCCCGGAGCACACTCTTCGCCCCTTACCACTTTGGGCAACGTCCCCCCAATCGTGAAGCTCAATCTGGGGTTTTCAATTTCTAACCGCCCCGGGACTATATACCTGACCGATTCCGGGAGCAATGCTTTGCACTTCTCCAGTTTGATTTTCGTGCGGTTGATGCGGGGGGCAGATGGGCGCGGAGGGTGAAACACACGCAATTTGCAATGCAATACCGCCAATTCTTGTTTCTGATTTGTGAAGGTCGGGCTTTTAATTTTTGACTGCAGAAATGAAGTTGCAGTGCATGTTTATCAAATTAAGAGCCGCTACCCCATCTGCGTTCCCTGTATATGTCTAGGCGAATTCATCCCCACGCGACCATTCGAGGTAGCGCAGAGTCTCACGCTCTCCGAGACTCTGCGGCTCTTCTTCAGACGCGCCCCCGCTCGCCGACATTGGGCAATTAAGGAGGGGGTTTCAACCTCTTCAATACAACAAATTTCGTACTTTTCGCGGATGGCGACTGGGAGTATATTGGCGTGCCGGACCCAAATGCGGTTACGGGCACCTTCATACACAATCGGGAGTTTCAGTCGTCCTTGAAGCTGAGGTTCCGAGCACTTGCTGATTTGAAGGTGTGCGCCAGGCTGCCGCGCGTGTCAAGCGAAGCCGACTGGCACGGGCTTATCCTGGCCAGTCTCGCAGGGTCCCCGCATTTACGGTTATATGTCACGATCCGATCCTTAGCCGAAGGGAGAAACCAATCATGACGAAGCATCTTGAACGAAGGAATTTTCTGAAAGCTGCGGGCCTGGGGGCTTTAGGGGCGATGGGAAGCGCGAGTCCTGCCGCTAGTCTCCTACCGCCTGCGACGGCGGCGGCGATCAATGACCTGGAGCCCATGAAGATTACCAAGATAGACGTGGTGAAATTCCGGAAGGGCCTGACCATTGATGGCACACCTCCTCCCTGGATGTGGGTGCGGCTTTACACCAACACCGGCATCGTTGGGGTGGGTGAGACCTACCCCTATACGGAAGGCCAGATCGGCACGCTGCGGGATCTTGTGGCCCGCGAGGCCAAGGAAACCGCCGGCCTTTTGGGAAGCGACCCGCGCGACATCGAGCGCACCTGGTATGCGATTTATGATCGCACTGCCTTTAACGTCATCGGCGGCGCGGAGATGCGAATTCTTTCCGCCATCAACATCGCGCAGTGGGACATCCTGGGCAAATCGTTGGGGGCGCCGATTTATCGCCTGCTGGGCGGCAAAATCCAACAGAAATTGCGCGTTTACAATACCTATACCGACTACTGGACGATCAATAATTGGCAGTTGGAAACGGATGCGGAGAAAATAGTGCGCTTCCTGCGTGACCGGGGAATCAAAGCCATCAAGTGCTACCCCTTCGACGCGGTCGGCCATCGCAACGACGGAAATCACATCTCTCCCATGGAAATCGACAAGGCGTTGGAATACATTAAACTGATTCGCGATAAATTTGGCGACGATATGGAGATTGCCGTCGATGTTAATGCCCAGTGGAATCTCACCTCCGCCATCCTCATTGCCCGGGCGCTTGAGCCCTACAAGATCATGTTCCTGGAAGATGCGCTGTACCAGGGCAACATGGAGGCCTACTCGGTATTGACCCGGGAAACTTCCATCCCCATCACCGTCAGCGAACGCCTGGCTACGCGGTATCAGTTCCGGGAAGTGCTGGATAAGAAGGCCGCCAAGATCGTGATGTTTGACGTCACCTGGTGCGGAGGCATCTCCGAAGCGAAGAAGATTTCAGACCTCGCCGACACCTACTACATCCCTGTCGCGCCTCATACCTGCGGTGGGCCGCTGCTGTGGTTCTCGACGATCCATACCGCCACCGCCGTGAAGAATTTCTGGATTACGGAAAGTTGCTACCATTTCTATACTTACCAGTACCCTTACTTCATCAAGAACGTGCCCGTCCCTCAGGATGGCTTCGTTACCGCGCCCGAGGGCCCTGGATTGGGAGTGGAATATCGCACCGAGCCCTTCGAGCGTGGCGATGCAATTGTGGAGGTGATCGCGGAGCTCTAAGCATCCAGGCCTAGGGGATTAGCAGGTAGCGCAGCGCGGCGATGCTGCAACCAAAAGAGAATCATAGCCCTCTCCGCAGGGGAGAGGGTGGACCGCCGCCGGCGTTCTCACCAGCCGGGGCGGGACGGGTGAGGGGTTACTTCACCACCCGATGAACAGACCCGCACCCAACTACGGAACTAGCAACGCCTTTTCTAGTTTGGTTGCGGAATCGCCGTGCTGTGCCGCTTACGGCCGCATCATCACTTCCTGCGGTCGGGACGGCAGGCTGAATTCCGAACCGCGTTGCTGGTTCAGCTTCAGGGTGGCGGGAACATCCAGGTTGGCAATCTCAATCTTTCTTGTCCACGAGCCACTGGCCCAATAATTTGCGCTCGTGTACAAGGTGGTACCGATAATCGTATAGCTTTTGACCTCTTCCTCATGCCCGTCGCGAAACACCAGCACGGCCGGGGGAAGTGGGGGTTCGGTGGCTTCGTCCGGGCTAGGGAGAGCGGTGCGCCGAGGGGCCGCTTCCGCGGTTTCAGGCGGCGCAGGTTGCGCGTAAGCGGGCGACGGGCTGTAACCCGTGACCAGAACCCATTGATTCCCTTGCCTTTCGAGCAAGATGGGGTGGATCTGCCTCTCCGGCGGCGGAGGTTGAAGGGGCTGTCCAGCACTCTCCCACGGAGGCGCTTCGGTCATCGCGGGTTCGTATTCAGAGTAGTAATCCGGATACTGGAGATAACCCCATCCCCATCCAGGTCCCCATCCCCGCCCACGTCCTCTGGCACGATAGAATGGGTACGGTGGATGAGCCGGACGGAATGCACCTCTCCCACCCATTCCGAAAGAGCCTCCCCAAGCCGGTCGACCCAGAGGGGCGGCCTTAGCCCCGATGCCCCTTTGAGCGGCGGCGGGCGACACAAAAACCAACGCTCCAAACACAGCGATGGGGATGGCAATGGTAATCCGATGTTTCATACCCTGACCCTCATCCGCCTACAAAGGCCCCTGGGCTCTCCCGTCCAAGCTAAACGTCCATGGCGAATTGCTAATTTGCCCGGAAATCCGCGAGTTCTCGGTTTCTTGCTACGCTGCGGAAATGCGCGATCTCGTGATCCTTTTCATCCATCTCCTCACGACCGTCACCCGACTTGCGAGTCCCGGCGGCGTCCGCTGTGTAGTTGCCAAGTCCATCCTCGTCAAACATCAGCTGCTGATCCTCCATCGCTCGCGCCAGCGCGCTCCCCATCTCCGCCTAATGGATCGCATCGTCGCCGGTTGGTGCGCTCCGTTTATGCGGCCGTCCCGGCTGATCCGTTTGGCCATCGTTCTGAAGCCGTCGACGCTACTGTGGCTTCACCAGATCCTGACCCAGCGCAAGTATCGGCTGCTCTCTTCCCCGAAAGGCAGGCGAATGCCCGGTCCCAAAGGCCCGCCCAAAGAACTCCCGGTCGCGAACCTGCAATCATATCGATGGGAATCTCACTGCCGAGGACTGTATCAAACACCGATACCTGCTTAATCCCTCATCGACGAGCGATTGCTTTGGCAGATCGATCGCGAAGCGGTCCTTCACCCAAGAGCTTTGCATCGCGGGAATCACCGCGGGGCCGCGCCCGGTTTGCCCGGCCCTGCCGACGCAGGCAACAACCCGAGCGTCTCCGCCGCCGGCAGGGGCTTGCCCTGATCGAAATCACTCTGCAGCGCGTCGAACCGGGCAATCATCTCCTGCCAAAGGCCGCTCTGCCGGTCGTAAAGCTGCAACATATTCGGTAACCAGCTCGCGTGGTTCTCGCTCAGCCACAAATCCTTGTAGAGCTCGCGCAGCCGCGTGGTGTACTCCCGCAGGTCCTCCAGGCGGCCACCGTCTGGACTTTGAATGCTCCGGAGTTGGCCCATCGCCAGGTCCTTGTTATCCTTCTGGTGCTGGAGCGCCGTGGCGTAGAAGCCCGCGATCTCCTGCATGTAGAGATAACGCATGCCGAGGGCATCCAGCTTGAGCGCCGCGAAGCGCAGGTTGGCAAGGGTGTCGCGATGGCGTTGGGCGCGGTCGGCGCTGGCGGTGAGGAGGTTGTAAGCATCCTCCGCCGTGCGCCTCACCTCCACCGCCACCGGCAGCGCCTTCCGGGCATCGGCTTGCCCGCGCGGGGTGAAGGGGTTGTGCCAGAACAAGGCGTCGTCGGTGCCGCCGTAATTCTCGTCATACAATTTTCCGGCGCCGCTCTGCCGCAACGTCTCGTTGAGGTGGCCGAGCTTCTTCAGGGCTTCCACAAAGCGGTGGTCGGAGTTGCGGTAGAAAGCCCAATCGAACTTGCTGTCGAAATCTTCGACGTCCGTGGGGCCGGCCTCCCAAGCCACTGCAGCTCCGTACACGATGCTCCACCAACCCTGGCCATAGAGAGTTTCGCCATCGTCGTTCCAGACCGTGTTATTCATCCCCAGGGCGCCAACCTTCTTGCCTTCGTTCACAAATCTGCCAATATTCAATGCTGCATGTTCATAATCGGGCATCATCACACTGGTATTACCCACCCAGGGACAAATGATAAGCTTCATGCCGTTATCGACGAAAGGCTTTAGCCACGCATCGTAATGGGGATGGGACCCATACTCCCAGGTTGCCACCAGCATGTCCTTGGGCAACTGTTTGAGCAGTTCGGGATGTTTCAAGGCGATGTCGCCCCAGAAGATCACCTGCTTGTTGTGGGCGCGCACGATGTCGTGGACCCTCAGCAGGTTGTCAATGTAGAGCTGGCCGGGAGCCTCTTTCTTCGCCAGCGTGGCACTCCTGCCCTGCCCTAACTCCTCCGTCTCGTCGCACCCGACGTTATAGAGTGGTGAAGTGAACACGGGGGCCATCTGCGCGTAGAGGTTTTCGAGGAAGCTGTAGATCTGCGGCTCGGCGGGCGAAAGCAGGTCGCTGTGCGGGAACTCCGCCAGGGGCGCGAACAGCTCAAAGCGCAGGAGCTTGTGGACGTGTCCACACGAGTTGTGCGCGGGAACGATTTCCACGTGGTAGCGCGCGGCGTAAGCCACCAACTCCTCCCAGTCCTGCCGCGCGGGCAGGTCCGTGAGGACGCCCATGATCGGCTGGCCACTGAAGGGGAATGAATCCTCCATGTAGAAGTAAAGCTGGTTCAGCTTGAACTCGGAAATGGTGCGGACAATGCGCTTCAGATAGTCCTGCGTGGGGACAGGCCCACGCGCCATATCCACCTGAGTCCCGCGGTAGATCAGGGCCGGCCAGTCGCGCACGCGTGCCCCAAGGATGACAGCTTCCGCGCCCTCACCGGCCACGAGTTGGCGAAGCGTTTGGACGCCGTTGAAGAGTCCGTCGCTGTCTTTGCCGGCAACCAGGATTTGGCCAGGAGCCACGTCCAGCACGTACCCTTGATCGCCGATGCCGCTGGTCGAGATGCCACGTTCACTCAGGAGCTTGGCCATCGCTCCCTGCGTGAGGCTGCCCAAAAGAATCGCCGGGCCGCTCGGAACCTGCACGGGCGAGGAGATGGAGAACTCGTGCTGAGTGACCTGCGCAAGTTCTTCCGCAAGACTTTCCGCCGCGGAGCGGTCGCGCTCGGCAAAATCGGGAAGCAACACGATTTGCAGGTCGCTCGTCACCGGGAAGTTCGCGGCCTTCGTCTGCACCTCCCGGGGCTGCGGAATGAGCATGGGCCGCTGCGCGTGTGCCCCACTGGGCATGAGGAACAGCAGGGCGACAAATTCCACGAGCGGCGCGAACTGGAGCCGGAGCCGTCCCATCCGCGGCGCCAAGAATCTCTTCATGGTTTTCCCCTTTTGAAATCGATACATTAACAAGAATTTCCAGATTAGCTTCCAACCGCCCCACACTGTACACTCCTCAGGGATTCCAGCGCACTATTTTTCTCTGTGTGAACAGGTCGCCTGATTCTCTTCTGGAACTCAAGAGCTTTTGTCGACTTTGATCTGGAGTGTGTACCCGCCGTTCTGATCCCTTATGGTGCTTACGGCAAATCTCTGCGAGACCTGGTACTCGATCTGAACGATCTGCCCCGTGCTCGTCGTGAGGTCAGTCGAAAGAACAAAAAACAGATTCTTGGTGACGCGCTGCTGCACCGCCAACCGCCCTCCGCCGTTGCCCTGAGCTCCCCCAACTTGTGGATCGATGGTCAGCGAGGTAATGATTGCAAGTTTTTCCACTCGGCTGCTGAACTGGTTGGTCCATTGCCCGGTGATTACCGAATCGGGCGATGTGCTGCCGGTGGAAGCGGCCTCCGTCGTCTGGGAGAAGAGACCGGTGTCGGAGAAGGGACCACAAGGGGGAGGCCAGTAAGAACCCGGTAAAAACGCTAACCATGCGCGATGTCGGGTCGGAGGAGGCGCGCTTGCGCGCTAGCCTCCGTCCGCCGCTCAAACTGCACGGACGGTTTTCCCGTATGCAGCTTTCACGAAGACATCTCCGGCGGAGACGCGAGCCAAGGGCTACGACTGAGTGGACCCTTCGTCACGCCCCTCAGGTTGATCCGGGCCGCCAGTATCCTCGGACGGTGATGTACGGGTTTTTCGCTAAGCGAACTGATCCACCTCATCGCCCTTACTCATCTGGCTGCCCTTCCCGTCCCTCCTGCCTTCGCCCGCCGCCTTCCCCGACCCACTCCGGTCGCCGATCACTCGGTCACGCGGTTTTAGCCGCGCTTCAGGTACTACACAGCGGTCCGTCTACTGGCAGAGCATCACTCGCCACTTCGCTTCCGCTTATAGGTCTGCTTACTCCGGCGCCACCCGGAGACCCTGCCAGTCCTCCTGAGGTCACGCGCTGTTCTTCTGTACCGTGCCATCCGCAAACACCTTGGTGCGGTGGGTGAATGAGAACGCCTTCGCCTCCATAGTGCAGGCTCGACCTTGCCCCACCTTTGGCCGACCGGTTCATCATCGGGGCAGCCCCCATTGATTACGGCCCGGTACTTCTCCTCATGCCCTTCGGATTCCACCTCGCGATGGACACCCTGCCCTCCGGAGTCCTACCAACTGCTCTCCGGCCAGCGAGGCATTACCCCCGCTTTCGGATATGACGCCCCTCATCCGAGCGCCAGAGGGACTTTAACCCTCCTGAACAGCGTGCTGCTCAGCACACACCTTATGACCTTTTCTGACCCTAAGACATTTTGTCGTGTAAATTTTGCTTCGACACCCATGCTCACATTGTGAAAACAGCGGCCGGCCTGGTTGGGGGGACTGAATCCCTTCCATCACGTTCCTTACCTTGTAAGATCATAAGCGGGTTTTGATCTGAAGGGCTGGATTCCTACCACACCCAATTTCCGGGGAGCATCGGGATGTCCATCCTGGCGAGCAACCAGCGGGATCCGCCTTCCATCACGTAAAAGTCCAATGTTTCCAAGGGGACGTTGAAGGCGGTTGGACTGTCGAATCCAGGGAATCTTGCCGTGGAGGTGCGGCGGAGTCTCGCGTACCACGGGAGTCTTGCCTGTGGATTGCGACCAGGAAATCCGGTGCGGCGGCGGATGGCCGAATTCCTGTAGCGTGGGTGTCCACACCCGCGCACGCCGCTTGCAGGGAGTCCACCAGCGTAGCGCGTACCCCCCGCCGTCGGGGTCCGCGTACTGGTTTTCCTGAAAGAGTTCCGCCCCCCGCGCCGCGTGTTGCTGCACCTCGGCCTGCCGCGCCTGCGCCGCCGGATCCACGGTCGAAGGCTTCGTCACCGTGGCGCGCTTCAACGCTTCGATTAATTCATCTTCGCCTCCGCCCAGACGCACTTCGTCCAGATACTCTTGTTGGGGCTCGAAGTCGATACCACGCTCTTCCACCAGCATTGCCATGCGGTGGCTGGGTACCTGGCCGGCAAGCAAGACGAAAATCTGAACCTGGTTAAGCGGCTTCTTCGCGCTCCCCGGCCCGGGCTGCTGGGCCGCACGTAGAGCGTTCAGAAATACCTCACTCGCGCCTGCGGCCTTGAGGCCTTGGAGAAAATCCTCCACCGGCGCAAAATCAATTCCACGCTGCTCGATCAGCTTTGCCCCCGACTCGTCTCCCAGCCCGTCCCGCACCATCCCTTGCACCTGGTCCCGCGTAAAGGGCTTCTGTTCGGCCCCGGCCGGTAGGGCAAACGTCAGCCCCGTCGCCAGGATAAGGAAAGTCAGCGATTTGGAGAATCTCATTCCGACCCCACGCCGCAACCCTGGATTGAAGTGAATCTATGGAACAGATTGTAGCGCAAAAAGGCAAGCGAAGCGTGGTGCCCAGCGCAGAGTCTCACGCTCTCCGAGACTCTGCGGCTCTTCTTCAGATACGCCACGCCCGCCGGCCACGGGTACATAGGGCATTACACATTTTAAGAAACATTGTGTTAGGATAAGTCAACTGATTTCAGGGCAATGTTTATCGCGACCAGGCTCCGAGGAGACTCTTGTGTCCAACGCAACGCTCTCGAAGCTCGTGGTGCTTACTGCGGCAGTGGCGCTTGCCGGCGCCTGTGGCGGCAACAGTGGTGGTACGAGCTCAACCACACCACCCCCGTCAAACCCGTCGCTGACCCCGGCGGCCTCAGACCAGACCGAGGTAGCGGCAATTATCTCAGCGGCCTTCATCGCGGGGTTGCAGCAAGTCATACCCGCCTTCCTGCCGTCCGGTCCGTCGTCCCCCACCGGTGCGCGTATGAATACGCATCTTTTCCAGCAAGCCGAGACCTTAGCGGACCCCGCTCAGACGGGCAGCGTTGAGATAACGTACGGACTAGTTTCGCTCCCCACGTCGACGATCACCGAGACGATTCCACTCACGGGTTCGGGAGTCGTTCAACTAGGGCAAATCGGCTCCTGCACCTTTAGCGAGAGTGGAAATGTGGTCATAACCTGGACGCCGGGGGTCGGGGGGACGGCGACCGCGACCGAGAACTTGCAAACGACCCTTCTTAACTGCCCAGCGCCCAGTTCTGGTCCGTCTGTCATGTTACCGCAGACCTACTTTCAGAGCTGGGGCATTCCCGTCACCGGGCTCAAGATGACGTGCAGCCTGGCAATAGCAGGCGACGGCGCGGTCCAGCCTGATCAAGTGTGCACCCTTTCAGGCTCGATCACTTTCTACAACCCAAATCCCTGTGCTAGTAATGATCCTTCTGAACCTCTCTGTAGTTTCTATGCCACGGAACTGGTCTCCCTCACTTACACGTATTCGGACTTCCCGAGCCAGCCGCCAACCGTGTCGGGCCAGATGGGAACCTCGGTGAATGGCACCTTGCCGAGTGTGGCGGTGCCCACGGCCATGTTCACCAGTCCGCCCTCCCCGCTGACCATATTCCTGTCTCCGCCGATGGATGTTCAGTCGTGCGTGCCCGGGAGCGCGAGCGGCGAGTCCATTAATTTGGAGAACGTACAGCCCGATTCGAGTGGGAATATTAACAGTACGTGGTACGTCCAGAACGGCGCGATGACCCCGATCATACAGGTTACGGGAAACGTGACCCCCAGCGCATTCTCTGTAAACCTCTCCTGTCTGAACGGTGGTGGCAGCGGATCGATCTCGGCGACCGGGAATAATTACAATTTCAACGGGACCTATACGCTGAACACACCGTAATCGAAGCAAGCAGAGTCTCGTGCGTTAAGAAACCGGGCGCCTTTTCGTTAGTCAGGTGCGACTGCCGATCACCGCTTGATGGCCTCTTCTGTTCCCTGTTCCCTATTCCCCGCACTTCCGTTCCCTGTTCCCTGCCCCTCGTCTTCAGATACGTCCTGCACGCCGGTATGATGACTTTCCTATCTTTCATCTGGATGGCTGTGACGCCATTCCCAGTATCGATCCTGGTCCCTCCGGTGTGCCCTCACGTACTCGTAATGACGCCTGTGGTTGGTCGTAAGATACACTCCCCAGGCATGGTTCTCGCGGTCATCCCAGTTATGGTAGTCCCTGTGCCTCCTATCGTAGACTCGGACCGTAACAGCCTCGCCTGCGGGGCTGGGAACAGCCATAATTGACATCGGTCCCGCCAGGACGGCGGTCAGGAGCAGTGAAGCAAAGTAACGATGCGTGTGGTGCATGTTGTAGTCCTCCCAAGTCGAGATTTTGCGGCTTCGGAATCGCACCAGCCACGATCATGCCTCGAGGTGCTGGTTGATTCGTCGTGCCTATCCTTTGTATCCCAGGGCGAAGGGCTTGTCTGGTCAGAAGAGCCCACCGATTAGGTCAATACCGCTCACGCGAGTTCGCGCGTGGCGCCCCGACCAGTCAGGGCGATTCACGCCTCTGACCACGCCCGCCGATGTTCCGATCCCGCCAGATTGAACCCCAAGGGGGCTATGTACGACAGCCCAGGCCGAAGGCCCGCCGATCTTAATGGTGGGCCAACGGCCTGGGTCAAACAGGCCAAACCATTCAATCTATTAGCCTTGGAAGGGCGAACCACTCAACCGCCCCCTCAGGCCTGAGGTCCAAAACGAGCCGATCTTCTTAACTTTCGGCCTGTAGTTTTCTATGCGCGGCCTAAGACCCTTTGCTCTCTGCCTTCAGCCTTCAGCCTTTAGCCTTCTACCTTCCGCTTTCTGCCTTCTGCTTCCCGTTGGCTGATGCCTAGTTTTTTCTTTCTTTACGTCGAAATATATATCGAATTATAACGTAACTGTAACATTAAGATACCAACTGAAAAAAGGTGTTGACAAGCGCATTGGCTGCATGTTTAATAGCCGTGCTCAGGCACGTTTTGGTCGCCACCACAACTAATTGCGTTACCGAGTAGAAACGCCCTGCGCCTATTTCACTAGGGCGAGACCCCCGGGTTACTTTCACGACAAACTACTGTTCCAGCCCAGGCCGTTTGATTCGCTGGGGAAGATGACATGCGACCTCTAGGCACAGCCGAAATCGACTAAGGAATGCTGGCTTGAGCCCTCCGCAGTCCGATGGAGTGGAGAGCAAGAATGGTGTCGCTCCAAATAGGATCATCGGGTCCGATTGTCACTGACCTACAGCGACGGCTGCAGCAGCGGGGCTTCTACACGGGGGTAATCGACGGGCAGTTTAGCGCCGGGACGAATGCGGCCGTCCGGGCATTTCAAAAGAGCGTCGGCTTGAGCGCCGACGGGCAGGCGGGTTTCAATACGATTGCCGCATTGACCATGCCCTCCGTGAGCTCGAATGTCACGCTGGACATCGTTGCGCCAATGTTTCCTGCCACGCCGCGAGTGAACATTCAGTTTCACCTCCCCTTTGTATTAAGCGCCCTGCTCAAAGCCACGCTGGCAGACAAGAGCATGGTGCTGATGGCGCTCGCAACGATTCGGGCTGAGACCGCGAGCTTTTGGCCCGTCGATGAGGGCATTTCTCAAGGCAACACGACTCCAGGCGGGTCCCACCCGTTTGACAAATACGATTACATTAAGGACCTCGGCAACCAGGGGCCGCCCGACGGAGCGAATTTCAAGGGGCGCGCGTTCGTTCAGCTCACTGGCCGCAACAACTACACGCGGTTCTCTAAGCTCATCGGCATGGGCGACACGCTGGTTCAAAACCCTGATCTGGCTAACGACCCCGACATCGCCGCCAGACTCCTGGCCGCATTCCTCGGCGCCGAGGCCAACCAGATTCGGCAGGCTTTGCAAATCCCTGATTTGACCAAGGCCCGGAAATTGGTTAACGGCGGAACCAACGGCTTGCCGGAATTTACGGATGCATATCAACGCGGCCAGGGCCTGATCCCTGACCCTGTGCAGGTGCAGTTGGCTTAAGAAGCATCGAGTTTCCAGAGTGAGAAGGAGGGAAGTATGGCCACATTTCAGACTCTACTTTCACTTGTGCTGCTTATCTTTGTTCTGAGTGTTGTTGTCCAGGCTGTTCAGGAGTGGGTTAAAGCGGTGCTCGATACCAAGGTAACGGTCATGACCGAGGCGATTGAAAAGTTTATGGGTGATCACCTGACGTTGGCGCAGGTTCAGCAAGCATTGCATGTGCGTGGGCTGAATTTAGCGGCCCTGGAAAACTTCAATAAGCAAGACTTTCGCCAACTCCTCGACGGGATTACATTCCAGGATGCGCAGTTGCAAGGAATCATCGCTCATGCCGGAGCTCAAGCCGCAGCTACCGTCGATCAGGTGAGAGACAATATCGCGGCTTCATACGAAGCTCTGCGCACTCAATTTCAGCAAGAATACACTCGAAAGAACAAGATCATCGTCGCCGTGCTCAGCTTTTTTGTGGTCATTGTTTTGAACGCGAACGTTCTGATCCTCTACGAGCAGATTTCGGCGGATCAAGCCACACAACAGGCGATCGTCGGCAAGGCTGGTGCGCTCACTGCCGACCAAACTGCAAAGCCCGGAGATGCTCAGGCCGCGCCGGCGGATATTGGAGCCGTATATTCCCACAGCCGGGACCAGATTAACTCGGCACTCAAGAGCTATCCCATCTTGATCAGAACGTCAAAGTTTTCTGAGGACTTCACGAATCACCCAATCGGTGAGATCGCCGGATTGCTGCTCATGGGCGTTCTCGTCTCCTTGGGAGCTCCATTCTGGAACGATGCTTTGAAAGGGATGATGGGCATCAACAATTCATTAAACTCGAACAGTAGGACGGCAACCTAGCAGTTTAAGGAGAGTGAACTCCCCCGCAACCCGATTCTATCTGAACGCTGATGCTGATGGGCGGATGGAAGGGCGGGACTCTGCTAGCCGTGACCAGGTTGTGGTTTCAGAATGGTAGCGAGAAGCAACTTGGGGCTGGTTGTGTACAGTCCAGAGAGCAAGGTCAGAGTAGACCAATCCTTATTGAATCGGGAGGCTTAAGCAATGTCGGAGATTACCTTTTCTAAAGCCAGCATACCCATTTGGAACGGCGCTGACGGGTCCGTGGATATAGACGTCAATGTGTCAGATCCGTTAAAGCCGATTGATCCGACCGCCGGAAATCCAATCGTCAAAACTTCATTCGACATACAGGGTGGGAATAACGCCACATTTGGAAACGATGGCACGCTGAAGCTCGGATTTGACGCGAGCACCACCGTTCTGTTGGCTCCTATTTGGCACGATCAAGTCGGAGCCGCTGCTGACCTCGACAAAGAGTTTGGGATCAGCACGGGGCTGGACAAGCAAACCGTCGCACTCGCTCTTGATGTTGGCGGCAAAGCGGATCTGTCCGTCGCGGGCTCGTTTCACTATAGCGCCCTCGCAATCGGGGCCACCGTGAATGCCGGAACCGATGCGCGATTTGTCTGCGTACGGCCTTATCCCACTTCTGAATCACTGGCCGAGATTCTGGACAATTTTTTCAGCAATCTTGCCTTGCCGGGTACCCTTCTAGTGGCTCCCGCGAAGGGCACTCTCTATTCCTTAGAGCTAGGGGGGTACCTAAAGCTTGGAGTCAATGCGTCGGCAGGTTACAGCATCCAGGGCACAAAGGCTTTGGATTTCGCAAACTTGAAGCTCTCGGAAACCTACGACCTTAGTATTCTCGGAAAGCTTGGCGTCACAGCCCAGATTGCCGGCCGGTTTTCCGTTCAAGTTAGGGCTGGGGCAACGGATGGGTGGGCGAACGTTCAGGTTTTGCGAAAACGCACCGATGACGTTCAGTTCGCTGCTGATCTGAATGTTACCGCCTCATCCAAACTTCAAGGCCTGCCGACGAGTGGAAAAGAATTCCTGGGAGCTTTGCTCGGCGTAAATGCAAAAAACTGGCTCAATCTCGTCGATAGCGTTGCAACCCAGGCCGGCACAATCACCTCTGTGGCCGACCTCCAAAAAAGCCTTGATGGACTAGCCACCACCTACATTTCACGTTACGCCAATAAGGCAATTGCGCAGATTGTGGACAAAACCCCAGAAGCATCAGCGCTACTTGGGCGGCTCGCTAATGTCGTAAACAGTTACCGCAATCTGGACAGCTCTGCGATCGCGCTATTCGACCGGTACTTTGATGTCGGCACCGGGAAGGCTGATCAGCTCGTCGCGGCGCTCGGGAAGATTTCGGCTCTCAAAAGCCTTAAGGATTTCGAGGGCGAGATTGATCTAATGGTCTGGAATGTATTCCAACAACTCACGAACGGCGATCCGTTGACAGCGATTCTTCAAGATCCCGTTGCGGAAATTACAAAGAAGGTGAACGACACCCTTTCGCTGATAAGCGCGGATGCACATTCTGATATCCGCAACTATATCACGCTAGCAAAATCGGCGTTCGGACTCGATCCCCTGATGAACGAAATTGCCAAGTTCGATTCCGTCGCTGCGCTAGCGCAACAGGCGACGGATGAAGCCCAACATCTCGTGCAACGTTTAACCGGCACAGTCTTTAGTAAGATCCCGGCGCACGACCTGCAGGCCGTTCTCGACCTTGCCAAGAAGATTTCCGATGGAACGGCGGCCTTCTGGAAGGACTTCGATAACGCGCTGACTCAGGCGGCGAGTCAGTCCTTCTCGTTAGAATTGAATGCAGTCTGGGAGCGGAGTGATGAAACCACGGCGCTGATTGACGTGGACATCAACATGCAGGACTTTCGGGGCCGCGCCTTCCTGAAGAAGGCGGGAGTCGGCGATTTCAGCGACATCCTGGCCAACTATAACCCACAACTGGTCAGACTAAATAAGGGAGCCCTCACCCATAATCTCCAGTCTTCCCAAGGTGTAAAAATCAATATCGTGGGTTGGCACCTGAATTATCAATATCAAAGCTCCCTCCAGGTCTTAACGCAATCCGACCAGCAAATCCGTCCCAGCGCCAACGGGCGCCTGAACGTGTTTACGACGATCAACATGCAGGCTGAAAAGAACACCCGGCGCAAAACCACCAAGGCCGAAGAAACGATGCATACTAACTTCACACTCCGGCTTCTCGCTGAGACGAATGACATCGTCGATGGCAGCAAGTTCGACAAAGAGAATCATGACTATCTTATCGACGTTGTCAGTGGCGCCGCCGCTTTTTACGAAATGACCTTCACAGACAGCAACACGACACCGCAGAAACTTGACCAAGCGTTGGATTTTGCCAAAGTTCTCGGACTTGATAAGGTCGGGGCAAATGTCCCGGCTTTGCAGCCCGTACTACAACTAGTTAACGGTAGTTATGGTGATATCGCTGCAGATTATCGCGTAGTTTTTACACCCGAAGGACTTAAGGCTT
This sequence comes from uncultured Acidobacteriota bacterium, assembly GCA_963804995.1. Classification (GTDB taxonomy): domain Bacteria; phylum Acidobacteriota; class Terriglobia; order UBA7540; family UBA7540; genus Bog-366. Next base: position 74,578 of record CAWDSK010000004.1, read on the forward strand.
TGTTTTCGCAGCCATTTGATGCCACGCTGATTCGGTCAGTTCTGAAACCGATTGTTCTGGCCAACTATTACGGACTACCGGTGCTATCGGTGATCGGCTGGATGTACTGCAACGACACGGTGAGAGATGTTTGGGTGAAGGAGGGGGTTAATTTCATTAACGCCGGAACTGTACTTGCCGCTGCCTTGCCCAGTCTGCAGCCCGAGTCACCCATTCTGGGGTTTGCCCCGCAATTGTCGGTTGATACGTCCTCCGACATTATGAATCGCTTTCTGACGGCTCAGCTCTACCAAATTGAAGATGATCTGGCCGGGGCATTCGCAAAACTCGGGGCACTGGTCGGCAAGAAATGTGAAATCACCGACAAGGCCTTGACCAATGCCGTCAATGATTTCGGGAAGGTCCTCAACGCATTCGATCGGCAGAGCTTAGGTGACAATACGACGTTTGCAGTTATGGACGGGCTGATTCAGAAGGCGAATCGAGGCACAGAAGCCCGCTCCTCAGCGCTGGACCTAACAACGCACACGGAAGGGGCCGAGCGCCATACGGTGTTCCAATTGCAGCCGAAATAGGGGAGGGCCGAGGTGCGTGGGAGAGTGCATCAGAGGTCAGCGCGGCCGGCGTCAGTGGCTTGCTCACCGTTGGCCGTTTCCTTGGATTTACGAACCCACGGTCAATTCGAAATATGAATTGACCGCAGCTACCGCTCCAAGTAGGTAGCGGTTGAGGTAGTTTTCGCATGGGTGGGATGCATGCGGCAAACGGGAGGGAGGAGACGCAATGGATCCAATAACGCTCAAAGCCCTTGAATTGGCCAAGGAATCGTCAGATCGCGCACGGACAATACTCCTGATCATGCAGGTCACGTGCATCATCGCGTTCATGGCCGCGTGGCGTGAGGCTCCGTTTGGGTGGACCTTGACGCGGCTAAAAATAGCACAAACCGCCGTCGCGTATCTCGGTTATGTCGATTGTCAGAAAAAGCAGCACCCGGAGGCCCCGGGCGTCGGCCCTGATGCTAACTCCAGATCGGACGCGTGCGTTGCTCCCGAAGGCGGTCAAGCGTTAAAGCCAGCAGAAATAGAGTTAGCAAAGGCATACCTTGCAGGGTCGAACCTCACTCTCGCCCAAGCTGAGAAGCACCTCGATATCCTTTACGACATGCTTGTCACCCACACGATGAATGTGACCGTGCCCTTTCTCGGATTCACGTTTGACGTGAATGACCTGAGCGTACTTGGCGGCATGAGTTTCCTGCTGATCCTAGTGTGGTTCTATTTTAGCTTGCGACGCGAAGAACTGAATATCGCCATGCTCTTTCAGCAACACAAGGGGCAAGCCCTTAACGAGGTCTATAGGCTTGCCAGCATGACCCAGGTGCTCACCGTTACGCCGAAAGCCCATGCTCCCGAAAACAAATTCAAGGTCAAAGCGCTGGCCTCGGTGCTGAGATTGCTGTTTTTCAGTCCATTGGCGGTCCAGTCTTTTGTCTTATATATTGACAGGAAAACGTTTGGCAGAGTCGCGCCCTTCAACCCCCACCTCGTCAAGGGACAGTTTACGGCAGGCGTGTGGTTTTTTATGCTAATGTTTTTCGTAACTTGGTGGTGTTTAAGACGCTCCAGAGCCGTTGATAAGATATGGCAGGATGCAAACTCCCGTCGCCAAGCTCCTGACGAGACAATACAATCGGGGAACTCGGAACCGCTGCCCTCGCCTACTGAACCTTGACTTCTTCTGGAAAAGGCTGGACCACATAGTAGGTAGCCACTACAAGCGTCTAGTGTTGCGTTTGGAAAATGCGTTTACGGTAGATCCGCCATTTAGGGCGCCACATGCCGGGCTAAGGCTTGGCGCTACAATGAATTGACATGTTTCGCATAAGTAAACTCATTTCCCAAACGCAACACTTGCTGGGCCACGGTCAGCGTTTTTCCAACCGCGGCTACCCTTGGCTCGGCTAACAATCAATTCAAGAATCAAAATTACAGCAGCTTCATTGCGTCCGGGTCCGAGTGGACGGGGGGGCCGGTTTCGTAGCTGACGCTGCTGAGCAGGATGGTGCCGGCGGCGCGTGATCCAACGCAAGCGAACAAGCGGACCTGCCTTGCAGGTCCACAGCTTTTCGCACCAGCCCGGGTATATGATCAGGGCCTTCTGATGCGGGCTATTTGTTGCCGGGGCGCAGCAGGGCAGCGCCATTTGCGTACACGATTCTCCGAAATGCGGCCTCGTTGGGGACAAGCTTGCCCACTGCGGCCACAGAGCAGGTAGCGTACCAGAGTCTGTGCCTTTCAGACTCTGCGGTTCTGAACACGGTAAACATATACTGTCGTATTAACACACGGCCTTGGCACGTGACGCGGTAATGCGGGGAATAGGGAACAGGGAACAGAGGAAGTCCTAAGCGGTCATTGGCAGCGGCGCCTAACGTTCGAAGGGCCGCAGCGTCTCTGATGGAAGCGAAGCTCTGCGCTGCCGGACCACGCAAATCGCAGTTGAGCTGCGCCAAGTCTAGTAAGGGAAACTGGCCTTCGGACAGCAAGTGAGAGGAGGCGATTCAGTATGCCAAACACAAATGGGCCAAGGATAGTGGGCGTTAGCTTCAAGAGGTATGCGGCGGGGGAGGCTGCGCAACCCGGGGAATTTGAACGCGGTGACTTTATTCTGACCCATGGGAACGCCTTCTACAGCAAGCTGATTCGCTTTGGCCAAGGGCTTCGCTTTTGGGGACAGAATCGAAAGTACGCCTGGTGGAACCATGCTGCCATGATCGTTTCCGACACTGGCGATCTGGTTGAAGCGCTCGGGGCCGGAGTCAAAAAGACACACATCGATAAATACACGCCCACGGAGTATCACCTGGTCCGGCTGGGCGCTCTTGCCGATCACCGTGATCGCGAACAAGTGGTAACCTTCGCCGATTGGTGCCTGAACGAAAAATACGACTTGCTAACAATTATCAGCATAGGGTTCTCGCTTCTGTTTGGGGGAAGGTTGAATTTTGGGTTTGACGGCGAAACCATCTGTTCCGGGCTGGTGGCCCGAGCTCTGGAGAGGTCCAATGCCATTTTCGACCGCACTCCCTCACACATCATGCCCGCAGACTTGGCTCGGTACTTCAATGTCGATCCCCCACCGAAAGGAACATCCAAAGGTGTAATTCCGCAAACCTAAACATGAGCATTTTTGCCCTTTTGGGCCCTCACATGAAATGCTATTGCTCATGGCGGATTTATTTCACGGGTTCGTGCGCCGTGGGGTCCGATCCTCCGGCCGTCACGCGGGCAGGCGCACCTAGATTGAAGATCCGCGGCTTGTCGTGCCGACCAGGGTAAATGGTCAGGGCCTTCTGATGCCTGCTATTTGTCGCCGAGGCGCAGCAGGGCCGCGCCGACGCTCATACCCCAGCGTGACACGGGAGAGGCAGGGGTTAGGGGTTAGGGATTGGGGATTAGGGAAATGCGACTGACCCCCAAGCGACCACCACACTTCCCCGTATCGGTTATCGGCGGGATCGACACCAAGCATGAGACAAATTGAGTGGCCGGTGACAAACAGCTTGCCCCCTCACCCGTCCCGCCCCGGCTCGTGAAAACGCCGGCAGCGCGCCACCCTCTCCCCCCGGAGAGGGCTATGAATTTTTACCTTGTGCTGGTGAACCAATGGCCCTACCCCCCGATCGACCCCCGCCCCGCCGTGACGCACTTCCCCGCTTCGGTTATCGGTGGGTTAGCGGCCGAACATGAGCTCAAAATCGACTTCGGCAATCACTCAATCACCCGATGAACCGATGTCCGACGGCCCGATCAGAGGAGCAGTGGCGAGTGGCTAGTGGCTAGTCGCCAGAAATGGCAAAGTCCAAGGGCGGCAAGGCAGCCCGTACCGATGCTCTCCCCCCGGCGTGCCATACTCACCCACATCGGTTATCGGTGGGTTCGTAGCCGAACATGAGCCTATTTATCAACGGTCAGGTCGGCCGTTGGCAGGAATTGGGGCGGCCGGCGATGTTTGGTGGCTTGCTCGAACGCGTACGCCAGCTTGATGAGGGTGGGCTCGCTATAGGCTCGGCCGAAGAAGGAAATTCCTATCGGGAGGCCGAAGACGAAGCCTGCCGGCACTGAAATGTTGGGATATCCTGACACGGCGGCGGGCCGGGAACTTTTCGTGGTCTCCGTTGACCAGGTCGGTAACCCAGGCGGGCCCGGCGGTTTCGGGAGACGCACCCCGCCCATCCGATATAGTTTGCTGGGACAGCCGTCCCACTTGTTGCTCTCCGCGGGGCGTAGCGGGCGTTGTCCCACTAAAAATCGAGGGTCACACCCAAAGTCAAAATCAGTGGGACAGAAGGAAATCGAGCGCCGCGCCTAGAATTCGATTCGCTTCCAGCGCCTCAGCCAGCGCCACTGTATCCACGATGCTGCCGCGCGCCGTGTTGATCAATAAGGCCGAGGGCTTCATCAGGCCGAGGGTGCGCGAATTAATCAGGTGCCTGGTCTCCGCCGTCAGCGGAAGATGCAATAATACGATCGATCAAATCCATGCCCACCGTCCGTACCAGTACCAATTCTCTTCCCGAGTATCGATGAGGCGAAAGCCGTGAACGAATCGAGAAGACCTCTCACGCCACACAGCCTGGGCGGCAAGCCTCGCCAAGCAGGAACCGAGCCTCTTCTTCGGGCCTTAGCGTGAAGGTTGGGTTTTCTTTCACTCCGGTCGAAGACCAGGTGCTTTTGTCGCAATTTGGCGCTACAATCAGCGCGGCTGCTGGACTTCCCCCCATTGGCGTTCCTGCGGATTTTCAAACTGCTGTTCGGCGGCGCGATTCTCAACATGGGGGAGCGATGTTCTTGTGAATGACAGAATGTCTAGCTCACCTCGGCCCCCAGACCTCAAGAACGAGGAATGCCTGCAGGGGATTCGAAAAAAGCCCAGTTTGGGGTTCAAATAGCCATGCAGGCATAGAATGGGGCAGGGCGTCCATATGACGGAAAATGCTATTGTATTTTGACATGTATCATTTTCTGAGAACCCGGCACGGTGTACCCTCTGCCGGTCAGCTTGGAATACAAAATGCTCGTTACAATTAGATGGTGGGTGTTTGTCAATTTTTGCGGGGAAGTTGGAAATAGTTATAAGGGGGCCCTCAGCCCATCAATCAGGGAGGTCGAGATGAAAAGCAAAGCAAACGGTCAGTATATTCAAGACGCCCAGCGGGAAAGTGATGGCATCACGCGGCGCAAGTTCCTGGCTGCTGCGGCGGGAGTTGCGCCCGCAGCCTTATTGGCCAACGCCACCCCGGGAAGGGCCGTTGCCTTGCCTGTCGTGGTTGCGCCCACTGAAGGCAAGCTCGCCATCGACGGCGGCACACCGGTTCGTGCCACCATGCTGCACATGAACTTTTCCGGGCCCAACTATTACGACGACGAGGAGCGCCGGGAATTGCTCGAACGTGCTCGAAGGGCGCGCCCCGTTTCGCGATTACGGCATGGGGCCGGGTGGCAAGACGCCCAACAAGTGCATTCAGTTCGAAAAGGAATTCGCTGCGCACCAAGGTTCGAAGTTTTGCCTGGCGGTAACCTCCGGTACTGCGGCCTTGATTGTCGCCGTGGCGGGACTGGGAGTGGGTCCCGGGGACGAGGTCATCCTCCCCGCCTGGTGCTGGTATGCCTGCTACGACGCCATCGTCGCTTCAGGCGCGACCCCGGTCTTCGCGGAAATCGACGAATCCTTGATGATTGATCCGGCCGACATCGAGCGCAAAATTACTCCCCACACCAAGGCCATCATGCCGGTGCACATCGCGGGTGAGTCTGCCGATATGGACTCGATCATGGCGATCGCGCGGCAGCACAAGCTGAAGGTTCTGGAAGACGCCGCCCAGGCCATGGGAGTCACTTACAAAGGCCGCGCCGTGGGCACGATTGGCGACTGCGGCATCAACAGTTTCCAGATTTGCAAGACCATCTCCTCTGGCGATGGCGGCGCCGTGGTCACCAGCGACCCGATGGTGTTTGAACGCGCCGTTCGGTTCCATGACCTGGGCCTGATGCGCAAATGCTTTATCAATAACCTGGGTACCCAGCCCCAGATGGGCATGATTCCCGGCTTGCAATTCCGCATGAATGAGTGGACGGGCGGGGTCATGCGCGCTCAGTTGCGCAAAGCGGATCGAATCATCTCCGACTACCACACAAAATCCGCACAGATCATCGCCGGCATTCGCGATCTTCCGGGGATTGAATTCCGGAAGAGCCACGATCCGCACGGTGCGCTGCGGGACATGATCTATTTCCGCGTGGAAAGCCAAGCAGTGCGCGATCGCTGCCTTGCCGCTCTGGCGGCGGAAAACATCGAGGCCGGCTGGAATCTGGAGGGGTCGGTGGTGCTGCCCGTCGAGCCCCATATCGCCAGGAAAGACCCCCCGGAAGCGAATTGGCCGTCGTTTGCGACGCCGAACGGTTGAGCGATTAAATACGGGCCAACCTGCTGCCCACGCACCGCTGAAATCCGGAACCGGTTTGTGGGTATCCCGACTGATCCCAAGTACACGGATCAGGATGTGGCTGATGTTGTCGCCGCGGTTCGCAAGGTCTATATGGCGGTCGTTACTCCGACCTTGAGGTCGGCACGCTAACGCCCGGCGGAACAACTCGGCTCGGGCCGGAATAAAGTCCGGCGCTACAAGTTGACGTTAAATCTAACGACTCAAGTTGGAGGTACTCGTGTTAAAAGACCTGAACCGCCGCCATTTTCTAAAGACCTCGGCCCTGGCTGCCGGGCTCACGTTTGATACGCTGCCATTAAAAGCCCGGCTGGCGGCGGGTGACAACACCCCGGTGAAACCCGTCTTGGGTGAGTTGCCGAAAGGCCGGATCGGCAAACTTGAGTGCACTCGTCTGTTCTGTGGAGGCAACCTCTTCAGCGGGTTTGGCCACGCCGGAGAGTTGCATTACGTTGACACTCTGCTGCGCCACTACTTCACGGACGACAAGATCATGGACACTCTGCAATTGTGCGAACAGGGTGGGATCAACACCGCCATCCTGCGCTGCGATGAGCAGATCGTCCGGGTCATCAACCGCTATCGCAAGGAGCGAGGCGGAAAGATCCAATGGATCGCCCAGACCTACCCCAAACCCGACAACCTGAAAGAGAACATCCAGATAGCCATCGATAACGGCGCCGTGGCGGCCTTCTGCATGGGCGGGCACGCCCAGGACGTCTTCGTAACTCCTGGCAAAGCGGATCTGATTGGCGAGGTCGTGGCGTTCATCAAGCAGAACGGTCTGGTGGCCGGCGTTGGCTCCCATACGCTGGAGCTCCCTATCATTTCGGAACAGCAGAAATTTAACCCTGACTTCTATTTCAAGACGTTCAACAGCGTAGGTTACGCCACCGATAACTCGCACCCCGACGAAGATGTCAAAGTCGGCGTCGAAGGTAAGGTGTTCACCAGTGATGCTACGCGCGACATTGCCGCCTTCATGAAAGGGATCAAAAAGCCCTGGATCGCCTTCAAGGTTTTGGGTGCGGGCCGAGTACCGCCCAAGGAAGGCTTCGATCTGGCGTTCAAGAGTGGTGCGGATTTCATCAACGTGGGGATGTACGATTTCCAAGTCCAGCAAAACATCGCAATGATCCCGGAGATCGTAAAACGCCACGTGCAGCGCGACCGGGCCTGGGCGTAAGGTCCGGGATTAGGGGTTGGGGATTAGGGGTTAGGTCTCGAATAACTCCCCTTGCTCCTTGGTTCAAACGCCATAGCGATTTGGATTGATTTCCCTCACCCCAGGGGGGCATATGCGCTAGAATAAGAAATTGACTTATTCTGCTGCTGATGTATGCTTCTGGCATGAACAAGAATCTAATGGATACCGACTGGAAGTATCTATGCCAGTATTTGCCAGCCAATATGAGTGAGTTGGCTAAGCGCAGTGGAGCCGTGGCGCGATGGCGCAACCTTAAGAGCGGTGAGGAGTTATTGAGAGTTATTCTAGCATATGCCATCGAAGACCTCTCTTTGCGGAGCACGGCGGCTTGGTCCGCCCAGGCGGCTCTGGAGCTCAAGGACACCTCTATCCTGCATCGTTTGCGCAAGGCTCCTCCTCTGCTGGAGCGAGTCTTGGCGCATCTGCTGACGCAGCGACTGCGGGCCGAGCCTGCCCCGGGGCCAGCCTTTCGGATCCTCAACGCCACCGTGCTGAGCATCCCCGGCAGCCAAGGAACGGATTGGCGTTTGCATGCCGTCTATGATCCCGCCCAGTGTCGTCTCCGACGGGTGGAGATTACCGACCACCAGGGCGGCGAGCGCTTGGATCGCGACCGCCCGCAGCCGGGGGACATTGTCTGCGGGGACCGGGGATTGGCGCGCGCCCAAGGTATTCATGCGGTGAGCGAAGCCGGAGCCTATGTTCTGCTGCGCATGCATTGGCAGAATATTCGGCTGCACGACGCCCAGGGACAGCCTCTGAATCTGAACCAGACCTTGAAAAGGGCGGACGCTGGAGATACGGGGACCGTTGCATATGTCCCCCTTTCGGGTAAAGCCCCTGCTCCGGTGCGACTGCTGATTCGCCCTCTGCCCAGCGAAGCAGCCCACCGCAGCCGTCAGCGCTTGCGCCGCAATGCCGCCAAAAAAGGCCGCACCCCGCAGGCCACCGCCTTGCGTCTGGCCGGCTATTTCTGTGTGCTGACCACTTTGCCGGAAGCCCTCGCCAGTGACGACGTGGTCCTGGAACTCTACCGCATCCGCTGGCAGATTGAGCTGTTCTTTAAACGCTGCAAAGGCCTCTTGCATTTTGATCAGCTCCGCGCCTTCGACCCCGGCTTGGTGCGCACCTACTGTCTGGCCAAGTTGATTGAGGTGGCCCTGATTCAGTGTTTGCATGAGGAGGCCGTTTCTATTTCCCCCTGGGGAGTTCCCCGCTGCCGGAGCGTCGCGGCTTAGCCTGTGGCGATGGGTGCATCTGCACCATTTGGATTTGATCCTGGCCATTTACGGGACCTTCTCCTTGCGGGTTAAACAACATCGCTGGCCCCTGGCGCGTCAGGCTTTAACCGAGGCACCTCGAAAACGAATCTACGATCGAGAAAAATTCCGGCACCCGCTCTCGCTCCTTATGAACCGCCTCCTCCACGCGCAACAACTTCGCCTAGGAGCATCGAATGAGCTATTCTAGCGCCTATGCCCCAGGGGGGGAGGGGGCGCCCGTAACCCACGTTCTCACGAGCCGGGAAAAGTAAGGGGGTCCCCACCGGAACAATCTGCAAACTGGATTCCTCATTAAATTCTTGCGATTGAGAAGTGACCCATGCCTCCTCTAAAGAGTGTGAACCGCCGCCATTTTCTCCAGGCCTCGGCTGTGGCAGCGGGATTGACGTTCGATACCCTTCCGCTCAAGGCTCAGATGGAGGCGGGTGGGGCCACAAAACCGAAGCCTGCCTCCGGTACTTTACCCACGGGCCACATCGGGAAACTCGAGGTCACGCGTCTGCTCTGCGGGGGTAACCTCTTCAGCGGATTTGCCCACAGCGGAGAGTTGGTCTACGTTCACAGCCTGCTGCAACATTACTTCACGGACGACAAAATCCTGGATACCTTGCAACTGTGCGAGGAGAGTGGAATCAACACCACCATTCTTCGCACCGACGAGCAGGTCGTCCGGGTTATCAACCGCTATCGCAGGGAGCGAGGTGGGAAACTCCAGTGGATCGCCCAGACCTATCCCATGCCTGACAATCTGAAAGAGAACATCCAAATTGCCATCGATAATGGCGCCGTGGGGGCGTTCTGCATGGGCGGCCATGCTGAGGAAGTCTTCGTGCAAGTGGGCAAGGGCGAAATGATCGGGGAGGTCGTCGCGTTTATCAAGCAGAACGGCCTGGTGGCAGGAGTCGGGGCCCACCTGTTGGAACTCCCCATCATGTCGGAACAGCAGAAATTCAACCCCGACTTCTATTTCAAGACGATCAACACTGTCGGGTACGCCACCGATGACACCCACGACACGACCGCCTTTATGAAGACCATCAAGAAGCCCTGGATTGGCTTTAAGGTGCTGGGCGCGGGTCGAGTTATGCCCAAGGATGGCTTCGACTTTGCATTCAAGAACGGGGCAGACTTCATTAATGTGGGGATGTACGATTTCCAAGTCGCGTCAAACGCCAACCTGGTCCGCGACGTGGTGAAGCGCCACGCGCAGCGCGACCGAGCCTGGGCGTAAAGCTAGGCGGTAAGCAGGTAGTAGAGGCGAATTTGCGAATCGGGCTTACCTGTTTGTTTAGGCCCGCCAGGGCCGACAGATTGTGGCCCACCTAGGCGGGCTCGAATCCGCCCCCCATCCGGCCCTTTCGCCACCTGGGATTTCGGTTGCGGTCTTACGTTATCAGGCTTAAGATGAGGGCAATTCCACTCTGTGAGGGCTCCTATGAAGGTCGAAGATTTGATCCGCTCGCGCACCGAGGTTTATTCGGTATCGGAGGAGGTGACCGTCTACGATGTCGCCCGCTACCTCCGGGAGAAGCAGGTCCGGGCAGTCGGAGTCCTAAACCGTGACGGCAAGCTGGCGGGAGTTGTATCACAAAGCGATATTTCCGACAAAGTAGCGGCTGAAAACAAGTGCCCCGCCTGGACGCGGGTTTCCGAAGTGATGAGCAGAAACCTCATTACTGTCCCGCCGGGCACCCACCTCGATGAGTGTGTGCGCCTGATGGAGCATAACGGGATTTACCATTTGCCGGTCGTTGACGAGAAGGAAGCCTACCGCGGGATGATTTCAGCGCAGGACTTGCTGCGGGTCATCGCCTCCGATGAGAAGGCCCGCGCCGACATGCTGGAATCGTTCCTCTTTTCAGGACGCTGAAGGGCGAGGAAGATGGCGGCGCCCTGGACTTCCTCCACGTGGCCGATCCCAAAAAGAATTCAAAGGGCAAAGGTGAGGGGCTGACTCATTGTTTGCCGGCCGACCCCTCTGTCGCCGCGGCGACCGAGGGGAGAATTAATTCGAATTCATTGCCCTCGCCCCTTTGGGGGAGAGGGTGGACCGCTGCCGGCGCTTTCATCAGCCGGAGCGGGACGGGTGAGGGGGTCGCCCAGTGATAAATTCAATAGCGGGTTTCCCCTGTAACCCACCTACCGCTCATTTACCCTCCAACTCGTCAGCCATCGCCCCTGCGTCGTAGAGCTTGCGCAGCACCTCAATAATGGCCCCGCTGTGGACGGCCACGGCCCGGTTCTTCTCATCGTTGTACACGTAATCGCCCACCAGGCTTTCGATGTTGCCGTCGAAAATCAATCCCACCAGCTCGCCCTGCTTATTGATTACTGGTGAACCTGAATTCCCACCGATAATGTCGCACGTATTCACAAAGTTGATGGGAGTTGCGAGATCGAGTTTGGTTTGGCGCTCGATATAGCGCGTGGGCAAGTCATAGGGTGGCTTCATATCAAAACTGTAAGCTCGATCGTAGAGACCATAGAAAGTAGAGTGGATTGGCGCCTGGGTACCGTTCATGGGATAGCCTTTGACGGCGCCAAAGGATAGCCGCAGCGTGAAGGTCGCATCCGGGTAAAGGGATTTGCCGTAAGCCGCGAAACGCGCTTCACCGATCTTCTCGCCGGCAGGGGTTTCCACGCTCTCGATCTGGTCCTCGTAGGCTTTGATCATCTGCCGCCGGAAGGGATCAACCTTGCGGGCGAGGACAATTAAGGGATCGGTAGAAGCTTGCACAGCCGATTCCCCCCCCTCGACGAGCCCTTTGCGAACGCTGGCATCCGCCAACTTGGTCTGGCTCATTACCTCGCCCGCCACCTCTGACGGCGAACGCCCTCCCAGTGCGGCTTTGATGAACGGATCATCGGGCCCTAACTCATCCAACGCCAGGCCCAGGAATCCCGCCAGCATGGCGCGCTCAAACTGCGGATAGAACGGAGCCGGCGAGAAAAGCTGAAAGCGCAGCGACTCAACCTGGGAGTCATGATAGCCCTCCAGACGCTTGCCATCCGGCTTCTTGATTTCGGCGACGTATTGCACGATGTTCGAGCGCCATCAGGCTCAGGGAAGACCACCCCAGGGCGCGGAGCCGGAAAGGCTTCAGTATTTCCCGGTACTTTATTTCCGCCGCGGCAATGGAATCCCAGGCGCCACCGTAAGCCTTTTGCCAATCCGGCTTGCTCGCGATGAGCGCGCGGAACGCGTTCTCATCCTTCTGGACTTTGGCCATCAAGCTCGCATCGTGCAATCCCTGGTACATGCCCGTAACAGCTTTGTGCGAGTTCGCAACCATAAAGATTTGCCGCGTGGCTTGGCGGGTTTGTTCCGGACCTTGGGCGGCGTAGTCGTTCGCAGCCTTCAGCCGCCACTCGTACGCCTTAAGCGTCAAGGCGAGCGAGTAATTCCGTTGGGTTTCGATTTGCGCCACAGTATCCATACGGCTGGTCGAGCCCGGGTTACCGGAGACAAACACTACCTCGCCCGCGCCCGCTCCTCGCGCGTTCCATTTCAGATAATCCGTGCTCTCTACCGGAACTCCTTTCTCGTAAGCGCGGAACAGGGCAAAGTCGATGTCGTAGCGCGGATAGGTGAAATTGTCGGGGTCGCCTCCGAAGAAAGCGATTTGCTGTTCGGGCGCAAAGACCAGGCGAATGTCCGTGTACTTGTGGTACCGGTAGAGCCAGTATTCTCCACCCTGATAGAGCGTGATGACGTCGGAGCGCAGTCCGGTCTTCTCCGTGCTCTCCTTTTCAATCTTGGCGATTTCCGCCTTGCGGGCCTCCAAAGCTTTCTGCTCGCTCAGGCCCGCGGTCACGGCGCTCTGGACGCGCTTGGTCACATCTTCTTCGTAGACCAAGACATTCAGTTCAAGGTCGGGGCACTTCAATTCCTCAGCCGGCGTCCGCGCATAGAATCCATCCTTCACATAGTCGTGCGCCGCCGAGGAAACCTTCTGCAATTGCGTCAGCGCCACGTGGTGGTTGGTCAGCGCCAGTCCATGGGGACTGACAAACGAGCCGGAGCCGCCGTCGTTGAAGCGCACACTGGCCAGGCGGATGTGATCGAGCCACGCCTGGGTGGGGGTAAAACCATAGCGTTCCTGGAGCTGCTTAAGGGGAGGATTATCAAAAGTCCACATCCCTTCGTCGGCCCGGGACTCGGCGCCTCTGAAAAACATCACGCCGGTAATGGCCAGGAGCAAAAAGACGCCGGCTTCCCCGAAAAGGCGGCGATGCTTCATAATCACCTCCCCCGTACACAACCTTGTAGGCTCTGAAAACCAAGATGGTGCCCCGGAAGCCTTGCCAAGTCAAGCTGGAGAGCAAAGTAGAGGTGGCGGAATGTATCCCAATTTTATCGGGACGGCGCCATATGGCGAGGTAAACTCGCCGCTACGACATCCATTACGCCCACTGCCATCCTTCCGCCCGTGTTTTGGGAACACTCTGGATTATGCTATATCTATCGCGGGTCGATGCTGAAGGCGTGCACGGTCATCTAAAGGAGGGCAAGCGCCATGAGTCTTCCCGTAATTTCGGAATCAACAGGTTTCTCAAACCTGCCCATCCCGTCTCCGGCAGAATTCCCTGGTCAATCCCGCTTCCTTCGCTTTTGGTCTCTGGCCACGATAGCCCTGGCTGGCATCGCGCTGCTCTTTCTTTCGCCGCGTGTATCCACTAGCCAGCAAACCAGCGGCAAGCTGGAGTTGAAGACGACAGCATTCCAGCCTGGCGGCGGGATCCCCAAACAGTTTACCTGTGACGGGGCGGATGCATCTCCTGCCCTCTCCTGGACCGATCCCCCGGCCGGTACCGAGAGCTTCGCGCTGATCGTGGACAACCCTGACGCGCCGGTAGGAACTTTCGTCCATTGGGTGGTGTATAACCTGCCATCCTCGACGCGCCAACTCCCGGATCGGGTCCCAGGCCATGGTGAGATTCGTGGCGGCGGATTGCAAGGCGTGAACGACTTCCCCAAAACCGGCTACGGCGGCCCTTGTCCCCCGCCCGGTAAACCGCACCGGTATTTCTTTCGGCTTTATGCTTTGGATAGCAAGCTCAGCCTGAGGGCCGGGGCCCACCGAGCGGAAGTGGACGGGGCCATGAAAGGCCACGTCCTCGCCCAGGGGGAATTGATGGGCACTTACGGGAGGTAAGGGGAAATGTTGGTTGCTCCCCTCTCCCGCGGGGAGAGGGTGTCGCGCTGCCGGCGTACTCACCAGCCGGAGCGCGACGGGTGAGGGGTTACTTCGCTCGCGCGGCCGGAACGTCATCCATGAAGTATCCAAATCCGTAATGCCTAGCGCCTTCCCGGGGAAGCGGGCTGGAATGCCCTGCCGAGCGGAGTCGCGTTTCACTTCGCTGCCGACAGCTTCTGGGATAGCAGCCAGGGGAGCAACTCAGGTTCGGCGTAGGCCTTATCCCAGGAATTGTGCCCCACGCCCGGGTACTCCGTATAGCGTACGTTCCCACCGGCAGCCTTCAGGGCTTCCACAAGCTGGCGGGATTGTGTGACGGGAACCGTGTCGTCGGCCCCGCCATGGAAGGCCCACACGGGAGTCTTGCCGATTTTCTGCGCGGCGGCCGTGTAAAGATCGGGGGAGTCTGCAACGTCAGGGGCGCCCGCGACGTGGTGACTAAGCCGGACCCCGCCGCAAATCGGCACCAGGGCCGCGAATCGGCCGGGGTATTTCGCGCCCAAATCCCAGGTTCCAAAACCGCCCATCGAAAGTCCCGTAAGGTAGATTCTTTGCGGATCACCTTTGAATTCCTTCACGGATTGATCCAGCGCCTTGAGGGCCTGCTCTTCCATGGGAGGGTTGGTCCACCAATCACCTTTGCGACACTGAGGAAGCACGACCAGGAAGGGGAAACGGGCCACACCCATGCGGATGGCGTTGCCAATCCCCTCTGCCGTTTCAAGTAGTCCGTCGTCACCCGATTCCCCATAGCCGTGCAGGAAAAGAATGACCGGCCACTTCTGGTTCTTGTTCCAATTGCGCGGGACAAAGACCTGGTAGTTGTAATTCACTCCGCCCACTGAGACCACCCGGTCTAAAAATCCCGTCTCGGGCCGACGCGCCCAGGCAGGCAAGGCAAACACCAACCCACCCAGTGCGAGCGCTATAACCATCCGCCAATAGCGTGAAACCATTTCATCCCCTTCCGATGTCTCCGTCGCTTACTTCTTAAGCCGTTTCCGCGCCAGAACCACGGCGCCCAACGGCCCAGCGTTGTCGCCGAGCGTGCCGCAGACAATCTTCACCCGTTCGGCATCGTGACGCCGCAGGAAGTTCTCATACGCGGTCTTCCGGATCGGCGCCACGTAAGACTCACCCAGACGCGCGGCAATCCCGCCACCGATCACCACGCACTCGGGGTCGAGCATGTTCACCACGCTCGCCACGTGCAATCCCAGGTAGTATTGGGCGCGCTTGAGCACTTTGCGCATGACCGGATCATTCTTCTTGAGGGCGCGCTGCAGGATGCTGCTGGTCATACGCTCCTTATCGCGCTCCGCCATGAGTTTGAGCACGATGCTCTTTTGGCCGGCGCGGATGGCGGCGCGCACATCGCGCTCCATGGCCGTACGGCTGGCCAGCGCCTCAATGCAACCGTGGTTACCGCAGCCACAAAGAGGACCATCCACCTGCAGGATCATGTGGCCGACCTCCGCCGCCGCGCCGCGGGATCCCAGATAGAGCTCCCCGTTGAAGATGATCCCGCCGCCGATGCCCGTTCCCACAAAGATACCGACCAGGTCCTGCGTCCCCTGCCCTGCTCCCAGTGCATACTCACCTACCAACCCCACATTCACATCGTTCTCAACAAAGACGGGAACGTGCAACAGTTTGCCGAGCTTCTCACCCAGGGGGACGGCATCCCACTTCAAGTTGGGCGCGTGATATACCACGCCGTGCTCAGGATCGACGGCTCCCGGGGCACCGATGCTGACGGCGCGCAGGTGCGATTTGCGCAGGCCCGCGGCGCTGACCACGTCCTCAACCATCGCCCCCAGCTCCCGAATCAAGGCGTCCGGCTTCAGCTCGACGTTCGTAGGTGTTTTCTCAACCGCCAGAATCTCATTCTGGGGGCTTACTACGAGGGCGCGCAGGCTCGTTCCGCCCATATCAATTCCGACGATGACGTTCTTTTGGTGGAACCATCGGGTCACCTCCCGAGTATTTAGGATTTGCGAGTCTACCGCAATCCGTCGGTTCAGGAAATGGCTGTTTCAGATAGATTCACGGAGAGAGTTGTGGGGAGCCAAAATGCTAAGCAACCTGCCGGTCGGGGCGATAGCGAAGTGCCAACCCTCGCTCGCCTCAGATCCGTCAGCGTCTCAGGTTTGCGAACTCTGTTTTTCCTTGCAGTCTTTGCACTGCCGGGTCCAGGGCACCGCCTCTAAGCGCGCCCGGCTGATTTCCAGCCCACACGCTTCGCAGATGCCGAATCTCTCGTCCCGAACTCGAGTCAAGGCATCCTCGATGGCCCGCATGAGCTTGCTGTCTTTCTGCTGCAACAGGATTTGCATGGCAGCGTCGGTTTCCCGTGCCGCCATATCGACAGGGTCCGCGCGAAGTTCGCCGGCAGCGGGAAGTGCGCTCCTGCTTTGGGAGAGTTCGTGCTGCTTCGCGAGGAGAAGATTCTTGTAACGAAGGAGGTCATCCTTGTTCATGGCAATCGCCCTATACCCAGGGATCGCTGTGAATGCACAGCGCACTTCTTAAATTATACCGCAGGAGCGGGGTTGCGACAGCGAGATATCGCGAGGGGACACGAATTCACCAGCATGGCCTTAGGGACAAAATGGCTCTAGCATCAAAGCCGCGCGTATTTTTTGCCTGCCGCGCGTAAAATGTGCGAGGGCAGACGTTCGACCTTCCCTTCAAAGCCTGTAACGGACCCATATACAAGGCGTTAGTGATCATCAGAGTTGGCCTCTGACGTGCCCGTGCGAATGCCAGTATATTCACTCACTCGGTGGAGGAGCGAACTTGGCAAGCCTGGGGGTGGTGATACACTTTTTTGACTTCACTCCAAACTGAAGGGTAATTAAAGACATAATAACCGCAACAACCCTTCGATTTTTCTGGCCCTTGCGGGAACATATAGACACCAGAGTCAGAAAAACCTATCATCTAAGGTCTTGTCAAGGAACTGAATGAAGGACGCTAAATTAAAGGGTGATCAAACGCTCGCAATTGTTGCGTCACCCGGAGCGAGTTACCGCCGCCCACAGGTTGAGGGGAAATTCTTACTACTGGGTGACGAGAAATTCTTTATTAAGGGTGTCACCTACGGTTCCTTTCCTCCCAACCAAGCGGGCCAGCAGTTTCCAGAGCCCCCGGATGTCGCCCGGGACTTCGCGCTCATGCGGGCCGCCGGAATCAACACTCTCCTGACCTACACCGTGCCACCCCTTTCGCTTTTGGACCAGGCGCAAGAATATGGCCTCCGGGTCATCACGGTCGTGCCCTGGATGGAGTACGTCTGCTTCCTGGAAGACAGTAACGTCCGGAAGCAAATGCTGCGCGAGGTCAAGGCGGGCGTGGCAGCGTGCCGCCGGCACCCGGCGGTGCTCATGTACTGCGTTGGCAAGGAAATTCCTCCCGCCATCGTCCGGTGGCACGGTCGCAAAAAGGTTGAGGCTTTCCTGAAGGACCTTTGCCAAGTCGCCAAGGATGAAGATCCCGAAAGCCTGGTGACCTATACGAATTTTCCGACCACCGAGTACCTGGAGCTTCCCTTCGTCGACGTTTTCACTTTCAACGTCTACCTGCATAATCGCCCGGATTTCAGCGCTTATCTCTCGCGCCTCCAGCACCTGGCAGGGGAACTTCCGCTGGTCTTAACTGAGTTCGGGCAGTGCAGCTTCCGGCACGGAAGAGACGGACAGGCGAATTTTCTGGACTGGCAGATCGAGGAGATCTTTGATCACGGGTCTGCCGGAGCAGTTATTTTTGGCTGGACCGATCCCTTTTATCAGGACAACAGCCTGGTGGAGGAATGGGGTTTCGGCCTGGTCGACGCCGAGCGCCGGCCCAAGCCTTCGTATGAGGCCGTTCAGCGCCGGTTCACCAGCGCGATTCCCTTCCCCCCGGAGCGGCAGTGGCCGAAGGTATCGGTGGTGGTTGGGGCGTACAACGCGGCGCGGACACTCGAAAGTTGTCTCGTCTCCCTGCAAAAACTTCGCTATCCCGATTACGAGGTGATCGTCGTCAACGACGGTTCCACGGACGCGACGGAAGAAATCGCCCGCCGTTTCCCGTTCCGCTGCATCAGTACGCCGAACCAAGGGATCAGCGCCGCCAGGAACGAAGGGCTAAGGGCGGCCCAGGGTGAAATCGTTGCCTACATCGACTCCGACGCGGAAGCCGATCCTGACTGGCTCCATTACCTGGCGGTCACTTATAGCAAGTTCAAAGTAGCGGGAGTGGGTGGCCCGAACGTTGTCCCGGCTGCCGACAACTGGGTCGCCAAGTGTGTCTATCGATCGCCGGGTGGGCCTACTCAAGTCATGTTGGATGACGAGTACGCTGAGCATATTCCTGGTTGCAACATGTCTTTCCGCAGATCGGCCCTGGAGAAGATTGGGGGGTTCGACCCCATTTTCCGGGCGGCGGCAGACGACGTCGATATCTGCTGGCGTTTGCAAGAAAACGGCTACCGGATTGGCTTCAGCCCTTCCGCACTCGTATGGCATCATCGGCGCCCATCGATACGGGCTTTTTGGAGCCAGCAGGTGGGCTATGGAGTTTCGGAATCCTATCTGGAACGAAAGGTCCCCAATAAGTTCAATCCGTGGGGCCATGCTTTCTGGGCGGGGAGGATCTACGCACCCTATCCTTTCTTCCGGCTGATGGGCCGGCCTTCCGTCTATCACGGCCTTTGGGGTTCGGCGCCCTTCCAGCCCATGTATGACCCAGGACCGGGAGGCGTTTTAAGTTTCCTGCCGCGCGCCATGGAGTTGCACCTCGCCATGATGGCGCTGGGCCTGCTGGGAATCTTCTTTCCCTGGGCTCTCATTTTGTTCGGCTTGGGATTGGTTTACACGTTTACCTACTGCGCTTCTTGCGCCCTCAAGGCAAACTTGAATGTTCTGGTTGCTACTGATGGCCCACCCACATTCTTCCGTCAGCTCAAGTGGCGAGCCATGATCGCCCTCTTGCATTTTCTCGAGCCCGTGGCGCGAGACTGGGGGCGACTGAAGGGTGGCCTTACGCCCTGGCGCACCGTCACAGCCGCAGCTCGCACGCAGCATCGCGCCAGTTCGTGGTGGCAGCGATTGTGGCCTTTCAAGCGCCAAGCCCGCTGGAGCATCCCTGGAACAATGACCTTAGAGAAGTTTGATTTTCTTGACCGCCTCCTCAAGAGACTCGGGGCAGGAGGTTGCGCGGTGGGGTGGAATCCGACCACGGAAGATTGGGACCTCAAGATAAGGCGCGGAGCTCTGGGCGTGGCTTGGCTTCGGATGGTCATTGAGCATCACGGTGGGCCGAAAAGGCTGGCTCGGTTATCGGTGATGATCAAGCCGCCGCGGTTGGTGCCCTGGACTCTGGGAGCCATTGTAGCGCTGGCGGGAATCGCCGGCTGGCTCGGTTACCACATTCCTTCCGCCGTGCTGGCCGGGGGATTCGCGTTCTTGTGGATCGTCGTCCTCGCGGAGGCGAACCGTCTGGAAGCCGTCAGCATATCCTCTGCTGCTGAGGTGGCCGAAGAACTTGAGAGGGCCAGCCAGGCGGATCAAGCATCCACCGCGTGGCCAAAGCGATTGCCTGAGGGCGAGCCAGTAAAACAGCGCCATGCCGGAGCATAAATCACGTACAGACTTGCAATTGATGGGCCGCCTGATGCGGCTATCGCGCCCTTATCGGCTTCACCTGGCAACGATCCTGGGGCTCAACCTCCTGCAAACTCCCCTCACACTCCTCGCCCCTGTCCCCATCAAAATCGTGGTGGACAGCGTCCTGGGATCGCACCCGCTCCCGGGCGGCCTCGCATGGGCCATCCCCCGCGGGCTCGAAGCATCTGCCAATGCCAAGCTCACGCTCGCAGTGGGATTGATCATCGTGGTCACGCTACTCACCTACGGCGGCTCGCTTGCCAGTTGGTGGTTGCAAACCTTCACCGGCGAGAACCTGATGCTCGAATTTCGCCGGAAACTCTTCGGACACGTGCAGCGGCTCTCGCTTTCCTATCACGACACCCAAGGAACCACGGACTCCACTTACCGGATACAATACGACGCCGATTCGATCCAGACGGTAACGATTAATGGGGCGATTCCACTCCTCAATTCCGCCTTTACCGTTGTCTCCATGGTGATGGTTACGGCGTTCCTGGATCTGAAACTCTCCTTGATCGCGCTTTCCGTATGCCCGGTACTCTACGCCGTGATCCTGCGCTACCGTCATCTGATACGGGACCGGTGGAGAGTCGTAAAGCAATACGATAGCTCAGCCATGAACGTGGTACAGGAGGTCCTTTCCTCCCTGCGGGTCGTGAAGGCCTTCGGCCGTGAAGAGGATGAGCAGGCACGCTTTTCCCGCCAGGCGGACAAACGCGTGGAGAATCAGATCCGGCTTGCTGCCCTCCATGGTCAATTCGATTTATTTGTGGGCTTGACGATTGCAGTGGGTTCGGCGTCAGTGCTTTTGGTGGGAGTACATGACGTGCGATCCGGATACTTGACTCTGGGCTCGTTGCTGGTGGTGTTGTCTTACCTGACGCAATTGTACGAACCCCTGCGCGCCATCAGCACGAAACTCACCGATCTGCAGGCCGGCTTGACCGGGGCAGAACGTGCCTTCAAGCTTTTGGACGAACTGCCCGAGGTCATTGACCACCCGGGGGCCAAACGCCTTAGGAAAGCATCGGGAGCAGTGGCTTTCGAGAACGTGCGGTTTTCCTACGAACCCGCCAGGCCCGTGCTGAAAGATATTTCTTTCGAAGCCCCGCCCGGCGCCAAGGTGGGAATCCAGGGACGGACGGGGGCCGGCAAGAGTACGCTCATGACCCTGTTGATGCGGTTCTACGATCCGGAATCCGGACGGATTCTGCTGGATGGGGTGGACCTTCGCGATTATCGGGTGGCCGATCTGCGCAGCCAGTTTGGCCTGGTCCTCCAAGACCCTGTGCTATTTTCAACTTCCCTGGCTGAGAACATCGGGTACGGGAAGCCCGGGGCAACCCAAGATGAGATTATGGAAGCTGCGCGCCGCGCCAATGCGCACGATTTCATCTCGGCTCTTCCCGATGGGTACGAGACTCAAGTGGGAGAACGCGGCATGAAACTCTCGGGGGGAGAGCGCCAGCGTATCTCCCTGGCCCGCGCCTTCCTCCGCGATGCTCCCATCCTGATTCTCGATGAACCCACCAGTTCAGTCGACCTCAAGACGGAGCAAGCCATCCTGGAGGCCCTGGAGCGCCTGATGGAGGGCCGCACGACGTTCATTATTGCCCACCGGCTCTCGACGCTCGAAGGGTGTGACCTGCGATTGGAAATGGAGCAAGGGCGCCTCACGGTACAAACCCAGCGGAGGTGCCCGGCGTGAAGAAAGTGGTCCTGAGCACCGGGGGTCTGAGCGGCTCGCAAGGTTTTGGCGGCTCCATTTGGGTTCGCCTGCAATATGCTCTGGGCTTGCGCCGATTGGGGATTGAGTGTTACTGGGTCGATCATCTCAACCGGGTCGATCCCGTCCAGTACCGTTGCGAGCTGAGCTTTCTGCTGGCGCGCTTCCGCCGGCTGATGAGCGATTTTGGCTTCCACGATCACTATTGCGTGGTTTATGACGGTGGCGAACAACATTTTGGAATGAGCGCCACCGCCCTGGCGGCTCTCGCTAAAGACACCGGCCTTCTGATAAACCTCAGTGCTACCCCGCCGCCAGGTTCACCGCTGCACTCCGTACCACGGCGCGCCTATTTCGATCTCGACCCGGGGTTTACCCAGATTTGGGCCCTTGGCCAGAACGACCTCGACCTCAAGAGGTACAACTTTTTCTTCACGGTTGGCCAGAATATTGGCCGCCCGGAGTTCCGAATTCCCCTTGGCCAAATCAACTGGCGACCCACTCTGCCCCCTGTGGTGCTCGAACAGTGGCCGCCCTTTATCGACAACCGTTACGATAGTTTTACAACCATCGCCGATTGGTGGGGCTCGCAACATGTGGTGTTTAACGATGAGGAGCACAGCGGCAAGCGCTCGGAATTCCTCCGCATACTGCCGCTGCCGAGGGAGAGCGGGCAGAAAATCGAACTTGCTCTGCTCATCAATCCGGGTGAACACGAGGACCTCCGCCTGTTGCGGGAGCACCAATGGAAGCTGGTCGATCCCTATCTGTATGCTGGGGACCCGGGAGTTTACCGCGAATTCATCCGGCACTCGCGCGCGGAGTTCAGCGTCGCCAAAAGCGGGTACGTGAAATCCCAAGGGGGCTGGATCAGCGATCGCACCGCCTGCTACCTCGCCTCGGGAAAACCCGCGCTGGTTCAATCCACCGGTCTCGAATGGAAATTGCCCGTGGGAAGGGGCTTGCTGACCTTCCGGACCCTGGAAGAGGCGGTCGCGGGGGTCCGCCAGATCAACGCAGATTATCTGGCGCATTGCCAGGCGGCTAGGGCCGTGGCGGAGAAATACTTCGACTCTGACCTGGTGCTGGGAAGCATTCTGGAGCAGGTGGGCCTGTCGTGAGGGAACGGGAGAAACGCAGGTGAAACGACGGTTCGTGGTGGTGGGGACCATGGCATCGCAGCCGTACGCGGGTATGGCGTGGACGCACATGCAGATCACCGCCGGGTTGAAGAATCTCGGCCACGACGTGTACTACTTCGAGGTCACTTCCACGTGGCCCTATGATCCTATCCGCAAGACCAACGTCCAAGACTCGGATTACACGCTTCCCTACCTCGAGCGCGTCGCCGGGAGCTTTGGGTTGGGCGATCGATGGGCCTATCGACGCAGTTACCTCGATAATGAATGGTTTGGGCTGGGCCGGCGCCAAGCCAAAGACTTGTTGCGCGATGCCGATGCGGTCTTTAATATTTCCGGCTCCACCTTGCTGCGGACTCGGGAGGATCTGGACGTCGGTAATCTGGTGTTCCTGGAAACGGACCCGGTCTTTCTCGAGATCGGTTGGGCGGAGGGCGATAAATTTTCCCACAAAGTCGTTGAGCAGCACGATCAATTTGCCACCTACGGCGAGAATGTCGGCGAGCCAGATTGCCCCATCCCCCCGCTGCCAGGGCTGAAGGCACGCACGCGCCAGCCGATCCTGCTCGATCTCTGGTCTCCCACGGGTAACCCGCGCCCCGAGTTTACAACCGTGTGCAATTGGCGGCAGGAAGGCTTGGATTGCGAATTTCGGGGCGAAACATACTATTGGAGTAAGCACCGTGAGTTTCTGAAGTTCATCGATCTACCCAGACGAACCAGCCAGCCCCTCGAGCTTGCCATGGGACTGGTGGACACGGCGGATACGCGGCCGGATGCGCGCGAGTCGACTCGTGCTGTAGGCATGACGGCCGACGAACGCCGGCTACTCGACCACAACGGGTGGCGGCTCACCAACGCCCACGAATTCACGCTGGATCCCTGGCCCTATCGCGACTATGTCCGCTCCTCGCGGGGCGAGTTCACCGTAGCCAAGGACCAGAATGTGAGGCTGCGCAGCGGCTGGTTCAGCGAGCGGAGCGCATGTTACTTGGCAGCAGGACGCCCTGTGGTCACGCAGGACACGGGCTTCGGCCGGACGATTCCCACCGGAGAGGGTCTGTTTGCGTTTAATACCACCGAAGAGGCGCGGGCTGCCATCGAGGCGATCAACTCCGATTATGAGCGCCATAGCCGGGCGGCCCGCCAGGTCGCCGAGGAGTACTTCCGCGCCGAAACGGTCCTGGCCAAGCTCCTCGCCGATTTGGGGCTGTAAAAGATGGAGACGCCCATGCGCAGCCTGATCGTGAACGCCGATGATTTCGGCCAAAGCCCCGGAGTCAACCGGGGAATCATGCAGGCTCGCGAAAAGGGTATTGTGACCAGTACCAGCCTGATGGTGCGCTGGCCCGCGGCCCGGGAAGCCGCTGCCTACGCTCGCCGCAATCCCGACTTCAGCGTGGGTTTACACCTCGATTTCTGCGAGTGGACTTACCGCGAGGGCGACTGGAAACCCCTCTACGAAGTGGTTTCCCTTTCCGATGGACCGGCCGCAGAGGCGGAGGTGTGGAGGCAGCTCGGAGCCTTCGAGGTATTGGTGGGGAAGCCCCCCACGCACCTGGATTCCCACCAACACATGCACTTAAGACCGTCAGTGCTCCCCCGAGTGGAAAAGATAGCCGCGACCCTGGGGGTACCGCTGCGCCGTCGTAGCTCTCAGGTGCGCTACTGCGGAGATTTCTACGGCCAGCTTGAGCACGGTGAACCCTTCCCCGAAGGGGTGAGCGTGGAACGGCTTCTGGGAATCTTACAAGCGCTCCCCGAAGGTTACACCGAACTCGGATGCCATCCGGGTTTCGCCGCAGACTTGGAGACCATGTACGGGCGCGAGCGGGAGACGGAACTAGCGACTTTGTGTGATCCGGCGATTCGCGCCGCGATTCAGACCTCTGGAATTAATCTCTGTTCGTTCGCGGGGCTGCGAGGCTGAAAGATGGCACGCGTCATCATCGGCGCCTATCTGGTTCGGATGCCATTGGGCGGATACCAATCCTTGGTTTTGCAATGGTTGCTGGGATTTCATCGTCTCGGGCACGAGGTCTATTGCGTGGAGAAAAGTGGATGGCCCGGGTCCTGCTACGACCCGACGGCCGATGATATGGGAGACGATTGCTCCTACGGCACCAGGGTCACCCATGATTTACTGAGCCAGTATGGTCTCGGCGACTGTTGGTGCTACGTGGATGCCACTGGGAAGTATCATGGGATGCAAAGGGAGCAAATTGAGAATATTTTCCAAACCGCCGATTTGTTCATCGATCACCTGCGGGATTGCGAGTGGGAGACGGAAGCCCGATCCACTCGGGTGCGCGCCATGGTGGACCAGGAACCAGGGTACACCCAGATGCGCATGGCCAATCGGCTGGAGCAAGGGCTGGCAGTTTCGCGATACGATCAATACTATACCGTTGGCCTGAGCCTAGGCCGAGGTGAGAGCACGGTCCCCACCCTGGGGCTTACCTGGCGACCTACCTTCAACCCCGCTGTAACCGATCTGTTCCCCTATAGGCCCCCGCCCGCGCGCTCCCCCTTTACTACCGTCATGATGTGGAAGCCCATAGGGCCCATCCGCTACCAGGGTGTCGCTTATGGAACCAAGGAAATGGAATTTCCCAAATTCATCGACCTCCCCCATCGCACCTCGATCCCTTTAGAACTTGCGGTGGGCGGGATGGAGGCTTGCCGCGAGGAATTGCGCAGAAGCGGCTGGCAGGTGCGTGATGGCCTGGAGGTCTCCACAACCTTCGATAGGTGGCGGCAATATATATCCGATTCGCGCGGTGAATTCAGCGTCTGCAAGAACTACTACGTCGCCACCCACACGGGCTTTTTCAGCGATCGCAGCGCGGCCTATCTCGCCGCCGGCCGGCCTGTCGTCATGCAGGACACAGGTTTCAGCGCTCACCTTCCCTGCGGCCGGGGCCTTTTCGCGGTGCGCAATGTCGACGACGCCGTGGCTGCCTTGGAGGCCATCGAAGGTGATTACGAACGGCATTCCAGGTGGGCGCGGGAGCTCGCCTGCGAGTATCTGGAAGCAGAAAAAGTCCTCGCCAGGATGCTGCGCGAGTTGGAACTGTGAGCCGGAGTCAGGTCGGGGAGGATCAGACGAGTATCATGCCGCCCACGCGGATTAGCAAACGATGTAAAGGTTTCTTTGACAGGATCTGGCGCCAAGGGGATTTCTGGCAACTGGAAAGCTCGCCGTTTGAGCGGGCCAAGTATGAACGCCAGGCCGCCTTGCTGGCCGACCGCCGCTATAGACGGGTCTTGGAAGTTGGTTGTGGCGCAGGCGCATTCACCCGACAACTTTCCACCCTGGCCGAGCATGTTTTGGCCGTGGACGTGGCGCCCGCCGCCATTGAACGGGCCCTGGCAAACCGCCCGGCTGGGGATCAGGTCGAATTCCAGGTTGCCGATATCATGGAGCACGATTTTGGTGCTGATCCCCCTTGGGATTTGATTGTCATCAGCGAAACAATTTACTATCTGGGATGGCTGTATTCGTTTTTTGATGTCGCCTGGCTCGTCCATAAGATGTTCGCAGTTACGGAGTCCGGCGGCAGGGCCATCATGGTAAACACCCTGGGCACCGGAACCGACTATCTCCTCTACCCCTGGATCATAAGGACGTATCGTGACCTGTTTGTCAACGCCGGGTATGCGTTGCAGGTCGAGGAGGTGCTCCGGGGTGTTAAGAAGGGCATCGAGTTGGAGGCTTTGATCACGCTGTTCGCGAAACCGCTTCAGGAGTGAAACCAGCAGGTCCCTGCTGCGGGGTCACCCGTATTTCATCCGCACACTTAACTTCCAGGAGAATCCATGCTTATCGGAGGGCCGTCCTTTACTGTTTATGAATGGTACACGACTCCGGAGTTTCTGATCTCGGCGGTGGTTCCTGATGCGACGATTATCACCGGTTCCGTCGAAGACAGCATCGAGAACATCCAGCCTAAACTGCCCTCTCACCTCACCTCGTTTCTGTTCCATTTGAACTGCACCAAAACCGCGCTTTTCCCCATTTGCCGGCCTCGGCTGATTGAGCACCTCAACTCCCGGGGAGTGCCCATCCTCAATGCCCATGCTACCGACATTTCAAAAAGATACATTCAGCAGAAATGTGCAGATTTGGGCCTTCCTACCACGCTCGCTTCCCGCGAGGGTGACCCCGAAGAGAAGGTGATGGTAAAAACCAACCTGAACTTCGCCGGAGCATCCGAATGGGGGCTCACTCCTGAGCAGCGCACTATGCTGGGCCTCGGCAAAGGGTCTGATTTCATCTATGACCCGTTCCAGTATTTGGTCATGCCGCGACGGGAAGTAAACGCTTCCTGGTGGGACGACGAAAACCTCATCTGCGAGCGGTTCATTACCAACCAAGAGCACCGCTGGTCGCGCAGTTTTGTTTTTCTCAACAAGCTGGTGACCCTGGACATGACCAACCCGATGCAAGTCAAATATCCGGGGATGAGTGTTCTCAAGCAAATGTGGAAATTGGTGCTGGCCGACGGATCAGCAGCAGATCAGGACGGCGCGGACGTCCCCGCCTGGATTCAGGGCCTGGCCCGCTTCATCAAAGCATTCCCGTTGGACATGGGAACCCTGGACGTGGTGCAGGATGACTTGGGCAACGCTTACATCGTCGACGTCAACACCACCCCCGCCTTCGGCGCTAAGCCCGTGCCGGGCTTGGCCGAACACCTGCAAGGAGCGCTCATTCGGGCTTCGAGTTAGCTCCGCTTGCTCATAGGGAGGAGGGGGCGGATCCAAAGATGAGTGGGCTGAAACAATCTGCGGTTTGCCGAAGGTACGTCCACCTGGCCGCCCGCTGGGGGAGATAGCTGGCGACTTGCGAACGATGCAAGAGTAGATTGTGATGCGGCGAAGGCCCTTCACGAAACTCGTAGCGGCGGGTTTACCCCGCCATTTTCGAGGCGACATTACGCTGCCACATGGCGAGGTAAACTCGCCGCTACAACATCAATGTGACTCACTTCGTGCGGATGGGCAGGCTGGCGCCGACTACGGATATGTTTTTCATGGATATCCCCCAGACCAGATTATATACTCCGCTCCTCATCAAACGACGCGCTTAAGTCGCCTAATAAATTGCGACGGGCGCGCCCGCTTGCATAATGCATGGTATCGACGTGGCGCCTGGTGACAAAGTTTTGGCTGTGCCCTCGGCGCGCGGGGAATTAAGTGGAGAAACATCCATGGCTTCCTCAAGAATGACCGGCGCGCAATTTATCGCCGGGATGCTCAAGGGGTATGGTCTTACCCACGTCTTCTTTGTCGAGTCGATACTGCGTCAAACCCTCATCGAACTCGAGCGGCTTGGCATTCGGCGTATCCTGACGCATTCAGAGGCCGCCGCTGCTTACATGGCCGACGGCTATGCGCGCGTCAGCCGCTGCCCCGGCGTATGCTTCGCTCAGTCCGTAGGCGCGGCGAACCTCGCGGCGGCCTGCAGGACGCTTATTTGGGCCGATCTCCGGTCATCGCCATAACCGGAAGAAAACCCGCCATCGCGCAACTGCGGAACGCCTATCAGGAGATCCAGCATCGGCCGTTGTTCTCCGCCGTGACCAAGTACGACGCCGATGTCGATTCCATTCTCCAACTGCCTCACGTTCTTCCGCAGGCATTTCGCGAAGCAACTTCGGGAACGCCTCGTCCTGTCCATCTGGAGGTTGAGGGACATACGGGCGAATTGCTGGAAAACGCGCAGGGCCAGCTTGAGATTATGGTCGAGGACCGTTATCGGCGTTGTCCTTCCCACCGTTCCCTCCCCGAACCGGATCTTCTTCAGGAAGCGGCTCGGATGATAACGCAAGCCGCCCGGCCGGTAATCGTTGCGGGGGGAGGCGCGGTTATCTCCGAGGCGGGTGATGAGATTTTTGAGCTCTCCGAGTCCTTAGGCGTTCCCGTGGCTTATTCCTTGGACGGAAAAGGCATTATTCCGGAGGACCATCCGGCCGCGGTCGGAGTGGTGGGGTCCTATTCATCCAAGAGTGCAAACCGCGTGGTTTCCGAAGCGGATCTGGTCATTTTTGTGGGGTGCGATACCGGTGACCAGGTGACCTACAACTGGCGGATTCCACGAATGGGGACGACAGTGATCCAAATCGATGCGGACGCGGCCGAACTGGGGCGGAATTATCCCGGGACGTTGGGTATCCTCGGTGATCCCAAAGCGTCTCTCGGCGGCGTGCTAGGTTTCCTGGCTCGGCAAGATAGAAAGGACCACTGGATGTCTCACGCCCAGACCATTGTCGCGGAATGGCAGGACGAAAGGCGCTCACTGATGACGTCCGACACGGTTCCGATTCGCGTCGAGAGATTGTGCTGGGAACTAACAAAAATACTTCCCTCCAATGCTGTCCTCGTGGCCGACACCGGATTCTCGGGCATCTGGACAGGCACATCCGTTCCCCTGACCGAGCGTGGTCAAACTTATCTCCGGTCAGCGGGGAGCCTGGGATGGGGATTTCCCGCCTCGCTGGGAGCAAAGTGCGCGGTGCCGGACCGCCCGGTGATCAGCTTCGTGGGTGATGGAGGCTTTTACTACCACCTGAGCGAATTGGAGACTGCGGCTCGGTGGGGAATCAACACGGTGACCATCGTGAACAATAATTCGGCCCTCGGGCAGTGTTTGCCGCTCGTCGAGCAAGCTTATGGGGCGAGAAGCGGCAAGCCATCCGACCTGATGCGCTTTCGAAACGTGGATTTTACCCTCATCGCCAAGGCCATGGGCTGCCAGGGAATCCGCGTGGAGCGTCCGGATGAAATCGCACCGGCCTTGAAAAACGCACTCGCCGCCGAGGCTCCCGTCGTCGTCGATGTCGTGACTGATCCGAGAGTACAAGCACCCGCTCCCTGGCTTCCGGAATAATAATACTGAACTCCTACAAACGCCCTTCAATGACAGTGGGAAGGATCAACATCGTCCTCGTCACTTGGCCGCGGGTGGCGCATACGTCCCGGCGCTCTGAAGCTGTGAAGAAATTCCCGCAAGTACAAAAGCGTTTCACGCAAAGGCGCAAAGCCTCGGAGGCGCAAAGAAAACAAAGCAATTATTCTTTGCGGTCTTTGCGTCTTAGCGCCTTTGCGTGAGACCGCCTATTTTTTTACACGTTCTCTTTGTCGGGATGTATGCGACCTTCAATAGGAGTAGGATAGCCGCGTGCCCCGGCAGAAGCATTATTACGGTCTCAACCATCCGCCTTTCGGCACCCGCAAGCCGGTTGAGAAACCCGGCGACTGGCCGTGGTCAGGTTGGAGATTTTATCTTCTGAAAGCTGACTCCCTACTCCCTATGGACCGAAGGTTGTGATCGCACACATGCCAAAAGGCGGCACGTATGCGCCACCCGCGCACCGCAGAGCCGCGCCCTGAGATGCGCCAGCGGGTAGCGCGGAGGTGGCGTAGTTCAGCTTCCTCCGCGGTTCTTAACATGGCAACAACGTTCTCGGACATACATATATCGGTTAATGCCCAAGGGAAACGCCGCAGACGAAGCCAAACAGCGGCTACGTCTGCGCTACCCCGCTGAATGCTAAGCTCGGGCTACGGTTCGCAGTAGAGGCCCTTTGGCCCATCGGTCCGTAAGGGACTTTGTAAGCTGAACTCAGCGGGGCTGGCGCAGACTGCCGCCTTTTGCAGTCTGCGATCCCGAAGGGACTTGCACTTTGAGATTATCCAGATCGGGAATACGAGAAACGCAGACACTGAACTGCGTGTCTGCGCCAGCCGCGATTCCCTGGCTGCCACAATGCAAGGACCAACAAGCCGCTGGTGCCGCCCGCGCTAGGCATTAGAGCTCCAGTGTGCCTTCTTTTGGCACCATGTTTTCGGCATAAATACGGTAAAATACCTTCAGAACCTTTGGCTGTTGCCCGCCAAACGCCGTCGGGCCTGTGAGTATGCCAATCTCTTGGTTAGGATGCACGACAACGTTTGCGTTTGCGATGAATTGTATGCTGTATGGCTCCTGGCGGATGTGCACATACGCACCGACCTTGAAGGCGTCATTGCCTTCCCCGTCATACCACATCCCCCCAGTGTTTGGAACCCAACCAATATCAGCAGACGCAAATTTGGCAATTCCTCTGCCTATGTTGCGCAGCGAGAACCTCAGCGCATGACTTCCCTCAGCTACCACCCGAAGCTCCAATTCAGGTGACAAACTCCTGAAGAATAAGGCCCGAACATCAGCCGTCGAGAGCGGTGAAAAGCTATCGCCATGACGCTTGTAGAAGTCGGAGCGATTGTTCCCGAGTGCCCTGTGCTCCGTGCTGCTCTTTGGAAACAAAGTGACGGCATAGCCTTTATCTGAGTTTTCGTCGTCATTTTCGTAAATCACGCGGTTCTGTATTCCGTCGACAACAGGTTCAGTGGAGTATTTCACATAGTCGTTTAGGCCGTTAAGAAATCTCTTAATATTGGGTATCGGCTTCAGGGTTGTTGCTTCATCGATTTCATTTGGTCCTTTTCGTGCCTCTATACCCCACACGAGCACACCGCCCTCCTGATGTGCAAATCCCGAGGCCGCCTTGCTAAAGTGAGCTTTGTCGTCGTCAAGCAGCGCGCCGCCCGAACTACGGCTCTCTTTGAAGTCGAGGAAAACATCCTCTTGCTTCCCAAGAAGGGCACGTATGTTGCCGAAATTGTTCAAGCTGTCGTAAATAAGTGACGCGTTATTCATGAGAGCTCCCGATTGTGGTGCCCCCTGTTGGCCGGAGTTTCCGCTCGGGGCCTTCCGACACAGAAGACCTCATCCCTGTTTCTCTCCGCTCGAACCCTTGCCGCAGCAGGAGAAACGGTGTCAGAAACGGTGTCAGGAACTGTGAAACAATTGAATTTGGACCTGTTATCAACTGTGTAAAGCATTGAAAATGCGTGGTGCTGAAATCGGTAAAACCAATTTTTTCACATGTTCCAGGGACCCTTTCTCCTCCCCGGGGTTTAGGTGCAGCTACTTGGGCTGTGGCTCAACCCTACCGAGAGCCTCGTCGGTGGCCAGTTCGAGCGGGTAGCGCGGAGGTGGCGTAGTTCAGCTTCCTCCGCGGTTCTTAACATGGCAACAATGTTCTCGGACATACATATATCGGTTAATGCCCAAGGGAAACGCCGCAGACGAAGCCAAACAGCGGCTACGTCTGCGCTACTCCGCTTTCTTTCTGACACCCTTTCCTTGTGACAACTGATAAGAGTGAGGCCGGCAATTCAACTCTACCCAGGCCCACCCATCAACTCCGCATGAAAATTAGCAGAGTTAGCTGGACACAGGGTGCAACGCCCGCTCGACACCCTCGGGATCGCGCGCGATGACGGTGAGGTAGGCTTTGGCCGGTTGGTCGGGCTCAGAACGGCCCTGTTCCCAATCCCGCAGAGTGCCGAGAGGGATGTGGTAGCGCACGGCAAACTCCTCTTGGGTCAGCGCCAGGGCGCGGCGGAGGGTCTTAACGCGTGGCACGGAACGCAGTTGCCCTGCCCGCGCTTCAGTGAGGGGCGGGTTTTCAGGGTCGCGGGCGGCGGCGGCTTCGATTTCAGCAGCACTCCGCGGAGCCAGGGATGGAGTCTCGATCGCTTCTTCGGTGCCGTCCGGTTTCATCCGGACAAGCCCGCCGTTACGGCGCATTCTGACGATAGTAGAGGTTTTGCTCATTTTTCGTTGCCTGGCGGGCAGAGATGATTCTGATCCGTTCCGCCCGCTCCGTATACACCACGGTCAGCACGTGATCGCCGGCCATGCCGAGCAGGATAATTCGTTCTTCGCCGTAGTCTTCCCGCAGGTCGATCCACTCAACGGCGAACGGGTCGCGAAAGGCTAGCGCCGCCTGGGCAAAGCTCACCCCGTGGTTGCGAACATTCTCGGCGGCCTTGATATCGTCCCACTCGAAGTCCAAATCAATGATACTACGGGCTGCCAGTAGCGCTGTCAAGGAGAATCCGGGACAGGAACCTGTGAAAAAATGAGCAGCCTCGCGCAGAGGCGCAGAGCCGCAGAGATTCGAAATAGATAAATGCTTTAGTTTCATTGCCGCCTCCGCGCCTCTGCGTCTCTGCGCGAGACACTTTTGGTCTTCTGGCTAATTCTTCACACCTTCCAGGCACGATATTTCCGATTTCCTGTGGCCATCCTTCAGGGTTCTGAGCTTTACGCGGCGTCGTCCCTTGCCTCCCCGGCACCGGGTCACGGCCCCGGCTCGCGGGTGGGGACACCCGCGCTACAAACGAGGGATTACCCCATAAGAAATAATGGACGCGGGTCGATAGCCGGGAGATGGTTATGAGTTTCGGTCTCAAAGGGAACGGTGGTTCTCCCGCCGGACGCGAACTTGCCGGACGGCACCGAAGTGCGCGTTGAGCCGCTACCTGCCAAACCCCTTTCGGAACGTCTGAGCGACGTAATTGGCATCGTGCACGGAGGCCCTCCCGACTTGGCGGAGAATCACGACCACTACTTTTACGGGACGCCCAAAAAGTGAAGGCACTATTTGCCTCACCGACTGCATTTCGTTCGTCGTCATGCGGGAGCACGGCATGAACGAGGCTCTGACAGGAGACCGTCACTTTGAGCAGGCCGGCTTCATTGCCCTGCTCAAGTAGCGCGCTCGCGCGAACCGGCAGCCGGACACGAAGAGAGAGACAGTGGCTAGTGGCTAGTGGCTAGTGGCTAGTGGCGAGTGACGAGTCGAGAGCACGAGCCCCGCGTCCCGTTTCCCGTCCTTGGCCCCCTCGCAGTGCCCCCGACACTCCCCCGCTTCGTTTTTCGGCGGAAGTGCGGAGGAGGATGAAGGAATATTCTTGGTTGGCGGCGGGGCCGCTCGGGAAGTGACCCCTCATCCCCACGACAAGCAGAACGTGGGTGGCGCATACGTCCCGGCGCTCTGAAGGTGTGAAAAAATACCAATTTCACCGCTGAGACGCTGAGACGCAGAGAAATGACCCTTTGTTTTCAAACCTCTGCGCCTCCGCGTCTCCGCGGTGAAAGGTTTGATGGGATTTTTTCACAGCTTCTCTTTGTCGGGATGTATGCGGCGGAAGTCAAATACGGTGGGCAGGGTTAGAGACGTGATTCGCAGGACTGAGCTTATTCTGCGCCAGCCTGCCAAACCGTGAAAACCCCGATTCGGCCCGCTGGACGAGACCCAATCAGCGGTATATGCTTAGGGGGCAGACGAAGGGGACCGCCCTGCAAATACTGGCTGAGGAACGACTCACTGACGTGGTAGGATGATCGTGAGGGGCCAAGGCAATGACCACTAATCGAATCCAGATCGACCCGGCGGTGATGATGGGCAAACCGGTGATTCAGGGGACGCGAATCACCGTCGAGTTGATCCTGCACAAGCTTGCCGAGGGAGCGACCGAAGGCGAGCTACTCGAAGATTATCCGCACCTAGCGCCCGAGGACATTCGGGCGGCGATCGCCTACGGCGCAGCGAGCGTGGCCCACGAGGAAGTAGTGCTGCTCTCGGACGCTCCGGTTGGGCACTGATCCCGAAGCATGAATTTCCTGGCCGACGAGAGCTGTGCGGGACCCGTAATTCACGCTCTGCGTGAGGCGGGCCACGACGTCGTCGCGATTGCCGAAGTTGCCAAAGGCACAGTGGACGAACTGGTGATGGCGCGTGCGTTCGGCGAACGGCGCATCCTCATTACGGAAGACCCCGATTTCGGCGAATTGGTGTACGCGCGCGGGCACTCCTCAGCAGGAGTCATCCTGGTTAGGTTCCCGAGTCGTGTACGCCGGGCCAAGTTCCCGTCTGTCGTTGAAGCGGTGGCCAAGCTGGGCGCGCGGCTCTCCGACAGCTTCACGGTCGTGGAACCAGGACGTGTTCGCATCGCCAGCAGACCGCGAAGGTAGCGACCGAACGAGTACCAAATCGGTACCCCTTGAGCGTTTTTCCCGTGTTTCTGGGTCCTTTTGCGTTGCCAAGCGTGCCGCAAAAACAACAAGATAGACATACTTAACTAGCTGACATGGCAAGCGGGCCGCCCCCTCTGCTCGGCCGAACTTCATTTCACTCAACTTGGGGGTGAGCCAGGTCAACTTGACGGTTTGTCGCCGAACCGGAGATGTAAACTTCACGCTCCCGAGAGGCCGTGAGCGGAAATAGCCGCTCTGTATTAGCCCTGTGTTTAGCGATTTGTCCGCAGGGTCAATCAGAAATCATCTCAGCCCGCCGAGGGGGCGTGAGAACGTAGCCCACGGCGTGAGAAGCTGTGAAGAAATCCCTGAACGGGCAAAAGTGTCTCGCGCAGAGACGCAGTGTCGCAGAGGCCGCAAAGAAAACAGATCAGTTGTTTTCTTGAATTCTCTGCGCCTCAGCGTCTCTGCGCGAGATTGTCAAATTTTTCACAGCTTCTAAGTCATGGGTGTGCGAATCCTCCCTCACCCCCATCCCCCATATGCGCTAGAATAAGAAATTGACTTATTCTGCTGCTGATGTATGCTTCTGGCATGAACAAGAATCTAATGGATACCGACTGGAAGTATCTATGCCAGTATTTGCCAGCCAATATGAGTGAGTTGGCTAAGCGCAGTGGAGCCGTGGCGCGATGGCGCAACCTTAAGAGCGGTGAGGAGTTATTGAGAGTTATTCTAGCATATGCCATCGAAGACCTCTCTTTGCGGAGCACGGCGGCTTGGTCCGCCCAGGCGGCTCTGGAGCTCAAGGACACCTCTATCCTGCATCGTTTGCGCAAGGCTCCTCCTCTGCTGGAGCGAGTCTTGGCGCATCTGCTGACGCAGCGACTGCGGGCCGAGCCTGCCCCGGGGCCAGCCTTTCGGATCCTCGACGCCACCGTGCTGAGCATCCCCGGCAGCCAAGGAACGGATTGGCGTTTGCATGCCGTCTATGATCCCGCCCAGTGTCGTCTCCGACGGGTGGAGATTACCGACCACCAGGGCGGCGAGCGCTTGGATCGCGACCGCCCGCAGCCGGGGGACATTGTCTGCGGGGACCGGGGATTGGCGCGCGCCCAAGGTATTCATGCGGTGAGCGAAGCCGGAGCCTATGTTCTGCTGCGCATGCATTGGCAGAATATTCGGCTGCACGACGCCCAGGGACAGCCTCTGAATCTGAACCAGACCTTGAAAAGGGCGGACGCTGGAGATACGGGGACCGTTGCATATGTCCCCCTTTCGGGTAAAGCCCCTGCTCCGGTGCGACTGCTGATTCGCCCTCTGCCCAGCGAAGCAGCCCACCGCAGCCGTCAGCGCTTGCGCCGCAATGCCGCCAAAAAAGGCCGCACCCCGCAGGCCACCGCCTTGCGTCTGGCCGGCTATTTCTGTGTGCTGACCACTTTGCCGGAAGCCCTCGCCAGTGACGACGTGGTCCTGGAACTCTACCGCATCCGCTGGCAGATTGAGCTGTTCTTTAAACGCTGCAAAGGCCTCTTGCATTTTGATCAGCTCCGCGCCTTCGACCCCGGCTTGGTGCGCACCTACTGTCTGGCCAAGTTGATTGAGGTGGCCCTGATTCAGTGTTTGCATGAGGAGGCCGTTTCTATTTCCCCCTGGGGAGTTCCCCGCTGCCGGAGCGTCGCGGCTTAGCCTGTGGCGATGGGTGCATCTGCACCATTTGGATTTGATCCTGGCCATTTACGGGACCTTCTCCTTGCGGGTTAAACAACATCGCTGGCCCCTGGCGCGTCAGGCTTTAACCGAGGCACCTCGAAAACGAATCTACGATCGAGAAAAATTCCGGCACCCGCTCTCGCTCCTTATGAACCGCCTCCTCCACGCGCAACAACTTCGCCTAGGAGCATCGAATGAGCTATTCTAGCGCCTATGCCCCCATCCCCTCCCGGTCGCCGCGCCGAGCCCCGATAGCGCGTTCTTTCCAAATTGATCATCGGGGCCGAGCCCCGGAGTGGCGCTGACGTACGGGCACGCCACCTGTCCCGATGGTTTCGATCGGGATGGCGTGCCCTTACTGTAGCGGCGAGTTCACCTCGCCATGTGGCGGCGTAATGCCGCCTCGAAAATGGCGAGGTAAACTCGCCGCTACAACATCAAATTGACCCCCTACGGGCGGATGGGATAACCGCGATTTTACCAACGAACTTCTGACTCGGGGCGCTAGATCCGCACGAACGTCTGCTTGCGATACATGTAGTACAGGCCGAGCCACAGGATTCCCACCACTCCGGCAGCGAGGAGGCAATCCCCAAACTTCCCGAGGTGCCCCGCGAGTCCGGCGAGGACGTTGTTGCTGATATCCGCAAAGGGAATGAAAAACGGCGCCAAGTAGGCGACGATGGCGTTCATGCCGAACACGATGAAGAAGAACGCCCAGCGGCGGTAACCCAGCACGTCGATGACCCAGTAGAACAGTGCCAACAGCAACAGGCACCGGCCCCCCGCCCACAAGACCATGGAACTCGAAAAAATGTGCTTGATGATGCGGTTAAGGTCAAACGACAGCAGGTGCCCCTGCGCGACCATTCCCAGAATCCAGAGCACCGCGACGCGATAGATCACCTTGGAATAAATGCTGCCGCGGCTGTCGCCGCGCTCCAGGCGCTTCCCGATCGAGAAGGGCATCACCACTCCTACGATGAACAGAAACAGGGGCATGACCAGGTCCGCGCCCGGGAAGCCAACCCATTCCGCGTGGTAAAACTGCCGCTCCAACCACAGCAGGAGCGGGTTGGAAAACAGCTTGCAGAATTCCATTAGGAACGGCCCGCCGACTGAGACCCAAAACATGTCGAAGCCGCGCAGGGCGTCAATCGAAATGATGCGTTCGGAAGACTGGACGGCGTCGAACCCCGTGGGTACAAGTTTGGTCTGGCCCATCACCCTGCACTCTTTAAAATTGGAATAGGTTTTCTCGGCTCAGGCCGGGGGGTCTGATTTATCCATGACAAATGCCACCCCCCTTTTTTGCAGGTCCACGACTTTTTGTCATCATGGTGAGACTGTCCCAGAAGTTGCTCTCCGCGGGGCATAGCGAGCGAGGTCCCACCAACTTTCCCATCCTACCGTCATTTTCACCCCCCGCTTTTCGTGTCCCGATTGGCCGCGTTTCGCCACTACGCCAAAACCTTTTCGAGCCACTCCGATCGAATCCGTAGCCCGCCTGGACAACAATTAGAAGTCAGAGTGGGGCGGCATCAGTTGCCGAATTCCTTTACCACCTTCTGGGCGCTCTGGTATAAATATCCGCCTCGATACCATGCGCCGAAATATGGGGGCAATCATGACGAGCAGGATCATCACCGGACTATTGCTGACTCTGACCCTGAGCGGTAGCGCGGCCCTGGCGAAGCACCCGATCACGTACGAAGATCTTGCAAAAGTGCAGCGCATCTCTGATCCTCAGATTTCGCCGGACGGCAAATGGATTGCCTACGTCGTGGGCGTTGTAGACCTCGCCGCCAACAAAACGCTGCGGCATATCTGGCTGGTTCCCGCTGAAGGTGGCGCGCCGCGACAACTGACACAAGGTGAGGGCGCCGACACGCGCCCGCGCTGGTCCCCGGACGGCAATTCGCTGGCGTTCATCTCCACACGCGGCGGCAGTTCGCAAGTCTGGATCATCCCCATACACGGCGGCGAAGCGCGTCCCCTCACTTCGCTCTCAACCGAAGCAGACGGCGTGACCTGGGCCGCGCATGGTGACGTGTTGCTCTGTACTTCGCAGGTGTATCCCGACTGCGCGGATGAGGACTGCAACGCGCGCCGCTTGAAAGAGGCTGCCGAGAGCAAAGTCAAAGCGCGACTGATTGACGAATTGCTCTATCGCCACTGGGACTCTTGGCGCGATGGTAAGTACACACACCTCTTCGCCGTTTCGGCCAGCGGAGGTACACCGCGTGACCTGACGCCGGGCGCTTATGATTCGCCAACCTGGTTCCTGGGCGGAGCCGACGGCTACGCGATTTCACCGGACGGGAAAGAAGTTTGCTACACCTCCAATCACTCCAAAGGTTCCGCCGGCCAGTCAGCGGCCGCCTGGACGACGAATGACGATCTCTACCTTGTCAGCGCGCAAGGCGGCGATGCGCGCAACATTACCAGCGCCAATCCCGGCTCCGATGCCTCGCCTCAGTACTCTCCCAACGGACGCTACATCGCCTACACCTCACAAGCGCGCAACGGCTATGAATCCGACCTCTTCCGGTTACGGGTGTACGACCGAGAAAGCGGAAAGATCACGGACCTCACCCCGGGCTTCGACCAATGGGTGACGAGCTTTACTTGGGCGCCCGACAGCAACACAATTTACTTCACCGCGCCTGACCACGCTCGCCAGCCGATTTTTAAGACTTTGATGAGCTCACCGAAAGTCGAAAAAGTTCTGGACGGCATGAATGATGAACTCGGTGTGAGCCCCGACGGCAAGCGGCTGATTCTCACCCGCACCAGCCTGACACAGCCGGCAACAGTTTATCGCGTGCCGACTGCCGGCGGCACACCTGTGCAGCTTACCCACGAAAACGATGCGCTCCTGGCCGACCTTGATATGAACCCTGTGGAATTGGTCACCACCAAGGGTGCATTGGGCGCTGAAATTCAGAACCTGCTGGTGAAGCCTCCGGGATTCGATGCCGGCAAAAAGTATCCCGCCATTTTTCTCGTCCACGGCGGGCCGCAAAGCGCTTGGGACGATGCCTGGAGCTACCGCTGGAATGCTGAGATGTTCGCCGCGCGCGGATACGTAGTGATGATGACGAACTTTCATGGGTCCACCGGCTACGGGCAGAATTTTGTGGAGGAGATTTCCGGCGATTGGGGCGGCGCACCGTATCAGGATTTGATGAATGCGGCGGACTATCTGCACGCCCTGCCCTACGTCGATCGGAATCACGTGGGCGCGGCAGGTGCATCTTTCGGCGGGTACATGATCAACTGGATCGCCGGCCACACCGATCGCTTCAAAGCGCTGGTTTCACACGACGGCGTGTATGACAACCGCAGCATGTATGGCGAGACCGAGGAAATTTGGTTCGCTGAATGGGAATTCAAGGGACTGCCCTGGGATAAGCAAGCCTCGGAGCTGCGCGAAAAGTGGTCGCCCTCGAACTTCGTTCAGAACATCAAAACTCCTATGCTGATTGTAGAAGGCGCCCGCGATTATCGTGTACCCGAGGGGCAGGCCATGCAACTCTTCTCGGCTTTACAGCGGCGCGGCGTGCCTTCGAGGCTTCTCTATTTCCCCGACGAAGGCCACTGGGTACTGAAGCCGCAGAATGGCCAACTGTGGTACAAGACAGTGCTGGGATGGCTGGATCAGTGGGTGAAGTAGCAGGAAGCAGGAGACTGCAGGAAAACGGAGACATCTATGAACAGAGACGAAATCGTTCGCAAAAAGCAGGAATATCTTTTCAACTGCGTCACCACCTACTTCAAAGACCCGATGGTGATTGATCACGCCAAAGGCCAATACGTTTGGGACAGCGAGGGCAAGCAGTATCTCGATTTCCTGGGTGGAATCGTGACCATAAGCGTGGGCCACTCGAACCCCAAGGTGACGGAAAAAATCAAGGCCCAGGTCGACAAGGTCCAGCACACCTCCACGCTTTTCATCACGGAAGCAATGGTGAACCTGGCTGAGAAAGTCGCCTCGATTGCCCCCGGTAAACTCAAGAAGAGCTACTTCACCAACAGCGGCACGGAAGCGAACGAAGTCGCGGTGCTCACGGCCCGCATGTACACTGGCAACTACGAGCTCCTGGCGCTACGCCACGGCTACAGCGGGCACTCGCATCTTGCCAAGTCGCTTACCGGATTACACACCTGGCGCAAGGCCGGAGTGATACCTTACGGGATCGTGCATGCGCCGGGGCCGTACTGCTATCGCTGCCCTTACGGCCTGACCTATCCCAGTTGCGAACTGCACTGCGCGAAGGATGTCGATGAAGTCATCAAGACTTCCACCAGCGGCCAGATCGCGGGCATGCTGGTTGAGACTATTCAGGGACTGGGCGGGTTCGTCGTGCCACCGCCCGGCTATTTCAAGATTGTTGCGAACATTGTGCGCAACTACGGCGGACTCTTCATCGCCGACGAAGTGCAGACGGCCTGGGGCCGCACCGGCAAGAAGTGGTGGGGGATCGAGCATTGG
Organism: uncultured Acidobacteriota bacterium; assembly: GCA_963804995.1. Taxonomy (GTDB): domain Bacteria; phylum Acidobacteriota; class Terriglobia; order UBA7540; family UBA7540; genus Bog-366. The sequence continues at coordinate 115,373 of CAWDSK010000004.1, forward strand.
GAAGTGGAGCCCGACATCATTACCAGCGCCAAGAGTATGGCGAACGGCGTGCCTATTGGGCTGACGCTGACGCGCCCGGAAATCGCCGACGCGTACAAGGGTCTGACCATTTCGACCTTCGGCGGCAACCCCGTGGCATGCGTAGCAGCCAAAGCCACTATCGACCTGATCGAAGAAGACCGCCTGATGGATAATGCTGAAACCGTGGGCCAGCATTTCCACGCAGGCCTCAAAGCGCTCCAGGAGAAGCACGCGATCATCGGCGACGTGCGCGGTATGGGCCTGATGCAAGGCATCGAACTGGTGAAGAATCGTGAAACTAAAGAGCCTGGAACCGATTTGACCAATCAATTGCTCGAGCGCCTGCGTGCGAATGGCCTGCTGGTTGGCAAAGGCGGCCTATACGCCAACGTGGTGCGCATGTCCCCGCCGCTCAATATTTCCAAGGATGATGTGGATGTGGCGCTTGCGGCGCTTGACAAGGGTCTGGCGGAGGTTGTCGCGAAATAGATCCGCGGTCAATTGGATATGATTCCATTTTGATGAGGTTTTGAATCAGGAAACGAGGCGTTGATGCCAGGCATCCCTGTACTGCACGTTGAAGCGGATTGCATTGCGCGCGCGTGGGAAGATTCGCTTATCCTGCTGCACGACAAAGGTTGCGACCTCAAGACGCAATATGACAAGCCGGGTGACCCTCCCAGCAAAGACGCCACGATGGTGATCACCATCACCCAACCACTTAAAGAACCCATGATCCATCGCGATTTCCCGGGCGGGCCTGAAGACTTGCAGGAATATGTCATGGAGGTTCTGGAGGGCATCAAAGACCATCTGGTGCGCGACCGGCGCGACCCCACCGACACGCGCTGGGAATATACCTACCATCAACGACTCTTCCGCTATGAAGTCCCCGGACTCACACCCTTCGATCAGGTTGAAACGATCTGCCGCAAGCTGGCGGAGACGCCTTATACACGACGCGCCCAGGCTGTGACCTGGAAGGTTTGGGAGGATAATGACTGCTACGATCCCGCCTGTCTGCAAAGCGTCTGGTGCCGGATTACCGAAGACGAGGGCGCACCGGTGCTGAGCATGAACGTGCGTTTCCGTTCCAATGATGCCTACAAGGCCGCCTTCATGAATATTTTTGCCCTGGTCGAAATGCAAAAACGGATCGCGGGAAGGGTATCAGAACTTTCGGGCCGGCCTGTAGGTGTGGGCCGCTACTGCCACCTGGCCGATAGCTACCATATCTATGGATCGTACTTTCGAGAATTCGAAGCTCGGTTTATAGGCGCCCTGGCCAAACGCACCTTTGAGCAACGAACTCTCCACTATGACGACTGGCGCGAGATGATGGAAGAAGCGCGGCCGGCCATCCTGGAGAAGGCTCGCAAGATGAGCCGGTGAGGAAGAAGTACTCCACTTTCCCGTAACCTTCGCACACCAATTCCCCACGAAAGCAGGCCAGGAATCGAGGCCCTCCTTCACCGCGGCTATTTCTTCTGCTGGGCGTCTGAGCTGGACTTGGTGCTTGCCTTGCCTGTCCCCTTCTTGTCAGACTCAGCTTTCTTCTCGTCACCCGGCGCCTCCGGTGCGTGCGCAGTTCGTTTGTGACCTTTGAACACCGGAGCGATGTTCTTCATGGGTGTGGCGCGTCCCTGCTTGTTATGCTCGGCGTACCCCAACTCGCTCTGGCAGGAGGCCAGGTTCGTCTGCGCGGCCAGCACCAGTCCATCCTGATTCTTCATCAAAAAAGCCAGATGCGGCTGCAGTGCCTGCTGGAAGTCGAAGAGTTGATTGCCGGCCTGGCTGAATTGCCCGCCGAAGCTGGCGTTTTCATACTGCGCGACGCTGCGTGACAGCCCATCCAGGCGCGGTAGAACAGAGTTGATGGCCACATAGGTCTGGAAGCCGAGATACAAACTATCCGGACGCCCATCGAACTGCGTTCGCCACTCTTCCTCTGAATTCAGCGCCTGGTGCAGAGTCTCCAGCGATTGGCCGAAGGACTTCCGGGCGGCCTCAGGCATCTTCTTCCATTGGTCCGGGTGCACCTGCTCGAGCAGGTCATTGATGTGATATTGCGTGAGCCAGAGTTTATGAAGCAGAGCTTTCACCTGCTCTGGCTCTAAATACCCCGTCGTACCCGCGCGGGTGGTGGCAGGAGGCGGCGTTGCAGTCGGGGCCTGAATCTGCTCCGTCTGAATTTCCTGCGTAGCGGGTCCGGTGGAGGGCTTCGGGTACGACTTTTTTTGAGAGGAAGTTTGAGCCAGCACTGCCAGCGGGTGGACCACAAAAAGCAAGGCAAGGAGACATGCTTTCATTGCTGACCTCACATTTTAGTTAGAAGGCCTCGAGGCAGAAGAAGGATGGCAGGGTTCAGTTCACTTCGTCCACAAATTTCCGAATGGATTGAGTCGCCGCTTCGCCAAGATCCAGGAATTGGATTCCCATACCTAAGAATCAGAGCTTCAGTCGGCGGCTTGTTGAATCTCTACGGCGAACTTGAAGTACGAGCGCGGTATGCCACGTCCCCACCGGTTTACTTCCCAGCGTGCTTGAAGAAACTTGATGTCAGGCCGCTGCCGCAGGTCCAGGGCAGCAGGCGTTACGCCCCGATAGAATCTTTGGGGAAACCAAAAGAGTGCCTGAGCGCCCCAGTTCTGACCATCTGCGGAACCCCAAATGGAAACGTGCAAGGATTCCTGCTCAAGGGCCTCCTCGATCCGCATGACCAGCAAGAGGGTCTGGCCCGCCAGCCCCCCCAGCTCGAGTGGAGTACCTTGACCAGGCGATTCCACCTTGGTGTTGGCGGGGACCAGATAGGAAAGGGCAGAGCTTGCCGTAATGCTGTTACTCATAATGTAAACCGGTTCCCAGGATGTTCCAGCTAAGAGATGAATCGTACCATAAGGTTTTGCGGAAACGAAAGTCAAACAGCGGTGAAGTCGGGGGAAGAGACGGACTTGATCGAGCAGCTCAATGGAGGCGCCCGGGGCAAATCACAACCTTTCCTGGCCGTGAACATCTAACGCCGGATGAGGGAAAGATGTGAAAGCTTGCCTTTTTTCATGCAGAACGCATAGACTTTCGGCTTCTGGGATCAACTATGCGCTTACTGATGGGACTGTATTTTTCTTTACTCCTCGCGGCGGGGGTGGCCCAGCCGGCTGACGTTTCAACCGTTTCACTCGATGGTGACTGGCACTTCCTCGCTGACCCCAGTGGCACGCTGGACGTGCAGAAACTTGATTCCGCTCCCTACGTCCGGCCAACCCGGGTTCCCTCCTCCTGGCAATCGCAGTTCGCGGATCTGCGCGATTATGCCGGAGTTGCGTGGTACTGGCGTACCCTTACCGCTGCCCCGCCTGCGCCTGACCAAGTAGCCCTATTACACTTCGGCGCGGTGGATTACCAGGCGGAGGTTTATGTCAATGGCCAGAAGGCCGGCTCACACGAGGGCGGATATTTACCCTTTGACCTCAACGTCACTTCCCTGCTCCACGCGGGTGAAAATCAGTTCGCCGTGCGCGTTTCCGACCCCGGCGCCAAACCACATGAGGTTGTGGCAGGCATCAACTACGCGGAAATTCCGCATGGCAAGCAGAGCTGGTACGTCCAAACGAGCGGGTTGTGGCAGAGCGTCGAGCTCGACTACCGTCCGCGCGTGCGGCTTGGCAACGTCCACATTTCAGCCGCCCCGGATGGGTCCTTGGTGATTACGGCGCCGGTGGTCCGCGTGGGGTCGACCGATGCCACTCGCGCCAGCGCCGAGGTCCGCGATATGGCCGGGAAAGTAGTGTGGCAGAGCACCCAGGATGTGGCCACCGGGGCGAACAGCGCCAAGCTCAGCGGGCTCATCCAAGCTCCGGCCCTGTGGAGTCCCGCGAGCCCGACTCTCTACGAACTGCATGTGTCGCTCAGTTCGGGAGATTCCACGAGCTGCCGCTTCGGGTTCCGCAGCTTTGGCACGCATGATGGCAAGTTCTATCTGAACGGCAAGCCTGTTTACCTGCGCGGGGCACTCGACCAAGATTTTTATCCTGAGACGATTTACACGCCTCCCTCGATCGACTATATCCGCGATGAGATGCGCAAGGCGAAGGCCCTGGGGCTGAATCTGCTGCGCTGCCACATCAAGGCGCCAGACCCACGTTACCTCCAGGCGGCAGATGAAGTGGGGATACTCGTTTGGTACGAGATTCCGAATTGGGACAAGCTTACGAACGACTCCGAGCGCCGCGCCATGGAGACCCTGCACGGCATGGTTGAACGTGATTGGAACCATCCCGCCATCGTGATCGTGAGTATCCTTAATGAAAGCTGGGGCGCCAACCTGAAGGAAACTCCGGACCGCACGTGGCTGAAGTCAGCTTTTCAGGATGCCAAGACCTTTGTACCCTGGCTGGTGGTGGATAACAGCGCGTGCTGTGACAACTTCCACGTGGCCACTGACATCGCGGATTTTCACCAATACGCGGCCGTTCCCGACTACGCCTCGAATTTCGACCGGCTGGTTGACGACCAGGCGCAGAGGCCGGGCTGGCTGTTCAGTCCATACGGAGACGCGGCGCCCAAGGGGGACGAACCCCTGGTGCTCTCTGAGTTCGGCAACTGGGGATTGCCACGCGTGCCGGAGGACAAGCCTTGGTGGTTCAGTCGCGGAAGTGGAGAAAATGAAATAACCATGCCCGAGGGGGTGGAGAAGCGCTTCAAGGATTATCAGTACGCATCCCTCTTCCCGGACCTCAACACCCTGACGGACGCGACCGAGTGGCACGAGTACACCGCTCTGAAGTATGAGCTTGAGGCCTTGCGCGCGCACCCTGAACTCCAGGGATACATCATCACGGAGTTTACTGATATCAATTGGGAAGCGAACGGCCTGCTCGATATGTGGCGTCACCCCAAGGTGTTTGCCGACGCCCTCCGCCCGTTGCAACAGGAAGATTTAGTTGTGCTGCGTAGCGACAAGCGGAATTACCACGTAGGCGAGTCCGTGCGGGCGGACGTTTATCTTTCTCACTACGGCCCCGCGGACCTGGCGGGCGGCAAAATCGATTGGCAAGTGGAGGGAACCTCGCTCGCAGGAAGCATATCGGCAGCGCCGGCGGCTTCCGTGGGCGCGGCCAAGGCGGGCACCTTGCAGTTTGCGGCGCCTCCAGGATCAGCGCCTGTCAAACGCACTTTAAAGGCTGTGTATAGCGTCGGAGAAAAAACCATTTCCGAGGATTCTCTCAACCTGTATTTCTATCCTCATCTCCAGCCGGATCTGCCGCCGCCCGTCTCTTTCTATGACCCCACAGGCCGCCTGCGCAGGCTGGTCAACGAAATGCGGGCGCGCAATTACTTGGCGCCCTCGGGTGCGGAAGCCTATCCCGTATTGATCACTTCGGTGCTGGATGAGACAGTCAAAAACAAGCTCCGCGCCGGAGCTCGGGTGATCCTGATGGCCGCAGATCAAATGACGCTCGCGCCTGGGTTGGAAATTGTGCCCCGCTCACAAGGCGACTTCAGTGGCAACTGGATTGCCGACTTCCTCTGGCTGCGCAAGGATCGAGCTCCATTTACAAGCATCGGATTCAATACACTAGGCGAGTTTGAAACGCAGGCCGTCACCCCGGCGGCGGTCCTCAAAGGAATCCCCGCGCAGAACTTCAACGATGTGCTGGCCGGAATGTTTTACGGTTGGGTTCAATCGAACGTGGGAGTGCTTGTGCAGGCCAAGGCCGGCAAGGGTAAACTGCTGATCTCAACATTCTCCCTCGCTACCGCCTACAACTCCGATCCGTACGCTACCTTCCTGCTGGATGCGCTGGTCAATTACGCGGTGTCAGATTTCTCACCACATTTCGAAATACCCATGTGAGGAAGAGAGGCGTCAGGTTGGCTGGCGCAGACCCCGGTTTTTAGGGGGTCTGCGATCTCCCGAAGGGACTCTCATGCGGCAAGGGATTAGCACGGGGCAGCATACCGTTTTATGAGCGTATTTCCTGCCTGAGCCAAATGCTATTCTTCACCAAAGGAATGAGCTGCGACTCACCCATGTTCCTTCGGGATAACGCAGACCCCAAAGGTCGGGGCTCAGCGCCAGCCGGGGCCACCTGCTATTTGCGCAGCTTTCCCAACCGCCGGATGGCTTCATCAAGCGTGGCGTCAGTTTTGCAAAAAGCGAAACGCACCTGCTGCGCCCCCAAGGCAGGATCGCGATAGAAGCTGCTGCCCGGCACGGCAGCGACGCCGATCTCACTCACGAGGTGGCGGGCAAACTCCACATCATTGGGAAAGCCAAACGCGGAAATATCCGTCATGATGTAGTAAGCCCCGTGGGGTTGGAAGCAACGGAATCCAGCCTGTTCAAGCCCTGCCAACATGCGGTCTCGCCGCAGTCGATAGTTGGCCGCGAGTCTTTCATAATAGGTCTCGGGAAGCCGCAGGGCGATTGCACCCGCAGCTTGTAATGGCGCGGCTGCTCCCACCGTGAGGAAATCGTGCATTTTGCGGATCGCATCGGTGACCTGCGGGGGGGCGACGGCGTAACCCACCCGCCATCCGGTGACGCTATAGGTTTTCGAAAGCGCATTGATAGTAATGGTCCGCTCGCGCATGCCCGGGAGAGTGGCGAGCGAAATGTGCCGGTAGCCGTCATACACCAGGTATTGGTAAATTTCATCCGTGATGGCGTAAGCATTTGTCCGCCGGCATTGCTCGGCAATCAGTTCAAGCTCGGCCAGCGCGAAGACTTTTCCAGTGGGATTGTTGGGCGTGTTGAGGATCACGGCGCGGGTGCGGTCGGTAAAGGCCGCGGTAAGCTCCTGAGGGTCGAAAGTCCAATCCGGGGGACGAAGCCGCACATAGCGTGTCGAGGCGCCGCAGATGATGGCGTCAGGCCCATAGTTCTCGTAGAAAGGCTCGAAGACCACAACCTCCTCGCCCGGGTCGATAATGGCCAGGAGCGAGGCGATCATGGTTTCGGTGGCGCCGCAGCAGACCGTCAACTCGCGTTCCGGGTCGATGGCGAGGCCGGTGTCGTGCCGGAAGCGGTCCGCGACAGCTTGCCGGAAATCTCGGGCGCCCCAGGTGATGGCGTATTGGTTGATGTCTGCGCGGATCGCCTTTACAGCCGCTTCCTTTACTTCCTCCGGTGCGGCAAAATCCGGGAATCCCTGGGCAAGGTTGACCGCATGGTGATCGATTGCCAAGCGCGTCATCTCGCGGATGACCGACTCCGTAAACTGACCCGCCTTGCGCGAAATGGGCGAGCGGGCCGCGGCAGGACTCGGCTGGGGTTCAAGAGGACTTCCCTTCATACCATCTCCTCAGTGTACTGAACTGCTGCGGGGCGGCCCGCCAGTAGCTTTCTTGATCCGGGGCGTCTCTCGCGCGGCACTGGGCGGAGTTGAAGCTTTCGATTCCGCACACACGGCAAAACGTGGCGAGCCGGTCGAAAGCTGCCGGTAAGTTTCCGCGTCGCGCAGAACCATTTCCACATAGATCCGCGTCGAGGGAATCGGAATGCTCTGAGGAACGTCACCGCGTCCGGGAAGGAAGCTTTGCTGAGCCAGTCCTTGACGCGAAAATCCCCTGCATGGTAGGCGGCCATGGCGAATTCCGGCCGGCCGTCAAATTGCTTCAGCAATTCTTTCAGATAAGTGCAGCCAAACCGAACATTGTAGGTGGGATCATAAAGGCGAACGCCCACCGCGCGAAGGCGCGAACTACGCCGGCTGGGGGTGGCGGTTTCGGGCAGAATCTGCATGAGCCCGCGGGCGTCCGCCGAGGAAAGCGCGTGGGGATTGAATGCCGATTCCTGCCGGATGAGTCCCCTCACCAACTGCGGGTCGACGTGGCTCAGGAGAGCCTGCCGCTCTATAAGTTTCTTGTACGCCTGCGGGTAGAGAAAATCCCAGATTTCCTTCGGCAACGCAGAGAATTCCTCCTGGGAATAGGCAGGGGCAATCTTGATGGTATCGAACAATGCCGCCGAAGCTTTGTCGTGGGAGCCTTCCAACCGGGCAAGCCACAGGCGGAGTTCTGGCGGCGCCGAGTTCCCGGAAACCGCCGCCTTCAAGTAATCCTCTTCCAAGTCTTTCAAATCCAAGGCTTGCAGGATTAACACGGGCTGGGCGGCATCTCCGGAGGTTGAGGTGGTAAGGCAGGCAACCCCGGGCGGAACAACTGGCGACAACAGCAGGGGAGCAAGTGTAGCGGCAAGAGAACCGGCAGAGGTCTCGCTTGCACCGGTCACATTTCCCTGCCCCACAGGCAAGTTCTCCAGGCGCGCGGCAGCTTGGAGGGCGTAATAACTGTGCACAAATCTTTTGCCCAGCAGAACATATAGCGCCCGAGCTTCCGAGGTCGCACCCTGCTCCTCCTTGATCCGTCCCAACCAGTAAAGGGCAGCCGTGGCGCGCGGTGAATCAGGAAAGCGCGTGAGGTACTCCTTGATGGCATCGGGGGCCTTGGGATCGTGCAGAAGGTATTCACACCAAACCAATCGCCAACCGTCGTCGCGAGCGTGTTCACCATGGGGGAACAATTCGGAAAGCCGCTGGTAGACACGCGCCGCTTCCTGCCAGTTGAGCTGGCGATAATAGAAGTTCCCCGCCGCGGAAAGCGCGTCGGCGTAAGCTGGCGAAGATGCGAACTGGGTTTCGAGCTCGGAAAGGTCACGGGTAATCGCTGCCGGATCGGCCTGCTGCACGTGAACCTGTACGAGCAGCCCCAGCCGCTGCGCTTCCAGTTCGGGCGTGGGAGAATGATTGAAAAGAGCATCCAAGGCGTCCACGGTGCGGTGAAGATGCACAAGGCACCGCACCCGTCCAAGTTGCCAGCGGGGGGCGAATGAGCTGCCGGGCTCGGCGTCCAGCAATTCGCCAAAACCCTTCAAGGCGTCCGCGTAACGCCCCGCCTTGAAGAGAATCTCCAAGCGCGCTGTCTGGATGTCATCGGTGGGAACCGGAAAAGTTGCGCCAAGCTCGGAGCGGAGTGTTACCAGCGAGTCCGCCGCGGCTTTGGCCTGGGGAGAAGTTGGAAAGGCGAAATAAACTTCCTGGAAGGCTTGCGCGGCCTCAAGCGTCTGGTTAGCCTGATGATAAGACTGCGCCAGCATTAAGGCGAGCGCCGGGCGTTTGTGCGTCTCAGGTTCGGCGGCAAGTAAGCTGGCAGCCTCCTGCGGTTGCTGAGCTTCCAGCAGCGCCCGCGCTTCTAGCTCCAGCGCCTGTCCACGCAGGTGGCTTTCGGGAAAGCGTTTGGCGAAGTCATGCAGTGCTGTGGCCGCATCGTGCCATCCCTCTGCACGGCTCGCCAGCGGTGGCCTGATAAAACACCGCATAGTCGGCAAGCGAAAACGCGCTCTCGGCCGCCAGGTGCAGATCCTGGGCCGCCTCTACGAAGTGACTAGCTTGATACTCGGAGTAGCCCGCCAGGAAATAAGCCCAGCCGCGCCACTCGGGATCTTTCTGCGCTTGTGCGTAGCTGCGCAGGCTCACCCACGTGTCAGGTTGGGTGGCCCGTGCCGCAAGCTGGCGAAGTGTGGTGGGAACGACCACGGCGGCGGAACCGAGCGTCGGCAAACACAGCGACAGGCATACGGCCACCGGCAGAAATTTGCGAAGGGATCTCACGCGGAAGGCCCTGGATAATCCGGTCCCAGGACGGTCGAATCATTCCCTCCCAAGGTGCTCACCAACTCTTCGTGGAAGTAATCAAACTCCTTGCTGAGGGACTTACCAAATCGCTTGGCGAAGGTCTGGCGACTGCGATCGATGTCGGTCTTCAGGCGCTTGTAGAGATCCTTATTCTTGCGCCCATCCCCCACCTTGATCTTGTTGTAGAGTTCGATTTCCGAAACCAGGAGCTTGGCGAATCGCTTGGCGTCTTTGTGAACCTTTTGCTCAGATTCACTCAGTTGCGAGATATCCATTACTCCCGGGGCCGCCGGGGGTGCGAGCGCCACGTCGGTCACCGACTGCTCCACCGCAGGCACTTCCGGCGACCAAACCGCCGCGCCCGGTGTTTCAACCCCACCGTGGACTGGCACACCATCAGGCTCAGTCGGAACTGGCGGGGGAGCCTCGTGCCAAACCTCCGCCGGCCCAGCGGGTGGCTCATTCGCGGGGGTCTCCACCGCCGTCACTACCCCCGGGATCTCTTGTACAGCTTCGCCGGCTGTGGGTTCAGCGGGCGCGTCATCAACTGGCGCTTCAGCTTCCAAGGGTCTTTCAACTTCCGGCCCCGCATCGTCCGCTGAAATTCCGCCGCTCAGCGCGATCAGGCGATCAATTTGCGCCCCCGTGAATTCGGACAGAATCTTGAGAGCATTGACCGGAAGGTCGGAGTGTTCCCCGCTGGGATCCGCATAAAGAATCGCCGAAACCGCGCCCGCGGAGCGGATGGGCAAGAGCAGAATAGGTACGTCTTTGGCCGGCTTGAGTTTCTCCAGGACGTTGCGGTTCTTCTTCAGCGTCTCGACACTCGCGTCCACGTGGCCGGCAGTCTCAACAACTTGACGGAAGGGATTTTCCTGGTTCAGGGGGACGACCAGTGCCCGAAAAATCCTCTCTGTGAGGTCAGGCCCGAAACCGATCGCTGCAGCGCCCCAGGCCGCTTTGCCGCGCACATCAAAAACCGCGCTGCGCACGCCGACCTGCGCGGCCTCCTGCGCCAACACCTGCAGAGCCTGCTCGGGCATAGTGCAGGTGATCAGGTTGCGGACGGCATTCAGAACGTTTTCGAGGGCTGCATCCGCCGAGTCTTGTAACACGCAAGCCCCGGCGATCTCAATTGCCTGCCACCGCTGCTCAGTTTCCTGCTCCAGGCGTTGGCAGCGCTGCCGTGCTTCCGACAAATCATGCTCAAGCTTCTCGAGGAATTCGGCTTGGGAGCCAAGCTCCTGGGCCAAGTGCTGGCGAGCCTCGCGAATCGAGTCATCCATAGAATTGCTTTTTGGTTCAGTCAAGCGTGACACCTCAACCCGATACGGTACAAGTTCATTATGGAACAAGCCGCGCCGCGGGTGCAATGGCAATGTCACCGACGTCAGCGGCCGGCAGGGGTTAGGGGCCAAAAGCTAGGGGCTAGGGGCTGGGGGCTCGGGATCAGGGGTTAGGGATTTGGGGTTTGGAGTCAGCTTTGGGGCTGGGCATTCCATATCCCATATCGTCCGCTCTGCCTTCTGTCTTTTGCCTGCTGCCTTCCGCTTTCTGCCTACTGCCTTCGGCTGACACCTGGCACCTAACACCTGCTATTGCCGGTTGATTTGACACGCCCCCCATCGCAGGGTAATCTGAAATAGTATATGGGGGCGTACCGGTTTCGACGGGAGCCCTTGCGCTTAGGAGGCATGTCGGGGGTCCACACCACCCGTGATCGGCGTGGGACAAAGACAACTGCCAACACGCAGTATGCCTACGCTGCCTAATTAATTAGGTAGCCGTCTCCTCCTTTAGGCCCGCATGAGGGATGTGAGGCGTCGATTGGCGGGATAGTCCCGGGTCTGCCGTCTGAGGATCTGGGGCGAATCTTCTCAGGCTAGCTGGCGGCTCGTTGTTGCCCGTTCCTGAGGACCGTCGGTGAAAGCAGGAAGCGAACTGGGATAAGCATGTAGGCTCCTAACCGTAAGTCTCTTCGGACGGGGGTTCGACTCCCCCCGCCTCCACCATACAACCCTTTCTGTAACTCACGCCGCCCGCAAGTACAGCACGGCTGGGCCGGGAAAGGGCACCATGAATTCCGTATTGCCCGCCCCTCGAACTGTCCCGCCTCCCGTGATGGTGCCCTCGACGGGATGCATCCATTCAACTTCAAAAGATTGGGCTGCCGCCGGTAGGTGCACTGTTACCTCGTACCCTTCCGGTAGGTAGACCAGATACTCATGCCCGGGGTTTGCCAGGCAGAATCCTGTGGAGGCGAAACTACTGTGCGGCGTCATCTCAACCAAGTTCATCCGGTTCGCATAGGTGCGGGTATTTCCAATGGCCTTGCGGACGGGTTCCCAAACCCAGGCATCCGCGCGGTTCAAGTCGCGGGTGGGATAGCCGGGGCGCGAGGCCCAATTCACTTCTCCGCAGGGATGACCAGGGATGGGAACCCAGGAATCCATTAACAGCGTGTTGTAGCCGCGGCAGAAACTCTTCCAGGCCCATGACGGAGTTCCGCCGTGGCCCCAGAGGTGGTCGGTATCAAGCACCGCCACCTTCTTGCCGTCCCATTCCGGAGGGTCGTGCTTGAAGGAATCACTGTCATCCGCCCCCGGGGAGACCCAATCACACCGGCTTTCGAGCATCGACTTCAGCCCCTCGGAGTTCCACCCGGTAATCCCGATAGGGTGCCGATTCCCTTTTTTGTCCTCATAATCATGCACAAAATCGACAACCCACCAGTCCCACTCCCGGTCTCCACCCTCATTGATAACCTCATAGAGGATGTTGTCAAGATCATGCACTGTGTCCATGACCTTCCGCAGGTAGGCGGCCTGCATCTCCCGGACCTCGGGCCGGTGCAGGCTGACCATTCCGGTGTCGCCTTCCTGGCCATCGAACCCGTTGAGATTGTTTTTGATGTTGTAGGGATGCGCGGGCCAGGGGTCGCAAGGGTCGCCCTTCTTTTTTTCGCTGAAGCTCTGGAAGAGTTGCACGGCCGCGTAAATTCCGTGATCGCGGGCGTAAATAAGGCGCGAGCGCATGCGGTCGAAATACTCGGGATTGAACTTGGTCAAATCAAATTTGGGCAGGCCATCGAGCGCCAAGCCCGGGCCCGTGCGCAGATAAGGCAAGGGCTCAAAGAGAATCTTCTCATCTGTCCAGGGCGCGTAGGCCGCAGCCAACCAATGCCAGAAGCGCATGAAATTGTGATTGTGCTTCACCATCATGTCGACGTACGCCGGATAGTCAAACCGCGCCACGGGAGGAAGACCCATATCCTGGAAATTGGCCCAGGTGTGCGACCCGGTCAGAAAAATGGCCCGGCCGCTGCCATCCGTAAAATAGCGGGGGTTGGCAGGGTTGACCTTTAAGGGGCCCGTGGCCGGCCAGCGCGAGGAAACCCATCCTGGGACCTCCTCCTCTGCCCCAGCCTTCAGGTTGGCGGAATAAGAAGGGGATGGCAGCCACAGGCCGGCGGAAATCGCGGCCGCGCCCTTCACCGACTTTTGAAGAAATTCACGTCGGTTGATGTCCATGGATTACCCTCTTCGCTTCTCTCATCCGGTCCGCGACCAGGTACCACAGGATCCCGATGTTCACCAGCATGGCTCCCACTTTTATCGCCGTCAGGTGTTCCGCAATCAGGTACACCTCAACGGGAATGAATGAGGCGGTGACGATGATCGTGAAATATTCCCCCCAGGGCTTTCTGAGCACCAACCCCAGGCCCTCCGTCAGGAAGATCCCCGCGTAGAAGAAACTGCCGGCGCCCACTTCTCTTAGCTTGCGGTCGTCCACTGACCACAGTGTCGTCAAGACCTTCTGAAAATACTTATTGTCAGGGTCCACGTGCGCCGCACCGGCCCACTGAAACATAATATCCACAACGTCGTGATGCACCAGCTTGAACACACCAATCCCCGCCACGACGAGCAGGAGCGCCTTGATCAGCTTATAGATCCCGATGGCCACGAGGCCGGCGCGACGCGAATCGGCGTTTTGCATTGTGGGCATCTCCACGAGGGATGACAGATGATCTTGAAAGCTCTAATTCCGGAACCCTGCTTCCCCTGGCAAGCTTCACTCAAGCCTAGCGCGGACCTGTCTTGCAAGTCCACGGCTTTTTGTTCCAGCGAGCACTCTTCGAGCGCGGTTCACTCTATCATCGAGGGTCGATTCAGGTGGCTGCAGCCACGGCACCAACAAAATCAAACTGCGGCGCTACCCTCGGCGAAGGAGTGTGGGCCGCTGGCACGGGAAAACCAGTGCAAGTTCGGAGATCGGGCGGGTGACCGCTTGGCGTCTTGACCGCGGCCATATCTGTGTCAATACCCAGCGCTGCGAAAACACCTTTTCTCACTTCCCTGCTTGGCACGATCGACCCCTTCTATGGTGAAAGAAAACTGCTAACTACATTTCTTTTCATAGACATCATGGGCTAGCTACACTAACTAGCTTATTTTTCAGTAATATAATGGGTTCAATGGAGACTGAAATCTTTTCTACATGTGTTTTCAGCAACATCATGGGTTCATCCTTCATTTTTAATTCCCCCTTTTTCACTGCGCCCACGCCATTGTCATGCGCTATGTTATTTAATCTCAGACACATAGACGTTTGGACATTTCTGCCATTTTACAGCTAACTACCTTTGTTTTCTAGTATATCATGGGTTAGAACGTCCTCTTCGCTCGCTTCCACGGGTTCCATTTAGCGCTCTCGGCGTTTTATTTTCACTAAATTCTCCGACCAGGGCCAGAGTCCTTCAAATTAAGCCTACTATAAATCGCGATGGTTTTCAAGGCCCAATTCCTACCCTTGGACCTAATACGCCGATCTAGGAGCCCGTCGGAGATACGGCCCCACAATCTTACTTTTTACCGACTCTCGTTCTCCGCGAACCGAATGTTAGGCATTTGACGCTGGCCAGGCCGTCCACGCGAGCAACGGGGTCGGTTGGGCCAGCGCTTTCAGGCCCTTTGGGGGCTCCATCCCGAGCGGAAGAGTTTCAACAGGTTGTGCGTGGCACAGATCATCTGCCATTCCGCCTGCACTTTCCTCAGTCCTCGCAGCAGGAATCTCCGAAACCCGCGCGCCTCTTTGATCTGTCCAAAGACCGGTTCCACCACCGCCTTGCGCAGTTTATAAACCGCCTGTCCTTCCGCCGTGCGCAGCTTGTGCCGCATCTGCTCGGCCACGCTGGCCCCGGAGGGCGGAGGCCCGGTCGTGACGGGCGGTTTCTCGCTGTGCTTCTGAGCGTCCGGCGCTACGAACAGATCGATCTCCCGCACCTGCGCATCGGTGACGTTGGGCTCGCTGAAATACCCGTTGTCCGCCGTCGCTTGCCGCGGCGGTCGCCCCATCTGCGCTTTCACTTCCTTCAGCATCGGTACCAACTGCTTCTTGTCGTTGGCTTCCTGCGTCACCGCCGCCCCCACGATCACTTGCGCGTGACTGTCCACCGCCGCCTGGGCGTTATAGGCTTGCACAAACTCTTTCGTCGCTCCGTCCTTCATGATGCGCGAATCCGGGTCGGTAAAATTCCGTTGCGCTTGGGGCTCCGGTTTCGCCGCTTCCGCGTCCGGCGCCTGCGGCGGTCGGCCCCCGAACTTCCGCCCCCGTTCCCGTTCCTGCTTCGCCCGCTCCTTTAATTGCGCCGCCACCTCCGCCTGCTTCTTTTCCGCCGCCTCTTTTGCCTCTTGCTCCAGTGCCGCCTTCGCCTCCCGAATCTTCTCTAACCGGCTCTCGCGCCGCGCCAGTTCCTTCGGCAGTTCGTCGCCGCGCTTACCCTTCCCATATTTTCCATCTTCCTCGGCGTCTACCCGTGCCGCCTCGGCCAGCAGCGCCTGCACTTCCGCGGCTAATTCCTTCTCCGCCTTCTCCATCCGCTCGTAGCTCATCGCCTTGTGCTTCGAGGCGTTGGCCTTGATCTTCGTCCCGTCCAGCGCCACGTGCCCCAGCTTCACCAGGCCCGCCCGCTGGCACAACTGCAACACCTGCACGAACAATTGCGCCAAGGGCACCAAGTGCTCCTGCCGGAAGGTCGCGATCGTGTCGTGATCCGGATGCTGGTCGGCCGCCAAATACCGGAACGCCACGTCCTCGTACGTCGCCCGCTCGATCCGTCGCGAACTCGCCACCCCTCGGCAGTAACCGTAAATCAGCACCCGGACCATCATCCGCGGATCGTACGCCGCCAGCCCCCGCCCATCTCCCGCTTCGTACTTCGCGTAAATCGCCGACAGGTCTAAGGCTTCCACCACCTCCGCCACGAACCGCGCCAGGTGACCCTCCGGCAGCCAATCCTGCAACGAGGGCGGGAGCAAGTACGCCTGATTTAAATCGCAACTCCGAAACTGTTTGCCCATAACTCCATCTTACAACATCTTCTAAAACTATCAATAATCAATCCAATGCCCCCCCCGAAAATCTTGCGACTGGATCCCTCCTGCGGCCAAAATCTATCTCCGACAGGCTCCTAGGGAACAAACTTCCGATTCTTTTATCTGTACGACTCTTTCATTCGCGAGTCCTTGCCAGTTTATCCCGGCGCTATCCAGGGCTGCGCCGAGTGCCACAACGGCGAACTGAGACAACACATGCATCCATGTTGTCAAGAGAGTTAGGAACTATAAATGGACAGCCGTGTTGCGATGAACATCGAAAAGAGGTGTGCACTCGGGCTAACTATCAAGGACGTTGATGATGGGTTTTCAACAGGTCTGTTGAAAAGTATGTGGAAAACCTAGGCCTAGATTACGGTAACGTTAAAACTCTGAACAGCTTTTAACACTTTGCACCAACCTGTAGCATTCTTCACAGACTCACCACTTGTAGGGCGCCACCATCCAATTTCGTCGGTGAAGAACCTGAATGCAAAATGGCCTTCACCTGACAAAGGGTGGAATGTGATCTCCTGCAAGTAGACAGAACGGACTCAACCAGAAGGCAGGAAGAGGAAACTTGATGTAGAACGTGTTACACACTTACAACAACGGCTGGGGCTTCTTGAGTTTAACCTCAATCAATTGATTGTCGTTTTCCAATTGGTATTCTTTGCCAAAGCTCTGGTGCCGGTCAGCAGTAACGAACAGCCGAATGGATCCTTTATAGACGTTTGTGAACTTGTATCGGCCCTGAGCATTGGTCTTCGCGCTATAAGAGAGCTTCTTCGGCAGTTTCAACTCGTTGAGGTTACCTGGCTCATGAAATTCCAGGGTCAAGCGCGCTTGGCTGATGGGTTGCCCGCTCTCGGAGTCCTTCACTTCTACATTGACGCTGGCGGTGGTATTATCCTGTCTCTTGTCCTGCGCAAGGATGGGCCGCACCAACCCCGCGGACAGAAAAATTCCCACACACAATAGCCCCTTCAACATGAATCTCGGGGAATGAGACGAAAACATAGGATCTAACCTCCTGTGCAATGATAACTCAATTCGCTCTGAATCAGAGTCTTCTAGTACTCTCATCCTGTAATTTCTTCTCGGACCATTGACATCAATCGACGAGTCCGATAACTTCGCGGCCTCGCACAAAGGTCTAGCGCCTCAGATCAGCGGTGTAAGGCGCACTTTCCGAAATTGCACCTTGCCGTGATCACCCTGCAGCATAATCGGCCCCGGCCCTTTTTCGTCGGCGTTGAGCGCGCCGCCCGTTAATCCCGGCACCTCGCCGTTGTCGATGATTTCCTTTCCGTTCAGGACCACCGTCACGTGGTTGGCGATCAGCGTTATGTCATAGGTCTGCCACTCCCCCGCGGGCTTGTCCGCATTGACGGCGGGAACGATGAACCCGTAGAGAGCCCCCTGGCTATGAACATCCAGCGGTCGGCCATAACCGTCCAGCACCTGGATCTCATACCGGCCACGGAGATAGACGCCGCTGTTACTTTGCGGGTCCACGTTGAACTCAACTTCCAGCTTGAAGTCGTTAAACTTTTGCGTGGTATAGATGTTGTTGGCGCCCTTGCCCTCATTCATCAGGATGCCATCTTTGACTGACCACCCCATGGGGCGGCGTGGGTCCTGGCACAGCCAGTTGGACACATCCTTACCATTGAACAGGTCGATAGGCTTTCCAGGCCTTCGCTTGGGAGGAGTCGCAGGCCACACCGGACCGCGTTCGCCGCTCCACGAAAGTGGCTCGCCCCTTACCAGCGCCGTTCCCACCAGTTGCCCGTCCTTCAAAGTCCCTTGCCATACTTGCGGGGTTTCCGGTTTTCCTTGGGGATATTGGAATTTCAGCTCGCCACTTTCGATGCTAACCTGCGGCAGATCGAAAACCGCGCCACCGCCAGGATTGAAGCGGCCTTTGAGCACTCCTTCTTCCCGTCTCAACTCCAGCCAGCAGATCCTTGGCCGCCCGGATTGTGAACCCGTCGCGGTAATATCCCATCGACCCAGGAAGGCATCATCGCCTGCCGGACTAGCGAATGTACTGACCGCCCATGCCAGCGTGACCGTCAATATCGTAAGGACTGCAGATATCCGTAAGCGCATAAATGGACCTTCCCTTTCTTTTGAGCAAACTTGCCAGATTATCGGTTAGCGTGAGTTTCTTACTATGGTTTTGGAAGGGTGGGGCTTATGGTTTTTGAATTCCTTAAATTCTTAAACGTCCCGAACCTTCAAGTGACCCCTCACCCGTCCCGCCCCGGCTGGTGAAAACGCCGGCGGCGGTCCACCCTCTCCCCTCGGAGAGGGCTATTATTCAAGGTGGTGCAAGCCCCCTTTCACCCCGATGCGGAAATCAGGTCGCCTGGGCAGCCCCAAAGTGCACTGGCCGCGCCAATCGCCTTTCGATGGCGACAACTATCAGACCACACATCCCCAGTTGCAAGGCTATGGCCAGTAGGGCGATCACCCAAGAGCTTGGCGGCGTGGCGATTTGGCCGAGCAGCGCGTAGGCGGTCAGCAAGGACATGACCTTGGGAGAAGTGGAAACCCCGAAAGTTGACACTACAAAACCAACCATGCCCACGGCCGAGTAATAGAGCACGAGGAAAAGGACTCCTTTCATTACAGGATGCTTCATTCGCGTCAGCAGGCACCACTGGAGAAAAAGGACATCGCGGGTGGTGAAGACCAGTAAAGCCGCAAGCACCAACGCGGCAAATCCCAGCCGCCACTCTCCCAAGGGAATCGCTGAACGCAACCCGCCGGCCTCCGCCGCCAGCATGCCATAGGCAATCGCCGCCGACGGCACAAGCCAAGGCCACGGCAATCCATTGGTCGCGAGATACGACGTTTCTCCAGCCTTCCACTGGCGCCACCAGACCTTTAGTTTCTCGTGGGGGCTCAGCGCCGCGACGCCGATCAGGAATAGGAAAAACGCGTTCCAGGCTACCGCAAATGTCGTAAGGTCATAGGGGTAAAGGGAGTGCGAAAGTGACATGGTGCTGGATGGAGTCCTGATCATGCGTGTATCCAGAAACGCGTAGAAGAGGAAATTCCAAAACGCCACCAGCCCCACGCACTGCCACCGAGAGAGAAGCTGGATTTGTGGCAAGTCCCGCTTGAGATTGCGCACAATCATCAGCACGAACCACGCCCCCAAAAGCACATAAAGGGCGAGAGAGAGCACGACACAAGGGACTCGCACACCGAAGACGGTGGGAGAAAGAAATGCTATATCGAAATTCACCCCGTGCAGGGAGAAAAGAGCGGGGAATACGCTGATGGTAGTAAATCCCGGGAATGGGCTCTCCGCAAACGCCGCGAAGAAAAGATTTGCGGTGAGTCCCAGCAAGCCAATGGCCCCAGAGCTCGACTTTTCAACCAGCATGGATCCCCAGAATGCGGCCAAGCTGTAAAAGAGATTGAAAACCGGGAGGAGGATAACTGACCACAGGACGGCTGCCGGGCGAATGCCCCCCAACAACCCTGCCACAATCGAGAGGGGGAGCGTGCAGGCCACGATGAAATAAGCTATGATCGGGGCGCCCAACAACTTGCCTGCCAGGATTTCCCCCGGGCTGAGACGCGTGGTTTTTAGGAAGTCGAAGGTCTTTAACTCCCTCTCCCGCGCTACCGCCTGCCCGCAAGTTCCGGCGGACCAGACTCCCAAAACCACATACTGACTGCCCAGTAACCAGCCGTAGAAGTCCGCCAAGAAACCTTTGATATTGCCGGGATTCGCGGACCAGCATCCCATGGCCATCAAGGCACAGACGAACAGGGTGATGGCGGCGGTCAGGGCCGCGCGCGCGGGTCGAAGGTCTGACCGCACATGAAGTATCAGCAGCGGGTTGCGCCAGAACCTGAGCACTACATCACCTCGTGATGCGAAAGTTTCAGGTAAAGATCTTCCACGGTTTGCTTGACCTCGCCGAAGGTCAAAACTCTCACGCCGGCGGCCACTAAGCCGGCCAGAACGGCGGCAAGTTCTTCTTCCGAGCCCGCAAACTTGAACACCGCCAGTGAACCCTGCACCATTAGCCCTGAGACCTGCGCGTTCTCCGCCAACTTGGCGCGTACTGCGGCCTCACCCTGCCCCACCCAGCCGAGGCGCACCACGCGGCACTGGCTTTCGGCGGCGGAAATCGATTCGATGCTGCCGCTGCGAATCATCTGCCCTTTTTCCATCAGGCCAATGGATGTGCAGAAGCCTTCGAGTTCAGTAAGGATGTGCGAGGAAATCAGAATCGTCGTCCCCTGGTCGCGCAGCCCACGCAGCAGGTTGCGCAAATCCAGGCGCGCCTTGGGGTCCAACCCCGAGGCCGGCTCATCCAGCAACAAAACCTTGGGCCGGTGGATGATCGCCCGCGCAATGCCCAGCCGCTGCTTCATGCCGCGCGAAAGGCCCTTGATCATGGCGTCCTGCTTCACTTCGAGATCAACTTGCTGGATCACCTCGTCGATGCGCGCCGGGATATCCGCCTCCCGCATCTTGTAGGCGTGCGCGAAGAAGTCAAGGTATTCCCAGACCTTCAGGTCCTCGTAAACCGAGAAGAAATCCGAGAGGTAGCCGATGAACTGCTGGGCGCGCTCCGGCTCTTCATGCACCTCTACTCCGCAGACGCTGGCGCGGCCGCTGGTGGGCTCAAGCAGGCCACACGCCATGCGAATGGTGGTGGTCTTTCCGGCGCCGTTGGGGCCAATCAGGCCGTAAATCTCCCCCTCGGGAATAGACACGTCCAGGTCCTGGACCGCGACCAGGTCGTCAAACTCCTTGCGCAACTTGGTCATCTCAATGACAGCAGACAAGTGGCCTCCTGCGTGCACAACTCTTATACTCTACGCAGCAAAGTAGTAAATTCATATCTTTCTCAGAACCATTTCTGCGCCTAATCTCCGTTTGGTCGTGGCCCCGCCGCGAGGCCAACAACGTGAATAAATAGCCCTCTCCCTGGGGAGAGGGTGGACCGCTGTCGGCGCTTTAACCAGCCGGAGCGGGATGGGTGAGGGGTCTTTCCGGCAGTACTTTACTCAGTGCGCACTCACGGGCCATCCTCACGAACCCCTCCAGATCTTCCTTCACCTGCCCATTTGGCAAGCGCACTTACGTCAAGTTCCACGGCCACATCAACCTCAAACAGTTAGCGTAGCGCATCTCCGCCGTTGAGGTCTGCGGTTCTTAGTTCGGTTCACGTTACCAAATTCGCGGACAGCCCCCATCATCAAAACCTCAGGTCTTTCGCATGAAGAGCCGCTGCCTTTTGACTTTCTTTGGCGCCTCTCCCGCCCTACAAAGCAGCCTACCCTCCACTTCCCTTCCCGGCAACGTCTTCTTCCGCAGGGCTGGCGGGTTTCACGGAATCGCTCACCCACTGCAAGTAGTTGCGTGAGCCGTCGATGATGGGCAGACAGATGATCTCCGGCGTATGATAACTGTGCACCTTGGAAATCGCCGCCTTGATTTCCGGAAACAACTCGCGCGTGCTTTTGATGAGGAGTTGGTATTCCTTATCGTCCGCGATCTTCCCTTCCCAGCGATAGAGGGATTCAATAGGCTGCGTGATGTTAACGCAGGCGGCGAGCTTCGCCTCCACCAAGTGCCGCGCAATCTTCCGGCACTCGCGCTTGCTCGCGGCCGTCACCATGATTACGACTTTGTCAGTCACGGGTCCTCCTCACGACGAGGGGTCGGCCAAAGGGCGGGTGTGGGTCATTTTGAAGTGCCACGGGCGTCCGAAGCTGTGAAAAAATACCATTTTCACCGCTGAGACGCAGAGAAATGACCCTTTGTTTTCAAACCTCTGCGCCTCCGTGTCTCCGCGGTGAAAGGTTTGATGGGATTTTTTCACACCTTCTCCCGCCCGTGTCCGGTCACGGCCAAGACCCCGATGGATCGGGGCAGGTAGGCCGTGGCACCTCAAAATGAGTCACCGCCCGAAAGGCAGCTTGCTTGCACGGGACTTGCAGCAAAAGATACAATGGGGAGCGACGGGAAGCAACCAATTCCACTTGGGTGTCTCCGGTGGGCGGGTTGTCTTTGAGCCATGAGTGATTCTGAGTTCGACAAATCCGCGTTCTACCGGAATGGCGCCCTGGTACTGTTGCTGGTCGCTATTGCGCTAATCGTGCACAACATCTTCGGCCAGAACGGCTACCTGGCGTTGCGGCGGCAGCAACAGGAACTTCAAACGTTGCAACAGAAGATTGAGCAGCTCAAGCAGGAAAACGAGCAGTTGGATAAGCAGATTAAAGCGTTGAAGTCAGATCCCGCCGCCATCGAGCGCCTGGCGCGCGAACAGATGCACCTCGTAAAACCTGGAGAGAAAGTTTACACGCTGCCCGATAAAGAGCAGAAAGCAGAAGGCGGAAAGCAGTAGGCAGAAGGCGGAAAGCAGAAGGCAGCGAGCGTTTTGTGCGAGTCCCGACAGAGTCGGGATAGGCAGCGAGCGCTTGGTGCGAGTCCCGACAGAGTCGGGATAGGCAGAAAGCTGTTCCCTGTTCCCTGTTCCCTATTCCCTGTCCCCTGTTCCCTATTCCCTGTCCCCTAACCCCTATTCCCTGCCCTACCTCACCACACCTTCCACCGGACTTGACGCCGTTGCGTAAAGCTTCTTCGGCATGCGACCGGCAAGGTAAGCTTGGCGGCCGGCCAGCACGGCGTTCTTCATCGCCTCGGCCATCAGGACGGCGTCCTGCGCGCCTGCGATGCCCGTGTTCATCAACACCGCGTCGGCGCCGAGTTCCATGGCGACCGCGGCGTCCGAGGCCGTGCCCACGCCGGCGTCGATAATCAAAGGAACCTGGGTAATCATTTCGCGCAGAATACGCATGTTGGCGGGATTCTGAATGCCCAGTCCCGAACCGATGGGCGCACCGAGCGGCATCACGGCCGCCGCACCCGCGTCAATCAAACGCCGGGCGGCAATCAGGTCGTCATTGGTGTAGGGCATAACCACAAAGCCTTCCTTCGACGAGCATCTCTGTTGCTTTGACCAGCTCGAAGTTATCAGGGAAGAGCGTCTTTTCATCGCCAATCACTTCCAGCTTGATCCAGTTTGAAAGGCCCACTTCCCGCGCCAGGCGCGCCGTGCGGATGGCGTCATCAGCGGAGTAGCAGCCCGCAGTGTTGGGGAGAATGAAGAATCTTTTGCGGTCAATAAAATCCAGCATGGACTCTTTGCTGCGGTCGGTCAGGTTCACGCGGCGCACGGCGACGGTGACGATTTCCGCCCCGGAAGCTTCGTGAGCGCGCGTCATCTCCTGAAAGCTCCGATACTTGCCCGTGCCCACAATCAGCCGCGAATGAAATTCCTTTCCCGCAATCCGCAGGACATCGTTTTCCATTTTTTCACCTCGTTGTCGATTCTAGCAGGTATCAGGTTTGCTTGCACTTGCGCCCAATGCTATAATCGGACCAACATAAGTAAGGCCCGCAATTGGCTTAAGCCTTATGGGAGCGCAGGCGCCAAGCAAGGCTCCCAATAAGGCAAAGGCATGGGGGCGCGATCAACAGCGCTCCGGGCTTGGGTGAATGGGGAGGGGAGTAAGTTTTGAGGGGTGCCGCGTGCGCGGTCCCACTAACTCCATGCGTATCTGTGTCCATTCATACCGGGTTGTCCTGCTGAGCGGGCTCTTTCCTGTACACCTTCCTTCCAGCTCCCGCCATAGCCGACCAAATCGTCGCCATCGTGGACGAGCACGGTCACAAGGTTTACATCAACACCGGTGAAACAGCCACTCCAGCGGATTGGGCGACGCGCAGCTTTCAACCCAATTCAGCCGCTGGATCGAATCATCCTCCGGAGGAGATCGATCGGCTGGTGGACCAGACGGCAAACCGGCACCAAGTGGATCCTGACCTGGTCCGGGCCATCGTGCGAGTCGAATCGGGCTTCGATCCCAAAGCGGTATCGAACAAGGGCGCCATGGGCCTCATGCAATTGATTCCGGCTACGGCGCGCCGCTTCGGAGTGGAGAACCCGTTCGATCCCAAGCAGAATCTTGAGGGCGGGGTCAATTACCTCAAGTACCTGTTGGACCTTTTCGGCGGCAATCTACCGCTCTCGCTCGCGGCTTACAACGCTGGTGAACACTCGGTCCAACGTTTTGGTGGCATCCCGGCATTCACGGAAACGCGCGACTACGTGCGCAAGGTCACGAACCTCTACCAGTCCGGGGATACGCCGGTGGCGGCCAAGACCACTCCCAAGGAGCCGCCCCAAGCGCCTATTACCCGATACGTCGATGAGCACGGTGTGGTGCACTACACCAACGTCGAATAGTAAAGAGTCTACTTCGCAGTCCCCAGGACCAAGAGGACTAGTTTGAGGGTTATAGGTATACCGAACAAGTTAGGGTGGGTGCTGCTCCTGGCCAGTTGGCTGGCTATCCCTGCCCTATGCTTTCCCACCGTGACGCCGGCCCAGCGCCAGCGCGCGATCGAGGCTTTCACCGAAGCCCAGCGTCTGCGCACAACCCTCGAATCCCAACCGGAGAGTAAACGTACCAAAACCGACTACCAAAAAGTCATCGACACTTACTACGAGGTTTACCGGCTGAATCCCGCTTACAGCAAGTCGCCCGTAGCGCTCACGGCCAGGGCGGAACTCTACGAGGAAATGGGGCGAGTCTTCTCCTCGGACACGTATTACTTGGAATCGATCAAGATCTACCGTTTCATCATCAAGGAGTACCCGCAGAACCGCCTGGCGAGAGAGGCCCTTTTGGCGGTGGGGGAAATCTATCGCACCGATCTCGAGGATCCCGCCGAAGCGCGTCAGGCTTTCCAGGATTTCATCGGCATCTATCCCAAGTCTGACAAGCTGGCGGACGCACAGGAAAAACTGAAGCAGATCGATCAGAAGACGGCTGAGCAAGCCAAGGCCCGCGCAACGCCTCCTCCCCCCCGGAAAAGCCTTCGACCCAGCGGACAACCGGCCCGCAGGAAGTCACGGCGGTGCGCCGCTGGGTAGGCCCGAACTACTCGCGCATCGTGATCGGGATTGAGGGTGAAGTCAAATTCGATACCACCCGCCTCTCAAATCCCGATCGTATCGTGCTGGATTTGCAAAACTCGCGGCTCAGCCCGGCCCTGGGCGCCAAGACATTCCCGGTGGAAGACGGTTACCTGCGGCAGATTCGTGTGGCGCAGTTTTCCGCGGGAGTAACGCGCGTGGTGTTGGACGTGGAAAAGATTGAGGACTACTCGGTTTTCTCGCTCCCCAACCCCTTTCGCCTGGTTATCGACGTGCACGGCGCGCCGCAAACTCAGATGGCCAAGGCTGTGAAACCTCCAACGTCCCCCAGTCCCGAGGGTCGAAAGACCGAGAAGGTTCAAACTCCTCCCACCCCCGCCAACCCAGCGGCCACTAATCACGTTGAGACCGCTGTGAAGTTTGGACCCACTTCGCCACCCACAGTCGCCAAGACGAAAGGCGAGGAGCACACCAAGGCGGAGGAAAAGGAGAAAACCACCGCCACATTGAATCCGCCGGCAGCACCGGAAAAACCCAAGCACACCAAAGAAGAGGCCGAGGTGGCAAATCCCCCTGCCGCGCCGGTCATCAGACCCGCCGCGCCCACGCAATCCGGCTCTCGCACCTTGACGCGCGCCCTGGGACTGAAGATCGGCCGCATCGTGATTGATCCCGGACACGGCGGCCACGATACGGGAACCATTGGGCCCACGGGGTTGGAAGAAAAGAATGTGGTGTTGGATGTGTCTCTACGCTTGAAGAAGCTGCTGGAAAAGGATACCGGTTGCGATGTCATCATGACCCGCAGCGATGACACTTTTATTCCCTTGGAGGAACGCACCGCCATTGCCAATGAGAAGGGCGCCGATTTGTTCATTTCTGTTCATGCCAACGCCAGTTCCGACAAAAGCGCCCGGGGCATCGAAACCTATTACCTGAATTTCACTTCAAACTCCGATGCGCTGGAAGTGGCAGCGCGTGAAAACGCCGCCTCGCAGGAATCCATGCACCAACTCCAGGACATCATCAAGAAGATCGCGATGACGGAAAAAATCGAGGAGTCACAGGATTTTGCCAAGCAGGTGCAGCGGGAAGTCTATGCGCGGGTGACCAAAACCAGCGGCGCGCAACGCGATCGCGGCGTGAAGAAAGCTCCCTTTGTCGTCCTGATCGGGGCCAACATGCCTTCTGTGCTGGCGGAAATCTCCTTCCTCACCAACCCCAGCGACGAGCGCTTATTGAAACGCCCGGATTACCGCGAGAAGATCGCCACCGCGCTCTACGATGGAATCGTGGAGTACCTGAAGAGCCTGGGTGAAGTGAAGACGGTCCAACGGGCCGCCTCAGAACGAACTTCCGCCACCGCCCGCCCGGATTTCTGATATCCTTAAAGCGATGTTCAGCAGGCTTTCGAAGCAGGCTTGGCTACTAACGGCGTTGACGGCGATACCCTGCCTCTGCCCCGCCCAGCAGAAACCTCCCGTCATTCCCCTGGTGCCTGTCGCCAACTGGCGCCAAGTGGATTCCCAACCGCTGCCGCTTCCTGAAGTCAACAAGTTTGGGGGAGACGTCGCCATCGAGCGCGAATATGGCGTGAAGACGCTCGAGTTGCGGACCTACCAACTCGATAAGGTCCATACGCAGGTGCTCGTGGAGGCCGCGCAGGACGCGACTTCTGCCTATGGCCTGCTGATGTTCTATCGCCCGGCCTCTATGCAGCCAGAGAAAGGCATGGACCTCGCTTTTGCTGATGCCGGTGGCGCGCTGATGGCACGGGGGAACAAATTCATCCGCTTCGTGCGAGGCAATGACCCGCAGTTGTCGGAAAACGACTTTCAGGCGCTGCTCGTTTTTGTGGGAGGCACCAAGTTGTCGCCCCACGTGATCGAGAATCTCCCCGCACCTCTGCCGGCGAAGAACCTCGTGGCGGGCAGCGAGAAGTATCTCCTCGGCCTCGAAGCTGCCAAGCGAGTGTTGCCTTCCTTCCGAACCAACCTGATCGGATTTGAACAAAATGCGGAAGTCCACGTGGGCGAGTACCAGACGGCGCACGGGGTCTCCACCTTACTGTCCATCAGCTATCCCACGCCGCAGATTGCTCGCGTGCGCTTCGGGTCCATGAAAAGTTTCCTGGGAATCAACGAAGATCGCGGAGCCGATTCGGTTTATGGGCGACGCCAAAAGTCCTATGTATTTTTGGTTTTGAACTCAGGGAATTCGGGAACAGCCAATCTGTTCCTCGACCAATTCAAAGTGGCAGAAGGCGTCAGTTGGAACGAACGCTATATCACGGAGAGGTCCTTCACTCTGCAATTGGTTCAAATGATTCTGGCAATTCTTGTCCTTACCGCGTTCCTTATCGCTGCGTGCCTAGTGGCGGGAATCATTTTCTTTGCCTCACGCCTATTCATGCGGAAGTTCTTCCCGGATTCGCAATGGGGGCGTACCGATGATGACCAGCTCATTCGCCTGGATTTAAAATACTAGCAAGTCATAGTAACTAAATGACTTATGTTGTCGGAAGGTGTCTAATAGGCCATTTATAAGGCTTTTATAAGGAATTGACTTACGACAGTATTATTAGGCTGCAACTAGCAGATAATAAATGGCTTAGTGTGCATAAAAATTCCTGAAAAATCCCTTGACAGGGCCAGAGGGTTTTTCTAGACTCGTCAGGAGTTTAGATGGCGGGGCGCGTCCGCTATTCTATTCTCCTCCGAAAATGCTCACTCGCTGGATTGGCGGAAACGCTGGCCGTGCCGGGTGAGCATTTTTGTATCGTACGGCCGACGTAGCTCAGTTGGTAGAGCATCGGTTTCGTAAACCGAGGGTCACCAGTTCAAATCTGGTCGTCGGCTCCAATCCCTCAGTGATTTAGCCGCGAACATCGACCTTGACGAGTACCAATTCGTACCACTACCGGCTTTACATTCAAAAGCACCTTCGCCACCTGATGAACGGCTTCGCGCTTCGCGGGGCTTTCCGCCTGCGTGTAAAGGTTCATCGTGGTGGAAATATCCGCGTGCCTTAAGAGTTCCTTCTGGACGGCCATGCTCGTACCGGCCCCGTGCAGGATCGACGAGAAGGTGTGGCGGAAGGTATGCCAGCCAATCTTCCCGATTCCGGCGAGTTCCGCCGCAGGCTTGATATGGTCGGTGAGCATAACCCCCTGCCAACGTGGTTTACCGCTGTCACCGGCAAAGATGTAGTCTGAGTGGGTCCCATACGCGGCCTTCTGCCTGAACAGCAAAAGGGCTTCGCCTAGTTCCGGGTCAATGGGCAGGGGCTTCGCCGATGCCTCGGTCTTGGTGTCGTACACCTTCCCGGCCACCACACTACGCTGAACCGACACGGCGAGGTTATCCCAATCAATGTCGCCCCACCGGAGGCCCAGAATTTCACTGATTCGGAGTCCCAGACATCCGGCCACAAGCACCATTGTCCGGTAAGGCTCCGCCAGTTCATGCAATAGCTTTTTGAATTCCTCCGCCGTTAGGACTCGGGGAATTTTGGTGCGCTTGCTCGATTGTCGAACCAAATCAACTGGGTTTCTGTCGATCATCTCCCACCGGATGGCGCAGTTCAAAAGCCTGTGCATCATGTTCCGAATGTGCGCCCTGGTGCTTTGCGTCCGGGGAATGGATTTAAGCCAGCCCTCGACGGCCACCGTCTTGACTGATTCAAGCGTCCGGGTTCCCCAAGCCGGATGAATCCAGTTCTTGAAAATACCTCGGTAAGATCCTGCGGTATCTTCTCGCACACTGGTCGGCATCTCTTCAGTCGTGTAGCGGTCGATCAAGGCCCCTACCGTAACAGCGTGAAATTGCGCTTCTGGCGCCAGAGAGTTGATCCGGGAGCGAAGGTGTTCTACGGCCCTCTGTGCGTCTGCCTCAGTAGCGAGTCTTTCAACCGTTCCAATCAACACCGACTTACGCCTTCCGTTTTCCATGAAGCGGAACTGCCACACATCCGGCCCCTTGTTCCGCTTCCGTACTCTCAAATCTCCAAATTGATATCGTGCCCGCATGGTTCCTCCAGTCAGAATGAAGTTTCCGTGCGGCACGCCTGGCGGTTGGATTGTAGGCGCGAGTTAATCCAGCCGTCAAGCGCCGATGCACGATACCGCCAGAACTTCCCCACCTTAAAACCCGGCAACTCTCCGTGTTTCGTCATACGCTCGACCGTTTTCGGGTGTAGGCCCAAAATTTCCCCCACCCGGTCGCTTCCCAATAATGGCTCAATATCGACCATCAGTAATCCTCCACGAGACTTGGATTGTTGTGATGGAGGCTTGGGCGGCAGGTACGTCGTTCTGGCAGTGAGACTTCTTTCGGTTAGGGATTTCCGAATTTTGGAAACGGATCGTACCGTGAACGGGTAGTAGGGGGTGGAACGGAAAAGACGGCGTAGTGGCTTCGCTCCCGTGGTAGAATCCCTCCAATTCGTCAATACCCGGAGGCGCTACCATGCCCGATACAGAAAAAGGCTGTCCTAAGTGCCGTGCCAAAATGCGAATGCTTGAGTCAGCCGCTTTTGCGTTGCCACCCATAGCCTTCAAACCTACGGGTGAGGCTACTCTGGCTACCGGAAGCGGTTTCCCTGTGGCCGTGTGGCATTGTGATAAATGTGGGTACGTCGAATTGTATTCTGCCGACGTTTTGTGGAAGCGCTGAAGAAATCAAGCATCGCCTGTATCTTGAGTTTTTGCGCTTCAGAGAACGTGCTAGGTCTCACTATGTTCATAATCTCCACTCCTTGAGTAAGGTAGATACCCCCACTAGCTGACTGTGCCCGCCGGAAGTTTGCCATCGGCAACTAACTTTTCTAAGATAATCCTGTCCAGCGCCTACGCCGCTACTCCAGCACCCAACCGCACCATGTCTATGTTTTGCCTTAGCTGAGAGCCGAGAAAACTAAGATCAAGCTGATGCATATGCTGGACCGGGAAACCGCCGTGCGTCCAAACCCGACAACCTAACGCTCGTACCTTGTTGCAAAAATCGTAGTCTTCGCCAATTTCAATGCGGAGGCCGTCACCGCTGAGGCGCATCTCAAAATGAGGCATGGGCATTTTTACAAATACCTCCCGGCGAATAAAAATCGCCCCCGTTCCACCACGGGAAATCTCCACAAATCTAGGTCCGGGTTGAATCCGCAAGTTGTCCGGCCCGGCAATTGTCAAAATGGCCGGGATGCCATCTAGACACCCCCAATACGGAAGGCAGATCACGTCGTGCTCCGGGCCAGCGGAATCCAAAACATCCAGCATGTTTAGCGGGGGCACGATATCGTTATCCAACATGCAAAGCCATTCAACGCCGAATTCCAAGGCGCGCTGTGCTTCGATATTACGCGCTCTCTGGACCGGAGCACAGTCAGAATTAAGGACAGTCACCAAGTTGTATTTCGTTTCTCGTTGCACTTTCACGAGGAACATAGCTAGCTCTGGCGACAGCCAGCCGCCCCTCTCAACGCTCCGGCACAGGACAGAAAGCAATAATTTTGGTCCCACGGAACCTCCCTGAGTTTTGAGTTTACAACACTTTTTGAACTTTCGCCCGCTGCCACACGGACACGGTGCATTGCGCGGGACAAGGCTCATGCCCTCACCTCCATGCCCGTGACTCGGTGCGGCGCCCGTGGCTTCCGCCAAGGCAGAAGTCCGAGGAGTGCCAAGGTGCGCCGAAGGGTCTCATCTGCGAACTCCGCAGCCTGAGCGTCCACGGCTGTCCCGGTTTCCGCTGCTCGCCAGTGCGCGTTCTCGGAAAGAACATGTTGCCGACCGGCAAGGTCTATTATCGGTTCCTTCCAACGCCCGCCTATCAACTCCCCCACCACGAACCGCGAAAAGTTCGCCGACGGATCTGAACTACGCTTTCTTCTCATTTCGATTTCCCCCATTCTTTGCTCCGTATCGCGCCAGCACATCCCCGAGGTTGGTCCGTTTCCCCCGTCCCCGCCCCGCTCGCCAGCCGTTCGAGCCTGACCTCGCCCAAGCGAAGGGAATTTGAAACCGGGATGACCAGTTTCAAGTTTTCCGCATCAACCCCTCCCCTCTCTTGGTCAGCGGTTTCCCTGTCGAAACTCAATAAAGCCCTCAAGAGAAGTTTCTGACTGTCGAGCAACGCCAAGGTCGGGGCCGGAACATGGCGAAGCCCGCCGAGCCGTCCAAGCCAGTAGGTTGTGTACTCGACAACGCCCCTCTCAACTTCCGCATCTCCCGTCCCGGCTGTCCGCAAAATCTTCGCCAGCGCAGAGCCACGCTTCGGCTTCACAGGCATAAAGCACTCTCCGGTATTTAGGATTAGGCGCGGTATGCGCCCGAATGAAGGCAATGGAGGAGAACGACTAGTTGGCCTTGTTCAACCGACGAAGCAGCGACCGCTGGCGCGAAAGTTCATCGAGCCTGCTCGTCATTTTCCGAAACCTGACATCCGACGCAGGCAGGCCAGCGCCAAGGAAGCGGGTAGCATCCTCGGACAATTTAGCGAACTCGCAGTCGATACCAGCGGCGTCAACCGCGCCAATCTTATACCGTTCGATGAACGCCGCGTCCTCTTTATCAAGGCGCGACTCCCGTTTGCGAATCGTGGTCTCGGGGTCCGCGACCTTTACTAGGGCGAGACCTAAGTTTAGTTGCGCGCCCGTGCAATCCTCCATGCGCTTTTCAACCTCGTCGAGCGAAGTCATCCAGCGCCGGACCATGCGCGCGGTGTGCTTACACAGTTCGCCACCAGTGAGCTTCCGCACAATCTCATCAACTCCCATCGTGCGGATCTCGGCAACAAACTTCTGCGCCTCAAGAGTGACTGGATCACCGGGGCGGTTGCGCTTGTTCATGGTGTATATGGGCTTCGCAACGGTCACCTCTGTGAGACAATCCCCAACTTTCTGGATGGCCTGCTGGCTCAGGTCCCCGCCCGCGAGGCAGGTAACCGCCTGATCCAAACGCTCGCCAAGCCCCTTCATCGCTGGCCAAGGCATAGTGCCGTTGAGTTGAACGTCGCGAGTGTCGGGCACGTCGCCACCCAGCCGACGGATGGCCAGCAACGCGGCGAGCAAGGGCTTTTCGGCTGGGGATTCGCCCTTTTGCAGAGATTCGACCATCTCGGAGCCATGCGCGGTGATTTCGTCAACGAGAGTCCTTTCGCGTGAAAGGTTTTTCTGAAGTCTGCTCTGCATCTGCCCAAGCTGCTGCCGGAGTTTAGCGACAAGCTCAGACAGGCTGGGTTCTTTAGATGTGGTTGGTAGAAGGTACATGGTTGACCTCGGGGTCGGTGGACTTCCGCGTCAGATGGACGCATTGTCGAAGGCGGATAACAACAGGAATAAGGTTTTTGGAAGCGAATAAACCCGTTATCAGCCCTTCCGCTCTCGGAATTCCAGTAAATCCAATAGACACGGCAAAGGGGTTCTCCGGTCTCAACGCGGTTTGGCGGCTGCTGGGAGCCGTTTCGGGGCACCTTCGGGCCGACTCGGGAAGCTTTTTGGAACTGTCACGCACACAACTCTCCTGTTCGGAGATCCTTCGCATCCTTCCTGGTCGCGGATAAAACTAGAATCAGACCAGGAGGAGCACCAAAACCTTGCGCTTTGCAGCGGTCAACAATTTCTTTTCCCGCCCTGATCTGGAGTTTGAGTAGTTCATCCAGAGTAGTCCACCGCTCATGGCGCAGTTCGCTGTACACGCCCTGGCAGACTTCCCGGAACGTCGGCTCGTGCTCATACCCTGTCAGACCGAGACTGGGATCGAAACCCACGGCTTTCCAAATTTCGGAAACTTGATCCTCCTCGGTTGTCTTGGATTCGACAAACCCTTTAGAGGGGATGGCTTGGGGTGAGGTCAGGTCAGCCTTTCCCGAAGGTCTTTCCCTTACTCTTATCTCTTCCGCGCTGTCCGCCGGTTCTGCGGACGCGCAGCTAACGGCATTGGAACCATTTTGCAGAGAGGGAGAATCCTCCAAAGCCGTAGGAGTAGCAGTAGCCATAGGACAAGCCAAAGCCTTAGCCCTAACCTGACCTGACCCCAAGCCCAAGCCCAAGCCTAGGCAACCATTGGGTAGCCAACGGCTAGCCATTGGCTGACCACGCTCCAAAGCCTCCGAGATTTCAGGGGTCGGTTCGGGTCCAATCCGTTCGTGACGTTGCTCCTTCTCGCCTCTCCGTGAGAGAGGGGGCAACCTTCCCTCTTTCCCTTTACCCCTGAGCCCGTACCAAGTTCCCCAGGTTTTGGCGTGCTCGTCAACCCACGGGTAGAGAATTCCCGCTTCTACCAAACTGTTTAGGATTGCGACTACATCCTCCGGGGCCACATTAGGCCGGACACAGGCATAGCACCGTGCCCAAATCTGGCGCGGCTCGCATTCAAAGACTCCGTTCGCTAGACTGAGTGGCAAAAGCCACGGGACCTCTGCACGCACCCATGCGGGTTCCACTTTTGCTATTCTCTGACTCGACCATATTCCTTCACCGTCCACTATCCGTTTTGGCATTTCCATTATTCCTCAACAGCCATCATTCCCGGTTTCACGTCCTCACCGAGTCGGAAGACAATGGGCCGTCGCCCTCGCCGCACCAAACGAATCAACCCCCGGCCTCGCCGCACGGTTGCACGGAACAACTTTGCGCGGATCTCGCCGCCGTGCTGGTAGTGAACGAGGTCCTTCCTAACCGAAGACGTGGCTTGAAAGCAGAAATCAACCAAATCGTCATCATTGATTTCCATGTCGGCTTGATGACCAAGGCAAACCAAAAACGCAGCTTCCCAGAGGTCACTGACGCGGATCGTGTTTGCTGTGCTTGCGCCGTTCATGCGCCCGTCGCCTCCGCGAATTTCTGGGCCTGGAGCTGATGAAGCAAAACCTTCAATTGTTCGAGGTCGCCACCGACCGTGGCAGCGGGCGTGAATATCGAGCCCATCCGAGTTGCCAATCCCTCCCCAAGTACACGGACAACCGCTCGCGCCTTGCGCCCGGTCATTCCCCGCCTGCCACGGGCAAGCAGGCTGACATAGCTATAATCACAATCCGCCAGGAGCGCCGTATCGAGATGCCTGTATTTCAAAAATCGCTGCGCTTCGCCTATTGGGCTAGATGGCTTAACCATTTTAGACTCCGGTTGTTGGGATTAGGTGGGAAGGCGAAGTAATCTGCAGGAAGGGCCAGCTACGCTCACAGTACCAAGTACAAAGCTATTATAAGGCCACACACAGCTTGAAGTCAAGCGGCGTGACACAGTATCTCCATCCTTTATGGTAAGGCGGGACGTTACACACTCCCGCTGGCGACAACAAAAATCTGGGGTTTCGTGGAAATCGGTAACCTTTTTCCAAAATTTGGAAAATCCGGCGCTCATCGGAGGGGACTGCACTTCGCAGGCAAGCGCGGTCTCAGTGGGGAGGCATGACTACCCGCTGCTAATCGAGATCACCGGCTATGTATGCCGGTAGACAAAGGCGGGCAAATCCTCCGTCAGCGCGAACAAATAGTTTGGGATTCCCTGCGCGAAGCGTTAGCTTTCGATTGTTAATGCTAGCTCTTGCTGAACTTCACGTGGTAAGGAGCGAACCGCTTTATGATGGGCACGTACCATCAGTGCTGGCGCTTCTTCATGGTCCGAAGCGTGAATCATGTAGTACATGATTTTGCCCTTGGCATTCTTATCGTAAATCGGATACGCTGCGGCGAATCGGTATCCAAGCTCCTCCTCAAACCTCTTGCGAACGAGTTCCGCAATTTCCCATGTGGTCTTGTATTTTAGATCAGTCCAGTCAGCCTTACCCCACCATTTGGAAAGCTTATCCTTCTCGCGGGTACCCGAAATCGCCCGGTGAAGCCACCCAACACCCAGAAAGTAAAGTAGCTCGATCTTATTATTCGGTGGCTTTTTGTACGCGGCAAGCATCGTCAGGGTTTCCCAATGGCATTCAAAGGTTCTCTGGTCAAGAAGGCAGAATGTGGCTTCCTTTTGCGTAATTGCACCCCCACTCAATATTGTTTCAACATTAACATTGAAGTCGCCTGGTACAACTTGGATCCTCCGAAAGAGCTTTTTGCCTTTCTTGTCGTAGGCTTCTGGCTGAGCCGCCTGTAGCTTCTTTAACGCCTTGACTCCGCGCGTGGACAACTCACAAAGGAAGAAATGGCGCAGCCACTTGGGTTCACTTTCTAGCACTAGGGCAGCAGTCCAGTAATCCAGCTTGTCAAAATACTGCGGTCCCGCAAAGCCGTCGATGTAGGCTCCATGCTTCGTGATCTGAACGAAGAACTCCAAATAGCGCTGGACGAATCGCGCCTTGTGTTCCGTCCAAATTGGCTCTTGAATTCGCTTGTATCTGCGTGTTTTCACCTGAAGGGATGGGGGTAGGTCTGGAAATAGAGGGGCGGCATAAGGAGATTCCGTTGATTCGTTTGCTCGACTTCCCTTCGAGTTCATGAAGTACCTTTAAACTCTGCCTCCAAAGTCACCGCCAAGCTTCGCCGCAGGGCTCGGCCAGGTATGGGCGCTTCAGCTGTGAATGGAAACTCATCGTAGGTCTTGCCAGACAGTTCCCGGCCCGTCTTCTTCTTTTGGACTCCTCCCCACTGCTTGAAAAAGAAGGGAACCTTATATAGACGGCATTGGTGGAGCAGATTTCGGACCCAAAATTCCTGCATTGGTCTTGCTCCAGGTCCGCTCTCTCCGCCCACTATTACCCAATCGATATCGGAGAGGTCAATGGGACCGAGGTCCTCAAGTAGTGGTTCTATTGATAAGAACTTCACTCCCGCTGGAGTATTACGCAGGTGTTCTATGCGAGGACTGCCGTGCTTTATGTTCTCGACGCTAACTCCCCACCAGATGTGACGGGTAGAGGTTGCAAATTTCAGCGGACCGTTCAACATTTGCCCCAGTCGCTCGGAGCGTTTTGTGAGAATCTGGTACGTGTGCCAACTCGCTTTCATCATTACGCTAACGACCCTAAGGATGAATTCGTCGGGCACGTCCACGTGGAACAAATCGCTCATGGAGTTTACGAAGACCATGCTTGGCGATGTCCACTCGAACGGCTCAAAGAGCTTCTCTGGAACGAGGCGAAGATCAAAGCCCAATTCGTATGGGTGGCCTTTCACCCCCCGAAACCGTTCGGCAAAGGTCTCGGCATAGCAGTGCAGGCAGCCTGGACTAACCTTTGTGCAACCCCGCACCGGGTTCCATGTCGTATCCGTCCACTCGATCTTGGTCTTTGATGCCATCCTGAGTCTCAATTCTAACCATTATTTTGCCAGTTCGGTATACACAAGATCGTTTGAGGCGCATGTAGTTCTCTCTGGAGCTGAGGTAATCCAATCCAAGGTAACGTCGCCTTGGTCTTTCGCGTCGCACACGCGGGCTTGGCTGACCAGCGCGCAACCTTGCCTTCCAAATTTTGGAAACTTGCCCCGGCGGGCGCTTGGTCGGCTGGATGGGGAGTGTGTCGGTAAAACCTGTCCCCGCTTTGTACGGGTTTTTCGGGGAACACCGGTTCCCCCCGGGTACCGGTGTCAGGTGGCCTTCCTCACTGATAAAGGACTCCTGCTTTCCTATGCTATAGTCCGCAAGCTTCAAAGTTCCAACGCGGAATTTTGATTTCCTGTCCCCTCCTCTCGTCTCACGCAGTCCATTCTCAGATTCATCCTTCGGTCGTTGCGCACGACCTATTTCCGGCTCTGGGCCGGGAGGATGACGGGGAGATGCTCGCGGCAAGCCATCAGAGAATGGCCGTTAAGCACGACCGTTTTCCAAATTCTGGAAATAGGGGGGGCAGGTAGGTGATTCTGCGACAAAAAAGGGGCGCCGAAGGGGTGGCGCCCCGCTGGGGTGAGGTGACAGTAACCCCAGCATCAGAAGTAATCGATTTGATCCGTAACCTTCAAGGCTAGCCCACCAGCAGCAGTGTGTCAAGCATACTAAACGCGCGTAGCGGACTACTTTGACTTTCTTCGCTTGCGGCTTGCCCTCGCGGTTCCGTTATGGCAGACTTGGGCGAAGCCATCCGCCTAATGGCCGAAATTGACGCGGCCATTCCCAAGTGGCCGATGGAAAGCGGCTCATGTGCAAGAGTCCAGAGACAGTCTAGCGAAATATAAAAAGGCCACTGGCGAGCGCTCCTTAAAGGGGGTTTCCAGAAATGACAGCACAGGAAATGGCCGACCGGATTCTCGACTTAATTGCAATGAGGAATGACACCACTTTTGCCGAAATCTTCAACGTAATCGGGGAAGAAGCGAAGGGCGACCTGATATGGGAAATCTCTCCCAACACGGTACTTTGGACGGGAATGTCGCAAGCACTGCTCGATGCCTTCAAGATAATGCATGACAAGATCATCCCTCATCCGACCGATTTCTTGGTATATCTCTACGATGGTGGAGCGCTTGACCTTCCAGTCGCCAAAACAATTTCTAGGACTGGGTACAAGAAACCACATTGGCTTCCCGTTGTCTTCCGCTTCAGAAACGAGGTAGAACGCCAAGGCCGAGAAAAAAAATACATTGAGCGTGGTGACTGCGAATTCTGATTGCTCTAGATTTAAGACGACACCACCACCGACCGCCACTTTCCAAATTTTGGAAACTGTCGCGCCTCGGCGGGTTCCGTCATGGGGTCGGGGCCGCTGCGACTCGGTATAGATCCGCCGACAATCTCATCAGGGCCTCGGGCGTCAACTGGTTTCGCGGCGAGAGGCCGAGCGCAGATGGCATTAGAGTGTCACCCGGCGCCGTCGGATTCTCGCCCATTATTTCGAGCAATTCATCCTCAAGTTGCGCGGTCGATGCCTCTGCTGGGTCGCGCAATGGCTCAAATAAAAACTGCATTGCCAACCCGCCGATCAGCGTGGCAAGAGTTTCCCGATAGACTTCCCCTTCGCACAACTCCCCGCGTTCGATCTTCGACGCGGACTCCGTACTAAGCCCCGCTTGCTGGGCGAGGGTTTCCTCTGTCCATCCTAATTCGGAAACGGCGCGGCGCAGGGCGTCCACGACATCGTTGGACATCGGACCTCCTGACTTTATTGTTTTTTGGAAAGCGAAGGCGGCTCGGCAGGAAGGACTTACAAAGAAATTATCGCATTGCGCGGACGATTCGGGGAAACAAAATCTCACGGGGAGTTTCCGAAATTTGGAAAGGGATCTCGCTTATTCATTGTGACTCTTGAGAATGATGCTGTTCATTGGTCCCTGTACATCCGTCCTCGCTATCGCTTGGTCCCTGACCCTCAATACGTCACTCCGCGACTGCCTGTCACACCATGAGGTTTGGATTATTAGTTGCCAGTGGGGAAGTTGTGCAGGCTTATTCCATCGAGCTGTTGTGCCTTTGATTCCTATAGAACGCAGGGCCGCTATGAGCTTACCCTTGATGTCGTTTCTTTCGTCTTCGGATAGAGCAGTCCAATCTCGCATAGCTTGGAGTATCACACCACTCCGGGC
Source organism: uncultured Acidobacteriota bacterium (assembly GCA_963804995.1). GTDB lineage: Bacteria > Acidobacteriota > Terriglobia > UBA7540 > UBA7540 > Bog-366. The sequence goes on from CAWDSK010000004.1 coordinate 153,844, forward strand.
CGGAAACAAGGGGCGAGAAATTCAAACTGTACCATCACCAGAAGTTTGGATTCCTTGGCTACGGAGGCACGAGTACGCTCTTTTGGTTCTCGTAACAGGTTGGGGGTTGATTCAGCCTCCAAGCTATTTTTGGATGATTTCTGGATTTCCAAATTTTGGAAAGTCGCTTGCTTCGCATTCCCAGCAGGAGTAATTCTGTAACAAATTTCGGTAGACTAGTTTTGAGAAACTTTGCGGCCGTTGAGCATGACTCCCACCTTGAGAGCCCCACCCAACGACCATAGGAGGCCGCAACATGAAGAACTTGTTTACTGGTTTACTTTGCACCATCATTCTCACCGTTCCCCGTGTGGCTGTCGCAGGGGACAACGGTTACAAGGTCAACTATGACGGCGGCTCGTTTTCTGACTTGAAGGCCGGAACTGGCTTGCAAATGTACCTCGAACCGCATCAGATCCGGTTCGTGAAAGATAAGGCGGATATAGCCACAATTCCGGCTTCCGCGATTACTGAAATCAGCTACGGCCAGGATGTGCACCGCCGAGTCGGAACGGCGGTTGCTGTAGGGATCGCCTCATTCGGAATAGGCGCACTGACGGCGCTCAGCAAGTCCAAGAAGCACTTCATCGGCCTGACCTGGGCCAATGGTGACCAAAAGGGTGGGCTTGCAATACAGTGCGACAAGAATAACTATCGCGGCATCCTAGCCGGGCTAGAGGGCATCACCGGCAAGAAGGCCGTCAACTCAGAGACGATGACGGTTAAGAATTAAGGCAACCCTCTCCAGCGTGCCGGTGAGTGTAACGCTGAGTGCTATACTGATAATCGAGGTCCCCGAGGCATAGGCCACCCTCAGATTGAAACCCACCCTCCTCATGCCAAGCCTCGGGGCCTCACGTTTAACTCGCCCTGACCCTTTCCAAATTTTGGAAAGCCAGCCGCACCCCCCTCTATTCCACGCTGGCGACCGATGGCTCCCTCTGCGGCCTGTTTTGCCTGCGCCCCTTCTTTAGTTCCTCGCGAAGTTTCAGGCCAAGCCCTACCCTCTGGTCGTAGTCAAGGTGTCGGCGCAGTAGGTTCATGGCAATGCGGAGTTCCACTTTGGATGGTTTCTGGTATGATTGCAGCCTTCAACCTAGGATTGGCCCCCACAGTTGCTTAGATTCTGGGATGAAAGTAAGGGAAAAGGGAAACGATGAGACCTAAACGAAACCCTGCGGAGGCATCTCTGAAGTCGGCGATTGGCTACCCTGAAGTGTGCCCCTATTGCAATAAACCGGGCCTTGTTCAATCCGTTTCTGGCAGAAATCTCGTATGCCAGGGATGCGGGCGCATCGTGGTGATAGACGAGAATGCTCTAGCGGCACAAAACAAGATGGCAGAATATCGGAATTCGCTATCGAGCCGCAGAAATCTCAGGCATACGCGCAGTCGAAGTGCCATAATTCTGGCCGCCTAGCCCTGCCTTGTGGCATCGAAGAAATTTGGTCAAGGTTGGGGAAGTCCTTCGGATCGCGCAACCGTAACCGACTCCACATGCGGTCCCGTTCCCACAATCTCTGTTCCCATGTTTTCGGCCCCCCTCCCGCTTCGCCACCTGAAGGGCGCGATTTAGGGTGATTTCCTCACTTGCCACCTTCTCGGCAAGTTCGGGGCGCTTTGTCTACAGTTCGCGGGCACGGGCCATTGTAGCTTCGGATACGCCAGCTTCTTTGGCCGACGTGCAATGAGATTTAGAGCCGTGGTGTTTCTTGCCCGCACCAGGTCTCCCATCAACTGAGGGGAGACCTGACAATCTCTTACCATCCTCTGTGCGGGGTTGTTCCTTGGTTGCCTTGCTGCGCTTCCCATTCGATTCAGCCTTGATCTGTGCCTGCCGCTTCGCCCATTGGTTGCTCTCCAGTTCCATCTTTACCTGAAGGACGGAAATCGTTCCCGGCTGGTTGCGCCAATAAGAAATTTCCGTAGTAATGCGTGTGCTCCAGAGAGCGTCCTGAGCACCCCCGCCTGGTCTTTTTTTCGACACCGGGGGGTGTCGCCCACCGCCTGCGCCCAGGCCCACAAACCCCAGCAAACATGCGGGTATTGGCGCAGTCCAGCGCATTCCAGTAATACTCTGCGTGGCAATGCACACAAATAATATATTTGGAAGAGTGTAACCTATTTACTTCTGCGCAGATGTGGGGCAGTCAATCTAGGACACCACGCCGACTGGTACGGTTCGTGCGGGGAAAGGTTACGGGAAGAGCGGATGTGTCAACACCCGTTCTTCCCTAACCACACAGCCTACACAGGAGGCAATATGGCTACCCAGAGTTTAACCACCTACGTTACTCATGGCAACCCAGACCCTCGGCGTATTCCCCTAGATGATCCTCGGGTTCACAGACTCCCGCCGGGGCCAGAAAACCCCGACCTGAATTTTGACGACTACCAGTTCCAGGGCGGGCGGACGGGGCACCAAGTTGTCGATACGGTCGGGGGCGGTGGTTGCACACCAATCCCTGCCATCCGACTCGCTGTCGAAGAATCGCAGGGACACCGGTTCGCATCTGCGGCGACGGCGGAAAATCTTCGCAAGATCCCGCGCCTTCAAATGCGCGTCTTTACGGCCTTTTACTGGGGGTTCGCCACACATGCGGAGATCGGTTCCGCACTCGGGATCACGCGCCTTAATTCGAGGGTTTTGCTTTGCAGGGCACGAAAGCATCTTGAGGCGCTGGCACACTAAATTGTGCTTTGCGGTTGTAACGTCTGTCTCTACAGTCAACTTATCAGAGGATTCACACCCGCCGACCAATCGGCAGGTTTCGAGTGGTGAAAGCGCAGCGTGGTCGAACAACCGGGGTCGGCACCTGTCGGCCCCGGCTTTTTAAAGATTGATCTCCCCTCCATCGTAGCCCCCAGGAGCGCTCTAAAGCCGGGGTCGGCTCCCAACCGACCCCGGCCCACCTTTCCAAATTTTGGAAAATTGGCAATCGGCCTGCCCATTATCGGGCGAAGTTATCCGCGCAGTTTGGCGGGGAATGGCCGAACGGCACGTCACAGTCTACTCATATTGTGACATTGGAACCCCGATTGCCGTTTGTAAGTCCTTTGGATTCGGTTCTACAAAATCTCATATCTCGTGTGTAATGTGACATTCGCGGGTAATTTGAGACTCTGCATTGCCTACCTTGGTGTGGATGTCCGCCCATACCCCTTGGTGACAGGGGAAAATTTCGCGCACCACGGTTGACCCCTGTGCCACTGAGCGCACCACCGGAGACGCACCATGAGGCTAAGCCCTTTGTTTGTGAGGCTAAGCCCTTTGTTTGTGATGTCACGTTACATACCATGTGTGGCATTCAAGTTGCTCATCTCCCAGTCGGAGGGAAACCCACATGGCACGCTCTAACCGGCAAGCACTCACGACGGACGAACTTCTGGCAGTCCTGAAGGTAGCCAAGGAGCACAGCACGCGGGATTGGGCACTTCTGGTCACAATCTATCGGCATGGCTTGAGGGCATCGGAGGCAGCGGCGCTAACGCTTGGCGACATGCAGGACGGTCAATTGACCGTGGCTCGGGTGAAGGGGTCACTTAAGACCACACAGCCGGTTTGTAAGCACCCCGGCCAACCGCTGCTTGATGAGGTCAAGGCATGGGCGTCTTGGATGAAAGGGCGCCCGCAAGATGGAAGTGGAGCAGTGTTCACTTCCCGGAAGGGTGGGCACCTGACGCGGGAACAGGTTTATCGGATATTCCACCAGCACGCTGAGACCGCCAAACTCCCACCGGAGAAGCGCTTTGTCCACGTCCTGAAACACAGTCTGGCGAGTCACCTAATCGCGGGCAATGCGAACCTTGCAATGGTGCAGGTAGCCCTCGGGCACGCCAGCTTGTCGAGCACCCAGGCTTACATTCACGTTTCCGACGCCCAGGCCGCAGTCGCCAGTCAGCGAGCGTTGATGTCACTCTTCTGATTCCTGGAATGCCGCTTAAAATGGCCCGCTGTCGCGTCCAGTGCCACGCAGACGCACGCGGGGTAAAAGCGCAAGGGGTTCTGGGCATGGCTAAGGACGAGTACCAGTTGAGTACCACTTCACCGTTCTAGTGGTCCTTTTGCGTGCTTTTCGGTTGCCAAGCGTGCCGCAATATCAACGAGATACCCTAGTGCTGCCAGATTCGTAAACCGAGGGTCACCAGTTCAAATCTGGTCGTCGGCTCCAATCCCTAAATTGTTTTCCAGAGCAGTAATTCCTTGCAGCACAGATTGGAAGGACGGGAGCGGTTCGCAAGCCGCCCGCACGAAATTTCGAGCGATTGCCGCAGACCAATCGGGAGGCAGTAAACGAATGAAGGCAATTCTATTCGGAGCATCAGGGATGGTCGGGCAAGGTGTCTTGCGCGAATGCCTGCTCGATCCTGAAGTTACTGCCGTCCTCTCAATCGTACGCCGTAGCACCGGGCAACAACACCCGAAGCTGCGCGAAATCGTCCATAACGATTTCTTCAACTTTTCTGCGCTTGAACCCGACCTGACGGAACTGGATGCCTGCTTCTTTTGCCTCGGCGTCTCTTCCGCGGGCATGTCCGAAGAAAGCTATCGGCGTATTACTTACGACATCACCCTGGCCGCAGCCGAAACCTTGGTGAAGCTCAACCCATCCCTGACCTTCATTTATGTTTCTGGTGCAGGCACGGACAGTTCCGAGCATGGCCGCACGATGTGGGCCCGAGTGAAAGGACACACCGAAAACGCCCTGCTGCGCTTGCCGTTCAAAGCAGCGTACATGTTCCGCCCCGCCTTGATTGTGCCGCTCCACGGGATCACGTCCAGGACCAAGCTCTATCGGGTCTCTTACGCTGTACTGGGCCCGCTCCTCCCGGTTTTGAAAGCACTCATGCCAAAGTATGTCACCACAACCGAGAAACTGGGGCGGGCCATGCTCATCGCGGCCAAGCGAGGTGCACCCAAGCCAATCCTTGAAACCTCAGACATAAACAATCTTTAAGGTCACCGGCCTCCACGGCTGAAAGTCCGCCGATCTTAATGGGTGACCACCGTTCGGCCCGGGCCAGTGCCGCAGGCCCCTACACCTTGGGTTGCGGCCCCCCCGCCCTGCGCAGCGGAGTGCCCACGGGCCGCGGACCTACAAATCAGGTCTGCTACGCCTTCTGTTCCAAGAGCGCTTACGATACGGCGGCGCGCAGTCTAAACTGAATCCCTTCCTGATCGAGCAAATAGGAAACGATGGCAAACAGATTTTGCGCTTGGGGATTACCCTGCGGTCCGAGCATCCGCATCAGGCTTTTGGGCGAGCGGTGGGTGGCCTCGGCCAACTCGACAAATCCGATCGTGGCATTGATGTAGTCGCGGAGCACGGTCTTGCCCGTCTCGACGTCTCCGTTCAGCATGGTTTCCACACCCTCGCGGAGAAGTTCCCGGCGAAAGGCGGGATCGCGTTGGACGCGCGCTTTGATGGTTTCCTTAAAATCGCGAGTCAGAGCCATTATTGGTCTCCCTCTTTCTTCGGCTAAATTGCCATGGCCTAACCGCGTCACTGCCATAGTCACCTTCGCGGCAGCCGGCGCGTGCAGGTTGTCAAACCAAATCGCGAAGGGACCGTTTCCCTCGTGGTCCAGATACTCGCGCACATCGACCAAACCCAATGGTAACATATCTGGTACCAATGCCAAGCAGGTAGTTACAAGCCGCAGTTAATTCTCTCGTGCTCCTAGACTTTCCCTTCGATCGCAAACCCACAGTCAATTTCCAAGACGAATTGACCGTGGCCACCTCCGGGTCACACAACTTCCGGCGCTGTTCGAAGGGGTGATTGCAATCATGCGATGTAGGGGTAGGGCTCTCGACTCCGTCGGGACAGGTTGCCCTACCCGGCGTTCCGCATGATGAATGCGGAACCAGGGGGCGGGTCGCCGCGGCGACTCCCCCTACGGCAGAAGGGTGTGTGGACACAACCCTTGCGTTAGCTGGTGGCTGTGGCGAAGAACTGCTTGACGTGCAGCTTCTTGGCGTGGCGCTTCGCTTGCCACAGATCGTAGGCAAGCTGCATCTGCAACCAGTGCTCCGGCGTGCTCCCAAACGCCTGGGCGAGGCGCAGCGCCATTTCCGCCGTGATTCCGGAGCGGCCGTTGAGAATCGACGAGAGGGTCTTGCGCGTGACTCCCAAGCCCTTCGCCGCCTCGGTCACACTCAACCCAAGCGCCTTAAGGCAGTCCTCCCGGACTATTTCGCCGGGATGCGGGGGATTGTACATATCCATGTTAGTTCTCTCCTCTCGCTAGTGGTAATCGGCCAAATCAACATCGGTGGCGTTTTCACCATCGAAGCGGAACACCAGCCGCCAATTGCCCGACACCGAAACCACCCATTCGCCCTTGCGCTCGCCCACAAGTGGATGCAATTGATAACCGGCAATGTTCATGTTCATCGGGCTCGAAGCGGTGGCAAGCGTCACCAGCAGGCGGCGCAACCGCTTCACCTGTTGAGCGCTCACCCCTCGTGTGGTAGGGTCGGGAACTGGCGCGGCGGCTCCGAGAAAGCTCCGAGCCCCGTTTCCAGCTCCCGCCACATCACACGTAGCGTGCGGATTTCCCGCACTACGCGTTCCTGCACACTTCACGGCAAGGGTTATGGGGCCTATCGGGTCGGGGCGGCTGCCCAGGAGGATGACTGATGGACCACGCGGTACTCGTGGAAGAGCCCGAGCGTGCCATACAGCCACTCCTTACGCCACCGCTTCCATCCGAAGCCTGGGCGTTGTCTGGCCCTCGCCAAGTGGCACCGAATCTTCTTCTCTACCCAGTCGCGGATATACGAGAAGCACCGGCTGGAGTGCCCGACCGCAAAGTAGTTCACCCAGCCGCGCAGAATGGGATTGATCTGCTCGATCAACCCCCTCACAGGCTGAGAGCGATAGCTCCGGAAAACTAGCTTGAGCTTGCGTAGCAATGCCGTCCGCTTCTTGCCCCGCGGCGTACGCAGCGGCATCCATCGGCCCCGCCGACTGCGGATGCGACGGAACTCAAACCCCAGAAATCCGAAACTCTCTCCTTGCTGAAGATCCACCCTCCGGCTTTTCTCCTCGTTCACCTCAACCTGCAGCTTGGCCAACTCCTCCCGTAGCCGCTTTTCCACTGCCTTGCGAAGCCAGGCCTGCCGGGGATGAGCGTTCACCAGAACCACCAGATCATCGGCGAATCTGGCATATTCGACGTTCATCCACCGCCCCTCGCGGGTGACTTCCTTCGCCTTTTCCAGCATCTTGTCCACCTCATTGAGGTACACGTTACTGAGCAAGGGCGAAATCACCCCGCCTTGCGGAACACCCTGCTTCCCCGACGCCTTCAGCAGCAGTTTGAGCAGCCCTAGGACCTCGGTGTCGTTCACTCGCCGTGCCACCTTCTCCAGTACGAGGGAATGTCGAACCGTATCGAAGTAGGAACGCAAGTTGAGATCAACGACAAAGGTCATGTGCCGCACGATTGCCTCCGAGACGCGTTGAATCGCAGCGTGGGCTGACTTCTTCGGCCGGTAGCCAAACGATCCCGGTTGGAAATCGGCCTCAAAGATCGGTTCCAGGATCAGCTTCAACGCTCCCTGGACCACTCGGTCGCGAATGCAAGGAATCGAAAGTTGGCGAACCTTTCCGCCCTCCTTCGGAATCCCTACCTTCCGCAGCCGTTGAGGTCGATATCTCCGCTGCACCAGCTCCTCGCGAAGCTGTTCGAGAAATCCCTGCAAGCCTTCAGCCTCGATTGCCTGGAACGTGACCCCATCTACTCCTGGGGCTCCCTTGTTCTCCTTAGCTAGCTGATACGCTTCCCAGAGAGTTTCTCGTTTGCAGACGTGGACATACAACCCCCAGAATCGCCAAGTCGGTTCAGCCTTCGCCTTGACGTAAAGTCTTCGCCGCAGGTCTTGCAGCTTAAAGGGCGCTTTTATCATTTCACCCCTGCCTCCCATGTTGGCCAAGACTTGCTGTGCAGCAAGGCCCCTTCGCTCCATGGGCGTTACCCCACTTCGTCGCTACTTCGAGCCTAACCGCCACCGTCTCGCCGTCAGCCGATTTCCCGTTGTCTCCGGTTATACGGCCTACCCTGCTCCACCGATCTCTCGATGGGACGAGGACGGTTTCTCCAGTTGCTTGACATGCCCTTGCCACCGTGCTGCCCCTACCACCCCGCCGGAGTGACATGTTGTCTCGGTCAGCCCACGTCATGCCATGCTGCCTTCGCCCCGAAGGAGAGGGCTCGGCCTCCGGATTTATTTTTTTGTCGAGGCCACCTATGGGTTCACTTGCGTTACGGCCCGGTGACTCGCTCACCATCCCTTGGATGGCTTTGTCGGTCAGCTTCATCCGCTTCGTTTCCTCCACGGATGCGACCCAAGCTACAAGGCTCCTGACTCTTGCCTTGGTGGGACTAACTCCCACTGAACATACCAGCCTTTGCTGGACACACTCCCCCGAGGTAAAAAGCCGTTCCAGCCCCTTATGACGAAACCGGATTATCATGTGCGTGTAGTGTAACTACTCAGGTTACAAAAGTCAAATGCCTTCTGGTGCTTCCGTCCAGCGGGCCACGGTCACTGCATTTGCGACCGTGGGCATTTCCTCGATGACGGACCCACGGTCAATTCCCCAGACGAATTGACCGTGGCTACCACCGCCAAATCAACCAATCTCTTGCGCCGCTTGCTTTACTTTATGCTATAATGTAAAGCGATGGCGGAAACGACACTTTCAACCAAGAACCAGATTGTGATCCCACGGGAGGCTCGCGAGGCTTTGCAGTTAAAGCCCGGCGATAAGCTCTTGGTGGTGGTTTGTGGAGAGAGGGTCATTGCCCTGCAAAAGCCCAAATCCCCTCATGCCGCGATTCGAGGGTTAGCTCGCGGCGCCTATCCCCGCGATTATCTTCAAAAGGAACGCCAGAGTTGGGAATAGACCGTCTCCGCGCCTTTCTTCGGCATCACCACCGGGTCGCCCTGGATACGAACGTCTTCATTTACCAATTAGAAGCGAACTCCCGATACCTTGCCCTCACGGATCACATTTTTTCCTGGCTCGAACGTCCCGCTTCGAAGGCGTTCACGTTAACTATTACCATGATGGAATTGCTGGTTCATCCTTATTGCGAGCTGGACGAATCGCGGGTGGATGAGTTCTACGGGTTACTCTCCACCTATCCCAACCTGGATTGGATTGCCCCAGACCTGGAAATTGCGGATCTTGCAGCGCGGATTCGTGCCCGACACCGCCTGCAATCTCCCGATGCTCTGCAGGCCGCGACCGCCGCACACGCTAAGGCGACCGGGTTGATTACCAATGATCCGGTCTTTGAGCGGGTGGAAGCCTTTGAAACGCTGGTATTGGATCAGATCCTCTAAGCATTCCTAGCGAGATCGCCACAGTCACTGTATTTGTGACACTGGGCCTTTCGATGCCGAACCCGCGGTCAATTCCCAAGACGAATTGGCCGTGGCTACCTCCCCGATTTGTCCTGTCGGCCACCAGCCTCCGTTCAGCACCACCCTCGTTTCAGCACCACCCCGACCGTCGGCTGACGGACACCCCTCCTCATCGTTCATACGAGATGCCATAGATCTTGCGCCCGGTTCCCATCATGTCGCGGCGGCGTACGACTTGGGAACGCACCTCAATGTTGTGTCCGCCTTGTTCATAGGGACAGGTCACCAACAGGACCTCTCCCTCTTCATAGTTGTTGTCGGAAATGAAACACAAGCCGCTGCGCGAAACGTTTTCTGACCGCGTAAATTCTTCCGAGCCGTAGTAACTCCTCACCCGGATGGGCAACTGCAAGGCCACGCGATTATGGAAGCGGCGGTTGCCTTTCGTCTTGTGGGATTCCAGAACTTCGGCGTTGGTATCCGGATCCTCGTAAGACAAGTCGTGGGCAGGGTCCCTGTAGCTCCAGGGTGTGGAACGTCCGCAGGGCTCGCACTCCTTGACCAGCAAGCCCGAGGTCCCCAGCACTTCCAGTTCAACCATGGAGAGCGCGCTCAATTTCAATGCGTGGCACCGGCGGCACTCGATTAAGGCCGTACAGGCGCCTAAATCCTGTTGGGGAGGCGGAAAGCCGATTCCCCAAAGGTTCGCTTTCTCGTTGAGGCACTCGAGACCCCATTCCCCGCCCTCCCCGGTGGCGGGTTGGGTGGGCCCGACGACTCGAAACTTAGCCTTCCGGTGCCCCATGTTGTTGGTCACGAGCACCACGGCGCCTGCCGCCACAGGTTCCTTGAGGAAAATCCGCGCCCCTTGCCGATTAATGACGATGGTGCGGGTGGCCTCGTTAAATTTCTCACCCCACCGATTTACGCCTTCGACCTGGATCGGTACGGTGAGGAGCAAGCGCTCACTGCGGCGGCGCTCGATCTCTCGCATCGAAGCCCGGGGCGACGTTACGGGGGCCTGGCCAGCCTCCGGAGGCTCACTCATCTCCGTATCCCCAAACCTGTTCTTGCCACTTCCTAGTCACAGGAAGAATCCTCCGTCCCCATTTACGCAATTGTCTACTTTAACACAGTGCACCCACCTAAGGTGAGCGCGACTCGGGTGGGGATTGCGTCAATCTGGTGATGTAGCGGCGAGTTTACCTCGCCATATGGCGGCGTCCCGATCAGATCGGGATTTGGAGTTTCTACATTTAGGTCTGGCAAAGTAAGATTTCTATTGACAGACCTCCCTGATTTCCGTTACCTTCCTCCTGAGTCCTGGCTCCGGAGGTTAACTTGCCTGACGATCTCAAGGATTCCATTCTTTCGATATTCGAGGCCTCACTGGATGCCCAGTTGCGGGCGGTTCGCCGTCTCCGCGGCGGTTCCCCAGCCCCCGCCCCGAGGCCGCGCCGCACAGGTCTGTCCCAAGTGGACATGGCGTACGACATACTCAAGAAGGCCCGTACCCCCTTGCACATTTCCGAACTCCTGGCGCGCCTCCGCGCCGCCTTCCACGTCACCGTCGATCGCGAGAGCCTGGTCTCTTCGCTGACCAAAAAAGTCGCCCGCGGCGATCGCTTCCTGCGTACCGGGAAGAACACTTTCGGCTTACGTCCGGAGGCCCGATGACTCTGTTCGCCGCCTGGTCGGAGATCGTGGCGGACTGGGCCCCCACTTTTCCCCAGCAGCGCACCCTGCAGCGCGCCGTGCGCCAGGCCCTGGGCGCCTTGGTCTGCGTGGGTCGACGCTGTCTTTCGCGTATCCTCTGGACCCAGGGCCGCCAGCAGCGCAGTTGGTCGAGCGAATACTTTCTCCACTCGCGTTGTCACTGGGAACCGCAGACGTTGTTTGCCGGCGTCTGGCGCCGCGCCTTGCCCTATTGTCCCGGCCGCCTGGTGGGCGTGGCCGTCGACGACACCCGCCTGCGCAAGACCGGCCGCGCCATTCCCCAGGCGCGTTATCACCGCGATCCCCTCTCGCCCCCCTTTCATGTCAACCTCCTGCGCGGCGTGCGCTTTCTGCAAGCTTCCCTGCTGCTGCCCCTGCATCGGCACGCCCCCGCCAGCTGCCGCGCTCTGCCCGTGCGCTTTGAAGAGGCGGCGCCGCTGAAAAAGCCCTCCCGCAAGGCGAAAGAGGAAGCCTGGCAGGAATATAAAAGGATGCGCAAGCTCCACAACCTCTCGCAGCGTTTTGTGCAGAGCGTGGCCCCCTTGCGCCAGGCGCTGGATGCGGCCGGGGGTGGGGCCAAGCTGCTGGTGCTGGCTCTGGATGGCAGCTTCTGCAACCGCACCTGTCTGCGCGCCCCCCGCGATCGCACCGAGTTGATCGCCCGCGCCCGCAAGGATGCGCGCCTCGGCTTTCGCGCTCCCCAGCCTTCTCGCCGCTTTTACGCCCTCTCCACCTTTACCCCCGAACAGGTCCGGCAGGACGAGTCCCACCTCTGGCAGCAAACCAAGCTCTTCTACGGAGGCAAGCGCCGCCGCCTCCGTTATAAAGAGGTGTCGCAAGTCTACTGGCGTCGGGGCGCCGGCCAGATCCCCCTGCGGCTCTTCGTCGTGGCTCCTACCCCCTATCGCAAACGGAAGAGCTCCAGACTCTACTACCGTCAACCGGCCTACCTGCTGACCACCGACCTGCGGCACTCTGCCCCTCAGTTGCTGCAAATCTACTTCGACCGCTGGCAGATCGAAGTCAACCACCGCGACGAGAAGGAGACGCTGGGTGTCGGACAAGCCCAGTTATGGAACGTTAACGCCGTGCCCAAGCAACCTGCCCTGGTCGTGGCCGCCTACAGCGCGCTGCTCCTGGCTTCTCTCCAAGCCTTCGGCACCGAGCGTGGCACGGCCTATCAGGCTCTGCCCCGGTGGCGACGCAAGGCCCACCGCCCTTCCTGCCTCGACCTCGTCACCCTGCTGCGCCAAGAAATGGTCGACCACCCGGAATGTCCCCAATCTCTGGGCTTCCAACTCACCGACCGCGCCCTCACCCACGCCGCTGATGCATAATAAATGTAGAAACTCCAGGTCCCGATCAGATCGGGATGAATGCCCCCACCTCTGCATCAGATTGGTGCCACCACTTCATTCTGTCAGCGCCGCCACGATCAGCACCACCCCGGCGCTTGGCGCGCCACCCCTCCTCATCTGAGGCGGTCTCAAAACTGGCAAATTCACGGTTTTTACGACGAATAATCAATAACTTACGCTGTGCAAAAGTCAGAAATACCTAGTTTTGAGACAGCCTCATCTGAGGAGGGGAGTGTTTTTAAGAACTCCCCTCCTGATTTAGGAGGGGTGGCGCCGGAGGCGACGGGGTGGTTACTTCATCCGCCGGGCGCCTTGGCCAACGTCTCATGCTATCCGCGCCCCGCGTCTAACCAGATTTGCCCAACGGGGCCTAACGGGGGGTTGACGGAAATAAATCCAGATAGTATCCTCCGCCACGATCATCATGCTTCCGAAATCAATCCCTTTCCGCCGGCGCAACCCGGAATCTTATTAACGGGAGGAACCCAAACTCGCCATGAAGCTGCATCATGTCATCGAAGCGCAACAGTTCGACACCCCGACGCTCCTGCATATTTTCGACGCGGCCACAGAGATGGAGCAGGTTGTGGCCCGCGGCGGCACGTCCGATTTCCAAAGGCGCATTATGGCCACGCTCTTCTATGAACCTTCTACGCGCACCCGCTTCTCGTTTGAGACCGCCATGCATCGTCTGGGTGGGCAGGTCATCTCGACGGAAAACGCCGCCGAATTTTCCTCGGTGGCCAAAGGTGAAACCCTGGAAGACACCATCCAGATCCTGAATGGCTACGCGGACGTTATCGTCATCCGCCATTACGAAGTCGGGTCCGCCAAGCGCGCCTCCGCGGTTTCACGCGTTCCGGTCATCAATGCCGGGGACGGCGCGGGCCAGCATCCCACCCAGGCCCTGCTCGACCTTTACACCATCCGCAAGGAAATCGGCACGATCGACGGGCTGAAAATCGCCATGGTGGGAGACCTGGCTCAGGGCCGCACCGTCCGATCTCTCACCTACCTGCTGAGCAAGTTCAAGGACATCAAGATTTACTTTGTCGCGCCCACCCTCCTGAAAATGAAAGAGGATATCCTCGAGCACCTGTGCGAGCGCAACATCTGGTACGTGGAAGAAACGGACCTCGACAAGGTGTTGCCGGAGGTCGACGTCGTCTACCAAACGCGTATCCAGAAAGAGCGCTTTGGCGACCGCATTGCCGATTACGAGCAATGCCGGGGAGTGTACGTCATCAACCAGCACACTCTCAGCCTGATGCGGCCCAAGTCCATCGTCATGCACCCCCTGCCCCGCCTGGATGAAATCAGTATGGAAGTTGACGGCGACGCCCGCGCCGCTTACTTCCGGCAGGCCCAGAATGGCTTGTACGTGCGCATGGCGCTGCTCGCCACGGTGCTTGCCTGAACAAGCAAGAATAGGCGCAATCGACCCTGGCGGCTCTGCCCCTTGAATCGGTGTGCCGAAGGCACCTTGGACTGCGGTAGCAGCAGCTACCGCCTTGCTTCCTCCTCGACTTGTACATTTGCCCTCTGGACCGTAGGCGGAAGGCGGTAGCTGCTGCTACCGCAGTCCAAAGCGCTGCGCGCATTTTCACCGTCGGTCGTGCCTGCCCTCGCCTGTGGGCATGGCCCACGCCGGGCACCCACGGGGCACCCCTACGACCATACCCACATCCTGCCGCCTCCATTCTTTTATCCCGCCAGCGCCGAGATATCGAGCCCACCTCCGTACCAGTACTTCCGTACCGTTGAACGAATGTAAATTGTGAGGGAAGATACCCGAGGTAATAGTAGAGTTTGATGCATAGGCGGCCTTACGGCGCCATATGGCAAGGTAAACTCGCCGCTACAAGATCAAACTAAACCACTACCGTAGGTTAAAAATCTGAAGGACGATGCGAGGTCATGAAGATATGCTAATCGGAACCAGACTCCGCTTTCTCCGCGAGCGGAAGGGCCTTTCACAAGGCGACGTTGAAAAATCCACAGGCCTGCTACGCTGCTACATTTCCCGCGTGGAAAACGGGCACACGGTCCCCTCACTAGAAACTCTGGAGCGGTTCGCAGCCGCTTTGGAGGTCCCTCTCTATCAATTGTTTCACGCAGGTGAGGGTGAGGCCGCAACCCCGAATCTGACTGACCGCTTGGGCTTGGAGGAATTGGCCGAGCAGGGTGGAAAGAAGGGGGAGGAGGCGCGTTTTCTCCTCCAACTTAAGAACCTGTTTACGCGCCTGGGCGACCCCGACCGCGAGGTCTTGCTGTCGTTGGCGAAAAAGCTCGCAACGCGCTGACTCGGCTTTATATCAGTCGCGAGCTTGCAGGGAAGTAAGGGGTGTGGGCTCATGCCCCTTACTTCCACAGGGCCTGACTCCTGAGTCTACTGGGGAACCAGGATCACGTTCTCTTCCAGTTCTTTGCCGGTGGCCTTTTCTGGAACTTTTCCTGTAAGGGCTCGCAAGTAGTTGACTAAGTTCCACCGCTGTGGTTCGGTCATTCGCCCCGCCTGACCGGGCATGGGATCTTTCCCCGTGCCAATAATCGTATAGAGTTCCCCATCGGTACGGTTCTTTAGCGCGTCGGCTTTGGTAAAGTCCGGCAGGGTGAGCTTCATGTCCGCTGCCAACTCACCCTTCCCGTCACCCGTGGCGCCATGGCAAAGGCTGCACTGTGTATTGAATATCTTCTTGCCCCGTTGCACGGAAACCTCCGTGAATTTCACGGGATTCTTTCGAGCCTTGTCCTCATCTGTAATTGCAGCCGGGTGAGGCGCGGCGGGTGCAGCGGGTGCGGCAGCCGTGGTGCCGCCGCTGGGTGGCGCTGTTTCCTTCTTCTCCTGAGCCCACAAGCATCCTGCTGTCAAGAGCAGAACCAAAATGAGTGTCTTTGACGACATAGCATACCTCGGGCGGATTCTAGCCTTGCACCGCAATCAATTCGACACTAACACCGTTGCGGTGCTTTTGAACCACCCCACGACAGTATCAGCAATTTCGTTACCCTTTTTGACTTGGGTCATGGTCTGGTTCAGACTAAATGTCATAACCCACCAGAAGACATGGACTATCTGTCGTGGGGGTCTGGAGGCGGCTCTCTGTAGTTGTGTCGTTTCCCTCAATTCGCCCCAAGTCGCTCAAAAACAAGGCTGGAGGAAACAACCTTCCCGACCCTGGTTTTGCTCGTAAGTGAGGACAGGATTACCCCGGGCGCCTCAGATATTGGTACCCTGCTTAGCATGCCGCCGGAGGTACCAGCAAGGGCTATAGCCCATGTGGGGAAACAAAGAATTCACGCAGGTCTGCGGTTGGGGATCCAGAAAGTAGTACTCGGATTTGCCGCTCTTCTGCTTGACGTTGAGGTAGGGCCTGACCGTCACCACTCCGTAAGGATTGCGGCTACTCGGAATCGGGATGCGCACCGCGGCATAGTCACCTGCGTACAGGAGGGCAGAGAAACCCACCACGATAAAGGCGATTCGTTTCATCCATTTTAGTATGATTTGCACCGTTGTCCCCGTCCACGTGCGCGGCGCGCTATCTGCGACTCCCGAACCTGGGAATTGATCCTCATCGCGCTTATGGAAATTCCAATCAGCAGAATTGATTGTACCGCAACTGCGCGGTGCCAAGCAGGGGCGGATTCGTCGGCCTTAGCAGTTTTGTTGTCGGTCAGGATCACTTTTATTCCTTGGCTCAGCTCCAGCATGTGTCTTGTCAGCACCAAACCTTTTTCCCTTGCTCAGCACTGGCATTTGTCTTATCAGCACCACCCCGGCGCTCGGCCCCGATCATCAATTTGGAAAGAACGCGCTATCGGGGCTCGGCGCGCCACCCCTCCTCATCTAAGGAGGGGAGTTCCCGAAAAACTCCCCTCCTGATTTAGGAGGGGTGGCGCCGTAGGCGACGGGGTGGTTACCAGTCCCGCTCCGAGCGCCGGGGTGGTTACCGGTGGCAAGGGAAGACACGTTGGCCCAACCTCACACCACCGGCGGGAGTTTCAGCACATCGGCGTACACCAGTCGGCGCGCCGGTTGGGTAGGCGCTACCATGGCCGCGATGCCCAGCTGGGGTCCATGCGAGTCCGCCAGGAAGGTCTCATATTCCCGAATCACCAGGCGCAGATCCTGAAGCTTGGGCACCTTATAGCGATCCAGCCGAACCTGCGCGCGCCAGACGGTGGTCGTCGCACCCTTCTCCGCCGTCAGTTCCAAGGTGGCGCTGGGCACGGGGACCCACCCCAGGTCCGCGTCAGCGCCCACAGGTTTCGCTTCAACGGTTACTTCCATGACTGCGGGACCAGAACCCGCCTGGGACGCTCCATAACTTAGAGCTTATCCGTAAATACTTATTGAAGTCTGCTGCAATTTGATGCATGATTATGACCCAAGATGCCGCAGATAAAATCTTGGGAAGTATCCGACGAGTTTTGGGTGAAAGTCGAACCGCTGATTCCGGTTCGACAGCGGTCGAAAGGCCGAAAGTATAGGCGGAAGCCGGGGGGTGGGAGGAAGCCAATGCCGGCGCGCCGGATCTTCTCGGCCATTGTGTATGTGCTGCGCACGGGATGTCAGTGGAAGGCCTTGCCCAAGGAATTCGGCAGCGCCAGCGCGGTCCACAAGCATTTTCAACAGTGGCACCGGGCGGGTTTCTTTCTGGCGCTCTGGCGGTCGGGGCTGGCCGAGTACGATGAGCTGGAGGGCATTGCCTGGGACTGGCAAAGCATCGACGGAGCGATGGTGAAAGCCCCGCTGGCCTTGACTTGTGTGGGACCCAATCCCACCGATCGGGGAAAAAAATGGGCGCAAGCGAAGTTTGTTAGTCGACGGGCGTGGCGTCCCACTATCGCTCGCCGTCAGCGGAGCCAACCTGCATGATGTGAAGCTGCTGGCCACCACCCTCGACCAGGTGGTGAGAGCGCGACCGGCACCGCGACCGAGAAAGCCCCAGCACCTTTGCGCCGATGCCGGTTACAAGGGATCCCGCGCTCGGCAAGCGGCCACGAACCGCCACTACCGGCCGCATATCAAGCAACAGCGAGAAGAGATGGAAGCAAAACGTATCGTCCCCGGTTACAAGGCTCGCCGATGGGTGGTCGAGCGGACCCATTCCTGGCTCAACCGATACCGCAAGGTGTTGGTGAGCTTTGAAAAGACCGAGGAAAGCTACGTCGCCCTACTAACCTTAGCCGCGGCCATGATCTGCTGGCGACAGACAATTATTATTTACGGATAAGCTCTTAATCCCGTCACCGCCACATCGATGTGCTTGGGATTCTTGGGATCGTAGACCACGGTTGCCGCGCGGTCCGGAGTAAGTTGTACGAAGTCCGCCCGCACCACGCGCGAAAGGTGCGCGTTCTCAACGGAAATCGGCTGGAAGCGAACCAGCGCCAGCCGCACAAACGGGAAATAAGACACACCCGTATCGATGGGGATATCGCAGTACCAGAGCTGCCGGTCCTTATCGTACTCGGGCTGGTAACCGGCCACGCACACGCGATAAGCGCCGGAAGTAGGCTCCTGCTTATCGGCAAGTTCTTCGAGCGTCAGCGCCGTCCCGGTCTTTTGCGGACTCTTAAAATTGTCGAGCGTGGGAAGGTCCCCAGGCAGTGGGTTTGTCTGCCAGATCGGATCCATTCCCCACTGGGTTACCAAGGTGCTCAGGGGGTCGGGAACCGCCGGGCCTGCGGTAACCAGCGGCGCAACCATTCTTGCCGCCGCAGCTCCCGTGGCGACGGATTTCGTTGCCACCCCCGGCGCTACCTTGCCCTTTGTTGGTTGTTCAACCCGGGGCATACCCGGTTTGAGGACGACTGGCGGAATCTCAAGGGATACCGGGCTGGGCCACAAAACCACTCCCAGCAGTTCCCCGTCACCGGATGCGTACCAGGGCCGATCCAGATAAACGCGCAGGCCCCCACCGGAGCGCGTGCTGGTGCTGCCGACTCCTTTCAGACTCGGAAGCTGAATTCCCCCGATCTGCACGCCACCCTTTTCGAAGTCGAGATCACTCTTCTTCTCCCAGCCGAAAGTCGGGATCACGTAGAGCACTTGCGGCAGTGGTGGCCGCACGGAATTTGGCACGTCAACAGCAAATGTGGGGCTGGTGCGGGTCAATTGAGTGGGGTCGGTAATGGGGAAGTATTCCGCAAAGCGGGTGGTGGCCACGGCGGAATAGTTCACCTTACGGTACTTCGTATCGCCGAAGTCGTGGCGCCAGGAATAGCCGAACTTTTGCGGCGGCGGTAGGGATGGCCGCGCTACACGCACATCCGTCGGAATCAGCGCCCCTGGCTTTAAAGCCACAGCCTGCAGATTCGCTGTGGGGGTCGCAGTCTTCACTTCCGCGGCCATCACCTTGGGCTGTGCCAGTGGAGCCGCCACTACGTGTTGCCGCCCCACTCCCGCCGCGGGTGTAACGCTCGCCGGCGTTGTGGCTGGGGAACTGGGGCCCTGCGCCAACGCCACCGAGGTCTTGATTTCGAGCGCCGTGTCCTGGACGCCCAGTTTCCACTCGTACACGTGGGCGCTGCCGTTCAGGATCTTGGGGCCGCTCGGATCGTTTACATCGTCCAGCGGCTCCTGCCACGCCGCTTCGATATCCACCTTGAGCGTGCTCTTGCCGTCGATGGGCATGGGCTGGTCGTCCGCAATGTAGGCAAACGTCTCAGCCAACTGCCGGTTCGGAGTTAGCAAATGAAACTGGGGCGCGATGAGCGGTTGTTGGACGGCGTGGACCAGCACCAACTCGCGGGAGGGAGTGACCATCCAATGGCGTCCCTGCCCGACGACTTGGCGCAACTGGGCCAGATTAGCGGGCGCGGCCTCTTTCATCCAACCCCAAATCCCCATGCTTTCCTGGTTGCTCGCACCCAGGGCGCCGTCACCCAGGAGCGAACTCAGGTCAAGCGTTACCACATTCGCCTTGGCAATCTGCACAGTCAAAGTGCGGCTCGGTTCGTCCCATTGGGCAGGAGTGTTGCCCGTGCCTTCCAAAACTTTCAGCAGGAACGGGACAGGATTGGGCCAACTGATTCCGGCGGGATAGAAGCTGACGGAGGGGGCGGTGGCCGCCACGTTGGTAGTCGTGTTCGCAAGCGACAGAGCCGTACCGCGGCAGAGGGGATCGGGCAGGTAGGGCACCGCCAGGTTGCTTTGAATGGGCAATTGCGTCAGGGGATCGATCAGGAAAGCGCCCTCGGCCTTGGAAGCAATCATCTGGTAGGTCGCGGGGTCCTTCAGCATCGGGCCGGAGGGCGAATCGAACATCGCATGACGCTCCGCCATCGCCTCGCTGGTCTTGGGTGGAGCAACCAGCCGCAGCGCGAAGGGAGTGTAGGTGGGGTCAGAAACAAAATTCCCGTAGATGGGAGCATAATCCTGCGCGGTCTTGTCAAAGTTGCTGCGCAGGACAAGCCGGCCCAGAGACTCTCCCGGTGAATTGCTTCCGTTGAACGTCTTGGTCATCACGACGAGCGGCGCTATCACGGGTTCAAAGCGCGTGTAAAGGTGTGGGGCGGTGGCGTTCGAAAAATCTGCGGGGTCGGGAGCGTCGGGAGCCAGACTGTTTCCTGCCAGGTCCACGACGCGCGCCCGAATGCGGTAGGTGTTTCCGAAGCGCAGGCGCGGCAACGTGCCGGGTGGGGGCACGAAAGACGCCACCATCTTGAAGTCGCTGGAAGCGCGCGTCTGGGCCACGGCCGGATCATCCAGCCGTTGCGGCGTCCCATCCGGCGCGATCGTCTTGCCCGGCCGCGGCGCGCTGAGGCTCCAACCATTCCAGGTGAACATCGACTCCTGTAAGTAGAGATCCTTCGGTGGCGCGCCCCCCGAAGTCGTGTCGACTACGGGCTGGGTAACACCCAACTGCACGAATCCCTCGTCATCGTATTGCCGGGTCAGGTTCGCTTCAAAGAAGTTGTAGGTTCCTTTCCGCCGGCAGAGCGAGTGCCAGCTTTTGGTTTGCGCATCCCACACGTCCACGCGATAGCCGCGGACCACGTCCTCGGCGTAATTTGTGACCTGGTCGGGGGTATTCGCCACCACGGCTTTGTTGTTTAACGTGACTTTGGCCATCACACCGGCAAACCACTCCGCCCGATTCGTCTGTGCCAGGGAAATGCCCGCGGTCCGCAAAGCCGGCAGGGCGGCGGTCGCCTGCGTCTCAGCGGCGGCCGGCGTGCTGGCGGTTTCGGCTGCTGGCACGG
Source organism: uncultured Acidobacteriota bacterium (assembly GCA_963804995.1). Lineage (GTDB taxonomy): Bacteria > Acidobacteriota > Terriglobia > UBA7540 > UBA7540 > Bog-366. Next base: position 174,550 of record CAWDSK010000004.1, read on the forward strand.
AGTGATGCGCGGCGCTCAACTGGAGCAACATCGGCCGCAGGGCAGTGCTCGCGAGCGTGGTGCGCGGTGTGGAAGGAGATGCCAGCCGGTCGGCAAGATTCATCATCTTGAGCGCCGACCCGCTTACATCCACGTGTACAACCGGGTAGGAGGTTTCATCACTGAGGTTCAGCAGGCCATTCACAATCTTGGAGGCTAACGTCTCAGGCCGTGTGTAGAACTGCCCCTTGGTGAGGTCCACCGTACAGGCGGTCTTTGGTGAGAAATCCACATCGAAGGCAGCAGGGGGAGCGTCTGACGGCCAAGTGGGAAGCACCTTGACCGTGGAATTCGTCACACCCGAGGGAATCGGGACTTCCAAATCGATCACCAGCCCCAGCCGGCGCATCAATTCCGGGTAATTGCCCAGAGTCGAAACCAGCTTGTGGAAGTCAATGTCCGGCGGCTGTACGGGCGGAAGTTGCACCTCGATGGGGGGGTAGTGCATGCGAACCTGCAGGAAGTCGCGTGAGGGTTGGGGCGCGGCCGACGCGCGCACCGCCTTGTATTGCTGCAAATCCTGGTAAATGCTCTGGAAGGCACTGATGGCCGCGGCCTGTATGGGGAGCGACTGCCGCACTACAGCCTGGAGGTTCCGCGTGGCGCTGGCCTGCACCTGCGGCGGGAGATTGCCCACATAACTTTGCAGCGTGGCAGGCATTACCAACTGCGCACGGGTGCGGGCCCCCGCAGCTTTCGTAGGTGCCGCCGGCGCTGCCACTCGCCCGGCCGTCGCCGCAGCTTCGTAAAGAGTGATGGGCGCAAGTTGCGTGGTCAGCGCGCTGCGCGCCGGACGCACCGTGGGGGAGGTGGCGGCCACGTTCTGATATTGAGCTTTGAGGAAGGCGCTCACGTTCGCCACGGGATGAGACAGGATGAGATGGCCGGAGTAATCCAGGGCCTGGTAGGGCTGGGTGTAGGTAGTGGGCTTGAACAGCGCCGCCCACAGGTCCGGCTCAAGCTTCGGCCCCACGCGCGTCGCTTGCACGGCCGCGCCACCTTCAAACTGCACCGCAAACTGAATCCCCTGGGATCGGGTGGCCCAAGTCAGGAAATCCGGGAACTGGGAGAGTTGAGGCCGGGGTAGACCCTGGTCAGTTTCGAGGCGCGGTGAAACAAACACCGAGAGCTGAAGCGCACTGCCCCCGCTCTTCACGCCATTCGGCAACGCGGTCCAAATGATGGTCTGCTTCTGCGGCATGGGTGCCTCCTAAAAGCCGGGACTCGGGTTACAGGATACGGGACACGGGATTCGCCCGTCTGCGGCGCTGCGACTCTTGGTTGTACGTGCACAGGCTGCGAGTTAGTGCCACGTGGTGAATTAGGGCGCTCCTTCAGGGCTGCACACTCTTGGATAGATGGCCCTACATTAAGCGTGTCCCGTTTCCCGTACCCCGTATTCCGTATTCACTTCGCCCACCAAAGTCTCATCCCCATATCAGGATCCATCCTGCGCGGATAGCCCTCGGGGAGTGGCGGATGATTAAACGGGTCTTGATAGACATTGCGCGCAACCTCCCGGCCATCGGACGCACGCAATACCAACGCCACACGATAGGCAACTCCCTTTTTGACCTCAAACGATAGGTTGCCCACCCGCGCGTACGAGTCCGGGCCCAAGCGGACCGCGGCCTGCCCGCGTGTAACTTCCCCGCCGCTTTCCAAATCGTTCTTGTAATCTGAGTTCCTTATGATCGGCCGGGTGGGATCCAGGCGCTTCATTTCCGCCACAAGCTGGGGGCCGGGACGCGTCATGGCTTCATACTTCTGTTGCGCTTCATTGATCGCGGTCCAGCAGATGATGCTGGGGTGGTTACGCAGCTTTTTGACCATTCCCCCGGCGACGGTCAACGCACGCTGGGTGAACTGCTCGTCGGTGGGAAACATCCAGTTCATATCGGAATCCTGCAACAGAACGATTCCCAGGCGATCGCAGAGGTCATAGAACTCATAGTTCTCAACGTGCACATGAATGCGCAGGGCGTTCACGCCGGGGTGGACCGCGCCGCACTTGGATCTTGCTGACTTCGCGGCGGCTGCTCTGGATTGAATCGCGCTTCTTTGGCAACTCCAAGGTTCAATCGCTCGAATACGGCGAAATCACTTTGGCCAGGCATCGCAACATGATCCTTTTCTCGCGCGCCGAGATCCTGACCCAGCGGAATGAAACCCTTAGCCTCGCGATTGAAAAGGCTCATATCACTTACGCGAAGATGGCGGTGCAGATGATCTCTCGCCTCGCCGGCCTTGACGGCCCGAATGACCACCCCGCCCCCCAATCTGCCCCCCGCCTTGCCGCGTTACCCCACTGAGGGACACGATGCTCCGGGCTCGATTTCCCCAAGATATCTAGATTCGCGGTCGCGTGTGAGCACCATTTCGTCACTGCTTCTATCTCAAGCCTTTTCATCAACTTATTGGCCTCAGTTGGCCCCACACAAAATAAGTTGTGTATTTTCTTTAAGTTATTGGCCTAGTGAGGGATGACGAGGTTTTCTTATAATTTTCTGACCATAAATCGTGCTAACAAACTTATTTTCAGCAAGTTATTGGCCTTACAAATAAACCGTTCATTTTCAACAACTCATTGGGTATACGACATTACGTCGTTTTACGACCCTTTGTTTTCATTATGTTATTGGGAGCACTCGTCATTTTGATGTTTTTTTGCGGGTGCGCTCGCTGCTTTGATTTTCATCAATAAATTGGTGATACGCCACACCTGTCGCAAACTCAACTCTTCCCGCCGAGCCGTCAGCGTCGTCCGCGCTTCGACCCCCACCAAAATCTCGTCCCGATCGAATTGTGCGCGGACTTCGTCAGGCTCTTCGCCGGACTCGACAACGAGTCGGTCCAGACTCTCAATTTCGGAGCTCAGCAACCCCGTAAGCTCCTGGTACATGGCGATGTACTCCTCCCCTTCTGTTGCCGGAATCTGGACAGCATCTACCGGCCGTAGGGCTTCCGATCCCGCGAGTTCCTGCATTCGCAGCAGTAGCTCCAAAACCGCCTTCGCCTTTTCCTCCATCAAGTCGCCGCGGCATTGCTCAAACAGCTTCATTTCCTGGGGACCAATTCCGCTATCCAAGTTCATGCAGGTGGCTGCGAACAGCGCTTTCAGTCGTTCCATCTTGTGGTAGAGCGGCACGCGGAAAATGACCCGCTCGCGCTGCTTGAACTCGCGCGCCCGCTCCAGGTGCTTGACCGCCAGGCTTTCCTCGATACGGTCTAAGCGCTCCATGCGCCACAGGGCGCGAGCCAGGCGCATCACCAGGCCCATTTCCAGCGCATTGGCGGGCTCCCAGGTATCGATCAGGGAATGCAGCCGGCGCTCGAATTCCGCGGGGTCTTCGCCCAAAGCCGCCAAAACCACCTCCGTCGACTGCGAATAGAAACCGTGCCGCAGAAAAGCTGCCGCAGCACGCGCCTTGCCCGCCCTACTGACCGCGCCTTCAGACCGCCGCCCATTAGCGCGATTCGCAGCCAGCTTCTTCGCCGTCAATCTCCGTTTCGGTGTTAGGGACATTCAAAGCCTCTCTTTGGGGGCGGACATCTGAGCACCGACAGCTCCCAGTTAACTGCAAACGAACTAGCGTGCGCGGGATTGTCCTGCGGGTTCGTGGCCTTTCCCGTCGGCCGGCAAACGCTGGATCTCAGCCATCCGTGGCCAAGGCCGCGCCCCTGCCATAAGGCGTCAAGCTCCCCCACCTCTATTGTGCTCTTAATCGACTGGGCTATGTCAATAGGATAAACACACTTTAGGGCTACCGGTAGCCCAAAAATGCAAGACCTACGACCTATTGTCCGAACAAAGTGGGCTACTCCTCACCGCTTTTCCGATCGGGCCACTTTGATATTGGGCGATTAGGTTCAACTGTGGATCTCATGAGAAAACCTACCCGCTGAATCTGGAGGCCTCTTCTTTGGTGAGTTGGAACATGAAGCGAGGTAGCGCGGACCTGTGTGTAGGTCCGCGGCCCTTGGGCACTTTGTAGCGCAGGGCCTATCGCAGTAAAAGAGCAGTTAATGACCCCCTACGCCGGGTGATCGAGTTGCGCAAGGTGTAGGGGGAGTCGCCGCGGCGACCCGCCCCCTGGTTCCGCATTCACCCTGCGGAACGCCGGGTAGGGCAACCTGTCCCGACGAATTCGGGAGCCCTACCCCTACATCTCGTGATTGCATTTACCCGTTCGAACGGCGCCTGAGGTTGTGTGGCCCGGAGGTGGCCACGGCCAATTCGTCTTGGGAATTGGCCGTGGGTTCGTCATCGAAGGGAAAGCCCACGGGCACGAGAGCGGTGGCCGTGGCCCCGTGTGCCCGTGGTGGGCTACCTTGAACCGGCCTCAGGTGTTCCCTGAATGTTGAACGAAGGAGAAAGATGACGGATTAGAAACCGTTCCAAGGCTAAGGCAAAAGGTAGATCGGATTCCCCAAACGTAATGAGGCCAACGTTCATTGCCGGTTTTTCAATCAACTTGCACCTGGTAGCGTTCGCTACTACCCTCCAACCCAGACCATATCTTAGGCCCCCTTGGCCAACATAGTGAACAATACCGTCGTCTGAATATAGGTAGTAAACACCTGCCCAACCGGCATAGCGCTGCCAAGTCTCTCCCCGCACGTTACAAAACTCGGCTAGACTAAATTTGTTACGATCGGGCTGGCAATCTAAGGACACTTTAGACAAGAACTTTGTGACGATGCGCTCTAGTTCTTCCATGTTATTCCGCGCCATTATTTCTCCCTCCTTAGTTACGCCCCTGGTTCTTCCCTCCGTCCGTATACCACGGGTCGGGCTGTCCCCTCCAAGGGGCTGGAAATCCGGTGGTGGGCTACTTCGTTTTCCTTGTATATTGAGCGGCGGCTCCATCGCGTCTATCAGGAACTGCTCCAATGAGAATGCCCAATACCAATCTGATTCATCAAATAATATTGCCCCCGCTCTCGTGTCGGCTGGAAGATGCCCCCGCTTAATTCTCTGCTCAACCCTCCATACCACTCCATACCAGGCTGTTCCCACACCAATGTATAGTACCGATCCATCTTCTCCCAGGACATAGTAAACGCCCGGAAGATCCGCCCACTTAGGCCATTCGGCGGGGCTCTGCCTTAAGTTTTGCCTTAATTCCAGTGCACAGAATTCCGGATACTCTCGGGCCTTAAGTCCCGGAACCTTAGACAGGAACTCACTGACCTTTTCTAAAAGCTGCTCTTTAGCGCTCATGCTGCCCCCTCTCGCCTCCGCTCGTGGTGTTCCCACAAGAAAGATTCAGTTTTAAAGTAGCCCATTACGTCGGTAAGCTGCACGGTTGCTTGTTGCCATGATACGGAATCACTCTGTTGGGCGTCAGACTCTTGGCGGTGACGTTTGGGTTCTCAGCAGCATTCAGCACGCTCCCCTCGAACTTCATTTCGCGCCTTTCTCCCGCAGCAACCACACTACCTCCGTGTGGCGGTGGGAGGTCGCCAAGTCCAGCGCCGTTTTGCCGTCCTTGTCCTTTGCCTCAATGTTGGCGCCTCTGTCCAACAGCAGCTTCACCACCGAGGCTTTGTTTAAGAGGGCCGCGGAGACCAGTGCCGTGCGTCCGTAACTATCCTTTGCCTCAATGTTGGCGCCCTTATCGAGCAGCAGATTCACCATGTCGGTATTGCCCCAGGTGGCCGCATGAATCAGCGGAGTATACCCGTCGCGCCTAACATCGCCTACTCCGGCTGCATACAGCGGTGCTCTGCGGCCTTCCAAGGCGTATTCCTTGGCCTCGGTATTGGCGCCGTGTTCCAGCAGCAGCTTTGCGATCTCGGTGTCGTCGGCGCTGGCCGCCTGGAGCAGCGGCGTCCCGCCGGCATTGTCCTTTGTCTCAATGTTGGCACCTCTGTCCAGGAGCAGCTTCACTATCCAGGCCTTTTTTGAGAGGACCGCCTGGAGGAGCGCCGTGCGGCCGGCATTCTCCCTGGCCTCGATATTGGCGCCTTTATCGAGCAGCAGATTCACCATGTCGCTATCGCCCATGGTGGCCGCCCAAATTAGCGCAGTATATCCGCCGAGGCTAATCGCGTCGGCGACTACACGGCGCTGTGGTCCGCGGCTTTCCAAGGTGTAGTCCTTTGCCTCAATGTTGGCACCTTTGTCCAGGAGCAGCTTCACCATCTCGGTATTACCGCCCTTGGCCGCCGTGAGCAGCAGCGTCCAGCCGCCTGCGTCCCTGGACTCGATGTCGGCGCCCTTTTCCAACAGCAGCTTTAGCACCTCGATGTCCGGCGCCCGGTACAGCAGCGGGTACGGAGATTTGTCCTTGACCTTGGCATTGGCACCTCTTCCCAACAGCAGCTCCATCATCTCGGCCTTATCGGAATCGGAATGTCCACTCTCCGCCACCGAGAGCAGCGGGGTGCGGCCATAGTTGTCCTTTGCCTCGATGTTGGCTCCTTTGTCCAACAGCAGCTTCACAATCCCCGCATTGGCCGCCATATGCAGCGGCGTGGAGCCTTCGTAGTCCTTGGCCTGGATGTTGGCGCCCTCTTGCAGAAGGTTGTAAACCGCAGCGGTATCACCTGTCCTTGCGGCCTTGAACAATTCGGCATCCAGGGTGCTAGAACGGTTTTGGCCTGCCCCCAGATGACTCAACGACAAAAGCGCGAGAGGGAGACTTTTTGCTGCCAGGACTTTCTTCATCGCTTCCTCCTCCCCTGCACTCGGGGACAGCAGCCATGGCATATCTACACGCTCGGCGGCGCGCAGCGCTTTAAGAAATGCTTCGCTCGCGCCTGCGGCCTTGAGGCTTTGGAGAAAGTCCTCCGCCGGAGCGAAATCAATTCCGCGCTGCTCGATCAGCTTGGCGCCCGAATCATCGCCCAACCCGTCCCGCACCAGGCCTTCGACCTGCTCCCGCGTAAAGGGCTTTGCCGGGTTGCCGTCGAGGCCGGGACTGGTTCCGGCTGTCGTAGCGCTGACCTTGAGGTCAGCACGGAATGGTGCCACGGGCATCCTGCCCGTGCTCGGGCATGGCCAGGATGGCCATGGCACATCCAAATGGCGAGGTAAACTCGCCGCTACATATGCATGTGCCGACCTCAAGGTCGGCGCTACAAACTTCGGGTGCGCCCGTAGGGGCAGCGTCAGAATCAGGGGTAGGACGAGGATAAGCAGGAATAGTCGGGGCCGCATCGGCACCTCCCGAAAGCGGGGATCGAACGAGGCGGGGCCATTCTACCACGGGAAACATACCGGGCGCGCTGACACGAGGTGTAGGTGCGCGAAGGGTACACCTTAGGTGTTGCGCAGGTCCGTTGGGATCGGCTAAGTGACCCCCTCACCCGGCCCGCCCCGGCTGATGAAAACGCAGGCTTCGGTCCACCCTCTCCCCCAAGGGGGCGAGCCCCGTATCCTATCTCTTAAGGAAACGCCTCGGTAGAGCGAGAGATCCGCTTACTCATTTCCGGCCTTAAGAGGAGACCGTTGCGCCTCTGAAACCAGACGCGCGCTGAGTTGATCAAGCTCGTGGAGATCCTCGGCCGAAAGCTCTTGCGGGCCAAAGGTAAGGTAATAATAATCGATTGCGAGGCGCCGGCTGAGTTTGAGGAACTCGGCTGAAACCTTCTCCGGCAGAATGCCATCCAGGTGTTCGATAAGGCCTTGCGAAGGTGGTCGGCTGAAGCCCACTTTCTCCCAGGAGCGGTCAAGAGCTTCCCGGAGGTGCTGTAACTGCGCCTGGACTTCAAACGCTCTCGCTGGTTGGTGGTGCAAAATAGCTTGCGCGGGCCGGCCCCGCTTTTTCCGCAGCCAGTAAAGCCCCGCCCCCAGTCCCACCAACAGTGTGAGCAGGACAAGCCCGGCACGGAACGCGATCTTTGTGGCGCGCCAAAGGGTCTTTGCCACCTCGCGCCAATCACTCTGCTCGAGGAAAACCCAGGTCTCCGTTACGGAGGCGGCAAGCCACTCACCGTACTCCGAAAGTCGGCTACTTGAGCTTGCCGCGCGCCGAGCCTCGAACTCAGCCTCCGGCGTGGGATCAGCTTCGACCCACCCCTTCCCTTTGAGCAGGACCTCCACCCAGGCATGCGCATCGGCATCCCGCACCACGTAATACTCGCCGAGTTGGTTAAACTCCTGAACGTTGTAGCCGGTTACGTAACGGGCCGGGACGCCCTCAAGACGCAGCAGGAGCACGGCTGCGGTGGCGAAATACTGGCAGTAGCCGCGTTTCTTCTCAAAGAAAAATTCGGTAACCGGCTCGCGCGTCCGGAATTTCCCCACTTCGAGCGAGTACTTCGCCGCATGTTTTACGTAGTCGACAGTTTTCGAAATGCGCTCTTCCACAGACGGCGGATTCACGGCGAGTTGCGACGCCAGCGCCGCCCAGCGGGGGTCGAGGTCCGCAGGCACAGCCAGGAAACTCTTCTCCTGAACTTGCCGGTCCGCCTCGGTGTCTTCTGCGCCCGGCAGGTTCACCACTCCATAAATAGACACCTGGGATGTAAGAGAAGGGATGATATTGTCATAGGCATCGTCCCGCAGGCTGGGCAGCGGCAGGCGCACCATCAGCTTGTTTCCCGGTGTGGCAAGCACGCCGGGGTTGGCGACGCTTTGGACGATTCGGGTCTGCGTAGCGGCCGCAGAAAATCGGGCCTCAGCCTGCGGGAAGAGAAAGGCATTCCCCGGAACATCCTCAAGCCATGGCCCTCGGGAGCCCTCCGGCACCACCGGCAGGGAGGTCCCCGCCGTAACGGTCGCCTGCCAGGTGTGTCCGTCGAAATGGACAAAGACGCGGGCGCGCAGCTTCTGGGCGCGCGTGGTCCACACCCGCAGGACGACGCGTTGCGAAAGCTGCAGGCGCTCAAGGTCGCCGAGTTGCGACTGAACCCCGAACGGATTCGCGCTGTTCGTCTCCCCGCTCAACCACCTTATGGTGGCGGCCTCAACCTTCTGCTGCAACCGCGGCAAGCTGACGCAGATCGTGACGGCCACCAGAGCACTGGCCAACGCGGTGAGCACAAGGCGCATCGAGACCATTCGCCCCCAGCGCTCGCGTTTTGTCAGCAGCAGATATACGAATCCCGCCGCTCCGGGCGTGGCGAGTAATGGGGTGATGACCGCCGTCGAGTTGAAGCAGGCCACCACCGCCAGGCCGGTCGCCGCCGGAATGACCATCTCTCCGGGACTCCACAAGGATGTTCCGAGCAGGAACACTCCTGCCAGCAAACCCAGGCCATAACCTGAGATCAAGGTGAGCCACTTGGTGGTCCGGTCAGAAAAGAGCGGCGCGTAGGCCATCAGGACAAGTCCGAGCGTCAAGGTTGATGCCAACAGCGGCCAGGCCGCGTAGCGCGCTGACTTGACGAGCCAGCTTGGCAGCCGCTTGAACTGCCAGAAGGGCGAAACGATGGCGGGGATCCAGTAAACCCAGGCGGCGGGTTGGTTAAAGGCCGAGCCAAAAGCTGCCACGGCTGCGCAGGTGAAGATAACCAGTACGAGTTGTTCGCCGCGGGGAGTAGCTCGCACGCTCATTTACGCTTCCCGGGGGAGGCCAGAAGATCTTCGACATCTTTTGGGGTGAGCTGGCTGATCTCACCCAAATCCGCACTGACCCGCTGCCAGGGCAGTTCGGTGGGCCCTTCGTGGACGATAATGGACCGCACTGCGGTGCCCTGATCCTTAACGCGGCGCAGGAAGTTTTCGCGCCCGGCATCCCAATCCTGCAACACCGCCACCACCGAGGTTATCTGGGCGAGTTTTTCAAACAGGTGCGGACCGATGGTCTGGAAGGGTTCGGAGTAGCACGGTTCGATACACGCCAGCACATCCAGGATGTTTTCAAGATAGGCCAGGCTGCGGCCGGCACTCACTTCATACACATCGGGGCCCGCCGCCAGAATATCCACAATGTATTCGCTGCGGGAGAAGAAATCCGCAATGGAAGCAAGCACAGAGATTCCCGCCTCGAAAGCCTTCTCTTCGCGTGGGCCGTGATGCCAGGGCAGGAACGTATCAAGAACCAGCGCGATGCGGCAAAAGTACTCCTCTTGATACTCCTTAACGACCGGCTCCCCGCGGCGCGCCCAGGAACGCCAGTGGATATTCTTTACCGGGTCGCCCTCACGATATTCGCGCGTGCCCACGAATTCGATGGCGTCCCCGTTGCTCGACGACAGCGGGATACCTCCCGGCTGATAGCGGCGGCCCAGCGGAATGTTGAATTCCTCCAGCGTATAGAAGCGGGGGTACGCGAACACCACCTGATCCGGCAACGCTCTGGCTCGGGTAGCCGCCAGTCGCAGGGGATCGGTTGACCTCAGCGCCGGCCCGCGCAATGTGTAGCGCCCGCGCCGGGAGATTTCGACCTCAACCTGCGCTTGGGCCGTTCCGCCAGGATCGAGATCGAAGTAGCTGGCCCGGGGTGTGAAACGCACGCTACTCCCCCAGTGGCGCGGTTGGGGCAGGCTGAATTGGAGGTCGCTCCTTCCCCGCCCGTTGGTCGCGATGCGAGCGCGAACCATCACGGGCATGAGCGCCGTGAGGCGGGTAGGTAACTGGCAATCGATCTGGAGCTTGGGGGCGGGAAGAAATGCGAAGAAGAAAGCCACCAGCAAGATCCCTGCGGAGGCCGAAAACAGCACAAAAACCTGGGTGCGCCGTGTGTCAAGGCCCAGCACCGCCAGTACCACGACGAACCAGAACAGGTACCGGCCGCGCGGGGTCAGACGTTCGCGGTATTGTTCGACGAACGTCCTGAGGACGGGGATTTCATTCAGCGAACGCGCCATGCTCACACCGTAATGGGAACCTTGCCCAGGATTTCCCGAACCACATCTTCCTTGGCAACGCCGCTGTACTTGGCCTTGGTATCAAGGGCCAGGCGGTGCGCCAGGGTACAGACGGCAACGGCTTTCACGTCTTCGGGAATCGCATAGTCGCGCCGCGAAAGGAAGGCGTGGGCCTGGGCCGTACGGAACAACAGCAGCGTTCCGCGGGGCGAGCAGCCCATCCGCAGGTAGCCGTGGTGGCGAGTGGCGTCGGCCAAATCGACAATGTAGTGCGCAATGCGCTGATCCACTTTGACGGCGCGAACCGCCGTCTGCAGCTCGCAGATCACCGCGCCATCGAGCACCGGGGTGACATCGTCGAGCGGGTGATGGTGGAATTGGCTGTAGAGAACGTCCACCTCCTGTTCCCTCGCCGGGTAACCAAGATTGAACTTCATGCCAAAACGATCCAGTTGCGCCTCGGGCAGCGGGTAGGTGCCATGAAACTCAATGGGATTTTGGGTGGCGATGACCAGAAACGGCGTGGGGAGCGGATAGGTCTTCCCTTCAATCGAGGCCTGGCGCTCGCTCATCGCCTCCAGCAGACTGGATTGAGTTCGCGGCGAAGCGCGATTGATTTCGTCAGCCAGCAGGATATTCGTAAAGATCGGACCCTCTTTAAAAGTAAAGGCGCCGTCGCGTGGGTTGTATACGGAAGACCCCAGGATGTCAGTGGGAAGCAGGTCAGGAGTAAACTGCACGCGCTTGAAATCCGCGGCAAGCGACCTGGCGAGAGCCTTGGCCAGCGTGGTCTTGCCCACTCCGGGGACATCCTCCATCAGGATGTGGCCGCCACTCAAAAGGGCGATAACCAGGTTCTCAATCACTTCACTCTTGCCGAGAATGACGCGCCCGAGCTGTTCCTGAAGTTTCTGGAGAGTCGCAGCGTGACGATCGTTAAGTTCAGCCATGGTTGGGGAGCCCGCAGGTCGAAGCAAGTTGAAAAAATTGTGACCGTTGCGATTATATACGATCCCCAATCGAAATCTAGACCCGCAAGGGCAGGTGGTGCGCATCGTGGCCGCACCGAAGACACCTTGCGGGGGGCTGGGCTGCCAGCTCGCCTCTCGCTCGCTGCCTACCGCCTGCTGCCTTCTGCCTACTGCTCTGCTCTCCCCTGTATTTTTTTCACATCTAAATGCCTTTCCATGAGAAATTTACCTTTACACGGCGCGATGGTCTGGAGCAAGTGCTGGACAGGCAATTGGATAGCGATTGGCGAGCAGCTTGCTCTATTCCACGGGATCTAAGGATTCCATCGGAGGTTAGAAACATGTACAAAAGAGCAACCATTTGCCTGACCATGGTATTCGCACTGGCTCTTCCTGCGCTTGCGGATTCAACTCGTGAAGACAACGTACGGCGCATCCAGGATTCCGCCCAGATCTTTGAGGAAATCATGGGCGCCCCGGACAAATCCATTCCGCAGGATTTGCTGCAATCCGCCGAGTGCCTGGCGATCATTCCCGGCGAAATGAAGTTCGCCTTTATCGTGGGTGGGAACTACGGGAAGGGGGTTGTCACTTGCCGCACCGATAAGGGTTGGAGCGCCCCCGTGTTCCTGTCAGTGGGGGGCGGCAGTGTGGGATTTCAAATCGGTGGGTCCTCAACCGATCTGGTCCTGGTTTTCCGCGGACGAAAAGGGCTCCAGAAGCTTCTGAGTGATAAATTCCAGATTGGCGGTGATGCCACGGCCGCTGCCGGACCGGTGGGAAGGCATGCCGCCGCGGAAACGGATATCAAGATGCGCGCCGAAATCCTCACCTACTCACGCAGCCGGGGAGTGTTTGCCGGCATCAGCCTGAATGGAGCCGTCGTACAGCCGGATGAAAAGGGGAACGTTGCTATGTACGGCCGGCAAACCGATAAGGAAGACATTCTCAATGGCAAGGTCGCTGTCCCGGAGGAGGCCACCGTGCTGGTCAAGGCCCTCAACCAAGGAACTCACAAGTCGGCTCCCCCTAGTGCACCACCGCCGACCGGTGCACCACCACCGACCGGTGCACCCCCTGCCGGTGCGAAACCGCTCTGAGAAATAACAAACCTGCCGCTCGTTGATGCAGCAATCGTAGCGCAGACCTCCGCCGTTGAGGTCTGCGGCTCTTCCCGTGCCATTTGAGTGAATGTATCGTGGCAAAGGCTCCGCCCGGGTTGGGGGTTTGTGTGTTTGGCGAACGAATAATCGCGGACCCCCCGAAGGGGGAACTGGACTACGCAAAAGGTCCGCGGCTTTTCATACCCACCCGGGCTCGCCCGCCCTCAGTATATTCTGCGGCGGAAGATTACTTCGGTTGGGGAACAATCCGAAGATAGGGTCTGGGCGCTTTCCAGCCCCCAGGGTACTGCTCTTTCGCTTCCGCGTCTGATACCGCCCCGGAGATGATTACATCCCCGCCTGGCTTCCAATTCACAGGCGTGGAAACCTTGTATTTGGTGGTGAGCTGGATGGAATCGAGCACGCGCAGCACTTCGTCAAAGTTGCGTCCCGTGCTCATCGGGTAGCTGAGCATCAGCTTAATTTTCTTGTCCGGGCCGATCACGAAGACCGTGCGCACGGTGGCATTAGTCGCGGCCGTACGGCCCTCGGAAGTGTCTCCGGCGTCGGCCGGCAACATGTCATAGAGCTTGGCGACTTTAAGCTGCGGGTCGCCGATCAGAGGATACTTCACCTTGTGACCCTGCGTTTCTTCGATGTCCGTTGACCATTTGCTGTGACTGCTCACCGGGTCAACGCTCAGCCCGATGATCTTGCAATTGCGTTTTGCAAAGTCCGGCTCCAGACCCGCCATGTAGCCGAGTTCCGTGGTGCATACGGGAGTGAAATCTTTAGGATGGGAAAACAGGATGGCCCAGCCATCACCGATCCATTCATGGAACTTGATGGTTCCCTGGGTGGTTTCAGCGACGAAGTCCGGGGCCGTGTCATTGATGCGTAGTGACATGGTGCGCTCCTTGCGTGGGATTTAATTGTTGAAAATAGCCCGAAAAATCATAGTAGCTATGGCCGTTCTTTCCTGTCAACCCGATTTTCCGGTTCCGAATCTTCGATTGAACCTTCCCTCTTCACCGCAAAGCCGGGGTAGCACAATTAGCTGCCAGCAGTTCCTACTCTGCCATGTGAGCGAATGTACGAAATAGGGGTAGCGCAGACCTCCGCCTTTGAGGTCTGCGGTTCTTCCCGTGCTAATTATGTGTGTGTATCGTAGCAAGGACCCCGCCCATCTTGGAGATCTGTGAGTTCTGCAAATGAAGAACTGCCGGAAGGTTTGAAGGACTCACCGCTGAGGCGCTGAGACGTAGAGAAGAGGCCTTTGCTTTTCAAATCTCTGCGCCTCCGCGCCTCTGCGGTGAGAAGCATCTTCCTACGTCGTTTGAGAAAATGTATACAAGCTAAGAAGCAACCGCGCGCAGCTCAGTAAACGTAAGGCAGCAGCCGCCATGTGTGGCGGCGGTAGGATTCGAAATCGGCGCCGAAGTGCTCAGCGAGCAGGCGTTCTTCCTGGCCGATGCGCAGCAGCACAAAGGTCAGGTTCCAAGCCAATGCCACAAACACCAGCCAACTACGAAAAACCAATCCCATCCCCGTCATGGCGACCACTGCGCCCAGGTACATGGGATGCCGCACGCGCGAGTAAAGCCCCGCCTGCACAAGCTGGTGTTGGTCCTGCACGGTGACGTATCCGCTGAACTGCTTGCCCAGCGACCAGAACCCTGCCAGTCGGATCACTGAACCTGCCAGGCAGAGGGCGAACCCCGCCCACCGCAGGGCGGCCCCGTCCGCGAAGGTCAGGAGGCCGCGCCGGTCGGCAAAGGGAAAAAAGAGCAGGAAAAAGAAGCCGCTCACCATATAGACGCGCAGCAGGCCGCAACCCACCACCTGCGACCCCTTACCGAACGGCTGGGCGCTCAGGCGGGGAACGAATATGGCCAGCGAGCCGAGCACCACGAGGGCTACATACCCCGTGCGCGCCGGGTCACGAAAGAACCCACCCACATCGTCAATGCCCCAGCCCAGTAAGAGCGGGAGGATGGTAATCCCCAAATAAAAGACATACCGCCAAAGCAGCTTTACAAACTTCATCATCACCTCGCGGCGCACCGGTTATCACGCCCGCCGAGGACTATACTTCCTTAGCGCCAGGCAAGCAATCGCCAGATCGGGTCGAGCAAACCTAGCGCCCCGATACATCGGGGCGGTTCTTCGTGTGCCATGTGAGCGAATGTAGCCGCCCGCGTTTGGGGGTCTGTGGGTTTTGCTCACGAAGAACCGCGGACCCCAAAACCGGGGGACCGCGGCACTACAAGACATGCCCGCGCCACGTTCGCTGCGAACGATGCCGAGGCTGCAAACGTCGTAGCGGTTGCGGTAGGGATACCGGTTACCCGGTACCCCCCGCACGGATCCGTACGTGCGCTGGTTAGCGCATACGGCTCTTATCTCGGATGTGTGGCGGCGAACCGTTGGGATGGCCAAGGATGCACAACGTGCGGAGCAGGCAACCAGCAGGCCGCAAGCTTCCCCAGTCGGTCCCAGTTGAGGCGGTGGCGTTGACTGCGTTGACGCAGTTGTGTTCGCCACAGTCGGGTCAACCGTTCCCGAAAGATTCGCAGGCGGTTGAGGTTTCCCGGTACCGCGTGATAGTTGAAGTAGCCTTGCACGACCGACCGGAGCCATTTACCCGTATCCGCGATGGGATCGTGCCGACGCTGCCGGAGTTGTTGCTTGAGTTCCTGCAACTTCCCCCGCAGGCGCTTGCTGATCGTCTTCCGCTTCACGGTAAATTGCCCCCTCCGGTTCTTCCCGCTGATATGCGTGAAGCCCAGAAAGTCGAACGTCTCCGGCTTACCTTCTCCTCTCCGTTTCCGGTAAAGTTCGGCAAACGGCCCGAACTCGATCCGGCGCGTTTTGTCAGGATGCAGTTCCAATCCAAACTTCCCCACCCGCTCCCGGAAATCCTCCAGAAAGCGGTCGGCTTCCGTCTGCGATTGGAATCCAAGGACCGTATCGTCGGCATACCGCACCACGACCACGTCTCCCCGGGCGTGCTTCTTGCGCCACGCCTGCACCCACAGGTCAAAGACGTAGTGCAGATAGATATTCGCCAGCAGGGGCGAGACCACCGCCCCTTGTGGCGTACCCATCTCCGTCTCCGACCATTCGCCTTCCTCCCTCACCCCGGCTTTCAGCCATTTCTGGATGAGCCGGAGAATCCGGGGGTCGGCGACGCGATGCTGCACGAACTTGAGCATCCATTCGTGGGATATCGAATCGAAAAATCCACGAATGTCCGCGTCAAGAACGTAGTTCACGTGCTTCACCGTGAGCGCGTACGAGAGCGCGTCCAGCGCTTGATGCTGGCTGCGTCCCGGTCGAAAGCCATACGAGAAGCCCAGAAAGTCTTCCTCGTAAATCGCATTGAGGATGGTGACCACGGCCTGTTGGACGATCTTGTCCTCCAGTGCCGCAACCCCCAACGGACGTTGCCGCCCGTCGCCTTTCGGGATATACGCCCTTCGCGAGGGCTTCGCTCGGAATGCTCCGCGGTGGACCCGGCTGTGCAGATCGACGAGTCGACCTTCCAGCCCGCTTTCATACTCCTGCCACGTCATGCCGTCTACTCCCGGTGCAGCTTTTCGCTTCAAGGCGTAAAAGCTTTCCCGCAGCAGATCGACCGTTAAGTGGTGGAGCAAGGCCGTGAACTTCATCTCCCTGTGTTCCTTCGCGGCTTTCCGCACACCCGCGAGTCCCTGGGACACGCGTGCCCCGCTCTGTGTCGGGTGCGTGTTAGGCCAACGGGTGTTCTCCTTGATCAGCGGCCTTCCCTCCTCATTCTCCGCCAACGGCTTCCCGTCTTTGTTCAAATGATTCATCGGTACTGTTCCGCTGTCCGACTCCTCGAAAGCGTGCAGGCGGGCTGTACGGCCATCGCCTTTTCCCGCCGTCCGGCCACGATCTACGGCGGCCGGCGCCTCCGAGGTCTCCCGGTTCTCGTGCAGAAAGTGTCTAGGCGTGTCTGGGGTCTACGACTACGCAGGACTGTGCCGGAACTCGCGTTGGCGTCCCGGCCTCATGTTGCCTTCCGTTTAGTCTGAAAACGTCGGCGTCCTGATTGGACATTTTCGAAGCTCAATACCCAGCCCACCTATTCCCCTGTTTACGCTTCACCGTGCGCCTCACGACGCCCAGCGCAAAACTCGGGGCCGAGTGGATCGCTACTCCTTCCTCGTGAGAAATTTTCATTCTCTGCTTTCTGCCGGTTTATCCCGGCGCACCAGACCTCCGCCGTTGAGGTCTGCGGCTCTACGTCTGCCAACTAAGCGAATGTATCGTGGCAAGGAACGAGGCGTTGTGCAGCTTTGCGAATGAAGAACCGCGGACCCCAAAACCGGGGGACCGCGCTACGGAACACTTCCGCACAATCCGTCCTCACAACCCACTATGGCAGGGAGTAAGCGCTGGGCGATCCTCAGGCATCGCAGCCGGCAAATTGAAAGGCAGTGTCATCTGCGGGTGGCGCGCCCCCGCCGGCATTTCTCCCCGGCTGCCCTCCAGGCCGTAGCGTCGCCGGACGTCCGCCAGCAATTTCGTCATCTGTTCTTTGTACTCACCCTGCAAATACGCCGAGCGCGCGTAAAGCTTCCGGTAGCGCTTCACGAGGCGCGGGAATTCCGCTTCGAGAAACGGCATGAACTGCTTCATGGCGGAAGGCATCAGGAACAGCAGATTGCCATACAGAAACGCCGCGCCCGCTTCCGCCACTTGACTGGCCAGCCGATCAAGTGCCGCCGGTGAATCATTGAGCCCGGGAAGAATGGGCATAACGTTCACGCCCACGCGGATTCCAGCTTCCGCCAGGACCCGCACCGCCTCCAGGCGCTTGGCGGGCGTGGGGGCCTTAGGCTCAAGCTTGCGCGCCAGGCGCTCATCGAGTGTGGTCACCGTCATGTGCACGCTGAAGCGGTGCCGGGAAGAGATGGTTTGGAGCAAATCCACATCGCGCAGGATCAGAACAGATTTGGTGGTGATGGAAAAATCCAGGCCGGTGAATTCCGCGAAGATTCGAAGCATGCGCCGGGTGATTTCAAACTGTTTCTCCGCCGGCTGGTAGGGGTCCGTCGCCGTCCCCAGGGCGATGGGCAGACCCTTGTCGCGAGCCTGGCGCAACTCCCCGCGCAGCAGTTCCGGGGCATCAACCTTGGCGTAGATTTTTCGCTCGAAGTCGCGGCCATCCCACATCTCCATGAACTCGTGGGTGTAGCGGGCATAACAGTATTTGCAGCCGAATTCACAGCCGCGGTAGGGGTTGAGGGTCCAGGCAAAAGGCATGCGGCCGCTGGACTCGCGGTTAAGGGCGGAGCGCACCGGGATACTGAAGTATTCCACCTCCGCCCGCTCACGCACCCGAGGGCTTTCTGCCGCAAGCCGGGCAATGCCAACAAGCCCTTTATTTGCAGTAGATTCCCTGACAAGTGAGCAACCCATAGCCCCCCCTTCGCCAATCCTGGGCCTAGTTTCGCTTTGTCTTCGCCTTTTGTCAAGTGATGATTATGGAATGCGGGTGTCATTTAGATTTCCCACCACCCCGCCCTGCGGGCACCCCTCCTGAACCAGGAGGGGGGTTCTTAAAACACTCCCCTCCTTAGTTAAGGAGGGGTGGCGCACCGAGCGACGGGGCGGTCTGCGATTTTAGATTGGTAGAGCGGCGGCCCTGTAATTTTCGATTGGCGAT
The DNA here is from genome assembly GCA_963804995.1 of uncultured Acidobacteriota bacterium. Classification (GTDB taxonomy): domain Bacteria; phylum Acidobacteriota; class Terriglobia; order UBA7540; family UBA7540; genus Bog-366. Next base: position 193,119 of record CAWDSK010000004.1, read on the forward strand.
TTTCGATCGGCGGAGCGGCGATGTAATTTCAGATTTTTGATTTTAGATTGGCGCGGGGTTCGGGGTTAGCCACGCGCAGTTCCCTCCCGGCCGTGCGCTTTTGTTACGCCCGATACCCCAGCGGCAAACGCAGGAACCAGCTAACGGGTGAGTCCGAATCGCGCCTGGCGAATTCCGCATCCCCAATCCCCTAATCCCTAATCCCGTATTCCGAACCCCGCCGCAATGTACGTACAAATATATTGACACACCCCATTCGAAACCGTATGCTGTCTGGGTAGCGACCCGCTATGCGATATGAATGGGATGAGCGCAAGAACCGCCAAAACCGTCGCAAGCATGATGTTGGCTTCGAAACTGCGGTACTAGTTTTCGACGACCCCTATGCGATTACGCAACGCGACTGGGCGTGTGAAGATGAGGAACGGTGGATCACGGTTGGAGCCATAGGGCCGGGTTCGATTCTACTGGTCGTCCACACCTTCTATGAGGAACATGACGAGGAAATCATTCGCCTCATCTCAGCTCGCGCCGCCGAGTCGCACGAAAGGAGCGCCTATGAAAAGGCTCACCAAGGAGCAGGAACGAGACATCCGCGCCATCGCGGCAAAGCGCGACGAAGACATTGATTTTTCAGATGCCCCACCGGTTCTCGATTGGAGTGGAGCAGAAATCGGTAAGTTTTATCGGCCCCGGAAGCAGCCCGTCACCATGCGCCTGGATTCGGATGTCATTGCCTGGCTCAAAGCCGATGGGCCCGGCTACCAGACCAAGGCGAATGGGCTCCTGCGACACGCCATGCTGCATTTCAGAAGTGTTTCCCGCCACGAGGTAAACAGCGCAGGTGCGGGCAAGGCCAAACGGCAGAAAAGGCTCGGGTAGCGAGAAACTTGCTCACAGCCGACAGCTTACGGTAAGTTCCGATTCCCGATTCCAGATTCGGGATCGCCGAACCCCGAACCCCTAATCCCTAGCCCCAAGCCCCGTATCCCGCAGTGCCTTAGGGGCTCAGGAAAGGGAAAGGGGCACAACGCTCCAGGCGGTAGAGCGCCGTGCCCCTCTCAGCTTTTCACAAGTCAAACAATGCTTTCCGGCAGTTTCGCTACTCCCTTACTTACCTGCACCTATCGCAGGCCTCTGCGACCCGCAACTGCTCGATCGCCTGGTGCGTCGCTTCCATGGCCTCATGCTTATGTCCGCAAAAATCGTGGCGGGCTTCCCGCATATCTCGCATAGCTGATTCCAGCGCCCCCAGGGCCTCATGGATGGCTGGACAACGCGGCGGCACTGGAACGGCCAAGGCTGCCGGCGCCGGAGAGGCTAGAGCTGTTGCCGAACTGACGGACTGCCCCCGCGGGGCGCCCGCCAGCATCCCCAAACCAAAAACCACGAGCAAGGTTACGACAGACAGAATGATTCGTCTCATCTTCCCTCCTAGATTTAGAGTTTAGGCTGCTTGGTAACTTCTGGTCGCTCATCTTAAGGGAGTCATGAATTTTTTGCAAGCCAGGCGATTCTTGGGTAGCGTCCTAGTTTGACGTAGCGCCGGGCTGATTGTTCTTGAATTCATAAGTTGCAAATTGTTTCGACGCCCTGCGGGTGCAAGTAACCCCTCATCCGGCCTCCTACGTCAGCCACCTTCTCCCGCCACGGCGGATCTGCGACCCCTGGGGAGAAGGCTATGATCTCAGGGTGGCTACGGCGCGGCACCTTACCGTGAGTAACCGCCCTCTCCGAGGGGAGAGGGTGGACCGCAGCCGGCGTTTTCATCAGCCGGGGCGGGACGGGTGAGGGGTCACTTGGGGTTTCTTTTCAAGCTAGGACACCACCGATTCTTGGGTAGTGGGTCAATTTGATGTAGAGGCGTCGGCAATTCATCCCGATCTGATGTGGACGCCGCCATATGGCAAGGTAAACTCGCCGCTACAACCTCAAACTACACCACTACTGGCTTCGGGACGTGGGCTTAACAGTTTATGGATGGCTAAGACAGGGGTATTTGGCGTCAGACAAATTGCCCCAAATAGGGTGCGGCTTCGAGAGACAACCCCCCGGCGGCTTGCTGGGACATCTGTCCACTTTTTGCGTTCCGCGGGGCATAGCGCGCGACGTCCCACCAAATTTCCTAGGGCAGGCCCCCCAGTGATTGCGGTCAATTTTAAAAGTAAGAGGGCACAGCGCGCGAGCGAATCCGAGCTGCCGTGCCCTCTTGTAACCTTCCACCGCTCCCCAAAGGGGGGGGCCGATAGGTCAATTGCCGCGAACTCTGAAGCCTAAGCTCCAGAGATGGGTGGCAGCATCGAATGGCTGTGCATCAGCACCTTTTGCGGCTTTGCCAGATCCCCAATCTGCCGGCTTCGAGAAGGCGATCGCCGGTGTTGGGTAAATATCAATCAAGGCCTACCGGCACTTTTCGCACCCTTCGGCCGCACGTAATTGCTCGATGGCATTGTGTATTGCCGCCATGGCTGCTCTCTTGTGGCCACAAAAATCATGGGCAGCAGATCTCAATTCCTGCTCTGCTGATTGGAGAGTCTCTTGAGCCCCATGGATGTTCGGACAAGGATGGGCCGGCATCGGTACCGCTAAAGGCGCCGGTGCAGCCACGGCTACCGCGGCGTCCACGGATTGCGCCTTGTGGCCTGTCGCAAGCATCACGAAGCCTACAACCGCAAGCGTTGCTAACACAGTGACAATGGTTCGCTTCATTGATCCTCCTAGAGTTGAATTGTAGTTGGCTACCCGTAAAGTTGGGGGCCATATTTTCCCCCACGAGCCTGGCTGATGCAAGTGTAAACACGGCGGGGGAGAAAAAGTTGTGGGGCACTTGAATTCCACCCCCTGCCGAGATGCAGCGTGCCACCATTGCTGCTACAATACCGGGGGTTTGACAACTTCTCAGGAGGCATTCATGAAGGTGGCGGCTGTCCAGATGGACATCAAAATCCTCGAAAAGGAACACAATCTTGAAGCCATCCTCGCGCATCTGGAGTCGGCCGCAGGCGCGGGCGCGAAGCTGGTGGTCTTCCCGGAATGCGCCCTGACAGGGTATTGTTTGACCAGCCGTGAGGAAGCCCGTCCCGTGGTCGAGGAAGTGCCGGGCCCCTCCACGGAAAAGATTCTGGCCGCCACAAGAAAGCTCGACTGCACGGTAGTGGTGGGCCTGCTGGAAGGCTCCGGCGACCGGATCTTCAATTCGGCCGCAGTAATTACTCCGCAAGGAATTCTGGGGACGTACCGCAAGCTGCACCTGCCTGGTGTGGGGTTTGACTGGCACTCCACACCTGGCGATATCCCCTTCCCCGTTTTCGCGACGCCCCACGCGAAAATCGGCATCAGCATCTGCTATGACTGCAGCTTTCCGGAATCAGGCCGCGCCCTCAAGTTGAATGGCGCGCAAATCCTGGCCATCCCCACCAACTGGCCGCTGGGCTCCGACTCCTGGGAGCACACGCCCCCCGTCCGCGCCACCGAGAACCACCTGCATGTGATCGCCTGCGACCGTGTGGGCGAAGAGCGGGGCTTCCGATTTTCCGGCCACTCGCAGATTGTGGATTTCACGGGGCAGAAGCTTGCCGAGGCGGGCGAGACTGAGGAAACCATTATTTACGGCGAAATTGACCCTGCGGCCGCCGACTGCAACCGCGTCGTCCGGCAACCCGGCCTGTGGGAGTTTGACCGCATTGCCGACCGGCGGCCTGACATGTATGCCGCTCTTACCACCTCGATCAACCGGCAGACTGACCAGGGCACGAAATTCTTCTGAATGCTCCGGGTGGCGAGGGTTTCCTCATCCCCTCAATGCAACAAGCCGTACACATCCACTTGGCCACCCGCCCCAACGTATACCTTCCCATTCGCGATTGTCGGGGACACGAACTTCACCGCCGGGCCAGCCACGTCCCGCGAATTGGGTGCTTGGCTGCTATTGTAAAGTTCGTTTGCCACGTTGGTGGCATCGAAGGCGTGGAGAATGGCAGGGCCGCCATAGGTATTTGCGTCAGTTTGTACTGTCCACACGATAGCGTTGCTAGTTCCATTCGCGGAGACCACCGGTGGATCGCCCGGATCTACAACGGAGGATGCAGAGACTGTCGGATTCTGGGCAACGCCCTTTTGCAGAGGGAATTGCTTCAGGAAGTCGGAACCCGACTGGAAGTAGATGTTGCCGTTCCAGTAGGCCCCGCCGCCCATAAGCTCGCTCCCAAAGCCCTGAATCAATTGCACCGCCCCGGCGTCGTTCGTTTGCAGGTGGCCCAGATTGTCGCGGTTCAAAATCCAGAGCCGAGCATCCTTACCCCCCGTGACCAGCAGGTGAGGATAGGTGCCGGGCTGGTCAGGTAGCAGCAAGGCGGGACTTGAGCCAAGGTTGAGATCATAGGCGTCCAGCAGTTCCTGATTGGCAGGAGTGAAGTAATCCACGACCTGTAGCTGGCCAGACTGAAGTTGGAGCTTGAGGACGCTGTCGCTGTAATCCCTCCCCCCCGTATTGACGTCGAACGTGCCATTGGCGGTAACCACGTATATGTTTCCAGCCGCGTCAGCGCTAATGCCCCCGCCCGCCCCCCAGATTCCGCCCTTTTCACCGTCCGGCGTGACATTGAAAACGGCAACCTGGTGGAGGTCTGCAGCGCTGTAGGCCAACAGCCAGCCATGGTAGTAGTCTATGTCACTGTGAGAAGCGAATCCGAAATAGACAACGCCGTTCAGCAAAAGCAAGCCGGGGCGCTGCAGTTGTCGGAAGGCTCCAAAGGTTATGGTGCCACCGACATTATCGTATCCCTGCCCGGGTACACTTGCTGAAATTACCACCGGGCCGCCCAATTTCTCCGCTCCGGTCGTAATGTCAAGGGCGTGCAGGCGATAGATATAGTTGTAGGTGCATTTCGAAGTACAAGCGGGATCCACCGATTCCTTCGTCTTCGCCGTCACAAAGATCGCGCCGCCGATTGAGTCGATGACCGGAGTAGAGGTAATTCCGTACTCCGGTTTTATGTTATCGGACCCAACATCCTCATACGGCACTGTCGTGACCCCGGCAGAAGGATTTATGAAGCTGGTTTTCCAGAGGGGTGTCGTGGATGGACCGTCGGCGTCAAAGGCATAGACGCTGTTGTGTTCTGTCGCTATGAAAACCACATTGTGTGCACCGCCGTTAATCGAGAACGTCCTGCATGTAGAGAGGCTGAGCGTAGACCTGCCCATCGACAGGCAACACGAACAGTTTTCCGAATTGGTTCTGATTTAGATTCGCAGGAGTCAGTACGGTCTCCAAGGCATTCAGGCCCGACCGCGAGTTGTCGTAACGTTGGGTAAGAATGCCCCCCGGCAGTGTCCCGACAACCACCTGCGCCTCAGCCGGAGTCGTCACGCCTCCCCCCCACTGCCGCAAGCCACGCCCAACACACAGGTTAGCAGGGCCGCACCTAATCGAGCCCTTGTCCCCCAAAGTCGGTGGCGACCCCTCCCTGGAGTCAGGGCATCCTTTAGGGGATGAGAAAAAGCTGAAAGCACAATTCTATAGTCCTGCAGCAGCATCAACATGAACGCAATTGTCCCCTTTGTGAATTAGTATTCTCTACCATTTTTAATACCAGAGAATATGTCCTTCGCACAAGTGTAAACATCAGAAGGCAATATGGGGTTAACATTGGCAGACTCAAACAGCTCTTTCGTGGTAATTTAATTGGTGAAGTTGACCGCTAGAGCGTGGAAGAGTTCAAGCCTTGGCGGGCTGCTCTAAGTGAATAACATCGGGGCGTGGCGCAGCCTGGTAGCGCGCTTGCCTTGGGCGCAAGAGAATTAGGTGGAGCAAGTCTAATGCCAAACCAACTTTAGCTAAGTATATCAATAAGTTAGGAAATGTAGTAACGTCATTACCCCGTCAATAGGACTTACAAGGTCCCCACAAAACCCCCCACAGTCAGTCTTCTGTTAGAGCGCTTGCCTTCCCCAGCCATCCGCATCTGCTTCACAATGTTTCCTCCCTTTAAGCCATCAATTTCCGGCATCCCCGCAATCCAGAATGTGAGACTTCAGAACGCCCAGCAGCAAACCTCTGCGTTACGATTCGAGCCCCACGCGAGACCCATCCCGCATTCAAAACCTGACCAAATCCTCCTTTCACTCCCAAATCCCAACCCTCCCTGGCAGGAGGAGGGCGAAGTGTGTTTCGCGCGAGGGCTGGAAGCGTCAATAACTGTGTTCACCAGGAGGAGAGGGTAGGGTCCCCTTTTCCTCAATCGTTTCGAGCCCAGGGGGGGTCTCCTTGAAACATCGTTGTTGAGAGATCCCGCTGGGTCTGTCCTGGAGGACACATGGATACAAATCGCATTTTCACAAACCTGTTTGGCGGATGGCTCACGGCAGCCGACAAGGCTGCGGCCGCCACAATCAATTACACCAAGTCAACCGTCGTGCCTTGCGTCTGCGACCTGACGCAGAAAGCGACCCTGGCAACCGGGAAGACCTTGGTTAAAGTTGGCACGAAGCTGACCGACTGCTGCACCACGAAGTAGGCGCTTTTCCACCCGCATTTAGATCTCAACTCGCCGTAGTTAAGACTCCCTTCAATTCATTCCATTTCCCTTATCACACCGGAGGTGTGCCTTGAGAACATATCAACCCGAACGTGCTTTGATCGCTCGTGAAACCCACAAAGAGAACCGTGACGAGCTGGCCAAGATGCTTGCCCAGATCGCCATGGAAAGGGCAGCTCGACTGCCACCATCAATTCTCCCGGTTTCTCTCGAAGAGCAGATCCAAGAAAGCATCCACAGGACTCGTGAGGACGTCCATCGCGCCAAGGACGTTCAGTCCGCCCACATTCTGCGCTGGCTGCAAAGTTAATCCCCTGTAAGTCCGGAAAGCCCTGGAGCATTTCCAGGGAGCAAGGGGCCCCCGCCTTCGCCCCCGCATTCCGGAATCCCACCCTTACTCCTCTCGTCCGAGGGGAGATCCCAATCGTGAACACAAATCCAAGCCCGTCTGGGGCCCATACCAGACAACTGGAGGTAGTGTGAACTATCAACATTTGCACTTTCAGTTTCCCGCTAAGCCATTTCAGCGGTGGCATGTGATCGAGGACAGAACCGCCCCTCGCGGTTTGCGCTTCCGCCATGCCCGCCAGCCCGGTGAGAAGCCCGACCCGAAGGTGAACTTCGGGGTCGAGGAGCTTTCGGCTCGCCTTGAGCACGCCGGGGTGGAATACATGCGCATCGCACTCGGTAACGATGCGTCGTCGTTTGACCGGGCGCATGTGCTTCTCACAGACGGGCTCAAGGAAGAGGGTCCCGGTGACGGGCATTGGTATCCCGTCATTCCCTGGGTCCGGGACGACGGCTTCTACGCCGTATGCCTGCGCGAACCGATGCTGTACCAGGACGCCTGCCGTCTCTTTGGGTTCGACATCCCGGCCGGGAAGCCCAGCGTCCCCAAGCGCATTAAGCGCGACGTGGCGCGGGGCAAGACGAGCCTGTTCGGTGAGTTGCTTGAAACCCGCGAGCTTAACGAGTGGGATCTTCTCCACACTGTGATGCTTGCCGATGGCAAGACTACATTTCAAGTCGCCACCTACAATCCCAGTAATCGCTGGCCGGAGGCCTGGACTTCCGGAGCAGCGCTGGCCTCTCCGCGGGGCGGCGCCATCCTGACCGGGCATCCGGTCAAGATCGGTGACATGATCCAGATTACCGGCGCCATGCCCAACGGCCAGATCAAAGGGAACTGCCTGATCTGGGACATTGACCATGATCTTGTGGTCTGGGACGTCAAGCCGGAACTCCGTGCCTGGCAAGGACAGATTTATCTCAGCGTTCTCAATGAACTCCATGGTGGCCCGGCCAACCTGGACGTTCAAACCGCCTCCAATCTCGACCTGGCCAAGGTGCGGGATCACAAGCTGATCCAGTTCCTTTGCCAGCAATACGCCTGCGATGTATTCGACCTGATGCGGGACGACGATCGAGTCAAGGAGGAGATCGGCTTTTATAACCCCGCAGCATGGGTCGATGAAGACGGTAATCCGGTGATTAACGAGAATCGCTGGAAGCTCTGGCGGATGTACTCCGCGGGCTTGCCGGCGATGCAGTTCCGGACCTGCCGGGACGCCTTCTATCGCACCCAGATGGAGTCCCCCGAGAACAACGATCCTGATCGCTTCCGGATTCGCTTCCGGGAGCCACAGGATCTCATGACGGTCCAGTCGAATGATCTGGCCGGAGCGGCCGTGCGAAGGTATCTCTTCCCCGAGCCGTTTGTCTTTGACAAGCGGGGCTACCCGTACTGGGACCGTTCAACGTTACCCGACGTCGACTCGGTCTATCTGGGCGGGTTTGACGGCGAGTTCATCTCGCTGAGGAACCCCAATGCCTCGCATAAGGAATCAGGCAAGCTACGGGGCTGCAAGCTACAGCACTTTGCCGCAATCGACCGGGGCGCCGTGATGTTCGTGCATCTCGGCTTCGCCGCAAGCCCGGAGGGCGATCCCGGTATGGCAAAGAGCTTCAACGGTGCTGACTTCGACGATTCCGTGCTGGCGCTGCTAGACCCGGAAATCGTCCAGCACTGGAACAACCTGCCCGCGTATCCGTGGGTTGCGGCCACACCTACCGAAGTACAGGTGATCGACGACGGTGATGCTTTGTTCGACCGGCATCCCAAGGCCAGGCTGTACGACTGGAGGTTCGTCTCCTGCATGGTCCAGGACGCCAAGCGCGGTCAGACCGGGATTGGATACGTGGTCAACGCCATCACCTGGTTCAACCTCCTCTGGCTCCATCGGGAGAGCATCGTGGCGGAGCTGCGGGCGATGCAGCCGAGCCCCCAGGTCGCAGAAGCCATCCGCTGGATGGAGCAAGAGCTGCCCGAGAGCCGGATGCCCATGGTGGCCTCACGCCTGGAGGAGATCATCGACGCGCTCAAAATGAATGGAAAATCAATTGACTGGGCGAACGATGTGATTGCGGAGTTCCGCCAGTCCTGCCCCGTGGCTCCGAAGTTCTGGTGGCAGGGCGGCTACCAGAGCCAGGGGCGCATTCCCCGCGATCGAATCGCAAACGGTAATGAACCCATTCCGGTGACCACGGCCATGGACGTGGCCCGGGAGCAATGGATTGAAATGTTCCAAAAGGCACGCCGGTTTGCCGACAAGGAAAGCTGGAGAAACTGCTGGCAAGTGCCACCAGAGATCCGCAGCTTCCCAACTCGCCCCGAGGCAGCGGCTGCCGCAAGGGACTTCTGGATGTTCTATAACCGCACCCGGGAAGCCAAGAAGGCGGAGTTCCTCAAGGCCGGCAAGGACCATCGCGGGAAGAAAGTCACGACCGAGCAAGACGCCGGGATTGCCGCTTACCTGTACGCGGAAGAAGATGTCCACGACCGGATCAAGGCCAGCGGTATGTATCTGGATATCTACGCGGAACTGGTCAAGCTGGTCTTTGACCGGGGATTGACCCTGGAGCCACCACGCAATCCCGATGGCACGGTGAAACCGGTAGCGGATGGCATCCTGGGTGGGCCACACACCCTGGATGGGCTGCTGGATATCGCCAGAGCCGCTGGCGTGACTCGTCGCCATGTGCCCTTGACCTGGGAGTCTGCCCGAGTCCGCGAGGACTATGGCGATCTAAACCTGGACATCGTCGTGGAAGACACGCTGGTACGGATAGCAGGGAGCAGTTCAACGTCTGCCAATTGGATCGGCATCGTGGACCTGCCCGATGGCCAGTATCGGATGGAGCATGGCCTGGTGGTCACAAAGGACACGATCGAGGCTCCGCCTCAAGAACCGGCAGTGGCTCTCGTGGCCGTGAATGACTTCGAGCAACGGCTGAAGGATGAGAAGCTCCGGCAGCAAGACCGCCAGAGGATCGAGGCTGAACTCAAAGCCTTCCGGGCTCAGGTCGGTAATGGCGTGACCATCAAGCCGGTGACTTATCGCAATCCTCAGAGCCAGGCGGACGAGCCCGGCGCGGAAGTGTTCCTGGAAGGGACTTCCGAGCCACTTGCCTGGATCTCGCGCGAGCACGTGCCCGTCGTTACAAGTGAACTCTCGGGGGTACTGGTCTCGGGAGGCCCGTACACGCTCAAGGTCCTCTGCCCGCTTGGAGCGGACAACCAGGGCGTTCGTCCTTCCCGACCTCTGGGTGTAAAGAACGTCCCGATCCAGATCGAGGATGACCCGATACCCGAGGTGGATTATTTCCCAACACGGAAGAGCCAAGGGCCGTCCCTGGAGGTTGTCAATGGCTGGCAGTCCAGGATCAACCAGAGGAAAGCTACGCCAGGCGATCTCCAATGGTGGAAGAGCAAGGCTGGCAGCCGAGCGATTATACGACCAACCACTTTTGTAAGGGCTGGTGTGGCTGAGCCCGCAGTGGCTGTGTATCTGGATGGCGATGGAGTCCAGTTTGGCTGGATAGCGAGAGAGCATATACCCGCCGTTAAGCGGGAAATGCACGGCTATCTTGCCGGTAGTGGACCGTACACATTGGCGTTTATCTGTGACCAACCCAAGTAAGGCGCCTACCGTTGACATAAACCATCATCAAAACATGCGCTCGCGGATTCGAACTTTTCAGAGTCCGGGAGCCGGGAGGAAGTATGCAGAACTACATCACGTCGTTCTCTGCATCGGAGTCGTCCCAATTCGTGAATGACCAAGTCGGTTGGGACGAAGGTAGCCCTCACCGCCATGATTGTCACGATCCACCACATGAGGCTCGCGGGGGATTTGTCGATGACCGCTCTCCACCGCGAAGATTGCATGCGGTGGCAAGGTCAGACCCCTGGAAAGTTACAAGGGCTCAGGGTGGATTCCCGGGGGACGCAACTCGGAGGCGAAGATTATTCTGGGTTGCACGGCCAGACCGCTGGCTCACGGGGAGGGGGCAGAGATTGCCCGCTGAGGGATCGTCGTGGCGAAGATTGCTATCCCGGAGGGGAATTTGATGCCCTCTCGGCGTTGCCCGCGGCGAAGATTGAGCTCGATTGTTTCGCGTTTGCTTTTATGCCCAAGGGCTGTTTTGGGAGCTGTAGGGCCTCGTACGCGGGCCTGATTGAACTCATGGGAACCGCTACGGTTCAACGACGTATTTAGGCAAGTCGAAGGGTCAGCAATCGTCTGTGTCAAATCTCAACTCTTGCTTCCGGGCAAAGACCCGGGAAAGGATGTGCGTATGCCAAAGACCGTCGCAGTCGTTCAACTTCCTGAGATTCTGAGAAACAAATCAAGCCATCTAGTGAAGCTTGCGGGAAAGGTCGATTCCTTCTCCCTTTTACTCCGCGAGACGCCGGACGGCGAGTTGAAACGCTCGATCGAAGAGCAGTTCCACGCCATGGTGTTCGCAACCCGCAAGGAGACTCGGAAGTATTGCCCTCGCTATCGCTCTCTGCCGGGAGAAGGCATCTTAGATTTCAATACCGATTGCAACTCCGGCCAACTTGAGCCGGGTGATATTGGCTATGCCCCACCACCCAAGCGGGGCAGGCTCTGCGAGACGTGCTGCTTCTTTACAGGCATTCCCGAGGAGCAAGTTCCTGAAATGACTTTAACCCCCGCGCCGCAAGACCTCGTGCTTGTGGTCTAAATCTCGCCAGCCCTACCCCTTCATCCACTCACAGTTTTTCCCCATAACGCTCATAGCCGGTCGCAAAGCGACCACAGAAGGAGATCCGTTTATGAACGAACCGAACTCTGAAGGTACGAGCATCCTTGGCCGTTCATGGCCGGGAGCCAACGTCTACAAATCCCTCAAGCTCGGCTGGCACTGGCGCCGGCTGAGGTGGGCCGTTGTGGCCGCCTCCGAAGCTGCGCAGGGCCACGAAGCCAATGGCCTGCCGCCCGGTTCGAGGGAATTCAGAACACTCTTTAATGAGGTCGCCAGCAAGGTTCAGGAGTATTCCACCGAGTCCGGTGATCCTCTCGACACTCTCAAGGCCCGGCTGCCTGCGCTGTGCGCGCTGGAGCGGCTGGCCAATCCTGTTCCCAGTGTGCCTCAGAACAAGGCTGGGCTGACGCTCGGCATCCTCATCGCCGCAGTCCTGGGACCAATCGTGTTCGGGGCGCTGATTGGTCTTGGGACCGGCATGGCCCATTGGATTGCGCACCTGTTCGGATAAGGAGGTCTGGCATGACCGGGATACTGGAACTGTTCGTTCTTCTCGAACTGGGCAGCGGGATCGGCTTCCTGGTCAGGTGGCGTAACCGGCTCCTGGCCAGCAAGGTCAACTATTTCCACCCGCCGCACAACCGTAAGTCTCCCATCGACAAACTGTTCCGGTCCCAGACCGGCCCTGTGATCACCCGGCAGGACCAACTCTGCGTAAAGGTAGCCGATGGTATTACCGCCCTCGTTCGCAGGCTGGTCATGCTCGATGCCTTCCGCCAGCTCATGCGGGCCTTGGCTTTGCCCAGTTCACCGCTGCGTCGGATGCTTGGATCACATAAGATTTCCGCCCAGGGTGTGGCTTTACCCAAAGGGAGGCAACTATGAACAGACCTACAGTACCCAACAGCGTTTGGATTACCGCTCTGGTCTTATGGCTGTTACCTGGCGGTATGTTTCTCTCGCTGGCGTACCTGTTTTACCACGAAATCAAGTTCGACAAGCAAGCATCCGCCTGGTCAAAGGCGAACTTTGCAGAGTACTGCGAACGTAAGCGGAGACAGGAGGAGGCAAAGCATGACATTCACCCCATCCGCAACGAGTAGCTTCTCGGCTGGTGCGGTCTTCTGGGGAATGGTTTGGGCCACGCTGGGCAAGCTCAATGAGCTGGTCCATTTCGTGGGCTTCAAGAAGTCCAATCCTCGCCAGACCGTACTGCGCTGGATAAACGCCCACAAGGTCGTCACCATCACCCTGACAGAAGCGGTCAACTATTCCGTGCATGGAATTTCGTCTCCGCTGGGCGTTACCTTCGCACTGGGCGGAACCCTGGTGAACATCTTCATGGTCACATTCATCGTGCCCATCTGGTGCCGGCTGTCGAACCTGGAACGTCGCTGATCGTCCCCCATCTCAGTCCCCGATAAGAATCCATCTCTCAATCACAAGGAGGCAATCGAATCATGAAGACTCTCGTCATCACTATCTCTGTTGTTTGTGCCGTGGTCGCATATTACTTCGGTTTTCGCTACTTCACGCGCCGGGATCTTGGCTTCACACCCGCTAGGAAGTACGTCAGGAACCTCGCGCAGAACCTGCTTCATACCGAAATCACCGCTGCCGGCGAAGCTGGCGCGACTTCCGAAACGACAACCGAACAAGCGGCCTAGCAGACTGTCTTGCTGATTCTGGTCGGCGCAACTCTCACAGTTGGCAAAGGAGAGACGGCATGTCACTCGTAACTCGTTACCGGCTCTTCTGGGCTGCCTTAATGGCAGCCCTTTTGGGTCTGGCGTTCTGGAAGAACTCCCGGAGCTATCCCCAGAAGTCACCGCCCTGGCGACTCGGCAAGGCCCTCATCGACACCGGGCTGGTGGTGCTCATGGTTATCTACACTCCGGCCCTGCTGCTTATGTACGTGGTGATCTGGCTGACCAGCCCGTTCCGGAACAAGATCATCCAGGTCACAACGGCATTCGCTTCCATATTGGCCATCACTCATCTGGCTGGAGTGGTTTTCGAAGCTGTCGCCGTGCTGGGTGTGTTCGCCGTGGACCTTCTGACCGGGCAGGTACTGGCCCGGATGGACAGGCGCGAAAGAAACAGGCGGGCGAAGGCTTCGTAAGGAGCTGATGAGTAACGCTGCCCATGGCGGGCACTTCACGCGAGAGCCAGAGACTGAGGTCAGTTGTCGTAGTAGGATTTTCCGTCCATCTGCTGTACTGTCCTTCTGATTACCTCGGACATGTCCCAAGTTTTGATACGAGGGGTTGGTTGGGGGGCGATCGTCCCTCCGAAACCAGAACAGAGCTTGTCCGCTACCCACGTTCCCATTTGAAATTGGTCCGCAATTCGGCTTCTATTGGCCTTCACGACTGGTTGAATACGTCGGATTCTCAGGTCCGTGAGGCACTTTGCTCCGAGCTGGGCGTCGAAACGCCGCGCTTCCGAAACCAAGGTCTGACGGAGCAATTTCTCCCAAGCCGTAGCGTGCTCGCCCCTAAGGCTCTTTGGGTCAAAGTAAACATCAAGAGTGCCAACGCTCTGGTGATTGCGGATAAATTCCCGAAGAAGGGAGCCGACTACAAAGGCTGTGCATATTGACCAGATGTTGTCTGCTCTCGCCATGCCCGGGACATCGTCCGTTCCATCGATTTCGCCACTCCGGAACAAAGACTTCGCCAAAGACGCCTTTGCGACGAGCGCAAAAGCGTCGAGATCCTCAAGCATAAAGTTGATCCGTTCCAGGATCGGAGGCTTGAATAGATCACCAAGCCGATCCACATTGCGATTTAGCCTTGCCTGCTCGACGGCCCAAGACGCGACGAGTATCACTCGCTGGCCAGTGAGTTCGCGATATGATTCGTCGAGGAATAGATAATGCATGTGCACGATCCCTTGAGTTCACCGTATAGCGAAAAGCGGCTTCAGGGGTCCGCGGTCCTCCTCTTGTGTCCTTCGGCGCGCAGAGACAGCCCGTGTTACCCAGCAGCTCGGCAATAACCCGCTACATCCGGTCCATCCGGGGTTTGCGGTTTCCCAAGGTTACCGAAACCGCGTGCTCGTAACCCAATTGCGATTTGTAAGCACACAACTTACGCCGATCCCAGTCTTGGCCCTTCGTATTAGATTCCTTTTTCACCTCTACGACCAGAAGATTAGTTGAGGTTCCTCGCTTGTGCACGATTATGTCGGGATAAACACTTGCGGCATTGGTGTCGGTCGCATTCGTTTCAGGTAGGGTATTGTCGAGATCAAGGCGTTTCGTATCTTCAAGACCGTCCCTGTTGTACTCGCAGTCTACATCCCAATCTTGGAATTCAGCCTCCAGGTAACTGGCTAGCTTGTGCGTGATGGACCGCTCGTTCACATCGTGCGCAAGCAAGAAATGGTCTTTCTTGGCCAGGTTCTTGAGCGCCTCGCAAAGCTTATGCTGAACCGTGGAGCGTTCCATAGGGCCTCTCTATGAAATCATACGCTCCGGCGAGTCCGCACGCTAATGCTTCGCCTTTCCCCGCAGGAAATCGCCGGCCCCCATCGAGGTCGAAGATGAATCCTCTTACGAACCTTGCTCTCAGCGTGGGAGAGACTCTCGTTCACGAAGGTGGACGGCTGCTATTCGGAATTGCTCTTAGCAGGGCGAAGGTGCTTCTGGGTACGCCCCAGCCGCTCGGAATCCGGCAACTGGCCATGAATCGTGCCTTGCAGAAGAAAGCGGTGGATGGCGCTCTGCTGGCAGGTCCACGGACCGGGAGGGAATACGCCAAGTTCACATTGAAGAAAGGTCTGCCCACCGATCACCGGCCCAAGTTCTTGGCGGTCGAGAATGAGCCTCATTCCGTGGATGACTTCGACGGGGTCATCAAAGAAGGCTACGGAAAGGGCGAAAAGAGGCTTGTCTACTCCGGCACGGGCGTCATCAAGGTTGGGGGAAGCCGCCAGCTTGGGAAAATCAATGTTCACGAACACGAGGCTGAGAAGGCAGGCTTCCACTATGACTTCGTTGCCGAAGGCATCGACCCGCACACGCAGTCCTTCGAGGTCAATATCGCCAATGGACTCTTCAAGGGACGCTACGCCTTCCGGCAAGCCTTCGAGAATAATCGGCATCTGGTTGTCCGCATGAAGGACGAATCTGTCCTGGTGGCAAAGCCCGATATTCACGTCAAACCGCCAGAGTTCCTCAAAACCATCCGCCAGTCCGATCGCCCAGTCAGCGTCGAATGGAAAGATGATGGCAGTCTCGCGAATATGGCAGTCCACAATCTGCGTGCGGCTTATCGTAGCCATCGCCTGGAAGGAGAGTGTTATTACGACAAGCTCCCGGCCATCGAAGACCTCCGCAATCGCTCTCCCTTGTGGCTGGCCCGCAGGCTCTTCCCAGGCCCGGAGCAGGAAGGAACCGTATTGCGAGGCGAGCTTCATCATCCCGACGGAGCCGCGCGAGTGGGTGGAATTTTGAATGCCCTGCCCGAGAAGTCCATCCGCATTCAGCAGGAGCGTGGTGCGGTTGAGTTCTACGCCTGGGACATTGCGAAGTTCAAGGGCAGGAACATCAGCCAGATGCCCTATGGGCAGCGCCGTGAACTCTATGAAGCCGTGATTGCAGAGATTCGTTTGTTCAATAGGCAGCTCCACGTCGTTCCGGCCATGCCCGAGGGCAGTGACCCTGTGGAGTTCTATCGCGCCATCATCCACGATCCCCGCGGCCTGCCGTGGAGCGAAGGCGTGATTGTGAAGTACCGGGATTCCGTGGACCAGTGGTTCAAGGTGAAGGCAAACGATACCCTCGATGTAAAAGTCATACGTTGCATTGAAGGCGCGGGAAAGTTCGCGGGCAGCCTGGGGGCCATGGTTGTGGAAGGCCCGACCGGCGTAGAAAGCGAGATTGGTTCCTTCCAGTTGACCAATGAACAGAGACGATGGATTTGGCAGCATCGTGACCTACTGACGGGCCAGGTCGCCGAAATGCGGGCCTTGGCGGTCAATGAAAGCGGAGCAATACGGGCGGGAGTGTTTGTCCGGTTTCACCCGAGCAAATCAGAAGCTGGCCTGCTGATGTATGCCGAAAGCTTGGCTGGCAGCACAGATCCAAAGCAATCTCGTCCATTCCTTTACTCGCTGAAGAGTGCAGCGGGCTGGCGCAGAGGCTGAACTCTCCGCCGATTTGCATTAATCCTCAAGCATTTCCCACCACAACCCTAAAACAAACACCAACAAGGGCGGGCGTGTCATGCCGCTCCAGATCGAGGGAAAACCCAATGGCGACTCCATCCGTCTCGTTACCGCAGAAACACGGCCGCGTACATTCGACCTCAAATATGTCGCGCCAGCGCCGTCATAACAGGCCCTTAGTGGCCCCAAATAAGGAGAAATCAACGGCGAGCGAAGCAGACCTGCTCGCCACAATGCTTCCAATGGTAAGGTCGATTGCATTGAAGATTCGCAAACATCTGCCTGCCCAAGTGGAATTAGCTGAATTGACCGCCAACGGCATTGTGGGGTTGGTGGATGCCGCGACCAAGTTTGATCCGAACAAGGGAGCCAAGTTCGCCACCTACGCTCGTCATCGGGTTCGCGGAGCCATTTTGGATGGTCTCCGTAGTGCCGATCCGATCACCCGTGATGTGCGGCGGAAGAGCAAGAGGATCGAAACGCTCTACCGTGAATTGGAGAGCAAGCTCGGCCGGCCTGTCCGGGACGAGGAGATGGCCCCGGCGCTGGGAATGACGCTGGGAAAGTGGCACCGGGAACTTAACGAGACTCAGAGCGCAGGTCTTGACTCCGGCTCGCGGGTAATCTCGGCAGGCCCGACGATGATGCTGCAATCCACGGACCCAGAGTTTCTGGTTGATGGCCGTGCTAGCCCCTTTGACCTCTGCTACCGCCGCGAGCAACACGAGATTCTTGGCCAGGCACTCTCCCGACTGCGGGAGCGTGAACGGAAGATCGTCACGCTTCACGACCAACAAGGGCTCACCATGAAGCAGATCGCCGGCCAAATGCATGTGGACGAATCACGGGTCTCACAGATCCATTCGGCGGCTCTAATGCGATTGCGGGCAACCGTCAATTCCCTGTTACAAACAAGACCTGCCGAAGCATCAACCCGCACCCTGTCAATGGCAGCAGGAGCTAGCTGATGAACTCCAAATGAAAGGAGGAATCCCCGTGATTATTGGCGTTACGCACGACCAAGACGGCCGTGTCGTCCAGCGGCTGTCCGTTTCCACCAAGGTCTCCATAGGGCTACCACCCAACGGAGACCGCAACCATCCCACCAAGCTCGATCACTTCGTTTTCCTGCGCAAGAAGAAGTCAGCCAACCGGGTTGGCTGGGAAGCCGACCCGGAACTGACCGAGCACTACGGGGCCGAGTGCCGCGAACTCCACATCATGTTAATCGACGATGACATCGAAAATGTGTTCCCCACGTCCTATGCGTGGTGGACGGCCACGGAACGAAAGTGCTGGGGTGATGGAACGTCAGCCACCCGACGCACTGCTGAGAAGCCCGGTGGACAGCCTTGGACCACCTGCGGTAGCGGTTGTCCGGAGCTATTGAGTGGGCAATGCAAACCCGGTGGGGACCTACGTTTCGTGTTGGCGGACTTCCCCCGGCTGGGAAGTGTCTGCCGCATCCATACGTGCTCTTACCGGTCCATCCGCCAGATTCACTCCGCCTTGCAGGAAATCCAAACCTTCACGGGCGGCCGACTGGCCGGCATCACCGCGCAGTTGACGGTTCGTCCAGAGGAAGCCACCTACTTTGACCGCAAAGAGAAGAGGAAGAAGACTTCATCCATCTGGGCGCTGAGCCTCGAAGTCGAAGGCGAGGACATGCAGAAACTCATCGCCAACCTGACGGAGAACGCCCGGTTGTTTGCGGAGACTCGAAAGCTGCTCGGGTCTAATGGCAAGGTCTTGGAAGTGGTAGAGGACGAGCAAGAGCAGGCGCCGGAGGTCGCGGCGGAGTTTTACCCACCGTCGGCCAATGGCTCTTCTCCG
This sequence comes from uncultured Acidobacteriota bacterium, assembly GCA_963804995.1. Taxonomy (GTDB): domain Bacteria; phylum Acidobacteriota; class Terriglobia; order UBA7540; family UBA7540; genus Bog-366. The sequence continues at coordinate 211,733 of CAWDSK010000004.1, forward strand.
ACCGAATCCACCGAGGCTGCTTCTCCCACGGAACCAACTCCTGGCAGCGCTCCGTCGAACCTGCCAAGTATGACTCCGCCCCCCGGTAACGGTTCCAAGGTTTCTGGAGGGAATGGGTTTGTCAGACCACCCGTCAGTGGGACCACCTCTTCGCCTGCGCCCAACAATGGCAACGGGCATTCGGGATTTAACCAGCTCCGCAACGAGTTCCTGACAGCGGCACGCCGTGTTGCCACGACCAAGAAGCAAGCCATCGGTGAAGTGGTGGAATGGGCAAGTGGTGGCGTATTCAAGTACGGCGATATTGGCCGCATGACGGAGGCCGATACACCGAAGCTGAGGGCGGCCACTGAACACATGGCATCGACCTTCGATGACACAACCCCCTAACCGAGCCTTTCCCGAACCTGCTTCATTTGGAGCAATTCCAGCAGGCGATGCCTTTGCAATCATGGGAAGAACCCACGGTCAGAATTGCTCTGCGTGGCGATCCACTATCTTCCGGTGGTTCCCGCCTCACGCAGTTCTTTCGCTGCGACCTCCGGTGGGGGTAGCGAATTAAAGTAGACTTCTTTAAAGGAGTAGGAGCGGGGCTTCCCCGGAATGATCGGCAGGATTTCAATGTGCCAGTGGTAGTCCTCGGCGAGGGTTCGCCAGGCGCCTGGTCGGTGAGGCTTAGCATTGACGTTGGGCGAAGTATGAAGAACCAGGTGAGATGCCTTGGCCACAAATCGATAAGCGGCGTAGGGTGGATTTCAACAAACGCGCAAGCTGCAACTCTTTTTCCGACGAGGTCACATCCTCCTCGAATGAGGCATGGTGATAGATCGGCAAGACCCAGGTCTCATACGGGACACGGGAGGCAAACGGACAGAAAGCCAAGAAAAGTTCATTCCACTCCACGGCTCTCACCTGTTGGTCTAACTCTTGTTTTACGATGTCGCAGAAAAGACAGCGCTCTTTGTTTTCGTAATGCGCAAGTGCAGCGCGCAACTCGTAGACGCTACGCCGCGGAATAAAAGGGGTGGCGGTAATCTCAGAGTGAGGATGATCCAGCTCTTGTCCGGCCTCTGGCCCGACATTCCGGAAGAGGGTTACATAGCGGAATCTGAGGTCCTTCTTCAAATCCGTGATTCTCGCCACGTAGGCGCGCAGGGCCTGGGTAACCTCATCATCGCTGAGATCTGCAAATTGCAACGCATGATCGGGATGTTCGATCACCACCTCGTGAGCACCCAGGTTGCGCATCTTGTCGTAAAGACCCTCAGCTTGTCGCGCGGCGTCTCCTTCAATTTGGTAAACGGGATTCCGGTGCGGAATGACGCGAACTTGCCAGCTCGCTGGGGCAAACGGATACACATAAAGATTCGGCGGGCACATGCGCTTCATGGCCGGGACAAAGAGGACAGATTCCGGCTTTGGTCCAACTATCCTCGGCCTTCTGTTGTATGACCCAGCTCTGCGTAATCGGGTCTCTTCTTAGTTGCATAAAACCCTCCTCACGGACAGAATTTCCGGCCCTCGTTCGATTCCACAGCAGGATGCGCCCAGACAGCACCTGGAGGAATCAAGGAGCTCCACACCAAAGGTCTCTCGGTCATAAATCCAATTCGACGGCCTGCTCAGGCTGCTCTCGCTTCCGATATCATAAGGTCTTCAAGGTCCTTCAGGTGATAATTCCCTGCCCAAACCTTCCAGGCTAGAATTATACGCCAGCGGGTCACGGTCAGCGCAGTCCTGACCGTGGGGTTTTCTCATGCCTGATACCCCAACGGCATCCCCGCCGTGTAACGTAGTGAGCATTTAGTTCGTGACCACAGCCTAGCCGGTCCATGTGACAGAAAACCCTCATCGTTTCACCACCAACATGAAGCAGCGGTGCCGTCCACCTGACTTCAGGGAGGAGAGAATGCGGAAGCTTCGTCTCAAAGCGCCCGCCACCGTGGTGGCGGATTACTTCCACCTCTTCGTAAACCGGCGGGCCTATACCCTCCAGTCCAACCGACCCCACCCGGAAAGTGCCCGGCATTACTACTACCGTCCCAAGGACAAGAAAACCGGCCAGGGGCTCAGCCTGACACTGGACACAATCCGTCGCCACCTCGAAGGCGAAATCACCATCGGTCTCTACGCCATCAACCCTGCAACTCAATGCTCGAAGTGGGTGGCCATCGACGCGGACTATGAGGATTCGCTCACGGACCTCCTGAAGCTTCGCTTCCACCTCAGGCAGGATGGCGTGGAGTCGGCTCTTGAGAATAGCCATCGGGGCGGACATCTCTGGATATTCCTGGCGAGCCGCTCCCAGCACGGGACTGCCGTATCTACGTTTGCGGCCTTGCCCTGCGGTTGGGTATTCCGGTCAAGAGGAGGCAGGCAGCGGGAAGGAATCGAGGTCTTCCCCAAGCACGATGCCTTGAAGCCCGGCAGGTACGGCAATGCCATCCGTGGGCCACTGGGCATTCACCGGGGCGCAGCTCAGCGCTTCTGGTTTGACGGTGCCGATGAAGATCTTGAGAAGCAGATGCGCTACCTGAATTCGCTTCCCAAGATGACCGGTGACCAGCTTGCGCGATTGATTGCCGGGAAGGCCATCCCACCTCAACTCCTACCACCAGAGCCGAAGGCTGAACCGGTGATGAGGAGAACCCAGGGGTGGGCCAGAATTCCGAATCCTCGACCACATCAACACCAAGCTCCGCACAGTGGGGCATAACAACATCACCCAATGCCCATCCTGCGCGGAAGAGGGGCACGACCGCAGCGGAGATA